>NZ_CP093237.1:0-2364656 GCF_051132285.1 Sulfurimonas sp. NW15
ATATTCACATAAGAGAATTTTGGCTATTCACATCTATTTAACCCTGTTTTATGGATAAAAAAAGTATTATTCACATATAAAAAAAGAAACAAGGTTTTATGTGAATATAGGTCAAGAAGTATTACAGGCACTCAAAGATGAAATAAGTGAACTCGAATATAACAGATATATAAGACATCTCTCTTATGATATAAAAAAATCTACTGCTGATTTGGCTATATTTTATGCTCCCAATGCACTGGTTGTCAACTGGATTAAAAATAAATACAGAGAAAAGATAGCACATCTTTTTGAAGTAAAAAACGGTTCCAAAGTAAATGTAGAAATAACGCTTAAAAACAGTATAGAAAAAAGAAAGACAAAAAAAGCCGTAGAAGTAAAACAAAGCAGCTCTTTGTTAAATCCTTCACACTCTTTTGACAACTTTATGGTCGGAGGTTCCAACCAGTTTGCCTATGCTGCTGTAAAAAGTGTCAGCGAAAATGCAGGAAAAGTTTACAATCCTTTGTTTATCTACGGTGGTGTCGGTCTTGGAAAAACCCACCTCATGCAGGCAGCCGGCAATGTTTTTCAAAATGAGGGAAAAATTGTCATATATACGACAGTTGAGCAATTTTTAAATGATTTTATCCGACATGTACGGAACAAAACAATGGAACGTTTTCAGGAAAAATACCGTAAATGTGATGTACTGCTTATTGATGATATTCAATTTTTAAGCAATAAAGAAGGTATTCAAGAAGAATTTTTTCACACTTTTGAAGCTTTAAAAGGTGCCGGAAAGCAAATTATTCTCACGGCTGACAAACATCCTAAAAAAATCGGCGGTCTTGAAGCGCGTCTGCAAAGCAGATTTGAATGGGGACTCGTTGCCGATATACAGCCACCGGAATTAGAAACAAAAATAGCCATCATCAAGAAAAAATGTGAAATAAACAAGGTAAAACTCTCCGAAGATATAGTCAACTACATAGCAACCGTCATTGACAGCAATGTTAGAGAAATTGAAGGAATACTTTCCAAACTCCATGCCTATTCACAACTGATGCATGTTGATATTGATCTGGATTTTACAAAAAATGTGCTCAAAGACCAGATGAACGAGAACAGAGCAAACCTTACAATGGAAACCATTACCGAAGTTGTAGCCAAAGATCTCAACATCAAACCAAGTGAAATACGTTCAAAAGGCAGAAGCAAAAATATTGTATATGCCCGTAGAATTGCCATATATATCTGCCGCGAACTCACACAAAACACAATGCCTCAACTTGCACAGTATTTTGGAATGAAAGACCATACCGCCATCAGCCATACCATTAAAAAAATAAACAATCTGCTTAAAGATGATGAAGATTTTAAAGTAAAAATTGATGAACTTACAAACAAAATAACATCTATCTCCTGATTTTATTTTAAAAGCATTAAAAAAAAAGATATAATTGTAAAAGTGAATAGATGTGAAAGAAGCCTTAAGGTGTATTCACATCTCAAAAAGTAAGCCTGTAGGTGTTTGAGTTGATTTGTCACATATTCACTCCATACTACTACTACTTACTAAAATTATATAAATATATAGGGATTTAAAAAATGAAAATTACCATCTCAAAATCTATATTGGAAAATATACTCATTCATGCTGCACCTTTTTTGGAAAAAAAAGATACATCACAGATAACTTCACATGTCTATATAAATGTTTCCGGCTCAAAACTAACACTGAAGGCAACTGATTATGAAATAGGTTTTTTAGTATCAACTGATAATCTAAAAATTGAAAACGAAGGCAGTATTACCGCTAACGGTAAAAAATTTCTCGATATTGTCAGAATATTAAAAGATAATGATATTAATTTGGAAGCAAAAAATGACACTCTTCTTATATCACAGGGACACTCTAATTTCAAACTGCCTACTTTTTCATATAATGAGTTTCCGGAATTTCCTTCTTACGAAGGAAAACCAAGAATTTCCATCGAATCACACACACTCATCGAATCTTTAAAAAAAATAACACCTGCCATAGATACCAACAATCCCAAATTTGAACTTAACGGTGCTCTCATAGATATAAAAAAAGATTCTATTAACTTTGCAGCCACAGATACACGAAGATTGGCAGTTGTTACTCTTAACAACCAAAGTGAAAACGAATTATCTATAATAATTCCCAAAAAAGCAATTGTTGAAATCCAAAAACTCTTTTTTGATAATATCGAGCTCTATTACGACGAAACAAATCTTATTATCCATTCAGAACAATATACTTTTTTTACAAAACTCATTAACGGAAAATTCCCTGAATATTCAAGAATCATTCCCAAAGAAACAAACTATAATCTGGTTTTACCTAAAGCCATTATGATTAATTCTATCAAACAAATTACAACTATATCTACAGATGTAAAACTCACTTTTTTCAATGATACCATCAGTTTTGAAAGTTTAAGCGAAGACAACATCGAAGCAAAAACAGAAATTAGTTACAACACAGGTTTTCATGAACCTTTTTCAATAGCAATCAATTCAAAATATTTACTTGATTTTTTAAATTCTATAAACTCTTCAGAATTTACAATCGGACTCAATGAAGGAAACCTTCCTTTTGTTTTAAAAGATGAAAATTTTATTACAGTTGTTATGCCTATAGTTATTTAAACTGTAGGTTCTCCCTTCCTCTGCACAGCTATAAAACTTATCATAAGATTATTTTAGATAAAATGTCTTTAATTATGCCGAAAACGGCAATGGAGTATTAAATGCAACAAGAATATGGCGCTAGTAATATTAAAGTTCTTAAAGGCTTGGAAGCTGTTCGTAAACGTCCCGGTATGTATATCGGAGATACCGGACACCGCGGTCTGCATCACTTGGTCTATGAAGTTATTGATAACTCTATTGATGAAGCAATGGCAGGGTATTGTGACACTATAACAGTAACACTCACTAAAAACGGTACATGTAAAGTCAGTGACAACGGTCGCGGAATTCCGACAGAGATGCACCCTACCGAAAATATGAGCGCCGCTACTGTTGTTTTAACAGTACTGCATGCCGGAGGTAAATTCGACAAAGATACCTACAAAGTTTCCGGAGGACTGCACGGAGTCGGTGTTTCTGTTGTAAATGCCCTCTCTTCTGATTTACACATGACAATTTACCGTGACGGGAAAATCCATAAACAGGATTTTAAAATGGGGATTCCCCAGGGACCTCTTGAAGTTACAGGAACAACCCGTAAAACCGGTACAACTATTGAATTTGCAGCAGATCCGAGTATCTTTACAGAAACAATAACCTTTGAATACGAATACCTGGCAAAAAGATTCAAAGAACTTGCCTATCTGAATCCTTTTATCACCATAAAATTCAATGATGAAAGAAACGGTACAAAAGAAGTCTATCATTTTGAAGGCGGTATAGCCCAGTATGTGACTGATATGAATAAAAAAGAAATTGTTGCCAATGTCTACAGTTTCAGCGGAAAAGCCGAAGATATAGAGTTTGACATTGCCCTGATGTATAATGACTCCTATGAAGAAAAACTTGCCTCATTTGTCAACAATATCCGCACGCCAAACGGGGGAACACATGAAGCAGGTTTTCGTGCAGGACTTACACGTGTCATATCAAACTATAATGCCAAAAACGGTGCCGCAAAAGAAAAAGATGTCAAAATTTCCGGAGATGACGTAAAAGAAGGACTGATTACAATTGTTTCAGTCCGTGTTCCGGAACCTCAGTTTGAAGGACAGACAAAAGGAAAACTCGGAAACACCTATGTACGTCCGCTTATTCAAAAAGCAACAGGTGAAGCTCTTAACAAATATTTTGAAGAAAATCCTATAGAGGCCAAAGCCATTGTCAGCAAAGCTTTAATGGCAGCACGCGGTCGTGAAGCTGCCAAAAAAGCAAGAGAATTAACACGAAGAAAAGATTCTATGAGTGTTGGCACCCTTCCAGGAAAGTTGGCTGATTGTCAAAGCAAAGATGCAAGTATCTGCGAACTCTATCTGGTGGAAGGGGATTCTGCAGGCGGTTCTGCAAAAATGGGGCGTGACCGTGTTTTTCAGGCAATTTTACCACTTAAAGGTAAAATTCTAAATGTTGAAAAAGCACGGCTTGACAAGATTTTAAAATCAGATGAAATTACAAATATGATAACGGCTATGGGTTGTGGAATCGGAGAAGAGTATAAAGAAGAAAAACTCCGTTACCATAAAATTATCATCATGACAGATGCTGATGTTGACGGTTCTCATATTCAGACACTTCTGCTTACTTTCTTTTTCAGGTATTTTCGTGACATTATTGATAAAGGCTATTTGTACCTTGCACAACCGCCACTGTATCGTTACAAAAAAGGCAAAAAAGAGATCTATTTTAAAGATGATGCTGCTATGAATGAATATCTTATCAGCAACGGTATAGAATCTTTGGAAGTTGACGGAGTGGGAAATAATGATTTAATAGCCTATTTTAAAATGGTTGATCATTATGCTTCTTCACTTGAAGCACTCAATCGTCGTTATGCTCTTGTAAAACTTATCCGTCATTTTATTGAAAACCCTGACCTGATTGCCCTGCCTGCAAAAGAGATGTTTGTTGAAATAGAGAAATTTTTAACTTCAATAAACAACAATATTTTAACCTATACCATTAATGAAGAAACAAATGAAATTCATCTTTTTGTACAGACAGAAACAGGAATGGAAGAGCTTCTTATAAATGATGATCTTTTTTCTGCTCCGCATTTCAATGAAGCAAGTTTTGTTTATAAAAAGATAACAGAATGGGATATTCATTTTGACAAAGATATCATAGAAGTATTGGAAAATATCAAAGACTATGCAAGAAAAGGTGCGTATATCCAACGCTACAAAGGTCTGGGTGAAATGAATCCTGATCAGTTATGGGAAACAACCATGACACCTGAAAACCGTGTCCTTTTACAAATTTCCATAGAAGATGCAACTGTTGCATCAGATGCATTTACATTGTTTATGGGTGATGAAGTTGAACCTCGTCGTAACTATATCGAAACACATGCAAAAGATGTGAAGCATTTAGACGTATAAATGTTATTGTCCCAAACAAAAGAGAGGGAATACCGTTTTAAGCTTGCACTTAGAATGGCTTTACCTATCTTTGCTCTTATACTTGCCTTTATTTTTCATACACTTATCAGTAATTACACTACACTTGAAATATCATTTTATATAGAAGCTGTTTTACTTTTACTTGTCAGTATCTACTTTATTTTTTTTCTTATATACAAAGGATTTGATGTAAAAATAACAGACAGTGTAACAAAAACATTCAGCAGAGAATACCTGTATCAATATTTGCAAAAAGAGATAAAACAAAAAAAAGAGTATACGCTGATTCTTATCAGTATAGATAATTTAAATGATATAAATACTCTTTACGGATTAAAAAACGGGGATAAAGTTTTAAAGTATGTTGTTGATTGGATAACAGAGTATTTAAAAAAAGAAGGGATTGAAAATTTTCCTATTGGTCACATTAAAGGCGGTGATTTTATCATAGGACTTGATGGAGCAAAAGACAGATACATCACTTTGCTAGAACTTATATGTTTAAAATCCAATGATTTGAATGTGGATGATATAGAGATAAAAATATCAGGAGCCATGACAGATACGAGTTATTCAAAAGATTTAAATTACCTCATAGAAAACCTTTTTGATCTTCAAAATAAAAACAAAAATATGAAATACAAAGAAGAAGAAAGTATCAATCCAAATGAATTGGAATTATTGGTCATTGATGCTATTGAAAATAAAAATCTTCTTATTATGTCACAGGCAGTTTACAACAATAAAAATGATGCAGTCTTTAGAGAATGTTATATAAAACTCAAAGGACAAAACAAAAAAATAATTCATCCAAAAACATATTTAAAAGTTATCAATAAACTGGGACTCGGTGTGAGTTTTGATTTGATGGTCTTAGAAGAAATTTTAAAAAACTGCCAATACAGAGAAAATATTTACGCAATCAATGTTTTGCCTACATCATTGAGAAATGACAAATTCCTTTCAAAAACAAAAGAACTTTTAAAAGAATATTCTGACAAGAAAATAATGTTTGTTTTAAGTGAAATGCAGTATTATTCTTATATAAGCAGATATAATAGTATAATAAAATCATTAAAAGCTTTTGGTGTCCTTATAGCCATAGACAGATTAGGTTCACTGCATACAAGTTTTTTATATTTAAGAGAATTAAATATTGATGTAGTCCGATTTGATACCTATTATTCAAATAAAGAAAAACTATTTCACAATCGTAATATAATTGATGGTTTTACTGTTATGGCTCATGAAAAAGGTGTAAAAACCTGGATAAAAAATATAGAAGATAAAGAAGTTTACGCGGTTGCCAAAGAGATGAAAATTGATTATCTGGAAGGAAAATATCTCTCAGAAATTGAAACTGTTGTAAACTAAAATATAAGGAGTAGATTGTGTTTGGTAAAAAAAATCAAGATAAATTGGCAAATTCGCAATTAGTTGAAAAAATAGCAAAAATGAATCTTACCGAAATGCGCTCTTATATAAAAAATAATATGAAAGATCTTGCACTAAGTGTTGAAGGCGCAAATGAAGTTATGAAAAAACTTATTTCGTTTGATGAAAAAACACAAGCATATTTTATTAAAAACGATGATATGGATATAAAAAAGAAAAAAGCTTTTGAGCTTTTTATTGCTGTTTTGACGAACAAACATATTAATATGAAAACTATCGAATCAGCTCAAAAATTTTTAGAAATTTATAAAGAACTTATCAATGATTATGACACACGTAATAAACAAATATACAGTTCAAAACTCGTTGAGACTTTAAAATCAGCAATAAACACTATAAATCAATATTCAAAACTACAAAACAAAATGAATATTTTAGGAAAGTAGATTTTTTTGGAGCCAGATGAGAGCATCAGATTTAGTGTTAAAAATATTTTGAATCTGTGCTTGATATGTTGATTGAAGTATTTTTGAAAATTCTTTTGATGGCTGCAGACCCAGTTCAATTAAATCTTTTCCACTGACGAGAGGAGGAATTGGTTTGTGAAGTACATTGAGTTTTTTCGCTTTTTTGAGTAAATACTCTGTATCTTTCTTTTTCTTCTGCGTTACATGTAAGTAGTGTGCATAAAATGCAATATCTGTTTTTTGAGCAAGTTTGTATATATCATAATCATTAAAATCATCTAAATCAAAATCAATTGTATGAAGTTGCAAAACTTTTTTGATTAGTGTTTTTTCATTTGTTACTCTCTGTAAAAATGTCTGTGTCTGTATTGTTGAAAACTTCGATGTTATAACAGCCAAAGCAAGTATAACAAACTCTTTATCATTTGTTATTGACAGTTGTTTTAACATATCCAAAGAGTTGAAAATTTCCTTATACTCTTGTCTGTTTAGAAATGCAAGTTCTCTAAAAAATGAAAATGCTCCTAACTCTTTAAGAAGATTAAATCCGAGAGAGGGTTTGTCTGATTTTAGAAGAAGCTTTTGTAATTCTTGAAAAACTCTTTCTTTGGGAAGTTCTTCAAGAAGTTTTTCTTTTATCATCTCTTTACATGTAAGCATAAGAATTTTATCAAGCTTCATACGGAAGCGGGATGCAAAGACAACGGCACGAAGAACCCGCAAAGGATCCTCTTTAAATTTTTGTTTATCCACAGAGCGTAATATTTTTTTATCTAAATCTTCTCTGCCGTGATAAGGATCTAATATTTTTTTACCGACAACATCATAACCTATGGCATTGATGGTAAAATCCCTTCTGAGTGCAGCTGTTTTAAAATCCAGATTTTTATAGATTTTGATTGCAAAACCCTGATGTCCCGAAGCAATTTTGTTATCTTCTCTTGGCAGAGAAAAATCCAAATCCAAATTTTTATAGTATATCTTGCAGACACCAAAGCTCTTTCCAACACTGTTCACCTTTCCAAATTCCTGTAAAATTTCTTCAACTTTATCAAGAGAACTGACTCCGTAGAGCTCAATATCAATATCATTTGAAGGAATTCCTAAAAGTGTATCGCGAATATAACCGCCTACAATGACAGGTAGTATATTGTGTGTGTATAATTTGTGAAAAATAGTATCGAGACTCTTCGGATAGTTAATCATACTCTAAGTATATCACTAATTTTACAAGGATATAATAATTATTTGGGTATAATTCGCGAAAAATAGCTGAAAGTACTCTGAAATGCAGAATTTTCTTCAGCAAATTTTCCAAATAAAGGAAACCCCTAATGCAAAAAATTAGAAATATAGCCGTTATCGCTCACGTTGACCACGGTAAAACTACACTGGTTGATGGGCTCTTGGAGCAATCCGGTACATTCGGTTCTCACGAACAACATGATGAAAGAGCGATGGATAGCAATGACATCGAAAAAGAGCGTGGTATTACGATTCTTTCAAAAAATACAGCTATTCGTTACAAAGATTATAAAATCAATATTATAGATACTCCGGGCCACGCCGATTTTGGTGGGGAAGTTGAACGTGTTTTAAAAATGGTAGATGGTGTTTTGGTACTTGTTGATGCCTATGAAGGTGTTATGCCGCAGACAAAATTTGTTGTGAAAAAAATGCTGGCACTTGGTAAAATGCCGATTGTCGTTATCAATAAAATCGACAAACCTTCAGCAGATCCTGAGCGTGTTGTAGATGAAATGTTTGACCTTTTTGCAGACATGGGTGCAACAGACGAACAGCAGGATTTTCCTATTATCTATGCTGCTGCCCGTGACGGTATGGCAAAAATGGATATGGATGATCCTGATGGTGATTTTGAGTGTATTTTTGAAACAATCATCAATAAAATTCCTGAACCGGAGGGTGATGCACAAAATCCTCTGCAGGCACAGGTATTTACACTTGATTATGACAACTATGTCGGTAAAATCGGTATCAGCCGTATCTTTAACGGTACTGTACATAAAGGTGACAATGTTATGCTTGCAAAAGCTGACGGCGAAATGGTCAAAGGAAAAATCTCCAAACTTATAGGTTTTCACGGACTGAACCGTATGGAAATCGAAGAGGCGGAAGCGGGAGATATTGTTGCATTTGCAGGAATGGAAACTGTTGATGTCGGAGACACGATTGCCGATCCTGTAAATCCTGTTGCACTTGATCCTATGCATGTCGAAGAGCCGACACTGACTGTTGTTTTTGCTGTAAATGATTCTCCTTTGGCCGGTAAAGAAGGCAAACACGTTACATCAAACAAGCTTCGTGAAAGACTTGAGTTTGAGATGAATACAAATGTTGCCATGCGTCTTGAAGTTGTCGGCGAGGGTAAATTCAAAGTTTCCGGCCGTGGTGAACTTCAAATTACAGTACTTGCCGAAAATATGCGTCGCGAAAACTTTGAATTTTCAATTTCGCGTCCGGAAGTTATTACCAAAGAGATTAACGGTGTGAAATGTGAACCTTTTGAGCATTTGGTGATTGATGTTCCGGAAGATTTAAGCGGTACGGTTATTGAGCGTTTGGGAAAAAGAAAAGCGGAAATGAAATCAATGCTGCCAATGGGACAGGGTTTCCAACGTATAGAGTTTGAAATTCCTGCGCGTGCACTTATCGGTTTTAGAGGGCAGTTTTTGACAGATACAAAAGGTGAGGGTGTAATGAATCACTCTTTCTTGGAATTTCGTCCGTTCTCAGGTGAAGTTGAGTCACGTTCGTACGGTGCACTTGTTTCCATGACATCCGGTTCTACACTGGCTTTCTCGCTTTTTGGTATTCAAGACCGCGGTGTTCTTTTTATCGGTGTGCAGACAGAAGTGTATGAGGGTATGATTATCGGTGAGCATTCACGTTCAAATGACCTTGTGGTAAACCCTATTAAAGGAAAAGCACAGTCAAATGTCCGTTCAAGCGGTGCGGATGAGGCGATTAAACTTGTTCCGCCTCGTGATATGAGTTTAGAGCGTGCATTAGAGTGGATAGAAGATGACGAACTTTTGGAAGTGACTCCGAAAAATATTCGTATCCGTAAGAAATTTTTAACAGAGAGTGAAAGAAAACGTCACGCACGCAAATAAAAATAGAGAGCTTCAAATATCTTTTTGAACCTCTTGCTGCAAAAATGTTTTAAAAAAACTGACAACTCTTTTTTCCGCCCAATATTGAGGGCGGAAAATACTTCCTGACACAAACCCCACATGTCCTCCAAATTCACTGACTTCCAATTCAACAGCAGATGATATTTCATTATATTTTGGCAATATATCAGGAGGCATAAAGGGATCATCTTTCGCATGAATAACAAGTGTTGGAACTGATATGAATTTTAAAAACTGTCTGCTGCTGGATTTCGTATAATACTCCTGTGCAGAGCAAAATCCATGAACAGGGGCTGTGTAGACATTGTCAAATTCCCAAAAATTTTTTAATTTTTTTATCTCATTTTGCTGCAAAGAAATAATCTGTTGCATATTAAAAGATTCATATTTCTTTTCCAAGTCTCTTTTTAAATCTTTTAATAAAATCTTTTGATAAAATTTTGCAAAGCCTTTATTTATGTGTGTGGCACATTTGTCTAAAAGCATCGGTGCAGATACAGCAACAGCGGCAGTAAGTTTACATGTAGAGCGTTTCTCTCCTAAAAGTTTCAGGAGCATATTTGCACCGAGTGAAAATCCGACTGCAAATATCTTTGCCTGGGGATATCTTTTTGAAACAGCCTGTATAAATTCAAAAGCATCCTGTGTATCACCGCTGTGGTATGATCTTGGTTTGAGATTCTGCTTGCCCGAACAGCCTCTGAAATGCATGACTACACTGCTGAATCCCGCTTCTTTGAGTTCTTTTACTGTTCCTTGAATATAGGGAGACTTATAAGAACCTGCCAATCCGTGAAAAAGTATGACAACAGGAGACATTTTTGTATGATTATCAATTTTTTTCCAGTAGCATTCGAGAAAATCTCCGTCGCTGAGGGTGAATGTTTCTATCTCAAAATTTTTGACAAGAACCCTTCGAAAGAGGCTGGCATAGACAGTTTGTACATGTCTGTTTTTTAATAAAATAGATGGTTTGAAATTCATTCTCATATCTTATCAAAAATTTATCTACAGATGGATATAATCATACACTCAAATAATCACTTACAAGGGAATTCCATGAACAGAAAACAGATATATAACCCTGACTCAACTGAAAATGTTAATGACAGAAAAGTCTTTGGCGGAAATCCGACAGGTATTTTTGAACTCAACAACATTAAATACCAATGGGCATATAATCTGTGGGAGATGATGCTCAACAACACATGGTTTCCAAAAGAAGTTGATATGACACGGGATGTCAATGATTACAAACAACTCACGGATGCTGAAAAAACGGCTTATGACAAAGCGCTTTCGCAACTTATTTTTATGGATTCACTCCAAACAAACAATTTAATAGATAACGTAAATCCTTATGTGACTGCCCCTGAGATAAATCTTATTTTGGTGCGCCAGTCTTTTGAAGAGGCTTTGCACTCACAAAGTTATGCTGTGATGGTTGACAGCATCTCTACAAACTCGGAAGAGATATATGATCTGTGGCGCAGAGATATGATGCTTAAACACAAAAATGATACGATTGCCGCAGTCTATCAGGAGCTGGCAAAAAATCCGACAGATACAAATTTTGTCAAAGCATGTTTTGCAAATCAGATACTTGAAGGCATCTATTTTTACAGTGGTTTTACCTACATCTATACACTGGCACGTTCGGGAAAAATGCTCGGTTCCGCACAGATGATTCGTTTCATTCAGCGTGATGAAGTGACACACCTGGTACTGTTTCAAAATTTAATCAATACCTTAAGAAAAGAGCGACCGGATCTTTTTACTGATGAACTCAGAGCCGATGTAATTGAGATGTTTAAAGAGGCTGTCAAGCTTGAGACCGAGTGGGGAAAATATATCACGCAGGGACAGATTTTAGGTTTGACAGATGGGATTGTTGAGCAGTATATTCAGTATCTCGCCGATGACAGATTAAACTCTGTCGGTTTTGACAAGCTGTACAATGTCTCCAACCCTATTAAATGGGTAGATGACTTTGCAAAGTTCAATGACCAGAAAACAAACTTCTTTGAAGGCACTGTAACAAACTACTCAAAAGGCAGTCTTTCGTTTGATGATGACTTCTAGTTAAATTATGATAAAATATGTCCATTCACTTTAAATGGACATAAAAAATGAAACAAATACTCTCTCTTGATTTAGGAATTACATCTGTTGGCTACTCAGTTATAAAAGAACATGAAACAGATAAGTATTCCCTTATAGATTATGGGGTTAGCATGTTTGATAAACCAACTGATAAAGATGGTAATTCAAAAAAACTTCTGCATTCTCAAGCACTCAGTGTAAAAAAACTCCATAAACTTAGAAAACAACGAAAACAAAAGTTAGCTTCTCTTTTTGAAAAATACCATCTTGGAAACAAACAAGAATTATTAGAACAAGAAAAAAATAATATCTATAAAGACAAATGGGAACTACGTGGGAAAACAGTATTTGAAAAAAAGTTGAGTATTGGTGAAATTTTTACTATTTTATATCATATAGCAAAACATCGAGGGTATAAGTCACTTGACAGCGGGGATTTACTTGAAGAGTTATGTGATTCTTTGGGTATAGAAATAGAGGTTAGCAAATCAAAAAAAGATGATGAGCGAGGGCAAATAAAACAGGCATTAAAAAATATTGAAGCACTGCGTGAGAAATATTTACAAAAAACAGTAGCGCAAATTATTTATGAGTTAGAGAATAAAAAAGAGAATCCTATATTTCGCAATCATGACAATTATAATTATATGATACGCCGTGAGTATATAAACGATGAAATAAGAAAAATTATTAAAGTTCAGGATGCTTTTGGTGCATTTGATAATTTGGATAGTGATGCTTTTGTAAATGATGTTGTAGCTGTTATAGATGACCAAAAAGAATCAACAAATGATCTGTCGTTGTTTGGAAAATGTGAATACTATCCAGAATATTATGTGGCACATCAGTATTCTTTACTAAGTGATATTTTTAAGATGTATCAAGCAGTTGCAAACATTACATTTAACAAAGAAGAGATAAAAATTACCAAAGAACAGATTACTCTTGTTGCCCAGGATTTTTTAGATAAAGTGAAAAATGCAAAGAGTGTCAAAGATATTAAATATAAAGATATTCGTAAGATTTTAAAATTAGATGATAATGTAAAAATTTTTAATAAAAATGATAGCTATCTGAGTAAAGGGAAAACGCAGGAAAACAGTATAATAAAATTTCATTTTGTAGATACTCTCTCTAAAATAGATAAAAGTTTTGTAAAAGATATTTTTTCCAGCGATGAGAGTTATGTACTGATGCGTGAGATATTTGATGTACTGCATTATGAAAAGTCTCCTAAGTTAATTTATGAACAACTAAAAAGTAAAATTAGCAATGAACAGGTAATTATTGAACTGATTCGCAATAAAAAAGGAAATTCTTTAAATATTTCTTCTTTTACTATGCTGCAACTGCTTCCTTATTTTGAAGAAGGGCTAACATTAGATGAGATTAAGCAAAAGCTTGGACTCCAAAGGCAAGAAGATTATACTGAGTATAAAAAAGGAATAAAATATCTTCATATCACAAGTTATGAAAAAGATGATGATTTAGAAATAAATAATCATCCTGTCAAATATGCTGTCAGTGCAGCTCTGCGTGTTGTCAAATATCTTCATGCAAAATATGGAGCTTTCGATGAGATAAAAGTAGAAAGTACGAGAGAATTGAGTTTGAATGAAAAAGCTAAAAAAGAGATAGAAAAAGCCAACAGAGCATTTGAAAAAGAGATAGAACAGATAGTAGAAAACATCGAGTATCAAAAGATAGCGCAAAGCTACGGAAAAAATCTTCATAAATATGCTCGTAAAATATTAATGTGGGAGGAGCAGGAGCGATTCGATATTTATAGCGGTAAAAGCATAGGAATAACAGATATTTTTTCTAACAGTGTAGATATTGATCACATAGTTCCGAGAAGTTTGGGTGGTCTCAGTGTTAAGCATAATTTTGTATTGGTGCATCGTGATGAAAATCTTCAAAAATCTAATCAACTCCCAATGAGTTATATCGCAGATAAGGAAGCATATAAAAACAGAGTAGAACATCTTTTTCGTGAACATAAGATTAATTGGAAAAAAAGAAAAAATCTTTTAGCCAACAATCTTGATGAAATATATAAAGATACTTTTGAATCGAAATCTCTACGAGCAACAAGCTATATTGAAGCTTTGACGGCACAAATTTTGAAGCGTTATTATCCCTTTCAAGATGTAGAAAAATTAAAAGATGGTTCTGCTGTAAGACATTTACAAGGGAGAGCGACTGCAAATATTCGAAAAGTATTAGGTGTAAAGATAAAAAACAGAGAGACAAATATACATCATGCAATAGATGCTATTTTACTTGGAGTAACAAATCATTCTTGGTTACAAAAACTCTCAAATACTTTTAGAGAAAATTTTGGACGCATTGATGATGAAGCACGTAAGAGTATTAAAAAAGCACTGCCCTATATAGATGGTTTAGAGATAAAAGATTTGGTGAAGGAGATAGAAGAGCAATACAACAGTTTTGGAGAAGATTCTATCTTTTACAGGGATATTTGGGGAAAAGTAAAAACAGTTAATTTTTGGGTTTCAAAAAAACCAATGAGTTCAAAAGTACATAAAGATACTATTTATGCAAAAAAAGGTAATGGTATTTATACCGTCAGGGAAAATATTATTGCAAAATTTATAGGGCTTAAAGTCACACCAATGACATCACCGGAAGAGTTTATGAAAAAATTTCATAAAGATATACTACAAAAGATGTATATTTTTAAAACAAATCCGCATGATATTATTTGTAAGATAATAGAACAAAGAGCCGAAGAAATCAAAGAGTTGCTTTGGAGTTTTGAATTTTTGGATGTTAAAAATAAAGAGCAGATGAGTGAAGCAAAAACAAAACTTGAGTTACTTATACATAAAGCTTTAGTGGATAATAATGGAAATGTTATTCGTAAAGTGAAGTTTTATCAGACAAATCTTACCGGTTTTGATGTACGTGGCGGGCTTGCAACAAAGGAAAAAACTTTTATAGGTTTTAGAGCCTATAAAAAGGATGAAAAATTAGAATATGATCGCATTGATGTAGCAAATTTAGAAAAGATACAAAAAATTAATGACGGAAGTTTTAAGGTGTATAAAAATGATATTGTTTTTTTTGTTTATAATGATAAAGTTTTTAAAGGTGGCAAAATAGTTAGTTTTTTAGAAGAGAAAAAAAAGGCAGCTTTTTCAAATCCAAAATATCCAGCAAATATACAAGCACAACCAGAATCTTTTTTAACAATGTTTAATGGTAAAGCAAATAGTCATAAACAAATTTCTATCAATAAAGCAAAAGGAATTATGAAATTGCATCTTGATATATTGGGGAATATAAAATCATATCAGGTTATAGGAAATGCTGAGAGTAAAATCTTGGATGAGATAAAGAACATAGTGAGTCATTAATGGGTTTTAAGGTTTTACATCTCACACGACCATGTAAGATAAAAATTCAAAGTGCAAACATGCATTTATATTTTTATGATGAGGCAAGTGAAGTAAAAGTTACACTGCGTGATATAGATTTTCTTCTTTTTGATAATACACAGTTCTCTATAACGGGAGCAACTTTGAAACTTTTAGCGCAGGAAAATATTGCAACACTGTTTATAGATGAAGCCTATCAGCCTTGTGCTATTCTCACTCCATATCATCAACATTCTACGATGAGTGAAATAGCACATGCTCAAGTATCGTTAGATATCACATTTAAAAGTAAAGCTTGGCAAAATATCATCATATCAAAAGTGACAAACCAGGCAGAAGTTCTTGCTTTTATGTCTTTAGACACTGCTAATGAGTTGAGAGAATTTGCAAAAAAAGTGACCTTGTATGATGCAAATCAAGATGAGGCACAGGCTGCGAGACTGTATTGGAAATCACTTTTCAATATACAAACTTTTAGACGTGAACAAGGCAGTGAAGATATTGTCAATGTGATGCTTAATTATGTTTATGCAATAATACGTGCTTGTATTGCAAGAGATGTAAGTGTGAGTGGTATGCTACCGGTTTTTGGTATTTGGCATAAAAACAAGTATAACGCTTTTGCTCTAGTGGATGATCTGATGGAACCCTTTCGTCCTGTATGTGATTTATATGTTAAATTATTACTCAATAAAAAATATCATGCTGCCAATAATCTTAGCACAAATATTAAAAGAGATTTGATTGCTATTTTAAACAAAGAGTATTTAATTATAAATAATGGTGTTTCAACTGTAATAACAGCCATTGGCTTATTCGTACGAGAGTATAAGAAATCTATGATGTTGCAAAGTACAGAAATGCTTATTTTCCCAAAAATCAATACAGAAAAATTTTGCAATGAGTTCTTTTAGAGTTATGTGGCTGATGATAATGTTTGATCTTCCGACAAAAAGTAAAAAAGATAAAAAACGGTATCATTGGTTTCACAAAGAGTTGGAAAAAGAGGGATACATGATGTTACAATATTCTGTATATGGAAAGATTTTTGCTTCTTCTGACTCTGCAAAGTACGGAAAAAAACGTATAAAAGATTTTGTAGATAGAAATATAAAGCATGGTAACATTCGTATATTGATGTTTACAGATAAGCAGTTCTCAAGTATGGAGATAATTATCGGTGAGGAAAGTATTGAAGAAAAGAATGAGCCAAAGCAATTGTTACTCTTTTAAAATGGAGCGTAGCCGAAGCTATGCTCTAAAGTCAGCCACCATTTGGTAGCCTTAGTTTAATACCCCTATTAAACTTGTGTGTCATACAACAAAAATCATTGTATCTAAAATTATCAAAAAATGCAAAAAATGTGTAAAAAATGCAAGTTTTTGTAAATATTTATCGGTTTTAATACCCCTACAAACTTGCGTGTGATACAATCAAGCCAGAGAGTTACAGAGACGAACATTAGTTTTAATACCCCTACAAACTTGCGTGTGATACAATTTTTGAGTTTAGAACAGACAAAGATTTTAAGTTTTAATACCCCTACAAACTTGCGTGTGATACAATTTACGGCATAAAAGTAAGTGTGAATGTGCTGTTTTAATACCCCTACAAACTTGCGTGTGATACAATATGACCTCCCACAACCCCATATATACCGCAGTTTTAATACCCCTACAAACTTGCGTGTGATACAATTCATTGTCATAAGTCCACATATAATCTCCTGTTTTAATACCCCTACAAACTTGCGTGTGATACAATTATTACGCGGAGAAGTATTTAAATAAAACAGTTTTAATACCCCTACAAACTTGCGTGTGATACAATTAGGATGCCATACTGACGGAAGCGTCAATGGTTTTAATACCCCTACAAACTTGCGTGTGATACAATTTTTACGATTATCTTATTTATGCAGGCAGGGTTTTAATACCCCTACAAACTTGCGTGTGATACAATCATACCAACTTTTTGGATCACGTTGCAATTGTTTTAATACCCCTACAAACTTGCGTGTGATACAATAAAATGTATTTGGTAAAGAGGTTACCATCAGTTTTAATACCCCTACAAACTTGCGTGTGATACAATGTGCAATACGTGCAGGAGCTAAGCCGATCGGTTTTAATACCCCTACAAACTTGCGTGTGATACAATTTATAGATTTTTTCATCAATATTTTTTCCTGTTTTAATACCCCTACAAACTTGCGTGTGATACAATAACTTTTTCAAGGTCATAATCCTTCTTGCTGTTTTAATACCCCTACAAACTTGCGTGTGATACAATTTTTGAGCTTTGATGACTTTACCGTGATGAGTTTTAATACCCCTACAAACTTGCGTGTGATACAATATTCTACACTATCCATAGGAGAAGGATTTTGTTTTAATACCCCTACAAACTTGCGTGTGATACAATACTTGGAAACTCAACACTAACTCCACATTTGTTTTAATACCCCTACAAACTTGCGTGTGATACAATTGAAACAATGCGCTAAAAATTCGTCCTGTTGTTTTAATACCCCTACAAACTTGCGTGTGATACAATGATGATTGGAAAGTGTTTAACAAGGACATTGTTTTAATACCCCTACAAACTTGCGTGTGATACAATGTCTGTGAGATATTCTTGTATCTCCCATTTGTTTTAATACCCCTACAAACTTGCGTGTGATACAATATCCATCTTTTGCCTCTTTACTTATTATTAGTTTTAATACCCCTACAAACTTGCGTGTGATACAATTCTCCTTGCAACTTGCCTCTAATGATTTTCGTTTTAATACCCCTACAAACTTGCGTGTGATACAATACTGCAAAATTGCATTAATAGCAAAAGTATGTTTTAATACCCCTACAAACTTGCGTGTGATACAATCAGACATCATTCGACAAGATGATAGACTCAGTTTTAATACCCCTACAAACTTGCGTGTGATACAATTTCAGACATTTGTTTCTATATGTATCAAGTGTTTTAATACCCCTACAAACTTGCGTGTGATACAATTTTCACGTGAAGCAGGATTAATTGCCGAAACGTTTTAATACCCCTACAAACTTGCGTGTGATACAATCTTTCTGCTATGGAACAGTCAAACATCAATTGTTTTAATACCCCTACAAACTTGCGTGTGATACAATAAATACTTTTTTATATAGCTTATGACTGCAGTTTTAATACCCCTACAAACTTGCGTGTGATACAATGTGTGATTATTCATTTAATAGATAACAAACGTTTTAATACCCCTACAAACTTGCGTGTGATACAATAAGTATTTCTAATTTACCCTCTATATTATGGTTTTAATACCCCTACAAACTTGCGTGTGATACAATAGCTGTACTTGGATTGACTTCATCTGCTGTGTTTTAATACCCCTACAAACTTGCGTGTGATACAATACATTAGATTTTTTTAATCCAGTTTCTTCAGTTTTAATACCCCTACAAACTTGCGTGTGATACAATTGTGCTATCCAACCAAGTTGTTAGGTCATCGTTTTAATACCCCTACAAACTTGCGTGTGATACAATATCCATCTTTTGCAACCTTACTTATTATTAGTTTTAATACCCCTACAAACTTGCGTGTGATACAATTTTTTAATTCAGTACGGCGAAACTGAGCCTGTTTTAATACCCCTACAAACTTGCGTGTGATACAATTTGACTCAGGAACAACATCATAGCCGCAAGGTTTTAATACCCCTACAAACTTGCGTGTGATACAATTATATCTTTCTAAGTTCCTGTCACATACAGGTTTTAATACCCCTACAAACTTGCGTGTGATACAAATATGTTATAATTGCTTTTATGATAAAATTACAACAAAAAACTATAAATTTTTTAAATGATAAGTATATTGCTAAAAAGAAGAATTGATTAATGCTAGACTACACTCTTTGTTCTCTCTTGTTTGAAACAACACAGAGTTATGAAAATAATTTACAGACACTTTTGGCACTTATTACACAAACAGAAAAAAATACCATTATAGTTGCACCTGAAGTGTGTTTGACTTCTTATGATTATGAGCGTATGGATGCAATGCTTGCTTTTGCGCCACGGGCTACTGAGGCACTGAAAAAAGTTTCTCATGACAAAATCATTGTTTTGACAATGTTAGAAGAAAAAGAGGGGAAAGTCTATAACTTTGCCAAAGTTTTTTATAACGGAGAAGTGGTGTTTCAAAGAGCAAAAGCCAAACTTTTTAAATTTGGTGATGAAGACAAATACATGCATGCAGGCAGTGAAGAAGATTTTAAAATAGTGGAAGTTGCCGGTATTAAGTTAGCCGTGTTTGTTTGTTTTGAACTGCGTTTTAAAGAACTTTGGCAAAAATCAGAAGGGGCCGATGTTATTGCCGTGCCTTCATGGTGGGGAGAGTTGCGTACAGAGCATTTTAAAATTTTGACACAGGCACTGGCCTTGATGAATCAGTGCTATGTTGTGGCAAGTGACAGTGCAAATAAAGAGTGCACAGCAATGAGCGGTATTATCACCCCGCAGGGTGAAGCCTTCAGAAACACAAACAAGTCTTGTTTGAAAATGCAGTACAGGAAAAAAGAGATAAAACTAATGAGAAGATATATGGATGTGGGGATAGAATAACTTGGACAGAATAACAGCGACAAAAACAGCCCGTCTGGCAGAAGAGTGTAGTACACAGTTTCCTTTAAGTGAAGAAGTAAAAAAAGCGATTGCTGCTACAAACAGAGAAGCATTTGTGCCGGCAGGATTTAGACACAATGCCTATAAACTCGATGCTTTGCCTATAGGGGCTAATCAGTATATCAGTTCTCCTTTGACTGTTGCAAAAATGACGGAATACCTTTTTCCGCGTGGAGCAGACAGGGTTTTGGAAATAGGCTGCGGAAGTGGATATCAGGCAGCCGTTCTTTCCCATCTGTTTCGCGGGGTTTTTACCATAGAGCGCATAGAATCTTTGATACTTGAAGCAAAAAAAAGGTTTCGAGAACTTGGTATAAATAATGTCCATGCCCGTACAGATGACGGACAAAACGGCTGGATTCAGTATGCGCCTTATGACAGAATTCTTTTTTCTGCAACAGCGAAAGAGATTCCAAAAAAACTTTTTGAACAGTTGGCTGAGGGGGGAATTCTTGTTGCCCCTTTGCAAAAAGGAAACAAACAGGTTATTACCCGTTTTATAAAAAACGGGGAGTATATTGAAGAAGAAGAGCTTGAAGAGTGTGATTTTGTTCCGATACTTGACGGGGTGCTCAAGTAGCTTTTTAAAGCTTTTTATAGTAGAATAGTAGTAATTTAATTGAGGGCATAATCATGGAAGAGATGTATGGCATAAAGTATACGAAGCCAGAAGTTGTTTTGCTGCAAGATACCGGTATTGGCGTAGCAGAAACAGCTGCGCGTACCTGTTATGACAGTTTTGGCAACAGTGAAAATGAGATTGTTCAAGAAATTGAAAAGGTGCTTCCTGATACGAAAATGTGTGAATCTTTGAACAATATAGAAGAGTCACAGCTGCTTGATGATTTGGCATGGACCTATTTTCACCACTCTATTTTGGAACATGCCAATTTGAGTTATCTTATTCGCTCAACAAGCAGAGGGGTTTTACAAGAACATGCAAGACACCGCATACAGGCAATCAGTGTAAGAAGTACACGATATACAATGAGCTCGCTTATCAATGCTTTTGTTGCTGCAAAACACTCAGGAGAGAAAGAATTTTTTATAGAAAAGGTTTTGGGTTTTGATATGTTTGTCACTGCCGATGAAGCCTATAACAGACTTGAAATCAGCGCAATGTATGATAAGCTTGATTTTCAGTCAAAAAAAGTAGACAATTTTTATGAACTTGCTGTTGCAAAAAGTTCTCTTCCTCTTTTGAAAGAATTTCAAGGCAAGCCCCAAAAACTTTATGATGCTCTGCAGACCGGAAAAAAGAAGAGAAATGTAGGCGATGCTTTTAAACACATCATTACAGATAATGTCAAAGTTGACATGGTAGTGACATTTAATCTCAGAAGTTTGAAAAACTATCTTACATTACGCGACAGCGGTGCTGCCTATTTTCAAATACGCTGGCTGGCTCAGGAGATGATGAAAGTCACTCCAAAAAAATATCTTGATTTGATTATCAAGAAAAAATAGGATTTTTTATGATTAAGATTTCAATGCTTACAATACTTTTTTTGACAGGATGTTCCAATATTACTATAACAGCGGCCATGTGTGACAAAATTCAAGGTGATCCCACTGCCACAATTCCGCAAGAGTGCCGAGACTATAGTGAAAAAGAGGCAGATAAAGCATTTAACAAAGTTGTGAATGAGAAAAAAGTATCTGATTCAGATTTAGAGTTTCATAAAGAAAAGTAGTATAATTCCAAAAAAACAATGAAGGAATAAAATATGCCAAGAAGTGAAGTATGTGAATTATGTGCCAGCAGTGAAGATGTGACTCTTTTAGAACTGCCTGTAAGTGATGGCAGTGAAGAACAAAGCGTTTATGTTTGTGTTACATGTAAAGAGCAGATAGAAAATGATGAACTTGATGAAACACATTTTAACTGTCTCAATGATGCTATGTGGAGTGAAGTGCCGGCTGTAAAAGTACTTTCGTATATATTATGGAACAGGCTTGGTCGTGCTGATATGACAGATATGATGTATCTTGAAGAAGAAGAGAAAAAACTTGCAGATGCGGCTATTAATGCAGAAGCAAACAGGGTAGTTTTTCGAGATGCAAACGGCGTTGAACTCAAGGCTGGTGACTCCATCGTTATATTAAAAGATTTAGATGTCAAGGGTGCGGGATTTACTGCAAAACGCGGAACAACTGTGACAAGAATTGCATTGCCGCATGATATGGATGACCATGTTGAAGGTCGGGTCAACGGAACAAAAATCTATCTAAAAACCGAATTTATTAAAAAAGCCTGAGAAGAACAATATTGAAACCTTATGAACGATTTTATAAAATAGAAAAAGATTTTCGCAATCCTTATGCCCGTGACAGAGACAGAATCATTCACTCTGGATCATTTAGAAAACTTGAGTATAAAACACAGGTTTTTCTAAACCACGAGGGTGATTTTTTTCGCACACGTTTAACACACTCTATAGAAGTATCTCAGATTGCACGTTCCATAGCATCACAGCTTGAACTTAATGAATCACTCTCTGAATCAATTGCTCTTGCACATGATCTCGGACATACGCCTTTTGGACATGTAGGGGGAGATACTCTGGATGAGTGCTTGAAGGCTGACGGATTTTCTAACGGATTTGAGCATAATTTTCAATCATTTCGGGTTGTGACCAAACTTGAAAAACGGTATAAAAATTTTGACGGACTCAATCTTACTTTTGCAACACTTGAAGGAATTTTGAAGCACTCTTATCCCTACAAAAAGCCATTTCTTCCAGAGATAATAGACAAACAGTTTGATTTAAACAAACATCCTACCTATGAGGCTATGGTTGTAGACCGTGCCGATGAAATTGCGTATATGAGCCATGACATAGATGACGGGGTGAACTCCGGACTGCTTACTTTTGAGGATCTCAAAGAGAGTGAACTTGCCTGTGAAATTCTTGAAAAGGTTGCTTTGGAAGGTGTAGGAGAAGAGAATGATGAAATGTTCCGCTACAGATTCAGTTCACATCTTATAAACCATCTGGTCTATTCTCTCCTTGAATACTCAAAGCAAAAAGTTGCGCATTGTGAAGAAACGCCTATAGGTTTTGAAAAAGAGCTTGAAACAAAAATAAAAAAACTGAAGAAACTTCTTTTTGTCAAGATGTATCAGCATAAAAATATAGTTCGAAAAATGTATGCCGGGAAACAGGCAGTCAAAGGACTCTATAAAGGTTTGATGGAAGAAGAGAAAATGCTTCCGCAGTTTTATTATAAGCAGTTGGATATAAGAAGCAAACACAGGGTTATTGCAGATTATATTGCAAGCATGAGTGACAGGTATGCACTTAATTTTCATAATGAAATGTATGGAAAAATAAATTAAAGGATTAAGAGAAGAAGAAACGTTCTCCCAAAGGAGAAGCGTTTACAGGCGTGATTCGTAACGTCTCATCATATAAAGACGTTTAAGCATTTTCTTACGAGAAGCAATTTTGAACTTTTTACGTTTTTCAGTCTCTGTTTCATGGAAACGGCGAGCACGAGCTTCTGTAACGATTAAGTTACGGTCAACTTGTTTTTTGAAACGTCTGTAAGCAGCATCAAAGTTGTCATCCGGACGTAGTACAATACCAGGCATATCACATCACCCACTTTCTGTTTAAATTTGAAATGGAAGTATAGCATAATAAATTTTTCTTTCAAAGTTGATATTGTTTTTTTATCGTGTGGTACATGAAATAATTTTTGGTAAAGTTGCTATGTCTTCCTGTATTGTGTCTAAAAAGCAGTACAGAATTTTATTTTTGCCAAGAGAATAAATGATCCACTTTCCGCTTTGTTTTGTTTGTACAAGTTGGGCTTCGCGCATCTGTTTCAGATGGCGTGAAACCAATGGCTGTGAGAGTTCTAATGTATCACAGATTTCACATACACAGAGCGCTTTTTCTCTGTAAAGCAGTGCTATTATTTTTATTCTGTTACTGTCTGATAATATTTTTGCAAGCTGAACTAATTTTTCCATCTAATCTCTTTCGAAGTTTTATTATATAACAATATCGTTATATGAATTATATCATAAAAAGGAATTTTAGTTATGAAAAAATTATTATTAGTTTTAATTTTAGGATTTGTTTCTCTTGGAGCAAATTCGGGAGAAGATATATACAAAGCAAAATGTGCCTCATGTCATGCTATGAAAGGGATGATGGATCAGACACAGATGCAGGAAATGCGTCAGAAAATGCAAAATGCCACACAGGAAGAAAAAATGGCAATGCGTGAAAAAATGATGCGCAAAATGCAAAAAAGCAAAATGAAAGCACCGCCGATGCCTATGGTATCAAAACGTTTGAAAATGATGCTTAAAACCCGTGAAGATTTTATTGCTTTTGTAGCAGATTATATACAAAACCCTTCAAAAAAGAAAGGTTTCTGTATGCCGATGGCATATAAACGTTTTGGTACAATGCCTCCGATAGGAAAAACGCTAAGCAAAGAAGAGAGAGCGGCTGTTGCTTCCTGGCTGTATGATAATTTTAAAGAGTCATGGGGCAAATCTATGGGCGGTAAAATGTGTGAAATGAAAAACAAAAATATGAAATGCGGCGCAGGAAAATGCGGTGCCGTAAAAATCCAAACACATTAGGTTTATGATGGAAACTGTTATCCTTTTTTTCTCTGCCCTGGTTGATTTAAGCAACGCCATGGCCCCTTATATTTTGTTCGGACTTGTTTTTGCCGGGTTTTTGCACGAACTTGTTCCTGAGAGTATTGTAAAAAACCATCTTGGAAAAGATTCTGTTATGTCGGTAATCAAAGCGACAGTTTTCGGTATTCCTCTTCCTGTATGTTCTTGCGGGGTAATTCCTTTGGCAGCGGGTATCAAAAAAAGCGGTGCAAGTAACGGTGCCACACTCTCTTTTTTGATCTCTACACCGATTACAGGAGTTGATTCCATACTTGCAACTTATGGAATGTTTGGCTGGGCTTTTACTATTTACAGGGTTGTGACTTCGATGATTATTTCTGTTATTGCCGGAATTTTATCCAATTTTTACCCTGAAAAGGAGAACAAAAAAGAGCAAAAACCTGCCGCAGTATTTAGTATGAAGGCTCCGACAAACCAGCCTTCGGTAATGACTTTCTCGGCAGTAAAAACATCTGATGATGCAAGCTGTTGCAGCACGCAGGCAAGCAGTGGCGAGAAAAAAAACAATATTGTTAAAAATGCCTTCACCTATGCTTTTGGAACACTTTTAAAAGACATTGCGTCACCATTGCTCGTAGGTCTTCTTCTGGGTGCTTTAATAACTGTGGCGGTTCCTGACAATCTGAGTGAAATACTTATAAAATACAACTGGCTCTCGTATATCATAGTGATAGCCATTGCCGTGCCTATGTATGTATGTGCAACCGCTTCTTTGCCGATTGCCGCAGGTTTGATGTTAGCCGGTGTGAGTCCCGGAGCGGCTTTTGTTTTTTTAAGTGCAGGTCCTGCGACAAATACTGTAACAATAGGCGTTGTAAAAAAGATGTTGGGAACAAGAACGCTTTATATCTATCTTGGGACCATCATAGCCGGCTCCCTTCTTTTCGGACTGGGACTTGACTATCTTTTTCGCGATGTGAATGTCAAAGAACTTGTGCATATGGATGAAGATGCCGGTTTTATCGCCTGGATTGCAAGCCTTGTTCTTTGGGGATTTGTGCTGTACTATGTAATAAAACCATATTTTTTCAAGGATAAAGAGTGTAATGACGGCAGTTGTTGCAGTGCTTAGGGTATAATACGATTATGAAAAAGAGACTGCTCACATTTGTTTTATTGTTGTCAATGAGTTTTAACATACTCCATGCGTACGCAATAGAGGTTCTTGAGACAGACCCGTGTCAGGTGAGTGAGTATGTCCATGAATTTAGCAATAACAGTGAGACAGCGGATAACTGCATTTGTCAGTTGCACCACTGTTTTCACATTGCTTTTATTCTTCCTGAAATAAATATCCCTTTTGCACGTGAAAATTTTTCTCAAAAACCCTATTCAAATATCAAGATATATGAGTTTAACTCATACGATAACTTTCTAAAACCTCCTATCAGCGCATAGTTCTAATCTAATATTTATAAATTAACAACAAACAAAAGGATAACTATGTTTAAAAAAAGCATATTTGCAGTATTTGGATTTTGTGCAGTTCTGTCCGCACAGGATTTTGATACATTTTTATATGAGGCTTTGCAGGCATCTCCCTATCTTAAAGCGAATGCTTTGGAGATAGAGCGTGCGGATGAGCAGTCAAACGTGATACAGAGATATAAAAACCCGAAACTCTCCCTTGAGGCATCAAAGTTTACTCCTGATCTTGGAAAGAGTGAAGCAGGCTACAGGGTTGCCCTGATGCAGCCTGTCCGTTTGTGGGGTGTCGGCAAAGACAGAACAAATTTGGCAGCAGCAACAAGAGAAGAGGCAAAAGGACTGGTGACTCTTCAGCGTGCAGAATTTGTGAAAGTGCTCTCTTTGCTTTATGTTGAGTATATGACCGAGTCTGCATTGCTCCGATTGGCCCGGGAGGAGTTTTTAATTTCTAAAAATATTGCAAATATTTCAAGAGAGCGATATGAAGCGGGAACAATCGCAAAAGTGAAATATCTTCGGGCAAAAGTGGATTTGACAAGCAGTAAAAACCTGCTGAATGAGAAAAAAGCAATGCGGCTTGCAAGTTATTATAAACTGTTGGCATTTGCGGGTCTGCAAAACGAGAAAGAACTCGATGACAACTATGTGTTTAGGCTTTCAGACAAAATGCAAAAAGAAGAGATACAAAACAGTTCGGCAGAGCTGTACTACCTCAAAACACAGCAAAATACCGCAAACGCAAAAGCAAGACTCAATGCAAACAAAATTCAGTGGATGAACGTCTATGCAGCCTACGAAGCTGAACCGGACCAAAGTATTGCCAGAGTCGGTATGAATATTCCTCTTGCTCTGTTTAACACAAAAAAAGAAGAGCAGCGTATCGCCGTATTACAGGCAAAACAGAGTGAATTTCTGCTGCAGAATCAAAAAACAGCGCTTTCGCGCAATATCGAGCGGTTAAAAAAAGAGTTAAATATTCTACGTGCTGTTGTAGGCTCTACACAGGATCTTTACAATGCGCAAAAAGAGCTGTTAAAAATGTATGAAGATGGTTACAAAATAGCAAACATCAACCTTTTGGAACTGCAAAATATCAAAAACCAAATGATACAGACAAAAGAAAAAAAGATAATACTTGAAAATAAAATAAACAGAAATATAGTTCTGTATAACTATGAAGTAGGAGAATATAATGAATAAGTTATTACTATCACTGTTGCTGGGAATCGGGGCTGTTGTACTGGCTGCTGAAGTTCCACTGGCAAAGACACAAATGCACAGTTTTAAAAAATCGGTAGCACTCAATGCCAAGATCATACAGCTTTCAAACGCGCAGCAGTCTATCACCTCGTTAGTGGGCGGGCATTTGGAAAAATATTTTGTCAAACCCGCACAGGATGTAAGTGAAGGAGACAAAATTGCTCTTATCAAGTCTATTAAAGTTTCAAAAATGAGCGCAGATTATATTGCACTGAAAAAACAGTATAAGTCAGCACAAAAAAATTATGAAGCTGTTGAAAAACTTTACAAAAAGGGAATGACGTCAATGCAGAGTCTTAACTCTGAAGCGATTAAGACAAGTGAAATTGCGGCCAATCTTACAGCCTTGCAGTCACAACTCGAAACATTGAATATAGATGTGAAAAATCTCAAAAAAGCAACCGCTGACTTTATTTTATATGCACACAGCTGCGGACGTGTTTCAGCTCTTTTAAAACCATTGCACTCTTCTGTATCACCAAATGAACCGATTGTTTCAATAGTAAAGAATCAAGCCTATTATGTGAAATCCTATCTGCCTCTTGAATATGCGACCAAAGCGCGTATTGGGGATACAGTAGTGGTTGACTATGCAGGAGAAGAGATTATTACACATGCCACGCAAATAATGCCCAAGGTGGATGAAACAACACAAAGAGTCGTGGTTCTTTCAAGCGTGGATCAAAAAGTGGATGATCTTTTTATTGATGTCTATGTAAAGGCAACAATATACTTTGCTGATGCAAAAAGCTATGTTGCTGTGAAAAAATCGGCACTTTCTTTTTTTAACAATGAATGGGTGGTTTTTGTTCCAAGCAAGGAAGAGTCTCCGGAATATGTGCCGCAGGTTGTGGCAATAGTCGCAGAAGATGATGAATATGTCGGGGTAAAAGGTTTGGAGTTGGGAGAAACCTATGTGAGTGGTGAGAGTTATTATGTGAAATCGGCATTGCTCAAATCATCTCTTGGCGATGGGGATTAGGGGCTGGTATGTTAGATAAACTTATAGAGCTTTCGCTCAAATACAAAATTTTAGTGCTTGTCTTTTTTCTCGGAATTATTGCTTTTGGTTACAGGGCATACCGGGATATTCCCATTGATGCCTTTCCTGATATTACGCCGAAACAGGTTGTCATTTATACAGAGAGTCCGGGAAATTCTGCCGAAGACATAGAAAAGCTCATCACCTACCCTATAGAATCAGTTGTCTCGGGGATGGCAGGGGTGAAACTTATTATGTCAAACTCCATTTTTGGACTCTCTTATGTTTCTGTCTTTTTTGAAGACGATATGGACATATATTTTTTACGCCAACTCGTTTCAGAACGACTTGCAAGTGTGGATATTCCAAAAGGCTGGGGAAAACCTGTTTTGGGACCAAATACAACCGGTTTGGGACAGGTTTTCTGGTATCAGGTAGAAGATACAACAGGAAAATACTCCCTGCAGGAACTCAAAGAGATGCAAAAGTACATTGTTACCCCTCTTTTTAAAAGTGTCAGCGGTGTCGAAGAGGTCATCGGCTGGGGCGGTTATGAGAAACAGTATAATGTTTTGATAGATACAAAAAAACTGCAGGACTTTGGGATTACCTATGGCGATATCATTGAGGCACTGCAAAAATCAAATCAGGCAGCAGGCGGGCAGTATTTGGAGTTTAACCGGGAACAGTATCTGATTCGCGGAGCAGGCTTGTATAAAACGCTTGATGATATAAGAAACAGTGTCATAAAACCCAGTCAGGGGCAGGCTATTACCATTGGTGATGTTGCCAGTGTAATGCCTGGTGTGAGCCCAAGATTTGGAGCGGTGACGATAGACGGGAATGAAGCTGTTATGGGAATGGTGCTGCAACGGACAGCCACCAATGCGGCAAAGGTCGTCGAACGTTTAAAAGAAAAGGTCAAGACAGTCAACAGTGCTCTGCCGGAGGGTGTGAAAATTACCACTCTGTATGACAGAACAGACATTACACACAAAGCGGTAAATACAATGACCTCGGCACTTTTAAGCGGTGTAGTTTTGGTTGCCATTGTACTGTTTTTATTTCTGTTTGAACTGCGCAGCGCTTTTATTGTTATACTCTCTTTGCCCCTGTCTTTGTTGAGTGCGTTTTTGCTGATGGATTATTACAATCTTTCAGCCAATCTTATGAGTTTGAGCGGTCTGGCAATTGCGGTAGGTATGATAGTTGACGGAACCATTGTAATTGTGGAAAACAGTTTTAGAAAACTGCATGACAATCCTTATGAGCCCAAATTGCAAGTAGTCACCGAGGCGGCAAAAGAGGTGGCAACCCCTGTGACTTTTGCTGTTTTAATCATTGCGGCGGTCTTTATTCCTCTGCTCTCACTTGACGGTTTAGCCGGAAAACTCTATACGCCGATGGCACTCAATATTGTGTTTGTCATGCTCGGCTCGCTGCTTGTAGCACTTGTACTGGTTCCGGTACTTATTTTGATGCTTTTAAAACCGACAAACTCTCCTGAAAATATCGTGATGAGAGGTATTAAAAAAGTCTATACGCCTGTACTGCTGTTTGCGCTGGAAAATGCAAAAAAGATTTTGGCAATTGTCACTGTTGTGTTTATTGTTCTTGCCTATATGCTTTCTCAGCAGGGACGGGAATTTTTGCCAACACTCAATGAAGAGTCTATTATGTACAGGGTTATTGCAATTCCGGGAACAGCGCTTACCCAGTCCATAGAAGTTTCTGAAGATATAGAAAAGTATATACGAAAACATTACCCCAAAGATGTAGAGTCTGTGCTGACAATGATAGGACGAAGCGAAAAAGGAGAAACGGCGCAGGCAAACTACATGGAAGTGCTTTTGACGCTCAAACCTAATATTGAAAATTTGCCTGCTTTGACGAAAAAGATGAGTGAAGATTTGGAACATCATTTTGCTTTTGTACAGTTTATTCCGACACAGCCGATTGCAATGCGTATAGAAGAATTACTTGAAGGCGTAAAAGCAGAACTGGCTATTAAAATTTACGGAGAGAATCAAAAAGAACTCGACAGAATTGCCAAAGATATTCAAAACACCATTAAAGGCGTGGACGGACTGGAGCGAATGGAAGTAGAATCACAGCTTGGTCAGGCACAGATTAAAATAACTCCGGACTATCTCGCTCTTGCACGGTACGGTATAAGTGTAGAAGATGTGATGCAGGTTATTCGTAACGGTATAGGAGAAGAGGGTGTCACCCAGAAAATAGAGGGGATTAAAAGATTTGCCATTGTTGCCAAGATAAAAGGCGCAAAAGAAGATATTGCATCTATAAAAAATGTAACACTCCGTTCACAAAACGGAAATATTGTCAGGCTCAAAGATGTCTGTGCCATTGAAATAGTCCAAGGCGCCTCTTTTATCAAAAGAGAGAACCTGAGCCGTTATATGGTCGTCTCAATGGATGTAGAAGGACGAGATACCGCCTCTTTTGTAAAAGAAGCGGATGCGTTGATAAAAGAAAAAGTGAAAATGCCCGCAGGATACTATATAGGCTGGGCGGGTGACTTTAAAAATATGAAAGAAGCGACACAAAAGCTGATTATTATTATTCCCGTAACACTTCTTTTGGTTATTTTACTGCTTTATACGGCATTTAATTCTCTGAAAAAGTCGATGATTATTTTGCTGAATGTTCCTTTTGGGTTTATCGGCGGTATCATTGCTCTGCTTGTCGGCGGTATATATTTGTCTGTTTCGGCGATAGTGGGCTTTTTGGCTATTTTTGCCATCGCGATACTCAACGGTATTGTATTGGTGAGTTTTATAGATGAACTGCGAACCAAATATCCTGATGTGGATTTGAAGATACTTTTAAAAGATGCAACACTGCTGCGTCTGCGACCGGTACTGATGACAGCTTTTACAACACTTTTCGGAATTCTGCCGCTTCTTTATGCGACAGGTGTAGGGAGTGAGATACAGTACCCTTTGGCGGTGGTTATAACAGGAGGGATTATAAGCTCGACACTGCTTACTTTACTGATATTGCCATCAACATATCTGCTTTTTTATGATAAAAAGAAAAATTAGTGAAGTGCTAACACTTTGCTAACTATGTTGTGTGATAATACCAACATCAAAACAAGGGAATCAAAGAATTCCCGGGTTTGAAAATTAAACACAAAGGATTTCAGATGAAATTAGTTAACATTACATTATCAGTTGCTTTGCTTGGTCTTTTAAGCATAGCTTCGGCAGATGAGAGTGCTGCGACAGATACAGCAACAGTGAGCGTTGATGCACAGATAGAAGCCATTCAAAGCGCACCTGAACAAGAAAGAGTGCAGTTGATGAATGAGTTTAAACAAAGACTTATGCAGATGAACCAGGAAGAGCGAATGGCTGCAATACAAGAGATGCAGAGTAAAATGCAGACAGAAGCAGGTGCCGGACACGAACTTGGTACAGGTACTGCAGCAATGGCAAGAGATATGATGCCTGATGAAGAGCATAACCTTGGTGATATGACGCAGACAAGAGCTCAGGACCATGTACAGGAGATGCAGATGCAGACAAATGAGCATATGAACCAGATACAGAATATGACACAGCAGCAGGCTGGCAGTCAGTATATGCAAACTGTTGAAAGAAGTGGCGGAGCAGTCGAACAAAATATGAATATTGACATGATACACCGCAGATAGAAAAATTAAACAATCAATCATCTCCAGAGCTTAACGAGGTGATTGGTTTATAAAGGAGATACCTATGAAAAAAATGTTTATTTTAATGATGCTGGGCATGTTCTCTGCCAGCCTTTTTGCCTACTCTGATTCAGATATGGACGGTGTGGATGACAGTAGAGACAAATGTCCCAATACCCCTTTGACCGATTTGGTTGATATAAACGGGTGTACTAAAAAAAGTCTTGTCTCCTCCCATCATTTTGATATTATAATCGGTGCAAATTATGCCGGATCCAATTATGCCTCTTTAAATCAGACAGATACCTATTCCAGTTCCCTTCAAATTGACTATTACTATAAAAACTTTTCACTTCAGGCGTCTACATCCTATTATACTACCAATGGAGACGGCTATAGTGAAAATGGTTTAAATGACTCGTTTCTGGGAGCATCGTATCAGTTTAAACCACTGAAATCTTTCTCTTTGCGTGTAGGGGCGGGCGTTCTTCTGCCTACATATGATACAGCGTTAAATAACAACAACACTGACTATACAGCTTCACTGAATGCAAGTTATGCTTTAGGAAAAGTCAATATATTCGGTGGTTATATTTACACAATGATTAATGATGATGATATAGCAGGAACGGTTGCCTATCAAAACACAAATGCATTTAGTGGCGGTTTAGGGTATTACGTTACAAACAAACTGTACCTAAGCGGGGCATATAATACTTCAGACAGTATTTATGCAGGTGTTGAAAAAATCAGAACAGTTTCGGCGTACGGATACTACAGTATCAACATGCACTGGTTCACTACCTTCTCTTATGCGTACGGACTGAGTGACAGTGCAAGTGACCAAGCTGCTTCCGTAAAACTGGGCTATTATTTTTAAAGAAAGATGATGCAAAAACATATACTTTTACTTGAAGATGATGTACCCCTCGCCCTGACTTTGGCAGAGCTCTTGGAAGGGGCCGGATACAGTGTCGATACGGTACACAACGGAAATGATGCTATTGACGCTTCTTATGAGAACAGGTATGATTTGTATGTTTTTGATATTAATGTTCCGGATATGAACGGACTGGAACTTTTGGAGAGCCTGCGAAATGCCGATGATACTACACCGGCAGTTTTTATCAGTGCTTTAATAGATTTGAATTCTATATCCAAGGCGTTTTCCATTGGTGCGGATGATTATCTCAAAAAGCCTTTTTTCCCGGAAGAGTTGCTTATCCGTGTCAATGCCAAATTGTCTCAGACAAACAAAGACATTGTTTATAAAAATCTGAGATATTCAGCAGAAAAAAAAGAGCTCTATAAAGATGGCAAAATAGTCTCTTTGGGAGAAGTGCAAGAGTGCCTTTGTGATCTGTTTATGCATAATATCGGCAAGGTTTTGGACAAAACTGTTCTGATGGACTGTCTTGTCAGCCCATCAGATGCGGCTTTACGGGTTGCACTCAATAAATTTAAACATATCACAGGTCTGGATATAAAAAATATTCGCGCAATAGGATATATGCTTGAAAAAAGTTGAAAAAGAATCCCTGCTGAAGAGTTTTTTTCTCTTCTTCTTATCACAGACACTCTTGGCAGGGGCTCTTTTTCTGCTCAACTATCAAAAAGAGCTGCAAAGCCTTGATGAGACTGTTTTTTCAAAAATGAGACTTTGCAGTTTTTCTCTGCAGTGTAAAGAGTTTCAATACGATTTTGTCCCCAAAAAAGAGTATGAACTCTACAGACTGTATAAAAATGAAAGCGAATTAAGTGCTTATTTTTCCATTCCGAATTCTACAAAAAATGCCCTGAAAATTTATCTTCCAAAAGAGAAGTATATGCAGGAGGTACGCACTCTGCAAAAAGAACTTTTATGGAATTTTTTTATTGTTGTATTTGTCATTGCAATATTGTCTTTTTTCTTTGCTCTGTATGCACTCTCTCCGTTAAGAAAGGCGTTACATGTAACCGAGGAGTTTATAAAAGATATTTTACATGATTTTAATACGCCTTTGTCTACCTTGCGCCTCAATGTTTCCATGCTCAAAAGTGAAACGGGAGAAAATACTAAAATCGAGAGAATAGAAAATGCTGTGCAGAATATTTTGAATCTGCAGGCAAATTTGCGAGCTTATCTGCATTCACATGTAACGCAAAAAGAGCAGCTTGTGTTAAAAGAATTTTTGAAAGAGCGTATAAATCTTATAGAAAGTAATTACAGAGATATCAGCTTTCATAGAGAAGTTCCGGCTGTTGTGTTACATGTAAACAAAGATTCTTTTACGAGAATCATAGATAATCTGATCTCAAACGCTGCCAAATACAATCAAAAAGAGGGAAAGGTTTTTGTCCGATTTAGCGATAATATTTTAAGCATTGAAGATACAGGCAAAGGCATACAAAATCCCAAGCGTGTCTTTGAGAGATTTTACAAAGAGCAGGAGAGAGGTATAGGCATAGGACTGCATATCGTTAAAAAACTGTGTGAAGAATTAGATATTGCTGTTTCTGTACAAAGCGAAGTCGGCAAGGGGACAGTTTTCACGCTTAATCTTAAAAATATCATAGTATAATTTCTTTATGATTTCCCAAGATTCCATAGAAGCCCTCAAAGCCAGACTTGATATTGTTGATGTTGTCGGCAGCTATATAGAACTGAAAAAAGCAGGGGGTAATTTTAAAGCACCTTGCCCTTTTCATGAGGAAAAATCCCCCTCTTTTGTAGTGAGTCCGCAAAAACAGATCTTTCACTGTTTTGGATGTGGAGCCGGCGGGGATGCAGTGAAGTTTGTGATGGAGTATGAAAAGCTGAACTATCCCGAAGCTTTGGAAAAACTGGCGGATTCCTATAACTTTACACTTGCTTACACCGATAACAAACATAACAAACCGCGTTCACAGGTTATGGAGAAGCTCAATGAGTGGTATCAATCACTTTTAACGAAAAACCAAACAGCCTTTTCGTATCTTCAAGAGCGGGGCATTTATGAAAACAGTATAGAAAAATTTGGTATCGGCTATGCACCTGATTCAAATGCAACGCTGAACTTTATCCGCTCACAGCAATTCAGTATCAAAGAAGCGGTAGATATGGGAGTGGTCGGGTACAATCAGGAACGCAACCATACCTATGCCCGTTTTATAGAGCGAATAACCTTTCCGATTTTCTCCGCCAACGGCAGTATTGTCGGCTTTGGCGGCAGAACCATAACCGGACATCAGGCAAAATATGTCAACTCTCCCGAGACAGCCTTTTTTAACAAATCCCGTCTTTTGTATGCCTATCATCTGGCAAAACAAAGCCTGCATAAAAAAGGCGAAATCATTATCACAGAGGGTTATCTCGATGTTATAATGCTGCATCAGGCCGGATTTGATAATGCTGTGGCAACGCTGGGAACCGCTTTGACACATGAACATCTGCCGCTGCTTCGAAAAGGTTCTCCTCGTATTGTCATGGCATATGACGGAGACAAAGCAGGGCGTGCAGCGGCACTCAAGGCTTCAAAACTTTTAAGTGCTTCTGGTTTTAACGGCGGTGTTGTGGTGTTTGACGGAGGACTTGACCCTGCCGATATGGTCAAAGAGGGTCGCGTTGAAGAGTTGAGCAGTATGTTTCGCAAAGCAAAACCTTTTATAGAGTTTGTCCTTGATGAAATTCTTTCGCTTTATAATCTCAAAGACCCAAAAGCCAAAGAATCCTGTATGCAAGAGGGCATTGCCTATCTAAAAACACTCTCTCCCATACTGCAAGAGGAGTATAAAACCTACCTTGCTTCACGTCTGGGCGGATTGGGTGTCTCTCCCTCGCTTTTGCGATTCAATACCCAGACAGACACAAACAGGCAGAACATGCCACAGCAAAGAAACAGTGCGCACAGAGATATGTGGGAACTCTCTTTGATTAAAACTATTTTGGACAAACCTGAGTATATTGAACAGATTTTGGATGTGATTGACCCGAGTTTTTTGCAGTTTCACTCTTATGAATTTTCACTGGTCCTGCAGGGAAAACAAGATACTCCCGAGATAATGGCTATTCGGGTAGATGAGACTATCACACCGCTTCAAGATGAAGAGGCTTTGAATGCGGAACTGATTACGTTTTTGACAAGATACTATGAAAGAGAGTTGAAAAAGGTCAATATTGCTTCAAATATCAGTTTTGAAGAGAAAGCTTTTTATATCCGGAAATTCCGGGGGAAAATTGCAAAACTCAAAAGAGGGGAACTGGTCACACCGAATGATTGAGTCGGATTAAAGATTTTTTGTTATACTAAAGAAAACAGAAGGAACCCAAGATGGCAGGCGTACATTTCTCATTTGACAATTTTAAAAATTTACTGGATTTAAATATTGGTATATCGGACAGACTGGATGAAAACCGTGCTGAGAGTTTTACTCTGCTCTATTGCGATTTTTCGGGGATTGAGCAGAGTGTGGTGGATGCTTCTTTAACGGAAATACTGCGTTCATCAGATTCGATAGCAAATGACGGCGCGGATTATTTTTTTGTTCTTCCTTACACTGACAAATACGGAGCTGAGATTGTCAAAAAGATGTTTGATGAGTTTTTTGCAAAGTATCTGGACTCTTTTTTACTGAGCTATCCCGTGGACGGTGAAACAACAAAAGATATTCTTGAAAATATGCAAAACAGTGTCAGTAGATTTTTTAAAAAAGAGTTGCACTGTCTGGACAGGATTACAAGAGACTATTAAGTAGGTACTTAGAAGCCTTTTTTTGTAAATTTATAATATTTGGAGTTTTTGTAAAAAGAGATTGCTTCGGATATTTTTTGCTCTTTGTATATTTTTTTATCGCACACCCATCTGCATTTTATTTTTGGGTTGTGCATCGCTTCAATATTTGACTTGGAAACTTTTGTGGCATATATGGTCTCTGCAATCACCAATAACGGCAAAAGTATAAAAAATATAATTTTCATATTTTTAATATCGACACTTCTTTAAAAATATTAATGCTTTCTTGGAACCGGTACTTTCTAACGCTAAAGCGTGACTTGGAAAAAACTAAATTTTTTTCTGCAGTGTCTGCTGTTGCAATAGTCTTGCCACTCTCAGCCCGGACTGAAGTCCGCGTTCCGAAAAATCTGCTTAACTTAATGGAACACTAAATGCTTTGTATTTTAAAATTCTTTTGAAAAGCAGAGGAGCAAAGTGTGATTTCAGTAGATATAAAAAAAGAGATTTCTTCCCCGTTATCACTTTTAAATACAGCACCGGCAGGGGAGGAGAGTGCTGATTTTATCTCTTTTTCGGAACTGCTTAAAGGCAATTTGGAATCAAAGAACAAAATTGTTCAAAACGGTTCATTGCTTCTTGCACTCAGTGACGAAAAGACTCCGATACTTTCTGGAACAAAAGCAGATACGCTTGAATTTTCTTCTCAGATAACAGCAAAAATGACTAAAGAAGAGATAACAGTTCTTATAAAAGAGGCAAAAGAGTTTCTCAAAAGCAAAATTGTGCAGAGCGAAGGATACAAAAAAAACCAAATTGATACTTTGCCAAAAACTCTTGAGGGACTTGTTCAGGTTGCAAAAAAAACAGGGATTGAACTTTCAAAAATCACATTGGAAGAGGTGAAAGAGTCTAATGCAAAGAGCAAGCAGAGAGCACAGCAAGCGCCCCTGCAATCTTCTTTACATGTAAGCAAAGAAGAACCAAAAAAAGAAATTTCTGATATTCCAAAAGATATACCCTTGCGAAATAAAACAAAAAAAGAAAAAACAGATATCGGAACAGTTCTTATAAAAGAGGCAAAAGAGTTTCTCAAAAGCAAAATTGTGCAGAGCGAAGGATACAAAAAAAACCAAATTGATACTTTGCCAAAAACTCTTGAGGGACTTGTTCAGGTTGCAAAAAAAACAGGGATTGAACTTTCAAAAATCACATTGGAAGAGGTGAAAGAGTCTAATGCAAAGAGCAAGCAGAGAGCACAGCAAGCGCCCCTGCAATCTTCTTTACATGTAAGCAAAGAAGAACCAAAAAAAGAAATTTCTGATATTCCAAAAGATATACCCTTGCGAAATAAAACAAAAAAAGAAAAAACAGATATCGGAACAGTTCTTATAAAAGAGGCAAAAGAGTTTCTCAAAAGCAAAATTGTGCAGAGCGAAGGATACAAAAAAAACCAAATTGATACTTTGCCAAAAACTCTTGAGGGACTTGTTCAGGTTGCAAAAAAAACAGGGATTGAACTTTCAAAAATCACATTGGAAGAGGTGAAAGAGTCTAATGCAAAGAGCAAGCAGAGAGCACAGCAAGCGCCCCTGCAATCTTCTTTACATGTAAGCAAAGAAGAACCAAAAAAAGAAATTTCTGATATTCCAAAAGATATACCCTTGCGAAATAAAACAAAAAAAGAAAAAACAGATATCGGAACAGTTCTTATAAAAGAGGCAAAAGAGTTTCTCAAAAGCAAAATTGTGCAGAGCGAAGGATACAAAAAAAACCAAATTGATACTTTGCCAAAAACTCTTGAGGGACTTGTTCAGGTTGCAAAAAAAACAGGGATTGAACTTTCAAAAATCACATTGGAAGAGGTGAAAGACTTTGCACAGACGAATGCAAAAACAATAGCAGAGCAGAAATCTCCTTCTTTGCAGATAAAACAAGAAGCAGTACAAAAGTCAGAACAAACTACTTTTTTCCAGATAAAACAAGAAGCAAAAGAAGAAGCAGACGTTTCAAATGAAGAGATACCGGTTCGTGTCAAAGTAAAAAAAACAAAAGCAGATGTTGCAAAAGTTCAAGAGGCAGGGGTGGCAGACGAAAGTTTGGAACTGGTAAAAAAAGAGATTGTTAAAAATACACAGCAGGTTAAACAAGAGCAGAAACAGACCCCCTTGTTTAAAGCGCAGAGCAGCGTTGCTGAAATTACGACACAGCAAATTGTAGATACAAAAGTAAATACACTGACAATAGACAAAACTCCAAAACAAAAAGCTGATGACACATTGAAGCTTCTTCTGCGTGGAGAAAAAATCACAAAGAATGAATCAGGTCTTACAGCAGATTTTTCAGTGGCAACAGCAAAGGTGATGGTAGCACCGCATACTTCAAGAGAGACAGAAAAATCATTAGCGTCTCTTTTGCAAAATGACAAGAGTGAAGATGGCGCTGTACAGGCAAAGACAGATGGATTGAATATTGCAAAGGCAGACAGTTTTGAGGTAAAACTCAATGAAGCAAAACAGATGGTAAAATATCTCTCTCATGATGTAAAATCTGCAATTGAAGAGTATAAGTCGCCATTTACACGTATCAAAGTTCAGCTAAATCCACAAAGACTGGGTGAGGTTGACCTGACGATAGTACAACGCGGAAAAAATCTTCATATAAATATCAGTTCAAACAATACTGCCATCAATACTCTGGCCGTGAATGCGCAGGACTTAAAAGTGCAGTTACAAAATAATGGAATACAAAATGCTTCTTTAAATTTTAACAGTAATGCTCAAAGCGAAAACTCTCAAGCCGGACAGCAGGAACAGCAGAGACAAAACCAGCAAAAGGCTGATGACGAGTACAACTATTTTGAAACGCTGCAGAGCAATGAAGAAGTTTTAAGCTCATTGGAAATTGTAGTTCCACACTACGCATAAAGGACATATTATGACAATAGATACAACAGCAAATAATTCGGCACTCTCCGCAACTACATCGTCTGACAATCCAAAAGGAACACTCGGGAAAGATGATTTCATGAAGCTGCTTTTGGTACAGCTTCAATATCAGGATCCCACGGAACCGACGGATACAGAAACAATATTGACACAGACTTCCCAATTGGCCAGTCTTGAATCGGCGGACAATACAAATGCAGCCTTGGAAAAATTGACAGCTTCTTTGGGAAGTTCGCAACAGTTTTCGACTATCGCAGCGATAGGAAAAACTGCCGATCTTGGCAGTGATGCTATTGCTCACGACAAGGGGACAGAGACAACCTTTGAAGTTTATTTTCCAAATGCAGTCGAACAGGGTACGGTTTCTATTACAGATGCAGACGGAAATACTGTACAGACTTTGGATGTAGGAACAAACCCTTCAGGTGTGTATCAGTTTACATGGGATGGTACAGACACTTCGGGCAATCAGGCTGAGAGTGCCATTTATCATGTAAATGCACAGTATGTAGATGCAAATGGTGATACACAACAAACACGCTTGGGAGCTTATCCTATAGAGTCAGTACGATTTGACAATGGAAATACACTTGTCAAAGTCGGTTCAAATTATGTGCCGTTAGACAACATAAAAGAAGTTTACTAAAAGAAGGATTTGCTATGATGACGCAAGCATTTTATACGGGAATATCCGGCTTAAAAAATAATTCTGCAGGTATAGATGTAGTAAGTAATAATCTGGCAAATATTGATACGATAGGGTTTAGAGGTTATGATCTTGAGTTTTCCTCTCTTTTTGAAAGCAGTATAGCCACATCATTTTCCGATAGTGATACTATTGGAAAGGGAGTGCAGGTGCAAGCTTCAGGAATGGTACAGTCCCAAGGCCCTCTGGCACTTTCCGATAGAAGTACTGACCTGGCTATAGAGGGTGACGGATGGTTCGGTGTTTCAGACGGTGAGAAAACAATATATACACGTGACGGTGCTTTTAGTATAGATGCAAATGCCGATTTGGTTACTGCTGACGGTTTTCATGTTCTTGGCACCTTGAGCGGAAATATCAGTGATGACAATGTATTGACAAATCAGTTGGATGAAGTAAAACTGGGTGATGTCGGACAGCAGCAGCAGCTAAGATTTCCAAAAACACTGACATATCCCCCTGAGGCTACAACAAATGCAAAATTTTTGGCAAATCTTGGTGTAGGATTTGATCCTGTTTCTGTAGGGGCAAGTGTCATTGATTCCCAGGGAAACAGAAACAATCTTCGATTGGAATTTGTAAAAGATCCTCTGCAAACTCCACCGGGAAGCCAGTATAATGTGACAGCTACGGTAAAGTCTCTGGACGGAAATATCTTGTATGATACACAGACAGGCAAAGTGGAGTTTGATGCAGCCGGTGCTCTGAGATCTTCTACTTTGACAAGTATTGACAATAACGGAACAACAGTCACAATAGATATGGGGACAGGATATGATGGAATAACATCTGTTAATACTCCTGTTATGTCCGGATCAAGTATTACTGATGGGATTATGGGTGGTGATCTGGAGGGCTATTCCATTAATAAAAATGCCGAAGTAATTGCAACATTTACGAATGGAAAACAAAGTAGTGTCGGTAAAATTGCTATTTATCATTTTACTAATGATCAAGGTTTGACGCGATTAAACGGCAGCAGATTTGAAGAGAGTGCAAACAGTGGACAAGCAACTTTTTTTACTGATGAAAATGGCCAAAATATTATAGGGGCACAGGTAAGAAATTTTACGCTGGAATCTTCTAATATTGAAATGAGTTATGGTCTGACCGAACTGATTATTCTGCAGCGTGCCTATGATGCAAATTCAAAATCTATCACTACAGCAGACCAGATGATGCAAAAAGCATTAAATATGGATGCCTAAAGTATAGAGTTGGAACACTTTGTGCTTTTATTTTTTATTGAAGTAATTTCATTGAAAAATATGAAATAAATTAAAGGATTTAATATGTTAAAATCACTTTTCTCCGGAGTATCCGGATTGCAATCCCATCAAATTGCGATGGATGTAGAGTCAAATAATATTGCCAATGTAAATACAGTTGGTTTTAAATATTCCCGTGCAAACTTTTCAGATCTTTTGGCACAGACAAAAGCTATAGCAACGGCACCACAGGGGCAACTTGGTGGTAAAAATCCTGTCCAAGTAGGGCTTGGATCAACTGTCAATTCCATGACGCGTATTTTTTCACAGGGATCTATTCAAAATTCTGATAAAAATACGGATGTTGCAATCCAGGGAGATGGATTTTTTATAATATCTCCTGATGGGGGGAATACATATAAATACACACGTGCGGGTGATTTTAAATTTGATGCAGGTGGAAATTTTGTTGATAATAACGGCTTTTTAGCACAAGGATGGTTGCGTGATCCGGTTACTGGAAAAGTAGATTCTACAACGCCGATTGAAAATATTAATATTGCTCCTGGACTTACAACTCCAGCAAGCCCAACCCAAGAAATTGTGTTAAAAGCAAACCTGAATTCTGGTGCTTTGGTTGAAAGCTTTTCTCCTGCATATAGTGTGGGAAGTACGCCTCCCCCAAATAATGGTGTTGTCTCATCGGCGCCTTCTGCTGTTGATGAAAATGGAAATGCTGTACCATCTGGTGACTTGGGTGTTATGTTTAATGAAGTAGGAGAAGCATTTTCTCTACAGCCCGGCCAAGGGGTGTGGGCTTCATTTTTAGATACACAAACTACAGCTACAAATGGTGTAACTGCGAGTACGGGGACGGTACAAGAGCTGGATATAACGCTTCAACTTGATGATGGTACAACAAAGCAAATAATAAGTACGGGAGGAGGAGCTAATGATTCTGCCGCAGTTAATGCAAATAGATATGTTTCAGCAATAAATGCGCAAACTGCTGTTACTGGTGTAAGTGCTTCTTATGATGCCACGGCAAATAGAATAGTTTTAACAAATTCAAATTCCAATGCAGCAGCTTCTCATAATATTAGAATAACAACTGTAGGAGCTACAGACAACAGTGGTCTGACAATAGCTGACAGTAGAACCACAGCATATAGATATCAATATGATCCAACAGGATCCTTAAAAACGCCAGGACTTGATAAAACATTTACAACAATGGCTGATTTACGTGAAGCTATGGAATTGCAGGCTCGTAATGTTGGTGATGGAGATGGTGATGGAACATCAGATGAAAATAATATATCTGTAATAATAAACGATCAAGGAAAATTAGAAATATCAAATCCGGGTGGTTCACAAGATGGTGATTATAATATAAATTTGAATATAACTGCATTAACAACAGATTCAGGGGGTGCACCTGTTATTGAGAACACACGCTTTACAAGGAATATGGAAGCTTTAAATTCTGTTATACCTATAGGTGGTACAGGAAAAGCTTTTTCTCAAAGTTTTAATGCTGCAACACATTCAAGTTCTATAGATATTTTTGATTCTCTAGGTTCAAAACATACAATCCGCATGGAATTTAGAAAAGTTTCAGTAAATACTGCAACAGGAAGTACATGGAATATGAAAGTGTCTGTTCCAAGTCCAGCTACAATTGATACAATTGCTCCAACAAATGAGAAAACAGGCTCTGTTCGATTTAACAATGATGGTTCTTTGGCAACGTACAACCCGCCAAATATTTCTTTTTCAGGGAATAATGGTTCTGCACCAAATCAACAAGTTAATTTATCGTTTGGTACTGCTAATAAATTTGATGGAATGACAAGTTTTGATTCTCGTTCATCTACATCTGGAATTTCTCAAGATGGTTTTACGGGTGGCGATCTTGTTGGAATCAGAATTGATCAGAGTGGTACTTTAGTTGGCTCATTTTCCAATGGGCGTTCTTTCGGTCTGGCACAAATAGCCATGGCTAAATTTACTAACAACGAAGGGCTCTCTACGGATGGGGGAAATGTGTATACTCAGACAGCCAACTCAGGAGACCCTATCATAGGAACTGCTGCGACTGCCGGACGTGGATTTATCCAAAGTTCTGCATTGGAAGCTTCTAATGTGGATCTTTCTCGTGCATTGACACAGCTCATTATTATTCAGCGTGGTTTCCAGGCAAACGGAAAAACTATTACGACCTCTGACCAGCTTCTGCAAACACTTATTGGTTTAAAACAGTAAGCTTTTAGTACAGCACTCTGTTTTCAGGGCTTTATTGGCTCTGAGAATGTATAATTATTTTTATGTTTAAAACATTAATTGGTAAATTTACTTTCTTATTTTGGCTTGTATTTTTCTCTATCATCATCCCTGTATATATTATTTCATTTTCCTATTTTAAAGAGATACTCATTAAAGAAGAGGGACAAAAAATTACATTCTTATTTCGCGGAATAGAACCTTTGCTTGCTTTTCACATCTCTTTTGAGCAAAAAAATAATGTAAAATTTTTGCTAAATAAAATATTAAAACAGTATGATATTGCTAAAATACGTCTAAAAGATGCAGACGGAAAAATAATATATGAAAAGAAAAAGAAAATATTACCCCAACAGGCTTTTTATTATGAAGGTGTTATAAAAGATCCTTTTAATAATAAAAGCATAGCTTCAATCAAAGCAGAATATTCCAATAAAAATTTGAAAAAACTTTCCGTAAATATACTCTATATGCTGGGTTTGACACTGTTGCTTACTTTGGGAATCTTTTTAATAAGTCTCTTTTTATTGCGGCGTGATTTGCATCTGCTCAACGTCATATCTAAAGCTTTTTTAAAATATTCACATACAAAAGAACCGGTTGATGTGAAAGTTGATAATGCAACGCAGGAAATTCAAATTATTGCCAAAACATCAAATGAAATGATGTACACGATTACAGACTATTTGCATCAATTACAATTATTTAACAAAGAACTCAAGGAGAAGGTACAAGAAGAAGTGGCAAAGCAGCATCAACAGGAAAAGCTTATGCTGCATCAATCAAGACAAGCTGCTATGGGGGAGATGATTGAGTCTATTGCACATCAATGGCGTCAGCCTTTGAATAATATTGGACTGGCTAGCAGTGATTTGCTGATTAAGTATGATCTTGATACATTACATGCACAAGAGTTTCACAAGAGAATGGAAGAGATCTCTCATAATATTCAGTATATGTCTGATACTATTGATGATTTTCGCAATTTTTTAAATCCTTCAAGAAAAAACAGTTATTTTAATCCTGTTCCTTTGCTAAAAGACGTTATAAAGATTTTGGATGCACAGTTTAGGAATAATGCAATCTGCTGTAATTTTGATGTGCAAACTAAAGCACTTTTTTATGGTGTTGAAAACGAATTCAAACAGGTCATGCTCATAATACTGAATAATGCAAAAGATGCAATTAGGAGCAGACAAGAACGGAATGGGCTTACAGATGGCATGATTTCTATGGTGTTCAAAGGTACAGATAAAGATACTGTTTTAGAAATTTGTGATAATGGCGGAGGCATTCCTCCAAAAATTATAGCAAATATATTTGAGCCTTATTTTACAACAAAATCTAAAATTTCAGGAACAGGAATTGGACTGCATATTGCAAAAAATATTATAGAATCGAGGATGAAAGGTTTGATAATGGCTGAAAATAGAGATGATGGGAGCTGTTTTACCATCAAGTTAAAAAATTATAAAGAGAGTGACGAATGGTAAAAATGGTTTTTTTACTGCTGTATGCAGTTTTTGTTAATGCAAATGCCACATTTGATGATTTTAATTTGACACAGGATCTTCAGGATGTTTCACAAATTGCAACAAAAAGTAAACTTAACATCAGTCAAACACCTTCCGTTGTTTCGGTTTTACATCCAAAAGAGTTAAAAAAACTTGGAATTAGGACTCTGTATGAGGCTCTCTCTGCGGTACCCGGTATTGAGCTTTCAATGGGAACAGCCGGAGCAAAGCAGATAAATATGAGGGGAAACAAATCATTTATCCGTGATAAAATCAAACTGATGATTGATGGGGTGGGCATTAACAGCGAGTTGGCAGGAGGGGGATATTTTTACCTTGATATGCCGATAGACCTCATAGAACAGATAGAGATTATTCGCGGACCTGCCTCCGCGTTATATGGTTCTTTGGCACATGTCGGCGTTATCAATGTTATTACGAAAAGTTTACATCCGTCAGCGCATATTCTCTCTTATACCCGTTCTTCTAAAAACTTTCAAAATCTGACATTTTCCCAATCTGTAAAACAGAACAATATGCATATTGCCCTGGACGGTTACTTTAATAACAATGAAAACAGTCGTATATATAAAAACTATTCTTTAATTACAACACAAAACAAGTTTGTCTCTTATGAAAATTACACAGACAAATCATTCGGTTTAAATATAGCGTATAATGCTTTGTCATTTAAATCACGATGGCTTGAACACAATACACAAAACTATTATGGTTACGGGGATTGGCCGATTAGTCATGATCCTAAAAAAATTAAAACAAAATCTTTTTTCAGTGAGCTCGTGTATGCTCCAAAAATAAATAATAATTTGTCTTTTAATCTAAAAGCCGGTCTGAAATTGTACCAGTTTGGCGGTGTTTCTCGCTATATTCCATACTCGATTATGACAACACCCCCCTCTCCCGAGTATGATTTGTTGGGAGAAGGCAACTATAAAGAGCGTACACTCTACAGTGAAGACACCCTTTTATATAAAACACAGTTGAATGAATTTCTACTTGGGATATATATTGCAAAAAGTGATGAAATTACTACCGATTACAGAGTGAATGATCCAACCCTTTCAGAAAATATCAATATAAAAGTAAATAATATTGATAAAGATATTAAAAGAAAACAGTATGCCCTTTATTTTAATGATATTTATCCGTTAATGCCGCATATTACACTCGATGCAGGTGCAAGATATGATTATTACAGCGACAGTGATGCAGGATTTTCTGCCAAGTTGGCATTATTGTATGCGTATGATGAAGTACAAAACTACAAACTGCTTTTTCATCGTTCTTTTCGTGTGCCCTCTTTTTTGGAGCTTTACAGTTCTGCAAGTCCATATTTTGGAAATAAAGATCTTAAATCTGAGACAATTGATACTGTAGAATTAGTGTATCATCGTCAAAACAGTTTTAATAACTGGATAAATATTAATCTGTATTATTCAAATATGTCAAATTTTATAGATAGAAACAACAGCTTTTATTTTTATAATGCTGAAGATATAAGTTCATACGGAGCAGAGTTTGAGATAAAATACTCATTGGATGCAACAATGAATGTGCAGGCAAACTACTCTTTTGTTAATAATAGGAAGATGCCTTTTATTTCCAGTCATCTGGCAAATATTATGCTGTTGAAACATTTTACAGCTGATCTTGAGAGTGGAACCCGCATACGCTATGTCGGTGCAAAACAGAGAGAATCTGCCGATACACGGGAGAAAATAAAAGCAAAAGTTTTTGTTGACCAGACTTTTACATACTGGTATAAAATGTTGACAGTGACGGCATCTGTGAAAAATATTTTTAATACAACTCCCGTCTACCCTTCAAAGCTTGGAGACGGAGTGACGACAGGGACATATCTTGAAGATTTTCAAAGAGATGGGCGGACATTTTGGTTGAATGTCGAATGGAATCTGCCTTGAAAAAACTCTTACTCTTCTTTGTAGTCGCTTATACAACTCTATTCGGATATCAGTATGATACTGTTATTATAGATATAGAAGCAAAGTTGTTCCCAAAAATTGCATTAATGGAAAAAAGTGTGCAAAAATCCCCTTCAAAGCGTTTGAATATTTGGATTGTTTATAAAAAAATAGACACCAAGATGGCCAAAAAATTTAAATTTAAAATTGAAATGCTCTACAAGATGCCTCTGCTTGGCAAAAAAATAACGGTTGATACTGTTTTAATGAGTCAATATAATAAGATGCAAAATCTTCCGGATGCTCTTATTGTGCTTTCATATGATTCAAAAGAGATGAAAGATATTGCAAAATGGGCGAATGAAAATAAAATAGTCAGTTTTGTGTATGAACCAAAAGATTTGCAATACGGTTTTTTGGGCTCCGTTTATATTGGGCTTTGTGTGAAGCCTTATCTCAACAAGAAAACGATAAAAGAATTTGGATTTGTTTTGACTCCTTATCTATTACAGTTAAGTAAGTTCTGAATTATCTTAAGCATTGTATAATTCTGCTATATATAAATAAGGAAGTATAGTTATGCACTTTTCTGCCCCTCTTAAATCAAATTCAAAAAAAATCATGTTGCTCGGTTCCGGTGAACTTGGTAAAGAAGTCATCATAGAAGCACAGCGCCTGGGACTTGAAACCATAGCCGTTGACAGATACGAAAATGCTCCGGCCCATCAGGTGGCGCATCGTTCCCATGTTGTGAATATGCTTGACAAAGATGCCCTTTTGGAAATCATCTATCGTGAAAAACCTGATTATATTTTACCGGAAATCGAAGCTATCAACATTGATGCGCTTTTTGCGGCAGAAGATCGAGGCTACAATGTTATTCCAAATGCCAATGCAGTCAGCAAAACGATGAACAGAAAAAATATCCGTACCTTTGCGGCAGAGGTTTTGGGACTCAAAACCGGACCGTATAAATTTGTTACAACACAAGAAGGCATGCTTGAAGCAGCATGTGAGCTTGGCTTTCCCTGTGTGATTAAACCGGTTATGAGTTCAAGCGGACATGGGCAGAGTATTGCCAAAAGTGAAGCAGATATTCCTGCTTCATGGGAAGCGGCAAAAGAAGCACGCGGAGATGCAAGTGAGCTGATAGTCGAAGCATTTGTAGATTTTGATTATGAGATTACAATGCTTACGGCTCGTAACGGCAAAGAGACAGTTTTTTGTGAACCTATCGGACATGAACAACGCGACGGAGATTATGTCTTTTCATGGCAGCCGATGCAGATGAGCGAGATAGCCAAAGAAAAAGCACAGAAAATGGCAAAAGAGATAACAGACGGACTTGGAGGACAGGGGCTTTTTGGTGTTGAACTTTTTATCAAAGGGGATGAGGTTTATTTTTCTGAAGTCTCCCCGCGTCCGCATGATACGGGAATGGTAACGCTTATAACACAAAGCCAGAGTGAGTTTGCCTTGCATCTGCGTGCTGTGTTGGGACTGCCACTCGGATTTACTTTTTACGGTGAAGGCGCATCTGCCGCATTCAAAAGCGAAAAAGAGAGCTTTGCTCCTGTTGTTGATGTGGATGAGAGCCTCTTTAGTGACAATTCCTATGTCAGAGTATTTGGAAAACCCGAAGCACATAAAGGACGCCGCTTGGCTGTGGCACTTGTTTTTGATAAAGTAGATGCCGCACTTGAAAAAGCGCGTGAACTTATAACAAAAATCAGAGACATGTAAATGCAAAGCCGTACAATAGTTTTACTCGATACATTGACCTTTGGCGATACAGACCTGTCCTGTTTTGACAAGTTGGGAAGCGTAACAGCATACAAAACAACATTACCGCAGGAGACACTCAAACGTATTACAGATGCGGAAGTTATAGTAACAAACAAAGTTGTGATAACAAAAGAGCATATGCAGCATGCAAAAAACCTCAAACTGATCTGTGTTGCGGCAACAGGAATGAACAATGTTGACCTTGAGGCTGCAAAAGAGTTTGGCATTGCAGTAAAAAATGTGGCCGGATATTCTACCGACTCTGTTATCCAGCACACATTTTCTATGCTTTTTTATCTCATAGGCCATTCACGCTACTATGATGAAGTTGTCAAAAGCGGTGCCTACTCCAAGAGTGCCCTGTTTACCGATGTAAGTCATCCGTTTTTTGAGATAAAAGGAAAAAAATGGGGCATCATCGGTTTGGGTGAAATAGGCAGAGGTGTTGCTAATATTGCCAAATGTTTCGGTGCGGATGTCTGTTACTACTCGACAAGCGGGGTAAATCGCAGTCAAGATTTTCAAAGAGCAGACCTTGGCGAGCTTTTAAAGAGTTGCGATATTATTACTGTGCACGCACCGCTTAACGAAAAAACAAAAAACCTTTTAGACTATGAAAAGCTCTTTACATGTAAAGAGGGTGCAGTGGTACTGAACCTCGGGCGTGGCGGAATCATTAACGAGTCGGCAGTTGCCAGACTTGTGGATGAAAAAAACATCTCTTTCGGGCTGGATGTGTTTGAAAAAGAGCCCTTGCCGCAAGAGAGTCCCCTGTTACATGTAAAGAACAAAGAGAGGCTCTATATGACACCGCATATTGCCTGGACATCGGTTGAAGCCAGAGAAAAGCTCATTCAGAGTGTATGTGAGAATATACAATGATTACAGATGTATTGATTATAGGAGCAGGCGGGGCAGGACTTACAGCGGCTCTTGCTGCCAAGGATGCCGGTGCAAGTGTACGTGTACTTACAAAAGAGTACCCGACAAGAAGTCAGACCTGTATGGCACAGGGCGGGATGAATGCTGCACTAGGAAATGTGAGTCCGGACTCTGTAGAAGAGCATATTCAAAACACGCTGAAATCTGCACACGGACAGGCAGACGAAGAAGCTGTGCGTTACATGTGCAGTGAAGCACCGAATGCCATACAGTGGCTTGATGAAATCGGTGTCTGTTTTTCCCGTACAGCTGATGGAAAAATTGCCCAAAGAAAGCTTGGAGGGGCATCCGCTCCAAGGGCCTGCTATGCACAGGATTATACAGGATTAAAAATACTCCATACACTTTATGAGCGTTGTTTGAAAGAAGATATTGAAATACATAATGAACGCTATTTGCTTGATTTGCTCACAAAAGAAGACGGGAGTATCTGTGGTGCATTAATTTTGAATATAAGAAGCGGAGAATTGGAACATCACTTTGCAAAAAGTGTTGTTTTGGCATCAGGAGGGTACTCACGCATATATGACAAATACTCTACAAACTCAACAGCTTCTACAGGAGACGGTATCGCGGCAGCTGCTAGAATCGGTGCAAAACTTTTGGGTATGGAGTTCGTACAGTTTCATCCGACAGGATTGAAAAATTCTTCTATCCTTATCAGTGAAAGTGCCAGAGGAGAAGGCGGGTATCTGCTTAATTCCAGGGGAGAGCGTTTTATAAACGAACTTGCACCAAGAGATGAAGTAAGTCGTGCAATCAATGAACAAATCTTAGCAGGTGAAGAGGTCTATTTGGATATTCGGCATCTAGGAGAAGAGTTTATAGACGAGAATCTGCCACAGGAGAGAAAACTGGCGCTTTTGTATGAAAAGGTGGACCCTGTAAAAGATCTGATTCCCATCAAAGCAGTTGCACACTATACCATGGGCGGAATAGAAGTTGATAACAAATCGCAAACAAGCGTAAGCGGTTTGTTTGCCTGTGGTGAGTGTGCAAACCACAAAGTACATGGCGCAAACCGTTTGGGTGGCAACTCTTTGCTTGAGATTATAGTTTTTGGTCGTGAAGCCGGTAAAAGTGCAGCGCATTATACTTTTTGCGATGATAAAAGCAAAAATGAGCATACATGTAAAAAAGAGACAAATTTTCTTGATAAGCTCAAAAGCTTTAGCAATGAAATTGATTTTTATGAAAAACGTTCGTATGTAGGGGAACTTTTTTATAAAAAAGTGGGCATTATAAGAAAAGAGAGTGCACTGCTCCAAGCACGAAAAGAGATACAACTCTTAAAAGAACAACTGCCCCTTATGGGTGTCAAAGACACCGGCAAAGTTTATAATACCAATCTTGTAGAGTTCATAGAATTTAGAAATATGCTTGATGTCTGTGAAGCGGTAGTGCGTGCTGCGTTAGAGCGAAAAGAGAGCTGTGGCGCTCATTTTGTACAAGAGGAGCAATAGATGAAAGTAAGCATAAAAAGAGCATCAGGCTTTGTGATGTATGAAGTAGATTTAAACGATGCTACGCTTTTAGAAGTGTTAAACAGTATAAAAACAGAGCAGGACAGTTCTTTGGCATACAGCAGCGGATGCAGAAGCAGTGTCTGCGGCAGCTGTTCGATGCGTGTAAATGAAAAAGAGGTGCTTGCCTGTGCCTATAAAGTGCAAGACGGGGATGTGATAGAACCGCTCAAAAATGTAGCAGTTATACGTGATTTGGTTGTCAATATGGACAAAGCCCTTGAGACGAACAAACGTGCCAAAACATGGCTGCAGACATATAACAAAGCAGCAAAGCTCACGCATGAAGATGAAAAAACAAATGCTTTGCAGAGTGACTGTATCTTATGCGGTTCGTGTTATTCTGCCTGTCCGGTTTACAGTGTAAATGAAGAGTTTTTAGGACCTTTCGCGTTGACAGGTGTCTGGAAATATGTCAGTGACAAACGCGAGGCAGAGCCCAAAGAGAAGATAGACACCGTGCAGACAAACGGTGTCTGGGATTGTACTTTGTGCAATGAATGTACTTTAGTCTGCCCTCAGGGAATATCTTCAAAAGCAGACATAGAAAAACTTCGCATGAAGTCTACAATGGCAGGGTACAGCGACCCGAGTTTTGCGCAAAATTTTGGTGGAGGACTTTCATTTTAACAAAAAATAATTTTCTTGATTGTTTTACGCAAATAAGATATAATAATAAAAATTCAGAAAAAATTAATGGAACTAGATATGTTTAGCTGTATACAGGAAAAACAAAGAATTAAAAATGAAAATTTTACTGTTCTTATTGTTGAAGATTCAAGAGTCATTAACAATACATTAACAGCAAGATTAAAAGAACAGGGTTTTCGCTGTTTGCAGAGTTATGATTTGGCAAAGGCACGAGAGATTTTGCAAGAAAATGAAATTTCTCTTGTTATTCTTGATTTGCATCTTCCCGATGGAGAAGGTGAAGATTTAATTGATGAGATTAAAGAAGCCAACAAAGAGACTAAAATTGTTATATTTACTTCAGAAAATGATCTTTTGCGAAGAGACGAGTTGTTCAGACTCGGGATACTGGACTATCTGCTCAAAGGAAAAAATGCAAATTTAACAGTCAAAGAGATTTTGTCCATTATAGAAAGTATGCAAATAAATCCAAATTATACACTGCTGATAGTCGATGACTCCCGTGTTATCAGAAGAATGATGAAAAATATTTTATCTTCTTGCGGGTATACGATTCTTGAGGCACACAATGGTACAGAAGCGATTCAAAAAGTCGCACAGTCCAAGATTGATTTAATGCTGTTGGATATGCAGATGCCGGATATGAGCGGGTTAGAGGCTTTGAAGCAAATCAAAGAAGATGAAAAAAATTTCCATTTACCGGTGTTTATGATTTCGAGTACCCTAGATATAGAAGTGATGCGAGATGCGTATAAAGCGGGGGTGCTGGATTATTTCAAAAAACCGTTTTCTCCTGAAGAGCTCAAATTAAAAGTAGAGCAGGTTATTCGTCAAAAACAGATTGAAACTGAACTGCAATGCAGCATGAAAGTCAGTACACTTTGCAAAAGTTATTTAAATGAGTTTTATGCGACGGCAATCTTTTATACAGATACAAAACTGAAATATGCAAACGAAAAATTTAAAAATGAGTTTGGAGAGTTTTCTTCAAATATGGCACAGGCTTTTGAAAAGTTTGACGCAAAATTTATTGAAGATATCATTATAACGATGAAAAATTATCAGACATACAGCAAACAGGTGACAGATAAGCAAGGCCAGCACTATCTTGTGAAGGTATTCCCGATACAAAGGGATGAATATTTAATCTCTTTTGAAAAAGTAAACTGTAGTTAATCATCCTGAAATTTGGCATAGATGGTTTTTATTTCATCTATGTTTTGGATAAAATATTCGACAATCTGTGGGTCAAAATGCTCTCCCTTTTCGGCGATTAACAGCTGTAAGGCTTTGTCAAAGTCCCATGCTTTTTTATACGGCCGGTTTGATGTCAGTGCATCAAATACATCAGCAACAGCTACAATTCGGGCATATAAAGGAATCTCTTTGCCACTGAGTCCTTTTGGATACCCTTTGCCGTTGTATTTTTCATGATGTGACTGGGCTATGACTGCTCCTGCCTTGAGAAAAATATTCTCTTTGCCTTGCAATATTTTCGCACCAATTATGGAGTGCTCTTTCATTTTTTCAAATTCATCTTTTGTCAGTTTTTCCGGTTTGAGTAAAATGGCGTCATTAATGCCGATTTTTCCTATGTCATGCAGAGGAGCGGCATAGTAAATAATTTTTTGTTCTTCTTCAGAGAGTCCGGCTGCTTTTGCCAAAAGCTTAGAATAGTGAGAGACTCTGCTGATATGGCTTGCTGTTTCGGGATCTTTGTACTCTGCTGCTTTTGAGAGTACCTCAAGGGCTTCATATTCGCTCTTTTGCAATGCGGCTGTTGCTTTTTCTACCTTTGTTGTTAAAAGTTCATTGAAATGCTGTGTGATATTGAGAGAATTTTTCAGTTTCAAAATATTATTTAAACGCAGTTTAAAAACAAGCGGAGAGATAGGTTTTGTCAAAAAGTCGGTTACACCGCTTTCAAGGGCACGGTGCATCATTTCATTGTCATTGTTGGCTGTGATCATAATGCTTACCAGGTCAGGGTAGAGTGCTTTTGCCTGCTTGAGAAGTTCTATCCCGTCCATTTCAGGCATATTGAAGTCGGTAATGAGTGCATCAACAGTGTTTGATTGCATATAGCTTAATGCTTCGTGAGCATTTTCAAAAGTCTTGATATGCTCGTAGCCTTCTGCATTTACAATACTTTCGAGTAAAAGCAGATTAACTATTTCGTCATCGACTATGACAATATGTAGTTTATGTTGCATCTTTTAAACCATCCTCCAGTAGATTGGTATAGGTGTTGAGTGTTTTAATTTTGTCATTATAGCTAATTGAAATATTATTGGCTATATCTTTTTCTATCTCTCCCATCATATCAGCTATTTCATCCAGGGCAAGTGTTGCTGAGGAACCTTTGAGTTTGTGGGCCAGGTGCAGTATGGTTTGTGTATCATTTGTTTCAAATGCAGTTTCAAGTTCTTCAAGTGCGCTGCGAAAGTTTTTTGTAAAAGCACTCAGAAGTTTTATGATGATGGCATCATCGAGTTCCAAGCGTTCTTTTATCTCTTTGAGCAGAGCATTAAAATTAAAGTCATCGGGTTTGTCATCTATGTGAATACTCTGTGCGGGAGCATATCTTGTGATGACTCTTTGGAGTTCCTTGATTTGGATAGGTTTGGCTATATAGTCATCCATTCCTGCAGCGAGAAAGCGCTCTTTGTCTCCGTCAAGTGCATTGGCTGTGAGCGCTATGATGGGAATATGATGCTTTAGTTTTTGTCGTATTTTCTTTGTTGCATCGATACCGTTCATTTTCGGCATATTGACATCCATAAATATCATATCATACGAGGAAGCCGTTGCTTTTTGAACAGCTTCTTCTCCGTCATTTGCAAATTCATAACTGATGTTTGGATGTTTGTTCAGAAGAGATTCTATAAGCATGCGGTTAATGTCATAATCTTCGGCAACAAGAATTTTTAATGTCTGTGTTATAGTCTGTTCGTTTTCTTTGTGCATTGCAGCATGATTTTGCATTTTGGAGAGAAGAAAATTATATAAATTCGAACTAAAAGATTCATCAAAAGTCAAATCAACACAATCAAGATGCTCATTATTGCATGTATCGCTGATACAGATGATTTGTTCCCGCGGGAGAAGATCTCTTGCCTGCATACCAACAGTGGTATCCAGGGTTAATAAAATAGTGTTTTGAGAAAGTTTCTTTGTAAAATCATTCTCTTTGGGCAAACGTGTATAGTTCAGATGAAAAGAGTCCAATGTCTGGGCTATCTTTTGTATAACAAATTCATGATTGTCTTCTATGAGTATCAGTTCATAGTCTGCTAAAAGCTTCTTCAATGTAGGCATGCCTGTACACTTTTTAAATTCTAAATCAAAGAAAAATGTGGTGCCTTTGCCTTCTTGCGACTCTACTTCCAGTTTGCCTCCAAAGAGTTTTACCAAATCTGCACTTATGGTGAGACCGAGTCCTGTGCCGCCGAATTTACGTGTGGTAGAGTCATCGGCTTGAGAAAAAGGTTTAAATATAGTTTGCAGTTTTTCTTTTGGTATGCCTATGCCTGTATCATGAATACTAAAACGGATAGTTTGAAAATCGTTATTTGTTTTTATAACCTCCGTCTGAAAGAGAACCTCTCCATTTTCAGGAGTGAATTTAATGGCATTTGAGAGAAGGTTTGTCATGATTTGGCGCAGTCTTGTCGGATCACTGATAATGCACTCAAACATTTTTGTATCAAACTTATGCAGATAGAGCAATGATTTTTTTTCTGCCAATGATTTAAGAAGTTCATAGGTTGTATTGAACTCAACATAAGGATTTATTTCTATATGTTCAAGTGTTATTTTATTGTTGGCAATTTTTGAAGAGTCAAGAATATCATTAATAATGTTTAAAAGTGTCTGGGTTGAACTGTTGATGATATCTACATATTTTTTTTGTGTATCTGAGAGCTGGGTGTTTTGCAAAAGTTCCCCAAAGCCCAAAATTCCGTTCATCGGTGTTCGTATCTCATGGCTCATATTTGCCAAAAACATTACCTGCGCCGCTTCTGCCCGTTGTGCTTTTTCTTTTGCCTGTTCGAGTTCGGTAATGTCATTGAAGGTGTTGATGATATAGATGGTTTCATCATCATAAACAACCTGGCGGGATCGTACATGATAAATCCGTTTCTGGTTGTTGGCATCAAGCATCAATGCCAGATGAATTTTGTGAGGCTCTTTTAAAATCGGGTCATACCAGACCTTTGGTCTTTTTTCTTTTTTCAGATAGCCCTCTTTTTCTATAAAAAGATCACAGATACACTCATGCCAGCTTGTAAAATCTTCTAAAGTTTTATATCCGAAGCACCTGTAAAATGCTTGGTTGACTTTGTCTATTTTATTGTTTTTTGTGACAATGACTATGTTTTCTTCATTGTCAAGGAGCATATTTGTAAATTTGAGCTGATTTTCATAGGCTTTTTTGCTCTCGACAACATCTGTTATATCTTGGCGGATAGCCAAGTACTCTGTGATAGTATAGTTTTGATCAAAAATTGGAAAGATATGTGTTTTTATATAGTAGAGAGAGCCGTCCTTTTTGCGGTTTGAAAGTGTTCCGTGCCAGATATTGCCTTTTTGTATGGTTTGCCATAAATCTTTAAATACATCTGCTTCAATCAGAGGACTGCGTACTATATTATGCGATTTTCCCAGCAGTTCACTTTTTTTGTAGCCGCTGATTTTTTCGAACTGTTCATTGACATAGGTGATTTTTCCCTGTAAGTCAGTTTTTGAAATAATGACAACACTGTTGATGGCTTCTAAAAATTCGTTAAGTTTGAATTTTGTTGCATCAAACTCTTTTTGTTGGAGTTGAAGGTTTTTGGAGACATAGTCGATGAGGTGCAGGGTGGCACTCTCTGTCAATTTACCTGTTTGCACAGGTGCGTCTGTTTGTTTTGGTACTTCTTTTTTTATATGTTGTGTATTTTTTTCATTAAGAAACAGCAGAGTATTTGTAATATTGAGCAGGTTTGCCTGTTGCGTGTCTGTATAAAATTCGCCATAGGTAAAAAAGCCTGCTGTAGGGGCAAGTTGTGCTATGCGGGAGAATGCTTTTTCCAACTCAAAGGACAAAAACTGCTTGCGTGCGGCACAGGAGTAGATAAAGGCCGCCTGAATTTCTTTGTTTTCTTCTTTGAGTATTTCTTCAGGGTGATGTGCATTCACCTGTGTGGCACTTCCCAAACCGAAACTGACTTTGTCTCCTTCTTCAAAAAGTCCTGCATAGAGGATACTTTCATCTTCGAGAATACTCACCATTGCACGCGCAACCAAAACACCGTTCTTTTGCTTTAACAGAGGAAATTCGACTGCCGAGGCGGGAAGATTTGTCACAACGTCTTCGCCTAAAACTTCTGCATAGAGTGTTTTTACGGGTTTGTTGTCTATTTCATAAACTCTGTTGCCCTCTGCTTTTGTCACTGTAAAAGTCGGACCGACAGCTCTCCAGCCCAGGTTGTAATCACTTGTGACTTCAAGATCTTCTCCTCTGAGCGCAACTCCAACAGCACCTTTTTTGTAAATTTTGTTTTGATAAATGACAAAAGTATCATCAAAGCTAAAAAGGTCTGCAGACATACCGCCGGCTACAAGAACGCCTGTTTTATTGCAGGAGTTAAAGCCGTTAAGATACTCTTCTCCAATGTGTGATAATCCATCTACAAACGAGATGACACATTTTGTCTCCTCCTGCAAGAGAGCATTGGCAACTTTGACACCAAGCCGATGGGAATTTTCATCATCCATGTATAATGTATGGAGGGTTGTATTTTCAAAAACAGAGATACTTAAAACAACACTTCTCTCAAGCATTTTTTCTTCAAGAATCTCTCCCGCACTTGAACAGCCGATGAGTTTTGCATGAGGCAAGATTGCACAGACATCATTTGCAATGCGTTCTATCTCTTCTTTATTTTGTAAAGAGGTGAACATTTGGATTAAAATTTTGTCATCAAAAAGAGGCACATCGTTTACATGTAAATACTTGATGAACTCTTTTTTTGATGTGTAGTTATAGTTTAGTTGTTTCATAAAGGATACTGTATAATCTTTTTTTATTTATTCTAGCAAATTTAAACTTCATCTGACATTTACCCTTTTCATAGGCGGTTTGTAGTGAGGGTCTTTGCCCTCTACCGTCCATAACTCTTTTGCCAAAGCACTTACACTCTTTTTAAAGTCGTTTTCTATAAGTATTACATCTGAAAAACTTTCAAAAAGCAATTTTTCTTCTTCTTTACATGTAAGTATATTGTTTTGTTTTGGAAGTGTGAGTGCTGTTTTGTTTTTGAGATTGTACAGATGCCAGAGGCTGACAAAATCTTCAGAATATTTGTTTAAAACGTGATGTGCATAAAGCTGAAAATTTTTATATTTGCTTTTTTCAAAAAGTTCTACAATGAGTGTTATTGTCTCTTTTAAGTGCACAAAAGGCACCATGGAAAAAAGCTGTCTTGCTACACTTTTTCCGCTGTCGTGTTCGGCACCTATAAAAACTCTTGCCCCTCCGTCGGTATCTCCGAAGTTGTTGGTTTTCAAGCCTATGAGCCCGATGTCGGTATGGCGATGGCGTCCACACCCTTTGGCACAGCCTGAAAACCCGACTTTTATTTTATGTTCGTAGATTTTTTCCAGGGGCAGGTATTTGGCACTTTCATCCTTAATGCTCCAAACTGCGTAGGGACAAAGATTGCCGGCACAGGATACTACTGTAGAGCTGAGCGCGGGCGAATCAAAAGGCGCTGTTTTTTCGTTTATGCCGACAATATAGATGTTTTGGTCAATCCCCAAACGAATATGGGCATCGTGTTTGTTCGCATAGTCGCTGATTTGCCGCATCTCTTTTGGCGAGAGACGGGCGAAGTCTGTTTGATAACAAAAGGCATATTTGTTGTTGTTTAAAAGTTCAAATTCATTAAATTCGCCATGAAAAAGCTGCAGTTTGCCGGCAGCATTGAATTTTTTTCCATAGACATCTTCGATAAGTGCTTTGAGTTTGTCCAGCCCCAACTCTTCTATCATGTAAAAGAGTCTGGTTTTAGAACGTGAAAAGCGTGAGCCGTGCGTATAAAATGTCTCTACAAAAGCCGTAAAAAAATCAAAAACTTCCTCATAAAGCAAAAATACATCTGCATCCTGTGCTATTTCCGTATTTTTGCCGCCCATATAGACATTAAAACCGTAAGTGTTTTCTTTTTTGGCAAGTGCAAAGTAGAGGTCATTTGCAAAAAAGGAGTTGACATTTGCCTCGTTACCCGAGATACCGATACTGACACGGCGGGGCAGCATGCCGACATATTTCGGGTTTTTGATGATGTAGTCCTGCATCTGTTGTATCAGCGGATAGACTTCAATTTTTGCGTGTTTGTTGACGCCGTCATAGATATCAGTGACTATATTTCTGATGTTGTCGCCAAAACTTTGCCAGGTTATGAGTCCGTTTTCATTCAAGAGTCTGAAAAGTTCATGGACATCGTCGGCTTCGACATCATGGAGTTGAAAGCCTGCACGTGCCGTGACTACAAGGGTCAAATCATATTTGTTGACAATATCTGCCAAAAAATTAAACTGTTTTGTGCTGATTCTGCCTCCGGCTACGCGAATACGAATGGTGAATTCATCTTCCAAAAAATCGGTATTGAAAATGCCAAAATCCTGCAGATAGTACCTGTCACCTTCACCCAGACTCTCAAAATCAATGGTATCGAACTCTTTGACAAAATAGTCATAGGGTTTGAGTCTGGCTTTGTAGCGTTCACGTTTGTTGAGTTTTTTTTCTAACTCTTCTTGCATATAAGTACCTAGATGTAAAATAATTAGAGTGATAATAGCTATTTTTTCTTTACATGGAGATGATATAAGTCAATTTTGTATGTATAGTTGGATTTATACTGTTCGGAATCGGTACTTCAGTGCCGACCTTGCATTTTTAAAACTAAATTTTTTTCTGTAGTACCGACTGTTATTGATAACAAACAAACTATGTTATAATTAAAACAAAAAAAGGATAACACCTATGGCAAAAGAACACTCGTTTGATATAACGGCAAAAATAGATATGCAGAATTTGAAAAATGCTATTAACCTGGTAGACAGAGAAGTCTCCAATCGTTATGATTTCAAGGGAACACCGTATGAAGTGAATCTGAAAGAGAAAGACAAAGTACTGGTGCTTGTTGCTTCGAGTGATAACAAACTGGATGCACTCAAAGACATTGTTATAGCAAAACTGCTAAAACAGGGGCTTTCCTCAAAAGTGCTGGATGAACTTCGTGTGGAAGATGCCAGTGGAGGCACACGCAAGGCGACTTTTAAAATTGTGGATTATATAGAATCCAAAGAGGCGAAAAAAATCACTGCAGATGTTAAAAAGATGAAACTCAAAGTCAACGCCCAGATAGAAGGGGATTCTATCCGTGTAAAAGGCGCAAAGCTTGATGATCTGCAAAAGGTGATGAAAATGGTGCGTGAAGGTGAGTGGGAAGCTCCTTTGGTTTTTGAAAACATGCGTTAGCAGGGGAAAAAAGATGAAAAAGATGAGCATAAATGATGCGGCTGAGTATTTTGGTGTTTCAAAAGAGGCTATACACAACCGGGTCCGACGGGGTTCTTTGCAAAGTGTTGTAGAGAACGGTGTCAAAATGGTGCTGCTGGATGAGACACAGGCAAAAACAGGGCGAAAAACTCTGCAGCCAAGACGCACCACACTCAGCAATGACAGATATTACAAACTTCTTGAAGAACAAAATCAAAAACTGCAGTCGCGTGTGGATACTCTGGAGAATGAAACGCGGAGCCTTAGAGACCAAAAAGAGCAGATGCTTATAGCCGAGCGTGAAAAAATAGAAAGAATCTATAAAGAAAAAGATGAACAGCTCAAAAATATTCTCAGCAGTATTTCGTCACAGTTTATGCTCAATGCTCCGCAAGAAGCAGTAGCCGAGGAGGAGATGCTTGAGGCAGTAATAGAATCCGAGGTTGCCCAAGAGAGCAAGGTTGTCTCTTTAAACAGGCATCTTAAAAAACGTGGTTTTTCAGCAAAAAAAATTAAAAAAATCAAAGCAAGATTTAAAAAGAGTGCAAAAAAAGATGAAAGAATTATTATTGTAGGGAAAAAATATTACATAGATACAAAAAAATATGACTATAGTGATATAATTGGCTAATCTTTTTTAAGGGTGGTATATGCATATAATTATTGCGGGTGCCGGAAAGGTTGGTTTTAACCTTGCCAAAACACTGAGTGTGGGACACAACGTTACTGTCATTGATAAAAATTCACAGGCTTTGGACAGGATACAGGAGAGTCTGGATATTTTACCGCTTCAGGGGGATGTCGAGGACATACACACATATAAGCGTTTTACCGGTCAGGAAATCGACCTGTTTATAGCAGTGACAAATATTGACAATGTAAATCTTATTGCTGCAATGACAGTAGATGCGGCTTTACATGTAAAGAGAAAATTTGTACGGGTGCAAAAATATTTTTTTCAAGAGCAGGTTATCCAAAAGAGACTTGCTGTTGAAAAAGTTATTTTCCCTTTAAAGCTTACCTCGGGGGCCGTTTCTTCACTTCTTTTGTACCCAAAAGCAAATAATGTAAAATTTTTTAAATACACACCCTGCAAACTTATTTCTGTTATGGTTTCAAGCAAAACACTTCCGCAAAGCATCAGTTCTGAGCATTTTAAAATAGTCGGCATTGAACGCAAGAAGGATTTTTGCATTCCTGATACAGATGTGGAAATTCTTCCCAATGATCTTGTCTATTTTTTTGGTGATGAAAATGAAATCAAGCAGGTGTGCCAGAAATTGGATGTGGACAACACTCTCGATATTCAAAGATGTGTTGTATTTGGCGGTGGTGAACTGGGGATTGCCATTTCGCAGGAACTTCTAAAAGCAGACAAAGAGGTCAAACTGGTAGAAAAAGATTTAAAACTTTGTGAAACAGCGGACGAGGAGCTCAAAGGCAGGGTCTCCATCATTAACTATAAATACGGTTCGCATGATATTTTTGAAGATGAAGGACTGGAGAGTGCCGATATTTTTATAGCAGCGACCAACAATGATGAGTATAACATCATAAAATGTCTCGAAGCAAAAGAGAGCGGCATAAAAAAAGTGGTTGCGATTAACAATGAAATGGAATATTACAACCTGATGCACTCTTTGGGGATAGTCGTTGTCAGAGGTCCAAAAATGAGTGCCTACAATGCAATCATGGAAGAGATCAGTTCTACAGGTGTTGTTATTCAAAAAAGTTACTGCGGGGCAAAGGCAGTGGTTTTTATGCGTAAAGTTTTTCCCGCCTCGAGGCTTATTGACAAAGTGATAAAACCTTTACATGTAAAAGAATCCAGCCTCTTTTATATAAGAGAAAATGTGATACGGAGTCTCAGTGAAAAAGTGAGACTGCAGGAAAATGATTTGATTGTAGCCTTTTGTGCAGTAAAAACAAGTGCAAAAGTAAAAGAATGGATTTATGAACTATAAAAATGTGCTGAAGATTCTCTCTCTTATAGGCATTACTGTTTCTGCACTTTTTTTGTTTGATGTCTTGATAGGCGTTATATACAAAGAAGCGTATGGAAAATTTTTGCTTTATGACGGGGTGTTTTTTTTGATCAATCTTGGCGTATGGCTGTGGCTGAGAAAGCATGAACTGGATTTGAAAATAAAAGAGAGTATCCTGGTGGTTAATCTGCTCTGGGTGTTGCTTGGCGTTGCCGGAGCCATACCGCTGTTTCTTTATACAAATGTGTCTCTTGCCTCTTCGTTTTTTGAAGCCGTCAGCGGATTTACAACAACGGGAGCAACAGTTTACAGCGATATAGAAGCTCTGCCCCATTTGATACTTTTTCACAGAAGTCTGATGCACTGGCTTGGAGGGCTTGGCGTTATTGTCTTGGGCGTTGGGCTTTTGTCAGTCATCAATCCTACGGGAAGCCTCTCTCTTTTTAAAGCCGAATCAACAGGAATTTCTCTTGAAAAACTGACACCAAAAATAAAAGATACAGCCTTGCGCCTGTGGATAGTATATGCCTTGCTGACACTGGTTGACATGCTGCTTTTGAAGTTTTTCGGTATGAGTTGGTTTGATGCGCTCAACCATGCCTTTTCGACAGTTTCCACGGGAGGGTTCTCTACAAAAAATGATTCTCTTGGCTCTTTTGGCAATGACGGCATTATTTGGACAACGACAATTTTTATGATGCTGGCAGGGATAAATTTTTTAGCCCATTTAAAGCTTTATTTCAGGGATGTCAGCGGGTACAAAACAGAAGAGGTCAGATGGTATTTTACAGTTTTTTTACTGCTGAGTCTTGCTTTGAGTCTTGTACATGTAGATATCAGCGGAGATTCTTTTTATGATGCCCTCAAACACTCATCTTTTACGATTGCTTCTGTCATGACAACAACAGGATTTGCAACTATAGATTACGGCTCCTGGTCGCATTTGGCTATAGCAATTATATTTTTGGGGCTTTTGATGGGGGGCAATGCCGGTTCAACGGCAGGCGGCATTAAAATCATCCGCCATGTAATTATTTTTAAAACACTCTCTGCGGAGCTTAAAAGAATACTGCATCCAAATATGATTATTTCTGTTTTTATCGACGGGCTCAAGCAAAAAGAGCGGATTTTGTCTTCAACGTTTGGTTTTTTTACGCTTTTTATGATTACTGTAGCCATAGTAACCGTCTATATTTATGCCCGGGGGTATGATGCGATGACTGCAGTTTCGGGTGCATTTGCCATAGTAGGCAATATCGGTCCCGGATTCTCTATGGTAGGCCCTGCAGACAACTTTTCTTTTTTCTCTGATTTTGACAAAATCTTTCTCTCCGTGGCTATGATTATAGGCAGATTGGAGTGTTATACTGTTTTTGTCCTGCTCAGCAGTTCTTTTTGGAAAAAGTTCTAATACAATCTTAATAAAAAGTGTTATAATCTTTTTAAAGACTTTAAAGTAGAAAATGAGATGATACAAAATCATATAACAGAACAGACAGCTATTTTTTTCAGTGTTACAAAATGGGTTTTTCTCTCATCAATTATCGGCATAATGATTGGTGCAACAGTTACAGGCTTTTTAAAAATTTTAGCCTATAGTGAAACAAGCCGTTCTTTTTTGCCGTTTGAATACTACTATACGCTTCCTTTTGCCCTTGTTCTGACTGTATGGCTGGTGAAAACCTTTGCCCCGAGTGCAGAAGGGCACGGAACGGAAAAAGTTATTTCCGCAATTCATAAAGATAACGGGAAAATAGATGTTTCGGTCATTCCCGTAAAAACACTTGCGACCGTTTTAAGTATTTTTGCAGGTGCTTCTGTCGGAAAAGAGGGTCCTGGCGCGCAGATCGGGGCAGGTGTTGCCTCTTTTATTTCTACGCTTTTGAAGTTTCACAAACAAGACAGAAAAAAGCTTGTTGTATGCGGGATCAGTGCCGGTTTTGCCACAGTTTTCGGTACCCCGATAGCCGGAGCAATCTTCGGTGTTGAGGTGTTAATTATCGGTGTGATTATGTATGATGTGCTTCTGCCGTCTTTTATTGCAGGTTTTGCCGCTTTTACAACAGCCCAGTTTCTGGGGATAGAATATACCTATTATGACCTGCATTTTTTTCAGGATATCTCTTTGGATATCTGGCTGATAGCCAAAGTGGTCATTGCCGGACTCTTTTTCGGTTTTGTTTCTGATATAGTGATAACAACAATCTCCTACAGCCATACATATGTAAAAAGCATCAAAATAAATACATACATCAAAGCTTTTGTGGGCGGTATTTTGATAGTCGCACTGACCTTGGTCTTCGGTGAGCAGTATATAGGTTTGGGAATGAGTACAATTGCAGATGCTCTCAATCCCCATACCGCTGCATCTCAGGACATTCACTGGTATACATTTCTTTTAAAAACAGTATTTACTTCTCTTTCTCTTGCCGCAGGAGGAAGCGGGGGTGTCATTACGCCGATCTTTTACATCGGGGCAACAAGCGGGCATTTTTTTGGCTCCATCATCTCTCCCGAACATATTACGCTTTTTGCAGCCCTCGGCTTTGTAAGTGTTGTTTCGGCCACCACAAATACACCTATTGCCTCAACGATTATGGCAGTAGAACTCTTCGGGATAGATATCGCACACTATGCAGCACTTGCAGCAGTTATAAGCTTCTTGATTTCAGGGCACAGAAGTATCTTCTCTTCACAGATTCTGGCCATGAGAAAATCCGAAATGCTGAGTGTAAAAATAGGTGAAGAGGTAGAAAATATAAGTATTTCGCTGGAAAAACACGAGATAGATAAAATAGAAAAATTTCGAAGAAGACTTCATAAAAAAAACAGAAAGAAGTAAGCATTTCTTTGGAACGCGGACTTCAGTCCGGGCTGAGAGCGGCAAAACTATTGCAACAGCCGGCACTGCAGAAAAAAACTTAGTTTTTTTCACAAGTCATGCTTCAGCATAGAAAGTACCGGTTCCGAGAAAGCATTATAAGTCAGTGAGTTTCAGACGCAGGCCTTTGATGTGAGAAACAGGGTAGGCGAAGGTAAGCCCTCTGCCGTTTCCTGTGATGTCGAGTTTTGTTATTATTTCTCTTATAATTTTGTCAACATTTTTTGTCTGGGTGATAAACATCAGGTTTGCATCAGTTGCGCCCGCATGGAGTCTGTCATAAAAATTTTCCATATGTTCAAGCCCCATACCGTGTGCACTCATGATAGTTACCCCTCTTGCACCCGCATCTCTTGCTGCAATAATTGCCTCTTCCTGTTTGTCTTTTGGAACGATTACATGTACTGCAGAAAAGCTCATATGCGGAGAGTGGTGTAGTGCGTCTGCACCGTCCACTCTTATAGTTGAGAGTTCCATATTCTGTACATCTTCAAGTGCATGTCGCAACTCTTCCATATGGATTTCTTCTTTTTCCCGCTCTCCTTTAACTCCCATTTTTTCTGTAATAATACCATAGAGCATAACGGTAAGCATTGGAAACAAAGAAGCAAAGGCAATGAGTCCGAAACCGTCTATGAGCGGGTCTCTGCCGTCTATGTTTGTTGCCAGTCCAAGTCCAAGAGCAGCAACAAGAGGAACGGTAACGGTTGAGGTTGTGACTCCGCCGCTGTCATAGGCGATGGGAATAATGTATTTTGGTGCCAAAAAGGTGAGGATGATGACAAAAATATATCCGCTTATGATGTAGTAGACTATTTCACCGCCGGTAACGATTCTGTAGGCTCCGAGTGCAATTCCTATAGCAACGCCCAGCGCTACAAAAAGACGAAGAACAAAGTCATTGATTTTACCGTCACTGACCTCTTTTGCTTTTCTTGCGATTGCTGTAAGCGCAGGTTCTGCCATGGTGGTTGAAAAACCGATAAAAAAACCAAAAGAGTAGATGATAAGGTTGTTGTCATAACGGGTAAGCTCAAATGCCATAGTCTCACCGACAGAAAAAAGTCCCATCTCCAAGCCGACTATAAAGGCATCAAGCCCCAGGATAACCAGCCCGAAACCTATCATCACATTCTTGAGATTTTCTATGGGTTTTTTTAGAATGATGTACTGAAAAAAGAGAATAATCACCAAAATAGGCAGGACATCTGTGATGACACCCAGTAGTCCTTTTAAGATTGTCATGGCGCTAAAGTCCAGGTTGACTGTCTCAATCTCTTTGATAACAGCAGGAACAACAGTTGCAGAAGCATCTATGAACTGGTACACAACGATACCGTAAAACTGTACAAATATCATAGGTGTGAGCGAAGCAAAGGCGATGAGACCAAAGCCGTCAAGTACAGGATTACGCCCTTTGATGGTAGAAGCCAGTCCTATACCAAGGGCGGCAACAAGCGGAACGGTGACAGTGGATGTGGTAACTCCGCCCAAATCATAGGCAAGGCCCACTATCTCCTGGGGAGCAAAAGCCGTTGCGCTGACAACCAGGATATACCCTGCAATAATGTAGTAGTGGATAGGATGCCCTTTAATGATGCGCCATACCCCTAAAACAATGGCAAAACCGACAGAAAAGGCAACAACAGTTCTTAGCACTGTAGCGTCAATCCGTCCTGCACTGATACTTGCAGCCTTGTCTGCGATGACGATAAGCGCAGGTTCGGCAATGGTGGTTCCAAAACCTATCATGAAGCCGAAAATCAAAATCCAAAAGGTTGAGCCTTTGTGGGCAAATTCACTCGCAAGCCCTTCTCCTACAGGAAAAATCCCGACTTCAAGACCAAGTAAAAATACGGCAAGCCCCACACCGACGATGCCTAAACCTATGGCCGTGCTCAGCCAGTTTGGCGGGACACTCTGGATGATGGCAAGCTGGAAAAACATAATCACAAGTATGATTGGCAAAAGGTCACGGAAGGACTCTTTTAGAAGTTGCAAAAAAGTTGAAATGCTCAGCACGTTATATCTCCCCTCATTAATTTTTCGGAACCCGTACTTTAGTACGGGCTTTGTGTTTTGAAGACTAAAAGACGAAGCTAAAGCATCGCTTCCGGAAATTATTTTATGCAATAATATCGAAAAATATTATAAAACTGCTATAATTTTAAAATGAAAACATTATTTATAGGCGGCATTAAGAGTGGAAAATCCCGTAGTGCCGAAAATTACATTAAACAACTCTCAGACAAAAAACCTGTTTATCTTGCAACAACAGAATTCATAGATGATGAAATGCAAGAACGTATAGCACAGCACCAGCAGCAACGCAAGAGTGATTTCATCACAGTCGAAGAGGCGATAAATCTCAGAGAAAAAATAGCTTTACAGGAGGGTGCGGTACTTGTTGAATGTGTAAGTATGTGGATCAATAATATGCTCTATCGTGAAAAAAGTTATACGGAAATGGAAGCGGAATTGGCGAATGTTATAGCATTAAAACAAGACATTGTGTTTGTTATGAATGATGTGAGTTGTGGCATTATTCCTGAGAATAAACTTGCCCGTCAGTTTGTGGATATCAGCGGAAAGCTCTCTCAAATGCTTGCACAAAAATGTGATGAGGTCTATCATGTTGTGGCCGGAATCAGTACACAGATAAAATGAGCAAACTCTTCAAAGGCTTTACTCTGGCTGTTTCAATGCTCAGCATTCTTCCTTTTTTTAAAGTGCATGATTTTTATAAAGGCATAAACGGCTATGCGGTGATGTTTTATCCGTTTGTCGGTTTTTTGCTCGGTTTGCTTTTGTATGGTACTTTTTTGTTACTTACTCTTTTTTTTCCGCCTTTACATGGTAGCCTCATTGTTTTTTCCTTGTGGGCTTTAGTGACAGGTGCCTTGCATCTTGATGGTTTCGCAGACACTGTAGACGGCTTGTTTGTTCCCAAAGAAAAGGCCTTACATGTAATGAAAGACCCCTATAACGGCGGGATGGGTATGATTTTTACGGTAGTGTTTTTACTGCTCAAGGCATCTTCTGTAGCGGCTTTGGATGCGATGTATCTTTTACCTGTCGTGCTTATGCTTTCACGTTTTACGGCAGTTGCTGCAATCTGTCTCTATCCCTATCTCTCTGCAAACGGAATGGGTGCTTTGGCAAAAAAAGAGTTTTCGCAAAAACAGTTTTTGATAAGTGTGGTATATGTTACAGCAATCAGCATACTCTTTCACAGTTTTGTTTTGCTGTTTGTTGCTTTGTTGGTGCTGTTTGTATGCAAACATTTTTTTATGAAGCGATACGGCGGGTTTACGGGTGATATTTACGGTTTTTGCATAGAAGTGACAGAACTTGTACTGTTAAATGTTCTTATAGTCGGTTTGGTATGAAAATAACACTTATCCGCCATAGTGAAGTGCAAAAGGCATATATCGGCAAATACAACGGACATAATGACATAGGCCTTTCAAAAAAAGGGCATGAGGATGCCAAAAAGCTGGCGAAAGCTTTTACATGTAAGGCATTTGATTTGGTCTACTGTTCAGATCTCAGGCGGGCAAAAGAGACAATACAACCCTTCTCCCAGGCAAAAAAAGCAGTATATACATCAAAATTGCGGGAAAAATCATGGGGAAGACATGAAGGACTCGGATATGAAGAGATTAGGGCGCAGGGTATAGAATATGAAAACTTTGCACAGTGGATAAAAGCCCTTGACGGTGAGTCTTATGAAAAATATATGCAAAGAGTCAAAACGTTCTTTTTCGAAGAGTTGCCTGCGCAAAAGGGTGAGAATGTTTTAGTGGTCACGCATGCGGGGGTCATTAGAACTTTTATGGCAGTTGTGCAAAATCTGTCACTCGAAGATGCTTTTGGCATTGCGCTTCCTTATGCGTCATATACTGTTTATGATACAAAATTACAAACTTTTAGCACTATTAAAACTTAGCTCTGCTATAATACCGCTCTTACAACAAAGGACAGCTGGCCGAGTGGTCGAAGGCGCTCGCCTGGAACGCGGGTGTAGAGCAATCTACCTAGGGTTCGAATCCCTAGCTGTCCACCATCTGTTTATAGTAAAATCATTAAGCTTCTATAAAATAACCAATCCCCTGATTATTTTTGATAATGTCAGTTTTTAGTTTGTTTCTGAGCCGCCATACCAAGGTTCGCAAATTGTTTTCGGTTATCAGCTCTTCTTTGTTCCATATATAGTTTGTGGCCTGTTCAAAGGTGACTACCTGCCCCATGTTCAGGAGAAGAAGTTTCAAAAAAAGGCTCTCTTTTTTAGTCAGTTTGAGCTTTTGGTTTTGATAAAAAGTTTCTTTTGTTTTGAGATTGAAATGGTAGCCTGTTGCAAATTCAATAATATTTTTATCTGCTTTTTTTGTTTTTTTATCTATTTTTTTTATTTCATAGCCACGGGAAGCTATATAGTTTTCTATATCTACTATATCTGTATCATTTGCTTCGAATACCAGTACAACATTTTTACTCACAAGCTCCTCCGTTAATATTAAAAATAGCAATAGTATAACAATGAAGTGTAAAAGCTGTGTAAAATATTTCTTTTAATCAACTGATAATTATGATAAAATTTCATTATGATAACTCAGTTTTTCAAAAAATATCTCAGTATTATCTTTATTATTGCAACTTTTATGGGTGTTTTTCATCATCATAATGATTTGAAACAGCATAACGACTGTAAAATCTGTACAGTGCAGTCAAGCCTGTCACATGCCGATACCCCTGTTGCCATAAATTATCTGACAGCACTGGAAATACTGAAAGAATCTGTTGTTGCGCCTCTAGTCTCGTTACATGTAAAGCAGGTTCACAACACTCTTTACGCACGGGCCCCTCCAAAAATCTCCTAATTCAATACCGTTTAATCCAAGCAGCTTTTTCGGAACCCGTACTTCACAGTGCGGGTTGAGAGTGGCATGAAAGAAACAGCAGTCGGCACTACGGAAAAAAATTTAGTTTTTTTCACAAGTCACGCTTTAGCGTTAGAAAGTACCGATGCCGACAACTTTTTCGGAACCCGTACTTCAGTGCGGGCGAGAATGGCAGGAATGTTTCAGCAGTCGGCACTGCAGAAAAAAATTTGGTTTTTTTCACAAGTCATGCTTTAGCGTGAGAAAGTACCGATTCAAAATAGTGCAGCTTGGATTTCAAAAAAAAAACATAAAAATTACTACTAAAATATTGGAGAATAAACAATGAAAAAAAGACTCTGTCTCTCTGTGCTTGTATGCTCCTCTTTATTTGCGGATGCAGATATGGATGCACTCAAACAGCAGTTGGAACAACAAAAAATCAGTATGCAAAAACTAGAAGCGAAATTTGAGGCTTTGAATACAAAACAATCGCAGATGCAGGTGACACAAAGTGTCAATACCTCTGCCTCTTTTTCTCAAAATGCCTATTTGCCGGATATCGCTTTGATTTTAAATATGTCGGCAGTAAGTCGGAATGTGAAAAACAGTGATTATGAAAATTTTCAGATACCGGGTCTTATAAATGATGATGGTATATCACCGGCGCCTTTGCCCTTTAACAAAAACAGAGGCTTTAATCTTAATTATGCAGAAATAGCCATGCACTCTGTAGTTGATCCCTATTTTCAGGCCTATGCATATTTTCATCTGCAGCCAAACGAGTTTGAAATAGGTGAGGCATATATTCTGACTACATCTCTGCCTTATGGGCTAAGAGTCAAAGCCGGAAAATTCAAAAGTGATTTTGGACGCATAAATGCAAAACACCAGCACTCCTGGCATTTTGATGCACAGCCTGTTATTTATGAAACACTTTTTGGTCACGATGGCATCAGTGATCCTGGTGTGCAATTCCAATGGGTTGTCCCGACAGATACATATATTATGGCGGGTGCAGAAGCGATGCAGGGAACAAATGACAAAAGTTTTGGCGATACCGAGTCAAATAATCTCTACGTCGGCTATATAAAATCAAGTGTCGATGTTGGCGATGATTTGTCAGTTCTTGGCGGTGTGAGTATCGCCCACGGGAAAAATACAACAGCAAATACTACCAATGTTTATGGCCTTGATTTGACACTGCGTGAGCAGTTAGGAAGCTACAGCGCAGTTGTCTGGCAGAGCGAATATCTTTACAGAAACAAAGATGTCGGCACAGGAACAGATAAACAGGCAGGACTTTACAGTGAACTGATTTATCAGTATAACAACAACTACTCAGCAGGTTTGCGTTATGGGGCAATTACAAAAAATGAGACAGACCTGTCTTCTTATGCGGGCATTGACACGGGTAATTTGGACAGGTACACAGCCGAACTGGAGTATAAACCATTTCCGATGTCACGTCTGCGTCTCTCTTATACTTACGACAGAACAAAAATCATAGCCGGTGAGAGAAAAAACATCAGTGAAGTAATGCTCTCACTCAACATTGCAGCAGGTGCACATGGCGCGCACTCGTATTAGGAGAAACATATGATAAACATTAAAACTATACTACTAACAGTTTTACTCACAAACTTTTTGTTTGCTACAGTTAAAATAGATACAACATATACAACAGCCGGTGCCATTGCGCAAAAAATAGGAGGAGATTTAGTACATGTAACGGTTCTTGGAAGTTCGAAGTATGACCCGCATTTTATTGTGCCCAAGCCTTCGCTTATCGCAAAACTCCGTCGTGCAGATTTGCTCATCATTAACGGAGCAGGTTTGGAGCTTGGCTGGCTGCCTCCGCTTTTACGTGCTGCAAACAATGCCAAGATTCAAAACGGAGCCAAAGGTTTTTTGGATCTGTCTCACTATGTGCACTTGATAAATGTACCGACAACCGTTTCACGTGCTTTTGGTGATGTGCATGCACAGGGCAATCCTCACTATACAACAGATCCTTATGCTGTCCTGCCGATGGCAAAAGCCATAGCCCAAAAACTTTCGCAAATTGACCCGCAGCACGCAGGGGAGTATGAAAAAAATTTGAAAAAGTTCACAAATGATTGGCAAAACTATTTACAAAAGTTTGATGCAAAAATGCTTACATGTAAAGATAAAAAGGTCGTACAGTATCATCCGCTTTTTAACTATTTTTTACAGCGATACAACTATAAAATATATGGAACGATTGAACCGCTTCCCGGGATTGCTCCGAGCTCAAAACACACTTTGGAATTGATCAATATAATGAGAGACAAGGGTGTGCAAAAGATTTTGCAGGATGTTTACCATGAGAAAAAAACAGCAAAATTCATTGCAGGAAAGACAGGAGCAAAAGTTCTGATTATTCCCCATGACTTAGGGGCTGACGGCAGTAAAACACTGCAAGAGTTTTATAACAGAATCGCTAAGAGAATATGTCAGTAGTCGAGTTACTGTGGCCGGCTTTTGTGCTGGCTGTTGCCTTAGTGTTTATCCACTCTGTATTTGGTTTGGAGATTATTAAAAGAGGTGTTGTTTTTACCGACCTGGCGATAGGGCAGATTGCCGCTGTCGGCATGGCGCTGAGTGTTGCATTTATGGATTCGCAGTATCAAAGTGCCATGACCCTGCTTTTTGCACTTTTGGCTGCCGTAATTATTACCTGGGCTACAAAAAAAGTACAAAAGATTGAAGCGTTTATAGGATTGTTATATGCTTTGGGCATATCTTCTATAATGCTCATACTTGCGCAAAGTGCAGAGGGGACCGAACTTTTTTCCAAACTCAGTGCGGCAGATATTCTTTTTACTTCAAGTGAAGACTTGTATAAAAGTCTGCTGTTATACAGCGGCATTGCCTTTGTTATGTTTGTGCTTTATCCAAGAATGAGCGGTGCAAAAAAAGAGTTTTTATTTTTTGCAATGCTTGCGTTAACCGTGACTTCATCGGTGCAGTCTGCCGGTGTGCTGGTTGTGTTTGCTCTGCTTATCGCTCCTTCATTTGCAGGGTTGAGCCAAAGAAAAACAAAGCCCTTTGTGTTTGCCTGTCTGTTTGGTTCTGTGAGTATTGTGTTAGCACTTTTTGGTTCATACTATTTAGATTTGCCGACGGGATATGCTATTATATTTGTAACAGTTTTGTTTTCACTTGTTTTTGTTGTTATTTCCAGTATAATGAGTTCTAAAAAGAGAGTAAATGAAAAGTAAGATATTGGTCGGTTTGCAGTTTTTTATTATATTTTTGATGATTTTGCCTTTGGGCTCAAAAACCCAGCATTTATATAGCGGTTTGGTGATTCTTGGTCTTGGAATAGGCATCGGACTTTTGGCGATAAGAGAACATAAAAGAGGAAACTTTAATATTCGCCCCGATATAAAAGAAAATTGTGAACTGGTCACAGGCGGTATATATGCATACGTGAGGCATCCTATGTATCTTTCGGTCTTGGTGAGTATGTTTGGTGTCGCCGTGATCTATTTTACCTATTACGAGTTTGTGCTTTTCCTTTTTTTGCTGCTGACGCTTTTGGCAAAACTGTTTTATGAAGAGAGTTTGTGGCAATGCCATAATCCGGCATATATTGCATATATGAAAAAGACAAAACGCTTAATACCTTTTGTCTTTTAAAAAAGGCTGCTGCAATGGATATAACACTTCTTATAAAATCTCTGGCTGCCTTGAGCGGAGCGCTTGGCATCTTGGTCCTTTTGTATTTTTATTTTTTACATGCAAAAAAACCGCACAAGAGAAACACTGCCAAAAAGCCAATGCATATAAGGGAGGTCAAGCCTGACTTCGAGATGCTTTTGAACGTGATAAAAGATAAAAAATCAACAACAGAGGAGCTCAAAGAAGCAGTTGAACTGATACTGAAGTATTACGGAAAAATTCCTAAAAAACTGGGTATGCGTGCTCATCCGAAATTTGAAATATATTCGGAACTGATTTTAAGAATCTGTCATCATCCCAATGTGAACAAAGACATCATCATAAAACTTGACAAAGAGCTGCACAGACGCAACCCTGAATATGCCCTTGAACTGGATGACTCCTTGACAAAAGGTTTGGATACAAGAGGCTTTTAGACTTTATCTGCCTGTTGACTCTTTTACGGCAGAGAGAAGCTCTTCAAAGCCGACTTCACTTGCATGCTCGACCTCTTGCAATACCTGAAGTGCTGTATCAAAATTCCCCTGCATATTTTCCTGTATCGCTTGTTTAAGTCCCTGGTGCACTGTTTTGTGATGTTGTGTAATACTTGAAAGATGAGTGTTTCCTTTAAGCAGAGTGTGGCTCACTTCTGAAAACCACTTGCCAAACCGACAGCTGTTTTCATCCGGAATATCAGTTGTTGTTTTATCAAGGATTGCTTTGTATCCCTTGATTTTGAGTGCAATATGGTCAATTTTTCCGTTACTGACATTGAATTCATTTGTCAGGCGTTGTGTTCTGTTTTTAATCTCATTGGAGTTTTCGACAACTTTTTGGATATTTTCATGAAAAACATCGACTATTTCCATCACTTTGGATGTTTCATTCATAAAAGTGTTGCCGATTTCTATAATAGAGTTGGAGTTTTGTTTGAGTCCGTTGATGTTGATTTCTACTTCCTGGGTTGCTTTTTGTGTACGTTCTGCCAGTTTTCTTACCTCATCGGCAACAACGGCAAAACCGCGTCCGTGCTCACCGGCACGGGCAGCTTCTATGGCTGCGTTGAGTGCGAGCAGGTTGGTCTGATCCGAAATATCTTTAATGAGATTGATGATTTCTGAGATAGACATAACACTGTCATTGAGCGCATTTGAGTCTTCTCCCAAAGCATTGGCATGTTCTTGAATTGTTTCTGTTGTAGAGATGATTTCAGCAGTCTGTTCTTCAACATTGTGCATTCTGTTGTTTGTTTTATCATTGAGCTCGTTAATCTCTTCAAGTTGAACGAGATTGTCTTCGATGGTTCCCTGCAAAAAGTGTGTGCCGCTGCTGTAGCTCTCTATGATGAGTTTGACAAAAGCATCATCTTTCATCCCGGAAGTACTCTCTTGGGTGTTTTGCTGATTTTTCAGTTGTTGAATCTCATCATAAAGCCTGTTATTTTCAGCCTCCATCTCTGCTATCTTTGCTTTATATTCATTTTCAAGTTTTTCAAGTTTTGCACTGCATCCAAACATTTTCGATTCCTTTTGTTTATATTTTGTTATTTTAGCAGAAAAATAACTTATGATGACTTAAGGGCACCTCTAAATTAAGACTCACACACTGTATCCAGTGGCAGCAAAATTGAAAAACAGCTCCCCTCGGTATCACTTTTCCATGAAAGTTTTCCCCCAAGATGTTTTTCTACAATAATTTTGGACATATATATGCCAAGTCCTGTGCCGTTTTTGGATTTTGATGTGACATAGGGCTCTCCGAGTTTTTTGAGTATTTCCGGTTTTATGCCTCCGCCGTTGTCACAGATATTAAAGAGAATCTCCTGCTCTGATGTTGTCACATTTATACTGATGCGGCCTCCCTCCCTTCTGTTCTCTTTAATGGCATCTTTGGCATTGTTGAGTATATTGATCAGGACCTGCAGCAGCTGATTTTGATAGGTACAGAATTCAATATCGCTGTTTTGCGGAAGGGAGAGTGTGATGGCATTGTTCTCTAAAGATTTTTCAACAAGATGTGTGAGTTTTTTCAAAACAGTATCTGCCGTGACAAGCTCTTTCTTTTTGTCAGGCTGGAAAAAGTTTCTAAAGTCATCAATGGTGTGCGAGAGGTATTGCGTCTGTCCGTTGAGTGTATGAATGAGTTCCTGCAGAGATTTTGCATCAACATTTCCCTGCAGATCAAGCTGTACCTGAATATTGTTTGCGACCATGGAGATCACACTCAAAGGCTGTCTCCACTGATGGGCTATCATGGAGAGCATGTCGCCCATGGCTGCCTGACGGGACTGTGAAATCATCAGTTCGTCTTTTCTCTGTATATCGGTGATATCAACAATGGCTATGAGGTACAGGGTTTCATTGCCGTTGTACTGGTCGTCAAGTTTGACGGCATGCAAAACTCCGACTCTCTGCTCTTTTGATTTTGTGGTAATACTCTGTTGTTGTTTGGGCTTTTTTAGAGGGTTTTTGTAGTATTGCCTAATGCTTTTCATACTTTCTTCCTCTTCGTGAACAAAGAGTTTTTTCAGCATTTTTTCGATTGTCGGAATTTCGCTGAGGGTATAGCCTGTATTTTCCTGAAAAATTCTGTTGAGCATTAAAATTTCCCCGTTTGCATTGTAGAGCATCAAAGGAATGGGTGTAAACTCTATCATTTTTTCAAATCTGTTCTTTTCGACTTCCAGCTGGTACATTAAAAGCTTGAGTTGTGATATGTCCCGAATTATTTTGAGCAGATAAAGCGGTTTTTTCTGTTCGTCGACTAAAAGCACCACTGCCAGACTTACCCAGATGACAGTGCCGTTTTTATGGATATAACGCTTCTCAATATGGTATGATTTTTTTTCATTGTTTTGCAGTTGTTCAAGCATGTATCTGTCTGTATCTCTGTCCTGGGCAAAAGTGATGTCGGAGACATGCATGTTTTTGAACTCCTGCTTTGTGTATCCCAGGAGTTTTGTGAGGTATTCATTGGTATCTATCCATTTTCCCTCAAGGGAGACATGCGCTATGCCTATGTCTGCCTCTTCAAAAGTCAGTTTGTAAAGATGCTCCTGTTCGTAAAGCTTTTCTGTGAGCGTTTCCTGGTCGGTTATGTCTACACCGGAACTTATTATGTTGATGATATTGCCGTCTTTGTCTTTGATGCAGGTATTTCGCCATGATACAGTGTGCTCGTTGCCCTCTGCATCCAGCAGTTGACTTTTGTACTCTTTGGCAGCTTTTGCTTTTTGAGAGACAATCGCATCAAAAACATTCTGCATCTTCGGCTGTATTGATTTTGGTACAAAATGCTGAATGAAGTTTTTGCCGAGTATCTTCTTTTTTGGCAGCCTGAGCAGTTTGGAACCACTGTTGTTTATCATCTGTACGCTTCCGTGAAGATCCAAAATCAGCACTATTGTTTCTGTTGAGTTGAGATACAAATCGTTCATTTTGTGCTCATACTCAGCCTCTTGGAGCAGTTTTTTCTTTTGTGTGATGTCATGAAAAGAGAGCACAGCCCCGTTGACTTTTCCCTCTTCTATAATAGGATTCTGCAGCACTTCAACATTAAAAGGAGTGCCGTCTTTTTTGAAAAAAAGTTCCTCTTTACGGATAGAAATACCTTTGATGAGATGCAGATGCAGGGTACACTCATCAAGAGGGTAGTGGCTGCCGTCGGGTTTTGTATGATGCCAGATTCTGTGGGCGTTTTTCCCAAGCAGCTCGTCCTCTGTGTAGCCCAGCATTGTAAGGGCAGCTTCATTGACAAAAGTATGGCACCCCTGCAGATCAAGCCCGATGATACCGTCATGCGTGGAATTCAAAATCAAAGAGAGCTGCCTTTGCATCTTCTGTTCATTTGTGATGGATACCTGCAGCTCTTCATTGGAGCTTTGCAGCTCTTCGTTGGAAGTTTCGAGCTCTTCGTTGGCACTTTGCAACTCTTCGTTGGCACTTTGGAGCTCTTCATTGAGCAGTTGCATATTCTCTTTGGAAAGCATCAGCTCATCCAAAAGAGCGTGATTGTCCTCCTGGAGCTCCTGCACCCGGTTTGTAAGGTTTTCTATCACATACGATTCGTTTGGCAGGACTATTTCTCGGGTGTTGAACTCCAGATTGTTGGCATTGAGTTCCTGAAAGTAGAGTAAAATAAAAACAGCGTCATGTTTGTTCGCAAAAGGAGTGGCAATCACTTTGACAAAGCTCTGCCTGTCCTCGCCGAGTTTGACTTCGATAAATTTTGTACTCTGCACTTTTGCGCTTTTTGCAGTCTGATCAAGAATCTTTTTGACGCTGTACTGCAGCTCTTTTTTCAGGTTTTCGACAATATTCAAAGTCACAAAACCGTCATTAAGCTCTAAAAAAGGGTTGTTTCCCTGTTTGTAGACAATGGTGAAATTTGTATCGACGATAATGCACTCCGAAGAGAAAAGTTCAAATATGGTATTTGTTATCTCTTCTTGTATGTTGATATCTTTGAGGGTAAATGTTTTTACTTCCGAGAGGTTCTGTTTGGCATGTGTATGTGTTGAAAAGTAGTGCGAAGAGATTCTTGGAGGATTCTCAAGCTGCTCTTTGATGTAAATCTTATGCTCCTGGTTGAGCGTTTTAAAATAGGCAACGCTTGTAAGTGTTGATTCCGAGGAGCCTAAAAACAAGAGACCTTTTTCTTTGAGCGCATAATGAAAGAGCACAAAAAGATCCTCCTGGACCTCAGGCAAAATATAGATAAGAAAATTTCTGCAGCTGATAATATCCTGATTGATAAAAGGCGGATCGCATAAAACATTGTGTTTTGTAAAAATAATCTGAGAACGAATAGACTCTTTGACCTTGTAGGCTCCGTCCAAGGGAACAAAATACTCTTTGCGTATTTTCTTTGGAGTCTTTTGGAGTGCTTTTTTGGAGTAGATCCCTTTTTTTGCAATGTCAAGTGCTTTTTCGTCAATGTCTGTGGCAAAAATATGAACATCGAAATTTTTTTTGAGCTTTTTTTTGATTTGGTCAATGGTGACAGCCAGAGAGTAAGCCTCTTCTCCTGTAGAGCAGGCAACAGACCAGACTCTCAGATCATAGCTGTCTGGCTTGTCAGAGAGATACTCTTCAAGATGCTGCTTGAGTGCTTCAAAGGATTTTTCGTCTCTGAAAAACTCTGTAACCCCGATAAGGATGTTTTGATACAACAGATGCAACTCATCCGGATAGGCATTGATATAGTCAATATACTCTTCAAGCGTTGCGCATTTATTCAGAAGCATGCGTTTGCTCAGTCGTCTCATAATAGTCTCTTTTTTATACTTTTGTATGTCAAGGGACTCTTTTCCTTTGAGAAGTTTTACAATCTTCATAAAAGGTTCAGGTGCGGTATGCACGATGTTTACAAGATTTTTGGCGATCTCTTTTACCTCAAATATATAGTCAATGAAACCGCTTGCAATCGCATGTTGCGGCATCTCCGGGTACTGGGCTTCTTTGGGAGACTGGGCGACGGTGATCCCGCCGTTTTCTTTGATGGTTCTCACACCCGCAGTTCCGTCATGTCCTGTCCCGCTGATGACGATGCCGAGGCAGCTTTCTTTTTTGTAACTGCTGAGCGCTTTGAAAAATACATCGATAGAAGGCGTCGGAATATGGGGAGTATCGGGTGCTTTTTCAAGGAGCAGTCGGTGGCGTGTGTAGATGAGGTTGTATCCCGGAGGAACAACATAGACATTGTTTGGCAAAAACTGCTGATCTTTTGTGATGAGAGAGACAGGCATAACCGTATATGCGGTTAATATTTCGGCCAGGGCACTTTTTTTATGCGGGTCAAGATGCTGGGCAATTATATAGACATACTCCTGGTCTGTGGGCAGCAGAGGAAACAGCTCTTTTAACGCCTGCAACCCTCCGGCACTCGCACCTATCCCGATAAATACAGAATTTTTCATATTTCTCTGCCTTGTAGCTGAAACGAAAGCTTTTATTTCTTAATATTAGCATAATTTTGATAAGATTAGTGTATGATAAATTTAAAAGCATTACAATCATTGGCAAGAAAATTTAAAGTTTTATATGTAGAAGATGATATGGCTGTGCAAACTGCACTCACAGGGTATTTGAAGAATTTTTTTACATATGTGACGACTGCAAAAGACGGGCTGGAGGGTTTACAGCTCTATAAGAACGGGCAGTTTGACATCGTGATTACAGATCTGTCTATGCCTAAAATGGACGGTATAGAGATGCTCAAAAAAATAAGAGAGATAAATCCGAATCAGGCTATACTGATAACAACCGCACACAGCGGTTCGGACTATATGTCTCAGGCTATTAAAATAGGGGTTGACGGCTATATAATCAAACCTTTTGATTATGAGCAGCTGAATTACGAACTCTACAAGGTAAGTGAAAAACTAGAAGTCATGCAGGAGAATGAAGCGTACAAAAAGTCCCTGCAGCGTATGGTGGAGCAAAAAACAGCCGAACTGAGTGCTATGATGCAGTTTCAGCATGACAATTATGAAAAAACTCTTTTGGCAATGGTCAAACTTATAGAAGAGAGAGATACCTATACGGCGGGACATTCCCAAAGAGTTGCCAAATACTCTAAAATGATAGCCCAAAAGATGGGGCTCTCCCAAGAAGAGTGCGAAAAAGTCTATCAGGCGGGGATTTTACATGATATCGGCAAGATTGTCACACCGGATGTTGTCCTCTTAAAGCCAAAAAAACTCAATGATTTGGAGTATAAACTGATTCAGGAGCATCCTCAGGTCGGCTACAGACTTTTGGCAAATATTCCTATGTATGAGGAGCTGGCAGATATAGTCCGTGATCATCATGAGCGATGTGACGGCAGCGGATACCCAAGAGGCATTGCCGCCAATGAAATTGACACTCTTGCAAAAGTGATGATGATTGCCGACTGTTTTGATGCCATGACAACCAACAGAATATACAAAGGCAGAAAAACACCCAAAGAAGCACTCGATGAGATAGAACGTCTCAGCGGTGTGCAGTACGACAGGGATGCAGTCAAAGCAACACTCGAGGCGCTTAAAGATGTGGTTGTAGACAAAAATATCAATCAGTTGCCCCATACAGATATAGAAAAGGAACGATTTGCCTATTTTTACAAGGACAACCTGACCGATCTGTACAATCAGAGCTATCTCGATGTAATGTTGCTGCAAAACTCTTATGAAAAAAAATACACACAGCTGCATCTGTTGCGATTGAAAAATTTTTCGCGTTACAACAAAGAATCCGGATGGAAAGAGGGAGACACTGTTTTGGTGAAAATTGCCAAATCTTTACAAAACTGTTTTGACCTCTCTATGGTTTTTAGAATTTTTGGCGATGATTTTGCCCTCCTTGATAACGGAGAGTGCAATATGAAAAAAATAGAGCAGAAAATCAATGCCATTTTAGACAACACTATTATAGAATCAGACATACTGAATCTCACTCTTGACACCCAAAAGAGTATAAGTGTAGATGATTTGGAAAAACTTTGATATCTTCCAGGTAAGTGAAGAAAATTAATGCTTTTTCGGAACCGGTACTTTCTAACGCTAAAGCGTGACTTGTGAAAAAAACTAAATTTTTTTCTGCAGTGCCGACTGTTGTTTCTTTCATGCCACTCTCGCCCGCACTGAAGTACGGGTTCCGAAGAATATATTAGAATCGGTACTTTCTAACGCTAAAGCGTGACTTGGAAAAAAACTAAATTTTTTTCTGTAGTGCCGACTGCTGCAACATCTCCGCCACTCTCAGCCCACCCTAAAGGATGGGTTCCAAAACTCTGCTTAGCTCTTTGGAATCGGTACTTTAGTGCCGACTGTTGCAATCGTCTTGCCACTCTCAGCCCGCACTGAAGTACGGGTTCCGAAGAATATATCGGAATCGGTACTTTAGTGCCGACTGTCAGGGTGCAAAAGCCTAAGCCTGCCTTTTGTTAAATCCGGAAGTTCCCATTTTTGCCTCTGGGTGAAACTCTTTTGCATAGGGCTTGAGGTATGCGGGGATTGCTCTGCCTTTTAACTTCATCATATCCTGAAGCATATACTTTGCGATTTCCTCTTCGGTTATCTTTTTCTTTACATGTAAATAGGAAAAAAGCAGTTCGCCCTGTCTTTGCAGAGAGATTTTCCATGTCGAATCTGTCTGTTCGTAAATCCAGAGTCCAAAAGCATAAAAATTTTCATACACACTTTCATTCTGCCATAACAGCGGGAGCGTTGTTTTGAAATTTCCGCTGTTGTAATACAAATCCCAAAATCGTGCAAAGCGTTTCATAATCTGTATATCGTTGAAGCTGAGTTTGTTGTTTTTTAAAATATCGTAAGGGGGAATGTCGCTGTAAACCATGCCCTCTTCCCTGTCGTGACGGCTGATGTGCGTGCCGGAGAGTTTTTTCAGGATGCCTATCTGGATTTCACAGCTGCTGATGCGCATCAGCTCATCAAGGTTGTGTCCAAAACTCTGCAAACTCTCCCCAGGAAGCCCCACGATCAGGTCAAGATGAATATGCGCCGTTGTCTCATTTTGCAAAAAGCCGATGTTGTCTTTTATTTTGTCGAGTTTGAGTTGTCTGGAGATATTGTTTGCAATTTTTGGGTTGAGTGTCTGTATGCCGATTTCAAGCTGCAGCGCACCGTGAGGGAATCGTTTTATTTTTTCCCGCAAAGAGAGGGGAAAATGGTCTGGAATAACTTCAAAATGGGCAAAATAGGGCGGCTCTTTTTCTAAAAAAAAGTCCAAGATTTTGTTTGCCGCTTTCATGTTGAGATTAAAGGTTCTGTCAACAAATTTAAAATTTCTCGCTCCCCGTTCCCAGAGCTTCTCAAATTCTGTCAAGACTGCATCAAGATCAAAGGCACGTACTTTTTCATCCATGGAAGAGAGGCAAAATTCACATTCAAAAGGACAGCCTCTTGATATTTCCACATAAATATAACGGTTCTTTATGTCCTCGTCTGTGTAGTACATGTAAGGAAGCTGTATTTTTTTAAGGTCTGGAAGCGTCATTTTTATAATTTTCTCGGCAGGACGCTCTTCCTGAATATTTTTGCACAGCCGGTAAAAAGCCAGATCGCCTTCACCCTGTATGATGTAGTCGGCATCATCAAAGTTGACACGAAAAGGCAGGTAGCTCACTTCGGGACCTCCGAGAATTACAAGTGTCTGGGGTGAAACTTTTTTCAGGATGTGAATAAGTTCGTGCACCTCTTTGGCATTCCAGATATACACGCCTATGCCTATAATGTCAGGCTGCGAGAGAAGGAGTTTCTCTGCAATCGTCTGGATGGCATCATTGATGCTGAATTCGAGTATAGTCGTGTCCTGTTGGAGTTCCTGCATATTCGCATACAAATAGCGAAGCCCTATGGCACTGTGTGTAAAGCGTGAATTTAAAGTTGTCAGTATGATTTTCATTTGCTAAGAGAGATATTTCTTAATATCAACTTGAACCTGTTGTGCTATTTGGATACACTGTAGGGTGATTTTTTCATTTGGTTCAAAATCAGGCAGTACTGAACCAACAGGATATTTGGATGAAAGATAAATAGTGTCTATCAGGTCAATCTCATCTTCTGTAATAGTTAATAATACATTCTCTTTTTTAGGTTTTTCATTGAGAGATAATATACTATGTGTTTTTTGTAACTTTATTCCATATTCAATTAAATATGCTTTTATATATTTTTCTATTGCTTGCTGTGTGTTTTGCAGGGATGGATTATAGAGATGACTTTTTAATAAAATCTTAGCTGATTGAAAATTTTCATCTGCAAAAACAAGCCATTTCTTTGTCTCATCTTTCATAAACAACTTTTCCTTTATAAATTTCATCCAAGAAGACACCTTTTGCATCCTCTTTAATGGGAATTATATCTATAGGAATGATTTTGGAAATTTCACGCAATACCTTTCTGTATTTTAGAGAAAGCGTTAAAAAGTTGTCATCTGAGTTTTGTATGACCGCAATATCAATATCATTTGGATTTTGGGAAGATAAAAAAGAGCCAAAGAGCACAACACTGTTTATCTCTGAAAATTGGGAGAGTTTCTTTGTAATAGTGTGAATAAAAGTTACTTTTTTATTTTTCGTTAAATACATAATGAGGAATAATATCATATTTCTTTTTTGAATGGGCTTAAAGGGAGGAAAAACAGCCGAGAGTAAAAAAGGGGGAAAACTCGGCTGTTTTAAAAATTTATAGGAGTAAATATCTCTCTTATGAAAGGGGAAAAACATAATTGAGATATAGAATTATATTTATTATAAGTAAATGTTAGGTAAATAGCGATAAATTACCTTGTTTCATCATACTCTTTTATCATGAGATTTAAATCTTTAAAAAGTTCATGCGAAGCATCTTCCATTCTTCTGAAATTTTCCACTATTATCTTAGGATGATCTGCTTTGAGAACACTGTGTTCTTTGACAAAAACCATGTTTTTGGCCACTGCATCATGCACAGTCGCATGCGGTGCATCCATTTTCTTAAAGGCAGAAGTGTTTCCAAAGCGTTCTTTGCCTGTACTGAAATACCATTGTCCCATTCTACAGTGTTTGTGATCCGGAAACTCTTTGCTTGCATCTTCGTTGAGTACAGCTGAGTACGCATTTGATTTAAATAAAATATGGTCAACCTTGACAAGTGTAGTAAAGAGACGGTTTTGAATACCGATAGCTGTTGTGTGCGCTGCATTGGCAAGCTCATTGAGTTCACTAAAGGTATTTTCAAATTCATGAATAACGTCGCTTGACTCCTGTGCTATGTTTGTAATCTCATCAGAGTTTGTTCGCATATCGTTTGCCTCTTGCTGAAGAGTGGAAATGTTGATTTCTATTTCTGTTGTTGCTTTTTGGGTGCGTTCTGCAAGTTTTCTGACCTCATCGGCAACTACGGCAAAACCGCGTCCGTGTTCACCCGCACGGGCTGCTTCTATGGCTGCGTTGAGTGCAAGCAGATTGGTTTGGTCTGCAATATCTTTGATGAGACCTACAACCTCTGAAATATCCCGTGAACGCCCTTCAAGGTTTACAATACCTTCATGCGAAGAAGATATAAGCTCCACAAGAGAGCCCAGTCTTTGTCCTATTTCAAGAACACTGTTAAGACTTCCCGAAGCTTTTTCTGCCGTTTGTTCGGAAACATGAACAATGTCTTCTGCTTCACCGGAAGAAGTTGTTAGGTCTGACTGGATGATAGAAAGCCCCTGTCCGATACCTCCGCCAAGTGTTGAAAACTTAGAAGAGAGTTCGGCCTGCAGTTTTCTTCTGTATCCGCTTGCGATTGCCTCTATGGCTGTATTGACTTGAGCGGCGGTAGTATGAAACAGCCCCTGCAGTCCTTGCGGATAGGTGTGTCTGTAGGTTTTTCCGGCTGATGCGCACTCTATCGTTGTTGCGATATCACGCATAAACGCTTCTACCTGGTCAAGCATATCGTTGAGCGCCCAGGCGATTTTAGCATCATGAGAGTTGTCATTTGGAATGTGTGTAATACGTCCTTCGAGTTTTCCCTGCGCAGCCTGTACTAAAATCTCTTCGAGTTTGTCCATAACGGTTGAACTCTTCGAAGCTGTTCCTCCCGGAATAAAGAGCGCCACAATTGCTATAAGCAAAACAAGCCCGCCTACAATGTAACTTGCACTCAGCAGGCTGTAAATACCAACGCCTAAAAGTGTTACAAAAAGCAATAAAGCCTGGTTATTTTTGAAGAGAGATGATATACTCATCATAGCTGACTCCTTCCTGGTTTAATAAATCTGTTAAAATTTTCATACTTGCGTCCATACCGCCGCTTCTTTCTGCCTGAAGCATCTGTGCATAGAGCGGTTTGATAATCTCAAGTGCTTCAGGGTTTGGCTTTCTTCTTACAGAGTAGTATCCTACGGTATTGCCGCGTTCATCCAAAGAGGGTGTGACATTGGCGTAGACCCAGTAGGAGTTATTGTTTTTTGTGCTGTTGATGACATAGGCAAAAATCTCTTCTTTTGCCTGAACTCTGTCCCATAAAAGTTTAAAAATTGCCTTTGGCATATCCGGATGACGGACAATGTTATGAGGTTTTCCGAGAAGTTCTTCTTCTGTATATTCCGCTAAGTCAATAAAGATCTTATTGACATAGGTCAGTCGACCTTTTGTATCTGTTTTAGAAACAATAAAATCGTTTTCGCCTAATGTTCGTTCCATTTTAGCTCTCTCCTTTATTTGTTGAAAATATTGTAGCATATCTTTATTGGATTATTGCTATAATTTGTGATAAGGAAGTTTATGTTTGCTCTGTTATCTCTTTTTTACTATTTTTATTTTTCCATAGTGGGAATATACATTATATTTTTGCCAAAAATTCTCAGCGGTGTCGGCTATGATGCAAGCGAGATAGGGATTATTTTTGCGGCATCCCCTTTGGTGCGTTTTATTCTGCCTTTTTTGTTTTTGCGTGGACTGACGCTCAATGCTGCTGTTTTTAAATTTTCATTATTGACCGTTATTGCAAGTACGCTCTCTTTTTATCTCTCCTTGGAACACTTTTATGCCTTGCTGCTTTCAAACATATTTCTTGGATTGGGTATGAGCCTGATGCTGCCTTTTGTGGAGGTTATCTCTTTGCATACCATCGGTAAAGAGCGTTACGGAAAAGTACGGCTATTTGGTTCTGTGGGCTTTATCATTGTTGCGCTTGTGCTGGTCAGGTTTTTAAGTTCGGCCTATGTTGCCTTGGATTTTTTGTTTGTGTTGAGCCTTTTGACTGCTTTTGTAGCCTATTTGGTGCTTTGCCGCGCGCCTGACACCAGTTATGTAAAAGAGAAAAGTATCTCTAATGATATAGATATCTTTAAAGACTGGCAACTCTGGGGCGGACTTGTTCTGGTGCAGATGAGCTTTGGCTCCTTTTATAACTTTTTTACCATTTATGAAACGGATCACGGTATCAGTTTGGATATGACAATCTATTTGTGGAGTTTTGGCGTACTTATTGAAGTAGGGATGTTTTTCTTTCAAGGGGGACTGTTGCAGGGAAATTTACTCAACCTGTTACGCTTTACGGCACTGGCAACGGTACTGCGTTGGTTTTTAGTTTTTGCATTTCCTGAAAATTTGGCGATACTGTTTTTCTCCCAGGCCCTGCATGCTCTGAGTTTTGCCCTGTTTCATACAGCCGCGATCAGCTATCTGTTTCAGCGCTACAGACACAAAAGTCTCTCTCAGCAGTTTTTTTCCGGAATAACTTACGGTTTTGGAGGACTCAGCGGCGCGCTTATTGCCGGATATGTGTATGAGTATTATCCGAAATATCTCTTTTTAACCTCAAGTCTGATGGCATTTGGAGCATTTTTGCTGTTTATGGCTGTAAGGCAGCACAAAGGGGAGCAGCTGTCCCGCCACGCTCGCCCGCACTGAAGTACGGGTTCCGAAAAGCTGTACAGGCTCATCTCTGGAAGATACCGGAATCGGTACTTCAGTACCGACTGTTGCAACTTTCCTGCCGCCCTCAGCCCGCACCGCAGAAAAAAATTTAGTTTTTCTCACAAGTCATGCTTTAGCATAGAAAGTACGGGTTCCGAAAAAGCTGCACAGGCTCATCTGTGAAGATACCGGAATCGGTACTTCAGTGCCGACTCTTAGGCTTTATAGTTTCCACAAGCCGTGAAAGCTGATAATAACTGTTTTGATATTGTGAGTTTATTTCAAAAAGAAAGGGTCTGTATTTGAGGTAATTTGCCCAGACTTTTTTACTCTGTTTCTCTCTGCCGCGCTTTATCAGCTCAAAACTGACAGCGGCATTGATGAAGCCTTTGAGCAGTTTGACCTCTTTGTCTTTTTCGAAACGTCGGGGAAACCAGGCTGCTTCCAATGCTTCATGAGCATCATAATAACGCTCTTCTTCGAGGCATTTTATAAATTCGTTGATATGTTTATGCATCGTTTTCATCCAGTAGCATCATATTTTTTCTCCAGTATCCTCGACCGCCTTTAAGGGAAATACAGTGGTGATTCGGAAATTTTTCTTTGTACTCTTTGAGCCGATCAAGTGTCGCCTTGCCGGAATCGCAGTAAAAAACAAAGACACTCCCTTTGGGGTATTGTTTAAGTTCATAAGGATTGTAGGTTACTGTGTCTGCTTTTTCTATGGGTGCTAAAACAGTGTCAACAAGCACGACATCCACACCTTCTTGTTCCAGTTTTTTCTTATTTTGCAAAAACTCTTTTTGCGTCCATTCGTCAGGATAATTCATGCGGTCATTATATAACAGCTTTTTTATATTTTATTGAAGCAGTAAGATTAGGCTTTTTTCGGAACCCGTACTTCAGTGCGGGCTGTCAGGCTTTTGAGCCATAAAGCTGCTAAACTTGTGTTATAATCTCTTTTATGGCAAGAAAAAATAAAAAAAACAGTAAAATTAACCAGAGAATTAGAAAATATTTTGATGATGACCCCTTTGATGTGGGGATTGAACGGGTGGAGGGTAAAACCCTCAGTGAGCTTTTTGCAACACTGGGTATATATGATATAGAGCATAACAAAACGCTGATGGTAAAAACACTCCGAATGATTTGGAGCGAGGCAGACAGCGGTATGCGCCATGATATATTGAACTTTTTTGAGAGTGACGGACGGGTGTACAAGTCTGAGAAGCCAAAAAAAGAAGTTGTTTTTGACAGAGAAGACAAAATTAACGCACTTTTGGAAGAACTTGATGTAAGCCAGGAAGAGGCCGTGCGTCTGCGAGAAGCCTATTTACATGTAAGAAGCAAAAAAATAACCATAGAAAAAATGGAATCATCTTTGCGTCATATCCGTTTTGAGATGAAAAAAGAGAGATTAGAACGTGAACTTGAGGGACTTTTTGATCTGGATGACTGCTTTGAATTTAATGCCTCGCTGAAGTACGAACTCTACGAACAGCATTTTCACAAGATTTTGACACTCAAAACAAAACCCTATGCGTATGAATACCTTGAAACAACGGATTTTGATGCGATTGTGCAAAAGATAGGGCAGGACAAAGTTACGGTTGTGGAACAAAAGCAGGAGAATATTAATAATTTTTTAAGCAATTTGAAATATCCGCATGCCTATTTGAGTACCAAGGAAATTTTAGATGCACTGCGGGCTTCGCCTCCAAAATCAAAAGTGAGCTATCCGCTGATATCACAGAAACTTTTAAAAAAAATTGTCAAGTCTAAAATAGAGGCCGAGGGAGTGGAATTGCATGAAGAAGAGGTGCTGATTCGTGTCAATGAGCAGCTTTGTCTCCCCTACAGTGAGCAGAAAATCTCTTATAAACTGGAGTTACATGTAGAGCTTGAAGGACTTTTAGAAGAGATATGGAATGCGAAAAGGTTTAATTTTGATGCTATTTTGGCAGAGGTCAAAAAAGAGCACGAAGATGAATTTTTACTCACCCTCGATGCTTTGGTAAAAGAGTGTGAAGAGTATGCCCAGCTTTTGCATTTTAGCCAAGAAGAGCTGCATGCGAGAGTCTATGAGTATCTTTTTGAACTGCTTCCTCAGACCTTGAACATAACGCCTAAAATTCACAGAAAAATAACACGGCGTTTTTTGCATTCTATCCATGACGAACTGATTAAAAAACAGCGTGAAGCACTGCTTGCACGGACTATTCGTGATTTTAAAAATCTCTTTCCCATTGCGCGCAGTATGCAGAGAAAACTTATACTGCACATCGGTCCTACAAACAGCGGCAAAACCTATGAGGCGATGGAGCATCTCAAAGAGGCAGATACAGGCTACTATCTGGCGCCTTTGCGGCTTCTGGCACTCGAAGGTTATGAAACACTAAAAGCACAGGGCATTGAAAGCTCCCTCATTACCGGTGAGGAGCAGATCCTGGATGATGAAGCGACGCATATCAGTTCTACAATTGAGATGATGAATTATGATGTGGATGTGGATGTCTGTGTCATAGATGAAGTGCAGATGATAGATGACCGTGACCGCGGCTGGGCATGGGCAAATGCCATTATAGGTGCGCCTGCAAAAGAGGTCATTATGACAGGTTCGCCAAATGTCAAAGAAGCGATTGTCGCTTTGGCAGAGTATCTGGGTGAAGAGCTGGAAATACGGGAGTTTGAGAGGAAAAATCCTTTGGAGCTTTTGGAAAAACCGACACATCCAAAAGATGTGGAGGCAGGCACGGCGATTATCGCTTTTAGTCGTAAAGATGTTCTGCGGCTGAAGCAGAATTTTTCCAAAGATTTTGAAGTGAGTGTTGTCTACGGCAATCTTTCGCCTGAGGTCAGACGCGAAGAAGCCAGACGTTTTAGAGAGGGCGAAACGCAGGTACTTGTTGCCACCGATGCCATAGCGATGGGGATGAATCTGCCCATAAAAACGGTGCTTTTTTCAAAAGCCGAAAAATTTGACGGGATAATCCAACGCAGTCTTTTTCCTTCGGAGGTACAGCAGATTGCAGGAAGGGCAGGGCGTTACGGTTTGCATGAAAAGGGCTATGTCGGGGCGCTGCACGGGGATGCTTTACATGTAGTCAAGAAAAATTTCAACAAACCGGCAAAAGAGATAAAAGTGCCCTTTAAAGTAATGGCAAATTTGGAACATATAAAACTTGTCAGTACGATTTTGGAAGAAAACTCTTTGGAAGAAATTTTGCGCTTTTTTATCAAAAATATGGTCTTTGACGGACCTTTTTATGCGGCTTCACTCGATGATATGCTGGAGGCTTCTCGTATTGTTGACAGTTATGATCTGGATATTGCGACAAAGTATCATCTTGCCTGCGCGCCGCTGACGCTAAAATCAGCCTATATCATCAGTGCCTATGAGCGCTACATCAATGCTTTGGAGAAAAAAGAGCCGGTCTATTACCATGCGCCAAAACTGACAGGTTCGTATGCACAAACCTCCGAAGAGCTGTTGCGCGCTGAAGATATGGTCAAAGAGATTTCGCTGTATCTGTGGCTGAGTTACCGTTTTAATGACTACTTTGTAGATGAAAACAAGGCAAGAGCCTACAGGGGTGTTTTGAACAAATATATAGAAGAGACACTCAGGCAGACACAGCTGAGTCAAAGCTGCAAGCTCTGTGGCACGGTTTTGCCGGTAAATTCCAAGTACAGTATCTGCCAGTCGTGTTTTAAAAAGAACTATGTGCACAAAAGAGGGCACCGGCGTTTGCCGCGTTAGAGAGTTCTGTCCTTAGCTTTTAAATTCGTCGATAGTTTTTTGCAAAGAAGAGGCAACCTGTACGAGTTTTTGCAAATCATTTTCAATGCTTACAACACTGGTGCCGTTGGCTGTTGAGAGTGTTTCGATTTTTTCTATGTAGGTGATGATCTCCTGAATATTCTGCGACATTTTTTCACTGTCTTCTTTTGATTTGTTTGCCATCTGTGTGGAGATTTGCATCGCTTGCGATGTTGTCGTGATTTTTTGTTCCACATCATCAGATATATTGACAAGGGCTTCAATGTTTTGTGCATTGATTGTCATCTTGTCACTGACGTCATTGATAGCCTGTACAATGGTACTGACGCTGATGTCTATCTCCGCCAGACTTTTTTGTGTCCGTTCTGCAAGCTTTCTGACTTCATCGGCAACGACGGCAAATCCTCGCCCGTGTTCTCCTGCGCGTGCCGCTTCTATGGCAGCGTTGAGAGCTAAAAGGTTTGTCTGCTCGGCTATCTCTTTGATGACATTGAGGACGTCCTTGACCTGGTCGGCATCATTTTTAAGGACTAAAAGTTCGCTTGAGAGTTCGTTTTCACTCTCTACAAAATGTTCTACTTCACTGTTGAGTTTTGCCAAAGAGCTGTGTGCCTCTTCGAGTTCTTTTTCGGCATTGAGGATGGTTTCCTGGGTAACAGTGGCTGCCTCTATGGTCTCATCTAAAATAGTTTGGATATCTTCTGTTTTTTTGCTTGTTTTGGAAACAATCTCTCTCTCCTGCTGTACGCCTTTTCGTATGACGTGGGAGGAGATCTCAATTTCAGAGGCTATTTCATTGTTTTGTTCGCCGAGTGATTTCACCTCATTTACTGTAGATTGAATCATTTCTATAAAATGATTTACTTCATTGGCTGTCTCTCCGAATTCATTGCCTTTTTTGTAGGCAAGACGTTTTGTTAAATCTTTGTTCCCGCGCACAAGATCTGCAATTCTCTCTTTGAGGTTGTTCAGCGGTGTAAAAATTTCACGGCTGAAAAAGAGCAGGGCAACCATACTAAATGCAATACTGCCCAGAATCAAAGAGATGACAAGTGTTGTGTTCGTCTGTGCAATATCTTCATCATTTTTATCCAGTGATATCGTCAAATCCATGGCACCGAGTGCATAACCGACTTCTGCATTATAGTGGCACTGCAGGCATCTTTTTTCGGCTATCATAGGTTTAATCATGCGGATAATATGGTGCCCGTTTTCATTCTTTTCGATAATTTTTGTCTCTTTGTTTTGCAATACATCTTGCACAAGAGGGTCGGCCGTATATGTTTCATCTGGTGCATAAACTTCCATAACAGCTTTTGACTTTGCAATTTTCAAGTCCTCTATGCCGTCAATGCCTTTTGCACTCTCAAAAGCAGTCTGAACCACTTCCGGGTCTCCCATCATCATGCTTGTTGTCATCGTCTGAAAGATGGACTGACTGAGCATTTTCAAAGATTTTTTTGCGGTAGTATCTGAAAGGCTGTGCAGTGTAAAGGAGAGATAATAAGACATTCCGATAAGCCCGAGAACACTTAAGGCAACAATGGAGACAATGACTTTTGACCTTACTGATGCAAACATGAAAAAATCCTAAGAGTAAAAAATTTAAGTATTATAACGTAATAAAACCTTTGCAGAATTACATACTATAGATTAAATACTCAATCTGCTCCAAAAGTTCCTGATTTTGTATGTTGCTTTGCACGGCGTACGCAAGAGAAGCCCCGGCACCTACGCCCTCTTTCGCTTCGCCCTCGTCATACTTTTTGAGTATGGGTATCTGGGTATTTGCAAAACTGAATGTAGTGTAAACGGCATGTGGTGCATAGCTTAACTGCTCTAAAATATGGGCAATATCGGAATTTTTGTCTTGTGCGACCCACTGCGTGGTTGCAAGGGTAATGTTGTCATGCTTTACACGCATCAAAACATCTTCCTTGAGTTTGTCGGCGATTAACAGACAGGCTGCCATCTGTGTTCCGCCGGCTAAGACGATTTGAAATCTTTTTGAGGCTTCAAGCAAAAATCCGGCACAAAAAAGCAGCATATTGTCACTTACGATACCCAGTTTTTCAAAATTGTTCATATCATTGTCAAGCAAAGAGAGGGCTTTGTTTATCGTTTGTGTTTTAATATCATCGGGTACATGTAGGAAACTTGAGGAAAAGTCATCGGCGCAGTCAAAGCCAAGTGCCAAAGCCGAAGCAGTCGCTGTGGTTGTTCCCGCGGGTGTACTCTCTCCTAAAATAAGATAATTTCCTTTAAGCTCATAGGACTTTCCAAACTGCATCCCTTTTGCGAATACCTCTTTTGCATTGATACCGGCACCTTTGTCTATTGCCTCGGAGGGGTGGATGTCAAAATGGTGTGTGATACAGTTTTTAGGCTGGGAAACAAGACCCAGATCCAAAATCTCTATAGTGCTAAAAGGTGTCAGATTGTGAACTGCACGGGTAATAAGTGCAGGGGTAGGGACACCTGTCGGTGTTTCGGCAAGTTCGCCCAAAGAGAAAACTTTTTCATGACTTATGTATTCGGCGTCAAGTGTAGGGGTAAGCGGAATCATCCCCGGAATCCCGGCCTGGGTAATGTTGCCTATCTCACATGTCTTTGTGACACTTGCGGCAAGTAAAAAATCGGCTTTTCCTTCAGGAAATGTATCAATGGTGTTTGTCAGTATGTTGTATGTTTGCATTATAAGAATCTTTTTTCTAATTGTAACAAAAATTACAAATATTTTCTTTTGTTTCAATATAATTTGGATAGTTTAAGTTTTTAGTGTTAGAATAAAACTTATTTTAATGACAGGAGCATAGTTATATGTTGAAAAAAAGTGTTATCATAGCGTCGTTGATGGCGTTGGTTTTAGTTGGGTTTAGTGGTTGTAGTGCGATGAAAACTGCCGTGAAGAAGAGAAATCTTGATGTACAAACAAAAATGTCTGAAACTGTGTTTTTGGAGCCTGTGAGCCCGGAAGAAAAGGTTATTTATTTTGATATGAGAAATACTTCTGACAAACAGGTCGATGTTAAGAATGTAATCGCTAACGAGTTTAGAGCCAAAGGCTATAAAATAACAAATGATCCTAAAAAAGCAACATATATGCTTCAGGGAAACATTTTAAAAGTCGGTAAAAGTGACTTGAGAGAAGCAAAAGCTATGATGGGTTCTAGTTTTGGTGCTGCATTGACCGGCGGTGCTTTAGGTGCTGCAACATCATACTCATTAGGTGGCGGCGGACGTACAAGTGCTGCTGTAGGTTTGGCAGGTGCTGCTCTTGGTTTTCTTGGGGATGCTCTAGTTGAAGATACTGTGTATGTTATGGTCACTGATTTACAAATTCGTGAGAGACCGCTTGACGGAGAAGTTGTCACACAGACACAACAGGCATCTTTGGCACAGGGAAGTTCTACAAAAGTACAACAGGATATCAAAGGCGGAAAAGTAAAATGGAAAACTTACCGTACACGTATCATCTCTACTGCAAACAAAATGAATTTAAAATTTGACGAAGCACGTCCGGTTCTTGAAAAAGCGCTTGCTCGTTCAATCGCAGGTGTATTTTAACAAAATGAGAAAGGGCAGTTTAAAAACTGTTCTTTCTGCTCGTTTATAAACTCTCTAGTCAATATCCACACCCTCCCAGAACTCGTCATAATCAAGATTAGTCAGTGCATTTTCATCTGCAAGGTTCTTCTCCAATAGTTTTTTTTGCTGTTCTTCAAAGTAGAGTTCCAAGGCTTCATTGATAAGTGTGCTTTCATCTTTTTTAAGGATCTGTGTAAATGTTTCCAGGTTTTGTAAGTTGTAGTCGTTAATAGTTATCTGCATAAAATATTTTAGCCAAATTTAGCAAAATTTGCTAATTTCGGCTAAATGTCTGCAGGTTTTATTTTGTTTGGACAACTCTTTTGTGAAGAGGCTGTGTCGGTCTTTCGTTGTTTCTGTAGTATTTTCTTAAAGCATCCAGTTGTGATTTTGAAATATTGACAGTATCTTTGAAAATATACCACTCTACGCCCTCTGTACAGGGTGGTGTGGTAAATGAACCTTTGTAGTGATAGTAGTGATCCGTATCTTCAGGCAGCAAATCATTAGGATTTATGGCTATTTTGTGTTTTGCATGTAAAATCTTTTCTAAAGCAGGATTTTCTTCTCCGACTTCAAACATTACTGCCACAACTGCCACTGAACCGTCTTTTGCCATATGAACAAAGTGCGCGACTGCATTGTATCTTCTGCCGTCAATTGTATGCTCGCTCATGCCATGAAAATGAAACTGTTTTAGTTTGTAGTCTTTGCCGTGCAGTGAGATATAGCCTGCATCTACCGGGGTAACCTTTAGAGAGTGCCCGTTATCAACAACAGTGGAAATACCTTTGTAATCTTCGGAAAGTTCAATCGTGTAACTCTCGTCTAACTGCTGTGTATTTTCTGTTTCTATATTTATAGGGGACTGTTCTTTGCCTTTTTTGCAAGTTTCGCTGAAGTGTCCCCAGTCTTGAGGACCATGTTTTGCATAGTCCCAATGTGCTTCAACACCTGCAAATGCAATTGTTGAACTCGCCATGAGTGTCAAAGCGATTGTAGAGAATTTTGTCATAAGCTGCCTTTTTTAATTTATATATTAATTATAAGGGTAGCTTACTTAATAGAGACTAAATCAGGCTGTATATATAAGTTTTTCATTGATTGTGTTTCCGCTCAGTTCAACATAACGCATCGGGTACATATCCAAGTCAAGCGGACGGACAAATCCGCGTGTGACAATAACCCTTGTCCCCTGAATCTCTTTGACAGAGTCTATATGTTTGTGTCCTGAAAGCGTCAAAATCAGGTTTGGATATTTAAAAAGTTTTTTTTGTACCTCTTGTGTGTTGTTCAGGACATATTTATGAATATCTTTTTCTTCTGTGCCGCCCCAGTAGTTTGTATAGGGATGGTGGTTGAGTATTACCGTCGGTTTGTTTTGGTCGAGAATTTTTTGGGCAAAAGCGATTGTCTCTTCTGTATAGACTCCGTTGTTGTGGTTTTCTATACAGCTGTCAAGCCCTAAAATATTGTAGCCTTTTGTTTGCAGCAGCCAGTCTTTCCCCTCTACATGTAACTCTTTTGCACTGCAGAACATGTTTTTAAATGCTTCAAGATTAATCTGTTTGTCGCCGCTTGGAAAAGATTCTTTGTTTCCTCTTACCGTGTAGTATGGGCAGTGAAGCGTATCGGCAATCTCTTTGAACTTCAAAGCATCACTGTCTTGCGGCGCATTGTTGTTAAAGTTGTCACCGCCAAAGAGAACAAAATCCAAATCTTTGTAGTTTGTGTTGATAAAGTCAGCCATCAGCTGCATCGCTTCGACACTGTCACTGTCGCTCAAATCCATATGCGAATCGGTTACATGTATAAACTTCAGTGTTTTTTTCGAATCTGTCTGGGTGCCGGCCATTAAAGGCATGGCACCGGCGACTACTGCACTCTTTAAAAAGTTTCTTCGTGATATTTGTGACATTGTTTTTCCCTTTCTTTGTTTAAATACTCTCTACAGTAATGTAGCATCACTGACAATACATTTTCCCCCGTATGTCTCCAAAAACTTTTTAAGATCTTTTTGCATGTTCTCCAGCAGTTCTTTTTTACAAACACTGAAGACCAGGATATTGCTCAGTACATCCGAGACATCATCTGCTGTCTGAAAACCGTGACCCCCGTAGCCTTCTACATCTTTGATGACAGTATATCCGTCTACTTTGTGCTTTTTAAAAACTTTCAAGAGTCTCTTTATGTAAACAGACTCAATGATGACTTCGATTTTTTTCATCTTTTACCCCCAAAATGTTGTTATCATATAATAATACAACGGTATACCTAATGAAATATTGAATGGGAAGGTAACTGCCAGACTGAGCGGAAGATATATTCCCGGATTTGCTTCAGGTACAGAGAGTCTCATTGCTGCCGGAACAGCGATGTAAGAGGCACTCGCACTGAGCAGTGCCAAAAGAAAAGCATCCCCTTTTTCAATTCCGAAGAAATAGGCTACCGCTACAGCTACAGAGGCGTTGACCATCGGCATGATGAGTGCAAATCCTATCAAAAACAGACCCACTTTTTTCAGTTCATGAATTTTTCTTGCTGCAACAAGACCCATGTCAAGAAGGAAAAATGCAAGCATCCCTTTAAAGAGCGTTCCAAAAAGCGGCTCCATAGAGTGCCATCCTTTGTCTCCTGTCAATATCCCGATGGCAAGCGCGCCTATAAGCAAAAATACAGAAGGGTTTAAAAAAGCTTCCCGCAAAATTTCTTTTATACTTGTATTTTCATCTTCTGCGTCAGGACTTTTGGCAAAGAGTGCTGCAAAGACCAGACCTATAACAATAGCCGGAGACTCCATAAGCGCCATAGAAGCAACCATAAATCCGCCATGTGCAACACCTATGGTGTCAAGATAGGTAATCCCCGTAATAAAAGTAACAGCACTGATAGACCCAAAAGTCGCCGCAATGGCAATGGCATTGTAAACATCTATTTTCATTCTTAAGATAAAAAAGCTGTATACAGGAACAAGCATGGACATAACTACTGCAATAAGCAGTGCTTTAAAGATGTATGTGCTGAGTCCGCTTTGGGAAAGTTCATGTCCGCCGTGCAAACCAATTGCTATAAGCAAATAAAGAGAAAACAGTTTAGGTAATGGCTGCGGAATAGTTAAATCAGATTTTAAGAAAATGGCCAGCATTCCTAAAAAAAAGAATAAAACAGGCGGATTTAACATATTTTGTAAAATTATATCGATATTCATTTTTTAAACTCCTATTGCATAAAGGCGGTATTAATTCGATTCAGATTTTTATCTGTAGTGTAGCGAAACAAACCTTTATCTTTATGTGGTATTTCCCTCCTTTTCCCCTAAAAAAGGAGGGATAAAGGTATGGTTTTTATTCGCCTTGTCCTAAAGAGTATGCGCGTTCACCGTTAAGCATATAAAGGTTTTCAGTTTTGATAACCTCTATGCCTGCTGCATCAATTCTGTTCATCATATCTGTAATATCACTGTTGCTTATGATATCCCCTTGGTTTTTAGCATAGTATCTGCATCTCCAGTGGTCTGTCAGGAAAGTTTCCGGGTGACCGTTCGGGTAGACCTTCTGACCACGGTTAGAGATCATTTTGAGTGCCATACCTGTATCTTTTGCCAGCTCAACCAGTTTGTCACCGATAGTATTTGCATCACAGTCATCTCTTGTAAAGATATCCACACCGATAAGATCCATTTTTTCGTTTCTTACATTTGACAGAACAGGTTTTTTGATCTGAATCGCTTTGTCATATCTTACAGGAGCAAGTGTTGATGGCTCCTGTCCCAGTCTTTCAATGACAGCATCAGCGAACTCTTTTGTTCCGACTTCTGTATGTTCCTTGCCCTGTGCTTTGAGTTTTCTGGCAAGATCGTATGTCACAATACCGTCTTCAATGGTTTTCAACCAGGCATTGTGTACTTTTTCAGCTACTTCAGGCTGTCCTACCTGTACCATCATCATCACACCAGAGAGTAAAAGACCTGACGGATTTGCTTTGTTCTTTCCGGCATGACGCGGTGCAGAACCGTGAATTGCTTCATACATTGCTATATCGGCACCAACATTCGCACCCGGTGCAATCCCGACAGAACCAGTCATAAGTCCAAGTATATCTGTTGCAACATCTCCGTAAAGGTTAGGCATTAACACCATGTCGAAATCTTCAGGCGCATCAACAAGTTTTGCCATACCGATGTCTATAATCCAGTCATCTGCCTGAATTTCAGGGTATTTTTTGGCAGTTTCGTAAAATACTTTTACAAAAAGACCATCTGTTATTTTCATGATGTTGTCTTTGATCATACATGTAATTCTTTTTCTGCCGTATGCTTTGGCATATTCAAATGCGTACTGGCATATTTTTTCACAACCCGGTCTTGTAATAATCTTTAAACACTGTGTTACTTCCGGTGTTTGCTGGTGCTCTATCCCTGCATATAAATCTTCTTCATTCTCACGAATAGTGACAACATTCATACCCGGGTATCTTGAAGGTATAAACGGATCATAAGAGATAGCCGGACGAACATTCGCATACAAGCCAAGTGTTTTGCGGATAGTTACATTTAAACTTTTGTATCCGCCTCCCTGAGGTGTTGTAATCGGTGCCTTGAAAAGCACTTTGTTCTTTTTGATAGACTCCCATGCTTCATCAGTAATTCCTGAAGTATTTCCTGCAAGGTATACTTTTTCTCCAACATCAATGTGTTCCCACTCTACATCTGCGCCGGCAGCATCAAGTACTCTGATGCTTGCATCCATAATCTCAGGACCGATTCCGTCCCCGCGTGCTACTGTAATAGTTCTTTTTGCCATTTTAATTCTCCTTAATAAAATCCTTCATAATATTTGAGAAATCATCATTTTGATAATGATTTCCACCTACATTTGAAAACATGCCGGTATTTTAATAAAAATAAAAGATTAAGTCTTTACAGGTTTTATTGTTAAAATTATCTATTTTTAATCTATTTATATACGAATATTATTCTAAATATCTTCAATTTTTATTCAGAATTTTTACTTTTGAAAAGCTGACCATTCTGAATATGCCTGTTTTAAAGGGTTTGTGTTAAAACTTGATTGAGAGGTAAAAGCTTAAATCAAAATGATTGTCATCAGAGAGATATTTGTTCTTTTTGTAGATTGCGTAGGGTGGTTGGGTCGTTGTTTCGTATTCGCTGTTTGGAAGCCATTCTGTGTAAACCCAGTATAAAAAGTGTAAAAAATCTCCATCGGCACCGGTAATGTCAAATTTGGCATAGACACCTTTTGCAATGTTGAGTTTTGGCAGTCTTTCATAATCAATTTTGCTTTTATCATTGACTTTTATGCAGGCGACATACTGGCACTCTTCAAGGTGTGTGACCGTAGGATTGTCATGAAAAAGGGCAATATGCTCGTAGTCTTTAATATTGTTGCTGTAGGTCCATGTCTGCACTTTCTGCCAGGTTTGTTTGATTTGGTCATTGTAGCCGTTGTGCCGCATATAGTAAACTTCGATTTGCGGCATATTGACTATAGTTGCTTCAATGTTATTATAGTTTGCATTGGAGGCGATTGCTTTTTTTGATTCTGCAAGAATAGTTTGGGAGTACTCTTTGTGTCCGCCTTTTTTCCATGCCGTAGGAGTCATGGAAAATCTCTCTTTAAAAACACGAATGAAAGAGGTCTGTGAGCTGTATCCGCACAAAGCGGCTATCTGAGTGATAGTGGAATATTTGTTTGTCAGCAGCAAAGAAGAGGCTTTTTGCAACCTGATAGATTTGATGCTTTCATAAATATTTCTTCCGAAAACCTCTTTGTAGATCTTGTGCATATAGACTTTGCTGATGTTAAACTGCTGGGCCAGCTCATCCATATTGATGTCGGTATCAATATGTGTATATATATAGAAGAGTATATCATTTGATATCTGTGTTTTTTTATTGAGTGTTTCTCGCTTCATGATGTAAATTATAGCAAAAATTACTGTAAATGATTTGCTTTAGAGAAGTTTCAATGCATTTTGCACATCTGTTTTTTCTATTTTTGTTTTGCCTTCGCCAAAATGTGCTTTTTTCTTGAGTTTGCCAAAATAATATGTGTCTCCGCCAAGCTTTACATGTAAAGCCAGTGCCATGGCAGTGATGGGATGTCCTGCATTGGGGCTCTCGTGCTTTTTTCCGTCTGCATAAAAGGCAAAAATGTTTTTCTGTTTTGCAAGGAACAGAATGAGCAGTGCCGTCAGCCTTGAGGGAATGAAGTTCGCGATATCGTCAAGTTTTGCCGCACATTTTCCGAATTTTTCATACTTTTCATTTCTATAGCCGACCATAGAGTCCATGGTGTTAACGGCTTTGTAAATGACAATGCCCGGCAGATTAAACAGCAGCAGATAAAAGAGCGGGGCGACAACGCCGTCACTCAGGTTTTCGGCATAGGTCTCAATCGCTGCCTTATAGATATCACTTTCACTCATATCCTGCGTGTCGCGTGATACCAGCATGGCAATCGCCTCTTTTTTGTTCTTTACATGTAAGACATTCCGCACAGAGTCTCGCAGCATCTTATGGGCGATAAACATGGAGGCTATAAAGGAGCTGATGAGAATGTTTACAAAGGTGTTGAAAAGCTGCAGATAGAGGTAGAGTGAAACAGTGAAAAAACTCACAGTTCCCAGCACAAACAGAACTAACAAACAGCCGCGTGTTACAGAGTCCTTGTAGAATTTTTCCTCAAAAAAAGTGATAATCTCGCCTATAACGATTACAGGATGTTTTATGAAGGAGAACTCCCCGAATTTTCTGTCGATGAGGTAGGCAAAGAGTGCGATGAAAATATTATGTATCATCCAGTGCCTTGTGGATAGCGTCTATGTTTACATGTAAAGCGATATGCTCGGCAAAGTCGGCAATAGTCTCTTTTTTAAATGCTTTAAAATTATAACCTTTGTACTTTTTGTTGAGTCTGTGAAAAACTTTATAGCGAAAGGCATCGCTTTCAAAAAGCCCGTGAACAAAGGTGCCGTAGAGGTTTTTCTTTTTTTTGGCACGTTTTTTGGCGACAGCGTTGTGAATCTCATATCCTTCTACCATAATGCCTTGGAGGTTATAACAGCCTTTTTGTACAATTTTTTCTTTTTGAAAAACAACATCTCCTTTAAAACGTCCAAATCCCTGTGTCACTTCTTTTTCTGATTCTATATGCTCGGGGTCAAGAATTTGCTCAAACAGCATCTCATAACCTCCGCAGATCGCTATGACGTGTCTCTGTTTGTCATCTAAGACAGTTTCAAAACCGCGTTTTTTCAGCCAAAGCAAATCATCGACAACCAGCTTGCTTCCGGGAATGATGAGCAGGTCATAATGTTTTGCTTCATTCACACTCTCAATAAAGTTCAGCTCAATTTCCGCATCCGCAACAAGAGGCTCAAAATCGGTAAAGTTACTGATGTGCGGAAGTTTGACGACACCGACTTTTATGATGGACCTGGAAGTGTTCTGTGTGTAGCCCATCAGTGAAGCAGAGTCTTCAAAGCCGAGATTAAAGGGTTTAAAAGGAACGACACCTAAAACTTTGATGCCAAAATCTTTCTCAATGATTTGGACCCCCTCATCAAACAAAGAGATGTCACCCTGAAATTTATTGACAATTACACCGATGACATTTTTACGCAGTTTTTTCGGCAAAAGATTGTAAACTCCGTAAATGGAGGCAAAAACACCGCCTCTTTGAATGTCTGCGACAAGTACTATCTTTGTTTGAAATTCCTGGGCTACATAGATGTTTGAGAGGTCTTTGCTCATCAGATTGAGCTCAACCGGACTGCCCGCCCCCTCGGCAATGATACAGTCATACTCTTTTTGCAAAGAAGCAAATGCTTTTTTGACGATGGGTTTGAGCCGGTTTATGTCTTTGTAATAGCTCCAGACATCCGTATCGCCGACACTTTTCCCGTTGATAATCATGTGGGCTCTGCTCGCTCCGCCTGATTTTAAGAGTATGGGATTAAAAAGAGGGGTAGTTTTGAGCCCGATAGATTCGGCAGCAAAGGCCTGAGGAATGGCTATTTCACCGTTGCCAATGTCGGTAACAAGCGAATTGTTCGAGACATTCTGTGCTTTAAAAGGGGCTACATGCAAACCTCTGTGGTGTAAAAGATAGGTCAGGGCAAAGGCAAGTGTGGATTTGCCCGCATCACTACTGGTGCCGAAGATGCTCAGAGAGTGCATAGCTTATTTGCGCCACAGCATTTGCAGTGTATCGAGTTCTTGAAGAAAGCTGTCTGCTTTGACATAGCCGTTAACAATAAGCAGTGTTTTTTGCGTAGCAGGGTCAACGAAAAAGATACGGGGGCTAAAGGGTGCCGGAAATTTTTCGGCAGGGTATTCTCCCTCATCAAAATTCTTATATACAAGCACAACAACCACTTCTTTGTTTAAGCGTTTATGCACTGTCGGATTGGTGAAAGTGCGGTCTTCAAGACGGTCGCACCAGGGACATTCTGCTTTGGTTACAACAAGCATCAGGGGACGCTGCTCTTTTTTTGCTTTGGCAAGGGCTGCGTAATAATCGCGTTGAAAGCCCATTTTCTGGGCGTATTCGTCCAAGTCAGCGCGAGCAAAAAGGCTAAAGGCTACGAGTAGCAGGCTAAGTATAATTTTCATTGGTTTTCTCCTGGGTAAGTTGTAAGTGCATTTTGCAGTGCTGTATGTGATTGTCTGTCTTTTACGGCAAAGCGAAGCCATCTGTCTGTAAGATAATCAAAACTGCCGCAGGTTCTGACGAGTATCTTCTGTCTGAGCAGATGAGAAAAAATTTCTTCCGCCTGTGATGATTGTGTCAGAATGAAGTTTGCATCACTATGCACGATCTGTTCAAAAAGTCCGCATTTTTTTAGAATATCAAGCAGTTCCTGTTTTTGTATCGTATGCAGTTGGCGGCTTTTTTCTCTAAAAGTTTTATCGCCAAGACGTTTTTGCAAAAATGCCGCATCGAGTGAAGAGATATTCCAAAGCGGCGGATGCAATTTTGTGATATTTTTTTTGTTTGAAAAAATAGCACCGATTCGCACCCCTGGACAGCTGTAAAACTTGGAAAATGACTGAACGATATAGAGCTTTTTATAGTTTTGAATCATCTGCCGCAAAGAGGGATGATTCTCAAACTCCAAAAAGCTTTCGTCCAAAATAACGGTACATTTTTGCTTTTTCCAGTAAGCAAAAAGTGTTGCAAGTTCGTAAAAACTCCCTTCAGGCGTAGAAGGGTTGACAAAAACAACAATGGAGTTTTTTGCAACGGTTGCGTCGATATTTTCAATTCGGTTGATTTTGTAAACATCTTTTTTGCTTTGGAGGGCCGCTTTTTCATATTCGCCGTAGAGAGGCGCATACAAAGTGACCTTTTTTTGTTTTAATGCCTCAAACAAAGCATAAACAGCGGCAGTCGCTCCGTTATACAAAGAAATTTGTGATTTTTTCAGACCATAATTGTGTGCAATAGCCGTTTTGAGTGTTGTGTAATTGCTTTGGGCATATTTTGTAATGGTACTATTGGTTACATGTAAAGCACTCTGGGGTTGATAAAGATTGATGTTTGATGAAAAGTCTATAATCTCATCACTCCTGCATCCGAGTTGTTTTGCATATTTATATATATTGGCACCGTGTTTCATACGCGGATTTTACCAAAAGTTTACTAACTTTACTTGGTTTGAAAGAAAAACTTTAAGCAATATTTTGTGTGTTATGTACGAATATTAACAAATAACACACATTTATATTGACAGTTAATTGTGTGATTTAAGGTTGTTCTACCTATAATGTGTGTTAATAAATAGTTATATTACAAAGGACATCAATAGAGATGAGGGATACAGAAGAAATAATAGAGTACGATGCAATCCTTGTTGACACTTCTATCTTTAATGGAAATGCTTTAAAACTGGAGTCTGGACTTTTAAGTAAATTAAATCAATTTAAAAAAAGTCATATAAAATTTATACTTCCTGATGTAATCAAAAGTGAAGTTCAGAATCATTTAGAAAAAAAAATTAAAGTATCACGAAATGCTTTAGAAAAATCTATTAACGATGCAGGTGATCATCTATTTTTTGATGGAAGTGCCCTTAATAATGCAAAAAAACTATTGATTGATAGTGAAGAAGTTGAAAATCTAGCTATCTCTCGTTTATCCAGTTTCATTGAAAACACAGGAGCATTAATAATAGAAAGTTCTAAATATGTTTCTGTTGAAAAACTTCTTGAACAATACTTTTCTAATAAACCACCTTTCGCAGAAACAGGAAAGAAAAAAAATGAATTTCCTGATGCAATAATACTTTTAGCTGTAGAAAAATGGGCAGAAGAAAATAATTTTTCTGTATTAGCTATAGCTAAGGATAAAGATTGGAAGAATTATTGCGATAGTTCAGAGAACATTAATTATCAAGACGATTTTGTTGAAGGATTGGCGACTTTTAATAAAACAAATATACCATATACATTTATCCCAAACCTTGAAAGTGCTATGAAAAACAACCAATTGAATGGATTTATTCATTCAATTGAAATTCAGCTAGAATCTGTAATAGAAGGGTTGACTCCACATCAAGAAGCAGACTCTTCTTTTTTAGTAGAAGGAGATGGGGTATATACAAGTTTTAAAAAATTGTTACTACCTGATAATAAATTTAGAATGGTTGAAGTAGATGTTGAGGAAGGATGGATTGTCTTAGAAGTATTAGCTTCAATAACTATTGAAGCTGAAGGAGATTTTTCATTTTCCATCAGAGATTCTATCGATAAAGACTATGTTTCATTAGGTAGTAATAGTGTTACCGTTGAAGTAGAATTTGAGTCTGAAATATTAATAACTATAGTAGGTGATTTAGAAGGTGATATTAATAAATTAGATATTGAATCTGTTGAAGTTATTGACCCTATTGATACTATTTACTTTGGTACAATAGACCCTGACTATGGTGAATATGATTAAAATATAACAAAACGCAGGAGCCAATATTTTACCCAAGGGCGGGTAAAATATTGCTCTCCTTAAACGTTGTGTGAAAGGAGCAAAGTGCAAAAAAGTATAAAATTACCAATTTATATAGATGAACTAATTTTCAACAAATTAAATGCAAAATATGAGCCAGACTATACTAAATTTAATAAAAACTTACATCTTGACCAAAATGAAAATTTAATATATTTAGGTACATATTTTCCAAGAAGTTATGCAGAGAGTTATTTAATTTTTAAAAATTTATTTAATAATGATGTCATCAAGAAGACTTATCTTGATAAGAAAGAGATTAATATATTAGATATTGGTTCTGGAACTGGTGGAAATTTATTGGGACTTTTAATGAGTATTGTAGAAAATTCATCAAATAAAATAAATATCAATATTTTAGCCATTGATGGAAATAAAGAGGCATTAGAAATTCTTCAAAAAATAGTTTCTAAAATTCAAATTAAATATAGTTTAAATATTAGCCTAAATTGTCAATATATAAGTTTTAATAATATAGATGAACTATATCAAAACTCTAAAATGTATTTTGAAAATAGTTATGATGTTATCACTACATCTAAAATGATTAATGAAATTTTACATAATGACAATAACGCTTACTATGAATTTTGTGATTATTATCTAACACATTTATCGAGTGACGGTTTTTTATCAATAGTTGATGTTACAATAAAGATTAATTCTCAATTTTTACCAATTCTACTAAATAACCAAGTAAATAGATTTATAAAAAATAATTTAGAAAGCTATAAAACAATTATTCCAACAAGTTGTTATACAAATGAAGAAATATGCTTAGAAGATTGTTTTACAAATAATATATTTTATATTTCACACATAGGCAAACAAAATGATATGTCAAAAATAACATATAGAATTTTAGCCAATAAAGAATTTGCTGATAATATTTTAGATAAAATGGAGACAGGTTGTATTGTAGGTCAAACACAAAGTGAAACAAAATATTGTCATCATACTTCTGAAAAAAATAGTATAACGGCATTTAGGGTATAAAATGAAAAGTTGGAATAAAAAGATAATAATAAATGATGAGAATCAAGAGGTAGAAGCAATAACTCCATTTATCATTTCAGCAAGTCGTTCAACAGACATACCAGCATTTTTCAGTAAATGGTTTTTTAATAGACTAGAAAAAGGTTATGTAACTTGGAAAAACCCTTTCAATCAAAAAATTCAATATGTGTCTTTTGACGAAACAAAAGTTATTGTTTTTTGGTCAAAAAATCCAAAGCTAATAATTCCTCATTTACAAGAATTAAATAAACGAGATATCAAATACTATTTTCAATTTACACTTAATGATTACGAAAAAGAGAATTTAGAACCAAATGTTCCAAAATTAGAAAATAGAATTAATACTTTTAAAGAATTGTCAAATTTAATAGGAAAAGAAAAAGTTATTTGGAGATTTGATCCTTTAATATTAAGTGATTTTATTTCTGTAGATGATTTATTAGAAAAAATTAAAAATATTGGAAATCAAATCTGTAGTTACACAGAAAAACTCGTATTTAGTTTTGCTGATATTGAGGTTTATAAAAAAGTTCAAAATAATCTTTATGAGCAAGACACATCTTTTAGAGAATTTTCACAATATGATATAATGGATTTTTCAAAAAAACTGAAAGAATTAAATCAAAAATGGAATTTAGAGTTATCAACTTGTACGGAAAAAATTGAACTAGAACAATTTAATATAAAACATAATAAATGTGTGGATGATGAGTTAATATATAAAATTGGCAAGAATGATAAAAAAATTTTAAATTGGCTAGGTATAGATAATACTGCTTCTCTTTTTGGAGATGACTACTCACCAAATATAAAGCTGAAAGATAAAGGGCAAAGAAAAGAGTGTGGCTGTATAATGAGTAAAGATATAGGTATGTATAACACTTGCAACCATTTATGTACTTATTGTTATGCAAATCATTCAGTTAATTTAGTAAAACAAAATATTAAAAAACATAATTTCAATAATCAAAGTATAGTTTAGGGGTAAAAGATGGCAAAAAGAAGTTTTTATATAAATGAATCGGAATTTGATAACTATCAAGTAAAGGTAGTACAAAGAAGAGTTGATAACTCTTTTATAGTCAAAGGATGTGCAGGTAGTGGAAAATCAATTTTAGCACTTTGGAAAGTTAAGCAGATTCAAGAAGAAAATAAGGGAAGTTTTTATTTTATTATTTTTACAAAAACCTTAAGAAAATATATGGAAGATGGTATTGTAGAAATTGGCTTAAATGGTGATAGAATTTTACATTTTGAGCAATGGAAAAGACAGGGATATCCAGATGCTGATTATTTAGTAGTTGATGAAGTTCAAGATTTTGATGAAAGTGAAATTAATATACTCAAAGAAAAAGCCAATAAAGCATTAATAAGCTATGGGGACAGTGCACAACAACTTTATGCTTTTAAAAATGACAACCCATTATCAATGGAGGATATAGCATATATTACAAAATATCCAATGGAAACTTTAGTTTTTAATCATAGATTACCAAAAAAAATCGCAAGATTTGCAACATATCTTGAAAACACAGGAGATGAATTAGAAATAAGATGCCAAGTTGAAGGTGTTGAATTGCCTAAAGTATTAAAATACAACAACTTAAATGAACAACTTGATGGAATAATGGATATTATAAAAACAAGAGGCTATGATGATGTAGGTATATTTTTACAAACAAATAGAGATGTAGAAGAAGCATATAATTATTTTAATTCAAAAGGATTTCAAACAGAAGTAAAATTTAATAATTCTATGGATTTAGATTTTAGCAATACTTTACCTAAACTAATTACTTATCATAGCAGTAAAGGTTTACAATTTGAAGCAGTATTCCTACCTGATTGTGAAGATAAGTTTCCAAACAATAAGCAAGACAATATGAATGCTTTATATGTGGCTATTACAAGAACTTATCAAGATTTATTTATTATGTATTCTGATAATTTAGTTCCATTCCTAAATAATATTACAGAAAACCTATATGAAACTTCTTTAACAACTGAAGATATAGATTGGTAAGGATTTAAAAAATGGAAAAATTATATATACCAACAACGACACTAAATTTTAACAATATTTTATCAACAGAATCAATATCTCCAAAATCTTTTTATGAAAATAGAAATTTTGGATATAAGAGATTTGAAATAGTAGAACCTAGTAGGCTTAAGCATAGTCTAATTGCCTATACTAAAATTCCATATTTTGAGATTAATGATGATGAATTAGATAATTATCCGTTGATTATAGAAATTTCTAAAGATATGATAAAAGATTTAAATATAATTGATAAAATCAATAGTATTGAAGTTTTTCAAATTTCACAAACTATATATCTTCATCCAAATAAAGTTAAATTTTTATTTCTAAACGAGGAACATAAAAGAATAACTCTTATAAAAGCTGAACCAAGTATAGAAACAAAATTATTACCTTTATATCAAACTAAAATAGAAATAATAAATAAAGCAGATAGTTTTAAATGGGAAGAAAAATATTTAGAAAAAATTATTGAAGAAAATATTGATATAAAACAACATATATACAATGATGTTTTAATCAATAAAATTAAAGGATTTTATTTTTGTTATACATTAGGAGAAATTTATCTTAATTCAATAATAAAAAACAATATTAATGAAACTTTAGATGATAATAAATACAAAAGACAACAAGCACAAGAAAATGCAGATTATCAAGTTATTTATAAGATAAATGAAGAAGAAAATAAACACCTTGAAAAAATGATTAAAAGTTCAAAGGTAGCTGTATATAAAACTTTAAATTTAAATAATAACAAATTGACATCATTTGCTAATCATAATGATATCTCTGAATTATATAAAAATATAATTAATGATATTATTTGTTTTGATAGAATTAACAGTAAAGAAGATTTTAAAATAGATAGATTTGAACTTCTTAAAAAGATAGGTGATAATTTTAAAGATACTAATTTTGATGGAAAAGATAAAAGTATTGAATATATTAGAAACTTAATGAAAAATATAAAAAACTATGAACCATTTGAAGCTGAAAGTGTAGATATAAAAAATTATGATATTTTACTTAAATCAATAGCTTATTTTATTTTGAGAGGAGATGATTTAGAAAAACTTCTAAATGTTCTAAAAGAAAATAATATGAAAACTTTTAAAATGGCTTTTGGCTTATGTGGTGCATTATTTGGTTTTTCAGCTATTCCAAAAACTATATCTAATGTTTTATTTAAAGAAGAAAATAACAATATTATTGATATTCAAGATTTTTTACAAAATATGTATGTAAAAATACATAATATAGATGAGAACAAAGAGATAAAAATTTCATCTAATCGAACAAGACAAATACAAGAAAATCTTCAGGCTATACAGACAAAATCAGAACCAACGACAATAATAGAAGATACTCCTCTCAAATGTCCAGATTGTGGTGGAGGAATGGTTGAAAGAATATCTAAAAAAGATGGTAAATATAAAAGTAAAAAGTTTTTTGGTTGTAGAAATTTTCCAAATTGCAGGGGTGTGATTTGGAATGAAAGCGACAAATCTATAATGTCTAAAGTAATCGATCATGTAAAAAAACCTTTAACTAATGATAATAATTTAGATAACATAATCTATGATTTTATAAAAGAACAATCTGGAAAAGTAAAAATAGCAGATGCAAGAAAAGTTATTAAAATAAAAACAAATAAAGAATTTAAAGATAGATATTTAAATGATAAGAGATTTGAATGTTATAAAGAAAAAAATACAGAGATGATAAGGATAAAATAAATGCCAACAATATCAATGTTTTACGGAATTATTATAAGAATGTATTGTGCTCCCAACGAGCATAATCCACTACATATTCATGTTTATTATCAAGGTGAAAAAGCAGTTATAGACATCAAAAAAGTAGAACTAACACAAGGTAAACTTCATAAGAAAAAACTTAGATTAGTTTTAGCATGGGTTTAGTTAAGACAAGAAGATTTACTAACTGATTGGGTATTAGCACAAAATGGTGAGTTGCCTTTTAAAATAGACCCTTTAAGATAGGAGAAATAAAATGTATTTAGCAGTTAAAGATGTAAAACCACTTGATGATTATTTTTTATTATTAAAATTTGAGAATGAAGAAGAAAAGTTATTTGATGTAAAACCATATCTTAATGTAGGAAAATTTAAAGAGTTAAAAAATAAAACACTATTCAAGAGTGTAAAAGTATGTTTTGACAGTATAGAGTGGGATAACCATTTAGACTTAGACCCAGAACTTCTATACCAGAAATCACACAACAAAACATAGTATCCAATAAGTAGCCTAGCGGCGACTTATGGCTATATTCGATCGTTAGGTTCAGTATATATGATATTTAATAAAATAAAAATCTTACTTTATAAAATGATGGGAATTAAAATGGATAATCAAGAAGAAAAAACAATAAATCCAAATAAGCATATTGTAGAATATTTAAATAATTATCTATCATTAGAAAATCCAGAATATGCAATTTTATTAAATGGTAAATGGGGAAGTGGTAAAACACATTTTATACAATCTTATATAAATAATTTTTAAGATAAAAATATTAAATTTATTAAAATAAGTCTTTTTGGTTTAAAGAATACAAATTCTATTGATGAGGAGATTTTTCAGAATTTACACCCATTATTAGGTTCCAAATATGCAAAACTTACAGGTAATATATTAAAAGGTGCTCTGAAATTAGGTATAAATTTTGATTGGAACAATGATGATAAAAAAGATGGAACCGCAAAGATAGATTTAAAAGAATTTAATCTTTTAGATTTTTTTTCAGACAATGAAAAATCCAAACAGGAAATAGTTTTTATCTTTGATGATTTAGAAAGAACAGAAATTAATTTAAAAGAGATACTTGGATATATAAATTATTTGATAGAACAATCTAATTTCAAAGTTATAATATTGGCAAATGAAGAAAAAATTGATAAAACTGAATATAGAGAATTTAAAGAAAAAGTTATTGGCAAAACATTTGAAGTTAAACATTCATTCGAACAAATATTAATTTCTTTTATAAAAAACAAAACTGACACATCAAAAGAAATATTAATTTCAAATATTCATTTAATCAAAAATATTTATGAAAAAGCTAACTATAATAATTTAAGACATATATCGCAAATTTTACTTGATTTTGAATATTTTATCAAACATATTAATATAGAATATCTAAATAATAAAGATTTTATTTCAATTTTAATAAATAATTTTTTTGCTTTATCTATTGAGCTAAAAAGTGCTAATTTACAAAGAGAAGAACTTCTAAAAAGAAATAAATTAATATGGAATTTTTCGGATAATAAAAATAAAGAAAAAACAAATATTGAAAAAATATATGAAAAATATAATATTCAAAACAATCCTTTATTTGATGGAAAGAATTGGGTTGAAATTCTTATAGATAATTCAATTCAAAAAGAAGAATTAAATGAATTAATAAGTAATTTAACTTTCTTTTTAGAGAAAAAAGAAAAAGCACAGCCATCTTGGGTCAAATTATGGCATTATAGAGAGTTGTCAGATGAAGATTTTAGTAATAATCTTAACGATATGCTTAATAAATTCAATAATTGTGAATATGAAATTCCTGAACATTTCATACATGTAATTGCATTACTTATATTTTTTAGTAAAAATAAATTATGTAATTTGTCAATAGAGGATATTACAAACCAAGTTGATACTTGTATTCGCAATAAATATCAAAATCATCAAAATTGGAAAAATCAACTTTTTGAGGATAGAATTAGATTTAATAGAACTGGATTGGGTTATATGGGTGAAGATGATCAAGATTTTAGAAATATTTTTTCAAAAATAATAGAAGAAAACAAAAAGATTTATAATAGTGAAGAAATAAATAAACAAAAAAAATTAGTAGCACAGTTTTTAGAATCTATAAAAACTTTAAATGAAGAGTTTTTAACTAATTTACTCAACTTTCGCACATAAAACCTAACTCTTTTTGTGTATAAGCACTGAGAACAGCGATAATCTGTAAGAAATTTTTATTGTCCTTGACAACATTTTGTATTTCAGAGATTTTTGTGAGTATTTTTATAAAAAGTTGCATCGATATTGCCAAGGATTCAAGTTCACATTCTAAATCTCTAAAGAGTTCCCCAAGTGTTTGAGGCTCATGTTTTAAGCGGTTGATATAGCTTACAATGTTATATGCAAACATTGAGAGTGTAATTTTTGCAATGAGTGCTTCATAGATTCTATTCTCCTCTTGACCCAAACCAAAGAGGTTTCGTAAGTCTTTATAGCCTTGTTCAATATTCCATCGCTTTTTATAAGTTGCTAAAATCTCTTTAGCACAGAGTTGCAAGTCTGTAGAGATAAAAACAAGTAAATCTTTACCTGTATGAAGAAATACCAACTTCACCTTGCCTAAAACAGCATGCTCTACAATTTTATCAAAGTATTTGTAAGAAATTTTACCGTGCTTGCCACTCTGTTTGTGGCGGATATTTTTTAAACTGTCATAGATCGTATTGAGAGTTTTATTTTTACCTTTAAAATTCCAAATGAGGTTGTTGTTCGGCAATCTTGCAATCACAGGCATACCTAAATTCTCTGCCTGTTGAATAAAATTTGGTTTAGCATACCAACTATCTATAAGGAGATAATCAGCTTCTACACCGTTATCTAAGGCTCGCTCGAGCATCTCAATTGCAAGGATGTTTTTACCTTTGGTAATCTCATTTTTTCGCTGATGAGCGTTGCTTCTGTGATGAAGTTTTGTTGTAAACTCTGATATATCTTTTCTTCTGCTATCATTCATCCGAAAAGAAAAGTCAAGTTGAAAAGTTGAATGTGAATCTGCATAATTGAGAGATACTATATTGAGTGCATTGATGGTTCGGTGTTCTTTATTGCTCCATATATATTTGCAGCTACCTTCAATGAGTTGCTGCCCTCTTTGGCTCTACTGTGTCATCAATAATAAAGCAGACGATGTTCACCCTGTTTATACAGTGGTTTTATCTTTTGCAAAAGTGCTGTTGCTTAAGAGTAAAAAGTTTTCGCCAGTTATAACGACTCTCTTTATAAATCGATAGTAGGCATCTTTACCAAATGCACTCTCACTCTGTTTGATAAAGCTTGATTGGCGTTTCTGCATCACAAGCATATAGAGAAAATGCAGAATTATTTGAAAGGGTGGATATCCAACTTCTCTTTTTATGAAGTTACTTTGCTTTAAAATCTTTGTGATTTTTATCTCTTGAAGCACTTCAAGTATTGGATTCTTTAATAAACTCTTCATAGCATAATTGATATAATTTGCAAGCTCCATAAAATAGCCTTTATAATGATGTTGTAGGAACAAAATTATACTAAAAAGTGGCTATTTATGGGCTTTTAGACTCAACTTAAGTTCGTAAATTTATTGAAATCTATGTGCGAAAGTTGAGTAATTTATTATTGGAAGAATATAGGTCAATTCCAATTTTTAATCAATTAGATGTTCAGAATTTTGTAGATATATTAACTAAATCTGAAAATAAAAATATATCAAGACTAGTTGAAATACTACATTCCAGATATGGCGATCACTATTATATAGATAATAAGTTATCTCATTGTTATTTAACTGATGAGTTGATTTTTTGGAAAAATCTAAATGAAAAATTAACTCAATTTTTAGAAAATAATAAAAATGATAATAAATTGAAAAAATTTTTATTATATCAATTTAATAAATATCTGGTTGAAAATACTATTAGTAAATTGAAAGATTGTTTAGAACCTAACAAATCATTGGGTTGAACACCCCCCCCCGTTATGTTCAAAATAAACTGCTAAGAAATCTCCACAAATCTAATTTTTGCTATAATACTATCAAATAAAGGCTAGGAATGATAATTGCCAACTTTACTCAATAAAAATGGTTTAATTAAAGGTAAAGAAGTTCACTTTGATGATGAATACTTACATGTAAAACTTGAAGATGGCAGAATCATCTCAACTCCTATGGAGTGGTATAAACCTCTCAAAGAGGCTTCTATCTCTCAACTCAAAGAGTATAAATTCATCTGCATGAATACAGGTATTGAATGGGAAGCTATTGATTATCATTTAAACATTGAGAGTATGCTTGAAGTATCATTCGAAGATGTTGCATAAAGACATAACAAAGAGACCGTTTAAAATTCCGTGTCAGTAACTTTTAGAAGGTACTACACATTTCTTTGGCACGTTTTGTTTTTTTGTCATGGTTTATTCGCAGAAGGGCATAGAAGTTTGCTGCTATGTTACGCTGTTTTTGTAGCTTTGCTGTGGTGATTTTTTTATTTCTTTTTTGGTTGTATGTTGCCAAGAACATTTTTGTGTAGAGTTGCCTGTTTTTTGGATTGAAAGAGAGCAGGGCTACGCTCGCGTCAAAGGCAAACTCTCCCAAACCGCCGTCTATAAAATCAAATACGGCTATGTTGTTTTTGTGAAAAAGGGTATTGTCTTTGAAAATGTCTCCATGGATGAAACCTTCGTTCTTTTGGCGTAAATTTTGCAGTGAGCAGAGCTTTTTATAATAATAAAAATGATTTTTCTTTACAAAATCCAGCATACTGTTGATATTGTATGCGTTTAAAAAAGGAGATGCATCCGTAAAATCTTTACTCACAGTATGAAATCGTGCCAAAAATCTTGCGAGTGCGCGAATATGGAAGAGTTGTATGTTTTTTGGCATACTGCCCTGGAGTTTTGAGTAGAGATACCAGCCGTTTTTTTCTTCCAAAAACTGCGGTGTATTGAGTTTACATGTAAAGAGATGCTTTAAAAGTGCCTGTTCTGTTTGCACCTTTTTGCTCGTCTCTCTTTCATATTTTTTTAAAATATAGCTGTTTTTGCTGTTTTTTACAATGTAGGTTGTATCCATTATGCCGTTTGTTGTGGGGATAATTTGCTTAAAACCATAGTCGGGAAAAATCCGACGCAGTTGTTCAAGCGTTAATTCTGTTTTGACACCCATTTAAACCTGGCAGACTTTCATAATCTTTGCCCAGTCCAGGTCAAAATGTTTCTCGACATAGGCTCTGTGATGCGGTACACTGCATCCGGAACAGTCTTGATGGATTGCTTCGCCGTAAATGCCCTGTTTGCCGTCTTTTGACTCGATTGCACAATAACTAAACTGTGTTTTGTCTTCTGTTTTTTTAAAACCCTTGTCATTAAAACGAAAATTCGGACAGGAACAAAGATAGCAGTTGAGGCTCTCCATATCATGGCATTTTTTATTTTTGGCATAAAGCGGACAAAAATCACTCTCTTTTTCTTTCATGTTTTCAAAATCAAAGTAGTCGATGATCTGCTGTTTGTTTAGCCCCTGCTGTAGGAGTTTGTCAATTATTTTTTTATGTGCTTCTGCATGTTCTTGCACCCATGTTTCATAACCCATATAGATTCCTTTGTTAGCGTTTTTGCGCTCTTGAGATGATAAGATAGATAAAAAACGGCCCGCCGATAATGGCGGTAATGATTCCGATAGGCAATTCACTTTGTGTCTGCAGTGTTCGTGAAACTGTATCACACAGTACCAAAAAAAGACCGCCAAAGAGTGTTGTTTTTATGATTCTTTTGCTGATGTTTACAGGATAGAGTTTATGGACAATATGAGGCACAATTAATCCGACAAAACCGATAGGTCCGCTGATACTGACAAGAGTACCGATAGCAAAAGAGGAGATGACAAGCAAAATAACAGTGACTTTTTTTGTATTGACTCCTTTGAGTTGGGCCTGGTCTTGCGAAATACTCAGAAGCTGCAATTCAAACCGGTACATGTAAACAGCGATAAAGAGTATGATGGCGGAAAAGCTGATGATAAGAGGATACTGCCAGCCGATAACGGAGAGAGAACCCATTGTAAAACGAATGAGCATATCATTTTGCATCGCACTGCCAAGATAGAAGATGACCATCAACAGGGCACTGTAAAAAAGCGAAAGTGCAATACCTAAAAGTAAAAGAGATTCTGCATGACTCTGGCGTAAAAACCGGGAAAGATACAGGAGTAAAAAGACAGTAAACAAAGCGCCAAAAAATCCAAAAACAGAAATGGCGGCAAAACCGAAAAGGAGAGTGCCGAGTGAAAGTTTTATGGCAATGCCAGCACCCAAAACCGCTCCGCTCGATATTCCCAAAGTGTATGGCGTCATCAGGGCATTTCTAAAGAGCGTTTGAAACAGCAGTCCGCTGAGTGCCAAAACAGCACCTGCAAAAAAAGTGAAAAGCACCCTGGGAAGGCGCAGAGCAAAGAAAATCTGTGCATCAAGAGAGTTTGGATGAAAGATATTTTGCAGATGCAAATCAACAGAACCGACAAAAGCCGAGAGTAAAAATACCGCTGTCAATGCCAGCCAGATAAGTTTTCTAATCATACTTTACCGCCAAGGATGCAAATTTAACACCGTAAAGCTGTTCGAGTGTAGTATCATGAAAAAACTCTTTTTCGTAGTAAACTGCCGATTTGTTTTTTAGAAAAAGAACTGGCGTATTAATGTAGGCGGCAAGATGCAGATCATGGGTGATAAGTATAACAGTATGTCTTTTTTTGAGCTCGTTTATATGATTTGCAATTATTTTTGAATTGTGCGGATCGAGATTTGCTGTAGGTTCATCAAAAATAATGATTTTGCTTTGCTGCGTGAGTGCCTGTGCAATGAGAGCCAACTGTTGTTCTCCTGAACTGAGTTCACTGACAAGATGTCGGCCAAGATGCGAAATATTTAAAAAGGAGAGCATCTCTTTTGCAATTTTTTTATCTTCATCAGAGTAGTCAAAAAAACTTTTTTTATAGGCAAATCTGCCTAAAACCACAAAGTCTCTTACTGATATGTCCGGATCATAAATTTCGAGTTTTGCAGGAATATAAGTAATGAGTTTTGCTTTTTCATTGAGAGAAAGTGCCTGTATGTTTGTATCTTCAAGCAATATTTCACCTTTGTATGGCACAAGAGAACAGATGGCTTTTGCCAGTGTACTCTTGCCAGAACCGTTTGCACCGAGAATACTCAGGTGGGTATCTGTCTCCAATGAAATGTTTTCAAAAACAGTTTTGTTTTTATAGTTACATGTAAGTGCACTGAGCTTAATCATTCATTTGCCTGCAGAGTCGCTGAATGGTTAAAGCCACTCTTTGTGAGGGAATATGCAGATAATCTTCATCTACAACAGAGATTTTTTTGTTTTTTGCGGCTTTGGTTGGCAGAGCATACCAGTTTTGCAAAGCTTTTTTCACATTGACATTGGGCTCGGTGGCATGTGAATGTAAAATGATGATCTGCTCCGGGTTTAAAGCAATAACATTTTCATAATTTAAAACAGGCTGGTTTGTTGTATGTGCGGTGTAGGCGTTTGTGTTGCCACAGGCTTTGATAATGTCGTTAAAAAAGATGTCATGCCCCGCTATATAAATGCCGTTTCGCAAATCTTCTTTGAGCCCGTAAACGATCATGACACTGTGCGGATGTTTGGATTTCTTTGCGTTTGTTAGTGCATTAGTTATGTTTGTATTAAGTTTTTTCGCGTTCTTTTGCGCAGCGAGGGTTTCGCCGAGTTTTTTTATGGAATTTTGTATGTCAGACAAGGTTTTGAGTCTGAGCATCAGTGTTTTTATATGAAATTTTTTCAGTCTGTTTAATGTGTTTTGATTGAAAGTCTGTCCGATGACAAGTGTAGGAGAAAATGCTATAATTTTTTCTATGTTAGGCGTTTGGTATCCTCCGATGACAGGCAGTTTTTGTGCTGCTTTTGGATAAAGCGAATAACTGCTCGTAGCAACAAGTAAATTGTCGCGATGCAGACCGTAAATTATTTCGGTGATGGATGGGCTCAGAGAGACAACTCTCTCATTTGCCCAAAGATTGAGTATAAAAAAGGGGATAAGGAGAAAAATTTTTATACTCACGGGTTTTTCCTTTTAGTATTTTAGGTTAAAGCCAAAAATAGCCGTTGTCGTAAAGTTTACAGGGTAAATGGCATCATCTCTGATCCATAAACCGTTTTTTTGATTAAAAAGATTGTTTATTTTAACAAAAATTTCGTAATCTTTTTTTGCATAGGTACAGGAAACATCCGTACTTGTGTATGCCTCCTGTCTTTGTGCCAAGTTGTTGTTAAAGTCATTTGCGGCGTAGGCACTCGAACGGTATACTTCAGTTATTGCCAGGGTTGTAAATCTGTTTGGCAGATAATTGAGCGTTGCTTTGATGTTGTGGTTGCTGACACCCGGTAATTCATTTCCTGAATAGTCTTCGCCGTTTTCAATTTCATCATCTATAATTGCCTGCACATAATTATAGTTAAAGACTGCATTGAAGTTTTGAGAAAAAAGATATTTGTCATACAGATCAAAACCGTATTTATGTGATTTGTCAATATTTGTATTTTTTGAATTTACATAGGTTGGATCCGCATAGTAGTAGATCTCATCATTCATACCAATATAATATATTGATAATTTCAGTTTGTTTGTTCTTGTGATTTTGTTGTAACCGAGTGTAAAACTGTTTGACTTTGACGGTTTGATAAACTGGTTAAACGTTCCGCCATAATTAAAGAAACGATCGATATTTGGTGCCTGATACCCTTTTGCATAATTAAAAAACAGTGATTGTTCCTTGTCCAGCATATAGTTGTATCCAAGTTCTATACCATGCAGTGTGTCATCTTGACTGAGTATGTTTCCTGCAGAGGGAGCATATTCATAGGAGACTTTTTCGTACCGGTAGCCGGCTTTGAGTGTTGTTGCTCCTAGATAGATGTTTGTTTTGACAAATGCAGCTTGATTTTTCTTAGTTGTTCGATTTGTAGAAGCTTTTCTTGTGCCGTCAAACAGATAGCCTCCTCCGATAACTTCATAGTTCTCTTTGATATACTTTAAAACAGTATCTGCCGAGTTGTAGCTGTATGCAAATTCACTGTTATAGGTAATGTAGTTTGAAGTTTTATACTCATGATTGTAGTTCATATCCAAAGAGAGCGTATCTGTAATATCATAGGTAAGACCTGTTCCGATGACATCACTGCTGGCTTTTTGATGGACACCTGCGAAAAAAGAGTTGCTTTTTTGTGTCGGGTCTTCATTGTATTGGTCCAGTGTCAGACTGCTTGCATACCAGACATCTATATCTGATGTCAGGGCGTTTGCTCTGAGCTCTAGGTTTTCAAGTGCCTGGTAGGCGATGTCAAAACTGAAATTTGAAAATTTATTTTCAGCCTTGTTGCCATTGTTGTCAATATATCGAATACCTCCGTGCTTTTGAACTTCTCCATTGAGATTGTAGGAAAGTTTATCGTCGATATGCCCTATGTTGAAAGTTCCGTCAAAAGTATTATAGCTTCCTGCATAGAATCCTACCTGCGTACGGTCTGTTTTTTTTGTTATTATATTGATAACGCCGGCATTTGCACCGTCTCCGGCTTCAACTATGCCGCCTGCTTTGATGATTTCTATTTTCTCAATCGCATCAGGAGAAATACTTGCCAAAAGCTGTGGTACTCCGTCGATATTGTTTAATCTTCTTCCGTTTACTTTTATGACAATGTTTTCATATCCGTCTCCAATACCAAAACCGCGCATGTCAATTTTCTGAGAAAAAGGGTTTCCGTAAGAGGGCATTGTAATTACAGAAGTCTGCTGGTTTAAAAATTCATAAATATTCTGCACATGGGCTTTTTCTATATCTTTGGCTGTGTAAACTTCTACGGCATCCGTAGACTGTAACTCATCTGTTTTTATCGCAGTTGCAGTGATTTCTAATGGCGCAAGAGTAATTTCCTGGGCATGAAGCTGACTCAAAAGAGCGACACTGAGAAGTGAGAGTTGTATTGTTTTTTGCATATGTATCCTTTTCGTTTTATGGTTTGTGCTTTTTTTGAAAGCAAGATTTTAATCTCAATATTATTAAGTTAGACATATTTTCCGGAATCCAGACTTTAGTCTGGGCTGTGCGTCTTGAAAGGCTAAATCCTAGGTTTCGAGAAGCATCTTAGTTTTTAGAGAAATTGCTGGGTAGAGTTATGTTGCAGGAGGAGAATTGATTTTAATTTTAAGAGGTTTGCCGTCAAGTGTACATATAGAACTGGACAGAGCAATAATCTTTGTTAAAGAGATATATGCCTGGATTGCTGCTAATGTAAAGTAGTTTTTACCGAAACCTTTAGGCATATTTTGGGGAATCCTCTTTTGTTTTTGAAATTTTAGCTAAAATACTCTTATGAAACTTTCACATTTAGAACAAATTACTGATTATTTACAAAATTTTAAAAAAATATCTGCTGCATTTCGGGTAAGCGACAGCATCATCAAAATTGTTTTTGACAAAAATGATGCGCTCTATTTTAACATGCAACGCTCGAATTCAAGCATATTCAAATGTGAAGAGTACCCGCGTTCCAAGGTCTATAATGCCCCTTTTGATGTCATTTTAGCCAAACGGTTCAACCGTGCAAACGTCTTACATGCAGAACTGCTCAATGATGATAAAATTATACGCATTAAAACCTCTCTGGCTTCTGCTTATAAAGAAGAAACAACCTACCTGCAGATAGAATTTACGGGAAAATATACCAATGTCATTATTCTGGATGAAGAGAATATTGTGCTTGAAGCACTGCGTCATGTTGATCTGTTTTCCTCTTTTCGGGAGGTTCGGGTTGGGCAAAAACTGCTGGATGTTCCGCCTGCGCCTTTTGTGGCAAAAGAGTATCCGCTTGAGGATGTGGAAGCATTTTTATATGAAGTGTATGAAAAAGAGCAAAATGCAAAACTTGAGGGAATGAAAAAGCAAAAAATTTCACAGCTTGAGAAAAAACTGCAAAAACTGCAAAAACTTTATGCGAAACTTGATTCACAGGAGAGCCTGGAAAAAGAGGCACAGGAAAATGGGCATTTGGGCAATTTGGTGCTCTCAAATGTGCAAAACATCAAGCCCTATGCAAGAGAAATAGAACTGGAAGATTATGACGGTTCAAAAGTGCACATAGCATTGCAAAAACGCTATCCCACTCCTTTTATGATAAGTGAAATGTTCTTTTCCAAAAGTAAAAAAGCAAAACAACGTGCCAAGCATCTGCATATAGAAGAGGAATCTCTACGCTCAAAAATAGAACATCTCAAGCGCTTTATACATGTAATCAAAGAGGCAAAAGATGTGGCAAAGATAGAGATGCTTTTGCCCAAAAAAGTACAAAACAAAAAAGTCAGGCAAAATGACTCCATAGAAGTGTTTTGGATAGAAGGCTATAAAGTGCAACTGGGAAAAAATGAAAAAGGCAATGTCGAACTTTTAAAAAATGCACGCGCAAAAGATATATGGCTGCATATGAAAGACCGTCCTTCCGCCCATGTCATCATTACCACTGACAAGCAGAATCTCCCGCAAAACATCATTTTGGCAGCGGCAAGACTTTGTGTAGAATTCAGTACCGCTTCAAAAGACCGCTTTTTGGTCGATTATACTCCAAGACGGGAAGTCACGATACAAAACGGGGCAAATGTGTTGTATAATAAGTATAAGACAATAGAGGTAGATACAAGAGCCTAGCAACAGTCGGCACTGAAGTACCGATTCCGAAAAGTTACTACAGTTCGGAACCCATCCTTTAGGGTGGGCTGAGAATGGCGAAAAGGTAGCAACAGTCGGCACTGAAGTACCGATTCCGAAAAGTTACTACAGTTCGGAACCCATCCTTTAGGATGGGCTGAGAATGGCGAAAAGGTAGCAATAGCCGGCATTACAGTACCGATTCCGGAAAGTTTTGGAACCCATCCTTTAGGGTGGGCTGAGAATGGTGAAGAAGTAACAACAGCCGGCACTACAGTACCGGTTTTGTGAACCAAAAGGAAGGAGGAGCCTATGAGTGTCGGAGCGATCGGAAATGTAGTCTTGGTAAACCAGATGACGCCTGCCGTCACACCTTTGCAGGGCAATCAATATGTCCGCTTTGATTTGCAAAACCTTGCCGCACAGGCTGCTGTGCAGGAGAAAGAAAAAGAGATAGAAGAGGTCCGTCCTACCGAAGAGAGTCATGCAATAGACCCAGACCGTGAACACCAAAGAGAAGAAGCGGATCAGGAAACAAACAATCTTCCAAAAAACCAGGGGCATGAAATTGTTGAAGAAAAGAGTGAGGACGAACCGGACGAACCACTGCATCTATTAGATATTAAAGTCTGATTTGGTATAATAATTCAAAAATTTACAGGAATTTTTTATGAGCATATTACGAGATAGTAGAGAGCGGATAGTCACAGGATTGGCACTTTTGGCCGTTGTGCTGATTGTCGGATTGATAGACAATTTTTTTGTTATGTGGCTTTTTCTCGGGACTGTATACATTTTGGCTTTTAAAGAGGCTGTGGTGCTTTTTGGTGTAGAAAAAGATAATCTTCTGCCATATGCAGCAGCCTTATGGCTTATAGCCGCTTTTTACCCTTACGGGGATGATTTGTTTGTGCTTGCAGGCGTCGGCTATGCATCTGCTGTGGCGTATGATAAAAACCTGAAATGGGTTGACTTTTTACCGTTTATCTATCCGACGGCAGGGCTGCTTTTTATTTTAACAATGTATGAAGAGTATGGCGTACTGTCACTAGTCTGGCTGCTGGGTGTAGTTGCCCTGACTGATATCGGTGCCTATTTTGTAGGCAAAAGCATAGGAAAAACAAAATTTTGTGAGACAAGTCCGAACAAAACCCTTGAAGGTGTCATAGGCGGTGTAGCCCTTGCAACATTTGTCGGCGCATTTTTGGGTGTTTTTGCTGTTGATTTCTGGATTGCTCTTGTCATCTCTTTTATGGTTGCTCTGAGCTCAATATTCGGCGATTTGTTTGAGTCGTCGCTCAAACGCAGTGCCGGGGTAAAAGACAGTGGTGATCTGCTTCCGGGGCATGGCGGCATACTTGACAGAATTGACGGCTACCTTTTTGGTGCGATTGTCATGCTTGTACTGCTTCGCGGACTGGTCTAGTTGATACTTTTAGGCTCGACAGGTTCCATCGGTGTCAATGCTTTGCTGGTTGCCAGACGTTTTGGTATAAAAGTTGAGGTGTTGGTTTGTGGTAAAAATATTACACTTTTAAATAAGCAGATTAAAGAACATAAGCCAAAAATTGTCGTTGTAGCAAATAAAGCAGATGTTGCAAAAGTAAATCATTCTCGTGTTTATAGTGGAGAAGAAGCTATATTACATGTAATAGAAGAAGCAACCTCCAAACTTGTAGTAAATGCACTGGTAGGTTTTTTAGGCCTGCGTCCGACACTCAAAGCCATAGAGTGTGATAAAAAAGTGGCCCTGGCAAACAAAGAGTCACTCGTTGCCTGCGGCAGTTTCATTGATACATCAAAAATTCAGCCCATTGACAGTGAGCATTTCGGGTTGTGGTATCTGTTGCAGGAGAGACCGGTAAAAAAAATGACGATTACAGCAAGCGGCGGAGCTTTTCGTGACTGGGAGATAACAAGACTGCATACAGCAACACTCTCAGATACACAAAAGCATCCAAACTGGTCAATGGGGCAAAAAATCACAATTGATTCGGCAACCATGGTCAATAAAATGTTTGAGCTGCTCGAAGCACGCTGGCTCTTTGGCGAGGGAGAATATGATGCCATTATTGAGACACAGTCTTTGATTCACGCGATGATAGACTTCAAAGACGGCTCAACCACAGCACATTTTGCCAATGCGAGTATGCAGTTGCCCATAGCCTATGCGCTGGATGAAAAAATGGATGAAGCGATTTTACCGCATGTTGATCTTGTACAGGTGGGACGTCTGGAGTTTCGCCAAATCAGTCCGGAGCGCTATCCTGTCTGGCAGATTAAAGAAGATCTGCTGAAAAATCCGCAAAGAGGCGTTGTTGTCAATGCGGCAAATGAGGCGGCTATTGAGATGTTTATCGCCAAAAAAATAGGTTTTATGGATATCAGTAAAATTATTATCAATGCGTATGAAAATTTCAGTGATGCACTCCCTTTACATGTAAGCGATATATTCCTTATAGATCAAGAAGTGCGAAAATATGTAGGAAAGAACAGATGGTTTTAAGTATAGAAAGTTCCTGTGATGACAGTGCAATTGCTGTAACAGAAATAGCAACAAACAGGCTCGTTTTTCATAAAAAAATTTCTCAGGAGATTGAGCACAGCGTATACGGCGGTGTTGTTCCGGAACTGGCAGCACGCCTGCATGCAGAGGCTTTGCCAAAGATTTTGGAGCAGTGTGAGCCCTATTTTAAAAAGATAAAAGCGGTTGCGGTGACAACGAGCCCGGGACTTGCCGTTACGCTGATAGAGGGGGTTACCCTGGCAAAGGCAGTGAGTGTTGCACTTGATATTCCGCTTATTGCGGTCAATCATCTTACCGGACATATTTATTCGCTTTTTATTGAAAAAGAGACGCTTTTTCCTTTGACGGTTCTGCTTGTTTCAGGCGGACACACACAAGTGATGGAAGTAAAAAGTCTGACAGACATTGCAACAGTTGCAAAAAGTATGGATGACAGTTTCGGTGAGAGTTTTGACAAGGTCGCAAAGATGATGGGGATGGGATATCCCGGCGGACCGGTTATAGAAAAACTTGCAAAAGAGGGCGACAGAAAAAGATATGACTTTACCGTTCCTCTGCTGCGAACACCAAAATTTGCTTTTAGCTATTCGGGACTGAAAAATGCGGTTCGGCTTGCTGTTGAAAAATCTGAACCGCAAGACTATAAAGATATAGCGGCTTCTTTTGAATATACTGCAAGCAAACATCTTGTACACAAACTTAAAAAATATTTTCAGACAAACCCTCCGAAAAACTTTGCCATTGTCGGAGGCGCAAGTGCAAACCTGTATCTGCGAGGGGAAATAAAAAAGCTGCTGCAGCCTTATAATGCACAACTACTTTTGAGCGATTTAGAGTACTGTTCGGATAATGCGGCTATGATAGGGCGGGTTGCAGTGGATATGTACAAGCAGGGGATGTTTACTTCCTTGGAAGAAGTGAGTGTAGCAGCAAGGGTAAAGATGTGATAAATTAAATTTAACTTAAAGCAAGGTTTTCTGAGCTTTAATAAGATAAATATTAGTATTTTAATTGTACAATTCCAACAAGAAAAATCAAACATTCAAAATGAGTGTTAAATAAAGGAAATTGAATATGGCAACAACTAAATTCAAAGGTACAGACGTAGAGTTATTAGGAAATGAAGTAAATGTAGGTGATAAAGCACCAGAAGTTAATGTAGTAAACTCAGATGGTTTGGGTGATGTAAAAGTTGGTGGTGCTCAAGGTACAAAACAACTTATTATCGTAGTTCCTTCACTTGATACAGGTGTATGTGCTACAGAAACTCGTAACTTTAATGCAAAAGCTGCAGAACTTGACGGTGTTAAAACTGTTGTTGTTTCTATGGACCTTCCATTTGCTGCAGGACGTTTCTGCTCAGCTGAGGGAATCGATAAATTAACTGTTGCTTCAGATTTCAGAAACAAAGACTTTGCTAACGCATACGGTGTACTTTTAGGCGGTTCTCCACTTGCAGGTGTAACTGCTCGTGCTATCTTCGTAATTGATGAAAACGGAATTGTAACTTATAAAGAAATCGTTCCGGAAATCACTGAAGAGCCTCAGTATGATGCTGCAATAGAAGCTGCGAAAAAGTAGTCAGTTTCTCTTCTTGCCGCCATTGGTGGCAAAAAAGCAAAATGAGTATGTCTTATTTTGTTTCTCCTTCTGTTTGCATTTTGATTTATTCAAAATGCAAACGCTATCTAATCAACAAACTTTAATACTTCTCCCAAGAATCTCTGATATAATAAAGAAAATTATTACAACGGGGTTAAACATGAAAAAAATCTTATCTGCTATTGCTGTAAGTACAATTTTGAGCGCTTCGCTTTGTGCCGACATGGCAAGAGTCGAAATCGGTGCGGGTGCATGGGCACAGACACCGTCCGGTACAGCTGATTATAACGCTGGCGGCGGTGTCACAGGTACAAATACATTTGATGAAAAAAAAGACACATCCGCCTATGTGTGGATGCTTGTAAAACATCCGATTCCGGTTGTTCCGAATATCAGACTTGAGTATGTCAGTATCCATGCAACGGGTACGGCAACAGGTTCATGGGGTGGCGTGACTATACCTGGGTCATCAAACAGTGTTTTGGATATCAAAGAGTATGATATTATTCCTTACTATAATATACTGGACAACACTTTTTGGACAACAGTTGATCTGGGGCTGGATATAAAAGTGATGAACATGGACTACACAGTGGCACAAAACGGAGTGTTTCCGGGTTATCAGGATTCCTATACCGCACCTATTCCGCTTCTTTATGCAAGGGTAAGAGTGGAAATTCCGACAACAAACATTGCTCTTGAGAGTGATGCAAAGTATGTGACTACGGGTTCTTCGACTATTTATGACATACGTGCAAAAATAGACTATACCTTTGACATCTCACCGATTGTGCAGCCTGCCATTGAAATAGGCTACAGAACACAAAAAATAAAAATAGACGAAGACGGGGAAGATGTGAAAACAGATATGGATTTTTCAGGATTCTATGCAGGTTTAATGCTGCGTTTTTAAGAGGCGTTTTTTGGCCTGCAAGCTTTTAGCCCGCACTGAAGTACGGGTTCCGGGAATCATTGAGAATTCAGACTTCTGTCTCAATGCCATTAAGTTAAGATAAAAGTTCGATATCCTTTCGGAATCTGGGCCTTAGTTTTGAAAGAGACAAAGACCGCACTGAAAAGTACGGGTTTCCGGGATTATTTGGAACCCATCCTTCAGGGTGGGCTGAGAGTGAAAAAAACAGCGGTTGCATGCAAGTTAAAAGAGTATTTTTGTTTTTGTGTCTAAAATTACGATTTCTAACTCTAGTTTTATTCCAAAGTTGTTAAAAACTTTTTTTTGTGCTTCAGTTATAAGAAAAACGGCATCCTCAAAACTGCCGTTTCCGTGATTGACTAAAAAATTTGCATGGACTCTGCTGAACTCTATATTGCCGACTCTTTTGCCTTTGAGTCCTACCGCCTCTATCAGTCTGCCGGCATAATCACCTTCGGGGTTTTTGAAACAGCTGCCTGCACTCGGGGTTGCAGGCTGATTGGCACGCATTTTTTTAAACATTGTTACTTTTTCCTGACTAAAACCATATGCTAAAGAGAAAGCTGCTTCAAGTATGGGTTCTTTGATATTTGTTTTTCTGTAACCAAATTGTATCTCCTCTTTTACATGTAATCCGGAGGGGGTGGTAATACTGATAAGATTGTTAAAAATTTCAAACTCTTTGAGTCCGGCATTCATATAAACAAGACCACCGAGTTTTCCCGGAAGATGGGAAAGAAATTCAAAGTTTGCGATATTGTGCTTTTTACAAAAAGAGGCAATTTTACCCGAGGGTGTTGCTCCGCCGATTTTTAAAAGACCGTTGTTTATTTTTATATAGTTGTATTTTTTATCGAGCATCATCAGTTTTGGTGGATTGGGTCCTATAAGAGTATTGTTGCAGGACCCTATGAGAGTGTAGTCTGCCAGATCTGTAAAATCTTCTTCTAAAAGAGCAACATCAACAACATTCCCTATTTTAAAAGAGGAATATTTTGAAAAATCGATACTTTTAAACTGCATTACTCGACAAAGGTGGGAATCATATTAAATACACCGACAGAAAAGTCTGTCATCTCGTTGAGCATCCAGGGCATTGTAAGGACGATGACGATAACCACACCGATTATTTTTGGAATGAAAGAGAGCGTCATTTCATTGATTTGTGTTGTAGCCTGGAAAATACTGACAGCAAGTCCCAAAAACATACCTGTAAGGAGTCCGGGAAGTGCAAGATAGAGTGCAATCTGAAATGTCTGTACGCCAAGTGCTACGAGTTTTGCTTCCATTTATGACTCTCTCAGTGCCGTATACTCTGTAGGGATCAGATAGTCTCTGATCGCAACAGGTTTGTCGTAAAAGCCGTGTTCATAGCCTATTTCAAAGAGTTTGTCGATGGCTTCGTATTGAATATCGCTGAGGGTGATGGAGTCATCATTTGCATAGAGTTCAAGATATTTTGCAAGTGTCTGTGCATCTATGCGGACCAGGTCACGCTCTATAAGCATGTGTGAGAGTCTCTCTTTGTGGTCACGGGCAACCTGCACTGCTTTTGTCAGTGTTTTTTCATAATCTATTGCACGATTGAGAGGCAAAGAGCGACGGATTGCCATACCTCCGAGAGGCAGCGGCAACTCTTTGCCGGCAAGTTCCTGCCAGATATCCCACATTTCGCGTTCTACTTCAAGTTCGTCCGCAAAAGTTAATATACTTTCATGTATCAGTACTCCGGCATCCACTTTCCCCTCTTTGACGGCATTCTCTATTTCCAGAAAATTCATATAGCTTATGCGTGCCTCAGGGTAGGCGATGCGAAAAAGCATTGCATTGGTTGTATGTTTTCCGCTGAGAGCCACTTTAAAATTTCGTCTGAGTCGCTGACCCTTTCTTTTGATAAGTTTAGGGCCATAACCTTCACCGAAACTTACAGCCGTCCGAAGAGGAGCATACTCTTCTCTTATATGAGGATAAAGAGCAAAACTGATGGCTACAATATCATAAACACCGTTGAGTGCATCCTCATTTAGGGTTTGTATGTCTTTGGCGATGTTGTCAAAGCAGGTATCTTTCATATCTACCCAGCCAAATTTAATGGCATAGTACATAAAAATATCGTCTGCGTCAGGTGAATGTGCAATAAGAGTTTTTTTCATGGGTTTATTTTATCGAAAAATAGATAAAAAGAACTTTTTGATTAAATTAATAATAATGGGAGTATAATTAAATAACATTATTTTTAATATAAGGAGAACAGTTATGAGCAAAGAAGCATTGGTAAAAGTCTATGATAACTACGATGAGGCAGCAGAATTTGTCAATAAACTGCTGGCAAACGGTGTACTGAAAAAATATATTTCTGTCATTGCCAAAGGAGAACAGGAAGAAAAAAATGAATTTGAGTATAAAAAACACAGTGAAAATATAATTTTTTGGGGTGAGCAGGGTGCTTTTTGGGGCGGACTCTGGGGACTTCTGATGGGCGGTATTCTCTTCTGGGCTCCGGGAGTCGGACCCATAGTGGCAACGGGGCGAATACTTGCATCTATCGCCGGGATGGCAGCAGGGGCTGTAATGTTTGGCGCAACCGGAGCGATGACGGCCTGGCTTGTTGATTTGGGCATAGAAAAATCTTTGGCGGAAAAATACGGAGATATGATACAGGAGAACAAAATACTGGTTATTGTGCATGGAGATGAAGCTGCCGTAGCAATAGCAGAAAAAACTGCAGGTGAAAAGTAAATTATTTTTATTTACTTCTTTTTATGTTTTTTAGCTAAAATTTCATCAAATTCTATGGAAAAAGAATATGATTAAAAATATGGCAAAATGACATAAATTTAAGCATATTGCAAATTTTTACATAAAATAAGTCTAAATTTCATAATAAGTGAGTCCAAAATGGATGCAAACAAACAAAAATCATTAGACTTGGCGATGAAGCAGATAGATAAAGCCTTTGGCAAAGGTGCTTTAATGCGCCTTGGTGATAAGGATATTGTGCCGATCCGGTCTATAAGTACAGGTTCTTTGGGGCTTGATTTGGCACTTGGAATAGGCGGTGTACCGCAGGGAAGAGTCGTTGAGATATACGGGCCGGAGAGTTCCGGTAAGACAACTTTGGCGCTCCAAATTACGTCTGAATGCCAAAAGGCCGGAGGGGTATGCGCTTTTATAGATGCAGAACATGCACTTGATGTCATCTATGCGAAGAATCTTGGCGTAGATATTGACAATCTTCTGGTTTCTCAGCCTGATTATGCTGAGCAGGCACTTGATATTGTAGAGACGATTGCGCGAAGCGGTGCTATTGATCTGATCGTTATAGATTCCGTGGCCGCATTGACACCAAAAGTTGAACTTGAAGGTGAGATGAATGATCAGCAGGTCGGTGTTCAGGCCCGTCTTATGTCTAAGGCATTGCGAAAGCTCACAGGTGTGCTGAGCAAAATGAACTGTACGATTATATTTATCAACCAGATTCGTATGAAAATCGGTATGATGGGGTATGGCTCACCTGAGACAACATCAGGCGGGAATGCTTTAAAATTTTATGCTTCTGTCCGTATAGACGTGCGTCGTATAGCTTCACTGAAGCAGGGGGAGAGTCAAATCGGTAACAGAGTCAAAGCAAAAGTAATTAAAAATAAAGTGGCCCCTCCTTTTCGTCAGGCAGAATTTGATATAATGTTCGGAGAAGGAATCTCAAAAGAGGGTGAGCTCGTTGATTATGGTGTAAAATTAGACATAATAGACAAAAGCGGGGCTTGGTTTTCTTATGGAGAGACCAAACTTGGTCAAGGCCGTGAAAATGTCAAGGCAAAATTTAAAGATGAGCCGGAACTTGCAGCTGAGATTGAAGAGAAGGTTAAACAGGCGATGGGCATGAGCTCTCTTATGACGATGGATACTTCTGATATAGCAGAAGCCGACGCATAAAAAGCCTTTGAATATTTAAAATTTTTAAGAAGGTATGATATATGTTTATTGATGATGTAAGTGCAATTGAAGTAATGGACTCCCGCGGGAATCCGACAGTAAAAGCGACAGTAAGACTGAGTGACGGAACAACCGCAAGCGCAATAGTACCCTCCGGGGCAAGTACCGGAAAACGTGAAGCTTTGGAGTTGCGTGACGGCGGTGATCGCTACATGGGCAAAGGTGTTTTAAAGGCTGTTGAAAATGTGAATTCTCAGATTTCTGATGTGCTTATCGGGATGAGTCCTTTTAACCAGGCTGTCGTTGATGCAACAATGAAAGAGCTTGACGGAACACAAAACTATGGAAATCTCGGGGCAAATGCTGTTCTTGGTGTTTCTATGGCGGTTGCACGTGCAGCTGCACAGAGTCTTGATATTCCTTTGTACCGCTATTTGGGCGGAGCCAATGCAATGGTTATGCCGACACCGATGCTCAATATCATCAATGGAGGAAGCCATGCTGACAATAATGTAGACTTTCAAGAGTATATGATTATGCCTGTCGGCTTTGAAGATTTTGCAACATCTTTACGCGCCGCTGCTGAAGTGTACCATAACCTGAAATCTATTTTAGCTGCAAAAGGACACAGTACAGCACTTGGCGACGAGGGTGGTTTTGCACCGGATCTGAGTTCGAATGAGGAGCCTATTCAGGTTATCATGGAAGCGATTGAAAAAGCAGGGTACAAACCAGGTGAAGAGATTGGGATTGCACTCGATGTTGCAGCAAGCGAGATTGTTACAGAGGGCGGATACAGACTGGAGTCAGAAGATCGCACACTCAGCAGTGAAGAGCTGGTAGCCTACTATGAAAATCTGTGTCAAAAGTATCCGATTGTCTCAATTGAAGACGGATTAAGCGAAGATGACTGGGACGGATTTAAGCTTATGACTGAAAAACTCGGCAATAAAATTCAGATTGTCGGTGATGATTTGTTTGTTACAAATGCCGCTATATTGAATGAGGGTATTCAAAAAGGTATAGCAAACTCTATTTTAATCAAGCCAAACCAAATCGGTTCGGTAAGTGAGACTATGCTGACAGTTCGTCTTGCCCAAAGAAACGGTTACACTTGTGTAATGAGCCATCGTTCAGGTGAGAGTGAAGATGCGTTTATCGCTGATTTTGCTACGGCACTTAACTGTGGTCAGATTAAAACAGGTTCGACTGCGAGAGGTGAAAGAACTGCAAAATACAATCGTTTGCTGGAAATTGAAAATGAAACAGTCTACAGTGAGTATTTAGGTTCGGCACTGTTTAGCTAGGTACCTGATGAACAAAGAAGAACTTTTTGAAGAGATTGACACATCCCAGACAATTACTCAAAAATATCTGGGACTCTCTTTAAAAAAGTTTTTTCTCCTGTTTGCTCTGGTGATAGGACTGGGGATATATTTGGGTGTACTTTTGTACGGTACAAACTCCCTTGAAGTTCTCTTTGGTTTGCAGGAGTATGAGAACTATCTTCAAAATGAAGTGGTGCATTTGAAAAAAGAAAATGCTGAGCTTCAACGCGAGTATTTTGAACTCAAAGAAATTTCTGCACAATAATCATATAAATTTGCTATAATGTATTAAAAAAATAGGGTTTGTTATTATGATAAGAGTTTTGTTGTTTTTAAGTCTCTTTTTTATGATGCTTCATGCAAGAGAAAATCCCTTTTTCCCGGTACAGAGTGGACAGGATATCTCTTTAACATCCAATCAGACAACAAAACTGCCGATGCTCAAAAGAGCCACTGTGACATTACCTTCAACTGCACGAACGATTGAAAGTGTTACCGTGACATATAAAAACCTGGACGGTTCGATTGCACATAAAAAAGTCACTATCCAAAATGCGATAGACTGGCATTTGCCTGTTTTTATTTCACAAAACTATAATGAATCCGACAGTACACAGTTTATTGAAAAACAGATAAAAAAAAGCAGTGTAAAAATAAAATACAAAAAAGTCGCATCATTAAAGTTCATAGCATTTTATGTCAAAAAGAACAAACTCAAGATTGTGACAAAAGATAAAATGCTGAGAAATTTTTTGTTGGTAAAACCACATAGAATTGTCTGTGATTTTAAGCGTGATACCGATATAGGCAGCCTGATAAAAAGTTTAAAAGAGGGGTCGCTTTTTACAAAAATACGACTGGGAACACATAAAGGCTACTACAGGGTTGTGATAGAACTCGACGGGTATTACAGCTATAAACTGGATTATATCCGTGGCGGATATATAATTACACTTTTATAAAATACAAGGTTGTAGATGAAGTTTTTGATTATATTGGTACTGTTTTTGGTTAATTTGGAGGCTGTCATTACCATAGCACCAGTGGATATAGGAAAACAGCCAGGGCTGAGTGGCGGTGTTAAAGGCTCTTTTTCCACAACACGTGGCAATACCGATACCGATGAGTACAGTGCAGGATTGCGTATGATATATGACAATAACAGCTCCTATGTGACATGGAGCGATATAGCATTTAATTACGCGAAAGCATCAGGAGTGTTAAACAGACAAAACACGTATGCGCATCTGCGCTATATTCATACACTCTATAAGAAACATTTGAACTGGGAAGCTTTTGTACAGTCCCAGACAAACAAGTTTACAAAGATAGAAAAAAGGCTGTTAGCCGGTCTTGGCCTGAGATACCATACACAAATGCAGGGGTATGGAAACATTTATGTGGGATTAGGCTGTTTTAGCGAATATATCAGCTATACGACAAATGTTGATCCGAGTGAGCATAATTTAAGATTAAATATGTATATTGCATATAAAAACAGATTTAGCAGGAATGTGAGATTTTCATACATTGGCTACTACCAGCCCAGAGCAGATGTGGTGAGTGATACCATAGCATCCAACGCAGCAGAATTAAGAGTAACAATATACAAACAGCTTTCAATTAATTTTGAATTGACATACAATCAGGACACAAGGCCTGCTATTGGAGTAAAAAAATATGATTTTACCCAAAAGACAAGTTTTGTGTATGATTTTTAAAAAGAACATAAGATAACAGATGAAAGAACTGAATAAATATTTACAATCACACAGCAGCAGTGAAATGCACCCGGCTGAAATAGCAAAAATTTTAAAAGGCTTAAATGACAAAGATTTCAGTGAGGCTATAAAACTGGTTCCAAAAGACCTTGTAGGCGATGTTGCACTGGCTCTGCCTGACAGATATTTTGATGATGTGGTCGAAAATTTTAATGCAGAGGAACTTTCTCATGCTGTAAGTGAACTTGAATCGGATGATCAGCTTGAGTTTATGCAGGAGTTGGAAGATGTTGATGAAGATAAAGCTTCAGAAGTATTTCACAAACTTGATGCCGAAGACAAACATGAAATTGCAAAACTCAAAAAGTATGATGAAAATCAAGCCGGTGCTTACATGCAGCTTGAGGTGTTTACTGCAAAAGAGGATGAAATTGTTCAGGATGTCATTAAACGGTTTGCCCGTTTAAGAAAAGAGAATGAACTCGAAAATGTTCAAAATCTGTTTATAGTAGACAGCAACAACAGACTTTTGTATACTGTAGGTCTGGATGACCTGCTTATATTTGATTTTTCAAAGACTGTCAAAGAAAATATTGAGCAGAGTGAAGAGTCTTTTGAGCCTAAAAGTGCACGAGATACGGAAGATATCAAAGAGGTTGTCAACTATTTTAAAGAGTATGACCTTTCAGTTATGCCGGTTGTCAATGATGAAGGAATTCTGGTCGGTCGTATCACCTCTGACGATATTTATGACATCATTAATGAACATGCAACAGAGCAGATGTATAATCTTGCCGGTGTTGATGACGAAGCGGAAGAGGATGAAGATGTTCTCAAGGCGACGAAAAAGCGTGCAACATGGCTGGGAATCAATCTTTTAACAGCCATTGCCGCTTCTTTGGTTATCGGTTTGTTTTCAGACACGATTAACTCCATGGTTGCGCTTGCTGTTTTAATGCCCATAGTCGCTTCTATGGGAGGCAATGCCGGAACGCAGAGTCTGACAGTTGTTGTACGCCAACTCGCTTTGGGTGAAATATCGCAGACAGATGCCTTTAGAACCATAAAAAAAGAGGTTGTCATCTCCCTGATGAATGGTCTGCTTTTTGCTGTAGTAATGGGTATAATAGCATGGTTGTGGTTTCATATACCGATGCTTGGAGTAGTTATTGGATTAAGTATGATAATTAATCTGTTAATGGCCGGATTTTTTGGAGCAATGATTCCCTTGTTGCTCAAAATACTTGGCATAGACCCTGCTATAGGGAGTACTGTTATTTTAACAACAGTGACTGATGTTGTCGGCTTTTTCAGCTTTTTGGCATTGGCAAAATATATATTACTTTAAAGGAACTGTAAAACTTGGAACTATTACTCATATTTTTTCTTCTTTCTGTCGGCATTTCGTTTTTGTGCTCAATATTAGAGTCGGTATTACTCTCTATCAATATGTCTTATGTGGCAGTGTTAGAAAAAGAGAAACCTGCTGTAGGAAAGCTTCTTCGTCATCACAAAGAAGATATTCACAAATCAATTGCTTCGGTGCTTATTTTAAATACCATTGCTAATACTCTCGGTGCTGCGGCAGTAGGTGCACAGGCTTCAAAAATATTTGGGAATGATGCCGTTGTGTATGTATCAGTTGTATTAACTTTTGCAATTTTGTTTATATCTGAGATAATTCCAAAAACAATTGGGGCAATTTACTGGAAACAGCTGGCGCCTGTGGCAGCATATTTTATTCGGGTTTTTATATGGATTACATACCCTATAATACTGACGACCCTGGCTGTTACAAATAAAATATCCAAAGGGAAAAAGGATTCCAACTCTTTAACAAAACAGGAACTTCTTGAGAGTATGTTGATGAGTGAAGATGAAGGGGTGATAGATGAAAAAGAGTCAGATGTCATTGAAAATATACTGAATCTTGACAATATCAAAGTGAGTGAAATTCTCACGCCGCGAAGCGTTGTTTTTGCTTTGGATGAAGATATGCTCATCAAAGATGTTATCAAGACCCAGCCGGCAATTTTTAAATTTTCCCGGATACCGATTTTTAAAGGTTCCATAGAAAATGTAACAGGGCTGGTGCTGACAAAAAAGATATTTAAACAGGCACTTCAAGATGACAATGTACCTTTGTCTTATATCAAAAAAGAGATATTTATTATCAATGAAAACATACCGGTAAGCAAAGCACTGGATATGTTTATAAAGAAAAAAGACCATATGTTTTTAGTGACAGACAATTATGACCAGACAGAGGGAATAATCACTCTTGAAGACTGTATAGAAACAATACTGGGCTTGGAGATCATGGATGAGAGCGATACAACCGAAGATATGAGAGAGCTGGCAAAAAGAAAAATGAAACTCAAACGGAAGCTGAAAGAACGCTGAAAAGAGTGCAACACTCTTTAGGACAGCTACTTTTACATCCCGGGAATTCTAGGAATTTTACCGAGTTTAGAATTGCGGCAGTATAATCCCCAGGCTTTTTTCAGCCAGTGTCCAATGACAGGCATTGGCAGCATAAATGCACGCTTTTCGTCTCTGTAGACAAAGGCTGCACCGTCTCCGGTATCCATAACGCATAAAATATTCAAATGCTCATGGTAGCCTTTAAAATCAATGCCGCCGTTGTCACGCTGATCGATATTGTGTGCTGTATTTTTTGCCATTACCTCGGCAATATGACCCTGTTTTGCCCGCCAGTCGTATCCTTCGAGTGCTGCAACATCCCCAATGGCATAAATATTACTTAAAGAGCCATCCTCGTTTAAGACGCAGGAAAAGTCATCTGTTTTGACAAAGCCGGCCTCATTTGTCGGCAAGTCCGAATTCTTTATGACTTCATGCCCGTCACCGGCAGGAATGAACATGGTAAAATCGGAGGCGAGCTTTGTGTCATCTTCAAATACAATACCGTCTTTTTCAAACTGTTTGATTTTTTTGCCAAAGTGTTTTTGTATGTCTAGCTTTTTAAACATAACATCCATCATTTTCAGAGCCTGGGGGCCCATCCGTTTGCCGGGTTCAGCCATCGGAGCGAAAAAAGTCAGCTCAAAATTATCTCTGATGCCTTTTGCTTTGAGCATATTGTGCACATTAAAGAGGAGCTCAAATCCCGGTCCGCCACGCACTGCCGAACTGTCTTTCGGATTGCCTCCAAAGCCCATACAGATTTTGCCGCTTCCTTTTTTGACAAGGACGTCTAGAGCATCTCTGATTTGTAATGACTGTTCTGGTGCGCCACAGATAGAAAGTGTGTTTTCTATGCCCGGTGCTTTCATTTTTGCAGCACCCATGGCAATGACAAGATAGTCATAATCATCAAGAGTTCCTGAGTTTTTCAAAGTAACACTGTTTTCTTTTTTTGATATTTCGGTCACGTCGTCAATAACAAGGGTAAACCCGTGTGCATTTTGCAATTCTCGCAAATCAACACAGACGTTTTGGAATTCACTTTCATGTGTCGGTATCCAGATGGAAGTAGGATATATGTAAAAATAGTCTCTGTTACTGACTAAAGTAACATCATAATTCAGTTTTCTTAAGTGGATTGCAGCATCAACACCTGCAAAACCGCCTCCCAATATAAGTACTTTTTTCATCTTTTGGCCCTTTTATTTGTTACAGTTATAAGGTATATTATCTGATTTGATGTTAAAATTAGATTAAACTGGCTATTTTTATCGTCAGTTTTACTTTTTGTTTATAAAGTATACCGCAAACATACTGATAAGTCCACCAATAACTATATGTAACTGTAAGGGTTCGTCCAAAATAAACCAGGCAGAAAAAAGAGCAAAAAAAGGCACTAAAAACATAAAAGAGCTTGTCCTTTGACTGCCGAGTTTCCCGCTGGCAATAAAAAATATGGTTGTTGCGACAGTCTGTCCCAAAACGGCAAGATAAATCAGGGCAGTCCAAAATTTTACTCCCTGGGTAAAAACAGCACCAAGGTCTGCATTGAAGGCATATAAAAAACTGAAAAAAGTAGCTATGAGAGAAATTAAAAAGCTGTAATAGACCGGATGTATATGTTTTTGCGAATGCTGCGAAAGCAGAGTGACTCCTGCCCAGATGAGGGCACAGAGTAAAAAGTAGATATTTGAGCCGTGTAAAAAAAGAGAAAAATTGTTAAGCTGGAGTAAAACATAGCCGCCGACCAGCCCGAGCAAAAGCCCGAAATACTGCCGTGTTGAGAGTCTGCTCCTAAAAATCACAGCAACAAGCAAAAAGGTCATAATAGGGCTGAAGGTTGTGATGATGACACTGCCCGCACCCGCAAGACCGTACTTTATGCCTAAAAAAGAAAAAACCATAAAGGCTATATTTAAAAAAGAACTGCCGAGGATATATTTGAATGAGCCCTGAGTCAGTGTCAGTGGAATTTTAAAAAAGTAAAGAATGGGCAAAAATGCGAGGCTCATCAGAAAAAACCGCCAAAAGATGACGACATCCACCGGCATTGCTGTGGTGAGAATTTTTAAAGCTGTCCATCCGCCGCCCCAGAGCAGCATGGAAAAAATGAGCAGATACGCATAGCGTCTATCGTCGTTTTTCAAATTCATCAACTATTTTTGTAACAATCAAATCAGAGGTGACATTGAGTGAGGTACGACACATATCAAGAATTCTGTCCACGGCTACAATCAAAGCCATGTATTCAACAGGCAGTCCAAGCTGGTTGAGTATAATCACCATCATAACAAGCGAGGCACTCGGCAGGGCCGCAACACCGACACTGAGCGCGACAACGGTAATCCCTAAAAGAATCTGATCTCCCAAACTCAAAGCGACTCCCGCCAAATTGGCAATGTATAAAACAGCTACACTCAAATAGGCCGCTGTACCGTCCATGGAAACGGTAGCCCCCAAAGGCAGAACAAAAGAGGCAGTTTTTTTGTCTATACCGCCCATCTCTTCGGTAACACGCATACTCACAGGAAGCGTAGCCGCAGAAGATGCTGTGGAAAATGCCATAATCGGGGCTTCTCTTACATCTGAGAGATAGCTGTAGGGATTTACTTTTGTAAAAAAACGCAGGACTGCAGGTAAAGTAACAAGTCCATGAAAAATGATGACACCGATAACGACTAAAACATATTTGTAAAGCCCAAAGACAACATCAATTCCCTGCTCGGCAATAACATAGGAGATGAGCGAAAAAACACCGATGGGAGTAAGGAGTATCACCCACTCTGCCATTTTGAGCATAGCTTCACTGATGGCTGTAAAGAGGGTGCTGAGCGCCTCTTTTTGTTTTGGAACAAGGTAGAGAGATGCTACACCAAAAAGAATGGCAAATATAATAATCTGCATCATCTTGCCCTCAGAAAGAGCATGAAATATATTGGTAGGAATGAAGCTTAAAATCATATTCTCAAAAGAAAAAGGAGCCAGTGCTGCCGCTTTTTCATAGGCAAGACCACTGCTGCTGACATGCTCGCCAATGTGAAAAATATTCATGACAGCAATGGCGGCAGTAACGGCAAGAGCGGTTGTCAAAACATACAGCCCTATGGTTTTGAGGCCCATCCGTTTTAAATGTTCAATAGAACCGAGCCCAAGAATAGCGACAAATATACTGGCAAAAACAAGAGGCACGACAAGCATTTTCAAAAAATAGACAAAGGCGGTTCCTATCATCTTTTGTTTGAGGGCGAGTTCGGGAAAAAAAATGCCAAACAAAACACCCAAAACAATACCGAAGATGACAAGGGTATTTGTCGTTGCATATTTTTTTATTTTTTTGATCATTCTGCATTTCCTCTGTTTCTTTGTAAATATTATTGAGTTCTCGGAATCGGTACTTTCAGCCACTTTCAGCCCGCACTGAAGTACGGGTTCCGAACAACACATCTTCCGCTTTTCCGGAATCGGTACTTCAGTGCCGACTGTTGCTTCTTCCTGCTATTCTCAGCCCGGACTAAAGCAGATTTTTCTTTATCCAATACGATAGTACATAAAGTCCCCATACATGCTGCTTAAAACTCCCCCTTGATGCGGTGTTTATATATTCGTCTAACTTTTTTTTGTGAAACATCCCTGTTTGCACATTGACCTCTTGAATGAGATCAATTTTTTTGGAACTGATGAGATACTCCATATAAGGATTGGAAAAGCCTTTTTTCTTCCGTGTGAGTATCTTATCAGGAAGTTTGTCTGTCATGATTTGCTTTAAGAGTGATTTTGTGATGCCGTCTTCATAACGCAGCTTTGGATCTATGCCAAAAATTAAAGATGCCAGTTTATGGTCCAAAAACGGGGTACGGGATTCTATGGAGTGTGCCATGGAAACACGGTCAAGTTTGGTTAAAAAATGCTCCGCCTGAAAAATATTGAGGTCAATATAGCTGTACCAAATACTTTCATCACTGTGGGCAGAGGCTTCAAAGCGTTCTCTGTAACTTTGCAGGTATTTGAGGCTTTCGTTATCTTTGACATTGCGCCTGAGAAGCTGGTTTTTTTGCAGGTCCGTAAATTTTTCACCGCTTGTACGAAAAAGAAGCGAGTCGTCAAAAATCCGCTTGTACCACTCCCACTCTCTGTTCATTGAAAAATTGGCACGGAAATATTTTTTGAGCCAGTTTTTGTGTGCCAAACCTGCGGCATTTTCAATGTCTAGATACTCAAAATACTGTCGGTAGCCTAAAAAAAGCTCATCCGCACCCTCTCCGCTGAGTACAACTTTGTATCCGTCTTTTTGAATACGCTCAAACAACAGATACAAAGGCACGGCAGCAGGATCATTAAGCGGTTCGTCAAGTGTATCTAACACTTTGTCGCTTGCACGGATAAAATCATCTTCATCTATTTCCACCTGGATGTTGTCCAAACCTAAAAACTCAGCACTTGCTTTGGCATTTTTTCTCTCATCATATTTTGCAAATTCTTTATAACCGAGTGTATATGTTTGCAAATGTGTGTTGTTTTGTTTGGCAAAATAGTTGAGTGTTGCAGAGTCTATACCACCAGAAAGCAGTGATGCCATAGGAACATCACAGTCTAAGCGCAGATGAATGGAATATTCTAACTCTTCTCCTAACACACGCAAAGCTTCGTGTTTGTTTGTTATAATGTTTGGAGTGACATCAAGCAGGTCAAAGTAGCGTTTACATGTAACACGACCCTCTTTACATGTAAGGTACTCGCCTGCAGAAAGTTTTTGAATACCCTCGTAAAAAGTATGCGGCGGAGTCGGCGCCAAAAAAGAGAGATAAGAGAGCAGAGCATCATTGTTGAGTTTACATGTAGACAAAAAAGGCTTGAGCGCTTTGATTTCCGAGGCAAAAACAAAACTTTCCCCTTGCATATAAAAAAGCGGTTTTTTTCCGAGTCTGTCACGAAAAAGGTAAAGTGTGTCATCATCCATTAAAGCAATGGCAAACATACCGCGCAGATGCTGGACAAAATCAACGCCCCATTTCAGATAAGCGGCGATGATGACTTCACTGTCGCTGTGTGTCTGAAAGTCAAAATCAAGTTCTCTTTTTAACTCTTTAAAGTTATATATCTCTCCGTTGAATGAGAGCAAAATATTGTTGTATCTGCGCGGTTGATGGCTTCTGTGATGGCCATCAACAATGCTGAGGCGCTGATGGGCAAAAAAGAGATTTTTCTTTTGCACAATACCACAGTAATCAGGTCCACGATGCACAAGAAGAGACAAGGCGCTTTTTGCCTGATTCTCATTATATTCGCCGATTATGCCAAAAACTGCACACATTATTTGAAAAATCCTACGGTAATGTCATGTTCTATGTAGCCCTCTGTCAAACGGGTATGCTTTACATGTAAGCTTTTTGCAAGGGTATGGATGGTGTCTATATTTATATAATTATAAACATCACTCTCTTTGTCGCCGTAGAGGGCATTGAAAATAAAACCTTTTTTTGAAGAGGCAAAGCAGTTGCGTACAAAAAGCTGTGTTTCAAAAGGTGTGAGTATATTGAGTGCACCGCTGCAGATGTAATAGTCTGCCACAGGAAGTCTGGCTTTTGTTATATCGGCACGGATGATTTCACACGCTGTTTTTTCGCGGGCAATGTCGCACATCTCCTGGAGCGAATCTATGCCGATATATTTGTTTACATGTACACCGTTGTTTTGTAAAAATCTGTAAAAATCTCCAAAACCGCAGCCTGCATCGACGATGGTACTCTGTGTAAGATCATCGCCGAGCATCTCTAAAATTTTGTCAAACCGTATACTTTGATGCGCATCAGAGGACCAGTGCAGACCGCATGCGGAGATGCCGTGCTTTTGAAGTGCTGCTGTGTAAAATTTTTCACTGTCTATACGCGGCATATGACTCCTTTTTTACTTTTGCTATTATATAATAGTTATGTAAAAAAGCCGGCATTTCGGAACCCGTACTTCAGTGCGGGCGAGAGTGGGTTGAAAGTTGCAATAGTCGGCACTGAAGTACCGATTCCGGAAAAGCGGAAGGTGTATTGTTTGGAACCCGTACTTCAGTGCGGGCGAGAGTGGCTTGAAAGTTGCAATAGTCGGCACTGAAGTACCGATTCCTGGAAAGCGGAAGATGTGTTGTTCGGAACCCGTACTTCAGTGCGGGCTGAGAATGGCTTGAAAGTTGCAACAGTCGGCACTGAAGTACCGATTCCTGGAAAGCGGAAGATGTGTTGTTCGGAACCCGTACTTCAGTGCGGGCGAGAGTGGCTTGAAAGTTGCAACAGTCGGCACTGAAGTACCGATTCCTGGAAAGCGGAAGGTGTATTGTTCGGAACCCGTACTTCAGTGCGGGCTGAGAATGGCTTGAAAGTTGCAACAGTCGGCACTGAAGTACCGATTCCGGAAAAGCGGAAGGTGTATTGTTCGGAACCCGTACTTCAGTGCGGGCGGGGTATCTTAAAAATTGAAACAGAGGAAATATATATGAGAATTGCAATAGTCGGTTTAGGCGGTGTCGGCGGATATTTGGCGGCGTCCTTTGCAAAAAGCGGTTTGGATGTGACGGGTTTTGCACGGGGAGAACATCTCAAAGCCATACAGAAAGAGGGAATAAAGATTACAGAAGATGAAATAGAGTGGCGTGTTCCTTTACATGTAAAGCATCCGGATGAAGCGGAGGGCATATATGATGTTGTGATGTTTTGTGTCAAAAGTTATGATTTGGGAACTTCTTGCAAACGCATGCAAAATCACATCAACGCAGACTCGATTCTGCTCTCTTTTTCAAACGGGGTCAATAACGGTGATGTATTGTGTGCATGCTGTGATGCCAGAGTGCTTGACGGCTGCATCTACATCCTTTCGCATATTGAATCCCCGGGTGTGATTCGCAAAAAAGGAAAAGTCTTTGCAGCACTCTTTGGAGGAGAAGATGAGGCGGCTGTCCAAACTGTGGCAGATATATTTCAAAAAGCCGGCCTGCGTTACAAAACACCGCAAAATATCAAAGAAGCCTTGTATAGAAAATATATATTTATTGCCGCTTTTGCGACATTGACCTCATATTACAATACAGGTATCGGCACGATTTACGAAGAACATTATGAGGAGGCAGAAAGACTTTTAACAGAAATTGCCGAATTTGCAAAAGAGACACAGGGCATAGATATTTTCGATGAGGTGCAAAAGTCTTTGGAAACGGCAAAAAAAGTGCCTTATGATGCTTCTACGTCCATGGCTCTTGATTTTAAAAACGGCAAAAAAACTGAGCTTGAGAATTTAAGTGGATATGTTCAAAAGCCTTTTATGCAAAAACTCTATAATGAGTTAAAAAAGAGAGAAAACAAATGAAAAAAGAGCGAATTGTACTAGGCGGCGGGTGTTTTTGGTGTATAGAAGCGGTGTACAGAAATGTCAAGGGGGTACTCTCGGCGGTGAGCGGCTATGCCGGAGGTGCCCGAGCCAACCCGAGTTATGAAAACGTCTGTTCAGGTGCAACCGGACATGCCGAAATTGTTGATATTGCCTATGACGCAGATGTTATCAGTCTGAGTGAGATTTTGGATATATTTTTTGAAATTCATGATCCGACTACGCTCAATGCCCAGGGCGCAGACAAAGGAACACAGTACCGTTCTGTTATTTACTATGGGGATGAAGCACAAAAAAAAGTGATTGAAGATTCTATTGCAAAACATCAGCAGGACTTTTCCGATAAGATAGTAACTGAGGTAAGCCCTTTGCCCGAGGTTTATCCGGCAGAGCCGTATCATCAGAACTATTATAATTTAAATGCTTCGCAAGGCTACTGCCAGGTGGTTATCGCGCCAAAACTGCAAAAATTTATGACAAAGTTTCCTGATAAATTAGCCTAAATGTGATAAACTATGATTAGATTATCATAGAGGCGGTTTTTATGGAAAAAATATATGAATTGGCTATAGTCGGTGCCGGACCTGCGGGGATTGCCACTGCTGTTGAAAGTTACCTTCAGGGTGTCCGTGATATTGTGCTGCTTGAAAAAGACACAAATCACAACTCGACTATTCGTAAATATTACAAAGAAAACAAGCGTGTGGATTTGGAATGGAAAGGACAAAAAGTCGAACTCAACGGCCGTATCCATTTTATAGACGGTACCAAAGAGACGACACTCGATTTTTTTGATGAAATTTTAAAAGAACATCTCGTAGAACTGCAAACAGAGGTGGAAGTGCAGTCTATAGAAAAAAAAGAAGACTACTTTGAAGTCCACATGGCAGGTAGGAGCATTAAGGCAAAAAATGTAGTTGTGACCATCGGACGGATGGGGAAGCCAAACAAACCGAGCTACAAAATCCCCCCAACTATACGAAAGAAAATTAACTATACAACAGATGAATGCTCACAGGGAGAAAAGATTCTTGTTGTCGGAGGCGGTGACAGTGCTGTAGAGTATGCAGTTGATTTAAGTGAGCATAATGATGTGTCCATTTGTTACAGACGGGAGAGTTTCCGCCGGGCAAATCCTACGAATCAAAGAAATATTGCCGATGCGATTGCACAGGGAGATGTCCGACCGATTTTAGGTATAAATATCAACGGTCTCGAAGATGACAAGGGCAGAGTCAAAGTGCTTTTCAGCGAAAGAGAACCTGAAACATTTGACAGAGTTATCTATGCCATAGGCGGAACGACACCAAGTACATTTTTGGCAAGTTCGGGCATAGAAGAAAAAGACGGCAAACCTGTACATGATGAACATTATGAGACAAACATCAAAGGACTTTTTGTTGCCGGAGATATTACTCAGGAGAGCGGCGGAAGCATTGCGCTTGGACTCAATCACGGCTATGATATTGCCAGATATATTAAAGGAAAAAGTGAAATTTAGTCTTTTGCTTTTCGCATTTTATAAATATGTATGAGTTTGATAATAATCATGACACTGATAACCTGAAACAGTGCGGCCAAAATAAAAGCATAATAGTGCAACTGATCAATAGAGTTGGCGGTATATGCCAGAGTGGCCATCGCAATAAGCAGGGTCAAAGGCATAGAGTGGGAAAGTCCAAAAAGAACCGTGTCAATTAGTCCGAGCTCTTTTATAAACACCAAAGAGGCAATAAGCCGCATAAGAATCATTACCACTGTGATGATGACAGCCTCCCGTATGAGTCCGTTGATCCAGAGGGCGTTGAGGTCAAAAGAGCTCCCGATATGAATGAAAAATATAGGGATTAAAAATCCAAATCCGAAAGAAGCAAGCTTCTCAGGCAATTCATGTTTGTGCTCAAAGAAAGTCGGAATGAAGATACCGGCTAAAAAAGCCCCAAAAGCAAGTTCAAGATGCAAAAAGAGCATAGCCCCTATAAGCAGAAAAAATATTCCCATAGAGAGACGGATGTCCTGTTCTTTGTTGTCATTGTGAGGCATAAGGGCAATAGCGACTTTGGGAAACCACCAAAACAGAAGCTGCATAGAGCGAAAAAGAAGAAACATAAAAAGCAAAAATGCCAAAAGGGCCATGATTGTTTGAAAAAGTCCTAATCCAAAACCAGACTTCAGTGCTGCAGAGCTTATAGTAAGTATCACAATACTTGCAACTTCACCTATGCCCCCGACTGTCATGGAAAGAGCAATCCAGGGTGTTTTTCCATACTCTTTGGCCAGTGTGGCGACAAGTCCTACAGATATGAGAGGTAACAAAACGATAAAGATTTTTCCCAAATCAAACTGTACGGAAAAGGCGATGGAGAATCCATAAAGTACTGCAAGATAGACAACAACCTTTTTCATAACAGAGACAGGTGTTTTGAGTACATTTTTTAAATTGATCTCTGTTCCTGCAATAAACATCAGATATAAAAACCCGAATTCAGCGACTAAGTCAAAAAGATGTTCATCATGCAAGAAGCCTACATATCCTAAAAGAGAACCTAAAATAATTTCAATGGGTGTTGTAGGAAGCCGTAAAATTTTGGCAAAAAACGGAGAAAAAATGATGATAAGTGATATGGTAACAATCAGTATAATATTATCAGTCATACTTTTCTCCTTTTTTTTTAACAATTCGGGTTATAACCCGTGTGCAGGGCTTTTATTGCACACTTTTTGCAATATCAAGACCAAGAGACTGCAACATTGCCAGATCCTGACTCATAACACGTCCTTTTGTGGTGAGGTAGTTTCCTATCACGATGGAATTTGCTCCGTTTTGAAAAATTTCTGCCTGACGTTCTTTAAACATAAGTTCGCGACCGCCGGCAACCATAATCCTCTCGGCATCACAAAGTGTTTCGCGTGTCAACCTGATGAGTGCGAGGGCTTCATCCACTGTTAAAGGATTTGGTTCAAGTTCAAGTGCAGGGTTGTGATGATAAAAGTTAACAGGAACCGAAGCAGGGTTGAGTGATTTGAGAGATTCGAGCATAGAAATTCTGTCTTCTTGTGATTCACCTAGCCCGAAAATTCCACCGCTTATGAGTACCAAGCCGGCTTTATTGACATTTTGGCAGGTTTCATATCGTTCACTCCAGGGATGGGTTGTACAAATTTGCGGATAAAAGGCTTCACTTGTCTCAAGGTTGTGATTATAGGCTTTGATACCTGCCTCTTTGAGTGTGAGGAGCTGCTCAACACTTGCTGTGCCGTTACAGGCGATGAGACGTAATTCAGGGGCGACTTTTTGTACCTCTTTGGCAACATCACAAACAAATTTGAGTGTTTTGTCAGTTAAACCTTTATCTGCAGTGACAAGACAAAATCCAAGGGCTCCGTTGTCTCTTGCCGTAATGGCTTCTTGACAGATGGCATCCACAGGCTTTTGTTTGTAACGTTCTATATCTGCTTTGTAGCGCACACTTTGCGAACAAAACTTACAGTCTTCTTTACATGTACCGCTGTTGATATTACAAATGGAACATAAAAATATTTTTTCACTCACTTTTTTGCCTTTCATAAGAAAAAGTTTTTGTGAGCATATACTGCTCCTGCTCTTTCTTTTTTGTATAGTATTTTACTATAAATTTTTTTTCTAAAACTTCAAGCATGGCACACTCAGAAAGCGGTTTGTTTCGTGCGCACACTTCACCGGGGTTTAAAAAGAGTGTACCCCCTGCAAACTCTACTTCAAACTGATGTGTATGTCCAAAGATGACAACCTCGGCATCTCTGCTCATATAAAAAGGCAGGTGCATCAACTTGAATTTTGTATTTGCCAGTTTAAAATAGTAGGGTTCCTGAACCAGGTGGTACCTGTTATGATATTGTACTAAATGGGCATCATTGTTTCCGTAAACGGCTATATATTTTTTCCCGCATGCTTCAAGCAGGTCCAGTACCTCTTTTTCGACAATATCTCCGGCATGTATAATAAACTCGGCTCCGTTTTGCACCAAAAAATCAAGGGCGGCTTTTGCCTTTTTGACTTTTTTATGTGTATCGGAGAGTATGCCTATTTTCAATTTTTTATCCTCTGCTTCTGTAACTTCTCTGCCACTTTCGCCCGCACTAAAGTACGGGTTCCGAGGGTATTGCGGAATCGGTACTTTCTATGCTAAAGCATGACTTGTGAAAAAAACTAAATTTTTTTCTGTAGTGCCGACTGAGTAGGGATTTTAAGCCTTGTCTATCTCTTCTCTTGGTGTACGCGCTTTACACTTCACACATTCGTACACCTCTTTATTTCTGTAGGTACGAGGCGCAAGTACACCTGTGCATCCTTTTTCTTTACATTTAATGGTTGTCGGCTCAAACTTTGAGATAAATTTGCAGTCAGGATAGTTTTCACAGCCCCAAAAAGGGCCTCTGCGAGAGTTTTTCAGGCTGATTTTTCCGCCGCAGTCAGGACAAGGAGTCTCACTCACTTTCTCTTCGACATTAATACTTTTTGTATTTTTGCATTCAGGGTAGTTTGAACATGCAAGAAATTTTCCGTTGCGGCCATTCTTTTCTATCATATCCGCACCGCATTTGTCACACTTTTCATCGGCAGTTGTCTCTTTTTTCTCAACAGGATTGCCCTCTTCGTCACACTGCTCTGTATATTTGCATTTTGGAAAACCGGAGCATGCGATGAAGTTTCCAAAACGTCCGCTTCTCAGAAGCAGTTCATGTTCGCCGCATTTAGGGCAGGTGCGCCCAAGCGGTTTGGCAAGTTTGAGCGAGACAATGTTTTCTTTTCCTGCTTCTATCTGCTTCATGAATTTTTCATAAAACTCAAGGAGCAGTTTCTGCCAGTCCACTTTGCCTTCGGCGATTTCATCGAGTTCTTCTTCCATTTCAGCCGTAAAGTTAATATCAACGATATTTGGAAAGTTTTTCTCCAGAATCTCTGTCACGGTAAAAGCGATTTCTGTCGGGATAATCTGCTTTTTTTCTATGGTCACATAGGTACGGTTGGAGAGTGTCGCAATTGTCGGGGCATAGGTCGATGGACGCCCGACGCCTTCTGATTCGAGTTTTTTAATCAGACTTGCTTCAGAGTAACGCGATGGCGGTTCTGTGAAATGCTGTTCGGGTTTTACACTCTGAATTTCAGCTTTGTCACCCTCTTTTAAAGTAGGTAAAAGTTTGTCTTTGTCTTCTGCTCCCGTGACCGCATAAAAACCGTCAAAAATGAGTTTTCGTCCGCTTGCACGGAATTCATTTTCATTGCCTCTAAAGATAATGCTTTGCTGCTCAAAGAGCGCATCTTCCATTTGACATGCCATAAAACGCTCATATATGAGGCGGTAGAGTTTGATTTCATCAGCTTTTAAAAATTTTTGTGCCACTTCGGGTGTAAACTGCAGCATAGTCGGGCGGATGGCCTCGTGTGCCTCCTGTGCGCCTTTTGATTTTTTCGTATAAACCTTTGGTTCTTTCGGCAGGTATTTCTTGCCGTAACGGCTCTCAATGATGCCTCGAACTGCACCCACGGCTTCTTGTGCGAGGTTGAGTGAATCGGTTCTCATATAGGTAATGACCCCTGAAGTACCGTCTGGAGTTTTGACACCTTCATACAGAGTCTGGGCGACCATCATGGTTTTTTTCGGGGTAAATCCGAGTTTGCTTGAAGCAGCCTGTTGCAGGGTTGAGGTCATAAATGGCGGCGGTGTGGCACTTTTTCGCTGTTTTGTCTCAATTTTTGCAATTTTGAAGTCATCATTTTTGACACTTTGGGCAATTGCCTCTGCCTGTTCTTTGTTCTCTATGGAGAGTTTGGAGATTTTTTGCTCTTTGTGTTTGATAAGATTGGCTTCGATATTTGGCTTGAAAAGAGTGTCAATGGTCCAGTATTCCTGAGGAACAAAGGCTTTGATTTCGCGTTCACGATCTACGACAAGCTTGAGTGTCGAGCTTTGCACACGCCCGCCACTTAAGCCTTTTTGAATTTTAGAAGCAAGCAGAGGCGAGAGCTTGTAGCCTACAATACGGTCAAGCAGACGACGGGCCTGTTGGGCATTTACCATGTCCATGTCTATTTTTCTTGCATTCTCAAGTGCATGCTTGATGGCTGTTTTTGTAATCTCATGAAAGACAATACGCGGGAGTGTTTCGGGGTCTTTTTTGATAGCATGGGCAATATGCCACCCAATTGCTTCTCCCTCGCGGTCCTCATCGGTCGCGATGTAAATTGTGTCGGCTTTTTTGGCTTTTTCTTTTATCTCTTTGACAGTTGGCGCATTTTCTTTGGCGACAGAGTATTTGGGAATGATTTCATGAGTTTCTTCATCAATTGTAATTCCAAAACGGGATTTTGGCAAATCCCGGATGTGTCCTTTTGAGGCAATGACATCATAGTTTTTGCCTAAAAAGTTCTTGATAGTACGGGCTTTTGCGGGTGATTCGACGATTATTAAGTTCAAATAGTTTTCCTATATATAGTATAGTGATTTGGTTTTTGGTTTTGGAAGTGTAGCGAAAAAGAATAAAATAAGGAAATATTTTTAAATTTATAAAATTTGCAAAAAAAATTAAAGTTATTTTTTTGACTGACGATATTGTTACAGTCTCAAGGCAAGGATGCCTTTTAGAGAACAAAAAATACAAAGAGCGAAAGCTCTTCCATAGAAAAGGATTTATTATGGGTTTTAGAATTAACACAAACGTTGCGGCAATGAATGCATTGCGTAATGCAACACAGACAAACTTGGGTTTAGACAAAAGTTTAAATGCTTTATCTTCAGGTCTGCGTATTAACAAAGCGGCAGATGATGCTTCTGGTATGGCAATCGCCAACTCACTGCGTCAACAGGCACAGGGTCTCGGTCAGGCTATCAACAATGCAAATGACGGGATTGGTGTTGCACAGACTGCTGACGGTGCTTTGGATGAGTATACTAAAATTATTGATACTGTCAGAACGAAAGCAATTCAAGCAGCGTCTGACGGGCAAACATTAGATTCTCGTAAAAAAATTCAGGCGGATATTGACAGACTTCTTGAAGAGGCACAGAACATTGCTTCAACGACTTCATTTAATGGTCAGACACTTTTAAACGGTGCATACCAAAATAAATCATTCCAAATTGGTGCATATTCCGGAGAGACTGTAAAACTTTCCATTAGTGATACACAAACCTCACAAGTAGCTGAGTTTTCTTTAGCTGAAACAAGTGTTGGTTTTTCAAGACTTAGTGGTGCTGCAAACAGTGCTGGTGGATCAGCTTCACTTTCTGTTACAGTTGTAAATGCTGATGGGACGACTGCTACAGTATCTACATCTACTATCTCTTTTGCTTCTGGTGCTGATCTTTCCGGATATGAGATAGCGCAGGCTGTTGTTGACAAGTTTAATCAACAGGCACAGGTTGCAGGTGCGGATGTAAGAGCTTCAATCATTGAAGCAACAGGCTCGACTGTAAATAATCCGGAGTATGGAATCCGTATAGATTCTGCTGGTGATTTAGCTGGTATGACACTTGGTGATGGTGTTACAGATGGAAAATCAACTGCAATTATTGCAAATACTGCTGCCGGTTTAAATAACAACTTGTCAACAGTTGATGTAACTACTCGTAGAGATGCACAAAAAGCAATTACTATTGCTTCGTATGCACTAAAAGATATAGATGCAACACGTTCAGATATTGGTTCGGTTCAAAATCAGCTTGAATCTACAGTGAGAAATATATCGATTACACAGGTGAATGTCACAGCTGCAGAATCTCAAATTCGAGATGTCGACTTTGCTGCGGAAAGTGCAAACTTCTCTAAATTGAATATTCTTGCACAGTCAGGTTCATATGCTATGAGTCAGGCAAATGCCGTTCAACAAAATGTTTTAAGACTACTTCAGTAGTTTTTATAAATTCTCAAGCTTTATGCTTGGGAATTTTCTTTTTCCAGCACTTTGAGTACATGTAGATCTTTTTCATAGGTCTCTATAATCTTTTTAACATTTTTTACAAAAATAGCATGAAATTTTTTTGTGAATTTTTTTGGGTTTTTTAACTCTTTTGTATTAAAAAAATCATCTGCATAGGGTGTAGTATTCATATAATATATGGTCATTAAATCTCTGAGTTCAAAGATGCACTCGTGATTACACATTGCGCTTACCATTTCTATAAGATTAAGTTTAAACATTAAGCTGTCACTGTGCGGAGCATTTTTAAATGTTTCAAGAAGGGCCAAGTAATCTTTAATCTGTCCAATACGACAGTAAATACCATCTATTTCATTTTGATCAAGTTCTGTTGTAGATAAAGTGTCAAAATATTTTTTCATTTCTTTTCTCAAAAGTATTTTGTTTTGTTTTTGTGGTAACGTTACATCTTTAAGAGGGGTTGGGATTGTCTGATCAAGTTTACATCCATCTGAAAGATTGTAGATATTTTGGATGGGTGTTTTGTACTTTCGTGTAAAGTAGTTAATAACAGGGATGGAAAGCATAAACAAAGGAGTAGAATTAACCTTTTCTTTGAAGTTGCCTGTTATTTGCAGGACAGCATCGCCAAGGTGAAAATCTTGATTTTCTTTTGTTTGTATTTTCTTATTTTCGATGGAGCGCGCCTTAAAATGATCAGGCGTATGGGATAACCCATCATCACTAAGTGCCAAGTCTATCCCTAAAAGATAAATTTCCGGTGCATTAAAGATAAGTGCAAATGCATGGATGGAGTCTCCCACGCTAGAAACTGTTAAGGTGCTACGGGAGAGTTTGTATTTTGTTCTATCCTCATGCAGATAAATGTTTTCTTTTTTGAAGTGCTCAAACAGCTCACCAGAAACAGAAGCGCTAAAAAAGAGGAGTGTATCATCCAAAAAGCTTAAATCGCCCAAATTTTTAAGCATTTCATGTGTTGTATATACATTTTCATCAATTTGAACAGCAATATCTGGAGTGACACCGACACGTTTAAGTGTATTGAGTGCTGTAAAAGCAGCGACAATTATAAATCTGTCTTGATTGTCTTTTACCCATTGTGCATTTTTATAAAGAGAGGGTCCTGCTCCTAAAACAAGCCATGCCTTTTCTTGAAATATTGTATCACTTTCTCTTTTACGCAAATCAAGAAATTTATATTCTGCATTGATTCTGTCCAAAACTTTTCTGTTTTTTTCTAAAAGACGATTATGAGAATAAGTTGCTTCTGGTCGGGAGATAAGAATAGCTTGAATCTCTCGAATTTTTGCTTCATATGCAGAGGAAAAAAGATGAAACTTTATGAATTGGTTTTTGAAAAAAGCATTGGTATAAAAACCGTTAAAACATTCTCTAAAGCTACCTGCATTATCAGCAATTGAAAAAAAACTTGTTGTATCCATAAGTGCCTGTTTATAATCAATTGTAAAAAGAGAAAGGCGAAAAAGTTCCAGATTGTCTTCTACTATAAGCACTACTTGAAAATCATATTTTTTGATAGCTTTTGGAATATGTAACCCAAGACCCACTCCTAAAAATATAAACTTGTCAAGTTCTTTCATATGACTGGAGTCGTTAATATTTTTATGATAAAGTTCATATATTTCTGCTGTAGTTGCAAAGTTCGTATAGGCATTTGCATTTTTTATTGTCTCAAAAGAAGCTTTTTCAAAGTTTATTTTTCGTAAACTTCTAAAGCTTTGGTCATTCTTTTTTAAGTTGATATTGTCTACAATTTTTTGTGAGAAGTCCTGAGAATTCGTATTGTATAGTTTTGCACCGCTTGAAAGTTCTACAACATCAAAATAGCCATTTTCATATACAAGATCATATTTGGCAGAGAGTTTTCCGTTATTGAGCAAACTTTCTAAAGCTAGAATTTTATTAGAAACTTTTTCATTATATTCTTTAAAAAACTCAATATTTTTTTGATAATTTTTAATAGCCTGCTCTTCTATATTTTGCATAAATATCCTTTCATATGTATTGCAAGCATAAAATATACCAAAATTAATGGTATGAAAGTTGCTAATTGATACGTATGGATATTTTAAAACTAATAGGCAGGGAAAAAGCATTATTTGATGATGACATACAAACATACAAAAATGACTTAGACAAAATTGTAAGTGATGCGAAATTTTTGGTGCTTGGCGGAGCAGGAAGTATTGGGAGTGCTGTTGTAAAAGAAATTTTTTCTCGTAATCCAAAAAAGCTGCACGTTGTTGATATTTCGGAAAATAATTTGACTGAATTGGTTCGTGACATTAGAAGCTCATTTGGTTATATAGAAGGAGAATTTGCGACTTACGCACTCGATATCGGTTCAATTGAGTACGATGCTTTTATTGCACAGGATGGAAAATATGACTATGTACTCAATCTTTCAGCACTCAAACATGTACGCAGTGAAAAAGATTCCTTTACTTTAATGCGGATGATTGAAACCAATATTTTCAATACTGACAAAACTTTACAACATTCTATTGAACACGGAGTAAAAAAATACTTCTGTGTTTCAACTGATAAAGCTGCAAATCCTGTCAATATGATGGGGGCGAGCAAGCGAATTATGGAGATGTATGTGCATAGAAAATCACAACAAATCAATGTCTCTATGGCACGTTTTGCCAATGTTGCTTTTAGTGATGGTTCTCTTTTGCACTCTTTTAATATGCGTCTTGAAAAACAGCAACCCCTTGTAGCGCCGGATGATATAAAACGCTACTTTGTCACACCGAAAGAGAGTGGTGAGTTATGCCTGATGAGTGCTGTCTTTGGGGAAAATCGTGATATTTTCTTCCCAAAACTCTCAGAATCGCTACACCTTGTTTCTTTTGCAGATATTGCTGTAAAATACTTATATGTAAAGGGATATGAGCCTTACATCTGCAAAAGTGAAGAGGAAGCAAGAACTCTGGCAAAAACACTTCCAGAAGAGGGAAAATGGCCTTGCCTTTTTACAAAAAGTGATACCACAGGGGAGAAAGATTTTGAAGAGTTTTTTACTGAAAATGAAGTGTTGGATGTAGAGAGCTATGAAAATATTGGCATCATCAAAAACAAGCTTGATTTTGATGAGAATGCACTCAATGCATTCAGCCAAAAGATTGAAGATTTTAAAAAAAATCTGCAATGGAGTAAAGAGGAGATAGTTGCAGAGTTTTTTAAACTTCTCCCAAACTTTGAGTATGAAGATAAGCAGAAATATTTAGACGGAAAAATGTGATGCAAAAAATTGTAAACTTTATTCAGAACCTCTACAATACAACAGATTTCATCCCCCTGCATGAACCACGATTTCGAGGGAATGAAAAAAAATATCTAAATGAATGTATCGACTCTACTTTTGTCTCATCTGTCGGAAAGTTTGTTAATAGATTTGAAGAGGAGTTTGCCTCTTATGTGGGAAGCAAATACGCCATAGCTACAGTCAATGGCACAAGTGCTTTACATGTAAGTCTCCTTCTTGCTGATGTCAAAGCGGGAGATGAAGTGATCACCCAGGCCCTCACTTTTGTCGCTACATGTAATGCCATAAAATATTGCCAAGCAGAGCCTGTTTTTGTAGATGTTGGGCTTGATACCTTGGGGATGAGCCCTGATGCTTTGGAGTCATTTTTAAAGAAGAACTGCGAAGTTCAAAATGGTGTCTGCCTCAATACTGCTACAAACAAAACTATCAAAGCTGTCGTACCGATGCACACCTTTGGGCATCCTTGCAAAATTGATACAATCGCAGAGATTTGTAAGGCGTGGCACCTTACACTCATAGAAGATGCTGCGGAGTCTTTGGGGAGTTTTTACAAAGGTAGACACACAGGAACTTTTGGAAAAAGTGCTGTGTTTAGTTTCAATGGCAACAAAATCATTACAAGTGGCGGAGGCGGTGTCATCATCACCGATGATGAAGAACTTGCAAAAAGAGCTAAACATCTCACAACCACAGCAAAACTCCCTCACCCTTATGAATACGAACACAACACCATCGCCTATAACTACCGTCTGCCAAACCTTAATGCAGCCCTTTTAGTTGCACAGATGGAACAACTTGAAACATTTTTACAAAATAAACGGTTTTTAAGTCAAGAATATATGCAGTTTTTTAAGCAGTTTGACGATATAGATTTTATTAAAGAACCAAAAGATGCAAAAAGTAACTACTGGCTCAATGCCATAATATTAAAAGATAAAAAGCAAAGGGATACATATCTTAAGTATCTCAATGAAAATGGTGTGATGAGCCGGCCGATTTGGAGATTGATGAGTGAATTAGAGATGTTTCAAAATTGTCAAAATGATGGACTTCAAAACTCAAAATTTTTGAGTGAACGCATTATCAATATACCAAGTAGTGTGCTATGAAAAAAGAGATAATTTTACTCGGTGGTGGTGGGCATTGTAAGTCTGTTATCGATGTTATTGAGGCTGAAGGTCATTTTAAAATTGCAGGTATTATTGAGAAGTATGTAGGTGAGTCCAAGAGTGTTTTAGGGTATAAGCTTATCGGTACAGATGACGAATTAGAGAAGTTGCGCGAGCAATATGAATACGCTTTTGTCACTGTTGGACACATCAAGTCAAACACCGTACGCATCAAACTTTTTGAAAAACTCAAAAATTTAGGCTTTACCATTCCCATTATTATCTCCCCTTTTGCCTATGTATCCAAACACGCAAAAATAGAAGCTGGTACTGTTGTGATGCACCATACACTTATCAACGCGGGGGTGCGTGTGGGTGAAAATTGCATCATCAATTCCAAAGCACTTCTTGAGCATGACTGTACCATAGAAAATCATGTACATGTAAGTACAAATGCACTTCTTAATGGTGATGTACATGTAAAAGAACATAGTTTTATAGGGAGTGGCGCTGTTGTGAAACAGGGTTATAGAGTAGAGGGATTTGTCAAAATGGGGAGTGTTGTGAAATGAATGTTTTTATCATCGCAGAAGCGGGAGTCAATCACAACGGTTCTTTGGAGTTGGCAAAAAAACTCATCGATGTAGCGAGCAGTGCCGGTGCTGATGCTATAAAATTTCAAACTTTTAAGGCAGAAAAGCTTGTCAGTCGTGATGCAAAAAAAGCACAGTATCAACAAGAAAATATGCAAGAGACAGATGACTCTCAGTACAATATGCTTAAAAAACTTGAACTGGATGTAGACGCACACCATCAACTCATTAATTATGCAAAAAGTAAAAATATTATGTTTCTCTCCACCCCTTTTGATAATGAAAGCATAGAGATGCTTAATGATTTGGGATTGAAAATATTTAAAATACCAAGCGGAGAGATTACAAATCTACCATATTTACGCCAGATTGGCAAACTCTCAAAAGAGGTAATTCTCTCTAGCGGTATGGCAAGTATGCGAGAAATAGAGGATGCTTTAAATGTTTTAACAAAAGCAGGTACACCAAAGCAAAAGATTACGGTACTACATGCAAATACAATGTATCCAACCCCAATGGAGGATGTAAATTTAAGAGCAATGCCAATAATTGGTAAAAGGTTTGATGTGGCATATGGCTATAGTGACCATACACTTGGAATTGAGGTGGATATTGCCGCTGTGGCAATGGGAGCGAGTGTAATAGAAAAGCACTTTACCCTTGATAAGAGTATGGAGGGACCTGACCATAAAGCTTCGTTGGAGCCAAATGAACTCAAAGCCATGGTCACAGCTATAAGAAATATTGAAACAGCACTTGGAAGCGGTGAAAAAAAACCAAGCAAAAGTGAAACACCAAACATAGAGGTTGCAAGAAAATCCATCGTAGCAGCAAGAGATATTAAAAAAGGAGAGATATTCAGCGAAAGAAATCTCACAACAAAACGCCCTGCCAAAGGAATAAGCCCTATGAAGTGGGATACAGTCATTGGAACTGTTGCACAAAAAGATTATGCAAAAGATGAGATGATATGAAACGAAAAATAGCTGTAGTCACTGCAACTCGTGCAGAATATGGACTCTTGAAACCACTGCTTAAAGAGATCGAGAATGATGATACTCTGCAACTACAGCTTATAGTAACTGGTACACATTTAGAGGAAAACTTTGGTAACACCTACAAAGAGATAGAGCAAGAATTTGATATTGATGCAAAGATTTCAATGGATTTATCTTGTGAGAGCGGGGAGTGTCTATCTTTGGCAATGGCACAACTACAAAAAGATATAACAGAAGTTTTGGTACAACTTTGCCCTGATATAATGGTTATTTTGGGAGATCGTTATGAGATGCTGAGTGTTGCTACTGCTTGTTTAATGTTGCATATTCCTCTAGCCCATATTCATGGTGGAGAGCTTACACAAGGGGCAATTGATGATGCCATCCGCCATGCCATTACCAAACTCTCACATCTACACTTTACATCAACAGAGGTATACGCCAAAAGAATTATACAAATGGGAGAAGAGCCAAGAAGAGTGTTTAATGTTGGTAGTTTAGGGGTACAAAGCATAAAGACTTTGCAGCTTTTAAATAAACAAGAGTTTGAAAAAAGTATTGGCTTCAAACTTGGCAAAAAAAATCTACTTGTAACCTATCATCCTCAAACACTCTCAGAGAAAATTCCAAAAGAGCAATTTAGTACACTTTTAGAAGCTTTAGAGAGTTTAAAAGAGACAAAAATCATCTTTACCAAAGCAAATGCTGATGAGGGCGGACAGATCATTAATGTAATGATAGATGCGTATGTAAAGAGTCATAAAAACAGCATTGTTTTTGCATCTCTTGGACAGCTTCGTTATTTTTCTGCCTTGGAGTTTGTTGATGGGGTGGTTGGCAATAGTTCAAGTGGAATTTTAGAGGTTCCAAGTTTTAAAATTCCAACACTCAATATTGGAGAGAGACAAGAGGGGCGGATTCAGGCAAAGAGTATTATAACTGTAGATATAGAGGCTAATGCCATTAGACAAGGTCTTGAGAAGATTTATGATCCCTCTTTTTTAGAGAGTCTCAAAAGAGTTAAGAACCCTTATGAGGGCAAAGAACCGAGTAAAAAGATAAAAGAGTGCCTAAAAACAGTAGAACTTGAACATATTTTAGAGAAAAAATTTTATGATGTAGGAGGTATGTTATGAGTACATATAAAGAGATTTTGTTACATAAAAATTCAACTATCCAAGAAGCACTCAAAGTGATAGACAAAGGTGCTATGCGTATTGCCATAGTACTTGGGGAAAATGAAAAAGTTGTAGGAACGCTTACTGATGGAGATATCCGCCGTGGGCTTTTAAATGGACTCTCTTTGGACTCTAGTATTGAAAATCTTTACTTTAAGGAACCAACGCTTGCAAATATAAATGATTCCAAAGAACTTATTATCCAAAAAGCGATTCGTAAGCAGATTTATCAGATTCCTATTGTTGATGATGAAGGAAAACTTGTCAAGATTGAAGATTTGGCAAAACTGCTCAAAACAAATGCGAAAAAAAACAGAGTTGTTTTAATGGCAGGAGGACTTGGAACAAGACTGAGACCACTCACGCAGGATGTACCCAAGCCCCTCTTAAAAGTTGGAAACAAGCCTATTTTAGAGACAATTATAGAAAACTTTGCAAAATACGGTTTTGTTAACATTACCATCAGTGTCAATTACAAAGCAGATATGATTAAAAAGTATTTTGGCGATGGAAGTACACTTGGTGTCAATATTAATTATATTCAAGAGGATAAACGATTAGGTACAGCTGGAGCACTTTCGCTGATAAAAGAACGTCCGCAAGAGCCTTTTTTTGTTATGAATGCAGATTTACTGACCAATGTAAACTTTGAGCATCTTTTGGACTATCACTCGTTTGAGAATTCTGTGGGTACGATGTGTGTGAGAGAGTATGACTATCAGGTGCCTTACGGGGTGATACAGACTGAGGGAAGCAAAATAATATCTATAGAGGAAAAGCCTGTGCACAAGTTTTTTGTCAATGCCGGTATTTATGTTCTTTCTCCTCAGGTCTTTGAATATATTCCAAAAAATGAGTTTTATGATATGCCGACACTTTTTGAAGATATTATAAAAAATGAACTCAAAACTATATCCTTTCCTATTCATGAGTATTGGCTTGATATTGGACGGATGAGTGATTTTGAACAGGCTCAAAATGAGTACAGTGAGATATTCTAATGTTATATGATAAAACTTTTTTAGCCATAATTCCTGCAAGAGGCGGTTCCAAGAGGTTACCTCGTAAAAACGTTCTGGATTTGGCAGGTAAACCATTAATTTCGTGGAGTATAGAAGCTGCCAAACAAAGCAAATATATTGACGAAGTTGTTGTTTCAAGTGATGATGATGAGGTTCTTAATATTGCGAAAGAACAAAATGCTTCAATCATGAAACGCCCTGTAAAACTCGCTACTGATACAGCTACAACTTTTGAGGTTGTTGAACATCTGATAAAAAATTTTGAAAAACAATATACATATATTATTTTGTTGCAACCAACAAGCCCTTTGAGAAAAAGTGAAGATATTGACAAAGCAATAGAGTTCTTGCATACTAAAAATGCAGATGCAGTTATAAGTGTATGTGAAATGGAACACTCACCACTTTGGTCTAATACTCTGCCAAAAGATAAAAGTATGGCGACTTTTTTACATAAAGAAATTTTGAATAAAAGAAGTCAGGATTTAGAAACATATTATAGGCTAAACGGCTCAATTTATATTATAAAAGTCGCGAAACTTTTAGAAAAAAAAAGTTTTTTTTTAAAAGATAATATTTATGCTTATGTGATGGATCAAAAAAAATCAATTGATATCGACACGAAATTAGATCTTGAAATAGCCAATTATTTACTTTCTAAGTCAATATAATAGCTATAGATTATATAGTTTATAATACTGTGCATATCTTCCACTATGCCATATGCTCCTTTCTTTGTTGCTACATGGAAATTGATGTCTGAGAGTTTTTTTAATTTTCCGCCATCAAAACCTGTGAGCCCAATAATAGTAGCACCCTCTTTTTTTGCATACTTGACAGCTTTTGTTATGTTTTTTGAGTTGCCGCTACAGGAAATGGCAATGAGGATATCTTCTTTTTTTATTCTATCTTTGAGTTGCATATAAAATATATTTTTATACCCAATATCATTGGCAAGTGCTGTACAAACAGGAGTATTATCACTGAGACTTTCTACATCAAAACTTTTTATATTTCTTCTTTTGAGTCCTACTCCTAAATCATTTATCATATGTGAAGCTGTGGCAGCACTTCCCCCATTTCCAATGATATATATTGTTCCCTTTGTTTTATCAAGCAAAGTGACAATTTTTTCAATTGCTTCTAAGTCACTACTTTGAAGTACAGATATGAGATGCTTAATATATTTTTTAGCAAATTTTTTCATTGTAAATATCCTTATAAGTAATTATTCGATAATCTTATCTAAATTAATTTGAAAAGAAGGGTTAATAAGTGTTTGAAGATACATATTTTTTGGATTTCGAAGAAGCAATACGCATTGCTTCACAACAAAACAGACAAAATTTGTCTGCACTACAAGTATGTTATTATGCAGGTGAAAAAATTGAGACAGACTTTGAGAATCTAATTCATCTTCCTTTTGAGAGTTTTGTAGATACTTTATCTAAGGGAGTTCATCGACTTCCTACTAAAATTGATTTTACCAATTTAGATATTTCTGATGAGGTAAAAGAGGAGATTGAAGATAGTTTTCAGTCTCTATTAACACAAACAAACAGTATAAGAAAAATACTAAATGAAGAATATGTAAAAGCACTTAAAAACAGAAAATTAAATTTTAACGAACCTTGGCGCTTTTATCTAACAGCGCATAATAATTCACAAGTATTGCAATATGTAGCAAAAGCAATTGCTGAAACCTTGGAAAGTATGGGTTACAGTGTGTTTTTTGACTTGCAAAAGGGTACCGAAGATATGAATTGTTCGAAAAATATTTTTTTGTTTAATCCTCATGTAACAATTAATTTAAATGCTATGAATACATGGCAGATAGCTGATGATGTATTTAATTTTGTATGGTTTCAAGATCCTATGCCATTTTTAATGGATGGAAAACAAGTACAAATACGCAAGAGAGATTTTGTTTTCTCTTTACTTCCTATATTTGATGAGATGTTAAAAAGAAAAGGAATACCTTTTGAAAGACAGGGATTTTGCATTAATAAGAAAATTTACAAAAATAATCCAGAGATAAAGAGAGAGAAAAAAATAGTTTTTATAGGAAGTTCATATTTAAAAAGTATTCCATATAAAGAAAATATAAAATTAGCAGTAAAAGAGCTTGAAAAAATATTTTTAGAGGGTGATAGTTTTACTGATGAACTAACTGCTTTAATATCTGAAAAATATGAATTAAATGTGAATTTTGTGAGTACTAGACTGATTCCTTATATCGTAAGAGATATTGGACTGTTGAAATTATGTAAAATTAACAGTGATTATAAAATAGAAATATATGGACATGGATGGGATGTATACGAAGAACTAACACCCTATTATAAAGGTTCACTCAAATATGGGAAAGAGATAGCAAATGTATATAACAGTGCTACTTTTGCTTTTGCTCCACATCAGCAATATACTTTGCAACAAAGAACTTTTGAAGCTTCTGCTTGTGGGGCTATCCCTATAGTATATGATTGCCGAGAAATATCTGATGAGGACTCTTATGAAGAGGCCTTGTGTTACTATAAAACAACACAAGATTTAGAAAAAATACTTACTGCCGATATACCAGAGAAAGATTTTAGTCGATTATTGTAGAATCATACTTATAAATCTTTTGCTAAAAAAATTTTAAAAATTATAGAAGATAATAAATAAATGGCAGATAAATATGCAATAGATTCCCATAAAATGAGTTTACATCCTGTCCGGGTTGCAAGATGGCTTGAAGCAGATGATAACTGGGAGAGACTCAAAAAAATCTACCCTGTGTATGTGGAAGTGTCACCGTATGGCGGATGCAATCACCGGTGTACATTTTGCGCGCTTGATTATATGGGCTATGAAAATATCGGTATAGATTTTGAAGTTTTAAAAAACAGCATGAGTGATATGGCAGCCCATGGTGTGAAAAGTGTGATGTTTGCAGGAGAAGGCGAGCCTCTGTTGTTTAAAGATTTAGACCTTATAGTAGAACACTGCTCACAAGTGGGTATCGATACCTCCATAACAACAAACTTTGTTCCGCTCAATAAAAAAAACATTGAGCGTTGCATTGAGAACTGTTCCTGGATAAAAGTGAGCCTCAATGCAGGAACGGCTCAAAGCTATGCCGCAATTCATCAAACAAAAGAGCTTGATTTTGAAAGGGTCATGAATAATTTAGCGTATGCTTTGGAGTACAGAAGACAAAACAAGCTTACATGTACGCTTGGCGTACAGATGCTTCTGCTTCCCGAAAACAGAGATGAAGCGGTGATTTTAGCTCAAAAAGTCAAAAAGCTCGGGGCTGACTATTTGGTGATAAAACCCTATTCGCAACATAATTTCAGTGAGACAGACAGATACAAAGACATAGACTACTCTCAAATGCTCGATGTTGAAGAGGAACTAAAAAGCTTTAATGATGAGAATTTTCATATAGTTTTTCGTGCAAATACGATGAAAAAATATGTGAAAAAAGAGCATTCCTACTCTACCTGCCACGCGACTCCGTTTTTTTGGGGATACATTGCCGCTGACGGAAAAGTTTTCGGCTGCAGTGCTTACCTTGGGGATGAGCGCTTTTGTTACGGCAATATTTATGACAACAGCTTTAGTGAAATTTGGGAAAGTGACAAACGCAGAGAATCGTATAATTTTGTGCAGAATGAGTTGGATATTAAAAATTGCAGAGTCAATTGCAGAATGGATGAGGTCAATCGCTATCTGGACAGATTGAAAAATCCGCAAGCACATGACAATTTTATATAAGGGATGATATGAAAGCAGTAGTTACGGGAGGAGCCGGGTTTATCGGCTCGCATATGGTTGATTTGTTGGTCAAAGAGGGTTTCCATGTAACGGTATTGGATAATCTGGCAAATGGACGGCTTAAGAATATTGCACACCATAAGGGTGTCATAGACTTTGTTCAAGTTGATTTGGGCGATTACAAAGTGGATTTGGAGAGCTATTTTAAAGATGTGGATTATGTGTTTCATTATGCGGCTTTGGCGGATATCGTTCCATCAATTAACAACCCTGTGAAATACCACAGAGCCAATGTAGACGGCACAATCAATGTGCTTGAAGCGGCGAAAAAGAGCAAAAACCTTAAAAAATTTGTCTATGCCGCATCAAGCTCCTGCTATGGTATTCCCGATGTCTATCCGACACCCGAAGATACTCCCATAAAACCGGAATACCCGTATGCCCACACAAAAACAGTAGCCGAACAGTATGTCATGCACTGGGGGCAGTTATATAATATGCCCGTAGTGTCGATGAGGTTCTTTAATGTCTATGGAGTGCGTCATAGAACAGGAGGGACATACGGTGCTGTATTTGGGGTGTTCTTGGCACAATTATTAAATAACAAACCACTGACAATAGTGGGTGACGGAGAGCAGACAAGAGATTTTACCTATGTGAGTGATATAGTCGATGCATGTTTCATGGCAGCAAAAAGCCCTATAAGTCAAGAGATTTTTAATGTAGGCAGTGACAATACTTACAGCATTAATTACCTTGCCGAGCTTTTAGGCGGAGAAAAACACTACATTCCAAAAAGACCGGGAGAACCTGAGAGCACTTATGCGGACATTTCAAAAATAAAAACTATGCTAGGCTGGAAACCAAAAGTAAGCTTTGAAGAGGGCGTGAAAATAATGCTTGAAAATATAGATTCTTGGCGGGAAGCTCCGCTTTGGGATGAAAAAAGCATTCAAGAAGCGACTAAAGAGTGGTTCTTGTATCTGGGGGAGAAATAATTTTGTTAGATGCAAAAGAGATAAGAAAAAAAACAATAGAACTCTCCTGCAAAACAGGAGCAGGACACTTGGCACCCTCACTGAGTACCGTCGAAATGCTGAGTGTCCTCTTTAGAGATTTTTTGCACTATAACAAAAAAAATGCTCAGGATGAAAGCCGTGACAGGCTCATATTTTCCAAAGGGCATGGTGCCTATGCGTACTATGTGATCTTAAACGAGCTTGGTTTTTTGCCAAAAGAAGAACTGGATAATTTTTACAGGGGAGCATCCATTAAAGGATGTTTGACACAAAATTTGGACTATATGATAGAAGCCTCTACCGGCTCACTCGGACACGGACTGCCTATAGCCGTTGGGATGGCACAGGCTTTTAAAATGCAAAACAAAACAAACAAGATTGTCTGTATCGTCGGAGACGGAGAGATGCAGGAGGGAAGCAATTTTGAAGCCTTGGCGCTTGCATACAGATTCCAACTTGACAATCTTCTTTTGATTGTCGATGCAAACGAACTGCAGGCGATGGACAGAGTGGCAGATGTGGGGCTTGATAATGAGAGACTGGCAAAAGTCTTGCACAGTTATACGGATAATTTCTCAAAAATAGACGGGCACAACGAAGATGCTTTACATGTAAGCTTAGAGAACTTTTTTCATACAAAAAATGACAACTTCTCCATTGTGTTTTGTGATACGCTCAAGGGCAAGGGCGTAGCGGTTTGTGAAAATTCTATAGCCCATCATTTTCGATGCCCGACGCAAGACGGATATGTTTTGGGGTGTGATGATGAGTAAATTAGTCGGCAAAAAAGAAGTTATGGCAGAAATATATAGTTATTTTAAAAATGATGAAAAGATGGTCCTGCTGGTCGGCGATATGGGATTTGCCGTGTTGGATGATTTTTTTGACAATCATAAAGAGCGAACTTTTAACACGGGAATATGCGAGCAGGCAACCATGAGCATGAGTGCGGGAATGTATTTGGCAGGATTGAAGCCGCTTGTTTATTCTCAGGTGCCTTTTTTGGTAATGCGTGCGTATGAGCAGATTCGTTATGATTTAAATGAACACAAAATGAATGTTAAACTTATCGGTGTAGGTGCCGATAATTATTTTTCTAGTTTGGGCAGAAGTCATTGTATGGATGATGATGACATAGCCATGATGAAAATATTTAAAAATTTTAAAATATTTGCACCGACACAAGAGACGCTGCAAGAAGATATAAAAAATATGTTTGCCTATGACGGACCTACATATTTACGATGCTTATAAATGGAGAATAAATGTCAGAATTAATACTAGATGGATCTAAAATACTATGGCATCAAGAGCGCTTGGAGCAATGGAAAAGAGGGGAAAGAATTGTCCCTATCACCATTGATATGGCACTGACACAGGCTTGTCAGTATAACTGTGTCTTTTGTTATGCAAATATGCAAAGAAACAAACCGCATAAGATTACTTTTGAAATTATGAAAAACTTTTTGGATGACTGTGCCGAGGTGGGAGTCAAAGCCATCAGTCTCGTGAGTGACGGGGAAAGTACGGCAAATCCTATATACGAAGATGTCATCGTTTATGGCAAAAAAGTCGGTTTGGATATGGCTATAGCCACCCATGGAAATACACTCACAGAAGAAGTACTTAGAAAAATTTTGCCGGCTTTGACATATTTGCGCTTTAACTTCAGTGCGGGAACACCACAACGTTACAGCGAGATAATGGGTGTTCCGGTTGAGAAGTATTATGAAACCTGCGAAAACATCAAAATGGCAATGAAGATAAAAAAAGAGATGAATCTTGATGTGACTATCGGGATGCAGATGGTCTTGATGCCGCAGGATGCGGATGAGATTATTCCTCTTGCAAAACTCGGAAAAGAGTTGCGACCTGATTATCTTGTTATTAAACATTGCAGTGACGATGAAGAGGGAACCCTGGGGGTTGATTATGACAAATATGATGACCTGGTTGATCTCTTAAAAGAAGCAGAGAGCTACAGTGACGAGGAATATCTCGTCAAAGCTAAATGGTCCAAAATTCTTTCCAAGGGCAAAAGGAACTACAGCAGATGTCATGGAACGCCTTTTCACCTGCAAATGTCCGGAACAGGTCTGATAGCCCCGTGCGGGAGCTTTTTCAATGAAAAATACAAGCAGTACCATATAGCTAATATAACAGAACCGGGAGTGCGTTTTAAAGATATACTCAAAAGTGAGAGATACTGGGAAGTGATGGATTTTTTGGCATCGGACAAGTTTGATGCCTGCTCGATGTGCGAAACATTATGTTTGCAGGATAAGACAAATGAAGTGCTTGATGCCTATAAAAAAGGACAACATGCGCTGACACGTCCAAGCGGCGATTTGCCGCAGCATCTCAATTTTATTTAGTATGGCTATGAAAAAAGTATTTGTATCGGGTGATTTCAATGTACTGCACCCCGGGCATTTGAGATTGTTGAAATTTGCCAAAGAGAGCGGGGATTACCTTGTTGTCGGTGTCAACAGTGATAAAATCAGCCAAAAAGGTATTTCTCAAGATATCAGACTGGAGTCCATCAATGCTACGAGCTATGTGGATGAAGCGTTTATTCTGGATGTTCCGGCACTTGAGTACATTAAGCAAAACAGACCTGAGATTGTTGTCAAGGGAAAAGAGTTCGCAAATAAATCAAATGCGGAACTGGAGGTTATCAGTGCTTATGGCGGCAAACTTCTTTTTAGCTCCGGAGAGATAGGTTTTTCTTCTATAGATTTATTAAAGCAGGAATTCGCTGCACTCAATTATAAAGTAGAACATAACAGTTCGTATTTGCAACGCCACTCTTTTGATATGGCGCATTTAAATGCCATTATAGAAAAATTTTCACAACTTAATGTTTTGGTCATAGGTGATTCCATTGTAGATGAGTACATTATTTGTGAGCCTTTGGGGATGAGTCAGGAGGACCCGACTATCGTCGTAACGCCTCTTGTAAGCGATAAATTCATAGGAGGCGCCGCCATCGTTGCCAGTCATGCAAAAACGCTCGGTGCAAACGTAAAGTTTGTTTCTGTTGTCGGAGATGATGAAAATTTTAACTATTTGGACGAGGGGCTTAAAAAACTCGATATTGACGCGAAATTATATAAAGACACGACAAGACCCACTACTCTCAAACAAAGATTTCGTGCCAATACAAAAACACTGCTGCGTGTCAATCATCTCAAGCAGCACAGTATTGCAACAGATATAGAGGAAAAAATTCTTCAAGACGTCAAAGAAAATATAGAGTGTACGGATTTGATTATTTTTTCAGATTTCAGTTACGGTGTACTGAGTAAAAAGATTATTGATACCATTACAACAATGGGGCGTGAGGCAGGTATATTAATGGCCGCTGATTCTCAAAGCTCTTCACAGGTCGGGGATATTTCAAAATTTAACAATATGACGCTGGTCACGCCTACTGAGCGAGAAATCAGACTCTCTTTAAATGATTTTGAATCGGGTTTGGTGGTGCTTTCGGACAAACTGGTAAAAAAAGCACAGGCAAAATATGTTTTTACAACACTCGGAGCAGAGGGTATTTTAATATATAACAATTGGGAAGATGATTTATTGACAGATAACATAAACGCTTTGGGAAATGCAGTCCGTGATGTCAGCGGAGCAGGAGATTCTCTGCTTACATGTAGCGCGATGGCACTGGCTGTGGGTGCAAATATCTGGCAGAGTGCCTATTTGGGTTCTTTGGCCTCTGCGATTCAGGTAAGCCGGGTCGGCAATATTCCCATTCAAAAAGATGAACTTTTACAGGAACTGGAATAAATGAAGGCCTTGTTGCTTGCAGGCGGACTGGGTACACGGCTGCGTCCCGTTACGGATTTTATTCCAAAGTGTCTGGTGCCTGTTCACGGGAAGCCTTTGCTGGATTACTGGCTTGAGAATTTGAGTGCAGCAGGAGTTGATGAGTTTTTGATAAATACATCCTATCTTGCCGAACAGGTGTTGGCATGGAAGGAGAAGAGTTCTTTTTGTGAACAAATAACGCTTGTACATGAAGAGCAACTGCTTAATACAGGAGGAACACTGCTGCAAAATCAAAATTTTTTTGATGAGGAGGCATTCTTCTTGATTCATGCCGACAACTTGTCATTTTGTGATTTTCAGGCATTTGTCAACGCACACAAAACGCGTCCGAAAATCTGTGAGATCACAATGATGACATTTAAGACAGATACACCGTCATCTTGTGGAATAGTTGAATTGGATGAAAAAGAAATAGTACAGCATTTTTTTGAAAAAGTAGAAAACCCGCCTTCAAATTTGGCAAACGGTGCTGTCTATATCTGTGAGCCGACGCTGTTTCCTTTTCTGAAAAGTTTGCATAAAAAAAATATAGATTTTAGTCTGGATGTTTTACCTCATTTTATGGGAAAGATATACACTTATGAAAACAGAGTGTATCACAGGGATATTGGAACTGTAGAAAGTTATGCCTTGGCACAGATAGAATATCTGTACGTATAAGTGCAAGATGGCTAGTTGTTACTGTTAAGTTGCGCTGAGATGATTTGCTGCAGTGATGAAAACTGGGAGTTGAGTCTGCTGATTATTCCGTCGTATGCAGTGAATCTTTTGGTCATAATTTCATATCTTGTATCAAGAGAAGCCTGGGCTTTTTCTTTTGCATCGGCTAAATTTTTGGCATCTTTTGTCAGTCCACTGTCAAAATTTGGGAGAAGCCCGCCATACCCGGTATATTGTTTTACTTTATCATCGAGATTTGTAAAGAAACCTGTTACGGTATTGCCGTTGCTGTCCGTTCCTCCTGCAAAAAAAGTTTTAACACTTGCGGAATCAGTTTGCAGTTTTGACTCCAAAACACTACTGTCAAAACTCATTACTCCGTATCTGTCTATATCAATTCCGTAGTCCATAAGAGACCCTGAACTAAAACGGCTTGTTACAGTACCTGCGATATCTCTTTTTAGCCCGTTAACAAAGCTGTCTCCCTGGAAGATTCCCCGCTTTCCCTGCTCTTTGTCAAAAATGGTCATATCGTTAAGGTTGGTCATTAAGGTATTATAGTTGTCAACAAACATTTGCATTTCATCAACAATTTTTTGAGTATCTTGATTGATGGTAACATTGGAAATGTCCCCCTCCGTTTTGAGCGTAATAGTTACACCTAAAATCAAGTCACTTATTTCATTGGTTGAGCGTGTTGCTGTGATTCCGTTGAATTTAAAAACAGCATCTGTAGCGTTTTGTATTTTCTGGTAGCCGTCTGTTACAGTCGTGTCAAAAAGAGCCGCATCAAGTGAACCTGTTCCATTGGTTCCGTCATCTGTGTCAGTTATCGTGATAGCTTGATTTGCGCCAGTTAGTTTAGAGGAGAGTACAAGACTGAATGCTCCGGAGCTTGTCTCTAAAATGGAGGCATCTATCTGGGTTCCTGCAATATCTGTTATGGATTGTGTCAGGCTTTCAAGTGTTGTTGTCGCATCATAGTTAATGTTATAGGTCGTGCCGTTGATATCAAGGTTCAAAACGCCGGCTGCAGAAGCGATGGGCGTAGTTTTACTGTTTAGTGCACCGAGTTTTGTAATATCTTTTTTGGCTAATGTAACTGTTTCGAGAGTAAAAGAGTCAACATTGGCTCCGGCATCAACCGTAACTTCGGCAGCTCCGCTTACATCAACTGTTTTATTGTCAAAAAGAGTATCGTTACTAAGGGCAAAAGTACTTCCCTTAAAGCTATTCATATATGAAGAGAGGAGGTCATATGATTGCTGTTTTTGATTGTTTGTTTCAATTTTTCTGTCAATAGGGTCAATTATTTTTGCCGTGTCGGCTGCTTTGAGTTGGTCGATAACATCTGCTGTTAAAACACCTGAACCTATACCGAGTGAACTGATGTTTCCTGCCATAATAAATTCCTTCTTTCAATAATTATAACTATATCGTCTTAAGCGATAAAAACTTTAGCATAATTGACAATGTTTTTTTATAAATTTATGTTCAAGTTATTCATAATGTTGCCGATATACATTGAATGAACAATGAAGAAAAACAAAAGGAATCTGCGATGTACAGTAATGCAGCTTATAATATTTACAATCAAAACAATGTCAATATAGAATCACCGGAAAAATTAATAGAAATGATGTATGAGGGTGTTTTACGTTTTAATGCACAGGCAAAAAAAGCTATTTTGGATGAAGATAATGCGAAAAAAGTATATTGGATAAATCGTGCCGTTTCAGTAATTGTAGAACTGATTGCAGTGCTGGATAAATCGCAGGGAGAGGTTGCTGTATATCTGGACGGACTTTATAATTATCAGATCCAATTATTAAGTTATGCAAATATTGAAAACAATACAGCAAAAATTGATGAGGTAAGTAATGTTTTCAAAGGTTTGCTTGCAGGATGGAGAGAAACAACTGATGTGGCATACTAAACTGCAGATTGCCATTATAGAAAAAAATGCACAACGCATTGATATACTTGTATCACAAATGCCAAAGTTTGAGACAATAGAGCAGATGAAATCTGCTGCTTTACTTATAAAAGAGGCATTAAAAGTTGTAAGGCAACTGAAAAGTGAAACAGGAGAGACTTTAAAAAAGTTACGCCAGCATCAAGATTTTTTAGGTGCAACTGCTCCAATGACAAATAATAAGTTTGACATCACCTCTTAGCTTTTTTAGCAATTCCAAAATGTAAACTTCTGAGAGTATACTCAGTGACCACGGCACCTTTTCGCATGGTGAGTATATGCTCTACAGCATCGGCAATATCCGCAGCAATCAGCCTCTCATCTTCTTTTGGACTGACATCAAAACGCAGCTCATCATAAAAGTTGCTTTGTGTCATATCCGGATTTATGTTTGTTATACTGAGTCTGCTTTTTCTGGTTTCTTCGAAAAGGGCATCGCCAAAAGCTTTGAGACCTGCTTTTGTGGCTGAGTAAACGGCTGCAAATTTACTTGCCCGTAAGGCTTCAATGGAGTTGATATTGATGAGGTAGCCTTCATTTTCTTTGAGAGAACGCAGTGAGGCATTTGTGAGTAACATCGGAGCGGTAAGGTTTAAAAATGTCATGGCGGTGATAGTGTTTACATGTAACTCTTCATGCGGTTCAAAACGGCCGAAACCTGCGCAGTTTACATGTAAAAAGAGATTTTCTTTTTTAAGCTTTTCACATAGTTTTATTGTCTCTTTTTCTTCTGCGAGGTTACATGTAACTGCCTGAAAGTTTACATGACTGAAATCCTTCTCCTGTATACTTCTGCTAACACCTAACACTTCAAACCCGAGTGTTAGCAGTCTGTTTGTTATAGCTTTTCCTATGCCGCTGCTTGCTCCGGTGACTACTGCTTTTTTACGACTCGACATTTAGTGCCTTCCTGTATTGAAATTTAGTTCTTGTCAAATTTATTTTCACAATTTTGATATACTATATGTATGAAAAATATTTACATAACGGACCTGGATCACACATTTTTACGGAGTGATTTGTCTTTGAGTGATTATACTAAAAATATATGGAACTCGTATGCAGACAGATCGATTTTATCTGTTGCAACAGCAAGAACCTATAAAAAAACGGCACAGTTTTTACAAGGTGTGCATGTGAATGCGCCGATGATACTGCTTGACGGTGCACTCATAGCGACAATGGATAAAAAGATCATTGATACAAAGTTTGTGACCAAAGAAGCAGGCGACACTATCATAGAAGAGGGTACAAAACTCGGCATTTATCCTTTTGTACTTTCTTTGGTTGATGATGAACTTAATGAAGCATTTTCTTATTCTACAACGCTCAACAGCTATCAAAGTGAAATAATAAAACGCTATGTGAATGATGACCATACACAGGTGTTTGAAAATTTACGAGCCATGCAGAACAATTTTAAAATCGTTTATATGGGAGATGAAGCACTTTTAAGGGAGTTGGAAAAAAATCTCAGAGCTGTTTTTGGGGAGGAACTGAAGTATATTTTGGCACCCGAAGCCTATATGGGATGCTATTTTTTGACACTTTTGCATAAAGATGCCGATAAATCCCATGGCATACAGAGTGTCAGTGAAGCGGTCGGTTTTGATTTGAAAAAGCTAACAGTATTTGGCGATAATTTTAACGATATAGGTATGTTTAGGCTTGCAAAGACTTCCGTAGCGGTTGCAAATGCTCAAAAAGAGGTAAAAGAGTGTGCTGACATAGTGTTAAAACATACAAATGATGAGGACGGTGTGGCAAAGTATCTGCAGGAAATCAGCAATGCATAAACAGTCAAGTGTTTTGGCAATGAGCATTATAGGTGTTTTGTTTTTTATATTCGGTTTTGTAACCTGGCTCAACGGCTCTCTGATTCCCTATCTGAAAGTTATCTGTCATTTAAATGAGTTTGAAGCGCTCTTTGTGACCTTTGCTTTTTATATTGCTTACACTGTAATGGCGTTGCCAATGGCTGTGATTTTGGAAAAAACAGGCTATAAAAAAGGGATGGCACTGGGACTTCTGGTCATGAGTCTTGGTGCTTTGCTTTTTATTCCCGCAGCACTGAGCGGTGAATTTTTGGTTTTTCTGGCAGCACTTTTTACACTTGGAACAGGACTCACAATACTACAAACGGCATCAAATCCCTATATGGTTTTGGTAGGGCCGATAGAATCAGCGGCAATGCGTATCAGTATAATGGGACTCATCAACAAAAGTGCAGGTGTTTTGGCTCCGCTTCTTTTTACCGCATTTATATTGGCAGACATCGGTTTTGGCGTAGACCTGGAAAGTATAAATACACAAGAACTGGCACATAAGCTCATTAGCCCCTACATGGCAATGGCAGGGATACTTTTTTTGTTGAGTTGTTTTGTCTGGTTCTCCTCATTGCCTGATGTGAAGTTTGAAGATGATCCGTATGATAAGGCAGGTATTCTTGCTTTTCCCCGGGTTGTATTGGGGGCTTTGGCACTCTTTTTTTATGTCGGCATAGAAGTTATAGCCGGTGATACGATTGGGCTGTACGGGCAAAGTCTGGGTATGTCCAATGCAACTGCCTTAACTGCATACACTATGGGATTTATGGTTGTCGGCTATCTTGCAGGTGTCTTTTTTATACCAAAATATTTATCGCAGGAAAAAGCACTTGTTCTTTCTGCCTTGTTTGGTATTGTTTTTTTGTTTGGAGTGGCCTTTAGCTCTACGACTGAGTCACACATTATAACGGGCCTTCCTGACAGCGTGGCTTTTGTGGCAATGCTCGGTCTGGCAAATGCCCTTGTCTGGCCGACAATCTGGCCTTTGGCATTAAAAAATTTGGGCAAGCACACAGCCAAAGGAAGTGCATTACTCATTATGGCAATAGCAGGCGGAGCAGTTGTACCGCTTGTTTTTGGAAAAGTGGCACAACTGACACAGGATATGCAGATGTCTTATCTGATAGGCATTATTTGTTATGCAGTGATTCTGATGTATGGATTACAATGGCATAAAATGACAGGTTGGAGGAAATCATGGCAAAAGTAATAATATTCAGCGGCGCAGGAGTGAGTGCGGAGAGTGGAATTTCAACATTTCGGGACAGCGGCGGACTTTGGGAAAATTACAAAATTGAAGAGATCTGTTATGCCGGTTGCCTGGACTGGAATTATGAGGCTACGATAGGGTTTTATGACAAACGAAGAGAAGAGATAAAAGATAAAAAACCAAATAAAGCACACAGTGAAATAAGTAAAATAAAGGAAAAATATCCAAATGAAATAGCCGTGATCACGCAAAATGTTGATGATATGTTTGAACGTGCAGGCTGCAGAGATGTTTTACATTTGCATGGGTTTTTACCGGAAGTCAGGTGTGAAAGCTGCGGTTTTACAGATAATATAGGCTATAGGAAATTACGTGAAGCATATAAGAACTGTCCTCAATGTTCAAATAAACTACGCCCGAATATTGTCTTTTTTGCAGAACAGGCTCCGAAATACCAGGATCTGTACAATGAACTGCAGGATTGTGAAATGTTGGTTGTTATAGGAACAAGCGGCAATGTTATCAATACAGATGCTTTTTTGCAGGGAAATATCAGATATTCCATACTCAATAATTTAGAAAAAAGCAGTGCAATAAATGATGAATTGTATTCAAAAGTGCTGTATAAAAAAGCGACTGTGGCAATTGATGAAATTGTAAATGATGTAGAAGAGTTTTTAAAACCCTAGGTTTGAACCTAAGGTTAATTTAACTATTTTGTTGGCTGTAAAGCTCTTTTTCGCGTTGCATTAAAATATTGGCCAAAAATGTATATGCTTCGATCCATGCCTGTTTGTATTCATCAGTGAAATCATCACCTAAAACATCGCCCATAGCGGTGATTAAAGCATCGGCAACCATAGGATAGTGTTCCGGCTTTACTTTTGTCAGTACATGTGTATTTGCCATTTTTTCAACTGCTGCAGATAAAGCGCCAAGATTGTCAATATTTGCGGCAAAAGCTGCAATAGCACCTGCGAGTTTTTTATGCTGATCACCTTGTGCATTTGCAAACAAAGGTTTTGTTTCAGGGTATTTGCTGAAAAGTATTTCATACATACGTGTTGTTATTTTTTCGGCATTTTTTCCGACTGACGGGATTGTTTTTTTAACAGCTGTTACTGTCTCTTGAGATAAGCTCATAGGATATTCCTTAATTTAATTTATGCGGAATTATATATATGCTACCTTAAAGTGGTATATTGTTGTTTAACTAAAAAGCAATCTGTTATGATTTATAAGTTACAATCAATAAACTCAATTTTTCGAGGTATTTTATGCACTTTTCTAAAACAACTGAATATGCTATTCGCGCTTTGTCCTACCTGGACCGTTACCCAAATAAGGCACATTCAGTCTCTTTTTTGCATAAAGAGTTGGAGCTTCCTTATAAATACCTTACGAAACTTATGACCCAACTTGAAAAACAGGGTTTGGTACATGCCTCAAAAGGACGCAACGGAGGTTTTAACCTGGCAAAGGATTCTGAGCAAATATTTTTATGTGATATTCTTGAAGCAATAGGTGAACCGTTGGAATTTGACCGGTGTATTTTGGGTTTTGAAATGTGTGACGCGTCAAATCCCTGTGCCCTGCATTCGCAATGGGTTGAACCCAAGACAAATATTGAAAATATGCTGCAGACAACTTCTTTAGCTTCTCTTGCAAAGGACAAAGAAACGAAAATTTAATACTAGACAGCTGTGTTGATTTTTTTGAAAGCGCCAATTCTAATATCAAGTGCAATTTTTTAAAAGTAAGTTGAAAGGTAGGGTTAACTGATAACCTGCTAATCTATTTCAACCAAAAAATAAGAAGTAGCATGAGATATAAACAATTAACCCTAGAGAAACGATACCATATTTCAGCTTTGCAAAAGGCTGGATTAAACCAAAAAGAAGTTGCAAATGAACTTGGTGTGCACCCATCAACAATAAGCAGAGAGCTTAGAAGAAATAATGATAATATAAGAGGCTATAATGCAGAACTAGCTCAGATTATTTCAACAAAAACTGAGATGCAAAAAAGAAAGAGACACTCACTCACGAAACCTCTCGAGAAATATATCAGAGCGAAGCTGAAACAGGACTGGTCACCAGAACAGATATCAGGTCGTATGAAACTCGATACCGGGGTATCAGTAGTTCATGAGACTATCTATCGCTACATTTATACCAACAAAAAGAATGGTGGTAAACTCTACCAGTATCTCCGACACAAAAACAAGAAGTATCATAAGCGAAGTAATGACTATATGGCGAGAGGTACTATTATAGACCGTATCATGATAGATAAGAGACCAAAGATTGTAGAGGAAAAGTCTCGCATCGGAGATTGGGAAATTGACACTGTAGTTGGTAAAGATCATAAAGGATTTTTAGTTACTGTAGTTGACAGAAAATCAAAATTTGCTATCATTAAAAATGTACCAACTAAACATGCCGAAGTAGTAACCCAAGCGCTTATAGAGATGCTCACACCAATGAAAAAGATCACTCATACAATTACAAGTGACAACGGCAAGGAATTCGCATATCATAAACAAGTAGTAGCTGCACTGAACACAGATTTTTACTTTGCTAATCCATATCACTCCTGGGAAAGAGGACTCAATGAACACACAAATGGTTTAATTCGTCAGTATTTACCTAAGAAAAGTACTTTTTTAAATGTCTCAAAGGATGAAATCATTATGATTCAGAACAGACTTAACAATCGACCTAGAAAAATCCTTGGATACAAAACTCCATATGAGGTGTTTTTTAGTGAAATGAGTAAAAAGTTAGCTAGTTAAATTAGGTGGAAATTGCACTTGATATTAGAATTGGCGAAGATTTAAAAGAATAAATAATTAAGTGGTGCGGATGAAAGGACTTGAACCTTCACACCTTGCGGCACCAGATCCTAAGTCTGGCGTGTCTACCAATTTCACCACATCCGCGTGGATAAGTTTTTAACGTCACTTCTGACAAAATAATATAAAAAATTTAGTGGTACCCCCTACACGATTCGAACGTGTGGCCTACGCCTTAGAAGGGCGTTGCTCTATCCAGCTGAGCTAAGGAGGCTAAAATGGTACGCCCGATAGGATTCGAACCTATAACCCTCGGAGCCGAAATCCGAAACTCTATCCAGTTGAGCCACGGACGCTACTACATTTGTTATATTATTTAATTTTTTATATTTTTTCATGGGGTGGGATACGGGATTCGAACCCGCGACCCCCGGCACCACAAACCAGTGCTCTAACCAGCTGAGCTAATCCCACCATATTGTTATATAAAATATAAAGTAAAAATTTAAAGTGGTCGGGGTGAAAGGACTCGAACCTTCGGCCCCCTGGTCCCAAACCAGGTACTCTAACCATACTGAGCTACACCCCGACCTGCACACATTAAACAAGCAGTTATGCTGATTAATGAGGCGAAATTATAGTTAATTTGATTCAAAATGTCAATAGTATTTTGGAATTCTTTTTAAAAAACTGATTTTTTCAGTATAATTAGACTACTTCAATACAGAAAGTTACGCATGAAAATAGCTAGATTTAGTCGGATTGGTTTTATAATGGCAGCAGCAGGCAGTGCTGTAGGACTTGGAAATATTTGGAAATTTCCTTATATTACAGGAGAGTATGGCGGCGGAGCTTTTGTCCTTGTTTATCTCATCACGGTACTGCTTATCGGCTTTTCCATTATGACAGCGGAAATGCTCATCGGGTATCTTGGCAGACGTGATACCGTGACCTCTTTTGAAGTGTTGGCACCAAAACATAAAAACTTATGGAAATTTGCCGGTTTTCAGGGGCTGGCAGGTCTTTTTATCATGATATTCTATTCTGTAGTCATCGGATGGATATTCAACTATATAGTTACCTCGCTGACCTATCTTCCCTCGACGGTTGCCGAAGCAGAAACAACCTTTACAAAGATGCTTCATGCTGATTTCTGGACACAGTTTTTCTACCATACGCTTTCCTTTGTTATGATTACCTATGTCCTGCACAAGGGTTTAAAAGGCGGTATAGAAAAGCTCAATATGTTTTTGATGCCGGCACTGATGATTATTTTGGCTTCGATGTTTGCGTATGCAGTTACACTGGACGGTTTTTCAAAAGCGGTCACCTTTATGTTCTCTCCTGACTGGTCCAAGATTACCTCCGAAGCCTTTGTGGTCGCTGTCGGGCATGCTTTTTTTACATTGAGTCTTGGGATGGGTGCCATAATGACCTATGCGGCATCACTTGAAAAAAATGCAAATATTGTCAAGAGCGCTTTTTGGGTTGTCTTTTTGGATACGACAATAGCCATAGTCGCGGGACTGATGCTTTTTACCTTTTTGTACCAGTACGGTTCGGGTCCTGCAAAAGGTCCGGGACTTGTCTTTATCTCTTTGCCGGCTGCATTTTATGAGATGGGCATTATCGGAAATATTTTTGCCATTTTGTTTTTTATTGCTTTGGCCTTTGCAGGATTGACATCTTCTGTTTCTCTTGTTGAGCCTATGGTACAGTATTTTATAGACCGATTTGGCTGGAATCGTCTCAAGTCGACTCTTTCTGTGGGGACATTTTTCTGGTTTTTCGGTATTTTTGCCATTCTCTCAAACATAGACGGTGCAAAAGAGTATCTGACATGGGGCAGCAAAAACTTTTTTGACTGGGTTGACTATGTGACTGCTGCGATTATGTTGCCTCTTGGCGGGCTTTTGATGGCGATTTTCGTCGGTTATGTCATGCCGCGTTCGGAAGTGGAAGCAACAATGAAACCACAGTTAAAATGGGCCTTTGGTCCATGGTACTTTTCTCTTCGCTATATTACGCCTGTCGCCATGTTTGTGGTGATGCTTTCACTAATGGGGATTATATGATGGACAAAATTAAAGACGAGTGTATAAAAATCTTGGAAAAGGAGGGAATAAATCCGGTCTCTGCTATAGATTTTGATGTGAACGGCAAAGTACACTCTTTGAGTTTTATCTATATTATAGAAACGTATATGCAGGCATCAGAAGAGTCACGGCTGGTATTTTTGAGTGCTTTGAAAAAAGCGGTAGTTGCAAAAGAGATGGGAATTGAAAAATTTTTTGAGGGAATGGGAAAACTTCTTTTGATGACACATCTTTCTGAAAAATTTGATATCAAATAAGGAGGTTTTTATGGTAAAAAATATTATTATCGCAGTTGTTTTGCTTTTGGCAGTAGGCGGATTGGTGTACAAGGCAGCCAACCCGTCAGATTACAAACACCCGCTCCACCGCTAAAAGCAAAGTAAAAGAACTTTGTTCTTTTACGGGACTAAAACTGTATCATGCCGTCTACCGGAGATGATGCGGTTGCGTAAGGGCGTTTTGGAATTCTTCCTGCAAGGTAGCTCATTCTTCCCGCCTGTACGGCATGCTTCATAGCCTCTGCCATTACCATAGGGTTTTGTGCCTGGGCTATGGCTGTGTTTGTCAAAACACCGTCAGCACCAAGTTCCATCGCATAGGCGGCATCACTGGCACAGCCGATGCCCGCATCCACAATTACCGGCACTTTTATTGCATCGCGGATAAATACAATATTGTATGGGTTTTGAATACCCAGGCCGCTTCCGATAGGGGCGGCAAGAGGCATAACCGCATCTGCTCCGGCATCCTCAAGACGCTTTGCCATAATCGGATCATCCGAAGTGTATGCCATGATTGTAAAACCTTCTTTTGCCAAAACCTCACAGGCTTTTATGGTTTCAAGCACATCCGGGTAGAGTGTTTTTTGCGTATCACCGATGACTTCAAGTTTGATCAGATCAATACCCGTAGCCTCGCGTGTCAAACGAAATGTCGTAATTGCTTCTTCGGCAGTCACACATCCCGCGGAGTTTGGCAGAAACTTTACATTTGTTCCGGCAAAAGTATCACGCAGATTTTCCTTGTCAGGATCTGTAATATTAAGACGTCTGACCGCAACGGTGATCAGTTCGCTTCCGCTGGCAAGTGTTGCTTCTTTTGTTGTTTCAAAAGAGTCATATTTCCCGCTTCCGACAATAAGTCTTGAACCGAGTTCATATTTTCCGATTTTTAATTTGTTATCCATTTTTTATCTGTCCTTTTTTGTTGTATTCCCTTCACAATGCTGTGGAGTAAAGAGTATGATATTTTTCGGAAGCAAGTTTCTTAAAGACACTCAGCTTAGACTTTAGTCTGAGTGCCATTAAGTTAAGAAAAAACCTGATGTTTTTCTGGAACCTGGGCCTTTGTCTTTAAAGATATAAAGCCCGCACTAAAGTACGGGTTCCGAAAAACTGTTTAACTTAATGGAATTGAGACTGAAGTCCGGGTTCCGAAAAAAGCTTATAAGAGAAATTATACGATTTATAACATAAGCAATCTTATAAATTCCCAATTCCCTGTATCAAATTCTCCGGTGTAAGAGAAAAATCAGCACCGGAGTAGTTTTGTGCCAGTTTTGTGTGTGCAAGAGATCCGTGTATTGCAGCATCGAGTGGGGTTTTTCCCTGTGCCAGCAAAGAGCCTATGAGTCCGCTCAGTACATCGCCGCTTCCTGCTTTGGCAAGTTTGGCACTGCCGTGAGGGTTTATGAAAAACGCATCTCCTGCACCGATAATAACATTTGCCCCCTTTAAGAGAAGGGTTGCATCCGGGTAGGCTTTGCAAAAGAGTTCCACATAGAAAAATCGTTTTTTTTGCAGTTCCCCTACAGTGATGTCGGCAAGTTCTGTGAGTTTTAAAAGTGATACAAACTCTTTTGGATGCGGTGTGAGCACAATATTTTTACGCTCTAAAATTTCCAAAACAAGAGGCATCGCAAACAGGTCCGCATCCACCAGAAGAGGAAGATCGTTATTTAGCAGCTCTTTAAGTTCAGCATCACTGAATTCTGTTCCCAGTCCCATACCGCAGGCAATTGCAGTTGTATTAGCCGGCAGAGCATGGGCATACATGAGGGAATGAGGAATATGCAACATCTGATGATTTTCATATCCGACAAGGGTGACAAGCCCTGCACCAAATCTAAGAGCACCCAGAGCACTCATGATGGAAGCTCCCGGTTTTTCACCGCAAAGCAGGCTTAAATGGCCAAAACTGCCTTTATGGGTATTTTTTTCTTTTCTTGTCGGAAGTTGTAAATCACACAGATCCAGAAGCTGCCAGTTTGTCTGTGTTTCATAGAGTTTTCTTGCAACTCCCAAATCCAGAACTTCAATCTTTCCTGTCTGCTCTTTTGCTTCGTCCAAAAAGAGTGCTTTTTTCAAAGCCCCCATTGTCAGCGTCACATCTGCACAAAAGGTTGTTTTTGCACAGGCACCGCTTTTTGTAAGCCCGCTTGGCACATCACAGGCAATTTTAAAAGCCTTGACGGTGTTCATTACATGTAAAAGGTTTGCAATTTCTGCAGAAAATTCTCCACTGAAGCCTGTGCCGACAATGGCATCAACAAGGATATCACACTTCTGAAATTCTTTTATCTGCTTTACATGTAAAGCCTTGGCTCTTTTTTCCTGTAGCAAAGCCATTTGGGACTTTGGGTCTCTGGCATACAAAAGGCAGACATCATACTCACCATGCAAAAGCCGTGCCAAAGCGATTCCGTCTGCTCCGTTGTTGCCGCTTCCTGTGACTATGAGGATTTTCTCTTCGTTTGAGAAGTTGGCTCTTATATAGGAGGCCATGCCGTTTGCGGCATGTTCCATTAAAATATCTTCGCTTAAAAAGAACTCTTGGTAGCATCTTTGATCAAGCGGGGCAACCTCTTCAAATATCTTTTGCATAATCAGACTTCAGGAACATACTCGTCTATTTTTACCATACTGCTTTTTATATCGTTAAAGAGCAGTGTAGGGTAGGCAGTTCTGTACTGGTAGTAAAAGTGGTTTTTTTTCAGTGTTTTTAAAATGGCTGTATTGAAATAGTTGGCATTGGAACATTTTCCTACATAAAGAAAGGAAAACAACAGTTTGAGATGCGGGTTCTCAAAAGTCGGATGCGGCTGTGCCAAAAATGTAAAGCCCTGTTTTTGAAGATTTGTGAAACTGAGCATATAGAGTAAAAAATCTTCAAATTTTGTATAAAATCCATTGAGGTTTTCAATATCATGGAAAAAATAGTAATAGTTGTCCAAAAGTTCCTGCTGGGAAATTACTTTTGAAAGTTTGCTTTTCTTCTCTCGTTTTGTGGCAAAAAAGTTAGGATTGACAGCCATATAGATATGCTTTTTTTCAGCTACAAGTGCAGCAAAAGCCTCATCAAACGCTTCGCTCTCTTCAAAACGAATATAGTTAAAGTGCTCATCTTTGTATCTGAGCTCAACATCATCCTCATGGGAATCTGCAAAGTCCATATAGAGCGTGGGTACATTATTGTCAATGACAAAATTCCTTATTTTGCAGGCCAGGTTTGTCTTGCCCGCACCCTCTTCACCCAAAATCAATGTATTGTGTGTGAGCATTCTGTTTTCTAATCTTAAAGCATCAATAGTATCCAAATATCTACCAATAACATTTCTCATAGCATGTCCTTAAAAATCATATTTTCAGTATTATATCTTCTTGATGATAAAAAAGGTATAATTAGACTATGAATTATAAAACAATTGCACAGGAAACATTAAATATCGAAGCAAATACCCTGCTCAATGCGGCAAAAAACATTGATGATGCCTTTAACAAAGCTGTAGAAATCATACTTGCATGCAAAGGCAAACTTGTTGTGAGCGGTGTTGGAAAAAGCGGACTTATCGGTGCAAAAATGGCGGCTACCTTTGCCTCGACAGGAACACCGAGCTTTTTTCTGCATCCAACAGAAGCACTGCATGGCGATCTTGGCATGATAGACAAAAATGATGTTGTTATTGCTATCAGTTATTCGGGAGAGAGCGAAGAACTCAGTTCTATTTTGCCGCATATCAAACGTTTTGGCATACCGCTTATAGGCATGACACGGGACAAACACTCAACGCTTGGACAGTACAGTGATATAGTCATTAAGGTTGTTGTTGAAAAAGAGGCCTGTCCTCTTAATATCGCACCGACAAGCTCGACAACACTGACGCTTGCACTCGGTGATGCTTTGGCTGTGGCTCTGATGAAGGCCAGAGATTTTAAAAAGAGTGATTTTGCTTCTTTTCATCCCGGCGGCGCTTTGGGAAAAAAACTTTTTATTAAAGTGAAAAATCTGATGAAAAGCGATGATCTGCCTGTAGTTTCAAAAGATGCAAAAGTAAAAGATGCTATTTTGAAAATAAGCGAAGGCAGGCTCGGAACTGTTTTGATAACCGATAATGCAGGAAAGCTTGCAGCACTTATGAGTGACGGCGATGTCCGCCGGGCACTTTTAAGAGATGACTTTTCACTTGAAGATGATGTGCTTAAATATGCCACATCTGATCCTATGAGTATAGATGACGAAGAGATGCTTGCGAGTGATGCACTTGTTTTAATAGAAGAGAAAAAAATCCAGCTTCTGGTTGTAACAGACAAGGATAAAAAGATACAGGGCGTACTTCATATTCATACGCTCATAGAAAAAGGAATTTCATAATAATGAGACTAAACAAATATATTGCACACTATTCAACCTACTCAAGACGAGAGGCTGACAAAGCTGTCCAGGATGGTTATGTGCGTGTAAACGGAGAGATAGAAACGAATCCTGCAACACAGATACAAGAGGGTGTGGATATTGTCTATATCAGCGGCAAGCAGGTTTCTCCTCAGGAAAAATACACGGTGATTGTGTATAACAAACCAAAAGGCGAGCTTGTAACCAAAAATGACCCAAAAGGCAGACGCACAATTTACGACTCTTTAAGCAAAGAGTTTAAGCATTTTATTCCTGTCGGCCGGCTTGACTTTGCAAGTGAAGGACTGCTGCTTCTGACAGATGCCTCCCATGTAGCGACGGCGCTGATGGAGTCAGATCTTGAGAGAATTTACAAGATTAAAATCAAAGGGATGGTGACTCCGGATATGGAGGATGCCATGCTCAACGGGATCTATCTGGATGATGCAAGTGCCGGAGCGCATTCGCATTCCAAAATTATCTCAATGGACATAAAACCTTTTATAGGCTATAAGATTCAAAAGAATCAGCCCAACTACTCCATCCTCAAAGTAGCGCTAAAAGAGGGAAAAAACCGTGAACTTCGCCGCTTTTTTGCACACTTTGGCGCAGAGGTGGCTGATCTCAAACGTGTAAGTTTTGCTGAAATCGAATTAAACAACCTGCCAACGGGCAAAACAAGATATTTGACGCGCAGTGAATATTCTGCACTCTACAAATTTTTAAAAGAAGAGAAGAAGAGAGCCAGAGAGAAAAAGAGAAAAGAAGAAAAAGAGTAGGAGATGGATTTTACACATCTGCTGCGACCTGTAAATTTTGATGAGATGACAGGACAGGAGCATTTAACAGCAAAAGATGCGCCTTTGCGTGTTTTATGTGAAAAAGAAGTACTTGGTCACAGTTTTTTTTATGGACCTGCCGGTGTCGGAAAGACATCACTTGCCAGAGTCATAGCAAAAACTATGCAGCTCCCTTTTTATGAGTTTAATGCCACTTCGCTGAAAATCGAACAGCTTCGTAAAATATTTGATCAGTATAAAAATGCTCTGCAAAAGCCGCTTATATTTATAGATGAGGTGCACAGGCTTTCAAAAAATCAGCAGGAGGTTTTGTTGCCGGTGATGGAAAACAATTCTGTGCTCATCATAGGCGCTTCAACCGAAAACCCCTTTTATTCGCTTACCTCTGCGATCCGTTCACGCTCTATGCTTTTTGAGCTCAAAAGTATCTCCCATGCCGGTTTGGAAAAACTGTTACTGAGAGCACTGAATAAAACTAATATTGTCCTTGAGGAGGATGCAAAAGAGTACCTCATAGCCTCAAGCGGCGGAGATGCAAGAGCGATGCTCAATCTGTTGGAATTTGCCGCCAGCATCAACGAAACAGTGACTCTGGAGCTGTTGCAGTCGCTCCGTCCCAATGCGCTGCAGGCCGGAAGCAGTGAAGACGGTGTACATTATGACCTGACGTCAGCACTGATTAAGTCTATTCGCGGCAGTGATGCGGATGCAGCGATTTATTACCTTGCACGTTTGATTGCAGGCGGAGAGAGTGCCGATTTTATCGCCAGACGGCTTGTAATCCTGGCAAGCGAAGATGTCGGGAATGCAAACCCGCAGGCTCTGACATTGGCGACCTCCTGCCTGACAAGTGTAAGCAAGATAGGCTATCCGGAGGCAAGAATTATCCTGGCACAGGCGGTTATTTATCTGTGTGCCTCTCCAAAATCCAATTCTGCATATTTGGCAATAAACAAAGCTTTAAAGAGTGTGAAAGAGGGTAACATTGCAGAAATCCCGAAAAATATCACAAACAATAATGAAAACTATTTGTATCCCCACGATTTTGGCGGCTATGTCGAACAAAACTATCTTGCAAAACCGATGCATTTTGTGGAGTTAAAAGAGATAGGCTATGAAAAAAAGATGAAAGAGTGGATAAAAATTATAAAACACTCATCAAAATAATGATATACTTGAAAAAATACTTTTCAGCAAGGAAGATTTTATGACTATTTCAGTGTCTGCAAATACTGTAACTATAAACGGAAATATCAAATCGATACAGGACTATCAACAGATTAAAGAGACGATAGATACGCTCAGAACAACACACAGGCATATTGTTCTCGTAATCAAAGATTCCATATCCATCACCTCCTCTGTAATTGGGTATTTAAACAAACTTGTTTTAAAGGACAATGTTGATTTACATGTGGAAGTAGGCGATGAACAGCTTATGGAGCTTTTTGAAGATCTGAATCTTGTCTCTTTATTTCACGTAAAAAAGGTATAAAAAATGACTATAAAAAGCAAACTCAATCTTATTACCGCAATTGTTGTCTCTTTTGCGTTGGTAATTATAGGATTGACGGTTAACACAGCGCTGAAAGAAGATACTGTTGTACAACAGTCAAAGATGTTGAATGTAATGTCTCAAAAACTGAGTCTGTTGATTCATGAGACGCAAAAAGAGAGAGGGGCAAGTGCCGGTTATTTGGGTTCGAAGGGGAAGAAATTTGCAGATATTCTTCCTAAACAAAGAGAACTGACAGATAAAAGGAACCAGGAGTTCAAAGAGTATCTCAAGACATTGGATTTAAATGATTTTCCAAAAGAACTTCAAGATCAGATTCGTGGACTGCAAGAATATATGAATAAAATCAGTCAAATCAGAAATCTTGTTGACAGTTTCAGTATCAGTGTTGCAAAAGAAGTTGCATATTATACAAAGATGAACAGGAAGATTTTAAATATTGTCGGATTGAGTGCAAAACTGGCATCGACTCCTGAACTGGTCAAAGCCCTGGACGCCTATACAAACTTTTTAAAATCAAAAGAGAGAGCGGGGATAGAGCGTGCGGTACTGAGTGCTACATTTTCTGCAGACAGGTTTGCTCCGAGAATGTATGCCAAGTTTATTACACTTGTGGCGCAGCAGGACGCTTATATAGATGCATTCTTAACGATGGCGACAGACAGGGCAAAGCAACTTTACAGAAGCACAATGAACTCTCCTGCTGTGGATAAAGTAAACAAAATGAGAGAAATTGCCCAAACAAAAGCAAATGAAGGTAATTTTGGGGTTGACAGTGTTGTCTGGTTTCAAACCATTACAAAAAAGATAAATCTTTTAAAACATGTAGATGATGAACTTGCCAAAAACAATGATGCAATTTTGGCAAAAATAGAATCAGAATATAAAAAACGGACAGTCATTACTCTTGTAAGTTATATTGCTTTTGCAATTATTATTTTTATCATCATTATGACAATCAGCAGAGGCGTAAACAAAAGCGTGCAAAGCTCTTTGGAAAAAATAAAATGCGTTTCGAGTGATCTTGACCTTACATGTAACATCATTGTAGAAGGCAATGATGAAATTTCCCAAATTTCCAAAGCTTTACATGTAATGATCAGTGCCTTTAAAGAGACAGTTCTGAGTGTTACCGATGTCTCAAGAAGAAACCAAAATGAATCTGAGAGATTACGGGATGTCGTGATTACTTTAAAAGAAAACAGTGAAGTGGAAGACGGCAAAATCACTGTGGTCAATGAACTGGCGGTAGATATCGGCAGTAAACTCGATACGGTAGAAGAGTCTACTGTGACAGTGACAGAAGATTTACAGACAACATCGAATTTCTTGGAAGAGTTTATAAGCAAACTGAGCACAGTGGTAGAGTCTATAGAAGAGGGCAGTTCACAACAGCAGGAGCTTGTTCAAAAAGTCAGCGAGTTGACAGAACAGGCAAAAAATATCAAAGATGTGCTGGAGATTATTTCAGATATTGCAGATCAGACAAATCTGCTTGCGCTCAACGCCGCTATTGAAGCAGCCCGTGCCGGGGAACATGGTCGAGGTTTTGCCGTAGTTGCCGATGAAGTGAGAAAACTTGCCGAGCGTACACAAAAATCCTTAAGCGAAATCAGTGCAAATGTAAATCTCATTACCCAAAATGTAGTTGAAATCGCCGAAGAGACACAGCATACCTCACAAAGTATGGATCAGATTGCAGAATCCGCGCAGGAATTAATCGTAGCATCCAATGATACAAAAGAGAATCTGATGCAGACAAAAGAGAGCTCCACTGATGTCATGCACCAAAGCATATACATAGCAACAAAAACAAAAGAGCTTGTGAGTACGATGGATGAGATTGTTGTTGTTTCTTCAAAAAACAATGAGCTGCGCACAACGATAGAAGCTGTTGTCTCAACACTTTCTCAGGATGCCGCTGCTTTAAAAAATGAACTCAGTAAATTTAAAATTTAGTTCAAACAATGCAGGAAAAGAGTACAGATAAATCATTGCAGGAGGAGAAAGATGCCTATGCCGCCTACCAGGAAGAGCTGGCATTTCAAAAAGAGCTTAATATCCTGAGAAATGATTTTTATTACAAGATGATTGATTCTAAAGATATTTCACTGGTAGACTTTTTTTATCAGCCTCTTGACACACTGAGCGGGGATGCCTATTCTGCTCGAAGAATCAATGAAGACAAAACTTTTTACTTTCTTGTTGACGGGATGGGAAAAGGATTGAGTGCTTCACTCAGTGCCATGGCTGTGACAGTCTTTGTCAATCATTTGATAGACAAAATGATAGAGTATGAGAATTTCAGTCTTGATATACTGATTCAAGAGTCTATGGATTTTATGAAGCCTATTTTGCTTGATGAGGAAGCTCTGTCTGTAGACTATATTTTATTTGACAACTACTCTTTTGAATTAGAATATGCAAAATTTGCAATGCCGCCTTTTTTGCTTGAGGACAATGCAGGCAATGTGATAAAAATCAAATCAAACAATCCGCCGATGAGCAAGTGGAGCGAAACATACAAGATAGACAATTGCTCTGTAAAAAATATACATAAATTTCTTTTTTACAGTGACGGCATAGTAGAAAACAATACTGTAGAGGGAATCGTATATAACAGTTTTATTGAAAATGATTTTATAGACTCTTTTACCCGAGAAGAGATGAAAAAACATGTATTGGAAAAAATTGCCATACAGGAAGATGATTTTACTTTTATATTTATCAACAGATTAGAATTAAATGAAACAACACTGATCAGTGCAAAGGTTTTTGAAACAACGCTGGATGCCGTTGAAGAAGCAAATAACTGGTATGATGGTATTTGTCGGAATCATTGCAGCGGGCTTGCTTTTAATGAACTTTTTATGAATGCATACGAGCACGGAAATCTGGGTATTGATTCTGAAATAAAACATCAGTTGCTTGAGCAGGATAAATATTTTGAGACACTGGTTTCGCTTGAAAAAGAGTGTACAAAAAAAATAACCGTAAAAATATATAATATCAAAACTGCATCTGCCCAATACAGAGTGACACAAATCACAGATGAGGGAGAGGGATTTGACACAAATCAGCTGGCGACAATCTTTAGAAATTCAAAAAAATTCAATGGTCGCGGAGTTTTTGTCTCTCGCAAAAACTCTATGGGCATATACTACAACTCAAAAGGCAACAGTGTCCTTTTTCTAACAAAGGTCTAAAAGTCTCTGCAGAGTGCGGAATAATTTCACAACGGATACTTCCTCTTGGAACCGGTACTTCAGTGCCGGCTGGTGTTGGCAGCAGATTTGGAATATAAATAACAAGGATAACAATTATGGCAGAGAAACCATCATTTAAACAGGCGTCACTGGATTACCACAAAGCCAAAAGTGAGTTTGACACAAACGGAAAAACAGGAACACTGCTGACAAAACCGTGCACAACACAAGAAGAGCTCTCAATGGCCTACAGTCCCGGTGTTGCATATCCGTGTCTGGAGATACAAAAAGATGCAGACCTTGCCTATGAATATACCAACAAAGGAAATCTGGTTGCAGTGATAAGTGACGGGACAGCTGTTTTGGGTCTTGGTGACATCGGTCACTTGGCGGGAAAACCGGTGATGGAGGGTAAAGGTGTTTTGTTCAAATCTTTTGCAAATATTGATGCTGTTGATATTGAACTCAACACAAAAAATACAGACGAAATTGTGAATATTGTTGCATCGATGGCTGACAGTTTTGGCGGCATCAATCTGGAAGATATCTCAGCACCAAGATGTTTTGAAATAGAAGAACGACTCAAAGAGATTTGCAATGTTCCTGTTTTTCATGATGATCAGCATGGGACAGCTGTTATTACAACAGCAGGGCTGATGAATGTTGCCCAAATGAGCAATAAAAATATACAGGATCTCAAAGTCGTCATTATTGGTGCCGGAGCAGCGGGAATTGCCTGCGGGAAAATGTATAAGGCTTTGGGCGTGAAAAATATTACCATGCTTGACTCCAAAGGGGTTATTCACAGCGGCAGAAGCGATCTCAACAAATACAAAAAACTTTTTGCATTTGAGACAGCTGACAGAAGTTTGGCAGATGCAATGAAAAACGCAGATATGGTGCTTGGGCTCTCCCGACCTGACCTTGTCACACCCCAAATGGTAAAATCCATGTCCCGGACAAATCCCATTATTTTTGCCTGTGCAAATCCAAACCCCGAAATTACCCCTGCGGATGCAAAAAAAGCGCGGCCGGATGTGATTATTGGAACCGGCAGAAGTGATTACCCCAATCAGGTAAACAATGTACTCGGTTTTCCGCAGATTTTTCGCGGTGCATTGGATGTAAGAGCAACAAAAATTACTGAAAATATGAAACTTGCAGCTTCACATGCTTTGGCCGCTCTGGCAAAAGAGCCTGTTCCAAAACATGTAAAACAGATACATCACAGAGAAAATATGGAGTTTGGGCACGAGTATATTATTCCCTCGCCTTTTGACAGACGGGTTTTGGTGTATGTCGCTTCCGCGGTTGCCAAAGCAGCGATACAAGACGGTGTTGCCCGTGTAAAGGATTTTGATACTGATGCGTATAAAATAAAACTGCAAAGATTAGCGGATCATTTAGACGGTAAAATTTAAGCAGCCGTTTTCGGAACCCGTACTTCAGTGCGGGCTGTTACAGTAATTTATAAAATTTCTTGAGACCTTTTTTTGCCTTGCAGTCAAGTTTATAAGAGATAAGCTGCAGATACTCAAGTATATCAGCGGGGGCAACATTTGTCTTTTTTGATGCTTTTTGCAGGAGGTACTGCGGAATTTTTATCTCTCTTTTGAGGAATGCTTTTTCTATTTTTTTGTACTGCTTTTGGTTTTTGTGATAACATAAAAGCGCAAAAACAAAAGGCAGATGATACTTTTCATTCCACAGTTGCGCCAAATCAATATAGTCATTATTTACAAGCGCATAACGCAATGCTTTGTCTCCTATGAGTACTTCGCCCTTTACATGTAAGAGCTCTGCCAAAAGGTTGGATGAAGCAGATTCAATATCTGTTTTATTCTGTACCGAGGGAATAACAATAACGCTTCTGACCTCTTTTTTTGCAATGATTCCAAGGTTTACATGTTTGCTCTTTTTTGCTTTGATACTTGAGATAAATGCGGCATCAACACGCCTGTTTAAAAAAGCATCGTTTATTTTTGCCGGAACATTTTTTTTGTATTCCATCTGTAGCTTTTGCTGTGTGCTTCGTGTAAATCGCTTCATAAATACATGAAAAGGCAAGAGATTGAGGTATTCTATTTTTCCAAAAATCATGCGTAATTATACATCACTTAACTTATCTTAGATATAATTAGAGTAATTTAAGATGAGGATGTTGTTTTGGTAAGAGTAGAATTTTTAGGACCGATACAAAAAGAGGCGTTGGAATTAGAAATAGCCAATCTCAATGAACTGGCAGCAATTTTGCAAAAAGACGAAGAGGTAAAAGAGTGGCTTGACAATTGTGCGGTGGCAGTGAACGACAATCTTGTGACCTCTTTGGAGTGTGAGCTTAAAAACGGAGATAAAATCTCTTTGCTTCCTCCTGTTTGCGGAGGCTGAGATTTGTTGCAACTATATAACAATTCACTGGATGTGCCGAAAATCCTGCAGGAATGGTATGAAGAAGAGGCGAAAAGCAATTATGGCGCATATATCCCTTTTGTCGGAACGGTACGCAGCGAAGACGGCATTGAAGGACTGAGTTTTGATATCTATGAACCGATTTTGGAAGCATGGTTTAAAAACTGGCAGAAAAAAGCAGAGGAAAAAGGTGCTGTGGTCAAAATGGCGCACTCCCGCGGAGATGTAATGCTGCATGAATCTTCATATATTGCCGCAGTCTTTTCACCAAAAAGACGGGTGGCCCTGGAACTTATAGATGAATTTGTAGAAGATTTCAAAGCATCAGCACCGATATGGAAATATGATTTGAAAGACGGGCAGAGAGTCTATGCAAAAGACCGTTCAACTGCAATAAAAGGCAGCGGAATTTTAGGAGCAAAACAATGAGTATAACAGGAACTGATTTTATCTCTTTTGAGACAAGCCAAAATATGCTGGAGCTTTTACAGGTAAACAACCACAGGTATGAAAGAGTGCCTTTAAGCGATGCGTTAGGCCGTGTGTTGGCAGAGGACATTGTGGCCGAATTTAATGATCCGCAGTTTCCTACCGCTTCCATGGACGGGTATGCGGTGCGTCATGAAGATTTGCAAAACGGCATGCTGGCTGTTCTCGGTGACAACCCTGCGGGACATGATGAGATACGGGTACTGTCTGCAGGGGAATCTATTAAAACATTTACAGGTTCGATGATGCCGCAGGGAAGTGATACGCTGATTCAGATAGAGAATGTCAGCTACAGTGACGGCAAGATAATTATCAATGAACCGGTTGAAAAAGGCAATGCTGTGCGTCCGGTCGGTGAAGGATACGGAGCAGGGGATGTGCTTATTCAAAAAGGCACAAAAATAGGTTTTGCCCAAATCGGCGTAATGGCCGGACTCAATCAGGTGATGGTAAAAGTAGCCCTTCGCCCCCGTGTCGCAGTTATCGCAACCGGAAGTGAGATACTTGATCTGGGCGAAAATTCGGATAACCCTGCCCAGATAAGAAGTTCAAACAATTATACGCTTGCAGCACTTTTTGAGTCGGCCGGTGCAGAGGTTATACAGCTTGGAACTGCTCCCGATGACAGAGATACTATTATGAAAACGTTTGAGAATGCTTTGGAGTCTGCAGATATTTTGGTGAGTACCGGCGGAGTGAGTGTCGGTGATTATGACTTTGTAAAAGACATAATTCCCCGTTTGGGTGCAGAAGTGGTCTATAAAGGTGTCGGTATCAAGCCAGGGCGCCATATTATGGTTGCGCAGCGCGGGCACAAGTTTATTCTGGCGTTGCCGGGATTTGCCTACTCTTCAACAGTTACTGCGATTTTGTATGCACTGCCGCTGATTGCAAAAATGCTTGGCAAAAAAGTTCCGTACAAAACTGTTGCTGCAAAACTGCAGGAAGACTTTACAAAACGAAGCCGGTTTACAGAGTTTACCGCATGCAATATTGTGGTAGAGGACGGTGAGTATTTTGTGAATTTCAAAGGAAAGAAAGTAGGAAGTTCTGCCATTTTGACAAATATGCTTCATGAGAGTGCATTAATGATTACAGGCGAAGATGACAAGTTCCTGGAAGCGGGAACATCTGTGAATGTTATTTTACTGGATACTTTTTAATGAAAGCGCTGAGTATAGACAATCAGACACTGGCGGTTGAAGAGATTGATATTACCATGGCTGCAAATACCGTATATACTTTTTTCAGTTCAATTTTAATTGACGAACTGGCAGGTCTGAAAGAACATGTAATATATACAGATGCAAATGCCCTGAGTGAAAAGAAAAAACCCTATTTCATAGGAGAACAGCTTCTTTTGGGGGATGCCCTGATCTTGGGCAGAGACGGTTTTGACGATGTGGATGCCAAAATTGCAAAAGAGGAACTGCATTCTTTAATCAATCCCGAGGTAAATGCATTTTACACAGAAGTACTGGATGTGCTGGCCGATACAGACATAAATCTCTACAAAACATTCACGGTGGAAAAAAACGGCGAAAAAATTGCGCTCAACACCGAATGGGTGCTTTATACATTTAATATTGCCGACGAGAGAACAAAAGAGTATTTTATCAATGAATTGAAAAAAGCGGTTGCAGCGAAAAACAATGTTGCAGAATATATGCAAAAAATGGCACAGCTTGCCATGAATGTCGCAGCATAACCCACTGTTTTCGGAATCCGTACTTTAGTGCGGACCCTGTGGCATGACAGATTGTCAATGCAGTGCTAACACCAGCCGGCACTGAAGTACCGGTTCCGAGGTCATTTCACTCCGATTCCTTCTTATTTTAATTTCCAGGCATTTGCTCTTATTCGGGAGTGGCATGATGTACACTGTCTGATAATCTGGGAATAATCTTCTATGGCATCATCTATGTTTTCATTGTTGAGAGATACAATCATATCATCTGCATACATTGTAATCATTTTGGCTCTTTTTTGAGCGAACTTGTCCGCATAGGCTTCATTTGCAGGAAGGTAACTTCTTGCATCTGTTGTTGTCAGTGAACCAATTGCACTCTTTAGTTTGTTGACGCCCTCTGTCATGCCCTCTTTGTTGTAGTAAAATCCTGCCGTTTGAATCTGATTGACTGCCTGTAGCATTTTGCGCATATCTGAAGCAAGTTCTGACTGTTTGAGCGTATCGCCTGCCTGAAGAGACGAAGAGAAGATGAAAATTGCTGTCATGATGAGTAGTGACTTCACTTTGCTATCCTTTAGTATCTTATAATATCTTTTGTAAACTCTGCAAGAGTTACAGTCTGGGCTTTGTCTTTTACAAGTTTTTTTGCTTTTCTTTTTCCGCCATACTGCTCTTTAAGTTCTGGTTTAAATGCTCTGAAAAACTCATGAAATTTATCCGGGCCCAAAACACCGACAGCCCATAAGGTATCATCATCATGATGCTCCAATACAATCGAAGCCAAAGGCTGAGGCGCAGGACCGCCAAGTACTTTCGCTCCTTTTTTTGGATCATACACCGATAAATGAGAACCGCATACGATTACCTCTCCTTTGTCATGACAGGGCATACTTTTGGTGCAGCCCATAGTTTTGCCCCCTGTTTTGAGGTACGATATAAATGTGTCACTTTTGTTTATATGTGTAAGCTGGTGCGGGCAGATGGATGAGAAAGCAACAATGTTTCTTTCTTTGCCGACTCCGCCTTTCCATATATATTGGACACCGTCTTCACTTGTCAGTTTGACATTTTTCTCTGTAGGATGAGGCAGGGCAATCAACATACAGCTTGTTCCCGCATACGGATAGTTAAAAACATAATTAACCTCTTTGTCCAACTGTGATGCCAACAAAGGCTTGCCCTCGGCATCACTCAGCTGTACTTTCTTGTACGATGTATAGAGTGTACCATCCTCGGCATAGAGTCTGCCCTCTATCAAAGAAGGTGCTACAGCGACAACGCCAACACCTCCGACTACTTTTAAAAAGTCTCTTCTTTGCATGCAAAACTCCCTGTTACGCGTTAAACATATCTCTAAACATACCTTTTGCCCATTCATTCAGAGCTTTTCCGTTGTTTAGGCCTGTTTTGCCGCGCCATTGCTGTGAAAGATCGACATTTGTAAATCCTTTGAGTTTTTTGCCCTCAAACTCATACTCTGCCCTGACAGAAATCGCATGTATCGGTCCGGCTGAAACAGCAGAATAACAGACTGTCAGCGGAGATTTCCAAGGAATGTCTTTTTTGCCATTGACTCTTTGTGCTATAAGTTTCCCGATATAGTGACCTTCAGAATTTGATGTGTTGCCTGATTTGGAGTAACCCATCGGACGTGCATCACCGGAGACAAAAATATCTTTTTCGCCTATAACCTCATAGGTAAAGGGGTCAATATTTCCTACTTTCTTGTTAAATACATTGTCTTTTGCAACGCCGCAGACCTCCAAGAGCTTTCCGCCTCTGACATGCGGATAAAATGCAGCATCTTCAAAAGAATACTCATCATCAAATTCACCCGCGACAACGACTTTTTTATCTAAATCTATGCTCATAATTTTAGAGTTTGGATGGTACTCGATATAGTCTTTGTACATTTCGTCAAAAGAGGACTGGAATCCCTCTTTTTTGATCGTTATATCCGGATTTTCATCAAGAAGGATCACCTTGCCCTCAATCTCGTTTTTCTTAAAATAATCTGCTATCAGACAGGCTCTTTCATAAGGAGCAGGCAGACATCTGTAGTTTCCGCCCGGAACCGTCAGTATAAAATTACCGCCCTCAAAATCTTCTAGTTTTGCTTTGAGTGTCATGTGCTCGCTTCCGGGAATAAAGGCGGCAGGATACTCGGTGCGAAGCCTCTGTTCTGTAACTGTATCGACATTCCATGCACTGTAGTCATAGTCTATACCGGGAGCCAGTACCAGATAGTCATATTTGATGTCTCCGTTGCTTGTTTTAATGATTTTGTTTGTTTTGTCTATACCGATAGCCGTAGCATTAAAGTATGTATATTTGTTTTCGCGGGCTGCCTGTAAATAATCATGTGTTAAGAACTCCAAATCCACTTCACCCACAAGATACAGGTTGCTTATAGGACAGGATATAAACTCTGTTCTTTGTTCCACTAAAACAACATCCGCATTGGGTGCGAATTTCTTTGTGTATTTTGCGATAGACAAACCGCTCCAGCCGCCGCCTACAATCACTACTCTTTTCCCGGTTGCCGGAGGAAGAGGGGCCGGTGTGCCCATACCTACACTGCTGTTTGTTTTCTTCTGTGTTTTTGAAGGTTTTGCTTCACCATAAGCGCATCCGGTCAAAGTTGTAGCAGCTGCAGCTACGCTTATAGCACCAAGTCTCAGGGCATCTCTACGATTCATATTCATTTCATTCTCCTGTAAAGTTAAATATACTTTAAAAACAAAAACTTGTTTTCAATCAGGAAAATAGTATTACTGCTCGTCTTAAGCAATCTTAAAATATAAAATTAATTTATAATATTAAAGCATTAATCTTTTAATAATTATAATTATAAATTATTATTGTGCTGTTCTTGACCGTGTGTGAAAATGAAAGTTTCATACAGCAGGGCTTTTGAAACAGTTTAAGTTTATTTAAAATAATTTTATCACAAAAATGTAATATAGCTAAAATATTTTAATGATGTGTATAAAAGTAACATATAGGAAATATTAAAAGTCTATTTTTAATCGAAGAGTGTAGATTCCAGTGCCTTTATTTTATAGCTTCTGCGATGAATTTCGCAGTAGCCATACTTTTTTATCATGGCTACATGTAACTTGGTGCCGTAGCCTTTGTGCTTTTCAAACTGATACTGGGGGTATTTTTTTGCCTGTTCCAAAATATCTCTGTCATGTGCAACTTTAGCCAGGATGGATGCAGCACTTACTTCGGGGACTTTACCGTCAGCCTTGATCATAGTTGTCAGGTTTTGTACTCCATAGCTTTGGTTGCCGTCAAACAGATACTCCTCCGCCTGCAGATTTTTCATAATTTCAAGAAGCCCTTTTTTTAAACATGCAGATATTCCATTGTTGTCTATATCCTGTGCAGAAAATTTGACGATATGGTAACTTGCATTTTTGACAATCAAGGTATAAAGAGCTTCACGCTTTTTGGCTGTCAGTTTTTTTGAATCATGCAGTCCGACAATGGTATTGTGCAAAATACAGCCGGCCATTACCAAATCTCCCGCCAGAGGTCCGCGCCCGGCCTCGTCTATACCACAGAGCAAATGCATCAGTTCATGCTCGCCATGGTAAACATTACAGAAACAATATATAAGAAAAAGAGGCAAACAAAGAGAACATAGACCCATACAACCCATTGATTGTATCCGCCAACTTCTTTCATTGTTTCAATGCGTTTTTGCGGATCCGCAATAGCATTTTCTATCTCGGCTTTTTTCTGTTTATAGCCTTTGTATACAAAATAGGTAGAAAAACCGCCTGCAAGTATGGCAACAAGCAATCCGCCAAAGGGTATGGCTGTGGCCAATATGGAAAGCACAAAGAGCACAAGTGCAGGAATATACTGTTTTCTGTAAAGCAAAAAGGCCCATCCGCCAAAAAAAGCCCACCAGCTCCAAACCCATTTCATCGTGTCAATCCCATTGACATCAAATTTGGAAAACGCCTGTTGGTACCAGAATGTTTTTTCCGGTTTGTTCACAAAAGCCTCCAGCATTGCTTTTTCATATTCGTCTTGAGGTAATTGCATAAACTTTTCCTGTTTGTTTTATATAACGTATTATAATGAAAGAAGTTAATAAAGTACAGCTTTGCCAACAAAAGTCAGCCAATTCGCCAGCCACTCCCGGCCCGCACTGAAGTACGGGTTCCAAAAAAGCCGGAAATCTCCCCGGAACCGGTACTTCAGTGCCGGCTGTCGCAACACTCTGCCGTTCCCGGCCCGGACTACATTCCACGTTCCAAAAAAGCCGGAAATCTCCCCGGAACCGGTACTTCAGTGCCGGCTGTTGCAACTTTTTAATCTCCCAGTGCCCAGATATCAAAAGGGATGATATCCACACTGCTGAGCGGATGCGCGATATTTCCCTCTTTGTTCATGGTTATGACCGTGATTTTGGTAATTCCGTAGCTGAATATAAAAGCTTCAATACTTTCAAGTTTCTTAAAGAGTCTGCGTTCATCCACAAAAGGTTTGCAAAGAATAATTTCATCGTTTGTGGGAAGATAAAAATCAATACCTTCTTCATAATAACATTCGGCAGATGATTTAAGCAGTTCAAGATAGACCATGTTTTCAAAAAGTTTTGCAAAGTTTTTTTCAATGCTTAAGGCACTTTTTAAAGAAGTATCACAAAGATAGACTTTTTTTGTTGCACGTGTATGCTGATATTTTGCCAGTAAATGAATATACTTTTTTTCTGCCAAAAGAGCAAAAGATGCATACAATCTGTCTTTGGAAATTTTACGCGTACTTTTAAGCCTTTCATATAATGTATAGGCAGAGAGCTTCTGCGACATGAATTTTGCACATAAACACAATATGTCAAATTCAATTTCGCTCAGGGCGAACTGTAAAATATTTTGCAAATAAATTACTCGCTCATCCGGTGCTACAGTATGCATAGATGCAAGTCCTCCGAGTTGGAAAAAGTGGTTGAGCGCACTTGAGTCATATTTGTGCTCATATGCCAAAAATTCTTCATAATCAAGCGGATAAAGTGTCAAAGGCTCCAAAAAGTCAAAATTGTAGGGAATTTCACTTGTAATGACCAACTGCGAAACATTCACGAATTTGATGGTTGGATTGTAGTTATCCAAAACAAGTGTGTCAATTTTGTTGATATTGCAAAAAGAGGGGAGCGCGGCATTGAGTTTTTCGCTCTCTATGCGTACATCATTGCAGTTGATATAAAGATAGGAACTCTTTTTTAAAGATAAAAGATAGTTTTTGACCAAACGGGTTTTTCCGCTTTTGGTGATACCGCTGATTTGGTATGATCTGTCATCTATAAAAACTTTTCTTTGTATATATTTTTCTACATGTAAGTCGGTTTTATAAAATTCTTCGAGTAGTATTTCCATAAAATTTCCAATTTTTAAACTATCCAATTGTATCATTTCCTTATTAAAAGGAAATAAATTATAAAGAAAAACGATTTTTGGACCCTAAATCCTTGAATATTCAGAGCTCTTTGAGTATAATTCCGTTCCCTTAAAATAGTTGGGCTAGGATCCAACGAGTTCTTTAGAAGGAAAAACATGGAAAAAATTCGTTTAAAATTGAAAGCTTACGATCATCGTGTATTAGATAGATCAGTAGCGTCAATCGTAGAGGCTGTAAAGCGTACAGGTGCCGTAATTCGTGGTCCAATACCTTTACCAACAAAAATTCGTAAATATACAGTATTGAAATCAGTTCACGTTAACAAAAAAGCGCGTGAGCAGTTTGAGATCCGTATGCACGCAAGAATGATCGACATCGTTTCTGCAACACCGGAAACAGTGGATTCATTAATGAAACTAGATCTTGCACCGGAAGTGGACGTTGAAGTTCGCTCTATGGACAAATAGGAGTAATCGTGGAATATATTGTTGAAAAAATCGGTATGAGCCGTACTATCACAGTTCCGTCTAAACCAGTTACTCTGTTAAGAGTTTTAGATGCGAAAGTATGTGAAGTGAATGAAGGTACTGCTATTGTCGCGTATAACAGTGGTAAAAAAATGAATAAAGCAATAGAAGGTCAACAGAAGAAATACAACCTTCCGACTGAATTTAACCGTTTTGTTACATTAGAAGTAACAAATACCGAAGCCGGTGATTTGGATTTAGCTCCGCTTGCAGAGGCAAGTGTACTTAAAACTACTTTCAACACAAAAGGTCGTGGTTTTTCAGGTGCGATGAAGCGTTGGAATTTCGGTGGTGGTCCTGCATCTCACGGTCACAGATTTGGTCGTAGAACAGGTTCTATCGGTAATGCTGAATGGCCAGGTCGTGTAATGAAGGGTAAAAAAATGCCTGGACAATACGGAAATACACAAAACAGTGTGAAAAATGAAATCGTTTCTTTCGATGCTGAAAACAAAATCATTGCGGTTTTAGGTTCAGTTTCAGGTGCTAACGGTTCTTTAGGTCGTGTAAAGGTAGCTAAATAATGAGCGCAATCGTTTTAAATGAAAAAATGGAAAAAGCATCTGAGTTAGCATTGCCAGAGTCTTTCTCTGGAATTAACCCTCATAACCTTTACCTTTATGTAAAGTCTGCTCAGGCTGCACAACGTGCAAACACAGCGACAACTAAGGGTAGAAGTGAAGTACGCGGTGGTGGTAAAAAACCATGGGCTCAAAAAGGTGGCGGTCGTGCCCGTGCGGGTTCTCGTCGTTCTCCTATATTCGTAGGCGGTGGTAAAGCTTTTGGTTCTCAAAACAACCGCAACTACGATTTAAAAGTAAACAAAAAGCAGAAAAAACTTGCTTTAAACTTTGCTTTGAATGAGCATGCACAAAATGGTACTCTTTTTATCGTTGACAGCATCTCTGTTGAGTCTGGTAAAACTAAAGATGCGGCAGCAATGTTCAAAGCTTTAGGTCAAAGAGATACACTTTTTGTTAAATCTTTATTGGATGAAAAAACATATTTGGCGTTTGAAAATCTGCACCAGACATATGTTATTGAATCTAATGAGTTAAACGCATACTTAGCTGCCAACTATCGCTCAATCGTGATAGAAAAAGCTGTATGGGAAACTTTGACAAGTGAGGCTAAGTAATGGCTGATATTACAGATATTAAATCTATTTTATATACAGAAAAGACTTTGGGTTTACAAGAAGATGGTGTTATAGTTGTTCAAACATCACCACGTATGACTAAAACAGGTCTTAAAGAGGTGTTTAGAGAGTATTTCGGAATAATTCCAACAAAAATCAACTCTCTGAATCAAAGCGGAAAAGTAAAACGTTTCCGTGGTGTACAGGGGAAACAAAATGACTTTAAAAAGTTCTATGTTACTCTCCCTGAAGGTGCACAAATAGAAAGTTTGGCGGTATAAGATGGCAATTAAAACTTATAGACCGATAACTCCGTCTCGTCGTTTTTATACGAATGTAGACAGTTCAGATATCACTGCTAAAGCGAGTGTCCGTTCATTACTTGTAAAACTTCCGACAACTGCCGGTCGTAACAACAATGGTCGTATCACTTCTCGTCACAAACAGGCTGGGGCGAAAAAGCTTTACCGTATTATTGATTTTAAAAGAAACAAGTTTGGTGTACCGGGTACAGTCTCTACTATTGAGTATGATCCGTACCGTAACTGTCGTATCGCATTAATTACATATGCAGACGGTGAAAAAAGATACATCTTGCAACCAAAAGGTTTAAATGTTGGCGATACAGTTGAAGCTGCAGAGTCTGGTTTGGATGTTAAACCGGGTAATACGATGAAACTCAAAAACATTCCTGTCGGTACACTTGTTCATAATGTTGAGTTAAAAGTGGGCAAAGGCGGACAAATGGTTCGTTCAGCCGGAACTTCAGCTCAGATTATGGGTCGTGACGGCAAATATGTATCTTTACGTATGCCTTCATCAGAAATGCGTTTAGTGCTTGGTGAGTGTTTAGCTACTGTAGGAATTGTTGGAAATGAAGAATTTGCTAACATTGTTATAGCAAAAGCCGGTCGTCAGCGTCACCTTGGTATTCGTCCACAGACTCGTGGTTCTGCGATGAACCCGATTGATCACCCGCATGGTGGTGGTGAAGGTAAAACGAACTCAGGTCGTCATCCGGTTACTCCTTGGGGTAAACCAACGAAGGGTGCTAAAACTCGTCGTAAGAAAGCTAGTGATAAGTTAATTATTACTCGCCGTAAACCAAATGCTAAAAGGGTAGGTTAATAATGGCTCGTTCAGTAAAAAAAGGTCCATTCGTAGATGATCATTTAATGAAAAAAGTGGAGGCTATGAAAGCCGAAGCGAAGAAAAAACCTATTAAGACATGGTCAAGAAGATCTATGATTCTTCCTGACATGGTTGGTTTGACAATAAATGTTCACAATGGTCGCCAGTTCGTTCCTGTATATGTTACAGAGAACCATATTGGTTATAAACTTGGTGAATTTGCACCAACTCGTACATTCAAGGGCCACAAGGGCTCTGTTCAGAAGAAGGGGTAGTCATGGCTAGAGCATTACTAAAATTTATCCGTGTATCACCTATCAAATCTCGTCTTATTGCACGTGAAGTGCAGGGTATGAATGCTGAAGAGGCAATGGCAGCTTTAGAATTCACTCCAAACAAGGCGGCAAAAATTATCTCTAAAGTAATTGCGTCTGCAGTTGCGAACAGCGGTAGTGAAGCTGAAGATTGTGTAATTACATCATGTCGTGTTGACAATGGTCCAGTACTTAAACGTTTCCGTCCACGTGCTCGTGGTATGGCGTCTGGTATTCGTAAACCAACAGCACATATCTTAGTAGAAGTAGAGGGTAAATAGTATGGGTCAAAAAGTTAATCCTATTGGTTTACGTCTTGGAATCAACCGTAACTGGGAATCAAGATGGTTTCCTAACTTTAAAACAGCTCCTGCTGCTTTGGGTGAAGATCACAAGATAAGAACATATTTGAAAAAAGAGCTTTACTATGCTGGTGTTTCCAACATCATCATTGAAAGAACAGTGAAAAGACTTCGTGTAACTATCGTTGCTGCTCGTCCTGGTATCATTATCGGGAAGAAAGGTGCTGATATCGAAAAACTTAAAACTGCTGTTCAAAAGTTAGTTGGTAAGTCAATCTCTATCAATATCAAAGAAGAGAAAAAAGCACAGACTTCGGCACAATTGGTTGCTGAAAATGTTGCGACTCAACTGGAACGTCGTGTTGCATTTCGTAGAGCTATGAAAAAAGTTATGCAGGGTGCGCAGCGTTCTGGTGCAAAAGGTATCAAAGTTGCAGTTGCAGGTCGTTTAGGCGGTGCTGAAATGGCAAGAACTGAATGGTATTTGGAAGGACGTGTTCCTCTTCATACTCTTCGTGCAAAAATTGATTACGGTTTTGCCGAGGCACATACAACATACGGTATTATCGGTGTTAAAGTATGGATCTTCAAAGGGGAAGTACTGACTAAAGGTATTCCTGCAGAAGCGAAAGAAGAGAAAAAAGAGCGTCGTGGCAGAAAACCAGCCAGACGTGAAAATAGTGAAAAGGCTGAATAATCATGTTAATGCCAAAAAGAACAAAATATCGTAAAGTGATGAAAGGACGTAACCGAGGTTACGCTCGTTCTGGTTATAAATTATCTTTTGGTGACATCGCATTCAAAGCGGTAGAAGCCGGTCGTATTAACTCTCGTCAGATTGAGTCGGCTCGTATTTCTGCAACACGTCACATTAAAAGACAAGGTAAGATTTGGATTCGTGTGTTCCCTGCCAAGCCGTTAACTGCAAAACCTCTTGAAACTCGTATGGGTAAAGGTAAGGGTGCAGTTGATCAGTGGGTAATGAACATTAAACCAGGTCGTATAATCTTTGAAATGGGTGGTGTACCGGAAGAGCTTGCTCGTGAAGCATTGACTCTTGCTATGCACAAACTTCCATTCAAATGTAAAATTGTTACTGCGGAGATGAACAATGAAATATTCTGATTTAGCAGATAAAAATGCAGCAGAGCTTCAGGCGATGCTCAAAGAGAAAAAGACAGAACTGTTTACTTTAAAAATTAAACAAAAAATGATGCAATTACAAAATACTAGCGAACTTCGTGTTGCTAAAAAAGATATTGCTAGAATCAATACTGCACTTGCTGCAGTAGCAAAGTAGGGGCGGGCGATGGCTAATAAGCGTGAAATTCAAGGTAACGTAATTAAAATTGCAGGCGATAAAACAGTCACTGTACTTGTTGAACGTCGTGTAATGCATCCTCGTTATCATAAAGTTGTAAAACGTTTCAAAAAGTACCTGGTACATGATGAGCGTAATGAAGTAAAAGTCGGAGACGAGATTATTGCAATCGAGTGTCGTCCGCTTTCTAAGACTAAATCTTTTAGACTTAAATCAGTTGTAAAAGGAGCGTAGTAGTATGATACAAGGTTTTACTCGTTTAAATGTAGCTGATAATACAGGTGCTAAAGAGATTATGTGTATTAAGGTACTTGGCGGTTCCAAGCGTCGTTATGCATCAGTGGGTGACGTTATCGTTGCTTCTGTAAAAAAAGCGATCCCGACTGCCAAAGTTAAAAAAGGTAAAGTTGTAAAAGCTGTTGTTGTTAGAACGCATAAAGAAGTCCAACGTGAAAACGGTTCTTTAATCCGTTTTGATGACAATGCGGCAGTTATACTTGATGACAAGAGAGAACCAATCGGTACTCGTATCTTTGGACCAATCGGTCGTGAAGTACGTTACGCAGGATTCATGAAAATTGTATCTCTTGCTCCGGAGGTTGTGTAATGGCAAAATTTAAGTTTAAAAAAGGCGATATTGTAGAAATTATCGCTGGAGATGACAAAGGTACAAAAGCAGCTGTACTTGCGGTATTTCCTAAGAAAAACAAAGTAATCGTTGAGGGTTGTAAAATAGCGAAAAAAGCTGTTAAACCAACTGAAGAGAATACAAAAGGCGGGCATATCAAAAAAGAGATGCCAATCGATGTTTCAAACGTACGCAAAGTGGAGGCATAATAGATGGCTCGTTTAAAAGAAAAATATTTAGCGCTTAAGCCGGAAATTCAAGCAGCTTTAGATATTAAAAATGTAATGCAGATTCCTGAATTTGACAAAATTGTTATCTCTGTCGGTGCAGGTTTTGCTATGAAAGATAACAAACTCATTAAAAATATTGAAGATACTATCACTACTATAGCCGGTCAAAAAGCTTCTACTGTGATTGCGAAGAAATCTGTTGCAGGTTTTAAAGTACGTGAAGGTATGCCTGTAGGTGTTCGTGTAACACTTCGTGGTGAAAATATGTATAACTTCTTCGATCGCCTTGTTTCTATCGCACTTCCTCGTGTGAAAGATTTCCGTGGTGTTCCGAGAAATGGTTTTGACGGTCGCGGTAACTATAACTTCGGTCTTCAGGAACAACTTATTTTCCCTGAAATCAGCTATGATTCAATCATGCAGATTCATGGTATGAATATTACAATAGTAACATCTGCAGATTCAGACAAGGCGGCATTTACTCTTTTAGAGAAAATGGGAATGCCTTTTAGTAAAGGGAGCAACTAATGGCTAAGAAGTCAATGATAGCTAAAGCAAAACGTACTCCAAAATTTAAGGTACGTGGTTATACACGTTGTCAGATTTGTGGTCGTCCACACTCTGTACTGAGAGATTTTGGAATTTGTCGTATCTGTTTTAGAAAAATGGCAAATGAAGGTTTAATACCAGGTGTTAGAAAGTCTTCTTGGTAAGCCAAGAGGAAACTGCTAGCAGTCAGCAGTTATTTTGCAAAAACAAAATAACTACAAACAAGGAAAATATAAATGGCAATTAATGATTTAGTATCAGATGCGTTAACACGTATTCGTAATGCCGGTATGAGAAGATTACCGGTTACTACTTTGGTACACTCTAAAAGTGTAGAAGCAGTAGCAAATATCTTAGTAGACAAAGGTTACATTGAGTCTTGTAATGTAATCGAAGACGGTGTGAAAAAAACTATCAAAGTTGTACTGAAGTACGGTGAAGATGGAAAATCTGTAATCAATGAAATGAAAAGAGTTTCAAAGCCTGGACGTCGTGTTTATAAAGGTAAAGAAGATATTAAACGTTTCAAAAATGGTTACGGAACTATTATTGTAAGTACATCACATGGCGTACTACCAAATGACAAAGCATATGAGCTTGGCATTGGTGGTGAAGTTATGTGTACGGTATGGTAGGAGTATAGCATGTCAAGAATTGGAAAAAATCCTGTAGAATTTGCCAGTGACATTACTGTTACTACAAATGGAAATGTTATAACTTTTGCTAAAGGCAAAAACAGTGTTGATTTAGATACTAAAGGTTATGTGACTTTCGAAGTAGAAGGAAACACTTTAACTTTTAAAAATCTTTCAGACTCTCGTGAGCATAGAGCTTTCTGGGGAACTTTCAGAGCATTGGCCCAAAATATCGTAACAGGTTTGACTACCGGTTATGAGAAAAAACTTGAAATTAACGGTGTTGGTTACAGAGCAGCCGTTAAAGGAAAAGTTTTAAATCTTCAGCTTGGTTTTTCTCATGATATCAATTATGAGTTACCTGAAGGTTTGGAAGCAAGCGTTGAAAAGAATGTGATAACTCTTAAAAGCCATGACAAACAAATGTTGGGTCAGGCAGCTGCAGAGATTAGATCATTCCGTCCACCAGAGCCTTACAAAGGTAAAGGTGTTAAATACATAGATGAGCATATCGTGCGTAAAGCCGGTAAAACTGCTAAGAAATAAGGGAGGAAGATAGATGAATGCTAAAGTATTAAAAAGCAAAATTGCGAATCGTTTAAAACGTAAGCGTCGTATCCGTGCAAAAATATCCGGTAGTGCTGAACTTCCTCGTGTTTCTGTATTTAAATCAAACCGTTACTTAAGTGTACAGGCAATTGATGATGCAACTGCAACAACAATTTGTTCACTACACTCAAAGGCTACTGGTCACAAAGCTAATAAAGAAGGTGCTGCTGCACTTGGTGAGGCATTTGCTGCCAAACTCAAAGAAGCAAACATCTCTGAGATTGTATTTGACCGTAATGGTTACCAATATCACGGCGTAATTGCTGCATTTGGTGACGCAATTCGTGCAAACGAAATCAAGTTCTAGGAGCACAGATGGAAATCAATAGAGATGATTTTGAAGAATCAATAGTAAATATTGGTCGTGTAACAAAAGTTGTTAAGGGTGGTAGACGTTTTCGTTTTACTGCACTTATCGTTGTTGGTGACAAAAACGGTACTGTAGGTTATGGTGTTGGTAAAGCAAAAGAGGTTCCTGATGCTATACGCAAAGCTGTAGACAATGCTTTTAAAAATTTAACAACTGTTAAGATAAAAGGTTCTACAATAGCACATGACATTGAGCACAAGTACAATGCCAGTCGTGTTTTATTAAAGCCGGCATCAGAAGGTACCGGTGTTATTGCCGGTGGAGCAGCGAGACCTGTTCTTGAACTTGCAGGGATTAAAGATATCCTTACAAAGTCAATCGGTTCAAACAATCCAAACACACTGGTACGTGCTACAATTGAAGCACTTTCTCGTATAAAAGGATAGGAAAATGGGTATTGAAAATTTACAACCTGCTCCGGGTTCAACACATTCTCGCAAACGTGTTGGACGTGGTCAAGGTTCTGGTACTGGTAAGACTGCCGCTCGTGGTCAAAAAGGTCAGAAATCTCGTTCAGGTTACAAAAGAAAAAGAAACTTTGAAGGTGGGCAACAGCCACTTGCAAAACGTTTGCCAAAAATCGGTTTTCACTCGAAAGTGATCAAACCGTATGTGATAAACGTTGAAAAAATCAAAGCTGTAGCAGAACTTGGTGAAATTACAATGGAATCAATCCGTTCAGTTCACAAGGTTGCTTCTTCAGTGACTAAAATTAAACTAGTAGGTGCCAAAGCAAAAGATTTGGCATCGAAAATTAAAGACGAAAACGTTACAACAACAGGTAACTAGTTGTGAATAAAAATCTAGTAAATAAGATACTTATTACTATCGGTTTTTTATTTATCTACCGCCTACTGGCCTATGTGCCGGTTCCTGGCGTAGATACAGCTGTTATTGCTTCTTTCTTCGACTCACATCAATCAGACGCATTGGGATTGTTTAACATGTTCAGCGGAAATGCTGTACAGAGACTCTCTATTATTTCACTCGGCATTATGCCTTATATCACCGCCTCAATTATTATGGAGCTTTTAGCTGCAACATTTCCGACACTTGGTCAAATGAAAAAAGAGCGTGACGGTATGGTGAAATATATGCAGATTATTCGTTATGCGACTATCGTTATAACATTAATTCAGGCTGTCGGTGTCAGTGTAGGACTGCAAAGCTTAACCGGACCTACGGGCAACTCTGCAATTCTTGCCGATCACACTACATTTATCATGCTTTCTGCTGTTTCAATGCTTGCAGGTACAATGCTTTTAATGTGGATTGGTGAGCAGATTACACAAAGCGGAATCGGTAATGGTATCTCTCTTATTATCTTCGCAGGTATTGTTTCGGCAATTCCAAGAGCAATTGGTCAAACAATCGAAATGGTAAATACCGGTGCAATGAGTTTTATTACTGTCATAGCAATTCTTGCTTTGATTCTGACAACGGTAGGAATTATCATTTATGTTGAGCTTGGTGAGCGTCGTGTGCCTATAACCTATGCGAAAAAGACGATGATGCAAAACCAAAACAAACGTGTAATGAACTATATTCCTATTAAAGTGAATCTGGCGGGTGTTATCCCGGTTATCTTTGCCTCGGCAATTTTAATGTTTCCGATGACCGTGCTTTCAAGCAGTACAAATCCGGCTATGCAGGCTATTGCAGATTATCTGAATCCAAACAGTTACTTTTTTAACTTTTTGACCTTTGTGTTTGTTGTGTTTTTTGCATTCTTTTATGCCTCAATCACATTCAACGCAAAAGATATTGCGGATAATCTCAAACGTCAAGGCGGGTTTATTCCCGGTATCCGTACCGGTGATGCTACGAGAGAGTTCTTGAATGAAACGGCAAGCAGATTGACATTTACCGGAGCACTCTATCTTGGACTCGTTGCGACTCTGCCTTTTATGATTATAAAAGGGATGGGGGTACCGTTCTTCTTTGGCGGTACTGCCGTGCTGATCGTTGTGCAGGTTGCTCTTGACACAATGAGAAAGATAGAAGCTCAGATATACATGAGTAAATATGAAACTCTCAGTGCAGTTGGTCTGTAGCAATGGCTATTGCGCTTAGAAAACCTCAAGAAATTGAAAAACTTCGTGCCGCCAACAAAATTGTCGGCGGCACATTAGACCTTCTTCGTAAAAATACCAAAGTCGGTATGAGTTTAAAAGAGATGGATGCCATGGCAGAGGATTATATTCGCTCTCATGGTGCAAAACCCTCTTTTAAAGGATTGTACGGCTTCCCAAATGCGGTATGCACCTCACTCAATGAAGTTATTATTCATGGCATTCCAAGTGACTACAAACTCCAGGAAGGAGATGTTATAGGGTATGACATTGGAACAGAACTTGATGGCTGGTTCGGTGATGCCGCAATAAGCATGGGTGTCGGAGAAATCAGCAAAGAAGATGAAGATTTAATAGCCTGTGCAAAAGATACTTTGTATTATGCTATTGAAAATATCAAAGAAGGAATGCGCTTTAAAGAACTTTCCTATTTAATGGAACAGTTCATATTGGAGCGCGGTTTTGTTCCTTTACGTAATTTTTGTGGACACGGAATAGGAAGAAAACCTCATGAAGAACCTGAAATTCCTAATTATTTGGCGGGCGGAAATGCGAAATCCGGACCGAAAATAAAAAACGGAATGGTTTTTTGTCTGGAACCTATGATATGTCAAAAAGAGCCAAAACCTGTTATCTTGGATAACGGGTGGGATGTTGTCAGTACCGACGGTTTACGCGGTTCTCACTATGAGCACACTGTCGCAGTTGTTGACGGTAAAGCTGAAATTTTATCTCTTGCGTGAGAGTTAAAGTAAGAAATTTCTTTATAAAGGACTAAAATGGCTAAAGCAGATGTTATTGAAGTTGACGGCAAGATTATAGAGGCTTTGCCGAACGCAACTTTTCGTGTTGAATTAGAAAACGGACATGTTATACTGTGTCATATCGCAGGTAAAATGCGTATGCACTATATTAAAATACTTCCAGGAGACAAAGTGAAACTTGAGTTGACACCATACTCTTTGGACAAAGGGCGTATCACCTACAGATACAAATAGGCAAAAGAGGTCCCGGCCTCTTTTTAATTTTAAAAATTCCCGGCGTTTCTTAACTCACTTATTTCCGTTTCAACCATTTCATCAATCATTATTTTAAAGAGTTCAGAGATCATATTCGGATTGACATTGAGTTCAATCGCCTTTTTTCTTACTTTCTGCATAATATCATCAATCCTGTCCTGGGCTTTTACCTCTGCCACACTCTCTTTGAAACCGGCTGCCTGACGAATTAAATGGCTGCGCTCAGATATCAGTTCAACAAGTTTTTTGTCAATAATATCCACTTCGTCTCTTACTTCCTGCAGTGTATTGCATTTTTTCATATTTTTACTCCTTTTTCAAGTTTTGTTAACACTATTGTAACAATTTAAGTATATAATCTTACTTGCGATTCTCCTTGTATATCTTTAACATGATTCATTATGGATATGCGTCCATAGAGCCCAGGATTAATTGGGCTTTATACTCTTTTTTACTGCTTTAGGCAAATGTGCAAAAGGCATTTCAGTATTTGTTTTTTCATTCTTTTCTATCTTTATTACATCCACTGTCATATTTGAAGGGTTAAAACGTAAAACTTTGTAAAAGATATTGTCCTGTATGTATTCTACATTTTTTTTACTTAAATCATGTGTTTGTTTCTTTTTTGCCATTACTTTGCCTTGAGATATATACCGGTATCTTTGACCGTAATTTTTCCGTCATCCTGAAGTTGTGTCAAGGAACGTTTGAACTCTTTTTTACTCAGACCAAATACATTTTTAATCAGCTCGGCATCACTTTTGTAGTTATAAGGCATAATACCCTTGTTCTGTTCTAACAGATTGAGAACTTTTTGGGCAGAGGAGCCGTCTTTTTTACTGCCGGGACGCCGGAGTGTAAGGTCGATATTGCCGTCTTTGCGCACTGTTTTGACATAGGCAGTCTTTTTGTCTCCCAGTTTTATCTCTTCAAATATTTCATTGTGATATATCAGTCCTTCATATTTACCATTGACAATACATTTAAAGCCAAGCGGCGTTTTGGAAATGACTAATATTTCTGCCTCTTTGTTCTGTGCAAGGTCTTTGACTTTACGATCAAAAAAATCACCGAGTTTTTCTGTGCCGACGAGTCTGTGTGTCCGTTCGTCATATATGATGCGAATAAATCTTTTTTCGCCGATTTCAAAAGGTGTTTTTTGAAACATCTTAGGGACAAGTAAATCTTTTGGCAGTCCCCAGTTCATAAAAGCACCGAAAGGAGCCACATCCACGACTTCCAGGAGTGCAAAATCATCCAGCATTGCAAGGGGTCTGTCGGTAGTGGCTACCAGTCTGTCTTCAGAATCTGTGTATAAAAAAACATCTACAAGAGCATTTTCGCACATATCATCTGTGACATACTGTCCGGGAAGAAGGACATCATTGCCGTCCTCAGCCATAAGGTACAGGCCGGGTGTTGTGTCTCTATCGACACGCAGGGTATTCATTTTGCCCAGTTCCAGGTAAGGGCTTGTCTCTTTTTTCATGGTAATTCCGTTGTGTTAATATGGTGACATTATAGCATTAATTCTTCCCTCTTCTTTAAATAATCCGGTTAAGAAAAAACTTGATGTTTCCAAAGAACTTGGGTTTGAACGCTATAGTGTAACCTGACAAAACACAAAGCCCGCACTGAAGTACGGGTTCCGAAAAGCCGCTTAATCGGAATCGGTACTTTGGTGCCGACTGTTAGGGTGCAAAAGTCTAAATTGTATGAAGGAGTGGTTTTAAAAAAGCCGCTTAACTTAACTGCATTGAGCGGTTCTGAAGTTATTTCCTTTAAAATTTATGTTTCAGTGCCAATGCCATACAATCAACTGTTTTACCGGAACCTGCACTGAAGTACGGGTTCCGAAAAGCCGCTTAATCGGAATCGGTACTTTGGTGCCGACTGTTAGGGTGCAAAAGTCTAAATTGTATGAAGGAGTAGTTTTAAAAAAGCCGCTTAACTTAACGGCACTGACCGGTTCTGAAGTTATTTCCTTTAAAATTTATGTTTCATTGCCAATGCCATACAATCAAGCGGTTTTTTCGGAACCCGTACTTCAGTGCGGGCTGTGTGTCTTGGAAATTAAAACCCAGGCTATAGAAAAAGTTTCAAAGTATTATAATACCAATCCCAACCAAGGAGCAGCATATCTTAGATGAAAATGTAAAAATTTCATTCTATTTATGAATAAGAGTAGAACAAGTTGTACGTGATATTATTGCATAAAAACTTAACAAGGATGAGAATATGTTTAAAATAATAGTAGATAGAGAATGTGGCTGTTTTAAAAGAAGTAATCTTCAAAGTAGTACGGAAATAGCATCAAAAGATGAGGCGTTGATGAAGTCATTGGAGATGGTCAACCATATGAATGATGAATTCTGCGGCAAACACAAGTTTAAAGTTGAAGAAGCTGACAATACTTTTATAATCAAAATGCAGTAAAAGTCACGTATTTATCGGAACCCGGGTTTTCCGGCGCCAAAGCGTGGCTTGTGAGAAAATTAAATATTTTCTGTAACCCAGGAATAAGTCTTAAAAGATGCAAAGCCCGCACTGAAGTACGGGTTCCGAAAAAACCGCTTGATTGAATGGCATTGGCATTGAAGTGCCAGCCCGATCTGAAAATTTTGCTTTTTGCAAAACAATGCTACAATTTCTTTCCAAAAACCAATACTTGAAAATATCTCCCTCCCCAAATCAAAAAGAGCAAGAGCCAGGCAGTAAAAGAGATGTCAAACAAAAATCCAAGCCCCCATCCAAAAGCTATATTGATACTGTAAAGCGCACGGAACAACACAACAATCTGTATAAACAAAAATATCTTTGTTGCCAATGTATCTGCCTGCGGCGGTTGTCCCGAGTGACCGAGTGTCACACGTGTTCCAAAGCCTATAAGGAGTGTTGTTAAAAAACCTATTGCCAGAAGATGAATATTTAAAAAGAAAAAAGAGGTATCTAAAAATATCTCCGCACCCAAACTGAGCGCTGAAAGAAAGAAAGACAAAGGCAGCCAAAAAAGTGCAAGATGCAGTACCCATAAAATAGGAGGGGACTGCAAAGGGTGTAAATCCCAGCGTTTAAACTCAAAAAACATATAACCGGCAAGCAGTAAATCTATAACTATCTGCAAGCTTTTTATATCTGCAGAAACAAAGATACTTTTTAAAATAAACAAAACAAAAACAATTTTGACAAAATTTTCATTTTTTGGCGCAAATGAATGGGAGAAGAAAGGAATCATTCTCTGTCCGACACTAAAAGCAAGAAAAATAAGGTACATGTAAAAAGAGATACTGATGGCAACTGGTAAAATTTCCGGTATAAATAAAGAGAGTATAAAAAGAAAATTGCCAAAGAGTCCAAAGTAGTTTGCATTGAGTATCCAAAATGAGTCTGATTTGTCCGCTGCCATTCCTGTTTCATAGATGTTTTTTAGTTTCAATACTATAAAAACCTGAGCTGTCAGACTTATAACCATTGCCCCGAGTAAAAGGGTTTCAGAGCTGAAAATACCGATAAGAAAAAGCAGTGATGCAAGCGTGTTTGCATAAAAAATATTGGAATAGTATTTTTTTGCTATCACCTGTGTCTGATTAAAACGCGGAAAAGTTGTAAATAAGAACCCTGTAAAAAAATTTGTAAAAACCAAAAATATCAAAGAGTAGCTGTGAAATGTCAGCGAGTCTGCATGTAAAGAGAAGATTCCCTTATAATTTAACGCAAAAATAAGCATCATAATGATTGCATTGATAATACCTAAAAGAAAAAACGGCTGATGCGGCTGTGATAAAAAATAACTTTCTTTTGTTTGCATAAAACTATTCCTTTTTATAATAAAAAATCTAGACCGAGTTTTTCACAGTATGCCCCTAGCATAGCGTGTTCAAAGTCATTGTTTGTAGAGTATTGGTAGCCGAATGTTTTTGCCCACATATGATGCTCTTCCATGCACAAATAGAAAAATACCTGGCGGCGCCATGGAGCAAAGCTGGTGTAGGCATGTTTGAACATTTCAACCTTCGTACTGTCTGGATACGATGTCTTTCCGCTGGCGTCTTCATGCGGTATTTGTGTGATTTTAGTTCTAAACTCGCGTTCGCGCAGCTGTTTAATCACCGGTTTGATAAAAGTCAATGTCCCAAAACTGACAAGCGCAACCTCTTGTGGAGAGAATTTTAGTATAAGTTCTTCATATACTTCTTGATATTCGTCAAGATAGCCTTCGTATTCTACAATGGGATGAAAATGAAAGCCGACTTTAACCCCTTTGTCCGCCATTTTTCGAGCGGCTACTATACGTTTTGCAAGCGAAGCGGTGAGATGTTCTTCATTGTCAATAATAGTCTGGGTATTGAGACTCCAGGTACAGAGTATATTTTTCGGCACTTCATTTTCAAGCAGATATTTTATATTGTCCGATTTTGTTTTAAATTCTAAAATGACATTGGGATTTTTTCTTGCAAAGGCAAAAAGAGCATCCAAAACACCCTCCCGGTTGCCAAACATCAGTGAGTCCGATGCCTGACCGGTACCTATGTGGTAGGTCTTGTTTGGATCAAGTTGCAGATTTAAGAGTTTGTCTGCAAAACTGCTGTCAAAGGTAATGGTATTTTGATTGTAAAAACTCTGAATGGAACAGTAGGAACAGTCAAACCCGCAGCTCTCAACCGCATCAAGCGTGAGCAGATTGCAGCAGCGTGTCTTTTCACTTGCCACAGGGCAGAGTCCAAGGCCAAAACCTTCTTTTGGTACTGTTTTAAAGGTATATTTTTGTTCTTGGGGGATATTTTTGAGGGTAAAGTTTTTGTAGGAATTTGGTTTGTTGCGTATATTTTCATAGGCTTTTTTAAGCCTGGAGAAAACAACTTTTCTTTGGGGATGTTCGGGAAATACTGCAGTGATTCTTTTCTCATCCCACATCCCCAGATCTCGCGCGAAATTGATTATCTGTTTGATTTCCTGATAGGAAAATTTGTACTCAAAGGATTTCTCTTTGATAAACTCCTGTTCATGTTTGGGAAGTTTATTAAAAAAACTGTTTTTTATAGCGTTGGTAAATTTTTCTGCGTATGAATTCATAGAGGAATTCTAGCAGAAAAAATTAATTATTTTATAGGGATAAGTCTTGCTTTTGGTTTTTTAACTTCTGTTTTAGGAATCGTGACGGTTAAAATACCGTTTTCAAATTTTGTTGCAAGTTTGCTTTCATCAATATTTTCAGGCAGTTGAATTGATTTTTGAAACTCACCGTAAAAAATCTCTTTTTTGACAAAATCTTTGGATTTTTCTTCTTTGGACTCTTTTTTCTCACCTTTTACAGTCAAAATTTTATTGTCATCAATGGAAAGTTTAATATTTTTTTTGTCAACTCCCGCCAAATCAAACTTTAATACTATTTTGTCTTTTGCATCCTGAATGTCCGTTCTCGGATAACTGAAATTATTTAATGCCGAACTGCTTAAGTGTGACTCTATTAAAGAGTTGAAATACTGGTTCATTCTTGCAAAATCTGCATCATAGGGGTTCATTGCATCCATACTCGCGAATGCAGATCCGGTCAGCAAAGATGAAAGCAACAGACTGCTTACTAGTTTTTTCATGGCTAACTCCTTGTGTCAGCACCCTTTGTTATTGGATGCTGATGTTCTTTGTCTTTTTGGATTCGAGTTTTTCAAGAGTCAGGTACAGTCTTCCGTCTTCAAATTTTGCCTGAATTTTATCTCTGTCTATATTGTCAGGCAGGATAAAACTTCTTGAGATGACGCCAAAATTTGATTCACAGAGATAGTAATCATCCTCTTTGACCTCGTTTTTAAATTTTCTGACCGCTGTAACAGTCAGATAGTCATCTTCGACTTTTAATTCTATATCTTCTTTTTTAACACCCGGTAAATCAACTTCGATTGTGAAGGTGTCATTACGATGTTTTGCAAGGTTTGCCAGAGGAAGATGTGATGCTACATTGTGAAATGTATCTTTGACAACTTCCAAACCTTTTTCAACTTTTTCTTCCGCTTTTTCCACTAACTCTTTTGATGTTTGTACGATATCCATGATAATCCTCCTTACTCGATTTCAATTTTTTTCGTTGTATCTTTTTCGACTTTCAGTTTTGGTATGGTAATCTCGACCACCCCGTTTTCTCCGGTTGCACGGATATTTTCACTGTCTACTTTTTCAGGGAGCGTAAAACTTCTTGAAAAAGTACCGTAGGCACTCTCTATTCTGTAGTAGTCCTCTTTCTCTTCTTCTTTTTTTACTTCTCTTTTGCCTTTGATGGTTAAGATGTTTTTGTCAACACTGATCTCCACATCCTCTTTTTTTATACCCGGCAGATCAAGCTCAATATAGTAGGCATCGTCCCCTTCTCTCGTATTGACAGCCGGTACAAAGTCAAAAACCTCTCTTGGCTCTTCGCTGCTTTGTGTTTCCAGTGCATTAAAAAATTCGTTAATCAAATCAAATCTTCTTGTATTTTGTATCGGATTTCTATGTCTTGTCACTAACATGTCTCACTCCTTAAATTTTTATTTAAGAAATGATAGTCTGTTTTGAAAAATTCTTTTGCTACTTAAGTAGCATTTGGGAGGTTTTGTCTAAAAGTTTTTGAAGATTCTTTACTTTTATGTTGCGTCTGCTGGTTTCTATGATGTCGTCGGCTTTGAGCTGTTTGATGCTTCTCTCTATAACATGACGGACCGTTCCGAGCAGTTTTGCTATTTCACTGTTGGAGAGATTTTGCAGGAGTTGGTAGCGGAATCTGTGATTGGGGTTTAAATTCTGTACTAAAAGATTTAAAAAACGCTCTTTTGTATCATACAGGGCAAGTTCGGTAGCAAGTTCTTCCGTATAGCGCATATGCGCAGCAAGGTAGGGAAAGAACTTTTTGTTAAAAGTAGCATCATTTTCAAGCCAGTAGCGGACTCTTTCAATCGGCAGGCGTAAAATATTTGTATCTTCGATAACCTCATAAATAACCTCATGCGGTTTGCCGTCAAGCAGGGAGATGACATCAAACATATCTCCGCGCTTATAGATGAAGAGAGTCTGTTCTTTGTTTGTCTGAAAGTTTATCTGATATGTTTTGACTCTGCCGTTAACGACTATATAAAAATATTTGAGCAGATCATCCGGATAAAATGGCGAAGACCCTTTTTCGTACTCAAAAGGTTTGGCATATCGGAAAAACTCTTCTTCAAAGGTTTTATTTGTATTGTTTAAAAGCTCTAATTGTGTTGAATTGTTTTGCATGAGGAAATTGTATCATATTTTCATAACTGGTGTTGTAAAAAGTGCAACACATCAGAAGCATTTCCCTCAAAAACAACAGGTATGGGACTCTTTTTAATCTGGTAATCATACATCGGATCGTAGTATCTTTGTAACAAAAGGGTAATCCACTCCAAGTAGAATGTTTTTGCCTCTGCCTGGGTATCTTGGGAACAGGCTTCGTCAAAGAGTTGTGCAAGTTGTCTGTAAAGCTGGTCACCCAGACGTTTTTGGATTCTTTTGAGCCCTGATTGTACATTGTGTGCCCATATTTGCGGACCTTCTTCCCCGTATTGTAATGTATACTCTTTGAGTGCGCCAAGAACATACTCCTCATACGTTATGAGTGCGCGAACTTCAATCGGAGTCTGCAGCAATACAAGCTGTCCCTGCATAAAATTGTCATATACGGGTTTTGGAATAAATGTTCTGCCGATATTATGGCTTTCATGTTCCAAAACAAGATGGGTAAAATTTTTATGATGAAACTGTATGAGTTTGTAGGCAAGATTGTTTTCAAAATCAATCTGCGAGGGCTGTGCGTTGACAAAACTTCCAAATGAAGAGCCGCGATGATTGGCAACGGCTTCAAGGTCAATGGCATTTGGCAGTTTATTTAAAAGAATGGTTTTTCCCGAGCCTGTTCTGCCGCCTAAAATTAGTGTGGGTGTCTGCGTACTGATGTCTTCACTCTGTTGCATCAAAAAATTGCGAAAAGCCTTGTATCCGCCTTTGAGTCGGGTAATATCAATATTGCTCTCTTTGAGCCACTCCTGCGCAATCCCTGAGCGTTGTCCTCCTCTAAAACAGTAAAGCTTTGCCTCGGGATTTTTTTTGAGGTAGTCCTGCCAGAGGCGGACTCTTTTCTCTTTTCCCTCATTTTGAATAAGAGACTCGGCCAGCTTTATGGCTGCGTCATTTCCGGCCTCTTTGTACCGTATGCCGACAAGTCTGCGTTCTTCATCATCAAGTATAGGCAGGTTTGTTGCATTGATAAACTTTCCTTTTTCAAACTCAACAGGGGCGCGGACATCAAGCAGAGGTGTTTCATTGAGGACAATAGATAAAAAATCATCTGTTACATTTGTAATATTATTGGGCAAAGTCAGACTACCTCTACAAGATATTTGCTTGCTTTACATGTAAATCCGATTGGTTCCAGGCAAAGCCCTGCATTTTTTGTAAGTGCCAAAAAGGCTTCTTTTGTATCTTTTTTCACCACACACAGCAGTCCGCCAGAGGTTTGTGCGTCACATAAAATGTCCTGCTGTTCTTGGGACATCGGAGAAATTTTATTTCCGTAACTCTCAAAGTTTCTGCGTGTGCCTCCCGGAACACAGCCCATCTTCAGATACTTTTTGACATTTTTGAGTGTCGGTACTTTGTCAAACTCTACAACAGCGCTGATACTGCTTCCCTCACATATTTCGCTTAAGTGCCCAAGCAGTCCGAAACCTGTCACATCGGTAAGTGCGGTCACGCCTTTTAATGCGGAGATTTCTGCACCGATTTTGTTCAGGGTACACATGGCTTCTACGGCAATATCTATGTCGCCCTCGGCAATTTTTCCCTGTTTTTGTGCCGTTGTCAGTATGCCTATCCCCAGTGGTTTTGTGAGGTAGAGTTCGCAGTCGATTTCGGCAGTATCATTGCGTTTAAGATGTTCATTTTGTGCTATGCCTGTAACTGCAAGTCCAAATATAGGTTCGGGAGAATCTATACTGTGCCCGCCTGCCAGTGGAATACCTGCTTCTTCACAGACTGAGCGGCCGCCGTCAATAACTTCGCGTGCCACATCCGCATCAAGCTTGTCAATCGGCCAGCCAAAAATGGAAATGGCCATAAGCGGTTTACCGCCCATAGCGTAAATATCGCTGATGGCATTGGTGGCAGCTATGCGCCCAAAAGTAAACGGGTCATCGACTATGGGCATAAAAAAGTCAGTCGTGCTTAAAACAGACGTCCCGTTGCCCAAATCAAAAGCCGCGGCATCATCTTTTGAAGAATTGCCGACAAGCAAATCAGGGTAAGCAATCGTTTCTCTCGTGGTTGTTAAAATAGTATCAAGCAGTTTTGGAGAAATTTTACAGCCGCAACCCGCCCCGTGACTGTATTGTGTGAGTTTTATACCTTTCATAATGTATAATGTCCTAAATATTTTTTCATATACTAGTCTTCTTTGACTAAAAGAGAGATTAAGAAGTATGCAGGAATCTGTACTGAAGCATCAATGCCATTAAGTTAAGACAAAAACTGAGATTTTCCTGGAACCCAGGCTTTAGTCTTCAAAAAAACAAAGCCGGCACTGAAGTACCGGTTCCGAAAAAGATGCTTAACTTAATGGCATTGACACTGAAGTACGGGTTGTGAAAAACTGTACTATCCATCGGAATCGGTACTTCAGTGCCGACTTTAGGCTTGAAAATTACACAAAATAATTTGTTCTTGATTATAACAGTACTGTAGTAAAAGACGATATTTCAAAGTTAAGTGATTTTCTCGGAACCCGTACTTCAGTGCGGGCTTCAGGCTTGAAAACTACACAAAACAATTTGTTCTTGATTATAACAGTACTGTAGTAAAAGACGATATTTTAAAGTTAAGTGATTTTCTCGGAACCCGTACTTCAGTGCGGGCTTTAGACTTGAAAACTATACAAAACAGGAAGGAAAAAAATGCAGAGAAATATAAAACATATTATTTTGGATTATAACGGTACGCTTGCAAAAGACGGTATTTTACTGGAAGAGGCAAAGAGACTGCTGCCGCTTTTGGCCAAAGAGTATACCTTACATGTAATCACGGCAGACACCTTTGGCAGTGTCAAAAATGAGCTAAAAGAGTATGCTTTACATGTAAAGGTATTGGAGAGTGCAAACCATACTTTGGAAAAAGAGGCATACATTATTGCATTAAATGCAAGTGAATGTGCGGCTGTTGGTAACGGAAACAACGATATGAAAATGCTGCAAAAAGCGCACATAGGCATTTGTGTACTTGGTGATGAGGGCTGCAGCACAAAAAGTCTGCTCGCTTCGGATATAGTCTGCAAGTCTGTCACCGAAGCACTCGAACTTTTCATTTATCCTAAACGGTTGACTGCCACACTCAGAGTATAAACTCCACTACTTCGTCGAACGGCAGTCTGATCTGTTTTGGTTGCGGATTGAGTCTGTATCCAAAAGGAAGCACCATTGCGACTTGAAATTTTTTAGTATCAAGACCTAAAATATCTTCGACTTTTTCTTTTTCAAATCCTTCTATAGGACAGGAATCTATTCCTGTATAGGCAGCACCGGTCATCATGTTGGCAGCAGCTATATAGGTCTGTCTTGCACTCCAGCAGTAAATATTTTCATCGCTGCTAAGCGTTTTTTCCAAATGTTTGGCATAGAGGTCCATATACATATTAAGTGATTCCTGCGGCATATCACGCCTTGAAAATCTTTTTTTGACTTCTCCTGACTCCGGTTTGAGACTCTCTATTCCGGCAAGAATAACAACGAGATGCGAACAGGAAGTGATTTGTACCTGGTTCCAGCATGCCGGTCTCAGCTCGGCTTTGAGGTCTTCGTTTGTAATGACCAAAAATTTCCAGGCTTCCATACCGAAAGAGGAGGGTGATTTTCTGCCACATTCAAGAATAAAGTGCATATCTTCATCACTTATCTTTTTGGTTTCATCAAATATTTTACAGGCATGGCGAAAGTTCATCGCATCCATAAATTTGTTTTGCATTGTTGTATCCTTATAATATGTCAAATTGCAATAAATTGCGAAGCAGTGGTTGAAAAGCCTTATAATAATAGCATAAAAATCAGGAGTGAGATGATGATTTTAGGAAAATGCCCATATTGCGATGACGGTGCAATTGAAGTACGCGACAAAGAGGTGCGAGGAAAAAAAGTAAAACTCTATGCCTGTTCAAACGCCCACTGGCAGACAGAAGACGGAGAGATGTTTGAAGTGACGCCGGAATCTACATGCAGCTTCAGAATCTGGCAGAACTCTTTGGCAAAATACGGTAAATGGCTGGGTTACAAGGAGGTCAGAGAACTTTTAAGTGAGGGGGAACTCGAAGTGGAACTGCTCAGTAAAAAATACGGCAAAAAGATTTACTATACAAAAAATATAATTTTGAATGAAGAGTATGGCGTAAGTGTACTTTGGGATTAGTTTGGCTAAAATTAAACTATGTTAGAACAGTATAAAGAAGCGATTGAAAAAAGCAATATTATCTCAAAAACGGATGTCAACGGCATCATTACCTTTGTCAATGAGGAGTTTTGCAAAATTTCGGGCTATTCAAAAGAGGAACTGCTCGGGAAAAACCACAATATTGTCAGACATCCTGATGTCGCAACCTCCGTGTTTAAGAAATTGTGGGAGACAATCAAGGCAAAAAAAACATATAAGGCCACCGTAAAAAACAGAGCAAAAGACGGGAGAACTTTTTATGTCAATACCACCGTCATTCCCATCCTTGACAAACAAAACAACATTGAAGAGTTTGTGGCGATTCGTTATGATGTTACAAAAGAGGTGTTTTACAAAAAGAGTCTGGAGCAAAAAGAAAAAGAGCTGCAGGAACTCAATGAAAATCTTGAAAAAAGGGTGCAGGAGAAGACACAGGAGCTTAAAGAACTCAATGAAACGCTTGAGCTTCGGGTGCAAGAAGAGATAGCCAAAAATGAACAAAAGCAAAAAGTGATGTTTTGGCAGTCACGGCTTGCAAGTCTGGGCGAGATGCTTGCAAACATAGCCCATCAGTGGAGACAACCGCTCACAGAACTCAGTCTGACACTCTTTAGTTTAAAAAAAGCAGCGCTTAACAACGAAGAAGAGGAAGTGCAGAATCTGTATGATGAGAGCAAGGCAATTATACAGAATATGTCGACGACGATTGATGATTTTACCAACTTTTTTAAACCGACAAAGCAGAAAAACTATTTCAAAATAGCAGACAGTATCAATGAATCATTAAACATTTTAGAAAAAATTATAATCAAAGAGATGATCAGTGTGCATACCGAGTTTGAAGATGTGGAAATTTTAGGCATTTCAAATGAGTTGACACAGGTGATTATCAATCTTATCCAAAATTCAAAAGATGCTTTTTTACAGTCGTCTGTTTTGATAAAAGAGATACATATACGTGTAAAAAAAGAAAAAGATTTTGCACTTATAGAGTTTAGTGACAATGCCGGCGGTATCAAAGAAAAAGAGATTTATAAAATCTTTGAACCCTATTTTACGACAAAGCACTCCTCTTCGGGTACAGGACTTGGGCTGTTTATGTCGAGAATGATTTGTGAACAGGGCTTGAACGGTTCCATAGATGTAAAATCCAAAAACGGTTCTACAACTTTCAGTATAAAAATTCCGCTGCAAAACAGAGAGAAAAGATAATGAGAAATAAATTTTTAAAAAGTCTGAAAGTTTTATTTGTTGAAGATGAAGAAAAACTTTCACTGTTGCTGAAAAATGCTATCGGAGACCATTTTCACAGTTTTTTACTGGCAAAAGACGGAGATGAGGGCTTACATATATACAAGAAGGTTTTTCCGGACGTTGTGATTACCGATATTATGATGCCAAACAAAAGCGGACTGGAGATGGCTCAGGAGATCAAACGTATAAATCCACAGAGCAAAATTATAATACTGAGTGCTTTTAGCGATGTGGAAAAATTGTTGGGTGCAATAGATACCGGAGTCGTTAAGTACTTTATAAAACCTTTTGATCCGGATGAGGTTTTACAGTATATTCTCTCACTCGAAGCAAGCATTGGTAAAAAGCTTTTAAATTTTTTGGACGGATTTGTATTTAATAAAACCACCAACAGTCTATACAAAAACAACAGATATATCGCACTTTCAAAAAAGGAACTTCTGTTTTTGCAGGCGTTAGTCAAAAACTATGAGGGGAACCGAGGTATTTTGGAGTATGCAACAATCAAAAACATGATTTGGAAGGAAGATGTAAGTGATGAAAGATTGAGAACATTTATAAGGCGCTTTAGAGAAAAAACCTCCAAAGAGTTCCTTATAAATGTAAAAGGACTTGGCTATCAGATAGCGTTTAATCAATAGCCTCGGATTAATTCTGACCCGGATGGTATGGTCTTGCAATAGCCGGTTTTTTCACTTCTTTTTTGTCGTAGTGTACTGTGTCCTGTGCCTGTAGTGCAACCATTGCCAATGTAAATGTCAGTATAACTTTTGTCATGATATTTCCTTGTGAAGAGTATACAAATACTCAGTTTTTTTAAATAAGACAAATTTTGTCTGATTTAAATTTCACAGAATGATAACTTATAAACGGCAGTAAAAAATTGATTTACGTCAAGAAAAAGGAATTTATCTCCAAATAACAGGAAAATTACTTCTTAAGAGGGATTTGTTGAAAGGTTTTGAAGGTTTTTGCAGTCCGCCTACAGTACTTTTTGCTTCGACAAACTCCTGAATATAATAGATGTTCTTATAGCCTCTCTCTTTTAAATCTGACAGAATGCAGTTGATGTCATCTACATTGAGCAAATCGGTATGGAGTGTGGTACGTACTTCAAAATCAATACCACTGCGGATAAGCAGGTCAAGTGTTTGGCTGAATTCATGAAATTTGCCGGAGTGTGTTACAGATGTGAATTTATATTGGGGGGCTTTATAATCCAGCGCGACATAATCAAGCAGGTCCAGACCGAGGAGTTCCTTTACATGTAAAGGGTTTGTACCGTTGGTATCAAGTTTGATTAAAAATCCGAGCTTTTTGATTGCTTTGCAAAAGTCAGTGAGGGTATAGGAAGAGGCTTCTCCGCCTGAGAGAACGACAGCATCAAGCAAAGAGACTCTTGTTCGCAAAAACTTCAGCACATCTTCCATACTGTAACTGCCTTCTTTTGCAAAGACTATCTCTTTGTTGTAGCAAAAATCACAGCGCATATTGCATCCGCTGAACCATATGATGCAGGCTAGATGATCAGGGTAGTCCAAATGGGTAAACTTTGTGATATCATAAATGCATTTTTTACTCTTTGAACTGTTTGCGTTGTCTGTGTTCACCGGTTTTTCCTAGGTTGAAGCTTTCAACAGGACGATGATATCCCATGACGCGTGTGTATACTATACATTTTTGTCTCTGTTCTTTAAGTTCTTCTAAGATTTTATTTTTATTTATCATGATGCTTCCTTTTTGTTGTTTTCATATTCTTGTATCAGTGCTTCGTCACATTTTGGGCAGTATTCGTGTTCTCCTGAGAGATAGCCGTGTTTTGGACAAACTGAAAAGAGCGGTGTTACCGTAATGTAAGGCAGTCTGAAATTTGTGATGACATTTTTGACCAGTCTGCGGCAGGCTTCGGTTGAGCTGAGACGCTCCTGCATGTAAAGGTGCAAAACGGTGCCACCGGTGTATTTTGTCTGCAGTTCATCCTGCAGAGTGAGTGCTTCAAAAGGGTCATCTGTCAGACCCACAGGAATCTGTGAAGAGTTGGTATAGTAGATGTTTTCATCCATACCGGCCTGTATGATTTTGTCACCGTATCTTTTTTTGTCCTCTTTGGCAAACCGGTAGGTTGTTCCCTCCGCCGGTGTGGCTTCAAGGTTGTAAAGATTGCCTGTTTTCTCCTGAAACTCGACCATTCTTTTTCTTATGTGGTCCAATATCTCAGTGGCAAAGTCAATGCCTTGTGTGGAACTGATGTCATAAGCTCCTCCGGTAAAATTCAAAATCATTTCATTCATCCCGTTGACCCCGATGGTAGAAAAGTGGTTTCTAAACCCGGGCAGATATCTTTTTGTATAAGGGAAAAGTCCTCTGTCGTACATCTCTTGAATAAAAACACGTTTTTTCTCCAGTGTAGACTTTGCATACTCCATCAGTTCGTCAAGGCGTTCAAGCAGAGATTCCATATTGCCTTTGTGCAAAAAGCCCAGCCTTGCCATATTAATAGTGACAACCCCTATGCTGCCTGTCATTTCCGCACTGCCGAAAAGACCACCGCCTCGTTTAAGCAATTCTCTTAAATCAAGCTGTAGTCTGCAGCACATACTTCTGACATGTCCGGGTTTGTAGGCCTCTTCGTTTGCGATGACTTCCCCGTTTTTGTCCCGTTTGTATTGGCTCCCTATGAAATTTTGGAAGTAGGAGGAGCCAATCTTAGCGGTGTTTTCAAACAGCAAATCCGTATTTTCACCGTACCAGTCAAAATCTTCTGTAATATTGACGGTAGGTATAGGAAATGTAAAAGGCTGACCGGTTTTGTCTCCCTCTGTCATAACCTCATAGTAAGCTTTGTTGATGATGTGCATCTCTTTTTGAAAATGTTTATAGGTCATCTCTGTGAGGGATGAAACACCCCTCTGCAGTGCTTTGAATCTTAACCCGGTATCTGAAATATTTTTAAAAAGATGCTCCTGCTTACATGTTGGAATCTGATCCTTCAAATCATCAGGAACGTTCCAGTCTATAGTAATATTTGTAAAAGGTGATTGTCCCCATCGAGCGGGTACGTTTAGGTTATATATGAAACTGCGAATACTTTTTTTTACCTCCTTGTATGAAAGTTGATCTTTAAAAAGATAAGGCGCCAGATAGGTGTCAAACGATGAAAAGGCCTGGGCGCCGGCCCATTCACTTTGCAAAATTCCCAAAAAGTTCGCCATTTGTCCGAGAGCTTCTCTGAAATGCTTTGGTGCATCACTCTCTACTCTTCCCCTTACTCCGTTAAATCCTTCATCTAGAAGAACCCTCAGACTCCAGCCGGCACAGTATCCGGTCAAACAGTCCAAATCGTGTATGTGATAGTCCCCGTTTCTATGTGCATACCCCTCTTCTTTTGAGTAAATTTTGTCAAGCCAGTAATTGGCAATCACTTTGCCTGCTGTATTGTTAACAAGACCGGCACTGGAGTAGCCTGTATTTGAGTTTGCTTTTATTCTCCAGTCACTTCCGCTGATATACTCTTCTATAGTCTGTGTCGAATGGATATAGGTAGTATCATCTTCAATGGCTTTTTCTCTTTGAAGTTTATGAAGATGTCTGTAGAGTATAAAAGAGCGCATAACATCAAAATATTTTGCTTTGTACAGCTCTTTTTCTATAATGTCCTGTATATCTTCAACAGCAACAATCCGTTTAGCTTCAAGTCTTTGAATGACTTTGATGTATACCGCTTCGTCAAAATCTACATTTTCACTTAAAAAGGCTTTTTTGATGGCATCTTCTATTTTATAAGAGAAAAATTGTTTGTAGGAACCGTCTCGCTTTAAAATATACTCTACCATCTGTTGTTTTCCTTCTTAAGTGATATCGACAGTTTATAAAAACCGGCGTTAAAAATCACTAATAAAATTTGTCACTTTTGTGTCACTTCAAATATGGGTTTAACGCAATATTTATGTTAAATTAGTATAAGTTAGTGTAAAATATAAAATATAAAATATAAAACGCCAATTCTAATATCAAGTGCAATTTCCACCTAATTTAACTAGCTAACTTTTTACTCATTTCACTAAAAAACACCTCATATGGAGTTTTATATCCAAGGATTTTTCTAGGTCGATTGTTAAGTCTGTTCTGAATCATAATGATTTCATCCTTTGAGACATTTAAAAAAGTACTTTTCTTAGGTAAATACTGACGAATTAAACCATTTGTGTGTTCATTGAGTCCTTTTTCCCAGGAGTGATATGGATTAGCAAAGTAAAAATCTGTGTTCAGTGCAGCTACTACTTGTTTATGATATGCGAATTCCTTGCCGTTGTCACTTGTAATTGTATGAGTGATCTTTTTCATTGGTGTGAGCATCTCTATAAGTGATGTGTCAACCCTATTTCATACTTATCCATAAAGATTCTAAGCTGCTGTTTCAACTTGTAACATCATTTTTTCTTCAAACTCAACAGGTGATAAATTACCATTTGCAGAGTGCATTCTTTGTCGGTTATAATAAACTTCGATATACTCGAATATAGCTTGATTAGCCTGAGCTTTTGTCTCAAAAATCTCATGGTAAATGAGTTCAGTTTTCAAAGTATGAAAAAAGCTCTCAGCTACTGCACCCCAAGGGCATTTCCTCACTTCGTTCAGGGCACAATCCCAACAGTTCCCTTTGCGTGACATACTTTGAACGATTCCATGCTGTTGTAATAAATCCTTGTGAGTATATGAAGCGTATTGGCTACCACGATCAGTGTGCCAGATCAAACCTTTTTGAGGCTTTCTTGCAATAAGTGCCATATTTAAAGCGTCATTCACAAGTGATACTTTCATTGTATCATCCATCGACCAGCCAACGATGCGACGGGAGTATAAATCTATGACAGTAGCTAAATAGAGCCATCCTTCATTTGTTGGAATATAGGTTATATCTCCAACATATTTCTCATCAGGATAAGTTGCATAGAAATCTCTGTTTAATATATTGGGCGCAACAGGCAAGTTGTGATTTGAATTTGTCGTATTGATTCTATAGCGTTTTTTAGTTTTTGCAACAAGTCCTATCTCACGCATTATGCGCCCTATACGACGACGAGAAACGATAAAGCCATATCTTTGCACTAACTTATCCTTAATACGCCGTGTACCGTAATTTTCTCTACCCTGCATGAAGATAATCTCAATAAGTTCATTGAGCTTCTCATCTACCTGTTGCAATTTGCAACCTTGCTTGATCCAGTGGTAATAACTTGCTTTATCGACTTGAAGTACCCTACACATCACTGCTATTTGAAACTCGTTTGAGTGTTCTCGCATCCATGCATATTTCACAGAGTTTCTTTGGCGAAATATGCTGTTGCCTTTTTTAGAATGTCACGCTCCTGCTTAAGGAGTTTGTTCTCGGCACGTAGGCGTTTATTCTCTTCCTCAGTTGTCTCTTTGATACTCTGATTAGTTGAAAATCCTCCTCTGGATTCTATGGGAATATTGTTGGCTTTCTTGTACCCTCAAGGGGCAGCTCCTACTCTCTTACCCAGTTATAAAGCGTTTTTTCGTTTACATCCAAATCTTTTGCAATCTTTGCTGTTGATTCGTTTGAATTCATGACCAACTGTACGCTTGAATCTCTAAATTCTCTTGTGTATTTACTGTTTTTCATCTTCTTCTTATCCTTATTCATAGTGATATTTTATCTCAGAATTGCTAAATGTTCTGAGTATGAATAAGTGTAGCCGTATCATTTTGGTTTAATCCAGCCTTTTGCAAAGCTGAAATATGGTATCGTTTCTCTAGGGTTAATTGTTTATATCTCATGCTACTTCTTATTTTTTGGTTGAAATAGATTAGCAGGTTATCAGTTAACCCTACCTTTCAACTTACTTTTAAAAAATTGCACTTGATATTAGAATTGGCGATTATTTTATCCTTGTTGACACTTACCAAAACACATTTGGAATACTTTAGAATGTTTATAACTTTGTATTTTGTTTTACTGTTTATAAGTTTACCTGTTTTTAAACGGTATGCGAAAAAAATTATTTTTCTTTTACCTGTGTGTAAACAAAAAATTCTTGTGCTTGGAAAAGAGAGTGAAGTGAAAATTTTTAAAAAAGAACTTCAAGAAAACTGGTATCTTGGACAAGTGTATTCTGAAAAAAATATGAAAAAGTAATAATAATATCACAGGGAATCGAAGAAGAAAAACTGCATGCACTAATCGATAAATATATTAGAATAACAAGTGAAATATTTGTGGTTCCATATTTAAAAGATATTAATTTTATGCATTCAAATATTTTAGAGTATTCTAATATTAGAAGGAATACTATTCAAGTGCAAAATAGACTTTTGTTAAAGCACAACATCATGATAAAAAACAGTGTTGATTATATACTGCTTTGTAGTGTACTTCCTGTTTTTTTTGCTATTCATATTATAATCGCTTTTGCAATCAAATTAGATGATGGAGGAACTGTTTTTTTTCGTCAGAAGCGTCTTGGCAAAGATAATAAAACTTTTCAGGTCTACAAGTACAGAACAATGCTGTTAAGCAGTGAAAAAGTTTTGGAAAAATATCTGAAGTCCCACCCTGAAGAAGTAAGATACTTTGAAAAATATCATAAATATATGAATGATCCTAGAATTACAAGAATAGGAAAATTTTTACGTATTTTTTCGCTTGATGAACTGCCGCAAATACTCAATATCCTTAAAGGAGAAATGAGTTGGGTCGGGCCGAGACCGTATATGTTGAATGAAGCAGAAAAATTAGGTAATAAAAAAGAGTTTATATTGCGTGTACGCCCTGGAATTACTGGATTATGGCAAGTGAGCGGAAGAAACAATCTTAGTTTTGCACAAAGAAATGAACTTGAAGTATGGTATATAAAAAATTGGTCATTATGGGCTGATTTTGTTATTTTAATAAAAACAGTAAAAGTAGTTCTTGGCAAAATAGGTGCAAAATGATTCAATTTCAATCAAAAGATATTAACAAGTATTTAAATTTCCTAATAATAGCATATGCATTTAGTTTTCCTATCTCTAAAGCTGCTGTTAATATTGTGGAACTTCTCATGGTTCTTCTTTGGATATATCAAGGAAAATGGAAGATAAAATATGAACTTCTTAAGTCAAACAAAGTTATGATTTTTTTAGGGGCTTTTATACTACTTATGATTTTTTCCATACCTTTAGCCTCTAATACGACATTTGCAGTTAAATACATTTTCAAATATCATCATTTTTTAACGATTCCAATTATTTATACAGTACTGGAAAAACGTTATATCAAATATGTTTTTTTAGCTTTTATTGTAAGTATGCTTATTAGCGAGTTAATGTCTTACGGTATTTATTTTAACCTGTTTACTTATGGAAATGCAACGCATGAAATGCCAACACCATTTATGGATCATATAGCATACAGTGTGCTCCTTGCTTTCACAAGTACAATACTTTTAACAAATTTTTTTTCTGCTAAAAGCTTAAAATACAGATTTTTCGATGCTTTGTTTTTTATTACTATAGTGACAAATCTATTTATAAACGGAGGAAGGACAGGACAAGTTGTTTTTGCTGTTTTAATGTTTGTTCTTTCTTTTATATATATTCGGCACAAACTTAAAGCATTGTTTTTTGCAACTACAATCGTTTTTGTTACATTTTTACTGGCATACAGCTTTTCTGATAATTTTGTATCAAGAGTGCATCAATTTAAAAATGGTATTGAAAAAATTGTGGAAGAAAATGATTACAGAGATCAGGGAGGTATGAGGGCTGCTATGTGGATTATCGGAATTAATGTGTTCATAGATAATCCTATAACAGGTACAGGTATTGGCAATGTCATGAAAGAAGCAAATGAGTATGCTGAAAAATATGACTTGAAAACAAGAGATATGAACGTATTTGCAGATTATGATAATGTTTTTATCAATATTCCGGCACAATTGGGCATTATTGGATTAGTTTTATTGTTACTGATATTTTATTCTCTTTTAAGACTTTCTTTTGAAACACGGCAATACTTTGCACTAAATATTATATTTGTTATTAGTTTTATTCTCTTTTCAATAATGCACAATACTATGCATCTTATGAATTCTATGGTTTATTTCGCTCTATTTACCGGACTTTTTAGCGGAATATCAAGAATAGAAACACAGAAAATAGTATAAAATTTGTTATATGATGTTTAATTTCTTTTTAAGTTGAAAATAATATAATTTAACCTAAAAAAGGATATTTATGAAAAAAACAATGTTGGCGGCAACAGTGATATCTCTTTTGCTTACAGGTTGTGGCAGTGGCAGCGGCAGCGGTAGTTCAGAGTTAAATACAAATTACTTAAGTGATTCAGAGATTGAAGGGGTACATTTCACTTGTGGTTCTGATGAAGGATACACCTCTTCGGATGGTGCTTTTACTTTTGACCCTGCAAAATGTTCTACTGTAGAGTTTAATTTAGGCGGAATTACACTTGGTTCTGTTGATATTAACAGCACGCAAAGCGGAGATACATTATACCCTGCCAATCTTTTGAATTTTGATATTACAGATACAAATAATTCTAAAATAGCCCGTTTGGTACAGTTGTTCCAATCATTGGATAATGATGCCAATCCTTATAACGGAATTTATATTGATAAAGCAACAGAACAAGCGTTAAACGGCATTACACTGGATATGACAGGAAATGTAAGCGAAGCTGATCTAAATGCAACATTGCAGGCAATTGGTAAAAGTCTGATTAGACAAAATGATGCAATTGCGCACTATGAAGAAACATTACGAAATGATTTAAACAGTACTGTTTCTACAGTTCCGCCGGCTACTCCCATCTTAATGGCTGATAGTATTTATTCGGATACTTTAAGTTTATTGGGAATGCCAGGCGCTCAAATCAATGTTGATGCAAATTATACAGGTGTGGATATTAATGTAACAAATGAGGGAAATATTAGTCTTGCAAATTATGATTGGAATAATCCAAACCTGCATGCGTCTATCACTTTGGTAGATGATTTAAACAGAACAAGCGAACCATTTGTATATCGTCCTGATAATCAAACATTAGATGCACGTGATGTGCAAATGGCAAAAGAGTTATTTGAACAAGCAGTTAATAAAAGAACATTTCAATACCATCCAAAATATGATATTACAGGAAACAGTTTTTCTTTAACCTTTAGCCAACCACAAGAAGCGCCTGCAACCGAAAATCAATCTTATCCGGTAGATGTAAATATATCTAAAGGCAGTGCACACACAACTGTTACTTATACTGAAACCATTCCGTTTAGTCAAGATTTACGTGATGAAGAAGAGGTACAAAATATTAAAAATGCTTTAATAGCAAGCGGTGATTACAGAAGTTCTTTAAACTATAACCAAAAATGGTCGACAGGAGATTCTTACACTATCACGTATAGCGAACCTAAAAGAAATCCAACTGCAATAGACCAGCGCTATGGTGTAACGGTGACAATAACAAAAGGTAATGCAACGGATTATATTACTTATAGTGAGTTTGTGCCTACAAATAATGTTTCAGTTGATCTTAACAACGGAACACAGGCTCTGCTGACACAAGATTATCAAAATGCTTATGATGTTTTAGATACTGCATCCTGGCAAGAAGGTAAAGTATTTTATAGAATCGGCGATGAAAACAGTTTTATTGGAACAGCAATGGCAGTAGACCCATCTTTAATTGGTGCAAATGTGGCATCTTCAGAAGATTTATTAAATCAACTGCTGAGTAACAGTTCTAATTTAAATGCAATAAATGTCAATCACAACAGTGACGGATCATTGATTGCAAGATATGAAATTACAGGAAATCAGACGCAGAGTTTGTATGATATTTTGAATGATTTACTTTCCGGGATTAACTATTCTGTTGATAATTTGGATTTAACGCAATTTCCGGTTGTAAGTGACGTTATTGTAGATTTTTATATAGAGTATAATACTGCCAGCAACGCATATGTTTTAGCAACAGTAGTCGATCAAAATTTATCAGCCGACAATGAAATTTACAAAGTAGTCAATAAGGATTCAATTGTAACAAGTAGTGAAAAAATTGTTAATGAAAAACAGCAGTTTACAATGCCAACAGTAATCAAAAAAGGAGATTTCCTACTTATTATTGATGATTCTGGCAGCATGGGCAGTTCTCAGTCTAGTGCCATTGATGCCGTTCAAAGAACTTTTGCTACGGCAACAGCAAAATATGGACTGGATTGGAAAGCAACTGTAGTCGGAACTGAAAACGGACGTGATTATTCTAGCTATACACAATCGCCGGTTGAAAATAATATTACACAGCTTACCGATGAAATGTCAATGTTAGGTACGAATGGTGGAGATGAAAGAGGTATGAAGATAGCATACAACTACTTGAGTAATGGTGATATTGTTACAAGAACTAATTCAAGTATGTCTGTCATTTATCTTTCAGATGAGCCTGAACATGCTACATATAATGAAATTGGTTTACAAGACGGAGAAAGTCTTTCTAATTCTTATTTTGTGCTTAATGATATAAAATATAATGTTATTCTTCCTGAAAGTTTACAGATTAAAGGAAATTTATCTTATGACATGAGTTTGGCAACAGGCGGAGATATTGCAAATCTGTATAATTATCAAAGTGGTTATGACAGAATGATGCAATTGGCTGTCCGCTATGCAGTTGCCAAAAGTTCACCAATAAAACTCCAGTATCCGGCAATTGCCTCATCAATAAATGTTACTGTAGACGGGCAACTGGTAAATGACTGGGAATATGATTCATCAGAACAGGCTATAGTATTTGACGCAACACATATGCCGGCAACAGGTTCCAATGTTGAGGTAACATATTCTCATTTGGATTATGATGCAATAGTTCAAAATGCTCAAGAAGAATTTAATGCCTTGGATGACAGTCAAAAAAGAAATTATACCAATAAAGATGTAGACATTACATTTGATCCGGCACAACCACGTGCAGCGCTTAGCGATAGAGATCAGACATATCCTGTTACAGTGACTTTTAGTACTCATGGTTATACTCGAACTGCGTCATTTACAGAAACAGTTGCAAAGGCTGATTTTAATATTATTTCAAATGCAGACTGGAAGAAAAACGGTACAACCTTTACATCAAATAATCATACGAATTCATCAACAAGTCAATTGGAAGTTCAAATTCTAAAAGATACGGTTATTGATTACAGTGTAAGCAGTGAAGCTGGATATGACTATTTGACAATAGACAGCAACGGTACAAGAGTGGTTAGTGAATCTGGCGAAAACAACGGCAGTATAAATGTATCCAATGGGGATACTTTATTAATTAAATACACTAAAGATGGTGGTGTATCATCAGGTAGTGATGAGGCGATAATCACTATATATTGATTTTAGCTAAAAAGATGCATAGCTTGGAGGAAATGACATTATTTAGTCATGCCTCCAATGCACTTAATAATACTTTTACATTTATTTCGATATAATTCCCATCCACTTTACTGTTTTAACAAAGCAAAGAGTATTTCTATCTATATGAATACATGTAGATAAAAGTATTGGCAAGCAACGTTATTACAAGTGTTATGCGCTTGCCTAAAGGCAGTAAAGATGTTACCACAGGAGACTTTCAATGAAAGTACGTGCTTCAGTAAAGAAGATGTGTGATGACTGTAAAGTTATCAAAAGAAGAGGTATTGTAAGAGTAATCTGCAAGAACCCTAAACATAAACAGAGACAAGGATAATCATGGCTCGTATTGCTGGTGTTGATTTACCTAAGAAAAAAAGAATAGAGTATGCATTAACATACGTCTATGGAATTGGTCTTCATACTGCCCGTCAAATATTAGACGCGACAGGAATTGACTACAATAAAAGAGTTTTCGAATTAAACGAAGAAGATGTAGCAGCTATAACAAAAGAGATCCGTGAAAACCATATGGTTGAGGGTGATTTGCGTAAAAAAGTTGCTATGGATATTAAAGCACTTATGGATTTAGGTTCATACAGAGGGCTTCGTCACCGTCGTGGTCTTCCATGCCGTGGTCAAAAAACTAAGACAAATGCGCGTACTCGTAAGGGTAAACGTAAAACTGTCGGCGCAGCGTAAGGAATTATAGTATGGCAAAAAGAAAAGCTGTTAGAAAAAAAGTAATAAAAAAGAATATATCACGTGGTATCATTCATATTGCGGCATCATTTAATAATACTCTTGTGACTATTACAGATGAAATGGGTAATATGATTGCTTGGAGTTCTGCCGGTTCTTTAGGATTTAAAGGTTCTAAAAAATCAACTCCGTTTGCTGCACAGGCTGCTGTTGAAGATGCAGTTGCAAAAGCACAGGTACATGGTATAAAAGAGCTTGGTATTAAAGTTCAAGGTCCCGGTTCTGGTCGTGAAACTGCAGTAAAAGCTGTCGGAGCTATCGAAGGAATCCGTGTTACATTTATGAAAGATGTTACACCATTACCACACAACGGTTGTCGCGCGCCTAAGCGTCGTAGAGTTTAAGGAGATTACTGATGGCAAGATATAGAGGTCCAGTAGAAAAAATCGAGAGAAGATTCGGAGTAAGCCTTAACCTAAAAGGTGAGCGTCGTTTGGCAGGAAAATCTGCTTTAGAGAAGCGTCCTTACGGTCCAGGCCAACATGGTCAGCGTCGTAAAAAAGTTTCTGAGTATGGTTTACAGCTTAATGAAAAGCAAAAAGCGAAATTTATGTATGGTATTTCTGAAAAGCAATTCCGTGCTTTATTCGTTGAAGCTAAGCGTCGTGATGGAAATACAGGTACAAACCTTATTACATTAATCGAGCAGAGATTAGACAATGTTGTGTACAGAATGGGATTCGCATCTACTCGTAGATTTGCACGTCAACTTGTAACACACGGTCATATTTTGGTAGATGGCAAAAAACTTGATATTCCTTCTTACCGTGTTAAACCGGGACAAAAGATTGAAGTAAAAGAAGCGAGCAAAAAGAACAATCAGATTGTTCGTGCTATTGAGCTTACAAACCAAACTGGTCTTGCTCCTTGGGTAGACATTGATGCTGAAAAAGTGTATGGTATCTTTACTCGTCTTCCGGAGCGTGAAGAAGTTGTTATTCCAGTTGAAGAACGTTTAATCGTTGAACTTTACTCGAAATAATAATTTAATACAAAAGGCGTAAAAGATATGAAAAAAATTAAAACTACTCCACTTGCTCCACAAGAGTTTGAGGTAGAACAAATAAGTGACAATGAAGCAAACATTATGGCATACCCTTTTGAAGTAGGGTACGCTATATCTTTGGCTCATCCACTTCGCCGTTTTTTATTAAGCAGTTCGGTTGGTTATGCACCAATCGCAATTAAAATCGAAGGTGCCAAACATGAGTTTGACTCGGTTCGCGGTATGCTTGAAGATATTTCAGATTTTATTTTAAATTTGAAAGAGATACGCTTTAAACTGAACAATGATGCAACAGAAGCTGAGATTAACTACAGCTTTGCGGGACCGTGTACCATTAAAGGCGGCGATCTCAGCAATGATGAAGTAGAGGTGGTAACACCGGATGCTCCGCTTGCAACTTTAAATGAAGATTCTACACTGAATTTTACGCTTAAAATTGCACAGGGTATCGGCTATGTTGCGAGTGAAGATACTGCTGCGGAAGTTGATGATGATGAATATATCGCATTGGATGCATATTTTACTCCGGTAAGAAGTGCTACATATAAAATTGACAATGTACTGGTGGAAGATAACCCTAACTTTGAAAGAGTTATTATGAATATCAGAACTGATGGACAAATTTCACCAATCGATGCATTTAGAAACTCTTTGGAAGTAATGTATGCACAGTTGGCTGTATTTAATTCAGAAATCAGTATTAAAGCGCCTGCTACCATTGAAAGAGTTGAAGAGTCACCTGATTTGAAAAAACTAACAACAAACATTGACAGTTTAGGATTAAGTGCGCGTAGCTTTAATTGTCTTGATCGCTCAAACATTAAACTTATTGGTGAGATTGTACTTATGAGTACAAACGATTTGAAAAATGTGAAAAATCTTGGAAAAAAATCTTACGATGAAATCGTAGAAAAAGTTCAAGAGTTTGGTTTTGAAGTTGGTGCTGATTTAGCTGATGATGTAGTTACTGCACTAAAAAAGAAAATAGAAGCCGTACAGGCACAATAGAGGAATGAGATATGAGACACCGTCATGGATATCGTAAGCTAGGTCGTACAAGTGCACACCGTAAAGCACTTTTAGCGAACCTTAGTATTTCGTTAATAGAACATGGTAAAATAGAAACAACTGCTGTAAAAGCAAAAGAGCTGCGCTCTTATATTGAGAAACTTATCACAACTGCTGGTAAAAATGACTCAAATGCACACAGAGCAGTATTTGCTGCGCTTCAAAACAAAGAAGCAACGAAAACTTTAGTAAATGAACTCGCACCGAAGTATGTTGATCGTACAGGTGGATATACTAGAATAGTGAGAACTCGTATTCGTCGTGGTGATGCTACACCAATGGCATTTATCGAATTAGTATAGTTACTATATTTACAATACCAGACCCTGTGTCTGTTATTGTAACTTCTTTTTAAACTTTCCCCATTAGACAGAGAGAATTTACGAATTCTAAAATACTTTACAATACAGGACGCATTATGAGTACTTTCGCATTCGGAACTTACAGAGTCACAGATGAGAATCCTTTGCATATAGAAGCATTGAAAGAGGCTGTATACGCCGGGATAGAACTGATTGACACCTCTACAAATTATACAGACGGCGGTGCCGAAAGAGCAATCGGCAAAGTGCTGCGCAGTGTTCCTGATGAAATCAGAGATAAAATTAAAATTGTAAGCAAATACGGATATATCCAGGGTTCAAATTTGCTCACACACAAAGAAATGCCTTTTGAAGATGTTGTAGAGTTCAGTGAACACTGTTACCACTCAATTGCAAAATCGTTTCTAAAAAAACAGCTTGATGCTTCACTCCAAAGACTGCAAATGAGTAAACTTGATTGTTATTTAATTCACAATCCTGAGTATTTTTTGCTTGATGCTCTCAATAAGGGCAAAAACAGAGATGAAGTTTTGGATGAAATGTACCAAAGAATCTATGAAGCATTTGTGGGCTTGGAAGAAGAGGTCAAAGAGGGACGTATCAGCTCCTATGGTATCAGTTCCAACAGCTTTGCAAAGGCAGAGGACGATTTGGAGTTTTTGCCCTATGAAAGTTTACTGACACTTGCCCAAAATGCCGCAGATGAAGTGGGAAACAGACAACACAGTTTTACCACAGTGCAACTGCCAATAAACAAAGTTGAAAAAGAAGGTCTCAAATGTGCGGCCTGGGCGAAAAAAAATGGGTTGAGAGTCCTTGCCAACCGTCCGTTAAATGCACAGAAGAACAAACTGATGCACAGACTGGCCGATTATGATGAAAGCAGGGAATACTATACCTATCTGAATGAATTGCTTCAGGCCTGTGACAATGATTTACTCAAACCGTTGTATAATTTGATTGAACAAATGGATGAAAATAAGCACAGGTTCGGATGGATTGGTGAGTATGACACTTTTTTGCATTCACAGATTATTCCTCACATAAGAGAAGCATTGAAGAATTTAGAACCGGATTCTTTGGATGAATTACTCAGATTTGTAGATCTTTTTTTACAAGAGTACAGAACAATGGTTGCATACGAGTGTTCAAAACGTGTGAGAAGTGAACTTAAAGAAGAATTTCAGGGGTGTCATAAAAAAACCCAGGTGTGTGCTTTGGAATTTTTATATAAACAGGATGTAATTGATTATATACTCGTCGGTATGCGAAAGCCCTCTTACGTACAAGAGGTTATGGCTTTAAAAGATGAGTTAAATAATAATTTTATGACTTGTTAAGCGATTTTGTCATATTTTATGATAATAGAAGAGTTATATTGCCATCCCAAAGCAAACTTAAGCATACCAGTAACTCATCAAGAGGTAAGATGTGAAGTAGCTATTCTGAAGGCTCTACTAGTAGAGTTGAGGAATAGATGCTTTGCAGGTTGCCTCTTTATGTGTTATCCAAAGGACGATTAAAAGAACATACACTTGACTTCGTTACAAATCCTTGAAGCTACTAGTAGCTCCTGCGAATTTGTGCCTCGCAATTGCATATTCTTTTAATCGCTGGTATGCTTAAGTTTGCTTTGGGATGGCAATAATATAAAAAGGATAAGTATGATTCCATTTACAGATGAAGAATTATTGGAACCGGTTCGGCGTGTTATAGACAAGGTGCGCCCCTCTTTGGCGCTTGACGGGGGAGACATAGATTTTATTACCGTGAAAAACGGAAGTGTCTATGTACAGCTAAAAGGTGCATGCATAGGGTGTGCGAGCAGTGGAAGTACATTAAAGTACGGTGTCGAGAGACAGTTGAGAATGGATATCCATCCTGAAATAACTGTTGTCAATGTCCCGATGGGCATGGAAAACGATATAGATAATTTATAAAAGAAGCATATGGGAACAATAAGTAAATATAAAATATTATCACAGGCAAAAGAGAATTTTTCGCGGGCGGAATATAAAAATGCCTTAGATAAATTTGCACAGGTTTTGCAAAATGATCCGGATTCAAAAGAGGCTTTTAACGGAGTTATCCTTTCGGAAATGGCTATGAGCGGAGAAGAGGGTGCCGAAGCACTGTTTGATTATTATGAAATATTAAGAGAAGAAGACAAAGAAGAAGCTGATGCTATTATGAGTGAAATACTTGAAAGCATGGACGGTACCTTGGAAAAACTCAGTGAAGTATTTGCCGAACCTTTGCGTAACAGATTGGAGTTTGAAGAGGGGATTCTCTACAGTGATTTTCAAAAAATTTTGGATGAAGGCGGAGATTTTGTAGAAACTTTTGAAAATATTATGTTTTCTACCCGAGTAATTATAACAAACAAAGAAGATTTTTTAGATTTTTTAGACAAACTGATTGAACATGATTTTGCACAAATGGCATTAACCTATCTTGAAAATGCTCTGAGTGTATATCCCGGTGACAAACTCTTGCGAAAACTGTTGAAAAAACTGGCACAGGGCAAAAATATTGAAAATTGAACTGCCAAATCAAGCGTATAAATATATCACTGAAAACTCAAAAGAGTGTGATGCCGAGACGGCGTTCGTTCTGACGCACCAAAACAGCGGCTACATAGAAGACGCAAAGAGGAATAATGCCCACTCTATTGTCAAAATCGAAGACATTGCAGAGTTCTTTGGTGTTGACCAGATTAAAATAATCGGTATTACCGGTACAAACGGCAAAACTACAACGGCAAGTGCAATCTATTCATTTTTACTCGATCTTGGCTACAAGGCTGCAATGCAGGGAACCCGCGGGTTGTTTATGAATGATGAGGCATGTGAGGGAAAAACGCTTACCACCCCATCCGTACTCAATACCTACAGGCATATTTACCAGGCAGTGAGAGCAGGATGTGAGTATTTTGTAATGGAAGTCAGTTCCCATGCAATCGTGCAAAAACGTATTGAAGGCCTCAGTTTTGCGCTGAAAATTTTGACAAATATCACTCAGGATCATCTGGACTATCATAAAACTTTAGAAGAATATATACATGTAAAAAACAGTTTTTTTCAGGATGAGAGCAAAAAACTTATAAACAAAGATGAATCCAAGGCTGCATTTAATTTTAAAAATGCCTACACATACGGTATAGAAAATCCTGCAACATACAGACTTATGGCATATTCTCTCAATGACGGTTCAAGTGGTATTATCCAGCATTTTCAAGAGATTGTCCCTTTTACCGCTTCACTTCACGGTTTTTTTAATCTGTATAATTTGATGGCTGCCATATCGGCAACGCATCTCATAACAGACAAAAGTCTTGAAGAGATTGCAGATGTGGTGGATAATTTTGCAGGGGTGAGCGGAAGAATGGAACAGGTCTGTGCTGCTCCGAATGTCATAGTGGATTTTGCACACACACCTGACGGCATGGCTCAGGTACTCAATGCTTTGAAAGAAAAAGAACTGATTGTCGTTTTTGGAGCAGGCGGTGACAGAGACAGAAAAAAACGACCGCTTATGGGCAGGGTAGCGGCAAGTCTTGCCAAAAAGGTCATTGTTACGAGTGACAATCCGCGTTATGAAGATCCGCAGACAATTGTAGAGGATATTTTAGAAGGCATACAGGAAAAATCAAATATTATGGTTGAGCTTAACAGAAAAAAAGCAATACAGATGGCACTTGCGTTGCAAGGAGAAGATGACGTTGTTGTTATTCTCGGAAAAGGCGATGAAACAGACCAAATTATTTATGATGAAAAATTTCCTTTTGATGACAGAGAAGTTGTAAAAGAACTTTTGAATTTAGAGTGAAAATAGTAGAAAATAGCTTAAAAATCTAAACTTATTTCACTTTATTAGAAAACAGATGCAAATTTTCGATATAATTGCGAAAAAATTAAGGATTATTTCAATGGGAATTCCACAACCGGCATTTTATATCTTCAAGTGTGAGCAGTCTGCTCCTCCGGGTATGCCAAAACCATCATGTGTTACACCAGAGACGCAGGACCTGTTTCAATACACGGCCCAAAAACTGATGAAAGAAGGGATTATGATGACAGCACCAATCGTGCGCACTTCATGTCTTAACCGTTGTTCGGCAGGTCCTGTTATGTTAGTAGAGCCGGGACATACTATGTATGTAGGCCTAAACAAGGAAAAAATTGACCGTATTATAGAAGAACATATAATCGGCGGAAAAGTTGTTGAAGAATATGTAATTGATTCTGAAATGTGGGATGAGCCTATATCTCCTGCTGATGCAAAAAAACAGATGGGAATGTAGGAAAACAGTCATGTTAATGGAAATGTTGTACAGCAAAATACACCGTGCCACTGTAACTGATGCTAATTTGAACTATGTTGGTTCGATTACCATAGATGAAGAACTTTTAGAAGCTGCCAAGATGAGAGTCGGACAAAAGGTAGAAATCCTTAATATTAACAATGGTGAGCGATTTTCTACCTATATCATTCTAGGCGAAAGAGGAAAACGTGACATTTGCTTAAATGGTGCAGCAGCAAGAAAAGTACACAAAGGCGACAAGGTTATCATTGTAGCCTACGGTACTTATGACGAAAAAGAACTTGAAAGCTACAAACCAAAAGTTGTTATTTTGGATGATGACAATAACATCGACGCTATTCACGATGAGATTTAATGATGAATGTGAGATGTCATAGTGTTTGGTAATCTTGGCGATATGGGCAAACTCCTTGAAGGAATGCAGGAAAATGCTGCAAAACTTCAAGAAGAGCTGGCAAACAAAACTTTTAGTGTCAAAAGCGGTGGAGGGATGATTGAACTCACCCTCAACGGCAACGGCGAAGTCATTGATCTTAATATTGATGAAGAGCTCTTAAGCGACAAAGACTCCCTGCAAATTTTACTTATAGGCGCCATCAATGATGCAAATAAAATGGTACAACAAAATCAACAAAACAGTGCTTTGAGTATGTTTGGCGGGCTCAAATAGGTGCTTCGCCTGTTTCTCATACTGCATTTATTCTTTTTCAATGTTTATGCCTGTAAAGGGGGGTATGATTTTTGTGTCAAAAAAGCAAAAGATGCAAAAATCATACATGACAGGGCACTTTTTATTCCTGTCGAAAAAAATCACCGTATTGTCTTTTCCCGACAAAAACCCCAATCAAAAATTTTAAAACATGACCCCTTTTTGTCTCTGTATCTTATCGAAGAGAAAACCTCTTTTGCCTATCCGTATGATCTGAATATGCGTTTACAGCTTGGAACTGCTATAGTCAATGCCAGGGAAGCCAAAGAAGGAAGTATGCTGGTACATCAGGTAGGACTCGACTTTTTTGGAAAATACAGTCAAAAACTTTCTTTGCCGGCTATCATCAGCAGCAGCTGCTGCTCTTTGGAAGCTGTTGTCAGTAAAAAAGGGGTGATAGAAAAAGAGTATCTGCAGTATTTTCTCAAAACAAAAAAGGTCCGTTATGCTGACATCGGTGTTCGTGTAAATGATGCAAACAGGTCAGTAGTCGTCATTGCAAGTGATCCCTATATGCCGGACAATCCTTTTAAAAAAGGTGACTGTATCCTGTATTACGACAACAAAAAAGTGAAAAATGCCGCATCATTTATGAAAAAAGTTCTTTTTGGCTCTTTGGGAGTTAAACACACGGTGCAGATAAAGCGTGGAGGAAAGTTGCTGACTTTTGAAGTGCAGAGCAGGCAAAGATACGGCGGTGGTTTTTTGAGTGATACCTTCTTGGAACAAAAAGGGATCTATTTTGATGAGGGTTTACATGTAAGCCGGTTAAAAAAAGCCTTTAAAAACTATGGACTCAAGAGTGGAGACAGACTCATACAGGTGAACGGCATCACTGTAAAGAACCAGGAAGAACTGCGAAAATATATAGAAAACTTTAAAGACTGCTCTTCTTTGTTATTTGAACGCAATAACTTTCAGTTTTTTGTAAAGATTAAGTAGAAAAACAATACAATTTCACATGCAAAACTTCGAACAATTTTTATTAGACAACTTACCGACATCACAAAGTATTCATCCTACATATGAACGTGCTTTGCAAGATATGCTCAAAGCAGGCGGAAAAAGATTTCGTCCTGCATTGCTGCTGGGTGTTGTCAAAGCGTACAACCCTCTCATGCTTGAATCTGCAAACCATGCAGCCCTGGCTATAGAATTTTTACATACTTATTCGCTTATTCATGATGATCTGCCGGCTATGGATAATTCTCCACTGCGCCGCGGACATCCGACCTTACATGTAAGCTTCGATGAAGTAACGGCAATATTGGCGGGGGATGCTTTAAACACCTATGCCTTCGAGTTTTTGTCCAATGCTCCTTTTTCTGATGAAATACGGGTAAAACTGATTCGTGAGCTTGCAAGCAACGGAGGACTGGGCGGCATGGTGCTGGGACAGGCTATAGACTGTTATTTTGAAAACAAGCCTTTGAAGATAGAAGAGATTAAGATCTTGCATACCAACAAAACAGCAAAACTCATTGCCGCCTCTTTGAAAATGGGCGCGATTATTGTCGGGCGTGATGATATGGCAGAAAAGTTGTATGATTTTGGGATTAAACTCGGATTGCTGTTTCAAATTCAGGATGATATTTTGGATGTCACACAAAGTTCAGACGAAGCAGGAAAGCTGACAAACAATGATGAAGAGAAAAACAGTTTCGTAACGATACTTGGACTGCAAACGGCAGTAAGAGAGGCAGATGCTTTGGCAGATGAGCTCAACAGTGAAATGTGTAATTTTGATGAGAGCTTGTCAGGCGAGTTGTCACCTTTATTAACAAAATACATAAACAGGCACAAGGAATAAAAATGAATGAAAATGCAATGCGTCAAAAGATGGCGAATACGATAAGATTTTTAGCAGCAGATATGGTACAAAAGGCAAATTCGGGTCATCCGGGCGCACCAATGGGACTGGCCGATATTGCAGTGGTTTTGAGTGAACATCTCAAGCATAACCCTAAAAATCCTTCATGGCTGAACCGTGACAGACTTGTCTTTTCAGGCGGGCATGCAACAGGGCTTATCTACTCCCTCTATTATCTTTGGGGATATGGCTTGACGCTTGATGATTTAAAGCAGTTTCGTCAGCTTGATTCAAAAACACCGGGACATCCTGAATACGGACACACTGAAGGCATAGAAATCACAACCGGTCCGCTGGGGCAGGGAATCGCCAATGCGGTAGGTTTTTCTATGGCATCAAAATATGTCGGTGCACAGGTGAATTCGGATACAGCGAAACTGATTGATCACACTGTCTACTGTCTGTGCGGAGACGGTGACCTGGAAGAGGGTATCTCTTATGAGGCATGCTCTCTTGCGGGACACAACAAACTGGACAATCTTATTCTTATTTATGACTCAAACCGTATTACCATCGAGGGCAATACTGACTTAAGTATCAGTGAAGATATCCGAGCACGTTTTGAATCGCAGTGCTGGGAAGTACTTGAGTGTAACGGGCATGACTATGATGAGATAGACGCAACAATTGCTCAGGCAAAAAAAGCAGACAGACCGGTCCTTATCATTGCAAATACTATTATAGCCAAGGGAGCAGGTCCTCTTGAAGGTTCTCATCATGCTCACGGGGCACCGCTTGGTGAAGATGTGATTGCAGATGCCAAAAGAGGTGCAGGATTTGATCCGGAGAAGAAATTCTTTGTGCCTGAGGATGTGATGGTACGTTTTCGATGTGCCGTTGAAGCGGGTGATCTGGCAGAACGCGAGTGGATACATTCGCTTAAAACTGCTCCTTTAATGGAACAGAATGAAGCACTTGAGGCACTCCTGAATCATGACTTTTCAAGAATACAATGGCCGGTTTTTGAAAAAGCCGATGCAACAAGAAATACAAATGGAAAAATTCTCAATGCCATAGCCAAAGCGATTCCCGGTTTTATCGGCGGTTCGGCGGATTTAAGTCCTTCAAACAAAACATATTTGAATGATATGGGTGTTTTTCCAAAAGGAAAAAATATCTATTTTGGGATTCGCGAGCATGCGATGGCGGCTATTGCCAATGCAATGGCATTGTATGGTCCGCTCATGCCGTTTACTTCAACGTTCTTTGTATTTTCGGACTACCTCAAGCCTGCTGCAAGGATTGCGGCACTGACAGGCATTCAGCAGTTCTTTGTATGGACGCATGACAGTATCGGTGTTGGAGAAGACGGCCCGACACATGAACCGATCGAGCATCTTTCACAGTTCCGTGCCCTGCCGAACTTTTATGTGTGGCGTCCGGCTGACGGTGCTGAAAATGTTGCAGCATGGAAAACAGCACTGACAATGAAAAAATCTCCGTCTGCTTTTGTATGTTCCCGCCAGGGTCTCGCTATTGTCCCTGCTCCGGTAAAAGGGGAAATAAGCCGCGGAGGGTATCTGCTGGCAAGTGATGAAAATGCTTCGCTGACGCTTATTGCTTCAGGAAGCGAAGTGGAACTGGCACTCAAAACAAAAGAGGCACTGAATGAAAAAGGTCTTTTTGCCAATGTTGTTTCTGTTCCGTGCTATGATTTGTTTATAGAACAGGATCAGGACTATATCGATGAAATTATTCTTCCGGATACAAAAAAAGTAGCCATTGAAGCGGCGCGCGGACTGGAATGGTACCGTTTGGCGGATGAAGTCATCGGCATGGATACTTTTGGCGCATCAGCACCGGCAAAAGAACTGTTTGAGAAATTTGGTTTTACAGTAGATGCCATACTGGAAAAAATCAAATAGACTTTACGAATCCTGACTGACCAGGCTTCTGTTGCGGCCGCTGTATTTGGCGGCATACAGAGCCTTGTCGGCATATTTATAGAGTAAATCAATATTTTTTTCACCATCAAGATGCTCAAGGGTAGCGATTCCTATACTTACAGTCAAAAAATCTGATATTTTAGAGGCTTTGTGCTCTATTTTCAGATTTTCTATAATTGCAGTGAGTTGAGATACCCACTGATGTGTTTTTTCTTTTTCGTTTGAAAGAATGATACCCGCAAACTCTTCCCCTCCGAGCCTGAAAACAAAATCATCGCCTCTTTGTATGTGTTCTCGGAGTACATTTGCTACCTGTATGAGCGTTTCATCACCTTTTATATGCCCGTAATAATCATTATAGTATTTAAAATAATCAATATCCAAAATAAAAAAAGTGATATAAAGATCCTGGCGTTTTGCCAAAAAAGAGAGTTTGTTGATCATATTGTCATAATATCTTCTGTTGTACAAACCGGTGAGCTGATCGGTAACAGACTGCTGATGCAGCTCTTCGCTTCTTTGGCGCTCTTTGGCTCTTGCAAGCTGTAAGTCCTGTTGTGCCGCATCCAAAAGGGCTTCATAAATATACATACAAAGCGTGAGAATTGTAGAAGCAAGGACCAGTCGTACCCAGTCTGTAAAGTGCCACTCTCCTCCATTCCATACATTGATGTAATGGTAGGAAAGAGCAAAAAGAAAGGTATAAAACAGGAGTGAAAAATACAACCCGGCTTTTTTGCCGTTACTGATAATGGCAAAAACAGGAACAAAAATAGTCCAGATTAAAGAGAAATGAGAGGCCTGTGAAATATATGCAAAAACAAGAAAAAAGACAACAACATTGAAAGTCACTATACGGACAGACAGAAGAATATTGCCCGTTTTTTGCATATAAATATAAGAGAGTATGCTGACTACGGCAGAGACGGAGTCTATAATCGCTGCCCAGTACTGCCCAATGAAAAGGTTGATACAGGCAAAAAGTGAAAAGAGAACAATAGTGGCAATCAAGGCAAATTTTATAACAACAGAACGTCTGTTGCAAAAATCACTCTCTTTTTCCAGGATAAAAAAATCTAATATTTTATTCATGTAATAATTATATCACAATCATCACATCTTTTTTATATCGGGGGAGAAAAAATTTTAATTTGAACTGAAAATTTATAAAATACTGATTGTCGCTTCGGGCTTGCCCAGATAATATCCCTGCGCATAATCAATATTCATATCTTCAAGGGTTTTTAAAACACTTTGCGAATGGACAAATTCAGCCACAGTTTCAATGTTGAGTGCGTTTGTCAGAGTGAGAATAGACTCTGTAATTGATTTAGAGATGTTTGATGTATCTATATTTTTGATAATAGAGGCATCTATTTTGACAATGTCTATCGGCAGTGACTGAAACAGTGTATAGTTGGCAAATCCGCTTCCAAAATCATCTATAGCTATTTTTACACCGCAGGCTTTAATTCTTTGCAGGTTTTTTATAAATATTTCACTTGAATTATCGAGTGGTTCATACTCCAGTAACTCTATAATAAGCCAGTGGGCATATTCTTTGTTTTGTTCCAATTCATTGAGAATCAGTGAAAATATATTTTTGTCAATAATATCCGAAAAGTTTAGATTGATACTTATAGAAACTCTGTTTTCTTTGATTTTTTCAAAAACAATGCCTAAGATAGTTTTTGTCAGTAAATTGTATATGTTCGTATGCATGACAACCGGCAAAAATTCCATCGGGGGAGTAATACTGCCGTCTCTGTTTTGAATTCTCACAAGTGCTTCGTATTTATGAATTTTTCTGCTTTTTATATGGAAAATAGGTTGATAATAGCAAACAACTCTTCCCTCTTCTATTGCTTCTTGTACCTCATACACCGGAAGGAGTTTCTGTTTTCCTGCTTCTTTTTGCCTATTTACAGCATCTAATACAACTTGGTTGCGCCCGTCTCTTTTGGCGACATAGAGCATTTCGTCTGCATGTTTGATAGCATCACTTACCGTTTTAAATGTTTGCGGTCTACATGTAACGCCTATGGAAACAGTGATGCGAAGATCCTGGTTGTTATAATGAAAATTTGTAGCAGCAATATTTTCTCTGATTCTCTTTGCAACCTTGCATTCAGAAGCCAGACCTCTGCTTTTCTTGATAAATATGATAAATTCTTCACCGCCGAAACGGATGAGCCTGTCTTCATCGCGGATTGTATTTTTTATAATTTTGGAGACTTCCTGAAGTATTTTATCCCCTGTCTGGTGCCCGTATGTATCATTGACCTGCTTAAAGTGATCTATATCCACCATCAGTATTTTATAGTTTTCTATCTGTACATTGTTTAAAAATTCCCGTAAATAGTTTCTGTTGTATGCTCCGGTAAGCGGATCTGTAAGATTTTCTTTTTTTGTTTTATAAGTAAAATAGAGTTGCAGCAGTATGACAATAAACATGAGAAAAATAGCGGCAAAAATTGAAAAAAGGATTGTCTTCAGCGGTAACAGTGCTTCATGTATCTGTTTTTCTATATTGTTTGAAAAATCTATGGCAATTATCGCTTGCGTTTTTCCGTGTATTACAACAGGATAAAGATAGGTAACCCAAAGAGTTTCCACTTGTTTGTGATAAAAAACATGACTGCGGGCATTTTTCCAGACCTGATCCCATATCTCTTTGTTTACATGCAGTTTCTCTCCAAATTCGCCTTTGTCCTTTTTGCTGCCGTCGAGGAGATATCTGTAGGTTCCCGATTCATCTCTGTAGAGCACAAAAACATATTTGTAAGTATCTGTTGCAATCAGGCTTATTTCCCGTTCCAACTCTTCTCTGAGATACTCTCCCTCAAAAAGTGCATCAAAAAAATTTTCATCTTGCGGCAGCTGCTGTGTTATCTCACGGGATATGTTTTTTGCAAATTCGTTTGCCTGCTGTATAAAGAGTCTGTTGACATTTGCAGATAATTTTTGTGTCGTATGCTGCAGCGAAAAATAGAGATATCCGATACCAACAGCGATTAAAATAAAAATAAAAAAATATATTTTTGCTAAATTTTTCATCAATAGTCCTCAATATATTCAGACATTGATTTTGGAAGCGTTATATGATATTTTTCCAAATTCCGTTTTATAAAAATAATGTTCGGACGCCCTTTTTGCCAATAAAAACCACCGATAAGACTCTTTTTGTATTTTTTGAATGTTTTATAGTTTGTGGCAAATTTCAAACCATTCAGGTTGCTGGCATTTTCACCTGTACCTAACAGTAATATATCTGCCTGCGCAGGTGCTGTGACCAGTTGTATATCTCTTGTTTTTGTAAAAATTCTGTTTGTTGTCTGTGAGTCACTCCATACATGTATAACATTTTTGCCCGGAAAAAGCGCCTGAAAAATTGTCTGATATATCTTCAATTCATATTCAATTTGCGAAGCTGATAAAAGTTCTGTTAAAAACAGGAAAAGCAAAAGGTATTTTTTCATATTAGAAAGTATACTCCATATTCAGAAAAAATTTCTGGTCAGTCACAGGAATCGCGTAGGATACCCCTCTGTATGGCAAAGCAAAGCCGCGGTTTAATATGTTTTCACCCCGGAGGCCTACAGAAAAATCGTTTGAGTAGTTGTATTTTACAGCAGAGGTAAAGTCAAGACTGGCTTTTGTATATATATTGTAAAGTGTATAAGAACTCCGATAAATCAGTTCATTGTAAAAATCAAATTTTTTGTACCTGTTGTAAGCACGGATTGTTGTTTCAAAAGCAGGTGAAAAGTTTGTATCTTTACTGTTTCGCCCAAAGTCAATATTGCATACAATTTTATTGTCAAGATCAAACTTATATCTGTAACCCATTTCCAGGAGCTCTTTGTATATGTCCTCCTTGCTGTTTACCCAGCCATATACCGTGCTCGGATCATAAACAAGTGTATCTTTGAGCGTGGCATGAACAAATTCCAGGGAGAATTTATGCTTTTTGGAGTGATCCTGATAATAGACTCCTGTTGTAAAGAGATCCATTTTTGGCGCATTAAGTTGAGGATTTGCCCTGTATGGAATATTTTGGGGATTGTAGAGTTGATAAAAAGCAAGGGGAATGTATGTTTTACTGTATGAAAATTTAAATCGGGCCCTTCCTGCGGCTTTGACAAAACCGATTTTTGCAAGGTATTCATTCTGCGATTTTACATCTTTTTGATAACGAAAAAAATCTCCTTTCACAGAAGCCAAAATATGCGTGGTATCGTTGACGGCATAGGTGTCTTCTGCATAGAGAGAAACCAGATTCAGGCTGTTTGAAAGTTGGTTTTGGTGTCTGTATATCAAAGCGGTGTCATAATAGTCGCCTTTGGCCGTAAAAGCTTTATATTTGTAAAAAGATCCTATAAAAAGAGTATTGGCATCGTTTTGAAACTTTTTTTCCAAAATGACAGAAAAGATGTCATCATTAAATTTTATATTGTAGCTATTGATGAGAGGGGCATTGGCAATACGTATGCCGTTTTCATCATTGTATTGTCTGTTGTATTCAAGGTTGTCGTAGGAGATTTGCAGTTTGAGTCTCTTGGGAAATTTTTTTGTAAGATGTATGTATAACTGTTGGGCATCAAGTCCTCCTCCCTCGGGTGTTTTGTGTGTTCCTATCCCTATAAAACTGTCATTTTTTTTATAATATTTTCCAAATTCCAGTTTATAATCTTTATAGCCGAGAGAGCCGTAAAGATTGTACCCTTTTTTATCACTTTTAAAATCATATGTTTTGTTGTTATAGGTGTTATGATACGTTTTTCTGCGTATATTGTCACTGTTGGCATAAGCAAAATAGCTTATACCGTTTTTTGTGATGTCTGTTGTATAGATGTTGGCATCATAACCTCCTCGCGAATCGCCTATCATCCTTACTTTTGAACCGTTGTCACGCGCCGCATCTTTTGTGTAGAGTTTGACAATGATTGAAGCATTTTCATTTCCAAACTCCATGGAAGAGGTTGCTTTGTAAATTTCTATGTGGTCAATATACTCTATAGACATCTCGCCCCAGATTAAAAACCCGCTTCCAAAAGAGCTGGATGTCATATCATGGTCATTGATGTAAATTCTTGAAAAAGTGACAGGTGTACTCTGGGCAGAGGCCGTTGTAAAAAGTGTCAGGTTGTTTGCCCCTCTCTTGAGATAGAGACCCGGTACTGTTTTTAAAACATCCAGAAGGTTATGTGCCTGCATTCTTTCAAGGTCTTCTCTTGTATATATCTCAAGAAATCCCGAGGTGTCTCTTTTTGTTACTTTTGAGAGATCAGACTCTTTTTTGTAGGCATCAAGCAGAGAATGGAGCTCCTGGGAAAAAAGTGCTGTACAAAAACCTATCACAAATAAAAATTTCATTTTCCCGCTCTCCTCATCGTTTTACCGTTTACCATAAAAAAAAGCAATTATAGGGAAGATCCACTTAAAACATATTAAAACAAAATACAGTCGGATTTTAATACGCCGGTGTCGTCTCTATTCTGGAGTCAACATAACCGCGGCCTACCGTAAAATGGTAGAGACTCTGGTAGAGATTGTTTTTGAGTCCCAATACATTAACATTCATCAGATCATCCAAAAAGCAGCCGATGCCTGTGCCGGAGAGTCCGAGTGATGTGGCTTCAAGATAGAGCTGCTGTCCTATCATTCCGCACTCCCAGTAGAGTTCTTTGTATCTGTGGGCATTAAAGGCAAGCAGTTCTTCGGAGTATCTGCATATCATCCCCAGAGAGAAAGCCCCGTCACTGGCTATATCCTGGTTGCAGCTTATGATTTTGGAAGCTTTGGTAAAATCAGCTGTTTCCAATAGATAGAGGTTTTCAAAGTCTGTTTTTTCCCAAAGAAATGTATCATGAAACTCTTTTTTGAAATGTTCTAAATCTTTTTGGTTTCTTACATGTAAGTAGAGTCCCTGGGCATACTCTTCTACCCGGTGAACAAATATTGCCAGGTGGGCGGCATTGGCTTTGCCGTCAAGTGAGCAGTCTACCGACTTTAGAAGTGTATGAAACTGTTTTTTGGAAATTTTGGATTTTTCTTTATCCATTACATGGACACTTCTTCTGCCCAGTACAACCTCTTTTGACTCACGGCTCGGCTCTCTTGCAACCTTGCATCTGTCTGTCTGTACCTGTGGAATCTGCATCACTGAAGTTGCTTTTTCAACTTCATCTATAATCTTCCACTCATATACTGAAGGGCTGAGCTTGTTTGCTGTGCCTTCATATTTGTTTACAAGCGCGTCTGTCAGCGGTGCAACATCCAGGCCTGGGGAAATCTCTTCTTTGGAAACAATCAAAAGCATATCAGGCTTTTCCTCTTCAAAAAATCTGTTTTTTTGGTCAAGCCCGATGATTTTCGCTATTTGCGCATCACTGACACTCTCAACTCTTGTAATCTTCCAGCCAAGCATTTTTGCAGATACTGCAAGTGCCTGCCAGGCATGTCCCGCATCGAGTTGGACATAACGAAAGGCACGCTCTCCGTACTTCCATGCTTCACGCCAGGCAATGCTTGAAAGTGCAACGACAAAACTCTCTTTGGGGAGGGTGTCAAAAAAATCACTCTCAAACTCAGTCAGAATTTCCAAAGAATGGTTTTTTGGCGCATAATGGGCTACGGTGCTTTTTGTATTTTCCGATATCGGAGGCAAGACAAGATAGGCCTCTGTGGGATGCAGGTTTCCGCTTGAGGCATTACACCGTACAGCCCAGGAACTGCCGCCGGAACTTTTCCATGCGGCAATGCCCATAGAAAACTGCAAGAGTTGAGACAGGGACTCTAACATCAGTGGTGCAGAGGGTACTTCCTCATCCAAAAGAGAATAGGGCGGTGTGGGATTGTCAAAACTCAATGCAAGTGCTATGCTCTTTGTCCCCTGATACATACGAAAAGGATCAGGCTGTGTCGCCCAGTCCATATAGCCTAAAGATTTTGCATATCTTTTTTGGGAGTGTTTGGTTGTTTCATGGTAGTGAAACAGTGTCTGGAGTTCTTTATTCATGCCCGGAGTGTAATATTTTTTGCTTAAAAGTTTCCAGCGTTTTAAAAATTAATTTTTTTAAGTAGCTTTTTTTAATCTGAAAACAAAATAAAACTGAGTGTTCCTTGCCAATAATATTATTTAGTTACAAAATTACACATATAATACATAATTTTCTTCTTATTACTTTTTTTAATAAAATAAAATAAAAAAACAGATAGTATTCATTCATATTAAAATACAAGGAATAATATGAGTAAATATAGAAAAATGGGAATGAGTCTTGCGTTGGCAACTTTTTTTGCATTAAATACAACAGGATGTGACAGTGCGGATAGCGGTACGGCAACAGATCAGTCGACAGGTGTAGATGTAGTAGTGGAAAGAGGAAAAGTCTTTGGTGCCAATGTAAAAGATTCTTCAAGTCCAGCCCAAGTTGCACAAGAAAAAAGTGGACAGAATGTTTATACATTTGCAAAAGCACCTACGTTTCCGATTATTGTAGAGGGTGGATGGATTGATGTTAACAATAATGCTATTGAAGATACCGGTGATGTAAAACTTGATATTGTTATGAAATCATATTCTACAGTTGTTACACCTGTAACAACCTTTATAGCAGATGCAAATGAAAGCATACGAGAAGAAAAACTAAATACACTGCTTGGTCACCTAAATGACAGCGGAGTTGGAAAAGATATTAATATTACAGTTGAAGACTTGCTTAAAGTCCCGTCAGAAGCTCCTAGAGATGTTGTAGTACTTGCGAATGCAATTTACAAAGATATGAAAGAAAATAATGTTCAAGTACCGGATATAGATGCAGTTTTAAGCCAGTTTTCAACAATTGATTCATCATTAGGGGATGACGCAACTGCTCAAGATTTTGAAAGAACAGTTATGTCTGAATTAGAGAATATGGGACTGGTAGAATTTTTTACAACTCCACCGGCAGAAACAACTCCACCGGCAGAAACAACTCCACCGGCAGAAACAACGCTTGATATGAGCGGATACGGTGCAGTTGTTATTTACAGAAATGTTAGTGATACAATAGTTAACAGTCTTACGCAGGGATTTGCAAATTATGATGGATTTGGCACAGAGATCGTTCCAAGCAGTACAAGTTGTACAGACGTAGGATTTTCAGGTAACCCTATGGTCACTAATAGCGCTGGACTAAATACAAATACATACGTCAGTTCTGATTATTCCCGTTCATGCGTGGAAGCAGACTATGCCGGTGTAAGTTATGCTTCAGGCTCGTCAACTGTTCTTGTACATTATAATGTAGAACCAACAGGCGGGTATACAGATACAACTCCGCCGGCAGACATAACTCCGCCCGTAGACACAACTCCGCCGACAGATACAACGTTTGATATGAGCGGATATAGTACAGTGGTTATTTATAAAAACATCAGTGATACCTTTTTGAGTGGTCTTACACAGGCGTATGTAACTAACAGCGGATTTGGCACAGAGGTTGTTACAGGTACTGCGAGTTGTACAGATGTAGGCTTTTCAGGTAACCCTATAGTTACTAATAGCGCCGGAATAAGTACAAAGACATACGTCAGTTCTGATTATTCCCGTTCATGTGTAGAGGCAGATTATGCCGGTGTCAGTTATGCTTCAGGGTCATCCAATGTTCTTGTTCACTATAATTTACAGTAGTAATTAAACGACTTTCCCGAAATCCGTACTTTTGAGTGCGGGTTTTGTCTCTTTACAATCTAAGGTTCAGATTACAGAAAAGATTTATTTTTTTAAGTATCTCCAGGGTATCTGTTTTCCTGATTTTATGACATGAACTTTAGTATTTGGACACCTAAAAAGATAATGCCCAAAAACAGGACCGAAGAGATAAAGACCAGAGCGGTGACAAGTTTTGGTGCACAGTCATACAAAGAAGCAAGGTTTACATTGGCAACGGCAAGCGGCATGAGAAGTTCGATGAATACAACTCCTTTTATCATAGGCTCCATCTCCACATTAAGAAGCACAACAAAAGCAAGCAAAGGCAAAATAACAAATTTGAATGACATTACCCAGGCAATGAGTTTCCTGTTGATTGAGCGTATTTTAATGTCATACAGATAGATACCAAACAAAAACAGTTGCATGGTCATAGAAGCATAGGCCCCCATCATGAGCATATTCATAATTGCATCTGATGGTGTGTAGTGATTGACACTCAGTATAATGGCGATAACAGCTGCCCAAAGTATAGGAAGCTTTAGAATGTTTTTGAGAGAGGTCCTGGCATCAAAATTGCCGCGTGAGTAAAAATAAACACCCAGAGTGTAGACAATGAACACATTGACAAGATTGACGACTGTTGTGTAGGGAATGGAAGCTTCACCAAAAACAGCTATGTTCAAGGGTATGCCAAGATTTCCCGTGTTTCCTATGATGGAGGCTACCATGGCAATAGAGTACTCTTTTTTGTGTGAAAAAAGTTTTGAGGCAAAAAGAGCAGACAAAAACAGCACGAGTATAACAATAAAGAGATAAATGCCAGGAGCATACAAAAGCGTAATATCCACAGGATGGAGCAAAAGTCCCCAAAAAGTTAAAAAAACCTGCAAAAAATAGACATTTAAAAGGGTAATCGTCTTATCATCTATCTGCTCTTTAAAATGACGCTTGGCAATATAGCCCATTATGATAAAAACATAAATACTCAAAATTGAAAAAATAATTGAACTCATACTTCAATTATACACTTTTTGGCTAAGTTTAAATTTTTTTGTGTAAAATACTTATTATGATAAATATTATTTTATGCGGCGGAAACGGTACCAGACTTTGGCCTATCAGCCGTACTCTCATGCCTAAACAATTTGCAAAACTTTTTGATGACAAATCACTCTTTCAGCTTACACTGCAAAGAAACAAGACTACATGTAAAGAGCAGTTTATTGTCTCAAACAGCGAACAGTACTTCTTGGCACTTGATCAGCTTGAAGAGTTGGATTATATTCAAAACAAATTTTTGCTAGAACCTGTAGGCAGAAATACCGCACCGGCAATCGCACTGGCCTGTTTCGCGATGGATACAGAAGAGATAGTGCTTGTTTCCCCCTCTGATCATCTCATAAAAGATGAAAAAAATTACCAACAGGTACTCCAAAGAGCAAAAGCACTGGCACAAGAAGATGCACTCGTTACCTTTGGTATTCAACCGACATTTGCCGAAACAGGATTTGGCTACATAGAAGCCAGTGGTGAATATGTAAAAGCATTCCATGAAAAACCGGACATTCAAACAGCACAAAAGTATGTAGAAGCAGGAAATTTCTACTGGAACAGCGGTATGTTCTGCTTTAAAGCAGGAATCTATCTTCAGGAGCTGGAAAAGTATGCTCCTGAGATTTATACAACTGCAAAAAAAGCATTTGACAATGCCAAACATTCTGATTTTATGCGTATTTCACAAGAAGATATGCAGGCTATTCCCGAAGAGAGTATAGACTACGCCGTGATGGAAAAAAGTGACAGGGTAAAAGTCGTTGCAGCAGACATAGGCTGGTCTGATCTTGGCAGTTTTGATGCTCTTTCCCAAGAGTTTGAAAAAGACAAAAATGGCAACAGTAAAAATGACAAACTTATTGCCATTAATTCAAAAGACAATTTTGTGTATGCCAATGAGCGTATGGTGGCACTTGCAGATATAGACAGTCTCATTGTCGTTGATACTCCCGATGCGCTGCTCATTACAAAAAAAGGCAATTCCCAAAATATAAAAACAATAGTAAAGGAACTCAAAGGACGTGAAAGCAGTCTGCACCATATTCACCTTACTGTACACCGTCCGTGGGGAACCTATACTGTTTTGGAAGAAGATAAAAGATATAAAACAAAGCGTATTGTTGTTAAACCGGGCAAACGTCTCAGTCTGCAAAAACATTTTCACAGAAGCGAGCATTGGATAGTCGTAGAAGGTATGGCTCTCGTTACTATAGGGAACACTGAAATGTTGCTCAAACCGAATGAATCCACCTATATTCCCATGGGAGAGCTCCATCGCCTGGAAAACCCCGGAAAAGTAGATGTTATTCTTATAGAAGTACAGGTTGGAGAATATCTGAGGGAAGATGACATTGTCAGAGTCGAAGATGATTATGAGAGAATGTAATTGAAGCATAATATATATCTTGCCTTTGATTTTGCAAAACGGGATCTCAAAGAAAAATACATCGGAACCGGACTTGGACAGTTGTGGTTTGTTCTCTCTCCTTTGGTAATGATTTTTATTTATACGGTTATATTTTCTGATTTCATGAAGATGAAAATGAACATCATAGACAACTCGTATGCATACAGTATTTATCTTATTCCTGGTTTGTTGGCATGGACGGCTTTCAGTGCAACAGTTATGCGGCTGAACACTTCTTTTTTTGAAAAAGCAGGACTCATAAAAAAAATCAATGTTCCCATGTATACCTTTCAGTTGGCAATGGTACTTTCAGAACTTTTTACTTTGGCTGTTTCTATGATTTTAGGTCTTATGTTTTTACTGTTGATTCATCAGCCTGTCGGCTGGGTTTTTTTATGGCTGATTCCTTTGATGCTTATTCAAAGCATATTTGCTTATGGTCTAGGCACAGTATTTTCACTTTTTACCCCGTTCTTTAAAGATTTTAAAGAACTTGTTCCGATAGTGATACAGCTTTGGTTTTGGATGACACCTGTCATATATGTAAAAACAATGATAGAACATAAGTATCCTTTGCTTCTGAAATACAATCCTTTTTACTATTTTGTCGAAATATATCAAAATATTTTTCTCTATGCGAAAGCACCTTCTTGGCAGTCTCTTCTTGTTATTATTCTTATAGCCTTTGTCTCTTTGCTTATTGCAGGCTATTTGTACAAAAAGATGATAGCCGCCATTAAGGATATTATCTAAATGAAAAAAGTCCTTGAAGTCAAGAATGTATCCAAGATCTATAAAATGTACAGTAGCAATTTTAACAGACTCAAAGAAGTGTTTTCAAACAAAAAATATCACAAAGAGTTTATAGCAAACAACAATATTTCTTTTGATTTATATGAGAGTGAAACACTTGGTATCATCGGTGTAAACGGTGCAGGAAAATCAACTATTCTGAAAATTATAGCCGGTGTTATAGAACCTACAAGCGGTAAAGTTCTGAGACACGGGAGAGTTACGGCACTCTTGGAACTCGGTACCGGTTTTAATGATCAGATGACAGGACGGCAAAACATCTCTCTTAATGGAACACTGATCGGTATGACGCATAAAGAGTGTAAAGAAAAAGAACAGGATATTATAGATTTCAGTGAGCTTGGCGACTATATAGATGAGCCGGTTATGACCTACTCTTCGGGAATGAAGATGCGGCTTGCTTTTTCTATAGCCATCTATTCACAGCCTCAGATTCTTATTGTAGATGAAGCGCTTAGCGTTGGAGATGCACATTTTTCGGCTAAATGTACAAGAGCACTCAGTGAAAGAAAAAAAGAGCATATGAGTATCATCTATGTTTCACATGATTTAAATTCTCTGAAACTTCTTTGCAATCGTGTTATCTTGCTGAATCACGGAGAGTTGATAGACGAAGGCGAAGCTGAAGATGTGATAAACCACTATAATCTTCTAATCTCTCATTTAAATGACAAAGAAGAAAAGAAAAAAGACAACAATGACTACTATGGAGAGTTTGATGTAGAAATAAGTACTGTTTCTATACAGGGAGAAAGCTCAAAATCAAACATAATAAGTTCAGGGGAAAAAGCAATTATAACAATACTGTTACAGTCAAAAAAAAATTTGAAAGATATGACGATAGGCATTATTATAAGAGACAGGTTCGGACAGGATATTTTTGGTACAAATACATTTTTTCATAATATGACGATAGATTTTGAAAAAGAGAAAAAGTATATTTGCCAATTTGCAATGGATTTAAATCTCGGAAAAGGAAAATACACTATTACTGCAGCTGTTCATACGAACGAGTCTCATGTAGAACACTGTTCGCATTGGCTGGACAAAGCTGCGGATTTTGAAATAGCGGGGAACTATGGTTTCCATTTTATAGGATTGAATAAGCTCTGCCCATTCATCTCTTTTAAGGAAATAGAAAATGAAAAAAGATAGTTTTTACAAGGTTCTTGAAGATAAACACAGAGGAAACAGAAAACTTATAAAAGAGAGATTGAAAATTTATACAGAGTGTATATCTCCTCTAAAAACAATAAATCCAAAACCAAAAGCCTTGGACTTGGGCTGCGGCAGAGGAGAGTGGTTAGAACTTTTAGTTGAAAACGGGTTTGATGCAACAGGTATTGATCAAGATGAAAGCATGCTCCGGCTTTGCAGAGAAAACAAATTGCATGTATTGCAGCAGGATGCTCTTGAATATCTCAAATCAATACCTCCGCAAAGCATTGAACTTGTTTCTGCTTTTCATTTTGTTGAACATATCGCATTTGATAAATTGCAAGAGATGATACAGCTTGTATGGAAGATATTGAAAAAAGGCGGTTTATTTATAATTGAAACGCCAAATCCTGAGAACATCATGGTTGCTTCTAAAACATTTTATATGGATCCTACACATAAAAATCCTTTGCCTTCGGAATTATTGCTTTTGGCTCTAAAATACTATGGTTTTTCAAAAGCAAAAGTGTTGCGCCTGCAAGAGGAAAAAGATATTTTGCTAAAAAAAGATTTTGCGCTTTTGGATGTTATAACCGGTGTCAGCCCGGACTATGGCATCATAGCCCAAAAAGAGGCACCAGCAGAGGTTCTTACTCTATTCCAGTCCTGCTTTGATAAACAGTTTGGAGTCAGTTTGGAGGAAGTGACAAATAAATATGATATACAGATAAAAGAGAGCATAGAAAAAGTAGAGGGGCAAATGAGATTACTGCAAAATGAATTTGCCGAAACAAAAAAACAAAATGAAATGTTAACGCAGCAGCTTGTTTCCATAACAAACAGTAATTCATGGAAACTGACAAAACCATTGCGGCTGCTGATGAAATTTTTAAGAGACAATAAGTATAAAGCTAATACTAAATATGTTCTTAGAAAATTAAAAAAAAGACTGAATCGCTTTCCAAGATTAAAGTTCTTTCTGGTAAAGATTCTTAGAAAATTTCCGTATTTGTATGCAAGATTAAAATATATAAATGAATATGATGAGCCTGTGCAGACAGATTCAAATGGGACAAACAAAAACCTTTCTTACAGAGAAGAATTTTTTTATAACATCAAAAAAAGAAAGACTAAAGCAAAGTCAGCAAAAAAACTGGCTTATATATCGCCGCTTCCGCCGGAAAAATCCGGTATAAGTTTTTACAGTGCTGATCTGCTTGAGGTCTTGAAAGATTATTACGATATAGAACTGATAGCAGCAGATAAAGATATAGTAGATAACGAGATCAGGGCAGCATACAAAGTGAGAGATATAAATTATTTTGTGCAAAACAGCGATAACTACAGCAAAGTGTTATATCACTTCGGAAATTCCCCTTTTCATGAGCATATGTTTGATTTGCTCAAAATCGTACCGGGTATTGTCGTACTGCATGATTTTTATCTTTCGCATATTGTAGAGAAAATTACTCTAAGCCAAGATCCAAAAGCCGGATTTTTTAATGCTCTTTATAAATCTCATGGCTATAAAGCCCTTTACGAACTTTTACAAACAAACAACAGGGAGGAGATTATTTGGAAATACCCTTGCAATCTGGAAGTTTTGCAAAATGCAACAGCTGTTGTCTCTCACTCAAACCACTCAAAAGAGTTGGCAAAAAAACACTATGGTTCCGGCAATGCTGCACAATGGCATATCATTCCGCTATTAAGAAAACAGGCGGACAAAAAAGACAAAGCAGCAGTGAGAAAAAAGTTCTCTATACCGGAGGATGCCTTCGTAGTTTGCTCATTTGGCCAGCTGGGAAAAAACAAACTGAACCATAGGCTGCTCGATGCCTGGGCAAACTCTTCTCTTGCAAAAGATAAAAAATGCAAGCTGATTTTTGTAGGTGAATATTCTGATCCCCATTATAGAAAAAAACTGATAAAACTGATAAAAGAGAACTCTTTGGAACAAAGTGTTCATGTTACAGGCTGGGTGAGTGATGACGAGTACAAAAACTATCTTTGTATCGCAGACACAGCTGTACAGCTTCGTGCCTATTCTCGGGGAGAAACATCAGCCGCAGTCTTGGATTGCATGAATTATGCATTGGCTGTAATAGTCAATGCCCATGGCGCAATGAAGGATCTGCCGCAAGAGGCGCTTTGTATGATAGAAGATGACTTTTCAGACGAAAGACTCTCTCATGCTCTGCAAACACTTTATAATGACAAAAACAAAAGAGAAACAATAAGCCGCAATGCGCAAAAGATTATTCAAGAACAACATACTCCTCAAAAGTGTGCATTGATGTACCGGAATGTTATTGAAAATTCATGTGCATATGAGCCAGTACTTGAAAATCCTCCGCAAACAAGACAAAAACAGTTGCTTGTTGATGTTTCTGCCATCGCAAGAACAGACCTTAAAACAGGGATACAAAGAGTCGTTCGCTCACAGCTGAGGGAACTTGTAAAAAATGTGTCAAACGAGTACAGAGTTGAACCGGTTTATCTGACTCAGACAGAGGGGAGATACAGATACTGTTATGCCCATGAGTATATGGCAAAGCTTTTAGATGCAAAAGAGTTTACACTTCCCGACAGACCGATAGACTGCTACAGGGGAGATATTTTTTACGGACTTGATTTAAGCGGTTCTTTTATTTTAGAAGCCGCAAGAACAGGTCTGTTCGAAGCATATAAAGCAAAAGGAGTAAAAATAAGTTTTGTTGTATATGATCTGCTTCCTGTACTGCAACCGCAGTTTTTCCCAAAGGAGTCAGAAGATATTCATACAAAATGGCTTGATACTGTGAGCAATGTTGCTGACAGCCTTATTTGTATTTCAAATGCCGTTGCTGAGGAACTCTCCTCTTGGATAGAAACACACAAACAGAAAAAAAGAACAGATCTTGAAATTCTCTCTTTGCATCTGGGCGCAGATATTCAAAACATTACAGTCGCGCAGGGACTGACAGCAGTACAAAAAGAGCAGTTGGACAGGCTGGATAAAAACATGACTTTTTTGATGGTAGGGACAATAGAACCAAGAAAAGGACACAGGCAGGTACTTGAAGCCTTTGAATTACTGTGGGCAGAGGGTGTAGCGGTAAATCTGATTATAGTGGGAAAAAGAGGATGGATGGTCGATAATTTTATACAAAAGCTGACAAATCATCCCAAGCAAAACAAACAGCTGTTATGGTTGGAAGGCATTGATGATGCTTTTTTGAAAAAACTATATAGTTTTTCTGATGCCCTTATAGTTGCCAGCGAAGCAGAAGGTTTTGGTCTGCCTCTTATTGAAGCTGCTCACTATAATCTGCCTGTTATAGCAAGGGATATTCCTGTGTTTCGCGAAGTGGCACAGAATTGTGCCTATTTTTTTGCAAATGAGAACACCCCGGGAACTATTGCCGATGCCATAATAAGCTGGAAAGAACTCTATAAGCAGAAAAAGCACCCTTTGTCAGACAATATGCCTTATCTGACATGGGAAGAAAACGCAAAAAAACTATTAGAAGTATTCAATGCATGGGACGCTTAGATTTTTTTTAGCCATTGCTGTTGTGTTAAGCCATTTGAATGTAAGAGTCTATGGCTATAATCCTGGAGTAAGTGCCGTAGTTATATTTTATCTTTTAGCCGGTATGGTTGCCTATAAGCTAAATACCCGTGTTTATCCGAACCATGCAATTCTCTATTATAAGGATAGAATAAAAAGAGTATTTCCTCTTTATCTTATGGTATTGTTGTTTGCCTATACTGTATATCTTTTAGGAGCCAGTTCTTACTTTATTTCAAAAACACCGACTTTTACGGATTATATTGCAAACATTACGGTTATACCCCTCGCATATTATATGTATACGGGACAGGATACTTTTACGCTCATTCCGCCGGCATGGTCTTTAGGCGTTGAATTACAGTTTTATTTGTTAGCTCCTTTTATATTGTTAAGCAATAGAAAGATTTTGTTTCTCTTAATTTCTTCTTTTATAATATATCTGGCTGCGATATTTCAACTGTTAAATACAGACTATTTTGCATACAGACTCATAGTCGGTGTACTGTTTATGTTTTTGACAGGCGCATTAATAGAACAATATCGTTATAATCAAAACAAATCAAAATATACACTTGTTTTATTATATGTTTTTCTTATAATGAACGCATTGGTGATTTATTATTTTAACCTGCAGACTTTTTACAGTGTTGAAACACTTTTCGGACTCTTAATCGGTATCCCCATTCTCTCTTTTTTGTTCAAGCCGAACTCTTCTAAAATAGTTGGATTAGACAGATTCTTAGGAAATATTTCTTATGCGGTTTTTCTTTTGCATTTCCCGGTAATATGGCTTTTGAAACTTCTTAATAATGGTCAGGCAAATGCAATGTTGGTACTATTCGTAACAATTGCTTTGTCTGCAATATTTTTTAACACTTTATACTATTTAAATAGGCTCGCTTTAAAGTAAGATTTATATTTATTAGTGTATGATAAGCATAAGTATTGTATAATACTATCGATAGTCTAAGTGATTGTAAGGGGTATGACGTGATTTCACTGCACCCTGGTACAAGGTGCTTTTGTATTACGGCAAAAGTTATACATTTTATGATTATTCCAAATTTTTATTTCCTGAGGAGGAAAATATGGCTTTAACACAAACACAGGTTTCAGAACTATATGTTGCTATTTTCAATAGAGCATCAGAAGGGTCTGGGAACCGTTTTTGGCAACATTCAGGATTAAGTGCTGCAGAAGCAGCAAATGAAATGTTAGCCACACAGGATGCGCAAACTTATTTTGGTTCTAGTTTGGATTCAAATCAAGCATTCATAGAACATATTTATGCAAATACACTAAATAAAACTATTGAAGATGATCCGGATGGTATTGCGTATTGGGTTGATTTACTTGATAATGGGGCAAGTAGAGGGGAAGTTGTAACTGGTTTGATTGATGCAATTTCTTCATATGAGAATGCAACGGATCCGGCTACAAAAGCTGCTTATGACCAGTTCATGAACAGAGTAACAGTGTCTGACTTTATGGCTACAGAAGTAGATGCTACACCGCCTACTTATGCAACAGTAACATCTTTTGGTGCTGACTTGGTAGTAACAGATGACAAGCAAACTGTTATAGATGCAATGCAGAGAGTTGCAGAGATTAAAAGTGCTACAGAAATCCAGGCGGAAATAAATAATGTATTTACGCTTAAAGAAGCTACAACATCTGTAACAACAGATGATATCGTAACAGCGATAGATCCTATAGTTACAACTGAAATTTATTGGGGTGATGTAACAACAAAAGAGGGTATTCCTTTTGCTCAGAGTATAGTAGAAACGAGTATGGACTTTACTGCGATTAAAGCTTTTGCTAATAATGAAGAAGCTTTAAATAGTCTTTTATCACAAATGAACGCGATTACAGCATCAGGTGTTTTAGATCAGATTCAAAGTGACAGCACTGTTTCTGGAACTATTACAGTTGGAAATGATGGATCAATCACAGTAGATACTAATCCAAATGGTGACTATACCGGAAACTATCAGATAGTTTTAAATATAGAAGGTGCTGATGTTCTTAATACTCAGGTTACCCTGACTATGGAACAGTTTAATTTCTTCAACAATATGCTGTTTGATGCTGAAGGAAATTCTCGTCTTTTCGAAGTTACTAAGACAACATATCCACAGGTTAAGATTGACAAAGATGGTAATCCTATCTTAGACGGAACTACTACTAATGCAATTAAAGATGCAGATGGAAACTATATTACTATTGATTTGACACAAATAGTGTCTGAAGGTACAACAGTTACTACAAATGTTCCATTGGTGCTTACTACAACTATGAACAACGGTGCCACTGAAGAAACAGGTTATACAAGCAGTGCTGACGACCTGATAGTAGCTGGCCGTTTAGATATACTGCATGGTGCATATATTGATGGTGGTGAAGGTGTAAATACTCTTGAAATCGATGCAAAAGGTTATTTTGCACAACCAAAAGAGTTGTTAAATATTCAAAATATCAATATTGAAAATCTTCCAAATGTTTACACTAGTGATGCTGACGGTTCGAACGGCTATCCAACATTAAATGAAGCTGGTGCAGGAGAGTATACAGCTTCCGTTATTGACCTTTCTCGTGCGGGCGATTTAGAAAATCTGACAATCACAGAAGGCAGATATGACGGTTTGGTTCAGAGTACTGAAACTGCTGCAGGTGCATTGACTGTTACAGGTGTAAGAGCTGATGCAGTATTGACACTTGAAGGCAGTTTTGGGGCTTCAACGATTACAGTGGATTATTCGGAAGGAATGTCTGTTGGAGACAATGGAACAAACATAGTCTTACGCTTAGGCGATACTACAGGTACTACTTTTGATATTTTGCAAAACTCTGCAACTATCAACATTGATTCTCAGGGTGGCGGTAATGCGATAGATGCTACATTCACAGCTTCATCATTGATGAATATGAATATTTCTGGAGATTCAAAACTACAAATCACAAATAGTCTTACACCAAGTTTTCAAGCAGGTACTCCGGCAACTATTGATGCTTCAGCAAACACAGCCGGTGTTGATTTAAAAATGGATCTTTTTGGCGATGAAATCGTATTTATAGGAACTGAAAATTCAGACGATCGTTTCCAGGCGAATGAAAATGGCAAATCAGTAACTATTAATGGCGGAGACGGCAACAATGAATTTACAGCAAACAGTGGTGTAATAGTTAACATTACAAGTGGCTCAGGAAATGACGAAATTTCTGCTACAAATACAAGCAATACCGCAACTATCGCTGCAGGCGACGGTGACAACATTATAGATGCTTCTAGCAGCAATGTTGTATCAATCACTTCAGGTGAAGGCAATGATAATATCAAAGCACAATCTGTTAAGGATGCAACTATTAATGCAGGTGCTGGAAACAATATTATTAACACAGACAATAGTACAAATGTAAGTATAGTTGCAGCAGATGGAAATGATGTAATTACTTCTGTAGGAAGTACAAATGTAGCTGTTGATGCGGGTAATGGGAACAATAGTATTACTACAAGTGGTGCTGATTTAGCAATAACAACAGGTACAGGCAGTGATACTGTCACTCTTGCAGGTACACAAGGTACTCCGTCTACTGCAAGTACTGCTGATGCTGTTAACTTAATGTTAATTCTTGATAATTCCGGTAGTTTAAGTGCGCAACAACTTGCGGATACTAAAGCAGCAACAATTGCTTTACTCGATAAGTATGAAGCAGCAGGGACTAATGTTTCTGTAAACGTTATAACTTTCAGTCCTTCTGATCCAGGCTCTACATGGGGAACCATTGCTGATGCAAAAGCAGAAATTATTGCGATGGATGGTACGGGTAGTACAGATTTTGATCAAACTATGCTTGATGCGATGAGTGCTTGGACATTAACTGGTAAAATTGCAGGGGCTAGCAACCAAATTGTATTTACTTCTGACGGACAAAGTTCAGTTAGCCCTGCTACTACAGCTGCCTGGGAGTCATTTTTAAGTAATGATGATATCGTTGCAAATGCATTTGCTATAGGTACAGGTTCATCGACAACTTCATTGGAACCGATAGCGTTTGACGGTGTGAATGATACTCAACTTAATCCAGTACTTGTAACTGATTCATCAGATTTGACAAATGCAATTTCTTTAGCTGTAGGCACTACTGTACTTGGTGATGAAGCACTTGTAAATATTGACTTGGGTGAAGGCCAAAATACTGTAATATTGGGAGATGATACCAATATGACACAAGGTTTAACAGCTCTTACAGGGTCATCAATCACAGGTGAAAACATTACTATAAATGTGAAGTATGCAAGTGATTTGTCAGAGGCAACTCTTTCTGGTGTTACTTCAGTAGTATTGTCTGATTTAGACAATGCAAGTACATTGGTTTTAACTGATACACAATTTGCAGCAATTGGAGCTGAAAACTTTTCTGTTGAAGGTGCTGCATTCTCTCACTTTGCCAACCTTGAAATCATAGTTACACAAGATATTTCACTTACAGATTTGGGTGTAGATGCATTGTCAGACAATATTAACCTTAAATTAGATGTTAATGATGGCGTTACATTATCGATGACAGCGCAACAACTCCATGAAAATGTAGCACCAAATGGTGTAACACTGCATATAGACGGCAATACGGACTTTGCAAATGGTAAAGTAGTTATTACTGATGCAGGTGAAGATTTTGATCCATTCAATACAAGCGATACAGTGAAGACGAATATAGATGGTACTACATATGTTGGTGGTTCGCTTTCAGATGATTTTAAAATAAATGGTGAATGGTACAATGTAGAACTTTCTGCTGGAACTACTTATGATGCTGATGGCAATGAAGTTGCAGGTTACGATCGTCCTGCCGATGCAAAAGTAGTAGATGTTTTCCATATCAACACTGGTACAGGTACAAACACTGTAACAGATGATGGACTGACAACCTGGCATACAAATCTGGAAATTACAGGTGAAAGAGATCTAAATTTTACAGGCAGTCTCAAACTTGGTGATGATGCTACAGTGACTGGAGCGAATCCGTTTACAATAGACTTTTCTAACTTCCAGGGTACTATAACAAACATGACTGTTGACAATTTTGAAATGTTGGCTCAAGGTGGTGGTATTTATGGTAACGGAAATGCAACTGTAAATGTTTTTTTAGCTGCAGATGATCAAAGTCAAAGTGACGGTATTGGTTTTGATGAAACAGATGCACAAACTCTTGTCTCTTCAGGTGTTGCTAAGTATGTTGTTACTCAGATTGACGGATCATCTTTCGGTGCAGGCAGTACGGCAACAATCAAACTTTGCGATACAGCAAAAGACCTGGAAACGATAGCATTATACGGAAACTATAATGATACATTGGTTGTGGAAGATGCAGCGTGGGGCTTGGATTTTGAACTTCAAGGTGCTTCTACGCTTAAAGCAGACGGTCCTACAGGGACAGCAAATGTAGGTTCTTTAATCGCTAACTACAAGTGGAGTGAAGCAAATGCAACTGTAAATGTTGTTCATGGTGTTGAAGGTGACACAAGACCTATTCATGTGGAAGGTATTGTGATAGATTCTGCAAAATCTATCACAATCAATGGTTCTGACAGCGATGTAGTAATTGCCAGTTTAGACGGTGATATGGTTGAAGATTTAGTTTTCAATTCAGCTGACAATGTAACAGTACAAAACTATACAGTTGATACAATCACATCTTTAGATGCAAGTGGTGTTGTTGGTACATTTACACTAGAACTGGCCGCAGGTGCTCAAGATTTATCAAATGTAGCTCTTAGCGATGTGGATACCTTGGTATTGGCTGAAGGGACAATTGTAACTCTTACAAATGCGCAACTGGCAGCAATAGGTGCGACTAATATTACAGCAGATGCAGCGAGTGTATTAAATGTCATTTTAGATGATCAGCCGTTTGACTCAACTGTTATAGACAGCGATATAACTATCAATGTTATAACAGCTGACGGTACATTTGCACTAGACAGTACAACTGATTTGACAAATGTTGCAAATCTAACAGTAGGTGATAACTCACACATAACTATCAGTGCAGATCAAGCAGTTCAACTAACAGGTGCAGCAGTTGTAGCTGGAAGTGCGGCAACAGGCAGTATAGATATAACAGGTGTTGATCAAACTCATATGGATGTGGATGCAAACGCAGACGGTACATCTGATTTAGGTGTGGTTATAACTACTATCGCAACAGCAGGCGTGGCTGGTACACTTACAATTACAGGTGACTTGACATTGGATGCTGCAACATTGGATGCTGCTGCTCTTCCTGCAAGTGGTGGTTTTAACCTGGTAGGTTCAAATGACCCTGACTTAAGAGTAAATGTAGATATGTCAGTAGATAATTCTCAAGTTGGTACCGATGCGAATAACGGTGTGAATTCAGTTGGTATTCCTACATATGTGGTTACACAACTTGATGGAGTTACTGGAGCACAAAACTTCTTTGTATGTAACAACACACACGACCTTACGACTCTAGGACTTCAAGGCAATGGCGGAGACGCTATAAACTTTGCAGGTGTCAAAAGAGGTGTGAGCTTCTTGATGGAAGGTGACGGTTTTGCTTCATGGGCAGATGTAGAGAAAAACGATGCTACTTGGAATGTTTCAAACATAGGTGCTTTAACAGCAACTTTTTACACTCCAAACAATCCTTTAGCAGTTGTAAATATCAACAACCAAAATGTAGTGCTTACTGACTCTTCATCTTCAACTATCACAAACGGTGAGAGAACACTTCTCGTTGACGGTGTAACTATCAACAATGTAGATGCAATGACTATCAATGTAGCAGACGGTGATGCGACTATTACAACAGTTGGCAGTGATGATGCTAAAACTTTAACACTAAATGCAGTTGAAGATTTAACTATCACAAATGCTTTAGCTACAAATTTGACAACTATAGACGCTACAGGTGTAACAGATGCCTTTACAGCAACTCTTGCAGATATGGATGCAGCATTTACTTTGACAACAGGCTCAAACGCAACTATCAACCTAGATGCAGTTAGTGCAGATGCAGGTACCATTATAGACGGAACTGCAGGAGACTTGACACTGGTTGTGACTGCTACTGATTTATCAGCTGCAACATTAACAAGCGTAGAAGCTCTACATGTTACAGAAGCAAGCAGCGTTACACTAAGTGCAGACCAAGTAGATGCTATCGGTGAAGAAAACATCTCAGGTGTTGATGATGGCACAGGAACAAATGCTACAGAAATTCTAAACATAACAGATTTAGGCTCACAAGAAATCATAGCAGCAAACTTAGGTACAGATGTATCTCTTGGAACTGTAATGATGGCTGAGGGAACAACAACGCTTAATCCTGCTACAGATTTAACAGGTGCAACAGTAACGGTTCCAGCAAATGGTACATTGACACTAACAGCACAACAATACATGGCATTAGCTGATTTAGATGGTGCTTCAACAGCTACTGGCGAAGAGGCTACTATAAACATCACAGGACTTACTCAAGCAGATATAGATGCAGGATTTACTCTTGCAAATGTTTCAAATGCAGTAGGAACTGTTACTTTAGCTGAGAGTTTAAATCTTGATGCAGCAACTAGCTTAAACGGTTTTGCAGTAGTTATGTCTGATGATCAAACTCTTGGACTTGCAACTTCAGATCAAGCAGATGGCTTACATGTAAGTGGTGGAGCAAATACTATAGTAGAGTATCAGTTCAACAGCAGTACAACAAACAAAATAGACGCATCAAATTATGATATATCCACTCTAAAAGCTCTAAATACTTTTGTGGATGGAAAAAACGTAGAGTACATCATAGAAAATCTTGACAGTGCAGTTACTCTTAGTATCTATAATGATCCAACAGATCCAGATAAAGTACAAAATACAGACAGAGTTGTAATAGTTCAAAATGGTGTAGATATTGCCGGTGAATTAGTGTTCAATGATATTCAGGATATGCAAGAACTTACTTCACTTACACTTACACTAGAGGGTGGCAATGATATAACAGGTGATTTAAGATTACCGACTATTACTCCAGCTGCTGCAGTTGATGGAATAGATGACTTTGGTACATTGACTATCAATTCTCAAGGTGCTAGTGCAAATACAATCACAGGTGATATTACAGCTGAGCCAGTTGCACCAGCTAACCCTGCATCCGCTACAGAAGTAGAAAACAATCTACTAAGCGTAGTTATCAATGCAGACCAAGACTTAACTATAGGTTCATATGATGTAAATGGTAATTATATACCATATGACAATACAGCTGATCCTTATACTACAGGTGGCGGAAATATCGTATTTACTACAAATGGAAATACAGCAGCTAACGCAACTATAACACTAACTGGCGAAGCAAATGTAACACTTCATGGTTTTGATATAGACGATGCAACAGGCACTATAAATCAACTAACTATCGCAACAGATAACTACACTGGAACACTAGATGTAACAGGTGGATCAGCTGCTATCATGGGTGACAATGCCGAGTCTTTAGTGCTTACAGGAACGGGTAATGTTATATTTGGTTCAGATGTTGCAGGTGACGGTGTAGAGTCAAATACGCTCTCAACTATCGATGCTTCAAATCTAAGTGGAAACTTGGATTTAGGAACTATCACAGATACAGATGACACAGACTTTGCATTTACAGCAGGAACAGGTATTACTACTGCTACATTTGTAGGAGTAACTCTAAACGCTGACGCAGATGGTGCGGACGATATTGCAGGAAATGCAGATGATGAAGCAGGTTTTGCTATCGATATGTCAAATGCTGCAGCAGGAAGTGAGTTACACTTAGGTGCAAACACTTATACTCAAGGTGCATTAAACATAAATCTAGGTGCAAACACAACACTTTATATAGATGCAGATACAGATTTGAGTGGATTAAATCTTACTTTAGCTCAGACACAAAATATTGTTTTAGCTGATGAAGTTACACTAACTCTAACAGCAGCTCAAGCAAATGCTCTAAATATCGTTGCAGGTACTGATACAAACGGCAATGGTGTATATGGTACTGTAAATATAGTTGACCTTGGTGACACAGCGGTTGATTTAAGTGGTATAGATGCAAATATAGCAGGAACTGTAACATTGGAAGACAACGATGTAACTTTGGATACTGCAACAGATCTTGGTGATTTTACAGTAGGTTTAACAGCCTTGTCAATAAGTAATACTGACCTTTCTGGGCAAACTATCAGATTCCAAACTGTGGATCAGGCAGACAATGCAGTAGTAGTAGTAACAGGTGGTGATTCTGACAATATCAACTCAACAAATGTAGTTTGGTTATTTAAGAGTGTAACAGATCCTGTAAATACTTCAGGGTATGATGCAGCGCTCGGAAGACTATGGATAACTCCATCACTTGCTGATGGTGCAAATGTTGAAAATCTGTTTACATCTCTTCCTGAGAGTATTGTTCGTGTAGAATTCTCTTCATTAAAAGAGTTGGATGCACTTCTTTCATCTTCTGCAGTTGAGAGAACAGTAGAGCTTGTTTCATTTACTAATTTACCAAACGGTCTAACATTTAGTGATCAAGATATCTTAGAGCATATACAAAAATTAACAGTAGAAATGGGTGGTCAGGTCAATCTTGGCAACTTAAGTATTGACAATGTTGTAGACAACACGGTTGGGACGGTAACCTTCAATACATTAACTATCAATTCAGTTCTTGCTTTAAGCGATGCTAACTATCTAGCTCCAGAAGAGTTTATAAATAACAATGACGGAACAGATGAAACAGGTGAATATGTTCAACCAAACAACATAAACACTGTAGGCGACATCTCAGTTGGTGCAGGCAATGGTCTCGATTTGACATCAGTAGTTATAAATACAGGCGATTTATCTGTAGTTGGAGACTCTTCAACTGGTGCTGGTGCAGACCTTACAGTTGGTACAATCACATTCGACTCAGAAGTTGCAGGCTCAACAGCTGTATTGAGTGTTACAGGTGCAAACAATACGACTATCGCATCATTAAATACTGATGATGCAGATATCTCAACATTGATTATTAATAAAGACGGTACTGGTGACTTGACTGTTACAGGTGCAAGCCCGGCAGCAGCAGTCTCAAATACTGAAGAGTTGATTATCAACTTCGTTGAAAACAGTGCAAGCACTGTGACTCTAGGTACAGCAGATAACGATAGAAAACCAGGTGTAGCAGGTGCAGATTTAAGTCTTATAGAAATAAATGGCAATAATGTAGATTCAACTGTTAATTTAGGTGTTATATCTTTACTCGACGGTGTAGCACAAACTGATGCAAACGGGAACCCTGTTGCTTCGTTTACTTTAGATACAACTGGTTTTGCAGGTAAAGCGACAGCAACACTTGAAGCAGACTCTACAAATACTCCAACACTACAAAACGGAGCTGTATGGTCATTTGTTAATACTGCTGGTACTGGAACATTGGCACTTACTTTAAGTGATACAGTAGCTCTTGGTGCTGGTACGATGAACTTTACAGATGTTGATGTTACAATCGATGGCAATGTTGATTTAACAGGTCTGGCAGGTTTCACATTTGATGCAACAAGTACAGTTGTTGTTCCGGCAGGTTCAACGCTTACTATGACAGCAGCCCAAGCTGACAGTATGATAGTAACAGGAGCTGGTTCAGTAGTTATCACAAACCTTGAAGATACTCCGGCAGCTGACTTCTCTGCTATTATGACAGCAAACGGTGACACAGGTACTGTTGAAGCAGCAATTGATACTTCAGATAATGCTGATGCAGACTTGTTGCCTCAAGATATAGCACTTACAGGTGCAAACTTAGGTGTAGCACATGTAACAATCTCAGGTGACGGTTCAGTATCTGTTACAGGTACAATGGCAGGTTACGATAGAGATCAAGATGCGGCTACTCCAGCTGATACAGCTTCATTCACAGTTGGTTCGGCAGCAACTCTTAACTTAACAGCAGCTCAGGCTGATACCAGAGTAGTAGATGGTGCAGGAACAACAAATGTGGCTGATCTAGGTCAAACACTTACAGCTGACTTGTCATCTATAACTTCAGCTGCAGTAAATGCTGCGTTTGATACAACAGGTACTTTTACAGGTAACCTGGGAACTGCGGTTGTAACGATTGCAGATACGGTAGATATGCAAGCTGCAGCTTCTGTTGTAAGCGGTAAAACTATTACTGGTCTTGGAACACTTTCAGTTGATGATGAGAATCTTGGATTAGGTATAAATGGTGCTGATGCAGCAGTAACTCCAGATTTAAGCAATGTAACAGCTCTTCACATTGAGTTTGTAACAGATGCAGTAGTAGGTACGGTTACTTTCCCTGTACTTTATGGTGATGATACAGCAGTAGATGCTAATGGCAACCCGGCTCCAATAGCTCCACAAACTGTAACTATGACAGCAGTTCAGGCAAACGGTCAAACAATTACTTCAGCTCCACATGGTGGTCTTGTAACTGTTAATGATTTAGCTGATGTAGCAACTGACCTTTCAGGAATCAGTGCAAATGTTATGACAGCGAATGTTCCTGCAACGGCAACTTTAGATGCAGCGACTAACTTAGGTACATTTGATGTAGTAGTAGCTGATAATCAGGCATTGACTCTTTCAGCTGCGCAGGCAGATGGGCTTAATATTACAGGTGATGCAACTCCAACAGGTGTAGCAGTACATGTAACAGCTCTTGAAGCAACTCCGGCAGCTAACCTTTCAGGTATTGTTGCGAACACAGAAACAGCAGCTCTTGATGCAAACGGCGGTGTAACACTAAGTGCAAACTTAGGTACGAACATGACTGTTGAAGTAACTGACAGTGTAGTAGGTGCAGATACTGTAACATTCACGGGTACTCTTAACCCAGACGGTACAGGTGCAGGAACTATATTTGACATTGCAGCAGATGACCTTACTTTGGTATTTGATGCAAACGATGCAAACCTTCTTACAGTTACAAACTCTAACCCTGCAGTAGCAACAGCAGAAGTTGTGGATTTGGCTTTCACTGGCGATATGATAGGTGGAACTATATCTCTTACAGTGGGTGGAGTAACTGTTGCTCAAAACTTTGATACAAATGAAGCAATAACATTAAACAACTTGGCTTTAGCTGTTCAAACAGAAATGGCAACACAAGGATATACAACAGCTACTTATGCAATCAATGGTGATACTATAACATTCACAGGTGATGTAAGCGGTGCAGCAATGCCGGCAATCGCAGGTGTAGATGTTTCAGCAGCAACTGGCTATACAGCAGGAACTGCTACAATCACAACAGCTGGAGTAGAGCCTCATTCAACTGTTATTGTAAATAACATTGACAGTGATTTGGTTGACTTTAGCGGTATAGATGCCCTTACATTGACAGGAAATGTGCCGGCAGATACTACACTTGATCAGGCTTCAGATTTAGGCAACTTTGATCTTTCTCTTGCAGAAGGTGTAGATTTGGGTATGACTACAGCGCAACTTCTTGCAGTGGGCGCAGCAGACATCTCAGGTACAGTAGGCGGTGTTACTGAAACACTTATTGTTTCCAACTATAGCGGACAAGCAATTGATTCAACGGCTCTGGGTAATGATGTTACTATCCAAACTCTAACGGTTTTAGATACGAACACAAACATTACTGTTGATGCAGGAGCAAACCTTTCAAATGTTCAAAACGTAGTGATTCCGGAAGGTACAACGCTTACTATGACAGCGGATCAGTTTATGGCAATGCCAGGAAATGGCACTATCACAGGAGCTGGTACACTTAACCTTACTGCATTCGATAGCGACAACACAGCGATCGATTTAAGTGGCGTTACAGCAAATGTAGGCACTATAACACTCGATCCTACAGATACTGACGGTATTGTTCTAGACCAAGCAGCAGACTTAGGTACTGCATCTATAGTCATGACAGCAGACAACCAATCTATCACATTCTCAAGCGAAACTCAAGCAGACGGCAGAGTGGTGGACAGTAGCTCAAATACAGGCAACACTGTAATTCTAGGTTTCACAAGTGCAGATGCAACTGATGCTGATGCAAACATTCTCGCTTCTGGGTTTGATGTTGAAAATGTATGGGTTATCAACGAATACATCCAAAACGAATTTGGCGGCTCAGTCAATATGGAAGAGATGCTAACAGGTCTTCCTGAAACAGCAACTGTGACTATTTACGATGCAGATACAATCTTAGATGCTAATCTTGGAAGTTCACAAGCGATTACAAGTATCAACAGATATGTAGCTATTGATTCTGAAACTGCGTTAACTTCAGATGTTGCATTTAATGATTTACAGCCTGATGTAGTAGTGGGAACACTGGATCTTACATTGAATGGAAATTCTGTTATCAATGGAGATCTTTCATTGCCACAAAATGTTGATCCGCAGGCAAATGTTGACCCAGTTACATTGGTACCGGTAAACATGCCGACATATCTCACTGCCTTGACTATTAACTCTAATGATTCAATTGCAGGTGGTGCTGCAGTAAATAAATTAAATGGTAATATATTTGCAGATGATGGTACAGACGGTGTAAATAGCGAATCTACAGTAGAGACATTTACTCTTACTTTGGACGCTGCAACTGCTATCGTAGGTGCAGAAGACTCTATGAAGTTTGACGGGGAAGTTGTGCTTTTTGCAGATGGTGATACAAATATCACTGCAGCAGCTAAAATAGCAGCAGGTAGCTACAATAATTATACAACTGTAGACAACGGTGATGGTAGTGTTACATTTACAAATGTCAATGTAGGAAATGCTACAAATGCTGCTATCTACAGTGGAACAAATCCAAATGATGCAGCTGCAAATGAGATCGCTTTTGCTCTAAACGGTGCTGGCAGTACGATAGGTACACCAACAGTAGCAGTTACGGACGGTGCATTCAATGCAGATGAAAATAACCTTTACAATGTAACTATCAATGCAGATCATGATATTGAGATTACTGGTGAGCTGGAAATGAGTTATGTAACTCGTTCAGATGCAGGAAATGATGCAACTGTAGATGCGGTTCTAACACTCACAGGTACTTCAGATGTAACTATAGGGGCTATTAGTACAGAAGATGTACATATCTCAGGTTTAACTATCAACACAACAGGATTTACAGGTACACTTGACCCTGTTATGCATATGGATAACACAGAAACATTGGAGATTACTGATTCGTCTGGAAATTCTACAACTGCAGTTGTTCTTCAAGAGGTTGAAGGAAATGAATTAAGTAGTATTGATGCAAGCACTTTGCGAGGTTCATTAGACATCACACTATCTCAAATCGACAGTAATGACGATGCAGGAGATGATGCATTCACATATACTGCAGGTCTTGGTAGAAATACGGTAACAGTAACGGCAGCAAACGGCAGTACTCCGACACTCGATGCAGGAAGCACATGGAAATTTGATTTCTCAGGTTCTGCTAACACTAGTACATTGACTATAGATGAAAGCGTAGTACTTGGTGCTGGTAATCTCTCTATCGATATGGACGGTGGCACATTGATAACTACAGGAAATGTAGATTTTTCAACACTAAATTCATTGACACTCGCAAACACAACTATCGAAGTTGCAGCAGGTGATACATTGACTTTGACAGCAGCGCAAGCAAACGCTATGACTATCACAGGTGCAGGAAGTGTAGTGGTAACGGATCTTCAAACAGATATTAATTCGGGTACACCTGGTGTTCAAACTGCAGACTTAAGTGGTATATTTACTTCAGCAGGCGATATCGGAACTCTTAGTGCAACTGTTAATGAAGCAGATGTTGACGGTGACGGTAATCCTGATGATATAGTATTGACAGGCGATATTGGAAAAGCTCATGTAACTGTAAATAGCAATTCTACAGTAAGCGTTACAGCAATGGATGCAACTTATGATGTGGACAATGATAATAGTACATTAGATGAAACGGTGATGGCAACATTTACTGTAAACAGTGGTGCTACTCTAAGCCTAACAGGTGATCAAGCTGATAGTAGAGTTGCAGATGGTGCAGGTACGGTTGCGGTAGCGGATTTAGGTGCAGATGCAACAGCACTTGCGGCGGATTTATCAAATATCACTGCTACAACTGTAACAGCAGCATTCGATACAACAGGAACTTTCACAGGTAATCTTGGAACTGCAGTAGTAACAGTAAAAGATAATGTTGAGATGAGAACAAGCTACTCTATAGCAACAGGTCATACTATTAACGATGATGCAGACAATACAACACTGTCACAGGGTACATTAGTTGTAACAATCGATGAAACTGAATCAACGGCTGATTTGGCTACTATTGGTTCAAATATGGCTGCTTCTCAAATCAGCGCAGAATTTACGGCTGATCAGACATTTACAGGTAGCCTAGCTGGTCATGCAGCTGTTATAAGTAACGATGTCAAAGTAACTGCTGATGCTGCAACTATAACAGGTAATGTTATAACAGACAAAGTAGGAGAAACAGGTGCTTTACATGTAACAGCACTTGATGCAACGCTGGATGCTGACTTGTCAAATGTTCTGCCGACAACTGTGACTGCAGACTTTAACACAACAGGAACATTTACAGGTAACATAGGTGCAAATACTGTAGTGACTATCGCTGACAATGTAACTATGACAACATCTGTTGCCAATGCGGAAAATCATACATTTGATGAAGTAGGTGGAGCGTTAGCACCTGATAAAGGTGCTTTAGCAGTTACTATGGCAAATGCGGATGCAAACTATGATACAGATAATGCTGATGATGATGGAGATACTACAACTGGTACTTTTGAAGCATTAAGCTATGACCTGACAACTGTAGCAGGATCTGCGAACTTCACATCTGTAACAGTTCTTGACAGCTTGACATTTATCGGTACTCTGGATAATACTGTGGCAACAGGTGTAGATGACGGTGCAACACTTTCTACTACTGCAGCAATTGCAAATGGTAAAACTATCAATATGACAGGTGCAACAGGTGCTGCTGCTATCGATATGTCAGTAGATGCTGATGCAACGCTTGCCGGAAGTGCAAACTTTACTGTAACAGGTCTTGTAAGTGCTCTTACAGCTACAAATGTAACTGGCAGCCTTGATGTAACTGCTGCTTCTGATACTGCTATGAGTGTAGCAACCGGTTCAAGCACAAACACTATAGATGCCACGGCTCTTACTGATACTGAAATACTTAGTGTAACAGGTGATGACGCATTTACTGTAACGCTTACTGACGGTGATGTAGATGCAAGCGGTTCAACAGGCGATATGACTCTGACAGCGACAGGTACAGGCTCAAATGTTGTCACAGCTTCACAAGGTGTAGATAATATAAATGTTGGTGACGGTGATGATGATATCATCATGGGAACAAATCTAACAAGTGCAGATACTATTAATGGTGGTACAGGTTACAATACGCTAAGTTTTACAGGTGATGATACTACAACGACTACTGACTATTTAGACGGTGTGACATTTATAGATACTGTAACACTGGGTGATGCTATTACAGCTATAACTCTTGTTGATACAACAGTAGCGGCTGCTGAAAGTATGAGTATAGATGCTTCTGCATTAACTACTGGAAACGGAAACACTTTAACACTTGATGCTTCAGCAGAAACAGATGGAGTTGTAAATGTTACAGGTAGTGCAAATAATGACACAATCTCATTTGGTACTAACTTAACAAGTGCAAACACTATAGATGGTGGTGCCGGAACAGATACGCTGAACTTTACAGACGGCAATAGTGCTACAGATGATTTAGATGGTGTAACAAATGTAGAGACAGTAACACTAGGCGATGCTGCAACAAGTATTACACTGATAGATGAAACAGTTGCGAATGGAGATACAATGAGCATAGATGCTTCAGCACTCTCTGCTGCAAATGCTCTGACTCTTGATGCTTCTGCCGAGAGTAACGGAACTGTAAATGTTACAGGTGGTAACGGTGATGACGATATCGACTTTGGTCTAAATTTAGCACAATCAGGTATGATTGATGGCGGTAACGGAATTGATACATTGAGATTTACAGATAATGGTGCTGGTACAGATGATCTTGATAGTGTAACCAATGTTGAGACAGTAGTTCTTGGTGATGCTGCAACAAGTATTACTCTTCTAGATACAACTGTTGCAAATGGTGCTACGATGGATATTAGTGCATTTAGCTTTACAAACAATGTAACTATAGATGGAAGTGCTGAAACAGATGGTGATTTAGAGCTTCGAGTCTATAATAATAATGTAGCAGCTATAACAGTAGTACTAACTGGTGGAGCAGGTGATGATCTGTTTGAAGTTGATGGTAATGGTGTCACAGCAACACTTACAGGTAACGGAGGTACTGATACATTTGTTTCTCAAAACAGTGCAAGTGCAACTGTTACAGATGGTGGAAACAATGATTACTTCCAAGCGACGACTGGCGGTGATTTAACTGTAAATAATATTACAACATTTATAGCAGATGCCAATACTTTTAACACAGGTGGTGGAACAACTACTATAAATATGGCTACAGGCGGTTTAGGTGTAGACATGAGTAGTGCCGGTGGTGATACAGGATGGACTATCAACGGTACAGTAAATGCTGATACTATAACAGGAACTGCGTATGCTGATATACTCAATGGTAATGCAGGTGATGATACACTCACAGGCGGCGCAGGTGCAGATACTATCACAGGCGGCGCAGGTAATGATTCTATAGATCTTACAGATACAGATTCAGCAATAGACACGGTAGCTATCGCATTTGGTGGTGAAGGTGCAGATACTATAAGCGGCTTTACAGCAGCAGAAGATGTTATCGACTTTACTGGTGCTAGTGATGTAGCAAATGTAACTAATGCTGTTAGTTTGCAAACTATAGCAAGTGCGGATACAACTGGAAATGAAACTCTGACTGCAAATTCAGGAATGGTGATTATTAATAATGGTGATACAAATACAGCAGATGCGGCAGCACTGGATACTGCAAGCGTAGCAACTTATCTTGCAAATATTGAACAAGGTGCCGCAAATACTGATAATGTTGCATATGAAAATAATAACTCGGTAATCTACCTCGCTGTTTCAGATGGAACGCACACAGCTATATTCGAAGCTGATGCAGCTAGTGGTGCAAGTATTGATTTAGTTATTGATGCTGATGAACTTACATTGATAGCTACACTTACAGGTATAACTGATGCAGGTACATTGACTGCAGCAGACTTCGCAGACTTTGCTTAACAGGCATTCAACCCTCTCGTAAACCTGCACCCGCAGGTTTGCGCACACGCAAAAGCGTAACGAAGCCCCGCACTCTCTTTTTGAGAATGCGGGGCTTTTTTTTAAGGCACCAAAAAGAAACTTTACTTTTTAAAAACTTAAGTTTAACAAAGCTGCCAGGCACCATTCTTTGCATCCACCAAACCAACCTTTTCCTGCAGAATTAAGCATTATGTTACTCCAATCATTTTTTACCTTTTTTATTGTATAATAATCTTATGACATTACAGGAACGGAAAGATAAAGCAAATATAATATCTAAAGAAGCGGATATAGTATATAAAAAAATCTTTATTCTTATGGCAGTAAATGGAGCCATCGGTGGCTTTGGATTATCTGTATTTGAAAAAGAATTATTGGTAGGTTTATTATTACTAATTCCTTTTTTATTTTTATCATTTGGTATAGTGTTAGCTTATTTAAAATTAAATAGATTAGAAATACTAATAAAGGATTTGAGAGATGAGTAGTTTAGGAATATTGATATACAGTATAGGTTTTGTGACTGCAGCTATGATTGCTATATTTGCATATAAAAAGCATTGGAAAATAGTAGATTATTTTTAAAAAAAAGGTGCCAGGAAAAGGTGTCAGGCACTATTTTGCTATTTTGTTTTGTAAAACAATGAACATAGACATATTGTATATGCTTTAGCTATAATGACAATATATTGACAAAAGGAGTTTTGATGCAAGCTGTATTTTATTCACAAGCAAGAAATAATCTTAGAAATATCATAGATAAAGTCTGTGATGACTTTGATGAGTACATAATTACTACAAAAAACAACAAGTCTGCTGTCATCATCTCTTATGCTGAATATAGTTCCCTAAAAGAAACTCTGTATTTATTGGGCTCAAAAAATAACAGAGATAGACTAAATGATGCTATTGAGCAGATTGAAAGTAGTAAATTTATTACAAAAGAGATTTAAATATGCTTATAGGCTTTGCTGATAAAGGCTGGGAAGATTATCAGTACTGGGTACAGAATGATAAAAAAATATTAAAAAGAATAAATACACTTCTTGAAGATATCAAGAGAAACCCTGATGACTCAAACGGACTTGGAACAGTCGGTATTCTTCTCTATGCAAGAATTCTTTAAAATTATACATGATATAATTATAAAAAATAACAGGATAGAACAATGAAAAAGTTGATCCTCGTCTTAATCTCTCTAACACTTCTCACAGTAACATTATATGCAAAAACAGTTTCTACAGAGCAAAAAATAGCCGGTCTGTATGTGGCATTCTTTAACCGTGCGCCTGATATGTCAGGACTCTCTTACTGGACAAAAAGAGCCAATGCCGTGCAGGCAAACGGACAGAGTGCTTTGGTTGTTCTAAAAGAGCTCTCAGCAGGTTTTGCCACACATCCTGTCTTTACTTCTACTTACAGCAGCCTGGACAATGAATCTTTTGTAAAAGCCATATATATAAACTCATTGGGAAGAGAGGGCGATGCAGAAGGGATAGCATACTGGACAAATTTGCTCAACAACGGTTTAAGCCGTTCCGACATGGTAGCAACATTTATAGAGATGTCTCTGACGCTCGATTTGACACCGCAGAACTTTCCAAATCTCTCCCAAAGTGAACTCGATGCTGCGATACTGAGACAAAACCTCATTACCAACAAAACAGTTGTTGCCATTGATTTTGTCAGCAAACTGGGAGAAAGGACAGATGTGGCAGATCCGCAAGATCCTGAAGATGACCCGGCTTACAAAGCCTCCATAAAGATACTCTCAACAGTAAATGAAGATCCGGCAACGGTGAGTGCGGCTGTTTCATATTTAAACACTGTGGCGCAGAGTGCAGATCCTATTCAAAAGATTTTAGATGAATGGGGCGTGGATACGTTGAAAAACACTGCCACTGTTTTATCTCTTCATGCGTCTCTTAACGGATTTGATTTGATAGATACTCTGATACCCGGAGAGGAAGCCAAAATGAGAGTCTCACAAACTCCGGCAGGAGCTGTAAAGGTAGAGCTGCAGACAGCAAACGGCAGTAAAGAAATCATACCGGTTTATATGGCAGACGAAAATATTACTTTTGTGGCGCCGCTTGATACTGTTGCGGGAACCTTGAAACTCAAAAGTGCCGATTTTTCTACTTTTGGCATTTCGTATAAAACGATGTCAGACAAGACTCCGTTTATCGAGTCGGTAGAACCGGAAGTGGCGAAAGCAGGTGATATTGTAACGATAACCGGCAAAAACCTTCCTTCTGGAAATGCACTTGTAAAGTTTGAGACACAGGATGCCGACAGTTCCGTATCAGCAACGGTATCAGACAGCAAAGTGACATTTCAAGTGCCAGATACGCTGCAATCAGGTACCTTTCATTTGGAATTTTCCAATTTGAAAACAAATACTCTTTATCTCAGTGTCAAAAGAGATATACCTTTACATGTAACATTGGCTGAGGGTGTAGATATCAATGCCTCAGACATCTCTTTCACAGAGGGACAAAAAGAGTATACTCTTGATACAGCATACAATACCCTGCTCAGTGTAGAAAACAAAACCATGCAGTATGTGCATGCTTTTGCTGCATTGCCTGGCGGTGAGTATGTTGCTCTTTACAGTGCTGTTGTTTTACCGGATATGACAACACTCAACGCAGATTGCAAATCAACAGCGATTGCCTGGCTTTTTATGGGAATGGGCGTGAGTGCAACCATGCCGGAAAATCAGTTGAGCGCTTTGTACAACAGACTCTCTTCTGAACCAAAGGTGCAGGCACTCGCAGATGCCATCGCCAGTTTGCAAAAAGAAGATTTTACCGCATGGGCAAACCTGAGTGACGGGAATTTGAAAACTGTTTTTCAGGATGCCCTCAAAGAGGTGATAAACTATTATAATTCTCCTGCTGCAAATGCAAAGCAGGTTCAGACTTCAGACGCAACGGATAATGCAGTCGTTATAACACAGGACCCTCCAAACGACAATATTTATGTTGATGACAACAAATATATTTTTGAAATCAAAAGCGGAAAACTCAATGACGGAAGTGTAAATGTTGTAAATGATACAAGACTGTTTCTGAGCATTGAAGTGCGAGATAAGAAAACCGGAGAAATTATCAGAAACTATTCGCATGGCGACCCGTTCAGCAGTGCTTCAATTCTTGGACCAAAAGGCTGGCCGCTCTTTGGAATATCCAGCCTTAAAAATTTAAGATTAAGCGGCAGAGATGCCCATATAGAAATAATTGCCGGGGCGAAAGAGGGCGTGACGGACAAACAAAAACTTGCTACACTTTTGATGATACGGGTCTGGCTTGAAGGTGTTGGTGCTCCTGCATTAAACATGCTGCTCTCTACAATAATAGATAAAAAGATTCAAGCCCGCTATGGTGATAACTATTCTGTTTCCCGTCGAATGGTGACTGCTTTGAGCGATATATACGGTGCCAACTTCATGGTGCAGCTCACAGAACAGATTGCAAGAGGCAACAGCAATTGGTCAACTTTGACAAAGGACTTTATTATTAATCCTGTAAAAAACGGTTTGCAGGAGTGTTTTGAACACGGTGTGACCAGTACGAAGTGTGAACAGACGGCAAAAGGGATTGCAGAACTGATAGGAATGGGAAATACAGAGCATATAGTCAATAAACTGATGATTATGGTTGCTTCTGCGGGAGAGAAGTATATACTTAAAAAGTCAGTGGCACTTGTTCCTGTAATAGGCTGGATTACAGAAGCATCTTTTTTTGTGTATGACAACATAAGTGTCCTCAGTGATACAGGTGTTATAGCAGAGAGTATTATAGATATGGGTGCCAATCCCAAAGAGATTAACGCATATATTGATTTTCCGTTTGAAGTTTCAAGTGTTGCACCCCTGTGTGTAGCCCAAACTGCAGGCAAAACAATACAGACCTTTAGTATTGGAGGCAAAGGGATGAGTGTTGTAGACGGAAATACTCCTGAAGTCTCTATGGGAATTCTTTCGGATAAAGTAGAGGCAGAATCTGTGTTTGTTCCCACAACAGGAACAGACCTTGTGGCAGATTTTTCTCTTGATGCACTGCTTGGCAATGGAAGCAGAACAGATTATCTTGCAGTAACAAACTTTGGATATACGAGTGTATATCCGGAGCCTGTTCGTATGGTCTCTGCGCAGGACTCCAAGCTCTACTTTGACAGTGCGATACCAGAGAATGTTACACCAGGCACTGAAATAGTATTAAAGGGATGCGGCTGGGTTCCTTTGAGTGAGGTAGAAGTAACATTTCCAAATGCGGACGGTGAAGCGCTACCTGCCGCAATTGTTTCCAAAAATATTAATGAAATCAGGGTTATCGTGCCTGTTGGCGCTGTGAGTGGCTATATACATGTAAAGACATCTCTGAAAAATGCAAGCCGGTTTTTCAATGTAAAAACTTTTAGTCTTAGTGATGCAGGTTCAGATACTCTTGAAGACGGAGAGAGTCTTACTGTATATGGCAAGGGTTTGGATACTGTGGCACACATATACTTTGTCGATCATGAAAATCAGATATATGAGGGAGACATTGTAAATGTAACAGATACAGAGATTTTGACTGACAAAGTGCCTGCAGGACTTGCCGTTGGTCCGGTTCGAATCTATGCTCTTCTGGACAATGGAACAAAAAGCAATGAAATCACACTTCTAAAGTTGCCGAAACCTCCTGTTGCGACACCTTCTGGCGGCTGGTTTGAAGAGAGTATAAGTGTAACTCTGACACAGCAAAACAGTGCCGATATATATTATAAACTCAATGAAACAAACAGTAGTGAAAAACTCTACACAGAAGCATTGACATTTAACGCCGACAATACAACACAGCAGAATTTTAATCTCTACACATTTTCACGGGTGAATGTCAATGGTATTAATTATGATTCACATATGAATCACTATGTATACAATATATGTAAAGCAGGCGAAAAAATTGCATATGATGAAGACGGGAGTGAGTATTGTGCTGCAGAAGACGAAAACAACAGCCTAAAAGAACTCTATACATATGAAGATTGGAAACTGGAGTGTCCTGCAGATATGACACTTGAAAAAAAGATTGATACTGATTACAAGGTTGAGAGGTATCAATGTGTAGGTATTTATGAACATAAAATAAAAGAAGTATATTATAGTGATGATGCTATGCAAAATGTCAGTTCTGAAAATGACTTTATTCTATTACCATTTGAAATTGAATATGAATTTTATTCAACTAATAATGTCCATAGTATTGACTATTTTGAGTCAGGGCAAAAGCATACAGAATACTTTTATGCATACGCAAAGGGTCCATACGGTACATATATATCATTAAATGATGGGGTGACAATTTGGTATGAAAATGGCAATAAAGCGAGTGAAAGTTTTTTTGTGCAAAAGAAAAACAGAGATGGTACATGGAGTTCTGTTTACTTAAAAACAAGAGAGTATTTTGAAAACGGCAATCTTAAAAGTGAAGCTCTTTTTGAACCGGAACTTCAGGATGATGGCGATTGGTACAGTGTAAAAACTAAATTTACACAGTGGAATGAAAACGGAACACAAATATCTGAAGAATTGTTTGTACCAAAAAAAGACAATGATGGCTATTGGCGTCCAGTACCGACACAAAGTACACTTTGGTATGACAATGGTATTATGAGGGAGAAGAAAATCTATATTAATCAACTGGTAAATGGTTCATGGACAGGACTGATCAGCAACGATACCAAATGGAATGATGATGGAGTGAAAATCGAAGAGACCATATATGTTCCGGTTAAATATCCCTCTTCTGATTACTATTATATATCTGCGCAAGAGATTAGAACTTATGATCCGGAAAATGGACAGATGCTAAGCAAAGAAATTAATGAAGCAAAATACCAACCCGTTTATGGCTTTGTAGATTTGCACAAAGACGAATGGTTCTGGTATGAAAACGGAAAGTTGAAATCAGAATATCATTATGAAATAAAACAAGACAGTGACGGATACTGGAATGCTTTTTTGGTTGATGCCAAAACCTGGTATGAAAACGGAACCCAATCCTCTCAAGTTGTTGCAACATTGAGTCAGGATAATAACGGCGACTGGTATATAGCCTCAAAAGTTACCAAAGAGTGGTATGCCAGCGGAAATATTCATTTCATATCTACCGACGAGGCTGTTTTCTTAAATGGTGTATGGCAATTACGAACAGTTTCTTATGAAGACTGGGCTGATGAATGATACAGTGTTTTATACCAGACTCTGTATCCCGTCACTAAAATATATACTTTCAATACCAATCAAATTTGCTTCAAAACTGTTGTCATCTGCCAATACATCATAGCTGCCGTCAGTCAGGGAAGTAATTGTAACGCTGTCTTGAGTTAAATCTATATATAAAATATCATTTCCTTCTCCGCCGTCTATATAATCATACCCTCCGTTTCCAATGTAAATACTATCGTCTCCTGCAAAAGTAAAAATATTGTTATCTACCATGTTATCTGTTATAATATCTGAACCTGAACCGGTTTTTATATTTTCTATAATTGTACCTGTAGAGATAGCAAAATTGTTTTTGCCTGTATACAACAGTCCTGTATTGTAAAGATCGTTATAGATAAAATCACTGATATAGTCATTAAAATCACTGTCGTTCACACTGTTTTGATAGTAGTTTACAACTTCATCTACACTGTATTCATCGACACTGTTTAGGCTTCCTGGATTTAAATCCACTCTGCTTGAACCGGTTCCGGCAGAAAAATCAAGTGTATCTGTGCCACCGGCATCCCAGATAGTCTCAATTTTATTGTCTGTAAATGTAAGGGTATATATATCATCACCTGTTGCTGTTGTGTCATTTACTCCATAAACAGACTGCAGTGCTGCTACATCATACAGCGAATAGAGCTGAGAACTTATATTTGTTCCTGTTGCCTTTATAAACTTCTTGTCAGCTGTCTCTGTTATAGTAAAACCCGGGTAGTAGTTGTCTCTTTGTGTATATGACATTATGGTATGATTTGCGTCATCAACTTCTGCAGGAAGCGTAACATCCCCATCAAACGGATGTTCAAGACCAAGAGCATGTCCTAATTCATGAGCCATAGTACTCCACCCCTCTTCACCTGCCTCTAAGCCGTAGGAGTCTGGATCGGAATTAAATTGACTTGAGAGAAAAATATCTCCTGCATATGTCGGGTTGTCTCCGGGATAAAATGCAAATCCGCTGGTATCGGCATCCATGTCAACTATATTTATGCCAATCATACCGTCACTGCCTAAATTTTCAAAAGAGACACCCAGCAACTCTCCCACAGCATCAAAAATACTTGTCATAGCATTTTTCTGTGCATTATTTAACTCTGTCCAACCCGTAGTCAGTTCGGTACCGTCACCATAATTATAATAATCATTGGGTATGGATGTATTAAAAGTGTATGTAATAGTTGTTGAATTATCCCAGTATGTCTCAGATAAGAGTGCCGAAACACCATAGGTATTCGCAGTACTTAGATCGCCAAGACCAGGGTTGACATTTGAAGGAGAAAGCGCATTCTCATCGAGATCGTTTACATGTAAAGTAAGGTTCAAACTGCTGCTGTTGCCGCTGGCATCCGTTGCAAGCACACTAAAAGCATAACTGCTTTTACTCTCAAAATCAGGATTCTCCAAAAGAGTAACAGCACCGCTTTGCGCATCAATACTAAAGTAAGAGGCATCCCCGACACTCTCCAAACTGTAGACAACACTGCTCTCATCAGAAGCAGCAGCTGTATAGATGAGCTGATTGGCACCGCTGTTCTCATCAATGGGATCAAGAGCAGATGATGAGCTAAACACAGGCGCATTCTCATCGAGATCGTTTACATGTAAAGTAAGGTTCAAACTGCTGCTGTTGCCGCTGGCATCCGTTGCAAGCACACTAAAAGCATAACTGCTTTTACTCTCAAAATCAGGATTCTCCAAAAGAGTAACAGCACCGCTTTGCGCATCAATACTAAAGTAAGAGGCATCCCCGACACTCTCCAAACTGTAGACAACACTGCTCTCATCAGAAGCAGCAGCTGTATAGATGAGCTGATTGGCACCGCTGTTCTCATCAATGGGATCAAGAGCAGATGATGAGCTAAACACAGGCGCATTCTCATCGAGATCGTTTACATGTAAAGTAAGGTTCAAACTGCTGCTGTTGCCGCTGGCATCCGTTGCAAGCACACTAAAAGCATAACTGCTTTTACTCTCAAAATCAGGATTCTCCAAAAGAGTAACAGCACCGCTTTGCGCATCAATACTAAAGTAAGAGGCATCCCCGACACTCTCCAAACTGTAGACAACACTGCTCTCATCAGAAGCAGCAGCTGTATAGATGAGCTGATTGGCACCGCTGTTCTCATCAATGGGATCAAGAGCAGATGATGAGCTAAACACAGGCGCATTCTCATCGAGATCGTTTACATGTAAAGTAAGGTTCAAACTGCTGCTGTTGCCGCTGGCATCCGTTGCAAGCACACTAAAAGCATAACTGCTTTTACTCTCAAAATCAGGATTCTCCAAAAGAGTAACAGCACCGCTTTGCGCATCAATACTAAAGTAAGAGGCATCCCCGACACTCTCCAAACTGTAGACAACACTGCTCTCATCAGAAGCAGCAGCTGTATAGATGAGCTGATTGGCACCGCTGTTCTCATCAATGGGATCAAGAGCAGATGATGAGCTAAACACAGGCGCATTCTCATCGAGATCGTTTACATGTAAAGTAAGGTTCAAACTGCTGCTGTTGCCGCTGGCATCCGTTGCAAGCACACTAAAAGCATAACTGCTTTTACTCTCAAAATCAGGATTCTCCAAAAGAGTAACAGCACCGCTTTGCGCATCAATACTAAAGTAAGAGGCATCCCCGACACTCTCCAAACTGTAGACAACACTGCTCTCATCAGAAGCAGCAGCTGTATAGATGAGCTGATTGGCACCGCTGTTCTCATCAATGGGATCAAGAGCAGATGATGAGCTAAACACAGGCGCATTCTCATCGAGATCGTTTACATGTAAAGTAAGGTTCAAACTGCTGCTGTTGCCGCTGGCATCCGTTGCAAGCACACTAAAAGCATAACTGCTTTTACTCTCAAAATCAGGATTCTCCAAAAGAGTAACAGCACCGCTTTGCGCATCAATACTAAAGTAAGAGGCATCCCCGACACTCTCCAAACTGTAGACAACACTGCTCTCATCAGAAGCAGCAGCTGTATAGATGAGCTGATTGGCACCGCTGTTCTCATCAATGGGATCAAGAGCAGATGATGAGCTAAACACAGGCGCATTCTCATCGAGATCGTTTACATGTAAAGTAAGGTTCAAACTGCTGCTGTTGCCGCTGGCATCCGTTGCAAGCACACTAAAAGCATAACTGCTTTTACTCTCAAAATCAGGATTCTCCAAAAGAGTAACAGCACCGCTTTGCGCATCAATACTAAAGTAAGAGGCATCCCCGACACTCTCCAAACTGTAGACAACACTGCTCTCATCAGAAGCAGCAGCTGTATAGATGAGCTGATTGGCACCGCTGTTCTCATCAATGGGATCAAGAGCAGATGATGAGCTAAACACAGGCGCATTCTCATCGAGATCGTTTACATGTAAAGTAAGGTTCAAACTGCTGCTGTTGCCGCTGGCATCCGTTGCAAGCACACTAAAAGCATAACTGCTTTTACTCTCAAAATCAGGATTCTCCAAAAGAGTAACAGCACCGCTTTGCGCATCAATACTAAAGTAAGAGGCATCCCCGACACTCTCCAAACTGTAGACAACACTGCTCTCATCAGAAGCAGCAGCTGTATAGATGAGCTGATTGGCACCGCTGTTCTCATCAATGGGATCAAGAGCAGATGATGAGCTAAACACAGGCGCATTCTCATCGAGATCGTTTACATGTAAAGTAAGGTTCAAACTGCTGCTGTTGCCGCTGGCATCCGTTGCAAGCACACTAAAAGCATAACTGCTTTTACTCTCAAAATCAGGATTCTCCAAAAGAGTAACAGCACCGCTTTGCGCATCAATACTAAAGTAAGAGGCATCCCCGACACTCTCCAAACTGTAGACAACACTGCTCTCATCAGAAGCAGCAGCTGTATAGATGAGCTGATTGGCACCGCTGTTCTCATCAATGGGATCAAGAGCAGATGATGAGCTAAACACAGGCGCATTCTCATCGAGATCGTTTACATGTAAAGTAAGGTTCAAACTGCTGCTGTTGCCGCTGGCATCCGTTGCAAGCACACTAAAAGCATAACTGCTTTTACTCTCAAAATCAGGATTCTCCAAAAGAGTAACAGCACCGCTTTGCGCATCAATACTAAAGTAAGAGGCATCCCCGACACTCTCCAAACTGTAGACAACACTGCTCTCATCAGAAGCAGCAGCTGTATAGATGAGCTGATTGGCACCGCTGTTCTCATCAATGGGATCAAGAGCAGATGATGAGCTAAACACAGGCGCATTCTCATCGAGATCGTTTACATGTAAAGTAAGGTTCAAACTGCTGCTGTTGCCGCTGGCATCCGTTGCAAGCACACTAAAAGCATAACTGCTTTTACTCTCAAAATCAGGATTCTCCAAAAGAGTAACAGCACCGCTTTGCGCATCAATACTAAAGTAAGAGGCATCCCCGACACTCTCCAAACTGTAGACAACACTGCTCTCATCAGAAGCAGCAGCTGTATAGATGAGCTGATTGGCACCGCTGTTCTCATCAATGGGATCAAGAGCAGATGATGAGCTAAACACAGGCGCATTCTCATCCAAAAAAATTAAAATATTCTCAGGTTTTATATCATTCACAGTATCTAGAATATCTATGGCATCATCTCTGTTTGCAACTAAATTTATACTTTCTATAACATTATCTACAGTTGTCTTGTCGTATGTCACATTAGATAATACATCTACAGATGCCTGATATGCAGAATCCTCATCCAGTGATATTATATCAGCGGGATCTGTTGATGCATCAAGATTTGTAAGGTCTGCTAAAGTATCCGTAAAGTGTAGTGCAACATTTACTTTGTTAGCTATATATGCCTGTCTTTGCAATGCAGAATCTATTTGTGACTGAGACAGGTTTTGATATTGTGGATCATTAGGATTAAAATCCAAAGATATGGAAATGAAATTTGCTACCATGTCAGATCTAGACATACCGGTATTTATCTGTTGTGTCCAGTACTGTATGCCTTCACTGTCTCCGGCTTGTCCCAATGTATTTATATAGATAGCATTTACAAATTCATTATTGTCAAGTTGACTATACAAATCATTAAATATTTCATGTGTGGCAAAGCCGCTTGCTAGTGTTTTTATTGCTACATCTTCACCTAGATTCAAACTTTGCGCTTCCCAGTAAAGCAATCCTGCCAAATCCGGTGCTCTGTTGAAAAATGCTATATAAAGTCCACTTATTTTTTCTCTTATAGTTGCCATAATATATCCTGCTAAAAATTCTGTTGTCTAAGGAAAACTATTTTATAAATTGTAACATAAGTTTTTTAAAGTTGTTTTTTTGAAGATGTATAGAGTCATTTGGAAGTGGTGCCGACACGAGGATTTGAACCCCGGGCCTGCTGATTACAAATCAGCTGCTCTAGCCAACTGAGCTATGTCGGCGAAAATAGAGTAGAATTTTATCTTTTTAACCTTTATGTTGGCTGATACAAGGTGCTAAATAATTAAGTTGAATTACAAATAGTTTTGATATAATAATGTGATTTTAAACAAAATATATTATAAAGCTAATAGCACTAAGCAATGGCGGTAGAAATAGTGTTTATTGTAGAACCTTATGATGCTAATGGCACTGACAGACTTTTCGAATTACGCCACTGTAAAATGTGAATCCAATAGAACTTAGTATAAATTTATCAAAAATAAGGCTGGAAGCGAATATTGTCACAAAAAATAATAAAACAGGCAAAAACATTTACATGTATCTATAGTGAGAAGGAAGACAGACTCCTTCTTACTGTAAATTATCAAGATGCCGAAAATCGGGTAGATTTTTGGCTTACAAGAAATTTTCTTATTAAACTTCTTCCTCATCTGTTTGAGTATATGAATTATGAGACGCAAGCAGTCGTACAAAGCACTCAAACACAGGAACAAAAGGGCAGTGTTCCTTCTGTTCCGCCTCCTTCGCAGCAGACACCTACGGACAGCGCAACATTTACGCTTACACAAAAAGTTCCTGTTCTTTTAGAAAGTATCGATATTACAAAACTTGGAAACGGGTATATCCAATTTGTGCTTAAAAATATGGAAAAAAATATTTATGCGACAGCAACACTTGAACCGGCACTTTTCAGTCAGGTGATAAAAGTCATAACAAGTGCAGTGCCAACATTCAGTTGGGGTATAAATCTGTAAAATTAAATAGTGTCAGAGTCAATTTTAATAGAACTTAAGTTTACTTCTACTATACTTCCTGCTATCCAACAATAGAGGAAAAACAGTGGCAAGAAAAGAGAGGCTTTTTGTTGATAATACAGCACTTCATATAGGTATACAGGGAATCAATGAAGAACGGATATTCAGAGAAGAAGAAGACACTCTTTTTTATAAAAATTTGTTGAAAAATTTGTCTCAAGATCTGCGTGTTGGAATACATACATATGCACTGATGCCTTCTGAAGTACATCTTCTTTGTACATTTTCAGATAAAGACAGCCTCTCTCGATTTATGCAGAGTGTCGGTCTAAAATACGTTTCTTATTTTAATAAAAAATATAACAGAAGCGGTACGCTATGGCAAGGCAGATACAAAAGCTCACCGGTAGAAGACAGATATATACTTGAAGTTATGCACTATATAGAATCTCTCAAAGATAAAACTTTGGAAACAACAGATGATTTTACAGTGCAGCATGACGTTTATAAACTGCTTGGCAGAGATAATGCAGACAGAGAATTGGCGTATAAAAACAGGTTTCTTGCTGCACCGCTTTTGGATGATGCAAAAAGCTTTATAGCAAACTGTTTAAATAAGCAGTTGCCTACAGGAAGTTTGGAGTTTTATAAAAAACTCGAAACAATAACAGGACACTCTTTACTCTCACAAAAGAGAGGAAGACCAAAAAAAAACAAAACTAAAGGAAAAAAAATGGTAAACAACTTTGTAGTATTAGATAAAGAAACACACAAAAATTTGAAAATATCTCCGTTGGAGAATTTAAAGTTTGCAAAAGAGATGGGGTTTGTGCCTGTATTGGCAAATGAAGTGACAAAGATAGCGCAGATGTTCCCTGTAGTGTTTACAGGTGATGAAATGCCTACTCTTGTGGCGCTTACCTCTTTGGGCGGCCCTAACCTTGCCGTAAACAGTGAAGGCAAATATATAGCACAGTATGTACCGGCATTTTTGAGAAAATACCCTTTTTCTTTAGGGAGCACGAAAGAAAACCCGGATCAAAAAGTAATACTTATAGAGGAAGAAGCAGAAGTTTTTTCTAAAACAAAAGGGAAACAGCTTTTCAAAAAAGATGGCTCTCAGTCTGATACACTTAAAAACACCATAAATTTTTTAACAGCCTATGAAAAAGATGCAAATATTACAGCAAATGTAGCAAAAATAATAAATGAGAGCGGCATACTGGAAGAAAGAGAAATTTCCGTAGGTGAAGGTGATGAGAAAAAAGTGTTGGTCAACGGTTTTAAAGTAATCAATCGCGAAAAATTGAATGCCTTGAGTGATGATATTTTAGCGGACTGGGTAAGAAAGGGCATTATTACTTTGATTGATGCACATTTAAAATCCCTTGACAATATACAAACACTTTTTAATATAGCACAGCAAAGACAAAACTAAACTTAGGACAGACAATGAATAAATTAACCAAAGAAGGTATAGCACTGACAAAACTTGAACAAGTTCTCAAAGAGACGAAAAAATCATTTCTTTTTGTAGGCTTTTTCAGTTTCTTTGTCAATATTCTGATGCTTGTTCCTTCTATCTATATGTTACAGGTATATGATCGGGTAATGGCAAGCCAAAGTATCGAAACCTTGGTTTTGCTTACTATTATAGTCGTTTTTTTATTTGCGACAATGGGAGTTTTGGAACTGATACGTTCTAGAATTCTGGTAAGAATCGGTAATAAAATGGATCTTGCTCTCAATGGGTATCTTTTTGATGTTATTTTTAATCATGCAAGACTTAATCCGGCACAAGCTTCTTCTATGCCTGTTACGGATCTGATAAAAATTCGGCAATATATGACCGGAAACGGTGTTTTTGCTCTTTTTGATTCTCCCTGGTTTCCAATATATCTGTTCGTTATGTATATATTCAGCCCTTGGTTCGCGGCTTTTACTGTCTTTGCTGCACTCGTTATTATGACAATCACTATTATTAATGAAAAAACAACAAAGAAAGATTTGGCCAGTGCAAACAAGATGAATAATCTTTCTATACAATATTTAAATAAAAATCTGCAAAATGCGGAAGTAGTACACGCAATGGGTATGAATGACAATATTAAGAACAGATGGTTGGAAAAACATCACAGTTTCTTGAAAATACAGGCAAGCGCAAGTGACAAAGCCGGAAAATGGTCAAATATGAGCAAAACGCTCAGACAACTTTTTCAGTCTTTAACTTATGGTATAGGGGCTTACCTTGCAATTAACGGTTTAATATCTCCGGGTGTGATTATTGCCGGTGCGGTACTTATGGGAAGAGCCCTGCAGCCGCTTGATCTGCTTACAAACAGCTGGAAAGGTTTTGCTGATGCAAAAGAGTCATACAAAAGGTTGAATAACCTTTTAAAAGAAGTTCCTGAATTACCGGAGCCTATGCAGCTTCCGGCACCAAAAGGTGAAATAAAAGTTGAAAATATAGTTGTGACGCCGCCGGCTGCAAAAGTACCTGCATTAAAAGGGATAAGTATGTATATTCCTCAAGGAATGACAGTGGGCATTGTTGGACCGAGTGCCTCAGGGAAATCAACTTTTGCCAGAGCCATCCTTGGTGTATGGCCTTTGGCAGCCGGAAAAGTCAGGCTTGATGGAGCAGATATTCATCAATGGAACTCAATTGACTTGGGAAAATATATTGGTTATTTGCCGCAGGACATAGAGTTGTTTGAGGGAAGTATCAGTGAAAATATTGCTCGTTTTTCAGAGGTTGATCCTGAGAGCGTTGTTGAAGCTGCCACTACAGCAGGTGTGCATCATATGATTTTAACTCTGCCAAATGGCTATGATACTGTTGTCGGTGCAGGAGGAAGTACTCTTTCTGGCGGGCAAAGACAACGTATAGGCTTGGCAAGAGCACTCTATAAAAAACCGCCTCTTATTGTTTTGGATGAACCAAACTCAAACTTGGACGAAGAGGGAGAAAAAGCACTTTTAAATGCTATTGTGCAAATGAAAGAAAACGGAAGCACAATTATAGTTATAACGCACAGACCGAATATCTTGGCAGTTGTTGATAATTTAGCAGTATTTACTCAAGGCACGCTCAGTATGTATGGTCCAAAGAATGAAGTTTTGGCAAAGCTTAAAGAGAATGTAAAACAAACGCAGCAGAATGTGCAGACAAAAGAAGCAAAAATGACACCAACTGTTAAAATGACAAAACCGGGAGAAAAGTAATGAGTGAAAATAATTTACCAGATACAAATGACCATACATATATCAGGATAGGTCTAGTTGTTGTCTTTTTAATCTTCTTTGGATTTGGAACATGGGCTGCTCTTGCTGAGTTGGAATCCGGTGTTCCAGCCGGTGGAAAGGTCGTAGTAGCATCCAATAAAAAAATCATTCAATATCTTGAAGGCGGTATTATTGAAGCTATTTATGTCAAAGATGGCGATCATGTAAAAAAAGGCGATAAACTAATTAAATTCAGTACAATAAAAACTGAATCAGAGCTGAATTCAATGTTGGCAAATTATTATGAGAATATTGCATTAAGAGACAGATTGATAGCTGAAAACAGATTAATTGCTGAACACAAAGGGGAAGAAACTATTCAGTTTTCAGCTAAACTTAATATACTTCCAAGTCTCAAAAAAGATAAAATAATTCGCAGACATATGGAAATTTTCAGGAATGAAATAAGCTATATGAAAAAAAATGAGCTTATTGCAAAGCAAAAAAAAGTTTCATTGGAACAACAGATTTCAAGTCTTAAAAAAGTAGTGATTACAAAAAAAATACTTTTAGAAACATATACAAATGAAGTGAAAGAACAGTCATCTTTACTGGAAAAAGGTCTTGTTGATAAAGAAAAGCTTTTAAATGCGCAAAGAAAAATTAAGTCTATTGAGTCTGATATCCTTTCAAGCCAAGCAAATATAGAAAAATTTACTGCGCAAATAGAATCAATAACAACACAATTGCAACTTGACAGAGAAAAGTTCTTGACAGATTTGAATACAAAACTGAGTAAAGCCCAAACTTCCATAGAAGATATGCAGGCGAGAATTAATAATCTCAAAGATAAACTTTCCCGTACTATTGTAAAGTCACCGGTTGACGGAATTGTCATGAATTTGGCATTTCACACAATAGGTGCTGTTGTCGCACCAGGGAAAAAATTGATGGAAATTGTTCCAAATGATGCGAAACTTATTATAGAGGCGAAACTTTCACCTGAGTATATAGATTTTGTAAAAGTAGGGCACAAAGCAAATATGACATTCCCGTCATTCCAGATGAAAGGTCATGTTATAGAAAATATTCAAGGCGAGGTAATCTTTGTTTCACCTGATATAACTGTAGATGAAAAAGGGAACAGCTTCTATATTGTAAAATTAAAACTTACAGAAAAAGGCAAAGAAGTTCTTAAAAAGAATAATTTGGAAGTTCAAGCAGGTATGCCTGTAAGTATTATTATAAAAGCCGGTAAGCAAACCACCTTAGAATATTTGCTGAAACCAATGACAATGATGCTGCAAAAAGCATTTCTTGAACAGTAAAAAGGAGTTTTTTCTATGAATAATAAAAAACGTATACTTTTTGCCAGTCTGCTTGCTTTTGCAACTGTTTTGAGTGCTAAAGAACTTCTCTTTAGCACGGCTTATAATTTGGCCGTTCAAAATTCAAATCAGCTGCAGTCAGCAAAATATATGTACCTTTCAGATAAAGAAGATATAAAACAGGAACAAGCGGCTCTCTACCCGCAACTTGATTTGAGTGCTTATTATAAAAAGTCTAAATATGTAGCAAACCCGAATCAGGATGTAACAAGACAGGGACTTCTAAATTATACTCTCTCGCTTAAACAGTCTATTTATAATGCAGACGCTTTGGCAAGAATTGATATGCAAAAACTAAGAAGTAAATACTCTTCAACAAAAGTAAAATACCAGGAACAACAACTCGCACAGGATGTTTTTAAAGCATATTTGAATATTTTGCGAACAACAAACAAAATAGCAGCATTGCAGTCTTATCTTACATATCAACATTCTAAACTGGAAGCACTGCAAAAAAAATATGATATGAAGCTTGCCAACAAAATGGATCTTTTGCAGATAAAAGTTGATTATGAATCTTCAAAGATAGATTTGAACAAAGAAAAAAGATTGTTGAATGTTTACAAAATGCAGTTAGAGCATTTTATAGGCAAAACTGATTATACTATTCCTCTTATCAGCATACGAAACAATATCTCTCCTGCGTTGGCGCAAATGAGGGATACTATCCATGAAACAATGAACTCTTTAGAGATACAACAGTCAAAAATTCAGCTCGAACTTGCAAACAAAGCTATAAAAAATGCTTTTGCAGGACATTTGCCAAATGTAAGCCTTAGTGCTTCTTATGCAAGATACTCTACAGATACACCGACGATTGATTCACCCTTTAACAGTGTTGCCAATGTGATGATGAATATAAACATACCGCTTTATAAAGGTGGATATACTGCATCAAAAGTAGAATCTGCAAAATTAAGATACCAGGCTGCTGTGGAAGACATGCTTGCCACAAAGAAAAAAGTCACTGTTAATTATAAAGAAGATTTGGCTAACTTCAATGCTGCACTTAATTCTGTCTATATGTACAAAGAAGCATATACATCTGCAGAACTTTTTGTTGAAGCAATACATGAGGGTTACAAAAAAGGCCTCAAAAGTATTATAGACTTAAATGATGCCGAAGCAAAAATGTATAATATCAAATATAAATATATTGACAATCTGTATACTATGGTCAATGCCTATGTCGGTTTGCTGGTAGATACCAACAGTTTTAACAATCTACGATTTTTAGACCAGTTACTTATGGAGAGCAGAGAATGAAAAAAGCGATTGTAACAGGAATTACAGGTCAGGATGGTGCTTATTTGACCGAATTGCTTTTAAGCAAAGGTTACGAAGTATATGGTGCATACAGACGTACATCATCGGTGAACTTTTGGCGTATTGAAGAATTGGGTATACAAAAAAATCCAAATTTGCATCTTGTTGAATATGATTTGACCGATGCGGCAGACAGTGTCAGAATGGTAATGTCCATACAACCGGACGAAATCTACAATCTTGCGGCACAGAGTTTTGTAGGTGTTTCGTTTGAGCAGCCTCTTGCAACAGCACAAATAACTGCTTTAGGCTGTGTACACCTGCTCGAAGCCGTGCGCATCGTCAATCCGAAAATAAAGTTTTACCAGGCATCAACATCAGAAATGTTTGGAAAAGTACAAGAGATTCCACAAACGGAAAACACGCCTTTTTACCCAAGAAGCCCTTACGGTGCCGCAAAGATGTATGCACACTGGATGGTTGTCAACTACAGAGAATCCTATGATATGTTCGCATGCAGCGGTATTTTGTTTAATCATGAATCACCTTTGCGGGGTTTGGAATTCGTGACACGTAAGATTACAGACAGTGTTGCAAAAATCAAGCTTGGCAAGCTTGACTGTATGGAACTTGGAAATATGGATGCAAAAAGAGACTGGGGATTTGCAAAAGATTATGTAGAAGGCATGTACCTGATGCTCCAGGCGGAAAAACCGGACAACTATGTTTTGGCAACAAACCGTACCGAAACAGTGCGTGATTTTGTAAAAATGGCATTTCAGGCAGTTGGCATTACATTAAAGTTTCAAGGAAATGGAGAAGATGAAACAGCTGTTGATATAGCCACAGGCAAAACTGTAGTCAAGGTCAATCCAAAATTCTACAGACCGGCAGAAGTTGAACTTCTCATTGGAAATCCCCAAAAAGCAAAGGATATTCTCGGATGGGAGCCTGCTTGCACACTTGAAGAGTTGTGTGCTATGATGGTAAAAGCAGATTTAAAACGAAATGAATCCGGATTTGTTTTTTAAACCATGAAAAAAGTTTTAATTACAGCTATAGACAGTTTTACAGGAAAGCATCTTTCGGCATATCTTGAAAATGCCGGATATGATGTATACGGAACTTCATTCATAGAACATGGAGCTAAAAAATATCAATGTGATATTACAAAAAAAGAAGCTCTTTCTGCTGTACTTAAAACAGTGACACCTGATTTTCTAATTCATTTAGCCGGGATTTCCTTTGTTGGCTCCAAGAACAGTACACAATTTTATGAAGTAAACACTATAGCAACGATCAATATACTTGATACCTTGCTTGATTTAAATATTCATCCAAAAAAAATAATTTTAGCAAGCAGTGCTACGGTTTACGGCAATCAAGGACTAAGCGTACTTGACGAGTCATTATGCCCAAAACCGGCAAATCATTACGGGGCAAGCAAATATGCTATGGAGACCTTGGCACAAAACTATTTTGACAAACTTCCCATACTCATCAGCAGACCTTTTAATTATACCGGAACGGGTCAGGCAGAAAACTTTTTAATACCAAAAATAGTCAAAGCCTTCAAGGAAAAAAAAGAAGTTTTAGAGCTTGGAAATTTACATGTAAGCCGTGAATTTAATGATATTGGCTTTGTATGTGAAGCCTATACAAGAATGCTTACATGTAAAGAGAGCGGCGAAATACTCAATATAGCATCAGGCAGGGGCATACAGCTTTTGGATGCGGTAGCAATGATGAATGAGATTGCCGGCTATAAAATTAAAATTAAAATAAATCCTGCATTCGTAAGAAAAAATGAAATTGAATCTTTAACAGGTTCAGCAGAAAAACTTTTTTCTTTTATTGGTACCTTAAAGCAACAAGAATTTAAATATACCTTGCGAGATATGTTTGAAGCCTAAAATATTAGTAGATGCTGTAGCATTGCTTTCTCCTTTGACCGGTATAGGAAGATATACATACGAAATTTCAAAATATTTGCAAAACTCTGCACAAGTAAATACTTTTTTTTATTATGGATATGTTTCCAAAAATATTTTAGAAGATCAAAATAGAAAATCATTACAGCTGAAAAGTATTAAAAAACTTATTTCCACAAATGCATCTTTAAAAAAAATAACAAGAAAATTGCTGAAAATATACAGTTTATTAAACCTTTCAAGTTATGATCTGTACTGGCAGCCAGGTTTTATACCAAATGAAAGTATCAAAGCAAAAAAAATTGTGACAACCGTACATGATTTTTCTTTCCTGTTGCATAAAGATTTTCATCCCAAAGAACGAATTGAATATTTTGAAAATAATTTTTTTAAAAATATTGTTTTGAGTGATATTATTATTACAGGGTCATACTATTCCAAAAATGAAATACTGCAAAGACTTGATTTTGATGAAGACAAGATAAAGGTCATATATCATGGGGTAAACCATAATATATTTAAAGTGAAAAAAGAGCTATCTCTGCCTTTTGAGCTGCCTGAGAAATTTATACTCAGCGTTGGCAGCATAGAGCCCAGAAAAAATCTTAAGGGACTTTTGCAGGCATATGATACTTTGGACGAAACAATAAAAAAAGACTATAAGCTTGTTCTTGTTGGATTCAAAGGGTGGAAAAATAAAGAGTTAATGCAAATTATGAATAAAAATAATATTATTTATCTTGGTTTTATCAGTGATGATGAATTGGCAAAAGTATATAATTTGGCTTCGCTTTTTGTTTTTGGCTCATTTTATGAAGGTTTTGGATTACCTCCCCTGGAAGCATTGGCATGTGGAACACCTGTAATAAGCTCAAATGCCAGTTCGATGCCTGAAATATGCGGTGATGCAGTATTGTATTTTGATCCGCATAATATAGTTGAAATGAGAAAAAAGATAGAAATTTTGTTGTATGACGAATCTTTACAAAAAAAACTTATTGACAAAGGTCTCCAAAGAGTGAAACAGTTCACTTGGGAAAAATCAGCCAAAGAACATTTGGCAATTTTTGAAGAGGCAATAAAGCAGTGAAAACAGCGATAGTTCATGACTGGCTGGTAACAGATGCCGGAGCAGAAAAGGTTTTGCAGGCTGTTTTGGAGATATATCCTGATGCCGATATTTTTAGTTTGGTGGATTTTTTAAGTGATGAAGACAGAAAAAATGTTTTAAACGACAAATATGCACAAACTTCTTTTATACAAAAACTGCCCTTTGCAAAAAAATATTTTCGGAACTATCTGCTACTTTTTCCGTCTGCAATTGAAAGTTTTGATTTGCAAAAATATGATCTTGTCATTAGTAGCTCCTGGGCTGTGGCCAAAGGGGTAAAAACCACAAAAAACCAGATACATATTTCTTATTGTTATACACCTATTCGCTATGCCTGGGATCTGTATGACGAATATACGAAAAATTTAAAACCGGTAAAAAAAATATTTGTGAAACTGACGCTCAGATACATCCGTAAATGGGATATTAAAACACTGTATCGTGTCAATCATTTTATAGCAGATTCAAAATTTGTCCAAGAACGGATACAACGAATATACAAAAGAAAAAGCAGCGTTATTTATCCGCCAGTAGATACAGGCATGTTTACTTTGTGTGAGCACAAAGAGGAGTATTACCTCACTGCTTCACGGCTTGTGCCTTACAAAAAAACGAAATTGATCGTCGAAGCATTTAATGAAATGCCCGATAAAAGACTCATCGTCATCGGAGATGGGGAAGAGTACGAAAATATCAAAAAGATTGCAAAAACAAATATAGATGTATTGGGCTATCAAGAAAAAGATGTTATGATTGACGCTATGCAAAAGGCAAAAGCATTTGTTTATGCTGCAGTAGAAGACTTTGGTATAGTCCCCATAGAGGCTATGGCATGCGGTACACCTGTTATTGCTCTAAACAAAGGCGGAACGGCAGAAACCGTACAAGACGGCTTTAGCGGTGTTCTTTTTGAGCAGCAGACAACAAAAGACATTATAGAAGCAGTTCAAAAGTTTGAAAAAAGCAGTTTTGATGCTGTACAAATATCGCAAAGTGTCCTCTCTTTCTCTCTTAAGCGGTTTCAAAAAGAGATGCAGGCATTTATACAAAAGGCAATGAGCAAAACATGAAATATTATTTTGTAAATATTTTACTTGCAGTCCTGGACCTTCTCACTTTAAGTGCAATTTTTTATGCACTCCCTTTAAAAACACCTGTAATTTTAATTATTATGCTCCTTTTTTATTATGAAAAAATATATACCCTGCATTATGATTTTTGGCAGGAAACAAAAAAAATATTAAAAGCGCTGCTGCTCTCTTATTTTATTATTTTGTCTTTTTTAACACTCTCAAATACAACGCTCCAAAATCAAGAATATCTCATCAGTATCTATTTTTTGCTGGCAGCACTTCTTTTACCCGCAGAAAAACGAATAGCCAAACAAATCATATACTCTTTTGCCTTTTTCAGACAAAATGTTTTACTCATTGGAGATGCACAAGACGTGGAAATTTTCAAAAAAGAGTTGCAGGACAACTGGTATTTGGGTTTGCAATACAATGATAAAACCTATAGCAGCGTCATTATTTCCTCACAAAATATGAAACTTGAAGATGCTGACAATTTGGTTTCTCACTATTTGTCAACAAATGCAAGCGTACATATAGTACCGTATTTGAGAAACATTAACTTTTCCAATGCAAATATCATGGAATACTCCAACATACGTTACAATACAATTCAAATAGAGAACAAACTCCTTATACAAAGAAATATTGTTGTAAAAAGTCTCTTTGATTATACTCTCAGTCTTTTGGTGCTGCCTTTTTTTCTGCTGATTCATGCCTTTATTGCCCTGCTTGTAAAACTTGACTCTAAAGGTGCCGTCTTTTTTAAACAAAAACGGCTTGCAAAAGACGGTCAAACGTTTATATGCTACAAATACAGAACAATGTATGAAGATTCAGACCGCTTGCTCCAAAAATATTTGCAAGAGCACCCTCAAGAAGTACAATACTATAAAAAATATCATAAATATAAGAATGACCCGAGAATTACAAAAATCGGCAGATTTTTACGCGCAAGCTCCCTTGATGAACTTGCACAAATCATCAATGTCCTCAAAGGTGATATGAGCTTTATAGGGCCTCGTCCGTATATGCTCAATGAAGAAGCGGCACTTGGCAAAACAAAAGAGTTTATACTCAAAGTCAAACCCGGTATTACAGGTTTGTGGCAGGTAAGCGGTCGAAACAACTTAACATTTACACAAAGAAATAAACTTGATATTTGGTATATAAAAAATTGGTCTTTATGGGCTGACTTTGTTATATTGATAAAAACACTCAAGGTTGTTCTCTCTAAAGTCGGGGCAAAATGAAACTGCTGCAAAATACAGACTATTCAAAGTACATCACGTATTTGCTGATTGCATATGCATTTAGTTTTCCGCTTTCAAAAGCGGCAACAAATATATTGGAAGTGTTGATACTTGTGTTATGGGTACTCGAAGCACATTGGAAAGAGAAATTTCTGCTCTACAAAAACAATATTTTCACCTTCTCAATAGCACTGCTCATAGGCTTTAGCCTTATATCGATCTTATGGCACGGCAATCTTGAAGTCTCTTTGCGATATATTTTTAAGTACAGACATTTTTTCCTTATTTTTGTATTTTACTCTTCTTTTGACAGGCGCTTCACAAACCATATTATCGGTGCTTTTATCCTTGCTATGTTTATCAGTGAACTTTTTTCCTATGCCATATTTTTTGAGCTTATCCATTACAAAGACAGACTGCCGTCCGACCCTTCACCGTTTATGTTTCACACAACATACAGTACGGTACTCGCCTTTACGGTCTCTATACTTTTAATAAAACTTTTAATTGAAAAAAACAGTAAATACAAAATTTTTTATGCCCTCTTTTTCATTACCGCAACGACAAATCTCTTTATCAACGGAGGCAGAACAGGACAAATTATTTTTATCATATTGATTTTTATCACGTTCTTTAGCTATGTCAAGCATAAATTCAAAGCTGCACTCTTTTCTGTGGCAATACTCTTTATAACTTTTTTTCTGGCCTTTAGTTTTAGTACAAATTTTCAAAACAGGAGCAAACAGCTCTATAATGATTTTGACAATATGATTACAAAGGATGAGTATTCACAAAGCGGTGCCATTAAAGTGGCATTAACAACTTTGGGTTTTTATACCTACAAAGATCATCCCTTGCTTGGAACAGGACTCTCTTACAGGATGAAAGATATTGAACAGTATGCAGACAAACATGGGTTTGACGGAAAGTTCTTAAAAACTTTTTCTGATTATCATAACAGTTTTGTCACAATTAGCGTGCAGTTAGGCATTATCGGTGTACTCATTTCAATCCTCATTGTTTACTCGCTGCTGACTTTTAAAATAGACAACAAAGAGTATAAAACAATGAGTATTTTATTTGCTGTTTCTTTTTTACTCTTTTCCTTAACACAAAATACTTTGCACACAATGAATCCGATGGTTTTTTTCACACTCTTTGGCGGTTTGTTCAATGCTTTATCCAGACATAAAACTGGGATTATTTTTCACTAAGTCTAATTTTCATCATTATTTTATATTTAAAGTTCTATACTATGAAAGAGGCTTAAAGAAGGAGAACATTATGAGAGCATTAAGCATAAAATATTTGATTTGGTTTTTGGTTGTAACAACAGCACTTTTTGCAACAGACGGAGCGAAAAAGTGGGAAGTATATATAGGAAATGAAAGTGAAATAACACCATCCATAGCAGTTGACGGTACAATATATACAGGAGATACAAAAAATGGAGATTTGTATGCGATCAATCCTGACGGAACGAAAAAATGGAAATTAAATGTAGGAAAGGATCTTTACTCTGCACCATCTATCAGTGAAAACGGTACTATTTATATAGGTACAGAAGACAATAAATTATATGCTGTAAATCCCGATGGAACGAAAAAATGGGAATTTAACACGCAGAGTTATGTATACTCCTCTCCTACTGTTGCAAAAGACGGAACTGTTTATGTAGTTGACGGTGCTTATAACTTATATGCTATAGATGCAAACGGAATCCAAAAATGGGTATTTAACGCAGGAGATGACATTTCCCGTTCAAAACCTGCAATAGATGGAAACGGCAATATTTATATAGGCTGCTGGGATGGAAAACTGTATGCTATAAATCCCGATGGAACGAAGAAATGGGAATTTGATTCAGGTGATGTGATTTATTCATCTCCGGCGATAGGTGAAGACGGTACCATATACTTTGGCTCAAACAATCAAAAATTTTATGCCATAAATTCTGACGGAACGAAAAAATGGGAAACTGCATTTGATGCGGCATTTATATATTCATCACCTGTTATAGGGAATGATGCAATCATATATGCAGTATCTGCAGACTATAATCTTCATGCTATCAATCCGGATGGAACGAAAAAATGGGACTATGATCTTGGTAACTGGATCGACGCTTCTCCCGTAGTAGGCAATGACGGAGTTGTCTATATCGGTTCGACCGATGGAAATTTATATGCCATAGATTCTAACGGAACAAAGAGATGGCAGTTTGATTCAAATAATGCAATTTATACTACACCTGCAATAACGGAAGATGGGATTTTATACACAGTTTCAACCGATGGCAATCTTTATGCGATACAAACAAGTTCTTTAGGACTTGCCAACTCATCTTGGCCACGATATGGACATGACAATAGAAATACGGGAAATATCAATCTGACAGGAAAAAACATAAGATTTGAAGAAAAAATAGCGGGGCTTTATGCCGCATTCTTTAACCGTGCTCCTGATAAAAATGGTTTAGAATACTGGAAAAACGTAGCAAATACCGTAAAGGCACAAGGCAAAGATGTATTTAATGTCCTTAAAGATATCTCACAGGGGTTTTCAACACATCCGGTTTTTACGTCTACATATGGAGGCTTAAGCAATCGAGATTTTGTGCAAGCTATATATATAAATGTATTGGGAAAAGAAGGAGATTCTAAAGGTATAGATTATTGGACTTCATTGTTGGACGGTACAAATGCTATTCCTGTAAGCAGATCTGATATGGTGGCAAATTTTGTCAATGCATCTTTGACGCTTATATTAACACCCCAAAATTTTCCAACTCTTTCGGCAGATGATTTAGCTACTGCAAAACGAAGACAAGACCTTATTTCGAATAAAGTCAATATTGCAATCTTTTTTGTAAAAAACCTGGAAGAAAAAACAAATGTAACAGATGTTTTAAACCCTGAAAATGATCCTGCATATTTGGCATCTATAGCAATATTATCAGGTATAACAGAAGATATTACTACTGTACAAAATGCTGAAGATTTTATAAAAAATATTAAAGCAGAAACTAATCCTATTGAAAAAATCATTTTAGAATGGCATCCAGACAGCAATACGACTATCAGCAAGAAAAAAACACTTTATCCAGGGCACACAACGGGGAGTTGGAGTAATCAAGGTGCATTTGCAGCTTTAAAAGAGGATGGAACAGTTGTGACCTGGGGAGATGCTTACTCTGGCGGAGACAGTTCTTCCGTGGCTGAAAAACTGATAAATGTTAAGGACATATTTTCAAATATGGCTGCATTTGCAGCTTTAAAAGAGGATGGAACAGTTGTGACCTGGGGAGATGCTTACTCTGGCGGTGATAGTACAGCAGTAGCACAGAAACTGACAAATGTTAAAGATATATATTCGACAAGTGTTGCATTTGCAGCTTTAAAAGAGGATGGAACAGTTGTGACCTGGGGAGGAGACAGCTCCGGTGGAGACAGTGCTATTGTAGCAAATGAATTGACAAATATACAAACAATATATTCGACGGAAGCCGCTTTTTGTGCTTTAAAAAATGACGGCAGTGTAATTACTTGGGGAAATGCAGATTTTGGGGGTGACAGTTCATCGGTAGCAAATGAATTAACAGGTGTAAAAGCTGTGTCCTCAACATATGCATCTTTTGCAGCCTTAAGAGAGGATGGTAATGTTAGCGTATGGGGCAACAGTATGAGTGGAGGCGACAACTCATTGGTAGCAAATAATTTAACAAATGTGACAACTATATATGCGACGGATGCAGCTTTTGCCGCTTTAAAAGAGGATGGAACGGTTGTTACATGGGGAAACAGTGGACATGGAGGAGACAGTTCCTCTGTTTCCGGGCAATTAACAGATATAAAAACAATTTATGCAACATATGCAGCTTTCGCTGCTTTGAAAAATGACGGCAGTGTGGTTAGTTGGGGTTATGCAAATATGGGTGGTGACAATTCTTCTGTAGCAAATCAGCTAACACATATAAAAGCCATATATCCTAATGGATCCGCTTTTGCCGCTTTAAAAGATGATGGAACAGTTGTTACATGGGGAGATGCAAATTGGGGAGGTGACAGTTCCTCTGTGGAAAATAATTTAACAGGTGTAAAAGCGATCTATTCTGATCAAGTAGCTTTTGCCGCTTTAAAAGGTGATGGAACAGTTGTTACATGGGGAGATGCGAATTGGGGAGGTGACAGTTCTTCTGTAGTAACTGAATTAAAAGATATTAAGCAGATATATTCAAATTATTCGGCTTTTAGCGCTTTAAAAAGTGATGGAAGTGTCGTAAGTTGGGGAAATAATGATTCAGGAGGGGACAACTCATCAGTTGCAGACAAACTTATAAATGTAAAAGCAGTCTATCCGTCTTTTGTGAATGCAGAGGATAGTAACAGTAGTAACACGATAATTCTAAATGGTTTGTTGTATAATACTGTAAAATCATCAGTCACAGGTAAAATATGGCTTGATAGAAATCTTGGAGCGTTAGAAGCGTGTACTGCTATTGATGATGCAGCTTGTTATGGCGATTATTATCAATGGGGCAGAGAAGCAGACGGACATGAAAAAAAAGACAGCTTGACTACTACAATACTCTCCAATGGATTGACTCCCAGTAGCTCAAAATTTATTACAGGTTCTTATGACTGGACAAAATCAGATGTGAACGGTACTCAAAGAAGTGAAAATTGGAATCCCTGTCCAGTAGGGTATAGAGTACCTACTGCTGATGAGTTTGCAGCAGAAAATTTTATAAATGCGCAAGATGCTTTCGATAAATTAAAAATGACAAATAGCGGTTTTCGCACAGATGGAAACGGAGAGGTTGTAAGTATAGGCGAACATGGATATTATTGGACTGTTTCGTTGGATGAAAACGCACATGTCAAACAGTTGGATTTGTATCTCAATTACAGTTCAATTTCTCCTACTGTTCGCAGAGCAGAAGGTGATCATATTCGTTGCATTCAGCAATAAATTTTATATCTGATTATCAAGAGTAGAAAATTAACAAACAGGATAGTTTTTGAATACAATAGAAAATATACAACAGACAATACAAGAAAATCCGGCAGTGATGCTCTACTTTTCTGCGCCTGCATGTAACGTATGCCATGCGCTCAAACCAAAACTGCTTGAAGCGGTAGATAGAAATTTCAAAGAATTTACCATTGTAATGGTTGATATTTCAGTTGAGCAGGAAATAGCGGCACATTTTAGTGTTTTTGCTATTCCTACGATACTCGTTTTTTTAGACGGCAGGGAATTTTTGCGAAAATCCCGTCATATGAGTGTGGATGAGGTTATTCGGGAGATACGCCGTCCTTATGAAATTATGATCTCTTAATATCCCTTTGTAATATTATATAAAATAATACAATGTTTGTAAGCTTCTTGTAACCTTTTTAACATATAATTATCTTTTGAAAGGATAAGCAGTGAATAAAATTGTTCCGAGAAATAACGAAATAACACTCGCAGAAGATGAGTTTATAGTTTCTAAAACTGATACAAAAGGAAAAATTCTTTACGGGAATAAAATTTTTATAAAGATTTCCGGTTATAAAGAAAAAGAGTTGCTTGGCCAGCCCCACTCAATACTGAGACATCCTGATATGCCTAAGATTATCTTTAAACTGCTTTGGGAGAGACTCAAAGCGAAAAAAGAGATATTTGCCTATGTGAAAAATCTCTCCAAAGACGGTTCCTATTACTGGGTATTGGCAAATGTCACAGTCACTATGGGAAAAAACGGAGATGTTATTGATTACCATTCTGTAAGGCGTAAACCCTCTGCCAGGGCAACGGCGGTCATTCCGGAGCTTTATGCACAGTTGCTGCAGGAAGAAAAAAGGTCAGGAATGGCTGGCTCCGAACAAATGCTTGACGCACTACTCCATGAAAAAAGGACAGGGTATGATGATTTTATCTTCCATTTACAGCACTAAGCAAACACTTTCTCTCTATATGCTTTTAGGTGCCATATTGATTTACACATTGGTTACAGGACAGTATATATTTGCAGGAGCAGTATTTGCCGGACTTATCTCAACATTGCTTTTATCGCTCGCATCAGGTGATATCTGCGATAAAATCTTCCAGGATGAGTTGGTTCGACAGATCAGAGATGTGCTTCTCAAGGCTGGCAAAGGAGAGCTTTCTTATAGAATTACAAACATACCCGATACCCATATAATGCAGGGAGTTGCATGGGGAATCAATGATTTGCTTGATCAGACAGAACAGTATATCCGTGATGTGATTGCTTCGATTGAAAATGCAAATGCGGGATATAACAACAGAATAATCTATGAAAACGGATACAGAGGAGAATTTCTTGCATCCATTCCTGCGCTCAACCATGCCATTACGTCTATAGGAGTATCTCACAAAGCTGCACAAAAAACAAACCTTGGAGAAGTTTTTGATGTCAACAGTAATGGGGGTGTGACACGTGGACTGAATATTATTCAAGAAGATATATCTGATAATCTGGACATATTGCAAAGAATTGCACACAGTACACAAGAGACGGCAGAGGAAGCAACAGAGTCCAAAGTTGTGGTGAATAATATTACAAACAGGCTGGAAGAACTTATCACACTTATTACAAATTCAGATGAAGTCATTCGTGCTTTGAATGAGCAGACAGGTGAAATCAATACTATTGTTGATTTGATTAAAGATATTGCAGACCAGACAAATCTGCTGGCACTCAATGCTGCTATTGAAGCAGCGCGTGCCGGAGAGCACGGGCGAGGGTTTGCTGTAGTAGCCGATGAGGTAAGAAAACTGGCAGAAAGAACACAAAAAGCAACCCAGGAAATCTCTATTACAACCAATACACTCAAGCAGGAAGCGGATGATATCCAAAACAACTCTATGCAGATTACTGATCTTGCAATGCGTTCCCAAGAAGATGTTTCAAAATTTAACAATACACTCAACAGCTTTGCAAACAAAGCAAATGAATCAGCATATGAAGCTGTATTTATGTATGACTCACTCTATACCAGTCTGGCAAAAGTAGACCATATTATACTCAAGCACAAAGCCTACAAGGCGCTTTTAGATGAAAATGAAGCAATGGCAAAAGAGTTTGTTGATCACAATAAATGCAGAATGGGACAGTGGTACAATACCGATGCAAAACAGAAGTTTGGACATACAAAAGCCTATAAAGAGCTGGGAAATGTTCATAAGAGAGTCCATGATAAAATATTTGAAGTAATGCGCTGTGTGCCTGAACATACCTGTATTACGAAAGAAAACCAGGATAATGTTATAAGCGGATTTAAAGATATGGAAGAAGCGAGTTTTAAGATGTTTGATCTCTTTAGAGCAATGGTAAGAGAAGGTAACCCCAAGGTTACGCTTTAAAGGCAATCAGTGATGCCGTAACGGCAACATTGAGTGATTCTACACCTCTGTTCATGGGAATAGAGACAGAATTATTGCAGAGTTTTTCCACTGCATCACTGACGCCTTCGTTTTCATTCCCCAAAACATAGACGGTTTTTTTATCTTCTCTGATATCGTTGAGAGCAGTTTTTGCATGGGAGGAGAGCGAATAGATTTTTGCTTCTTGAAGTTGCGGCAATATCTCTTCAAGTGTATTACAAAAGTAGACAGGCAGTTTAAAAAGCGTGCCGGCACTTGCTTTGACAACAAGAGGAGAAATTTTTGCCGAGTTCTTCTTTGGCAGAATGATACCGTCAATATTTCCTGCAGCACACGAACGTATAATCATTCCTAAATTTTGCGGATTTTGTATACCGTCAAGTGCAATGAGTCTGTATTGCTGCAGTTCTTTTATTTTGTTTACATGTAAATATGTTTTAGAAACTATATCAATGGCTACTCCCTGATCCTGTTTCGCATTTTTGCTTATGCGTGAAAGAGCGGCTTTGTTATGTTTCACTGTTTCGATATTACGCTCTTTTGCAAGTAAAAGAATCTTTTTTATTGCTCCGTCAGGTTTGTTTGAATCTGCCAGATGCAGTTTGTGAATTTCAATAGAACTGTCTTGGAGTATTTCTACAACGACATTTCTTCCGTACAAGGTAATGATTTTTTCAAAAAAAGCTTTTTTTTCTTTATACTCTTGAGAGTCTTTCATATTGTGTTTCTCCTATTCTATTATATTGTATACAATTTCTTTTTTTAGTTTTTGCTCTGTAATCTCGTGAACCTGTAAATTTTCTATCTCAAGTTTCATAAAATCATTGAGAGAGTTTACACCGGCTTTTGCAATTTCACGCAAAACAATTCCCCGATAGGCTTTTGCCCAGTGTGAAACTGTTTTTCCGTTTTTTAAAAATTTCAGTGTTGTATGCGGTTGCGTGAGTTTGTAAAATTTATTATAATAGCCTGCCCGTAAATCTAAAATATTATTGCCTCCAAGATATAAATCAAGCTGGTAGGAAAAACGTTCTTTGTAAAATTTATCCGGTGCAATATCACCGATACTGTTTCCCTGTTTGACTTTATAGTTTGCAATTACATCACCACCGAGTACAGGACCGTAAAGATTTGAAAATATAAGAGTATTGTTTTTGAGATGCTCTTGCGCACTTTCATTGAGTTCAGCATATTTCAGGTAGTCATAGGCTACACCCTGATAGCGTTCTATCGCACACATCAAAGCAGAATTGTATATGTCGTTTATGTATGGCCGGCATTCACTGAATTTTTTAAAACCAAAAAGTTCTTTTATTTTTTCTTCATTAGCACTTAATACTATACTATTATAAGCGTCCAAAATTTCTTTCCTTGCATTTAATGCACCAAAAAGGTCTTTTTTCTTTTCGTTTCCGCCGCTCTTTTTCCCTTCTGATGGAGAAAATAATATTTTTAACATTATTTATATACCTTTGTAAAAACTGTTAATGCAATTATATCTACATAAATGCTATAATATTTCCAAAACAGCAAAAAGTGTATAAAATGTATGAAAACAGCATAAAAATTTTAGGTGCCTATGGAACTAAAGCCAAAGGTTTTGGAACAACATCCTTTATGTTGGATGCCGCAACTGTGATTGATGCCGGAAATCTTTTAAATGCTTTGGCCGAGAACTCTTTACATGTAGAGTATATTTATTTAACACATTCTCACCTTGATCATATAGCGGATATAGCTTATATTGTAGACAACTATTTTTTACAAAGAAGAAAAACTTTGCATATCATAGGCTTGCCCCAAACAATACAGGCATTAAAAAAACATTTTTTTAATGACATAATATGGCCGGATTTTTCCAAAATTCCTTTGGAAGGCTCAGAAGAAATGAGCATCAGATACAGAGATATACATTGTAACGAGAGATATACACTCAATAAAAAAACAACTATTATGCCAATTGAAACGGACCATACGGTTCCGAGTTGCGGCTATATTTATAAAGTAAACAATAAAGGAGTACTTATAACGGCAGATACACTCTCTCTTGAAAATATTATAAACAGACTGAACAATGACAGAGAAATAAAGTCGCTTGTTATTGAATGCTCTTTTCCATCAAGTATGGAAAAACTAGCAAGAGTAAGCAAACACCTGACACCAAAACTGCTTTTTAAAGCATTGCAGAAATTACAAAGAGATGATATAAGACTCTATATTAACCATATCAAACCGTCATATTTAAAAGAGATTACTGAAGAAATAGAAGAATTTGGGAGAAATTTTAGGCCAATTCTACTAAAAGACGGTGATTTTATAAATTTCTGAGAAAAACCCTTGACATTGAATTTGTTTTGCACTATAATTCTGGCTCAAATTCGATGCCGACATAGCTCAGTTGGCTAGAGCAGCTGATTTGTAATCAGCAGGCCCGGGGTTCAAATCCTCGTGTCGGCACCATTGAATTTTGAATATTAGAAACAGTGTTAGACCAGAAAAACATTTTATAAATGTACACGTGGTGGGATAGTCAAGTGGCCAACGACGGCAGACTGTAAATCTGCTCCCTATGGGTTCAGAGGTTCGACTCCTCTTCCCACCACCACTCATATGCGGGTGTAACTCAGTGGCTAGAGTTCCTGCCTTCCAAGCAGGCTGTCGAGGGTTCGAATCCCTTCACCCGCTCCATCTGAGATTCTGGAAGCTGAAGTATAATTTCTATCTTACTTCATACAATCTGTATATTTGTAAAATATATATTTATATAGAATATTCTAATCACAAAAAAACTAATATCAAAATAAAAGAATTATTCAATTATTGCTTAATATAATCTCGTTTGCTCTCGTGGCTCAGGGGTAGAGCACTTCCTTGGTAAGGAAGAGGTCGGCGGTTCAAATCCGCTCGTGAGCTCCATTTAAGTAAAATTATGTTTTAATTAAGCAATAATTGAATGATTTTTGGGTATAATTCCATTTCAATTCAAAATTAAAGTCGGAGAACATTATGGCAAAAGAAAAGTTTGAACGTAACAAACCCCATGTTAACATCGGTACAATTGGTCACGTTGACCACGGTAAAACAACATTAACAGCAGCTATCACTGCAGTACTTGCAGTTAAAAATGATGCAAAATTTATGGATTATGATGCAATCGATAATGCACCTGAAGAAAGAGAGCGTGGTATTACTATCGCTACTTCACACGTAGAGTATGAAACAGACAACCGTCACTATGCGCACGTTGACTGTCCTGGTCACGCGGATTATGTTAAAAACATGATTACAGGTGCTGCACAAATGGACGGTGCTATTCTTGTTGTTTCTGCAGCGGATGGCCCAATGCCACAAACTCGTGAGCATATCCTTCTTTCAAAACAAGTTGGTGTTCCGTACATCGTTGTTTTCATGAACAAAGAAGATATGGTTGATGATGAAGAGTTGTTAGAGTTGGTTGAAATGGAAATTCGTGAACTGCTTGATATGTATGAATTCCCGGGTGATGACACTCCAATCACTGCAGGTTCAGCATTAAAAGCTCTTGAAGAAGCAAAAGCAGGTACTTTGGGTGAATGGTCTGAGAAGATTGTTGAGCTTATGAAAACTGTTGATGAATACATTCCTGAACCAGAACGTGAAACTGACAAAGATTTCTTAATGCCTGTTGAAGATGTTTTCTCAATCTCTGGTCGTGGTACAGTTGTTACTGGACGTATCGAGCGTGGTGTTATTAAAGTTGGTGAAGAAGTAGAAATCGTTGGTATCCGTGATACACAAAAAACTACTGTAACCGGTGTTGAAATGTTCCGTAAAGAAATGGAGCAAGGTGAAGCTGGTGACAACTGTGGTATTCTTGTTCGTGGTATTGCGAAAGATGAAGTTGAGCGTGGTCAAGTACTTTGTAAGCCGGGTACAATTACACCTCACACTAAATTTACTGCAGAAATCTATGTTCTTAGTAAAGATGAGGGTGGTCGTCATACTCCATTCTTCAATGGTTACCGTCCACAGTTCTATGTACGTACTACAGACGTTACTGGAGCAATCACTTTACCAGAAGGTACTGAGATGGTTATGCCAGGTGATAACGTAAGTATTACTGCTGAGTTAATTCACCCAATTGCAATGGAAAAAGGTACTAAGTTCGCTATCCGTGAGGGTGGACGTACAGTTGGTGCCGGTGTTGTTGCAGAGATTCTTGCATAATTAGCCTTTGGCTAATATGCAAAATCCTTTAAAAGGTTCCTTAATATGAGAGAAGCAATACACTTGGGTTGTGAGAAATGTACAAGACGTAATTATCACACAACAAAAAACAAAAAGACTCACACAGAGAAATTTTCAGTACGTAAATACTGTAAATGGTGTAAAGAGCACACAATTCACAAAGAGATGAAACTGTAATAACAGTTTCTCTCCTTTTAGGCGTATAGCTCCAATGGTAGAGCACCGGATTCCAAATCCGGGTGTTGGGAGTTCGAGTCTCTCTACGCCTGCCACACATTTATTATAAGTAGAGCAGATCTGCTTTATTTATAACAAATGACATTTCAATATATGGAAAAGATAGATGAATTTAAGTAAAGTAATAAGTAACGCAAGACTGGAACTGAGCAAAGTTATCTTTCCTACCAAAAGTCAGGTAAAACAGGCATATATAGCAGTTGTTATTGTAGTTTCTGCAATAGCAGCATTTCTTGCATTGGTTGATTTGCTTATGTCATCTATTATGTCTGCAATTTTAGGTTAAGGAGTAAAAAATGGCACATCAATGGTACTCTATACAGACCTATGGCAGTGACAGAACAGTGAGAGATGCAATCTTTAATATGATAGAAGAACATGGTCTGCAGGACCATATTACCGATGTAATAGTTCCTACAGAGGATGTTATTGAAGTAAAAGACGGAAAGAAGAAGGTGAGTGAGAGATCTTTGTATTCCGGTTATGTGTTCGCCCGCATAGATTTAAATACAGAAATTCAGCATATGATTCAGTCAATACCGAAAGTATCAGGTTTTATCGGGGAGGGAAACACGCCTACACCTTTGAGCGAACATGATATTAATGTTATTTTGGATCGTGTGAACAATCGTGCCGCACCAAAACCAAAAGTATTTTTTGATAATGGTGAAACGGTACGTATTATTGACGGACCTTTTGCCAACTTTACGGGAACAGTTGATGAGTATGACCTTGAACACGGCACTCTTAAGCTGAATGTTTCAATCTTTGGCAGAGCTACTCCTGTAGATATTTCTTACACACAGGTAGAAAAAATAATCTAATCAAGAACCCTGCTACGCTAAGGCTAGGTTTTAATTTTTTGAAACTTAACCTTAGCGTAGTAAACTGGACCTCGTTTGGATTACGTAATTAAATAATGAAAAAGGACAAAAAATGGCAAAAAAAGTCATGGATTATATCAAGCTACAAATAGAAGCTGGTAAAGCTAACCCGGCTCCACCAGTAGGACCTGCATTAGGACAACGTGGTGTTAATATCATGGAATTCTGTAAGGCATTCAATGAAAAAACAAAAGATAAAATGGGATTCAAAGTTCCTGTTATTATTACAGTTTACAATGACAGAAGTTTTTCTTTTGTTACAAAACAACCACCTGCTTCTGAACTTTTAATGAAAGCAGCCGGACTGAAAAAAGGAAGTGACAATCCTCTTAAAAACAAAGTAGGGTCATTAACTCGTGCACAGCTTATGGAAGTTGTAGAAGCTAAAATCGAAGATTTAAATACTGACGATAAAGAGATGGCTGCAAATACTTTGGCTGGTTCTGCCCGTTCAATCGGTATAGAAATCAAAGACTAGTAAAAACAATCATCGACCACAGTGATTTCAAAATTATGTGGCAGAATTAATATGGAGATTTGTAATGAGCAAAAGATATAAACAATTATTAGAAAAAATTGACAAAACAAAATCATACAGTGTAGAAGAAGCTTCTGCAACAGTAAAAGATTTAAAAAGTGCAAAGTTCGACGAAACAGTTGAAATTGCAATGAACTTGAATGTAGATCCTCGTCACGCAGACCAAATGGTTCGTGGTGCTATCGTTCTTCCTCATGGAACCGGTAAAACAGTTCGTGTTGCTGTATTTGCCAAAGGTGCCAAAGCTGATGAAGCAAAAGCTGCAGGTGCAGACATCGTTGGAACTGATGATTTGGTTGCACAAATCAAAGAAGGTATATTTAACTTTGATGTTGTTGTTGCAGCACCTGACTGTATGGGTCTTGTAGGTCAAATTGGTCGTATTCTTGGGCCAAAAGGATTGATGCCAAATCCTAAAACTGGAACTGTAACACCTGATGTTGCAACAGCTGTGAAAAATGTCAAAGGCGGCCAGGTTAACTTTAGAGTTGACAAAAAAGGTAATATCCATGCCGGTATAGGGAAAGCAAGTTTTGAAGCTTCTCAAATAGCAGAGAATTTAACAACATTTCTTTCTGCAATCAATAAACAAAAACCTGCCTCTGCAAAAGGGCGTTATATTAAAAATGCAGCATTGAGTCTAACTATGAGTCCTGCAGTTAAACTTGATGTTGTAGAGTTGGCAGATATCAAATAAACGGGCTAAAGCCCCTCATAGGAAAAAACCAAATTTTTTCCTATGCTGAAATAAAAGTTTTTATTGTAGTATAAAATATATATTACAATAAAGATTTTCATTTTGGAAATCTGAATTACTTGGACTAAAGATAGTTGGGGGTATCTGCCGTGTCGGCAGTGAACTTAATCGTACCCTTTCGCCCCGCTTGAAGTTATGTCTGGAAAGGAGAACTATATATGCTTAAGTCAAAAAAAGCTGAAGTAATTGAGCAGTTAACTACTTCATTTGCCAATACTACGGCAGTTGTTATATGTGACTACAAAGGTTTAACTGTAAGTGAACTTGAAGAGTTGCGTAAATCTGCTCGTGCAAAAGACACAAGTGTTCAGGTTGTTAAAAATACTTTAGCAACAATTGCACTGAATAATGCTGAGATGAGTGGTGTTGAAATCAAAGATACAAATATTTTTATTTGGTCTGATGATGTTATCAATGCTGCTAAAATCGCGGCTGATTTCGCCAAAGATCATGACAAGTTCGTGATTAAAGCCGGTTATCTGGATAAAGAACCTGCAGACGTAGCTAAAATCGAAGCATTCGCCAAACTTCCTGGTCGTGATGAACTTCTCGGTATGCTTGCTGCTACCTGGATGGCTCCAATTACAAATATGGCAATTGGAATCGATGCTTTACGCAAAAAGAAAGAAGAAGAGGAAGCATAGTCTTTCACTTTTATGAAATGAGGTTACGATTTAAAATCGTTAATGGGAAAATCGTGCTGGCACGATGAGCCTCCCGCTGAGGGAAACCTAGTGTTAACGCAGATAGGAGAATTACTTCTCCTGTCGTCATTAACAAGTAAAAGGTTTCCTTAATTTTTGAAAAAAATAAAGGAGCTTAATATGGCTGTTACTAAAGAAGATGTATTAGAGTTTATTTCTGGACTTTCTGTTTTAGAATTATCTGAACTTGTTAAAGAGTTTGAAGAAAAATTTGGTGTTTCTGCACAACCTGTTGCTGTTGCTGGTGTTGCCGGTGATGCTGGCGCTGCTGCTGCTGAGCAGACTGAATTCAATGTTGTTTTAACTGATGTCGGTGCGAAAAAAATCGGTGTTATTAAAGCGGTTCGTGCTTTAACTGGTCTTGGACTAAAAGAAGCAAAAGAAGCATGTGAAAGCTTACCGTCTACAATCAAAGAGGGTGTAGATAAAGAAACTGCTGAAGAGGCAAAAGCTGCTTTAGAAGAAGCTGGTGCTACAGTAGAAGTTAAGTAGTCTTAACTTAAAAACAAAGAGGGTTTTGTCCCTCTTTTTTGGGCGCTTTAGCGAAGAGAACGGACTCTCTTGGCTAAAGTGCCCTTATGTCGTTTATAAGCACTATAAAAAATCTCTTAATACCTAAGAGTAAAACAATCTATCTGGTGACGACTGGATACGATATGCTTGAACTTATCAAGTCCCTAATTAACAACTTATCGAGGTAGCCTATGTTAAACACTTTATATTCCGGAAACCGTCTTCGTATAGACTTCTCTAAAACTCCTCAAGAAATTGAAGTACCAAATTTACTCCAACTGCAACAAAGCTCATATGATACATTTTTAATGTTAAATGCAAAAGACAGAGCGACAAGCGGTATTGAAAAAGTTTTTCAATCTGTTTTTCCTATTCATGATGCACAAAACAGATTAACTGTTGAATATATCGGTTCTGAAGTCACGAACCCAAAATATACCGTTCGTGAATGTATGGAAAGAGGACTTACCTATGCAGTAAGCCTTAGAATGAAAACACGCCTTATTTTGTGGGACAGAGATGAAAACACAAAAGAAAAACTTGGTGTAAAAGATATAAAAGAGCAGAGTATATTTGTTCGTGATATTCCGCTTATGACCGATAGAACTTCTTTTATTATCAACGGTGTTGAACGCGTTGTAGTCAACCAGTTACACCGATCACCTGGTGTTATCTTTAAAGAAGAAGAGTCAACTACTGCAGGAAACAAATTAATTTATACCGGACAGATTATTCCTGACCGCGGTTCATGGCTCTATTTTGAGTATGATCCTAAAGATATTCTCTATATGAGAATCAATAAACGTCGTAAAGTACCTGTAACAATCATGTTCCGTGCTTTGGGATATTCCAAACAGGATATTTTAAAACTCTTTTACCCGATTCAGACAATAAAAATCAATGACAATACTTTTTCTATGGATTTTAATCCTAAAGATTATGCAACACGTATCTCTTATGATTTGGTTGATATGAATGGTAAAGTGCTTGTTGCTGCAGGCAAAAGACTTTCAAGCAAAAAAGTACAAAAACTTTTAGATGACGGTGTGAAAGAAGTTCAGTATCCTTTGGAAATACTCTTGGACAGATATTTGGCTGAGCCTATCATTGACCCGGAAACAGGGGAAGTGTTATTTGATACAATGACACATATAGATGAGACCAAATTAAAGAAAATGGCTGAAATCGGCGTAACAGAATTCAAAATTGCCAATGATATCGCCGAAGGTGTTGACAGTTCTATTATCAACGCATTCAATGCCGATACAGATTCTCTGAAGCTTTTAAAACAGACAGAAGATATTGAAGATGAGAATGATTTGGCTGCGATTCGTATCTACAAAGTGATGCGTCCGGGCGAGCCTGTAACCAAAGAGGCTGCAAAAATATTTGTAAACCAGCTTTTCTTTGATCCTGAGAGATATGATTTGACTCAGGTTGGTCGTATGAAAATGAATCACAAACTTGGAATGAATATTCCTGAGTATGTGACTGTTTTAACACACGAAGATATTATAGAATCTGTAAAATATGTTATTAAAGTAAAAAACGGACAGGGTCACCTGGATGACAGAGACCACTTGGGTAATCGTCGTATTCGTTCCATCGGTGAATTATTAGGAAACGAGTTACACAACGGTCTTGTGAAAATGCAAAAAGCAATTCGTGACAAGCTCTCTACTATGAGCGGACCGATGAATGAGCTTATGCCTCATGATTTGATTAACTCAAAAATGATTACCTCTACAATCATGGAATTCTTTTCAGGCGGTCAGCTTTCTCAGTTTATGGACCAGACAAATCCACTCTCTGAAGTGACACACAAACGTCGTCTTTCGGCTCTTGGTGAAGGCGGTCTTGTCAAAGAACGTGCCGGGTTTGAAGTACGTGATGTCCATCCTACACATTATGGTAGAATCTGTCCTGTTGAAACGCCGGAGGGACAAAATATCGGTCTTATCAATACACTTGCAATGTATGCAAAAGTAAACGAGCATGGATTTATTGAAGCTCCTTACAAAGTAATGAAAGACGGAAAAGTTACTCATGAAATAGTTTATCTGACGGCAACACAGGAAGAGGGTAAAAAAATTGCCGCAGCTTCTAACAAACTGGATGAAAACGGTCAGTTTGTTGAAGATTTGATTGCTGTAAGACAGGATGGGGAAATCCTTTTACGTGATCCCAAAGAGTGTGAATATGCAGATCTCTCTTCACAGATGGTTGTCGGTGTAGCCGCTTCACTGATTCCGTTCTTGGAGCATGATGATGCCAACCGTGCACTTATGGGATCAAACATGCAACGTCAGGCAGTGCCTCTTTTACGTGCAAATGCACCAATGGTCGGAACGGGCGTTGAAAAACTGGTTGCCCGTGATGCATGGGAATGTGTCAAAGCAAAACGTGCCGGTAAAATTGAAAAAGTTGACGGTAAACACATTTATGTGATGGGTGAAGAAGACGGCGAAATCTTTATTGATTATTATCCGTTACAAAAAAATCTTCGAACCAACCAAAACACCTCTTTTACACAAAAACCCATTGTAAAAGTCGGTGAAATGGTAAAGAAAAACCAGATCATTGCCGATGGTCCAAATATGGACAAAGGGGAACTGGCGCTTGGTGTCAATGCAATGGTTGCTTTCATGCCGTGGAACGGGTATAACTTTGAGGATGCCATAGTCATCTCAGAACGTTTAATCCGTCAAGATGCATTTACCTCGGTACATATTTATGAAAAAGAAGTCGAAGCCCGTGAATTGAAACACGGTGTCGAAGAGATTACCCGTGATATCCCGAATGTTCGTGATGATGAACTGGCACATCTCGATGAATCAGGTATTGTCAAAATCGGTACAAATGTCAAAGGCGGTATGATTCTTGTCGGAAAAGTTTCTCCAAAAGGGGAAGTGAAACCAACACCTGAAGAGCGTCTTTTACGTGCGATATTCGGTGAAAAGGCCGGTCATGTCGTCAATAAATCACTCTACTGCCCGCCGTCAATGGAAGGGGTGGTTGTAGATATTAAAGTATTTACAAAAAAAGGTTATGACAAAGATCCCCGTGCATTGGAACTGGAAAAAGAGGAGAGAGACTACCTTGAACGCGAGCATTATGACAGACTTATTATGATAGATAAAGAAGAGATGCTTCGTGTGACAAAACTTCTCACCCGTGAACCGTTACAGAGTGACATCAAAATAGGTGATACCGAGTATAAGGCCGGAGAAAAAATCAACGGAGATGATTTAAAAGAAGTAAACCGTTTTGCTATGAATGCAATCGTCAAATCTTTTTCACAAGAGATTCAGGATGAGTACAACAAAACGAAAAGTCATTTCCAGAAGCAAAAAAGAGTTTTCAGAGATGAACATGAAGAGAAACTCACTATATTGGAAAAAGACGACATTTTACCAAACGGTGTTGTGAAGTATGTAAAAATCTATATAGCAACAAAACGTCATCTCAAAGTCGGTGACAAGATGGCCGGACGTCACGGAAACAAAGGTATTGTTTCTATTATAGTTCCTGAGGTAGATATGCCGTATATGGAAGACGGACGTTCTGTTGATGTCTGTTTGAATCCGCTTGGTGTACCTTCTCGTATGAATATCGGTCAGATTTTGGAAATGCACCTCGGTATGGCAGGTCGTGAACTCGGCGATCAGATACAGGCAGAGTTTGACTCAAAACAAAAAGACTATATACAAAATCTTCGTGCAAAAATGATCGAAATAGCTGATGTTGCAGGAATGATGAAAGCTTCTGAAGTAATCGGAAATATGAGTGATGAAGAGTTTCTGATCCATGCAAGAGACTGGGCCAAGGGTGTTAAATTTGCTGCACCTATTTTTGAAGGGACAAATGCTGAAGAGTTTGAAAAACTCTACAAACTGGCAAATATGGATGCTGACGGCAAACGTGTACTTTATGACGGAAAAACCGGTGAGAAGATGAAAGAGCGTGTCAATGTCGGTTACATGTATATCTTAAAACTGCATCACCTGGTAGATGAAAAGATCCATGCCCGTTCAACCGGACCATACTCGCTTGTTACACAACAACCGGTTGGTGGTAAAGCACTCTTTGGTGGTCAAAGATTCGGTGAGATGGAAGTCTGGGCACTTGAAGCATATGGTGCTTCAGCAGTTCTAAAAGAGATGTTGACTATCAAATCAGATGATGTTGATGGTCGTGTACGTGCTTACAAAGCACTTACAAAAGGTGAATTGGTACCAGAATCTGGTATTCCTGAAACACTATTTGTATTAACAAAAGAGCTGCAGGCATTGGCTCTTGATGTAGATATTATGGACGAGGTAGAAGACGATGAGTAAATTAGTACCGGTAGAAGTAACAGAAGACAGCAGACCAAAAGATATAAAACAGCTCCAGTTCCGTTTGGCATCCCCTGAAAAGGTAATGTCATGGAGTCACGGAGAGGTTAAAAAGCCAGAAACTATTAATTATCGTACTTTAAAACCTGAGCGTGACGGTTTGTTTTGTGCAAAAATCTTTGGACCTGTAAGGGACTATGAGTGTCTTTGCGGCAAGTATAAAAAGATGCGCTATAAAGGTGTGGTATGTGAAAAATGTGGTGTTGAAGTAACATCTACAAAAGTACGTCGTACACGTATGGGACACATTGAATTGGTGACTCCGGTTGCACATATATGGTATGTAAGTTCACTGCCTTCGCGTATCGGTACGCTGCTTGGTATCAAAATGAAAGATTTAGAGCGTGTACTCTATTATGAAGCGTATATCGTTGAAGAGGGCGGAGAGTCCTATTATGATGCAGAGGCTAAAACTCCGGTTTTAAAATATGATGTTTTAAACGAAGAGCAGTACCGTACACTTGTGCAGAGATTTGGTGAGCTTGGTTTCAAAGCCCGTATGGGTGGTGAAGTGATTCGTGATTTATTGGATTCTATTGATTTGGTTGACCTTTTTACTACCTTAAAAGAAGCGATTGGCGAAACAAAATCTGAGGCAAAGAAAAAAACGATTAACAAACGTCTGAAAGTTATTGAGTCATTTTTAAATTCAGGCAACAACCCTGCCTGGATGATGCTGACTGTGCTGCCGGTTCTCCCACCGGATTTACGTCCGTTGGTATCACTTGACGGCGGTAAGTTTGCCGTATCTGATGTAAATGATTTATATCGTCGTGTTATTAACCGTAACCAGCGTTTAAAACGTCTTGTAGAACTTGAAGCACCTGAAATTATTGTCAGAAACGAAAAGCGTATGTTACAGGAGTCTGTAGATGCACTTTTTGACAATGGTCGTCGTGCAAATGCGGTAAAAGGCGCAAACAAACGTCCTTTGAAATCTTTAAGTGAAATCATTAAAGGAAAGCAGGGGCGTTTCCGTCAGAATCTTCTTGGAAAGCGTGTTGACTTTTCCGGACGTTCTGTCATTGTAGTCGGACCGTCTTTGCGAATGGATGAGTGCGGACTGCCGAAAAAAATGGCACTCGAACTCTTTAAGCCGCATTTGATTGCAAAACTTGAAGACAAAGGTTACGCAACAACGGTAAAAGCTGCCAAAAAAATGATAGAAGAAAAAACAAATGAAGTTTGGGAGTGTCTTGCAGAGATTGTTGACGGGTATCCGATTATGCTTAACCGTGCACCGACACTGCATAAACTTTCTATTCAGGCCTTTCACCCTAAACTGATAGACGGAAAAGCAATTCAGCTTCACCCATTGGTTTGTGCGGCATTTAATGCCGACTTTGACGGGGATCAGATGGCTGTACACGTACCGCTTTCTTCTGCTGCTATAGCTGAATGTAAAGTGCTGATGCTGGCTTCTATGAACATTTTGCTTCCTGCATCCGGAAAGGCTATTGCTACACCTTCTCAGGATATGGTACTTGGTATTTACTATCTTTCACTTGAGAAAAACGGTGTGAAGGGTTCTAACAAACTTTTTGCAAATGTTGATGAGATCCGAATTGCTTTAGAGCATGATGCACTTGACTTGCACGCAAAGGTTAGAACACGTGTTGACGGACGTATTATTCACACAACTGCAGGTCGTCTTTTGATTAAGGCTATTCTTCCTGATTTTGTTCCGGCTGAGCTTTGGAACAAAGTAATGAAGAAAAAAGCTATTAATGAGATTGTTGATTATGTACAAAAACACGGGGGAATTGGCATCACTGCATCTTTCCTTGACCGTTTGAAAGATTTGGGTTTCAAGCATGCGACAGAAGCCGGTGTGTCAATTTCAGCGGATGATATTCGTGTGCCTGATATGAAACCTGCAAAAATTGCAGAGTCTAAAGCAAGAGTCATTGAGATTCAAAAACAGTTTGAAGCGGGACTTTTGACTGAGCAGGAACGTTACAATAAGATCATTGATGTCTGGACAGATACAAACAATACACTTGCAGCAGAAATGATGCAACTTGTACAGACGGACAAAGACGGTTTTAACTCTATTCATATGATGGCAGATTCCGGCGCTCGTGGTTCTGCAGCGCAGATTCGCCAGCTTGCCGGTATGCGTGGTCTGATGGCAAAACCGTCAGGAGAAATTATTGAAACACCGATTATTTCTAACTTTAAAGAGGGTCTTAATGTCATTGAATACTTTATTTCAACACACGGTGCGCGTAAAGGTCTTGCAGATACGGCACTTAAAACTGCCAATGCAGGGTATTTGACTCGTAAACTTGTTGATGTTGCACAGAATGTTAAAATCGTTGAGCATGACTGTCATACGCACGAAGGGATAGAGATTTCTGATATATCTGATCAAAATACATTGATAGAATCATTGGAAGACAGACTCAACGGTCGTGTTCTTGCGGATGATGTTATTGACCCTATCTCCAATGAAATTCTTTATGCTGAGGGAACACTTTTAGATGAAGTTTCTGCAAAAGTTATTGCTGAGTCAGGTATCAAAACAGCAGTAATCAGAACACCGACTACATGTAAAAGCGAAGAAGGTGTATGTGCCCTGTGTTATGGTGTGAACCTTGCTACCGGATATATTGTTCGTCCTGGTGAAGCGATAGGTATTATTGCGGCACAGTCTATCGGTGAGCCTGGTACACAGTTGACACTGCGTACATTCCACGTTGGTGGAACGGCATCTTCTACTGCACAGGAACGTCAGGTTGTTGCAGAAAAAGAAGGTTTTATACGTTATTACAACCTTAAAACGTATAAAAACAAAGAGGGTAAAAATATTGTTGCCAATCGCCGTAATGCGGGTGTTTTACTGGTTGAACCAAAAATCAAAGCACCGTTTGCGGGAACTGTTGAGATTCAGACGATTCATGATGAAGTCATTATCAGTGTAAAATCCGAAGATGAAACTGTTCGTTATTCACTGCGTAAGCTTGAAATAGCGAAGCCGAATGAACTTGCGGGAGTCAGCGGACAGATTGAAGGAAAATACTATTTCCCTCATAAAAACGGGGAAAAAGTCGAGGCACTGGATTCTATTGTTGAAACAATCAAAGACGGATGGAACGTACCAAGCCGTATTCCGTATGCATCAGAACTTTTAGTTGATGACGGTGCACCTGTTACGAAAAAGATTCTTGCAAAAGAAGAGGGTACTGTGAAGTACTTCTTGCTCAAAGGGGACTACCTTGAGAGATTTGAAGGCCTGAAGTCAGGATATGAAGTTGTAGAAAAAGGTCTTTTTGCCGCTGTAATTGATACAAACAACCGTGAAGCGATTCGTCATTATATTGCACGCGGTTCAGTTATTGTAACAGATGACAATGAAAGTGTAGACAGAGATACAGTTATTGCGAAACCTTCCTCTGATGAATCAGTTGTGATCGCCGAATGGGATCCGTACTCTAACCCGATTATTTCAGAAGCTAACGGTGTTGTGAAATATGAAGATATCATTGTCGGAACAACTGCGAGTGAGCAGCTTGATGAGTTGACCGGTAAAACGCGTTTGATGATTAATGACCACATCTCTTCAGAGTATAAGCCTGCAATAGTACTGGCAACAGAAGACGGAGAACTTTTGCGTTATGCAATTGAGCCAAAATCATCTGTGTATGTTGCTGACGGTGCTGAAGTGAAAGTGGCTGACATATTGGCAAAAACACCAAAAGCATTGCAAAAATCATCAGATATTACCGGGGGTCTTCCACGTGTATCTGAACTTTTTGAAGGTCGTCGTCCTAAAGCAACCGCACTGATTTCTGAAATTGACGGTGTTGTCAGCTTTGGAAAACCGCTTCGCGGAAAAGTAAGAATTATTGTCAGCAATGCAGACAACGGAATTGTAAAAGAGTATTTTGTTGACAAATCACATGAGCCGGTTGTAAATCCGGGTGACTTTGTGCATGCCGGTGAGCGATTGACTACGGGTATTTTATCTTCTCATGAACTTTTACGTATCATGGGTGTCAAAGCACTGTATAACTATCTTGTGTCTGAAGTACAGCAGGTATATCGTTCTCAAGGGGTTAACATTGCAGACAAACACATTGAAGTCATCTTTACCCAAATGTTGCGTCAGGTAAAAATTGTAAAATCCGGCGATACAAAATTCATAGAAGGTGATTTGGTTTCCAAGGTGAAATTTACTCAGGAAAATGAAAAGATTATGCGTCTTGGCGGTCGTCCTGCGATTGCTGAGCCGTTCCTTGTCGGTATTACCCGTGCGGCAGTTTCAGCTGACTCTATTATTTCAGCGGCATCATTCCAGGATACTACGAAAGTATTGACAGAAGCGGCAGTTTCGGCAAAAGTTGACAATCTTGAAAACCTGAAAGAAAATGTTATTATCGGCCGTACTATTCCTGTTGGAACCGGTATCTACAAAGATCAAAATATAGAATTTGAGATTGAAGAAGAGTAACCTCTTCTTTCAACTCTCATAACACATTTGCCCATCCACCTTCCACATTATTAATTTATACTTAAAATAAGCTAACTTTAATTACAATTTCTGTATTATTTCGTGTCTATAATTCTCTCGATTATGACTTCTTATCTCAAAAAACTTTGTTTTTTGTAGCTTTAGGGGGTTGCAGGGACATTTGTCTCTGCCGTTATAATGGGCTTTTGCTCATTATAGATAAAGTAAAAGAGAATTTTATTCTACTGGAAAAAAATTAAGTAAAAAGGAATTGTATGCCTACAATCAATCAATTGATTCGTAAAGAGCGTAAACGTGTGATTAAAAAATCAAAATCACCTGCTCTTGACTCATGTCCACAGCGTCGTGGTGTATGTACACGTGTTTACACAACTACACCTAAAAAACCTAACTCGGCTTTAAGAAAAGTTGCGAAAGTCAGACTGACTTCCGGTTTTGAAGTTATCTCATATATCGGTGGTGAAGGTCACAACCTTCAAGAACACTCTATCGTACTTGTACGTGGTGGTCGTATTAAAGATTTACCTGGTGTGAAGTATCACATCGTTCGTGGTGCACTTGATACTGCCGGTGTTGCTAACCGTATGGTTGCCCGTTCTAAATACGGAACTAAGAAACCGAAAAAATAATCTGAGATTATTTTTTTAATATATAAATTCAATAGCTACAGGATTAATCTTTAGTGATTAATTTTGAGTAAATTTGAAGAATACAAATTGAAGTAAGGAAAATTACAAATGAGAAGAAGAAAAGCTCCCGTTCGTGAAATTATGCCAGATCCAGTTTATGGAAGCAAAATTTTAACGAAATTTATAAATAAAATTATGTTAGATGGTAAAAAATCTACAGCTGAAAAAATCATCTACAGTGCAATGGATATCATTAGCTCTCGTGGAGAAAAATCAGGAATAGATACATTTAATGAAGCTATTGAGAATATCAAACCTATTATAGAGGTTAAAAGTCGCCGTGTCGGTGGTGCTACTTATCAAGTTCCAGTAGAAGTACGCCCGGTGCGTCAGCAGTCTCTTGCAATCAGATGGTTGGTTGATGCAGCTCGTAAACGTAATGAAAGAACAATGGCTGAGAGATTGGCAAATGAATTCATGGATGCTGCATCAGACAAAGGTTCAGCATTTAAGAAAAAAGAAGATACATATAAAATGGCAGAAGCTAATAAAGCATTTGCTCATTACAGATGGTAACAGGATAACATATGCCAAGAAGTCATAAATTAGAAGATGTAAGAAACATCGGTATTGCTGCACATATTGATGCGGGTAAAACGACAACAACAGAAAGAATTCTTTTCTATACTGGTGTTGAGCATAAAATCGGTGAGGTCCATGACGGGGCTGCTACTATGGACTGGATGGAACAAGAGCAGGAGCGTGGTATTACGATTACTTCTGCTGCGACTACCTGTGAGTGGAACGGAAAACAGATAAATATTATCGATACTCCGGGCCACGTTGACTTTACTATTGAAGTTGAGCGTTCTATGCGTGTACTTGACGGTGCTGTTTCAGTATTCTGTGCTGTTGGTGGGGTACAACCACAATCAGAAACAGTTTGGAGACAACGTAACCGTTATAAAGTTCCGTCTATCGTTTTTGTAAACAAAATGGACAGAACAGGTGCAGACTTTTATGAAGTTGAGCGTCAGATTCGTGATCGTCTTAAAGGGAATCCTATGCCTTTTCAGCTGCCTATCGGTGCTGAAGACAAGTTTGAAGGTGTTGTTGATTTAGTTAAAATGAAAGAGATTGTCTGGGATGAAGATGCTGCGATGGGTTCAAACTACCATGTACAGGATATTCGTCCTGAGTTACAGGAAATTGCAGACGAATACAGAGAAAAAATGCTTGAGACTTTAGCTGAAGTTGAAGGCAATGATGATTTTGCTGAAAAATTCCTTGAAGGCGAAGAAATTTCTGAAGAAGAGATCAAAGCGGCTATCAAATCTGCAACAATCGGCATGGCTGTTGTTCCGATGACTCCGGGTACTGCATTTAAAAACAAAGGTGTTCAGACTCTGCTTGACGCTGTTGTTGACTATCTTCCTTCACCGGTTGAAGCACCGCCAATCATGGGTACTATGATGGATGATGAAGAAAAAGAAGTTGTTGTTGAATCAACTGATGACGGCCCTTTTGCTTCACTTGCTTTCAAAATTATGACTGACCCGTTTGTGGGTGTTCTTACATTTATCCGTGTATACCGCGGTTCTTTAGAATCAGGCTCGTACGTACACAACACGACAAAAGACAAAAAAGAGCGTATCGGCCGTATCTTGAAAATGCATGCTATCAAGCGTGAAGAGATCAAAGAGATATATGCCGGTGAAATCGGTGCCGTTGTCGGACTAAAATCAACAACTACCGGTGATACTTTATGTGATCCTGCTGAGAAAGTTGTACTGGAAAGAATGGATTTCCCTGAGCCGGTTATCTCTGTTGCGGTTGAGCCAAAAACAAAAGCTGACCAGGAAAAAATGGGTATTGCTCTAGGTAAACTTGCTGCGGAAGATCCGTCTTTCAGAGTACACACTGATGATGAAACAGGTCAGACTATTATTTCAGGAATGGGTGAGTTACACCTTGAAATTCTTGTTGACAGAATGAAACGTGAATTCAAAGTTGAAGCAGAAGTCGGTGCTCCGCAGGTTTCTTACCGTGAAACAATCAAGAAAGAAGTCAACCAGGAATACAAGTATGCAAAACAGTCTGGCGGTCGTGGTCAGTTTGGTCATGTATTCTTGAAAGTGAAGCCGGGTGAGCCTGATTCTGGTTTTGTATTTCACAACGAAATCAAAGGGGGAACTGTTCCAAGAGAATATATTCCTGCTGTTGAAAAAGGTTGTGAAGAAGCGATGCAGGCAGGTGTTCTTGCGGGTTATCCTATGGAAGATATTGATGTTACACTGTATGACGGTTCTTACCATGATGTGGATTCAAATGAAATGGCGTTTAAACTCGCTGCTTCAATGGGATTTAAAGAAGCCTGTCGTAAAGCAGATGCTGCTATACTTGAGCCGATGATGAAAGTTGAAGTTGAAGTTCCTGAAGAGTATATGGGTGATGTTATCGGTGACTTGAACCGTAGACGCGGACAGGTAAACAATATGAGTGACCGTGCCGGTAACAAAATTATTGATGCTTTTGTTCCACTTGCCGAAATGTTCGGTTACTCAACCGACCTTCGTTCTGCAACTCAGGGACGTGCAACATATGCAATGGAATTTGATCATTATGAAGAAGTTCCAAGAAATATAGCTGAAGAGATTCAGAAAAAACGTAACGGATAGTATTTTCGTCACAAATTCTCCTTTCTTCTCTCTTTAACGAGAGAGGAGTCTTTCTTCTTTTAAAAATAAAATTCTGTTATAATGGTAAAAATTTTTCAGGCTGATTTGAATGCATAAAATACTACTTTTACTTATACTCGTTACACTGCTTGCGGCACAAAATCCAAAAGCTTTTTCTGCGCTTGGTGATATTGTTTACAATAATGTAGATAAAATTCAGAAGCTTGCAAATATAGATGAGTACGCACCGTACGAAAAGAAAATACAAGAGTATGCTACTGCTGTCAAAAAGTTGAAAAAAGAGGGTTTTTCATTGGATGAGGGAGCGGTTAAAGACAAGATGCGCTATCTAAACAGATTAAGAGAACTTTCACGAACAAATGATTTTTTTGTACGCTCTGTCAAAAGAAATTTGGATTTGGCAATCGAAAATGAAAATTCAAAACTTTTTACAAAACTGGCAAACAGCGGACTGATTGATGAAAAAAGAAGTAAAAGCAAGATACTCGATTACTATTTTGCACATTCTGATGATGTCAATACAACAGGAATAATACAAAAATATTTGGATGAAGATAAAAAACTACAGGCAAAAAAAGAGCGTAAAAAAAGCCTGCTGCAACGAAAAAAAGAACGAGAATTGGAAAAAATTCAAAGAATCAGAAAAAAAGACAAACTCGAACAGCAAAAACTGGAAGAGCAACTTAACAAAGAAGTGCAAAAGAAAAAGTTACAAATTAGAGAAGAACAAAAAAAAGAGCTCTCTAAGACCATATAAATTTTTCGTGTTCGTGCGGTCTGCCTTGAAGCGTGAGGTAAGGAGTATACTGGGCTTTATAAGAAAGAGAAGGGCATCCTTCTACATAGTACCCCAAATATATCCATTTTTTGTTTGTATTTTTAGCATATTTTATCTGGTTATACAGGGAGAGTTTACCTAAAGAGTATTGGGCATAATCAGGATCATAATAAAAATAGATTGATGATATTCCGTTTTCAAGAATATCTATCAAATCTACTGCAATGAGCTTTTCCTGATCATAATACAGTACTTCATAGCCAAAGTCAGCATGGCCTGTGACAAAAGAGTTATAGTAGTGCTGTGCAGTTGTCGCAGAGTAGTCCCACCCTTTTTTATCATGCATATAAAGATGATACTTTTCAAACAGTTCAAGGTGCTCCTGGGTTACACTCGGTACCTGAATGTAAGAAGTAATATCTTTGGATTTTTTGATAACTCTTTTTGCAGATTTGCCGAATGCATAGTTTTCTACATCAATTTTAATACTCTGGCATTCTGTACATGCAGTGCATATGGGTCTAAAGTACATTTTTCCAAAACGACGGTATCCTCGTTCAATCAGGGCTTCACAAGATTTGGAGTCACAGTTGTTGATCACTTTATAGTGTGTAGTTTGTTTTTTGCCGCTCAGATAGGAGCACGTATCATCAAGTAAAAATTCTTTAAGTAGATTCATACCGGGATTTTGACATAATTTGCTTTAGAAACAGCAAAAGAAAAAGAGAGAAGATGGAATTTTTTTTAAAACATAAGATTGTTATTTTAAGGTCAGTTGGCATATTCATGTTTTTTATCGGTTTTGCAGTACATTTTTTGACGACACCCAAAATCGCAATGAGTGCAAATGAGGTAGCTGCAGCCAATGTTGCAAGAATTGAAGCCAGTGTTTCAGGGCATGTGCCAGGTGTAAAAAAAGCTAAACCGGACATAGCCACTTTCAGGGAGTCTTTAGTAAGTGCACAGCAACAGCAAAAAAAGTATCTTACGATTTTTGCAATGCTGCTTGGAGTATTGTTTCTAGGCTACAGTTTTATAAAAAAAGAGCAAGACTAAGTACGGTTCATAGCTATTAAAACACCCTCAATCATTGTATCAATATCTCCGTCAAGGATACCAGAAACATTAGAGTAGGCTTCATTGCTTCTTGTGTCTTTGATTTGCTGGTAAGGCTGCATAACATAGGAGCGTATCTGATGCCCCCAGCCTATTTCACTTTTGGCGATACCTGCTTCTTTTGCTTTTTGTTCTTCAAGTTCTAATTCATAGAGGCGGGATTTGAGCATTTTCATGGCTGTTGCTTTGTTTTTGTGCTGGCTTCTGTCATTTTGGCACTGTACGACAACACCTGTGGCGATATGGGTTAGGCGTATGGCAGATTCGGTTTTGTTAACATGCTGTCCGCCCGCACCGCTTGAGCGGTAGGTGTCAATGCGTATGTCTTTGTCTTCTATGGTAATGTCTATATCATCATCAATTTCGGGAGAGACCATAACAGAGGCAAAAGAGGTATGACGTTTGGCATTGGAATCAAACGGTGAAATTCTTACAAGTCTGTGAATACCGTTTTCAACCTTGAGATACCCATAGGCATTCTCCCCCTTTATAAGTATGGAGACATCTTTGATGCCTGCTTCATCTCCTGCCTGGTAATCCAAAACTTCTACTTTGAAACCGCGCCGCTCTGCCCAGCGTTTATACATTCTCAGCAGCATCTCTGCCCAGTCCTGGGACTCTGTTCCTCCGGCACCGGGATGAATAGAAAGAATGGCATTGTTGGCATCGGTTTCACCGCTTAGCAGGACTTCAATTTCCATATCACGAATCTGTTTTTCCAAATTTGGCGCATCTTCGTAAAGTGCTTCGAGTGATTCTGTATCATTCTCTTCTTTAGCCATTTCATAAAGTTCTTTTGCGTCATCAACAGCATTTTTGGCAGTATTGTATTTGTCAAGTTTTCTTTGAAGCTGAGTTTTTTCTTTTTGTATTTTGGCGGCATAAGCAGCATCGTTCCAAAAATCCTGGTCATTTTCCATAGTCTCAATCTCTTTGAGTCTCTTGTGGATTTTTTCCGGTTCGACAACCTCGGTAATGTTTTTCATTTTTGCATCAATATTTTTTAAAAGTTCTGTGTATTCGTAGTTATCCATATTCCATCACTTAGGGGCATTAAATTTGTTATAATTGCGATTATATTATATCAGGGCTTAAAATGAAGATTATATCAAATCCTTTGGCATTAAAACAATACTTAAAAGATGAAAATAAAACCGTAGGTTTTGTGCCTACCATGGGTGCTTTGCATGAAGGGCATATTGCTTTGATAAAACGCGCAAGACAAGAGAATGAAACAGTGGTAGTTTCTGTCTTTGTCAATCCTGCACAGTTTTTGGCAGGTGAAGATTTAGACAAATATCCGAAAAAAGATGATGCTGATAAGAAAATATGTGAATTGGCAGGCGTAGATATTCTTTTTTTCCCAACTGCTTCAGATATATACAGTAAGGATGAAGTGAAAATCTGTGCGCCTAATGTACGTGGATATGTTTTAGAAGGGGCAACAAGACCGGGGCATTTCAGCGGTGTTTTGAGAGTTGTTATGAAACTGCTCAATATTGTCTCCCCGACAAGAGCCTACTTTGGAAAAAAAGATGCACAACAACTTAATCTCATCAGTCTTATGGTAAAACAGTTTTTCATGGATGTTGAAATTGTTCCTGTAGATATCGTTCGCGATAATGATGGACTGGCACTCAGCAGCAGAAATGTATATCTTTCAAAAGCACAAAGGGAAGAAGCCTTAAAAATTCCAAAGTCATTATATGCAGCTTCAAAGCTAATCAGTAAAAATATTTTGGATACAGTAAAAATTAAAGAGGAGATGCACGCTATCTTGTCTCCTTTGGAAGTAAAATATGTAGAAGTACTTAATCGTGACTTTGAAGTAATAAAGAAAGTAGAAATCGGAAATACTGTTATTCTTGTAGAAGTGATTGTAGGTGAAACAAGGCTACTTGACAATATTTGGCTCTAAATAACCCTCTTCTATCATAATATCAACCGCTTTTTTAAAGACAGGAACAGCAGTTTGGGCTGCAAACTGGCTTTTTTTAGGCTGTATAACAATGACACCTATAGTGTATTTGTGCTTTTTGTCATTGGCGAATCCCATAAAAGCGGTGTTGTATTTCCTTACATACTGTCCTTTTTCAACAATGTGCGCAGTTCCTGTTTTTCCACCGATTTGCAATCCTTTTGTGATGGCTTTTTTCCCGGTGCCTTCATTTACGGTTTTGAGTAAAATTTTATTCATTCTTTTGGCAGTTGCACTTTTTATAACCTGCACACTCTCCTCATAACCGAGTTCTTTTACAGTGCCGTGTTCATCTATAAAACTTTTGACAAGTTTAGGTTTTACCATGCGCCCGTTATTGTTAAAAGCACTGTAGGCACGGAGCAGTTGCATAAGATTTGCACGGATGCCGTAACCATAGGCACAGGTAGCTTTGTATATTTCATTTTCAAGCCGTTTGGCACTTGGAACAGAACCTTTTCTTTCATAAATCAAATCAGGTGTGGATTTGCTTGCAAAGCCAAATTTTTTCAGCCCTTGATAAAAGTCATACCCGGAGAGTCTTTGTGCCAGTTGGGCTATACCGATATTTGAAGAGTAGACTATAACATTCTCAGCCGAAAGCCAGTCAAATCTGTGCTCGTCAGTAATAACTTTTCTCCCTATTTTAAAGCGTCCGTTATGTCCGTTTACCAAATCATAGGGATTCACAAGTTTGTGTTCCAGGAGCAGGGCAAAAGTGATAGGTTTCAGAACACTTCCCGGCTCAAAACTGTACTCTATCATAGAACTGTTGAGAGAGGGATAGTCCCTGCGTCTAATCTTTTTTGGCAAATATCTGTTGGAACTGGCTATAGCATAGACATCACCTGTTTTGGAGTCCATAATAGCAATCATAACCTCTTTTGCACGGAGTTCTTTTTTCATACTGTCAAGCATCTTTTCTATGCGTATTTGAAAAGAAACCGGAATGGTCAGTTTAATGTCAAGCCCGTTTATTTTTGGTTTGGTAAAGCTTTCTTTATTTAAAATAATGTAGCTGTTTACATCACGTTTGCCTCTGCTGTAGCCGTCCTGTCTGGGTGAGAGTTCGTTGTCAAATCTTTTTTCAAGTCCTTTGACTCCTTTGATGGAGGTATATCCGTCTTCTTCTATTTTATGCGGATAGCCTATAACAGGAGTAAGCAGGGTTCCATAAGGATACTCCCGGCTTTCCCCGCTCTCAAGTATGCTGAGCCCATGCACAGAACGAAGCCCTGTTGCCGGGTTTTTTAACTCTAAAAATACTTTAAAGCGTCGCAGTTCTCTCGCGAGTGTTTTGAGATAATGTGCTTTTATTTGTGGCACATTATAACTCAAAACGACAACACCTTTGCGTTTGGAGAGTCTTTTTTCAATGGCCTTTGGTGTCATACCTGAGTAAATACTGAAAAGCTTGACAAACAACTCTTTTTTATCAGGGTCGATGTATCTGGTATTGACAACTGCTTTATAGAGTTTTTTTGTTGTAGCTATGTGAAAACCGTCTGCACTGATGATACTGCCACGTTGTGCTTTTGAGCTTTCTGTTGCATACAAAGAGGGCATACGGCGTGATTTTGTGGCAGTGAGAAGCATAACGCTTAAAAAAACCGCAAAAGCAAGAGAAATAAGGACATAAAGAAGGAATATTTTTTTACTTTTGTTACGGTTTAGCATGAAGTTATTATGTGCAGAGGCAGATTATAATTGTGTTCTGCCAATCTCTTTGTAGGCATTTAATGCTTTGTTTCGAATCTCTAACATAAGTTTCATACTTGTTTCTGCTTTGCCGATTGCAAGAGCTGCCTGATGGAGATCTTTTACCTGGCCTGTTGCCAAATCGGCTATAGCTTCTTCGCTCTCTTTTTGAATCTCATTAACCTCATTGAGGGCTGATTTTAACTGCTGAGCAAAAGCTTCGCCACCGGTTTTTTCAGTACTGCCTTTTTGTTTTAAAAGGTCTGCTGTTGAAGCACCGGAAATATTATTAATGTTGTTCATAATCTCTCACTTCCTTTTTTACTGTAACAGTGATATGGCAGCGTTTGCCATATCCTTTGCACTTTGAAATGCCGCAACATTTGCCTGGTAGGAGCGTGTTGCCTCTACCAAATCGGACATTTCCACAACAGGATTAATATTTGGATATGCCACATATCCGTTTGCATCTGCATCCGGGTTGTTTGGCTCAAATTTCATAAGAGGTTTGCTGTCGTCTCTTACAATTTTGTCAACTACTACACTCATTATAGCAGGATTTACCTTTTGTCCAAATTGTCCTTCATTCAAAGGGTCTTGATATTTGGCACTTTGTGCAGTCTCACCCAGGGCTTTGTTGTATACATCATTAAAGTTTACTGCTTTAAAAACAACCTCTTTGCGACGATAGGGTCCGCCTTCTTCTGTTCTTGTTGTCTGGGCATTGGCTATATTGCTTGAAATGACATTGACACGGACTCTTTGGGCTGAGAGTCCGTATCCGCTGATATCAAAACTGTTGAGAAAGTTACTCATGGTTGTCTATCCTTAATTTACTTTTGCTGAAGCATCTATGACACTTTTGAAAATGCCTGCATCTTTTTTGGCTGCCATGACAATGGCATTAAACATAATGGAGTTCTTGCTCATTTCGGTTGTTTCTACATCTATATCGACAGAGTTGCCGTCATTGCGAGCCATATGTCCGTCTCTGAAAAAGAGTGTGGGTTTGAGATCGCTTGTCTCTTCTTTTGGCGCCAAATGATTGGCATTGGTACGAGCCATTTTCAACTGATGTGTATTGTCCTGATAAAGGGCATTTTTTTGTGCAATCAAAGCATCTTCAAAGCTGATATCTCTCGGTTTGTAATAAGGCGTGTCCGCATTGGCAATATTTGATGCTATCATATCCTGACGTGCAACACGATAGTCCATCGCTTTCGTTAAAAGAGAATGGGTTTTGGAAATTTCAATGCTCATCAATGACTCCTTGTTTACATGTAATAACAGATAATAAGCAACTTTTATTCCAAATATTTTATCAGCCGGCATTAAAATACCGGTTCCTAAATCATTCCCTCCCGGAATCCGTACTTTAGTGCGGACCATGCGTCTTTTAAATTAAAAACAATCAGATTAAGCAAACTTTAATGAAAATAGGTCCATAATGTTTACTAAGATTACTAGTGTAATCCAATTTTTAAAAATATAAGGAGTTCTTATGAAAAGAGCTGGTTTTACAATGATCGAATTGATCTTCGTTATCGTTATTTTAGGTATTTTGGCAGCAGTTGCCATTCCAAAACTTTCAGCAACGCGTGATGATGCAAAAGTTTCTACAGAAGTATCAAATCTTGCAACATGTATTTCTGATGCAGGAAGTGAATATACTGCTGATGGTAATATAACAGATATAAATACATCTTCTAATGCATGTTCTCAACTTAATTGTTTTACTGTAAGTGCTGATGCAAATGGTACTTTAACAGTTTCAAGTTCTGGTGCATCTGACACTTATTGTACGCGTGCTGTTAGTTTAGCAGGAGAAAAAGACTTAAATGGTACTCATACATTTGGCGGTTCTAATGTAACATATTAGTATTTGCTAGATTCGAATATTAATATATAACTTTAAGGTATTCCCAAGTTCTTGCTTGGGAATACCTGCAAAAAACTTTAAAATTTTTCCTCAAATTCTTTGTTTCAAAAATTCTCTGATATAACAATATTATTACTTTAAAACAAAAATAATAAAAATTATGATACTATAAACAAATCCGGTTGTTTTATATTATCAAGGAATAAATAGTGATGAAAAATAAATCTCAGAAACATTCGTTTCACAGCGCTTTTACAATGATTGAATTGGTTTTCGTCATTGTTATTTTAGGTATTTTGGCAGCTGTTGCAATTCCAAAACTCTCTGCAACAAGAGGAGATGCTGAAGTCTCTAAAATGGCAATGAGTATAATGACAGGGGCATCTGAAATTGCTTCGTATGCAATGAGTAAAGCAAAAACTGAAAATAATTTGTCTGTAATGTCCAATGCTATCGCTTCTTTGGAAAGCAGTGGAGAAGCCAATGTCTCTATCGCCGATAAGAAAGCAGTTTTTAAAGTCGGTTCTGTAAATGATTGTGCTACAATACAGATACAGACAGGTCCAAATGATGATAATTTAACACTCTCTTTTGGTAATGCCGGCAGTGATACACTCTGTACAGCACTGCAAAGTGCAATAGATGCCACGCAATACCCTATGAAACTCCGCGGAACATCTGTTACTTATTGATGAAAGGTTATATGTATATGAAGAAATCAAAATATACACCCCAAGGGAATCCGTTACACAGCGCTTTTACAATGATAGAACTTGTCTTTGTCATTGTTGTTCTTGGAATTTTGGCGGCAGTTGCTATTCCAAAGTTTGCTGCAACAAGAACAGATGCCCAGATAAGCAAAGGACGTGCAGATATTGCCTCTATACGCTCTGCTATAATTACAGACAGACAGGCACATATTATTCAAGGCGATCCGGATTATATATCGGGTTTGAGTCAAAACAGTACAACTCTTTTTGACGGAAACGGAACAAGAGAGTTGCTGATGTACGGTGTAACTGCCGGCGATACTGACGGACATTGGAGTACAACAGACGATGCTCCGCCTTATTTACATTATGTCTACAAAATCGGCGGTAAAGATTGTGCGTTTACCTATAGCCCTACAACAGGTAGATTTGGTTTAAATGCAGATCAAGATACGATCTGTAATGAACTGGTAAATTAAAATACTGTAGAAAATAACTATCTGGTGAGCTTAATTAGAAATTAACAAAGCGTAATGTATAATGATTAATAGCTAAAATAGATGAAATAAAAGAACACATAGGGGCATTAAAAAATTATTTGAATATAGTTGTGGCAATTATCTTGACTATAGGAGCCGGAATTTCAAAATTATATGTGACTGCTAATATACATTTGCTATTTTGGTTTGGGATTGCATTAGTATTAATGCTATTAATTTTATTTCTTATACTTACAAAAGCTATTCATAAAAATATAAAAAAATTAGAGGATTTATAAAATGGATTTGGCAACAATTGCAATTGTAGCAGTAGCAGTTCTTTTTGCAGCTACAATAATATACGGAACAAAACAAATAATCGAAATTGATAGTTAGTACTGTATCATATAGTGTAAATAAATCTTTTTAAATTTGCGTATAAATTACTACAATATAGCACTCATAGGTTCACCACTTGGTGAGTTTACCTATCACTCAGAACAAGAGATAGAAATCGGCACCCGTGTCACTGTACATGTAAGAAACAGAGTAGTAAACGGCGTTGTTATTGCTACATGTAAACAGCCTGATTTTAAAACACATGAAATTTTGGAAGTGAGTGCATTTTGTTTTTCAGACAAACAGCTCATTCTGGCAAAGTTTATAGCCTCTTATTATATCTGCTCACTCGGAGATGCTTTGGCTTTAATATTGCCGCATAAATCAGCCGGCACTGAAGTACCGGTTTCGGATGCAAATGAAACTGAGGCCGCAGCCCTCGGAACCCAGACTTCAGTCTGGGCTGTACGTCATAAGAACATAAAAAGTACCTCAAAAATTATACTTTCATCAAAACAGGAAAAAGCACTCACCTTCTTAAAACAACACAAAGTTTCCCTTCTTTTCGGCGATACAGGCAGCGGAAAAACAGAAGTCTATATGAAATACTTTGAACAGATGATTCAAGAAGAAAAAACATCCATCTTTTTAATGCCTGAAATCTCTCTGACACCGCAGATGTCCAAACGTCTCAAAGAACATTTTGGAGAAGATTTTGTGATGTGGCATTCAAAACTCACCCCATTGGCAAAGAAAAAAGCACTGGAAAAAATATATGCAGGTGAAGCAAAAATCATTGCAGGTGCCCGTTCAGCTCTTTTTTTGCCTGTCAAAAATCTGGGACTCATTGTTGTAGATGAGGAGCATGATGAGAGTTATAAGTCATCTTCAAGACCGAGATACAATGCAAGAGATCTGGCCATATATATGGGAAAATTATATGCTGTTCCCGTAGTGCTTGGCAGTGCGACACCCTCTTTGACCTCTTATGTGAAATTTCCTCATTTCAGGCTCAAAGGGGGACATTTCAGTGCAGATAAAAAATTTATATATGAAAAAAGTGCGGAAACTCTTTCGCCTTTGATTCTGAAAAATTTGCAAGAAGTTATTGAAAAAAAAGAGCAGTCCATTGTCTTTTTGCCCACACGTGCCAATTTTAAATATTTGCAGTGTCAAGACTGCGGGCATACTATAAAATGTGCCTTTTGCAGTGTCGGTATGAGCGTACATCAGCATTCACGCGCACTTAAATGCCACTATTGTAATTTTACGCAGGCTATACCGCAAGTCTGTCCGGAGTGCCGCAGCCCTAATTTGTCCAGTTCTAGACTTGGAACGGCAGAAGCGGCAAAAATTTTAAGTGAAATTTTTCCAGAAACAAAAATAGAACAGTTTGACAGAGATGTCATCACAACCGCGAATAAACTCAAAAAAGCATTAAAGCGTTTTAACGACAAAGAGAGTGATATTCTTGTCGGCACTCAAATGCTCTCAAAAGGGCATGATTATCACGGAGTCACTTTGGCTGTGGTTTTGGGTATGGACAACATGCTGAACATGGGTGATTACCGTGCGCGGGAAAAAGCGCTTGCTTCTTTGATTCAGGTAGCCGGACGAAGCGGACGGGCAAAAGATGCAAAGGTCATTGTGCAGACTTTCAATGAAGATTTTTTCAAAGCATATATAGAAAAATATGAAGACTTTTTGGAAGAAGAAAAGGTTTTCAGAAAAGAACTTTACCCGCCTTATAAAAAACTGTGTCGTATTTTGTTTGCCCATAAAAACGGAGCAAAAGCACAAGAACAGATGCGAAAAATGCATGAAAATCTGCTTACATGCAAAGGTGTGGAAATTGTCGGTGCAAAAAAATGTGCCATAGAAAAAGTGGCGAACAAGTACAGATTTGAGATACTTTTGCGGGCTGATAAAAGCACCGATATCATAAAAGCAGTAAAAAAAGCTAAAGTGGCTTTGGCAGAAATAGATATGGACCCCATAGAGTTTGGGTAGTTCATATGAGGGATTTTTGGCTGTAATGCAGTAAAGCCAAGACTAAAGTCTCAACGCCATTAAGTTAAGAAAAAAGTTCGATATTCTTTTGGAACCTAGGCCTTAGTCTTGAAAGACACAAAGTCCGCACTGAAGTACGGGTTCCGAAAAAGCCGCTTAACTTAATGGCATTGAGACTGAAGTCTGGATGCCGAGAGGAGGGATGACCCAGGAATCGGTACTTCAGTGCCGACTGATGTCTTTGCTTCATCTTTTGAGCTTTCATGCCGCAAAGCCCGCACTGCAGAAAAAAATTTAGTTTTTTCTAAGTCATACTTTAGTGCCGACTTTTTTTGTATCAAAAAACCAGTAAAAAGCCAAAGAAACACCGGTTGTTTTTTGATAGCGTTCATCAAACATAAACTTTTTTGCTTCAGATACGGGGATGTAAATGACCTCGATTTCTTCCTCTTCAAGACCACCGCCTTCATTTATTTTCATGTGTTCGTCAATTTCGGCATAGTAGAGTGTCTGATAGGTCCCCGATATGCCGACACTGGTGTAAAAAGCACTGATTTTTTCCAGATTTTGCACAGGAAGATCATATCCGCACTCTTCCAAAATTTCCTCTTTGGCTATTTGTTCTATGGAACACTCTTTGTCAACAATGCCGGCACAGAGTTCATACATGTAACCGTTGTTTTGATTTTTGTTAAGCACGGTAGCGCGAAGCTGTTTGACAAGCACAAAGGCATCTTTTTGTCTATGGTAGAGGAGTATGGCAACACTGTCATGCGAAAGTACGGCTTCCCATCTTTTTTCTTTGCCGTTTTGTGTGTAGTTTATCTCCACCGGTTTGACAAAATTTGGTTCTTTGAGCTCTTTTATGGAAGTTATTTTACCCATTGCTTTTTTCCTTTAAAAGATGAATATAGGACATGTTTTCAAAAGGCGGGCGTTTTTTATAGGCTGTTTTGTTGTTGAGGTGAAGATTGACACTTTCATCATAGTTTTTCTTTAATCGTAAAAATGCTTTTTTTGCTTTGCCTTTGAGCTTTTTGGTCGTTACCTGTACAACTCTGAGCGGGTTGATTGCACGTCCTCTTTTCCTGAGTTCAAAATGCAGATGTGGTCCGGTAGAGCGGCCTGTAGAGCCGACATAGCCTATAGTCTGCCCTTTTTTTACACGTTTGCCCCTGTGAATACCCCTGCGGAATGATTTTAAGTGGGCATAGCGTGTTTCATAGCCGTCAGCATGGCGTATTTTTATCAAATTTCCATAGCTTCCCATTCTTGAAGCCCATACAATGACACCTCTGCCCGCTGCAATAACCGGTGTTCCGCGTCTTGCAGCATAGTCAACGCCCAAATGTGCCTTCCATTTATGCAGTACAGGGTGCCATCTCCTTTTTGTAAAATAAGAAGATATTCTGGCTCCCCTTACCGGACGGGCCAGTAAAAATCCTTCGACTTCATGGGCTTTTTCATCATAATAACGTCCGTCACTGTTGAGGTAGATAAAGTGTTTTTTATGATGCATCTCTATCATGGCGACTTTTAAAGCAGGCATGGAAAAAGGCTCTCCCAGACGATATTTTTGTTCATAAATCATGACAAGTTCATCGCCTTTGCGAATGTCGTTTTTAAAGTTTAATGAGTGTTTGAAACTGGCAACAAAAATTTGTGCCAGTTTTTTGGAACCTGTTTCTTTTAAAATATTGTACATCGGTGAACTTGTTATTGTTGTGTAAAAAGCTTCTGTTTTTGTTGTGCTTATAATGGGAATGGCTTCAAATTTGTAGCTTTTGTCATCTTTGTATATATGGATTTGCAGTTCATCATTCAAAGGCAGTAAAATCTGTTCTATCTCTTCTTTGTCATCTTTTAAAATCTGATAATGAATGCCTGCACGCATCTCCTCTGTGAGTCTTTGGTCATCCTTGTCAAGATTGTAGTAGAGCGGTCGCAATGGAAGATTGTGATTTTGTAAAAAATCCAGATAAGTTTCTCCGTTACTCCACCGGTATCTGTCCACATGGGCAGCAAAAGAGGAGGTAATCAGTAAAAAAAATATGAAAAATCGTATCATAAATATAAGCCTAGAATAAATAATTTGCAAAGATTATCAAATTTTGGCTTAGTCTGAGGTTTGTTTGATATAATCATAAACAAAAAATCAAAGAAGAAACATGAAATATATACTTTTATTCACGATACTTGCGTTGGAAGTTTTTGGCGCTGTTATAAAATCACCTGTAGTCTCAGTTGATAATCAAAATGAAACTGCAACAATAAAAACAGACAAGATAGATGTCGGTGTCAGCGGTTTTGTTGTACATCACATTAGCCCTGAACACAGTGCCATTGTTAAAAATGCTGTTGTGCAGAGTTTTAATGCACAAACAAAGACGGCAACAATCAAAATGAGTGCATTTACTGCTCTGCAAAACAGTGCACTGCCTCACGGAAAATGGCAAGTGCAAGTGGGTGATACGGTCGAGTTGGCATTTGGCTACTCCCGTTCACTGCTTATCGCTCCCAATGAAGAGATTTATTATAGAATTGCCAAGAGTGTGCAGACACAATGGATTCATCCGGATCTTTTTGCAACGGTTCTTTCTTTTCGGGGACATCCGACACCTTTAAAAGAGGACTTTGAAGCGATGGCAGATGCCGGCAGTGTGGGATTGCTTTTTATATATCTCAATCAAAAAGTATATACGCTCGACATCAAAAGTTTTAAAATCCTGAGTATCAGTGATGCAAAACTCAAGCAGGACAAGGTACATCTTCCTTTTTATACGCGTGTCAACAACATTGATGCTGCATGGTGGGGAGCGGGGAGTTCGAGACTCAAAAGTTATGCGCCACACTATTATGAACTGTTGGTTGCAAACAACAAAACGAACAAAGAGCTTTATAATATTATAAAAAACGGTGATGCTTCTTTGCATTATTTACTTGATGAATTTGAAACAGGAAAATAAGATGATAGATAAAATACATTTACAACATTTTACAAATATTGTAGGAGAAGAGAATATTTACAGCGACAAGGCACATCTGCTTGCCTATTCGTATGATGCGACACGGGAACATTTTGAGCCCGATGCGGTTATTTTTCCGAGAAATGAAACAGATGTCAGCGAAATACTCAAGTACTGTAATGAACATCAGATCATTATAGTACCGCGCGGTGCCGGTTCCGGTTTTACGGGCGGAGCACTTCCAAGCAAAGGCGGAATTGTCCTGGCAATGGAAAAACATATGAACAAAATTCTTGAAATAGATATGAAAAATATGGTCGCCATTGTTCAGCCCGGTGTGATCAATATGGACCTGCAAAAGAGAGTAGAAGAGGTAGGGCTGTTTTATCCGCCGGATCCTGCGAGTCAGGATTATTCTACCATCGGTGGAAATGTGAGTGAAAATGCCGGCGGAATGCGTGCTGCAAAGTATGGAATCACAAAAGACTATGTCATGGCAACACGGGCTGTTTTGCCAAACGGTGATGTGATAAAAGCAGGAAAAAGAACCATCAAAGATGTGGCAGGGTATAACATAAGCGGAATATTGATCGCGAGTGAAGGCACCTTGGCAGTGCTTACAGAAATCACGCTCAAACTCATCCCAAAACCGAAAATGACAAAAACGGCAATGGGAATCTTTCCGACTGTCAATGAGGCAATGGAAGCAGTTTACAAAACAATGGCAAGCGGTATTACTCCGGTTGCGATGGAATTCTTGGACAATTTGACGATTCGAGCCGTGGAGGAGACCTTTCATAAAGGTCTGCCGGTTGATGCGGGTGCTTTGCTTGTTACGGATGTTGACGGCAATCTTGAAGATGATCTGGATTTTCAACTTGCACAGATTGAAAAAGTATTCCGTGAAAACGGATGCAGTGACTTTAAAGTGGCAAAAGATGACAAAGAGGCGGCAGACATCTGGTTTGCCCGTCGAAATGCTTCGCCGTCACTCAGCATTTACGGCAGTAAAAAACTCAATGAAGATGTAACAGTGCCCCGTTCGGCACTGCCGGAACTGCTAGAGAGATTTTATGCAATAGCGGACAAATACAATGTCAAAATCCCGTGTTTCGGACATACGGGTGACGGAAATGTGCATACAAATGTCATGGTTGACGGCAGCGACCCTGAGCAGGTAAAAATTGCCTATAAAGCCATAGAAGAGGTGTTTCAGGCAACAATTGATTTGGGCGGAACACTCTCAGGCGAACACGGCATAGGTTTGGCAAAAGCACCTTATATGAAGATGGCATTTACAGATGCGGAGATGGCACTTTTTAAATCCATCAAAAAAGCATTTGATCCGAACAATATTTTAAATCCTGCAAAAATGGGGCTTGACTAATAGGTCATGAATGAAAAGCTGACAAAATACTTTAAGCCTGTTCAACTGTTTGTCAGCTCTTTTATTGATAAAGAGCTCACACTTTTTGCGGCAAGTTTGAGCTTTTATACGATTTTTACCATTATTCCTCTTTTGTTGATTGTGATGGCTATTTTGACTGCCTTGCCCTCTTTTGCCGATTATTATGAAAAAATTCAGGGCTTTATATTTTCCAATTTGATGCCTGTGAATTCGGACACGGTTATGTTTCAGATAAACGGATTTTTACAAAACGCTTCTAAAATGGGAGCCATAGGATTTGTGGCAATCTTAGTCTCTTCTCTTTTGTTTTTTAAAAATTTTGAATACATTGCCAACAGAATTTTTCATGCAAAACCAAGAACTTTGTGGGAGAGCATTACGACCTACTGGACACTTTTGACACTTACGCCTGTTGCACTTGGCATCTCTTTTTATATTACAGGCTACATTGCCGCGCTTATGGCTTCAAATTCTTTGACTTCAGGGCTTAATATTTTGCCTCTGGTTCCCTACATCATCATTTGGGGACTTTTCTTTTTGATATTTCAAATTGCCGCCAATGCAAAAATAAATCCAAAAGCTTCACTTATCAGTTCTTTTATTGTCTCCGTAATTTTCAGTGTCAGTAAAAATGCTTTTATCTACTATGTCTTTTTAAACAAATCCTACACAACAATGTACGGTTCCTTTGCTATTTTAATGTTTTTGTTTTTGTGGATTTATGTTTCGTGGATTATCTTTTTGTATGGCTTGAAACTATGCCACATTATAGATGAAATATACAAAAAGAAGCAGCGTATAGCCGAGTAAGGCATAGAGTGCTTTTTTGCTAAAAACAGCCAGCAGTGAGAGTAGAATTTCTGCTATAAGATAGCCTTTTGCGAGTGTATGTTGCATGGCATGTGTGTTTACATGTAAGAGATATGTCAAAGGTGTGTCTAAAAGACTGCCAAAGCCCATTACATGTAAGGCGATAGTCAAAGGGTAAAAAAGCGTAAAAAGTGTTGTCCATACAATTGAGAGGGGATGATACAGGCTGAAGTTGCCAAATATTGCCATAGAATAGGGCAGCATCATCAAATAAACCCACAAAGGCAAGAGTAGAAACTGCTTGATTTTACTGATGTCTTTCAAGTGAATAAGAAATAAAAAGATGTAAAAAACTCCGCTGACAGAGAGCCAGAAGCCTATACTGAAAATGAGTTTTGGAAAAAGTGCAAGAATCAAAAGCACGGTAAGCAGGAGTGTCTGCATCGAGATGATTTGCATGCCTCTGTCATACAATACAAAACCGACGACAAGCATTACATAGGCTCTCAGCAGTGAGGGCGGCGAACCCAAAAAGAGCAAATAGCCAAGCAAAACCAGGCTGATAAAGAAAAAACTGTCTCTTTTGTAGCTTCTGTAGGGAAAGTATCTGTTTTGCAAAAATTTATAAGGGTACTTAAACAGAAAAAACAAAAGAGTAGCTAAAACACCCAAATGAAAACCGCTGATGGCGATGAGGTGTGAAATACCGAGGTTGGAAAACTGTGTCTGTATAGATGTTGGGAGGGGAAGCGCCAAAAACAGTGCCTTGTAGAGTTTGGCAATTTCACTGCTTGCGTGCTGTGCATCTATAAACGAGGCCGTTTTTTGTTTGAAAGTAGGCTTTTTATAAATTTTGAGTATTTTGCTAAAGGCAAAAAAACCTTTGAGATACTCTTTGAAGCTGATGTTCCCCACCCACAGTTCTACATGTAAGCGTTTGTTTTGAAGGTTGTGAAGATTTTTCTTTGCGGTTGTATAAAAAACAAATCCGTCATCACTCCTGAGTTTTAAAATTTTATAGCTTTTTATCTTTCCATTTTTTGTCAACTTTGTTTTATTGTAGGCTTTTACAACTGTGACGTCAGAAAGTTGGGAATCAAATTTTGTGAGCTGTTTGTATTTGTAGTACTCATAAGAGAAGGAAAAACTAAGAAGCGTGAGCATAAGTCCCACAAAGAGAAAGTAATCTCTTTTTGCACTAAAAAGTGTTACTTTCTCAATTATTTGCATTTAAATAGAAGGCATCTCTACCTGCGGCATATCAATATTTGCTGATTTTGTATCTACATTTTCATAGACGGTTTCTATGCCTTGCGCATAGCCCGGCGCGTCCACAAAACGGGTAAGCTTTTTTTGAAAGATGAGTTTGACATGTCCTGTCGGACCGTTTCTTTGTTTGCCGATGATGATTTCGGCATCCTCTTCCTCTTTTTCCACGTAGGTTGAGGTAAACTCTTTGCCCTCTGCCTTCGCGGCTTTTTCACGCTCTTTTTCTTCTTTGTAGAGATAGACATCATCACGATAAACAAATAAAATAATGTCGGCATCCTGCTCTATTGAACCAGATTCACGAATATCGCTGAGCATCGGACGCTTGTCGTTACGGCTTTCAAGCCCACGGTTAAGCTGAGAGAGTGCAACTATTGGCATTTCAAGCTCACGCGCGAGCATTTTGAGTCCACGCGAAATTTCTGAGACCTGCAGGTGTCTGTCCTGCGAGCCGATTCCCTGCATAATCTGCAGGTAATCAATGACGGCTATCTCAATCTCCGGATGTTGATTTTTGAGTTTTCTGAGTTTTGAGCGGAGCTGGTTGATATTTAAGCTTCCCTGGTCATCGACAAAGAGTTTTGCATCATTCATTCTGTCTATGGCACCGTTAAGGTTGGACCATTGATCATCATTCATGTCCCCTACACGAAGCTTTTGCAAAGGAATGGAGGTCTGAATAGAAAGCAGACGCAGCATCAACTGTTCTGCCGGCATTTCAAGCGAGAAAAAGGCTACACCTTTGCCCTGGAGTATAAGAGAGTTAACGGTGTTGAGTATAAAAGAAGTTTTGCCCATCGCCGGCCTAGCGGCGATGATAACCAAGTCTCCCTTGCCAAATCCGGTTGTCATTTTGTTGAGTTCTTTAAAGCCTGTATCGACACCGACGAGTACGGAGTTTCCTCGTGCTTTCATCTCTTTGATGTATTCCATAGTATCAAAGGTCATTTTTGGAGAGTCTTTAAAATCGCTTGTCTGGTTGTCCTGGGTGATTTCATAGAGTTTTTTCTCTACGATGTCAACCACTTCGGCCGATGGCAGTTCTTCTTCTACAGTCACTCTTTTTATCTCGGTCGTGAGTGTCAGCAGATGGCGTTTGAGTGATTTGTCTTTGATTTCATCAACATAGGCTTTGGTATTTGAAATAGGGTTGGCAGAGAGAATTTCAAGCAAAACCTGTTCGTCAAATTTTTTTGCCTTCATGAGCTCTTTTTTTATAAACTCTTCATCGATTGGCTGGTCTTTTTGCAAAAGTGTAAGCATTGCAGCAAAAATATCCTGATGAGCAGGCAGGTAAAAATCATCTTTTTTCAGTATGACACTCAGTTCATCAAACTGACTCGGCTCAAAGACTATGGAACTTAAGACGGAACGTTCAAAAGCGAGGTTGTAGAGGTTATCTTGCATTGTTTAATTCTTTTTGTAAATTTTTTAAATATGTTTTTAGTTTTTCATCTCTATTTTTCAGATCATAGTTAATAGTAGTGTCGAAAGCTTCACCTAAATTATAAATATTTATAGTTATTTGTTTTAGGTCATCATGAAGTGGAGTAATTTTGTCTTGTAAAACGTTCCAAACTTCTTCTTCATCAATACCAAAATAACCATGAGCAACTATATTCCTAAAATCTATGATTTGTCTAAAATATTTTGGTGAAGATTGATGGAACTGTTTTGTTTGAAGTAGGTTTTTAATGGCTTCACCAATAATTTCTAATTGTCTTATAGTAGCATCCCAATGCAGAGAATCATGTAATAATTCTTGTGCTGATGAAAAGTTGGAAGAATATGCTTTTATTTTAAATATAGCAATAAATATATCGAGTACAAAGAGTTCAACATCTCTTTTTTTAGACATAAAGTATCTCTTTTTCAACACGGCGTCTATAAAACTCTCTCATACTGTCTAAATAGCCTATATCTATTTTTGTGCCGAAAGTATCTTCTAAAAAATATTGTAAATCAGATTTGATAAAAAAATCTTTTTTAGATGTTTCAATAGCTAAGTCGATGTCACTTTCTTCTTCTGCCTCATCACGTGCATAGCTTCCAAACAGTCCGATTTTAGTGACATTATATTTCTCTTTTAAAAGTTGTTTATTGTTCTTTAAAAAGTTTAAAATATACTCTTTTGTCATAACGCAACATCCTTTGTGTATTAGACATATTTTAGCATAATTTATATCAAAGGTTTATGATTTTTTAGCCATATCTTCCACTTCGCTGACAAACCTGTCGACAAGTTCTTTTTCATCCAAATTGGCAACCACTTCGCCTTTTACCATGACAAGTCCTTTGCCTTTGCCGTAGGCTATGGCAACATCTGCATGTTTTGCTTCGCCTATGGCATTGACGACACAGCCCATTACACTTACATCCAGCGGCGTTTTTATATGGGCTGTTCTTTTTTCTATTTCGGCGACTGCTGAGACCAAATCGGCTTCAATGCGTCCGCAGGTTGGGCAGGAGATGATGTTTAAGCCCTCTTTTGCCACGCCGCTGTCTTTTAATATGGCACGGCCGACTTTGATCTCTTCTTCCAGTTCGCCGGTGATGGAGACACGCATAGTATCGCCGATACCCTCAAGCAAAAGTGTTCCCAAGCCTATGGCACTTTTCACGGTAGCATGAAAAATTGTTCCCGCCTCTGTTACACCCAAATGAAACGGATAGTGGTTCTTTGGACGCAGCATTCTGTAGGCTTCAACCGTTCTTTGCACATCGCTTGCTTTGAGCGATATTTTAATGTCATCAAAACCCAAGTCTTCAAGGTACTTTATGTTGTACTCTGCCGAAGCGACCATTGCTTCTGCCGTCGGACCGTATTTGTCATCAAACTCTTTTTCGAGACTCCCCGCATTGACACCGATGCGAATAGGAAGATTTCGTTCCTGACAGGCTTTTACTATCTCTCTTATTTTGCTTTTATCGCTGATATTTCCGGGGTTGAAACGGATGCAGTCAACAGATTCGGCTGCAATGAGTGCAAGTTTGTAATTGAAGTGAATATCTGCAACAAGCGGCAGAGAAATCTGTGCTTTGATGGCTTTGAGTGCAAGGGCGTCTTCCATATCCGGTACAGCAACTCTGACAATGTCCGCACCTGCAAAGTGCAGGCGGTTTATCTGCTCAACCGTTGCGGCAACATTGTGTGTGTCCGAGTAGGTCATAGACTGCACAGAGACAGGAGCATCACCACCGACGGGCACATCACCGACAAATATTTTTTTAGTTGGGTATCTTTTTATCATGGTTGGATTTTAGCCCTTTTTAGGTAAAAAAGGGCTTAGGAAGTTTTTTACTGTCGTCCGTATTGATGACCGTTTCCTGTTGCAGATGCTGTGTCTTGTGGGTACTCCGGATGATTGTATTCTTCACCAATGACTGCACATCCCTGTGTTACACCCATATTTTTGAGGGCCGTATCAAATGCCCAGTAGTGTGTATAGCTACCGTCTCTTAAAAAGTTAAATACGGTGACGACATCGCTTGCATTTGAATCCTGTGCAATGGCGATATCCTCATCAAGATCGTTGATATCTGTCACCTCTACCATACATCCGACTTCAAGTGCATCTTGTTGAGACTGTTTTCCTTTTGCTACGAGTGTGTCATAAAGATTTTGGATAGCCTGAATGTTGTATTGTCCTGCCGGTAATTCACTTACACTCATATCTAAATAGCTTAAATTCGCATCCGGAAGATTTTGAGCTGCATCTACATTGGTAAACTCATCTAAAGAAGTGATATATTTTTTAATCAAAAGTTGCATATCTGTTGTATGGACTGTCTCAGAATTTGTTGCGATATTGTAGAGTGTTTTAATTTCGCTTCCGCTCTCAAGGTGGTAATTATAGAGTGTCATATAAACATCATGTGCCAGACGCTCTTCATTTCCCATATATGCCAGGGTATCTTTTGCCTCTTGTGTAAGAGCAGAAGCAGGTGAAAGCAGTGCCTGTGTTACTGCTGATGTTGTTTGTGTCTGCATAGTAGCGGTATCTGAAATTCCATTACCCTGATGTGCGGCTGAGTTTCTTGAATATCCATGAGCCGAAATGACACTTTGGACATAATCTGTTGTTTGGGTAAGGTGTTGGATTGCTGTTTCTTGGTCGACAAGTGTAAGGTTTAAATCTGCAGCAATTGCATCAAGATTTTCTGCTGTTAGTTTTTCATGTGCTCTTTGACGAAGCTGTTCGCGTACCTGTGCCTGAATACGAATACCATCATTTGCGTTGTTGTTGTCGTCGCATGACTGCAAAAATTCTGCAATTGCGATGACTTCACTGTTATTGAGATCTGTTCTGTTTACATCTGTCAAATCTTGCGGAAAAACCATAGCATCCTGTGGAAGTGTGTCGATTGTTCCAAGTTCAAGTGTTTCAACACTGAACGTTACTGGAAGTGCAGTACATGTAAATGAGCCGTTTTCATCAGTCACACCTGTTGTACCGTCACTACATGTATAGTTGACATCAGCGACAAAACTGTCAACAAGCTGCCCGCTTGCAGTGAGAGATGTGGCTGTAGCAGTACTGTCAGATGATGAACCGCAGCCACTTAAAAGAAGTGTCGCTGCAACAGTAGATATGCTAAGAAGTGTTTTTAAATATTTTGTTTGCATAGAGTAGAATCCTTTTGTCCTTAATTTTCAAAAGTATAATACAAAAGTGTTAGCGCAGTGTTAGTACCTCAGGATGAGGTACCTAAAATTTAAAATCCAAATTTGTGTAGAAGTAACGCCCCGGTTCATTCATAAGCATAACATCAGTTGTACCACCTGAAATAAGTACCAAGTCTGCATATGTATTGCTTCTTGCATAGGTTTTGTTGAGTATATTATTCATCCCTACAGTGAAGTCGAATTTTTTACTGACAGCATGTTTTATTTTTGCATTGAGTATTGCCCAGCCGGCTAGAACCTGTTCACCGTTTTCATCATCTATCTGTGTCCAGCGTTTACGCATCATAGTGTCAATTGTTGCCATAGAACGGTTTGCATATTCATAGTTAAGAGCAATTTTCCCCTCAAGCGGTGCTATATCCGCCAGGTTTGTGTTTGTTTGTCCTGCAAGGGGAGCATCTTTTTTCCCGCGTTTATAGGCTGCACTCATATCTAAGGAGATGTCATCACTCAGATAAACAGATGCGCTGGCTTCTCCGCCATAAATATATGCGTCAATATTTTGAAATGCATTTACGGCTACACCTTTTTGGATGTAGATATAATCTTTAAGTTTTGAGTAAAAAGTTTTGATTTTAAACTCGAAACTGTCATTATTGATTTCGTATCCTAAATCAACTTCTTGATTTCTGACATTTTTAAGGTCAGGGGTTCCGACAAGATTACCCATAGAACTGAAGAAGTAAAGTTCTCTGGCATCTGGTACACGATAAGCCTGTCCGATACCAAAGAAGATTTTATTCTCTTGATTGAGATTATATGTTCCAAGAATATTTGCACCTACCGAGTGATAATCGTTGTCTTGATAGCTGTCGTTTGTTATGATAGTGTCATCAACTCTGGTTCCAAGAGAAAGGTTGAATGCACCAAAATTTTTGTCAAGTTTTGCAAAGAGTGCTGTGTTTTTTGTTACTGCATTGTCGATACTTTTCTTGTACCCTATGAGTGCTGCTGAATCATTTTTCTCATAATGTCCATTCCATTTTCTGTTACTAGCATCAAGACCGATAAGAAGTTTGTAGGAGTTGATGTCAAAACTGTTTTTTAGTTTGATACCGTCAAGATTTGTTGTCAGCCAGTTTTTAATATTTCCTGTTGCAAGAGAAGAGTTTCTGTAATTTGTTCCCATTGGATGGTCAACATCAGAGTGGTAATATTGCAAATTGATATTTTTGTACCCTTTGGCTACATTGTCAATATTATATTCCACTGAGTATATATTTGAGTCATCATAGAGTGCATCCATTTTGGAGTTTGCATACAATACATTCTCACTTCTGTTTGCTGTGACACTTAAACGAAGTTCTTGATCTTTTGCAGTTGTGATAAAGGCTTTGGCCATGGCACTTTTTTTTGTGTATGCAGGCATATCATAATAAGCAGGTTGGAGTCTTGGGTCTTTGGACCCAACCAGTGTTGCAGAATTTGCTGCTTGGTATTTGTCAATCTGCTGTGCTAAAGAGTCACCGTTTCCGTCATGATACTGATCAGAGGATTCAGTTGAAACTGTTGCAGTCATACGGATAAAATCATTGCCACCGCTTGCACTTGCACCAAATTTTTTATAGTTCCATGAACCAAAACCAAGATTAACAGATGCTTTGAAATCTTTTGTAGGTTGTTTTGTTTTTATCTTCACGCCACCGCTTAAATTGCCGTATGTTGTTACATCATACGGTCCTGTGATTATTTCGATAGAATCAATCTGGTTGGCTACAATGTGTGAAACCGGAGGATCCATTCTGTTTGGACAGGCTCCATAGATTTTTGTACCGTCAACTTCTACGGAAATATTGTCGCGTTTTTGACCGCGGATGAAGATGTCATTGGCAATACCGCTTCTGCGACTCATGTCTATACTTGGAACTGAATCAGCGAGCGCTTGTGCGACATCAGCAGAAACCTGCGCATTTTGTGCGATGTCTGTGAGTGTTGTGGATTCTACGCTGATTGGTGCAAGTTCAATTTCTGATGCATACAAAGAGGAGAAGACTAATAAAGAGAGTGTAATTGTTCTTTTCATGGTGTACCCTTTTTAAATATATATTTAAAGAATAATTTTAAGAAATTATTTAATTTATGATACAAAAAGAAGTGTTACAAAAGTGTTAATTTTTTGCTAAAATTGCACTATGAGTACAAAAGAAAAAATAAAACGGACGATTTTAATAGCAGCGGGGTTTGGTCTGGCAACCTATTTGATTATGAGCGGGATGGCGATGTTGCAGTAAAGGCTTTGTCTTGCAGAGATGGCTTGTATGACACACAGCCCGCACTACAAAGTACGGGTTCCGTAACGCTATTTAATCGGAATCGGTACTTCAGTGCCGACTAAAGTGTTTGGGTTTTTAAAAAGCTGAACTGATACGCAAAAGTTCATTGTTACGCAGTGCAGTGAGCCGTGCTGACGGATTAGAACAGAGCAGTCTATGGCTACAACGTCTCTGTCTGGAAACGTTTTTTTAAAAATTGCAAGTGCTTCCTTATCTTGTGAAACACCGTAAACCGGTACTAAAACGGCACCGTTGACAAAAAGAAAATTGGCATAAGTCGCGGGCAGCCTCTCTTTTTCAAAATAAATCGCATCACACATCGGAAGTGAAACAAGCTTAAAATCATGCGTTTTTGCCAAGTGTTGCAGCTCTTCTTCCATAAGTTTGAGCTCATGATAATGTTCGTCATTGGTATCATCGCATTTTACATACATAATGGTGTTTTCATCTGTAAATCTTGCAAGGGTGTCTATGTGGGAATCTGTATCGTCTCCAGCCAGGTAGCCGTGATGTAGATATAAAATCTGTTCTGCGCCGAAAAACTCTTGGAGTTTTTTTGTAATTTCTTTGGCAGTGAATTGGGGATTGCGGTTTTTGTTGTGCATACATGCAGCGGTTGTTAAAAGGATACCTGCACCATTGCTCTCAACTGCACCGCCTTCAAGAACAAAATCAATTTTTTCAACCTTGCATGGCAGGTATTTGTGCGCAATTTTTTGCGTCATCAGATTGTCCTTTTTGGCATCAAATTTGTTGCCCCAGCCGTTAAAAGAAAAATCAAGCAAAGCGGTTTTATTGGCTGTTTTAACAGATAAAGCAGAACAGTCTCTTGCCCAGGTGTCATCTGTAACACAGTGTACAAATTCAAGATTGTCTGTATCTGAAAAATATTTTCTTACCGCATCTGTGTCATAGGCGACAACAAGGCATTTTTGATATTTTCTGATGGCATTGATGATGCTGACAAAGGTGTTTTGTGCATCTTCAAGGTAGTCTGCCCAGTCTGTATCTGCATGGGGAAATATAATTTGGGTAAAACTTTGTTCTTCAAATTCGGCAATTAGCCTTTTTTTCTCTTTCATTGTGTATAATTCTCCTATGGCTTACATCGCATTAGATAAAAATCATTTTTTTAACAATCTTGATATTATTACCAAACTAACTAAAACAAAAGATAAAACAGCGCTGGTTTTGAAAGATAATGCCTACGGGCACGGACTTTTGCAAATCGCACGGATGGCAAAAGAGTACGGCATAACAAAAGCAGTGGTACGCACCTTTGAAGAAGCAAAACAGATTGAGAGCTTTTTTGAGTATATTTTGGTTTTGGCAGATTTTGCACAGGAGTCAAATGAAAAAATAAGATATACGATTAATGATTTGCAGGCAATTCACAAATTTGCAAAAAACACAAAAGTACAACTTAAAGTAGATACGGGAATGTGTCGTAACGGTATTTTGATGGATGAACTCGAAGAAGCCTTTGTGTTATGTGCAAAACAGGGACTCAGACTTGAAGCTGTCTTTACACACCACTCTTGCGCTGATGAAGAGAATGAATATTTTGATTTGCAAAACAAAAATTTTCAACAGGTGAAAAAAGAAGCAAAGGTGTTGGCAAAAAAGTATGATTTTGCTCCTTTAGAGTTTCATTCGTGTAATTCTGCCGCACTCTTTCGCACAAATGATTTTGATGAAGATATGGCGCGTGTAGGCATCGCAGCCTATGGTTGTCTGGAATTACCGAATGCTTTACATGTAAAAGGCTTACATGTAAACGAATTGGCACCTGTTTTGTCTGTATATGCAAAAAAGATCTCTTCAAGAAAGCTTCAAAAAGGAGACTGTGTCGGTTATGGAGCAGCTTTTGAGGCAAAGGCCTCTTGTAGCGTGACAAATTATGATTTTGGGTATGGTGATGGTTTTTTAAGAAGCTGTTCGCACAATTTTATAACGCCTGAGGGCATTAAAATAGCGGGTAGAATTTCTATGGACAACAGTTCTTTTTTGACAGACAAAGAAGAACTCTTGATTTTTAACGATGCACGCGAAGCTGCCAAGTATGCGGGCACAATAAGCTATGAAATCCTGACCTCTTTAAAAGCACACCTGCGAAGAACAATTTAAAGGTGTCCTTAAGCTATTTTAACAATCGCCTCTGTAAATACAGCACCGTCTATTCCCAACAGTGCCATCTCTTCTATCTCTTCTTCCTTCTCAATATGTACTAATATTTTTGCATCAAACAAATAGTTTTCAGCAATTTTCTGGGCAGTTTTTGCCAGTTTCTGCTCTACATGGATATAACTTGCACCCAGAGCAGAAGCATAAATGAGCTCTGTGACATTTTGAACTTTGAATGCGAATTTTATAGAATTTTGATTGAGGTATTCAATAATATCAAGATTTTTCTCTTCAAATTCGAGGTAAATTATTGACGCAGGTGGTGTCTGAACAATTGCGTCTATATCAGACACATGATAAAATTTTTCACTCTTTATAAATCTATGACCAAATAAAAGCATTATTTCCCCTTTTGTAAACATTCGCGAGAGCAGTAGTATTTTCCGTTACTGAGAATACACTCTTGTATTTCCGCATAAACACCACAGCTTGCACACTCCACCATTTCATCGGCATCAGGCTTTGCGGAGTCTTTTTTTGTATTCTTTTTTGTAACTTTTGCTTCTGGTTTTGTCTTGAAAAACAGAAAGTAAACCGCAGCAATAACTGCTCCGATTATAAGTATTTTCAGTATCATAATTCTTCTCCTAGAAGTAAATAGTGTCTGTTTTTTGTTTCAATTATTTTATGTTTTATATCAATATCAGCTTCAATTTCATCAAAAACTTTTTCACCTTTGTAAAAAAGCAGCTTTGAATGAGCATCCCGAAAATTTTTACTGAGAGATAAAAGCATTTTTGTGTCTGTGACGGCACGTGATGTGATAAGATCAAATACTTTCGGCTGCATCTCTTCAACCCGTTTTTTTACGACTTTTACATTGTCAAGTCCCAAATCAGCCTTGACAAACTGCAAAAAACTTGCCCGTTTTGTTAAAGGCTCTACAAGTGTTACCTCTGTGTGCGGCAGTGCAAATGCCAAAATCATTCCCGGAAATCCGGCACCGGTGCCTATGTCGAGGAGGGAGTCTACTTTTGGTAAAAAACTGACAGGAAAAACCGCATCATAAATGAACTCATTTATAGTCCGTTCACTTTTTGCACCTGTAAGATTATGAATTTTATTCCATTTAAAGAGATGCTCTTTGTATTTTTGTATGTTTTGAAAAAAATTATTTGGTAACTCTATTTTGTCATGAGCCAGTGTTGTTTTTAAATCCAATAGAATATCCTTTAAAAAGGATATTTTATCTGAATATTATTTAATAGAATGTAAATTGCAGGAATTCAGAATTTATTATGAAAATATTTTTTTCATAGCTGTAAAGAAAATTTTGAACAGACCTTTGTTTCCAACAAGGTCATTGATAAACTCGTCATAAGTGATTTGTTTTTCTTCAAAAAATCCTCTTAAGTATTTTTCACTTGCTTCCATCCCGCCTTCCTGCTCGATCTCAAGCAGTTTTGCATAAATCGGTTCCATTGTATCAACTGCTTTTTGCGGAGCGGCTTTTCTGTATGCCGTATGAGAGATGATTTTGTTTGTAATAGGATCTATTTTTGGCTCAAATTCTGTGACAACCCAGTAGTAACTTCCGTCTTTGGCAAGATTTTTCACAACAGCGATGATGTTTTTTGCATCATTGATTCTGTCCCACATCATTTTAAATACAACTTTTGGCATATCAGGATGTCGTATGATACTGTGAGGTTTTCCGATAAGTTCTGATTCACTGTATCCGGAGATTTCTACAAAATAATCATTGCCGTATTCGATGATTCCTTTTGGATCTGTTTTGGAAACTATATATTTTTTTGGATTTAATTTGATTTGGTTATTAATTGGTTCTGGGTGTTTCAAGTTACATTCCTTTCTTAAGTTTTGACAAATTATATAATGATTTTTCTTAAATAGATGAATAAATTTAGAAATTTTATGTAATAATACAGGTACTTTATAAGGTGAAACAATATGACGAAAGAAAAAACAATAGATGCGATGGAACATGCCCGTGAGGCACATATAGAGCAGATGACAAAAATAAAGTTTTTGATTGAAGGCAAAAATATTGACAATTTAACACCTGTGTCGAAAATGAAGTGTGAATTTGGGAAGTGGTTTTATGATGATACCCAAGAAATAAAAAGTGTTTTAGGTGTTCAGTTTTATGAGAGTCTAGACAGGATACATGAAGCGTGGCATATACAGTATGCCAAAATCCATGCTATTTTTACGGGTGCAAAAGAGGAGGGTTTTTTTTCCAAACTGTTTAAAACACATAAGGTAGATGATTTGGAACTCGAAAAGGCAAAAGTATATTATAAAGATCTTGAAGAGATTACAAAAGATCTGCTGAGACTTCTTGAGACAAGCAAAAGAAGAGTGCAGGCCCTGAGCGCATCAAAGTTTTCCTGATCTTTATAAAAGATGTCCCATTCCGTCGCGCTTGACATCAAGGTATCCTTCATTATGCTTGTTCGGTTTCATAATAATGGGAATCCTCTCAACAATTTCAACACCGCTGATCGAGTTGACTTTGTCAGGATTGTTTGTCAGCAGTTTTATTTTTTTGATATTGTAATGATGCAAAATAAAAGTGACGACTTCATAGGTACGCTCATCTGCAGCAAAACCGAGTTGATGGTTGGCCTCTATGGTATTGAGCCCTTTGTCCTGCAGGGCATAGGCGTTGATTTTGTTTAAAAGTCCTATGTTTCTTCCCTCCTGCCGAAGATAGATTACCATTCCGCCGGTTTCATCAGCCATTTGCAAACCATACTCAAGCTGGTCACGGCAGTCGCATTTTAAACTGCCTATGGCATCTCCGGTAAGACACTCCGAGTGAACACGTACTATCGGCACTTCAGCCAACTCTTTTGCACAAATAACAAGATGCTCTTTCTGCCCTTGTTTAAAAGCCTGTACATTGAAATCACCGAATCTTGAGGGCAAATCTGCCACATCAGATATTTTTATTTGCATATATGCTGTCCTGTACAATTTTGCAGGCATTATAGTTAGATTATGATTAGAATTATATTATATGAATAAATTTAATCTTTAAAAGGGTAAAATAGCCTCTTTAAAATATAAAGGGTCAAAAATGTTTCAAAGATTTCGCAGAACCAGACTAAACAAGCATCTCCGTGCGCTTGTAAGAGAAACACATGTAACTGCAGATGATTTTATATATCCGCTTTTTATCCGTAGCGGTGAAGGTATTAAAACCGAAGTGGCATCCATGCCGGGTGTTTATCAGATGAGTATTGATGAGGCTGTAAAAGAGTGTGCGGTGCTTAAAAAATTAGGATTGTATTCGATTATTCTTTTTGGAATTCCCGATGTCAAAGATTCCATAGGCAGTGATGCTTTGTGTGAACACGGGATTATCGCTTCAGCAGTACGGGAGATAAAAAAAGCACACCCTGATATGTTTGTCGTCACAGATTTGTGTTTTTGTGAATATACCGATCACGGGCATTGCGGCATAATTGATGATGATCGTGAGACAGTTGATAATGATGCCACTTTGGAGATTTCCGGACAGCAGGCAATTATACATGCTAAAGCAGGTGCAGATATGATAGCACCTTCGGGTATGATGGACGGTATTATAGAAACTTTGCGAACATACCTGGACAGAGCAGGGTATAAAGAGTTGCCGATTATGGCATACTCTACAAAATTTGCAAGCGGATATTACGGACCGTTTCGTGATGTGGCTGAATCAACTCCTAGTTTTGGTGACCGCTCCTCGTACCAGATGGATCCTGCAAACCGCCGTGAAGCGATTGCTGAGAGTAAAAGTGATGAAGAGCAGGGGGCTGATATTTTGATGGTAAAGCCTGCTTTGGCTTATTTGGACATTGTGCGTGAGATTAAAGACAACACTTCGCTTCCGATGGCTGTTTATAATGTAAGCGGTGAGTATGCTATGCTGAAATTTGCCGGTCTGAATAATTTGATAGACTATGAACGCGTGGTGATGGAGACGATGATAGCATTTAAACGTGCAGGCGCTGACATAATTATCTCATATCATGCAAAAGAAGTAGCACAAATGCTCAAAAATCGCTAATTTAAAGAAAAGTATATTAAAATAGCTGATAAACAAAAAAGAGGAAGAAACTGTGAGACATTTTTTAACACTCAAAGATTTTACCAAAGAAGAGATTTTAGAAATTATAGATATCGGTCTGAAAATAAAAAAAGAGCTCAAAGCGGGCATTTACAATAAAGAATTAGAGATGCAGACACTTGCTATGATCTTTGAAAAGAGTTCAACAAGAACGCGTGTAAGTTTTGAAACAGGAATGTTTCAACTTGGGGGGCATGCGCTTTTTCTCTCTAGCCGTGATATTCATTTGGGACGGGGAGAACCTGTAAAAGATACGGCAAGAGTTATTTCGAGCATGTGTGATATGGTAATGATACGCACCTATGAACATTCCATGATAGAAGAGTTTGCATCGTATTCTCAGGTACCTGTTATTAACGGACTCACTGATACCTATCATCCCGTGCAGCTTTTGGCTGATTATATGACGATGATTGAATTTGGAGTTGCAAAAAATGCAATTGTTGCCTACGTCGGTGACGGAAACAACATGACAAATTCATGGTTGATGCTTGCTGCAAAACTGGGCTTTGAATTACGTATTGCAACACCAAAGGGATATGAAGTTGACAGTAAGGTTCTTCGAGATGCTTTGGATACAGCAAAAGAGAGCGGTGCGATTATCAGGGTAATGAATGATCCCAAAGAGGCAGTACGCGGGGCTACAATTGTCACAACAGATACATGGGCTTCAATGGGGCAAGAAGATGAAAAAGAGCAGAGAATCAAAGATTTCAAAGGCTTTATGGTTGACGGACTGATGATGTGTCTTGCACAAAAAAATGCAAAATTTTTACATTGTCTGCCTGCGTATCGGGGACAGGAAGTAAGCGAAGAGTTGCTTGAAGACAATGCGGATATAGTGTTTGCAGAGGCTGAGAACAGACTGCATGCACAAAAAGGGCTTATGGTCTGGCTTGACAGACAAAGGTAACTGTTGACAAATGGATAAAAATTTCAACTATTCAAATTTGAAACTCGGCATTATCGGAGGCGGGCAACTCGGCAGAATCATGTCACACAAAGCAAAAAAGATGGGATTTCATGTAACAATACTTGACCCCACATTTAACTGTCCTGCCGCACAGGTTTCAGACAAGCATATCCTTGGCGGGTTTTATGACAAAGAGAAGCTTGAACAGTTAGTGCAAGAGACAGATGTGACAACTTTTGAATTGGAACATGTAGACACTTCCATACTCAAAGAGCTGTTTGATCATGGGCATATCATTCATCCCTCTCCTTATATTATCGAACTTATTCAAAATAAATATGAGCAAAAAAAACTTCTTGACAAAAAAGGTGTTCCTGTTCCTGCCTATAAAGATGTGAAGAAAGAGGAAGATTTGGCTGCCTTTGGATTTCCTGTTATTCAAAAAGCAAAGATGGGCGGTTATGACGGAAAGGGCGTGCAAATGCTAAAATCCGAAGCAGATGTAAAAAATGCACTCCAGACCGAATCATTTATCGAAGAGCTTGTGGATATAGACAAGGAACTGGCCGTAATCGTCGCGAGGAATATTGAAGGCCAGATCAAATGCTACCCTGTGGTTGAAATGCTTTTTGATGAGAGAGTGAATATTTGTGACATTGTGATGGCTCCTGCAAAAATTTCAAAAGAAATTGCGGACAAATCAAGAGAAATTTCAATTGAAGCCATCAAAGCCTTGGACGGTGTCGGAATTTTTGCTGTTGAATTGTTTTTAACAAAAAAAGGCAAGATTTTGGTTAATGAAATAGCACCGCGTCCTCATAATTCTGGACATTATACAGTCGAAGCCTGTGCAACATCACAGTTTGAACAGATTATCCGGGCGGTAACAAATCTGCCTTTGGGATCTACCAAGCTTATTTCTCCTGCAGTTATGATTAATTTGCTCGGAGAAGAAGGATATGAGGGAGAACCTTTTATAGAAGGAATTCATGATGCATTGGAGATTCCGGAGCTGTCTTTTCATTTTTACGGAAAAACCTTTACGAAACCATTTAGAAAAATGGGGCATGTAACAATCCTTGATGATGATATTGACGAGGCATTAAAAAAGGCAATGAAAGCAAAAGATATTCTAAAAATTAAAGGAAGCAAAAAGATATGAGTAAAGCGTTGGTTGGAATTATTATGGGGAGTGACTCGGATTTACCGGTTATGAGTGGGGCTATTGAGATATGTGAAGCATTTGGTGTTGCCTGTGAAGTAGATATTGTCTCCGCACACCGTACACCGCAAAAACTTGTAGAGTATGCACAAACAGCACAAGCAAGAGGCTTGCGCGTCATCATCGCAGGAGCCGGCGGAGCTGCACATCTGCCGGGTATGATTGCTGCGCTGAGTGTCTTGCCTGTTATTGGAGTGCCGGTGAGAAGTTCTGCACTTGACGGAATGGATTCTCTGCTCTCTATCGTGCAAATGCCGGGAGGTGTTCCTGTGGCAACAGTAGCTATTAACGGTGCCAAAAATGCAGGAATTCTTGCAGCGCAAATTATTGGGACAGGGGATGAAGCCCTGCAGAAAAAGATTGCCGAGTATAAAACTGCAATGAAGGATGAGGTAGACAAAAAGTCAGAAAAACTTGCAAAAATGAAGTACAAAAAGTACTTGAACCAATAACAGACAAGGATTTGATTCAGATGAAATTTTTTCTTTTTTTACTCATTTTTTTTACTTCTCTTTTTGGAGCAAAAGCAGTCGAAGTCGGCAAACGGTTTGAAAGTTCCGAAAACTGCAAAGTCTGTCACAGGCGTATCGTAGAAGAGTGGAGTGCTTCATGGCATGCAAAAAGTCATTTTGAAAAAGATGAATATTTTAAGAAAAGTCTTGAATATGTCAGCCGTAAAACAAGAAAAAGTTTAAATGCTGTAAAAATTCAGTGTGCTACCTGTCATAACCCTCGAATCAGTGTAACAAAAACAGATGAAGATTATGAAATTGCTGCTGTTATGGGATTGGCAGATGAAGATGATCCTGTGAACAAAGCAGTAAATTCAAAGGTTATCAGTGAAGGAATTAATTGTGTTGTATGTCACAATATAGATAAAATACATGATGAATATGACAAATCAAAACGAGGAATCAACAGAGTGGAGTGGACTCCGTCGGGTGTTATGACGGGACCTTTCAAAGATGCCAAATCGCCTTATCACAAGGTAGTCTCACATGAGTTTATGCGTTCAAATCCAAATAAACTCTGTTTTGTATGCCATGCAAATGACAGAAGTGTAAAAGGCGTGGTTTTTACAGATATGGAGAGTGAGTATGTCGGTAAGCAGACCTGTGTCTCGTGTCATATGGGTCCCAAACAAAAGGGTGTTGCCGCAACATATAAAATGTACAATGGTAAAGCAAAAATGCGAATGGTGAGAAAACACGGATTTGTGGGAGCACATACAGCATCTTTGTGGAAAGATGCATTGCATCTGAAACTCAAAAAACAAAAAAACAGACTGCTCATAAAAGTTAAAAATCCGCAACCGCACAATATACCAAGCGGTTTTGGTTCAAGAGAACTTCTTGTTGAAATTGTCTATAAGAAAGGGACTGCAGTCATCAGTGAAAAAACTGTTTCTCTTTCACGCCATTATATAAGAAGACATAAAAAAGTCGGTATTGCGCATCTTGCGCTGAAGCAAAGTAAAGATACAAGTATAAAGGCACATGGTGAGAAAACAATACGTTTGCCGCTGGTCAATGGGGCAGACAGTGTTGAAGTGACATTGTATTATCGTCTGGTAAACGATGAGGTTCGCAATTTGCTGGATCTGAAAGAGCCGATCTGGTCGAAAAAGAACTTTATAGTAAAAAGTTCTTTGCGACTTTGATAAAATACTTTTTTAGTATTTTATCCCTGTTACTGTTCTGACTTTGTCTATAGTCGGCGCTACAATCTCTTTTGCTTTGTGCGCACCCTGGAGGAGTATTTCTCTCACTTCGTCTTGATGCGCTGCAAAATATTCTCTTTTTTCTCTGTAGGGTCTGAAATATTCCCAAATCACATCATGCAGATAGAGTTTAAAATGCCCGTGTCCTTCCCCGCCTTTTTTGTAACGTTCCTGGAGTTCTTTGCATTCATTTTCATTTAAAAAGAGTTTTGCCATATTGTACACATTACAGTTTTCATACTCTTTTGGTTCTTCCATCGGTACTGCTTCGGTAACAATTTTTTTGATTGTTTTGAGCTGTTTTTTCTCTTCACCAAATATATTGACAGTATTGTTATAGCTTTTAGACATTTTCTGTCCGTCAGTTCCTGGAACTGTGGCAACATTCGCTTCTATTTTATATTCCGGAAGTTTAAAAATTTCACCATACTCATTGTTGAATTTTACAGCAATGTCGCGTGCAATCTCAACATGCTGAATCTGATCTTTTCCGACAGGAACAATGTCAGGCTGGTATAACAAAATATCTGCTGCCATCAAAACAGGATAGGAAAAGAGCGAATGGTTGGCGGCTATGCCTTTGGCAGTTTTGTCTTTATAGCTGTGAGCACGTTCGAGCAGCCCCATAGGTGTGAAAGAAGAGAGCACCCAGTAGAGTTCCAAGACTTCTTTTACATCAGACTGTACCCAAAAAGTTGATTTTTGCGGGTCTATGCCGAGTGCCAAAAAATCTGTTGCCGACTGCATAGTCAGCTCTGCCAGTCTTTTGCCGTCTTTTACGCTTGTCTGTGCATGGTAGTTTGCTATAAATGCAAAAGTGTCATTCTCTTTTTGTGCATCGACCATCTGTTTGATAGAACCAAAGTAGTTTCCTATATGCAAATCACCTGAGGGTTGAATACCGGTTAAAACTCTCATTATACAATTCCTGATTTTTTAAGGCGTATTATACCCATCTCAGCTTTATTTTGCTATTATATAGTTAAATATAATTAAGCCCTATGGCTTAAAATTAAAGGATTTATGATGATAGTACAAATTCGTGCAAAAGATATAACTTTAACAGACGAAAAGAAAGCACATATAGAACAGGGCATTGAAAAATTTAAAAAGTTTTCTTTAGATATTACAAGAGTAAACTGTATAGTTTCTGCTGAAAGAGCAGGTGTCTTGGTAGAGTTTGAAATACATGTAGCACACTCTGCTCCTATTGTCATCAGTGAACACCACAAAGACCTGGATGCTGCCATTGATGTGGCTGTTGACCGTGCAAATAAAGCTTTACGCCGCTTACATGACAAAGTAACTGATCATAAAGGGCCTTCTATTAAAGAATTAGAACTTACAGATGTATAAAGCAGCTATATGAAATTATTATTATTTTTGATTTTCACAGTAAATCTTTGGGCATCACAAAGTAACTATTCTCTTAGAGTGGCGGTTGGAAAACCTACATTCTATTCGGCAGCTGATATAGCGCTTGGAAAGTTTGGAGCTTACAGAGATGATTTAAAAGCGTATAATTTAGATGGAGGGTATCTTTTAGCAAAAGATTTATTTACTTTACCATTAGATTTGTATCTTAAAGGCGGATTGACATTTTATGATGAAACGGCACAAAAAGATGTATATGGTGCTGATATTTATATAAAAGCATATTACAATATTGATTTTTGGAATAACAGAGTGCGTTTTGGTTTTGGAGAGGGGGCTTCTTATGTAAGCCGTGTTTTGGAGATAGAACGCATAGATGCTCAAAATCATAATGACAACAATTCACACTTTTTAAATTATTTGGATATAAGCCTGGATTTTGATTTGGGAAAACTTGTGAAGTATAAGCCATTAGATGAAACATATATTGGTGTTTTGTTAAAACACCGGTCAGGGATTTTTGGTTTGATTAACAATGTAAGACACGGTGGTTCAAACTATGAATCTGTGTATATAGAAAAAAACTTTTAGGTGTCTTATATGTATAACTGGCTTTTATGGTTTCATGTCATCTCTTTTATCTCCTGGTTTGCAGTATTGTTTTATCTGCCTAGGCTTTTTGTCTATCATGTTGAAAACAGTAATAACAAAGGTTTTGTAGAGGTAGTTAAAATTCAGGAAATGAAGCTTTTTAAATATATAGGTGTGCCTGCTATGTGGGCTACACTCCTTAGCGGTGCGGCACTTATTTATCTTGGCGGATGGATGAGTGCTCCGTGGTTACATGTAAAGCTTCTGTTTGTACTTTTTTTAATTATAGACTTTTACTCAATGAATGTGTACAGAAAACAGCTTTTAGAAGACAGATGCACAAAAAGCGGAAAGTTTTTCAGAATGTATAATGAAGTACCGACACTTTTGATGCTTGTTATTGTAGCGATGGTTGTGCTTAAACCTTTTTAAATCGGAATCGGTACTTTAGTGCCGGCTGTTTTTTCTTTCTTCCTCTTTCATCTTTTTGTAAAAATAAACACTCAAGGCTGTCAGTCCGATTCCGCCAAACAAAAATGTAAACGCAAGCGCATAACTCATGTTTATTTGTCTCCTCTCTTTTTTGCTTTAAAAAGAAGCGGGGTTCCACTGAAATTAAAGGCTTCGCGCAGTTTGTTAGTAAGATAGCGTCTGTAGGTAAAATGCAGACCTTTGGGTTTATTCATAACAATGGCAATTTTTGGCGGTCGTGTTTCATACTGTGTTGCATAATAGATTCGAATCACCTGTCCGTGCATACTTGGCAGGGTGTGACGGCGCAGTGCCCGCTCCAAAACTTCATTGAGCCGGGATGTCGGAATTCTTTGTGAATAGTTTTCGTTTATTTCTAAAATCATATCATGAAGTTTGTCTACTCTTTGATGGCTTTTTGCCGAAAGGGTTAAAATAGGGGCATAGGCTAAAAACTTAAATCTGTCACGCACCTCTTTGATGATTTTGTCATGCTCTTCTCTTTTGGCAATATCCCATTTGTTAAGAATGATAATACAGGCAAGCCTGTTTTGATCAACAAGTCCCGCAATTTTTTCATCCAAATCCAAGAACGGCTCACTCGCATCCAAAACAACAAGTGCCATATTTGCATTTTCAAGCATCTCTTTTGTGCGCATTAAAGCATATTTTTCAATACCGACAATTTTTCCACGACGGCGAAGCCCTGCTGTGTCAACAAAGGTAAGCTGTTTGTCTTTATAGACTATGGTCTCATCAATCGGGTCGATTGTTGTACCGGCAACAGAACTCACAACAGAACGTTCTTCGCCCAAAAGAGCATTAAGCAGTGAACTTTTTCCGACATTGGTACGTCCGATAATAGCTATTTTTATATGGTTTATGTCATTTTCATCAAACTCTTTGATACGATCATTCTGAGCAAATATTGAGTCATCTTCTACCTCTTCCTCATCCCAGTAGATGAAACTGTCATCTTCTTCATCCTGGGCATATTGTGAGAAAAATTCTTCATCACTGAGTTCTTCTTTCTCCTCTGTGATGATTTGTACTTCTTCTGTTTCGTCTTCTTTGAGAATATCACTTTGTGGCAGTTTGTCATAGATCCAATCAAGCAGTTCAACAGTATTCCTGTTGTGTGCTACAGAGATACCGAAGATGGCATCTGTGCCAAACTCATAAAACTCCCAGAGCTTCTCTTTCATTTTGTCATTGTCTATTTTGTTGACAACAAGAGCAATCTCTTTACCCATATTTTGGAGTTCATAAAAAAGTTTTTTGTCTTCATCCTCAGGCAAACCTTTGCCGTCGACCATATACAAAATAATATCTGCTTTGTAGGCAGCTTTTAATGACATCTCTTTTATTTTATCAAAAAGCTCGCACCCTTTATCAAGTCCACCCGTATCTAACAGTTCTGCTTCTTTGTCAATAATTACGGCTGTTTTTCGTTTGACATCCCGTGTTGTTCCTGCCAAATCAGATGTTATGGCATCACGTTTTTTTACCAAACGATTAAAAAGTGAGCTTTTTCCAACATTTGGACGGCCTATAATTGCGATTTTTTTCATGAGTGAACCTTGTAAACTTGCGAAGAATTATAAAATATTTTTGAAATTATATCTAAATTATGGTTTAAATGGGGAGAGAAGCAAAAACTGCCTGTTTTACAGGCAGTAGGGAGTGCTGTTATTCAGTCGGAAATTCTTTGTCTAAATTTTCCAGTGCCTGTTTTGACTGAAACTGCTGCCAAAGGGCATTGTCATTTTGAAAACTTGAAGCAACAGTTTTTTTGTAGGCTTTTTTGACCTCTTGGTTAACGCTTGACTCGGGAACAGTTACAAGCATATAAATTGCACCTGATGGCGCCGTCCACATATCTATAGCTTTGGAGTCTTTTAAATCCACTTTTGCCACTTGTTTTGTGACAGCCGTTGTGACTTTGTCCACTGTTTCGGCAGAACCGTTTCCTGTGGCTCTCGTAAAACCTTCCATCTTGTCTTTGATTTTGCTCTCAATCTGTTGTGCCAAATCAGAACGGCCGTTCATGAGGGCAACACGACGCATATGGGCAATACCTGCTGCACTTTTCTCTGCAACACCCACACCTGCATAGTAACCGGGTACTTCCGGTATACAGGTCCATCTGGGAGCGGCTACTCCCTCTTGTTTACATGTAAAGGTGGGTGTGTAGACTTCCTGCTTTTTTGGTTCGGCTTTTTTGCTGCTACAGCCTGTAATCGCTGCTGCGATCAGTGTTGTTGCAATTATATTTTTCATTATTTTATTCATTGACAGTACCTTTTTATTAACATTACATGTAGTATACTACCATAAATCTTTACCATTACTAAGGAAAATATTGAAACAGTACTATTCTTATGAAAATTTCAGAAATGATACATGTAAACTTAGAGACAATGTGAAAACATTTGAACCTGAAACAATAGTTGCTGTTGCAAGAGGCGGGCTTGTCCTGGCGCATTGTCTGGCAGAAGGGCTTGATATTCGAGATGTGCAGAGTATAAGAACAGAGCTGTATGATGCTACATGTAAACGCGAAGCGCTGTCTCTTTTTGGAATATGCAGTTTGGCAGATGTGAAAAGAGTGCTTGTTGTGGATGATATAGCCGACAGCGGTGAAACACTTGCGTATGTCATGCAGCATTTGCAAAAAAACTTTCCTGAAACGGCATTTAAATCTTCGACACTTTTTTATAAAAAAACATCAATATATGAACCGGATTTTTGGATAAATGAAGCAGATGCATGGATAGAATTTTTTTGGGAGAAAGATTTCAGCCCAGCGGGTTAAACGGTTTTATGCTTTTAAATCCTGAGAGTCGGCACTAAAGTACCGACTGGTGTGACTTTTTTGCCACTCTCACTTCCTTAAAGGACGGGTTGTGACATATTCCCGGAATCCGTACTTCAGTGCGGACTGTGTTGCCTGGTAAAATCTGTTTCGTAAATATATGCAGCTATATCTTGTAAAACATCTTTTTCAAAGGCAAGATTGGGCATGAGTTCGTATTTGTCAATGGCATCTTGCATGATTGAAGTTGTTTCGCTCGGTTTTTGTACCCACTCTGCCATCTGTCTGACAAAATCTTTTTTATTGGGAAATGCATTCAAATATCTTGTACGCACTTCCATCATTGCCGGGGCCGAGACAGATTTCGTTTCAAAATGACAGGTTGTGCAGTTGCCGTGAAAGAGCAGGGCACTGTTTTGTGATGCCTGCAAAAGAGTGCCAAGGAAGCAAAGCAGTATAAAAAGAGATTTCACACGCTATCCTCTGGCTTTTTTTATCATCTCATAGGCCTGATTTATCTCTTGCGTTTTGGCGGTTGCTTCTTTGATATACTCTTCGCTTTTTCCCTGAGACTTGATGATATCAGGATGATACTGACGCACAAGCTTTCTGTAGGCTTTTTTGATGCTGCTCATATCATCATTTTTGCTGACACCCAAAATTTTGTAGGCATCATCCAGCGTAGCCTGCGGATGGATGTTTTTCATCATCGCTTCAAACTGGTCAAACAGAGCGTGATATTTTTGCGGATCAAATGCAAAAGCCTCGGCAATTGTGGTGAGTACTTCTTCTTCACTTTGGGTTACTTCACCGTCTGCAAAAGCGAGCTGAATGAGAAATCCCATAAACTGCTCTTGTTGGGCTTTATTACGTCTGAGTGCTTCTGCTAAAGCATGGGCAATCTGCTCTGTATTGTCACGGCGTTCTTTTTCTTCGTTGAAGATTTGTTTTAAAATATCTTTTGTTTTTGCAGGTTCCGGAAAGACCTTGGAAATGTCATCAAACATGATGCCTACAAGCTGTGCTTCAAGGGCATCGACATGACCGTCTGCCTTGGCAACTTTGGCAACAAGGGCGACAAAAAGTCCCAGCTCACTGTTTTTGAGTGATTCATACGAAACAGAAAAATTTTTAAATGCTTCTTGCGAATATTCGGCTGTGTATCTGCCGTAACTTTTAAATATATAATAAAAGACTGCCCCTAAAAGCAGAAATAAAAATAAATTACCCATAGTTTTTCCTATATTTTTATGAGATTATACAATGCTGAAGTAAATGGATATAATTGCATTTATGAATAGAATCAAAAATTTAAACAAAGGCGTACAGTATATGCTTATTGCCAGCCTGGCATTTGCTGTTATGGGTGCTTTTGCCAAACTTGCCAGTCAAAACATGAGTTCACTTGAAGTTGTTTTTTTTAGAAATATTGCAGGGGTACTGTTAGTCGGTATCGCAGTATTGAAAAAGCCTATGCAGCACAAGGGAGGAAAGCCTCTGTTGCTCTTTTTTCGGGGTTTCATGGGCTTTGTCGCTCTGCTGGCATTTTTTTACAATATCGCACATATTCCTCTGGGCGATGCAATGACCTACTCAAAAACATCTCCGATTTTTACGGCAATATTTGCCTGGCTTTTTTTAAATGAAAAACTCTCTTACAGGGGATGGATTGCCGTTTTTACAGGCTTTATCGGTATACTTTTTATAACACAGCCGAGCGGAATCGGATTTTCAAAATATGATCTGCTCGGAATTTTCAGCGGGGTGGGTGCAGCACTTGCCTATACCTCTGTACGGGAATTAAAAGCCTACTATGACACCCGTGCCATTGTGCTTTCTTTTATGATTACAGGAACACTCGGTCCGGTCATTTTGTTTGTTGTTTCTCCTTATCTGAACTTTCCTGAACTTGATTTTATGCTTGCAAAATTTGTAATGCCGCATGGTATTGTCTGGTTCTATCTCTTTGCGATGGGAATTTTTGCTACAATTGCACAATTGCTGATGACAAAAGCCTACGGAGAGACAAAAGCGGGAATTGTCGGTGCTGTAAGTTATACAAATATACTTTTTTCGATACTGGTCGGTCTGTTTTTGGGAGATGCTTTTCCGTCACTGGTAACGAGTTTTGGAATCGTACTGATAGTTGTTGCGGGTATTATGGTTGCACGCGATAAGTAGGGATTAAAATCGTTTAGCTATAATAAGCTATATTTTTGAAAGGCAGATATATTATGAAACTTTTGGCGGGCCCCTGTGTTATTGAGAGTGAAGAAAATATTTTTACAATAGCAAAAGCATTGGAAAAATATCATAATGACGAGACAATAGATTTTTATTTTAAAGCGAGTTTTGACAAAGCCAACCGAACATCTTTGGAGAGTTTTCGTGGTTTGGGTATGGGTGAAGGTCTTCGCATACTCCAAAAAGTCAAAGATGATTTTGGCTATAAAATAGTGACGGATGTGCATGAAACGATTCAGGTTGAGCCTGTTGCAAATGTGGTAGATATGTTGCAGATTCCTGCATTTTTATGTCGGCAGACAGATTTGCTCGTCGCTTGTGCAAAAACAGACAAAGAGGTAAATATCAAAAAGGGACAGTTTATCAACCCGCCTGATATGAAATACTCTGTTATGAAAGTGCTTAAAACCCGCGGATGTGATGAAGTGAGTTATGAAAATTCCCAAAAGCACGGGGTCTATCTGACAGAGAGAGGCAGTTCTTTCGGATATGGCAACATTGTTGTGGATATGCGTTCTTTGGTGATTATGAAAGAATTCGCACCGGTGATTTTCGATGCCACACACTCTGTACAGATGCCGGGTGCTTTAGGCGGAAAAACAGGCGGTGACAGCTCTATGGTGCCGCATCTTGCAAAAGCAGCAGCAGCCATCGGCGTGGACGGATTTTTCTTTGAAACACATTTTGATCCAAGTTGTGCTTTGAGTGACGGTCCAAATATGCTAAAATTAGACGAATTGGAAAAACTGATAGAGAAAATCAAAAAAATACAAGCAGTAATATAAATAACTCACAAGGAAGAAGTATGCAGTTAATTGAAGGTAAATTAAAAGTAGTAAACGGCAAAAAAATTGCCATAGTAAGTACACGATGGAACCACTTTATAGTGGACAGACTCGTAGAGGGAGCAAAAGATGCTTTTGACCGTCACGGCGGGAATGAAGAAGATTTGACACATGTATTGATTCCGGGTGCGTTTGAGTTGCCGATGATCGTCGATCAACTCCTTGCAAGTGGAAAATATGATGCAATTTGTGCATTGGGAGCCGTAATACGCGGTTCAACACCGCATTTTGACTATGTTGCGGCTGAAGCGACAAAAGGAATTGCAAGTATGAGTCTAAAATACCAAAAACCGGTTTCATTCGGTCTTTTGACAACTGACACGATTGAACAGGCGATAGAGCGAGCCGGAACAAAAGCCGGAAACAAAGGTTTTGAAGCAATGACGGTTGTGATTGAAATGCTAGATTTGTATGAGGTGCTGTAATGGCTACTCGTCAACAGGCACGTATGGCTGTAGTCAGCCTTTTGTACGCATACGATCTTGGAAATGGCAATACTTCCGAACACTCTAATGAAATTCTTGAAGAGAAAAAAATCAGAAACAAGCAAAAAGATTTTGCTCTTGGACTCTATGAAGGTGTAATGGAGCATATTGAGGCAATTGACAAAGCTATTGTAGAACATCTCAAAGAGTGGGATTTTGAACGTCTGGGTGCCATTGAACGTGCAACATTGCGACTGGCTACGTATGAAATTCTTTTTAGCGGGCTTGATTCTGCCGTAGTTATCAATGAAGCAGTTGAAATTACAAAATCGTTTGGAACAGAACAGTCTCCAAAGTTTATCAATGGTGTTTTAGATGCAATAGCCAAAGACAAAAAGGCATAAACAGAGATGAGAAAGATACTCTGGTTCGGTGTTTTATTTGCAACATTTTTATCTGCAGCAGTCAATTACAAACAAACAAACAACTGTTTGAAATGTCACGGAGGGATTGAGCATATACGGGCGCCTGAATCCGGCATGGCAAAAGCGATTGCAAAAAAAGCAGCCAAAGCAGGGTATCCGAAAAACAGCTGTATTGTCTGTCACGGAGGCAATCCGGCAACAAAACATAAAAGCAAAGCCCATAAAGGAAGTCTGAAATACTTTTTGTCGCATGAAGGCCCCAAAGAGTTTTATCCGGCACCGGGAAGTACCTGGGTCAACAAAAACACCTGTGGAATGTGTCACAAAGAAGAAGTCGCAGCACAAATGAATTCTCTGATGATGACAGAACAGGGAAAAATCCAGGGAGCACTTTGGAGTTTTGGCGGCAAAGAGGGATATAACCATACAGTAGGCACATATCAAACAAAAAATCCAACAGATATTCATGCCAGACTCGGTACAAAAAAGTATCAGGAGTATATGCAAAAACTCTCAAAAATGGAACCGCAGGCATTTCCTGAAAAGATGACCCAGCTGCCTCCCGCTCCAACAGCACAAGAGATTGAAAAAGACCCTTCTTTGGCTGTGTATACCTATTTGCGTCAAGAGTGTCTGCGTTGCCATACAGGAAGCAAAGGGCGTCAAAAAAGAGGTGATTACCGAGGTATAGGCTGTGCAGCCTGTCATATCCCCTATTCAAACGAAGGCTATTATGAGGGTGGCGACAAAAGTATATCGCATAAAGAACGGGGCCATTTGCTTGTGCATCAGATACAGTCATCACGCGAAACAAAAGTTACGGTGCATAAACAGAGTTATTCGGGCATTCCGACAGAGACATGTTCAACATGCCATAATCGCGGAAAGCGTATCGGGGTTTCATATCAGGGACTGATGGAAACTGCTTACAAGGCAACTTTTGACAAAGACGGAAACCCCCAGCCCAAACTTCATACCAAACGATACATTCATATGCAGGGAGATGTGCACTTCAAAAAGGGAATGCTGTGTCAGGATTGCCACACATCCAATGATATGCACGGAGACGGTTTTTTAAGCGGAGCCAATGCCGGTGCTGTAGAGATAGAGTGTCAGGACTGCCACGGAACAACAAAAAAATATCCCTGGGAACTGCCATTGGGTTACAGTGATGAGTTTAAGACATCTCCACAGACAGGAGAAGCCAGAGGCGTTACAAAGACGATGGCAGAGTATCTAAAACAGGGAAGTGTCAATAAACCGGATGAGGGTTATCTGCTTTCGGCACGGGGAAATCCTTTGATACATGCAACCAAAAAAGGCAATGAAGTTATAATGCATTTGGCAAGCGGAAAAGATGTGGTGCTCAAACCGCTCAAACTGCTTAAAAAAGAGGAAAAACTCTCAAAAGCCGGACTGCTGGCAATGGACAAGATTACAGCACACAATGACAGACTTGAGTGTTACACCTGTCATGCAACATGGGCACCACAGTGTTACGGTTGTCATGTGAAAATTGACTACAGCGGCGGAAAACAAAACCCTGATTATCTGCAGTCTTCTCATGATCATGATATACACGGACAAACAGGTATTATGCGAAAATCATTGAAAAAATATCTGGTTGACGGACAGGTTACCGAAACAAGAAGTTTTTTACGCTGGGAAGATCCGGCTCTGTCCCAAAACGGAGAAGGACGTATAAGCCCGACTGTTCCGGGATGCCAGACAACGATTACCGTTATCGGGAAAGACGGTAAGGCGCTTTTGCAAAATCACATTTTTAAAATACCAAATGTCGAAGGTGCAGGAGCTGAAGGTCAAAATGCCATTGATATGGCACCGATTCAGCCTCATACCATTCAAAAAGAACCAAGAAGCTGTGAAAGCTGTCATGCAATGAAAAAAGCACTCGGGTACGGTATAACAGGTTCGCAAACAACATTTGATCCTTCTGTGGATACTATAGTCGATATCATGAGTGCTGATGGAAAAATAATGCCGACGATTGTAGATGAACAAATTCCTGCCATACCGAATCTTCATTTTGACTACTCAAAATTTTTAGATGAAAACGGAACGCAACTGCAGACTGTCGGGCATCACTGGAAACTTTCACAGCCTCTGAGTCAGGCACAGATTGATAAAACAGACAGAGCCGGAGCCTGTGTGGCCTGTCACCAAAGTATACCGGAAGGAAATCTGGCAGTTTCCGCAATGGCACATATTGCAGAGATGGCAAATATAAATATAGACAACAAAGAACATGCCGATATTTTACATAAAGTTTTAAATTTAGCTGCATGGCTTCAGGTAATTCTGGGTGTATTTATTGGTATGCTTGCAATGTACATTTTTTACAGGCTTTTTATTAAAAAGAAGTCTATCAGTTCACGAAACAGAGGATGGAAATAATGAAATATTTTTTACTGTTGGTAACACTTTTAAATGTTACTCTTTTTGCAAATGATATCATTATAAAAGAGAGTACAAAGAGTGTTGATACAACAATACAGAAGATAAAAGACATTGTGACAAAAAAGGGTTTGCGTGTTTTTACTGTAGTTGACCATCAGGCAAATGCAAAACACATCGGGATGCAAATGCGAAGCAGTAAACTGATAATTTTTGGCAATCCTGAAACAGGCACACAACTGATGCAGCAGGATATTGTAACAGGTGTTGATTTGCCTATGAAAATTCTTGTCTACCAAGACAGAGACAAAAAGGTGAAAGTTGCCTACAGAAACGGAAGTTGGCTCAAAGAAGAACACCCGTTGCTCTCAGATAAACTGGTGCAAAAAATAGATAATGCACTTGATAAAATTACAAACAAAGCGATACAATGAGTAGACTGACAAAAGAAGAAGCACTGGATTTAATCCGCAATGCGGATTTAAAAGAGTTAGGAAAGATGGCGACGAACAGAAAAAAAGAGTTGCATCCAAAAGGAATCACGACCTTTGTCATTGACAGAAACATTAACTATACAAACATCTGTTGGGTAGACTGCAAGTTCTGTGCCTTTTACAGACATGAAAAAGATGCGGATGCCTATGTGCTGAGCTTTGACGAGATAGATGCAAAAATAGACGAACTCTTGGAAATCGGCGGGACACAGATACTTTTTCAAGGCGGTGTGCATCCAAAACTCAAAATAGAGTGGTATGAAGATTTGGTGGAACACATTCATCAAAAATACCCGACGATTACGATTCACGGATTCAGTTCCATCGAGTTGGACTTCATCGCCAAAGTTTCGCGTATCAGTATTCAGGAAGTTTTGGCACGTTTAAAAGCAAAAGGACTGGCTTCTATTCCGGGTGCGGGGGCTGAGATACTTTCAGACAAAGTGCGTGACATTATTGCACCCAAAAAGATAGACGCTGAAGTCTGGGTGGATGTTCACAGACAGGCGCATAAACTCGGTATAATGAGTACGGCGACAATGATGTACGGAACAGTTGAGAGTGATGAAGATATCATAGCGCATTTGGATATGGTGCGAAATCTGCAGGATGAAACGGGAGGATTCCGTGCTTTCATTATGTGGAGTTTTCAGGGCAAAAACACGGAACTGCTGCGTCTGATTCCTGACATGGAAAAACCCTCTTCTAACAGATACTTGCGTTTGTTGGCTGTTGCCCGTCTGTATCTTGACAATGTGCCAAATATTCAAAGTTCCTGGGTTACGCAGGGTCCCTATATCGGTCAGATGGCACTCAAATTCGGTGCAAATGATTTGGGAAGCACGATGATGGAAGAAAATGTCGTCAGTTCAGCCGGTGCGGCCTACCACATGGCAAAAGAGGAGATGGTACATCTCATCAAAGACCTGGGTGAAATCCCGGCTGTAAGAAATACGGCATATGAGACTTTAGAGATATTTCAATAATGAAACTTTTTTTTATAATATTAGCAATAGGACAGATAATCATGGCAGCACAAATAGACTATATAGAAGTAAAGGGAATCAAAGTCCCGCTTATTTTTGAGCAGGATAAAAGACTTCCCCTTGTCAACACACAGATTGTGTTTACAAACAGCGGAACGATAACAGATACAAAAATACCGGGATTGGCAAAATTTTCTTCAAAACTTCTCAATGAGGGAACAAAAAAACTGGGTTCCAACGGCTTTTCTGAGGAGCTTGAGTCTCGGGCGATTCACATATCTGCAAATACAGGCAGTGAGACCTTTGTAATTGAAATGAGTTCGCTTAAAGATGAGTTTGAAAATGCCACAAAGTTTTTAAATACTTTGCTGAAAGATCCAAACTACAGTGAAGCAGCGCTTTCCAAAGTCAAGACAATGACGCTTGGTTCACTTAGCCGCAAAGAGAATGACTACGATTATGTTGCATCAAACGAACTCAAAAAGCTTCTTTTCCCAAACACACCGCTGGCACAGCCTGCATCGGGCACTGTAGAGAGCGTAAAAAGCATAGAACTAAAGGATGTAAAAGAGTTTGTGAAGCAGCATTTGGTTGTGGCTAGAGCTATCATTGTCATCGGAGGTGATCTTGATATAAAAGAAGTCAAAGAGAATATGGCCAAAATTTTAAATACACTGCCAAAAGGCAAAAGCGAACCTCTGCCGCATTTTCAAGCGAGTGACAAGCCAAAAGAGAGTATTTTAAAAAGAGAAACAGAACAGGCATACATCTATTTCGGCTCACCGTATAATATGGCTGTAAATGATGAAGAGTATTACAAAGCCAGAGTGGCAACCTTTATACTCGGAACAGGCGGTTTTGGCAGTCGTCTGATGGAAGAGATTCGTGTCAAACGCGGACTTGCCTACTCCGCCTATGCTCGGGTACATGTAAACAAATCTGTTTCGTATATGGACGGATATCTGCAGACAAAACTTGACTCAATGGATGAGGCGAAAAAAACAGTCATAAATGTGATTTCGGAATTTGTTCACAAAGGTGTAAGCAAAGAAGAGCTTGAACAGACAAAGAAATTTCTTCTCGGCAGTGAACCGTTACGGGTAGAAACCATGAGCCAAAGACTGCAACGCACCTTTATGGACTACTACAAAGGTTTTCCTCTGAATCATTCAGAAACAGAACTCAAAAAAATTAAAAAATTAAAGCTCAAAGATTTGAATGATTTTATCAAAAAGCATACAGAGATCCTAGAGCAGAGCTTTGCGATAGTAACGAAGTAGTTTCGTGACACTCATAGGGCAAATCGACAGAATTCTTTTTGAATCCGAGGGCTTTTTCATTGCTGTTTTAAAAAGCGGTGAAAAAATCAGCGGGACCTATTTTGAAAGTGATGTCGAGAGTATTAAAGGGTCTGCTATTACGCTTGAGGGAGAGTGGGTTGAGCATAAAAAGTATGGCAGGACTTTTAAATTTGAGACACTCAAAGTCAACCAGAATGAACTCTTTTTCTTTTTAAATAAAATCATTAAAGGCTTTACAAAAAAACTCTCTGCGGATCTGATAGAACATTTCGGCACGGAAGAACTTGTAGAAATTTTGGACAATGACATAGAAAAACTCCTGGAGTTCAAAGGCATTAAAGAAAAACGGCTCAAAAAAATCCAGGCTTCCTGGAAACAGTTTCGTTCTATGCGTCGGCTGGGGGAGTTTTTAAGCCCTTATGATGTAACACCGGCACTGTTGACAACGATTGCCACCGCGATGAAAGATGTGGACGAGCCGTGCACAAAAATCAAAGAAAATCCCTACATTCTGACAAATATCAACTCCATAGGTTTCAAACGTGCAGATGAACTGGCACTGAAAATGGGCGTGACTCCTGAGAATGAACAGCGTATCAGTTCGGCGATGGATTATGTGCTCTTAAACTACTGTGAGGCACAGGGAAACAGCTGCATAGCAAAAGAGGTGCTTTTTGGCGGTCTGGACGAACTGCTCGGGTTTGTCAACAAAGAAAATCTGTATGAGGCGGCTTTGGTGGAGCGGGTGGCTGAACAAAGCATAGTGATTATGAAAAACGATCGGGTTTCTCCTGCACGTCTGTATGATGCAGAGAAGTTTTTGTATGATGATTTTACAACGCGAGCAAAACTTGACAGCGGCGGATTTGTCAAAGACCTTGATGCTTTTTTGTCTGAGAGTTCTCTCAAGCTCGGCGAACAGCAAAAAACTGCCGTGGAGATGATAAATAAGGGCGCTTCTTTACTTTTTTTAGTCGGCTATGCCGGAACAGGAAAGAGTACGACAAGCAAAACAATTTTAGAACTGCTCAACACCCGATATGATAAAAAAGAGATAATTACCTGTGCTTTGAGCGGCATAGCTTCCCAGCGTATCAGCGACACGACAGGTTTTGAGTCCGCCACCATACAGTCACTGCTGGTCAAACATGAGGGAAGTGACAAATTTCCCTATTCTGTCGTATTGATTGATGAAGCTTCGATGATAAACTCCTCTTTATTTGCACGGGTGATGCACAAAATTTCTAAAAAGGCCATTGTCATTATTGTCGGAGATGATGCGCAGTTGCCTCCTATCGGAGCGGGAAATGTTTTGAGTGATGTGCTGACACTCGCACTCGCGCCTACTGTGAAACTGACGCAGATTTACAGACAGAGTGAAGAACAGGCGATTACCCTCATCGCCAACCAAATTCGTCAGGCAGAGATTCCCGAGTATCGGCAAAAATATGAAGATTTCGAGTTTGTCGATGTCAGTATCCAAAACTACTATGCCTTGAAGAACCAACTCTCACAGGAGGAGCTGAAAAACCTCAGAGAGGACAACTCACAACAGATTATTGCGGAGATTATTCACCGGGTTGTCGAGTCTATAGAAAAAGCAAGATACCGGCTGAGCAACAAACAGATTAAAGAGTATCTGAACTATTTTCAGGTTATTACGCCTATGAAAGGCGGAATATTAGGCTCGAATAATCTCAACAAAGTTTTGCAGGAGTATTTTAATCCCAATCCGAAAAAGTGTGTCAAGCGGGGAGAACTTGAATTTCGTCTGATGGACAAGGTCGTGCATACAAAAAATGAAAATATGGTTTCTTGGAGTGGCGAGGGCTTTAAAGAGGGGGAGGAAGCGAATGAGCGGAGAATTTTTAACGGCATGAGCGGACTCCTTTTTAAAATTGATGAAGAAGAAGAGCAGGTTTTTGTTTTTTACCCCAATGAAGATGTAGTGGTTCGTTATGAGTATGAAGAGCTGAAATCACATTTGATGCTCTCTTATGCCCTTACCATTCACAAAGTACAGGGCATGGAGTATGATATTGTGGTGATTCCTATGAGTTTTACACACTATATTATGCACAATACCAAGCTGATATATACCGCCATTACGCGTGCCAAACACAAATGTATAGTCATAGGCGAGGGCGGAGCCTTTGAAAATGCCTGCAGACGGGTTGATGTGACAAGAAGAGATACGGTACTGCTGGAATTACAATAACTTTTCTGCTGAATTGTGTTAAAATATCTTAGAGTGACTTTTTCGGAACCCGTACTTTTAACGCTAAAGCGTAACTTAGAAAAAAACTAAATTTTTTTCTGCAGTGCGGGCTTTGTGGTTTAAAAGGATAAACCGATGGACTACCAACAAATTCTGCAAGATATTGAGATTGAAATACAGCCGCTTTTTGGAAAAGGAAAAGTAGCGGATTATATTCCCGCACTTGCAGAGGCTGATGCAAAACAGTTTGCGATGAGTATTACCTTTTTTGACGGAAGTTCTTACCATGTGGGTGCTTCAGAGACACTTTTTTCCATACAGAGTATCTCCAAAGTTTTTACCTTTACGATGGCGTTAAAATATTTCGGTGCAGAGCTTTACAGGCGCGTAGGACGTGAACCTTCGGGAAACCCTTTTAATTCTCTTGTGCAACTCGAATATGAAAACGGGATTCCAAGAAATCCTTTTATCAATGCGGGTGCCATTGTTATAACAGACACGCTTATAAGCCATTATAAAAAAGATACGCTCGCCTTTGATGCCATAGTGGATTTTATACGCTCTATTGCCGATGATACAAGTATAAGTATGGATACAGTCGTAGCAAGTTCAGAAATGCAGCATGCCTACAGGAATCTGGCACTGACAAACCTGATGAAAAGTTTTGGCAATATCGACAATGAAGCGATAACACTGGTGCAGACCTATTTTAATCACTGTGCCCTGGAGATGAATACAAAAATGCTTTCACGCTCTATGCTCTACCTTGCCAACCACGGCATAGACCCCATAAACAAAAAAACCTATGTAACCAAAGCGCAGGCAAAGCGGATAAATGCCGTGATGCTGACCTGTGGACATTATGATGCGTCGGGGGATTTTGCTTTTAAAGTGGGTGTTCCCGGAAAAAGCGGTGTAGGTGGGGGAATTGTAGCCGTCATTCCTCAAAAAATGGGAATCTGTGTCTGGTCACCTGCACTGAATGAACAGGGAAACTCACTCATAGGTACAAAGGCACTGGAGCTTTTTACGACAAAAACGGGGCTTTCGATTTTTTAAAGGAGGAGAGAATGATGTTTGATGAATCTGTAAAGGCGGTGTTGTGTGACATCGGCGGTGTGTTGTATGTAGGCGAGGAGCCTGTAGAGAGTGCTGTTGCGGCAATAAGAGAGATAAAAAAGCACTACCCCATACGTTTTTTGACAAATACCACCCAAAAAACCTCTGCACAGGTTGTCAAAAAACTGCAAAAAATGGGCTTTGACATTGAGAGTGATGAAATAATTACGGCGCTTGACGTGACAAAAATGTTTTTAGAAAAAGAGAAAAGTTCTGCGGAGTTTTTACTGACGGATGATGCGCTCTCTTTTTTTAACGAGCTGAAATATTATGACAAAAAGTATGTCGTTGTCGGAGATGCACAGGAAAACTTCAACTATAAAAATCTCAACCGTGCATTCAGAAAGCTGATGGAGGGGGCTTCGCTGCTTGCCATTGCAAAAAACAGGTACTTTAAAGATGCGGACAACGAACTGAGTATGGATGCCGGCTGTTTTGTAAGTGCCTTGGAATATGCCAGCGGACAGAGTGCTTCGCTTATAGGCAAACCAAGCAAAGAGTTTTACCATTTGGCCTGTGCGAGTTTACATGTAAAGCCTCAGGAGTGTGTCATGATAGGCGATGATATAGAGAGTGATATAAAAGGAGCACAAGACGCCGGTATAAAAGCGGCTCTTGTCAAAACAGGCAAGTTTTCAAAAAAAGATTTGTCTTTGGGTATCAAGCCTGATTATCTTTTTGATTCAGTTGCTTCTATTTTGTAGCGTTGTCTACACTGTCCATAACTTTGTTGATAACAGGGGCGATGTAAGACATAGCAGACTTATCTTCAACCGCTTTTTTCAACTGCTCGGTTGTAGAGATTGTTTTGATGTCGGTAATTTTTTTGTTTAAGAGTGTCACGACAACTATTTTTGTTGTATCAATCCCTTTTCTGTACGGGGCGGCAACTTTTTTGTCATCCAAAAGCAGAACAACATGTTTGAAATCTTTGAGTCCAGGAAGGATAAAAAGGCTTCTGATAAGAGAAGGTGCCGCACTCACATCGGCTACAAACTGCGCATGATGCTCTTGCAGGTAGTTCGGTTTTTGTGTGTTAAAAAAGTCGTTACATGTATGTGCAGGCTCTTTGTCAAAAGCAAAAATCACTTTGTATGTGTCTGCATTGAGTGTATGCGGCTTTTCAAACTGGTCTTTGAGTTTTAGATCTGCCAGACTTTTTGAGACAACGAGTTTTGGTTCTACATTTTTGTTCTCATCACTTTTTGAGCTGCAGCCCAGCAGTAAAAAAGTTGCCAAAAGTCCAATAATTATATTTTTCATATATCTTCTCCGTATTTTTTCAGTATTATAGGTAAAAGTAGTTAATACAAAAGTCCTAAAGTGTAACTATAAGTAAAAATAGAGTAAAATTTTATAAACAAAATGTGGAATAAAGTCGTACCAGTACGACGGGCTTCCTGCCGAAGGAAACCTAGTGTTAACGTAGAGAATGAAATTACTTTCATACTCGTGATAAAATCAATAGACGGTTTCCTTCATTTTGTAAAACAAAATTAAGGAATTAAAAGATGGCATGGGCAACAGCAAGACATATACTTGTAGAGAGTGAAGAAAAGTGTAATGAATTGAAAAACGAAATACAAAACGGAGCGGATTTTGCGGAGGTGGCAAAAGCAAATTCCACATGCCCTTCTTCGGCAAACGGCGGAGATTTGGGGCAGTTTGGACCGGGACAAATGGTTCCTGAATTTGATGAGGCTGTATTTAGCGGAGATGTCGGTGTTGTGTATGGACCGATTCAGACACAGTTTGGCTACCATCTTTTAGAAGTAACAGGCAGAGGATAGATTATGAATAAACCGGTAAAAGCAGCTGCAATTCAGATGAGTATGAGCGAAGACAAAAACGCCAATGTTTTAAAAGCTGGGCAGTTTGTCCGTGAAGCTGCTGCAAACGGAGCAAATATCATACTTTTACCGGAACTTTTTGAAGGGCTCTATTTTTGCAAAGATATGGACGAAAAATACTTTGCATGGGCACAGCCTTTGAAAAATAACGCACTGATACAACATTTTGCGGCTTTGGCAAAAGAGTTACATGTAGTTGTCTTAGTGAGTTATTTTGAAAAAGCAGATAAAGAGTATTTTAACTCGCTTGTTGTGATCAATGCAGACGGAACGGTGATGGAGAACTACCGAAAAACACATATTCCCGACGGTCCGGGATATGAAGAGAAGTTTTACTTCAAACCGGGAAATACCGGCTTTAAGGTTTATGAAACGGCGTACGGAAAAATCGGGGTAGGCATCTGCTGGGACCAATGGTTCTGTGAAACGGCACGGGCATTGACTTTGATGGGTGCAGAGATTCTGTTTTATCCGACGGCTATAGGGAGTGAACCGGAGATTCATTTGGATTCAAAAGAGCACTGGCAAAGAGTCCAGATGGGGCATGCCGCGACAAATACGGTGCCTGTGGTTGTTGCAAACCGTACAGGAGAAGAAAAAGGAGAGAGCTGCGTGCTGACTTTTTACGGTTCTTCTTTTATTACAGACTATACAGGGGCAAAAATTGCAGAGGCTTCCCGTTGGAGAGAAGAGGTTATTTACGCTGAATTTGACCTGGCTGAGAATGCCAAACAAAGAGAATATTGGGGGCTGCTAAGAGACAGACGTCCTGAGATGTATGCTAAAATCTGCTCAAAATAAGTTCTTCCAAATCTTCAAGCTTTGCATTTGTGACATTCTTAAACTGCGTGCGGTTAAAAGTCTGTTGTCTTTTTGCAAGCTGTGCGGTGTGTGTAGAGATAAGAGAGAGCATTTCATCTTGTTTTATTTTGCCGTCTAAAAAATCAAGCACTTCCATTATGCCGATGGCACCCATGGCATGGGGTGTTCTTGTATATTTTTGTTCCAAAAAACAAACCTCGTCAATCAGTCCTTTTTCATACATTTTCTGTGTTCTTTTTTGGATGCGTTGGCGCAAAAGATCTCTTTGGACGTCAATATTGTAAATATCTATGTCCTCGATAATGGGCTTTGGCGGATTTTGTCGGAACCATTCACTCGCAGAGATACCCGATGCTTCATAAATCAGGAGTGCTTTTTCTATACGGTATCTGTCACTGGAGGCGATTTTTTGCATATATTCTGGATCTGTTTGTACCAAAAATGCATAACAGGCATCCAGATTTTGCAGTTTCTTCGTTACATGTAAACTGTGTTCCTGTGTAATATCGGGAAGTGTCGAGAGCCCTTCAAGCAAAGATTTGAGGTAAAAAGAGGTGCCGCCGACGATGACGAGATTTTTGTTTTCTTCTTTACATGTAAGGCGTACTTTTTTATACAAATCTATAAAAATATCAACACTGAAATGTTCATTGACAAAAAGTTCATTGATACCGTAATGTTTGATTTGTGTGAGTTCTTCAGAAGAAGGCTTTGCCGAGACGATGTCAATTTCTTTATAGATGCTCAGTGAATCTATGGAGAGAATACAGGCATTTGTCTGTTGTGCAACGCTGATGGCCAAGTCACTTTTTCCCGAGGCCGTTGGTCCTATAATGGCGATCTGTTTGAAACTCATTTGTCTTGATCGATTATTTGCGCGTCTTGCGTTGTTTCATCACTGAGCAGTTTAGGTTCATCTGCAGGTGAAATATTGCCGCTGAGTGCTTTTATAAGCTCACTCTCCTGTTCTTTTCCCAGCTTGCCGCTGGCGACAGTGTCGATAATTTTTTCGGCTATACGCATTTTTGTCATGTTTTCCTGCTGATGAAAATATTTGTCCAGGTTGTCCTGGTAGGCTCTGAGTTTATCATCGTGTCTGCGCTTGAAATAGAGGTAGATAAAATAAGTAGCAATAAGCAGTACAAAAAAGAGTATCAACAGGAGGTAGCGTTTTAATTCCATAGCATCCTGACGCTCCAAATCACGCAGTTTTGCCTCAAAAGCCTCTTTCTCTTTTGCCTGGGCCAAAAGCATTTTTTCTTTCTGTGCTGCTGCTTCAAGTTTTATTTTTTCGAGCAGTTGTGCTTTTTCCATTTTCGCCAGAGTAGTCTGTGCATTTATCTTTGCCAGCTCCTGCTCTTTTTGTGCATCAATTTGTTTGAGTTGTATCTCTTTTGTGTCGGCAACTTTTTCTTCAAAAGCTTTTTTTTGTGCAAGCTGTTTTGCTGCAAGCTCTTCTTTGGATTCAGTGAAATTACAGGCACTGAAAAAGAGGAGCAGAAAAAGAAAAATAGTAAATTTCATAATTGAATAAACCTTATTGTTTTGTTGATTTGAAGAGTAATTATACCAAACTTAATAACTTTGTAAAGCCTTATGGTGTAAACTCAAACAAAAAGATTTATTATGAAACAGTACAATCATATATATACAGATTTGGATGCTTTTCACAGCTTTTTGCAAGAGGCAGCCATTGATGTAAATCAAAAAAATATTTTAATTCAACTGTTCAGCTCTTTGGAATCAAAAGAGGCACTGCAAAAAACCGCTGCAGAGATATATACGACTTTTACAGATGCCCTGCTCATCGGTGCTTCTGCGGCAGGAGAAATTGCAAACGGAGAGATGCTCGACAGCAGTACGGTTGTCAGCATAACACTTTTTGAAAAAACAACGCTGTATGCATATTATGAAAGAGGAGAGGACTCTTATAGACTCGGGCACACTTTGTCAAAAAAGATTTTTGGCAAAGATACAAAATGTGTCATTACCTTTTTGGACGGTCTGCAGCATAACGGAGAGGAGTATCTTGAAGGGCTTGCCTCCTGTAATTTCAATCATGCGGTCATTGCCGGAGGGATGGCTGCAGATATGCTTCATTTTCAGCAGACCTATACAGTCTTTGAAGACAAAGTGTTTGACGGTGGTGCTGTATGTGTTACCCTGCAAGGGGAGGCACTGGAAGTGTTTCAGGATTATAACCTGGGTTGGAGAGCTGTCGGCCCGACTTTTATGATTACAAAATCCGAAGGTGCAAGAGTCTATGAAATCGATCACCGTCCTATCAAAGATGTGTATGCCGAAGTGCTTGGTGATTTCGCCGTGGACAATATGCCGGCTTCAACGATAGAATTTCCGCTCATCTGCCAGGAAAAAGATATGCCTGTCGCAAGATCCATGCTCAGTGTGTTTGATGACGGAAGTTTATTGTACGGTGGTAATTTGGCGGAGGGAGAAGAGGTGCGTTTTGGCATAGGCAGCAGAACTCTTGTGAACCAGTATACTCTCAAAGAAGGCATAACGGATACAGACTCTTTGCAGGCCTGCTTTATATACTCCTGTATTGCAAGAAAACAGTTTTTGGACAAAGAGCTGGAGAAAATATTTCGATTGCTTGAGAATATTGCACCCACCAGCGGTTTTTTTACCTTTGGAGAGTTTTTCTTAAATGAAAAAAAAGCAAGACTGCTCAATATCACGACAACAATTTTATTTTTGCGTGAAAAAGGGACCCAAACACGCAAGCATACGCTCAATGAAAAAAGAAAACTGAAAAACAGTTCCAAAACAGACAGTGCCCTTTTTAATCTGATTGACTATGTGACAACCGAGTTGAAGGAAAAAGAGAAGCACTTTAAAGCGTCAAAGTTTAAACTTGACGAGTTTTTAAAAGCACTTGACAGTGTTGTTATTATTTCAAGAACAGACACTCTGGGAAACATTACCTATGTGAATGAACGTTTTGAAGAGGTGAGCGGGTATAAAAAAGAAGAACTTATCGGTCAGTCGCACAGTATTGTCCGTGATCCGGATGTGCCTGACGAGGTCTTTGCCGAGATGTGGAGAGAAATAAAAAAAGGAAATATCTGGCAGGGAGAGTTTGCCAACAGAGCAAAAGACGGCAGCAGTTACTATGTCAAAAGCTCTATTATTCCCATTCATGATGAAAATAATGAGATTATAGAATATATGGCAATTCGTGAAGATGTAACCTCTTTGGTGGAGAGCAGAAAAAAGGCTGAAGCAGCCGAAACAGCACAGGCAATGTTTTTGGCAAATATGAGTCATGAAATCAGAACTCCGATGAACGGAATTTTGGGTTTTACGGAGCTGCTGAGCAAAACACGGCTGGATGCGACACAGGAAAAATATCTCAATGTTATCAGCTCTTCGACAAAAACGCTGCTCAATATTGTCAATGATATTTTAGACTCTTCAAAAATAACCAACAATAAAATCTCACTTGAAAAGGTGCCGTTGAATCCTTTTGTGGAATTTGCAACAACCTATGAACTGCTCAAATCCGTAGCAGACGAAAAAGGCCTGCACTATACACTTGAAATTGACAATGCCATTTCTGCATGTTTGTACAGTGATGCTACCCGCCTGCGACAGGTCATGATAAATCTACTCTCAAATGCCATTAAATTTACTCCCGAATGCGGTACTGTGAAGTTGAGTATATCTTTGGTCAGGGAAACTGCGACACAGCAAAGACTCCATTTTAGTATCAAAGACAGTGGCATTGGCATTGCACAGGACAAACTCGAAGAGATATTCAAGCCTTTTGCCCAGGCGGAGACATCGATAACGAGAAGATTCGGAGGAACAGGACTCGGTTTGAGCATCAGTGCCGATCTGCTTCATGTATTTGGCAGTGAACTGCGGGTAGAGTCTGTTGAAGACAAAGGCAGTGAATTTTTCTTTTATCTGGATTTTGATCTGTGTGATGCGGATGAAGAAACGCTCCAAGAAGACAATATATATGGAGAGTGTCAGCAAGAGGGGGTATGTGACAAGCTCTCTTTACATGTACTTGTCGCAGAAGATTATGAAATAAACAGAATGCTGATAGAATCAATTTTCAGGAAGTATACAAATATAACCCTCGAATTTGCACATAACGGGAAAGAGGCCGTGGATAAAGTGGCACAAAACGAGTATGATCTGGTTTTTATGGATATAAATATGCCGGTGATGAATGGTCTTGAAGCGACAAAACTTATACGCAAAGAACTGCAGTCTGATGTTGCCATTGTGGCACTGACGGCAAATGCCATCAAAGGAGACCGGGAAAAATTTCTTGCCTGCGGTATGAATGAGTATCTGAGCAAGCCGATAGACAGTGAGGAACTGGAAACGATTTTGTCAAAATACTCAAGACAACACAGAGATGTCATACAGATAGATATAGAAAAAATCTTACTGCAGGTAAATAAAAAAGTAGGTGTCAGCAAAGAGGTCGGATTAAAACTTTTGAGGTTGTTTTTAGAGAGTCTGCATGAGCTTGTGCCTCTTCTTGAAGATGCCTTTGTTCGAGAAGACAACAAAAAAATATATGAGACGGCACACAAAATAAAAGGTGCGGCAGGGGCACTTTTTCTTGAGGAACTCTACACCCTCATGCAAGAGACAGAAAAGAGTGCCTTGGAAGAAAATGCTTTGCAACACAAAAACAAAACAGAAGTGCTTTATGAATATATTGAAGCATTTGAAACAGGAGTTGCACAATATCATTAAAATTTAAATCACATTTAGATAGAATATAAAAAAGAGTGAAGATGAGGTTTGATTTGCAGCGGATACTACAAAAAGCAAAAGATTTTAATGAACTTGTGATGTTTGAACATTCCGTCTTTTCCCTGCCATTCATTTTTATAGCGATGATAGTGGCAGCGGATGGTTGGTTCGGTTTATGGCTTTTGGTTCTTGGTGTTTTGGCGGCACTCAGTGCGAGAAATTTTGCAATGGGTGTAAACCGTTATGCCGATCGTGATATTGATGCAAAAAACCCAAGAACAAGCAGCCGTCCGAATGTAGACGGCAGACTTGACAGGGGAAGCATACTTATATTTGTCATTGTAAATGCGCTTATTTTTATTGCCGTAGCCTATATGATAAATTCTCTTGCCTTTGCTTTGAGTTTTCCTATTTTATTTGTTCTGGCTGCATACTCTTATTTTAAGCGTTTTTCGTCTTTGGCACATGTGGTTTTGGGTATAGCGCTCGGACTGGCTCCGATTGCCGGAGTGGTTGCGGTCAATGCGGCTATACCTTTATGGTCTGTCCTGCTTTCTTTGGGTGTCATTTTTTGGGTGGCTGGATTTGACCTGCTCTATTCTTTACAGGATATAGATTTTGACAAAGACAATGACCTCTACTCTATACCGTCGCGTTACGGAGCAGATGCAACACTCTTCATTTCTGCTCTTTTTCATGCCTTGGCCGTTTTGTTCTGGCTGCTTTTTGTATGGGCGGCAGATCTTGGCATGTTTGCGTACGCAGCGGCTTTGGGCAGTGGTTTTGTACTTTATTATGAGCAAATGCTTGTACGAAAAGATTTTACAAAAATAGACCGTGCTTTTTTTACCGTCAACGGCTATTTGGGCATTGCCTTTTTAATTTTAATTATTATTGACAGGACACTCTCATGAATAAACCCCGTTTAGTTCCCGCACCGATTGCTATAGTTTTTTCAGAAGCCGATTTAAACAAAGACGCATATGAAAGAGAGTATCAGCAACTCAGTGAAAGTGATGATGATCCGATTTCACAGTGGCTCAAGCTTGCAAAAGCCCGAGGTGAAACAGCAGAAAGCGATCCTGTTTTGCTGAACCTTATGGTGGAACTTCACCGAAAAATAGACGCTTTGGAGATGTTTTTAAAAAATGAAACACCAAAAAGGCTCTCTTTGACAAATGAAGCGCATATTCGTGCTATCGGATTTGAACATTTTGAACTCCAAGAACCTATGCTGCAAGAAGGAAAAGAGTATTATGGACGCATTAGTATGCCGGTACATCCCAAACGTGATATCGGTGTGTTTTTTAAGGCACTTTCTCCAAATTTGGCACAGATTGTCAGAATGCATGAGCGTGATGAAAAAGAGTGGGCTGCTTACCTGACTGCACGTGAACGTATATTAATCCGTGAATCCAAAGAGAAAAAACAGTGAATTTGGATCAATTCAGTTTCAATATAGAATATCTTATTGTCATACTCGGTGCGATTATTCTCTATCTGCTCTATTATGTCTATACAAAAGATGCCGAGTATTCAAAAAACATTCGCTCAGTTGCTTCTGTGGTTGAAGATTTAAACAGAGAGTTTTATTATCTGAAAAAAAAACTTGACCAGACACAAAGCAGTATAAAAGACAATTCACAAAGAATGAGTGATGAGGAGATTTATCAGGAAATAGAACGCAGTGTATATGATATGGTGCATCCGCTCTCTTTGGCGATAAAGCAGCTGCAAAACAATATCAATATCATTGAACATGAAATACAAAACAAAATACTGCAGCTTGAAAGCGGTGTCAAGCAGATCTCTATTCCTGCATCTATTCACGGGAATGATGATGAAAAAATCATATCGCTGTTTAAACAGGGTGTTCCCATAGAAACGATTTCCAAAGAACTGCATCTCTCCAAACCCGAAGTGGAATTTGTTTTAAAAATAAACAAGATAAAGTAGAGCAAGCGTGAACGCAGACAGAAAGCTTTTTACCCTCGTGTCACTTTTGATTGGTATCAGTATAGTACTTTCGTATACGCTGACGCCGTATACTACACTCTTGTTTGGCGTGAATGAATTTCATTTTGCCATAAGACAGACTGTTTTTGGGCTCATGAGTCTGATCATAATTTTTATGCTTTCACAGCTTGATCCGGACAGATGGCTCAAACCCATAGGTTTCACTCTCTTTTTTGGTTCTCTGATTTTAATGATAGCCATGCCTTTTTTGCCTGAAAATATTGTTTCTGAAGTCGGCGGAGCAAAACGATGGATTAAAATAGCCGGCTTTTCGCTTGCTCCTGTTGAGTTTTTCAAAGTGGGCTTTATCTATTTTCTGGCCTGGAGCTTCTCTCGAAAACTCGGGCATCATGACGGTATGGGACTGAGTGGTGAGTTTAAAAGATTTATGCCCTATGCTGTTATTTTCTTAGGGGCAATGTTTATTATAGCCTTTTTGCAAAAAGATTTGGGTCAGGTTGTTGTTCTCGGAGCTACTTTGCTTTTTATGCTGATTTTTGCAGGGAGCAGTTTTCGGTTTTTCTTTTCTATCCTGGGTGTGATTTTTGGAGCAGTTATCCTCTTTATTGTAACGGCACAGCACAGAATACTCAGGATAAAATCATGGTGGGCTTTGGCACAAAACTCTGTGCTTGATCTTTTGCCTGATGCGATTGCCGATAAACTTCGGGTGCCTGTTGAAGTTGAACCATATCAGATAGGGCACTCTCTCAATGCTATACACAATGGCGGTCTTTTTGGTACAGGCCTTGCAAACGGAACATTTAAACTCGGTTTTTTAAGCGAGGTACATACGGACTTTGTTTTGGCAGGACTTGCGGAAGAGTTTGGATTTTTTGGTGTTTTATGTGTTGTTTTCATCTTTTTGTGGATGATTCAGCGTATATTTAAAATAGCCAACAGAACCAAAGATACAAGTATATATCTCTTTAGTATCGGCATCGGACTGATCCTCTCCTTTTCTTTCTTGGTAAATGCCTATGGAATAAGCGGTATAACGCCTATTAAAGGGATTTCTGTTCCTTTTCTCTCTTATGGCGGTTCGGCAATGCTTGGTGCTGCTTTTGGTGTTGGTATGGTGTTGATGGCATCGAAAAAAGCAAAAATGAATTAAGGAAAAGCGGGTATGAAACTATGTATTACAGGCGGCGGAACAGGCGGGCATTTGATGATTGCCGAAGCTTTGTCAGAGGCTGCTGTAGCTGATGGATATGAGGTGATTTTTGTCGGTTCGACCTCGGGACAGGACAGAAAATATTTTCAAAAATACAGTAATTTTTCAAATGTCTATTTTTTAGAAACAACAGGTGTTGTAAACAAAAAGGGTATTGCAAAGATAAACGCACTCTATAAGGTTTTTCAAGCCTTCTTGGAGGCAAGAAAGATTCTGAAAAAACATAAAATACAAGCAGTTTACAGTGTTGGCGGATTTTCTGCGGCACCGGCATCTTTTGCTTCTTTGAGCCTTTTTATACCGCTTTTTATTCATGAGCAAAATTCGGTTGAGGGCAGACTCAACAGGCTTTTAAAAAAATATGCCAAAAGTTTCATTTCTGCTTATGACAAAAATTCTCCTGTAAAGGGGTATCCTGTCAAAGAGTTTTTTTATAAAAATGCCAGATGCAGAGACAAACTGAAAACCATTATATTTTTAGGCGGTTCTCATGGGGCAAAGGCGATTAATGATTTGGCTTTACATGTAGCTTATAAGTTGCAAAAGATGGATATTGCCATCATACACCAGGCCGGAGAGACTGATTATGAAAGGGTCAGGCAGGAGTATGACAGACTTGGTGTTTCAGTTGAGCTTTATGGATTTACAAAAAAACTGCCGGAGTTGATTACACGTGCCGATTTGGCTGTTTCGCGTGCAGGCGCTTCAACACTTTGGGAACTCACAGCAAACGGGTGTCCTGCGTTTTTTGTTCCCTATCCGCATGCTGCAGGTGATCATCAGTATTATAATGCGCAGTTTCTTGTCAAAGACAATGTGGCATGGTGCGAACGTGAAGGGAAAAATTTGAAACCAAAACTAATCAAGGTACTTAAAAATCCGCAACTCAAAGAAAAGAGTGAAAAGCTTCTGCACTACACAAACGGGAATGTCGCACAGCAGATGATTCAAGATGTACAAAAGAAGATGAAATGATACAGGAACTGGCGCAGGATTTGGTAGATTTGATATTTGACTGGGGATATCCCGGTATTTTTATTATGATGGCGATTGAATCTTCTTTTATTCCTTTTCCGAGTGAAATTGTTTTGGTTCCTGCCGGATATCTGGCAGCAAAAGGAGATATGAGCATAGCTTACATTATGGGAAGTGCTTTGGGCGGTTCTTTGGTTGGAGCTTTTGTGAATTACTATCTGGCACTGACACTGGGACGGAAATTTCTTTTGAAATTCGGGAAATATTTTTTTATTTTTCCAGAGACACTTGATAAAATGGAAAATTATTTTCAAAGCCACGGGCATATCTCTACTTTTACAGGCAGGCTTATTCCGGGAATTCGGCAGCTTATTTCGATTCCGGCAGGACTTGCCCGCATGAATATCGTTGAGTTTTCTCTTTTTACCACGCTGGGAGCCGGAATCTGGGCGCTGATTTTGACACTTTTGGGCTATTTTATAGGAGAAAATGAGACGCTTATACAAGAATACTTAAAAGAGATAACTATAATAGTTTTTGTTTTGTTGGTAATATTAGTCTGGATATACTACACTTATCAAAAAAGAAAGGCATAAAATATGGATTATATGTTTACGCAGGGGTTTTTGGGAACAAGAGCCCCTTTGTTTATGGATGTTGTGACACTTATTGTAGCAGTTTTGCCATTATTGGTATATGGAGCAATATCTTTGGCAAGAAAAAAGCTTTACAGGGCGCACGGAATTATTCAAAATACCATTTTTGCAGTATCGGTCATTGTTGTCGGATACTTTGAATACGGTGTCCGTATGGGCGGAGGATTTGATGCTTTTATGGAAGGAAGCGGTGTTTCACATACTTACGCTTCCCTTGTACTGGGCTTACATGTAATCATAGCCGTACTTACATTGGTATACTGGAGTCGTACAATAGTAAAAGCAAATTATCAGGTTATAAAAGGAGTGCTTCCTGGGTTAAAGTCCAATGAGCATAAATTATTGGCTTTGAAAACTTTTTTGGGTATAGTTTTTACTTCATTTAGCGGTATTTGGGTATATTTGCTGTTGTTTGTTTACTAGCGATAGCGCTTTTAAAGCAATTAGCCGGCACTGCAGAAAAAAATTTAGTTTTTTTCTAAGTTACGCTTTAGCGTTAAAAGTACCGGTTCCGAAGTACATATTGACATTTTCTCGGAATTAGTACGTCAGTGCGGACTTGAGAGTGGCTTCGAAGGCGGTTTACTGGAACCCGTACTTTAGTGCGGGCTGAGAGTGGCTTTGAAGTTTGCATGTTAAATTTATTTTTAGGAGGAAAGAAAATGATAGAAGTTGGAGAGAAGGCACCGGATTTTTGCCTGCCGAATCAGGATGATGTTGAGATGTGTCTGCGGGATTTAAAAGGAAAATGGATAGTGTTGTATTTTTACCCGAGAGACAATACCCCGGGATGTACAACAGAAGCCTGTGAGTTTACGGAGGCTGCCCCGGATTTTTCATCATTGGATGCGGTGATTCTTGGGGTGAGTGCAGACAGTACGAAAAAGCACAGGAACTTCATAGAAAAACATAATTTAGGCATTACGCTTTTGAGTGATGAAAGTACCGAGATGATGCAGAAGTACGGTGTGTGGCAGTTGAAGAAAAACTATGGCAAAGAGTATATGGGCATTGTCCGTTCCACATTCATTATAGACCCTGAGGGCATTGTGCGCGCAAAATGGGAAAAAGTGCGTGTCAAAGGACATGTAGAAGCTGTCAAAGAAAAACTCAAAGAACTGCAGCAGTTATAAAACCGGAAGATAATGAATTTTACATTTTTAGAGGTAAGCGATCAAAAAAACCTGGATAAAATTTTTGCTTTTAGGTATAAAATACTGAGGGAAATATATCCGGAATATCTGGAAAAAAGTGCTCTTAAAGATGAAAAAGAGTATGACAAATATGACGCATATTCGGTACATTTTGCAGCATTGGATGAAGAAGAGAATGTCTGTGCAACAGTACGCCTGATTTATAATTCTCCCATTGGATATCCGACACAAAACAGTGCAAGGTTTGACAACAGTATGTTTGAAAAAAACAAACTTGGCGAGATGTCACGAATCTTTGTTGATAAAAAATACAGAAGTATGAAGACGACAAAAGTTATTATAGAAGCGGTAAAACATTATATGTATGGTAAAATGCTAGAAGAGGGAATAGAATATACATATGGAAATCTTGAAAAAAACTTTTTACGGCTGTTGAAAATATACAAAATGCCATATAAACCGGTAGGAAAGCTTCAGCAGCATCAAGATTTTGGATGGCGTTATCCCTGTATTTTATATACGAAAGAACTTGGGTGTGCAAATCCCGAATTAGTAAAATTATGGGGGACAATGGAGTGAAACGCAGCATACGACTTTTTTTACTTGTCTGTCTGGCAGTACTGCAACTGCAGGCAGAAGATTTGCTCTCTTCCATTATGACAGATATGAAGCAGTTTAATGAAATTGCTACACAAACAAAACAAAATGAACATTACCAACCCTATATTATTTCTGTCTTTGAAGCAAAAGAGTTGGAAAAGTTGGGTGTGTCGACACTTAAAGAGGCATTGTTGCTTGTTCCGGGTGTAGATATGGCTACTGATAATTTCAATAACCAGACACCGATTTTCAGAGGTTCCAACCCTTTTGCCTATGGACAGTCCAAACTGCTCATAGACGGTGTTTTAGTAAACAATCTTTTCTTTGATTCTTATTCCGAGTATCTTTCCATGCCGATAGAGATGATAAAACGCATAGAGGTTATCAGAGGACCAGGGAGCAAAGTAGACGGGATTAATGCCTATGCCGGATCTATTAATGTTGTTACATATGCAGAAGATTTTGAAGAATTTGAATCAAATGACAAAGTTGTATTTAAATATGGGTCGTATGATTACACAATGGGCGGTTTTGTAAAAAACTTTAAAAGCAAAGAGTTTAAGACACATATAGATTTTTATTACCAAAAAGACAATAAAAATATATCTTCCGGTCCGGACGGACTCTCTCAAGGTGCGTTAGGTCCGGCAAACATAGCTTTGTCCCAGTCCGGTGAGGCTCCCCTGTGGCTTGATGAATATTCTCTCGGACTGGATGTAAGGTACAAAGACTTTCGACTCAAAGCCCGTATGCTGCAACATAAACAGGGAAGCGCCTACGGGATCAACCTTGCCCTGCCTCAAAAGAGTGACAGAATGAAACTGCCGAGTTACTATGCTGAACTGGGATATATGAAAAAGATACACTCTTTTAAATTGGACATAAAAGCAGGAGTAAAATACGATGCTTTTGATTCAAAAGCAAAACTGGCACCTGATAATTTGGTTTTAGGCAGTGTAGTATTTCCTGATGGTATTTACGGAGAGCATTATGCCAAGCAGAGAGTTTTGTATCAGTCGACGTATGTGAAATACAGCGGAGTTGCAAAACATATCATTACAATAGGCTACAAAGCAAGACAGGAGAGAACGATCCAGATGAGTTCGAAACTCTCCAATCTTGCTACGGGTGATGCAACTTTGGTAGATTATACGCTGACACGGCCGTTTTTTGATAAAGATGCTTCACGGGATGTTTATACGTTCTTTTTGGGGGATGAATACAATGTTAATACTAAGCTAAGCATCTTATACGGTATAAATTATGAACAGACTTCTTATGAAGATGCAGGGTTTGAACCAAGAATTTCTTTTGTGTATCATAAAGATTTCAAAAACATATTTAAAGCCATATACAGTAACTCCCACAGAAATCCCTCTTGGCAGGAGATGTTTACAAAAAACAACAGTGCAAGAGTAGGCAGTACAGATTTAAAGCCGGAGAAAGTAACATCGTATGAACTGGCATACATCAGAAATTTTTCCAATGATGCCTATTTGCAGGCGAATCTTTTTTATCTTGCCAACAAAGATCAGATATACAATTCTGTTACGGATCCTGTGTATAAAAACAGTGCCAAGACAGATATTTACGGAATAGAACTTGAGTTCAGGGGGCATATCCTGTCTAATGACAAAGTATATGCAAATTATACCTACACAGATGGCAGCTACAGGATGGATGGCAGCAGCGATAGTAATAACCTGCCGAATGTATCCCATCATCTGGTAAAAGGATTTTATATTTATAATATAAATCCTGCTTTGGCTTTGAGTGCAACAGCGAAGTATGTCAGTTCAAAAGAGAGGGTAGAAACAGATCTGCGCCCAAAGCTAAAGGCCTATATGACACTCGATACTGCAGTGAATTATAAAAATATTCAGTATGGTTATACGTTGAATGTCAGTGTGAAAAACCTTTTTGATACAGATGTGCGATACCCCTCTTCACCAAATACCTATGTAAATGATTATGCGCAGGAACGCAGAACATTTTTATTTACCTTTAAAAAGAGGTTTTAGATGATGCGTTTATTACTTTTACATTTCTTGTTTGTTCCTCTGCTTTTTGGATACAGTTATGATGAGTTGTTACTCAAAGCACAGGCATCAATTTTTCCAAAAATCATGTTACTTGATAAAAAAATAGAAAAAAAACTTATAAAAAACAGACTTGTATATACCATTGTGTGTGATGAAAGTGATTATGATACCGCCCTACATGTAAAGCAGTATATAGAAAATAAATTTAAAGGGCATTTTGATAAATACCCTTATGAAGTGAAGATAGTTGATTTCGCACATCTTGATATGAAAACACCTGCGTCCGCATTTTATGTTCTGAAATCTTCCAAGGAGAATATTGCCAGGGTTGCAAAAATTGCCAGAGAAAAAGGAATCATCACCTTTTCTTATGATATAGAAAATCTAAAAGAGGGACTGCTGCTCTCCTTGCTGATAGAAAAATCAACCATGATTTATCTTAATAAAGAGAACCTGAGAGATGATGTTGATTTTGTCTCTTTTTTATATCAAATGGTAAAGTTTTTGGACAAAGATAGTTTTTGACATAACATTTATGCTAAAATATATGCAAAAAACAGGCTTGCTGCATGAAAGAAAAAAAATTCAAATCGCTCTCATTCAGGATTATGAGCTCCATCGTAATCACCTCATTTATTATTATAGGAGGGATTTTTTTTGCATTTGAAAAAATAAACAAACACGCCTTTTACAATATGGAATTTCAAAAAGCAACCCTCATCTTAAAAACAATAGAACCTTTGATAGCGGTAGATATGTATCTGGGACTGGAAAACCAAATTGATGTGAAACTGAAGCAGTTAATGCAAAATAAAGAAATTCTCTCTGTGAAGGTTTTTGAAAAGGACAGGTTGATTTATGAAACAAGATCTAAAAACAGTTATCAGAGTCTTTTTACCATCAAATGGGATATTCTTCAGCCAAATTCCAGGAAGAAAATAGGAACAATTGTTTTAAGCTACTCAAATCACAATTATGAACAGCTTATACAACAGTATACACATTTGCTTCTCAAAATGCTTGTGATTCTTTTCCTGATATTTATATTTCTTGGTGCCTATATAGATAATTTGCTCAAGCCTTTGCGAAAAATTGCCAATATACTAAAAGGTTTTACACCGGAGAAAAAATTAAAGATAGAACCGATACAAGAGAATAATGAGATCGCGCTTATAGTCTCTGCATTAAATGAGATGCAGGAGAAAGTATTTGACTATGCAAGAAAACAAAAAGATATCAACGCCTATCTGGCAAGAGAAGTCGAGAAGAAAACAGTAGAGTTGAAAAGACAGCTTTTTATAGATGATCTGACACAGTTGCCCAACAGAAAAAAACTTTTTTACAATATAGAAAATTTGAATAATGACGGGGCATTGCTGATTTTAAATATAGATGACTTTAAAGAGATAAATGATTTCTACGGACAGATTGCAGGGGATTATGTCCTCAGAGAATTTGCAAAAAAACTGCAGGCTTTTGTCGAAGAGGAGCAAAACATCAGTGTCACACGACTCTCAGGAGACGAATTTGCGCTGTGCTTTAGAGCAAGGCCTTCTCACAGGACTTTTATGCGAATTGTCAACAGTCTGTCAAAAGAGATTGAACAGATGGTATTTCATTATGAAGAAAACGAGATTTATATCCGTGTGACAATGGGTGGAACATTGCAGCCCAATGAGATGTTGGAAAAAGCAGATATTGCCCTTAAAGTTGCCAAAGAGCAGAAAAAGTATTTTCTGCTGTATGATGAAAAACTTGAAATAGAGAGAAAATATCAAGAAAATATGGAGTGGGTGAAAAAACTGAAAGCTGCCATAAAAGAAGAGAGAATAGTGCCTTTTTTCCAGCCTATTTTTGATACCCGAACGAAAAAAGCGGTGAGTTATGAATGCCTTATTCGCCTGATAGAGACAGACGGCTCAGTTGTCAGTCCTTACAGGTTTTTAGATGTTGCCCAAAAAAGTAAACTCTATCCGCAGTTAACAAAGATTATGCTGAGTAAAAGCTGTCAGTATTTTGAGCACAGAGATACATCGTTTTCGGTCAATCTTTCTATTGATGATATGCTTGATGCAGAGATGGTGCAGTATATTCAAAAAACCGTTAAAAAATACGGTGTCAGCAAAAAAATAGTTTTTGAGATTCTTGAGACGGAAGGGATTGAAAATTATGAAGAGGTTTCAGTTTTTATACGCAAGATGAAAACATTGGGCTGTAAAATTTCTATAGACGATTTTGGTGCGGGGTATTCCAATTTTGAGCATATGCTCAAGCTTGATGTTGATTACATTAAGATTGACGGCAGTCTTATTAAAAATCTTGAAACAGATAACAATGCACGCATAGTAGTCGAAACAATTGTAGATTTTGCCAAGAAATTAAACCTGGTAATTGTAGCGGAGTTCGTTCATAATCAAGCGGTGTTTGAAATAGTCAAATCGCTTGATATTGAACGGGTACAGGGTTTTTATCTGGCTGAGCCAGATAAAGAGATACCCAAAAACTAGTATCTGTATCTGAGATAGAAACGGATATCCTGGGCTGTATCTACGACCTGGGAACCTAAACCGGCTGCAATTGCCTGGTCAATGCTCATTGCATTTCCTGAAGTGCTTCCGAAGAAGCCGTTGCTTCCGGCATATTTATAGTCTATATATGTATAGCGAATCTGAAAAGATAAAATATCTTCTATCAAAGGTTCTGTAAAATATGCCTCGTATGCATTGCCGCGAGCTGCGAGTTTTGAACCGATGTTCGTATCTTCACCGTAGGTAATACTTCTCCAGTATTTTGAACCGTGATTAAATTCGATTCCCCATCTTCCCTCTTCTGTCACAAGTGAAGGTACCTGCAGCCCAATCCAGTAAGAATACCCTTTCACGCTTTCATCAACCGCGCTGCCAAGCATGCTCTGTCCTTTGTCCGGGTCTGTAATACTTACCGCGCCACTGACAAAAAAGAGTGTATCGTCTAAAAAGTCATTGATTCCGTCTCCTATACCGTTTGCCACAAAGTTGGCTGTAAATGAGTGTATGTTGCCGACAGTCTGAAAACCTTGTGTCTGGTTTGCGGGATTGACAACATCAATCAGGTTTCCTGCATAATAGTACTGGGAATTAACAGAATACTGTCCGTCGCTCCAAGGAGTAAAGATCAGTCCAACCAGGTCTATAGATGCATTTGAAGTTGTATCTGCATAAGGGGCTGTATTAAATCTTGGGGCTGCATTGCTCATGCCGCGGCCGGCACAGAATTTGACATACATCCCGTCAATACCGGTTACGTTCTCTAAATTAAATTTAGAGCTCAATCCGTCAAATTCAACATTGATTGTGTGCCCCATCGGAGAAGCTGCATGGTCATCATCTCTCAGGTTGACAAGATGTCCGTTTGTTGAAGGACGGCGTCCTACACTGAATGTCCAGGGAATATCACTGCCCATAAAGGTGTCGTTTTTGTAGAAAAAGTATGCAGAACGTACTCTCAAGGTATCATCATAGGCATTTTCATTGGCTATCCAGTCAAATGTTTCAAAATTGCTATTTGTGTTGGCACCGCTTCTGGCACCGAATGCTTTGTTGTATGCAAGTTGTCCTGTAAAACTCAGGTGTTTTGTAGCCGCCCAGTTCATATTTAACCAGAGTCTGTTTGTCATAAAAGCATTGTTCTTTTGTGTGCTGCCGTCTGCCATTTTGTACTGAAGATTGTCAACGGCAAATCTGTAATCAACATTGAATTTTATGTGATTTCCGTTGGTGTTTCTGTTGAGATTAGAAATGGAATCTTGAATCTCTGCGAGCTGCTCTTCTACCGTCATTTCATCATCATCTTCGTCATCTTCTTCATCTGATGAAGCTGTTGCCTCGGTATCATCAGCCGATTCTTCCTCATCAGCATCTTCTTGCATCATAGATGCCTGTTCTTTTGCTTTAAGGGCATCAAGCTCTTTTTTCATCTTTTTCATTTCAAGTTCCATCGCTTGAAATCTGTCATACATTGATTCGGCATTTACATTTGTTGTTCCTAAAATAGCAATAGTTGCTAAAGAAAGCAGTAGAGGTTTCTTCATTTCATCCCTTTTTTGTGTTGTTTCTGTGATACTATACATTGTTTAAGATAAATTTACTTTTAAACAAGTGCAGATATATATAAATATTTGTTATGCAAATGCAAAATTGCATATTTTTAAAAAAGCTGGCTTTAAATAAAGTTTTAGTATAATTCGCGGATTTTTCTTTTACATGTAAGAGAAAATATTAACAGGTATGTGTCAAAAGTCAGTGCAACCCGTTTTTTAACGGATAATTGTTCGACATTACCAAAGCCAACTGACAAATTTCTGGTTTGAAACAAAACCTTTAAGGATACCCTATGGTAACTATGAAAGACCTTTTAGAATGCGGTGTACACTTCGGACACCAGACACGTCGTTGGAACCCGAAAATGAAAAAATACATTTTTGGTGTTCGTAAAAATATCTATATTATAGATTTACAAAAAACTTTGCGTTATTTCCGTAACACATATACTATTGTTATGGATGCGGCAGCTGAGGGCAAGACTATTCTTTTCGTCGGTACAAAGAAGCAGGCACGTAATTCTGTAAGAGAAGCAGCTATCGCTTGTGGTATGCCGTATGTAGACAACAGATGGTTGGGTGGAATGCTTACAAACTTCCCGACTATTCAAAAGTCTATTCGTAAACTTGATGTGATTACACAAATGCAGGAAAACGGACAGATAGATCTTTTGACGAAAAAAGAAGCATTAATGCTTTCTCGCAAAAAAGACAAACTTGAGCAGTATTTCGGTGGTATCAAAGATATGAAAAAACTTCCTGATATGCTTTTTGTTGTTGATGCGGTAAAAGAGCATATTGCAGTTTTGGAAGCAAGATGTTTAGATATTCCAATTGTAGCACCGCTTGACACAAACTGTGATCCGGATCTTATCACATATCCTATTCCTGGTAATGACGATGCTATCCGTTCTATTCAGCTTTTTTGTCGTGAAATGACAGCAGCTATCAATGAAGGAAAAGCACTTCGCGATGCACCGGCAGAGCAAGAGCAAACAGAAGAAGCTGTAAGTGAAGAAGCAGCAGCTACAGAAGCTCCTGCAACTGAAGAAAAAACTACAGAGGAAGCATAATTATGGCAGCAGTTACAGCAGCAATGGTAAAAGAGTTGCGTCAGGCAACTGATGCACCGATGATGGATTGTAAAAAAGTTTTAGTTGAAGCTGACGGAGATATGGAAAAAGCGAAAGAGCTTTTAAAAGAGCGCGGCATCGCCAAAGCAGCCAAAAAAGCTGACCGTGTTGCGGCTGAAGGTCTTGTTGGACTGAAAATGGCTGATGACAACTCGAAAGCTTCTGTGGTTGAAGTAAATTCTGAAACAGATTTCGTTGCACAAAACGAAGGATTCCAAAATCTTGTAAAAGATACGGCAGAAGAGGTATACAACAATCAGCCTGCTGATGTTGATGCGCTTATGGCAAGTGAATTCGGTGCCAAGTTTACAGAAACTGTAACGAAAATCGGTGAAAAAATCGAAGTACGCCGTTTTGGTACGCTTACAGCTGCTCCGGATGAGGCATTAAACGGATATATCCACTCAAACAGCCGTATAGCCGTTATTGTAAAAGCAAAATGTGACAGTGAAAAGACTGCGGAGTGCATGAAAGATACATTGAAACAGATTGCTATGCATGCATCGGCTATGAAACCGACAACACTCAGCTATAAAGATTTTGATCCTGAGTATGTTGCAAGTGAAACACAGGGTCGTATTGAGGCACTGAAAAAAGAGAATGAAGAGTTGCAAAGACTCGGAAAACCTTTGAAAAATGTACCTAAATACATCTCTATGATGCAACTCACTGATGAAGTGATGAAGCAGGCTGAAGCTGACATCAAAGCAGAATTGCTTGCAGAGGGAAAACCTGAGAAAATTTTAGACAAAATTATTCCTGGTAAAATTGCCCGTTTTATTTTAGACAACACACTTCTTGATCAGGAACAGGCACTTTTAGACCAGCAATATGTTTTAGATGACAAATTAACTGTAGCTCAGGCAGTTGAAAAAGCAGCAAAAGCATGTGGCGGTACTGCCGAGATTACTGAATTTATTCGCCTTGAAGTAGGTGAAGGAATCGAGAAAAAAGAAGACGACTTCGCAGCAGAAGTTGCAGCACAAATGAGCTAAGCCTTTGGCTTGACTCATTTCTTACTACAAACCCCTCCCTTTTTTAAAAACTCCGTTTTCCTGAATTTTATGCTATACTTTTTGCATGAGTATAAATAATTATAATAAAATTATTGTTATCGGCGGCGGTTACGGCGGTCTCAGGGCTGTAGAAAATCTTGCCAAAGACAAAAACAATCAAATTACACTTTTTGATAAAAATGCCTATCATTTTATGCAGACAGATGTGTATGAGCTTATTGCCAATGAAAAAGATTTTGCAAAAGTGAGTGTCGATCTTTTTACCTACTGCAGCGGTTTTGAGGGAAATGTCAGTTTTTACAAACAGGAAGTCGAAAATATTGACTTTGAAAATAAAAAAGTTATTACTGATACACAACGGTTTTCTTATGATTATCTTATTATAGCTGTGGGTGCACGGACAAAATTTGTCAACAGCATCAAGGGTCTCAAAGAGTATGCTCATGGAGTCAAGGCATTGCATCGTGCGATGTATTTTAAACAAAAGTTTGAAATGTCGCTTTTTAAAAAAGTACAGGAGAGCGGTGTTACATGTAAGGCTTTGAGTATTGTGGTTGCCGGTGCAGGATTGAGCGGTGTTGAAATAGCGGCACAGATGGCATCATATGCAAAAGAGTTTTATTGTGAAAATAATTTTTTATGCAGAAAATTAAATATAGTCCTTGTCAGTTCATCAAAGCAGATACTCAAAGGTTTGGATGATTTTTTAGTTAAAAAGTCTCACAAAAGATTGCTGGATCTCGAAGTCGTTATAAAATCAGAGGCAAGAGTGGTCTCTTTGACACAAGAGAGTGTTACACTGAGCAACGGAGAGACCATACCTATGGATTTTATGATTTTTGCCGGAGGAATTGAGCCAAACGGACTCATCTATAAACTTGACTTGCCGAAAAATGAGAGGGGTTTTTTAAATATTAATGAGTATCTGCAGGCAGGTTCAAAAAAAGAGGTTTTTGCCATAGGTGACTGTGCCACTTTGTATAATAAAGGTGAATTAATAGCACCTACGGCAGATGTTGCTGAGCAGATGGCAGAGTTGTGCAGTGAAAATATTATGCGTATCGGCACAAACAAAAATCTCAAAGCGCATGATATCCGTTCACGTGGTATGTTGATTGCCCTGGGACGCAGGTATGCAGCAGGAAAAATTTCCAATATATACATCAGCGGATTTGTGGCATTTGTTATGAAAAAATTTATTGAAAAAGTCTATTTTATAAAACTGGACAGACGTTCAAAAAAAGGCTGTGATAAAATTTTTAATGCTTAAAATAAGCAAGAGTAGAATATAATAGCCCTATGAATCTATTATCTGCCAAAAATTTATCACACTCATTTGAATATGAGCTTTTTTCTGACGTTTCCCTCTCTCTTGAAAGTAATGAAAGTATTGCTATTATCGGTATGAGCGGGAGCGGAAAGTCTACGTTGCTGCATCTTTTATCTACTCTTTTGAAGCCAAAGAAGGGGACTGTTACGCTTTTTGGAAAAGAGACAGCCTCTATGAGTAAAAAAGAGCTGACGCTTATAAAACGAAACAAACTCGGTATAGTTTTTCAATCCCATTATCTTTTTAAAGGCTTTACCGCCTATGAAAATCTTGAAGTTGCCCAAATTCTTTCACAAAAAGAGATAGACAACAGTTTAATCAAAGATTTGGAAATCGAGCAGTGCATGCACCAAAAAGTCACGGAACTCTCAGGCGGACAGCAACAGCGTGTCTCTATTGCAAGGGTTTTGACAAAAAAACCTTCAATAATATTTGCCGATGAGCCGACAGGAAATCTTGACAATAAAACGGCTGCGGAAGTAATGAAACTTTTTTTTGATTATTGTCAGGAGAATGATGCCGGTATGATACTTGTAACGCATGACAATAGTCTGGCCAACATGTGTAAACGAGTCTATAAACTTGAAGACAAAGCATTGAAACCAATTAAATAAGGTTAGAAAAGTGGGATGGACACAGATACTTAACGAAACGAATGTAGTAGCCTTTCTTTTGCTTTTTTTTCGTTTTGCCGGATTGTTTATTGCTGTGCCTATTTTCAATCATCAAAATATCCCAATGAACATTAAAGCGACCATGGCTTTTTTCTTTACAGTCGTTTTTTACTCTTCTATGCCTCCCCTGCATATAAGTATTGATGTGCCTACTGTTGTCATTGCTATACTGGGTGAACTTTTGCTGGGTCTGTCAGTGGGCGTTGTATTGCAGCTTGCCTATAATGTCATTACTTTTGCAGGCGGTCAAATATCTTTTATGATGGGCTTTTCGATGGCAAGTGCTATTGATCCGCAGTCAGGCATTTCAATGCCTATAATTTCTCAGTTTCTCTCTTTGATGGGCTTAATGATTTTGCTTGTACTCAATCTGCATCACTGGATGCTGCTTTTTGTCGACCATTCTTTAAAAACAGTGCCTCTGGGCGGTTTCATGATGAGTAAAGATCTGTTCCACTACATTATGCATGCGGCATCAAACATGTTTTTGGTCGGTTTTATTATTGCTTTTCCCGTAATTGCACTTTCATGGCTGGCCGATGTCATATTTGGGATGCTTATGAAGACAATGCCTCAGTTTAACCTTCTGGTCATTGGCTTTCCAATTAAAATAATGGTGGCTTTTGTCGTGCTTATAGCAACTTTTACTACAATTATGCTATTACTCAAGGGAGAAATTCAAGAAGCATTCAACTCTTTGGAAATACTTTTTTAGTTTTTTTTTGATACAATAGTGCTAATAGAGATTTTTGAAATTCAATCAATAGATCATCCAAAGGAATATGCGTGAAAATACTGCTTTTAAATGATAATCCCGTTGTAAATAAATTAGTGACGCTCAGTGCACAAAAAACTTCTGATGAAGTAGAAACAGTCTCTGGTCTTGAGGAGATTTCATCACATGATTATGATTTGCTTATTGTTGATGACAGTGTTTACACTGATGATTTACTGCATGAATTAGAGGGAAAAGTAAAATATAAGAAATCACTGTTTATATGTGCAAAAGATGCCAAAGAGAGAGATTCTTTTTCATCAATACTGAAAAAACCTTTTTTACCGACTGATTTGGTAGAACTTTTTATGATGTTGGAAAAAGAAATCAAAAAAGAAGCAGATGAGATGCCGGTTGAAGAACTGCATGCACAAGAGAATGAAATAGAAGAATTGGATGATTTGGGTGATTTGGATACGCTGACTGATGATTTGGACCTGGATGATGAGTTGATTTTGGATGATGATGAAGAAGATTTCGGTGAAAGCGTACTGGATGATGAAGAGGCACAGAAGGTAAAAGATCTGCTTGATGAAAATGAAGAAGATCTCTCTTTTGATGAGGAAGTACAAAATGATCTTGAGAGTCTGGAACTGGATGAGATGGGATTAAATGAAGAAGAGTTTTCCCTGGATGAGTCTTTGGATGAAGAGGCACCGGAGCAAAAACCGGAAGCAGAAGAGGCATCTGCCGAAGAAGAGGATCTCATGGAGGCTTATGACATGGCATTGGATCTGGAAGATGAAGCAGACGCTGATATTTCAGAGGAGGAGAGTTTTGATTTGGAAGAGGAAGTCAAAGCACTTGAAGACGAAGAATTGCAAGAACTCGATACAGCAACAGTAGAAGAGCTTGAAGAGGAAATAGACGAAATTGTCACAGATGAACTCAATGCCCAAGAGGGTGACCTGGCAATGGATCTGGCATTGGATTTGGAAGACGAAGCAGATGTCGATATTTCGCGTGATCCTGTAGATGATTTAGAGATGCCGCAAGAGGCAGAAGATGCAAGCCTGGAAGAAGAAATTCAAAATGCTGTTGAAAATCTGACACAAGAAGATTTAGAGAGCGAACTGGATGAAGATACTCTGCTTCAAATAGCAAAAAACGAGATTGATCCGTTGGAGAGCCTGACAAGCAAAGATTTAAAAGAGGCTCTGGGAGAAGAGACAGAGGAAGAAACAGCAGAAGAGACGGATCTTTTAGAACCTGAAGAAACAGTAGAGTCTGAAGAGGAGAATAAAGAACAAAACAGTGGAGTCGAAGCACTGAAAAAACTTCTTGAGGCACTCAGTGACAAAGATGTTGCAGCATCTATGAAAGGAATGAAAATCAGTATAAATATTACATTGGGTGACAACTCATGAGTGCTATTCACGGGGCAGTTTTGGTTCTTTCCGGTCCAAGCGGGGCGGGAAAAAGTTCTTTAATCCATAAAATTATCGATGATATCGGTGAATGTTATTTTTCCATATCTACAACAACACGTCCTATGAGAGAGGGAGAAGCGGATGGTGTGGATTATTATTTTGTGGATGAAGAAGAGTTTAAAAAAGAGATAGAAGAAGATCAGTTTTTAGAGTATGCCATTGTGCATGGAAATTACTACGGAACTTCACTCAAGCCGGTTAAAAAAGCGCTCTCTGAAGGAAAACTGGTTATTTTTGACATAGACGTGCAGGGGAACAGTGCAATTAACAGTCGGCTCGGGGATATTACAACTTCTGTGTTTATTACGCCACCGACGCTGAGTGAATTGAAAAGAAGACTGCAAAACAGACAGACGGATGCGCAAGAAGTGATAGAACGCAGAATTCAAATGGCCAGACGTGAAATTCAGAGAGTCTCTGAGTATGAATATCTTTTGATAAATGATGATTTGGATGCTGCTGCTGAAAAACTGCGTCTTATTGCAACTGTTGCAAGATTTAAAAAATCAAATGAAGAGATTAACAAATTTGTCCAAAAATGGGAAGATTTGTAAAACTTCAAAACATAATATATAGTGATAAGAGAATTTACAGCAAATGTGAGTTATACTTCACAACATAATTTATAACAAGGAAAAAATATGGGAATGCCTAGTGGAACTGAACTACTGATAATCTTCGGAATTATCGTTTTATTATTTGGAGCAAAAAAGATACCTGATTTAGCAAAAGGTCTCGGAAAAGGAATCAAAAACTTCAAAGCAGAAATGAAAGAGGTTGATGAAGTAGAAGTTGAGACACCGAAAAAAGTTGAAAAAAGTGATGAAGTAGCTTCTACTGAATCAACTCCTAAATCTACAACACAAGCCTAAACATTGAAACAACGTGTATCGGCGTTATTACGCGAAAAAATAGGTCGTGAAGTTGTTTTAGAAAAGCCACGTGATCGTTCTTTTGGTCACTTTGCTACTCCTATAGCATTTTCTTTGGCAAAAGAACTCAGAAAATCTCCGATGGTCATTGCGGATGAACTGGCTTCATCTTTTGAAGAGAGTGAAGTATTTTCCAAAGTAGAGGCCGTCAAAGGCTATTTGAATTTTCGTTTAAGTGAAGATTTTTTAGCTGAGTATGCTTCCTGGGCTTTGGAGAATCCTGCAGAGTTTGCAAAACAGGAAAAAAACCAAAAAATACTTTTAGAATTTGTCAGTGCAAATCCAACCGGACCTCTGCATATCGGTCATGCAAGAGGTGCTGTTTACGGCGATACTCTGTACCGTCTGGCAAAACATCTCGGATATGATATAACAGCCGAATATTATGTAAATGATGCCGGCAATCAGATTGATCTGCTTGGACTTTCTATTCAGCTTTATGCAAGAGATCATCTTTTAGATGAAACGGTAGAATATCCTGAGAGTTATTACCGCGGAGAGTATTTGGATGCACTTGCCCGTGATGCGATGGAAAAATTCGGCAGAGAAATTTTTTATGATGAATCTCGTCAAAAAGAGTTGGCGCTTTGGGCAAAAGATGAAGTGATGAAAATCATTGTCAAAGATTTGGGTGATTTGAATATTTTCTTTGACACTTTTGTGTATGAATCAACTTTGTATGCTGACTGGGGCAGAGTGATGCAAAAGATGGGCGACGGCATTTATGAAAAAGAGGGCAAACTCTGGATAGCTTCAGAGGCTAAAGGTGATGAAAAAGACAGAGTTGTTGTCCGTGAAGACGGTCGCCCGACTTATCTTGCCGGCGATATAGTCTATCACAATCAAAAATTTGAACGCGGGTATGATCATTATATTAATATCTGGGGAGCGGATCATCACGGATACATTGCCCGTGTGAAGGCAGCAGTTGAATATCTGGGATATGACTCAAAAAAACTTGAAGTGCTGCTTTCTCAGATGGTAAGTCTTTTAAAAGACGGCGAACCGTATAAAATGAGTAAGCGTGCCGGCAATGTCATACTTATGAGTGATATAGTCGAAGAGATAGGTGCAGATGCTCTGCGTTTTATTTTTGCATCGAAAAAGAGCGATACCGCACTCGAATTTGATTTGGCAGAGTTTAAAAAACAGGACAGCTCGAATCCTATATTTTATATCCAATATGCACATGCACGTATTCAGACACTGCTCTCCAAGGCAACTGTTTCCAAAGAGGATATTGCAAATGCAAGTTTGAAAAATCTTGGAGAAAATGCAGATACACTATTGTTTGATGCACTTTTACTGCCTGAAATCATTGAAGATGCTTTTAACACAAGACAGGTGCAGAAATTAACTGATTACCTGAAATCTCTGGCAGCTTCTTTGCATAAGTTTTATTATGATGTGCGCATGATCGGTACAGAAGATGAAGCAAAGCTTTTAAAGCTCATGCTGATGGTTGCGTTGAGTATAAAAACAGGACTTTCACTTATGGGTATTGCAGCCAAAGATAAAATGTCTAAAGAAGAGGAGTAATCCTCTTTTTATTTGAGCAATTCGGAATTTTTCAGCTGCGGATAAAGTTTGAGAACCTTTTTAGAGGATTTTTTTGGAATCTGCACTAAAATAGGGTCTTTCTTCTTATCAAGCCAGCCGGCAATCTTTTTTATATCTTTTTCACTCATGGAAGTACAGCCGACAGTGGGACTCTTCGGTGCACGCTCAATATGCATAAATATACATGAACCTCTTCCTCTTGCTGACTTTTTGTTATAATCAACGACTATGCCTGTTTTGTACTGGACATCGTTTCGTTTCATATATTCAAAGCTTTTTTCATCTCCCTGTGCCATAATTATCTGATTATAGAAATTTGAGTTTGTATCATCAACACATATCAGATTTTTTTCAGCATAAAGATAGGGCATTTTATAATTGCTTTTTGGAGCGTAACCAAAAATTGCACTTAGGCTGAAAATCCCTGCAGGTGCTTTTTTGTCACCTTCATATTTCAACGCTTCATCAGGCTTTTTTTGAAATTCCCTGCTTTCTGCACCCCAGCCTAATCCATTTTTCCCCAAATTGACGCTCATTGTCTCAAAGACTTTGTTTGAGCCCTCATAACATTCGAGTTTTGCCGATGAACTGTTCATATCATTGGCAACAACGAGCACTATTTGCTGGGAAGAAAACAAGAAAATTGACAAACTTGCTGTAATTAAGAAACTTTTTATCATAAAGTATGGTACTATTACTATTATACGATGTCAAGAGTAAAATAGATAAAATTAAAGTTTGGATAAAACAATGAGTCTTAAAATAAAACAGGCTACGGCTGAAGATGCTTCTTTTTTAGCACAAATGATTTTACAAAGTTCACGGGCAGGGAAAAAGAAGGGTCTTTTTGATGTGCTTTTTGGGACAGATAATGATACAGAAGTCTTGGAAAAACTACAAAAGCTTACACAGACACAGTCAAAAAGTCATTGCCATTACAAAAATTTTTTAATAGCGCAAATGGACGGAAAGAGTGTGGGAAGCTTATGCAGCTATGAGCCCAGAATTGCAACAAAAGAGGCTTTTGAAGAGGCCCTCAAAGAGATAGGTTGCGGTGATGAGATCCAAAAACCGTTGGAAGTTGTGTATGAATGCAGTTTTAATACAAGCAAAAGCAGATTGATGTTTGATTTTATGGAAGAACTTGAGGGATTTATTGATGTGGGTGTACTCAAAGCATTGATGCAAAAAAGTCTGCTCACTGCAAGACTCAAGGGCTACAGTATTGTACAGACCGTTATAGAGATAGGGTCTTTGGAAGCAGAACTTTTTTACAAAAGACTCGGCTTTGAAATTGTCGATAAAAAAGAGTGTGATGCGTACAGAGAAATTTTTGGCAGAGCCGGTGTTATGCTTCTGGCTATGGAATTCTAAAGGCTTCTTATAGAACTCTCTTCTCTCTCGGTTCTCCCTTCTTTGTTAGCCATTATTTTGGCGCTCTATACCAAAAATATTGTACTCTCTTTATCTGGCGGTATATTTTTAGGACTTTTTTTTCTGCATGGTTTTTCATTCCTTGCAACGGCTGATGCTCTCGTTGCACTTTTTTTCTCTTTGTTAAGTGAAGGGTGGATACTTAAGACACTGGCTTTTGCAGTGCTTGTCGGAAGCGTTATGGAGTTGATGCAAAAAAGCGGAGGCATTAACGGATTTGTCTCTTTTATGACCCAAAAAACAAGACTTGTCAATTCTCCCCGTTCCGCTTTGCTTGTCAGTTATTTTATCGGTGTATTGATTTTTATAGAATCTTCTATAACCTCTTTAATAGCAGGAGCTGTCGGCAGACCTCTTTGCGACAAAGAAAAAGTGCCGCATGCCAAATTGGCTTTTGTCTGTGACTCCACTTCTGCGCCTGTCAGCTCTTTAATTGTTCTTAATGGCTGGGGTGCACTTTTGCTCGGACTGATTGCGACGCAAATACAAACAGGCATCATAGAAGGTGATAATGTAAATTTATTACTCCATAGCGTCATGTATAATTTTTATGCCATGAGTGCTTTAATTGTTACTTTTTTGGCTGTTTGGTTTAATATTGACATTGGCGCGATGAAACATGCCAAGCTGTCTTTAGCCAAAACTTCTTTACATGTAAACGCGCATGTGAGTATGAATTATATGCTTATCCCGATCTTTTTGATGATTGCATTTGTATTTGTATTCTTATACATAACGGGAGAGGGCAATATGCTCAAAGGAAGCGGTTCGACTTCTATTTACTATACAATGCTTGCTACTTTGAGTGTAATGTTTCTCTATTATGTCGGGACAAAAAACATGTCTGTAAAAACTTATACAAAAAGTGCTTACATTGGAGCCAAAAAACTTTTTCCGATTGCTGTGATACTGCTTTTTGCTTTTGCTATAGGAGAAGTAACGGTTGACTTGAAAACAGGGGAGTATCTGGCTTCACTTGCCAATGAGTCTCTGAGTCTGTTTCTTTTAAGCGGTGTGATATTTTTGCTCAGCAGCATTATCTCCTTTTCCACAGGAACATCCTGGGGTACTTTCAGCATTATGATACCCATAGCCGTACCGATGGCTGTTGGGATGGATGCTGATGTGGCTTTGGCAATAGGAGCGGTTATCAGCGGCGGTGTTTTTGGGGATCACTGTTCTCCTATTTCTGATACGACAATTATCTCCTCTTTGGCAAGTGATTGTGAGGTAATCGAACATGTAAAGACACAACTCCCTTATGCGCTTATAAGCGGTTTTATTGCTTTTTTTCTGTTTATACTGTTTGGATTTATGACTCCAGGTAGTAGTTGATAGAGTAGCGCAGATCTTCATCAATATTTTCCATATTCTTCAACATCCATCGCAGATATCCTGCATCTTCACTTGCAACTTCTTCAAGACTTTTGCCTTTGTGTTTTCCAAATCTGAATGTTTGTACCAAAATAGGAGTGTTGGTTAAATCGACCATCTTTTCAACAGGATTTTCATTTGGAAACTGTTCTTGGATAATATCTTTGAGTTTAGAGAGAAAGAGTTTCAAGACAAGGACATCACCGATGGCATCATGGGCCTTGACAACGATGCCAAGTGCCTCGGCCTCTTTTTCTTCTTCTTTGTAGAGTTCCATTTTATAGCGAAAATACTGCAGTCTGTGCGCCTCTTCATCCGGCATAACATGTTTTGCAACCCTTAGCGTATCTATAACTTTCATCTGTGTTACAAAGCCTTCTTTTTCGAGCATTGTTATATCAAAAGGGGCATTGTGAATGATGAGATAATTCTCTGCAGTATTTAATTCAAGAAGTCTTTTGTATGCCTGTGTCTCTACACAAGGCGGCTTGCCTTCAATCAAATCAGGTGTAATCCCATGTACTTCCATCGCACCGTATTTTATAGCAATATCAGCAGAACAAAATTCGTTATGCACTTCTATCTCTTTTGTGCCTAAAACCATATAACCGAGTTGAATTATTCTGTCTTCTTCATTTGTGCCTGTTGTTTCTGTATCTAAAATCACATATTTTTTTGCCATCAGAGTTTCACTTTTAATTATATTATAAAGCATATTGGAACCTAGGCTAAAACCTCACTGCCATTAAGTTAAGCATTTATTTGGAACCGGTACTTCAGTGCCGGCTGAAAGTGGCAAGACTATTGCAACAGCCGGCACTGAAGTACCGGTTCCGAGAAAGCATTAATTTTCTTAGCTTAATGGCAGTGAGGTTTTAACCCCAGGCTAATTTGCTTTGATTTACCATGTCGCTATTATATGATATACTAATGAAAAAGTAGGTTAAAGCTTTGATTGACTCTCCTTTGATATATCTTTTTACACTTGCTTTACTTGTAGCAGCACTCAGTTTTGCACAAATCAAAACAAAACACAAATTTTTCGAGTATATTCCTGTTGTTGTGCTGATATATGCTTTTTCTATGCTGCTTGCCTCTTCGGAAGTGTTTGCGCAAAATCAGGAGATTACAGCTGTCTACAGACTGACAAAAACGAATCTGCTGCCGGCAATGCTTTTTTTGATGCTTTTGGAAGTGGATTTTAAGCATTTTTTCAAGCTCAAAAAATCGCTTTTGATCGCTTATGTTTTAGCTGTTTTTTCCATTGCTTTTGCCTTTATAGCCGTTGCATATTTGTTTGGGTTTGACAAAGTAACAGCAGCAGCATTTGGCGCACTCGCAGGGAGTTGGATGGGAGGTACGGCAAATATGATCGCTGTCGGAAGTGCTTTACATGTAAGTGAAGATGCCTTTGCCTATGCTCTTGTTGTGGACAGTGTCAATTATACTGTATGGGTGATGCTCTTGCTTTTTTTGGTCCCTTTTGCAAAAATATTCAACAGGTTTACAAAGAGTGAAGAAAAACTTGCCTATCTGGATAAAATCGGTTGTGCCTGTTCTGTGGGTGCCAAAAGATACTGGTTCCTAATTCTTCTGGCACTCGGAGCATCTCTGTTTTCTCAGATAATAGCCGAAAAATTGGTGATACTCAATACAACGACAAGTATTGTTATTTTTTCCACACTCTTAGGGGTGCTCGGCTCTTTTACAAAATTACGGTTTATAAACGGTTCAAACGAAGTGGCAACAACCATGCTCTATATTTTAATAGCACTGATAGGTTCTCGTGCTGTCATAGAAAGCTTCAGTGGTCTTGGCATGTATGTTTTTGCCGGTTTTGCCGTCTTGCTTGTGCATGCATTGATAATGGTGGCAGGGGCAAAAATATTCAAGCTCGATTTATTCAGTATCTCGGTTGCCTCTCTGGCAAACATAGGCGGTGTGGCTTCGGCACCAATTCTTGCGGCAACTTACAACAAAGCACTTGTAAGTATAGGTGTACTGATGGCAATAATGGGGTATTTGATAGGAACTTTTGGCGGGCTTTTGGTCGGATATATACTTATTTACAGCACGCAGTAGAGAATTTATCTATTATTATTTTATTTATCTAATTAAAATTAGTAATAAGGCTACAGACAAATTATGTTACTATCATTAAAATTTTATAATGATATGAAGGATAAGAAATGACAGAGGGAAAAGTATTATCGTTGTTTGTGACGATGCCTGATATGATGCGTGCGGGGCATCGTATGAAATGTGAAGACTTTGATTGCGATGAGAACGGAATTGTTGGGAGCAGAGACTATGACAACGGTGAAGTGAAGCCAATGGTTTTGGTTTCAAAAAAAAGTTATGACATCATAGAAGATGCAGAACTTGTGTTTGAAAGAGGACTTTTAATGGAAGATATTTACGTGGATGTTGACCTGTATCATCTCAACAAAGGTTCGATAATAGAGATCGGCGAGATGCTTTTTGAAGTTAACGGGCCGTGTGAAGATTACCGGTATCTGTATGCATTCGCTCCTGAACTTCCTGCACTGATAAAAGGAAAACGCGGTCTTTTTGTAACGCCTCTTGAATACGGCGGAATTGCAGTCGGAAATGATGTAAAAGTGGTAAAAGAAGTTTAGTTTGAAAAAAATAGGCATTGGCATTGAATACAGTAATATCTGTAAGGATTATAATACATTTTATTTGGACAGAGACAATTTAGATCCTGAAACTTCTCAATGTATGAAAAAAGTTATGGCATGGAGTCAAGAGTTTTTGTCCGAATTATTGGATGCTTTTGAGTATAAAATATTTAATTTAAATGCATCTGTTCCTGTCAAAGTTTCAGATATCGCTTCGAAAAGATTTCTTTTTTATTCACTGGAAAAGGGAATAACACTGCAAAGCTATGTGCTTGCAAAAGAGTTCACACAATATGAAGGCTTGGCTGCCTGGGAGTTGCAAAACGAGAGTAATATTCTTGTCCAAAATGACGAAGACGGCGGAGCACTTTATTTTTATGTCAATGAAAATTCTAAAGAGTATGAATGGATAACTTCCAAATTAAAAGATTTTTCACTGGATGAAATTCCTTTTACTGTAAAATAAAAAACAGAGAGGGCATCAGCCCATCTCTACAGAATCTATTTCACCTTTGAACTCTTCAATGGAAAATGTTATTCTGTTGGCGATCTCCTCGGGTGTTTCCCGCAATAAGGTTGCATCCAAATGAATTTTACGTGTATGTTTGTTGTAATCACCCAAAACATAGGTAACTAATACAAAAGGGGTTTCTGATACATCACACTCTTTTACCGTTGTTTCAACACCGGGTATACAATAATCAATATCTATATCCGGATCTACCATCGCTTTGTTTACCAGTGTAACAACTTTCTCTAATTTTTCTTTCGTTACTGCGTCCATAACAAACTCTCCTGAAATAATATCGTCTATAGAATAATTATAGCAAAGTTAACAGTATCCATGCAGATATGAGAACTCTTTTTCTGAAACATGACAAAAGTGTGTAAAAAACGAAAAACTGCTCTTACATCATATTTTCTTATTCTATGCCATGAAACTGTTTATAGATTCTTTGGACATAATTCGGCTTAAGACCTAATATTTTGATTTCTGCTATCTCTTCTTTGATATGCTCTTTTTTGATTGCTATGAGCATTTCCCATCTCTTGACAAGTATCTCTTTTATATCTGACTCAAAATCACCTTCATAATCAGGGTAGGCTTTGGCAAGTGCTGTGACAATTTCATCTAACGCAGTTGTTTTTATAATATCAAGCTGCTCCTGAGGATGTGTTTTTTCCACATTTACATAGTGTGCCCACGTAGCTTCCAAAAGAGTTCTTATCTCCTGTGCATAGTCTCTCTCCTGTGTTGAGAATTTTTCTTTTAACAAGTCGGGAATATCTTTAAATTCATTTGCATTGACTATTTCAAGTTCTTCTTGAAAGCCTTTTAAATCTTCTTCATACTCGGCTGCATCTTCATAGAGTTTTGCAATTTCAGCATTTTTGTCCCTATTGTTGTTTGCTTTTTTTGGAGCAGGGTTTTTTTCTTCTTCATTTGCGGCACAGGCTTCTTTAAGCTCCTGCATTTGCATTTCCATATACCGTTTTGTTTCTTGAGTAGCCATATAATCAGTACCTCACAATAATTTTTTTTGTATTTTAGATAAAACTACAGTAATTTGAAGTTAAAGAAGAAAACATCTTCATTTCTTAGGCTTATATAAAGGTTGTGAAATTTATGTAATTGACAGGGTAGTTTCTTTTTAAATTTAGCATGATAAAATTATAGGAAAAAAAGGAAAAGAGATGTCAAATACTTTAATTCACAATCCAGATGAGTGCAGATACGAATACCATATAGAGGGACATGTGGCTTATATAACATATGATGATCAGGATGGCAAGATGCACTTGACACATACTATTGTACCGCAAGAGCTGGCGGGAAAAGGTCTTGCAAAAGCTTTGCTTGAAGATGTGCTCAAAGAGATAGAAAAAGAGAATAAAAAAGCTGTGGCGCAATGTTCGTATATTGTCAAATATCAGGAAAAAAATCCTGACAAGAGCCACCTGTTTATATAGAAACACAACAGCCTTTTTGCATAAGCCTGTCCAGCCACTGGGCATGCCCTTGGGTTAATGAAAGCCTGTTGTAAGTGAAGTCCAGCTCTTCCAGGTTTAGCAGATTTTCAATCTCGTCAGGCAGGGTGCTCAGCCGATTCTTCCAGAAAGTCAACTTGGTTAAATTTGTCAATTGTCCGATTTCAGCAGGAAGGGATGAAAGCTGATTTGCGCCCAGTTCCAATGTTTTTAAATTTTTGAGCGAAGCGATCTCTTTTGGTATGCCTGAGAGTCTGTTTTCCTGCAAAAGAAGCAGTTTCAGATTTTTTAAAGACCCTATCTCTTTTGGCAGTTCTTCCAATTGATTCCCTGCAAGATAAAGTTCTTCAAGCTGTGTCAGAAGGCCTGTCTCCGGGGGCAGTTTCCTCAACCGGTTTCCCAGCATATAAAGTTTTTTTAAATTCTTAAGACAGGCTATTTCCGGCGGCAAGTCTGAAAGCTGACTGCCAAGAAGATTGAGCTCCTGCAGTCCGAGCAATGATTCTTTGTCTCTCGGAAGTCCTCTGAAATAGCCACCTTTGAGATAGGAATCATGCGCTATCCACTCTAAATCGGATATATTGTTTTTATCAGCCCAGTCCCAGATTTTTTGAATCATTGGATCTTTACTGATTATGAAACCCCAGGAGTTTTCCAAAAAGTTTATCTTCGGTAAGACCCATTTTGGCAGATGTCATAAGATTGTTCTCTTCATAGTACTTTACAAGTTCCTGGGCATCCTGGCCTGTCATCATTGCCTGATAGCCAAGTGCGGCATGCACTTCCTGTATATGAACATCTATTCCTTCTTTTTTTGCCAAAGCTTCAACGATAAGGGCAGTTTTTACAACTCTTTTGGCATCTTCACGCACAGATTCTCTTAGCTGAAGAAATTTCTCTTTGTCTTCAAGGAACTGTTTATGCTCTTCTTCTGTGTAGTTTTTTGTTTTTTCGCGCACTTTTGCATCTATCTCCTGCTCGACGATATTCTCAGGCAGTGTGAAATCAAATTTTTCATTTAAAGCATTTATTATTTTTGGCTTAAGCTCCTGCATATACAGTTGTGAAAGTTCTTCGGATATAATCTGGTCTGCAAATTTTTCTTTGAGTGTGTCAAGCGTTGCAGAGGGATCGCTTAGAATTTTTTGGGCAAAAGCATCATCGGGTGTTTGGGCTTCCTGCTGTTGAATTTCATGAAGTTTGACAGCAAATTTAGTCTCTTTTCCTGCCAGATCTTCTGCCTGGTAGTCTGCCGGAAAGGTTACGGTAATGGTTCTCTCCTCGCCATACTCCATTCCGATTATCTGTTCTTCAAAACCAGGAATAAATGATTGGGAGCCGATTTTCAGGTTGAATTTTTCTGCACTGCCGCCTTCAAACGGTTTTCCATCAATAGAACCGGCAAAGTCGATGACAGCAACATCACCTGCTTTTACTGCCCGCGGTTTGTCTATTTTGGTAAAGGGAGCCTGCTGTTGTGCAAACTCCTGAAGTTTGGCCTCCACTGCTGCAGGATCGGCTTTTGGCTTTGTGAAGTCGGGGATGATATCGTTATAGTCTATATCTGTATTGATTTGAGGACTTGTTGAGAGCGCGACCTCGAAGTAGACATTGTTCTCCTGCTGTTCATATTTTTTCAGGAGCGGTTGTCCCAAAATAGTATCTATGTCTATATTTGCTTTTTTGATGCCGGTATTGATGAATTCTTTGAAAACTTCGCCTGCTGCTTCCTGCTCAATATTTTCACTTTTTGACGTATCGTTATTTGTCTTTTGTGTTAATTTTTCTTTAAATTCTGCCACTTTGTTTTCTATTATATTGTTTTCGATTGTACCACTCAAGATAAAGTTAATATCATCGATTTTTTTTACTGAGACTTCCACTATGGTCCTTTTGATTTTTAATTATATTATTTTAACATTATTGTCTAAAAGTAACTTTTTATAAGGAATTGGATAAATAATAAAAGATTTTTTAAATTTTAAGAGGGTATAAGCCATCCCTAAAGGATGACCTATATATACAGAAATTATACTGCTTCGACGTTAGGCATTTCCATCGTAATACAATCACGATTGAGCATATCAGTACATACGTACACACATAATGCACACCCTTTACATCTGTCTACATCAACCCAAGATGTATTTCCGCTTTTATCAAACATGAGTGTATTGGCTTCCGGGCAATACAGAGTACAGGTATTACACTTGTACTCGGCACACATGTCAGAATTAACTTTTGCTACATAATACATTTATTATCCTTTTATATGTCGAACTTAATAATTAAATCAGCAGTATCCAAATCGATAGAATTTGCCATTTCAAAAGTCTTGCTGATTACATCCATATTTTTTTGGAGTAACTCTTCTTTTTTCTTAAACTTTTTCTCTATTGCAGAGTCAAGCATAGCTGTACCGCCTGAAGATACAAATGATGTTCCCAGGAATCTCTCTTTTACCGCTGTTTCAATGTTTTCAATACTGACAAGGTTTATAAGTCCAAGCATCATACCCATCATTGCCATATTTGTTGCCAGCTCTGTTCCTGCCGTATCAAGTGCAAGTTTTGTTGCATCAAACTGAACAACAGTAGCTCTTAAGTCTTTTAAAACTTTTACATCATCTTCATCAAGTACATTTACTTCAGAGTTGATGATAATCAAACTGTCAGGCTTAAGACCTGTATAAAACGGCATTGTATAAGACTTACCGTGTGTTACAACCTGTGAGTGGTAAATCATGATAATATCAGGATATACAACTTCACCAACTTCATAAATCGGCTCTGTTGAAGCTCTTACATAAGCCTCAACAGGTGCCATTCTTTTTTCAGAACCAAAAAACGGTACCAAAGATGCATATTGACCTGCATTATCCATTGTTGAACCAAGGATGTGAGCAGTAGTTACAACACCTTGTCCGCCTAATCCGGAAATACGTATGTTATATCTTTTTTTTCTTGTTTTATCAGCCATATTAATTTACCGCCTCTGTTTTTTGAGCTTTTCTTGCCATTCTTGCTGCTTTTTCTTCAGCTTCTACACGTTCGATGACTTCTTTTGCTTCATCAGTCATGTATTCTTCAAATGTAAAACGATCTTTTTCCTGTGCTTTTGCATCAGCAAACACTTCATGCGTAGGAATTGAATATTCGATATTACATGATGTATATGCATGAATAAATGTCGGTCCGACTTCTCTTGCAACAAAGATTGCACGTCTGATAATCTTAGCCGCTTTTTTGATGTTTGTCGGAGACATTCTTACAGTATAGACACAACCGGCTGCTCTGGCAAGCTCTGTTGCCGGCATTTTACCGAAGTCTTTTCCTTTTGGAGCCATTTTAAGAACAGCACCTTTTGGAGACATTCCAGAAGATTGTCCGCCTGTATTTCCATAAACTTCATTGTCAAGCATGATAGTCGTGAATTTTTCGCCACGAATCCATGAGTGCATAGTCATTGAGAATCCGATATCCATAGTACCACCGTCACCGGCAATAGTAATAACATCTTTTGTTTTATCAGGAAAACGTAATCTGAACGCACGTGTTAATCCTGATGCCATAGCATTTTGGTCACCGTAGTTACCATAGATAAACGGTACCGCAGCCTGAGAAATAGCCAAACGGCCACAACCGGCTGTACCCAGTGTTACTGTATCTTCCGGATTTGGAAGTGAAGCAAAAATCAGTCTGATGTAGTATGCCATCCAACAACCAGAACACATCGGATGCTCTTCAACGAGCTCTTTAAACTGCCCCATATTACCTGGTCCGGCTTCTTCTTGTGTTTTTCCAAACGGACCGTAGTCAACTAGCTCTACATAATCTTTTGGTAGATATTTTTTAAATCTCTCTGCCGGAGTTATATATTTTAAACTCATTTTATCTCCTTTTTATAGTTTTAGGTCGTATTCTAAGCCAAGTGAGTTATGAATTTCTTTCATAATCAACTCAACCGGAAGTGTCATACCACCGTATACTCTTGGTCCCTCTGTAACAATTCCGCCATTTGGAATCGCCGCTTTTACTTCTTTACATAACCAGCCGATAATATTGTGTTCAGGGACGATGATAGATTTTGCATTTTTCACTGCATCTCTGATCTCATCAATCGGGAACGGTCTGATAGCTCTTACTTTGATTAAACCAACGCTTAAACCTGCTTCCTGTGCATATCTCCATGCTTCTCTTGCCTGTGCAGCTGCACAGCCAGAAGCGATAAGGAATACTTCAGACTCAGGATTTTTCACTTCAATCGGTCCGCCAAGATATTCATAGATATATTTCATTGCACGTTTGTTTGAATCCCAGATTTCCTGTTGCCATACAGCATGAATCAGGTAAGACATAAAGTTTGACTTTTGAACAGGAGCATCACGCTGGATTCTTGCAGGTGGAGTTTCATTGTCCATCGCAGGAACCGGTGCAGCTACCGGATCAAATTCAATCAGTGCCATATCTTCCGGAGTCATGTCAACATAACCTTTTGCGTGTGTTACGAAGAAACCTTCAGTAGCAACTGCAACAGGAATGTATACATCAACTTTTTCAGCAATAGCAAAGGCTGCCAAAGTGAAGTCAAATGTGTCCTGCTGATTTTCAGCATGTAACATTACGGCACCACAATGCATCATATATGCCATTTCGATATTATCAGGCTGAATAGACAACGGTGCATTGATAACACGTGTCAATATTCCAAGGACAGCCGGAACACGGTGACCTGGCCAAGAAACAATAGCTTCCAAACCGCGAAGCAGTCCCGGTCCTGAAGTAGCTGTAAAAAGACGTACACCCGCTCTTGCAGCACCTGCAATAGCAGACATGGTACCAAGCTCTTCTTCAGCTCTGTAGTACTCTTTAATGTGGCCTTGCGCATATATGTCACCTACAAGGTGCATTACCTCTGACTGTGGTGTAATAGGGTAGGCGATTGCCATATCAACACTTGCTCTTTTAACAGCTTCTGCCATTGCCTGCGCACCTGTGATAAAGTGCTTTTCTCTCGGAGCTTCTTTTAACAGATAGTTAATATCTACTAATGTTTTTTCTAATTTTTTTTCTGGATTTGGACTCATTGATTATCTCCTTTATTCAACTTCAGTAACATGTTCACCTTTTCTTGTCATGATGAGACTTCTGTACTCACCATAATCAGCAGGTGATAATGTAGTCAAATCTTCTTTAGGTAAAGATGGATTTTCAGGTGGTAAAGTAGTTTCCCACTCAATGCCTAGTTTGTTTCTTTCTTCAATCACAATCTCTTTAAATTTGTGAATATCGTCTGCATGAAGGTCTCTGATTGATGCCATAGCCTCTTCATGACCCATATAGGCACATAATGCTACAGTGTAGCAGTCAGTACCTGCACGTATCATTCTAAGAGTAAGATTTGCATAGTGACAGTGTACACCGACAAAAACACACGCTTTGATCTTGTTATCCAAAATCGTCAGGTTAGGGTGATTAGGATTAATCTCCGCCTTCACATCGATTTTTGGATACTTTGGTCTGTAATCCGGCATTGGAATAATTTTACAGTTTGGAATTTCAGACGCCAGCTCTAAAAGCGCTTCTGCTTTTGCAGCTACATCATCTTTCCAGTCCCATAATACTTGTGGACCAGGGAAAATTGTCGGGTTATCTCGAGTCAGCAATGCTCTTGCTGCATCTCTCATAGCCTCTTCTTCACTTACTTTATTTCCATAAAGCAAAGCCTGCCCTTCAGGTGCAAGTTCAACTCCCATATATGGTGCCGATTGAGGCATATACCCAGCCGGACCTTCTGTTACTTTTTTTAACATTGTTACCTCCTTATTTAGTACGAATACGAAAAAGTTTCGATAAATTACATCGAAATGCCCTAACACGCAGTTAAGCTTAGTAACTATATTTTAATCTTAAGACTATCTTCCTTCATCTAGTTGAATTTGCGAATTATTATTATTAGCATTTTATATTATTATTTATAAGATAAGGATTCCAAATAAGCAGGGAAAACAGAGCTCCGCATATAGGAGGCTACAGGGGGTATAATTTCTCTTTGTCTTTACTCTTAAAGTAAACATAAAAAAATTATTTAATTTATCAAGATTAATTTTTTGGAAAAATTCTGTAACTTTTTCGCCTATTTCCCCTGTAGACGCTATTGGAATTTTAGTATCTGCAGGGAGTTAGGAGAGAAAGCATAAAGAAAGGTGTGTAGAATTTACACAGTATAAATTACTTATTTATACTGAATTGGGGAAGAACCAAAAAAGGAAATTTTTGACTGAGTAGTTTTATATCATCTTCTATGCTCTCACCGATAAAGATTAAGAGTGATTTTTCTTTATACTCCGGTAACTCTTCATAGCTGGCATCACCAAAGGAGTAATTGATAAATATAGGATTGGCGACATCAGTCACTTTTACAATACCTTTTGTCCTGTAGATGCTCTTAGGAAGGGCACTGAGGAGCTGGTCTATATCATTAAATGCCACATTGTCTTTGAGATAGGCTACTTTTTGGGTGATAGAGTCTTTGCCGGTATGATCAAGATGCTTGTAGTCTTTTGCCAGGCCGATGACTTCATCTATTTTATAAACGCCTTCAAATACCTCTTTGTTTACCAGACCCTGCTGGGCATAATGAATCATATAGTTGTTAAATACCGTCTCTCCTGTGAGATTGTTTTTAATGTTATACTCTTCTTTAATCTGTATAACCTCTTTTTTTACCTCTTCAAGCTGTGCAGGTGTTACCAAATCGACTTTATTGAGTATGATAATGTTTGAACCGCCCAACTGATACTTTGCGGTAGAGTTCTCTTTGTATGTATCAAAGTTTTTTGTATCGACAACACATATAATGCCCTCTATTGATATACCGAGGTTCTGCAAAGAGAGGAAAATCGGAAAAGGTTCTGATGCACCGGAGGTTTCTACAAAAATTATGTCAGGACTGTATTTGCTGATAATTTCACTCACACCGCTTTCAAATTCCTGTGCCAATTTACAGCAAATGCACCCTTCGGAAATTTCAAGTACCTCACTGTGTACATTTGTAAGAATTTTACTGTCAACTCCTACATCACCAAATTCATTGACAACTATTGCTATTTTCTTATCTTTAAAATATTTTTTGACAGTATTTGTAAGCATGGTAGTTTTACCAACACCTAAAAATCCTGTAATTATAAATGACTGTATGATGGGATCTTCCTTTAATGATATGGAATTATGTTTGTATAGAACAAATTGTTCTGGAGTATTATAGTATATTTTGGAAAAAGTAACTACTGTGTTGAATAACAGTAGTTACATTATGACTATTTTTTTGGAGATTCTAAAATCTGTTCAAATCCGACTTCTTTACACCAATCAACTGTCAAGTCAAATGCTGCTGAAGCAGTATCAAGATTTTTTTGAATAAGTTCTTTCTTTTTCTTGAACTTTTTCTCAATAACCGAGTCAAGTGTAGCCGTACCGCCGGAAGCTGTATATTTTTTCAGGAATCTGTCTTTGATTCCCTCTTCAATAGCCGGCTTGCTTACAGTGCCCAAAGCTCCAAAAAGCGCTCCAAGCATTGCCATGTTTGTTGCAAGTTCAGTTCCTGCCATATCAATAGCAAACTGAGTAAAGTCTTTTGTAAGCACTTTTACATTCAAATCACTCAATGTTTTTTTATCATCATCAGTCAAAAGATCTCTGTCACTGTTGATGATTACAAGGCCGTTTTCTTTGATACCGGCATAAAAAGGCATTGTGTATGATTTACCCATAGTAATAACCTGCGGGTGAAAAATCATAATGATATCAGGGTAAATAACTTCCCCTCTGTCATAAATAGGCACTGTCCCTATTCTTGCATAACTTTCAGATGGCGCCATTCTCTTTTCAGCACCAAAAAACGGATTTGATACAGCATAGTAACCTTCTGTATCTGCAGCTGTAGCAGCAATGTGTGCTGCTGTTACCGCGCCTTGGCCGCCAAGGCCAGGCATTCTGATTTTTATTGAATCTTTTGCCATTATATACGCCCTTCTTCTTTACATTTTTTCAAAAATTCTTCTGCTTCTGGTGAAACATGTTTGTAAGATGCAAATCTGTCTTTATCCTGATCTTTCATCTCACCAAGGCCTTCATTTGCACTTAAACCGATTTCAAGAATACACGGTGTGTAAATATTAAGGAAAGTCGGTCCGATTTCTCTTGCAACCAAGATCGCTTCTCTGACTGCTTTGGCAACTGCTTTTGGAGCAGAAGCTGTCATGTTTACAGAGTAGTGACATCCTGAAGTCGTTGCCAATTCCCACATAGGAACTTTGTCAAACTTTTTACCAAGAGGCGCCATTTTAAAGACCTGTCCTTTGGCTGTAGCACCAGACTCCTGTCCTCCGGTATTTGCATAGACTTCATTATCAAAACAGATTGTAGTGATATTTTCCTGTCTAAAGAAAGACTGAAGTGTATAGTCAAGACCGATATCAACAGTAGCACCGTCTCCGGCTAAAACAACAACATCTTTCTCAATATCCGGAAATCTCCAGTCAAGCACTCTTTTGATTCCTGATGCAACCGCATTTTGGTTACCAAAAAGTGAGTGCACAGTATGAAGCGCGATATGCGGGAACATTAAAGATGTACAACCCGTAGAGTTTACAATAATAGTATCTTCCGGTTTTGGCAGTGCAGATAATACATATCTCAGAGCAGCCGCTTCAGGACAACCGGCACAGAGTGAATGCTCTTCAAGCAACTCTTTTGTGTCAGGAAGTTCTTTGATACCACGCGGTTTGTCCATTTTGACTGACCATGTAGCTTTTTCCTCAAGATCTATAATCTCTTGAGGCATAATATCACGAAATTCTGGATTTATTTTATAGATATCTAATGCCATCTTATGCTCCTTTTCCCGGGTTGATTTTTTCCATTACTTCCGCAATAATTGCTTCAGCAGGCATACTCATACCGCCAGCAACTCTCGGTCCGCCGATAATGTCTGCTTCACACTTGTTGTAGAGTTCTTTTCTTACTTCTTTTTCCAGCCATCCGACAACATTGAATTCAGGTACAAATATGTGTTTGATACCTTCAACAGCTGCAAGAAGTTCTTTCGCAGGGAAAGGTCTGATTGTTCTTAGCTTGATAACTTTTGTTTTGATACCAAGTTTCATAAGCTCTCTGTGTGCTTCTTTTGCCTGATTTGATGCCGTTCCGCATGTTACGAATGCAATTTCTGCATCATCTTCTCCGGTAATGTGAATAAGACCTTTCAAGTAATGCTCTGCATAAGGGCGTGAACGCTCTACCGCTGATCGTACTTCCCACTGCCAAGAAGCGTGTGTTGCATACGAAATATAGTTAGACTTCATTACAAATGGATCTCTTAAGAAACGTCCCGGAGGTGTTTCAGAATCAATCGGAGGCAACGGAGCTCTGTACGGATCATACGGCTCTAATGCTATATCATCAGCCGGAAGCATAACTGCCTCTCTTGTGTGTGATACAAAGAAACCGTCAACAACTGTAATAATCGGAACATGTACATCAGGCTTTTCAGCTACTGTAAATGCTGCAATTGACATATCGAAAAGTTCTTGAACATTTTCAGCATACCAAATCATACATCCGGTTTCAAGCATAAAAGAAACTTCCAGGTTGTCAGGTTGAATAGTCAGTGGCGAGTTAATACCACGGGCCATTAAAACCAGTTGACAGGGGATTCTTGTTCCAGACCACTGAGGAAAGTTTTCCATCGCTCTGAGTGTTCCCGGTCCGGAAGTTGTTGTCACTGTTCTGGCGCCTGCCATTGCACAGCCTGCAACTTCAGACATTACACCAAATTCGTTTTCCCCTCTAAAATAAGTACCGACATACCCTTCAGCCCATAATTCACCGATAAGGTGTGCTGCTTCTGACTGCGGTGTAATTGGGTAGGATACCGAGGCATCTACCGTACATCTTTTCATTGCTTCTTTTAAAACTTCAGAACCAGTCATGAAGTGTTTCTCTCTAGGAGCTTCGAAAAGCAAATAGTCTGTTGAAACTAATTTTTGTCCAGACCAGTTGTGTGTGTTTGTCATATCACTTCGTTTACTCATTGTTTTATACTCCCAACTCTGATTTAACTTCTTTAGCTATTTTGATGAACTTTTCAAGATCAGAAGCATGTTGGTCTCTAATAGTAGCCATTGCATCTTCATGTCCGGATAAAGCACACATTGCTATAGTGTAACAGTCTGTTTCTGCTCTAACAATCTTTAATGCAACATTTGCATAATGACAGTGAACACCGATAAAAATTGCTGCTTTGATTTTGTTTTCCCAAATCGTCAAGTTTGGATGATTTGGATTGATCTCAACTTCAGCATCAATTTTTGGATATTTTGGTCTGTAGTCATACATTGGAATCATGTTCGCATTCAGAACTTCTGCCATCTCTTTGATAAGAGTTGCTTTTCTTTTTGCTTCATCGCTCCATGCGTAAAGTACTTGTGGACCGGGGAAAATTGTTGCATTTTCTTTTGTCAACATCTGTTTTGCAATTTCTCTCATTGCCGTTTCTTCATCTACCACATCTTCTAATAAAAGTGCTTTTCCTTCTGGTGGTGTTATTACACCTTCATACGTAGCCGCAGGATATGGTGAATAATACGCAGGACCTTGGTTTGCCATAAGTTCTCCTATGATTTTTTTATTTTACTCTATTTTTTACTTAAATCTAAAACTTAGACTTAGACTGCTTCAACGTTAGGCATTTCCATCGTAATACAATCACGATTGAGCATATCAGTACATACGTATACACATAATGCACACCCTTTACATCTGTCTACATCAACCCAAGATGTATTTCCGCTTTTATCGAACATGAGTGTATTTGCTTCCGGGCAATACAGAGTACATGTATTACACTTGTACTCTGCACACATGTCAGCATTAACTTTTGCTACATAATACATTTTTTCTCCTATAAATGACTTAAACATAAAATACCAGTCTATTGAAAATTCAATCAATTCTAAGTATCTTTATCAATTTTGCGGCATCAAAAAATATAGAAATATACTTTTTATCAGCAACATTTTATGTTTTCAGTTGGGAGTTTACTTGGAAAGTCCTTTAAATTCTCTTTAATTTATGAGATAAATATTTTTTGTAAAACAATAAACCTGCACAAATAAGTTGTTTTGCCGGGTCTTATGCTACTTTTTGAAGCAATGAGGATATATTGGTGTTACAATATGTAGCACTTAGGATAGCCAGATTATCTCAAATGGCTGTATAGTGAGATTTAACCTAAATATTAGCTGTAGTAATCTGTGACTGATTCTATTTTTAGCCGAGCTTAAAAGTTATAATGTTTAAATTGCTGCCATATAAACAAAAAGGGGTTCCATATGGTTCAGGTTAATAGTATTATAGATCCGTCAGCACTTAATGATGTGTTGCATGGCTTAGAAGATGAGGGAATACAGGGTGTTACTGTAACAAGAGTATTAGGAAAAGGTTGCTGGGACGGTACAGAAACCGAATTGACAGAAAAGGTAATGGTTATTGTTATAGTTCCCAACAAGATATATAAAGACAAAGCAATGGAGGCTATTCGTGCAAATGCACAGGATATAGATCACGGTGCAGGAAAAATCTGGGTCGTGCCTGTGTTGGAGGTTGAACGTATCCGTACAGGTGAAAGAGATTTGGATGCTCTGCAAAAGACTATAGTGAAAAACAAAAAAAGATCGAATGATATTGATTTAGATACTTTTAGTGCTATTGATACACCGGCGAGCTAAATATCTGCATTAGAAAACAGGAGTTTTAATGGAAAAAATTATACTGCTCATTCCGGGTATTCCTATTGTAATAGCATTTTTGCTGATTTTTGTGAAGAAAAAAGAGTTTATTCCGAAAATCAGTCTTATTTTGTCGAGTATGATAGCCTTGCTCGGACTGTACGGAGCGTATTATGTCATAAGTAATGATACACAAATCACGGGATTTGGCGGATTGCTTATATATAATCAGCTTTCAGCTGTTTTGGTACCCTATGTTGCAATTCTTGGTCTCGTCATTCGTAAATATGCTACGAAATACATGTGGGACGAAGCAGGGTATAAAAGATTTTTCATTCTTTTGAACTTTATTTTTGCGTCAATATATTTACTGGTTATGAGTAACAATCTGATTGTTTTGGCTCTGGCATGGCAACTGATGAGTATCGGTCTGTATTTGCTTGTTTCATTTAATGTCGGTTCAAAAACAGCTGTAAAAAATGCAAGATGGACTATGTACATACATAAAGGTGCCGATCTGGTTTTTTTACTGGCCGTGATACTGACCTATAAAACATTTCAGAGTCTGGACCTTGCAACATTGAGCGAAAAGTGGCTTCTTATGTCCAAGGGTCCGGTTGAAGATCCTGTGATCTTTGTTATAGGACTGCTTTTCTTGATTGCCGCGATGATGAAATCGGCAATAGTGCCGTTTCATATCTGGCTGCCTTACACTTCAGAAGCACCAACTCCGGTATCGGGATTGATGCATGCCGGTGTTGTCAATGTTGGCGGTATACTGCTCAACAAGCTTGCTTACCTGTTGATGCTGACTCCGGGTGTGCTTAATATCGCTTTTGGCGTAGGCCTTTTTACGGCAATATTTGCATCGGCTTTAATGCTGGTAGTCTCAGATATCAAGCGTTCTCTTGGATACTCTACTGTAGGACAGATGGGGTATATGATCATGGAAATCGGTTTGGGTGCATTTTCACTTGCCATCTATCATCTTATTGTGCATGGTATATTCAAGGCAACACTTTTCCTGGAATCAGGCGCTTTGATCAAATATGCCCGGCATGATCCTAATATACCCGAACGCCTCTCCTATAAAGTATTTTGGGAGGATAAAACAGGCAACAGGAGCAACAGACTCTTTTATCTTATTGCAATTTTTACCATTTTGCCTGTTCTGGCTTTTATAGGTGTGAAAATGGTATTGAGCGAAGAGTTCTTTGAATTTAATGCGGCTATTGTTATACTGGCCTTTGCCTGGTTGACAGGAACTCAGCTTTTCCTGTCATTCTTTAAAGTGTCAAAATCTGACTCGATACAAGTCATTCTGGCACTTGTCAGTACATTTGTTCTGATTTTGTTTACCTATGAGTTTATCGGTCTGACACTTGAGCATTTTTTATATGGTGAGGATGCCTTACTCTTTTACAAAGCGGCAACACTGAATGTGACGATGGCAAGTTCCATGGTTATGCTGGCTGTCATTATGACCATTGGCTGGCTCTTTATGTATAAACAGCATTTTGTGGAAATTCCGAATGCCGACATAAAACCAAATAAAATGAAGTGGCTTTTTTACAAACTGCTGGCAAAAGAAGGGTTCTATTTTGAAATATTTAAGCGTTCTAAAAAAGGGAGACTATGATATCTAGTATTTTATTATTTGTATTGGCTGCAGGATTTCCTTATTATATTTTCCTGGAAAAAAGCAAGAAGATTGGCAGTAAAGGTATCTTTTTATTGAGCGGATTTTTGCTTTTATGTGCAATTGTTCTCTCTTTTTTTATAGTAAATGAACATCCGACTTCACTTGTCATGATATCTTTTTTCAGTGCATTGTATACTATATACAGGGCTACAAAAACAACAAATTTTTATAAACTCGGATACTATTTTGTTTTTATAAATGCTCCGTTTTTTATGCTTTTTGAAGACAAGGGAGCCTTTTACAGTCTCTCTTTGCTGGTTTCTCTTCTTGGGATCTATTTTATAGGAAGGTTTTATGAAAAAAATTACGGCAGTGCAAATTATCTTGCCGTAAGAGGTATAACACTTGCCACACCTTATCTGAGCATCTATATCACTGTGTATCTGCTTTGTATAGCTCTCTATCCTCCCTTTCCCAATTCGCTCTTTTTTTTGAATTATCTCTTTACGGGGGAACCGTTTGGGCTTTGGTCTATAGTTGTTATAACGCTTTTTATAGGAAACTTTTTCTTGGCTATGAGAGTTATGGAAAAGTCACTTTTTGGAAAGCCGAATTTAAATATTCACTATGTGGATTTAACTTTTAGAGAAAAACTGTTGCATTTATCTGTTGTTACAGTCTTACTCGGACTGAGTATATATGGACTGAAGGAGCTGCTTTTATGAGTACAATCATGCAAAAACTTGATGCTGTCAAATCAACGGTACCCCATTACTGGCCAATCGGTGCATTTATTCATCACAACCCTTTAAAAGGTTTTGAACATCTCCATTTTAAAGAGGGAGTGGCCAAGGCGCAGAGTATCTTTGGCGGGAATGTTTACATGCAGCCGTCGTATTATCTGAATCTTTACAAAGAAGGCAAAATCAATTCTGATTTGCTCGAAGCAAACTTAAAAGAGATACTCAAAAGTGACGGATTGCAAGAACATTATGATCTGGCAAAAAAATGTCTGATAGAAGTCAATCCAAAATGGAACAGTCTTAGAAGTACTGCAGATTTAAACGAACATGAAATTGATGAAGATCTGTTGGCATATCTTGATGAAAAGTTTTTCTATCACAATAAAGAAAAGTGGATAGAAAAACTGACAAAGCATATGACACTCTATGAGATCAATGATATTCTTTTTGATCGTGATGACAAAGAGATGATAGAAAAAGATATTATTGAGTATATCACCAGGTTTTTGGATGAGGAACAGACAACCATCACTATGCCAAACAGAGAACTGGGAATGTTTGAAACATTCAAACTGTATGAAAACTTTGACTATGCCAAGGATTCCGAATCTTTTGTAAATGAGACCCTTCAAAAGCTGAAAGTGAAAAATGTTGAGCAGTATCTACTGGCGCATATTTTAAAACTGCACGGATGGGCAGGGTTTATAAAGTACCGTTCCGAGGATCCTGACTATTTTTCACAGCAGGAGTATCCGTCATCACTGATGGACTATATGGCTATCAGACTCTATTTTGAGCTTGCCTACCTTCAGCACAGACAAATCAAGAACTTTGAATTGCTGGACTCTTTTGTGCAAAAAAACAGTGCCTGTGTCATTTTGAAAATACTGCAGGCAAAAGGGGATCTGCCCGGCAAATATATAGATGCTATACAGGAACATCAAAATTATGAGCAGATTTTGGAAAACTATGTGCAGGATGAACTCAAACTTGATGCCAAACAGGTACACCTCTCAAGTGCCCAGCTGAACAATAAAGAGATTGCCTTGACAGAGTTGGCAAAAATCATGGAAACATTACGCTCCCATGAGGGATATATCTGGCTGAAGTCCCTTGAAGACAGCTATATTCATGCTTTTATTGATGAGATGAAACTGACTCAAACAGCTAATGGGCAGAGGCCTCTGGCTTCTGCCACATTTTGTCTGGACGTGCGTTCGGAACTGATGAGAAGATCTCTTGAGAGCAGAGGCAGTTATGTAACATACGGGGCAGGAGGTTTTTTAGGTTTTCCTATTGCCTTTGTGGAGTTTGACAAGGCGCATGAACAGTTTTTATGTCCGGCGGTGGTAAAACCCGGCAATATTATATTTGAACTGCCAAAAGAAGCGCATGAAGAGTACAGTTCGAAAAAAATTATGAACAAAACTACGAAAAAAGTTTTAAGTGATCTGAAAAACAATCCTTATACTCCTTATATAATGGTAGAGGCAATCGGCTGGATCTTCGGAATAAACCTTTTTGGAAAAACATTTTCTCCAAGAAAAACAAACAGGTTTTTGTCCGGCTTTAAGGCACAAAAACCTAAAACCACATATACTCTGGACAAACTCTCAGATCAAGAGATAGAAATGTATGTCAATAAAATGCACAGATATGTGATTGTAGAAGCTTTGAAAAACAGTGCATCGCAGGAGTACACGGCAGAAGAGATTCAGGCCATTCGCGATCATTTGGTTTTTGAAGAAGAGTTGTCACTGGATATTCCAAAAGAGTTGCTGGAAAAACTGCGCACAAAGTATAAAATAACACGAAAAGATTATGAGTATCAGAAGAACAAACTCAAAATGGTCGGATTTACTCTTGAAGAGAAAGTAGAATATCTGTACAGTTTTTTAATGATGATAGGCCAAGTGGATAATTTTGCCGAGTTCGTCATTCTCTGTGGACACCAAAGTGTTTCGGACAACAATCCGTTTGAGTCGGCACTTGACTGTGGCGCATGTGGCGGGAGCAGCAGTTTGCCAAACAACAGAGCTCTTTGTATGATAGCCAACTCGCAAGATGTAAGAGAGGCCATTGCCCAAAAAGGGATTGTCATTCCGGATGATGTCAAGTTTATGCCGGCTTTACATGTAACGAGTACAGATGAGATAAAGTTTTATGATACAGATATCCTAACGCAAGAAGAGATGACAAAATTTACAAAAGTTATGAAGGATTTTGAAGAAGCTTCAAAAATTTCGCGTCAGGAGAGAATCACCCAGTTGCCGTATACAAATAGCCAGGAAGATATCATTGTAAAATCAATGGACTGGTCAGAACCAAGGCCGGAGTGGGGATTGGCAGGAAATATGGGTGTTTTTGCCGGTCCAAGAAGTTCTATAAAACATATGGCATTTAAAAACAGACTCTTTATGCACTCGTATGAGGCTTCTTTGGATAATGAAAATGCGGATATTCTGACAAAAATTTTCAACGGACCTCTTATTGTAGGTGAGTGGATCAACATGGAACACTATTTTTCTACGGTAGACAATGCCGTTTATGGAGCAGGTTCCAAAGTCTACCACAATATTGTTGCCAAAGTCGGGGTTTTTAACGGTAATTACGGTGACCTTAAAATAGGACTTCCTACGCAATCTGTTATGCTGGAGGGTAAAGCCTATCACGAACCGGTAAGACTGCTCACCTACATGGAAGCCCCTTTGGAAGCAGTGGGCAAGGCGGTTGAAAATTCGGTGGCCAAAGAGTTTATTTTAAATGAGTGGATACGACCTGTTATCATTGACAAAAAAGCGAAGAAGGTATATTCGTATGAATCAGGTGATTTTAAAGTTATAAAAGAGTTTTAATAGTATGTTTTCTTAACCATACTTTTAAGCGCAAAGTGATATAAACAGAGATTACTCTATACAAAGGAAATATTAATGTATACAATAGAAATTGACAAAGAATGCAGTTGCTTTAAAAAAAGCGGGTTTGAAAACAATATGACATTTGATTCAAGAGAAGACATGATCAACAAGGCAAGAGTGTTAGAGTGTCGTATGAATCAAGAGTTTTGCATGAAACACTTTTTTCAGGCTGTAGATTACGGTGACAAAATCATCATTCACAGTACTGTAAGACCTGTGGAAGACGAAGATGAAGATATCGAGGATGCAAGAGACCTGGTGCAAAGAAGCGGTGTAACCATCGGATTTGACGCAAGTGAAAGCACACCAAACGGAAAAGAAAACTGCAGCACTCCAAGTTCTGATTTTTAAAGCCAGGCATCTTTTTTGGAACCGGCACTCCAGAAAAAAATTTAGTTTTCTCACAAGTCATGCTTTAGCATAAAAAGTACCGATTCCGAGAAGTAGCGGCTTTGTGCCTTTGAAGACTAAGGGCTGGGTTAAACCCCGGGTTCCAAGCAAACGTCAAATTTTTTGAAAGCTTTCTTACTCTCCGTAAACTGTAATACAGGATTGTCGGTCATAATCCCACAGTAAAAATGTTTTATATTTAAATTCTGTATCAATATGTTTTATTTTTGAAATTTGAGCATTTCTTGCTGCAGTAATAATACTTGTGTCTTTATCTGCATCTCCTAATTTATAGCATAAGGTTGATTTTTTTAACGTGTCAATTTTTGAATAATCTACTTGATTTCCATCATAAACCATATTTGCAGGAGTTGCAATCATTTTATGTGCACATCCACTAAATCCCATTGTCAGTGTTATCGCTGTTAAGGCTAAACCAATTTTTTTTGTCATATATAATCCTTTTATTGTGATAAAATAATAAAAACAAAAATTATTAAATATATTTGTTTTTATTTTTGAATTTGTATAATATATGATAGTAGATAAAGAAAAGCTGAATAGCAAACAGGTAAAATTACTTTTACAGTCTTTTGCTATACTTACAAAAAAAGTGAGTGAAATTTGATGCAGGATTATCTTATTGTCTTTATTGTGCTGTATATGCTTTTGGAATTTTATGAAGTGCAGTGGCAAAAGGCTGGGACACTTATGGACATGTTGGCACGGATGTACCGCTATTATCATAAAAATGTTCTTCTTTTTCTGATTATGCACCCGACCTTTTATTTTGCCGTCTGGTTTTTGTTTTATACCCACTATAATCCCTATGCTTTGGCATTACTCTCTTTTAAAACTGCTGATATTGTAAGTAAAATTATTATGATTGATCAGGTTTTTATAAAAAAAGAGATATCAAAAGAGTTTGCCCAGGTATTGCTGACTCCCATTGGACCGTATTTGCCGTATGCAGGGCTTTTGCTTTATCCGTTTTTTATCTATATGGCCTCAGTGTGAAAATACAGAAGATAGAAAGACAGATAAAGAAAAGAGCACTGAAAACGCCGTTTGTCACAGCACTCAGACGGGTGGAAAATGTTGAGTTTATACGGCTAAGGATTACATGTGATAACGGTCTTTATGCTTACGGTGAAGCGCCTGCCACCAAAGCAGTTACAGGAGAAGATCTGCAAAGCATTGCAAATGCGATTGGCGGGTTGCAAGATGCCTTGCTTGGTCTGACGCCGGGTGAGGCTTTACATGTAATCCATGGCAGCACAATGGGTTCGAGTGCAAAAGCCGCTCTTGATATGGCAGTTGTCTCTTTGCTGGCACAACAGAATAATCAGACACTGTTACAGTATCTCGGTACAAAAGATTTTTCTCTGATTTTTACCGATATTACTGTCAGTCTCAATGATGCAGACATAATGCTCTCAGATGCGAAAAAAGCTTTTGACAATGGATTTCATATTTTAAAAGTAAAGCTTGGCAGTGATCTGGAGCATGCTGTTGCAGTTACAAAAATGATTAGTGAAACGCTTGTAGATGCAGAGGTGCTCATAGATGCCAACCAGGCGTGGAATCTTGAACAGTCACTGTACTATGTTGAGGCGGTAGCGGGATTACATGTAAGCCTGATTGAACAGCCTGTAGTTGCAGATGATTTACAGAGCCTCAAAACAATAACCCAAAAAAGCACTGTTCCCATTCTTGCGGATGAAGCGGTATTTACTCTTGAAGATGTAAAAAAAGTGTATGAAGAGGGCTGTGCCGATATGATAAATGTCAAACTGATGAAGTGCGGCGGTGTGAGCAGGGCACAGGAGATTTTGGAGTATGCCAGATCCAACAACATAGAGTGTATGCTGGGGTCTATGCTGGAGGGACCTGTCTCCATACATGCGGCTCTTTGTCTTGCCTTTGCATACAGAGATGTTGTAAAGTATGTAGACTTGGACTCTCCTTTATTGTATAAAGATACGCCTGAGATTTTGGGAGAATTTGGTATAATACGCAACACAATACAGAGTCTTGCAGGTTCGAACATTTATAAAGGTTGAGAAATGAAATATGATTTTTCCGGGGTTTTAGAGGGTGATTCGGAGCTGATTTATACCGAACTCAGAGACAGATATTTAACCTGTATAGAATCATATGCCTGTGAGCAGGTGATAAAAAAGTTTTATCTGCGAATTATTAATTTATTTCATCAGTCATTCACTTCGAATGATATAAATACTCTCTACAAAGAGCTGGCAATGTATAAAATTTCGATGAATGTTCCCTACATTATTATGACCAACGAAATATACGGGCTGAAAAACCTTTTGTTATCCAGAATTGCGCAAAATATTGAGAGTAATAAAATTTTGAATCTCATATCCCTGTTTAAAGAGATAAACAATGGTGTTGCCTATATTTATCTCTCAAGATATACACAGGAAATTTATACGGTCAATAATAATCGGCTCAGTTCTTTATCTGATCTTTTGGACAAAGACATTATCATAAAACATTATGAAGCGCATTTAAACTGGCTGAATGATTTGGCAAAACATATTAACAGTTTTGACAAAAATGATTTTCCCGAACTTGACGGGATGCAGTGTGAATTTGGACACTGGCTGCACAACAGTGCAAAAAAAATCATCCAAAACAATTCAAAGCTCAAGGCTCTGACACGGTTGCATAATGATTTGCATATGTTTGCAAAGAAAATATTTGTAAATTTAAAAACATCGGAGTATCATGTACTTATCTCCTATTTGGAAAAATGTGAGCTTATCTCTTTGAGCATCGGTACAGAGTTGGCACTTATTGACAATATCGAGATGAATAAAAAAATGACCAAGGACAATCTGACAGGTGCGCTCAATCGAAATTCCCTGGAACTGATATTTAAAACCCAATACGAACTCTCTTATGCCACGGGGAACTCTTTTGTTCTTGCAATGTGTGATTTGGATTATTTTAAAAATATAAATGATACCTACGGACATGTCGCCGGAGATAAAATGTTGCATTTTTTTGTTGAAATTGTCAAAAAGCATATCAGAACTTCTGATATTGTCATCCGATACGGAGGCGAAGAGTTTATGATAATTCTCTCAGCCATACAAAAAGAGGCAGGTTTCAAAGTATTGGAAAAGATACGCCAGGCTTTTGAAGCCGCGGTACTTGAATCGGATGGACAAAAGTTACAGGCCACTGTAAGCATGGGGGCTATGTGGATTAAGCCTGATAAAGTATACAGGCATACCCTGCTTGACGAATATGTAATGATTGTGGATAAGATGCTTTACTGTGCCAAAGAGAACGGAAGAAACACGATTGAGGCTATTTAGAGACAACAAATCTCAGCCAGACAAAGCCCAAAAAACCTGCAAGCAATGAAGCCAGCAGTATTCCTGTTTTTGCCTGAAAAATCAGTGTGCTGTTGCCTGCAAAGGCCAAATCAGCGACAAAAATACTCATCGTAAAACCAATACCGCCCAAAATGGCAACACCAAACAGCTGACTCATGCTGCTGTTATGCGGCAGTCTGGCAATGCCGAGCTTCACACTCAGGTAAGAAACCCCGAATATACCAATGACCTTGCCCAGCAGAAGCCCAGATACTATACCCAGGGAGACAGGATTGGCTAGACTTTGACTAAATGATGTAAAATCCAAACTGACACCGGCATTTGCAAGTGCAAAAAGAGGAATGACAAAGAGTCCTATAGGAAGGTGAAGCGCATGCTCAAGCCTCAAAGCAGGAGAACTTACCAAGTCAATTCTGTCTTTGAGGTTTTGCAAAAGGGCTCTTTGTTTTTCATGCATTGTGTGATCGGTGGCAATGGGATAATTGTCATATTCGTCAAGCAGATTTTTGGTATGTGTTGTAAAATCCAAAGGAGTATAGCTGGGCTTGGAGGGAATTGCAAAAGCGGCAATAACACCGGCAATTGTCGCATGGATACCTGATTCGAGCATAAACAGCCACATAAAAATGCCTACAATGAGATAGGGCAAAAGCATGTGAATGCCAAAACGGTTAAAGGCCACCATAATGAAAAATGACAAACCTGCCAGAAAAAGAGGGAGAATATGAATTTGTTCGGTGTAAAAAAGTGCAATAACTACAACGGCCCCAAGATCATCTACAATAGCAAGCGCAATCAGGAATGTAACAAGTGCCGGAGAAATTCTGCGTCCTAAAATCACCAAGGCACTGATGGCAAATGCTATGTCTGTGGCCATTGGTATGCCCCAGCCGTTTGCACCGGGACCGTCTGTGTTGATGCTCATATATATGAGTGCAGGAAAAACCATACCGCCGACAGCTGCAAAAATAGGCAAAATGGCAACTTTGATATTTGAGAGTTCTCCGATGAGAATTTCCCGTTTGATTTCAAGTCCTATCAAAAAGAAAAAGAAGGTCATCAGTCCGTCATTTATCCAATGGCTGAGTGACTGTGAAAGTTTCCATGAACCTATAGAAACAGATATGGGCGTATGAAATATATCATAATAGAGTCCGGAAAAAGGTGAGTTGGCCAGTATAAGAGCAAGAATAGTTGTAAAAAATAAAATAAGTCCCGTAGTTGTTTGTGCATGAATGAAATTTTCCAAAGGAGTGGAAATTTTTTCAAAAGCTTTTTCCCACGGTGCGTATAACTTCATTTGCCATTCCTTAAATATCAGAGATCAATTATAACACTAAATAAGAATAAGTTGAAATATGTGTATAATTTGTGTATGAATTTACAGAATTTGAAAAATAAGACCATATTGCTGCTTGGAAAGAGCAGGGCTTTTAGTGAAGATGAGTTTGTGTCACAGCTGAAGTTTCATAATATTACCCTGTGTAAAGAAGTTACCGATGCGGTTACTCTTGTTGTTGAGGGGCGCATGATGAGTCCGTATGAGCAAAACCTGAGTGATACCCTTTATGAAGAAGAAAAATATGAGTTTATGAATATAGATTTGTTTGAAAAACTTTTGGCAGAAGAGATTGACAGCGATACGCTGCTTATGAGTCTCAAACTCTCCAATGACAAAAAAAGATTAAAAAGTTTTTTGCAAAACAGCTGTATAGAAGATGCGCTTTTTTTTAAACTCTTAAAAATGTACTCTTTTGGCGGTGAAGATTTTTTCGAAAATGATGACAATCGTGATGTCTCTGCTGCTTTAATAGCAAGGTTTTATGAAAATATAGAGAGAAACCATAATGTACAGTATGCGACAACGGGAATTTATCATCTGATAGTACAAACAAAAAACGAACAGCTTTTAGAAGCCATTGCTTTTTTGGAGCCGAGCAAAAAACATCCCAAAATTATAAAAGCACTTGCCCTGCATCCAAAGCTTCCAAAAAGTGTGCAGAAAAGGTTTTTAAAAAAAGGGGATGAAGCAACAAAAGAAGCGATGGCGTACAATGTCAATCTGGATAAAAATATAGCCCGTGAGTTGATAAAAAATAAAAAACTTGCCGAGATTGCAGCACAGAATATCAGGCTCGATGAGGAGATGTTCTCACTTTTGTCTGAGTGCAAAAATGCTTTGGCGGCAAATGAGACCTTAAATGAAGCTATGCAGCAGGAGCTTGTTACATGTAACGATGAGACAATTCATCTTGCTTTGGCTGCAAACAAGTGTTTACATGTAACTACATGTAAACAGCTGCTTTGTCTAAATAATGAGAGAATCAGACAAGTAATTTATGCCAACAGTGCAACGCCGAGAGATATTCTGAAGTCTGCCTATAAAGAGGGAAACTGCAGTGAAGCGCTGAGTCGCAACAATGCGACACCGCAAAATATTTTGGAAGAACTTTTTAAATGTGGAGATGCGCAGATACTTCTGAATTTGGCAAACAATGAAAATACTCCGGTAGATATTTTATATCAACTGCAGCTTGAGAGCCGTTTTGAGCGGGCAGTCAAAACAAACAGAGCCTTTTCAAAACATATACAAAGTGAAAATATAGGATGGTTAGTATGAGAGCAGGAGAATTGACACAGGCACTGCAGGCACTGGTTCTGCAAAAAGTGCCCACATTTTTGTGGGGAGCACCGGGAATTGGAAAATCTTCGATTGTCAAACAGATTGCAGAGAAAAACAACCTTGGTTTTATTGATTTGCGTTTGGCTTTGATGGACCCGACAGATTTAAAAGGCATCCCTTTTTATGACAAAGAGTCACACACCGCACTTTGGGCTCCGCCTGCTTTTTTACCGAGTGAAGGCCAGGGGATTTTGTTTTTGGATGAGCTTAACTCTGCAGCGCCTGCCGTGCAGTCTTCGGCGTATCAGTTGATACTTGACAGACGTGTCGGTGAATATGAGTTGCCTGAGGGATGGGCTATAGTTGCTGCGGGAAACCGTGAGGGTGACAGAGGCGTGACCTACCGGATGCCGGCTCCTCTGGCAAACCGTTTTGTGCATTTTGAATTGGAAGTGAGTGTGGATGACTGGCGCAACTGGGCATACAAATCCGGACTTGACAGTCGCATAATTGCCTACATAAGTTACAAAAACGAGCATCTCTTTACCTTTGATGCAAAAAAAGAGCATAAAAGTTTTGCAACACCCAGAAGCTGGGAATATGTCGGGAGTATTTTACAAAGTGCTCTGCCTGCATCTGTGCTTTTGGAAACAGTGAGCGGTGCGGTAGGACGGGATGTTGCCGTTTCATTTTTGAGTTTTTTAAAAGTAATGGACAGGCTGCCCGATATTGAGAAGATACTCAGTGCAGATGATTTTGTTTACAGTGATGAGGTCGATGTTTTGTATGCTTTGAGCTCTGGACTGGTGAGTCACTACCTGCAAAATCCAAGCGATGAGCGATTGGAAAATTTACTCCGATATACGCTCAAGCTCAAAGGGGAATTTGCCGTGATGATAGCACAGGATTTACAACGAGCGGGCATCACTATGGAAGGCTCAACTGTCTTTAAAGAGTGGGTAAAAAAGTTTTCCTATCTGTTGCAATAGCCGACACGAACACACTGGTCTCAAAGGGTGTTTTTCCCGGAATCCGTACTTTAGTCCGGGCTGAGAATGACAAGAAAGTTCAAACAGTCGGCACTGAAGTACCGATTCCGGGAGGATGTGTAGTTTTTTCGGAACGCGGACTTCAGTTTGGCTACCAAAATACAGCATCTCTTCGGAACCGGTACTTCAGTCATAAGTATCTACACAACTCAAAAAAGCAAAGAAAGAGGAATAGATATTGCATAAGCTTTCAAAAAAACAAGAGAGTTTTAAGTGATGGAAGAGCGTTTAAAAAAAAAGATATATGAAACTGGTAAAAAGTCATATGAACCATAAACAACACAGTACCAATGGATTAAATTTACTGCAAAAGACTGAAGGGTTTTCACAAGCACAAAGTGCTTGGAGATTTTACAATAATGAACATGTAGATATAGAGTCACTCAATGAGCCAATGCTTACAAGAGGGATTGCGACTATTAATAAAAGCAGTGATGAATATATACTTGTAGCCCATGACTGGTCACTGATAAACTATAAAAACCATACGGCAAAAACAGATTGTATACGAAAATGCAGAAGCAATGTAAATAATGCTTCATCAAGAGGATATGAGTTGCAAAGTTCCCTTGCAATTGAGAGCAGCAGCGGCAAACCAATCCTTCCCTTGGTACAGAACCTAAAGACACAAGATAAAGTGCTCTCAAGCTATAATCCTACAATGAAGAGTCATCTTACCCATCTCGGTGAATTAACACAAAGAATAGCTTATATCAATCAATCCCTCAACATACAAAAGAAAATTGTACATGTAATTGACAGAGAAGCAGACAGTGCGGGGTTTTTCAGAGGACTGCAAAAAGAGGATTTATATATAGTACGAGCATTAGACAATGTCAAAGTCAGATATGAGAATGAAGAGATTACCCAAAAAGAGTTGTCCAAAAAAATGGATAAAGGAAAGTATATAAAGAATATCCACTATCAAAATAAAAAAGTAAAAATTTATGTTAATACGGTAGATATACTTATAACAAGAGACAGCTATCAAAAGACAGATACGCCACAAGATAAAACAATAAAACAAAAAGTAAAAGGCAAGCCAATAAAAAACAGATTTATAGTCCAAAGACTCATAGATGAGAAGAACAATACAGTTGCTACCTGGCTTCTGTTAAGCAATCTTCCAAAAGATGTTGATATAACAAGGATAGGATTGTGGTATTATTACAGATGGAATATAGAAACGTATTTTAAACTGTTAAAAAGCTCAGGGTTTAATTTGGAAAAATGGCAGCAAGAGAGTGCACAGGCTATATTTAAACGCTTGTTTGTTGCCTCTTATGCCTGTTTGCTTGTATGGGAAATTGAACATACAAATAGTAAAAACATGCTGGCAATTAGAAAGTTTTTAGTTCGATTAAGCGGGAGATTGGTAGCAAGAAAGAAGATATCTACCTCTCCGGCTCTGTTAGCAGGTTTATGGAACTTCTTCTCTGCTATGGATATGCTTGAACTTTATGATATTGAAGAACTCCACAGCATTAAAAAAGAACTCAATGACTTTATGCAGATGGAGTTTTGAGTTGTGTAGATACTTATGACTTCAGTGCCGGCTGTTGCAATAGTCTTGCCACTTTCGTCCGGACTGAAGTTTGCGTTCCGAAAAACAGGAGTGAAGGAAAAATATGCAAAAAACAGAAGAAAAAATCTCGCAGGCAAAAGCAAAACTTTTGCTTGAATATCCTTATTTTGGAACCCTTGCCTCCAAAATCGATGTTGTGATGAATGATGATATTGAAGCCTTTAAAAGTGACGGTAAAAAGCTTGAGATCAACAGCGATTATCTGAAAAATCTGGAACTCAGTGAAATGGAATTTGTCTTTGCCAACGGGGCGATGCATGCCAGCCTGGCTCATGAGATGCGTAAAAACAAACGCAGTGGCTGGCTCTGGCAGATGGCTACGGATATGGCAGTCAATGATATGCTTGTACAAAACGGCTTGGATATGCCCTATGGTGCACAGTACAGGGAACGTTTCAGCGGGATGTATGCGGAAGAGATTTATGCCGAGTTAAAAGATGATATCCTGCGGGATGACGAAGACTTGGAGTATGAAGCCGATGATGCAGGTGATGTAGAGCAAAAAGAGAACAATGAGCAGGAGCAACAGAGTTCAGAACAACAGTTGCAAGAAGAAATTTTGCAAGAACAGCTTTTTGCAGAGGAAGCCATTGCTCTTTTGGAATCCAAAATGCACAAAGGCGAAGCACCGGTGACGATTGAGCGTTTTTTCCAACTGGGTGATTTTGGAAAAATTGACTGGCGAAATGAACTGAGGATTGCACTTGACCCGTATTTTCGAGATGATTATGTCATGATGCCGCCTTCTAAAAAACTGCTCTACAGGGGTATATACCTGCCTTCGAATATTTCTCAGACCTTCCGTCTTGTGATTGCAGTGGACAGCTCCGGCTCCATTGATACAGTGCTTTTAAATGAATTTTTGAGTGAAGTAAACTTTTTAATGACATTGGTGCAAAATTATCAGATTGAACTGCTTGTATGCGATGAAAAAATCCAATCACACAGTACTTTTTACAGTGGAGAAAGATTGGAAATTGATATAAAAGGCGGCGGGGCAACAGACTTTCGTCCTGTGTTTTACTTTATAGAAGAAAACTTTGATGATGTGAAACTGCTTTTGTATTTTACAGATCTGGCAGGAGTTTTTCCGAAAAATGCACCGGATTATGAGGTGAAATGGATAAGTTCCAAGGAAAAGGAACTTCCGTTTGGAACACTGATAAAACTGGATCAGGCTTGAAAAACAACCTGGTTTCTTCCGTTCTTTTTTGCATTGTATAAAAGCATATCGGCTGCATTAATATTCTCCTCAAGAGATTCCTCTTCGTTAAAGAGTGTTGCACCTATTGAGACAGTGAAATTTATATACTTGTCATCTTTTAGATGATATGAGAATTTTTCCACTTCTTCTCTGAGTCTGTTGAAAATTTCTTCTGCACTGTACTGATTGATATTTTTCAGTACAACACAAAACTCTTCTCCTCCAAACCTTGCTACAATATCATGCGGATTTGTAGAACTTCTCAGGATATCTGCGAGGGCGATGATGATTTTGTCTCCTATATCATGACCATAAGTGTCATTGATATTTTTAAAGTGATCTATGTCTATCATCGCGATGGCAAATCTTTCACCGCTGTTTTTAACTTCGTCGATATATTCATTTATTGTGTCAAAAAAGTATCTGCGGTTATACAGCCCTGTGAGGTAGTCACGGTTTGCGTAGTTTGTGATCATCTGTATATTTTCCAAAGCTTCTATGGAATTGTTAATGCGGCAGGAAAATTCCTCTTTGGAAAAAGGCTTTTTAACATAGTCATTTGCTCCGTGTTTTAAAAAGAGTGCCGTTATCTCTTCATCTTCATTTGAAGAGATGACAAGAATACAGAGTTCGTTTTTGGTATATGTTTTTCTGATTTCTATGGTTAACTCCAAACCATCCATGACAGGCATATTGTAATCAGTCAGAACAAGAGAGATGTCTGGTTGGGATTTGAGCATACCGATGGCTTCTTCTCCGTGGGCAACACTGATGACCTGAAAAAAAAGATTTTCAAGCATTGTCTGCATCTGCTGTCTAAAGATTCTCGAATCATCCACTACAAGCACTTTGTGCTTTTTGTTGTTTTGCAGACGCTCTATGGTGTGGATGATGTAGTTTATGTCATCTACACCGCTTTTGTTGACATAGTCAATAATATTTTTTTGAAGAATTTTTTTTCTGAATTCTTTGTCAATATTACCGCTTAAAACTATGGCATGAATCTTTTTTTGCGTTACATAATCAACAATCTCTCCGTTTGGCGCATCAGGCAGGTTGATATCCAGAAGTGTAACGAAATAGGAATACCGTGCGATAAAGAGTTTTGCTTCTGCCATTGTGTACGCCACATCGACTTCCAAATCAAGAGCAGAATGTAGCTTTTTTGCAATAAGTTTTGCCAGTGTTTTATTGTCTTCTACAATTAAAATTTTTTCATTCATCATAAATATTCCTAAAAAATGTTAAGTAACAGTATACAGTTATTAATCTGATATTATACTAAGAATGGCTATTATCCGTTTATGAATTATAAAGCTTTGATACTTGATAAACTATACAGGAAACAGAATCTTTTTTTAACAGGCGGTGCCGGTGTTGGAAAAACGACTGTTACAAGAGAAATTATTGCAGCATTTGAGAGGGAGGCAAAAAAAGTTGCAAAACTGGCTTCAACCGGAATGGCAGCTACACTTATAGGCGGGCAGACACTGCACAGCTTTTTTGATTTGGGGATTGCTTCGGATGTGGATGAGTTGCAAAAAAATGCAAAATTTGAAATTAAAAAGAAGATTAAAAAACTGATATTGAGCATGGATTTAATCGTTATTGATGAGATTTCCATGGTCAGTGATACACTTTTTGCAATGATAGAACTGCGTCTTAAGCAGGCAGATTTTAATGGCTCTTTGCTGGTCGTAGGTGATTTTTTGCAACTCCCTCCGGTTGTACGCGGTTATGGCGAAGTAAAATTTGCTTTTGAATCACCTGCCTGGCAGAATTTCTCTTTTGAAACAGTGGAACTGACACATATTTACAGAACAGATGATCTTCGTTTCATAGAGCTTTTACATGCAGTGCGATTTGGCAGGATAGATGAACAGACGCATAATCATCTGAACGAATTTATAAAGCCATTGCCAAATGATTTGAGTCAGTTTACATTTTTGTTTGGAAAAAATGTTTCGGCTGCAAAACATAATAAAGCCCAGCTTGATTTTATAGATGAGGCTTTACATGTAAAGGAAGCACAGATTGTAAAACATCTCAAATCAACGCAGGACAAAGAAGTGGAGCGTTTTATGGATGATGCCAGAATAGATAAAGAACTTGCATTGAAAGTGGGTGCTCCTGTTTTGTTTACACGAAACGCCTGGAACTACTTTAACGGAGAAAGAGGCACTGTTGTGAATGTGGATGAGAGCTATGTATATGTACAAAAGAGTGACGGCAAAGTGGTAAAACTTGAGCCGAGTGCACAAAGTAAGGCCGTATGGAAAGAAAAGAGTGTAGAGGGAAAAAAAGAGATGGTGGAAGAGAATGTTTTTACGGTCTATCAGTTTCCAATAAAACTTGCGTTTGCTATAACCATCCATAAGTCACAGGGGATGTCCATCGAAGATTTGATTATAGAGACCAATGAGATTTTTGCACCTTCTCAGTTTTATGTGGCACTTTCACGTTCCTGTAATCCTGCAAGACTCACACTTATTGCCCCAAAAAGGCAATGGTATGAGCTTGCATATGTAAATCCAAAAGCTTTGAATTTTGTACAAAAGGAAGAGGCTTGTTGAAAAATGTAGAGAGCGGCATACTTTTTATGCTTGGTGCGGCTTTGATTTCTGCACTCAACGGAGCGTTGACTAAAATACTCTCCGAAGATATTTCTGCTTTGGAAATTGTCTTTTTTCGCAATCTTATCGGAATTTTTATCATACTGTATGCGCTGCAACATACGGCACCAAAACTTACAGGCGGAAAGATTTATATGCTTTTTACCCGCGGGCTTTTTGGATTTATGGCAATGATCCTCTTTTTTTATACCATTAGCGTTATTCCTTTGGGCGAGGCGATAACTCTGAACAAAACCTCTCCTTTTTTTGTAACACTGTTTGCCTATTTTCTTCTGCATGAACGTTTAAACAAAAAAACACTGCTGGCACTGTTTATAGGCTTTTTCGGTGTTGTTCTTATAACCAAACCTTTTGGAATGAGCTTTTCATATACCCATTTCCTGGGTATTTTGGGCGGTTTTTTTGCAGCAGCAGCATATACAACGATAAAAAAAATAAAAGATATATATGACTCACGTGTAATTGTCCTCTCCTTTGTGGGTGTAGGAACATTTTTGCCGGCATTGCTGTTCCTGACTGCACCCTTTATCAATGCTCCTGCTTCGTTAAGCTTTTTGTTCCCTGAGTTTATTTTGCCGACTACATTGCATGTATGGCTTTTGGTGATTTTTATGGCATTTATATCGACACTCTCCCAATGGCTCCTGACAAAAGCTTACAGTGCGCAAAACTTAAGTATTATAGGTGTTGTCAGTTATACAAATATTCCCTTTGCCATAGGTTTTGGGTATCTGCTTGGTGACAGTTTGCCGGATATATTGACATTTACAGGCATAGCCTGTATTGTATTTGGAGGTATTTTGGTAAGCAGGCGTTAAAGAATGAAATTATTTCATTCCACTTGCTGCAAGGGTTTAAGAGTATACAAACCACCATATATATTTATTAAAATTCCATCAGGGAGTTTTTTTCGAAGCTTCTTTATAAGTGTTCTTATAGAAGCAGCACTGTATTCTTTATCATTGTCCTCCCAAATGTTAACAAAAATATCAAATGAATTGAGCGATTTGTTTACATTGAGACATAATAGATGCAAAAGTTTCGTTTCATAATTACTTAACAAAATCAATGTATTATTGACAAAATATTCTTTTGTATCCAAATTATATGTTGAGATTGTATTCAAGTGTATAATATTCTTGGTAAAAGATTCAGTTTTTAATAATTCCAATGCTATATCTATACTCTGTGTTAATTCTTTTCTTTTGATAGGTTTTACTAAATAGTTAAGCATTTGCATACTTAAAGCCTCAAGCAGTTTTTCTTTTTCAGAGTGTGCAGTAAGTATAATGATTTGTGTATGTTTGGAGATTTTTCTTATCTCTTTTGAAAGTTCCAAGCCTGATAAAAAGGGCATTGTAATATCTGTAAGAACAATGTGAGGGGAATGTGTCTTGTATAAACTAAGCGCTTCTTCTCCGTTGTCAGCCTCATAAACAGTACAATTGTATCGACTTTTTATATAGGCAATATGATTTTTCCTTGTGGTGTACTCATCTTCTGCATACAGTAGTGTAAAATTTTTCATAATATTATGCTAAACAGCGCTCCTTTTTGAGTGTTTTTGACATACAATTCTCCTTTTAGACTATTTTCTACCAGCATCTTTGCCATATATAGACCAATACCGATTCCGTTTGATTTAAATTTGGTTGTGAAGTAGGGTTCAAAAATTTTCTCTAAAATTGTTGTATCTATACCGCCTGCATTGTCTTCAACTTCAATAATGGCTTTTCCATCTGCATTCTTTAATGTAATATGAATTTTCCTATATTCCATATTTTTATTTTTAAATGCATCGACAGCATTAATTAAAAGTACATGAAGGACTTGAATGAAATCATTGCTGTTTATCTTTGCCGAAATGCTTTGGGAAATATCTACTTTTACTGTTATTGTTTGTAGTTTTGTATCGATTAATCGTAGTGCCTGAGAGATAAGGTCTTCTAATTTTGCTACGGTTATATTTTTAGAGCTCTCTTTAAAATAGTTGCTGAAATTTTCAATAGTCTGGGACATGTGTTGTGTAATTGTTTCTATTCGTTCTATATCTGTATCTAGTGTTTTTGGTGTAATTTTTTTTGTATAAAAATCAGCATCAATTTTCATTGCTACTGCATTAAGTTCAGATAATGGCTGTCGCCATTGATGCGCAATATTTTGTAACATTTCTCCCATTGCAGCTAATTTGTTTTGGCGCTGGAGATGATTATTTTTATGTTGATTTTCTCTTTGCAGCGTGTGTATTTGTCTTGATAATATTATGGAAAAGGAGAAAATTTCAAAAATGACAGTTATCTCAAAGAGGTATGCAATAGGTTTGCTTAAAAACCCTACATAATAAAGCATGGTAAAAATCATTCCACCTAGAGAAACTCCCCAAATAAAAGCAAAATATTTTGCATATTTTTCTTTTTTTGTTACTGCAAGATAGATACTGACAGCCTCTAAATATAAAGCAAAAACAATGGCCAAAGGTGTCATATATTTTAGAAGATAATTCTGGTGTGAATTAAACAGAACAATCAAGACAATTAAAAACATAACTAACACAAAGGAATAATAAATTTTTTTATAATTATGTAAATTTAAAAATTTATTGGTAAAAAGAAAAATGGAAAAGACTACTGTAGCCAAATAATAAACAGGCATATATGCCTGTTGGTAAATCAGTGTTTGGTTGTTTTGCAGAAAATATGCGATCATACCGCTTAAAGAAAGGTGATGTATAAAAATCATTGCTATAAAAAGAGCATAATAAAAATAGCTTGAATTGTCACTGTGAATACTTATACTTATTGCATAGATAAATGCAACAAGCAAAATACTGAAAAAAACAGTTAAGAGAAGCTGATGGCGAAGTTCTTCATTTTTATACATTTTGTAATCTTGTAGTTTTAGATGAAAATGGAGCGAGTGGGTCATAGGACGAAGTGCAAAAAGAAAAGTTTTTTCTTCATGGGGACGAAGTGAAACTTCAAATGTGAAAAAAAGTTCATTTTTGAATTTTTTTCTTTGCAGAACACCGTTTTTCTCTTTTCTTTTGAGTGTATTATTCGCATCGATTTCATAAAAATCGCAAACAGCAAGGTTTGGTGCATCAAGGGTAAAATAGCGTATTATTTGTTTGTTTGAAGTATTTTTAAGAATAGATTTTATCCAAAGTGTGTCTTTGAAAATATATCCAAAATTAAAAAAATCTTTTGTGCTGTTTTGAAATAATATTGATTTTTGCAGTATGTCACTCACTGATTTTTGACTGTTTTTATCTAAAAACCAGGAGCTTTCTTTCAAGACATTAAGATTATTTGTATTTTCGCTTATACTCGTAATGCTTTGTGCATTAACAGATAATTGCATCAGCAAAAGAAGAGAAAAAAAATACTTATATGTTGAAAATTTCAATAATGGGCCTTATGCAGTTGCAATATTATTTCGAAAGTGTATCATTTTTACATAAAGAGAATCTTTTTATCCGTTTTTTTATAATAATTAATATTTTTCACATTTGGCACACACTTTTTTTATAGAATTTCGTGAAATTAAAACATAAAGGAAATAAATGAAGAAAGTAATACTTGCAGGAATACTAACAATGAGCGCCAGCCTTTTTGCAGAGGTCGATTTAAATGAACATAAAACTATTGACAAGATAGCATTAGCAGGATTAAATGCAAACATAGCAAAAGTTGATAAAGCTGCAGCCGGTCGTTGGTATTTATATCAGGGAGAAACAGCTGTTTGGAGAAAAGTAAGAAATGATGAATTTGAACTTGACGGTGCAATTGAAGAGGCATATACGCATTTTCTAAATAAAATAAAAGAAAATAAAGACATAATTGGACAAACAAGTGTATTAAGACTGGGGGCACAGTTTGGAAAATATAACTTTAAAAAACAAGAATTTCCTCTGTCACTTATGAGTAAAAATTCGTATATATCATATTATGGATCCGTTTTGGCATATAACGGGAAGACTAAATTGTCATTTGATAATATTAATCCTAATAATACAATACTTCCAATGATAAAAGCAGATGCTAAGCAATTTATGAAAGCAAGAAAGAACAGCAGAGGCAGTGTAGATAGAGATTTGACTGCAAAATATTCTTATGTAATTAAAAAAATAATCTCTTCATCTGAAAATATTGAACAATGTCAGGAAAATTTTCGCGGATGTAGTGATGATATTAATGTGAAAGTGATCGGACATATAACGAAGCTGGAAATTTTAGGCAAAGATGGCAAAGTTTTAAAAACATATGACAACTATAAGTAAAAGTACAGATAACTGAAAAACGGAGGAATTAAAATGAGTGAAAAAAAACAAAGAGTAGAGGTCAATAGATAATGAAAAAAGTTTTATTAACAGTAAGTATTTTAGGTATAGTTATGTTTTCTGGATGCAGTTCTGATTCAAAAGAGTCTTTAAGACAAGAAATGAAAATACTTTTTCAAGATTGTTATAATTTGAAATATTCAAAAGAGGAATGCAGAGAAAAAGGTGTAGAACTTGGAGAAAGAATCAAAGACTTCAACAGAGGAGCCTCTTCAGAAGATAAAATCCGATTATAGTCCATAAAATTCTATCAAGAATGCAAGGTAGTGCAATGAATAAAATGATAATTGCTATAATAATCTTACTGTACGGATTAGTCTATGCTGATTCTTATAGCAAAAAAAATATTTTAGGAGTATGGGAGGTTTCGTCAGTAAAACCAAATGGTTTTGTCTCCTTTGGAAAAGAATTTTCAAAAACCAGAGGTGAAATTTATACTCTTTCCTTTAACAAAAGGGGAGAAGTGAAAAATAAGACGACAAATACTGTGTATAACTATGAAGTTGTCAATGGAAATTTGAAAATCTATCCAACGAAAACATATAAAAAAAACTATAAAATCAAAGATAAAAGACATTATGACCTGTGGAAAATCTCAAAGAACTACGAGAATTGTTACCAAGCTAATATAGTGCAGAAAAAAATTCCGGGTTATTATCGTAAAAACGGGTATAAATGGTGTAAAGTACAAGAGTATCCGAAAATTATATTTAGTGTGTTTCCGTCTTCTTCTCCTGTTTTCCACGATTTGCCACCCACTTTTGAAAAAACTTAAACAATTTTAAAGTCAGCTATGCAAAGCATTGCAAAAAACGCACCTAATCGGACACCCATAACGTTTTAGTTCGGACACCCGTGACGGTTTTAAATCGGACAGTGATGACGGAAATGATTCGGACACTTTTACTAAAAAAGCGTCAACACAGATTCGTTTAAGAAAGAGATATTTTCTAAATTCAAATACACTCTTTGTAAATTTATTTACAAGGGTGTTGAAAATGAGGATTATATCTATGAGATCAGTTCGTGATATTGTAAAGTACCATAGTATGGGCTTGTCAATCAGAAAGATACATGACGCTACAGGAGTAGCCAAAAGTACCGTTGCAGATTATATCAAACGGTTTAAAGAGCTTGGATTGTCAATAGAGCAGATTGATGTTTTAGATGATGATGCACTCAAACTACAGTTTTTCCCCGATGTAGCCAGTGTCGTTGTCTCACGCAAAGCGATGCCAAACTTCAACTATATCCACCAAGAGCTCAAACTGCGCAAAAAAACCAAAGTGACCCTCTATCTGTTGTGGGAAGAGTATAAAGAGGATAATCCGGATGGGTATCAGTACACCCAGTTTCGCGTATACTACCGCCGCTTCGTCAAAAAACTCAACCCCTCCATGCGCCAGACACACCTTGCGGGTGAGAAGATGTTTGTAGACTACAGCGGTGTTACTATGCCAATACACAACCAAAGAACCGGTGAAGTGGAGTATGCACAGATATTTATAGCCGTACTAGGGGCTAGTGGATACACCTTTGTTCATGCTACCCCAAGTCAAAAACAGGAGGACTTCATCTACTCCCATGTCAAGTGCTATGGGTTCTTTGGCGGAGTGCCAAGAGTGGTAGTTCCCGATAATCTCAAAAGTGCCATCATCTCCAATAATAAAAACGGTATCGTCGTCAATGAGAGCTATGCAGACCTCAATCGTCACTATGGCGTCATAGTAAATCCAGCACGCCCAAGAAAGCCAAAAGACAAGCCAAAAGCAGAACAGGGTGTCCAAGCGATTCAACGCTACATTCTCGCACGCTTTCGTCACCATAAGTTTTTCAGTGTCGATGAGCTCAACGAAGCTATAGCGGAGTTGCTCGATAGATACAATAATAAGATTATAAAACATCTCCAAAAGAGTAGAACAGAGCTCTTTAATGAGCTCGATGCACCCTATCTTAATCCACTGCCTGCAAACAGCTATACCTATAAACAGTTTAAGATCGCAAAAGTGCATCAGGATTACCATATAAGCCTTGAGAAATGCAACTACTCTGTACCTTACAAATATATCAAAGAGGAGGTAGAGGTACGATACTCCACACAAAGTGTCTATATCTACCACAAGAACAGACTCATCGCTACACATCCACGCCTGCGAAGAGTTGGTGAGTGTTCGACACTGCATGAACATATGCCAAGTAAACATCAGTATGTAAACGAGAGTATGAATCCGCAAAGAGTGCGTTCTTGGGCAAAAAATATAGGTGAATTCAGTAGTGTGTTTGTGGAGGATGTATTTGCATCAGTAGAGTATCCACCACAGGCGTATAATAAAATAGTAGCCATCTTATCGTTGGCAAAACTCTATGGTAATACAGAGCTGGAGTTGGCGCTGATGTATGCCACAAAGCACAACACCACAACCACAAAGTCGATCAGATCGATACTCGATAAAAAGCTCTATCTGAGTGAGAGTGCCAATAATGTGCAACCATCATCACACTACGCACTTTTTAACAACCACTCCAATATCCGCGGTGCAGATGAGTACAAATAGAAATAATAATCAAATAATAAAAAGAAAACAAGGACAAAAGAATGAATCACACTACCGTTATCAACAAACTGACAGAACTTGGTTATAAGGGCTTTAAAGAGGCATATTTGCAACAGATGGAGGATATCAACTACGATTCTATGGGGTTTAGTGAAAGACTCTATCAGCTTCTTGATGCGCAGGATATATTTTTACGCAATAAACGCATCATCATGAATCACAGACTCTCAAAAATCAAAGATAAGCAAGCAGCACTCGATGCTATAGATTACACACCACAAAGAGGGATCAACAAAGCACAGATCAGATCACTATCTTCACTCAACTTCATCGATGCCAGACAGAACATCATCATTACCGGTAAAACTGGGACTGGGAAAAGCTATCTCGCTCAAGCGTTTGCCAATAAGGCTATATTTGATGGGTACAAAGCCTACTATGTAAGAACCCCTTCATTGCTTGAGGAGATAAAAATTGCAAGGTTGGATGGCACTTATACTAATCTGCTTAAAAAGTATTCAAGATTTAAACTGCTGATTCTTGATGACTTCGGTGTGATACCTATGGGTGAAGATGATGCAACGAATCTCTTTGAGATCATAGAGGACAGAACGCAGATTAATTCTACAATTATCACTTCACAGCTTCCTGTAAGTGAGTGGTATAACTATCTCAACAACAACACCATTGCAGATGCAATTTTAGACAGAATTGTTCACTCCTCCCATAGGATAGAACTGAGTGGTCCATCGATGCGAAAACTCAAATCGAGCATCAAAACTGACGAATATTAAAAAATCATTCGGACACTTTATGCTAAAATGGCGTTACAGAAAATATTCCCTTTCTTGGTGTCCGATTTAAAACGCGTTGGGTGGCCGGATGCTCCGTCATATGCAAAGCATCATAAAATCTTTGTTGAATCTTAGATAGTTTCATAGGGAATATTTCACCATCATCCAACTTTATAGCAAATACATGTTTAATGAGGTCCCTTAAAATTTTATATGAAATTTGATATTCTTTTTTTAAATCCCTTGTTTTTACTTCAAACTCTTTATATATAGCATATGCCACAAAGCAAATGAGGATATGGGCCTTGATTCTTGTTTCTAGCCTGTGATGTATCGGCCGTATTTGAAGATCTGTTTTAGAAATTCTAAAAGCTTTTTCAATGTGCCAAAGGTTTTGGTAATGTTCTATTATATCTTTATGAGAAAGTGTAGTATCGTTTATTATATACCCTTTTAATCCATCAAGTTTGCTGTCTTGTAAGACTTTGTTATGATTGAGTTTAAACTCTACTTTGCAATCATCTGTAATATCCAAGTACTTTGCATAATGGGAGAGTTTTAAATCTTTTTTAGTGAGATTGGTTGAATACTCAATCTTTGCTTTTAATCTCTCAAGAGCCTTCTCTCTTAAGCGTTTATCTTTTTTGGCTCTTTTTGATGAGTAGGTAAGTACGAGTCTTTGGTGTATATCAAGAGAGTATTTTTGATTTTCTTGTGTATATTTTACAGTTTTATCAATCTCTATTTCATGGGTCGTACTATCATCAATAAATGTCAGGTTTGTAATTTTCTCTTTGATGCTGCCTGGTAGCATCTTAATTTTTGCACCAAGGATATATCTGTACCCGTTATTTTCAAGGTAAGCTATATTGGCATCATTTAACATACCTCTGTCAGCTACTACAATAGGCTTGTGTTTTAGTTTAAATCTTTTTTGAAAGCTTTTTAGTGCTTCAAGGAGTGTGTGCCCCTCATACTTTTTACCGTGATACACCTCATAAGAGAGAGGATACCCTTGTAGTGTTGTAAATAGACCCAGTTGTATCTGTGGCCGTGCTAATTTTCCTTCTTTGGAGAAACCTATTCTTCTTAGGTATCTTCACTCTCACTCTCAAAAAACAGTGTTGTTACATCATAGAAGCTTACAACTAAATTGTTATCTATTTTTGCAAGTGTATCTTGATATATAGCCTCTTCAACTCTTTGTTTAATCTCATCTTTATAAAGACTATCTACCAATCTGTATATTGTCTCATCGCTAATCTCTTTCTTTTTAAAATAAAAAAGATAATCACTTAGATACAGCTTACTCCCTGGATAGAGTATTCTTGATATTACAAGTGCTTTAAAAAGTTCATGCTTATCATTTTTCTTATACACTGATTGGAAAATAGTTTTTTTACTGATAATCCTGTCAAAGATTTTACCAAAAAAGAGTTCATCACCTATAGGAATTATTTGCTCATTTGAGATTGACAAAAACTTTAACTTTTTATCTTCTTGTTCTATGTTGTCAAACAGTGTGGGCTCTAACTCTTTTATTCTCTCTTTGCCTTTTTTTAAAAGTTCCTCTATCTCATCTGAATCTTTTGAACAGCCTATGCTCTCAATTACTTTTGATCTTCCTTTTACTTTTTTTATTATTTGGATACTGACAGAACCACTTGAGTTTTTCTTTTTTCTAACATACATAAAGGTATTATAAAAAACTTTCTCTTAAAGTTTGTGCCACCCATTTTTGAAATATGATACCCCTATTTTAGGGCTTTACAGAGGATGTTTCTCTGTTTTTCTTGAATTCGTGGAATTCAGGAAAATTCCGGGTTATTATCGTAAAAACGGGTATAAATGGTGTAAAGTACAAGAGTATCCGAAAATTATATTTAGTGTGTTTCCGTCTTCTTCTCTGCCACAACAAACAATGAAAAATCCCAATTAAGCTTTTTGGCAGAAAACAAAGGTTATCATTTAAATATATTAAAAAAGGGAAAGAGTAGATGCAAGCTGCGGACAGAAGTGTTACTATTGCAATAGATGAACTTCCTGATAATGTTGTTATTTATAAATTTGAAGAGAATGATTTTATTTTTGTGGATTTAAATAAAAATGTTGAGAAAACTGAAAATATTTCCAAGGAGAAGCTGATAGGCAAAAAATTGACAGAAGTTTTTCCCGGAGTAAAAGAGTTCGGGCTTTTTGATGTTTTGTTGCAGGTCCATGAAGACGGCAAAGCAAGAGATCTTGACACAAGGCTTTACAAAGATGAGAAGCTCAGCGGCTGGCGATATAACAGTGTAAGAAAACTGCCAAACGGTGAACTGATAGTCTTTTACAAAGATATGACGAGGTGTAAGCAGATGGAAGAAGAGTTGTATTATCTGGATAAAGAAACAGTGCTTGAGAGAAAAAAAGTGCAACTTCTTGCACAGGCTTTGGAACAGACTGATGACATGGTGTTGATTACCGATGCAAACGGTATCATAGAGTATGTCAATGATTCTGTGATTGAAAAAACAAAATATGAGAGAGAAGAACTGATAGGCAATAAAACAAATATTTTTAAATCAGGAAAACATACACAGGAGTTTTATAAGAATCTTTGGGAGACAATACTCGCTGGAAAGAATTATCATAATATTCTGATTGATAAGACAAAAGATGACAGGCTCTATTATGCAGACTTGAAAATAACACCGCTCTTTGATGAAAACAGAAATATTCAAAATTTTGTTTCTACAAGTACAGATATAACAAGCCGCATTGAAATGGAAAAAGAGCTGAAGAAACTGGCAACCATAGACAGCTTGACAGAAATATACAACCGTTACAAAATAGATGATGCGATAAATATAGAAATACAAAGATATAAACGCTATAAAGAACCGTTTTGCATACTAATGTTTGACATAGATCATTTTAAAGTTGTCAATGATACATACGGCCATGATATAGGAGACAGAGTGTTAAAAGCTTTGAGTCGTCTGGTTTTGAAGCATATTCGCAAAACTGATATATTTGGTCGCTGGGGAGGTGAAGAGTTTGTTGTCATACTGGAAAATACAACAAAAGAGAAGGCTGTTGTCATTGCCGAAAAAATAAGAAAGAGAGTTGAGGCATATACTATAGATAAAAAATATAAAATCACGATCAGTATAGGCGTTGCCGAGTATCAGGAGCCGCAGACGAGAGAAGAGCTGGTGAAAAAAGCAGATGATGCTTTGTACAGAGCGAAACAAAACGGGAGGAATCAGGTTGTTGCTGCATAAAAATTTATTGTTGGTTTTATTGTTGGCGGTTGTCAGTTTCAGCGGATGTGTATCACATCAGGATAAAGGGTATTATGAAAGAGCAAATAAGGCAAGCGAGAAAGCACTGCAGAAGCTAGACAGAGAGTAAAAACTCTCTTATCTAAAGATTTTTATAACTCTTTTTCGTGTTTTGCCAAGTACTCGGCAACACCTTCGGCGTCAGGTTTCATACCCTCGTCACCTTTTTCCCAGCCGGCAGGACAAACTTCACCGTACTCATCAGTAAACTGCTGTGCATCGATCATTCTGAGCATTTCATCAACATTACGTCCAAGTGGAAGGTCGTTGATAACCGCATGACGAACAATGCCTTTGTCATCTATTAAAAATGAACCGCGAAGTGCTACTGCATTGTTTAAAAGTACATCATAAGCACGGGAAATATCTTTTGTCAAGTCTGCAACAAGAGGGAAATTGATACGGCCGATTCCGCCTTTTTCAACCGGAGTTTCTCTCCATGCAAAGTGAGAAAACTGTGAATCAACTGAAACACCTACAACGTTCACACCGCGTTTTTGAAATTCATCGTATCTGTGAGAAAATGCAATGATTTCAGACGGGCAGACAAAAGTAAAGTCTAACGGGTAAAAGAATACTACAGTACCTTTTTCACCGAAATTTTCGCTTAATTTGAAGTCTTCTACGATTGAGCCATCAGCTAAAACTGCTGTAGCTGTAAAATCTGGAGCTGGATTTGTTACTAACATATATATGTCCTTGTGTTTAATTTTATAAACCGATTCTATCTAATTTTTACTAATAAAAATCTATATTTTTTGAGTTAATTTATAACTTTTGATTTTGCCAGTGCGGCTTCTATCTCTTGGGTGCTTACATCACCGTCAAGCTTTAACGAAACATCGCCGTCTTTTCCGCTGACAGACATATTTTTGATTTTGCTTTTTGTGGCATCACTCATACATTCGCATTTTCCTGTGGCACAGTTTTCTACCATGGAAACGATATTTTGCTTTTTGACTGCACCACTGAAGGAAATTTTTACACCGCTGTCTGTTTTATTTACTTTTCTGTTCATCGCATAACTCCTCTTTTATGATTGGCAATAACTTTTTTTCTATTAAATTGAGAGTTTTTTCGTACTCCGCTTCTGCTTTGCCGCTTGGATCTTCAAAGCTTACATGTAAGGTCTTTACCGCTTTGGCAAAGACGGGACAGCTCTCTTTTGCAGCGTCACAGACCGTAATGACCAGATCAAAAGGAGTATCCAGCACCGTTTCAATCACCTTTGAATGATACTCATCTTTCCAATACCCTTTTTGTTTGAGCAGTGCCTGTGCGTGAGGGTTTACCTTGCCGCTTGCTTTGACACCCGAACTTTGGGCATGCACACACTCACCAAGTTTCGCATTGACAAGGGCTTCGGCCATGATGGAGCGGCAGCTGTTGCCGGTGCAGAGAATTAAAACTTCTTTTTTTTGACTCATATTTTACATGCTCCGTTTTGGGATGATTTTTTCAAAGGCGGCAAGGCTATTTCCAAATGCCGAATTTCTCTTAAAGCCTCTGTGCGAAACCTGTCAAGCGGTGAGCGAATAGCATAAAATCCCCAGGTGCCTTTTCTCTCAACTCTTAAAAACCCGGCTTCTTTGAGTATTTTCAGGTGCCGTGAGAGACGAGACTGAATCATATCAAGCGATTCCTGCAAATCACAGACACAACACTCCCCGTGTTCATCCAAAAATCGCAGTAAAAGGACTCTTGTTTCATCATTTAATGCCGAAACAGTTTTTAAAAATATTTCCATTGCATCCTCCGTTTGCAAAATTATAGCAGATTAAAACACAAATATCAAGATATATTGATTTATAGATTTTATTTCGTTATACTTTCACCAAAGCGTACAAATTATGCACAAAAGTTGTAACAGCCGGCACTGAAGTACCGGTTCCGAGGTGTTTTTGGAATAGAGACTGCGTCATAAAGTGAAGTAACTTTTTGGGAACCCGTACTTCAGTGCGGGCTTTGTGTTTTTTAAGCCTGATGCCATTAAGTTAAACAGCTTTTTTGGAACCGGTACTTCAGTGCCGGCTGAGAGCAGTAGGGCTGCAACAACAGTATTGATTTTAAAAATAGTATAAAAGGTGAAGTATGGTACTTGCATTTGGTTTGTTTTTAGTGACATTGGTTTTTATCATCTGGCAGCCCAGAGGTTTGCAGATAGGGACGACGGCGGTTATTGGCGCTGTCGTCGCTCTAGTGCTGGGTATAGTGAGTTTTGATGATGTGCTCACAGTGATAGATATAGTCTGGGATGCGACACTCTCTTTTATAGGCATTATCATCCTTTCCATGGTACTGGATGAAATAGGCTTTTTTGAGTGGGCAGCCATTAAAATGGCGCGTCTCAGCGGTGGAAACGGAAACAAAATGTTTGTCTATATTTTACTCTTAGGGGCAGTTGTGGCAGCCTTCTTTGCCAATGACGGGGCAGCTTTGATTTTGACACCGATTTTACTGGCAAAGATGAAATACCTGAAAATGAAGCCCTTGCCTATTTTTGCTTTTTTAATGGCAGGCGGTTTCATAGGCGATGCCGCATCAAATCCTCTGGTCATTTCAAACCTGACAAATATCGTAACAGTAGGCTACTTTGACATAGGTTTTGTGGAGTATGCCAAAAATATGTTCCTGCCAAATCTTTTGAGTATTTTTGCTTCCATTGCCGTTTTATGGATTTACTTTCGAAAGGATATTCCTTTACATGTAAACGTAGAAGCCTTGCCTGAAGCCTCTACAGTCATAAAAAGCTCTGTAATGTTTAAAATTTCATGGGCTTTTTTGGTACTTTTGATGTTGGGCTATTTTATAGGCGATAGATTTCACCTGCCCGTGTCTCTCTTTGCACTCGGCGGGGCTTTGGTGTTTTTGGCAATAGCCAACCATTACAAGGCCGTCAAACCGATTATGACAATCAAAGCGGCACCCTGGCAGATTGTATGGTTCAGTATCGGGCTGTATGTTGTGGTGTACGGCTTGAAAAATGCAGGATTAACGGACATCATTGCCTCATGGATAGCAATGCTCAATACACAGGGCACAACGGCAGCTGTCCTAGGTACGGGCTTTTTGTCGGCCGTTATCAGTTCTGTGATGAACAATATGCCGACAATTATGATAATGGACATCGCCATAGATAAAGTCGGCTATGCAGGCAATGAAGCTTTGGTATATGCCAATATACTCGGAGCAAATCTTGGACCGAAAATGACACCCATAGGCTCTCTCGCAACACTGCTGTGGTTACATGTACTCGCACAAAAAGGACTCAAAATAGGCTGGAGCGAATACATGAAAGTAGGACTTATAGTAACACCTCCTGTTTTATTTATCGCACTTTTGGGATTAATTTAAGTTTTTTAAGTTTTAAACCGATATAATGAGTATGATATATTAATATAAGGAAGTAGTATGAAAAGAAGCGGTTTTACTCTTATAGAGCTCATCTTCGTAATTGTAATTATAGGTGTGTTGGCAGCGGTAGCTGTTCCGAAATTTAAAAACTTGAAACAGAGTGCAGAGGCGAATAATATCATTAAAGTTACGACTGATATGGCAAGTGCGGGTGCATCTACAGCAGTAAATCAAAGAGATTTGGAAGACAATGCAACATATACACTGCAGGGTTTAGTAAATCTTAATGGAAGAAACTGGACATGGACGGATGCAAATACATCTCAATATCAAGGTCCAAACGATCTTGGTGTTGTTGCACAAATTCAAATGACAGGTCCTTCCACTATTACCTATGGTGTTGATTGTAATCAACTTGGTGATCCTCAAACAAAAGCAAAATGTGCTCAAATAAATGACACAAACAGTACAACTGCACACACTATAACATTTTAATTATATTATAAAGAAGGGATAGTCTCTCTTCTTTATATAAAGGGCTTGTTTGAAAAAAGCATTTACACTCATAGAACTAATTTTTGTTATTGTAATCATCGGTGTTTTAGCCGCAGTTGCTATACCAAAATTTAGTCACCTCTCTTCAAATGCCAAAATCTCTTCTGAAATGGCAACGGCTGCGACGGTGCAGTCTGCACTCGATGATATTCATGCCGACTGGATAACCGCTGAGGGTACATTCAGCTGGGGAAACGGCAACAGTATTGACTGCAACAACGGGAGTGATGCTCTTTTTGACTGTGACAACGGTTACCCTAAAAAACTGGGTGAGTGTGCAGCAACAAATTCCCAGGCTTTTAAGTATCTGCTGAAAAATCCGGCAAGTGTGGATGCAAAATGGAGCTGCACGGCAAACAACGACTACCACGGACCGGCATCAAGCACAAGCAGCGGTATTGGCGAAAACAGCAGTGACAAACCTGACAGTACAGACCATTGGGAATACAATGATGTCAACGGAACTTTTATACTTATAGAGGGATAGAACTTTCTTATAAATTTGACATTTTGTGTATAATCCATAAAGCAAATCCCAGTATAAATGCACTTACAATTGCTATACCGATACTCCCTGTCTCTATATCCATTCTGACTCCTTTAGTTTGCCATATCGACCATATTCCACATTGGCAGGAAAATTCCAAGTGCAAGCATTAAAACAAATCCTGCAATTGCCCCAAGCAGTATAGGCTCTATCAGTGTAGCAATATTGTCGACAATATAGCTGAATCTGTCTTTGTAAATTTTGACAACTTTTTGCAGCATTTTATCCAAACCACCACCGGTTTCACCCGCTTTTATCATCTCAACAACCATATTTTCAAAAAGTTCTGTCTCTTCAAAACCCTGGTTCAGACTTTTCCCCTCTTCGATAGCACTCGCAATTCTGTCTACTTTTTGTTTGATGTAGACATTGTCTATAATTCCGGAGGCTATGCGCAGAGCTTCAAGCATGGGAATTCCTGCTTTGACAAGTACGCTGAACACATAGACAAAACGACTGATCATTGCAAAAAAAGTTGCTTTGCCGATAATGTAAATTTTAAGTATCAGTTTATCCAAAAACATATGAACTTTGTCGCTCTTTTTATACATGTAAGAAATAGTAAGCGCCAAAAATACAGCACCGGCAAGAATATAGGGACCATAGACACGTAAAGCATACTCCAGCCAGAGTAAAAACTTTGTCGGCAGAGGCAGTTCCATTTGTGAACTTTCAAAGATAGACTTAAACTGGGGAATAACAAAAATTGTCACAACACTAAATGCAATACCCATGGCTGTCACGATGACCAGCGGATAGCGTGTGGCTTTTTTGAATTTTTTTCGGTTATCCAGAATGTCTTGGAGTATATCGGTGAGATGTGTGAGTGATTCAGCTATTTGGCCTGTCTCTTCACCAAGCTGAATCATGGCAACAGTGAGACTTCCAAGCTGCTCTTGAAACGGAAGCACGGAAGCATAAAAACCTTTTCCGCTCTCTATGTCGTTTAAAACTTTTTCAAATATGGCTTTGAGAGCTTTGTCTTCCTGGTGTTTTGTTACTTCGCTGAGTGTATAGTTGAGAGGAAGCCCTGCATCAAGCATAATTGCCATTTGATCGAGCAGTGCTATGAGCCTCTCCTGATCAACTTTTCCCTTGCCTATAGGGTCGTTGTATTTTGCCAAAAGGTCTTGAAATGACTGTTCAAGCGGTTTTGAAGTCTCTTGAATTTTTACAAGAACGCCAAGTTCCATTTCAAAAAACTTCTCCATGGCTTCTATCTTGTTTTGTGCTTCGAGAACAACGGAGGAACGTTTTTTCCCAAATTTGTAATCAATTTTAAAATACTTCACCCTAATGTTCCTTGGTTACACGCAGTACTTCCGCAACAGTTGTTATTCCTTTGAGTACCTTGTTCATTCCGTCGTAAATCATCGGCTTGTATTTTCCCGCTTTTTCTGCATACTCTGCCAAAACTATTTTATTTGCATTTTCAGAGATAAGCTTTGCGGTATCTTCATCAAGAACAAAAACTTCTGAAATCATTGTTCTGTTGAAATACCCTGTAAAATCACATTTTGAGCACCCTTTCCCTTCATAAACAACAGCGTCAGGCTTGATATATTTTTCTACTTTTGGCAGTTGGGATTTTTGTATTTTTACCTCATGCTTGCAGTAGGGACAAATCTTTCTTACAAGACGCTGTCCTACAACACCGATAAGAGAATCTGAAATCAAGTAGGGTTTTAGCCCCATCTGTACCATTCTCGGGATTGCTCCCGGGGCATCGTTTGTGTGGAGTGTTGAGAGTACGAGATGTCCGGTAAGGGCAGCCTGGGATGCGGCATCAAGGGTTTCGCTGTCACGAATTTCACCGATGAGGATAATATCAGGATCCTGGCGTAAAAAAGATTTTATTGCTCTTGCAAAAGTGAGTCCTGTTTTTTCGTTCACCTGGATTTGCTGCACAAGAGGCAGTCTGTACTCAACAGGATCTTCTGCCGTCATAACCTTGTTGGAGATGCTTTTTATCTCATTGAGTGCCGCATACAGAGTGGTTGTTTTACCAGAACCCGTAGGTCCGGTAATGAGTAAAATGCCGTGAGGCGAGGTAATCAGGTCATTAAATGCTTCCAGGTTTTCATCTGCAAAGCCCAAATCTTCGAGTTTTAAAAGAACTTTTTCTCTGTCGAGGATTCTCATAACGATAGATTCGCCAAAGATAGTCGGCGTGGTAGAGAGTCTGAAATCATAGGCTTTGTCAAAAAGGTTCAAAGAGAATCTTCCATCCTGGGGAACCCGCTTTTCGGATATGTCTATATTGCCTAAAAGTTTGATGCGTGAAGAGATGGCATGGTAAATCTCCATATCAAAAATGAAATTTTCAAACAAAACGCCGTCTATACGGGAGCGTACAATCATTCTGTCATTGTCTTCGGGTTCTATATGGATATCACTGGCTCTTTTTGCAATAGCATCGCTGATGAGCAGTCGAATAAGCCGCATAACAGCGCTGTCTTCTCCCTCTTTTTTTAATCCCTCTGTCTGTAACTCTTTTTTTACTTCATCTATAAGGACTTTTGTTTTTTTAAGCGTCTCTATTCTTTTGAAAATAACATTAATGTCATCTTCATAGGCCAAAGAAATTTTCATCGGTTTGATGGATATGCTTCTTTCCAAATTCTCCAAAGCATCATAATTAAGCGGATCACTGGTTGCCATATAGATGAAGTCCTCATCCTCTTTAAAAGGAATGGCATGGGCGACTTTTAGTAAATTTATCGGGTACCTTGCAACAATTTTTTCAAAATCAATTTTTTCGCCAAAAAGGTCGACAAAAGGAATTTTGAGTTGAGTTGCAAGCATTTTAAGCAGTTCTTTTTGTGAAATGTACCCCTCGTCAATAAAAATTTCACCGAGTTTTTTTGTAAAGTTAAGCTCTTTTTGTTTGGCCAGAGCAGATTCAAGCTGCTCTTGTGTGATATATCCTTTTTCAATCAGCAGGTCACCGAGTCTTATCTTTTTGTTTATCATTGAGTATGCTCCCATTGTTTTAACAGGCTTTGCGCTGCATCCGAATTTTCATACTGCAAATATATATGCAACAATTGCCTGGCTTTGGCATCCTGATGCAGTGCATAAAGAGATTTTGCATAAATTATCCAGGATTGTGCATCACTTTTATTAAGCTGATTTGCTTTTTTTGCCCAAACTATCGCTTTTTTGTAGTTGCCTTCTTTGTAATAGTTGCGTGCTATGACAAGTGCTACGGCATAATTTGGAGTCTGTGCAAACCTTTTTTGAAGCTCCTGTGTATCAGCACTTTGCACTTTGATCATTGGGGGCACTGTCTTTTGTACATTTTTTTGTATTTGCAACGGCGGAACTGCTTTTTTAACTTTCTCTTTTTTTTCTGGCACTGTTTCTTGCTGCAGGGCATCATTATTTTGTGTCCGGATAACATAGTCCAGTTTTTTTCTTTGTGCCAGTTTTATATAGGGATCAAGGTCTTGCAAAGTGTCTGATTCATTACATACAAGGTGGATGTAAACAGAAGATTGCTGCAGTTTGCAATTGACAAAACCAAGAGTCTCGAGATGCTTTTTTTCTTTTTTGATTCTGTTTGTATAGCGTGGAGATGCTACCAAAAACTGCAAAGAGTATTTTTTTGCATCTGTTTGCACTTTTTTTGATACTTTTTTGACTTTTTCTCTTTGCACTTCTTTTTTGGGTGCTGTTTTTTTTACAGGATGCGCACTTGTAACAGCTTTGGGTTTTGCAGAAGTTTTTTTCTCAGGAAGAGTCGATACCTGCTTAAGCGCATAAAGATAAAGAAGCACAGCAGCGATAATTACAGAAACAGCGACCAGGGCATATTTCAGTTTTTTTTTCATTGCATATTTTTTACAGCGTTTTTGCAAGTCGTCAAAATTATGCATTGATCAGCCCTCCGTCTATGGCAGCCATAGTCAGAATACATTTGTTAAATGCTTTGTAATGCTCTTTATCATTTTTTTGCGCATAGTCAATGAGTAAAAAGGAGGTATAGAGAAGTTTTTTGAGTACGCGCATATTGCCGTTACTGAGTCTGTATATATCTTTTATATGTTTTTTTGTGATTTCACCGGCAAGCATAGAGGCGTTTTTATTTTGCAGTTCTGTGTAAATGTACTCTCTGCACTCCTGCATTGAAATATTTTGCAACTTGAGAACCTTGTGTGGTCTTGATGCAAACTGTGGCTCTTTGAGTATCTTTTGTGACTCATGCTCATGCATAGCGAGGATAAACCAGAATGCCTTGGAATCTGCCAGAATCCGAATGATTTCAATCATATCTTTAGAGAGCAGCTGTGCTTCATCGAGTACTACTATATAGTTTGAATTCTGGTATAAAGAGATGACCTGCTTGATGAGTTCTTCTAAGGAGTAGTTGGCAACTTCTGTCTGCGTTTTTTGAATTAGAATTTTTACGAAGTCTATAGGTTCCAAAAAAGGAATGTCAAATTTGATAATGTCATAAGTAAACTGCTCTTCGATGTAATTTAAAAAAGCACTTTTTCCTACGCCTGGTTCGCCTGTTAAAAAGAGGAGTTGTTTTGTATTGTTGTTTAAGATGCTCTCTATTGTATTTTTTATGTGAAGCACTTCACTGTTTTGATGATAATGTTCAGAACTGTTTTGTTCTTCAAAACACTGGGCAAGTTCTAAATAGTTCATTTGGCAAACCTACCCATTGGTTGTATTCTCAATGGTACTGTTTTTGTCAAAAGTTGATTGAAAAAACGGATCTTTTAAATCAATGTCTCTGAGTGTCGGCATAGCTTTTGTCGTTACAACATGGGGCTGTATGATAATAAACATCTCTGTTTTTTGTTTTATCTTCTCTTTATAGTTAAAGAGAGATCCAAAAAACGGGATATCTCCCAAAAGAGGTACTTTTACAGAAGAACCGCCTTTAGTGATGCTGACAAGCCCGCCAATGACTATTTTTTCATTGTTTTTAATGCGTACAATAGAGGTCATCTGCTTTATTTTTGTATCAGGCGGAAGTTCCCGTGTAGCACTTGAAGCGGTGTTTGTTGTGGAGGTGTTGTCAGCGAGTTTGGAAACCACAGGGTTTATTTTCATAATGATTTCATTGTTTTGGCTTACTTCAGGAATAACATAAAGCGTTACACCTATAAAGGTAGAACCAACAGAAAAAAGATTAGTGGCTGCTGCTGTGCCTCCTGTTGTTGTCACGGAACCTGACTGGAATTTATAGGAGAGTTGATCGCCTACATTGATAACAGCAGGCTGGTTGTTCATTGTGACAACTTTTGGGTTGGAGAGGACCTTGATGTCTCCGTATGTTTTTAAATATTTTAAAAACTTTGCTGTTGAAAAACTGTAAGCCAGATTGTATGTGGGTCTGTTTAAAAGCGTTGCCCCTTCAGCCCCCGGGTCATTAGTGATGCTTCCGCTTAAAGACAAATCAAGCTTACTCCAGTCGATGCCGGTTGAGGAGCTGTCATCATAGGTGAGTTCTATTATTTTTGCTTCTATAGCCACCTGTTTGTGCATTTTTTTCAGTAAAACATTAAGATATCTGTCTACCTTTTCCAGGTTCTTTTTTGTTGAGGTGACGGTTAAAAGAGAGGCATCTTTGTTAATGAATATTCTTACATTTTCCTTTTTATGAAAGAGCTTTAAAACATTACTTTGTAGATTGTCCCAGTATGTGAATCTTGATTTTGAACTAATTGTCGTAGAATCATTCGAAGATGAATTTCCGCTGTTTTGTCCTCTGTTGTTTCCACCGGCACCGCCACCGCCAAATCCTCCGCCGCCGCCAGAAAGGCCTCCGGCACCTCCTCCTGAAATACCTGCCGAAATACCTGCCGCACCGGTCGTGATAGACTTGCTGCTTTCACTGCTCAACTCACTTAGGTATATATAATCAACATTGAAGGTTTTTGTTTTGAGATATTGTACTTCCAGGGTGTTTTTTGTAGGCTCATAGGTATAAAAAAGATTTGCCTCGTTAAACAGAAAGTCTAAAAACTGCTCAAAAGTATAGTTGTTAATATTGACATAATCCAGTTTTTTATGAAGCATTTTTTTGGATACGTCATCATTGAATACAATAGAGAGCTTACAGGTAGCACTTAATTCTTTTAAAATCGAAGCGACTTCTATAGCACTTTTTTGTTTTTGTTTGTAGGCACTGAGTGAGAAGAGCTGGTTTTCACAAACAGTGGATCCAAACAGGGTATGTGCGAGGAACAGTAAAAGTAGTATTTTCATTTTTCTTCTCTTTTTGCTTGTTTGATTTGGATAAGGTGGTTTTTTTGCAAATGCAGTATTTTTAGACGGCTGCGGTTTTGCAAAACAACGGATTGTTTATATATTTTCTTTATTTTATAGCCCTGGATTTTTTCACCGACAGTATAAAATCTGTTGTTGACAAAGGCACGGTTGTTGTAAATTGCACTGAGTACAAAAGAGTTGCTCTGCCTTTTGCTGGCATGGCGTGTATGCAGTATTTTCTGACTTTTGTAAAAAGGGTCATAGTTGACAATGGGCAGAGAGTTTGCATATAAAAAAGGAAAACACACAGAGGCTAAAATCACTTTTTTCATTTCTCAACTCCATAAAATTTTACTTCAAAAGAGAAAAGCGGTTGATTCGTTTCTTGCAAAAAAATGTGCAGGTTCTCAACTTTTATCAGCATGGTACTTTTTTCTACGCTGCGCAAAAAAGAGAGTTCATTTAAAAATCGTCCGCTGGCATTGACATCGATGACCTTTTTCAGTTTTAAATTCCCTATGTAGGGTTTGTTCTCATTGTGCAGAGTGATGGCTTGAATCAAGACACCTTTGTGCAAAGAATTATCTAAAAGTTTGTCCAAAAAGAGACTGATTGACTTTTTGGAAATAAACAGAAAACTTTTTGAATCCAGTTTATGCTGAAAATAATTCAACTGCTCTCTGTCTTGCTCAATTGCTGTTTTGTTTTTTACAATCTCTTTTTTTAAACGAACTGTTTTTGCCAAAAGCAGCCTAAGAGTCGGTTTGCTTAACTCTTTTTGCAGTGCTTCTGTCTTTTTTAGGTTGGCATCAAACTCATCCAGGGCAGAGGAAAGAAACAGAAAGTAAAAAAGAGCAAACAGTATAAAAGGAATAGCAATATATATGCCAGTTTTTTTTCTGGAATCTAAATTCTCTATCTCTTCAAATTTATCTCTTAGCATGCTACTCAACTTCTTTTACACTGATATAGATTTTACTTTTATAGACACCGTCTTCATAAGTAATATCTTTCGTCATAACATTTTTATATCCCAGTTCTATAAGATCATGCATAAACTTGGAAATGTTACCTCTTTTAGCGGATTGCGAGATGAGTTGAATCTCAAATCTTTTTTCATCTTTTTGAAATATAGAGGAGGCACTCAAACAGTACTTCTTCAGTACTTTCAGAATGTCATTCATCATTTTTTGCCGTTTTATCCCAATTTGTCCTATCATAGGAATAACCCTGAAGGTCGTTTCATATACAAATATTTTGTCTTCAAGCTCTTCTTTTTCTTTGAGCAGCCGATCATTTTTCTTTTTGATTTTTTTGACACGAAGAGAGAGATCTTCTGTCTTCTTTTTTCGCTCTTTTGCTTTGACTTCAAGGAGGGTAATTTTTTCCTGCTGTTGGTTGAGATAGTAGCTGACAAAGATGCCGATACCTAAAAGAACAACAATTGTAATAAGTGTTTCTATAAGATAGCGAAAGCCCGTATACTGCGATAGCGGTTTTTTTCTTTCAAGATGTGTTAAATTAACCTGATGAAAATCTGCTCCCTGATGCAGCCCAAAGAGATACTCAAGCAAGACAGAAAGAGAAGGTGTTGCCTGCTGTATATGGTATGTTAAAGGTTTTATAACAGGTTCAAAGCCATATTGAGAGAAAAAATCTCCTATGCCTTCGAGAGTGTGCCCTTCAAAATCTATGATAACTGTATCTATGCCGGTCAATCCGAAAAGACCGCGTTTATGGTTGATAGAGTAGACAATCTTTTCTATATCTTTTGAAAAGACTTCAATGACGGTATCTAAAATCAAGGTCTCTTCAAGCCCGTAGTTGTCACGGTTAAAGCCTTTTTCCTGTAAATATTCTTTGAGTTTTACAAGTTCCAGGCCTGTCCGTTTCGAGATAGCATTGAGTGAATTGATAACCCTGTGACCGATATATCTGCCGTTTTGGTATATCGCTCCGAAAGCTTCGTCGTCGCTGATGTAGATATACAAATCATTTGATTTTTTCTCTTCTTCTGTTTTATAAAGTGCTTCATATATCAAAAAACGGGGCAGGGCAAGGTCGACTACATCTATTTTATATGAAAAATTCGCAATATAGTGATTGAAATCATCAAGAGAAAGGGCAAAGGCTTCGATGAGATACTCATGGTCAAGCTCATACTTGATAAAATCAACAGCATACTCTTTTTGTACATCAAGTCCGCCCTCTTTGTACATTTTGAGTTCTGTTTTCATTGCGAGTTCATCATCGCTGATTGTATTTGCAATTTTAAAAGAAAAAGAGTGAATATATTTTAAGGGAACAACAACTGCAGTGAAAAGTTCAGGGTCCTTGTTCTTTGTATCAAAAACAGGTTTTTGCCCGTCATAAATAACAGTATGTTCATTATCAAGAAGAACTATTGCATTTTCAGCCAAAAACCAATCCTATTTTCTTTTATTATAACAAAATATGAATTAGGTTACCTTAAGTCACCGCTGAAATGGTCAATTGTAATGTTTTTTTCTTCGTTATTGTAACTTAATGTTATCACAATATCACTGGTCAATAATGAGTTTTGTGTTGTTTTGTTTCCGTCAGTTCCGTTGTGTACGCGTCCGAGTGTATCAAAACAGAGAATGTTCTCATTTGGAGTTACCGTAAATACAGCATGTACTTTATAATGTGTATCAATTGTTGTTCTGTCGGTGAAAAAATTCTCTTGCGAAATACATCCTATAGTATAATCCATACTTCCGGACGGGTTTCTTTTGTCATAATTGAGTCCTTCATATCGGGTTGTATTGAGTTGGAGTTCTAAAAAATCACGATCGTTTTGAAGGTAATGCGGTTTAAAATAGTAAAATCCTGTTCCGGCTAAAACCCCTATGATGATTATGACAAAAATCAATTCTATTAATGTATAGGCCTTTGTTCTCATGGTCGTTGCAGGCTCCTTGTTACGATTCTGACGGGAGATATATAGTCTCCTATCTTATTATTGCTGCTGTTTGTCTGTATAGTGATGTTTATAAGAACATAGCCGTTTGACTCTTCTGTCTGAATTCTTTTTTTTACGTTGTTGCAGTTTGTCCCGGTTGCATTGTCATAGTCATCTGCATAAAGATAATATGTTGAAATATTTACATCTGCTGTAAATTTGCCGTCTGCCGAATCAAGGCTAAAGAGTGTCAGGCACTCGGTACTTCTGTCTGTCCCTTCAATTTTTAAAATTGTTGTCTCTAAAACACTTTGGGAAAAAATTTCTGCCTGCTCTTTTATATAGCTGTCGGCAAAATGTTTTGCAGAAATTGAAGTGTACTTGAGTGTCAGTACACTTGCTCCGGCTAAAAGAAGAATGATGAAAATAGCCATTAAAAGGTTAAATCCGCTGCGCATTAAAATACCACCTTCATTTTGGAAAAGTGCACCGGGTGGGCGCCGCGAATCTGTTTGTTGACATCCAGAAGAATGCGTATCGTGTAATCAACTTCACTGAAGTTGAAACCGTCTATATTCTGCATCAAAACAGAGACATTTCCCACTTTGGAGTTGCCCTGTTTGTCTGCACAAAATGTTTCCTGCTTCCACGGTCTGTAGTTTGAAAAGAGAAAAAGAGTACTGTTGACATCTTTGCTCTTTAAGCCAAGATCTGTGATACAGGTGGCATTTTGATCGATATTTTCTCCTCTGGCGATAGCATAAGCGCTCTCAACCAAAAAATATTTTTCATACAGAAATTGCGGGACAGGGTTGTCAAGAGAGATATTTTGATCACTTATTGTGATATCATAGGTGTCCTCTCTGTCGCTTTCATGCCAGCCGAAACTCGAAGCTATATTTGCACTGTCACTTTGTGAACGGTCAAAACTTCCTGCGAATATAAGAGCTGTTTTACTTGTATCTATGGCAGTGCCGTCTATACCGTATGAGGCGACTTTTGTACCGGTTTTTGTTGCCATATCAAAAAAGCCACTGTATCTTTTTTCAAGGTATAAGTCATTGGCTCTGCCTATCCATTCAAGTACGGGTTTGGAGCTTGTCAAATCGCCTATATACTCAAAACTGCCGTCATTGGGGTTGTATCCAATGGTGCTGTAGACGATGCGCTGCGTTAAATAATTACTGATTTGGTTGACAACAATCTGAGACTCCAAAGAGAGGTTTGTCAGCTGTTTTGCTTTATACTCACGCACTAAAATTGCCTGCATCGCTTTAAATGAACCCGTAGCCAAAAGAGAAATAATGACAATGACAAATATCATTTCTATAAGGGTTGCCGCTCTTCTCATTGCCACACTCTTCTGTTTACTTTGATTTGACCGATATTTTGGGCAATAAAAGAAATTTTTACAAAGCTGTTGCCTAAAACATTTCCTTTTTTATTTGCCTGTACTGTCACTGTTATAAGTTTTGTGTTAGTGGAACCGGTACTAATGTTGTTTTCATCTGGATATATGGTTCCTGTGAGTGCAATATCATCTACATAGTATTCATTTACACTGAGGTTATAGTCCCGTGAACTGCTGGAATTTTTTGCATTGAGTGTAATAAAATCATCCATATCATCCAAATCATTGCTGTCAGGCTCAAGGGCAGAAGCATACTTCTTGTGAAAGCAGTTCCGAGAGCCTTTCATACCGCCTGTTCTGTAGCCTGATGTTTCATTACAGTCATAAACACTGTTGCCGCTAGTCACAAGAAGAATGTCATCAACTATTGTATTGTTCTCATCCCAAGCAGTGGATTTAATCAAGCCGACATAGGCTACGGCATTGAACATTGCTTCTTCTTTTAAGCTTGTTGTGGATGATTTGATGGAGAGCTGCAGAATTTTAGGCAATACAGAAAAAGCAATGGCGATGATAACCATAGAGAAGATAAGTTCTATCAGTGTAAATGCTTTTTTCATCGCAGCAGCCTGATTCCTCGAGAATTTTTGGAGACATTGACATCAAAAGAGACACCGTTGACATTCCCGCTGCTGACACCTGTTCCGCTGCTTTGTGTATTGAAATTGTATTTGATACAGGGGTGTTCACTGCAACTGCTGCCGACACTTTCGTTATAGTCACTGCCAAAATTTTCATGGACATACCAGATCCATGGACTGACATCCAAATGAATATAGTGAGTCAGTGTATTTTGATTTGGGTTGTTGACAGTTATGCTAAAGGTGCCGTTTGTATCAAAACTGACTGTTGCGCTCATTCCGTCATCATCCGCCGATTTTTTCGTTGTAGTTCTTGAAACATTCAGAGTAAGGATGTCTCCGTTTGTATTTTCGTTTTGAGGGACATAGTGATACCAGTGACTCAACTCTTCTGTCAAATTCAAATCACTTACATAACTGTCTGCAAGGCTGTCATAGACCAGTACTTTTGCCTGCACGGTATCAGTTGTCTGAGAAGTTGCCAAATCCTGTGTATAGAGTCTTGCATAGTAAAATTTACTGCTGTTGTTTTCCGGAGTCAATCCTCTGTTTATGACACTGGAGCTTGTTGTGTTTACCTCTGTGACCGTGATAGTACGAGGTTCTTTTGGAGCGTTGAAGACTCTGTAGACATTGAGGGCATACTCTATTTGTGTAGAGTCTCCGGAACTGAAGTTGCTGTCATTGACTGTAGCATTCAGGTTCATATTGCTTAAATTTGTATCATGTCCGGTTGTAACGGTATTGTTTATACGCTCAAAATAGCTTGCATTCGCATCATCATTCGTTGTGTTGAGATCTATTTTTACACCGATATCCGTTGCAGCGCACAGAGCATCAAAGTTTTGTGTTGTCTGGTTCTGCTCGTTTTGTGCCCGGACATTAAAGGTGATGCTGATATTGGCATCATTGACATTCGCCATGTATCGCCAGTCCTGATCCGGATTGTTGCGTGTAAAGCTATAGTTTATGATGGAAAAATGATGTGGTGCAAATGAGACTGTTGTCGAATTTTGTTCTATCAGTCTTTGAATGTCATTTGTGTCATCTGCATCTATTTTTGCAAATTCATTGCCGTTTATCTCTTGTATAGTGATATTAAGTTCGCCGACTTCACTGTAGCTTGCATTGACATCATTTTTTTGTCCGTTGATAAAGGAAAAATTTTCCATCGTAAAGCTTCCAAGAGTACATGTACTTTTTGTGATATTTGCGTCCACTTTAAAAGAACTGTTCTTTGTTTCATTATAGTCTGTGGAGGGATTGCCGTTTGCATCCAAAGCTTGAAAAGTGGTGTTGAAATCTGCGCCTGCAACCAGAGGTAAAGTTGTGACATTCAATGTGAAATTTACAGGGCGTACGGCATAATTGTCATTTGAATAAGAGCTGTTTGTGTCCAAAGAGGTATTGTTCTGGTCTCTTCCCTCTATGTAAACCTGAACACATTTTACAGCGCGATCTATCGTCATATTGTCATAATAAGCACAGCCGCTTGCATTGGTATCGTTACATGTAGTGCTGGTTGCGTCATCACATTTTACGACATTGGCAAGAAGATTGCCGCCACAGTCTGTAGTGTTTCCGTCATCATAGTATTTAAGTGTGACTTTTGTAATGTCAGCTGCACTTGCTTCAGTCTGTGTCAGTGCATCTTTAGAGAGAATGTAAAGGCCATAAGGCTTATTGACTATTTGTGTAGTAAGGTTGTTATCCCAGTCGTTTACCGCATTACATGTAACGCCACCAATGGAACTAACTGCATTAAAGAGGGTTGTTTTGTTGTTGTTTTGATTGCCGCCGCATGTTGGACAAATCCTTGTTTCATTGAGAAGTTGTTGGAGCTCATTTGTATCTAAAATACGACGATAAATACGAAACTCATCACTGAGTGCTCCTAAGGATTGTCCATTGGGGATATCATCATTTGCAGTATAGTCTGAGTTATAAAGGAGACCTAAAGCGGTACTGCTTGGAGATTGAGTAAAACTGAGTTGATTCACTCCGTTGACGTCAAAGAGTGTTGTACTTGAAGAGACCCGAAAACTCAAAAGATTCCATCCGTTTAAATTTTGCGGATTGTACTCTTGACATTCATATGCATTCTCTACAACACAAAGGTACCATTTGTTATTTGTTGTATCTTCTTTAAAATATATATAATCATTTGTACTGCCTGTTTTGTCAGCTATATTATAATAATAGACATTAATTCGATTCCAAAAACTACCTTCTCGAAAACTTCTATGGTTCAATGAACTAAGTGGAAATTTTACCCATGTTGTTATAGTATATGTACTTGGCAGACTGATAGGGCTTTTTGCAATAATTGCTTTTTGACCATCTATAAAGTCGCCTCCACTGCAAATCTTGCCTTCAGAAATATTTGCATCGTTTAGGGCGCTTGCATTATAATCATTACCAAGTGTTCCGTCGTTTTTTATTTCATATGTATTACTGTCATTATCCCAAGAACATTCATCAAAATGGTAGTCAATAATTGGTTTTTTTCTCTCTTGTAAATCTGCAAAACTTAGAGGTATGAGAATGAGTTCCCCAAAAGAAATGTCATCAATAAAGCTTCCTGTATCACCGCTCATGACAGTTACAGAACCAATATTACTGATATTGTTCTCATAAAGAGCATTAAAGTCAAAGGTATCTGTTGATGAGTTATTTAGATCAAAGGAAGTGATGACTCCACCGCCGGTATCATAAACAGTGAGTTTGTTTACTCCATTTTGATGAATGTCCCTTACACGGGAAAGATATATTTCAAATCCGGCATATGCATTGGTATCATTTATATTGTATGTAACACTTTGTGCTTCAAATGCATCAGGATAATAACTATACTCGGTCTCATCAATATCATAGTTGTCATCATCATCATTGTCATCTCCTGTATGCCTTCTTTGAATAAAATGGTAGGCTAAAGATGTTTGTGCTGATAGGAGCGTAATGCTACTAAAAGAAAAATCATCAATATCTTTCACCCTCCTGCTTCCACAAGTGGTTTCGTTACCTCTTCTATCATAACAACTCCCGGTTAGGGCTATGTCATGATAGCCATTAGTAAGGCTGAGTGTTGTATCTAATTCTATGGTAGCATTCCCGTTTGTACCTGTTCCCACAAGCGTACCGTCAATATATACTTGAACAGATATATTCGTATTGTCACTGACAAAATCAGCAAGGGTTACTGCGGTAATATCACTGTCTTCACTTAGATAAAACTTTGTAGGATTATTAAGATAATAATCATATGTATGTTCAGTGTCATTTGTAAGAGGATCAGAAGGTGTAAAACTGCTAGAATCATTATCTCCAGGATGCAAGTTCCCTGTTAGCTGAATATCTGCATAAAGAGAGATTGAAAAAAGAGATAAAAGTAATAAAATTTTTATAATAATTCTTTTTTGCTGCATTGCATCTTTTTCCTGAGATTAGTTTGTTTATTATAACTGTTATTTACATTAACTTTTCTTTAATGAACCCTCTATTTTAGCGTTTTTGAACAGTGTTGTCAAAAATGCGCTATTATTTGTGAACGTTTAAAGGACAGAAAACAAGATGATAACGGAATTTTTATTACATCATTTTTCTTATTGGATATTGTTCTTTTGGAGTATCCTCGAAGGAGAAATAGGGCTGACACTTGCCGGATTTTTAGCCAAAAAAGGAGTATTTTCTATTGAGAAAATTATTCTGATTGCTACTGCCGGCGCTTTGATCGGCGATATACTTCTTTATACAAGCGGTCGTTTTCTTATCAAAAAAAAAGATTTTCTACCTGTTCATTATAAGAAGCGGATAGAAAACATTGAACACTGGTTTCACAAGCATGGCATTTTAGTTATAATATTTGAGCGATTTATATACGGAACACACATTCCTTCACTGCTTTTTGTCGGTATGTCAGGATTTTCTTTTTGGAAGTTTTTCATTGCGGATATTATCGGTGTTTTCTTATGGTCGGTTGTATTTACATCGCTGGGCTATCTGTTTGGCGAAAGCATCATCGGCATAATGATTGTTTTGCAAAAACATTTGTCTGTACTGTTTCTGGTACTGTTTTTTGTTTTGATTATCTTTTTGCAAAATAAAGAGGAAAAGTAAAATGTTACAGTCAAAATCAGGCACTTATAAGGATCAAACATGAAAAAAGTCGTTATTTTAGGCGCAGGTTTTGCAGGCTTGCATATATTTTACAAAATTCGCCATCTTATCGGTAAAAAAATAGAAGTTACCGTTGTTGACTCAAGAAACCACTCTCTTTTGAAGCCCTCTTTGCCCGAGGTCTCTTTTGAAGGCGCTCCTGTTTCACACTCTTTGATAGAACTGAAACACACCTTAGAGAACCGCGGAGCAAAGTTTGTACAAAATGAAGTTATAAATATTGATGCCCCAAAAAATGAGCTTACACTGAAAAATGGTGAAATGCTTGGTTATGATTACATATTTTTAGCACCGGGTGCTATAAAAGATTATGATGCGATTAAGGGTTTCAAAGAGTTTGGCTATTCGGTGTGTGACGAGCTGCAGGCGCAAAAACTTTGGAAAAAAGTACAAAGTTTTGAAGGCGGAAAAATAATAACGGGTGCTGCAAAAAGCAGTTGGGGAACACGCGTTGATGCACCGAAACTTTTGGCACCGTGTGAAGGACCAATAGGCGAAATAATGTTTATGCTTGACTTTTACCTCACACATGACAAAGGTTTGCAACGTACCAAAGATTATACGATTGAGGTTTTTACTCCTGGTGAGATATTTTTTGAAGATGTCGGCGATACGCCAAGAAATGCTCTTGGAAAAATTATGCAAGAAAGAGGCATAAAGCTTTCCAATAAAAAAGTCTTAACAGAAATAGCGAAAGATTATGTAGCATTTGAAGATGGCTCAAAAATGGCATGTGATTTAGCGATTGTCATTCCTCCCTACAGTGCTCCAAAAGTATTAATTGAATCAGGTCTGGGTAATGAAAAAGGTTTTATTCCTACAGATAAACAGATGCGCCATTTAGATTATGCGAACATTTTTGCAGCAGGTGACGCTACGGCGCTTGCACAGCCAAAACTTGGACATGTCGCTATTATTCAGGGGGCTATTGCTGCGGCTGCTGTGATGAAAGAATTGGGAGAAGATATAGAAATACCTTCTTATGATTTAGAAGTCTTTTGTATTATGAACATGGGCGGACATGATGCCACGCTTATTGCTTCAAATGTACTTTACGGCGGCAACAGAGATATTGCTTTTCATTCACCGCTTGCAAAAATGATGAAATGGGGATTTGACAATTATCTCTACTATAACAAAGGGCATATGCCGCCGGATTTTGTTCTTGATGCAACAGACAGACTTGTGAAATTTTTATAAGGGGTATAATTGTACATGTGGAATATCTTAAGTTTTAATACATTCATTGCACAGGATATATTTATTTTCTTTTATTATATCTTTGCTTTGTTTGTGCCGGTGTTGGTATGGAAGATGCGTTTTTTTCTTATAAAAAGATTTTCTTTTTTGAAAGAGAGGGCTTTAGGCAAACAAAACAAACTTGTGCTTATTCTTTTTTTTGGTGTGATTTTTTTATGTATGGAGTTGTGCCTGCGAATACTGTTCGAAGGAATGATCGGCTATTTTGACATGCATGATTATCTTTATAAAATTTCTCAAAAAGTATGAAAAATTAATAAAATAAGGGTTATAATTGTTACATGTAAATAATAAACGGAGTATCAAAAATGGTAGATTTTTTAAAAAAAGCAATGGATTGGGTACTTGAAAAAGAGCAGGAAGCGGCAAAAAAATGCTATGTAAATCCTAAAGATGTTGAAAAACAGATAGAGATTTTAGAAGAAAAAAGAGCCGAACTTCGTAAGAAATTTGAAGAAGAAGATGCCGAATTCGGGCATATACTCAGTAAACTCTCATTCATCAAAGCAAATGCAATGAAGTGCGAAAAAAAGTAAGATGCAAAACATTATAGAAGCAATACTTTTTGGTTTTAGTGAAATACTCAATTACAAAATAATGAAACGTGCCTTGGCAATAGGGGCAGCCGTTACCATTGTCTGGTCGATCATCGGCTATTTTATGTGGGGCGGACTTATCTCTGTCGCCGCAGGTTTTATTGATTTGGTACCGTTTTCTATGCTTCGTTCAAACGGAGCCTGGATCTTCTCCTCCTTTTTATGGTTTTCTCTGGTATTGGTAACATTTGCTCTGATTTTGGCATTTTTTGGCAATATGATTTTAGAGAGGGTTTCTAAAGAAAAGTACAGCTCCTTTTCACTGCTTGTTGTATTTTTAAGTGCTGTATTTTGGGCTGTAATATGGTTTTTTAAAGGTGCATATTTGCATGAGCAGTTTTTAAGACTTTTTAACTGGTTGCCGTTTGAGACAGTACAGGAAAGTCTGGCATATTTGCTGGGGATCTATTTTATCTACAGCGGTATCATTGTCAGTATGTTGCTGATAACAAGCTTTTTCAGTGAGGCATTGCTGGAAGATATCAATGAAGAGCATTTTCCCTATGAACCGCTTTTACAGGAAGATGAGGTCAAAGCAAGCGAAAACAGACTGCTGGATATAGCGATATATACGGTGGTTTCGATTGTTGCTTTTCCTTTGCTGTTTATCCCTGTGCTTAATTTTGTTTTGCAACTCGGCTTATGGATTTGGCTTATTAAAGATACTTTTGTCAACGACAGTGCTCTTTTGGTGATACCAAAGGAAAAAAGAGTAAAGCTTTCCGGATACAAATCGGGCTTTTTTGTTATCAGCGCCGTCACAGCACTTTTTAACTTTTTGCCGATTTTTAATATTTTTGGACCGTTTTTTGGAGAAACTGCAATGTTTTATTATTTGAAAGAAATTCAAAAGGAACTGTAGATGAAAATTGCATTTTTTGAGACAAAACCGGAAGAAAAAGCTTTTTTTCAAGAGCATCTTAAAGAGCAGGAACTCTTCTTTTTTGAAGAGACTGTCAATGAGGCACTCAAAGAGATGCAGGAGTATGATGCTGTTTCTGTTTTTGTACACTCTCGCATCACCGATGAAATTTTAGAAAAACTTCCGGCACTGAAGTACCTGCAGACAAGATCAACAGGCTATGATCATATAAAATGCGATACACTCTACCGGCGCGGACTGCTTGTTTCGAATGTTGCAGGCTATGGCGGTCCTGCTGTTGCAGAGTTTGCATTTTCACTGCTTTTAAATGCCACAAGACATACACATATGGCTCTGCAGCGCACAAAACAAAACAATTTTGACTACAGTGATCTTCAGGGTATGGAAATTTCGGGAAAAACACTGGGAATACTCGGTCTTGGAACCATAGGCTCGCAAATGGCACAAATTGGCAAAGGCTTTGGAATGAAAGTAGTCGCCTGTTCAAGGACAAAAAAACCGATTGTCGATGCGTTAGGGATTGATTTTTGTGATTTGGACTCTGTGATAGCACAAAGTGATATTTTGATGCTGGCACTTCCTTTGACACCGGCTACAAAAAATATTTTGAATGAAAAAAATGCAGCAGGACTAAAAAAAGATGCCATAATTGTCAATACGGCGCGCGGAGAGCTGATTGAAGATGTGCTGTACGGAAGAATGAAAAATATTCTCTGTCTCGATGTCATAAGCGACATAAAGTACATTCATCGAAATAACATTCTCTACACGCCGCATATGGCATACTATACAAAAGAGGCTCTGCAAAGAATTATGCAGATCTCTTTAGAAAACATGAAGGCGTTTCTTGCAGACAGACAGTTGCCAAACTGTCTGAAACTGGCATGTAATCGTGAGTACAGTTAGTGTTTTTTTGTACTTGTGTCCGCTTCATGTTTTGTAAGCAGTGATGCAAAATCTTTTTTGATTTTTTCATAGAGTTTTGCAACAATATTTTTCCCTTTAATCTCTTTTTCAATATTTTTAATCTCTTTTTGCAGCATCTTATACTCAGGCGCATGTTTCTTTGTATAACCCAGATAGACTGCTTTTTCAAGTTCATCCTGTGCCAAATCAAGCAGCTTGAGTGCTTTGTCTTTCTCTTTTTTATTGAGTTTGGATGCTTCGACTACCAGGCTTTGTGCCGTAATAAGCGGCAAAGGAACAATGGTTGTTTTAATGACTATACCGTTTAAGGCAGTGACAAGCATTGAAAAAGCCTCTTTGGCTTTGCCTTTGTTTAACTCTTTGAGTGCTTCTTTTGTCGCAAGCGGATACATACCCATCGGCAGATACTGTGTTGTCATTACCATTTCATCTTCTAAAGGCATGAGAATGGCTCTGGCCGCCTGTGTATCATAATCATCCAGCAGATCCTGCGCAGATTTTATGATGTGTTTGACCAGTTTGGCATCTCCTGTAAAATCATGAACCTCTATGGCATCTGCAACCGGTACGAGTGTGAGTTTCGGATTGTTTTTGAGTGCCGTGTCAAAAAGTTTAGTGGCTTTGTTGAGGGCATCTTTTGCTGTTTTTGTGTCTCTTTTTTGCAAAGCTTTAAGGGCTGCAACTGTCTGTCTGAGTGCCTGTGCAATCTCTTTTGGTGCTTTTTGCAGGGTCTGTCTGTGTTGGTCTGCTTCTTGATTGACAACATCTTTCAGCCTTCGCATATCCTCTTTTTTTGCATCTGATTGAAAATATTTAGCATCCATTTTACGCATAAATTCTTCTTTGGATTGGGATTCTTCCACCTTTGCCTGGGCAGCAGCGTGACCTTTTACCGAAGTCGGATTATTAATGGCTCTCTCTTCTTTTTTTGAAACACTGTCATTGTAGCTTGCATAGAGTGCTGAGCTTGAAAGCAGTACGGCTGCCAATGCTGTTGATAACATAACTCTTTTTTTCATAACTTTATCCTTTTAATATCAAGTTTATTTAGTCTAATTATGAAATATAATTGATAACAGACAGTAAACACTGTATTGGAAATAGTTGTATATTATTGGATATTTGTTTACTGAAAAAGGAGTACAATACTTTCATAAGAGCAAAAAGTAAAAAGTATTTCAAGGAGTGCAAGGATGTCAAAAAATATTAAATGGTTTCAGGAAATCGGGATAGAGGATGTTGCCGAGGTTGGCGGGAAAAATGCTTCCCTTGGAGAGATGTATCAGAACCTGACAGCGGAAGGTGTCCGTGTGCCCAATGGTTTTGCCGTTACATCGAGTGCTTACATACATGTACTGGATGCAAACAATGCCTGGAAAAAACTGCATGCACTCCTTGATAATCTTGATGTCGACAATGTTGATGCCCTGCAAAGTGCAGGAAAAAAATGCCGTGAGATAGTTTATAATGCAAAACTGCCGGATGATCTGCGTGAGGATATTGTAAAGGCGTATGAAAAACTCAAAGAAGAGTACGGGGAGAGTCTCTCTCTGGCTGTTCGCTCCTCTGCTACGGCTGAAGATTCTCCGGAAGCCTCATTTGCAGGACAAAATGACACGTATCTGAATATTTCAAGTGCAGAAGAACTGCTGGATGCCTACAAACGATGCCTGGCATCAAATTTCACAGATCGCTCTATACATTATAAATATGATAACGGTTTTGACTATCTCAAAGTCTACCTCTCTGTAGTTGTTATGAAAATGGTGCGCAGTGATATCGGGGCGAGCGGCGTCATGTTTTCACTTGATACCGAGACAGGTTTTAAAGATGTTGTTTTCATAAATGCAGCACTCGGACTTGGCGAGAATGTTGTGCAGGGAAGCATCAACCCTGATGCTTTTTATGTGCATAAACCGACATTCAACAAAGGGTTCCGTACTGTTCTCAAACGCTCTTTGGGTTCCAAAGAAAAAAAGATGATTTTTACAGATACGATAAATCTGGACAATATAGCAGTGGAATACACAAAAAACATACCGACGACAGCACAAGAGCAGAGCCGTTTCTGTATAACAGATGACGAGGTAATGGTCCTTGCAGATTATGCCATCAAGGTGGAAAACCACTACTCAAAAAAAGCCGGTTTTACGAAACCGATGGATATGGAGTGGGCAAAAGACGGACTGGACGGACATCTGTATATGGTGCAGGCACGCCCTGAAACGGTTGAATCTCAGAAAAAAGGCAATATTCTTGAAACCTATCATTTAAAAGAAAAGGGCAGGGTTCTTGTCACCGGTCAGGCTATCGGTACAAAAATAGGACAGGGAAAAGCCCGATACATAGCAGGCGTCAAAGATCTCAATACCTTTAAAGCCGGTGAGGTACTGGTCGCAGATACCACAAACCCTGACTGGGAACCTATCATGAAAATAGCCTCTGCCATCATTACAAACAAAGGCGGAAGAACCTGTCATGCGGCAATTCTTTCACGGGAACTTGGCATACCTGCGGTTGTAGGATGCGATAATGCCACAGAGGTGCTCAAAGATGCTGATGAAGTGACTGTAAGTTGTGCCGAGGGAGAAGAGGGCCATGTGTATGAAGGTCTTTTGGATTATGAAATCATAAGAACAGACCTTTCAAATCTGCCAAAAACAAAAACAAAGATTATGATGAACCTTGGAAATCCTGATATTGCTTTTTCCCTCGCCTCTTTGCCTGTTGACGGGATAGGTCTTGCAAGAATGGAGTTTATCATTAACGAGTACATAAAAGCGCATCCGATGGCTTTGAAACATCCCCAAAAAGTGGATGAGGCAACACGAAACAAATTGGAAGAACTGACATGTGCTTATGATTCGATGGAAGATTTTTTTGTCAAAACACTCTCAGAGGGTGTGGCAACCATCGCTTCTTCTGTATACCCGAAACCCTGTGTGGTTCGTATGAGTGATTTTAAATCAAACGAATACGCAACACTGCTCGGCGGTGAGGTTTTTGAGCTTAAAGAAGATAATCCGATGATAGGTTTTCGAGGCGCTTCACGATATGCCCATCCAAACTATGAGGAAGGGTTTGCTCTGGAGTGTGCGGCTATGAAGCGTGTACGTGATGAGATGGGGTTTGCAAATGTTATTTTAATGATTCCTTTTTGCCGCAGAGTGGATGAAGGAGAGCGTGTTATAGACACTATGGCAAAATATGGACTCAAACAGGGTGAAAACGGACTTGAAATTTATGTCATGTGCGAAATTCCCAACAATGTTATTCAAATAGATGCTTTTAGCAAAATATTTGACGGTTTCAGTATCGGAAGCAATGATCTGACACAGCTTACACTTGGAGTTGACCGTGACAGCGAAATCGTTGCCTTTGATTATGATGAGAGAGACGAAGGGGTCAAAGAGATGATACGGCTGGCAGTGGAAGGTTGTAAACGAAATGACCGTCACAGCGGCATCTGTGGCCAGGCACCGTCAGATTACCCTGAAATGGCGGAGTATCTTGTGCGTCTGGGTATTGATTCGATGAGTCTGAATCCTGACAGTGTCTTAAAAACCATAGAAAATGTAGGCAAACTTGAACAAAAACTTGGGAGAACATGATGAAATACAATATTCCGGCAGATGTACCAAAGAACAAAGAAGAAACATACAAAAAAAACCTCAAAAGTGCGACAAACGCTACAAACCATTTGATGCTTTTTGCAGGAGACCAGAAAGTCGAGCATTTGAACAATGATTTTTACGGCAAAGATATTCCGCTTGAAGACAACTCTCCGGAGCATCTGTTCAAAATTGCTTCACGTGCAAAAATAGGTGTATTTGCAACACAGTTTGGGCTTATCAGCAGATATGGGCGTGATTATAAAAATGTTCCTTATCTTGTAAAGCTCAACGCTAAAACAAATCTTGTCCCTTATGAGAAACAAGACCCGTATTCAAAAGCATGGCTGAGTGTCGGTGAGGTTGTTTCCTTTGCCAAAGAGAGTAAACTTGATATAAAAGGTGTCGGGTACACGCTTTATCTCGGCGGTGCGTATGAGCATGAGATGCTGACCCAGGCGGCGAGTATTGTCCATGAAGCACATAAAAACGGACTTTTGGCGGTGCTGTGGATTTATCCAAAAGGCAAATTTGTGAAAGATGAACATGACGGGCATTTAATAGCCGGTGCCGCAGGTGTCGGAGCAGCCTTGGGTGCTGACTTTGTAAAACTCAAAGTGCCATATGATAAAAAAGGAAAATTTGATCCGAAACTGTTGCGAGAGGCTACAATGGCAGCTGGCAGAACAGGTGTTCTGTGTGAGGGCGGTGCCAAAACAGATGAAAAAGAGTTTTTGACACAACTGTACGAACAAATTCACAAAGGCGGTTCTCGAGGAAACGGAACAGGAAGAAATATCCACCAAAGACCATTAAAAGAGGCTGTAAAAATGGCAAATGCCATTTATGCAATAACTTCGCAAAATGCTACAGTAAAAGAAGCATTAAAACTACTCCAATAGGAGCGAGAAATGAAAACAGAATATGACTTAATTATTATTGGTGCAGGTCCTGCAGGAACTCCAACGGCTATGGCAGCAGCACAGTTTGGTATAAAAGTTTTGTTGATAGATAAAAGAGAAGCACCGGGCGGGGAATGTTTGTTTGAAGGATGTATTCCCTCAAAAGTGCTTGAAAATGCGGCAAACAAATATTGGGATGTGCTCACCTGCAGTACTTTTAATGTAGAGCTTAAAGGAAGCGAACAGATACATTGGGAAGCTGTTTTAGAAGATAAAGATATGATTTTGAAAAAACGCTCTATGGCTGCATTAAAGCAGATAGCCAGATTACCTTCACTCGATTTTAAACAAGGCAAAGCAGCCTTTGTTGACGGGCATACCGTAGAAGTAGGTGGAGAGCTTTTTGGTTTTAAAAAGGCACTGATTGCGACAGGTGCAAAAAGTTCAATTCCTGATATAAAAGGGAATGGGGTTGACAAAGTTTGGACAAACAGAGATTTGTTTTTTGAAGAAGAGATACCAAAAGAGTTACTTTTTATAGGTGCTGGTGCTATTAGTTGTGAATTGGTGCAAATGTTTGCAAAACTTGGCACAAAATGTCATGTGCTGGAGCGTGGTGAAAAAATCTTACAGCACATCAGTAAAGATGCAACAGACATTGTTTATAACAATATGCTTACACTTGGTATCAAAGTAGACTTGAATATAGTGTTGGAGAAGATTGATTATGAAAATGATAAATTTATCATACATTTTAAACAAGAAGGTAAAAAACAGATTCTTGAGTATGACAATGTTGTCATGGCAACAGGTCGTGTGGCAAATCTTGATAATCTGGCCCTTGAAAAAGCTAAAGTGGCATATGATGAAAAAGGGATACTGGTTAATGAAAAACTGCAGTCATCTCAGGAACATATTTATGCCTGCGGCGATTGTATCAATAGCCCAAAATTCGCACATACTGCAAGTTATGAAGCTGGTGTAGTTGTACACAACATGTATGCGCCAAGCCCGCATGTAGTCGATTATGACAAAAACAGCTGGGTACTTTTTAGTGATCCTCAAATCGCTGTAGTTGGAATAGATGAAAATGTTGCAAAAAAAAGAGAGATAGAGATAAGCACAGAAGTCTATAACTATGAGATAGATGCCAGAGCACAAATAGACAAAAGAACAGACGGCTTTGTGAAGTTTATTATTGACAAGAAAACAAAAATTATCATAGGTGTAGAGATTGTAAGTGCAGATGCTTCATCTCTTGCGGGAGAGGCTTCCTTGATAGTAGCAAATAAAATGACTGCTATGGACGTATTAGGGGCAATTCATCCGCATCCGACACTGGGTGAAGCTTTTGGTAAATTGGCACAGCAGATATTTTTTAAATCTATGATGCAAAAAAGCAGAAGATAAGACAAAGGTAACAGTCAATAAATGAAAATAAAAGAGAATAATTATGAAAAAACGTATAGCAATTAACGGACTCGGAAGAATAGGAAATCAGGTACTTCGGCATTATATTAACAATCTTCCAAAAAACTGTGAAATAGTTGCGGCAAACACTTCAAGTGTAGAAGATGCTGCGTACCTTCTGAAATATGATTCTGTGCATGGGCGGGCAGATTTTTCTATTGAAACAAAAGAAAACAAACTTATCATTGACGGGCATGAAATTACAATCGTCAGTAATCACAATCCGCTTGAACTGCCGTGGAAAGAGTTGGGTATAGATATTGTTATAGACTGTACCGGACGTTTTACGGATGGAACTTTGGCTGTGCAGCATATAGAAGCAGGGGCAAAAAAAGTGCTTATCTCCGCACCGGGAAAAAATGTGGATTTGACGATAGTCAAAGGTGTGAACCATCAGGAGTATGACACTGCAAAGCACCATATTGTCTCCAATGCTTCGTGCACGACAAATTCACTTGCACCTGTGATGAAAGTGCTTGAAGAGAGTTTCGGTGTGCAAAATGCCATGATTACGACAACCCATGCCTATACATCTTCACAGGTAACAGTTGACAAACGTGCAAAAAAACGCAGACGCGGTCGTGCAGCGGCTATAAACATTATACCGACGACAACGGGTGCGGCAGTCGCCACGGTTGAAGTTATTCCGGCATTGGCAGGAAAAATGGAAGCGATGGCACTGCGGGTGCCTGTTCCCGACGGTGCTATAACCGAAGTTGTGGCATTGTTGCACAGAGATGTGAGCATAGAAAGTGTCAATGAAGCTTTTTTAGAAGCTTCAGAGGGTGAATTACAGGGTATATTGGAGTTTACAAAAGATGAAATAGTCTCAAGTGATATATTGGGAAATCGTCACTCCTCTATAATAGACGGACTTTCGACATCTGTTATAGGTGGAAGAATGGTTAAAGTAATGGCGTGGTATGATAATGAATACGGGTATTCACAAAGACTGCTTGAAGTAACTGATTATATGGCTTCAAAATTATAAAAAGAGAGGATAAAAGTATGAAAAGAATTGTAGCGACTGTTTTGGCAGGGAGTTTGTTTTTTAGCGGATGTGCAACACGCGGTGTTAATGAAATAGATCCGAGTGCTGTGAATTATGAATTGAGTTATCAGGTTGGCACAATTGAATCTGTGAAACCTGTTGTTATAAGAGATAATGGCACAGGTACATTTATTGGAGCGGTATCGGGTATAGTGTTGGGCTCACTAATCGGTAAAGGCAGAGGAAGTGCTCTGGCAACACTTGCAGGCGGTTTAGGCGGTGCATATGCGGGAAGCCAACTGGGTAAAGCCAATGCCCTTGAACTCAGTGTTCTTCTGGATGACGGACGAAGAGTTGTGGTCATTGCCAAAGGTAAGGATTTTTACAAGGGCGAAAGAATCCGTATAGTCAAAAGAAATGGTCGTGTATATAGCGTCGAACCGTTTTAAGCATGTATAAGTAGTAAAACATGAACAAACTACTGGCTGAAGAGATGTACTATCTGATGGTTCTTGGACGTGCTTTTGAGTATGCGGCAAAAGAGAATTATATGCAAGGCAATATATCCGGATTTTTACATTTGGATATAGGACAGGAAGCTTTGAGTGTCGGTGCGGTAAAAGCCTTTGAAAAAGGCGATATTTTTTCAGGCTATCGTGAACACATTATGGCAATGAGCCGTGGACTTGAGCCTAAAGCTGTTATGGCGGAACTCTTTGGAAAAGTTACAGGGGTAAGCGGCGGCAAGGGCGGTTCTATGCACCTTTTTGAACCTGCGCATTTCTTTTACGGCGGGGATGCCATTGTCGGAGGACAGCTCCCTAATGCCGTAGGCTGTGCCTATGCAAGAGCTTTTTTGGAACAAGATGAGGGTGTGATGGCCATCTTCGGTGACGGAGCTACAAACGGCGGGGCTTTTTTTGAATCACTCAATATTGCCGCCACACACAAACTTCCCCTGCTTTTTTTGTGTGAAAACAACGAATATGCAATCGGAACAAATATTCAGCGAACGGCGCCGTTTCGAGAACAGGCAAAAAAAGCAGAACCCTATATGATGACCTATACCGTGGACGGAATGGACGTTGAAGCTGTGTATGAGGTAGTGAGTGAGGCAAAAAAACAGATAGAATCAGGACACGGTCCTGTTTTTGTAGAAGCCTTTACATGTAGATACGAAGGACACTCTGTCAGTGATGCAAACAGTTACAGAAGTGCGCAGGAGATGGCACACTGCAAGGCACGAGATCCGATACAGAGGTTTAAAAAAGCCTTACATGAAAAATGGCTCTGCACGAATGAAGAGATACAAAATATAGAAAAAAAAGCACACAAAGAAGTGGAAGATGCCGTGAAATATGCCGAAGAATCCCCTGAACCAGAGGCTGATGCTCTGTTTGAACATCTCTTTTACGAGGAGCGTGAAAATGTTGTATCGTGAAGCTTTAAACAAAGCACTTGATGAGGTGATGCAGGCAGATGATACGGTGGTAACACTGGGAGAAGATGTCGGACTTTACGGTGGCAGTTTTCGTGTGACGGAAGGACTGGTGGAAAAATACGGTGAGAAAAGAGTCATTGATACACCTATAGCGGAACTGAGTATTGTAGGGAATGCCGTGGGCATGGCTATAGGAGGTTTGCGACCTGTAGCAGAGATAATGACGGGCAATTTTTCTCTGCTTGCCTTTGATCAGATTATCAACCACATGGCAAAACTGCACTATATGAGCAACGGTAAAATCATATTGCCTATGGTGGTACGGTTTCCTCAGGGCGTGAGTCGTCAACTCGCAGCCCAGCACAGTGAAAGTTATGAGCAGATGCTCTGTGCGGTACCGGGACTAAGAGTGTTGAGTGTGAATGATGTCAATTATGCCTACCATGCACTCAAATATGCGATTTTGTCAGATGATCCTGTTGTGTTTATAGAGCATGAACTGCTGTATAACAAAAAGGGCGAGGTGGATTTTACACAAAAACTGAACCCTTTTCAGGCAAGAATAGCCAAAGAGGGCAGAGACATTACCATTGTGAGTTACCTGAAAATGGTTGATGATGTGATGCTGGCAGTCCCAGAGATAGAAAAAGAGCTTGGATGTTCCTGCGAAGTGATAGATTTATGCTCCTTGAACCCTGTAGATTATGAAACACTGAAAAAATCTATAGAAAAAACTTCCCGTTTTGTAATGGTTGAAGAGGATCACAAAACAGGAGGCTACGGAGGACAAATAGTTTCCTGGGCGGCAGAAGAGATGTTTTATGCCTTGGATGCTCCGCCTTTGCGCCTGGCAGGAAAAGATGTGCCAGTTCCCTATAACAGAACTTTGGAACTCTTGAGTATTCCTACACCGGAGTCTATTGCTCGTGATATAGTGGCATGGGGTAAGAAAAACGATGTATGAAATAGTGATGCCACAGCTCTCCGACTCAATGGACGAGGGCAAGCTTATCAGCTGGAAAGTCAAAGAGGGACAAAAGGTAGATGTGGGAGATGTGATTGCCGAGGTTGAGAGTGACAAAGCAATTATGGAGGTACAGAGCTTTAAAAGCGGGGTTGTTGCAGAAATAAGTGCAAAAGAGGGGGATGTTGTTCCTGTTGGAAAAGTTATTGCTCGGATTCAAACCAGTGAAAGTAAGAATGAAAAAGTTGTAAAAACGCCAGGAACAACAGTTGTTGAGAAACCGGTGGCAAAACAGGCAGAACCAATCCTCAAAACACCTGTTGTCAAACATCTTCAAAAAAAAGAAACAGGCGGTATATCTCCAAAAGCAAGAGCCAAAGCGGCACAGTATGGTGTCGATATGCAGAGTGTTTTGCAAAAAACAGCCAAAGATGCTTTACATGTAAAGGATGTGGAGGCATATTTAAGAGAACATTATTTTACACCAAAAGCATTACAGCTGTTGGACAGGTACGGCTTGGATCTTGCAGGATTTACACTCAACCATAAAATAAACGAAGCAGAAGTGCAGGAGTTTATTGACAAAAATGAAACACCCCTGCCACAGCCTTTGAGTCAGATGCAAAAGGCGATTATTGCCAATGTGACGGCTTCTGCACAAAAGCCTGTGTACCGTTTGTATGAGCATATTGATGCAAAACTTTTTGTGGAGCATGATGCATACAGCATAACCGCCTGGCTGATAAAGATTTTTGCAAAAGTGATGATGCAACATGAAGCATTTCGTTCACGCCTGCAAAATGATTCGCTTGTTATAAGTCCCAATGCCTCTATTGCCGTTGCTGTGGCAGATAAGAAAAATCTTTACATGCCTGTTGTCAAAGATGCGAACAAATGCTCTATAGCAGAAATTTCGGCACAACTGCAAAGCTTTAAAACAAAGCTCAAAGCAAATTCTTTTACTGCAGCAGATATGCAGGGATCAAGCTTCGGTATTTCAAATCTTGGGATGCTGGGTGTAGAATCTTTTGATGCAATGATCAACAAAAATGACTCGGGTATCGCAGCGGTAGGAAGTTTACAGGATGGGAAGATAGCTCTCACCCTGAGTGCAGACCACAGAGTGATAAACGGCTATGAGGCAGCACTCTTTATGCAGGATGTCAAGAAAGAGGCACAAAATCCTCTTCAATTTAAGGACTGAAAGATGTATGACATAATTTTTATCGGTGGCGGACTGAACTATGCAGGAGCAATTGTTGCGGCAAAAAGCGGCAAAAAAGTGGCTTTGGTTGAAAAAGATATGCGTCAGCTTGGCGGTGTCTGTCTGCATAAGGGGTGTATTCCTTCAAAAATGTTTTTACATTATGCCAATGTTGTGTATGCGTCAAAAAGTGACATTTTAGAAGGACAAACAGCACTTTCAATGCAAAAGCTTTTTCAGAAAAAAACAGATTTGATAAACAATGCCTGGCAGGCAATTAAGAAACAGTGTGCGCATGTAGATTTAATAGAGGGCGAAGCCCGACTCAAAGAACCCCATAAGGTAGAAGTCAACGGTAAAATTCTTGAAGCAGAGCATATCGTCATGGGCACGGGTTCTTCGGCTTTTATTCCTGAAGGCATAGAGTATAATGCCAAGGATATTATCGTCAGTGATGAGGTACTGATGATGCAAAAGCTGCCGGAAAAAATTGCCATTTACGGTGTCGGGGCTATAGGTTTGGAAATGGCAGGTTTTTTCGCAACGGCAGGCACACAGGTAACACTTGTCAATCGCGACGACCAAATTTTAAAACACTCAAACCCGCTTATTCAAAAAGAGATAAAAAACCAGCTTGAAAAAATCGGTGTGAAAATTCTTGAGATGCATAAAATACAAACTGCAAAAAGTACAAAAAAAGGTGTGCATATCACTTTTGAAGACAAAAGCAGTATCTATATGCCTGTTTTGCTTGTTGCAGCCGGGCGCAGACCGAATGTTGATTTTCTTACATGTAAAGAGATACAAGTTGAAAAAGGCATTGTCACAGACAGATTTTTTGAAACAACCCTGAAAAATCATTATGCCATAGGGGACTGTAACGCAAAACTTCAGCTCGCTCATGCTGCAAGAGCAGAGGTTTTAAATGTTGTAGAGCGTATTTTAGGGAACAATCCACGTCCTCTCAATCTGGACCATGTTGTCAAATTTATACACACCCTGCCTATGAGTTATGCTGTAGTCGGAAAAACTGACGGTTTAAAATCAAGTATTGTTCCTTTGAGTCATTTTCCCTACTCTGTATATAATCATGCTGCAAAAGGCGTGATGATTACATATGCGGATCAGGAAGGATTTATCCTTGGTGCCGAAATTCTGGCACCGAATGCAGAAGAACTTGTCGCCATCGCAGGTATGAGTTTGGCTGGTGAAATGGATGCGGCGCAGGCAAAACGGACGATTTTCGGGCATCCGACATTCAGTGAAGCTTTAGAGAGAACATTCTTTAAGTTATGATTGTCCATAACTGGGGTGAAATTGCATATGTTACAGCAAACAGACAGATGCACGCTTTACATGTAAAGGCACAGCAAGATACCCAAAATCACCTCATACTGTGTTCGCATCCTGCGGTTTTCACAGTGGGCAGCGATGAGCAAAGGCATTTCAATGTACCCACCGTGCAAAGCGACAGAGGGGGTTCCGTTACCTGTCACTCGAGGGGACAGAACATCTTTTATTTCTGTTTTCAGGTAAAACAGCCGGCGCGATTTTATAAAAAAGTTCTTGAGGCTTTCGAGAGTTTTTTTATGAAAAATCTGCCTGCAGTCAGATATGACAAAAACAAGCCCGGTTTTTATATACAAAATCGTAAAATTGCCTCTTTGGGTTTTCGCTACTCCAGAGGGGTTTCTTTGCATGGTGTTGCTTTGAATGTTGATGTGGATTTGGACTTTCATTCACTGGTTTCACCGTGTAACCTGGCAAATATTGTACCGACTTCTTTAAAAAATGAAGGCTTGATTCTTACGTCAGAAGAAGTAAACGAGCAGATGGTACATTTTATAGGAAAATATTTTGAAGATGCCGTTTAAACCAAAAGTCAAAGTGCCTGCTCCGGAGATTTTACAAAATATGCAGGATATTTTGGAAAAAAATATTTTGACAACAGTATGCGAAGCGGCAGCCTGCCCAAACAGAGCAGAGTGCTATGCGCGAAACAGCGCAACATTTATGATTTTAGGCGATACCTGCACAAGAGCCTGTGCTTTTTGCAACGTAAAAACAGGTCATGGCAGAGCTGTCGACATGAACGAACCGCAACGTCTGGCGAAGGCTGTCCAGGAGTTAGAGCTGCAGTATGTTGTGATTACATCGGTGGACAGAGATGATTTGAAAGATTACGGATCCGGGCATTTCGCACGCTGTGTCCAAGCGATAAAAGAGAAAAATCCAGAGATAAAAATAGAACTTTTAACGCCTGATTTTAAATACACTCAAGATGCCTTGCAGACAATTATAACAAGTGGTGCTGACAAACTGGCACACAACCAGGAAACTGTCAGACGATTAAGTAAAAGTATACGTCCGCAGAGTGATTATGACCGTTCATTAAAAGTTTTGGAGTATTATGCCAGATATTCACCTTTACATGTAAAGTCCTCTTTGATGTGTGGGCTTGGTGAAACAAAAAAAGAGTTGCTGGTCACAATGCAGGAGTTGTTGGATGTCGGCGTGAGTGAATTGACACTCGGACAGTATCTGCAACCGACGCAAAAACATCATAAGGTAGCAAAATATTACCCGCCGGAGTTTTTTGATGAAATGAAAGAAGAGGCCTTGTGTATGGGATTTCGTGCAGTAGCTTCAGGTATTTTGGTAAGAAGTTCTTATTTTGCAGAAAATTTGGGAGATGACTAATGAGCAAAGCAAGGTTGGTTTTAGTGCGTCACGGACAAAGTATATATAACCAAAAAAATGTTTTTACAGGATGGACAGATGTTGACTTGAGTCAGCAGGGCAGGGATGAAGCAAAAAAAGCCGGAGGAGTGTTAAAAAAGCATAATATCTATCCGGATATCTGTTTTACATCATGGCTGAAACGTGCCATTCATACAGCACAGATATTACTGCAGGAGCTGGAATGGGAGCATATAAATATGCTTAAAAGTTATAAACTCAATGAAAGACATTACGGAGACTGGCAGGGCAGAAATAAAGATACAGTCAAAAAAGAGTATGGAGAAGAAAAATTTCTGGCTGTTAGACGCGGGTATGACGTGCCGCCGCCACCTTTACATGTAAACGATAAAAGATGTGTATGGAATGATAAAAAATATGCGAATGTCAACAGAGCGCTTTTGCCTTTGTCAGAATCTTTACAGGATACAAAAAAGAGAGTGCTGCAATATTATAAAGAGCAGATTTTTTCGCAACTGCAGGAGAAAAAAACTGTGTTGATTTCGGCACACGGCAACTCTCTGCGTGCCTTGGTAATGGAACTTGAAAAAATGACTCCACAGGAGATAGTGCAATTTGAAATACCGACAGGCGAGATTATAATGTATGATTTTGACAGCGATATGAAGATACTACAGAAAAATGTTTTGATAGGTTAAACCCGAATTATGTATAATTCGACACTTTAATGAAAAACTTTATGATATTTGAATTGGATATTTAGAGAAGGAAAAAAATGGAAAAACTAAAAGAATTTTTTGCATATGGCGAAAAAGTCCCCGGCTATGATGTACGGGTACTCAATGAGAGAGAAGCAAGAGCTGCCGCGGCAATTCTTTTTGTAGGTGCATTTATAGGGCTTACAAACGGAGTGATGCTTGGGACAGCAGTGTTTTCTAAATACTTTGTGACGTTTTTTGCTATTGATTTTACACTCAGAGTGATTCAGCCACGATATGCTCCGAGTCTGTTATTGGGACGTTTTTTTGTAAGCAATCAGACACCGGAATATGTCGGAGCCGAACAAAAACGCTTTGCCTGGGCACTGGGCATGATAATAGCCTGGCCGATGTTTTATTATCTGGTGCTTGATTTTCAGCCAAATCCGCTAAAAGTTCTTGTCTGCCTTATCTGTATGGCACTGCTCTTTTTTGAAGCAGCTTTTTCCATTTGTCTGGGATGTAAAATTTTTAATCTGGTAAAAAAGAATAAGGCAACACACTGCCCTGGCGGAGTGTGTGAGATGAAAATTAAAGAGCCTATTCAGACATTTAATCCGGTGCAAAAAAGCATTCTGATTATCACTGTGATTGTAATGGCATACGGAGCCTATGCCTACATGACGAAACTTCCAGACAGAACAAATCTGACAAAAAAGATAAAAACAATGATGCTCAGTGATGAAGAACTGCAGAGAATTGAAGATGAAAAAGCCGATCAAGAATTTGAACAAGACGATTTTTAGGAATGAACTACTATTTTGCTCTTTTAACGCTTATGCTTGGTCTCGGCTTTGCATTGCTGAGTGCCTATGTGATTTACACATACTGCAAACAAAAAAAACTGCAAAAAATCTTAGAACAGCCAATACGTCAAGAATATATAGCAATACTCAAACGTATTGTGCTCTATAACAGACTCAAAGAGGAAGAACAACAGCGCATACATAAATCTATTTTGATTTTTATCAACACAAAAGAGTTTACAGGTATCAATATTGATGTGAGTGATGAAATGAAAATAGTGATTGCTTTTCATGCCTGTTTATTGGTGTTGCATGTAGAGTTTACAGCCTGTTATGAAAATCTTTCGACAATTTTGATATATCCTTATACTATGGTTGCCAGGCAGGTAAGTGCCAACGGTGGTATATACACCAAAGGTGAATTTTTGCTTGAGGGACAGTCAGCAAGTGATACCGTTGTCATCTCCTGGCACGATGCAAAAAAAGATGCCTATCATCTCCATGAAAACAATGTGTTGCTGCATGAATTTGCCCATGAAATAGACTTTCTTGACGGCAGTGCAGACGGAACACCGCCATTGCCGTATGCAAAATATCACGAGTGGGCAAAAGTGCTTTCAAAAGAGTTTAACAAACTCAGTGATGTTGCCCTGAAAAATCGTGACTGGGGGAAATACAAGCTTTTAGGTGCCTATGCCGCAACAAATGAGGCAGAATTCTTTGCCGTTGTCACGGAGCGTTATTTTGAAAAGCCTGAAGCTTTGAAAAAACACTTTCCGGAACTCTTTGAAGAGTTTAACAGCTTTTATAAAGGGCAGCCCTAAAGTTTATCTGTAATTTTTTCTCATTAAGAATAAAAGTTTCAGAGTGTGCTATAATTCGTTCGATTTATGGGGCTGGACCCTGTACTTCAATAAGGAAAATCGATGACGAAAGAGTATATATTTACTTCAGAGTCTGTAACAGAAGGGCATCCTGACAAGATGGCAGATCAGATCAGTGATGCAATTCTGGATTATATTATTGAGCATGATACCAATGCACGTGTAGCGTGTGAAACACTGGTATCAAATGGTTTTTGTGTAATTGCAGGCGAACTGAAGACGACGGCGTATGCCCCAATGCAAGAGATTGCAAGAGAAGTGATCCGAGATATCGGGTATACCGATGCAACGTATGGTTTTGATCACAGGTCAGCTGCAGTATTAAACGGCATAGGAGAACAGTCTCCTGATATCAATCAGGGGGTTGATCAGGCCGGAGGAGAAACCGGAGCAGGCGATCAGGGGTTAATGTTTGGATATGCCTGTCGTGAGACAGATGTGCTGATGCCTTTGCCTATTCACCTCTCCCACCGTTTGACAGAACGCCTGGCAGAAGTAAGAAAAGAGGGAATTATTCCCTATCTGCGTCCTGACGGAAAGGCACAAGTCAGTGTAAAGTATGTAGACGAGAAGCCTGTTTCTGTAGAAACTGTTGTTATTTCCACGCAACACGCACCTGAAGTATCGCAAGAGCAGATCCACAAAGATGTTATAGCAGAAGTGATACGAAAAGTAATTCCTGCGGAGATGATGGATGAAAATACTGTTTTTCATATCAATCCGACAGGAAAATTTGTAATCGGCGGTCCTCAGGGAGATGCCGGACTTACAGGTCGTAAAATTATTGTTGATACCTATGGAGGCAGCTGTCCACATGGCGGTGGTGCATTTTCAGGAAAAGATCCGACAAAAGTTGACCGTTCAGCCGCATATGCAGCGCGCTGGGTTGCAAAAAATCTTGTAGCCGCAGGAGCTTGTGACAAGGTGACTATTCAGGTTGCCTATGCAATCGGTGTAGTACAGCCTGTCTCAATTATGGTTGACACGCACAATACCGGCATAGTGGCAGAAGAGAAAATCCAAAGCTGTATAAAAGAGCTTTTTGATCTTTCCCCTGCCGGAATAATCAAATCACTGGATTTATTAAAGCCAATTTATCGAAAAACGGCTGCTTACGGACATTTCGGCCGTGAAAATCTTGGTTTTAACTGGGAAAAAACAGACAGAGTTGATGCAATAAAAGAGTATTTAGGCATCTAATATAGTTTAAGTGTAACCTATAAACTACAGTTTTTAAACTAGCTGAGCGCTTTTAGCTGTATTTAAAAGTCTACAGTGTATAGTTGCATTTTAATAAAAACAAGGAGAATAAAATGTCAGTTGTAATTAATGATACATGTATTAACTGTGGAGCTTGTATAGATGAGTGTCCGGTAGAAGCAATCGTAGATGAGGATGATAATCCAACAGGTGAGGATATTTATTATGTGTATCCAGACAAATGTGTAGAGTGTGTTGGACATCATGATGAGCCTGCATGTGCTACTGCTTGTCCGACTGAGGGTTGTATAACATGGGATGTTGTTGGGCCAAGTCCACAGCACCGTGAAGATATTACTGAAGAACAGCGTTTAAACCACGAACCGGTAGTAGAATAGTTATAAGAGCACTTCTGTGCTCTCATAACACTCCTTTTAATTCATTTAAATCCATAAAATTTACATTTTAAACTAAAAACAATCTTTTTTTAGATACAATTCCATTCTAATTTTATATTTTCAGAGGAGATTTGATGGAACGTACACTATCAATAATCAAACCAGATGCAGTTGCAAAAGGTGTTATAGGCAAAATTTTAGATCGTTTTGAAAGCAATGGTCTTAGAATTGCAGCAACAAAAAAACTACAGCTTTCCCGTGCTGATGCTGAGGCATTTTATGCTGTTCATGCCGAGAGACCTTTTTTCAACGACTTAGTTGATTTTATGATCAGTGGACCGGTTGTTGTTTCAGTTTTAGAAGGTGAAAATGCTATGCAGAAAAACCGTGATTTAATGGGTGCTACAAACCCTAAAGAGGCTGAAGCAGGTACTATCCGTGCAGATTTCGCTGAAAATATCGATGCAAATGCAGTTCATGGAAGTGACTCGGTTGAAAATGCTGCGAATGAAATTGCATTCTTTTTTGCTGAGAGAGAAATTTCTTAAGTATATCCGATGAGGATTGTGCTTAGAAAAGTAACAAAAACTCCTTTAGACTTTGAAGTCACCTCGAATGAAATGACTTTTAAAGGTTTTTTGGAGTATCATAGTGCAAAATTGATTCTGCTTAAAGCAAGCATCAGTGGAACACTGGAAAAATCCTGTGATATATGTGCGCAGGATTTTAATCTTAAAGTTAGTGAAGAGGTCGAATTTTTCATTAATGACGGAATATACGAAGATGACAGCAGCACTCTTTTGGATGTTGTTGAGTCTTTGGACGGTAATGTGGATCTTGAAGAGATTTTACACTCAGAGATCGAACTTATCAAAAGTGATTACCATTCATGTGGAAATTGCTCTAAACCAGAAGAAATTGAGTTTTAAACTCTTGCCTCGTTTGAGGCAAAGCTTTAGTCGTCTCAACGGCGCAATTGAAAAATTAAATTAAGGAAAAAAGTTATGGCAGTACCTAAGAGAAGAGTCTCTCATTCCCGTTCAGCGAAGAGAAGAACTCATTATAAAATTTCTTTAGCCCGTCCGGTTAAAGATAAAGACGGAACTTATAGATTACCACACCACATTAACCCAACTACCGGTGAGTATAAGTAGTCAATGGTAAAAATTGCTATTGACGCAATGGGCGGGGACTTTGGTCCCGAGCCGATTGTAAACGGATGCATAAAAGCACTCAAAAAGAAAAGATTCACTCCGATACTTGTAGGAAATAAATCAGAAATTTTACCTCTGTTACCAAAACGTTATAGAGATAAGATTTTAATTGTCGAGTCTCAGGATATCATTGCAATGAGTGATGCTGCAACAGATGCAGTAAAACGCAAAGAGAGTAGTATCTATAAAGCTGTGGATTTAGTTAGAGACGGTCAGGCAGACGGTGTGGTTTCAGCCGGACACAGTGGTGCCACAATGACACTTGCCACTTTAAGACTTGGTCGCCTGCAGGGTGTTTCCCGTCCTGCCCTTGTCACATTGATGCCAACAAAAACAGGGCGTCGTTCTGTTCTTTTGGATGTGGGGGCAAATGTAGATTCCAAACCTGAGCATTTGGCAGAATTTGCTGTTATGGGCGGTTGTTATGCAGAAGATGTTTTAGGTATAGCAGAGCCGAGTATCGGGCTTTTAGCCAATGGTGAAGAAAACTCCAAAGGGAACGAAGTCACAAAAGCAGCCTTCAAAATTTTAGAAGGTTACAAAGGCTTTAAAGGAAATGTCGAAGGCGGTGATATTTTTAACGGAAGCTGTGATGTTATTACATGTGACGGCTTTGTAGGAAATCTGGTCCTTAAAACAAGTGAAGGTGTTGCCTCTACAATCTCACAACTGATTAAAGACTATATAAAAAAATCTCCTATTCGCATTACCGGTGCACTGTTAATGAGAAAAGTTTTCAAACTTTTAAAAAAAGAGATAGATTATGCCGAAATAGGAGGAGCTCCTCTTATCGGTATAAAAGGCTGTGCAATTGTCAGTCACGGAAAAAGTAATGCCAGGGCAATTGAAAATGCAATTTATCAGGCTATTGATTATGTCGATACCGGCGTTAACAGACATATTATTGCAAGGCTTCAAGAGTTAAAACAAAAGGATATCTAAATGGCTTACGCTGCATTTCGCTCTATTGGTGCCTATGTGCCCGAAAAAATACTTACAAATGAAGAACTCTCTCATATGGTGGATACTTCAGATGAATGGATTACCAAAAGAACGGGAATTAAAGAGCGTCACATTGCTGCTAAAGATGAATTTACAAGTGATTTAGGTGCAAAAGCTGCGCAAAAAGCCTTAGAGCGAAGCGGTATAGAAAGCTCTGAGATAGATATGGTAATAACCGCTACAATTTCACCCGACTACTTTTGTATGCCATCAACCGCAACAGTCATTGCTACAAAACTGGGTATCAAAAATGCCACTGCTTTTGACATTTCTGCAGCGTGCACAGGCTTTATCTATGTTTTGGCAATAGCAAAAGCATTTATAGAATCAGGGATGAAAAAAAACATTTTAATCATCGGTGCGGAAAAACTCTCTGCTATTACAGATTACAGTGACCGCGGTACATGTATACTCTTTGGTGACGGTGCAGGGGCTGCTGTAATTTCTGCAACAGATGATAAAAGTGAAGCTATTATAGATGTGCATACAGGTGCTGACGGTCAATATGCAGATTTGCTAATGACACCAAACGGCGGTAGCGGTTCTGCACATGATGCACTTGAAAGTGAAGCGGGAAGCTGTTTTATGCAGATGAAAGGCAATGAAACTTTTAAAGTAGCTGTGCGTACGCTGACAAAAGATGTTAAAGAAATTTTAGAAGAAAATAACATAAAAAGTGAAAATATCAAACATTTTATTCCGCATCAGGCAAATTTGAGAATTATCAAAGCTGTTGGCGAAGCTTTAAAAATGAGAGATGATCAGGTCGTAATCACTGTACAAAAGTATGGAAATACTTCAGGAGCTTCCATTCCGATGGCTATTAATGATCTGTATGAATCAGGGGAACTTGAGCCTGGTGAGCTGATGCTGCTTGACGCCTTTGGCGGAGGATTAACCTGGGGAAGCGCCCTTATCCCTTTTTCACCACTCAAGTAACATTTTTATCCAATTTCTGCGTTGGATAATAATATCTTTTCGTCACTTACTATAGTAAGCTCCTCAAATATATTTATATCCGCCTTGAACTAGAATAAAAATGAGAACTTGAGAGGCGAAAAATATTTTTTTTGCTTCTCAATTGCCAACTATTTCGGAACCCGTACTTTAGTGCGGGCGAGAGTGGCAGAAAAACGCCAATAGCCGGCACTAAAGTCATAAGTATCTACACAACTCAAAAAAGCAAAGAAAGAGGAATAGATATTGCATAAGATTTTAAAAAACAAGAGAGTTTATGCAATGGAAGAGCGTTTAAAAAAAAAGATATATGAGACTGGTAAAAAGTCATATGAATCATAAACAACACAGTACCAATGGATTAAACCTGCTACAAAAGACTGAAGGATTTTCACAAGCACAAAGTGCTTGGAGATTTTACAATAATGAGCATGTAGATATAGAGTCACTCAATGAGCCAATGCTTACAAGAGGGATTAAAACTATTAATAAAAGCAGTGATGAATATATACTTGTAGCCCATGACTGGTCACTGATAAACTATAAAAACCATACGGCAAAAACAGATTGTATACGAAAATGCAGAAGCAATGTAAATAATGCTTCATCAAGAGGATATGAGTTGCAAAGTTCCCTTGCAATTGAGAGCAGCAGCGGCAAACCAATCCTTCCCTTGGTACAGAACCTAAAGACACAAGATAAAGTGCTCTCAAGCTATAATCCTACAATGAAGAGTCATCTTACCCATCTCGGTGAATTAACACAAAGAATAGCTTATATCAATCAATCCCTCAACATACAAAAGAAAATTGTACATGTAATTGACAGAGAAGCAGACAGTGCGGGGTTTTTCAGAGGACTGCAAAAAGAGGATTTATATATAGTACGAGCATTAGACAATGTCAAAGTCAGGTATGAAGATGAAGATATTACCCAAAAAGAGTTGTCCAAAAAAATGGATAAAGGCAAATATGTAAAAACTATACAGTATCAAAATAAAAAAGTAAAAATTTATGTTAATACGGTAGATATACTTATAACAAGAGACAGCTATCAAAAAACAGAGACTCCACAAGGCGAAAAAGTAAAACAAAAAGTAAAAGGCAAACCCATAAAAAACAGATTTATTGTCCAAAGACTCATAGATGAGAAGAATAATGTCGTTACTACCTGGCTTTTGCTGAGTAATCTTGCAAAAGATGTTGATGCAACGATGATAGGATTGTGGTATTATTACAGATGGAATATAGAAACATATTTTAAATTACTAAAAAGTTCAGGGTTTAATTTGGAAAAATGGCAGCAAGAAAGTGCACAGGCTATATTTAAACGCTTGTTTGTTGCCTCTTATGCCTGTTTGCTCGTATGGGAAATAGAACATACAAATAGTAAGAACATGCTGGCAATTAGAAAGTTTTTAGTTCGATTAAGCGGGAGATTTGTAGCAAGAAAGAAGATATCTACCTCTCCGGCTCTGTTAGCAGGTTTATGGAACTTCTTCTCTGCTATGGATATGCTTGAACTTTATGATATTGAAGAACTCCACAGCATTAAAAAAGAACTCAATGACTTTATGCAAATGGAGTTTTAAGTTGTGTAGATACTTATGACTAAAGTACCGGTTCCGATGATATTTTTTTAAAATGCTAAAGCACCGTTTCTAAAAGAGCACGTAGGCTAGGTTTTAACCCAGGCTGATTTGTTTTAAAGCTACAACAACTCTTTTATAAAATTCTGCTTCATCCGGCAGGTTTAAAACAGCATCTCTTAGCTTTTCGCCCCACATCGGATTAGGAAAGCAGCTGTCATTTTCAAATCTTGCCATTACATGTAAATGGACGCGCGGAAGCATATTTGCGAAGGAAGCCATATTTATTTTGGAAGGTTTGTAATATTTTTTCATTTCATCTTCGATGATATCAAAGATTTCAAAGAGCTGCAGGCGCAGCTCTTTTGGCATGTCTCCAAGCTCTTTGTAAGGCTTTTTTGTGAAGATTTTCAGCCAGGGAATTTCACTCTCTTCTTTTTCTATAAAAAAGTTTTCATCTTCATAAATGAGGAGAGTGTCCATAAAAACTAGTCTCTGTTTCGGTTTCTGTTTGAAGAACTTCTGTTGCCTCTGTATCCGCCGCCGTCACGGTTTCTTTCGCCGCCAGAACGGTTTCTGTCTCCGCCCGAACGGTTACGGCTGTTTCCGCGGAACCCGCCACGGCCTCTGCCGCCTTTTCCTCGACTGTCATTGCGTTTTCCGGCACGTTCCAGGATAGCAGCGAGTTTGTCAGCAGGAATACCGATATTGCTCGGTCCTTTTATATCCTGTCTGTCCAGGATCATAGAGATGAGTTTGAACATGATTTTTTCTTCATCTATATCTTCTTTGAGACGGTCAAGAATTTTATGTGCCTCATCATATATTTTTTGGTCTTCAATTGTTTTGACCATTTTTTCCACAGTAGATTCACGCAAATCATTTTTGCTTGGTACGAATGCATGATTCATTGAGGTACCGACTTTTTGTTTGATACGCTGCAGTTCTTTAAACTCCAAAGGTGTCAACAGTGTGATAGCCTTTCCTTTTGTTCCTGCACGTCCTGTTCTCCCGATACGGTGAACATAAGACTCAGGATCAAAAGGAATATGATAGTTGAAAACATGAGAAATATTGCTTACATGTATACCGCGGGCAGCCACATCGGTTGCCACAAGGACTTTGACAGAGTCGTTTTTGAAACCTTTGATAACAGTCTCACGTTGACGCTGCTCCATATCACCGTGCAGACCGTTCGCCAGATATCCTGCATTTGAAAGAACATTGCTTAATCTGTCAACTTCTGATTTTGTTCTACAAAAGACAACTGATTTTGTACTGTTTTCAGCATCCATAAGACGAATAATCGCATCATCTCTTTCGTGCTCATCAATGACATAATACTCCTGTTCGATATCGGCATTTGTTGTCTCCCCTTTTGTGATAGAGACAAAAGCAGGGTCTTTTAAAATCTTGTTTGCAAGATTTTTAATCGGCTGCGGCATAGTTGCCGAGAAAAGCAGAGTTTGTCTGTCTGTTGGAAGATAAGAGAAAATTTCAGTGATGTCATCCAAAAATCCCATGTCAAGCATCTCATCTGCCTCATCAAGTACAACGACACTCGGTGCAAAATTGTTGAGCATATTTCTTTTTAAGAGATCGAGCATTCTTCCGGGTGTTGCTACGACAACACTTGCACCGCGACCGATAAGGTCAAGTTGACGCTTATAAGAGCTTCCCCCGTATACGGTGACTGTCTTTACATTCAGATTACGGCCATATTTGAATATTTCATCACTGACCTGTGTTGCGAGTTCCCGTGTTGGTGTGATGACAAGCATCTCCACTTTGCCGTTGAGTTTCATGTTTGAAAGAACAGGAAGTGAAAAAGCTGCTGTTTTTCCTGTACCGGTGTGTGCCTGTCCGACCATATCACGGCCTTCAAGTATGATAGGAATTGCCTGTTCCTGAATAGGAGAGGGGACTGTAAAGCCGGCGAATTTTACACTTTTAAGTATTTCGGGTTTTAGGTTTAACGAATCAAATGTGATTGTAGGTTCTTCTGTAGTTGTTGTTTGTGTTTCTTGTGCAGTTTCTTGCATCATTATCCTTTTTTAACAGGCTTTTGAAGCCTTTTTATACATAAGGAGATGACGCAAGTTCTACTAAAATTTCCACTTTAAGTCTATCAGGGCATCTTCCCCTTAAAATATTTATGGAATTATAGCTAAATTTTTTAATATTTACAGTAAAGTTGCAAATATTTTTAATTACTTAAGTTTATAATGCTACAAAAGAGCAGGTAAATTTTTTTGTAGTCTGGTCTGGAATGATAAAAGAACGCTCATAGTCGGCACTAAAGTACCGATTCCGAGAAGTTTCTCAGCAGTTTTTTGCTTAACTTAACGGCATTGAGACTTCAAATCTGGGCAAAATCCAGTATAATACACAAAAGAAAATTATAGAAGGTTTTATATGAATGAAAACATCTCTTTAGTCGTTATTGCTTTTTTGCTCCTCTCATTTTTACTGGTTTTATATTTTTATTTAAAAGAAAAAAACACGAACAAACGTTTACATGTAAAGGCAGAAGAGTTGCAAAGCAGTTATTTTACACTCAATGGTTCGTATGAACAGCTAAAAGAAGACTATAATGCGTTGGAGATTGAATATGCAGTTTTAAATGCGAGATACAATGATGAGATGAAAGCATCGGCTGAGAAATTGGAAGTTTTACAAAAAGCAAAAGAAGAACTTTCACAGGAATTTAAAATTTTGGCAAATAAAATATTTGAAGACAAGTCAAAACAGTTCAGCAGTGCAAACAAAGAGCAGCTGGAACTGCTTTTAAAACCTTTTCGTGAACAGATAACAAATTTTTCAAAAGAGGCAAGAGAACAGTTTGAAGTGGAACTCAAAGACCGCCATCTGCTCAAAGATGAACTGCATCGCCTGAAAATGATGAATGAAACACTGGCACAAGAAGCGCTCAACCTGACCAATGCCCTCAAAGGTGAGAACAAAACGCAGGGAAACTGGGGTGAACTGGTTTTAGAAAATATCTTGGAACAATCCGGTCTGCGTGATGGGGTTGAGTATGAACTTCAGGCCACACTCAAGTCAAACGAGGGTAAAACATACCGACCCGATGTCATAATACATATGCCGCAAAAGCGAGATATTATAGTGGATTCCAAGGTCTCACTGACTGCGTATGAACGGTTTGTCAATGCGGATGAGCCTGAAGAAAAAGCAAAAGCCTTAAAAGAGCATATTGCAAGTATCTCTTCACATATAAAAGAGCTGAGTGCAAAAAACTATGAAAAACTTGAAGGGGTCAATACGCTTGATTTTGTTCTGCTTTTTATGCCGATTGAAGGGGCTTTCTTACTGGCACTTGAACAAGACGGTGAATTTTTCAAGCGTGCATATGAAAACAATATTTTAGTCGTATCTCCTTCTACGCTGCTTGTAACGCTCAGAACCATAGAGCACATCTGGCGAACGCAAAGGCAGGAAGAACATGCAAAAAAGATAGCCGCAGAAGCAGAAGCGATGTATGACAAACTTGTATTATTTGTTGAAGAGATGAAACACATAGGAACCTACCTGCAAAAAACACAGGACTCTTATGACAAGGCGATGAACAGACTCAGCACGGGACGCGGCAATGTTATAAAAAGAGCGCAAAATATGAAAGCACTGGGGTTAAAGCCGAAAAAAGAGTTGCCGCTCAAGAGTGAAGATGATGGAGACGATACATGAAAATAGAGACAAGGTACAATTATGAAAAGAGCTGGACGCTGACATCTGAGAAGGATATTTTAAAAATAATAGAAGAAGAAATAGGCAATGATGATGTAGAGGGTGTTTTTACTTATATAAAAGAGGCTGTGAAAAAGGGTAAGGTAATAAGTGTCGGTTCATGCAAATTTAAAATAACAGAGAAAAAGGGATAAAATGTTTCAAAATCAGGATATAGCAAAACTGCTGTTGCGAATAAGTTTGGGTGTGTTGATCCTGTTTCACGGAATTCACAAAGTCATACATGGTATAGGCGGTGTTAAAAGTCTGGTTGTCAGTGCGGGATTGCCTGAGTTTTTAGCCTATGGCGTCTACTTTGGGGAGTTGATAGCGCCAATTTTTATTATTTTAGGGCTCTATGCCAGAGTGGCGGCGACTGCCTTGGCTTTTAATATGTTTGCGGCAATCTATTTGGCATATGGATTTTCACTGACACTTTCAAAGTTTGGAGGTTTGTCCTGGGAGACACCGTTGCTTTATCTGATACTGTCTCTGCTTGTCATACTTCTTGGAAGCGGAAAATACGCTGTAAATTCCAAATAGAAAATGGAGATTTTAAAGCTTAAAGCCCGCACTGAAGTACGGGTTCCAAGGGTGCTTAAAACGTAAGTTTGCCATGTCAGCTTATAAATTTTTTGCAGCATAGATTTTAGTCTGAATGCCATTAAACTAAGGAACTTTTCGGAACCCGTACTTCAGTGCGGGCTTGTGTCTTTAAAGCCTGATGCTTAGGGATGTTTTACCTTTATAGTAGAATTCAAACTCCACCCGATAAGCAACATACAAACGATAACTCCGTATGCCGGTAAAATATTGTAAGTATTTAACAAATAGACAAGCCAGAGCAGAATTGCTCCAAGCGGCGTCGGCACACCCGTAAAATATTTATCAACCGCACCGGCGTCGGTATGCAAATTGAAATGGATAAGACGGCGCAGCCCTGATATCACATAGTAGATACTTGCAATTGCCGCAAGAATAAACCACAACCCATGCAAAGAAGGTGCATATGCGGCTTGAAATATCAAAAAGACAGGAACGAGAACAAAACTTAAAAAATCTGCAAAGCTGTCAAGCTGTACCCCAAACTCATTGGAGAGTTTATACTTTCTTGCAATTTTTCCGTCAAATATATCAAAAGCACCGCCAATCCATGCCAAAACTATCGCCAAAGTAAAATTGTTCTGTGTGATAAAATAGGTTGCAAGGAGTCCTGCTGTGATGTTGACAAAGGTAAACATATTTGCGAGATTAAAGTGAGAAGAGGGTGTCCATAAAAATTTCATATAAATAGCTGCCTTTGTAAAATATAAATGAAATTATAGCAAAATCATATTAAACAGAATAGAAAGATATGATAAATATTATCAATATCATTAAGCTTGCTGTAAGTAGAACTGAATTATTATTGCATATCAAAATCATAAATAGGAATTTTATGCTAAAAATTATTAGACTCAGTATATTATATTTTTCTTTTACAGCATTGCTGAGTGCTGCCGAACAAACATCAGTCAATGAGAAACGTCTTCACTCTGTAAGAAAAAATATAGACAAAGAGGCCTTGATGCAGGTAAAAAAAGTTTCTCCAACAAATAATATTGAACACATGTTTGAAGATGCCAGAGTCTCAGGTCAGCTTAGGATTATGTTTGCCGGATATGAGCAAAAAGAACAAAATGTGGCGAATAACTATGCGACTGCACTTGGCGGAAAGTTAAAGTATGAGTTGGCAGAACTGCAGGGTTTTAATGCGGGTGCGGCTGTTTACATATCACATGATCTAGGCTTTGCAACAGGTGAGGGGACTCGGCACAACAGTGAACTCTCTTCAAGTGACGGCAGTTATACGCAGTTTGCCGAAGCATATATAAATTATAAATATAAAGCATTTAACATAAGGGCAGGACGCCAGATTTTAGACACTCCACTGGCTGACAGTGATGATATCCGTATGATAAGTAATACTTTTGAAGCGTATGTTGCATCTTATTCAGATGGCGGGTTAGAGATGATGGCCGGAAATATTCAGTCATGGCAGGGAGTTGATGCCGGACTGGATACTCCATGGGAAAAAACGGGTAGCCGAGGGACAAATTTTGGCGGGCTAAGCTATCATAATGTATGGGAATTAAATCTTTGGGTTTATAATATTACAGATGTAACAAATGCATTTTACCTCGATGGAGGGATTCAGTACCATTTTAATGAGGATATGATCCTTCACTGTGTTTTGCAGTATTTAAATGAAAGAGAGTTGGCTTCAAGTGCTTATGACACTACGATTTATGGCGGGTTGTTTGAATTTGTAGTAAAGGGAATCAGTTTGAGTATTGCCTATGACAAATCTTTAAACGACCCTGCCACAGCAAGTTTTAGCGGATTTGGCGGAGGAACACTTTTTAGCAGTATGGATACACTCATATTGGATGATATTGCGGATGACAGGGATGCGCATGCTTTGGTATCCTCAATTGGTTATACAACAGAGATTTTTACTCTTTTGTATGCCTATGGTGATTTTAAAGGAAATGCAAACAGTTTGGGTGAGAAAGCACATATAATAGAACAAGATGTAAGTTTAGAGTATAATATAGATAATGAATTATTGTTTGCATGTGTATACAGTATGCAAAAAGATAAAGAAAACTCTGTAAATACAGACCATGACTGGAATCGTGTTCAGTTTATGCTTAATTATAATTTTTAAAAGAGACAAAGTGAATAAAATGAAAAAATTAATAGACTGTGAAAAAGGCGAAAAAGTAAAGGTTTTAAAGTTGGCGACAAATTATGATTTAAAACAAAGACTTATCTCCTTTGGCATTATGAAAGATACACAACTGCAGGTATTAGAACATGCCCCGCGAAAAAAAACAATAGAAGTAAAAGTAGGAAAAATGCGAATTGCCTTACGTGCCGAAGAAGCAGAACTTATTGAGGTTGAAACAATATGAATGAAGAAACAAAAGTATGCCCGATTATTGCCAATCATATTAAAGTAGCACTTGTGGGACAGCCGAATGTCGGTAAAAGTATGCTGATTAACTCTGTCTCCAATGCCCACTTGCATGTAGGAAACTTTTCCGGTGTGACAGTGGATAAAACAGAGGTGTTATTTGATTATAAACATTATCATTTTACTGTTGTTGATTTGCCCGGAACCTACGCATTTACGGACTATACAATAGAAGAGAGAGTCACAAGAGATTATCTTTGCGCGGAAGACTATGATATTATTATCAATGTCGTAGACTCTACAAATCTGGAAAAAAACCTCCAACTCACAGCGGAACTTTTTACGATGAGTAAAAAGATGGTCATTGCCCTGAACATGAGTGACGAAGCGGATAAAGAGGGCATAGAGATAAATGCCGAGTATATGTCCGAACTGCTCAATGTCCCCTGTGTAAAAGTTTCAGCAGCACAAAAAACAGGGATAGAAGAGTTGATAAACATGGTTGTTGATGTGCATGAAAAGCCCAAACTTGAACCGAAGCTTGTATTTAGCGAACCGGTTGAAGAAGAGATACAAAAGATAGTCTCTTATCTGAAAAAGCACAAATATGAAGCAAAAAACAGTTATAGAAATATTGCAATAAATCTTTTAAAGGAAAACAGAAAAACTTATGAAAAACTGCATGATGATCCTATTTGGATAGAGTTGCAGCCTATTTTGATAGAAGCGTCCAAACATATAGAACTGCACCATGATACAGATGACATCAAGGAAGCTTTTGCCGAAGAATATGCCTCTTTTAACCGAGGTATTGTTGCTGAAGTCGTGAAAGTAACAAAACAGGAAAAAGAGAAAAAGACAATTACGGAAAAGATCGATTCTGTTTTGATTCATCCTTTATACGGTATTCCTATATTTTTGTTTTTAATGTGGGGGCTTTTTCAGCTTACCTTTGTCCTGGGTGCAGTACCTATGGAGTGGATTGACGGATTTTTTGGTTGGTTTGGAGATGCCATCGGTGCAACAATCACTAATGAGGATATACGTTCTTTGGTTGTTGACGGGCTTATTGCGGGAGTGGGAGCGGTTGTGCTTTTTACACCGAATATCATTATCCTCTTTATAGGGATAGCCTTGCTTGAGAGTACCGGTTACATGTCGCGGGTTGCTTTTTTGCTCGATGGATTTTTCCATAAATTTGGTTTGCACGGACAGAGTTTTATTCCTTTGGTAACCGGTTTTGGATGTTCCATTCCGGCTTATATGAGTGCGAGAATCCTCAAAAATGACAGAGACAGACTGCTCACACTTTTTATCATCAGTTTTATGTCCTGTGGGGCAAGACTGCCTGTATATGTGCTTTTTGCCGGAGCATTTTTCAGTGAATCAATTGCAGGCAATGTTCTTTTTGCTATCTATATTACAGGTGCAATGCTCGGGCTGATTGCTGCCAAAATTTTAAAAATTACGGCTTTTAAAGGGGTAGATGAACCTTTTGTTATGGAGATGCCAAAGTACCGTTTGCCATCTTTCAAGCTTGTCTGGCATACGGTAGTTTCAAAAACACTGATGTATCTGAAAAAAGCGGGGACTTTTATTGCCGGAGCTACCATACTTATCTGGTTTTTAAGTAATTATCCACACAATACGGAGTTAGAAAAAAAATATGAAGTAAAAATAGAACAGGCACAAACAGCAGAGGCAAAAGCAAAACTGACAAACGAATTTGCAAGTAAAAATTTACAACAGAGCTATTTGGGACGAATCGGTGCATTTTCCGAGCCGCTTTTTCGTCCGCTTGGACTGGATTGGAAAATGGCGGTGGCACTTGAAACCGGCTTGGCGGCAAAAGAGGTCATTGTTTCAACACTGGGTGTATTGTATGCACTTGGTGAAAATGTCGATGAGACAACCTATTCGCTAAAAGATGCCATCAGCAAAAACATCTCTTTTGCATCAGCTGTGGCGTTTATCGTAATAATCATGGTATATCTTCCGTGTTTTGCCGCTTCTGTCGTATTTACCCGTGAAGCAGGTGGCTTGAAGTATTTCTTTTATCTGTTGGCATTTACGAGTATTACGGCATATGTTCTTGCTTTTTTAGCATATCATATAACACTCTTACTGGGTTATTAACCCATTATTAGATTAGATTGGTTAAAATAAATTATGCAAAAAATATTAATGATTGAAGATGACTTGGAACTGGCAGAGATACTTACAGAGTATCTCGAACAATTTGAGTTTGAGGTTGTCACTGAAGACGACCCTTTTAAAGCAGTAAGTATATTAAAGTTAGAGCCTTTTGACTTGGTTATACTGGACTTGACATTGCCGGGTATGGACGGGCTGGAAGTTTGTGAAGCAATTCGTGAACGCCAGGATATTCCTATAATCATTTCAAGTGCGAGAAGTGATGTGACAGACAAGATAAAAGCACTGGAACTCGGTGCGGATGATTACTTGCCAAAACCGTATGACCCGAGAGAACTTGAGGCAAGGATTCACTCAGTACTGCGTCGTTATGAAGCAAAAAGTGAAGAAAAAGCAGAATCAAAAAGTGATTTCAAATGCGATAAAGAGACGATGACCATTACCTATAAAGGTCGCAAGATTGAGCTGACAAATGCAGAGTTTGGAATATTGTCTTATATGATAAGCAAACAGGGTCTGGTTGTGTCTCGTGAAGATTTGATTCATAATGTCAATGCCATTAATGAAGACTCATCCAACAAAAGTATAGATGTAATGGTCGGACGCATCAGAAACAAGCTCGGAGACAAATCCCTCATAGAGTCTGTCCGCGGTGTAGGATACAAGCTCCTCAAATGATCAAACGTCATGCTGTTTTATTTACGGTACTTTTTGCACTTGTTGTCTCTTTGACAAGTCTGAGTGCAATCTTTTGGGAGTTTTACAAACTTAACAAAGAACAGTATATAAACCACATTTTTACAAAATACTCAGTAATCACCCAAATATACCGTGAACATCAGCAGCGCCAGAGTTCAGAGATTATGCTTGAGGCAAATCTGGCTGTGTATAATCTTGAAGTCACCAAAGATGAAAAACTGAAAAAAGAGATATTTGAAAAAGGAAAAGTTCTCAAAAGAGAGGGATTTAAAAGTTTTAAAACCTCCTTGCTTATCAATGACAAAGGGTTATATACGAAAAATATCGTAACAAATCTCAGAGCGACTATGATTCAGTATAAAAGAAATATATACTTTCATATAGAAACACCAAGTGGTGATATCCTGATCAAAGACAACGATTTAAAACCTTATAGCTATATTAATCTGCTCTATTCCTATATTACAATATTTATGATTATCAGTCTTTCTTTTATTCTGATACTTCAAAGACTGCGTCCTTTAATCAGATTGAGAAAAAAGATTGAATTGTACGGTAACGGAAATATGGACATTTCTTTTAAAACAAACCGTGAAGATGAAATCGGTGCAGTTGCCAATGAACTTGAAAATGCACGACAGAAAATAAATACTGTGTTGGAATCACGTACACTCTTTTTAAGAAATTTGATGCATGAGTTGAAAACGCCTATAGCCAAAGGGACTATCGCCACACAGATGCTTGATTCGCAAAAACAAAAAGACAGATTCAGCTCTATTTTTAAACGCCTGGAGACACTTGTAACTGAATTTGCAATGATAGAAGAGGTGACAAGTCTGAGCGATAAAAAAGATTTTTCCGAGTACAGGCTGCTTGATGTAATTGATGGAGCTATAGATATGGCTATGGTTGACAAAGAACATGTCACAGTGAAAATCAGCGGAAAAATAAAAGTACATGTAAACTACAGACTTTATACGACAGCTATTAAAAATATGATTGACAATGCAATGAAATATGCTACCGATTCGCATATTACAATTCGTATGAATGACAAAAACGAACTTTGTTTTGAAAGCAAAGGCGCATGCCTTTCGCATCCTCTACAGTATTACATAGAGCCTTTTACAAAAGACAACCCATCGAAAAACAGCTTTGGATTAGGACTGTATCTTGTTGACTCTATCCTTAAAGCACATGGGCAGGTTTTGGCGCATGAGTATGAAAACGGAGTCAACCGTTTTATATTTGCATAAGTTTAAAAATGTAAACTAATGCAATGAATAGATACATGTACAGCTTCATATTACTTGTTTTTGCACTCTCTTTTTTTGCATTTGGCTGGGTGAGCCATACTGCCTATGTGCCCTATGAAAAAGAGCAGGAGCGAACACTGCTTGATACAATTCGCGAAAACAAAACTTTAAACGTTGTTCTGCTCAATGCTCCTTCGACCTACTATATAGGTCCGGATGGTCCACAGGGTTTTGAATATGATTTGTTACAGTCATATGCAGAACATTTGGGAGTGGATTTAAACATTACAACAGCACATACTGTCAAAGAAGCGATAGCACTCTCCAAAAATCCAAATATTCATATCACATCTGCATCTTTGTCAAAAACACCACACAGAGAAAAAAAATTTCACTTTGGACCTTCGTATTTTGAAGTCGAAGAGCAGGTAATTTGTAACAGAGGAATGTTGCGCGGATCAAATTTTCCAAGAAATGTGGAGGAGTTGGCAGGATTAAATATTATGGTAGGTGCTGATACGAGTTACAGCGAAACGATAAAATCACTGCAGGCAGACGGATATGAAATAAATGCAACGACAACTTCAGAATACTCAACAGAAGAGTTACTTGAAAAAGTTGCCAAACATGAGATAGACTGCACAATAGCGGATTCAAATATTTATGCACTTAATTTGCGGTATTTTCCTGAAATAGCACTTGCTTTTTCCATCAGTAAAAGAGAACAGTTGGCATGGCTGCTCCCAAAAAATGCAAAAGAACTAGAAGCTGACATGTATGCCTGGCTCAATGATTATAACCAAAAAGGCAAGATGACACAGCTTAAAGACCACTATTACAGCTATATTCTTTTCTTTGATTATTATAATACAAAAATGTTTTACAAAAGAATGAAAAGCAGACTGCCAAAGTATGAAAAATATTTTAAGTATGCTGCAAAAAGATTTGACATTCCGTGGACACTGTTGGCCTCTGTTTCGTATCAAGAATCACACTGGAATGCAAAAGCCAAAAGTTTTACAGGTGTTCGCGGGTTGATGATGCTGACACAACGTACAGCAAAGATGTTAGGTGTGAAAAACAGATTGAATCCGAAAGAGAGTGTAATTGGGGGAACACGGCATTTAAAACAGATGATAAAATTTGTTCCCAAAGAGGTAGAAGGGGAGAACAGACTAAAATTTGCCCTGGCTGCTTACAATATAGGTATGGGACATATAAAAGATGCGCAAAAGCTTGCAAAAAAACTGGGACTTAATCCAAATGTCTGGAGTGATTTGAAAATAGTACTGCCTCTGCTCTCGCAAAAAAAGTATTACAGAACTTTAAAATACGGATATGCAAGAGGGGCAGAGCCTGTCAAATATGTTGAGTCCATCTATAACTATAAGGATATTTTAGATAAACAAAACAAGGTGTTGAAAACTGATCTAGTGACTTCCAAGCTCCCCTAAAAATGTTTCCATGTCATATTTTGTTCTGTATTCCGGAGTCATGATGTGAATAAGTATATCGCCCAAATCAACAACAATCCAGTCACCGCTTTCATCTACATTGTTAAAATGTTCGGCAGGTTTGAGTTCATTTTTTAAATGGTCCAAAAGGGCAGTGGTGTGTTTTTGTCCAAGAGAAGAGGCTATAACTGCATAATCAACGAAATAGTTTTTGTCACGGAGATCAAAAACCTCTATGGATTCCGCTTTGTTTTTATCGAGTGTGTTTACTATGTTTTGTATTCTGTCTTGCATTGTGTTCCTTGTAATATTGTGTTATTTCGTCTCTGACTTTTTTTGGTATTTTTGAACTGTCAAAATTTTCTCTTAACATAGATGAAGATATGTCTTCATCTATGTTAAGCTGAATGAAATCTTTTGGTACTTTTATACGGTCTCTTGTGACAACTATAAAAGTTACCAGTTTTTTCAGTTCATCATAAGCATACCATTGATGCAGTGATTTTAAATTATCTGCACCAATAACCAAATAAATTTTGTCATAACTATCCAGCAAATGTTTGACTGTCGCAACTGTCGGCACTTTTTTTTTCAAGTCGACCTCATATGAACTGACTTCCACATCTTTATAAGATGAAAAAATATCTCTCAGCCATTGTAGCCGTAACTCAGCCGGAGCAGTAAAAGTTTTTTTAAACGGATTTAAAAAAGTAGGCATTACAACTACTTTGTCAATAAAGTCCAGTTCGCCCAAAGCCTTGACTATTGCCTCATGTGCGATGTGTGGAGGGTCAAATGAACCCCCGTAAAGTGCTATCGTTTTCATTTAATGCGAATTATAACTAATTTTGGATAAAATTACCCAATTATTTTATATTAGGAACTATAATGGCACTAAAAATAGCAATTAACGGATTTGGTAGAATAGGTCGTTGTGTGGCACGTATTGCACACAAAAGAGATGATGTGGAAGTTGTCGCTATAAATGACACTGCAAATATAGATATGATGATCTATCTATTGAAAAATGACTCTGTTCACGGAACATTTGAGAGTGAAGTTGTGCAGCTTGATGATGAAAACATTGCAATTGACGGGAAAAAAATAAGAGTTTTTTCTGATCGTGATCCAAAAAACCTGAAATTTGCCGAATGTGGCGCTGATATGGTTTTGGAGTGTACCGGTGTCTTTTTGACACAGGAGTCCGCGCAGGTGCATATTGACAACGGTATACAAAAAGTTCTTTTTTCTGCTCCTGCGAAAGACAAAGCAACACCGACATTTGTGATGGGTGTCAATGAAGAAAAATATGCGGGACAAAAAATTGTTTCAAATGCTTCTTGTACAACAAACTGTCTGGGTCCTGTTGCCCGTGTTCTTGATGATGCTTTTGGTATTGAAAAAGGCTTAATGACGACTATCCACTCTTATACCAATGATCAAAATATTTTAGATGTTAAGCATAACAAGGACAAACGCCGTGCCCGTGCCGGTGCTATAAATATGATTCCTACAACTACAGGCGCAGCAAAAGCCATCAGCCTTGTAATGCCTCAGCTTGAAGGAAAACTGCATGGGCAGTCAGTACGTGTACCGACACCTGATGTTTCTATGGTTGATTTAAATGTTGTCGTTTCCAAAAATACAACAAAAGAAGAAGTGACGGCTGTTTTTAACGAAATGGCAGATACAAGACTCAAAGGGCTTTTGCATATGGACAAAGAGATGAGAGTATCTCAAGATTTTGTAGGCTCGCAGTTCAGTGCAGTTGTGGCAGAAGATTTGACACAGGTTATCGGTGGTAACATGATAAAAGTTATGGCATGGTATGACAATGAGTGGGGTTATTCGTCACGACTTTTAGATATGGCTCTTCATATTTCAAAATAGGACAAAAAATTTGGAACTATTACACCTTAAAAAATTAGATATAGCAAATAAGAAGGTATTCATTCGATGTGACTTTAATGTGCCTATGGATGAGTTTGGAAATATTGCAGATGACCGTCGGATTCGTTCTGCCATAGCCACTATCAACTATTGTCTTGATTTGGACTGTGCTGTTATATTGGCATCTCATCTTGGTCGTCCGAAAGGAGAAGTTGTAGAAAAATACTCTTTGGCTCCTGTCGCAAGGCGTTTACAGCAACTTTTAAAGCGTCATGTAGCGTTGGCAAAAGATGTTGTCGGTGAAGATGCTATGCAAAAAGCAAAAGATTTGCCCCGGCATGAGGTACTTTTGCTTGAAAATTTGCGCTTCGAGCCGGGGGAGACAAAAGATGATGCAGAGTTGTCAAAAAAGCTTGCATCAATGGCAGAGTTTTATATCAACGATGCTTTTGGTGTCAGTCACCGAGCGCATGCATCTGTACACGGCATTACAAAGTTTTTTGACAATGAACACAAAGCAGCCGGCTTTTTGCTTGAGCGTGAGATTCAGTACTTTTCAAAACTTATGAACAATCCTGTCCGTCCGTTTGCTGCTATTATCGGTGGAAGCAAGGTTTCAGGTAAACTTGAAGCACTTGTAAATCTGCTGCCTAGAGTTGACAAAGTATTCATCGGCGGAGGCATGGCTTTTACATTTTTAAAACAGATGGGTTATGAAATAGGCGCTTCTCTTGTGGAAGATGACTTACTGGAAGAAGCACAAAATATTATGGATGAAGCAAAAAGACTGGGTGTGAAATTCTATCTGCCAGTGGATGTTATAGCAGCAGAAAAATTTTCTGAAGATGCTGTCAGTAAAATTGTCACAGTGCAGGAGATTCCACAAAAATGGATGGGACTTGACATCGGTCCTGCAACTGTAAGACTGTACAGAGAGGCGCTCAATGATGTCCAGACAGTACTGTGGAACGGACCTATGGGCGTCTATGAAATGGAAAAATTTGCCAGAGGTTCATCAAAAATAGCACATTTTGTAGCAGATACCTATGCCACGACAGTCGTAGGCGGTGGTGATACTGCTGATTTGGTAAAAAGAGTGGGCGTTGATGAAGACATCAGCTTTATATCTACAGGCGGCGGTGCTTCATTGGAGTTGCTTGAGGGCAAGGTTCTTCCGGGTGTACAACCTTTGATGGTAGAAACTACAGATAAAAAGGACTAAGATGATTATTGCAGCGAATTTGAAAACAAACCTTACAAGAAAAGCGACACACAAATATATGCAAGAGTTGGATTCCTGTGTGCAGAAGAGTTCACAAGAGGTTATAGTTTTTCCTGCAATATCATCCCTTGATGCTTATAAGACGGATATCACTGTAGGTGCCCAAAATGCATATCCTGTTGAAAAAGGAGCTTTCACGGGTGAAATAGGGCTGGAACATCTTGCAGAGTTTGGCATCAAAACTATACTGATAGGGCACAGTGAGCGTCGTCATATTTTGGGTGAGTCCCAAGAATTCATAGCTGAAAAATTTCACTATTTTAAAGAACAGGGTTTTAGGATTATTTATTGCGTAGGCGAACCGCTTGCTGTGAGAGAGTCTTCAAAAGAGGAGATGCTTGCATATTTATATCAACAATATGAAGGCATTGATACCCAATATGAAAACCTGATTATTGCCTATGAACCTGTTTGGGCCATAGGTACGGGCAAAATACCGACGCTAGAGGATATAGAAGATATTCACTCCGAATTGAAGAAAAAATCATCTGCACCTCTTTTATACGGTGGCAGCGTGAAAGTCAACAATGTTAAAGATATTTTGCAGGTAAAAAATGTTGACGGTGTTTTAGTCGGCAGTGCAGCATTATATGCTGAACATTTTTGTACAATGATAGAGTCGGCAGACGAGTTAGACCACATCTAACCGAAACCCGTACTCCAATTCGGGCTTTGCGTCTTTAAAACTAAAATTTTAATTATAAAGGAAAAAATCGAATGATAATGAAAGGAAAAAAAGGCTTAATAGTAGGTCTGGCAAACAATAAATCCATAGCATACGGCATAGCAAAAGCCTGTGCGGCACAGGGAGCTGAAATGGCTTTTACATATTTGAATGATGCCTTGAAAAAAAGAGTAGAACCTATAGCAAAAGAGTTTGGAAGTGACTGTGTATATGAGTTAGATGTCTCAAATGAAGAGCATATGTCCGGGATTGCTGCTAAAATTGAAAAAGATTTTGGAAAAATCGACTTTTTGGTGCATTCTGTTGCGTTTGCACCAAAAGAGGCACTCTCTGCACCTTTTATGAAAACAACAAAAAGTGCATTTCAGATTGCCATGGATATTTCTGTCTACTCTTTTATTGATTTGACCAATCGCTTGGAATCTGTTTTGTCTGATGATGCTTCCATCTTGACACTTTCCTATCTTGGCGGACCAAAATACATTGTAAATTATAATGTAATGGGCGTGGCAAAAGCAGCCTTGGAGTCGAGTGTACGTTATATGGCAGTTGAACTCGGTGCAAAAGGGCAACGTGTCAATGCTATCTCTGCCGGACCTATCAAAACACTTGCCGCTGCAGGGATAGGTGATTTTAAGCAGATACTGAACTGGAATGAAACAAATGCTCCATTGAAGCGAAATGTAACAATAGACGAAGTCGGCAACTCTGCAATGTATCTGTTGAGCAATCTAAGCTCAGGTGTAACAGGTGAAGTGCATTATGTGGATGCAGGGTACAACATCATGGGTATGGCAGCCGCAGCTACTAACGAAGAAGGCAAAACTGTCTTGGCATGGGATACCAGAAAATAGGGTTTTAAGTTTGGACTGAGAAGACAACAAAGTTACAGTCGGCATTACAGAAAAAAATTTAGTTTTTCTCACAAGTCATGCTTTAGCATAGAAAGTACCGATTCCGAAAAAACCCGGAACTCGTACTTCAGTGCGGGCTAAACTGCAAAAAAACGGGATTATTTCCCTATAACAGGCATATTTTCCAGTTTTTTCACATGAGAATCCTTTTCATCAGAAGGATGTAATTTTGAATATGCTGCCGCTTTGTCAACATACTCTTGAAGTGTAAAGTTCCTTTCCTTGTCCTCTACATATTTTTCTTCCCTGTCGTTGCCGGTATTTGTAGCGTTCATATCTACTTTTTTCATATATTTTTTTTGCACTTTTCTGTCTTCATTTACAGTAGGTGTCCACTCATTTTTGAGCCAACTGTCGAGATTTTTTTGTATTAATCCCGGTTTTGCTTTGCCGTTTGAGTTACTTATCTTATTTAAATCACTGTTTTGTGATGGTGCCACAGGAGCGTCTGTCGCGCATCCACTGAGTAATATAAAGAGTGGTATTGTTAGTGATGTTGTAATTAATTGTTTCATATTGTAATTATATCTTATTTTGTATAATAATTCATCACTTTAATGAAAAGTTAAGAGTTGATTATGCTATACTACCCGTGAAATTTGTAAAAGGATAAGGAGAAAATATGAAATTTACAAAAATGAGTTTGGTGGCAGCGCTGCTAATAGGTTCAAGTGCGTTTGCAATTGAAAACACAAAAGTTAGTGGTGATGCTAACTTGTTTTATGAAACAACTGATGCGGGAAGCAATTCTTTTTTTGATAAAGACAACAGTTCAGCAGATGCCTCAATCAACCTAAATGTTACAACTGATTTAGTAAAAAATTCGACTGTGGCAATTAGTGCTGGTGCCGGTTATACAGTACTTACAACATTAGGTTTAGAGCAAAACCTTGTAAGCAGTGTATGGGGTGGTGCACATGGGATTACTCCTAATACATCAAGTCGCGGTGCACATGTAAATACTCCTAACTGGATGAATGAAGCATGGATTGCAGCAACTGCTGGAAAAACTACAGTAAAACTTGGGCGTATGGAATTAGATACACCATTAGCATTTACAGAAACATGGTCTATTGAAAAAAATACTTTTGAAGCGGCTGTAGTTATTAATCAAGATCTTCCAGACACTACGTTAGTAGGTGCATATGTAGGTAACGGAAATGGTACAGAAAGTCTTGGTGGATCATCTTTGGCAGCAGGTCCAATTGCAACAGCACCTTTAGTAAATGAAGGTGGTAAGTTTGATACATATGGTAAATCAGGAGCATATGCTGTTGGTGTTATAAATAATTCATTTAAACCATTAACTGCACAAGCGTGGTACTACAGTGTTACTGCAGTTGCAGATGCTTATTGGTTACAAGCTGATTTAGATGCTAGCGGCTTAGGTGTAGCAGGTCTTACTGTAGGTGCACAATATTCTAATATTAAATCTGTAGCAAGTGGAGCAAAAGCTGATGATGTATATGCTTTACAGGTAGGGTACGAAATGAAAGATCTTTTTGCTGCAAGTTTGTCTTTCTCATCAGTAAACAAAGGTGGTTCAATCGGTTATGCCGGTTTCAATACTGCAACAGCAGCAACAACTGCACAAACAAAACTTTACACAGAAGTATGGTGGAACTATGGACAGGTTACTATGAGTGATACTGATTCAATCCACTTAACAGTTACATCACCTGTACAGGGTTTATTTGATTTAGGTGTTTATTATACAGATGTTAACCATAAAGCAACTGGTAGTCAAGATCTTAAAGAACTTACAGTAACTGCTGGCAAATCATTTGGACCATTAGATGCAACATTAGTATTTATTAATACAGATGCAGCAACAAATGACAATATAGTACAAGCATATTTAACTTTAAACTTCTAGTCTAAACTTTTCTAGCTCCCTTTCGGGAGTTAGTCTTTTCTCCTCTTCTTCAAAAAAACTAACAAAGATATTTTTTTAACTTATGATATAATATCTTTATGGCAAAAATTAATGAAATAGAATTTGCATATCTGTTTGGCTCCTATGCAAAAAATAATCAAACAGAGAGTAGTGATATAAGACAATACTCTGAATATATACGAAAGGGTTTATAGCAGAGATATGACACTTTTTATGAAAAAAACAGCCTACATCCTTTTTATGTTACTGCTCATCTCAATCATTTCTTTTTTAGCTATTCACGCTGCACCAAACAGTTTTTTTGGAGCGGGAGAATTGAATCCGAATATGACGAAAGAGGCAATAGAAAAACTAAAAGCTGTGTATGGACTGGACAAGCCACTTCTTGAGCAGTATATTTCTTGGGTGAAAAACATTACTATGCTTAATTTTGGCATATCATTTGTAAGTGGTCAGGATGTAAGTTCTGAGATACTCAAACGCCTGCCTGTAACTCTTTGGATGAACAGTATCTCTTTGGTTGTTGTTTTTGTGCTATCTTTATATCTGGGTATCGAAGCAGCACTCTCGTATGAAAAAAAGAGCGACTATATTATTCGTCAAATATCTTTAGTCTCTTTTTCTATGCCCTCATTTTATCTTGCATTGATTTTTATTATTCTTTTTGCTATAAAACTTGAATGGTTTCCTATAGCGGGACTTCATTCGATTGAAGCAAAAGAGGGTTTTGCAAATTATACAGATATGGCATGGCATGTGACTTTGCCAGTGTCGGTAATGATTTTTACAGGCTTGGGAAGTATGATAATTTATATCCGGTCACTGACTCTGGAGATACTCAAAAGTGATTATTACTTTTTTGCACGTGCCCGTGGCTTAGGAAAAAAAGAGCTGTTGCGATATTATATTTTACCAAATTTGATGCCACCTGTTATAACTCTGTTGGGGCTTTCTTTGCCCGGAATCATCGGTGGGAGTGTTATTTTGGAGTCTATTTTCGGTATAGAGGGGATGGGACAGCTTTTTTACATCTCGGCATTATCACGAGACTATCCCATCATTATGGGGATTTTAATGATAACCGCATTGTTGACACTTGTGGGGAATATGTTGGCAGATCTGCTTTTGTTGAAATTAAATCCTTATATGAATAGAACATAAGTAAGCAAGAACAGTCGGCACTGCAGTACCGATTCCGGACCCCAAGGAACCCATTCTTTTAATGCTAAAGCATAACTTAGAAAAAAACTAAATTTTTTTCTGTAGGGTGGGCCGAAATTGGTATAAGTGTAACAACAGCCGGCACTAATGCACCGATTCCAAAAATTTTTCTAGCTAAAAAGTGCCTCCAACGCATCAACACTCTCTTTTTTCTCTTCTACGGTACCGTCTTCATTTGTAGTGACAGCATCATTTTCTACAAGTTCTATCTGTAAACCTGTGAGCATTGAAGCCAGACGGATGTTGATACCGCTTTTTCCGATTGCCTTGCTTTTTTGGTCGGCAGGCAGTGTAATGATGGCTTTTTCATTTTCGCCCTCTTCGTTTTTGACAATTTCTACATGAGAGATGATAGCCGGACTCATTGTACGTGATACAAAAAGTTCAGGAATGGTCGTATATTCTATACAGTCAATGTTTTCACCAATCAACTCTTGGCTTACCGCATTGATACGCACACCCTTGACACCGACTGTTGCACCGACAGCATCCACTTGCGGGTGTGTGCTTATAAGAGCGATTTTTGCTCTCTCACCCGGAATACGGGCTGACTTTTCTATGATGACCGAACCCTCTGCAATTTCTGGCACTTCAAGTTCCAAGAGTGCTTCTAAAAATTTTGGACTTGTCCGAGAAAGTTCGATTTGCATCCCGTTTTCTTTGTCCATATTTACACGCCTTACAACCGCTTTTATGTGATCACCCACTTCAAATATTTCGCCTTTTATACGGCTTTTCATTGGTAAAACTGCACGAATTTCATCCACTTCGATGTATGTGTTGTTTTGTGCATCAACACGTGTAACACGACCGCTGACAAGTGTACCTACTTTGGATTTGTATTTGTTATAAATTTCATCTTCCACAAGTCTTTGTATATGGTACTCTATTTCACGGTGAAGTTGTGAAGCGGCTGTTCTGCCATAGTCCTCAAGGTCATGGTCAATTTGGAGTTGATCTCCGATTTCTACCTGATCATCATACTCTTTTGCTTCGGTAAGTGAAATATATGCGGGGGCAATCTCTTCATCCTGGAGTTTTTCATCATTATCAGCAACAACTGTGATTGTCTGAATAATTTTTAAATTTTTTGTATCTTCATCAACATCTGCTTCAAAAGCAAAGTTTTGTCCGATTACACGTTTTGCAGTTTGTACAAAAGCAGTTTTCAGTGCTTCCATTACTTTTTCAGGTTGTAAACCCTTTTCATGACCGATTGCTTCGGCTATATCTAAAATTTTTTCCATAGGTATTTCCTTAGTATTTTTAAGAAATCTGACATTGATAATTGCTATGACGGGGGATTTCTTAATTGAAGTATATAATTGTATCCAAAATCTACTAAAAATAGCTTTAACCCAATTTTTAGTAGATTTTGAGTATAATCCAAAACTTTTATGAGTTATAAAAAGCCGCAATGCGGCGTGGACTTCCTGTCGAAGGAAACCTGTGCGCTGTAAGTGAAGCGAGGAAGTACCCTCGGGGTATTAACGCAGTCAAAGGAATCAAGGTACCCCATGAGGGTATATTTTCTTTGGCATGTAAATAGGGAATAAAAAGGTTCCCTTGAATGTATAGAATAAATTAAAGGAATAAGTAATGGATTTGAAATTTGCAAGAACTGATTTAGAAGCAAAACCGAAAAAAGTTGATTTAGCTAAATTGGATGCAGAAGTAGAAAAAAATGAGAGTATAATATTTTATTTTGACAGAGAAAATTCACATAAAGATTTACTCGAACTGCAAGACCATTACGAAGCAATGGGAAAAAGTTTTTATATGAGTGAAGTAAAGTACGGATTGTCAGACAATGACTACATGTACCAAGTTCACATCATGAGCTAAAGAGCAGTTTATGAGTAAAAAGTTATTTATTGAAACCTTGGGTTGTGCTATGAACTCTCGTGACTCTGAACATATGATAGCACAGTTACGCGAAAAAGAGGGGTATGAAACGACACAGACCCTTGAAGAGGCCGACCTTATTTTGATAAATACCTGTTCTGTGAGAGAGCGTCCTGTTCATAAGCTTTTCTCCGAGCTCGGCGGTTTTAACAAACGAAAAAAACCTTCGGCTAAAATCGGTGTATGCGGATGTACCGCTTCTCATCTCGGTGAAGAGATTATAAAACGGGCACCCTATGTTAATTTTGTTCTGGGTGCAAGAAATGTTTCTAAAATCGGTGAAGTTTTACATAAAGACAAAGCTGTGGAAATAGACATAAATTATGATGAGAGTGAATTTGCTTTTGATGATTTTAGAACATCCCCCTATAAAGCATATATCAACATTTCAATAGGCTGTGACAAGCGGTGTACATTTTGTATTGTTCCAAAAACACGCGGAGATGAAATTTCGATTCCTGATGATTTGATTATCAATGAAGCAAAACGCGCAGTCAGCAACGGTGCAAAAGAAGTATTTTTACTCGGGCAAAATGTCAACAATTACGGGCGCCGTTTTTCATCAAGTGAACATGAAAAGGTAAATTTTACGGAATTATTGCGAAGACTTTCAAAAATAGAGGGCCTGGAACGTATCCGTTTTACTTCACCGCACCCTTTTCATATGGATGATGAATTTATAGAAGAATTTGCCAAAAATCCTAAAATCTGCAAATCTATGCATATGCCACTGCAAAGCGGTTCAAGCAAAGTGCTCAAAGATATGAAACGCGGGTACACAAAAGAGTGGTTCTTAAACCGTGTGCAAAAACTGCGCGCAGAGTGTCCTGATGTAAGTATATCAACAGACATCATAGTCGCCTTTCCCGGTGAGAGTGATGAAGATTTTGCAGAGACAATTGATGTGATGAAACAGGTAAAGTTTGATCAGATTTTTTCATTCAAATATTCTCCTCGTCCTGAAACAGAAGCACAGCATTTTACAAATACGGTAGATGAGGAAGTGGCTTCAGAGAGACTTTCGTATCTGCAATCATTGCATAATGAACTTTTAGATGAGATCAATGCAAAGTATTTGGGACAAACTTTTCGTGTTTATTTTGAAAATCTAAATAAAGATAATTTTGTTTCAGGCAGAAGTGATAATAACCTCGTAATCAAAGTCAAAGGGAGCGAAGAGTTGTTAGGAGAGTTTAGAGATGTTAAAATTACTTCTATCGGCAGAACAATTTTAACAGGCGAAGTCGTTGCTTAAGAAGATAAGCCGTTCTCTTGCACTTTACTTCCTTCCCTTTACAGGCTCTTTGCTTATAAAACTACTCTACCTTACAAATAAAAAAGTTTTTCATGCGCCTGCAACACTTGGTGAAGAGAACTTCATAATGGCTTGCTGGCACGGGGAACTTTTGATGATTCCCTATGCCTATTTACACTACAGAAAAACTCCTCATGTAAAACTTATAATTTCAGATCATTTTGATGGCACACTCATCGCAAAAACACTCAGTTATTTTGGTTTTAAAACGATTCGGGGTTCAAGCAGACGCAATGCTGCAAGAGCGCTTTTGCAAGGGATAAAGGCTTTAAAAGAGGGATATGACCTGGGCATTACCCCGGATGGGCCAAAAGGCCCACGGCATGAGGTTGCTGACGGGATCATCGTCATGGCACAAAAAGCAGATGTGAAAATTACCCTTGTAGAGATCAAACCGAGCAGTTACTGGCAGCTGAATTCATGGGATAAGTTTGTAATTCCCAAACCTTTTGGTACAATTACCTATTATATAAGTGATTTGCTGGATATAAAAGGGCTTGCACTTGAAGAGGCCAGAGACTTGATTAAAAAGGGGTTACTCAAACATGAACAATAAATTTTTTTTTCCGGCTTTGGCTGCTCTTTTTTTAGTAATTATGGGTATCTACTTTTTGGTCAATCCCTCTTATGAAAAGTCCATAGAAGCGAAATATTATTATGAGATTGGTGATTATGAAGAAGCCTATAAACGTGCCAATGAGGCCTTCAGCCTAGACATATACAACCGCATGGCTGCAACAATAATGGCACAGTCCAAAACTTCCATAAAGTATAAAAAATACATAGATCAGGCAAAAGAGTATATGACTGAGATTAATCTTATAGCAGCTAAAGAGACCATAAGTGATGCGGACAGAGCCAAAATAAAACTGATGAGTGAGATAATGGTGGATTCTTATAAAAAACTTGCTCCAAGCGTAATTACAGATAAAAAGTTAGTACGTGAAGCAGCAAAATATTATAAAGATTTTGAGAAGCTTCTTGAAAAAGTCAATAGATAAATACAAAAAAGATTTTCTCACCTCCCTGGAAGAGCACAGAGGCTATTCAGATTTAACGATAAAAACCTATGCAGATGTTCTGAGTGAAGCATTCGGATACATAGAGACAGTGGAGGAAAACGGGCATACCGTTTTAAATTTGATGCCTTACAGGATTTTCATCGCTGGTTTAAATGCAAAAACAATTAGTAAAAAATTAAGCGCTGTTCGAAGTTTTGTTGCATTTGTACAAGAACAGGGTTTACATGTAACCTTGCAGGCGGATGAGAGTATAAAGGTTGCAAAGACACTGCCAAAGCCCATCTCTCATGAACATATTTTGGAAGCTTTGCAAAAGTGTGATTTAAAAGAAAAACTGCTGGTGAGTATGTTCTATACTGTGGGGTTGCGTATTTCTGAACTTGCATCACTGGAACTGGAAAATATTTCGGATGAATGGATACGGGTTACAGGAAAAGGTAATAAACAAAGAGATATACCGCTTCTCAAATCCACAAGAACACTCATTGATGAATATTTGTCAACTTTTGTGCTAAAAAAATTTCTTTTTGAAAAAAATGGCGAAAGATTAAGCGAAAATAGTCTAAGATATATGATAACTAAAATATTTAAGCGTGTAGCCTTGAAAGTCACACCCCACCAGCTTCGTCACTCTTATGCCTCCTCTTTGTTAAACGGAGGTGCACCGATAGTGGATGTCAGTGAACTGTTGGGACATGCATCCATGGCAACAACGCAGATATATACAAAATTAGGCAGTGCATTGAAACAACAAAATTACAACAAAGCACACCCCTTAGGGGAGAACGAGTGCTGAGCAGATTACTGGAATCTTTTTACCTTAAAGTCCTGGTGAATATTGTTGTCCAAAAAGAGAGTACCCTGGTTCATATAGAATTATATGGAAAAAAAGGAGTAATCGATGAGGTAAACTCTGAATTTCAAACAACCTCTCTCACCACACAAATGTATGATTTTATTTCTGAATACACAAAAGAGTCTCCCTACTTTTACATAGCTGTTTTAGATACATCTTTGGTGCAGGGAGCTCTTCCTTCATGTGAAAAAAACAAGTTGGACCATTATTTTGATTTGTCTATGTCAAAATACAAATGCTTTGAAAACAGATGGACTTTTTATACTGCAAAAAATGATATTTATGAGATAGAACGCAAATATGAAGATATTGGTGTTGATATGATATTTTCTCCTTTTGTTCTTTTGGCAAATTTTTTTCAGGATAAAATTAATGGAAATCTTGCAATGTATGTTCTTGTTCAAAACAATGTAATTTCTGTGGCTATTTTTGAACATTCAAATCTTCTTTATGCAGAACATCTGGATATGATTGCATCTGATGAAGCTGAAGATATTACACTTCATGAAGGAATAGATGAAGATATTGATACAAATCTTGATCTGGACCTTGATGAGGGTATTGATTTGGAAGATATAGATGTTGATGAGAATGACTTGGATTCTTTAGATGATTTTGGTGATATTGAAGATCTGGATTCGATTGAGGACATCGATGAGTTTTCCGAAAGTAAAGATGTTGAAGAAGAACTGTTTGAGAGTGAGAATGCGTTGCCTGAAGATGAACAAAATGAATCTTTTAATGAAGACTATCAGCGGTTTACACTCATTCAGTTGGCTGTTTCACACTTTTACAAAGATGAAAAATATGAAAGCAGATTTGTAGAGAATGTCTATATTGCCGATGGTACAGGGGTGACAAACGATTTAAAAAAGTACCTTGAAGAAGAGATGTTCTTTAATGTTTATGTAAGACAGGCTGATCTTGGAGCCGAGTTATGTGAACTCACAAAGCTGGAGCTTGGTTTATGAAATACAGCTATATAAAACCAAGAAAAAAGACGCCTCTGACACCGGAATTGCAAATAGTGTTCACTTTTTTTGCGATGACACTGTTAATGCTTCTTGCAACATATTCGTTCTTGCTTTATAAAGATTATACATTCATACAGGATAAGCAATCAATCATAGAACACAAAAAAGAACTTGAAGCCAGTATCAGTCATATGCAGAATCAAATAAGCTTTATTCAAAAGCAAAAGGCTTTAGCAGAAAAAGTATTTACACAAAATATGGTATTAAAAGATTCTATCGCAAACCTGTTTGACCTGGTGCCGCAACGCATCACGCTTTCGCGGGCACAACTTTTAAAAAACGGTTTGATACTGTATGGTATAACACCAAACAAAGATGTTTATAATTTTATGCTCCAGGCGCCATTACGTTCAATTTTTCATAAAACATACAGCAGCTTTTATCCTGCAAAGAATGGTTGGCTTATGTTTGTATCGACAAACTATATGGATGAATCACAGACAGAGGAGTTAGACAGTGAAAATTAAAATTTCCCGTCACTATTTATATATTTTACTGATATCTGTTTTTCTGTTTCTGTTTGTGCTTGTTTTTTCTTTTGGACTGCTTATTCCTAAAGGAAAAGAGTATCGCGAATCCAGGCTTGAGCTGCGAAAAGAGAATGCAGAGTTGCGTAAATATCAGGATTTTTATGACAAAACCCTCAAAACACTCAAAGATTTACAGAGTAAGAACAGACATATTATAACTGCATTTGATATGACATTTAACCCTGACAGGTTTGAAAAAAAATATAAAACTTTTTTTTCATCCTTACATGTAATGAAAGTGGAGCGCTCAAAAGATGAAGAGGGTTTTGCAACATATGAAGTCAATACAACATCCAAAATCAGTTCACCAAAAAATTTCTATAATTTTTTAGATGCACTCAACAAGGCTGACTGGATTATAGGCGTAAATTTTCCTATAGATTTTAAGCGTGAGGGAGAAATGATTAAGTCATCATTCACAATGAAAGTTTATACCAATAACAAAGATAAAAATTCTACTGCTTCCGGGTCTGTGAGTAAATAGCCCCGTAATTTCGGTTCTACATGTAAAGAACGCATTCTTTCTTTAAAATTTTTTGGCATATTGACGGGTTTTATATAGGGTGCAATCAAAATATACTCTGCCATCATCGTCACCACATACTTTCTGCCTATGACTAAACTGTCTAGAATTTGTAGCAATTTTTTTTCTTCGCCACTCATGAGATGATTGATTGATTTGAGATATTTGTCAATATGATAGATGTCATTTCTTCTTGTAGGTGTTTTTTGAAAGCAGGCGAGTTCATTTATCTTTTGCAAGGAAGTACTCTGTATCAAATCCCTTACATCCGCATCCATGTAGGCAAAACTTTTTTTGATACCCTGTGCATATTTTTGTAAAAGAGGGTTTGTGTAGTTGTGCCGAAAAATGTTGCGTGTATACTTTTCGTCCGCATTACTTGCATCTTCAAAATATCTAATGTTGTTTCCATGCAAATATTCAAGAAGTTCCTCTTTGTTTACATGTAACAGTGGTCTGTAAAGCATATAGCCGTTGCGCTGTGTTTTTTCCTGCATGCCGGCAAGTTCTGCACAACCGGCACCTTTGCAAAACTGCATAAGCATCCATTCAAACCTGTCTCCCAAATGGTGGGCTGTGAGGAGGGTGTCGTAACTATTCTGCTGTATAAGAGATTCAAAAAAATCATAGCGAATTTGTCTGGCATTGGCTTCAAAATTAGTTGTAATTTTTTGTGCGTGATGGACATTACATGTAAAGCCGTACTCTTTTGCCAAGGCTTTTGCATAGACTACCTCTTCTTTGCTTTGTTCTCTTATTCCGTAATCAACAATAGCAATATCAAATTTGATGTCATTTTCCAAAAGAAGAAAGAGCAGGGCAGTAGAGTCGCCTCCGGCAGAAAATGCCAGCAGGTTTTTTGTTGTTTGTAAGGCCTTTTTAGTCTTGCTTTTGAGCATTGTCTACGGTTGCTGTAAGAATATTTCCGACTAGCTCGGTAATTTTAGCAGGATAAATCTTGCCAAAATCCAAATCTTCATCAAGCGTTCTGTCATTGACATAAATTTCACCGTCAATCTCCGGTGCCCAGATAAGTTCTCTTGCGCTTAAAAGATACTCATGTTCATCACTCTCCCCGTCTATGACGATTTGTGTGGTTTTGCCGACCTCTTTTTGAAGAGATTTTTTTGTGCACTCTGCTGCAATATCACCAAGAATCTGTGCACGTTCAGCTTTGACTTTTTCTGAGATTTTATCTTGCATATCATGGGCTGAAGTCGTCTCTTCATCAGAATAGGAAAAAACATTGATGCGGTCAAAGCCGAAATTTTGTGCAAAATTACACATCTCATCAAACATTGCCTCTGTTTCATGCGGATGTCCGACGATGAAACTTGTGCGTACAAAAGAGTCTGGCAGGCTTCTCATGTAGTTCAGCAGTTCGAGTGTTTTTTCTTTGCCGAATCCGCGTTTCATAATACGCAGCATCTTATCGTTAATGTGCTGGATAGGCATATCAAAATAGTTGTGAAACACTTTGCTTTTTGCAATATTTTTCAGAAGTTTCATGCTTGTAGTTGAAGGGTAGAGATAGAGAATTCTCGCAGATTTGACACCCTCAATCAGTTCAATTCTCTGAATAAGCAGAGAAAGTCCGTCTTTGATATTTTGGTCACGCAGATAAGAACTTGAATCCTGTGAAACAAAAGAGAAATCCCAGTAGCCTTTTTTGACAAGTCCTTCAACTTCCTTGGCGATAGAATCTAAATTACGCGAGTTTAATTTACCTTTAAAAGAGGGAATCGCACAAAAACTGCATGTCTGATTACACCCTTCTGAGAGTTTGATGTAGGCATGGTATGTAGAACCTGTTACAACACGCTCAGCACCGTCAATAAGGTATACTTCATCAGAAAAACGGCTCTTTTTCTCAACCAAAAGCTCATCAATTTTGTCATAATCACCCACACCGGTAAAAATATCAACCTCGGGAATCTGCTCCGTCAACTCCTCTTGATAGCGCTCGCTCAGGCAGCCTGCCATCACAAGAAGTGAATCCTCTTTTCGTGCATCATGCAGAGAAAGCACGGTATTGATTGATTCCTCTTTTGCCGCGTCAATAAAACCGCAGGTATTGACAATAATGACATCGGCTTCTTCATTGTTGTCTGTGAGTTCAAAATTTTGTAGTTTTCCCATCATCACTTCTGTATCGACCAGGTTTTTGGTACATCCGAGTGAAACTATGTGGAGTTTGTTGCTCATATCTCTTCTTTGTATTGTATTTGCTTCATGGCAATTTAAAATTCATTTTCTGAATGGCTTTTTTTGAACCCGGACTTCAGTGCCGGCTCCAAAAAAGCTGCTTCATTTAAGGCAATAAGATCAAAATTGATTTTAAATTACGATATATTTGTGTAATTATACCGTATAATTAGTCTATGAAAAACTATGATGTAATTATTCTTGGTGCCGGGGCGAGTGGACTGATGTGTGCAGGCAGTCTGAGTAAAAAAATGAGCATTGCTATAATCGAGGGCAATGAAAAAGCTGCCAAGAAACTCAAAATTTCCGGTGGAGGTAAATGTAATATTACCAATGTCAGTGTGCAGATAAATAATTTTGACGGTGAAGAGAGATTACTCTCAGCAGCCTTTAAACGATTCACGAAAGATGATTTATTGGACTTTTTGGACAGAAACAGGGTAGCGTTGGAACTGAGAAAAGGACGCTACTATTTTTGTAAAAATTCTTCGGATGATATTATCAATGTATTGAAAAAAAATGCAAAAAACAGTGAAATTATTTTGAACAACAAAGTGTTACATGTAAGCAAATCAGAAGATTTTTTTACAGTTACGACAGACAAAAACAAATACACGGCAAAAAAAGTTGTTGTAGCCACCGGTGGAAAAAGTTTTCAAACGCTTGGTGCAAGTGATGCAGGGTTGCAAATTGCAAAAAGCTTTGGTATCGGTGTGAAAGAATTTACGCCTGCACTTGTCGGGCTTACACTGCAAAAAGAGCAGTTTTGGATGAAAGAGCTCAGCGGGCTGAGCTGCTATGTACATGTAAAGGTGGCAGATAAAATGCTCAAAGAAGAGATGCTTTTTGCGCATAAAGGCATTAGCGGTCCTGCCATACTTTCTGCTTCACTCTATTGGAAAAAAGGGGAAATAAGCATAGACTTTTTGCCCAATAAAAATATTTTAGATTTGGTGCAAAAGAGTAAAAAACTGGTGAGTTCACTCATCCCTTTGCCAAAAAGACTTGCAAAAGCTCTTTTGTCCGCGATAGATTTTAAAGACAAAGAGTGTACAAAACTGAGCAAACATGACAAAGAGGCATTAAAAACATTGCACAATTATATCTTTGCTCCTGCGGGAAATTTTGGTTTTAGCAAAGCGGAGGTAAGCAGAGGCGGTGTTTTGGCAGATGAGCTTACATATAATGGCTTGGAATCAAAAAAAGTAAAAGGTCTCTATTTTATAGGCGAAGTTGTAGATGTAACGGGCGAACTCGGGGGCTATAATTTTCAGTGGGCATTTTCAAGTGCCTACAGTTGTGCTAAATTTATAAAATAAAAAATTTAAAGTTTCAATTGTTTCATAAAATTATTTGCAATCATTTCACCTCTGGTCTTAAAAATATCTGCGGCTTTTTTTTCATACAGTCTGTCTATTGTTTCAGAAAAAAGTTCCAGCCATCTTTGAAAACTCTCTTTGTTAAGTCCGGGCATATCCAAGTGCGGTGTTATGGGGGTACCGTTATAACTGTTGTCGCCTGTTGTCATCGCTGCCCAAAAGTCTGTCAGAAGATTAAGATGATGCTGCCATTCATCCGAAATCATCTCATCCCCAAGTTTTTCAATAAAAAAATCAGCGATAAGGTCGTCTTTGAGTACACTGCTGTAAAAGCGGTCAACCATAACGCGAATGTTTTTTTTCGTAATAGTTTGGTATTGCATAAAACCTCGTTTGTCTGTTTTGTATAAAATTATATTATATAATAGCAGAGGTTTACTTGATATAAATCAATCAGAAATACATTATAATCTTTGATGTTTCTTTCATTTGGCTATAATTCCATTAATGAAAAAGAAACCAGAATTTAAAGTAGTATCACCCTATGAACCGGCGGGTGATCAACCGACAGCTATAAAAAAACTCTCTGACTCCATACTGAAAGGGAATCGCTATCAGACACTTGAAGGGGTCACGGGGAGCGGAAAAACCCATACGATGGCACGCGTTATAGAAAATGTAAAAATGCCGACTATCATTATGACACATAATAAAACGCTTGCCGCACAGCTTTACTCAGAATTTCGTCAGTTTTTTCCAAACAATCATGTCGAATATTTTGTTTCTTATTATGATTACTATCAGCCTGAAGCCTACATCCCGCGTCAGGATCTTTTTATAGAAAAAGATTCCGCTATCAATGATGAACTTGAACGTCTTCGACTTTCCGCTACGGCAAATCTGCTTTCGTATGATGATGTTATCGTCATCGCCTCTGTTTCTGCAAACTATGGTTTGGGAGATCCTGAGGAGTACCAAAACATGGTGCAGTCTTTGGCCGTCGGTGATGAAATAGCGCAGAAGAAACTGCTTTTGCGTTTGGTGGAAATGGGATATTCCCGAAATGACAGCTATTTTGACAGCGGGCATATTCGCGTGAACGGAGAAAGCATGGATATTTATCCGCCGTATTTTGAACAAGAAGCAATCCGTGTCGAATTTTTCGGTGATGAAATAGAGGCAATTTATACTTTTGATGTCATAGATAACAAACGTCTTGAAGAGCATAAAAGTGTTACTGTTTATGCGACTTCACAGTTTAGTGTTTCTCAGGAAAAAATGGCTGTGGCTGTCAAACGCATAGAAGAAGAGCTTGATGAACGTTTGGCATATTTTCAAAAAGAGGGAAAATTAGTCGAGTATCAAAGACTCAAACAGCGTGTCGAATTTGACCTGGAGATGTTGCAGACAACCGGAATGTGCAAGGGTATTGAAAACTATTCAAGACTTTTGACAAATAAAAAACCGGGAGAAGCCCCTTTTACATTGCTTGATTATTTTGAACAAAACCATAAAGAGTATCTTGTTATCGTAGATGAATCCCATGTTTCTCTGCCACAGTATCGAGGAATGTATGCAGGAGACAGAGCAAGAAAAGAGGTGCTTGTCGATTATGGCTTTCGCCTGCCGTCAGCCCTCGACAACCGTCCGCTAAAGGCAGAAGAGTACATAAACAAAGCACCGTATTATCTTTTTGTTTCAGCAACACCTTCTGAATATGAGTTGGAAATGTCGGCAGTCAAAGCGGAACAGATTATCCGTCCGACGGGACTGCTTGACCCTGTTATAGAGATAAAGCCCTCAGACAATCAGGTAGAAGATATACATGATGAGATTAAAAAGACCATTGTCAAAGACGAACGTGTTTTAATTACGGTTTTGACGAAAAAAATGGCAGAGGCCCTGACAAAATATTTGGCGGATTTGGGCATTAAAGTACAGTATATGCACTCAGATATTGATACAATCGAGCGAAACCAAATTATTCGTTCATTGCGTCTGGGTGAGTTTGACGTGCTTATAGGCATCAATCTTTTACGTGAAGGTCTGGATCTGCCGGAGGTTTCTCTTGTGGCAATTTTGGATGCGGACAAAGAGGGGTTTTTACGAAGTGAAACGGCACTTGTACAGACTATAGGACGCGGAGCGAGAAATGAAAACGGTCGGGTTATTCTGTATGCAAACAAAATGACAGGCTCTATGCAAAGAGCCATCGACAAAACAAATGCAAGACGGGCAATTCAAGAAGCGTATAACAAGAAGCATGGCATAACGCCAAAAACAACAAAACGGGCCCTGGATGAAAATCTTAAAGTTGAAGATCATGGCGGGCTCTACCAAAAATACAAAAAACAGGATAAAATACCGCCAAGTGAAAGAAAAGCAATGATAAAAGAGCTTTCCTTAAAAATGAAAGAGGCTGCCCGTGAGCTAAATTTTGAAGAAGCGGCACGACTGCGTGATGAAATCACAAAAATTAAAAAACTTTAGATTTGCTTTTTGGAACCCGTATTTCAGTGCGGGCTTTGTGTCTTTCAAGATTCAAGACTGGGTTACAAAAAAATATAGCAATTTAGAAAGCAAAAAGCAATAAATAAGGAGTAACAATAAAATATGGAAGATACATTCAGTAATTTGGCAACATACGGGTATATAGGACTTTTTTTATACTCTTTAGGCGGCGGATTCATCGGACTTGTAGCAGCAGGTGTTTTGAGTTTTATGGGGAAGATGGATTTGACACTTTCAATCAGTATTGCCTTTTTGGGCAATGCGCTTGGAGATGTTTTACTTTTTTGGCTGACAAGATACCAGAAGTCTATGATGGTTGAGGGGCTGCGAAAGCACAGACGTAAACTCGCACTTGCACATATACTTATAAAAAAACATGGGGATTGGGTTATTTTTATTCAAAAGTTTATATACGGTTTAAAAACTGTCGTACCGATTGCAATAGCATTGACAAAATATGACTTTAAAAAGTTTGCAATATTAAATATTTTTGCAGCTGCTGTGTGGGCTTTGGCATTTGGTCTGAGCAGTTACTACTTCGGGGCTGTTTTGAGTAAGTTTGCCCTGTATATTAATGATAACAAATGGATAGCCCCTGTGATTTTACTTACTATCGGCGGAGCAGTTTGGATCTATCTGGAAAAGGCTACGAAAAAAAAGTAGCTTGAAAGAGAGTAAGAGTAAAAAGCCAAAAAGCTTTTTACTTTTCTACCTTGGGACCTGCTGCAGAGAAGTCAAATTCGCTGTCGGCATCCTGGTATCTTTTAAAGTTTTCCACAAACATATCTGCAAGTTTGTCGCGGGTTGCGTCAAAGGCCTCTTTGTCTTCCCAGGCATTTCTGGGGTTTAAAAGGTCAGGGTTGATATCTCCCAGTGTTTTAGGTACCTGCAGTCTGAATGTCTCTGTCGTATCAAATTCACTTTCATTGATGGTACCGTCAAGTATGGCATTGATGCATGCGCGGGTGTCTTTTAAACTCATACGTTTGCCGACACCGTATCCTCCACCGGTCCAACCTGTGTTGACAAGGTAAACATTTACATTGTGTTTGTCAATTTTTTCGCCGAGAAGTTTGGCATACACTGTAGGATGCAGGGTCATAAATGCTTCACCGAAACATGCAGAGAACGTTGCAACCGGCTCGGTAATACCACGTTCTGTTCCGGCAACTTTTGCAGTGTATCCGCTGAGGAAGTAGTACATTGCCTGTTCTCGGGTCAGTTTTGAAACCGGAGGCAGTACACCAAACGCATCGGCAGAGAGAAAGATAATGTTTTCAGGGTGTCCTGCCATTAAATCAGGCTTGTGGTTTTTTATGTGTTCAATAGGATAAGAAACACGGGTGTTTTCGGTTTTGGAACCGTCATCATAGTCAACTTCACCGTCATCATGCATAACAACATTTTCCAAAAGTGCATCTTTTTTGATTGCACCGTAAATTTCAGGTTCACTTTTTGCGTCAAGGTTAATGACTTTTGCATAACATCCCCCCTCAAAGTTAAAGACGCCGTAATCATCCCAACCATGTTCGTCATCACCGATGAGGGCACGTTTTGGATCTGTTGAAAGTGTTGTTTTTCCGGTTCCGCTCAGTCCAAAAAACAGAGCAGTGTCTCCGCGTTCTCCAACATTTGCAGAACAGTGCATGGAGAGTTTTCCGTCAAGCGGCAGCCAGTAGTTCATCATTGAAAAAATACCTTTTTTCAACTCACCGCCATACCAGGTACCACCGATTATAGCCATGTTTCTTTCGATATCAAAGAGAACAAAAACTTCAGAGTTCATGCCGTGTTCTTTCCATTTGTCATTGACAGCTTTACAGGCATTTAAAACAGTAAAATCAGATTTAAATGATGCAAGTTCGGAAGGAGTGGGGCGAATAAACATATTTTTAACAAAATGAGACTGCCAGGCAATCTCTGTCACAAAACGAATAGATTTTTTTGAAGCGGGACTTGCGCCACTGTATACATCAGTCACATAAAGATTTTTCCCAGAAAGCTGTTCACGGGAAAGATCCAGAAGCTCATTGAAAATTTCTTCACTGATTTTTTGGTTGACATCTCCCCATGCTATGTATTTATTAGATGGTTCACGGTCAACAAAATATTTGTCTTTGGGTGAACGGCCTGTAAATATACCTGTATCTACAGCAGTTGCACCTGTTTTGGTTTTTCTTACTTCACCATTTTCAAGTTCATGCTTGATTAATTCATCATAGTCAAGGTTATGATAAATTTTTCCGACATTTTTAAGTCCTAAATCTTCTAATTCTTTTGTTATGCTCATAGTTTACCTTGTGGTATATGTAATAATTGATACTTTTTAGCAGTGTATCATCTCTAGAGCGAAATTATACTACTTCTAAACATAAATTAAAAGTAAAATAGATTGTTTTTCAAAATATTATAGAAAAGAAAAAGATATTCGCAAAAAGTTTGAAAAAGAAAATTGGTTTAAGGATTTTTTGGTAGAATTTTACTCTTCATTTACTACAGCTCGATTAACTCAGTGGTAGAGTACTACCTCGACAAGGTAGGAGTCACTGGTTCAAATCCAGTATCGAGCACCATCACAACAAAATTTATAAAAAAATCACATATTTGTTACTTAAGTTCCATTGCTTTTTATTCCAAAAGATGTATAATCATAAAAAACAGACAGGAGTATACAATGGAAAGAAAAATTATAATCGAAGGTGATATTTCTATAGTAAGTCTGAGCAATGTCGGGACTTTTGAGGAATTTAATTTAGAAAACGAAGAAATCAACGAAGAATCAGAAATAAAAAGCATTATGGAAGAGATTGATGCTTATGCGCAAAGCGGTGAGCTTGATGCTGTAACTGACGTATGTACATATAAAGTCATGAACGGTGAGGAGATTGAGTACCTTGCATGTGCTGATGAAGAGAGTGAAGAGAAAGAAATTTCAATGGAGAGTTTTAAACTGGTCAATCAAACACTCAAACCTATTAAAAACCTCTTAACGAAAGCATGCAAGGGCGATATAATATATCTAAGAAAAGAGCAGGGAAAAGCAAATATAATGCTGAGTCTTGAAATAAACAACAGCGATGAGGCTATGAGCTTTTCCTATTTTGACTGCAGTACAGACCTGGATGAGTATGATTTATTGCGTGAGAGTTACTATGATGTAGTCTGTGATACTTTTTTACCAGAATCCCTGGCAACACAGGAGAATAAAGCTACTGTAGAAAATTTTGTTTTTGAACCGCAGATTATTTACGGGGAACTGTATAAAGTCATAGAAAATGAAGAGGGGCTGAAATCTTTACAAAAAATAGAATTTCCAGGATATTATTTTCAAGATGCCCAAAGAGATATTGACGAATAGGGAGATTATTTAAAGGGCATTTTTGACATGATAATCTCTTTTTGATCTACATAGCGCCTGCAGTTTTTTCCTCCCAGACTTTTACAGGTTTCTTGCCAAAGTCTGGAGTGCCCATCATTTCTTACAGCATTTTGATGGAGTTTAAAAAGAAGAGCATGGGCATATTCATGAGGGATTACATCCGAAATCATATAAGGCATACTCTCCTGCATTACCTTTTTGTTTAAAAATATCTTTATCTTTCCGTTTTTGTAAGAGGTCAGACCATAAAGTCTTCCCGGCACTTTATCTGTAATAATAATTGGAAACCTGTAAATGAAACCAAAATTGTCCTGCATGTGTTGTAAAACATCCTGCTCTTTTGCCTGTATTTGATTGATATATGTTTGTGGAAGAGGATTGTGCTTAAATTGATAGCTTTGGTAGGAGTTGAAAATGAGAATACTCCCAAAAATAAAGATGACAGCTATAAAAATGTATTCAAGTTTTTTACCAAAGATGTTGCAGTCCTGTTTGGTGGAGCTGTGCGGAATCGAACCATTCCAAAAATAAGCCTCTTTTTGAACTGGCTTTAAAAAAGTGGTATATATTGTTGTGCATAAGTTTTTTTACTATCCTTTTTTATGCTAATTTTGAGAGTATCTCGTTACTATGAGATTGTTTTAGTTTGTTAAACTGTTCAGCTATGGCAGTCAGATGCATAAGTATCGCAGCTCTGTAAATTGCCACATCTTCTAGCGTTTTGACAACTCTTCCTGCTTTTTTAACAGTTTGTTCAATGTAGTCTATTTTTTCAATTATGAGATAAACTTTGCTTATAGACTCTTTAGACATAAATTGCTCTATCGATGATGAACTTTTTAGCAGTTTTTCCCATCCCTGTACTATCAGCTAAATCAACTTTTATGCCAAATGCTTGAGTGAGTTCATTTTGTATCTCTTGTATGCGGGATATTGCACCAAAACCATACCTGCTGACAAATTCAGGCTTTGCTTCTACAAGAATATCTATATCGCTATTCTTATCAGCTTCATCACGAGAGTAAGAGCCAAAGAGCGCTTTGATGACAAACCCCTCTTTTTCATACTCTGATTTAACATTTTTTAAGTATGATAATATTTGGCTTTTCTCCATGAACTGCACCTATATTTTTTTTAAATTATACTACATAATTACTTATTTAATTTATTAATTTTCATAAGACTGTTCTGCAAAAATTGAGAGTTGTTTTTGACCAAGGAAAAATTTGAACCATTTGGATGAACAGGCATCCCTTCATTTAGGTATTTATAATAGGTTTTTAGTGGGATTAAAAAATTGTTGGATGGTGGAGCTGTGCGGAATCGAACCGCAGTCCGAAACCTGGCTACTCCCAACGTCTACATGCTTAGAAAGGTTGTTTAATCTCGTCTTGCTTCACACAACCTGCAAAGCTACGCAAGACCAGTCTCAAGGATTCGTCTTGAGCTGAGACAGACTCAAGATATATCTAAATGAAGGGTTATACTTCGAGTCCTGCTTATTTAGAATCCACAGGTGAAGCAGCCCGCCTCTTACGAGGGGTTAAAACTTAAGCTACTGCTAAAGCTGGGCGATAATTTGTATTGTTTGCGTTTAAGCAATTGTGAGCCGTCTAACGGAATGCTCAGTCCGACATGCAGTTGGGAGCCACCAGATCCCGTCGAAACCAGGTCAGCCCCATATTTATTACTTATTTTAAAAGTAATAATATATTATACCAAATATATTTGTTAATTTGTAAATAGTATGATGCTTTTTTAGCTGGTTTATTGTATCCATGCTACTATTTTATCTGAGAATTTTGTGATTTTGGCAGTTAAAAAAGAGAGAAAGCGAGTGTAGTAAAGCAAAATAAAATTAAATTTTTTGCCATTTCTGATTAAGAAAAGAAGAACTTTTTCATAGTAAAGGACTATATCACCTGCCGGTACAGGTTTTATATTTTGCAACTTTTTTATTTTCCTTATAAAAACAGTGATAAAGATGCTCAAAAATAAGGGGTACAGGAAAGGGAGGGCATTCAGCTCTCGCATAATTTTCAGAGAAAAGTCTAAAGAAAATGGCAAAGAGAGAATGCCTGCAAGAAGCAAAATCCAAGGCCAAAGCAGAGAAAAACTTGTACTGACCCCAAAAGGAGCTGCAGCCGGCCGAACCAAATACAGCAATCTTATCATAAGCAATGTTGTATTTACAGTGCCGATAACAAGAAGTACGGAAAGCATACTGCTCCAAGGTGCTGCAAAGTACGCGGTATAGCTCTTTAGCAAAAATTTTGCTGTCATGCCGCTGCTATAGGGTACAGCTGCCAATGCAAGAGCAGGTATACAGAGTCCGAGCCATATCGCATATCTTTGCAGTTTATTTGTGCTGCCAAGCATGCCGACACCTAAAAAAAGAGCTCCTTTGCTGAGGCCATGATGCAAAGCAAAAAAAGTGATACCGGCCAAGATACTCTTCCAATGCTCAGGCAGATAAAATCCAAAACCTATAAGCATAGTCATAATCCCCATCTGGCTTATGCTTGAATAGGCTAAAAGTGTTTTGGGATTACGTTGTGTCAAGCCTATAATGACTCCGTAAAATTGTGCTAAAAGACCTAAAAGTATAATGCCTGCTGCCCAGTAGAGGGAGATGATCTCTCCTAATGGAAGGAATCGCAACCATCCCAAAAGTCCGGCATTTATCATTGCACCGGAGAGAACTGCACTTGCAGGTGTGGGCGCTACGGGATGCGCAAGAGGCAGCCATACATGTAAACCGATAATCCCTGTCTTTATACCAAAAGCAGTAAAAAGCAACAGGATTACTAAATTTTTATTCGGGTTGTTTATAAATCCTGTTCGTACAGATTCAAATGAAGTTACATCAGATGTCTGCGCCAGTAATAAAAAAGCAACAAAAAGCATCACTTCGCCAATAACAACCAAAATTATATAGACTAATCCTGCGTCAAAGGCTTCCTTGTCTTTATTAAAGACGACAAGGCCATATGAGGCAAAGCTCATTAAAGTAAAAAAAAGATAAAAGCTGAAAATATCCTGAGATATTACAAGTCCAAAGTTTCCGGCCATTGCAAGCAGAAAAAAACTATAAAAAGAGATCTGTCTGTCTTCTTTGGAAAAATATGCTTTTGTGTAGATGCCGGCAACAGACCAAAGGAGTGCACTGCCAAACAAAAAAAGAGTTCCTGTGGCATCGAGTCCGATTTTCATACCAAGAAGCAACCATGGAAAATTCCAATGAGCGATGCTAGGCGAGACAAGTAAAGCGGCAAAAAGTGCAGGGATACCTGCCCATGCAGCAAGCGATAAAGTTATAGGACGGATTTTTTTTAGAGACAACATGGGAACCAGCATTAGAGGCCAGAGTACACCCAATAAGAGCAGGCTGTTTACAGACGTTTCATACATTTTAAAAAAACTCCCGCTGGGTAATGAGATGCACCCATGCTAAAGGACTCCAGGGAGAAGCGGCGAACAGACCAAAAGAAAGAGCAAAAAATGCTGTAATAAGCGGCGGCCATAAGAGACTGAGTTTTGTTTCCCCTTTTGAAAAATTATGTTCATCAGGCCAGGATTTTGGAGGTGCCAAAAACCATGCTCGATAAAGTATAGGTAAAAAGTATCCTGCATTCAGGAGACTGCTCGCAGCAAGTACAGCTATTACCCACCCCTGCCCGGATTCCAAAGCACCAAGTCCCAGGTACCATTTCGTAATAAATCCTGCAATCGGAGGTATACCGATCATGCCAAGGGCGCCGATAGTAAAAGACACCATAGTCCAGGGCATGCGTTTTGCGATGCCGTTCATTTGGCTTACCTGATGTACGCCAAGTGTTTCTGCAAAATTTCCTGCTCCAAAAAAGAGAGTGATTTTCATAACACCTTGGTGCACAAGATGTATAATTCCCCCTGTTGTTGCGATGGGACCCACTATGGCAATACCAAGGATGATATAAGAAACCTGGCTTATTGTAGAAAAAGCCAGCCTTCGTTTGAGATTATCCTGAAAAAGTGCTCTGAGAGAGCCGTATATGATAGTGATGGAAGCTATAACAGCCAGAGGTGTTGTCAAACCAAGAAAAGCTGCTGTTTCAAGTCCGTATACTTCATATACAACGCGTACTATACCGAATGCTCCTGCTTTGACAACGGCGACTGCATGCAAGAGAGCACTTACCGGTGCCGGCGCCACCATGGCTTGCGGCAGCCATCCATGCAGAGGAAAGAGTGCTGCTTTGACACCGAATCCTGCAATTAAAAGGATGAAAATTGCTACAAGAGCCGAAGAATGCTCTTGCAGTATTGTTTGCACAAATCCTTTTGGCGTAAACTCAAGTGTACCGGTTAATGTATAAAGCCATACTGTTCCCAAAAGTAACAGGGTTCCTCCAATCAGAGTATAGAGAAGGTATCTGCTGCCTGCAAGACGGGACTCTTCAGTACCTCTATGGATAATAAGAGGGTAGGCAGAAAGTGTCAGTATTTCATAAAAAAGCAAAAAAGTGATGAGGTTTCCGGATAAGGCAATGCCAATAGTGGCCGTAATACAAAGATTGAAAAACCCGAAAAAGCGGCTGCTGTGTGCAGAACCCTCCAGATAACCAATAGCATAGACAGTGGTTATAAACCACAAAACACTTGAAAGCCCTGTAAAAAAAAGAGCAAAAGGTCCGGCACGCAAACTGATATCAAGATTCTGGATAAGCGCAAAACGTATTTCATAATGTTCACCGTAATAGACACCGACAAACATCCATATGACTAAAACAAGTGTTATGAAAATTCCCCAAAGATTTAAAAAAGTACGGAGCCTATGCTGTTTTTCTGAAAGCCTGAAGATTATCAGAGCGGGTAAAAAAGAGCTCAAAACTACAAACAAGGGTACATATGTATTGAAACTCATGGAGCTGCTCCAATGCTTCCAAAAGGATTTCCAATATGTATCAGCGAAAGCAATGGTGTCGCAAAAAAACCTGTCAAAATTGCCATTATCGCAAGACACAGAGGTACAAGTTCCATTGAGAGAGGAATTGTTTTTGTCTTCTGTGAAAGGGCTGCTTTGGTAAAAGTAAGCCCCAGAACCTTGAAAATATATCCTGCAGCCAACAATCCGCCCAGAAGAACTACTGCGGTTATTCCCCAGTTATTGTCTGTAAGTGATGCTTCAAGGAGAAACCATTTGCCTATAAAACCGCCACTGAGGGGTAATCCGATAATACTCACTCCCGCTAAAGCAAAAGCAGCGGTACTCAAAGGAAGCCTTTGTGCAATACGGTCCAAATCAATGATACGGTCATGCCCGTGAAAATGCAATAAATTTCCTGCTACAAGGAACAAAGCACTTTTTGCCAGTGCATGTGAGAGCATAAGGTAGATAAGTGCACTCCACGCTACAGACACCCCTCCCAAAGCCAAAGAAAAAGCAAGAAAAAGATAGCCTACCTGCGCTACTGTGGAGTAGGCTATGAGCAGTTTCAGTCGAGTCTGCACAAGTGCCTGAACGGAGCCCCATAAAACGGCTATGGATCCAAGTACAGCAAAAAATATTTCAAAATAAAAATTATGCAGAGGAAAAAAAAGAGATATCCATAAGCGCAGCTGTATATATATGGAAGCTTTGATGATGAGCGCCGACAATACTGCACTTATAGGGGCAGGAGCACTGGCATGTGCAGGCGGAAGCCAGAAATGCAAAGGAAAAAGAGCGCTTTTAAGAAGCAAACCGGCACTCATCAGACCCATTGCAGCCCATGCTGCAGGGGTAGATTCTATTGTATTTGAAAGAATGGCAATATCTACACTTCCAAAACCATGATACAACAGAGCGACGCCTAAAAGATAAGCAAGCGAGCCAAGCAGTGTCACTAACAAATACCGCATAGCTCCTGTCAGTGCCTCTTTTGTATTGCTCAAAGCAGTCAGGGCGGCGGAGGCCAGTCCGATAAGTTCCAAAGTTACATAAAAATTAAAGATATCCTGCGATAAGAAAAGAGCATTAAGCCCGGCTATGAGCAACAGCCAGATTGGCCAAAACCAAAGAGACTGTGTCTGCGTAAAATATTTTCCTGCATAGACACTTGCTCCGACTCCGATGAGTGCAGTTAGCCCAAGCATAACAAGACTTAAACCGTCTATGTAAAGGTTTATACCCAAGGGTGCATCCCAGCCGCCTACAAGATGATAAAAAGCACCTCGCGTACGTAGTTTCAGAGCAATAAAAACTACAAAAAAGAGTGTGAGTATGAGTGTGGAAATACCGATAGCTTTATTGAATTTCGGCAAAAGAAAAGAGAACAATCCTCCTAAAATCGGCAATAAAATCAAAAAAACTTCCCAAGGGGTTGCTAATACAAGTTTTAAATACATCACTTTTCTTCCAGGCTTGAAAGCTCTGCTTTGCCTGTTTTTAATGCAATTTTTATCATAAAAACCAGGGCCAGTGCTGTTGCGGATATAGCAACAACTATCCCCGTGATGACCATGGCATGCGGTACCGGGTCCGGCTGTGTGCCTGCAGTGCGCATGGAGAGGGAGACAAGTAAAAGAAAAACACCGCTTCCCATAATGTTTATGGCAAGCAGTTTTCGCAAAAGATGGGCCTGTACAATGAGTGTATACAAACCTGTACAAAAAAGTCCGATTCCGGCGACAGCATAGAAAAACAGTGTGCTCACTTCTCTTCCTTTGGTTGTGCAAAAATAGTAAAAAAAAGATTAAAAAGAGTTATTGCTATTGAAACAGTTGCAGCGGCTTCAAGAATAAAAATGAAATAAGAAGCCTCTGTTGCAGAAAATTCAAGAAGTGTATCAGAAAACAGTAGTGTGATTGCCGAAACAAGAACAAAAGCAAGCAAACCTGTACTTGCAAGAAGTCGTACAAAGAAATTTTTATAAGACAAATCAAGTTTCCACCCGCTTAAAAAAATCAAGATTCCAGTAGCACTTAAAATAGAACCGGCCTGAAAAGCACCGCCTGGAGCCTGTGCTCCAATCCATAAAATATAAGCACTCAGCAAAAGCAATACAGGGACAAAAATCCCTCCCAATCTTTTTAATACAGGGCTTTTTAAAAGAGATTTCGCCTCTCTTGCTGAACTGTCCAATGAATAAACTCCCAAAAGAGCAATAAACAAAACCGCCATCTCAAGGAGGGTGTCATAGGCACGGAAGTTCATCAATACCGCTGTTACAGGATTGGAAACACCGCTGTTTTGCATTTGTGAGCCTACTGTTTGGGCAAGACCCTGTGTCTGTTGAGGTAAAGATAAAACGGCATACGTTAAGCCTGCAAAAAGAAGAGCTGTTAAAATGAATGTAAAAAAACGTACCATACTTTATACCCTCTCTTGTTTTAATCTATATTCATTTTCTTGAGTTTGACCAAAGCACTTAACAGCAGTGCCCCTGTAAGTCCGGCACCAATAACCACTTCGGCCATAGCAACATCGTAAGCACCCAACCGTCCCCATGCAACAGATATTAACAAACCAAAGACGATAAAAAAGACAATAGCCTGAAACAAGTCTTTACATGTAAGTGTTTTATAGGCAACAAACAACAATGAACTTGAGAGTAACATGTCAAAAACAAATTCTACGATTGCTAACGTTTCCATATTTTTATTCCGTTGCGAAATGCGTTTTTTGCGATTAAATGTGAGACACCTGCTCCTGCCAAAAAAACCAAAAACCAGATAAGCAGCAGTTTTCCTATCTCAAAGAACGAATCTGCCTGCAAACAGAGTGCAAGTACAATGAAACCGACACCGATATTGTCAGCTTTTGTCAAAGCATGCAATCGGGTATAAACATCCGGCAGCCGTAAAAGCCCGACTGTGCCGGCTAAAAAGAAAACTGCTCCGAACAAGAGAAATATGATAGAGAGAATGTCAATCATTTTCATGCCTTTTGTGTTTTTTTTTGCTACTGCTTTGGACAAAGGCTATTGCAGTGACAGCAGCGAGTGAAGCAAAAAGCAGTGCTATGTTGCGCAAAGCGGCATGTCCGTTTATTTGCGAAAGCAAAAGCAAAATAATGATGGCAATCGTACCAAATAACTGTGATGCCAAGATTCTGTCCTCATTTGTCGGACCATAGGCAAGACGCCATATGCCTGCAATAAGGTTTAGAAACAAAAATACTACAAGACCTGTATAGATAATATTCATCATTTGCATACCTACAGGGATATAGGAGTTTTAAATCCCGGAGGCTTGATGGCAAGAACCGAACAGTCTATCTGGTTGAGTATGTCTTCTGCTGTATTTCCCATAATGACTCCGGCCAAACCTGTTCGCGCGACAGTGCCCATAACAATCAAATCAATTTGCAGTTTTTGGGCAAACTGGGGAATGATTTTATTTGGCAAACCTCGCAGCAGATGAATATTCGGTTTTAGAAATTTTAACATATCACCGATTTGCGTATGTGCTGCATCACGTAAGAGTGCTTGCAGCTTTGAATCATGCAGATGCTGCATCTCCTGTGCATATTTAATAACTTCTGAATCCGGCATCTTTATAAATGCACCCTGCATGAGTGCTGTTTCTGGAGCATCCCATACATGCAGTACATGTAATTGGGCTAACTCGCTGACAGCAAGAGAGCTTGCTATTTGAAGAATTTGATGGTTTAGCTTTTCCTGTGTATCTGGTTCTTCTTCCGTTTCAGTGTCAATATTTACATCGACAGCAGCCATGATATGATTGAAAGATTCAGGGCTGTTTTTTTTGATAAACCAAACCGGACATGGACATTTTCGTAAAAGATGCATATCATTGCTCCCGAACAATCGATGCATCCAACTTGCATTTTCCGGAATTTTGATGACCAGATCATAATTGTTTAGCAAAACATGATAGATTATCTCATAAAAAGGTGTTCCGAAAAATACTTTAATTTCAATATCTGACTGGTTTGAAACAGTCTGTGTCAAATCTTCAAGCTCTTTTGTTTTTTCTTTTTTTAAAAGAGTTTTTACATCCATATCCAAAAAGTTTTTCAAAATACCAAAACTGGCTTTTGAGTTGTTAATAACACTCGCAACTGTCAGTTTTGCCTGATTGTCTGTTGCCAACTTGACAGCGCGTTGCAAAATGCTTTGGCTCGCTTGTGTATCTTCAATAATGCAGAGTATGTTTTTAAATCTTTTCATTTGAACTACCTTGAGTGTTGGTCTTTTTGGAAAATATCTCATTGATATAATCTTCAATGAGCAGGACCTCTTGTTTGATATTTTTGCCAATATCCAAAACATGAATCAACAACAAATTATTTTCAATTTCTACTGAAAGTGTACCCGGAAGCAGGTTTAATACATTGACAATCATATCCTGCTGTACTCCTTTTGGAAGATGCAGCTGATACTTTAGCAAACCAGGGTTTATCGGAAGAGCCGGATGAAAAACACGCAACATGACATCAAATCCTCCCAAAAGAGAGCGTATAAGATAAAACGGAATAAATTTCAGGAATGCAGTAAAGTTCCAAAAGACAGGAGGAACAAGGATAAGACTGATTATGGATGAGAGCAATACAGAAGGAACGCCAATCCAAAGAGAAGAGATGTCGCCGTCTGTCAGTATTATCCAAATAATAAAAAATAAAAACATTCTTTTGGAAAGAACAAAGAGAAAACGGGTTCCAATCTGAATATTTTTCATAGTATGACCACCTTGTATAATAACATTGTACACTTTTTTCTCAATATTTTAAAAAGATTCACAGCGGCTCCCTTAGAATGTATTTTAATTCCAGCTCTTTTTCTATAAGTTTATAGTATTCACTGAGGAGTTTTTGTTTTGCCTGAAGTGTTATGATCTCTCTTTGGTTGAGCGTAAGCAGGTTTCCTATGCCAAGCTTGTAGCGTCTTCTTTGCGCATCTTCAACTTTCTGTTTAAGTGTCACCTCTTTTTTTGCAAGATTTATAATCTCTTTTTTTGTTTTTATCTCCTGCAGTACTGTAATGATGGCCGTTCTTAGTTTGCTCTTTTGGAGTGCTATCCTGTTTTGCAGCAAAAGCGTTTCTTTTGTATAGGCACCTTTTTGCCCTTTGTAGGAACTTCGCTGTAAAGGAAGATTGAAATCAAAAGTAGCTTTGTACCCTTCTTTGTATTGCAAATCATAGACACCATAAAAATTGACATCCAGTTTTGGATACTTTTTGACTTCATTGTACTTTTGTTTAATTGTTATTTCTTTTTCCTTTACATGTAACGCTTTGAGAAGCAAACTGTTTTTAAAAGCTGTTTGAACTGCTTGATCCTGCAGCAGCTCCAAAGAACTTTGCTTTGGCAATTCCGGAAGTGTATACTTGGCATCAAAATCTTTTTTGCTAATATTGAGATATTGCAAAAAAGAGTAAAAAACTTTTTGAAACTGCATATTTGTCAGTACAACTCTCTGTTTCCTGTTGATAATTTCACTTTCTATCTCTGTTAATGCTATTTGCGGCAATTTTCCGGTTTGAATACTTTTGTCAATGAATGCAAAATTAATATATGCTTTGTTGAGAAGTTCTCTGTTGGCTTGGAGCAGCTCTTTGTGAAGCAAAAGTTTATAATAGAGCTTTGATACATCAAGATAAAATTTGATGATTTTGTCCTGTGATTGCAGTTTTGCTATTTTTGTCTTTTGTTGGGCAAGAGAGAGATTCTTTTGGTTTTTGCTGATGCTGTTAATGATATTGAAAACTGGAAGATGCAGGTTGACAATGGCTTCTCCTTCTTTGGATGTTTTTATGTTGTTGTACTCCTGTGTTCCTGTTGCTTTTCTATATGCGGCTGAAAATTCCACTCCGTTTCCAAGAGACTGCTTGAGTCCTGCTTTTGTAAACTCTGCTGTAGAGAGCGGGTACTCTTTTTTTTCATAGTTTGCATCAAGTTTTATATCAAAAGCACCCTTGTAGAAAATTTCATTATATTCTTTAATGTAAATATCACCCACTTTTTCGTAGTAAAAAGGGTTTTTTTCATTAAAATAGTTTATGATGTCTTTTTGGACAAATATTTCCTGGGCAAAACCGTAACTGCATAAAAGAACGATAAGCAAGCTTTTTATCTGCATTTAAAAACTCGATTCATCTATTTTTACATGGACCATTTTTGGCGGTTGTGCCGATATGAGTCTCCATATTTCATACCAGATAGGAACTGTTGAGAGCCGTACCCATATCTTTGCCTGTGTTCCGTTTCTTAAAAGATGTGACGGAGGCCATTTGCTGTCTTTTTCATTTTCTACAACAAGTGCATAGTAGTTATTCTGATCATATGCCGTTTGTTCTGTTGTGGCAATTTTTCCGCCGTATGTTCCGTGAGAGATTTTTGGCCATCCGGAAATCTGCAGAGCGGGCCATCCGTAAAATATTATACGGGCTTCAAGGCCTTTTTTGATGAGTGGCATATTGAAGTTGGAGACTTCAAGGCGGATGGCCCTTGTTGTTACTTTTGGAACAAAAAAGAGAATCTTCTCCCCTTTTTTGAGAAGTTTGTTTGTGTCATTTTGATAGATTCTGACCACATAACCATCCGATTTGGCTTTAATGTCTTTATTCTCATAGCGCAGAAGTTTTACACTTTCGTTTTGCAGATTCTTTTTAAGTGTATTAATACTGTTCTTTGTTTCCAGCAATCTGTTTTTTATGGTGTTTATCTTTTGTGTCAGTGTATTGAAAATCGCATCTTTTTCATTTTGGAGTACTGATATCTCTTTGTAGGCATTTTCTATTTTTGTGTTTATTATTGAAAGTTCTGCTTTGGTTGATATGTACGCATTGTTTTGTACCTCCAGTGCTCTTTTTGATTCTATACCGTCTTGAAAAAGTTTTTGCGTTCTTTTAAAGTTGATATAGGCAATTTTTTCCTGGTTGGTCAGTGCGGTTTTTTTCTCCTGCAGAGCAAGGATATTGTTTCTTTGCTGTGATATTTTTGTAGTAAAAGCTTTCATTTTGTTTTCAAGGTTTTCTTTTTGATTGGTGAGGTTGTTTTTTAGATTTTCAAGTTTAATTGCAAGATTGCTTATCTGGTTTTGTGTCTGCTGTTGGATATCCTGGAGCCTTTGCAGATAATCTTTGTCCAAATCTCTCATTGAAAAAAGAAGTTCCCCTTTTTTGACTTCCTGATTTTCTTGCACATAAAACTTCTCTATTACGCCATCAACGGTTGCAACTATGTTGTACTCCCGTTCAGTAGGGTTTAATGCGATTACTTTTCCTATACCGAAAACAGTTTGTTGCCATGGCAAAAAAAGCAAAACTATGAAAATTGATATAATAGAGAAGGTAATAAGCATCCAGTGTTTTATAAACTTATGCGGTTCAACGAGTTCCAATGATTTGTATTTTTTCACGTTTCTTCACTTTCAAAGACTTTGGAGAGTTTGTCGATTTTGTAAAAACCCTCAATCATGTCATAAATATAATCTATTTTTTCAATAAACTCTTTTAAGGCACCGACAACAGAGATAATGAGGATCTCAGCTGCAACGAACTCTCCAATAGGGACAATGCCTTCAAAAACAAGATAACCGCCCAAAATGAAGAAGGATGCCAAAATAAATCCTTCTGTAACAAAAGTAAGCGCAACCTGTTTGATGATTATTGCAAACATTTGCTGTCTTTTTGAAATGTATTTTGTCAGATATCCATCCAGTCTGGATGATATGCTTTGGCTTGTATCGTTTAAGAAGGGAATACTTTGCAAAAAGTATATGGCATTGTGTTTTGCATCAGACCGTGCGACTGCATTTTTTGGGCTTTTTCTTCCTAAAAATAAAATCATAATCGCAAATATAATTATAAATACCACGCCCAGTACGAAGAAGGAAACATCAAACAGAAGAAGAAGCAACAGACTTATGACAACCTTGATAATAAGGCTGGAACCGTTTAGGAGCAAAATCGGAAAAAGTTTCTGTATGTGTACAACATCAAAAAAGTAGTTCATATATTTGTCGATTTTATCTTTGTTTTGAAGGTTGTTTTTATTGTTGATCGCAAGTTCAGAGACTTTAATGGCATTTTTTACAAATATTTTTTGTTCAAATTTTTCTATGATGTACTCTTTTATGACTTGCAAAATTGCAATAAGTGAAAAAATGACAATTACGACAATGCTTAAGACAGTAATGGAGATAGAAGCATGCGCCAGTACGCTGTTAATAATAAATGCTGAGGTCAACGGACTCACAAGCAGTAAAATTGCTTCAATAACAGAATAGTACAGAAGATAAAAAATATTTTTTTTATCTTTTGATGCAATACTTTTGAGCTGCTTGAAAACATTACTAAAAATTTCTTCATTTGTCATGTTGTTTTTTGCCCCTAAATCTAAATTATGCCATACAAAACTGCTTTATATGCTTGAATACCGCTGCCGAACTATTTTTTCAATGGCAACTGTAACATAAATCAGCACTCCCACGGCAAATATATTGAGCCAGTCATGCAAACTGATCGGTGCAGTATGAAACATTTTATTCATAATTGGCAGATATGTCAGGGCAACAGAAGCGCCTATCATACAAAAAATACCGATCCATATCCAGAGATTGCTGAAGAATCCCAGCTTAAATATGGAAAAACGCAGTGAACGGGAATTGAGCAAATAAAAAGATTCTCCAACGGCAAAAACATTGACTGCTATTGTGCGGGCCTCTTCCAAACTGTTTCCGTGCATGAGTGCCAGTTCAAATAAGCCAAAAGAGCCGCCTAGGAGCATTGTACCCACTAAAAAGATACGAATCAGCATCTCTTTTCTTAGTATCGGAGCAGATGGCGGATGCGGCGGTTTTTGCATCAAACCTGGTTCCTGCGGTTCAAATGCCAGGGCCAGTCCGAGAAAAACTGCAGCTGTCATGTTGATCCACAAAGCCTGAACAGGAAGAATCGGGAGTGTGACATTTGCTAAAATAGCAACCATGATGACAAGCCCCTCTCCAAGATTTGTTGCCAATATGAAACCGATAAATTTGATAATATTTTCCAGTACAGCCCGTCCCTCTTCGACAGCTGCCTCTATAGAAGCAAAATTATCATCAGTCAGTACCATATCTGCCGCTTCCTTGGCAACTTCTGTCCCTGTGATCCCCATAGCAATTCCGATATCGGCTCTGCGAAGCGCAGGGGCATCATTGACACCGTCTCCTGTCATTGCAATAATTTCATTGTTCTTTTGGAGGGCTTCGACGATACGCAGTTTTTGTTCCGGTGTTACTCTGGCAAATACCGAAGCATTTTTTGAAGCTTCGAGCATTTCTTTTTCTTGTAAATTATTCAGTGCATTTCCTGTAATGACGACACTGTTTTCATCTTTTTGCGCAGAATGGATTAATCCCATCTTCCTGGCAATTGCTGTGGCTGTTATGGCATGGTCCCCTGTAATCATTTTTACATCTATGCCTGCCGTTTTGCATGCTTCAATCGAAATTATTGCCTCTTCTCTTGGCGGATCTATCATACCCTGAAGACCGATAAACTCCAAATTGTGAGAGATATGTTCATGTTCGAGGGTTATTTTGTGCTCTATGACAAGTCTGGCAAAGGCCAAGACCCTTAAGCCTTTTTTTGCCATAGACTCCACCTCCATAAAAATATCATTCTCATCGAGAGGGACAGGCTCGCCGTTTATATCCAAAACAGTACTGCATCGCTGGGTAATACTCTCTACAGAGCCTTTTACATAAATGATATATTTGTTTGTTTCTTTGTCAAAATGCAGAGTTGCCATATACTGGTATTGCGATTCAAAGGGGATCGCATCTATCCTTGGCATGTCAGCTCTTAATGCGTCAGTGTCTATTGCCGCTTTTTTTGCACAGACCAGCAATGCTCCCTCCGTAGGATCTCCTTCTATGCTCCATGCCTTTTCACTCTTTTTGAGTGTGGAATCATTGCATAAAACTCCTGCTTTGAAGAGTTCCAAAAGAGTCCGGTTCTTGCCGCTGTCATAATTTTTGTTTTCTTGGAGGATCTCTCCATCTGGCGAATACCCGACTCCGCTTATCTCAAATTTCTCATTTGCGCAGTAGAGTTCCTGGACGGTCATTTCATTGCGTGTCAATGTCCCTGTTTTGTCTGAACAGATTATTGTGGTGCTTCCCAGGGTTTCTACAGCCGGAAGATGGCGAATGATTGTATTTCGTTTTGCCATGCGTGCGACACCGATAGCCAAGATAATTGTCATAACAGCAGGCAGACCTTCGGGTATCATGGCAACACTCAGTGCAATGGATGCCATAAACAACTCTTCCCAGGATTTACCGTGCCATAGCCCTACAGCAAATGTGACTGTTGCCAAAAAGAGAATTACCAACAATAAGAGATGACTGAATTTGGATATTTTACGTGTCAAAGGAGTATCTAATACGGTTGCATCATTAAGCAGCTTTGAAATATGACCTATTTCTGTCTCATCGCCTGTTGCAACAACAACACCTGTGCCTGTACCGTATGTGACAAAAGTTGACGAATAGAGCATATTGGTGCGATCCGCAAGAGAAACATCTTCGGGAAGTATTGTATCTGTTTTTGAAACAGGGGTTGATTCTCCTGTAAGGGCGGATTCGTCTATCTGCAGTTCACGGGATGAGAGAAGCCGCATATCAGCAGGGACTTTGTCTCCTGACTGCAGCAACACAATATCTCCAACCACAAGTTTTTTTGCATCAATCTGCTGTTTTTTTCCGCCACGCAACACAGTGCTTACTGTAACTAAAGACTCTGACAAAGCGGCCAGTGCATTGAGTGCTTTGTTCTCCTGGATGAATCCTATGATGGCATTGAGTAAAACAACACCAAAGATCACACTGGCATCAACGTAGGCACCCAGATATATTTTTATGACAATAGCCGCCAGCAAAATATAGACCAGTGCCTGATTGAATTGACTTAAAAAACGAAGGAGTGCAGATTTTGTTTTTTTGACACTTAAAAGATTCGGACCATATTGTTTGTACCTTTTTATTGCCTCATCTTCTTGAAGTCCTTTATTCAAATCCGAGCTTAAGGTTTCCAATATCTTTTTTTCATGAAGAGCATGCCAGCTGTTTTTCATATCTAACCCTGTTTTTATTTTAAAATCAGGTAAATGGTACTCTTTTTTAGCTTAATGATAAATGTTATCGTAAAGGGATAGACCATTTGGCATAGTAGGCAATAAGCCTGAGGGTCAGTGCAGCAAAAAAGAGGATAGAGATATTTGTATACGTGGTTACATGTAAAGTATGCAGTGCATATAAAATAACGGCAATAAGAATAGAAACTGTTCCGTAAAAACCTGTTTTTAAAACAAAAGGTACTTCGTTGATGATGACATCACGTGCAATTCCTCCCCCTACTGCGGTCAGAAAGGACATGGCAATAATGCCTGTGAGATTGAAACTGCTCTCTATGGCGATCAGTGCCCCCGAGATACTGAATGAGACCAGACCGATAGAGTCACTTAAAATAAAAAGAGCTTTGTTCTCGATAGAGTTGCGGTGATGAAATTTAAAAATGATAAGAAGCAGCAAAACAGAGATGACAATCAGTGCCGGATAGTTATGCGAAAAAGTAAAAGGAATTTTTGCTACGGTAACATCTCTCATGATCCCGCCGCCAAGAGCCGTTAAAAATGTAGCCACTAATACACCGAGCAGATCAAGCCTGTTTCTGGTTGCTACAAAAAAGCCACTCATTGAAAAAGCGATAATGCCTATGTACTCTGCTATTTCAAACACAGAGCAAGCCCTTCAACTATTGCTTTTTTTTCCAGGGTTTTGATTTTTTTCTCAAGTGAATCAACCGTCTCTTCAGGGAGTATTTGTAATGATTTTTGCAAGATGATTTTTCCCTCATCATAATTTTCATTGACTTCATGAATAGTGACACCGCTTGTTTTTTCTCTGTTTTTTATGACAGCTTCATGTACAAAGCGTCCATACATGCCGGCACCGCCATATTTTGGCAGTAGAGAGGGATGCGAATTGATTATTGTAAAACTGGATGTAAGCAAAGGAGAGAGCTTTTTCATGTAACCTGATAAAAAAACACATTCGCATTGATACTCTTTCAACAGCCGGTAAATAGTTTTATCCGGATCCGTATCTGTCTTTGCATTGACAAGTTTACATGTAAGCCCATATTTTTTTGCTTTTTGCAAAACCTTGGCATCTGTGTTGTTTGAAATAACCAAGGCAATGTTGAGCGATAAAATTCCTGCATTGACAGCTTCAAAGATGGCATCGAGACCGCTTCCGTTATGCGATGAAAGTATAGCTATGTTCTTCATGTTTTCTACCTGATTTTGAGTGTGATGAGTGCCAAAATATTCGAAAGAATAGCAATAATCCAAAAACGGACGATAATTTTGTTTTCCGCCCATTTTTTCATTTCAAAATGATGGTGAATCGGCGCCATTAAAAAGACCCGTTTTTTACGGAGCTTGAAGCTGCCTACCTGAAGAATAACAGAAAGCGTCTCTATAACGAAGATGGAACCAATCAGGAGCAGAAGTATTTCGCTTTTACTGATAATTGCCAGATATCCCAAAAATGCGCCTATGGTCAAAGAACCGCTGTCTCCCATAAATACTTCTGCAGGATGGCAGTTGTACCACAAAAATCCTGTAAGCGCACCTATGAGGGCACTGGCAATAATGGCTACTTCACTGACCTCAAAATGAGGCATGAGCAGGTAAGCACTGATTTTGACATTGCCTATAATATAGATGATAATACTGAAAGTGGCAAGGGCAACGATGGAAGGCACTGTTGCAAGACCGTCGAGTCCGTCTGTCAGGTTGACTGCATTGGAAGTGGAAATAATGACCAAAACCCATAAAAGAACGGCAAATGCACCCATGTCAAGAAGAGGTGTTTTTAAAAAAGGCACATACAAATCGGTGTTAAAATCAGCAAAGTAACATAAAAAACACGAAACAGCAAGGGCTGAAATGATTTGAAGCAGCAGTTTTGTTCTTGCTTTAAAGCCTGCAAGATTTTCATTTTTTTTGATTTTTGCAAAATCATCCCAAAAGCCTATGAGTGAAAAAAGCACAAGGGTAAGCAGTCCGGCCAAAGCATACGCATTGTCAAGACGGACTGTCAGAAGTGTGGCAATAATGGTAGCACCTATAAAGACGATGCCTCCCATTGTAGGCGTCGAGACTTTTTCCTGATGTCTTTGCGGTGCCCATTCGTTAATAGGCTGCACACTGGATGTTTTTTGGGCCCAGCGTATAAATTTTGGCATTAAGTACAATGTAAGAGTGAGGGCAATAAAAAAAGCGATTCCGGCACGAATAGTAATATAGCCTAAAATATTTATGTCGAGAAACTGATGTATAAAATATAGCAAATATTTGTCCTGATTAGAGTCTTGTTTGTTATTTGAAAGTGACATTATAGTATAATCACGCAAGAAAATTATTAATAGGAATAAAATTGAGTAAAAAAGCAATTTTAGTCATAACAGACGGTATTGGCTACTGTGAAAAAACAGAGCATAATGCATTTTATAATGCAAATAAACCTGCGTATGACAAATTTTTTAATGAAGTGCCGCACGCTCTTATAGAAACCTTTGGTTTGAGTGTCGGACTTCCCGAGGGTCAGATGGGCAACTCTGAAGTTGGGCATATGAGTATAGGCAGCGGACGTGTTCTGTATCAGGATCTGGTCAAAATATCATTGGCGCTTAAAGACGGTTCTTTGGAGCAAAATGAAGTTTTGCAAGAGCTTTTTCAAAAATCGGACAGGCTGCATTTAATTGGATTGATGAGTGACGGCGGAGTGCACTCGCATATAGATCATTTTATGGGTATAGCTGATATTGCGGCAAAAAACGGTAAAAAAGTCTTTTTGCATCTTATTACAGACGGAAGAGATGTCTCTCCAACATCGGCACAAAAATATTTAGAAGAAGTAAAAAAGCATTTGAATGAAAATGTAACAATTGCTTCCATATCCGGGCGTTTTTATGCAATGGACAGAGATAACCGCTGGGAACGGATCAAGCGTGCCTATGATGCTATTGTATCTGCCCAACCGCAAACAGACATGACACCTGAAGCCTATATCGGGCACTCTTATTCACTTGGAGAAACCGATGAGTTTGTCGAGCCGACTGCATTTGCAGGATATGAGGGGATGAAAGAGGGAGACAGTGTCCTTACTGTAAATTTCAGAAGTGACAGAATGCGAGAAATGGTAACGGCACTGGCTGATGAAAATTTTACAAAATTTGAAAGAAAAGTACAGCATGTAAACCTTGCAACAATCACCGAATATGACAAAAATTTTCCCTATCCTGTGATGTTTAGAAAAGATGTGCCAAAAAATACTTTGGCTGAAGTGATTGCCAGCGCAGGGCTTCGTCAGTTACATACCGCAGAGACGGAAAAATACGCACATGTGACCTTTTTCTTTAACGGCGGAATTGATGAACCGTATGAAAATGAAACACGGGTTTTGATTCCCTCGCCAAATGTGAAAACATATGATATGAAACCGGAAATGAGTGCAAAAGAGGTTGGTGAGGCTGTTCGTAAGGCAATGGACGGGGAGTATGACTTCATAGTGGTAAATTTTGCCAACGGAGATATGGTCGGACATACCGGTGATTTTGAAGCGGCAAAGAAAGCTGTTGAGGCTGTTGACGAAGAGTTGGGAAAAATATATGCCAAAGCAAAAGAAAAAGAGTATGCATTTGTGTTGACAAGCGATCATGGAAACTGTGAAGAGATGCGGGACGAAAACGGCAATGTGCTGACAAACCATACGGTCGGAAAAGTATGGTGCTTTGTGGATGCACAGGGTGTTGAAAAAGTAAAACCGGGCGGGCTCAACAACATAGCCCCGACGGTTTTAAAGCTGATGGAACTTCCGATTCCAAAAGAGATGGATGGAGCTTTGGTAGAAGTATAGTTGACACTACAGAAAAAAATTAAAGGAAGGTATAATGAAATTTAGCGGAAAAAATGTTTTAGTAACAGGCGCAAGCCGTGGAATAGGTGCAGAAATCGCCAAAACTTTGGCGGGATTTGGTCTAAAGGTGTGGATAAACTACAGAAGCGGCGCAAAAGAAGCGGATGCGGTAAAAGAGGCAATCGAAGCAGAGGGAGGCAGTGCGGCGGTTATCGGGTTTGATGTAACCGATGAGGCAGCTTTTATTGACGGGATAAAGACAATAGTGGATGCGGACGGTGAGCTTTCCTATCTTGTAAACAATGCAGGCATTACAAAAGACAAGCTGGCATTGCGTATGAAAACAGAAGATTTTATGGCTGTTATTAACGCTAATCTTACCTCTGCTTTTATCGGATGTCGCGAATCTATGAAAGTTATGCGAAAGAAAAAATTCGGTTCGGTTGTCAATATTGCTTCGATTGTAGGCGAAACAGGAAACGGCGGACAGACAAACTATGCAGCGAGCAAAGGCGGGGTTATCGCAATGACAAAAAGCTTTGCAATTGAAGCTGCGACAAGCGGTATACGATACAACACTATCACACCGGGATTTATTGCAACTGAAATGACAGAAGTGCTGAGTGATGAGGTGAAAAAAAGTTTTACAGACAAGATTCCTATGAACCGTTTCGGTGATGCAAAAGAGGTGGCAAACGCAACAGCTTTTTTACTTTCGGACTATGCAAGTTACATTACGGGAGAAACTTTAAAAGTTAACGGCGGAATGAACATGGCATAAATGTCCTCTAAGATATTTATGCTATAATTACAGGATTTTAAACTTAAAAAAACAGGAGCTATAATGGCACTTTTAGATGATATTAAAGAAGTAGTAGTTGAGCAGTTAAGCGTTAACCCAGATGAAGTAAAACCGGATTCAAAATTCGTAGAAGATTTAGGTGCAGACAGTCTTGATGTTGTAGAACTGGTAATGGCTCTTGAAGAAAAATTCGACATCGAAATTCCTGATGATGAAGCTGAAAAAATTCAAACTGTTCAAGATGTTGTAAACTATATCGAAAACAAGTAGTCAGTTTTTTAATTTTTCAAAGAGGTTAGTCATCTCTTTGAAAGCAAATATTTTTAATAGTTAATTTTTGTATTGATTTTTAAAAGTATTTTATTATTTTATGGAGAATATTCAATGAAAAGAGTGGTAGTTACAGGTCTGGGAATGATAAATTCAGTAGGTCACGATAAAGAGAGTTCTTTTAAAGCTATATGTGACGGTGAATGCGGAATAGACATCATCACTATATTTGACCCTGAAAAATTCAGTGTAAAAATAGCCGGAGAAGTCAAAGACTTTGATCCTGCTACGGTTATGCCTCCCAAAGAAGTAAAAAAAGCAGACAGATTTATCCACCTTGGACTCAAAGCTGCCAAAGAAGCGATGGAAGATGCGGCACTTCCTGAAGATACAGATATGGAGCGATTCGGAATCAGTGCAGGTTCAGGAATCGGCGGACTCCCTTCCATTGAGAAAAGTTCTGTTATTTTAGAGACTCGCGGACCAAGAAGAATTTCTCCGTTTTTTATTCCGGGTGCTCTTGTAAATATGCTGGGAGGATTCGTTTCTATAGAACACGGAACAAAAGGACCAAACCTTTCAAGTGTAACAGCCTGTGCCGCAGGAACACATGCAATCAGTGAAGCGGTAAAAACCATTATATGCGGCGGAGCCGATAAAATGCTGGTTGTCTCGGCAGAGTCTGCTATAACAGGTGTGGGAGTCGGCGGATTTGCCGCGATGAAAGCACTCTCTACAAGAAATGATGATCCCAAGCATGCCTCTCGTCCTTTTGACGCAAATCGTGACGGTTTTGTTATGGGAGAGGGGGCTGCGGCTCTTGTTTTGGAAACATACGAAGATGCAGTTGCGCGTGGTGCAAAAATATACGGTGAAATTATCGGTTTTGGTGAAAGCGGTGATGCGAATCATATTACAACACCATCATTGGACGGTCCTGCCCGTGCGATGAAAGCTGCCTATAAAATGGCAGGTGAACCGAAACTTGACTATGTCAACGCACATGGAACCAGTACACCGGTAAATGATAAAAATGAAACAGCAGCGCTGAAAGATCTTTTGGGCGGAAAAGAAAACTGTCCTCCGATGAGCTCTATCAAAGGACAGATCGGTCACTGTCTCGGTGCAGCAGGCGGTATAGAGGCTGTTACATGTTTGATGGCGATGCGGGACGGTATCATTCCTCCGACAATCAACTATGAAACACCTGATGAAAACTGTGACCTGGATTATGTTACTGAAGGTGCGAGAAAAGCAGATCTAAACATTGTTATGAGTAACTCATTTGGTTTTGGCGGAACAAACGGCGTTCTTATATTCAAAAAAATCTAATTGACAAGGATTTAATTTGGCTACATACTTAGACTTTGAATATAAAATAAAAGCTATTCAAGAAGATATAATCTCTGCACAGGTTCGCCATGATCAAGGCGCAGTTGAAGAGTTGAAAAAGAAATTAGATAAGGAAGTTACAAAGATTTATAAAAATCTTTCTGACTTTCAAAAGCTTCAACTGGCACGCCATCTTGATCGTCCTTATGCACTGGATTATATTAATCTTATAATGAGAGACAAGTATGAAATACACGGAGACAGACATTTCCGTGATGATGCCGCTATTCTTTGTTATATTGGGTATATTGACAATCAAAAAGTTATGGTTATCGGCGAGCAAAAAGGGCGTGGAACAAAAAACAAGTTGAAGCGAAATTTTGGTATGCCGCATCCTGAAGGCTACAGAAAAGCACTCCGTGCCGCTAAATTAGCAGAAAAATTCAATATTCCGCTTCTTATGCTTGTAGACACACCGGGTGCCTATCCTGGTATAGGGGCAGAAGAGAGAAACCAGAGCGAGGCTATTGCGAGAAATCTGCTTGAACTGGCAGAACTGAAAATTCCTACGGTTTCTATTGTTATAGGAGAGGGCGGTTCCGGCGGTGCTCTTGCCATCGGCGTTGCCGATAAATTTGCAATGATGCGTTATTCTATCTTCAGTGTTATCTCGCCTGAGGGATGTGCTGCAATTCTTTGGAATGATCCTAAAAAAGTAGAAACTGCTACAAACGCACTTAAAATCACCAGTGCAGATTTAAAAGAGCTTGATTTGATTGACGATATTATAGATGAGCCTTTAATCGGAGCACACAGAGAAAAAGAAAAAGCAGCACAGGTTCTTAAGGAGTATTTTTTACAAAAAGTGGACGAATTAAAAGCTATGAGTGAAGAAGAGAGAATGAATGCACGCTATGCAAAACTCACAAAACCGGGTGCTTTCAAGGAGTAACTCTACTGCTCTTTTTCCTCTTTTTTTATCTCTAAAAGAGGATCAAATTTTGGGCGTTTCAGCCTTGGCGCCTCTTTTGAAAACTTAATTAAATCTTCTACCGTTTTTATATCTTCATCCAAATTCTCCAGACTTAACAAAAACAGTCCATAGGTTGTAATGACATCGCTCATGGCTCTGTGATGCCTGGCTTCTGGATTTAATCGCAGTGTTTCATTCAGATAGGAAAGTGCATATCTGTAAGAGACAATAGTTCTTTCAGCCAAGGCAAGAGAACAGAGACTCCTGTTTAGCAGGGGTTCCAAGCCGATTTTTTGCAGGCTTTTGGATATAAAGCTGTAATCAAATTTGACATCATGGGCAACAAACACGGCATTACCCAAGAAGAGTTTAAATCGTTGCAGAACATCTTTGAGTTGAGGCGCATTTGTTGTATCATCGACAGTTATGCCTGTAATCTCCGTGATATGAGGATTAATTTCTTTGGTATGGACCAAAGATTCAAATCTGTCTATGATTATTCCATTTTTTACTTTTACAGCAGCAATTTCAATGATCTGGTGTTTTTCTATTTTTGAACCGTTTGTTTCGATATCAACGATACAGAATTCTGCCTGATGGATAGGAATAAATTTTGTATCGAAATAGTAATATCCCTGGTGTCTGATTACATGTAAACCCTGTGCTTTCCAGAGTTCTATAGAAAGTTCAAGCTCTTCGCTCAGTTGCTCTTTGAGTGTTTTTAAAGAGAGCCCGCGTGAAGAGAGTCGTGAAATGCTTTTGGCATCAAGATTGAAATTATCAGTGAGCATTGTGTATAAACTCTCTTACTTTAGCTGCATCTTTTTTCCCGTGTGATATTTCTACACCGCTGCTGACATCAAAAGCATAAAAACCGTACTTTTTCAGAGCCTGAATGTTGTCGGGAGTTAAGCCGCCGGCAAGAATTATTTTGGAACATTCAACGCCCTCAAACCATTCTGCATTAAGTTGTTTTCCTGCACCGCCATATGCTTCACAGTAGGCATCAACAAGTCTGTACTCATCAGCATATTGGAGGACATCTTCTTTTTTTTGTGCTCTTATAACTTTGATATGAGGGATTTTCAGTGCTTCATAAAATGCCTCGTCTGCTTCAAAATGAATCTGGGCAAGTGTCGCACCAACCTCTTTACATGTAGCATTGACTGTCTGTGCATCGACGTTGACAAAGAGGGCTACTTTCTCAACAAAAGGAGGAAGTTTTTGAATAATTTTTTTTGCCTCAGCAGGTGTTAAGCAGCGTGGAGATTTTTCATAAAATACAAATCCAAGTGCATCAGCTCCGGCATCTATTGCCGTCATAGCATCCTCATAAGAGGTAATACCGCAGATTTTTGTACGCATTATATTTGTAAGCTCTTTATCGCTTTGGCTCTGTCTTCGTGCTTGAAAACATAGCTGCCGGCAACAACAACATCAACGCCGGCTTCTTTGAGTGCATGGATATTTTTGTCACTTACCCCGCCGTCTACCTGGATAAGACATTCGGGATTGAGTCTTTTCCTCATAGCATCAAGTTTTTTTGCTTTTGGAAGTACGGAATCTATGAAAGATTGCCCTCCAAAACCAGGATTCACACTCATAAGCAAAACCATATCCAAATCACCAAGAAGGTATTCCAATTCTTCGGGAATTGTGTTGGGATTGAGCACTATACAGGGTTTGATGCCAAGAGAGCGGATTTTTTGTATGAGCCTATGCGGGTGTTTTTCTTCTTCTATATGAAAAGAGATATATTTTGGCTGCAGAGGTGCGAAAAGCTCTACAAAAAAGGTGTTGTTCTCGACCATAAGATGAATATCCAGGGGTTTTGTGGCAGCTTTGGCTATAGCCGAAACCACAACCGGCCCTATCGTCAGATTGGGTACAAAATGCCCGTCCATGACATCTACATGTACCAGATCACATTCCGCTTCACATATTTCCTGTACATCCCGTGCCAAATTTCCAAAGTCTGCCGAGAGAACGCTAGGGGCTACTTGCATATTCTTCCTTTTAAATTATTGTGGAATTATAAACTATAATAGCTTTTACCTTGTTAAGAAAAACAAAAACTTGTCATTATCAAAGGATAAATCAACCTGAACACCTTTTTTTCCTTTGGCAACTTCTAGCAGTCCTTCAACATTATGGTAGGTTCTAGGAAGGGTAATATCCACACTGATGTGTTCGTCTGCCAAAAGTGTTTTTACTTTTCCTCCGACAATGTTGACAAGTTCAGCCAGAGTATCAAGTATCATCTCTTTGTCGTCAGTACTCTCCCCAATAAGCAGTTCACAGGCTTTTTTCGCAATGCCCAGCGGAAAAACAAGCATAACCATGCCGTCAATGTCTCCGTAAAAACCGATAGAGCTCGCTATTTTTCCATCTTTGTCAGTAATTTCAATTTTGTCTACTTTTGCCGCATCTTTTACTGCTTTTGAATTTGTCATCATCTCTATAGTGGCTACAGTCGCATCAATAAATCTTGGCAGTTCTGTTACCAGTACTTTGTTAAGTGCACGTTTGTTCTTTGTCGCAGCTGCACTGCTGGCACCAAGTTCGTCCAAAAGTTCTTTGTTTTGCAAAATATCATCCATCTGTTCAAAAAACATGATGCCGGCATCTTCAAGTGTCTCTTTGAAAGAAAGAGGTGTTTTGTCAAAAGACATGCCTACAAAACATATGGTGGCATTGTATTCGGCAGAAGATGATGCAAGCTTTGAGAAAAAATTAAGAGCATGAATGTTCATACTGACAACTTTGTAGGCATCAAAGATAAAAAGTCTAAAACCTACATGTAATGAATTGTTGTGATAGGCTATATTAAAAGTATTGCCTATTTCCGCATCCAAAAATGAAGAGACAGTGTATATGATGGCATTGCCTGTGACTCTTGTTGCAACTTTTTGTCCCATTTGCCCGAGATATGTGTCTTCTATGATGACATCATAGGCATTTTCTACTTTTGCTTTTTGTAAAAACTCTTCTTTTGTCTGTGCAACTATCGGGTTGTGGCCATTGTTGTGCAACTCTATTGCCAGAGCGGCTCTTTGTGACTTGTCTTCACTGTAAAGCAGTATATTTTTATTTTTTTCTTTGAACCCGTCTGCAAACAGAGAAGCGATTTGCTGAGTTTTAAAGAGTGAAAAACTTAAATCGCCATCATAAAATTTTTTAAAAGCATCATATTTCTTTTTGTCATAATCACAAAAACCGACGATTATATGGTTTTTGCTTCTGACTTTTTGAAACATTTTTACAAAAGTATCCAAACCGTTTCTGTTGAAGAAAATAACTTTTTTTAGTGAAACAAGAATCATCGAAGCATTGCTTTTGAGTGTGGCATCTATATCTTCTATGCTCAGAAAGGAACTTCCTGACGAACCGTCAAGGAATCCCTGAGGGTGAAATACGCCGATTCCTTCTCTAATTACCGCTCTCATGAAATCTCCATCAGTTTTGAAAAGTCATTATAGATGTCGCTGACAAAATCAATTTGAAAGTCAATAAAATCATTCAATCCGGCTTCAATAAAAACAGGTTTTGACAGGGTGTAAAAGAGTAGCAGATGCATCCATTTTCCAAGTTTGTTGTTTGTTTCATCCTGAGACGGTTTAATGCCGGAAGATGCCTGAATGATATCGGCAATATTTTTGGGCATTTCCCATTTTTGGGAAATTCTTTCGCATATATCAAACAGGTCCATATTGCAGAGTCTCTGCAATATGGTGTTGAGATCAATCTCATCTACACTTCTAAGAAGCTTTACATCTTCAATTTTTTCACAAAAGAGTGCTTCGGATACTATGATACTTGCAGGGAGCAGAGCAACAGCACTCTGAAGGTCTTTATCTTCTATCTGCAAATAAGCGGTAATTTTGTGCCAGTCAACAGAGAGTCCGGCCTGTAAATCATAAAAAGAAGATTTGTTCAGTTTGAAGAGTTTCCATTTTGCGGGAGAAAGCAAAGAGATCATATAGTTGTAAGCCGCCTGCTGTGATCTTGAGACACCAAGTATGCCAAAAATCTGAGAAACATTTGTGACTTCATTTTTAAACCCGTACAAAGGTTTGTTCACCAGCTCTTTCAAATAGGCATTGAGTGCAGGGTCATTCTGTGCCACTTTTGCTGCTTGAACCAGATCACCCTGATCAAGCAAAGCGAGCGTCTGTTTTAAAATCTTTGGTGATGGCGGTATTTTTTCTATAAATGCGTCTATCTGTTGTAATGTAATCAAATTTTACTACTTTATGTTGGATATTATATATTCTAACGAGATTAAGATAAAATTCAAATAAAGTATAGAAAGTATATTCTCAAAAAAAACAAAACAGGCTTAAGTTGCAGTTTTGCTTTTGTTTGCTATAATTCGCAACTTTAAAATATCATTCAAGGATACTCAAATGGCAAGAAGATGTGCTATCAGCGGCAAAGGCCCGATGAGTGGGAACAATGTTTCTCATGCAAAAAACAGAACAAAGCGTCGTTTTTTATTAAACCTAAGAACAGTTCGTATTACATTAGAAGACGGTACAACGAAGAAGATTAAGATTTCTGCAAGAGAATTACGCACACTTAAGAAAAATTCGTAGACTATAGGAATCAGTTTTGAATCTTTTACCAAGGATTCGCAAGTTCCTAAATTGGGAGAGCCCTCCCAAGCCTGATCCCAAGCTTCTTCCTGAAGTTTATTCCCACCTTAAAGCTTTTCGTCTCCCTTTAATTTTAACAGTGTTTGTAATGTTAATAGGAACATCCGGATATGTTCTTATAGATAATTTTACAATAATGGATGCAATTTATCAAACGGCCATTACTTTTACTACTGTTGGGTTTGGTGAAATTGCTCCAATATCAAACGCAGGAAGAATTTTTACTATCAATTTAATTATTGCAGGGTTTGCAGTATTTTCAAGTGCTATAGGTATTTTGGTTTCAGAACTGAACAAGGGGCATATTGTTGCCATAATGAAGGAGAGAAGAATGCTGTACAAAATAGCAAGACTTAAAAAGCATTTTGTTGTGTGTTATCATAATGATTATACAATAGAAGTAACAAAACAGTTGCGAAAAAACCATATTCCTTTTATTGTGATTGATCCAAGAGCTGAAATCCATGAATGGGCAATAGAGCATAAATATCCGCATTTTTTGCAGGCACAGCCTCATGCTGAGCTCTCAATGCTCAAAGCACATCTTTCTTCTGCAAAAGGTTTGATTACTTTGTCGAGTTTTATTGCTGACAATATTGCGCTGATTGCTTCGGTGCGGCTTTTTGAGAAAGAACATTTTTTGCCTCGTCCCTATTATGTGATATCCTCAGCAGAAACAATGAGTGATGTGGAAAAGCTGAAAAAACTTGGAGCAGACACTGTCGTTTCTCCGACAAAACTCACAGCGCAGAGAGTCTCTGCAATGGCAGCCCGTCCCGATATGGAAAATCTGCTTGAAGAATTTTTATATAAAAGTGACAATCCTTTGGATATGCAAGAGATCATAGTGCCGCGTTACAGTTGGGCAGTTCTCAAAAAATTGAAAGAGACACATATCCGGGAAATTGCAAACACATCAGTTGTGGGAATTACCAGAAAAGACGGAAAGCTTATTGGAATGCCAAAGGGAGATACCTTGGTGACAAGTGAATCGAAACTTCTAGTGATAGGCACACAGGAAGGGATTAAAATAACAAAAGATCTGATTTCAAAAAGAGTCAAACCTAAGGAGTTGAAGTTTGTATAAGTTGATAAAAGTTGATGGTGGGGTTTGTACGGCAGAAGGTTTTTATGCAGATGGTATCAGTGCAGGATTAAAACCGAACAAAGCAAAAGATATGGCTTTTGTTTACAGTGATACCTTGTGTGAAATAGCAACAGCATTTACAACAAACAAAATGACGGCAGCACCTATACGCCACTTTAAAGCAAAAGGTGAGTTTCAAACAAATTTTGTACTTATTAATTCTAAAAATGCCAATGCTATGACCGGAAAAGCAGGTATTGAAGATATAGAAGAAATTTTAGCCACCTTGCCGGAGGAAGTGCACAATCCTGTAATGAGCTCAACAGGTGTTATCGGTGTACGACTGCCAAAAGAGAAGATTATAGCGGGTGCCAGACTTTTTGATTTGAAAAAACGAGACGGCAGTTCGGCGGCGGCAGCGATTATGACAACCGATACTTTTTCAAAACAGATTGCCTACAGAGTTGAGCTTGAAGACGGCAGCAGTTTTCACATTGGTGCAATGGCAAAAGGCGCGGGTATGATTAATCCCGCTATGGCTACTATGCTCTGTTTTATCACAACTGATGCCAAAATTGACAAAGATGAAATGCAAAATATTTTAACTGAAAATGTAAAAACAACTTTTAATGCCGCAAGTGTTGACGGAGATACCTCGACCAATGACACAGTCATGTTGCTCAGCAATGCAAAAAGTAAAGTCTACCACAGGAGAGCATTCACAGAAGCTCTTTATAAAATTATGCGTTTTTTGGCCCGTGAAATGGTAAGAGACGGAGAGGGCGCGACAAAACTTGTTACCTATGAAGTGAGTGGGGCAAAAGATGATGCGGAGGCAGAGATTGTGGCCAAAGCGCTGACCAATTCTTTACTTGTCAAAACGGCACTCTACGGAGAAGACCCAAACTGGGGAAGAATCGCTTCAACAGTCGGTGCAAGCGGCGCTGATGCGGATGAAGAAAAACTGCGTATTGCCTTTGAAGATGTCTGTGTCTATGACAGGGGAACACTGTATTTCGATGCAGTGATGGAGCAAAAAGCCGGTGAGATAATGAAAAGAGAAGCATTTACCATTTATTGCGATTTGGGAATAGGAGACGGAAAGTTCACAGCTTTTGGCTGCGATCTCGGGTATGAATATGTCAAAATAAATGCAGACTACAGAACATAATCCTCTTTAAACGCCACATAGCGTGAGGCAGAGGCGTAAAGTTCTTTTATCTCCTCCTCGCTCAATTCTCTGACAACTTTTGCAGGGCTTCCCATGATGAGTGAGCATGGCGGAAAAACTTTGTTTTTTGTCACAAGCGAACCTGCTCCGACTATGCTCTCTTTGCCTATAACCGCACCGTCCAGTATAGTAGCGCTCATGCCGATAAGACAGGCTTTTTCTATGGTACATCCGTGCAGCATGACGCGATGTCCTATGGTCACATCATCTTCGATGATTGTCGGATTTCCGTCACTTTTGTCCTTTTTTTTGTAATGCGTTACATGTATCATACTCAAATCCTGAATATTGACACGATTGCCGATTTTTATATAATGCACATCACCGCGAACGACACAGCCAAACCAGATGGAACAGTCTTCTCCACAGGTAACATCTCCGATAACATCCGCTGAAGGCGCTATCCAGCTTCTGCTACCTACAGTCGGGGTTATATTTTTGTATACATGTAACATAAGGCGTGCTCCTTTAACTTTCTATGAAGAGACGGTTAACCAGTTGCTGCACATAGGTAGAGGTCTCTTTTTTGGTTGCTTTTGCAATGCGATTGACATAGTCTTCAAGAAGTTTGTGGTTGTTGATAACCTTTTGCCCCTCTTTTGGTTTGATTTTTATATAGGATCCGTCACTTTGCAGTTCATGTGCAAGGGCATTGTCGGAGCATTGCAGTTTGAGAATCTGTATAATTTTCTTTTTGGCATCTTCATCTTTGATGGCAGTTAAAAGCTCTATACGCCGCACAAGATTTCGGGGCATCCAGTCTGCACTTGAGATATAGACTTTTGATGCATCATTTTTAAAATAAAAAGTACGGGCATGCTCAAGGTATTTTCCCAAAATGGAAACAACTCTTATATTTTCGCTGACATCTTTGATACCGGGCTTCAAACAGCAGATACCACGTACAATAAGCTCAACTTTTACACCGGCTATAGAGGCTTTGTAGAGTGCTCTGATGACATCATCGTCAACAAGTGAGTTTATCTTTGCAATGATATGTCCGTTTTTTCCCTGTCTTGTTTCATTGTGAATGAGTGAAAGGACTTTAGGCTTGATTTGTGAAGGAGACATATATAACTCATTGAGTTTTCCTTTTTTGCTAAAGCCTGTCAAAAAGTGAAAAAAACGTGTTAAGTCATTGGTGATGGTGTCCTTGCTCGTCATATAACTCATGTCAGTATATATTTTTGCAGTGGAAGGGTTATAGTTTCCTGTGCCTAAATGGGCATACTGCTTGAGTTTTCCGTTTTTTCTTCTTGTGATTAAAGCCGCTTTTGCATGGACTTTAAACCCTTGAATTCCGTAAATAACATGGGCTCCTGATTTTTCAAGCGCTTTTGCCCAAATGAGATTGTTCTCCTCGTCAAAGCGTGCTTTTAGCTCAACCATAACGGTAACCTGTTTTCCCGACTCACTGGCATCCATCAAAGATTTGACGATAGGCGACTTTGTCCCTGAACGGTAGAGTGTCATTTTTATAGAGACAACATCAGGGTCTTTTGCCGCATGTTGAATGAGATTTACCACAGGGTCAAAACTCTGATAAGGATGGTACATCAAGACATCCTGCTTTTCCAGGATAGAGAAAATATCTTCATTGTTTTCAAAAGGCGGCAGATTTTTCGGTTGAAATGCCGGTGCCAAAAGATGTGCAAAGTTTTTGTTCGATACTATCTGCCAAAGACTTGAGAGATTTAAAAAGGTATGGTATCTGTAGATGTCATCTTTGTATATATGTGCATGACGGTTAAAAAAGTTAATGATTTCATCATCAGCATTTGAACCGACCTCAAGCCGGACCATTTCTCCTTTACGGCGGAGTTTGAGCCCCTCTTCAAGAATCTCCATAAAGTCATCAGCTTCCTCTTCTTCTATGGCAATATCAGCATTTCTTGTCACGCGAAAAGGGGCATATTTGATAAGCTCATAGCCCGGAAAAAGTTCATCAACATGCTTTTCCACAACACTTTCTATCGGTACATAGGTTCCGTTTCCAAGCTCTACAAATCTGTTTAAAACACGGGGAACACGTATAATTCCAAAGCGTTCTATATTTTCGTTGTCCATATCGCGAAGTTTTACGATAAGCCCGAAACTCAGGTTGTTAAGATGTGGAAAAGGATGTGTGGCATCTATGGCAATGGGAATAATTACCGGATAGATGTTTTCATTGAAATACTGGTTGAGTTTATGTTTGTCCTGATTGTTCACTTCATCATATGTCTTTACACTGATACCATGAGGCTCAAGTTTTTTAAATATTTCACTTCTGCAGTGCTCGACAACCTGCTGTTCCTGATGCAGATAGTTTCTGATTTCACGAAGCTGCTGCAGAGGTGTCAGCCTGTCGGCCCCTGAGACGATAATACCCGCGGCAAAAAGCTTTTTAAGTCCTGCCACGCGAATCATATAGAACTCATCCAGATTTGTTCCGTAAATGGCAAGAAATTTGAGACGTTCAAGCAGCGGCAAAGACTCATCCTGTGCCTGTTTGAGGACTCTTGTGTTAAACTGTAACCATGAAAGCTCACGGTTTAAATAAAGATTGGGATTTTTAAGGTTTATCATAAAATTTTCACTTTCTTTGGTAAGTTTTTTCTTTATTATAGCAAAGAAATTATTACTATTTGATTACACCTGTGCCGCTCATGTTGGCTGCGTGGTAAATTGTCACACCGTTTTTTCGGGCATAGTACTCTAAAAGCAACTTCTGCAGTGTCGGCTCAATAGAAGGGGTAAACCATGCATTGTTGCTTATGGCAATCATATATTTTACATTGCCATTGTAGAGCTCTTTACATGTAGCCTCATAACAGACGGCATTTCTGAACCTGATACCTTTTATGACAAAGTCTGTCGGTTTTTTTGCCGTAACAAAATCACTTGATCCTTGAAAAAAAGTATCGTTGATGAATTTTTGTGCAAATTTTGGCAGAGGAATGTACTCGCCAAAAGGAACCAGAATGAGTTTTTTGGCAACCTTGTATCTGCCTTTGTCAAACATATAGGTGACATTGTAGTTGAGATTGTTTTCACGCATCAGTGCACCGGCAATGACAGTGATTTTTTCAGAAGCCTTACGAAGTTCCTGCATCAGTTTCGGCATTTCATTCATAAAAAGAGGGAAGACAGATTCGGGGAATATGACAACATCATAGCCTTCTGCCTGTGCCTGACGGATTTTTTCAAAAATCATGGCAACGGTAGGGTAGAGGCTGCTTCTCTCCCACTTGACACTTTGGGGGATTTCTGTTTGTACCAGCTTTATTTTCAGGGGCGCATCATACTGCTTGGGATAGCCGTAGTTATAGGCAAAAACGAGAAGCAAAAGAGGCAAATATCTGTATTTTTTGTTTTTTATCAGTGAAGGCAGGGAGAGGGCGAGCAAAACGGCCGCCAACTGATATTTGTAAATGCCTATATAACTGTTGACAAACAAGAGCTCAATTTTCATCCAGTTCCAGCCAAGCGGTTCAAAAAAGCTGAGCCCAAAAAGCAGTATGGCCCGTATATAGGGCTTGTCTGTAAAGGCAAGCGGTGCAAAAAAGAGAAGATAAATAATACCGAAGCCGAGAGTAACAAAAGGCTCCATATAACCGACACCCTGGTATTTAAAACTGAAACCGATCCAGTAAAACCAAAAGAGTCCTATAAAAAAACCGCTAAAAAGAACCGCTTTTTTAGGAATGCTAAGAAGCAGTGCTATTGCTCCAAGTCCAAAAAGGGTATTGAAAAATTTATTTTCAATGCCAAAATATTCCAAATAGATAAAAGCACTGAAAAGTGCAGCCGTGCCAATTGCGAGTAAAATATTTTTTGTTAAGGAATTCATTTTGAAATTGTACTGAATTTAAGAGCTTATTAGTATATTTTTTGTATAATCGCTGCAATTTTATAAGAGAAGGAAGCACAAGATATGGAAATTATCTCCCAACTACTACCGTTTGTATTTTTAATTGCAATTATGTATTTCGTAATTATTCGCCCACAGCAAAAAGAGGCCAAGGCCAAAAAAGAGATGATTGAATCTCTTAAAAAAGGTGACAAAGTCATCACTAACGGCGGTTTTATCGTTGTTGTTCATAAAGTTGAAGAGAACTTTTTGACAGTAAAACTCAATGATGATACACTCGTAAAAATTACAAAAGATTCCATTGCAAAGAAGTTCGAGGATGAAGCTTAATTATCGCATAGTCATCTTTGCTCTGGCAATAGTGTTTGGAATTGTATTTTCTCTTCCATCACTTTTACAGACCCAAAGCGGCAAAAAAATAACCTTAGGCCTTGATTTACAGGGTGGACTGCATATGCTGCTCGGTGTGAAAACCGAGGAAGCGACAAAATCACGTATTAAATCAATAGCAGCAAGTATCAAACACTTTGCAGAACGCAATGATATTTTAATAGACGGATTGAGCTTTGACAGCAAAAGTGTAACTTTTGAAGTGCTTGATAGTGACGAGATTAAAAACTTTGATGATTTTTTATCAAAACTTGAAGGTGTGAAAGTTACACACAAAGGTTCTGTCATAACCTTGAGTCTGACGCCTAAAGAGATAGAAAAAACAAAACAGCAGGCAGTCTCGCAGGCAATTGAAACGATCAGAAACAGACTTGACCAGTTCGGACTCTCAGAGCCCGTTGTCGCACGTCAGGGAAAAGACAAGATACTTGTAGAGCTTGCGGGGATTAAAACACCGCAGGAAGAACAGCGTGCACGCGAGTTGATTTCTCGTGCGGCAAAACTTGAAATGATGGCAGTTGATGAAGCCAGAAATGCACGTGTTTACAATATGAGCGATGCGGATGCGGCGGCATACGGTGATGTGATTTTAGAAGATGTGAAAAATCCTAAAATCAAATATCTTGTGCATGAAATCCCTATTCTGGACGGCGGGATGCTTACCGGTGCAAATGTGGGCTTTGACCAAAACAACCGCCCGGTGATTAATTTTAAACTCAATGCAGAGGGTGCTGACATCTTCGGTGATTTTACCGGCAAAAACGTAGGCAAACGTCTGGCAGTCGTACTTGACGGGAAAGTCTATTCTGCACCGAATATTAATGAACGCATCGGCGGAGGCAGCGGACAGATTTCCGGAAACTATACAGTGCTTGAGGCAAAAGATTTGGCGATTGCACTGCGTTCGGGTGCATTATTGGCGCCAATATATATGATGGAAAAACGTTCTGTCGGCCCAAGTCTGGGTGCTGACAGTATTAAAGCATCTATGATAGCGCTGATAGGCGGTTTTATTCTTGTTATTGTTTTTATGATGGTTTATTATCGTATGGCAGGGGTAATTGCAAATATTGCCCTGATTGCAAACCTGTTGATTCTTTTGGCGGTTATGAGTCTTTTTGGTGCGACATTGACGCTGCCGGGTATGGCAGGTATCGTCCTGACGGTCGGTATGGCGGTGGATGCGAATGTCATTATTACCGAAAGAATCCGTGAACTCATTTATGAGGGAAAATCTATGCACAAGGCCATAGAAGAAGGCTACGCAAACGCAATGACGGCAATTTTGGATGCAAATATCACGACGCTGATTGCTTCTGTTGTCTTGTATGTCTATGGTACAGGTGCTATAAAAGGGTTTGCCATTACTATGAGTATCGGTATTTTGGCATCTATGCTCACTGCAATTCTCGGAACACACGGAATTTATCAGATGCTTGAACCTAAAATGGGCAAAAGCAAAAATTACCGTTTCTGGTTTGGGATTAAAGGATAATTATGGAATTTTTTAAGTATAAACAGCCCATTGATTTTATGGGTAAATCAAAAATTGCGATGGCAGTTTCAATTATTCTTATCTTGGCTTCATATGCGATTTTGGCGACAAAAGGACTCAATTACGGGATCGACTTTGCCGGAGGAACGATTGTTCAGGTAAAGTATGACACAAAAGCCCCTATCAAAGCGATGCGGGAAAAACTGCAGGCAGACAAACTTTTTGACGGTGCTTCCATCAGTGAGTTCGGTTCTCCGGATGAAGTTGTCATTCGTATGAAAACATCGAGTGCGAGTGTAGCAAAAGACATCGGTGATGTTGCAAGAGCAGCACTGCAGGGTACAGGCAATTTTACGATTCGCCGTGTTGATATTGTAGGTCCAAAAGTAGGTTCAGAGTTAAAAGAGAAAGGGCTTATGGCACTTTTTCTCTCTATAGCCGCGATTCTTGTTTATGTGGCATTTCGATTTGAATGGCGATTTGCCGTGGCTTCTATAGCCGCGTTAGTGCATGATGTCTCGATTGCAATGGGTGCGGTGGCTCTCTTTCAGATTGATGTCAACCTTGATGTACTTGCTGCAATACTGACACTTTTGGGATATTCGCTCAACGATACAATTATTGTCTTTGACCGTATCCGCGAAGGGATTACAAAATCCAAAAAAGCGAATTTGACAGAGATTATCAATGAATCTATCACAAGAACGCTTGCCCGTACGACACTGACCTCTTTAACGACCTTTTTTGTGGTTTTTACACTGTTTATGTTTGGCGGAGAGATTATTCATGCCTTTGCATTTACGCTTTTGGTAGGTATAATCGTAGGAACATATTCGTCCATCTTTGTTGCTTCACCGTTGTTGATACTGTTTGGTTTTGATGTGAAAAACTATCATGCAAAACTGGCAGAAAAAGCAAAAAGAGAAGCAGAAAAAAACAGAATGCGCGAACAGTTTGAATCAGGAGTTATGTAATGGATTGGGGTAAAGTAGTATACGTATTTTTTTCATTAATGAGTCTTACATCGATCGCAGGGTTTTTATATGAAAATACGGCTATTTCATTGTTTATAGCCGCAAGTGTGAATCTGATTTCAACAATTTTAAAAATCGGTGTGCGTAATCTGCTTTCAGCCGAACTGTTGGCATCTTCTTTGGTGGCAGACCTGCACCTGATTCCGGCATTTGTCTTTTTGGTTATTGTGCAGAATGATTCCTGGGCAATTGCCCTGGCAATCGGTGCATTGATTGCCAATGTATTTTCAATGGGACTTGTCTACATTGAGAGCAGTAAAACACACGAAGAATATTAACAGGAAGAATAAAATTGGAATATAACGCAAAAACTATAGAAAAAAAATGGCAGGAATACTGGAATCAAAACGAAAGTTTTGAGCCGAGTGAAGATTTTACCAAAGAGAAAAAATACATTCTTTCAATGTTTCCGTTTCCAAGCGGACGCCTGCATATGGGACATGTAAGAAACTACTCTATCAGTGATGCTTTTGCGCGGTACCACAGACAGCAGGGCAAAAATGTTTTACACCCGATTGGCTTTGACAGCTTTGGTATGCCTGCGGAAAATGCTGCTATAAAAAACGGTTCACATCCTAAAAGCTGGACCTATGACAACATTGACTATATGAAAAACGAATTTTATTCTCTGGGTTTCTCTTTCTCACGTAAACGTGAATTTGCCACAAGTGATGAGCTTTATACGAAGTTTGAACAGGGCTTTATCATAGATATGTATAACAAAGGTTTGCTGTACCGTGAAAAAGGGATGCTTAACTGGTGTCCGCATGATCAGACTGTTTTGGCAAACGAGCAGGTAGTGGATGGATGTTGCTGGCGATGTGACACACCGATTGTCAAAAAAGAGATGAATCAGTACTATTTTAAAATTACAGCTTATGCAGACGAACTTTTAAATGATTTGAAAAAACTTGAAGGTGGCTGGCCAAAACAGGTTCTGACGATGCAGGAAAACTGGATAGGCAAGTCAAACGGACTTGCTTTTGATTTACACTTTGATGAAGCAAGTCAAGCAAAACTTTCGCATACATTTGAGTGTTTTGATGTTTTTACAACAAGACCTGACACTATTTACGGTGTGAGTTATACGGCTTTGGCACCTGAACATGAAATTGTTTCGTATATGATTGAGAACAAACTGCTTGATGCGGATATTGTCGCAAAAATTGAGACTATGAAAAACACCTCTTCAATCGAGCGGCAAAAAGAGAAATCGGGTGTTTCTCTTGGTTTACATGTAACGCATCCGCTCACAGGAGAAAAAATTCCTGTCTGGGTGGCAAATTTTGTATTGATGGATTATGGAAGCGGAGCGGTTATGGCCGTACCTGCACATGATGAGAGAGATTATGATTTTGCTAAAAAGTATGACCTGCCTGTAAAACCGGTTATCAGGCCTTTTAAAACAGAACATGACTTTTTAAAATCTGCTTTTACAGAAGTCGGTGAGCTTATAAATTCCGGCGAATTTACAGGGATGAACTCTCAAGAGGCACAGGAAAAAATCATAGCTGTGTTTGAACAAAAAGGTTTGGGCAAAAAGACGACAAACTATAAACTCAAAGACTGGGGTGTGAGTCGTCAAAGATACTGGGGTGCACCTATTCCTTTTATTCATTGTGACGCGTGCGGTCTTGTTATGGAGAAAAAAGAGAATCTTCCTGTGGCTCTGCCGGATGATGTAGAGATTACAGGAGAGGGAAATCCTTTGGAAAAACACCCGACATGGAAACACTGTAAATGTCCGGAGTGTGGAAAAGATGCTGTTCGTGAAACAGATACGATGGATACTTTTGTAGAATCCTCCTGGTATTTCCTGCGTTTTTGTGCATCGCCTCAAAACTGGGAAAAAGAGGCATTTTCACCTGAGCAGATAAAATACTGGATGCACCAAAAAGGGCATGAAGGTGTTGATCATTACATCGGTGGGATAGAACATGCGATTTTACACCTTTTATATGCGCGTTTTTTTACAAAAGTGTTCCGTGATTTGGGTTATATTGATTTGGATGAACCTTTTGAGAAACTTTTAACCCAGGGAATGGTACTTAAAGACGGGGCCAAAATGAGCAAATCAAAGGGCAATACGGTTGACCCTGATGCCATCATTGAGAAATACGGTGCAGATACGGCACGTCTGTTTATACTTTTTGCCGCACCGCCGACACAGGAACTTGAATGGAATGACAGTGCTGTTGAGGGTGCCTACAAGTTTATAAAAAGATTTTTTGAGCGAACTGCAAATGTCTTTACATGTAACGAGAAGCCTGAAATCAATCATGCAGACTTGAGTAAAGAAGAGAAGTTTGCCCGTAAAAAAGTCTATGAAGCACTCAAACGTGCCGAAGATGTTTATAATGAAAGATACACATTTAATACAATGATTGCCGGTGTCATGGAGGCGATGAATGCGCTCAATGCACAAAAAAATGCAGATGTATGGACGGAAGGATACTGGATACTCAGCTCGATTATGGAACCTGTTATTCCTCATACCTGTCATGAAATCAGTGAGCAATATTTCAAACTGAACAACCTGGCTCCGCAAGAAACAGTAGAAGAAGTTTTTGTAGAAGAGAGCATCTCTTTGGGTGTTTCTCTCAACGGGAAAAAAAGAGGGGAAATTGAAGTTGCCGCTGATGCTGATAAAGAGACAATTATTGCAGCAGCAAAAGAAAATATTGCCAAGTGGCTTGAAGGCAAAGAGATTGTCAAAGAGATTTTTGTTCCTAAAAAGCTTGTCAATATTGTTGTAAAGGGCTAAGAATGAGAAAATATTCACATGCATTGAAGGTATTTGCTCTTTTGATTCTTCTTGTTTCAATGAATGCATGCGGATATAAGCCAAGTTCAAAGTATGCCAGAAGTGTTATTGGTTCAAAAATATACACACATGTTGTCATTTCAGCTTTGGATCCCCAAAATACCGTTTTAATAAAAGATGCGGTAGACAGCGCCATTGTGGAAATTTTTCATGCCTCTCTAACAGACAAATCCCATGCCGATACAACGTTGAATTTTTCTCTGACACCACCGAGTTATTCGCCAATTCAGTATAATGCAGAAGGGTATATTATTGCATATCGGGCAAAAATTGTTTTAAAGATTGCAAGAGAATCAAAAAATATTAAAAAAACGTATACGGCAAGAGGTACCTATGACTTTTCGGTTGTACCAAATGCTGTTATAACAGATCAGGAACGATTTGATGCGATAAAATTCAGTGCCATCAAGGCTATAGCATCTTTTGTTGCACAGGTCTCAGCAGAAGGATCACAACTATAAATCAGGAGAAGATTACATGACTATACAAACAATCATAAGTAAAGCTGTCAAAAGATTAAAACTCGAAGGAAAATTACTGACTCCTGACTTTTATGCAGAAGCATTTTGCAAAGAGGCGCAAAAAGCAAATATGCAGGTTGAAGATTGTCAACATATTGACAAGTTCAATGCCATGCTCAACAAAGACTTACAAAAAGAGCTCAAAAAATACAATATAAAAACGATGCATGAGTTTGTACGTTTGCTGATTTCAAAACTCAACAGAACCAACCCGACGCAGTGTTCAAACCTGCTTGAATCCCAAACATTACTGACAAAAAGGGTACTGCAGGTTATTACTGTACTACACAACAAAGAAGCGGGTGAGCTTGCACAAAAAACTCTGGAACTTATAGAGCATGGTGCCCAGCCTGAACAGTTGGACCAGTTTCGACAACGATGGGTCAATTTTTTAACTACTTATGATGATGCTTTTTTGCAAAAATTGAAAGAGTACGGTGATGTAGATACGCGGGATTTACAAAAAACTATTGAAAATTTACATTTGGAATGTGTTGGTGCACAAGAAAACCAAAGTGTGGATTTACAGAAAATATCAAAACTTTTGATAGCTTCTTTTGTTCCCTCCATTGCTTCAAGTGTGAATGATACGATTGCAGCTTTGAGTGAAAAAATCCAGAAAAATCCTGAACTGCTTGAACATGAAAGTGTTGAAAATGAAATCAGGTCAGCCATATCTTTGCGCATAGCACTTGACAAAAAAACTGTCAAAGAGATGGTAGAGTCTATTGACGGAGTTCTCGATAAACTTTCACTGCGTCTTATAGACATGATAGAGAGTTCTGACAACTCAAATGCCGAAATACAAAAAATAAAACTTGAGTTGGAATCTTATACGGAAGAATCAACTGTAAACTTTGCACTTGCACATAAAAAACTTTTTACAATTGCTGTTGCCTTAGAGAAAAATACACATCTTTTAAGTAAAGATTTGCAGGGACACAGTGAGGAAGTCAAAGCTTTGAGCAAAAAAGTCCGTACACTTGAAAAAGAGCTTGAAGAAGCAAAACAGGAATCAAAAGAGGATTTTTTAACGAAGTTGTATAACAAGCGCGCGCTTGATGAGTTTTTAACGATGAAAGAGGCAGAATACAAACGCTATGGACATAATTTTGTCATTGTTATGTTTGATATAGACTTTTTTAAAAAAGTAAATGATACCTATGGACATGAAGCCGGGGATGCGGTTTTGGCGGCATTTGCCAAAATACTCAAAAAAGAGAGTAGAACAGTAGATATAGTCGGGCGTTTTGGAGGCGAAGAATTTTTGGCACTTTTAAGTGAGACGGATTTGGAAGGTGGTGTGACTTTTGCCCAAAAGGTGAGAAAGCATGTCGAAAAGACTCGTTTTGTATATAAAGGCAAGCGTATTAAAGTGACTGTGAGTGCCGGTGTCGCGCAAAGAAGTGATCATATTTCACTTGACGCGACGATAAATTCTGCCGATGAATATCTGTATAAAGCCAAAAAAGAGGGAAGAAACAGAGCGGAGTATAAAAAATAAACGTGTTAGAGGAATTTCTTAGCAGCAAACCATTATATTATGACACCATAGACTACACCCGTATGCCCAGAGTATACGCAAAAATCAAAGCTTCATTAAAATTGCCAAAAATTATTCATCTTGTGGGAACAAACGGAAAAGGGACAACAGGACGTTTTTTGGCGTCAGCCTTGTACTCTTTGGGGTTTACTACGGGGCATTATACCTCTCCGCATATACTGACTTTCAATGAACGCATTTGGTTCAACGGAGAAAATGTCAGTGATATACTCTTAAACGAAGCACATCAAAAGCTTTTATCACTGTTGGACCCCCAGGATGCAGATTCATTAAGCTACTTTGAATATACAACACTTTTGGCAGTTTTTTTGTATCAGGAGTGTGACTATATTGTTCTTGAGGCAGGGCTTGGCGGAGAGCATGATGCAACAGCGGTATTTGAAAATATTTTAACACTTGTGACACCGGTTGGTTTTGATCATGAAGCTTTTTTGGGTTCGGATATTTTGTCCATAGCCACGACAAAACTCAATGCTATGCAAAAAAAAGTAATTGTGTCCAAACAGCCACATAAAGAAGTGATGCAGATTGCCAAAGAAATCGCACAGGAAAAAAATATCCATGTCGCAGACTACAGTGAACTTTTAGATGCACAAGACAAAGCGAAGATTGAAAAAATTGCCAGGTATCACAGGTTGGCGTGCTATTTAAAAGAAAATTTAATGGTAAGTATCGCGGCATTAAAGAGTCTGGGCATTTCGTACGAAGCAGAAGATTTTAAGCATGCAAAATTATTTGGCAGACTTTCTCAATTAGAGACAAACATACTGATAGATGTGGGACACAACACGCTTGCGGCACGTTCAATTTATGAAAGTTTAAAAGAGAATAAATATATATTGGTTTATAATAGTTTTAAAGATAAAAATTACAGTGAAATACTTACTGTTTTACAGCCGATAATTGAACATGTGGAAATTATAGCTGTAGAAGATGAAAGAATAGAAGAATTGAGCAAACTCAAAAAGGCAATAGAGGATTTGCAGATGAAACACACAAGCTTTCAAGGGATAGATGCAAATAAAAATTATCTTGTTTTTGGCTCCTTCAGTGTTGTGGAAACATTTTTGAAGGTGCATGGTGGATAATCATTTTACGGTTACTATTCATGATGACAACGGTGTCAAGCAGTTTAATGTTCACAAGTTTATAAAAAAAGCTTTTTTGTATACCGGACTTTTTTTACTGAGTATTGTACTGATTGCCGCAGGAACTATTTTGTATTTAAATGCCAGTGTGGATAAACTGCAGAGTAAAAAAAATGAAGTGGCACAGGCATATAAAGAGATGCTGCGTCAAAATCAAGCCTTGCAAAAAGAGATGAAGAGTACAACACATTCCCTTTTGGCAAAAGAAAAAGAGCTTGATGAACTTTCAGATTCTTTGTCTCAGATTGAAACGCTCATAGGACTCAAACCTCTTGCGAATGAATCTTTGGCCGAAAGAGTAAATATGACAATGCTCAGTTCATCGCACAGAGCAACACTGCTGGAACTTATACCAAGCGGATCTCCTGTAAAATACCATGGGATTACAAGCAAATTCGGCTACAGAATACACCCGACACTGCATAAAAAAGAGTTTCATCGTGGTTCTGACATGAAAGCGAAATTCAATACTCCTGTGTATGCAACGGCTGACGGTATTGTTGAATGGGCAGGGCTGCACAGGCGCAGCGGTTTTGGAAAACTTGTCATACTCGAACATGTGTATGGTTTTAAATCGTACTTTGGACATTTAAACAAAATTGTGGTAAAGTCAGGACAATTTGTAAAAAAAGGTGATTTAATTGCCTATACAGGCAATTCCGGGCTCAGTAACGGACCGCATTTGCATTATGAAATACGCTTTATTCACCGTGCATTAAATCCGTATTATTTTATAAAATGGACACAGCAAAATTATGATGAAATTTTTAAAAAGGAGAAAAAGATACCATGGCAATCTTTAATAATGGCAACATCGCGGATAAAAGTGATAAAACAGATGCAAACACAGCAATTGTCACAGCCGGAGCAAAAATCAAAGGCGAAATAGAACTTACATGCAATCTTTATATAGACGGAGAGTTAGAGGGGTTTATAAAGTCGTCCAAAGAGGTGAATGTGGGTAAAAACGGACATGTAAAAGGCGATATTACAACAAAGCGTCTCGTGGTTCAAGGCCTGGTTGAGGGGAGTATACATGCAGACCGTGTTGAAATAAAAGCGGCAGGACATGTAAATGGCGAAATTACCTCGCTTGAACTTGTCATAGAGGCCAAAGGTATTTTTCAGGGAAACTCAATAGTAAAAGAAACAGGAAAGTAATGTCACAGGCAATTTTATTTAATCATTTTAAAAACAATGCACAAAAAGATGCCCTTGAAGTTTTGGTATGTGAAGATGCAAAAGAAGCATATGAACTTGAAAATGTAGCAAAGTTTTTTGGACGGGATGTTGTTGTTTTTCCCGATTTCAGACCAGGTTACGGTGATGATTTGCGTTCTTACAAAGAAGAGTTGCACGAACTCTGTTTTGCTTTAAGAACATACTATTTTTGCGCGAAAAAACCACTTGTAATATCTCCTTTAAAAACACTTCTCTTTCATTTGCCAAAAAAAGAGCTGCTCGGTGAGATGAGGCTTGAATTTGGCTCAGAGATTAATCTCAAAGAGTTTAAAGAGCAGATGCTTTACTGGGGATACACTTTTGTTGATATGGTACAGGTTGCAGGTGAAATTTCTCATCGTGGGGATATTATAGATATTTTTGTACCTTCTTCCGAAAATCCGATAAGAATTTCCCTTTTTGACAATGAAATAGAACAAATAAAATCCTTTGCCCTTGAAACACAAAGAACCCTCGGCGATGATTTGGAAAGTGTAGAAATACGAAGTGCTTTTTATGCTCTGGATGAAGCATCCTACAATGCCTTGCATCAAAAAATACAAAAGAGTGAATTTGATGCACTCAACAAAGATGTAGCCTCTTTGGGGTTTTGGCATCTTGATGAATTGGCAGAGAATTTTTTAGCAGGCAAAAATGTCAAGCTTGTCAGAAATTTAGACAATATACTCAAAGATGCCTACGGCATAAACAATCCGCAGCTTCCAAGAGATGCTTTTGATCTTGAAGTGTTACAAGAGAGTGATGATGTCAAAGAGTTGGTTGTTGTAAATCCTGCACAGCTTTTAAGTGTTCACAAAAACAAAAAAGTAACGCTCATTGCTGCAAATAATGCGACAATAAAACAGGCCGGTATTTATGATACAACAGGCTTAAGCATTGTAGAGGCTCCTTATATATTAAATATTATTACACCTGATGAGCTGGTTATATCACTGAACAAAGCCGATAAAAAACGCCGCAGAAGAAAAACCTCTATTCTTTTGGATGATTTAAAAGCAGGTGATTATGTAGTTCATGAAGATTATGGTGTTGGTATCTTTGAAAAAATCGAAAAAACCGAAATACTCGGCGGAGTCAAAGACTTTATCGTCATTAAATATGTCGGTGATGATAAAATACTGCTGCCTGTAGAAAACCTCGACTATATTGACCGTTACATTGCAGGAGGCGGTGCGACACCTGTACTGGACAGGCTGGGAAAAGGAAGCTTTGGCAAACTCAAGGCAAAGGTAAAAAAAAGGCTGCTTGAAATTGCAGGACAGATTGTTAACACGGCAGCAGCAAGAGCGCTTATAAAAGCACCAAAGATTTCTTTGGATAAAAAAGAGCTGGAGCAGTTTCAGGCACTTTCAGGCTTTGAATATACAGATGACCAGACTCAGGCTGTTGAGGAGATACTCTCACAAATGAGTTCAGGGCATATAATGGACCGACTTTTAAGCGGAGATGTCGGTTTTGGTAAAACAGAAATCGCACTCAACACTATTTATGCAGCCTACAAGTCAGGCTATCAGTCGGCATTTATTGTACCAACTACACTGCTTTCAGCACAGCACTGGCGTTCTTTGGATGAGCGGTTTAAAGATTTGGGTATCCGTTATGCAAAACTTGACAGATTTGTCACCACAAAAGAGAAAAATGCAGTTATTAAAGGGCTGGCAAGCGGTGAAATAGATTGTGTTGTCGGGACGCACACGCTTTTTGGACTGGAATTTAAGAAACTTGGCGTCGTTATTATAGATGAAGAACACAAGTTTGGCGTGAAGCAAAAAGAGAAAATCAAAGAGCTCTACCATAATGTGCATCTGCTCTCTATGAGTGCAACACCGATTCCGCGATCACTCAATCAGGCACTCAGTTCCATAAAAACAATGAGTCAGCTATTGACAGCGCCGAGTGAGCGCCAGGGTGTAAGGACTTTTGTAAAAGAGTATGATGAAAAGCTGATAAAAGAGGTTATTTTGAGAGAACTTCGTCGTGGCGGTCAGGTTTTTTATGTGCACAATTCAATTGACCATATGCCTATAAAACTGGGAGAACTGCAGGCCCTGTTACCTGACTTGAGAATGCTGATGCTGCATTCTAAAATATCGGCAGTGGAAACAGAAAAAGAGCTGCTGAAATTTGAAGCAGGCGAATATGATGTCATGATAGCCACCTCCATTATTGAGAGCGGTATTCATATGCCCCGTGTCAATACCATCATTGTAGACGGTGCAGACAGATTTGGTATAGCAGATTTGCATCAGCTTCGCGGGCGTGTAGGTCGTGGACACAATGAGGGTTTTGCCTATTTTATTGTACAAAACAAAGAAAATTTGACAGATGAAGCCAAAAAACGCCTTTTGGCATTAGAATCGAACTCCTTTTTAGGTTCGGGTTCTGTGCTGGCACATCATGATTTGGAAATTCGCGGCGGCGGGAATCTTGTAGGAGATGCACAAAGCGGACATATTAAAAATATCGGCTACTCTCTGTATCTTCGAATGCTTGAAGATGCTATAAAAGAGTTGAGCAATACAGCCGAGGGAGAGCGGGCAAAGGTAGATGTAAAACTGAGCATATCCGCTTTTATCAGTGATGAAATTGTACAAGAAGACAGGTTGCGTTTAGATATCTACAGAAGACTTGCCCAGTGTGAAAGTGCTGTGGAGATCTATGAAATAGAAGAAGAGGTAATTGACCGTTTTGGCGAATTGGACATTCCTACCAAACAGTTTTTTGAATTGATGGTTATTAAACTTTTGTCCCTGGAGAAAAAAATCAAAACGATTTCAAACTATGGACAAAATATCACATTTACCTATTTAAATGAGTCCAAGGAGACAATAAAATCAGATTCGAAAGATGATGATGACATTATTAAAGCAACACTGTACTATTTAAGAAACAGCAAACCAAAAGTGCTCTAGTTGGTCTATATTACTCTTTTTTTAAGCGCTTTCGGTGCTGCGACTTTATTGCCGGTAGTGAGTGAAGCTGTATTGGTTTATGATATTACAGCCGGTTACAATATTTATGCTCTACTGGGTGTTGCTACACTCGGCAATACCCTTGGTTCCTGTTTGAACTACTTTTTGGGCAAAAAAGGGGTTGATTATCTGGCACGGAAAAAATATGTAAAAATGAGAGCGTATAAAAAAGCCGAATCAATGTTTGATCGTTACGGTGCCATCGTGCTGCTGCTCTCCTGGGCTCCGATCATCGGTGACCCTATTACTTTTGTAGCCGGTGCTCTGCATTATAACTTTAAAAGATTTTTTTTGCTTGTTCTGTTTGCAAAAGGTATTCGTTATATACTGTTGGCACTTTTTTTTATCTGATTTTTATCTCTTTGGAAAAAGCTTCAAAAATGCGGTAGGTACTCCAGTGATAGGGCATAAACTCCGGGTGCCACTGCAGACCCAGAATGAAGTCTTCATTGTCTGTTTCAATGGCCTGTATGAGGCCGTTTGTATCTTTTGCTGCAACTTTCAGCCCTTTTCCAAGTGTTCTCACTGTTTGATGATGCAGGGCATTGACTTTTAATTTTTCGGCTTTGAGAATTTTATGCAGATGGCTTTTTGGTTCTATTTTGATGGTGTTTTGAGGCAGCAGAGAATGCGGATGTCTAAAATCCAAATCCATTTCCGGTATATGCGGGTGAAGTGATCCGCCCATAAAGAGATTGATAAGCTGCATGCCTCTGCATATTCCCATAACGGGAATGTTTTGTGTGAGTGCGCGCTCAAGTAAAAAGAGTTCCATTGCATCACGCAGTGGTTCGGTTTTTTTTACACTGGGGTGCCTGGATGTATGAAAAGTATGCGGATCAATATCCACACCTCCTGTAAGCACAAGCCCATCCATTTGGGTGTTCTTGTCCCAATTATCAGGATGTAAAAACCTTGCATTCACACCAAAGAGCGTGAGCAAAGCACGACTTGTCATCCAGGCACTGCGACTTCCTTTGCTTGAGCCTGTTATGATTATATTTGTTTTTTCAGCCATACATTTACCTGCTGCAACCACTTCTCTTTTTTCAAAAACGAAAAAGGGTCAGTGAGGTATTTGCTGTATTCGCCGGCAAGTTGTGCAAGCATCTCTTTGTCTTGAGCGAGTTTTTCAATGATGACCCAGCTGTTCCAGGCATCGTAGGTGTGCCACTCTTTTTTGTCAACCTTGGAGTTTGGAAGGCGATAATGATAGGCAGGACGTGGTGAAATTTTTTCTTCGGGAAGTGTCTTGAAAACCTGATTGGAATCTATCCAGGCAAGCAGAGGCAAGAGGTCCAGTGCGCGATTACGGGTAGGGTTATATTGCAGATAGTCGCAGATAAACCGGTTCATATCCGGTTTGTAAGAGGTTTTGAGTACTTTTTGTATATACTCCTCTTCAAAAGGTTTGATATAGGGGCTGATTCTGCGTACAATATCAGGTTGCAGCCATAGCACAAGCGTCTCATAAAGAATGAAAAAGGCCCTGAGTGTATCAATAATTTCTGTTACTTCAAAAGAGAAGGCCTGAGGATTGATATGAAAGCCAAAGGCATAGAGAGGATTGGCATCAGTTCCAAGTGCTCCGTTTATTCGAAACGTCTCTTTTATCTTCTCTATAATTGCAATTTTATCCAAAGGAAGCGGCGGTGTTGTGATTTCATAAGGCACGATAGTTTGAGAAAGGGTGGCTATGAACTCTTCCAAAGCCAGTGCAATTTCTGTTTCGATAAACTGGTCAAGTCCTATATTCTGCAGCCATTTTTGCAGACCCTGTGAAATAAGAAACTGAAAATCAAGGATAAGATTAAAATCGCCATAGCAGGTATCTCTGATTTTGTAATGATAAGGATTTATTTTTTCCATACTGCCGGATTCTAGAGTTTCAATAAGTAATTCTGCACTTTTTTGTAACTCAATGGCACTGTATTCAAGTTCAAAGCCGACTTTTCGAAGCTCATTTGAAGCGTTGATACGTACAGGTGGTTGCATAAAATGATTCATACTGCAATTATACTGTTTTTTAAAGAAAAACAGGGAAAAGATTTGGCTATAATTCTAAAAAACAAACGAAAAGAATTATACATTGAAAATAGCATTTATAGGCGATATACTAGGTCAGCCCGGACGTATTATGTTGCGGGATTATCTGAAGAAAATAAAAGAAGAACACAAAATAGATTTTGTCATTGCAAATTATGAAAATGCTTCTCACGGTTTTGGGTTGACACTCAAAAATGCAAATGAACTCTTCTCCTACGGCATCGATGTTATGAGCGGAGGCAATCATACCTGGGATAAAAAAGAGATTATTCCTCTTTTAGATACGCATGAACTGCTGCGGCCCCATAATTATCCTGAGGAAGTACCGGGAACCGGTCTGCGTATTTATGATATAAAGGGTGAAAAACTTGCTGTCCTTAATATAATGGGGCACTATGCAATGCCCTATACCGACAATGCCTTTCGCTGTGCAAAAAATACGGTTGAGGAGCTGCACACGCAGGAGATAAAAAATATTTTTGTTGATTTTCATGCTGAGGCTACAAGTGAAAAACGCGCACTGATGATGATGCTTCAGGGAAAAGTAAGCGGAATTATCGGGACACATACTCATGTAGGCACTGATGATTTTCAAATTGTAAACGGTACGGCATATATGAGTGATATAGGGCTTACAGGGTGCCGTGACAATATTATAGGCATGGACAAGGATGTTCCTGTAAAACAGTTTTTGACAGGTCTAAAAGGGCATTTTGATATTCCAAAAAAGTGTAAAAAAATTCTGCAGATGGCTGTCATGCAAATCAATGAGGGCAAATGCAGTGAAGCATATAAACTGAAAATTTTTGATGACAGCAGAGTGATTAAAACCGAGGCATGGCCGGATTAGGCGGCAGTTACTCTGTAGTAGTTGTCATTTGCAATATAGGTATTGATAAATTTCTGTTTTAAAAGAGTGTTGCGTTGTATGTTTTCAGGCTGTTTGACCTCTTGTGTTAACGCTGTTTTGGGTTTTTGCGCAAGAGAAAAATAGTGAGAATTTTCACTGTAGGCATTCTGGGCACTGCTGATTTTTTTTATTTTTTCAAATTTTGTTTTGGCATACTCTTTTTTGGGTGTATTTTGCTGTTGCAGTAACTGCTGGTTGTGTAATGACTTATAGTTTGAAATATAATTGAGTGGTATTTTTACAGAAGAAGCAACAACTTTTTCAAGGCTTTTTGAGAATACTTTTTCTTGCTCTTGAGAGAAATTGTCTCTTTCATTTTGCGTATTTTTATCTATTTTTGATGTGTGCTTGTTTGGTATATATGTATTGTATGATGAAACAAACATCTTTTTTCCCTCTTCAAAATTTCCGCAATTGGTCTATTATACCATAGAATCTTTGATATAATTATAAAAAATATTAAGGCATATTTATGAGTGCAAATATAGTAATAGTTGAAGATGAGGAAGATTTGCTCGAACTGTTGGAATACACCCTGGAAAAAGAAGGATTTGAAACAATAGGCTTTTTAAATACAAAAACAGTTGTGCAGATTTTAGATGAAGAAGATATAGATTTACTTATAATGGACAGGAACCTTCCCGGTGTTGAAGGAAGTGAGTTTGTTGCAAAACTACGTGATGAGGGGCTTGATATACCCGTTATATTTTTAAGTGCAAAAGACAGAGATGAAGATATTGAGAGTGGCTTTTTGCGAGGCGGAGATGATTACATCACGAAACCGTTTAATATGAAAGAATTGGTCCTTCGCATCCGATCTGTATTAAAAAGAACTTCAAAAAAATACAATAATTCAAAATTGCTTTTTAGAGATTTACTGCTTGACAAAAGCAGCAGAACATTACATGTAGACGGAAGACCTGTTGATGTGACAAAGCTTGAATTTGATCTTTTAAGTGAATTTATCTTAAATAAAAACAGTGTACTTGACAGGGATTATCTGCTTGAAAATGTTTGGGGTGACAGTGAAAACCACCAGTACAAGACTGTCAATGTTGCCATCAACAGGCTCAAAGAGAAGATAGACCCGGACAAGTCAAAAGACTATATACAAACAGTTCGCGGAGTAGGATATAAAATATGTTAACAAATTGACATATTTTTAGCTTTCTTGATTTTTCTTGGTTATATTGTTGCTCTTAGGAGTAAGAATGAGAGATTTTCGAACGATTATAGAAGTTTTCAAAGAGCATATTGCGAATGGATCAAATACGAAAGTATATGATAAGGATGTGGCAAATTTACTAAATATTTCCCAATCAAAATTTGCAACAATCAAAAAAAGGAACTCTACCCCTTTTGTTGAGATATTAGAGTATTGCCATCAAAAAGATTTGTGCTGCAGTGAAATTTTTTTTGACTAGATTTTTGACTGCACGGTGACCTTTTTTGCCTCAAACATCTCTATCGCCTTTTGGATCATCGGCTCTTTTGTGATGTCAGTGCCGTTTGTTTCATCTTGCACAGAAGGCTCGTCACAGTTTGTGACACAGCTTGCAGCACCGCCTGCTTCAATGTCCTCGACGGTAGAGCCGCTTTGCATTTCGGGCTGTTGTTCGACGGGTTGTGATGCCTGTGTCTGTGGTTCCTCTTCTGTTTCTATCTTCGTGCAGGCAACTCCTTTTATTTTTGTCTCAAAACTAAAGGTTTCACGAACAAGCTGTTTAATGACCGCATATCCGTGTTTGAGCACTTTTTTACACTCTTCGTCCGCACAACTCTCCCAAGTAAGTATGTTTTTTTCATAGGAAACAAAGCGAATATTTTTTGTAAAACACTCACCAAGTGCATAGTTTCTGTCTGTGATTCTTTCTATGAGCGTTTGAAAAGTGAGAAGATGCTCATTGGGCGGTATTTCCTGCGTATTTTCTGCAGAGGTTTCTTTTGCGACTTTGCCGTTCATCTCAGGGGTAGTTTCCTGCATTTTTATTTTTACAGGAGAGGAGCTTTGCACCTCTTTTTTCTCTTCCTGTGATACAATAATTTCAGGACGTTTCACATCTTTTTCAAAAGATTCTATCATCTGATCAATTTCCCGTATTTTAAGCGCTTCTGTCATCTTGAAAAATATCATCGAAAGCACAAAGGAACCATCGGCATTAATGCTGAAAAGATATTTTGATTCACTCAGTATTCTAAAAAACCTGTCAAGTACCAGTGTAGAAAAAAGAGCATCCTGATTATACATTTTATCTTTGAGATAAGCGATGAGTTCGTCTACAACCATTTCACTTTCGTAATCTTCCAGTTCTTTTGTATACTCTACCAGCCGTGCATAGTCTTTTGCAAAAACAGTATCGAAAAGTTTACTGATAAATTTTGGGTCAACCAGTCCGAGCATATCTGTAACGGTACGAACATCAACATGGTTTTTTGAGTAGATTATTGCCTGATCAAGCAATGTCAGCGTATCACGAAGACTTCCGCTCCCGCTTCTTGCGAGAATTTCAAGCGCCTCTGTTTCATACTCTATCCCCTCAAGTTGCAAAATATGGGCAAGATGATCAACGACCTTGTTTGTGGCAATACTTTTAAATCGAAAATGCTGTGTTCTGCTTAAAATTGTTGCAGGAAGTTTGAGCGGGTCAGTGGTTGCAAGGACGAACTTGACATATTGGGGCGGTTCTTCAAGTGTTTTAAGCAGAGCATTAAAAGCCTCTTTTGTGAGCATATGTACTTCATCAATAATGAAGATTTTATATCTGGCAACGGCCGGTTTGTATTTTGTCTGTTCTATAAGATCACGAATATCGTCGATTTTACGGCTGCTTGCCCCGTCCATCTCTATGATGTCCATATGACGATTCTCTTTTGCCATCACACAGTTGGAACATTTGTCACAAGGTTTATGGCTCATTCCTTCTTCGCAAATGAGTGCTTTGGCAAAGATACGGGCAGTTGAAGTTTTTCCGCTCCCGCGCAGCCCTGAAAACAGATAGGCATGAGAGAGTCTGTTTGAATCAAGTGCAAGTGAGAGAGTCTGTGCTATCGTCTCTTGACCGATAAGTTCATCAAAGTTTGACGGACGATATTTTCTGGCTAAAACTTCATGCGCTTCTTTCAAATTCATACTCCAAATTCAGGTAAATAGATTTTAGCAGAGAGTGGATTAAAAGATGATTTAATGAAACTGTTTTTCCTGGTAAATCAAAGGTACAAATACAAAACCTGCATATTCCTCTTGCTGTATTCTGCCATCTTGAAGTTTTTTAAACTTAAAGATGGAATTGCCTACCGGTATGACAAGTACACCGTTGGGTTTGAGTTGTTCAAAAAGTGAAAAAGGAATTTCCGGTGCACTGGCAGAGACCAGTATCTTGTCAAACTGTTCTCCCGGTTTTCCTAACTCTTTGCCTGCTTTTTCGATATGACACTGCCCAAAACCAAACTGCGAAAGGTTTTTTTGTCCAATACTGACAAGTCTCTCAACACGTTCCATGCCCGTAACATGACCGGTTTGGCCTACAATGGCGCACAGGAGTGATGTAGTCCAGGCGGAACCTGACCCTATATCCAAAACAGAGTCTCCTTGGTGTGGTTGAAGCAGTTCAAGCATAAAAGCAACTGTTGAAGGCTGAGAGATTGTCTGTCCTTCGCCGATGGGCAGGGGAGCATCTCTGTAAATTGCTTCTTCAAAACCTTCGGGCACAAAATATTTTCTGTCAATCTTTTCAAAAGCTTTTATGATTTGTGGTGTTTTTAAAACGCCAGAATTTTGCATGCTTTGAATGAGTTCATGGTTTGTACGCATATTTGCTCCTTTTGTCTGAAATTTATCTGCAATAAAGTATTCTTTCCATATCATAATGTAAAGCATCTTTTGTTTTGATGATGTTTTTAAATTTTTTTACAAGGATGAATTATGAAATTAGACAATACAGTTATAATTGTGGCAGACTTAGGGGAATTAAAAGCATATAAAACAGTAAAACATGAAGATATTTATAACAATGAATTGAAAATTAACTACTCTTTGGAATTGGTGAATGCTGAAGATTTTATTGAGGGCAGAAAAAAACTCCATGAACTCAAAAGTGATGCCAATGGCAGAAAAGGACACGCAACAATTGAAGAACACAGTGTTGAAGAGACGATTGCAAAAAGAACACTTACTGAGGTGGCAGAAGATATAGATATGATTGTACAGCAGATACAGCCAAAATCTCTGTTTTTAGCGTTTCCACAGGAGAACAATGCCGAACTGCTTGATAAACTCAGCCAGGAAACAAAGGCTGTTTTGAAAAAGAATGTGGCGCTTGATTTGGTGAAAATCGATAAAAACAAACTGTTTGAGTATTTTAACTAATGGGAACTTTTAGTTGATATAGAGTTAAAAGATTATATAATCTTTTAAAAATATCAAATGGTTCTCATGAAAAAATTTAAAGAGTTGCGTAAAAAAGCAAATAAATTTATATACAAAAGCTATGAAATTCAAGAAGATGAAGATAAAATAGCTCTGCACTTTCACTATCAACTTGATGAAGAAGGAAAAACTACTGACTTTCTTCATCGTCTCAGCATTACAAAAAATGAAAAAATATCTACAGATTTTTCTATGCAAAATATTGTTTTTCATATCGGCCTTGCAGAAGCCATCAGTTACTACAAAATCGCTCTGCCGCAAGAGTTTGTCATAGAATGCGGAACAATAAACGAAATGCAGAAAAAATGGTTTGAAAAGCTTTATTTTAATGGGCTGGGGGAGTATATTTATCTCAATGGCATCGAGGTAAAGCAAGAAGATCTTGTTCGCTTTACATGTAAAGGCAAGACATTTGACAAAACAGCTTTATGCACACAGCAAAACATCATCATACCGATTGGCGGAGGAAAAGACTCTCTTGTAAGTTATGAGCTTTTAAAAAAGGAGTTTCCTGATGCATTGATGTTTTCTATGAACCCTATTGTTGCTTCACAAGAGATACTGAAGCAGCATCCAAAACATGCGATAGAACTAAAAAGAGAGCTTGACCTGGAGAAAATTCTGGATTTTAATGCGCGTGGCTACTTAAACGGACATATCCCTTTTTCCTCCATTGTCGGCTTTATCTCCATTTGGCTTGGTCTGCTGTATAAAACGAAGTACATCGTCCTTTCAAACGAATCAAGCGCCAATGAAGAAAACATCATCTACAACGGACAGAAAATCAACCATCAGTACTCAAAATCTATAGAGTTTGAAAATGATTTTCGGGAGTATGTTTTTAGTTTTATAACGGAGGATGTAGAGTATTTCAGTTTTTTGCGTCCTTTGGACGAGATACACATTGCCAAGCTTTTTGCCAGCTTTGCAAAAGAACACTTTTTTACGTTTCGCAGTTGTAATGTTGGCAGCAAGCGCAATGAATGGTGTGGCAAATGCCCAAAATGCCTATTTACCTATATCATGCTGTGCAATTATATAGAGGACGCTGCACTGCAAAAAATATTTGGCAAAGATATGCTTGACGATTTGGCACTGCAAGAACTTTTTGACGGACTTTCCCAAAGTGATGCCGTCAAACCTTTTGAGTGTGTGGGGACCTATGATGAGGTCAATTACGCATTAAGCAAAAAATATTATTCGTATTCTCAACAAGAATTGCCGTCCCTGTTGAAAACCTACAAACCAAAAAATATGGAATATCCTTTACATGTAAACTATGACGGGCAAAACAATCTGCCACAAAAATTCAAAAAGAACCTCAAAAGCCATGTTGAAAAACTTAGTTTCTGATTTAAAACAGTATAAAAGCATCGGGATTTTCGGTTTTGGTGTAGAAGGGAAATCTTTTTATAATTTTGCACAAAAATATTTACCGGGTACTGAACTTGTTATCATAGATAAAAATCATCCTTCTTGTGATGAGAATTATTTGGACAGGCTCCATGAAGCAGAACTGATTATCAAATCACCCGGCATCTCTTTGTATAATTTGGACATTGATTATCACTCTTTTCATTTTTCTTCTACAACAGCACTGTTGCTCAAGCATTTTAAACATCAGATTATCGGAGTAACGGGAACAAAAGGCAAAAGTACCCTTGTAACACTTATAGACAGTTTGTTGAAAAATGCAGAAAAAAAGAGTATTTTATGCGGCAATATCGGTATACCCGCTTTTGATATGCTCGAAGAGATCAGCGCTGAGACAAAAATAGTGATGGAACTCTCCTCTCATCAGCTCTTACATGTAACGCATTCCCCTCATATTGCGATTTTGACCAATCTGTTTGAAGAACATTTGGATTATTACAAAGATGTACATCAATACTATGAAGCCAAGTTCAATATATACAGGTATCAGAGCAAGCAGGATATTTTTATATATAATCTGGCGCAAAAATTGGACTGCGGATATAATGTATATGAAAATGAACTCAAATACAGTGTGGATTTCAGTCTGCAAAACGGGTTTATTCATAAATCTACTTTGCAGATACTTGAAAAACTCAAAGAAATTTTGGCACTCGGTGATGAGGCATATATGCAAACACTTAACGCTTTTCAAACGCTTCCTCACAGGCTGGAATTTGTCAAAGAAGTCAAGGGTGTGTCTTATATAAATGACTCAATAGCAACAATTCCTCAGGCTACCATAGAGGCTGTGAAAATTTTAAAAAATGTTGATACGCTTATAATCGGGGGGAATGACAGAGGTGTGCATTATGAAGTGCTGATAGATTTTTTGCTTACAAGTGATGTCGCAAACATCATACTTTTTTCAGATACAGGGAAAAAAATTTATGATGCTTTACATGTAAAAGTGAAACAAAAAAATCTGTTTTTGCAAAAAAACTTGCAAGAGAGTGTCAAAAAAGCCTATAATATAGCAAGAAAAACCGTGTTGTTCTCTCCTGCTGCTTCGAGTTTTAACGAATATAAAAACTTTGCAGAGCGTGGGGATGAGTTTAAAAGAGCAGTTAAGCAATTAAAAGGATAGACAATGGCGTTTATAGATGTGGATGAAGATAATTTTGATGTTGTTTTGGCAAGAGAATTTGAAAAAGAAAAATTTGTCGTTTTAAAGTTTGGTTCTTACTACTGTGATGCATGCCAGATTATGGACATGGAGCTTGAGGAGTTGTGTGACAGGCTTGCGAATGTTTCTGTTTTGAGCATTGACAGCGGAAAGTCGGAGTATCTGACACAGCGGTATTTTGTTGAAGAAGTGCCGACTACTTTGATATTTAAAGAGGCAGAGAAACAGCTTTTTTACAGAACAGGGATTACTCTTGCCGATGATATGATAGATGTGATTTTGAAAGAGTGTTAAGGACTTAATCTCAATTTCGGAACCGGTACTTCAGTGCCGGCTGTTGTAATACTCTTGCCACTCTTAGCCCGCACTGAAGTACGGGTTCCTAAAAACATGAACACTAGCTGTTTGTGTTCATACTTTCAAGAAACTCTTCATTCGTAGATTTTTTGCCCATAGTGTTGTAGATAAATTTGAGTGCTTCGACTTCGTTATCCTGTTTATGCAGCATCTGACGAAGAATAAATACCTTCTGCAATACTTCTGGACCGATAAGGAGTTCATCTTTACGTGTTCCTGATTTGAGAATGTCAATAGCAGGGTAGATACGTCTGTCTGCAATTTTTCTGTCAAGGACGACTTCCATATTTCCTGTCCCTTTGAACTCTTCAAAGATAACTTCATCCATTCGGCTTCCCGTATCAACCAAAGCTGTGGCAATAATAGTCAAACTGCCGCCGTTTTCAATGTTTCTCGCCGCTCCGAAGAAACGTTTTGGCTTATGCAGGGCATTTGCATCCACACCGCCTGAGAGCACTTTTCCGCTTGAAGGGGTAACTGTGTTGTAGGCACGTGCAAGACGAGTGATAGAATCCAGGAGAATAACGACATCACGACCAAGCTCTACTCTACGTTTTGCTTTTTCTATGACCATCTCGGCAACTTTTACATGGTTTTTTGCAGGCATATCAAAGGTAGAACTGTAGACTTCTCCTTTGACGCTTCTCTCCATGTCTGTTACCTCTTCTGGGCGTTCGTCCACAAGAAGTACCATCAAATCAACTTCAGCATGATTTGTCGTAATACCGTGTGCGATCTCTTTTAAAAGCTCTGTTTTCCCGCTTCTTGGAGGCGCAACTATCAAACCGCGCTGTCCCTTTCCGATAGGACAAAAAAGATCCATCATACGGCCTGTCAAGCCTTTTTCACGGTATTCGAGTTTGAGCTGTTCTGTCGGATAAAGTGGTGTGAGGTTTTCAAAAAGAGGTCTTTTCTTACTCTCCTCCGGAGGAAGGGAGTTGACTGCTTCTATCTTTATAAGCGCGTAGTAGCGTTCCTGATCTTTTGGGGGACGAACCTGACCCGTTACAACATCTCCGTTTCGCAGAGCAAAGCGTTTGATTTGTGTGTTTGATACATAGGCATCATTGATACTTTCATTAAAACTCTGATCGATTGAACGGATAAAACCGTAACCGTCTTGCATAATTTCCAAAATACCGCTGAAAAGAATATAGCCGCCCTGTGCAGTCTGTGCTTTGAGTATTTCAAAGATTACATCCTGGCGTTTGAGTTCATTTGGCTGTTCAACACCAAGCTGTGTCGCTATATCAACAAGCTCTTGAATGCTTTTTGTACGAAGTTCTTCGACACTTGAGCCTTTTACAGGAGTGTGTGTTCTGGATTTTGAATTGTTTTTATGATTGTTTTTAGTGTTTTTACGCGATTGTGTGGAAGATTCATTTTCACTCATATGTATGACTGCCTTAATTGATTAGGATTGAAATTGTAGGAAAGATTCAAAGATACCTTGTGTATCTGTCTTGTTGCTGGAATTTTACAATAACTCTGACGCTATTGTCAAGTTTTTGCATTTTTAGGCGTAAAGTTCTTTGTTAAAGGTATCAAACTCTTTGAGTGTTTTTTCCAGAAGCTTCTGTGTTTCTTTGAAAATGTTGAGAGGTTCCTGTACTTTTTGCAGTGATCTGTCAAACATTTCTACAATATTTGTTTTGATAGTATTGTTGCGTGCCTCACTGTTGTTTTCATTGGGTTGAAACAGTGCGGCTATTTTTTTGGCAAGCTTTGTTACCGGTGATTTTGGGGCATCTTCGCTCAACTCCTGTATAAATTTGTCTATATAAGGCTGGGCTGTTTTCATGAAAGCTTCTATCTCTTTTTGGTCCTGAGCATCGATGCCGTTTGTATCTATGGAGAACTTAAATGAGGACATTGAGGAAAAGCTCATTGATGTTTTGCGTGAACTGCCATCTGTCTCATAGTTTGCAGAGGCAGACTTCTCGTTTGCAAAGTCCATTGTTATGACGTCTCCGCTTGAGGTTTTCATGGTAATGTTCAAATCATGGCGGTAGTAACTGTTTGCTGCATAGGATGTGTTCATTTTTCTTTTCTTCTCTTTTTTACTTTTAATCTATATCGGTAATAATGAAAAATTATCAAATGTAAATGATGTTTTCTATACAATTACATTATGAAGAACAAGTATAAAATTTTAGTAACAAATGATGACGGATATGAGGCGAAAGGACTGCTGTGTCTGGTGGAAGCTTTACGTGAGCTCCCAGATGTGGAGGTGACTGTTGTGGCTCCGGCAAATGAAAAGTCTGCCTGCGGGCACTCTTTGACCCTGACAAGACCTTTGCGTTTTGTCGGGATTGAAGAGAACTTCTTTAAGCTCGAGGACGGAACACCGACAGACTGTGTTTATCTCTCTTTGAATGCAATTTTTCAGGGAAACAAACCTGATCTTGTTGTCAGCGGGATAAACAGAGGCTCAAATATGGGTGAAGACATTACCTACAGCGGGACAGCGGCAGGTGCTATGGAAGGTGTTTTGCACAATATTCCCTCTGTTGCGATTTCGCAGGTAATGGATTTTACCAATCCCAAGGGAGATTTTACGCTCGCGCAAAAAACAATCAAAAAGATAGTGACAAAAATACGAAATGAAAAGTTCCCTCTGCCTGAGAGAGAATTTTTAAATATCAACATTCCTCCGGCAGTTGAAGAGGCACAGATGAAGATAACCTATGCAGGGTACAGGGTCTACTCGAATGAAGCCGATGTGCACAGTAATCCACGAGGCGAGAAACACTACTGGCTTGGGCTGCATCCTCTGAATTTTCGAGCAAGAGAAGGTATCAAAGGTGTGAGCGATTATGAAGCAATACGTGACGGATTTATATCTGTGACCCCGATTATGCTTGATCTGAGTGCATACAAAAGCATGAAAACATTAGAAGAATGGTTGGACTGATGCAAAAATATGACCGTATAAAACTTGTGTTAAAGGATGATTTTTCTAAACTCGAAGATGCTAAAATATTACTGCTGGGTGTCGGCGGTGTCGGCAGCTTCTGCCTGGACTGTTTATACAGAAGCGGTGTGAAAGATATCACGATTGTAGATTTTGATACCTATGACAAATCAAACCAAAATCGTCAGATGTGGTCGGAACTGCATGAAGGTGAGACAAAGGTGAATGCCTTAAAAGAGCACTATCCGGAGTTACATGTAATCAACAGACGCATAGACGAAGCGTGGGTGCAGGAGTTTGATTTTGAACCATATGACCTGGTACTTGATGCGATAGATGACAGAAATGCAAAACTCGCAATCGCACAAAAATGCCATAAAAAACTCATCTCTTCTTTTGGAAGTGCCAAAAGGCTTGATCCGACAAAGGTTCAGGTGGGTGATATCTGGAAAAGTTACGGCGATAAATTCGGTGCAAAAATTCGGTATGAATTGAAAAAACGCGGTTTTAACAAAAAATATAAAGTGATTTTTTCAAGCGAGGAAGCAGTCATAAAAGAAAAAGGCAGCTTTATGGGGGTCACGGCAACTTTCGGTCTGACCATGTGTGCCGAAGCAATCAAAAAGCTAAGAGAGGAAAAATAGGATTTGTTTGATTTTTTAGAGAGCGACTGGTTTAATATAGGGCTTGAGGTTGTTTTTATAATTTTAATCTCTTATGATGTAAAAAAGTATTTTGAGACAAAAAAGAGAGAATATATCATCAATATTGTCCTGACAATAGCTTTTGCAATATGGGCGCTTTATCCGTACTATAACTCCTACATCGGTTGGGAAGAGGAACAGAAAAAAGAGATGCTTTCGCACTGCAGCGGTGACGAAAACTCTACGAAGCTTTGCAAATGTCTGGATGATGCCACTTTCAAAGAGTATACCTATGATGAGTATAAAAATCTGGACAAAAACAGCACGGAGTATAAAGAGTTTGTAAAAGATGCAAAAGAGGAGTGTCTGGATGATTCATGGTTTTGATTTGAGTTCTGATCTTGTTTGTGAGGGGATTGTCGGTGACGGCTGTGGAGGCGGACGTATTTTTTATGTTCAAGATGAAAAACTGAAAACCTTTGACCCCGTGACAAAAAAGTCTATGATACTCCTGGATAATGTGGGAAATGTTCAAAAAATCAGTAAATCTGCCTGTATTATTACAATAGAGTGTTCAGATCAAACCAGAGAGTTTGATCTTTCATCACTGTAGTTTTCTGACACATACCAGTTTGTTTGTATTGCATTTATCTGTTGATGAGATGAAACCGTTTCCTGTATAGACGGTATAAGCATTAAATCCGTCACTGCTTTTGTCTATATCTTTACTCCAGTACAGCGCAGTATCAAGGTGCCTGAATTTTGCTTTGAGTTTTTTTGACTCTCCCAGGTGTTGCAGTTCCTTTTTTGTCGGCAGTCGCCAGTCATCTTTTTGCGCTGCATGTAATGCTTTACAGTAACTGTTTGCCAGTTTCCATATACCGTTAAACTTCTGCATATCCTTTGTATCAAGCCATTGTAACTCTTGCGCTGTATCTGTAACGCTGTTTTGTGCCTGTGCACAGGAGAACAAAACAAAAAGCAGTATAAAAAATTTTTGCATTGCCAAACCTTTTTATTTGAAACTCATGAGCGCATACCCGTCATTTTGGTATCTGATGGTATCTAAGAAACTGTTTTTTGAAATCTTTACAAAAGGCAGAACATCTTCTTTTTCAATAGCATTATGTGCCAGAGACATAGCGCAGGCAGTGATGGTGACATTTTTTCTTTTTGCAAGTTTCTTGAGGTATTGCTGGGATTGTTTTATATCTGGGACATCTTCATCCGGTACTGTCATGTCGTAATCTTTTGCCACCATTGCAACGCAGGAGCCGTGAAGTGTCAGTGCTACTTTTGCAGTATCTCCCTGTTCTTCAATCATATCTATAGTTTTTCCGACAAGCCACATACGGCTTTTTATATAAGATGCATCAGCCGAACTGCAGTCAAAGACAACTTTATACTCTCTGGCATTGACAAGTACACTAAAAAGGCTGAGAATTAAAAAAACATTTTTCATATTCTTACTCTAAGCCAAAAACATTTGAAAGTGTGTTAATGTAGTTAAAGTAACCGGTAATAGCAACTGCTTCGACTATTTGGACATCACTCCAGCCGAGTTTTTTCAAGTTGTCTATCTCTTCTTTTGTAACTTTGTAGTTGTCTTTTCTGGATGCGCGTATACAGAAGTTTAAAAGTGCTTTTTCTGCTTCATCAGCATCCAAATCATCGACACCCTGTAAAACTTCTTCGATTCTCTCCTCACTCATACCTAACATTTTTGCGATACTTTTATGGACATCTACACACATTTTACAGCCATTTTCCAAAGATATAAGCAAAGCGATAGACTCTTTTATATCGTATGAGAGTGTTGTTTCATCCAAAAGGTATTTTTGTATCATTGTGTCTGTTGCAAAGTAAACTTTTTCATCAAGAGCCAAGAGTTTGAATATCTCTCCGAGTTTTCCTGTTTTTTCTAAAATAGGTCTTGCTTTGTCCTGAATTGCAGGGCTCATTTCTTCAAATTCCGGTAGTTGTATATATGCCATATTTTTTCCTTTGTATCTAATTTTTTTTGAAATCTGCAGGGTCTTTATATTCTATTGTCGGCAGCAGATATGCAGTAATCAGTAAAATAGTACTAAAAATTACTACAACAAGTAAAGCGTGATCTTCAAAATAATGAAATATTTGCACTTTTCCCAAATCCGGACCCATGAAGTTTTTTATCTGAGGGTAAAAAAGCGTAAAAACCGCTCCACCGACCATTCCTCCCAAAACGCCGACAAGGGCATCTATTCGGCCCTCAGATACCGAAACAAAAAAAGCAGAGGGACATTTTCCTAAAATAACCAAGCCGATACCAAAAAGTATTGCCCCCGTGATAAGTCCTGCAAGTAAAACAGGTTTTACAGAATAAGAAGCATAACCAGTCTGTACCAAAATATAAAATCCCAGGCTTGAAAGTGCAACGGTTGTCATCGCCATACGAGGAACAAGGGTATCTTCAAAAAGCATAAAACCAGCCATTTTTTCAAATTTATCCAACCTTGAGTATAAAATAACGGCACCAAAAACAAAGCCTGTAAACAGTACCGTCCAAACAGAACCATGTCCTTGCCTTGCCACTATATCAAACATATGTACAATTCTATCTGTCATTTTTGCAAACCTTTTTTTTGTAAAAAAATCTTCCTGTTATCACACCTGTTCCCAGCGCAAAAACGGCAAAGATTATACCACTGAGTGCCAATTGACTGCCACCGGACAAAATATGCCCGGCATTGCATCCGCCTGCTAGTCTGGCACCAAATACAAGCAGAAATCCGGCAATAAAACTCCAAAGCATACGAGATTTGACTGATCTGTTTTTTCTCTCTTTCCAGAGTGTGGGGATAAGACTCAAATGAAAAGACTTTGTTACAAAAATTGACATAAAAAGTCCGCCAAAGAACAGACCGATCAGCATGACACCTTCCCATGCTCCGGATTGTTGTATCTCTGCTGTATAAGCATAACTGTCTGCATCCAGTCCAAATAAAACAGTTGCAAGGTACGCCATTCCGGTTGAAGCACCGATAGGACGATTCGCTCCAAAAGTTGAAAAACTAAAATAAAAAAGTAAACTCATTGCAATTCCGCCAACCCACCAAGGTATTTGTCTAGGCATATAAACTCCATTTGAAATAAATAGTGTAAAGCTACACTTTACAATTTGAATTATATGATATAATTCTTAATCAGTTATTAATTAGGATGAAAAATGGATTATAAAATGTCTGAACTTGTGGCAAAAACAGGTGTTCCAAAATCGACTATACTTTACTATATAAAAGAGGGACTTTTGCCAAATCCTGTAAAAGTAAAGGCAAATGTTCATAAATACAGTGATGAACATATAGAGCTCATCAAATATATCAAGTATATGAAAGAGGAGATGGGTAGCAGTAACGAACAGGTGAAACTGGTTTTAGAGAAAAAAAACAATTCATTTTCAAGTTCTTACACAATGCTGGCACCGCTCATGAATACTTTAAGCGGTATTGAGATTCACAGCGAGCACTACAGCAAAAAAGAGTTTACAGAGCATTTTGATATTGATGAGGAACTCCTGGAAAGGTTGCTTGCTGATGGTGTTTTAATGCCAATAGGGGAGAATGATTATACTCAAAAAGAAGCTTGTATAGTGAATTTGATAGAGAACTGCAGGGAAGTCGGGGTTGATTATGAGTTGATAAAAGAGTATGTAAAACATGCCCGGGAATTGGCAAAATTGGAACTTAAAATGCAGGAAAAACTATGTGCACTGCGAGATGATAAAAATTTTTCTGCTTTGTGGAAAATAGTATTTGATACACTTTTTAAAACCAAAGAGTATATTTTCAACCGTGCAACATACAAAGAGTTCTACAGAGCAATCAAACAGGAACTGATTGGAACATAGACTTTTTAAAGGTATAGGTAAATATGCTTCCTTTTCCCGGTTCGGATTTTATATCAAGATGTATATCGGCTTCATCTATGATTGATTTGACGATGCTCATACCTATGCCAAACCCGTTTTTATATTCATTTTCCCTGTAGTAGCGTTCGAGAATTTTTTGCGGGTTTTGGATGCCTTTTCCATAATCTTGGATACTCAGACATATATTCAGTTCATTGTCATGGAAAAGCTTTATCTCTATTTTACTTTTTGCAAATGAAAACTTTATGGCATTGGAAAGTGTGTTGTCAACGATTCGCTGCAGTTTAGTTGTGCTGAAAAACAGTACAGGTTGTCCTACCTTACATGTAAAGAGAAGTTCTATCTCTTTTAACTGGCAGATAAGTTCAAAATAAGAGACACGCTCCTGTAAAAAGTCATAAAGGTTAATGGGCTCATTTTTGTATTCAACTCTGTTTTGTTTTATGAGATAATCCATGTCATTGTAAATGGTGGCAAGAGAGCGTGTTGCTGATTTTATGCGGTTGAAATATTTGTTTTTGCCGTAAAGCGCATCAAAAAGGTCAACATTTACATTGATGATACTCAAAGGGGTGTTGATTTCATGCATAGACTCTTTGATAAAATCATCGAGCTTTTCATTGACTCTTCTGAAGGGTTTTGAAAAGCTTTTTAAAAAATAAAAAGAGAGCAGCAAGATGAGCGTAATGATTCCAAAGGCAATGAGGCTGGCTTCAAAAAAAACAGGAGCGAAAGAGATTTCTGTTTTTGTGACCAAATAGTTTGCAAAAAAGTATTTTTTATCCGGGAGTTCTGTGATGAGATACCTGTGAGAACCTTTGGAATGGTATCCTGGCATATAGGAGGGGAGGGGTTCGTCTATCTGTGTATAGACCGGAGTAAAATCTTTTTTGTAAAGACCTGAGGCAAAAGAGGCAAATTTTGGAAACTCAAAGATCTCCTGAGGATGGTTTCCAAAATTGTCCATGGCTTTTATGATGTGGGCCTGGATGGATTTGAGTTCCACTTCTGTTTGCACTTCCTGCAGGTTTATTTTATGATTGATATACAATGACAAAGGCGTCAGGAGTATAAAAGAGACAATCAGTGTATAAATAAGACTGTATTTTTTTACAAATTTTTCTTCATTGACAATCAAGTCGGTATCCTATGCCGTAAATATTCTCAATGACATCCTTTGGCAGCTTTCTTCTTAAGTTGTTTATCTGCACTCTCGCATTGGCAGCTTCAACATTGTTCTCCCAGATCTCTTCATACAGCATTTCAAAAGTGACAATCTGGTTTCTGTGTTTGATGAACAGAGTAAGAATATCATTTTCTGTTTTGCTCAGTTGAATCTCTCCCGATATACCGATAAGTTTCCGGTTGTTAACATCATACCGGTAGTCACAGGGAAGCTGGAGCATATCACTGTCGGTTTTAAAACAGTTGGATTTTAGGGCATGCTGTACTCTTAATTGTAATTCGATTAAATCAAAAGGCTTTTTAATATAGTCACAACAGCCGTTTGCATATCCCTGCAGCATTGCATCGGCACTTGACATGGAAGTGACAAAAATTGTAGGAATGTTCTTTCCCTCATCTCCAAGTTCTTTTCTTAAAGAAAATCCGTCAAATTCTCCGGGGACATTGACATCCAGAAGGAGCAAGTCATACTCTTTGCAAAAAATGGCATCAAAAGCATCACTGCTGTTCTCAAAACTGTCTACTGTATAGTCTTTTGAGCTGAGAAATTCTTCAATGCTCTCTTTTAAAATTGTCTCATCTTCGAGTAAAAGTATTTTCATTTTATCTTTCCTCTTGAAATTTTCTGAGAGTTGGCATCCAGCAAGAGGGATATTAACTCTTCTTTTGTGTATCTGTTGAGTTTGTTACGTAAATTTTTCTCCAAACAGGCCCTGTCTTTTTGTGTTGTGCATTTTTTCAGTGAAACAAGTTCTTTTGCTGTTAAGTCGGTATAAGGGTCAAAAGCTTTGTCTTTATTGACAATAGTAGAATAAAGATCTTTTCTTGAGTAGCTGAAAAAGCTTTCAAGTTCATTCTCAAAACTGCTGAAAAGTTTGAGTTTTTCTTGTGAAAGTATAAGTATAAAGTAACCTATACGTTCTGCTTTGGAGTTGAGAATGACTTTTGATATGTAGAGATACTCTTCGGTCTGCACAGAACCCAAACTTTCAAGTTTATTCAAGTCCAGTCTGCGGAGATTTTGAATGTGATTGATGTTTGCTCCGTTGTTTGCTACTATCATATTTTTAATACGCGGATTGTTTTTTAGCAGTACGGACTGGTTTTGGTATTTGTCATCGAGGAGTGCAATCATATCTATATCGTACTGGGCAAAATATTTTTCAAGGGAAGCAAAACGTTGAATAACCTCAACAAACCCGAGACACTTTTTGTTCTCTACAATAGGAATAGAAGCAATAAGCACAAGCCGTCTTGCCGCTTCATAGGAGAGATGCGGGCTGAGTGTTTTTTTCATCTCTACCAAGTCGGGACGGTAGGCTTTGACATTGACACCCGCATCACTGTTATCCCAGCTGCGTGCAAATATAGTAATGTCTTTTGAAAGAATCTGAATACGGATTTTTGAACCGCTGAATGTTTCAAGTGCCTTCATATGTGTCTGGAGAATTTCATAGGCTTTTTTTGCATCATTGTTTTTAAGCGCACGCTGGAGTGTTTCATTTTGAGAAAGGGCAAAGGCAAAATTAAAAGCCCTTGCCTTTTCATTTTCTATCTGTTTGTTTAAAATATTGAGTAAAACAGTATGCACTCTGTCAGTAAACTCCTGCTTGTTTTGTGTATAGAAGTAGCCTATAAAAATTACCAGCATTAACAATATTACAGCGAGATATTTCTGATAGAGTTTCATATTCTTTTTACTTCATACATTAAGAGTGTGTATTATTTTTTATAATAATACACAAATCTTGGCGTTAAATTACTTAATTTTGACGTATGCACATCCCTGTCTTTGCAAATTAACGATTTTAATGATGCCCGCAGGTGTTTTTTTCACATAATCCTGCAGTTGCTCATCTTTGACATGTTTTTTCTTCATTGTATTGCCACAGGCAAAAAAGTTGATGTTGTCACCGCCAAGCTGTTTTAAAGATTTAAAACGTGAAACGGTCCCGGCACCTGTCGGACCTCCATGCTCGCAGTAAGGCATTTTAACAAAACCTGTGCCCTTAAAATCTTTCATCATGTATTGAAGACATGGACCAAAAGCGACAACATTTATCTCATACGGAATAAGATTTTTGTCAAAATAGCTGGCTGCGTTATTAATAGTATTGAGCATCAGGTGTATACGTTGAATATCGGGAAAATCACACTGATAGACTATTTTGACTACATCATTTTCTTCTTCTGCGTCACTGTTTTGCGCATAGAGACCTGTTCCGAGCAACATAAGTAATGCCACTGTTGAGAGTTTTTTGAATAATTTCATTGTCAATCCTTTAAAAAGCTGCTGTTATTTGAATAGCAATACGGTTCCCCATATTGTCTAAAACTTTTTGTGCATTTGCATTACCCGGAGCTTTTGCATCCCGTATCATGTAGTTCAGATCGACTCTTGTTGCTCCTTTGAATCTGTATGAGGCACCAAGCGTTAGGGTTTTAAAGTCACGTTCGCCTTTGGTGTCATTGGTCAGACGGTTTAAGTAGTCATATCTGCCAAATACTTCAAACTTTCTCTGAACGATTTCATACTGAAGATTCACATATCCGCCGTCCGCTTTGTTTTCACTGCCTGCAGCGAATTGAAACTGCCAGTTTTCAGTCTGCGGATCAGGATCTGTATCTTTTGCACCGGTATAAATCATCCCAGAGGCTCTCATATATTCCCCTTCGACTCTGATGCCGTCTTTATGGTAGGTAAAGCCTAAACCGTATCGTTTTCGGTCTGCATCAATTTGGGTTGTTGCTGTTCCGTTGTTGGAGAGAAGTTTTCTTTTTCCGCTTTGTCCCCAGACAAACATTTTGAGTGAGTTTGTATAGTATCCTTTGCCGGGATTTGCAAAAATTTTCTCCAGTGCAAGATATCCGTAGTGGGTTGCCTGTGCATTTGAACTGCTCATACTGATACCGTTTCCGTTTCCGTACATGTAAGCATAAGAGATGTTCCATGAATCTACCAGCGGCAAGGTGTCGAAAATCTGCACACCCGTATCTCTAAAAGCGCCGATTGGTCTGTTGATTTCTGTGCTGGTATAGTGAACTGTCTGTGCACCGCCTGCTGCTGCACCTGTCTGTGCTGCTCCTACTTTTGTTACCTGTCGTTCTAAAAGCTGTTGAAATGTCATAGAAGTAAACTCGATGTAAGGAGAGACAAAGACAGCCTGCAAGCCCTCTTCACTTCCCGGATATTTGAACATACCGGCTCTGATTTTCGCCCCTTTTATATGTTTGAGTGTTACAGAAGCATCTGTAAAATAAGTACCGACATTTCTATGTCCGGCAAGATTGTTGACACCGTTGTTTCCAAACTCTGTCATAAAAAAGTAGTTGACAAGGTTGTCATTGTCAGCCATCCCTCTCATCGCCAAACGTGCCCGAAAAAGACTCATACCGGATTGCGATTCCAGGTCAGGGTTTAAAAGAGAAAAAGGTGTTTTGTTTTTACCGTCAGGAGCAATCAAAACTTTTCCCTCGTCTTTTTTGTAATTTGCCTGAATGAATCCCCAGACTTTCGGTTTGTGACTGCGATATGGAACGATTACCCCTTTTGGTGCAAAAAACTCCGGTTGATACCCTTGCAGCTTGAGCCAGTCGGCCGCCTCAATTTGTGAAGCACAGACGAGACCTGCCAGTCCAAGAAGCTTTATTTTTAAAGTTGTTTTCATATTTTCCTCCTATGAAAGATGTCGGCAGTGTAAAACAAGAGTGAAAAGAAAGTGTAAAAAAGAGAATTTTTAGAACCTTTAACTAAAAGCAAAGCTTTCTAAAAGTACTATATCTAACTTTTAAAATATACTTAAGGATTTTGAATGGCTGAAATACATTTGGATACCAAAGCTTTTTTGGTCTCAGAAACAGATACGAAAGGGATTATCCGTTTTGCCAATGATGAGTTTTGTCATTATGCCGGATACAGTGTTGATGAACTTGTTGGCAAACCGCATAATATTGTCCGTCACCCAGATATGCCGCGTGCCGCTTTTAAAGATTTGTGGGATACGATAAAAAGCGGGAAGCGATGGCGGGGCTTTGTAAAAAACAAGGCAAAAAACGGTGACTACTATTGGGTTTTTGCCACGGTTTACCCCTTTACCTCCTGTGACGGGCAACCGGGTTATATCTCCTGCAGAAGAACAGTTTCAGAAATGGAAAAAGAGAAATATGAAAAAATTTATAAAGAGATGAGAGCAAAGGAGCGCCACAATGGTTAATTTTTTAACAAAGATTTCAGTAAGAAACAAGATGCTGCTCAATGTTGCAGTGCCTCTTGCGGTCATTGTCATCATAGCCATAAGTGCAATTTACAGTCATTTGCAAAACAGTCAGCAGTATGAAACATACAGCATCATCGTCGATCTGGATCAAAAAATTTCCAAAGTTGTGCATGAGACACAAAAAGAGCGGGGTGCAACTGCCGGATTTTTGGGTTCAAAAGGGAAAAAGTTTGCACAAAAACTTGTCTCGCAAAAAGAAGAGACTGACAAAAAAATTCAAGAACTGCAAGAGTATCTGCAAAACGGGAATGTCATCAGTCTGTTGGATAAAGATGTCAAAGAATACCTTGAAAAAGCATTACAGGATCTCTCAAGGATAAATACCATTCGTTCTCAGGTGACGGCACAGAGTATGGGAGCAAAGGAGGCGATTGCCTACTATACACAAATGAATGCAAAGTTTTTAAATTTTATAGCAAAAGCTTCTTTGCAGGCAGCGGATGCACAGCTCAGTGCCGAGACCCTGGCGTATTATGATTTTTTACAGTCCAAAGAGAGAGCCGGCATAGAGCGTGCAGTCGGAAGTGCCACTTTCGCAAATGACAAGTTTATCAAAGGGGCAAAAACAAAACTGGCAGGACTGATCTCTGAACAAGAGGCATTTATGAGCAGCTTTGAGACCCTTGCCTCAAAAAAAGATATTGCATACAAGAGAGAGATTCTGCAGGGTAAGGTGATTGAAGAAGTCAAACGGATGGAAACCATTTTGCTGAGTGCCAAAGAGATTGGCGGTTTTGGTGTGGATGCCACCTACTGGTTTGATACGATTACAAAAAAAATAAACAGACTCAAAAAAGTGCAGGAAAAAATAGAAAAAGGATTGAATGGCAGTGACAAAAGAAGCAAAGAACTCTTTCAGCTTGCCATAGACATCGCAAACTTTGTACATGAAACACAAAAAGAGAGAGGTGCTACAGCAGGGTATATAGGCTCAAATGCCAAAAAATTCGTTACCAGACTTCCGGCACAGAGAGCCGCAAGTGATAAAAAACTGACAAGGCTTAAAGGTGATATTAAAAGTTTTCATTTTCAAAACTATCCGCATGAATTACAAAAACGTGTAAATCAATTTTTGCAAAAAATTCAAGAATTACAGGGTGTAAGAAAGCGTGTGACATCACTGGATATTGATGTAAAAAGTGCTCTAAATACTTATACTGCCGCAAATACATCTATGCTTGACACGATTGCCTATATGACACATTTGGCAACAGATATAAAAAGCGGAAGAAAGCTCATTACCTATTACAGTTTTTTAATGGCAAAAGAGAGAGCGGGCATAGAGCGGGCAGTGCTCTCAAATGCTTTTGCCAGAAATAAATTTCTGCCGGGTATGAAAGACAAATTTGTAAAACTCATAACAGAACAAAAAAGCTTTTTGAGAGTATTTCGCTCTGTAGCCCCTTCCTATCTGGTGGCATATTATACAAATCAGATGGCTATACAGGCAGTGCAGGAGGTTGAAAAGATGCGAAAAATTGCGCTTGAGGCCAATACCATAGGCGGATTTGGTGTGGATGCTTCTTACTGGTTTGATACCATCACGCAAAAAATCAATCTTTTGAAGAAAGTGGATGACCGCCTGAGCCAAAATCTTACCCGGTTGGCACATGAAAAATATGAGAATGAAAAAAATGCGCTCTATCTGTATCTTTTTGTAATGCTTTTTATTATTTTGTTTACAGCAGTGCTTTCGTGGCTAATCAGCAAAAATATCACACACTCCGTTTCAAAAATAAGCAAAGGCATGGAACAGTTTTTGGAGTTTTTAAACAGAAAACACAATGTAATCGAAAAGATTGATTTGTCTGGCAGTGATGAACTCGCCCGTGTTGCAAAAATGGTCAACGAACAGACAGATACAATTAATGAGGGAATAGAGAATGATATGCTCTGTGTCGGAGAGTCAATTCTTACTCTCAATAAGGTACAGCAGGGCTCTTTTAAATGCAGAGTCAATTCCGAGGCAACAAACTCGCAAATCCAGACTTTGGCAAATACAATCAATAAAATGCTCGATACCCAGGAAAAAGTGATGGACGATATACTCGAAGGTCTTGAAAAGTATGCAAACTATAACTACCTGGATAAGATTGTTCTTGATGCAAAAATTACAGGAGAGACAAAAGCGGTTGTAGAGAGAGTCAACAATCTTGGCGATGCCATCACAAAACTTTTGAACGATTCCTATAACAATGCAAATGCACTGCTTGAGCGGGCAGATATGCTTGAGTCAAAAATGCAGGAATTAAACAGTTCTACGGCTTCACAGGCAAAAGAGCTGAGTGTGACAACGCAGGCGGTCAATACTATAGCTCAGACCATAGAAGAGACATCCCAAAAAGCAAATGAAGTTGTCAGCCAGTCACAGGATATTAAAAATGTGATGCAGGTTATCAGTGATATAGCGGATCAGACAAATCTGCTGGCACTTAACGCGGCCATTGAAGCAGCACGTGCGGGTGAGCATGGACGCGGATTTGCCGTAGTGGCTGATGAGGTAAGAAAGCTTGCAGAGGGAACACAAAAATCACTGGCTGAAATCAATACAACAGTGAGTATCCTGACGCAGTCCATTACCGATGTTGAGGCCAATATTGCCGAACAGAGCGAGAGTGCGAATTCTATTAACAAAGCAGTTGATGAGGTAAATGCTATGACAGAGCTTAATGCACAGACTGCGGCTGAAGTCAATGAGGTGGCACGGGATGTCAAAGAGATGTCTCTCAAAGCCTTGAGCGAAATAGAAAAAAATAAATTTAACAAAGTGTAAAGTTTTGATATAATCATACAACTAAAAAAATTTAATAAAGAGAATAGATTATGCAAAACAACATAGAACCGATGACACTTTTTGGCTACGAGAAGTTACAGGCCGAAGTGAAAGACTTAAAAGAGGTAAAACGTCCCGGCGTTGTCAAAGCGATTGAAGAAGCGCTTGAACACGGCGATTTAAAAGAAAATGCAGAGTATCATGCGGCAAAAGAGCAGCAAAAAAGCATAGACAACCGCCTTGCAGAGCTTCAGGAGATTTTAGGAAATGCCCAGATTGTTGATCCTAAAGATCTGCAGCACACCAAGGTGAGCTTTGGCTCAACGGTTGTCATGACAAATATGGACACAGACGAAGAGGTAACCTACACGATAGTTGGCGGCTGTGAGAGCAATCCTGACATAGGGCTCATCTCTTTTAACTCTCCTCTGGCAAAACAGCTTCTTGGCAAAGAAGAGGGTGACGAGGTCAAAGTCCGTCTCCCCGGCGGTGAAAAAGAGTTTGAAATAGACGAGGTGAAATACCAGGATATTGTTTTTGAGTGTAAAGAGTAATGCAAAACAAGAGTAAAATAAATGTAGGCGTGGTCGGGGCAACAGGCTACACAGGGCTGGAACTTGTCAAAATGCTCATAAAACATCCTTTTTTTCATTTGGCATACATCGCAAACTCTGAAGGCGGAACGACCATAAACAAGCTCCATCCTTCTTTAAACGGTGTGTGCGAAGATGAGGTGCAAAAAGCAGATATTGATGCAATGGCGCTTACATGTAAACTGGTTTTTTTGGCACTGCCGCATAAAACAGCAATGGCTTACGTCAAGCCGTTGTTAGAGAAGGGTATCAAAGTTGTTGATCTCTCAGCTGACTACAGACTGCCGCAGGATATTTATGAGGCATTTTACTGTCCCCATACAGACCCAAAAAATCTGGAACATGTTGTCTACGGACTCCCTGAACTCAATCGTGAAGCAATAAAGTCTGCAAAACTGGTTGCAAATCCGGGATGTTTCCCTACATCCGCGATATTGGGACTGCTTCCGTTTATGGACAAACGTATTGCGGATACACCGATTATAATTGATGCAAAAACAGGAGTGAGCGGAGCAGGCAAAAAGCTCAGTGAAGTGACACATTTTGTGAATGTCAATGACAATCTTTTTGCCTACAATCCTTTGTTGCACAGACATGCTCCCGAAATTGCAGACAAACTGAATGTCTCTTTTGACAAAGTCAGTTTTGTACCGCATCTGGTTCCTGTGACGCGGGGTATGATAAGTTCGATTTATATACAGGTCAGTGATGATTTCGATGCCCTGGATGTTGTAGAAGAATTTTATAAAAATGACGTACATGTAAGGGTGAGTTCTGTGCCGGTGGATATGAAAAATGTTGCCGGAACAAATTTCTGTGACATCTATGCCCAAAGAAAAGGCAATATACTTTTTATATCTTCAAGCATAGACAACCTGATGAGAGGAGCATCTTCTCAGGCCGTTGTCAACGCCAATCTGATGATGGGCATTGATGAGACGACGGCGATACCAGATATAGCCTATGTCCCCTAAACCGGTTATTATCCAAGAGGGTGCGTTTATTGTTTCTGATGCGCACTATTCACACCTGCGTCCGGAACTTTTATATTTTTTACGAGAAATACACAGTAAAAATATGGCAGTACCCCAGCTTATTCTGATGGGAGATATCTTTGATGCTCTGTTTGGGTCTATAGACTTTACATGTAAGCAGAACAAAGAGGTTATAGCGCTTATAAATGATATTTCCAAAGATACGGAAGTTGTCTATCTGGAGGGAAACCATGACTTTAATATAAAAAATGTTTTTCCAAAGGCCAGGGTTTTTTCGATTAAAAACCAGCCGGTAAAAGCATTGTATCAAAAGAAAAAAGTCTATCTTGCACATGGAGACTTTGACGGGGAGAGACTCTATAAACTCTACACATCTTTGATACGAAGCCCTTTTGTTCTTTTTGTTTTAAAGTATATAGATATATTTTCAAAACATGCGATTTTGAAAAATCTTGACAGCTATTTGAGTAAAAAAAATGACTGTCAGAAATTTACGGGTTTTAGAGAGTTTGTACAAAAGCGTTTGGCAGAAAAATATACCTGCGACTACTTTATAGAGGGACATTATCATCAAAATATTTCTTTTGACACAGACGGTTTTTACTATATAAATCTGGGTGCTTTTGCTTGCAATCAAAGATACTTTATTGTAAAATCAGCTCAAGACATAGAGTTGTTGGAAGAAAAAAAATACTCTAGGGAGATATAAAAGATGGATGAAAAGTCTTTAAAAGTTGGTTCCAATGAGATGGAACTTGTTGATTTTCGCATATTCAAACAGGAAAAAGACAAGGTTTATGAAGGTATTTACGGTATCAATGTCTCTAAGGTCAGAGAAATTATACGTTTGCCAAAACTGACAGAGCTGCCAAGTACACCGGAGTTCATAGAGGGAATATTTGATTTGCGTGAAGTGGTCATTCCTGTTGTCAATCTGGCAAAATGGATGGGTGTGACTGAACCCGAAGATGCAAAGAAAAATGCCCGCGTTATTATTACAGAGTTTAACAATGTGCTGATAGGCTTTATAGTTCATGAAGCAAAACGCATCAGAAGAATCAGCTGGAGTGATATAGAACCGGCAACTTTTATGAGCAGTTCCTCAGGACTTGAGAGCAATAAAATAACTGGAGTAACAAAGATAGAGGGTGATAATGTTCTTTTAATCCTGGACCTTGAAAGTGTTGTTCAGGATTTGGGACTGTATGAACCTGAAACAGATTCCGCACCGGAGAAAATAGAAACATTTTCAGGTCTGGCAATGGTGCTTGATGACAGTGCAACGGCTCGTAAAATTGTCAAAGATGCATTGATGAAAATGGGCTTTCATGTTGTAGAAGCGATGGATGGAGAAGAGGGTCTTAATAAACTGAAAGATCTCTATGAAACTTATGGAGATAATTTGGCAGATAATTTAAAAATAATTATTTCAGATGTTGAAATGCCAAGAATGGACGGTTTTCATTTTGCGGCGAAAGTCAAAGAAGATGAAAGGTTCAGTGATATTCCTATAGTCTTTAACTCCTCAATCAGTGATCATTTTAGTGAAACAAGAGGTGAGGAAGCCGGCGGAGAAGCTTATTTGGTTAAGTTTAAGGCAGGTGCATTTTTTGATGAAGTATCACGTATTGTACGTGCACATATGAAGAAATAGGGAGTGTAAATATGGATGAATTTCAAGAGATACTGCAAGATTTTTTAGTTGAATCGTTTGAACTTGTTGAAAAGCTTGACGAAGATTTGGTCGAATTAGAATCCCGTCCGGATGATTTGGAATTGCTAAACGGGATATTTCGTGTCGCACACACCGTGAAAGGGGCTTCATCGTTTTTGAATTTTGACACCTTGACACATTTGACACATCATATGGAAGATGTGCTCAATAAAGCCCGTCATGGAGAGTTGAGTATCACTCCGGATGTTATGGATGTTATTCTGGAGTCTATTGACCTGATGAAAGCACTTTTGGAAAAAATCCGTGACACGAGCAGTGATGAAGGCATAGATGTGGCCGCCTGTGTCGCAAGACTTGACAAAATAAGCAACGGTGACCTTTCAGGACTTGCCGATGCAACAGCAGCACAGGAAAAAGAAGAACAAGAGCCTGCGGCAGCTGAAGAAGAGACTCAGGAAGAAGAACCGGACTATGACAATATGGACCCTGATGAGATAGAAGCTGAAATAGAAAGACTTTTGGCACAGCGCCAGGCCGAAGACAGAGCCAAAAGAGAAGCAAAAATAGCCGCGGGTGAAGAAGTGCCTGTAATGCCACCGGAACCAAATGAAGAAGATCCGAAAAAAGAAGAAAAACAAGAGAAAAAAGAAGAAGCTCCAAAGGCACCGACTCCTGCTCCTGTTTCACAAAATAAAAAAGCATCGCAAAATGCTTCTGCTGAGGATCCAAAGGCGGCAGCACCGGCAAAACGTGCACCTGCCACGGTTGAGCAGACGATTCGTGTGGATGTCAAAAGACTTGACCATCTGATGAACCTGATCGGTGAACTTGTTTTGGCAAAAAACAGATTGATTAAAATCAATGATGATGTTGAAGAGCGTTATGAGGGAGAAGAATTTTTAGAAGAGCTCAATCAGGTTGTCTCTATTGTTTCTCTTGTAACGACTGATTTGCAAATTGCGGTTATGAAAACACGTATGTTGCCAATAGGAAAAGTTTTTAACAAATTCCCTAGAATGATCCGGGATCTTTCCCGCGAACTCAACAAAAAGATTGAACTTGTTATCTCCGGTGAAGATACAGAGCTCGACAAATCAATTGTGGAAGAGATCGGGGATCCGCTTGTGCATATTATCCGTAACTCCTGTGACCATGGTATAGAGACGCCAGAAGAGCGTCTTGCAAAAGGAAAACCGGAAGAGGGTACGATTACACTCAAAGCCTATAATGAGGGCAATCAGATTGTGATTCAGATAGATGATGACGGAAAAGGGCTTGACCCGGAGATGCTTAAGCAAAAGTCGCTTGAAAAAGGCATCATCACTGAAAAAGAAGCAGAGCAGATGAGTGACAAAGAAGCATATACACTTATCTTTAAACCGGGATTTTCAACAGCTGCTGCCGTGACAAGTGTATCCGGACGCGGTGTCGGGATGGATGTTGTCAAAACAAACATCGAAAAACTCAACGGTATCATAGATATTGACAGTGAAATAGACAAGGGTACTTCTATAAAACTGAAAATTCCACTGACTCTGGCAATTATTCAGGCACTTCTTGTGGGTGTTCAAGAAGAGCATTATGCCATTCCTTTAGCCTCTGTTCTTGAAACGGTCAGAATTTCAAAAGATGAAATATATACAGTAGAGGGACGTTCTGTAATGCGATTGCGTGATGATGTTCTTTCTTTGGTGCATATCGGAGATATTTTTGAAGTTGAGCGTATTTTGGATGCGAGTGAACATGCCTATGTTGTTGTTTTGGGACTCGGAACAAGCAAACTGGGGCTTATTGTAGATATTTTGGTAGGGCAGGAAGAGATTGTTATCAAATCTCTCGGCGAGTACCTCAAAGGTATTGAAGGGATTGCGGGAGCTACCATCCGCGGAGACGGAGGAGTGACACTTATCGTTGATGTCGTGGCGCTTATGGATATGGCCAAAGAGACAAAAGCCACGCAGATAAGCTCGTCAGATGAATCTGCGGTGAAAGAGAAAACAAAAGCGAGTGACTATACTGTAATGATCGTTGATGATTCCAAAACAGACAGAACGATTATGCGAAAAGCACTGGAACCTATGGGGATTACTCTTGTTGAAGCGAGTGACGGACAAGAAGCACTTAACCTCTTGAAATCAGGCGATCACAATATAGATGCAATGCTCATTGATATCGAAATGCCAAGGATGGACGGATATACACTTGCCTCGGAGATTAAAAAATACAACAGATATAAAAACCTTCCGCTTATAGCCGTAACATCAAGAACAAGTAAATCTGACCGTATGCGCGGGGTTGAATCAGGTATGGTTGAGTATATCACGAAACCTTATTCTGCCGACTATTTGGCAAGTGTTGTACAGAGAAATGTTAACTTTAAACCGGAGTTTTTATAATGAGTGATAAATTAAAAGATATTATTAACAAACAGGCTGAACAAAATGACAGTGTTGTTGATCAGCTCGATGATGTGGTACAACTTGTCGGATTTGTCATAGGGGATGAAGAGTATGCAGTACCTATTCTTTCCATTCAGGAGATTATCAAACCTTTTCCATGGACAAGAGTTCCGCAGGTGCCTAAGTATGTTTTGGGTGTGTTTAATCTTCGCGGTTCTGTTATTCCGCTTATAGATCTGCGTACAAAATTTGGACTGCCTCCTAAAAAACAGAGCGAAGATACACGCTTTATTGTTATGCGAAACGGCTCTGATGTGGCAGGATTTGTGATTGACAGACTCACAATGGCAATTCGCATTAAAAAAGAGAATGTGGGACCGCCGCCTGATACTGTCAACGGTGATGACACTATTATAGACGGTGTAGGAAAGCAGGCAGATAAAATTATTACTATTTTAAAAGTGAACAAACTTTTAGAAAGAGATTTTTAGCCTTTTTGTCTCATGCCTGAAAACCTACTGCGCACTACCATTGACAAAGAGAGTATTTCCCTTGAATTTTCAGGGGAATTGACACTCTACAATCTTCATCAAGCCCAAGAATTCATTGCAAAAATCGAGCTCTCAAATTTTAAAAAAATTACTGTTGATTTAAGAGATGCCCGCTATCTTGATACCGCCTTTGCTCTTTTTTTAACTGATCTGCAAGAAGAGTACCATGTAAACACAGAGTGTACAAATACAAACTTTTTGCATACACTTGCATTGACCAAAGAGCATAAAAAAAAGCTCGATAAAAAATACAAACCTTCAAAAGAAAATATATTTGAGTGTATGGGAAAAACTTTTTATCGCTCCTACCTTTCATTTATCTCTTTTATGGAGTTTATCGGGAAGGTTTTTGTCTCTTTTTTGCTCTATTTTAAAAGTGTTAAAAATATCCGTATAAAAGAGATAGCTTTTGAAATCAATGAAAGTGCACTGCGTGCTCTTGGCATTGTAGCATTGACAAGTTTTCTGATTGGTTTGGTGACAGCCTATCAGGCTGCTTATCAGCTTCAGCGATACGGAGGCAATATTTTTATTGTGGATATGATGGGTATTTCTATATTCAGAGAACTTGCCCCCTTGATTACGGCAATAGTCATCGCAGGCAGAAGCGGTTCAGCCTATACGGCACAGATAGGAGCGATGAAAATCACACAGGAGATTGATGCTATGCGGACTATGGGCTTTGACCCATATACTTTTTTGGTTTTGCCAAGAATAGTTGCTCTTGTTGTTATGCTGCCGATACTCATTTTTGTAGCAGATATTATGGCTATGCTCGGAGGCATTATCGTTGCCGATTTGAGTCTGGACCTGCCGCCGGCACTTTTCATTGACAGACTGCAAGAGGTAGTGGCAATGAAACATTTTTATGTGGGACTTGTCAAAGGACCGTTTTTTGCATTTTTGATTGCTTCTATCGGTATTTACAGAGGGTTGATTGTCAAAGATGATACACAAAGTATAGGCTACAATACTACAAAAAGTGTTGTCGAGTCACTTTTTGCCGTAATTGTATGTGATGCGGTTTTTTCTATAGCCTTTACAAATCTGGGGATATAATGGAACTGATTAAAGTATGCGGTGTCAAAACAGTTTTTGGTGACAAAGTGGTGCATGACGGGCTCAATTTACATGTAAACGAAGGTGAAATTTACGGGCTTTTGGGACCAAGCGGCTGCGGAAAAACAACACTGCTGCGTGAAATGGTCATGCTGCAGGAGTTTCACTCAGGAAGTATTGAGATTTTGGGACAGAAAATAGAGAGTATCAGTGAAAGCCAGGCACAGGAACTCAGGCGAAAATGGGGTGTATTGTTCCAGTTTGGTGCTCTTTTTTCTTCTTTGACTCTGGCGGAAAATATTGCGTTGGCGCTGCGGGAGTATGCAACACTCTCCCAAAAAATGATAGAAGAAATAGTGGCATTTAAACTTGATCTGGTAGGTTTGAAACCAAGTGATGCATTTTTATATCCTTCGCAAATAAGCGGAGGTATGCGAAAAAAAGCGGGGATTGCCAGAGCTTTGGCGATGGATCCCAAACTGCTTTTTTTGGATGAACCTACAAGCGGACTTGATCCGATTTCTGCCAGAGAGTTCGATGAACTTATATTGCAGTTGCGTTCAATGCTGGGACTTACTATGGTAATTGTCACACATGATTTACATTCTATATATAATACTTTGGATAGAATGGCTATAATTGATAATAAAAAAATTGCTTATGAGGGCAGTTTAGAAGAGGTTACTTCTGTGAAGAATGATTTTATACAGACTTTTTTTAGAGATACAATATGAACAATAAAGTAAATTATACATTGATAGGGTTTGTCGTTTTGTTGGGAATGCTCAGCATACTCGGATTTGTTTACTGGATGCTCAAACCTGAAAAAGCAGAGGCGACACAAAAGTATATTATATATTTTAACGAATCGGTGTTGGGACTCAATCTTGATGCACCTGTGAAATACAAGGGTATAAAAGTAGGCAAAGTAATACGCTTGCGTATAAATCCGAAAAACACCGAACAGGTGGAGGTGACAGTCAGTATGCTAAAGACGACACCTGTCAAAGAAGATACGGTGGCAAAGCTTACTGCACAGGGCATTACCGGACTGAGTTATATAAATCTGACAGAGGGAAGCAATAATGCACCGCCGCTTAAAGCAAAAAAAGGAGAAATGTATCCTGTAATCAAGTCAGCTCCTTCTTTTTTCGCAAATGTGGAACAGTCGCTGGATTCGGTCTCTGAACTGTTGCTTATGACGCTTGACAGAACCAATGAGCTGTTGAGTGAAAAAAACCAGGAACAGTTTTCTAGATTTTTACACGAGAGTGCTATGGTTATGGCAAAAATTGATACAATACTTGATGAAAAAACCATTGCACACCTGCAGGCAAGTGCGAAAAATATGGAACATATCACAGCTCAGATTGATAAAAGTATTCCCAATATGAATAAATTGGTTGCACACAGCATTGCATGGGAAAAGAAAATCAATGACTCTTTTTCGAGTATCAAACAAACATATCTGGAAATGGGACATATTATGAATGATATGGCAAAATCTTTTTCTGATGTACAGAATAACGTTGAAGATATTACAGTGCAGTCCGTACCGTTGATTAACAGCACTGTGACACAAATGCAACAGACATTGATAAATTTAGATGAGCTGTTAGAACATTATGACCGCAGTCCGAGTGATATTTTATATAAAAAAGAAAGATACAAAAGGGGACCTGGTGAAAAATAGATTATTAATTATATGCCTTACATGTATCGCGGTAATAACAATTACCGGATGCACATCGCCGACACCGGCGCAGAATCAGTACAGACTCAATATACAGCCAAAAGCAGTAAAAGTACAGACAGGCAAATGTCGGAAAAAAACACTCAAAGTAGAGCGCTCTTTTGGTGACAAACTCTATATGTCCTTGAAAATGTATTATGTAGAGGGAAAATATGCACAATACTCTTATGCCCAGTCAAGATGGGCGCAGACGCCAAATGATGCTCTAACATATGCTGTTACAGAGTATTTGCGGGATCTGAAGCTTTTTAAGAGTGTGCAAAGTGCAGAATCAAAAACAAAAAACGACTACAGACTGGAAATAAATATAGAAGATTTTATGCAGTATTTTGATGAAAACGAAAAAAATTCTTTTGTCAATGTTGTCATTACATGTAATCTGGTTGATGAAACGAGTCATAAAACAGTAGCGACAAAAACTTTTCATTTCAAACAAAAAACTTTGTCAGATGATGCAAAAGGCGGGGTTGTTGCACTCAGCAATGCCTTGGATGAAATTTTAAAAGAGTGTGGTTTATGGCTGCAGGGAGTATGTCTTGATAAGTGAAAAAGAGTACAAACAAAGAAGAATACGTTTGGGACGTAAACTGAAGCCTTTGAGTGTAGCTGTCTTGTTGAGTGCAGAGCAAAAAACACGTTCCAATGATACACAATATCCATACCGACAAAACAGTAATTTTTACTATATGAGCGGTTTCACAGAAGACAATTCTGCTTTGGTTATTGTAAAAGATGCAAAAAAATTTCACACTTTTTTGTTTGTTGCCAAAAAAGACAAAATGCAGGAACTCTGGCATGGAAAAAGGCTGGGAAAAGAGAAAGCCAAAGAGCTTTTCATGGTGGATGATGTTTTTGAAATTGATGAGTTTGAAGAAAAACTTAAAGAGTTTATAGAAAATAAAAAACATATCTATCATGATTTCAAACTGGAATATGCAAAGGTTAAAATCTTAAAACGCTTCAAAAAAAGCATACAAAGTTATGAGAATCTGGCGACATATATTGAAAAAATGCGTCTCATAAAGTCAAAATCTGAAATTAAGCTTATTAAAAAAGCTATCAATATTACAAAAAAAGCACATCATAAAGCGATGAAATTGAGTGCGAAACTGCATTATGAGTATGAACTGCAGGCAAATTTAGAGTACATTTTTAAAAAAAACGGTGCCTACAGCGATGCTTATACCTCTATTGTAGCCTGTGGAAACTCTGCCAATACTTTGCATTATGTAAACAACGATAAAAAATTGATGCAAGGTGATCTGATACTCATAGATGCCGGATGTGAATACCGGTATTATGCAAGTGATATAACGCGCACAATTCCTGTCAGCGGAAGTTATACAAAAGCACAAAAAGAACTCTATGAAATGGTTTTACATGTACAAAAAGAGATTATAAAGATGATTTTCCCTGGCGTGTTCAAAAGTGTACTGCAGAAAAAATCCGAAGAGTTGCTGTGTCAGGGAATGATAGATTTGGGAATATTGCAGGGAGAACTCAAAAAACTGCTAAAAGAAAAAGCACACAAAAAATATTATCCGCACGGTATCGGACACTGGATGGGGCTCGATGTGCATGATGAATGTCCCTATAAAAAACCAAACGGCAAGGAGATTCCGCTGCAACCCGGTATGGTTATGACCATAGAACCCGGTATTTACCTTGATGCAGAAGATATAAGTATTCCTAAAAAGTACAGAGGTACAGGCATAAGAATTGAAGACAATATTCTAGTTACGAAAAACGGCTGCGAAAATCTCTCTTCACATATTGCAAAAGAGATAGAGGAAATTACTCGTAAGAGTAACTCCAGCCGGTGAGATTCTCTTTTTTTGCTTCATCAAAGGCATCTGAATCTGCCAAGAAATCCATGACATGCATTACTGTATAGGGAATACTTTTTTGATCCTCCGGCTTTACCAGTAACATAGGCATGGGGGTGTCTTGTGCCTTGCTGAGTGCAAAACCCACTGGCATAAGCTGACTCATGAGTTCTGCAGGTTTGCCTATTTTATGTTCCTGCAAAAATTTTTCCAGTACGGCATCCTGAATATCTTTTGGCAGTGCTTCTTCTGTATTTAAAAAGAGTGTAAAGTGAATGGGTGTCTGTTTGAAATGATCCGGTGCCGGTGCCGCCATAATGATGTACTCTACATTTTTTAAATGCTCTTTTATCTGTTGTCTGTTGAGATATCGGTCTGTTTTTATTGCCTGGGCTTTCATGATTGCTCTTTTTTTATGACAAAATGTCAGTTTTTAAATTTGTTTGGAATTTTAACATATAAGAGGGGGAAGAACAAGAAAAAAAACAGTCGGTACTTCAGTGCGGGATGACAATATCTATAAAGATTATGGTACAAAATATGCTTAATTATTTGTATCAAAGAAGGATATATATGCAGTTTATCGAAGCACTTAAACTTAGAAGCAAGCTTTTTTTTCTTTTTCTTTTGATTACTGTCGGGCTGTTCGCTCTTGGCTTCATAGGAACAAACTATGTCAATGCAATGAAAAAAAATATGGATTCTTTGTACTTTGGTTCTTTGATACCTGTAACAGAATTAAATGAGATAGTCAAAACATACAGTTACGATCTGGCAGCTACTGTTTACAAGGTGCGTAGAGATGAAATCAGCCCCAGTGAGGCAGCTTTTAAAATAGACACATCTTTAAAATATATCAATAAAAAATGGCAAAGTTATAAGTCTCATTTTAAGACAGAAGAGGAATTGTATTATCTCGAATATGCTGATTTGGAAATTAATCGTGCCAATAATTATTTTTCCAAAGTTCTAAAAGCCGTGAAAGCTTCCAAAAATTTAGCGCATATATCAATAACAACACTTGAAAAAAAAGTTGAGACAATTCATAATGTTTTGGAAAAACTGATCAATTATGAAGTCAATATGGCGAATTATGAGAGAAAGAAGTTTTTATATACCTATGATTCAATTTTGCTAAAAATTGGTACTTCACTCGGACTTATTATTGTGGGACTGCTGATAATTCTTTTTTATGTATTTGAGAGTATTCAAAAAGATCAGACAAGACTGGAAATTGCAGCGAAGAAACTTAAACTTGTCAATAAAAAGCTTGAAAATGCCTCTTATACAGATTCTTTGACAAATCTTCACAACAGAAGATATTTTAATTTCATTTATGAAAGAGAAGTCAAACGTGCAAAACGAAATAAAGCCTATATTACATTTATGATGCTTGATATTGACTATTTTAAACAATATAATGACACTTATGGACATCTGGCAGGAGATGAAGCACTTAAAAGTGTTGCAAAAGTTTTAAAAGAGACACTCAAACGACCGGGAGACTATGTTTTTAGACTTGGCGGTGAAGAGTTTGGAGTACTTATGAGTGATACGAGTGAGACAAACAGTGCAAATATTGCCCGGGAAATCTGCAATGCTGTAAGAGGCCTTGAAATAAAACATGAAGCTTCAAAAGTACATGAGTATCTTACACTCTCTATTGGAGTCGTTTGTTGTGTAGCAGATGAAGCGCTGGATGAAGATGTGTTGATTTCACGGTCTGATGAAATGCTTTATGAAGCAAAAGAGGCCGGAAGAGACAGGTATATAATCACATCCAATGCCTCAAAGGCAAAAATTGCCTAGTGTCCGTTTTTGAAACGAAATTTTTCTTCAGTTAAAAGCGGGCGAAGCTTTTCTTTTATATCTCCCTGAAATTCCATCCAGTTTTCTTTAAGAGTGCCTCCGCAACCAAGCTTTTTTTTCAGTAATTTTAAGAGGAGCGCCAGTTCATTTTTTGGTCTGTGAAATTCTCCAACCAGTGTAACTGTTTTGCCTCTGCGTTTTTCTTTTTTAAAAAGTAAAAAATGTTTCGCGGGTTCTTCCGTAATGTTTGAAGTTTTTGGAGGGCCGGGATTATGAACTTCAGCCCAGCTGTCATCATCTATACTCGCACCGATAAAGAGATCGATTTTTTTCCCTCTACTCATTTTTTTCTCCAAGATAGCGAAATCGTGGTTGTATACAGCCATTGACAGATACAGTTTCAAAAAACATACTGTAAGGCCGTACCCAGAGTCCTTCGTCTCCATACAGGGCGCGATAAAGAACCATAAGCTCTTCTGTTTCAGAGTGCCTTACGGTATCAATCACTTGATACCTTTTACCTTTGTAGTGTTCATAAATACCTGTTTTCATCAGCAAACGCTCTGTGCCAAAATACTCATCTGTTCTTGTGTGTAATTCTTATCATGAAGCGTATCTGTGACATCGCGCAGGGAGTAAGTTTTGTGATTATAAAGAACAACAAATATTTCATCCCCTTTTTGTAAAAAAGTAGTTTCTCCATAGGGCGTATATCGTGTAGCCCCTATGCTGATAAGCGCTTTTTTGGGGTAGTTACATGTAACTGTATAACTTTTTAAATCTTCCAGCGGTCCAAAATCTTTTTGGGTATTTATCTGTTTGCATATCCATTGTGTGAGTTTTTCATAAAAGTAGCTGTAACCGGTAAGTGTTGCATTTTCGCCATAGGGATGCAAGGCATCATTGCGACGTAAAAAACTGCAGATGCTGAAGTCATCCATTACGCCGCCCTCTTCAAATTTGTCAATTGAAATGAGTTGCGAAGCAAATCCCTTGGAGTTTTGTCCCCAGTTTTTTTTGTCACTGATTTTTTTGGCACCGCTGACACGAATAGAGCAGTCGTTATATGCACCGAAATATTTTGGTTCAATAGCCGTGATTTGTCCGTTTTGATAGGTCAGTTCACACAAAAGTCCTACTTCGGGTTCTGCCTGGACATTGACATCTTCTTTTGGCAGTTGTATCAGTGTAGAAGAAAGCGGATAGGTGAAAAGTATCTCACTCGGACGAGAAGTCTCTTTCTTTTTTTCACAGGGCAGGTAGAAAGGAAAAAGCCCTTTTGGCGCGGCTTCATCCTCTGTTACAATATTTTTGAACTCTTCAAGTTCTCCGGCCTGGGCAAGGTGCAGGGCAAAATTGCCGGCGATTCCAAGACCCAAATACTCTTCGTATTTTTTCATTTTCAGAGTGTTCCGGCTTCTTTGGCAGCAGCAAACTCTTCATAGCTTCCCTGAAAGTCGGTATAGGTATGATCATCATGCAGTTCTATGATGCGTGTGGCAAAAGCGTCAAGAAGTTCACGGTCATGCGAGACACAGATAACATTGCCCTTAAACTCATGCAGTGCTTCACCAAGGGCAACAATCGCTTCAAGATCAAGGTGGTTGGTCGGTTCATCAAGCACCAGGAAGTTACCACCCTCAAGCATCATCTTGCTAAGCATCATTCGGTGCTTTTCTCCTCCCGAAATCGCTTCGACATTTTTCTCCTGCTGCTCTCCGTTAAAAAGCATTCTTCCGAGACAGTTTCTGATTTCTGATATTTCCCGTTTAGGATCAAAGGCACGCAGCCAGTCATAAAGTGTGCCGTCGCCTTTGATAATATCCGCTGTATCCTGTGGAAAATAGGAAGATTCAATTGTTGCTCCCCAGGTTACAGTACCGCCACAGCTTGGTTTGAGCTCTTCCATAATTATTTTTACAAGTGTTGTTTTTCCTACACCGTTGCCGCCGATAATGGCGATTTTTTCACCCGGATTTACTTTAAAAGTAACATCTTTTAAGACTTCATTGTCTCCGTATGAATGACAGATATGCTCAACATTTAAGGCTTCATCTCCCATGACTCTTTTTGGTTTGAAAACGATAGAAGGATCACGGCGGGATGACGGTTTAATCTCTTCTATATTTAATTTTTCAAGCTGTTTTTGTCTTGAAGTTGCCTGTTTTGCTTTTGATGCATTGGCGCTGAATCGACGAACAAAAGCTTCTAGTTGCTCTTTTTCTTTGAGCTTTTTTGCATTGTCGAGTTCCATCTGTTTTGCCATAACATTTGCCGCAATATACCAGTCGTCATAGGTGCCGGTAAACTCTCGGATTTTCTGGTAATCAACATCAAGAATGTTTGTGACTACTGCATTGAGAAAATGTCTGTCATGCGAGATGACAACCATCGTTCCCTCATGTCTTTTGAGTTCGTTTTCAAGCCAACTGATTGTTTCAATATCAAGGTTGTTGGTCGGTTCATCCAAAAACAATACATCAGGCTTTGGATATAAAACCTGCGCCAAAAGAACTTTGAATTTGTCAGCAGAGTCAAGTGTGCTCATCAGTTCATTGTGCTTTTCAGCCGCAATTCCGACATTTTCCAGAATTTTTGCAATGTTTACATCGTATTCATAGGTCGGGTCTTCTTCCACACAGATAGTTTCAAGTTCAGCAAGACGGTTGTTGACAGCATCGTCTTCAAAATCACCGGACATATAAATTTCTTCTTTTTCTTTGATAGCATCATACAAGCGTCTGTTTCCGTACAAAACAGCATCCATAATTGTAAAGTCTTCATAAGCATACTGGTTTTGTCCCAAAACGCCGACTTTGTTTTGTTTTGGAATGATGACTTCCCCGTCATATTCATTGATTTGACCTGAAAGAATTTTCAAAAATGTTGTTTTACCGGCTCCGTTTGCTCCGATAAGACCGTATCTTTTGTGACGGTCTAGTTTTAAGTTTATGTCTTGAAAAAGCACTCTGTTTCCAAAGCGCATTGTTAAGTTTTGTACTGTTACCATATTGTTTAGCCTAGTTAATATTTTTCGCGATTATATCTAAAATATGGTTAAAAAAAGACTACCCGGTTGCGCCCGGAAGCTTTTGCCTCGTATAAAGCCTGATCAACGCGTTTTAAGAGTGATGTTTCCTTTTCTCCGTTTATGTACTCTGTAACGCCAATACTTACTGTGATTTTTTCTACATGTTCAAAAGGATGTTCTTCTACACTTTTACGTATTTTTTGGGCAAGTTCCATAGCCTGTTGTGTATTTGTATGGGGGGCCAGCAGCATAAACTCTTCACCGCCCCATCGTCCGAAACTGTCCGTTTTTCTTATGGTTTGCAAAACAATACGACTCAACTCCTGCAAAACATAATCGCCCACATCATGTCCATAGGTGTCATTGACATTCTTAAATTTGTCTATGTCAAGCATAAGAAGGCTGAAAACTTCACCGTAGCGTTTTGTTCTTTTTATTTCATCTTCTATAAGTATTGACATTTTATATCGATTATACAGACCTGTAAGCGCATCTTTGGTTGCAAGTTTTTGAAGTTCTTTTTCCAGGGCAACCCGTTGTGTTATATCACGGCTTGTGGAGACAAAGTAGCGCACTTTTCCATCTTTGTCTTTTATGGGAGAGATGATTTTTTCATCATAGTACAGACTTCCGTCTTTTCTTCTGTTGATTAAAGTATTCTGGTAGGTTTTCCCGTCCAAAACAGTTTTCCATAAATTACCATAAAACTTTTTTGAATGTTCTCCTGATTTGAGTATACGGTTGCTTTTTCCTATAAGTTCATTCTCTTCATATTGCGTATTCTCGGTTGCAGCAGGATTTACATAAATGATTTTTCCGTCAACATCTGTAATCTGTACCATTTCATGCATCTGTTCCACAGCCTGTGAAAGAAGTTTTAGCTTTTCTTCGCTCTCTTTGAGCTGCTGCGCCGCTCTTTCATTTTGTATGCGTTGTATAAGAGTTTTTAATTTTTCATTCACAGCATCCAAATCTACCGGTTTGAGAATGTAGCCGTCTATTCCAAGGTTAATGGCTTTGTGTAAAAATTCACTGTCATTGTGGGCTGTTATGAGCATAATAAGTTGGGAAGGATTGATTTTTTTGATGGCTTCAGCCATCTCGAGTCCACTCATTTTTGGCATACGGATATCTGAAATAACAATATCCGGATTGTGCTTTTTGTACAAAGACAGCCCCTCTTCTCCATCTTTTGCAATATAAAGCTTAGTGCAAAAACGCTGCAAAAAGCGTGAGAGCATCTCTCTTACATGTACTTCATCTTCCACATACAATATAGCAATATCATTCTTACTCATCAAAGTCTATCCTAAATTCTGCACCTTCTCCGGTGTTTTTTACGCTCAGTTTTGCGTTCATATTTTCTTCAATCATCATTTTAGACATATACAGACCCATCCCTGTTCCTTTGCCCTGTTCTTTTGTCGTAAAGTAGGGCTCAAAAACCCTGTCTATAACCTCTGGAGTGATCCCGCCACCATTATCACGTACTATTACTGTATGATTCTTTAAAATAATTGTAATTTTAGCGTCACTGATATTTCTTTCAAGCAAAACATCTTTTGCATTGTTTATAAGGTTTAAAATAACCTGCTGTAGTTCATTTTTGTACCCGACTGTTTCAAAATCTTCACCAAGCAGCGTAACTTTGATATTGTTGTTTTGCAGTTGCGCTGTTTGAATAGAGAGAACTCTTTGTACCGCTTCTTTTACACTGAAGCGTTCCTGTGTTTTGTCAACCCGGTAGAAATTTCTAAAATCGTCAATGGTATCGGACATAAACTGAATTACTTTTTTTGTTGATTTTATGAAGTCATCAAGGTACTCTTTTGTAATTAATCCGTCTTCATAATCATATTTGAGATTTTGGACGGCTATGCTTATCTCGTTAAGGGGTTGCCTCCACTGATGGGCAATGGCGCCTATCATCTCTCCCATGGAGGCAAGTTTACTCTGCTGTTGGAGTGTTTCAAGCTGTTTGATATTTTCATTTGTTTTTTCTTTCACCAGTTGTTCGAGTGTTTCATTGAGTTTGTTAAGTTCTTCTGTGCGTTCTTTGACTTTTTTCTCGACATCTTTTTTTGACTCTTCTAACTTTTGAAGCATAATCTGCAGAGAGTCTGCCAACTCTTCGATTTCATCATGCGTATGAATAGTATTGAAGTCAATGTTGTTTTTTGACGTATCATCGGCAATGGCTTTTGCAGCCTGGGTGATTTTACTGAGTGGTGTAATAAGCCGGCGGACAAGTATAAGTGAGATCAAAGCAATAAGCAGGGATACTAACAAACTGTAAAGAGCAAGCGAGCGAATAAAATTTTCATAGTCTTTTTGTAAAAAACTGCTTGTAGATGTCAGTGCAATGTATATGAATTTATCTTTTGTATAGTGAAGTGTTGTATAGGTAAACAATATATCGTCTTTATAATAACTCTGTTTACTCAGATCAAAATCATAATCAAGCCTGTAGTCTTTGTGCCCAAACACATATCCGAATGTTTTGCTTTGGTCCTTATTGTAAATATAGTATTTGTTTTTGTCTGCAAGATAGATGTTTTTAGGGCTGTTTTTGTCATCATATTGTTTAATCACCCGAAAAAGTTTATTGATATTTGCATTGATGATGAGCATACCAAAGAGTTTTTTGTCAATATATATTGGTAAAGAGATGCGAATAGTCGGCGTAAGCGGATAGGAAAGCTGTCCATACTCTTCATTGAGTGTTATATCTGAGACAGAAACCTCTTCCGGATGGAGTTTTATTGTTTCTTGAAAGTATTTTTTTGCTGCTTTGTCTTGCAAAAGACTCTTTTTCTGAATATGTACTCCCTGTTTGTCTTTATATGTGACAAGGAGTTCCCAACCGGTTTTATATAAAAGACGGATGTTGAAATAGGCATCGTTGTGCGATAAAAGAGCGATAAAGTTTTTTTCAAGAGAAGACTCTATTCCTTCTAAAGTTCTGTTTGTTTTTTTATCATAATTGTAAGGATTGTAAAATGCCCGCGAATATGCTGCAACATCTTCATTTTTTGAGAGAACTTTTGCATCATAAATAACCTGTTGGATGTCATTGTGAATACTTTCTTTGTTTTGTTTGAGCTCAAAGTTGAGATGTTCAAGGGAATTCTCTTTTGAATACTGCATCATAAGAGAAAAAGATAAAAAGACAATCACAAGTATTCCGACCGTGGCAATAATAAAAGTGCCGATGGCAACCTTTGTTGAGAGACTAATGCGCATAGGTACTGTCTTTGAGAATTTGTTGTGCGAGTTTGTTTGTTGCCTCTAAGACACTAAAAACATCTGAAGGTGTTTTGTTCTTTGGTGTTTTTTGTGAGAGCGCAGTTGTATGCTCTTGTATATTATAGTAAACGCGCAGTTCTGAAACAGTCCCGCTGATGAGGCGCAAGGCATTATATACAGAGTTTGGTGTGATGATTTTGTCACGCGGAATAGTAAGTGTTGCTGAGTTGAGATTGCCTCTTTTTTTGATTTTTGTAAGTGTCTGCATGAGTTGCAGACTTTGCATAAAGACATCAGAGGGAGCTTTTGATTCATACTTTAGCAAAGGAACAAGTATCTGTTTTTGCGTCAAATGATAACTGACAGTCTGGATGTTTTTGTAGAGTTTGACAGCAAGAATATAGGTCTCATTCGGAGTATACTCCTGGTTTAAAATTGTATCAAGTTCATACGATATTTTCCATAAGAGATTATAAACATCAGAAGGTGTCTTGTCCTGGTATATTTTTTTCTCGAGGTAGTTTCTGTAGGAGATAAAATTATAATTATATTTTTTTGTATTGTAAACAAGGTTGATTTCATCATCAAGTCGTAAAATGAGTTCATATACCTCACTTGGTGTTATTTTTGTATTTGGTGCATCAGGGATTTGTGAGGGGTAAAATCCTTCGAGTGATTTTAGTTTTGCTGTTTTTTCCAAATCTTCAAGTCCCTTAACATAGACATAAATAGGCTCAAGTCCATAGACATACGGTACTTTTTTTGCTTTGAGCTGGATGCCTCTTCTCTCTTTGATTCGCATAATTTTATGCAAAATATATTCGCTGAGTGCATAAACTTCATTAGGTGTTTTGGTAAGTGATTTTTGTGGATACTGATTGAGCGGATGAGAAAAATCAAAAGCAGGCAGAAGTGCTTTTGCATACTCAAGATTTTGGACGACATCCGAAGGTGTCTTTTTTGTTTGGAGTTTTTTTGGTGGAAAGCTTCTTTCTATTCCCAAACGGCGAGAGAGTCTGTTAAGCTCTGCTTTGACGGTTTGCAGAGAGTCATATACTTCTGTGGGAGAGATGACTTTGTGCTTGGCTTTTGGTACAGGTACGGGCGTCATCCAGAGTTTTTTTTCAACTTCACTTATCTTTTTTATCAAATCTATTGAGGCATAGAGTGCATGATTCGGATGAAGGTTTGGTCGTTTTGGCGGCATTTTTACATCACTGTACTCTCTTTGTGAAGAGCGTAAAAATTCAATACGCTCAAGAATCTGCTGTGACTGGATATAAACATCACTTGGGGTAAATCCCTGTCCCAGCAACTCATCAAAACCAAGAGAAACTGTCCAGAGTACCTGGTAAACATCACTCGGTGTTTTGTCTTTGTACTGTTTGTAAGCAAAGTACTTTTTTTGGTTTTTGAGCAGGTAGTGAATCTCTTCTTTTAGTCGTATGACATTGTTATATACATCCTGCGGGGTAATTTTTCTTGGAGGAACAGGCGGAATGGCAATAGGACCAAAGTTGTGTATTTCTCTGTATTTGTTTACTTTTGTCAACACTTCAAGTGTTTTTTGAATAACATGCCGCGGCAGTTTGTTATGTTGCTGTTCAACCTCTTTAAGTGGTTTTGTGATGCCGTTTTCTTTGCGCAGTTCTTCAACCATCTGTTTGAGCACAATAGACTGAGAATAGACATCAGAAGGTGTTTTTACCGAAGCGTATAAAAATATCCCAAAGAGTAAAAAAAGCTGTATAAATTTCATATTCTTCCCGTTTTCTTTTCATTATAGAACAGAAAACTTTTGTACTTTCTTAAATACACATTTGAGCATTAAAAGTACGGGTTTCTTTAGCTTCTTATTATGTGCTACAATAACATTATGCAAATAAGAGAAATGACACTCAAAGAACTTTATCCCGTGTATGACCTGGTAAAACAGCTTTACACAGAGCTGAGCTACGATGAATTTGAAGACCTTATATACGATATGCGACACATGGAATATAAGATGTTCGGTATTCTGGAACGCGGTGAACTGGTATGCTGCGGAGGTGCAGCGGTGCAGACAAGCCTCTGCCATAAAAGACATCTTTATGTTTTTGATTTGGTCACGGATGAAAAATATCGTGAAAAAGGCTATGCTAAAATGATGCTGGAGTATCTGCAGGATTATGCCAAAACTGCCGCCTGCGAAAAACTTGTACTCTCCTTCAAATGGCAAGGAAAAAATGTTATTCAAGTGTAAAAATTTGGTTTTTTTCTGCAGTGCCGACTGTTTGTTGCTTTCCTGCCATGCTCGCCCGCACTGAAGTACGGGTCCCAAAAAACCTGTTGTTGTTTTCCTGCCACTCTCAGCCCACCCTGAAGGATGGGTCCCTTTGTATTTCGGAATCGGTACTTCAGTGCCGACTTGGTGTCTTAACTGTGTAAAACCTGCATAACAAACAAATATTCAGCCACAGCACTTTTTGTATTTTTTGCCACTTCCGCAGGGACAGCTGATATTTCGCTCTATTTTGGAGTTATAAAGTGTTCCGTCTTTATATTTCCATTGGCCATCTTCCTGCACAAAAAAACTTTTTTCATGCAGTACATGTAAGGTGTCGTTTTCTTTGTAATAGGCTTTAAACTCGACCGTATCTGCCGTTACATGTAACACATCAAGCCTCAGCCACTCTAATGCAGGTGTATGTCGCAAATCTTCAACTGTCTGTGAAACAGAAGTGTGTGCCAAATATTCCCAGTCTTTTTTTACAAATGCCTCATATCTGCTTATCATTAACTCTTTTGGTGTCATAAGGTTCCGTTTTTTAGATAGAATTATACTGTATATTGAACCATTTCAGAACTCAGACTTTTATAGCCTTGAGAGTCGGCACTGAAGTACCGATTCCGAAATACAAAGGAACCCAGACTTCAGTCTGGGCTGGCATGGATTGAAAGCTTATAAACTTGTTCGTAAGCAAAAAGGTAAAAACATGAAAATAAAATCACTCTATATTGCCGCACAGGAAAAAAATGCAGGGACACTTTTTGTCTCTATGGGTATGATGGAAATACTCAAGCGTAAACTGCATCGTGTCGCTTTTTTTCGCCCGATAATCTTTGACAAAAACATACGTGACGGTGATATAGACTTTATTTTGCAGCGTTATAATCTCGATATAGACTATGCAGCATGTTATGGTTTTGACATTAAAGAAGTCGAAGAGATGATTTCTAAAAAAGAGGACAATCTTCTGATAACCCGTCTTATAGACAAATTCAAAAAGCTTGAACGTGAGTATGATTTTGTACTGTGTGAAGGGATTCGGCGTTCTTTTTTAACCTCGACCATCAGTTATGATTTAAATGTCAAAATCGCCCAAAATTTTGCTGCACCCGTGATAAGCGTCATTAAAGCCGACAGTGCCACAACAAAAGAGATATATGAAAATGTTTTGATTGAAAATGAGTATCTGACTTCTGAGGGATGTACCCATTTTGCCACTTTTGTGAACCGTGTCAATGATGAAAAGTACAAGCAGCTGCAAAAAATGTTTGAAAAAGTGCCTTATACAATTTATCTTTTAAAAGAGGTAGAGGAATTGAACTTGCCTACTATTGAAGATGTGATAGAGACGCTTGGCGCAAAAAAGATACTGCTTGAGAGCTATGACCATACCAGAGTGATAAGAAATGTCAAAGTTGCAGCATTGACACTCGATAATTTTTTAGAACATATCGAAGAAGAAGATTTGGTCATTGTTCCGGCTGACAGATCTGATATTATTTTAGGGCTTTTTGGGGCTTTGCACTCTTCAGGTTATCCGAATATTGCTGCGATTATTTTTCCTTTCAGTATGAAGCTTAATAAAAATATTCAAAAGCTCATAGAAGGGCTAAACAGCTTCAAAGTTCCTATACTCTGTGTCGATACCGATACTTTTGAAACAGCAAGAGATGTCATGAAAGTGCACTCAAGACTGCGTGCTCATTCTGAGAGAAAAATCGCACTTGCTTTGGGACTTTTTAACAGCAGTGTGGATATAAAAAGCATAGAAGAAAAGATAGCAACAGCCTACAGTGATATTATGACACCGCAGATGTTTGAATACAAACTTTTTTACATGGCGTCGCAAAATAAAAAAAGAATCGTGTTGCCCGAATCAAGTGATGAACGCATTTTAAGAGCAGCAGAAATAATTTTAAGAAGAGGGGTCGCAGAGATTATTTTTATAGGTGATGAAGAAGAACTCAAAGGGCGTTATCTGCGTTTGGGGCTTGATTTATCCGCGGCAACTGTAGTCAATCATCTCTCATCCCCATTGATAGAAAAGTTTACGGATGTTTTTTACGAGCTGAGAAAACACAAGGGCATCACAAAAGAGGCAGCCAAAGATGCAATGTTGCATGTGAACTATTTTGCCACAATGATGGTACAACTCGGTTATGCCGACGGTATGGTTAGTGGTGCTATTCATGCAACGGCAGATACCATTCGTCCCGCTTTGCAGATTATAAAAACAAAACCGGAGTTTTCTGTTGTTTCAAGTGTCTTTTTTATGTGTCTTAAAACAAAGGTGCTTGTGTACGGTGACTGTGCAATCAATCAGGACCCGGACGCGCAAACGCTCGCAGAAATCGCCATTGCATCGGCGCAAAGTGCAAAAATGTTCGGTATTGAGCCAAAAATTGCCATGCTTTCATACTCGACGGGAGAGAGCGGGCACGGCTCTGATGTTGACAAAGTAAGAACTGCCACAAAAATTGTACGCCAAAAGCGACCGGATTTACTTGTAGAAGGGCCTATTCAGTATGATGCGGCAATTGACAAAGAGGTGGCAAAAATCAAACTGCCGAACTCAAAAGTGGCAGGGAAGGCGACGGTATTTGTATTTCCTGATTTAAACACAGGCAACAATACCTATAAAGCCGTACAACGCTCAAGCGGAGCGATTGCCATAGGACCGGTTTTGCAGGGACTCAACAAGCCGGTAAATGATTTGAGCCGAGGCTGTCTGGTGGAGGATATTGTCAATACCGTAGCTATTACGGCTATTCAAGCGGGGGAAAACCAATGAGAGTTGCAGTAATCAATGCCGGAAGTTCTTCTTTAAAATTCAAACTTTTTGCAATGCCGGGTGCAAAAATTTTGCAAAGCGAACTTGTAGAACATATAGGCGAGCCAAATTCGCCTGTAGCAAACCATTTTGAGGCGATAGAGTCTTTACATGTAAACTTTGCAGAGATTGATGCAGTAGGGCACAGAGTAGTTCACGGCGGTGAGCAGTTTAGAGCTTCTGTTCTTATAGATGATGAGGTTATGCAGGCTATAAGTGATTTAATTCCTTTGGCACCTTTGCATAATCCGGCAAATCTTGAAGGTATAAAAGTCGTTCGTCACTATGCGCCAAACATCCCCCAAATAGCTGTTTTTGATACGGCTTTTCATGCAACACTGAAAAAAGAGGCATTTTTATATGCACTTCCCCATGAGCTGTATGAAAAACATCAAATCCGCCGTTATGGTTTTCACGGGACGTCTCATGCCTATTTACTGCAACAAGCGGCATTATTGCTTGGGAAAAAAGCAGAAGATACAAACATTATAAGCTTGCATCTTGGAAACGGAGCAAGTGCCTGTGCTGTTAAAAACGGGAAAAGCTGCGATACTTCTATGGGATTTACTCCGCTTGAAGGGCTTGTGATGGGAACAAGGAGCGGTGACATTGATCCGGCTATTGTTTTATATCTGCAAGAGTCTTTACATGTAAAGCCGAATGAAATAGATGAAATGCTCAATAAAAAGTCAGGACTGCTTGGTTTGTGCGGCGAAAATGATGTACGAAAGATACAAAACCGCAAAGATGATGCGGCAAAACTGGCACTCGACATTATGGTGCGACGGATTCAAAAGTATATAGGTGCGTATATGGTGTTGCTTGAGGATGTGGATGCCATAATATTCAGCGGCGGTATAGGCGAAAATTCTGCATATGTTCGAGAAGCGGTTATGAATAATAAAATACTTAAAAATATAAAATCATTAGTGATAAAAACAGATGAAGAGTTGCAAATAGTAAACGAGTGTTTGGAAGTTTTAAAAAGATAGAAAAATCATACAGGCATAAAAGCCTGCATAAAAGGGGTGTGAGGTTAACTACTAAAGAGGAGTTACGTTCTCAGCCTGTGGGCCTTTTTGACCTTCACCAACTTCGAAAGTTACTCTTTGACCTTCTTCAAGTGAAACACGTCCACCACCGTTGTTGTTCACTTGACGGAAATGTACGAATACATCTTTTCCACCATTGTCTTGCTCTATGAAACCATAACCTTTTTCGTCGTTAAACCATTTAACTTTACCGTCTTGTAATTCTGCCATTGTCTAGCCTTGTATATTTATTTTGTCAAAAAATTGGGAGAGTCTTTAGGAGGTTTTAACACATAGATCAAAAAACACACTAAAGATGAATTCACGCCTCATCTTTCACTTGGCAACAGTATATCAGCTTTTTTTTAAATTACCAAGAAAATATGTAAATTTAAATAAATTCTTTGTACGAAGTTAAGATTTTGTGCATAAAACCGATAGTAATACATAAAGTTCTATAACAACCAGTCGGCACTAAAGTACCGATTCCGAAAAAAATCATTGAGAAGGCAATATTTATGGACATATCTTCAAACAGTGCAATTAAAAATTTATACACAAAAAAACTCTCTGCTGATGATGTCAAAGCAATTAAAAAAGAGATAGCGCAAAATATGAAAGAGATAGCCTTACATGTAAACAAAAAGCCAAACGGTGTAGATGAAACAATCAATAAAATAGTTTCCAATTTTCAGGATTTTCAAAGCTTTTTGCAAAGTGTGGGCTATGACGGTAAAAAATCAATAGCTGAGTTGTCAAAAGAAGAAGGCGAACGTATGCTTAAAAAGATGTTTGAAAAGGCAGATTTTCAAAAGCTTGACATAAAAGTATAAACACAAAAAGTAATATTTAATAAATATTTATGTAGAATCTCTGTAATAATTTTACAAGGCTGGACAATTGAGCATTTACAGAGAATATGACATACGCGGAATATATGAAAAAGAGCTAAATAAAGAGAGTGTCACAAAAATAGGCTATGGGCTTGCATCTAAAATAGAGGGCGAATATGTGGCAGTGGGTTATGATGCCAGAAGCCACTCGCCGATTCTTTTTGAGTATCTGGTGGCAGGGCTCAATGCAGGTGGGAAAAAAGTTCTTGACATGGGGCTTGTGCCGACACCGGTAAACTACTTCACAAATTATCAGGAGTGGGATGGCATTGTGCCTTCGGCTTCTGTTATGATAACAGGTTCGCATAATCCGAGTGAATACAACGGTTTTAAGATTACGGTAGACAAAGCGCCTTTTTTTGGGGAAGATATTTATGCGCTTGGGCGTGAGTGCGAGACGATGCAAATGCCGCCAAAAGTACCAAGAGATGTAAGTAAAATCAAGGCGAAAGAGCGTTATATAGACTTTATGGTCAATGAATTTCAACACCTTAAAGGGTTGCAAACAAAGATTGTCTATGATTGCGGCAATGGTGTAGCAGGTGTTGTGCTGCCTGAAATCTTTGAAAAACTCGCATTACATGTAAAGGGAATATATGTAGAGCCTGACGGAACTTTTCCAAACCATCATCCTGATCCTTCGGTAGAGGAAAATCTCAAAGATGTCAAAGCCCTGCTTGAAAAAGAGGGGGATATTGCTTTTGCGTATGACGGGGATGCAGACCGTATAGCGGTGCTTACGCATAAGAACAACATCAAAGGCGATATGATGGCACTTTTATATGCCATGAAGATGGACAAGCCGACCGTTGTAGGAGAAGTGAAATGCTCACAGGTGATGTATGATGAGTTGGAGCGTCGTGGTGCCAAGGCTGTGATGTATAAAACAGGACATTCAAACCTCAAAGTGAAAATGAAAGAAATCAATGCTGATTTGGCATGTGAGGTGAGCGGGCATGTCTTTTTTAAAAACCGTTATTTCGGCTATGATGATGCGATTTATGCAACACTCAGAATGTTGGAACTGGTACATGAGGGGATAGATTTAGATGCAGAACTTGCCAAACTCCCGCAAGTCTATTCTACCGAAGAAATTAAAGTAGAAACAACAGAAGCACAGAAATTTAAAATCATAGAAAAAGTAAAAGAACTGCTTAAAAATCCGCCTGCCGATTTTCCTGTTATAAAAGATATGATAGACGTGGACGGTGTACGCATCAACTTTGAAAAAGGCTGGGGGCTTGTACGGGCGAGTAACACAACACCGGTTTTAGTGACGCGATTTGAATCAACAGACAAAGAGGAAGCCAAACGCTATGAAAATGCAATCAATGATTTAATAGCCCAGGCAAAAGAAAGTTTATAATTTATATGTATAATAAAGATTAGTTAATCTTAATTAGGTAGAATTCCTGTAAAAAATACGGAGTTTTGCCAATGCTTTACTATACAATGCTTTTTCTTGCTTTTCTTTACTTTAAAATTGCCCGCGTTTACAAAAAAGAAGAAAAATCCAATCTCAATATGAATATTCAAAACACTCTTGTTTTTATTGCTATCGTGGCTTTGCTTGTGTATGGTTTTACCCATAAAACATGGTACACAGTTTTACTTGCCGCTTATCTTTTTCTTATTCTCGCTTCACTCATGGTTTCTGCTGTCCAGGTAGGTGTTTTTATAGAAGGAAAACCTTTTGTCAAGCTCAGTCATTTATATAGGTTTTTGGCACCTATAGGTATGCTTCTTTGGTTTGCCGATATATATTTATGGGGCATTTAACAACGAATTTGTTATAATGTTTTCATTGATAAACTTAAGGAAATTTTTATGAAAACCCATATACTTTTGATGCCTCTGGATATGCACCTGCACCTTCGTGACGGTGTAATGCTTGAAAATGTAGCGCCCTTGACGGCATACAGTTACAGCGGGGCCATAGTGATGCCCAATCTTGTGCCTCCTGTTGAGACAAGAGAAGATCTTTTGGCGTACAGAGAGCGGATTATGGCGGCTGTGCCAAATGATTATTTTGAACCCTACATGACACTGTTTTATAAAAATTATGATAAAGCTTTTTTAGAAAGTATAGTAGATGAAATAACAGCGATTAAACTCTATCCTGCGGGAATTACTACAAATTCAGAGGGCGGTGTCAGCTCTTTTGATATAGAAGAGATGCGTACTACTTTGGAGACGATGAGCAGTTTGGGTATTCCTTTATGCGTGCACGGTGAGACGGATGGTTTTGTGATGGACAGAGAAGCGGAGTTTATGAGTATTTATGAACTTTTGGCACAGAATTTTCCTGATTTGAAAATTATAATGGAGCATATTACAACCAAAGAAGCGGTTGCTATGCTGGACAAATATCCGAATTTGTATGCGACGATTACTGTACATCACCTGCTGTTAACGCTGGATGATGTCATCGGCGGATTGATGCGTCCGCACCTTTTTTGCAAACCGATTGCCAAAAGACCGGAAGATTTGGATGCACTTTTAAGTGTAGCGCTTGAAGCGCATCCAAAAGTAATGTTCGGATCAGATTCTGCGCCGCATCCTCAGCATAAAAAAGAGTCGTGTGGCTGTGCGGCGGGTATTTTTACCGCACCGATTTCACTACAGCTTCTGACAGAAATATTTGACCAGTTTGACAAGTTGGATAATTTACAGGCATTTGTCAGTGACAATGCACAAAATATTTACGGAATCTGTCCTGAGTTTAAAGAAGTGACTCTTGAAAAAAGACCCTTTGTAGTTCCCCAGAACTATGCAGGAGTTGTGCCTATGTATGCGGGTGAAACGATAGGATGGGCTATAGAGAGTGTCGATTAAAATACTGCTGCTTGAAGATGACCTTCTTTTTGGGGAGACCCTGGTGGACTTACTCGAGGAAGAGGGGTATGAAGTGCTTCATTATCCAAACGGGCAGGATGCTCTTGATGCCACCTATGATACAAAGTTTGATATTTATCTTTTGGATATCAATGTGCCTCTTATAGACGGTATTTCTCTGCTCGGTGATTTACGCTCTGCCCAGGATGAAACACCTGCCATTTTTCTAACTTCGCATAAAGAAAAAGAGATGCTTCATCGTGGTTTTGTAAGCGGTTGTGATGACTTTTTAACAAAACCTTTTGACAATGCAGAACTTTTATTTCGCATACAGGCGCTTATAAAAAGAACCAAGATAAAAGAAGCGGAATGTATAGGTGAACTGTGTCATGACAAGCTGCATAAATGTATTTATTATAATAAAACGGTTTTGGAACTTTCAAAAAAAGAGTATGAACTTTTAGCATTGCTGATGAATCATGTCAACTCTCCTGTACCAAAAGAGCTGATATATGCAGAGTTGTGGACAACGGCTGACGGAGGAGGAAGTGATGGCGCTATACGTGTCTATATAAACAGACTCAAACAATTACTGCCTACTATGTGCATAGAAAATATTCGCGGCATCGGATACAAACTTGTTTCGTAATCTTCGAATAATTATCTTTATTTATTACTTTTTTACTGTAGCAGGTTTTTTACTGCTCGGATACTACTTTATCAACGTGTTACATGTAGAGAATCTCTATATGTTTGCTTTTATTGTCCTTTGTATTGTTATACTCTCAGGAGTATTTATATCCAAACTTGCAGTTGATCCCTTGGCTGAGTATGTTCAAGAGTTGCAAAACCTTTCAAAAGAGACCCTCCATGAGCTTAATCTGCCTATCAGCACCATTACAACAACGACACAGCTTTTAGGTAAAAATTGCCATGATGAGAAAATACTCAAACGCATTGGACGTATAAATACAGCCTGTATGATGCTTAAAGAGCGTTATAATGAATTGGATTATCTGATTAAGATGCAAACAAATCAAAAGATAAAAGAGGAGTTTTTTGTTGATGAGTTAATCAAACAGAGAGTTGGCTTTGTAAAAAAAATATATCCTCAAATGAAATTTAATCTTGTGTTGGAAAAAATGCCTGTATTGAGCGATCAAAAAGGTTTGGGAAAAGTAATTGACAATATTATTGATAATGGGGTAAAATACTCAGGCACTTCAAGAAATATAGATATTGAGGTAAAAAACAACAGTATAAAAATAAAAGATTACGGAATAGGGATGGATGAGGTTGAACTTGTTCGTATTTTTGACAACTATTACCAGTCAAATAAAAATATGCAGGGTTTTGGCATAGGATTAAATCTTGTCAAAAGATTTTGCGAAAGAAACAATATAGAATTACTGTTGCAGTCATCAAAAAATATTGGAACAACAGTAGAATTAAAATTTAAACAGGAATATGAATGCAAATAACAAATGATATAATGACATATGCAGAACAGGCCCTTGATTATGGTGTTATGGGAACCTTGATTCTTATGAGTATTGTCACTTTGTGGCTTTTTATTGAGAGAATGATGTTTTACAAGAGTGTACGTATAGAAGATTATAAACACAGAGACAATTTAGAACTTGACTTAACGGACAATATCAATGTCATCAGTGCAATAGGAACAAATGCACCCTATGTGGGTCTGCTTGGAACAGTCATCGGTATTATGATCACTTTTTATACTTTGGGTGATTTGGGTGCAGTAGATGCAAAAAAAATCATGATAGGACTCGCTCTTGCACTCAAAGCTACGGCGATGGGACTTGTTGTGGCTATGCCGGCTATTGTAGCCTATACAATTCTTCTTCGTAAAGTTGAAAGAATTTTAACAAAGTTTGATGTGGCCCATGAAGTGTAAAAAACAGTTTAAAAAGTTTGATCAGATCAATGTCATTCCTTTTATAGATATTATGCTTGTTCTGCTTGTCATGGTGTTGACAACAGCTACTTTTATAAAGCAGGGCGTTATTCCCGTGAATTTGCCAGAAGCAAAAGCAACAGAAAAAGAAGATACGAAAAAAGAGGTGACGGTTTATGTGAATGCAAAAAGTGAGATATTTTTTGACAAAGAGAAAGTAAACCTCAAAGAGTTACAACAAAAACTTTCTGCTGTTTCCAAAGACCAGACGGTAGTGCTTCGAAGTGACAAGGAGTCCAAGTTTCAGGACTTTGTAAATGTGATGGATATTTTAAAGAAACTGGGACACGAACAGTTGTATATAGTTACGAAAGAGTAGTTTTACATTCAGAGGTGCCCTTTAGTAATTTGTCTGCAGTAGTTTAAACTTTTTTTCTTTTACAGATGTTTTTTTGTTTGCAGCCTGTGGCTTTTTTAATTCAGGTGCTTTTGTATTAAAACTCTTTTTTTCTATTTTTTTTGCATCTTCTTGAAAGAGTGTTGAAGCGAAGAAAAATAAAATCATTATTACGACAACACTTGCATAAAGTAAAATATAGTTTTTTATATGCCCAGACTCAAACGGGTTTTCAATCTTCATCTAAACAAAAACCTTCATCGATTTTAATTTTTCATTTTCAATGCTTGTCTGTTCTATCTGTGAGATTAAGTCTTTATCTATGAAAGCGGCTGCGTGTTTTTGCACCAAAGAAACCAGTGTGGCATAGGAACTCAAATCGACTGTTTTTTTTCGTAAGGCAGCCTGCGTGACAAAGTTTAATATATCTTCATCTTTGAGCAAAGGGATGTTTTTGAGAATGTTTTGTGTCATCAACTCATTAAGAGCATCATCATGAAGAAGTACATTGTCAACATTTGCTTTTGCGATTTTTTTGTCAAGACCATGTTCAAAAAGTTTTTTGCTGACTTTTGCTCTAAAACTGTTTGTGCTTTTTGTGTGAATGGTTCCCTGCAGATCTATTTTTGGTAAAACACCACCAAATGCAATATTTCCTATAAAGACTGTTATTATGAAAATTTTATTACTCATCTGTTTTCCTTTCGTTATGTATAAGTGTAGTCATTATAAGACAATAAATTATAAATCAGCTCTTTTTTTGCATAAATTGTAACCATAGGCAATCAATTCTTCTGCTTTGTCGAAGTCAAAAGTGTTGCACAGGTTTCTGGGTATATCTATTTCTATATCAGAAGGATAAGCTGCAAGTTTCATACGGGCGAGTGCTCCCTGGAGTGTTTCAAAAGATTTGTTTGCAATGCTGTACATATTGTCTTCTTTGACAAATGTATCGGGTAATGAGAGAGTCTTCAGATAGTGTTGCAGTTTTTGCCGTATTGGAGTGTCAGTTTTTTTACGTTTTTTTATTGGCATATCAGGAGCAGCTTCAGCACCCAGGTTTACCGAAATAGTAAGGTCTGTATCATCATGAAATGTCGGCGCAATAGGTACCGGATTGAGTACCCCGCCGTCAACAAGTTTTTTTCCTGATGATGTGATAAAAGGAGTGAAAAAAAGAGGCAGAGAGATGGACGCTCTAATGGCACTTAATAAAGAACCACTGTTAATCCATACTTCTTTCTCAGCTTCTATATCTGTACAGACAGCTGTAAATTTTATATCTAAAGATTCGATGAGGCAGTCACCGACAAGGTTTTCAAGCTTTTGCATCAGTTTCTGTCCTGATACAAGACCGCCTGAACCTTTAAAGTCAAGCAGTTTTAGCATTTCAAGAGTATCTATCTGCTGGAGCCACTCTTCATAAATATGCAGCACTCCGGCTGCATAAAATCCACCGACGAGTGCACCGATAGAACATCCTGAAACAGATTTTATTTCGTAATCGTTTTCTTCGAGGTATCTGATGATGCCAATGTGGGCTAGACCACGGGCACCACCGCTTCCAAGAACCAAGGAGACAGTTTTTTTACTCACTGCTTCTTACATCATTCCCGGCATTCCCATTTGCGGAGGCATTCCTCCTCCCATATCTGCTGCAGGAGCTTCTTCTTTTGGAATTTCAAAAATTGCCGCTTCTGTAGTGAGGAGCAGGCTTGAAACGGAAGTCGCATTTGTAAGCGCAACACGTTCAACTTTAAACGGATCGATAATACCCGCTTCAAACATATCTACATATTCACCTGTTGCCGCATTGAAACCAATATTTTCATTTTCTGCATTTTGAATTGCATTGACAACAACACCTGTGTCAAATCCTGCATTTTGTGCAATCTGTTTTATAGGAGCTTTCACGGCACGTAATATAATCTCAGCACCGATTTTTTGATCGCCTTCAAGGTTATCAATATTTACTTTTGCAGCAGCATGAACCAGTGCCGCTCCACCACCGATGACTATACCTTCTTCAACAGCTGCTTTTGTAGCCGAAAGCGCATCATCAACACGGTCTTTTTTCTCTTTCATTTCAGTCTCAGTTGCAGCACCGACTTTGATGACGGCTACACCACCGCTGAGTTTTGCAAGACGTTCTTGCAGTTTTTCTTTATCATACTCGCTGGAAGTTGCTTCAATCTGTGTTTTTATTTCAGATATACGGGCTTTGACAGCTTCTTCACTTCCTGCACCGTCAACGATGACTGTATTGTCTTTGTCTATGACAACACGTGATGCCTGTCCAAGCATAGAAATTTCTGCACCCTCCAATGTATAGCCTGTTTCCTCAGAAATTACAGTACCGCCTGTCAATGTTGCAATATCTTGCAGCATTGCTTTTCTTCTGTCTCCAAAGCCTGGTGCTTTTACAGCGGAAATGTTGAGTACACCGCGAAGTTTGTTCACAACAAGAGTTGAAAGTGCTTCACCCTCTACATCTTCAGCGATAATAAGTAAAGGACGGTTTGTCTTTTGTACCTGTTCTAAAACCGGCAGCAGATCTTTGAGTGATGCAATTTTACTGTCAACCAGTAAGATATAAGGATTCTCGATTTCTGCTGTCATTTTTTCAGTATTTGTAATGAAATACGGGCTTAAATATCCACGGTCAAACTGCATACCTTCAACAACATCAAGCTCATCTACGATACCTTTTGCCTCTTCAACAGTAATTACACCGTCCTGACCGACTTTTTCCATAGCTTCTGCTATCATGTTTCCTATTTTTGCATCGGAGTTTGCAGAAATAGTTGCAACCTGTGCAATTTCATTTTTGTCTTTAATAGATTTAGAAGCTGCTTTTAAGTGCTCCAAAATTGAATCACATGCTTTGTCCATTCCGCGTTTTACTTCAACAGGGTTTGCACCTGCCGTGATGTTTCTAAGCCCTTCGCTGAAAATCGCATTTGCAAGCACTGTTGCCGTTGTTGTTCCGTCTCCGGCTTCATCCGCAGTGTTTGAAGCAACTTCTTTTACAAGTTGTGCTCCCATGTTTTCCAGGTTGTCCTGTAGCTCAATTTCACGGGCAACAGATACACCGTCTTTTGTGATACTAGGCGCACCATAGCTTTTTTGTATCAAAACATTACGACCGCGAGGTCCCATTGTCACTTTTACCGCATCTGTGAGTTTTTCAACTCCGCGTGCCAGTTTGTTTCTTGCGTTATCTGAAAATATTATCTCTTTTGCCATTTGTTAAACTCCTTATATTTTTTAATTTTTTTTACTTAACCAATGATTCCGAAAATATCATCAACATCTATTACTATATATAAATCACCATCAAGTGTAACCTCATTTCCGGAGTATTTACCAAAAATAACTTCATCACCTTTTTTTAGCTCACTCACCTCTGAACTTACTGCTACAATTTCCCCGCGAGAAGGCTTCTCTTTTGCATTATCAGGGATAATAATACCTGAACTCGTAGTATTAGCCTCTTCAACACGTTTAACCAATACTCTTTTTCCTAAAGGTGTAAAATTCATTATATCTCCTTACAAATATGATTAATTTATGAGAAGAATATTACAAGAAAAAAGTAAAAATGTCAATACCTTTAGTCATATTGACTAAGCTTACCTTATTCTTACATGTAAAGTTCTTTGACAAGTTGCTGTATGTGTCCAAATTACTCAATTAAAAGCCTGTTTTAGTAAAAATAAAGTTTAATATATGTATAATTCCACCCTCTTAAACGATGTCAGGGTAGCTCAGCTGGTTAGAGCACTGGTCTCATAAGCCGGGGGTCGGGGGTTCAAGTCCCCCCTCTGACACCATTTTTAAGATAATTTTACATATTCCGGATTAGCTCAGCGGTAGAGTAGGTGACTGTTAATCACTTGGTCACTGGTTCGAATCCAGTATCCGGAGCCACATCAATTATAACCCTTTACATACAAACTTTCCAACAAATTTATTTACTCACAGTATTTTTTTCAAGACTCATCGGTATTTGCGCCTGTTTTTTATCAATTTCTGCTAGCATAACACAGAACAAAGGATCATAATTATGAAAACACTTTATATAATAAGACATGCTAAATCGAGTTGGAAAAATATGGATTTGGATGATTTTGACAGGCCTTTAAACAAAAGAGGCAGGCATGATGCTCCAATGATGGGCGAAAGACTTCGCAAAAAAAAGATTATGCCTGATCTTATTTTGTCGAGTCCTGCAAAACGAGCGAAGATAACGGTAGAGAGTATTGCAAAGAAGGTTCACTATAATCAAAAGAAAATTGTTTATGACCAAAATATTTATGAAGCTGACGTAAGTACATTGGAAGATATTCTTATGGATATTGACGACAAATACAATACCGTGTTTTTGGTAGGACACAACCCGGGACTGAATGAATTAGCAGAGCATTATGCCGGTTATATAGAAAATTTGCCAACCTGCGGTATTGTCAGTATCGCTTTTACATGTAAACAATGGAAAGATATAGATAGTGACAATGCCAAGTTGCTATTTATTGATTATCCGAAAAAATAAAAAAACATTTATAAAGAAAAATTACTTTTTATAAAGTATGCTTATTTTGCTAATAAATACTATACTGAGATAATTAATAATTCAAAGGAATATTTTATGTATACGGTACAAATGGAAAAAGAGTGTGAGTGTTTTAAAAAAAGTGAATACGAAAACAATGTTACATTTCAAACACAGCAAGAAGCATATAAGTATGCAAATATAGTAGCTGAACTTATGAATGAAGAGTTCTGCGGGAAACACACTTTTGATGCACAACTGGCCGAAGGCGATATGTTTGTAATAAGAGTGGCTTTGAATACTACCGCGGTTTCTGGTTGCAGCACAGGTGTGAGTTGCGATGTTGGCTGTGAATCTACCGATGACTGGTCTCTTGAATCAACACAGAAGTCCAATGGCGGCAGCTGCGGCAGTGGATGTGGTTGTGCTTAAACACAACTATTTTGATATAATAAAAAAATAGAATCTACAGGCAGACTAAAAGAGAGAGAGAGTATTAATGAAAAAAGCATTTACATTACTGGAACTGGTATTTGTAATAGTTGTGATTGGGATATTGGCTGCTGTTATTCTCCCCAGAGTAAAGACAAACCCGGTTGCTGAAGCAGCTGTTCATTTACTTTCACAAATCAGATATACACAGCATTTGGCAATCATAGATGACAAGTTTACCCAAAATAATACTTGGTACAAAGACCGGTGGCAAATTGTTTTGAATGGCAACAGGTTTTCCATAGTGAGTGATAATAACACAAGATTTGCAAAAGATCCGCAAACTGACACTAATATAAGTAGTGTAGTTTTAAAAGGGGTAACTTCAGTTACAACTTCTGGCGGCTGTGCCAATCAGTCTATAATCAGTTTCGATCATTTAGGCAGACCGCTTGTCGGAAGTCTTGCCGCAACAACGGCTGCATATACTGTACCGGGTAATAATGGTGCACTTTTAACCGTTGATTGTAATCTTACACTTGCAAACGGCAGTGATGAAAATGTTACTATAACTATCAGACCGGAAACAGGATATGCGAGTATTGAACCGTGAAGCGTACTTACGCTCCACCACCAATTTCGGCATGCAGGTCAAGATAATGTTTGTCATTTCGGGGCATAGTATCACTCATATCACGGGCTTCTTCAAGTGCTTTGATAACTTCATCGAGTTTTTCATAAGGCAAATGTACTTTCCAGTCATGGTCGTCATCCCCTTCAAGTGAAATTCCTATACTAACGACGGGACTGCTGAAGTCACCATACGGTTGTTCAATATGAGCAACACTTATCTCTCCATACCTTGAATTCGGCAACTGAATTGTAGCTATTGATAATGCTGATTTAGGCATCTCTTCTCCTTAATTGTCAAGAGCACATAATAATCATAAAAAGTTATTTTTTCTGATTCAAATGGCTTGTATAAAATCTTATCAAATAAGACTGAAAATCTTTTCTTAAATAATATTTAATTATTTAAGTACAGTAAAATAAACCGGAGATTATAAATAATTATATATCAGATTTTATTATATTATAAGAATTTAAATAATTATGATAATCATTCATATAAAAAGAGGATCTAAAGTCAGTCAGTATGCCCCTGCACGCAGTATATAAAAAAAAAGAATCTATAAGTATGCTTTTATTTGAAGAAATAAAATTAGATTGTTTTTTTAAATTTTGGAATTAGTTTAATTTCAGTATATTGTACATAGACTTTGAAAAACTCTTTACTGAGTGCATGTCATTGATTGCCATAGTCGTCACATCAGATTTGATACTATGGTTTCTTGCAATATCTTTTATTATGAGAGTGCTTTTTCTGTAAGCATCCGCAATTCTTTTGTAAATTTCATCCATCTCTTTAATGGAATCTTCATCTCCCTGGATGGCTTTGTTAAAAGCCTGAATATTTTTGAGTATTTGATAGCGTATGTTTTTGTAAAACTGCTGTTCTTCCTTTGTATGTGCATTATAAAAATAATCCAAATCATACAGCATATCTTTTATGACTTTAGCGGCAGTGGCAAGATAATTGACTTCTTTTATGAGTCTGTTTAGCTTATCATTGTACTCTTCATCATTATTGACAGCAGAAAGTTCAGAGGCATAACGGTATATTTCACCTTCCAAAAGACGTATTTTTTCATATACTTTTTCAAATTCTACATTAAAACTGTGGGTGTATTTATCTAAAATTTTATCTATCGCCATATGCTCGTCAAGAACTTTTGACGGAGGCACATTGATGGCAAGCAGGGCAAACTCCTGAACTTTTTTCAAAAGATGCTCTATCTCTTTTTTGAGTGCTTCTATAGCAATTTGTGGAACTTCTGTAGATACATTACATATAAATTTTGTAACTTTGTCCTGTGCCTGGTGAAAGTATTTTTGTGTAAATGCCGTTAAAAATGATATAAAAGGATACCAGATAAGAACGCCCAGTATGTTAAACAAGGTATGAAAAATTGCAATTTTTATAACGCCGTCTGTATGCGGAAATGCAAAATTTACCAAACTAATCAATTGATATAAAAAGAGTAAACTGATAACTCCGGTTGAGACATTGAAAAGCAAATGGGCCAGTGCCACTCTTTTTTTATCCGCAATACCGCCAATACTGCCAAGTAAAGCTGTTACGGTTGTTCCTATATTTGTTCCAATTACAAAAGCAGCTGCAGCTTCAAAACCGATTACATGTGTGTAAAGCGCACTTTGTGCAATGGCTATGGAAGCTGAACTTGATTGTATGACAGCGGTTAAAGCGAGTCCTATTAAAGCATACCAGTAGGGTGTCGAAAACTGATATGCGGTTATATCAAAGTTTTGGGCACTGTCACTAAAACTCTCTTTCATCCCTTCAAGCCCTAAAAATATAAGACCAAAACCAACCAAAACACCAAAATAGTTTTTCCATTTGGATGTGTCAGAACTTAAGACCTGTCCCATGCCTCCTATTCCTATAACAGCATAGGAGAGCAGTTTTATATCCATGTTAAAGCCGATAACAGCAACAATCCATGCGGTGACAGTTGTTCCTATATTGCTTCCGAGTATAATGGCTATACTGCTTTGCAAACTCATCAGCTGGGCTCCGACAAGAGAAAGAGCCATAAGTGTCACTACGGAAGAGCTTTGAAATACAGCTGTGGAAAAGATTCCTGTAAGCAGGCTTTTAAAATGTGTTTTTGTTGCATTTTGGACAAATCGCTTAAAAGCATACCCTGCGGAAGATTTGATTTGTTCTTCAAGGTAAAGCATTCCGAAGAGGAAAAGTCCCAAACCGGAAAAGGCTTCAATCCAAATCTTATAATGCTCCATCTAGTGTCCGTTGCCAGGTTGACGCTTTCTTTTCAGATTGTCGGCGGGAACATAAAATTCTAAATTTCCGACCTTTTTAACCATGACAGCATTACATGTAAGCAAATTGTTCAGGTTCTCTCTGCTTTTTTCATCAAAAAGCAGAGCAATATCCTCCGGAGTCAAAGGACGCTTGTCTAAAGTATTGAGTACATCTTCTTTTGTATAATAGGAGTTGTTTGGCTCTGCATGGAGCCGTGAAGCTATATGGATGGGTAAATCGGCATCAAACATAAGGGCTATGGTATGCAGCTCTTTGTAGCTTATTCCTGTCACAGGGTAGGCCGGAGGTCTGTCTATCGTGCCGATATCTACTCTCTGACATTTTATTTTATGCAAAACTTCATTTAGTTTTTGTATCTCCTCTTTTGTATCATTCAAGCCATGTACAAAGAGAATCTCTATAAAAAGTTTTCCTCGATATTCTTGAGAAAAATCTATAACTTTTTGGACAACATTTTCTATCTTGATAGAAGGATGGGGTCTGTCTATCTTTTTAAATATTTCATGGCTTACAGCATCAAGAGAAAGTTTTACCTGGTCAAGTTTTAAAAGGGAGTTGAAAACTTTTTCATTAACAAGCGTAGCACTGTTTGTCAGTATCAATGTTTGAGTATCTTCTTTTATCTCATTTATGGCATCTATAAGTCTGTCAAGATGAGGGTAGAGTGTAGGTTCTCCGTTGGCAGTCAGTGTTATGACATCTATTTTATCATGAAGGTGTTTACGCAGTTCAGTAATAATTTCATCAACTGAAACGATAAGTGTCTGTTCTTTCACTGTCGCGCTTGGTGCCAGTTCGCAGTAAAGACAGTCAAAATTGCACTGTTTTGCTGATGGTGAAAGATCCACACCCAAACTCATACCGAAACGGCGTGAGTTGACAGGTCCGAAGATGATATTATTTTTTGCTGACACGGTGGCACTCTTGTATGAAGTGCTTTGCATTTTCAACAGGAACATCTGGAAGGATTCCGTGTCCGAGGTTGAATATATGGCGTTTTCCCTGCATAGTTTTTTGAATCTCTTCTACCGCCTCAGTCGTTGCCTCTTTTGAGTATAGACGGCATGGTTCCATATTGCCCTGAAGAACATATTTGTCACCGAGTTTTTCTTTGGCCAGTTCCATAGGTGTGGACCAGTCAACACCGAAAACATCGAAATTGCCGTATATTTTATCCAAAAATGCAGGAATGCCTTTGGGAAACATAATTACAGGAATATGGGGATATTTTTCTTTTAGATACTCGGCAATTTCTACCATATATTTCCAGGAAAACTCATCATATTTGTTTGGCTCAATCGCAGCAGCCCAAGAGTCAAAAATCTGTACAACATCTATGCCTGCTTCTATCTGTTTTTGCATGTAAAGTTTTACGACCTCAGTCACTTTTGTAAGAATTTTGTGCAGAAGTTCAGGGTTTGAATACATCATTTTTTTGCACACATTGTATGTTTTTGTTCCCTGTCCTTCTATCATATATGTTGCAAGTGTCCAGGGTGAACCTGTAAAACCAATAAGCGCTTTGTCTTGGGCAAGCTTTGTTTTGATGAGTTTGATGGTGTCATACACATAGGTAAGTTTGCTCGCAGCTTCTTCCCCGCCTGTGAGCCTGTCTATATCTTCCTCATTCTTAATCGGGTCAGAAAATTTCGGGCCTTCTCCTTTGACAAATGACAAATCCATACCCATTTCATCAGGAATTACAAGGATATCGCTAAAAAGTATAGCCGCATCAACACCAACTATATCTACAGGCTGAAGAGTGACTTCACAGGCCATTTCCGGATTGTGACAAAGATTTAAAAAATCTCCTGCTTTGGCACGTACTGCCATATACTCCGGCAGATAACGCCCCGCCTGTCTCATCATCCATACGGGAGTGTATGGTGTCTCTTTCCCAAAACATGCATCTACAAATATTTTATTTTTTATTCCCATTTTTTTTCCTTAGTGATTGTGTCCGACTTTACTTAAAAAATACAAACCGACAGCAACGGCAGTAATAGATAAAGCCAAATAGAGTAATTCTAACGGTGTCTGGTAGCTTGCAAGTCCCACTTTTTTAAAGAAGCCTACAACCAAAACCATCACAATTACTTTGGATATTTTGTCTTTAAGCTGATCAAGCGAGTGAATAGATAAAATTTTGTTTTCTCTCGTAGTATCTTCTCTCGCCGCATCAATATCTGAGATAAACAATTCATACAATCCGAAAGAAAACAACAGCATAACAACGCCGATAAGATATAAATCCACGGCGCCTATAATTCCGCCGACAACCAGTTCATGAAAGTGCTCCGGATGATGATGGTTCACATAGGTGTTTATTACAAGTTTAGCTGTATCATATATGTCAAAACTCGCAACAATAAAAAGCGCTACAGCTCCGATAAGACCGAAAATAACGGCCATTAAAACCATAAAGCGCGAACTCCAGAGTCCGCTTTCAAAGATTTTTTCAATCATTTACGATCCTTCTTCCATCTCTATCCATTTTTGGGCAATTCTTACTGCATTTGTAGCAGCGCCTACTCTTAAATTGTCTGCAACGACAAACATATGCAGCATATTGTTGGAAAAAAGGTCATTTCTGATACGTCCGACAAATGTTTCATTTTTGTCTATGCATGCAGCAGGCATAGGATAGAGTGCTTCATCAGGATTGTCCAAAACCACTATGTTGGGTGCTTTTTTTAGGATTTCTCTTGCTTCGTTTGCATCTATTTTAGAATCAAAAGTCATAGTGATTGATTCTGCATGACCGCGAAGAGTAGGTACACGAACACAGGTAGCGCTCAGAGCAATTTCTTTGTGCATGATTTTTGTTGTCTCGTTCACCATTTTCATCTCTTCTTTCGTGTAACCGTTGTCTGTAAATACATCAATTTGAGGGATGACATTGAGTGCAATCTGATGGTTGAATGCCTTGTGCTCTGCTTCATCAAGTTTAAAAGCAAAAAATGCCTGCATTTGACTGACAAGTTCCTCCATGGCAGATTTTCCTGCACCGCTGGTTGCCTGGTATGTATCAACATCAACACGAACCAAATCATATGCTTCGTCAAGAGGTTTGAGTGCCTGTACCATTTGGATAGTGGAACAGTTTGGGTTGGCTATGATTCCTGTTTCTTTCCATTGCGCAATATCCTGAGGATTGACCTCAGGGACAACAAGAGGGACATTCGGATCCATTCTGAAGTGAGAGGTGTTGTCAATTACAACAGCACCTGCTGCAACTGCGGAAGGGGCAAATTCTGCGCTGACACTGCCTCCGGCACTAAAGAGGGCAATATCCACCTCTTCTTTTTCAAAGACATCATGTGTCAGTTCTATAATATCAAAGCTTTCCTTGTTAAACTCTACCTGCTTGCCGACGCTTCTTGCACTTGCAAGCGGTACCAGTTTTTTAAGAGGAAAATCAATTTCTTCCAATACTCTTAAAATCTCTTCACCGACAGCACCGTTTGCACCGACAACAGCTACATTATATTTTTTCATTCAATTTTCTCCTGTTCTATTTTCTGTTATTTAAAAAAAGTTCGTCTTTTTGAATTTCACTGGTTTCACTGAGTATGACAGAACGCTCCACTACTGAAAGCAACTCTCGAATATTTCCGGGCCAGGTATATGATAAAAGCTCACTTTCTGCCTCAGCAGAGAGGCTTTTTGTATCAAAACCATACTTTTGACAGTTGTGTGCAATCATCTTTTGTGCAATTTCCAATATTTCGTCTTTTCTTTCTCTCAAAGGTGGAATATGGAGAGGAATAGTATTGAGTCTGTAATACAGGTCCTCTCTGAATTCTCCTTTTTTTATCTTCTCGTTTAAATTTGCGTTTGTTGCCGAAACGACGCGTATGTCTATTTTAATGGCTTTTGCAGAGCCAAGTCTGCGCACCTCTTTTTCCTGTAGGGCCCGAAGCAGCTTTGCCTGAACACCATAGGGCATTTCCCCTATCTCATCCAAAAAGAGTGTTCCTCCGTTTGCCAGTTCAAACTGTCCCGCTTTAGCTTCGGTCGCATCGGTAAATGCCCCCTTTTCAAAGCCAAAAAGCTCACTCTCTATCAAGTTCTCAGGAATTGCCGCCATATTGATAGCAATAAAGGGTTTTTTTGCTCTTGGAGAGTTTTTGTGTATATAAGAAGCAAAAACTTCTTTGCCGACACCGCTTTCTCCCAAAAGCAAAATACTTGCATCTGTTTTGGAAGCCTTTTGGGCAATGCCTAAAACTTTTGTAAGTGCTTCAGACGAGCCCAAAAAATCATTCGTCGTTTTTTTGCTTTTTTGCGCCGATTTTTTTACTTTTTGGACAACTGCCTCGCGTTTAATCGCATCGACAAGCGTGTCTACATCAAAAGGTTTGAGCAAAAAATCTTTGACACCAAGATGGATAGATTCGATAGCCCGACTCAGTGTTGCATTCCCTGTCATGATAATAACTTCGTATCTGCCGCCCAGTTCTTTGACAAATTCTATGCCGTCCATTCCGGGCATATTGATATCGGTAATGACCAGATCAAAAGTGTCATCAAGTACTTTAAGTGCATCTTTGGCATTTTTAAATGTTTTTACTCTAAACTCTTTGTAATCGCCCATAGCAATTTCAAGAGATTTACGCATATTGATATCATCTTCGACTATGGCTATTTTCACAAAAAGTCCTGTTTTTATTCGGCTATTTTAAAGCTGATATTCTAACAAAATTATCATTAAAATCGACTTTGAAGCATTGTGTGAAAAAAGTAATTGTGGTATTTGTGTGTGAATTGACTGTATCAAAAGAGTCATAACTCTTTACATGTAGTCCGAGTTTTTGGAAAAAATCAATCATTTTTTCTTTTTTTTCTTTTATGAACTTTTCAAATGTTTTATTGTTTTCTTTTTGAAAGATTACAGATTGACTGATGCTGCCAGAGCAGGACTGCATTGCTTTTGAAACAAGAATTTGTTCATTATAAAGTTGAAAATCTTTTACCACATATTTATAGGATATGTAGTAAAAGTCAGCATATGCTAAAGTAGAAAGTAGAATAAAATTAACGAATAATATCCGCATATTTAAGCTTTATTTCCATTTCTACTTGACATAGACCATCTTTAAAGCTTGTCTCTACTATATTAGTATTTCTTAAACATGCTGCCACATGTGTACGAATTGTTGATTTTTTAATCATCATATTCTTCACATAATCATTTCCCTCTACGTACACACCTTTTACTTTTTCTGCAATAAGACGATATGCATCTGCTATGGCAGCTCTTTTTGCTAAGGCTAAGGCTTGTGCTGGTGAACATGCTCCATTGCATGGTGCAACACCTTGCCCTACAACGCTGATTCTGAGCGGTTTGTTACACTGCAGAACTTGTGTGTTCTTAGGTAGTGTCGGTAATGTTTTTTTTGCTGTTTGAATAGTTTTTACTTTTTGTTTCACTATCGGCGGCTTTTGTGCATTACATTGTTTAGTAGTGTTGTAACTTCTGTATGTTCTATCTATATATGAATGACCACATTCGTCAGTGCCACACTGTTGTTTATAGGCACAGGCTGAAAATCCTAATGCTAAGATAGCAATAACACTTCCTGTAATGATATTTTTTTTCATGCTAAGTTCCTCTTTATTAAGTAGTATTTGACTTTTAGCAATTACTATTCCAAGTCTAAAGAAGGAGATGTGTCTTCCTCATCCTCTTCGCTTTTTTCTTCTTTCGGACAGCGTGAAATACTGACAACTTCATCCCCTTTTACTATATAGACCCCGGAAGTGTTTCTGCTTGATTTGGAGATTGTCTGCATATCAACACGTATCATTTTACCGGCTTTTGTGAGTGCCATCATATCCATGCCCTCATCTACCATTAGGCAGCCGACAATATGTTTGCCTGTTTTTGCAGTCATTTTCATGGCAATGACACCGGAACCGCCACGGTTTGTCAGTCTGTATTCTCCTGCATCCGTACGTTTTCCTATCCCTTTTTCAGCGACAATCAAAATCTCCTGATCATCACTTGCTATAATGTTTGCATCGACGACTTCATCACCTTCGTACTTGAACTTAATCCCTCTTACTCCACGTGTACTGCGTCCCTGTTCCCGGGTTTTTTCAATTTCAAACTTGATGCACTGTGCAAGTTTTGTCACAATAAAGAGGTATTTAATGCTTTTATCCGCAATTTTTGCTGTAATGAGCGCATCATCCTCATCAAGAACAATCGCTCTGACACCGTTGCTTCTGATATTGCTGAATTCGCTTAAATTTGTTCGTTTGACAATTCCGTTTTTTGTAAAGAAAACCAAAGATTTCTCTTCGCTGAAATCAGTTGTCGGAATAATAGACTGAATTTGCTCATCCGCCATTAAATTAAGTAAATTGACAACAGCTTTTCCTTTGGCTGTACGACTTCCTTCAGGTATACGATAGACTTTCAGCCAGTGGAGTTGTCCTCTGTCTGTCACAAAAAGGAGCGTATCGTGCGTATTACATGTAAAGAAGTTTTCTATAAAGTCATCTTCATAGGTTGTGACAGCAGTTTTTCCTTTGCCTCCGCGTTTTTGCTTTTCATAGCTTGCAAGCGGTACACGCTTGATGTATCCTCTGTGTGTAATTGTAACAACCATTGGTTCATTGGGAATTAGGTCTTCTATGTCTATATCATCATAGTCATCTTCGATGTCAGTTCTTCGTTTTGTGGTATATGTTTGTAAAATTTCATCAAATTCATCACCTATTATACCGTGCAGTACTTTTTCGCTTTGTAGAATTGACTCAAGAAACTCAATTTGTTTCATAAGTTCTGCCAATTCATTTTCTATTTTTTCAATTTCAAGTCCTGTAAGACGACCAAGACGCATTGCAACAATGCTTGCAGCCTGGATTTCTGAAAAATCGAACTCTGTTACCAGATTTTCTTTTGCTTCTTCTTCATTTGTGGAAGCACGGATAGTGCGAATGACTTTATCAATAATATCTATTGCTTTTTTCAAACCTTCCAAAATATGTGCACGCGCTTTTGCTTTTTCCAAATCAAAAATTGTACGACGGATAATAATAGTTTTTCGGTGATTGATAAAATGCTTGAGTATGTCAATAAGACCAAAAATTCTTGGTTCCTGGTTTAAAATGGAGAGCATTATGATACCGAAGGTTGTCTGCATTGCAGTTTGTTTAAATAAATTATTTAAAACAATTTCACTGATTGTGTCACGCTTGAGCTCAATGACAACGCGCATACCGTCTCGGTCGGACTCATCTCTGATTTCGCTTACACCGTCTATCATCTTGTCTTTAACCAAATTGGCAACGTTTTCAATAAGACGGGCTTTGTTTACCTGATAAGGAAGTTCATCAATGACAATGACGTCTTTGTTTCCTTTTTTCTCAATATGTGTTTTTGCACGTACTTTTATACGGCCACGCCCTGTTTCATAGGCATCCATAATCCCTTTTTTCCCAAATATAATGCCGCCTGTAGGAAAATCAGGCGCTTTGATATGTTCCATGATTTCAGGAAGTGTAATATTGGGATTTTCCAGGAGTGCTTTGAGTCCGTTCATAATTTCAGTAGGGTTGTGGGGAGGAATGTTTGTTGCCATACCGACCGCAATCCCTGAAGAACCGTTTATTAAAAGGTTCGGCACACGTGTCGGCATTACATCCGGTTCTTTTGTTGTACCGTCATAGTTGTCTATCATATTGACAGTGTTCTTTTCCAAATCTTTTAAAAGTTCACCTGCATATTTTGTCATACGGGCTTCCGTATAACGCATCGCAGCAGCCGAGTCACCGTCAACCGAACCGAAGTTTCCCTGTCCGTCTACAAGTTCCATCCGCATGGAAAAATCCTGCGCCATTCGCACGAGTGCATCATAAACGGCTGTATCTCCGTGAGGGTGGTACTGACCGATAACATCACCGACGATACGTGCTGATTTTTTATACTTTGCACCAAATGAGAGATTGAGTTTGTCCATTGCATAAAGAATTCTTCTGTGAACAGGTTTGAGTCCGTCTCTTACATCAGGCAAGGCACGACCGACAATAACACTCATAGAGTAATCAAGATAGCTGTTTTGAAGAGTTTCTTCTATATTTATACTTTGTATATCACCATTGTTTAACAAGTTGCTCATTGAAACACCTAAAATTTAAATTTATATATATTATCTTATTGTCGCTTAATAAAATGTTTAAAACTGATGAATTTTTGTGTAATTGAATAAATAATAGAGGAATTGTAAAAGCTGCTTAAAAATTAATCAGTTTAAGCTGAAAAAAAAGATGTAATTATTCTATACTTTGTTTTGAAAATATTCAACAAAAGGATTCACATGAAGAAATGGTTATTAGCATTTTTATTTGCTTTACCAACATTCGTATTTGCGGAGGATACAGCAACACTTGATACAGGTGATACAGCATGGATGATGATGTCAACTGCATTAGTATTATTGATGACACCTGCAGGTCTTGCACTGTTTTATGCAGGTATGACAAGAAGTAAAAATGTACTCAATACATACGCTATGGTTTTTGGAGCGTTTGTAGTTGCATTTGTCGTTTGGATTGCTGCCGGTTATTCTATAGCATTTGGTACAGCAGAGTCTGCCGCTGTTCAGAATGTAATGGGTGGATTCGGTAATGTCTTCTTAAACGGAATCAGCTGGCATGATTTAAGCGGAACATATCCTACCTATGTATTTGTGGCATTTCAGGGTACATTTGCAGCTATTACGGTAGCTATTGCTGCAGGTTCGGTTATAGAACGTATTAAATTCTCTACATGGCTGGTATTTGTGGCTCTTTGGGGACTTGTCGTGTATGCTCCTGTTGCTCATATGGTTTGGGGTGGAGACGGTGCCTATCTCTTTGATTTAGGTGCTTTAGACTTTGCCGGTGGTACAGTTGTACATATGAACGGCGGTCTGGCCGGTTTGGTTCTTGCTGTTCTTGTTGGCAAACGTGTCGGATATCCTAAGTCTGCAATGAAACCTGCTACAGTGCTTTTGACTGCGCTTGGTGCAGCTCTTTTATGGTTTGGCTGGTACGGATTCAATGCAGGATCTGCATTTGGAGCGAATGCCATTGCCGGTGTAGCACTCCTGACTACAACGATAGCAACTGCCGCAGCTGCTATTACATGGATGCTTGCTGAGTGGGTTGTTTATAAAAAGCCTACATTGCTGGGACTTGCTACAGGTGCTGTTTCTGGACTTGTCGCTATTACGCCTGCTGCCGGATTTGTTGGTGTGGGTGGTGCTTTTATCGTTGGTATCGTTGGAACGCTCTTCGCTTTTTGGGGTGTGACTGTGCTTAAAAAGAAACTTGGTTATGATGACTCTTTGGATGCATTCGGTGTTCACTTTTTAGCTGGTTTGTTTGGTGCACTCGCAACCGGTCTTTTGGCTTTAAAAGACAATGACCTGTTATGGGACGGACCGCTGAAAGAATCAGGTGACAGAATGGGACAGTTTATTGTTCAGGTTGAGTCTGTTGTTATTGTTGGACTGTTCACTCTTATCGGTACTGTTGTTGTTTACTATGTTGCTACTGCATTGACTGGTGGTTCACGTGTAAGTGAAGATGAAGAAACAATGGGTCTGGATGAATCTGTTCAAGGTGAAAGATACATGAATAACTAATCTCTTTTTGGGATTAGTGTATTGATTTTGTAATCAAAAATGGTTACAATTGATAAATAATAAAACTTTGGAGTAGTGATAATGAAAAAAGTAGAAGCGGTTATCAAACCATTTAAACTGGAAGATGTAAAAGATGCACTGGCAGAAATCGGTATTGACGGTATGACAGTAAGTGAAGTAAAAGGCTATGGCCGTCAAAAAGGGCATAGCGAATTGTACCGCGGTGCCGAGTATGTGGTTGATTTTTTACCGAAAATAAAAATGGAAATGGTTGTTACAGCAGACATGGTAGAACAGGTTACGGCAACAATTGTTGAAGCAGCACGTACAGGTAAAATCGGAGACGGTAAGATTTTTGTAAGTGACATAGAAAAAATTATCAGAATTCGTACAGGTGAAACTGACGAGGAAGCTATCTAAACAATAATGCTTTCTCGGAACCGGTACTTCAGTACCGGCTGTTGCAATGTCTTGCCACTCTCAGCCCGGACTGAAGTCCGCGTTGCAAAAAAATGCTTAACTTAATGGCGGTATCCCACCCCCTTTGGCTTCGCTGGCCGCTATGGCACTCAAGCCGACTCCTTTAGAAGGAGTAGAAAATCCACATATTGACTTCTTTGGCATTTAAAAATAATGATTTAATTTTTAAAATATAAAGATTTTGCTACACTCAGCTTTTAAGTTCAATTTAAACCCGAATTATGCAATAGAAAATAATAAGTAGGTTCTATGCTTGTGTCCAAGGGATGTTTAGAAAATTGTTGTGCCAACCTTTTTGGTTGGTCAATAATTTTATGAATGTGCCTTGGGTACAATGATAGAGACTTTCTTGAGTTTTCTGTTGCATAATCCGGGTTAAAGGTTTATAATGTCTGAAGCTGATTTCAAATACATACTGGATACTTTCTTTACACTTTTTTCTATGGTTTTGATTATTTTAATGGTTCCGGGTTTTGCCATGCTTGAAGCCGGACTGGTAAGAACAAAAAATGTCTCTTCTGTTTTGACGGTAAATACCATGATTTATGCGGTAGCATCTATGGCATTTTTACTTGTCGGCTACTCTCTTGCGTTTGGTTCCTGGGAAAACTCTTCTATGAGTATATGGGCGGCATTTTTGTTTCAGATGGCATTTGTCGGTAAAACTATAAATATTATGAGTGGTGGAGTGAGTGAGCGTGTAAAAATAATACCACTGATGATATTTACGGTTGTTATGGGTGCTGTTATTTATCCTTTGATTGTTAATGTAAGCTGGGGCGCTGATCTTCTTGCGGGAACAGTGTTGGATATTGACATGTATGATTTGGCAGGTTCAACTGTTATTCATTCCACCGGAGGCTGGGCATTGCTGGCTGCGATTTTGATTATGGGACCAAGAAAAGACAGATACAAAGACGGGAAAATAAAAGTGATACCTGCATCAAATGTACCGCTTGTGGTTCTTGGAGCACTTCTTTTATGGATAGGATGGTTCGGATTTAACGGTGGCAGTGTCGGTTCTATTTCAAGTATCGAAAATGCCGATACGGTTGCAAAAACGATTATGAATACTAATACGGCAGGTTTGGCGGGTGCAATCATTGCAGCTGTTATCATGTATGCACGCTATAAGCTTTTAGATATCACAATGATATTAAACGGTGCATTAGGAGGGCTTGTTGCAATTACTGCAGGACCTGATTTGTATGACATGTACACACCAATCCTGATTGGTGCCATTGGCGGTGCACTTGTTGTTTTTGCTGTACCAATGTTTGACAAATTAAAACTTGATGATCCTGTAGGTGCACTTTCTGTTCACCTTGTCAACGGTATTTGGGGTACACTCGCTGTTGGTATTTTTGTTGATAAAGTGTCACTGGTTTCACAACTCAAAGGGATTGTAGTCATCGGAGTTTTTGCATTTGTGAGTTCCTATATTGTTATTTACATTATCAACAAGATTGTTGCATTCAGAGCAGAGGATGATATTCAGGTAGAGGGGCTTGATGTCAATGAGGTTGGCGTTGAAGCCTATCCTGAATTTAAACGCGCCATTTAAAATAATGTATGCTTAATCACTCAAAGTCTCTTTTTCTTTCTTTGCTCGTTCATGCGCTTATTCTGCTGAGCCTGTTTGGTGTTTATAAGTATGTGGTCTCATCTGCCGCATTTGTTGAAGAAGAAAAAAGAGTGTGTGTAAATTTGAGATGTATCAAACAACAGGCTGAAGAAATACATAAGAAGAAAAAAGAGAGAAAAAAAGTTATCTCTGAAAAAAAAGCGAAAAAAATCCCGCAACATAAAAAAGTGATTCCTCCCAAAAAACAAAAAACCCAACAAAAACCCAAGAAAATTAAGAAAAAAATTCCTTTAAAAAAACAGATTAAAAAGAAAGAAGAAACAATAAAAGAGACAAAGATTGAAGAAAAGACAAAACCGGAAAAAAGAATAGAACAAACAGCAGCAGAAAAACCGGAAAAAAAACTAGAAGAAGTCGTGAAAAACATGCCTGTTGCAGAAGAAAATCTTCGCAGGGAAAAGAGGACAAAAAAAACTGTTGAAAAAAAGGTGAGTGAGAAAGAAGCGTATTTGCAGGAAAATCTGGCACAGATTGCCCAATTGATAAAAGAAAACCTCTACTATCCGAGAATGGCACGTAAGCGAGGCATACAGGGTTCTGTTACTGTTCGCTTTATGCTGTTGAAAGATGCTACTGTTATACAAATTACAACAATATCTTCAAGCAGTGGTATCTTGACGCGTGCGGCGATTAAAACAATCGCTGAGCTTTCAGGAAAATTTCCAAAGCCAAAAACAGATATAATGTTGAGTGTACCGATTCGATACTCTTTACAATAACAGTTTTACTCAACAGGCTTGAAATACTCTTTTTGGGCACCGCAACCCGGACATTTCCAGTTCTCAGGAAGATCCTCAAAAGCTGTTCCGGGAGGAATGCCCCTTTTTTCATCACCGATTTTCGGGTCATAAATATGACCGCAAAACACACATTTATATTTTTGCAATTTATCCATAACTGGCTCCTCCTGAATTCCACGAATTCAAGAAAAACAGAGAAACATCCTCTGTAAAGCCCTAAAATAGGGGTATCATATTTCAAAAATGGGTGGCACAAACTTTAAGAGAAAGTTTTTTATAATACCTTTATGTATGTTAGAAAAAAGAAAAACTCAAGTGGTTCTGTCAGTATCCAAATAATAAAAAAAGTAAAAGGAAGATCAAAAGTAATTGAGAGCATAGGCTGTTCAAAAGATTCAGATGAGATAGAGGAACTTTTAAAAAAAGGCAAAGAGAGAATAAAAGAGTTAGAGCCCACACTGTTTGACAACATAGAACAAGAAGATAAAAAGTTAAAGTTTTTGTCAATCTCAAATGAGCAAATAATTCCTATAGGTGATGAACTCTTTTTTGGTAAAATCTTTGACAGGATTATCAGTAAAAAAACTATTTTCCAATCAGTGTATAAGAAAAATGATAAGCATGAACTTTTTAAAGCACTTGTAATATCAAGAATACTCTATCCAGGGAGTAAGCTGTATCTAAGTGATTATCTTTTTTATTTTAAAAAGAAAGAGATTAGCGATGAGACAATATACAGATTGGTAGATAGTCTTTATAAAGATGAGATTAAACAAAGAGTTGAAGAGGCTGTATATCAAGATACACTTGCAAAAATAGATAACAATTTAGTTGTAAGCTTCTATGATGTAACAACACTGTTTTTTGAGAGTGAGAGTGAAGATGACCTAAGAAGAATAGGTTTCTCCAAAGAAGGAAAATTAGCACGGCCACAGATACAACTGGGTCTATTTACAACACTACAAGGGTATCCTCTCTCTTATGAGGTGTATCACGGTAAAAAGTATGAGGGGCACACACTCCTTGAAGCACTAAAAAGCTTTCAAAAAAGATTTAAACTAAAACACAAGCCTATTGTAGTAGCTGACAGAGGTATGTTAAATGATGCCAATATAGCTTACCTTGAAAATAACGGGTACAGATATATCCTTGGTGCAAAAATTAAGATGCTACCAGGCAGCATCAAAGAGAAAATTACAAACCTGACATTTATTGATGATAGTACGACCCATGAAATAGAGATTGATAAAACTGTAAAATATACACAAGAAAATCAAAAATACTCTCTTGATATACACCAAAGACTCGTACTTACCTACTCATCAAAAAGAGCCAAAAAAGATAAACGCTTAAGAGAGAAGGCTCTTGAGAGATTAAAAGCAAAGATTGAGTATTCAACCAATCTCACTAAAAAAGATTTAAAACTCTCCCATTATGCAAAGTACTTGGATATTACAGATGATTGCAAAGTAGAGTTTAAACTCAATCATAACAAAGTCTTACAAGACAGCAAACTTGATGGATTAAAAGGGTATATAATAAACGATACTACACTTTCTCATAAAGATATAATAGAACATTACCAAAACCTTTGGCACATTGAAAAAGCTTTTAGAATTTCTAAAACAGATCTTCAAATACGGCCGATACATCACAGGCTAGAAACAAGAATCAAGGCCCATATCCTCATTTGCTTTGTGGCATATGCTATATATAAAGAGTTTGAAGTAAAAACAAGGGATTTAAAAAAAGAATATCAAATTTCATATAAAATTTTAAGGGACCTCATTAAACATGTATTTGCTATAAAGTTGGATGATGGTGAAATATTCCCTATGAAACTATCTAAGATTCAACAAAGATTTTATGATGCTTTGCATATGACGGAGCATCCGGCCACCCAACGCGTTTTAAATCGGACACCAAGAAAGGGAATATTTTCTGTAACGCCATTTTAGCATAAAGTGTCCGAATGATTTTTTAATATTCGTCAGTTTTGATGCTCGATTTGAGTTTTCGCATCGATGGACCACTCAGTTCTATCCTATGGGAGGAGTGAACAATTCTGTCTAAAATTGCATCTGCAATGGTGTTGTTGTTGAGATAGTTATACCACTCACTTACAGGAAGCTGTGAAGTGATAATTGTAGAATTAATCTGCGTTCTGTCCTCTATGATCTCAAAGAGATTCGTTGCATCATCTTCACCCATAGGTATCACACCGAAGTCATCAAGAATCAGCAGTTTAAATCTTGAATACTTTTTAAGCAGATTAGTATAAGTGCCATCCAACCTTGCAATTTTTATCTCCTCAAGCAATGAAGGGGTTCTTACATAGTAGGCTTTGTACCCATCAAATATAGCCTTATTGGCAAACGCTTGAGCGAGATAGCTTTTCCCAGTCCCAGTTTTACCGGTAATGATGATGTTCTGTCTGGCATCGATGAAGTTGAGTGAAGATAGTGATCTGATCTGTGCTTTGTTGATCCCTCTTTGTGGTGTGTAATCTATAGCATCGAGTGCTGCTTGCTTATCTTTGATTTTTGAGAGTCTGTGATTCATGATGATGCGTTTATTGCGTAAAAATATATCCTGCGCATCAAGAAGCTGATAGAGTCTTTCACTAAACCCCATAGAATCGTAGTTGATATCCTCCATCTGTTGCAAATATGCCTCTTTAAAGCCCTTATAACCAAGTTCTGTCAGTTTGTTGATAACGGTAGTGTGATTCATTCTTTTGTCCTTGTTTTCTTTTTATTATTTGATTATTATTTCTATTTGTACTCATCTGCACCGCGGATATTGGAGTGGTTGTTAAAAAGTGCGTAGTGTGATGATGGTTGCACATTATTGGCACTCTCACTCAGATAGAGCTTTTTATCGAGTATCGATCTGATCGACTTTGTGGTTGTGGTGTTGTGCTTTGTGGCATACATCAGCGCCAACTCCAGCTCTGTATTACCATAGAGTTTTGCCAACGATAAGATGGCTACTATTTTATTATACGCCTGTGGTGGATACTCTACTGATGCAAATACATCCTCCACAAACACACTACTGAATTCACCTATATTTTTTGCCCAAGAACGCACTCTTTGCGGATTCATACTCTCGTTTACATACTGATGTTTACTTGGCATATGTTCATGCAGTGTCGAACACTCACCAACTCTTCGCAGGCGTGGATGTGTAGCGATGAGTCTGTTCTTGTGGTAGATATAGACACTTTGTGTGGAGTATCGTACCTCTACCTCCTCTTTGATATATTTGTAAGGTACAGAGTAGTTGCATTTCTCAAGGCTTATATGGTAATCCTGATGCACTTTTGCGATCTTAAACTGTTTATAGGTATAGCTGTTTGCAGGCAGTGGATTAAGATAGGGTGCATCGAGCTCATTAAAGAGCTCTGTTCTACTCTTTTGGAGATGTTTTATAATCTTATTATTGTATCTATCGAGCAACTCCGCTATAGCTTCGTTGAGCTCATCGACACTGAAAAACTTATGGTGACGAAAGCGTGCGAGAATGTAGCGTTGAATCGCTTGGACACCCTGTTCTGCTTTTGGCTTGTCTTTTGGCTTTCTTGGGCGTGCTGGATTTACTATGACGCCATAGTGACGATTGAGGTCTGCATAGCTCTCATTGACGACGATACCGTTTTTATTATTGGAGATGATGGCACTTTTGAGATTATCGGGAACTACCACTCTTGGCACTCCGCCAAAGAACCCATAGCACTTGACATGGGAGTAGATGAAGTCCTCCTGTTTTTGACTTGGGGTAGCATGAACAAAGGTGTATCCACTAGCCCCTAGTACGGCTATAAATATCTGTGCATACTCCACTTCACCGGTTCTTTGGTTGTGTATTGGCATAGTAACACCGCTGTAGTCTACAAACATCTTCTCACCCGCAAGGTGTGTCTGGCGCATGGAGGGGTTGAGTTTTTGACGAAGCGGCGGTAGTATACGCGAAACTGGGTGTACTGATACCCATCCGGATTATCCTCTTTATACTCTTCCCACAACAGATAGAGGGTCACTTTGGTTTTTTTGCGCAGTTTGAGCTCTTGGTGGATATAGTTGAAGTTTGGCATCGCTTTGCGTGAGACAACGACACTGGCTACATCGGGGAAAAACTGTAGTTTGAGTGCATCATCATCTAAAACATCAATCTGCTCTATTGACAATCCAAGCTCTTTAAACCGTTTGATATAATCTGCAACGGTACTTTTGGCTACTCCTGTAGCGTCATGTATCTTTCTGATTGACAAGCCCATACTATGGTACTTTACAATATCACGAACTGATCTCATAGATATAATCCTCATTTTCAACACCCTTGTAAATAAATTTACAAAGAGTGTATTTGAATTTAGAAAATATCTCTTTCTTAAACGAATCTGTGTTGACGCTTTTTTAGTAAAAGTGTCCGAATCATTTCCGTCATCACTGTCCGATTTAAAACCGTCACGGGTGTCCGAACTAAAACGTTATGGGTGTCCGATTAGGTGCGTTTTTTGCAATGCTTTGCATAGCTGACTTTAAAATTGTTTAAGTTTTTTCAAAAGTGGGTGGCAAATCGTGGAAAACAGGAAAGATGCTACTGTTATACAAATTACAACAATATCTTCAAGCAGTGGTATCTTGACGCGTGCGGCGATTAAAACAATCGCTGAGCTTTCAGGAAAATTTCCAAAGCCAAAAACAGATATAATGTTGAGTGTACCGATTCGATACTCTTTACAATAACAGTTTTACTCAACAGGCTTGAAATACTCTTTTTGGGCACCGCAACCCGGACATTTCCAGTTCTCAGGAAGATCCTCAAAAGCTGTTCCGGGAGGAATGCCCCTTTTTTCATCACCGATTTTCGGGTCATAAATATGACCGCAAAACACACATTTATATTTTTGCAATTTATCCATAACTGGCTCCTGTTACTTATTATATCTTATTTTCCTGCATTGAGCAGTGCCTGTTGCAGATGATATGCAATACGTGTAATGTGTACCGATGAACGTTGCAGCCACCGAATTGCTTCTAAGTGGTAGGTGCCCTCATCTATGCTAACTGTCCCGTCGGCCATTAACAGTGTTATTTCTTCTCTCTTTTGTTCTGTTTTCCTGTCAATGTCATAGTTGCTCTGCTGTGTATAATTGGCTAGTTCCTGTAAGGATGTTTTTTCAAGGAGTTGCAGACTTGTTTGAATAAGCCCAATAAATTGATTTTTTTCTAATACCAACAAGGGTGATGACTGAAGAAACAGTGCTTTGTGCTCATCTTCACGGCATCGGTCAAAAAGCCGTTGCAGATGGTCAATAACATGAATGAGACTGATAAGCCGTTGCCAGTTTGCATCCTGTGTATTTTTTAAATTAATTTTGTCTAAGAAATTCTGTGTTTCATCTAAAAGCTTGTCAAAAGTATGCAGATTGATTTTGTGTGCATTTTTTTTCGCTCCAAGTAAATAGAGCATATACCGCAATAACGTTTTGAATTCATTTTCAAGAGATTTTTGCACAACACTCAAAGCCAAAGGGATATTTTCAAGTAATGCAGGATCAAAATCCTGTATATACTTTTGTTTTGGTTCGGGTATGATTTTTTCCATAAGATGCGCAAAAGGTATTGTAAAAGGTATAATTGCAATGACACCTAAAAAGTTGAAAAAAGTATGAAACAGTACTAAGACAATTTCAGCCTGTTGCATGAAAAAACCGGGCGCGAAAGATTCAAAGAACAGAGTGTAGGGTGCTATTAAAAAAAGCGCGGCAATACCGGTAAATATATTGTATACAACATGTGAAAAGCCGGTTCTTTTTACTTCTGCAGAGCCACCTATGGTTGCTAAAGCCGCTGTAACTGTTGTACCTACATCCATGCCGACTACCAAGGCTGCACCCTGCTCAAAACTGATGGCACCTCCGTAAATCATTGTGAGTGTCGCGGCAACACCTGCGCTTGATGACTGTGTGATAATTGTGACAAGAATCCCAAGTAAGAAGAGCTCAAATCGGCCAAAAAAAGAATCTCCCGGAAAGTATTCAGGTGAAATGATGTCTTTATAGACAGACATGCCCTCTTGCATAAAGCTGATACCGACAAAAATCAGACCAAATCCGGCAATGGCAAAACCGATATCCGCTGCTTTTCCTTTTGAAAAAAGTTTTAAACTTGATCCTACAAGTATAAAAGGCAAAACCAGAGTGCCCAGTTTGAGTTTAAATCCGAGAAGTGCTACCATCCATCCTGTAATAGTGGTACCGATATTTGCGCCAAAGATAATACCGAGTGCTTGGGGAAATGTTAATAATCCTGCAGATACAAACCCTACAGCAGCAACTGTTGTAGCACTTGATGACTGTAAAACAGCGGTACTGACAGCTCCTGTTATAACTCCGGTAGTGGGTGTTTTTGTAAAACGAATTAAAGCATTTCTGATAGTATCTCCGGCAAGAGCATGTAAACCCTGGGTCATGATAATCATACCAAGTATAAAAATACCGATGCCCCCAAATGCCTGGGAAAGTGTAGTCCATGAATGCATAACTATGTTGTTCCCTCTTTATAGGATAATGTTATTATGACATAAATTTCTAATGATTGTTTGAAAGTGAGTAAAGTTGGTGACCCCGAGGAGAATCGAACTCCTGTAACATGGATGAAAACCATGGATCCTAACCGCTAGACGACGGGGCCACTTTTTGTAGTTGTTTTTTGATTAGTTGTGCCGAAGTTTAAAGTGAATCGTACATAAGGTACGTGAACTTTAATCTGAGGTGCAAATAACAAAAAAATGGTGTCCTGTGATGGATTCGAACCATCGGCCACATCATTAAAAGTGACGTGCTCTACCAGCTGAGCTAACAGGACTCTTGCCTCTTATTGTTAAGAGGTCGAAATTATAGACAAATACAATTGATATGTCAAGAAAAAAGAGTGAAAATTTATAAATTTTATAAGAAAGCATAGATTTATTTACAATTAAATGCTTTTTAACTACAATCGTTTCACGAAGAGGAGTTTTATGAAAAATATTACAAATATACTAATGGCTTTTTTTATTGTTTTTATGAGCGGATGTTCTCAGAAAGTGACTGTACAGGCACTTGAGCCTGCACAAATTGACAGAATATCGCAAACAAAAGTAATAGCAGTGACAGATTTCACACATGACAGAGTAGGACTTTCGAGAAAAATAGAGGCAAAGCTTTCTAATTTTGAGATAAACAATAAAAAATATTTTACTGTTGTCAGCAGAAACGATATAAATAAAGTTATAGCAGAGCAAAAACTGCAAAACAGTGGTCTTGTCAATGATGAAAAGATTGTCCAGGTTGGAGAACTGATAGGCGCGCAGGCTATTATTTCGGGAAATGTAAGCCCTGTTACCAAAGAAGACAGTTATTTTTATGAGGCTCGTGTCCGTTGTGCAAATAGAAAATGTACAGAACTCGAAACATACCGTGTGCGCTGTATGAAACGGCTTATAGGACTTTCTGCAGAAGTAAGAATAGTGGATGTTGCCAAAGGCGATATCATTTATGCTGATACTTTAGGCAGAACAAGTTCATTTAAGCACTGTGCTGATGATTCGCGGGCGATCCCGTCAAAAATGATGGTGGCGCAAAAGCTTGCCGATGATATAGCAGATACATTTATTTATAAGCTGACTCCGCATTACAGAAAATTTCATGTAAAATTACTTGAGGATCCTGATTTGGATTATACAGATGAACAAGAGAAACTTTTGAAAATCTCTTTAAAATATATTGAGCAGGGGCGTTATGACAAAGCAGAAAAATTTTTGAAAGAGCTGATTGATGCGACAAATATGAAAAGTTATGTGGCATTTTATGATTTGGGTGTGATAAAAGAGGCACAGGGGAAATATGAAGAGGCGAAAGAGTACTATGAATATGCGGACAATTTGATGATAGAGCCGGTTGAGGAGATTAATGAGGCTGTTGTCCGTATCAACTCTCTTATCTCCAAAAGAAAAAAAACACTTGAGCAGTTAAACAGATGAATAAATTAAGCCTACTCTTTCTTATTACAGGGCTGCTTTTAGGCGGTTGTGCTGCAAAGCAAAGAGTTGTTGTTGCAAAAAAAGAGCTTCCGTCATGGTATATGCAACCTCCACAGTCTGACAGTTCTACACTTTATGCACTGGGGGAAGGTGAAAATCAGCAAGATGCCATTACGAATGCCTTGAACCTTTTAGCCTCGACATTACATGTAACGGTTTCATCAAATTTTCATGCAAAAACAGTTGTAAAAGAGGGAAGTGTCAACAGCTCCGAGGCAACATACATCAATGAAACACAAAGCAGTGTTGAAAAAATAAAAATCAGCGAATATGAAATACTCCATACAAAAAAACTCGGCTTTAAAAGATATGCGGTGCTTATAAAGGTCAATAAACAAAAGTTGTTTCAAGGCTTAAAAAATGAACTGGACCAAAAACTGAAAATATACAGGAACAAAGTCAAAAATTTACAAAAATGTGATGCACTCAAACGCTTGGCATATTATAAAAAGATGAAAAAATCATTTACATATATACAGAATGCTCTGATAGTGATGAAAGTGCTGTATAAAGGCTTTGACGACACAAAATACATAGCATGGATGAGTAAAGTAAATGAAGAGTATGATTATCTTCTGAAACATATCAGCTTTTGGGTAAATTCCAATGTGAAAAGTCTGGCTGAACCACTCAGAAGTGCCCTGACCAAACAAAAATTTATCATAAAAAATGTGAAATCAAACATGCACTATACTGTTTTTATTCATGCAAAAATCAAAAAGGCAAGCGCGTACGGTTTTACGCTTGCCCGCAGTGAAATATCTTTTGTAACGAAAAACTATAAAGGGGAAGTGTTAGGAGAAAATGTCATACATGTAACCGGACAGTCTTCCCAGGGTTATGAAATAGCCAGGCAGAATCTTGTCAAAAAGCTTCATTCGCTCATACAAAAAGAGGGCATTTCAAAAGTGTTAAATATTGGTATTTAGTAACCGTTTACTTCTTGGGAATATACTTGCAATAATAATAAAAAGAAATAGTAATAACTGAGGTATAAAAATGATTAATAAAATACAAGAGGTAAAAAAAGAAGTTGCAAAAGTAGTTGTCGGGCAGGAAAAGATGATAGATTCTCTGCTGATTGCACTGTTGTGTGAAGGGCATATCCTTATAGAAGGTGTTCCTGGACTGGCAAAAACAACAACGGTCAATGCACTTTCAAAAGCTCTGGGGCTTGACTTTAAGCGGGCACAGTTCACACCGGATTTACTCCCTTCGGATATTTTGGGGGCTGAAATATACGACCCGCAGAACAATCAGTTTAAAATCAAAAAAGGTCCGATTTTTACAAATCTTTTGCTTGCGGATGAAATTAACCGTGCTCCGGCAAAAGTGCAGTCTGCTTTGCTTGAAGTGATGCAGGAAAAGCAGGTGACAATCGGTGATACGACATTTAAACTTGATCTGCCGTTTTTTGTCATGGCAACACAAAACCCGGTAGAACAAGAAGGCGTCTATCAGCTCCCTGAAGCGCAGCTTGACAGATTTATGCTTAAACTTGTCGTCGGATACAACACAAAAAAAGAAGAGCTTGAAATCGCAAGAAGAATTTCAAGCGGCAATTTTGAGACAATCAATCCGGTTTTGAATAAAAGCGAACTCGAAGAGCTGAAAAAAGTTGTACGCGATATACATGTAGACGAAGAAGTGGAAGAGTACATGATAGAACTCGTCAATGCAACAAGACATCCTGAAGAGTACGGACTCGAAGAGGTCAAAGAGTACATTCAGTTTGGAGCTTCTCCCCGTGTGAGTATAGACATGTTCAAAGCCGTGAAGGCGATGGCATTTATGCGCGGCAAAGACTTTGTTACTCCTGTTGATGTTGCTTATATTGTAAAAGAGTTGATGCGTCATCGTATTGTGCTTACATACGAGGCTGAGGCTGAAGGTATCACGACAGATGAAATCATTCAAAAAGTGCTTGAAACTGTAGCGATACCATAAGGTCGCCATAATGAGCAAACTACAAAAAATACTTGTACGGGCCCGCCGTCAGGTTTTTAGTGAGATGGTTGGAAACAATCCGTCTATTTTTCAAGGCGAGGGCTATGACTTTATAGAATTGCGTGAATATATGCCCGGTGACGACATTCGACATATTGACTGGAATATCACGGCAAAACTGCAAAAGCCTTATATTAAAATATTTCGTGAAGAAAGAGAGTTGAATGTAGTCGTGGCATCAATGCTCAACGGCAGTGTCTATTTTGGCTCCAAACGGTTTAAACAGGATGTTATTGCAGAAATTACAGCCATGCTGAGCTTTTCGACGATAAAAAACGGTGATTTGCTGAGTTCCTACATCTTCAGTGATAAGCTGGAATCTTTTTTAAAACCGAGTAAAAAGCTTTTTCAGGTCCATAAAAGTACGAATGAAATTTTGGATTTTGATCCTTTGAACAAAAAAGCAGACTATAAAGTTTTGGCAGATACTCTGTTTAAAAGGCTCAAAAGAAAATCTTTGATTGTCATTGTCGGTGATTTTTTTGAAATTCCAGATTTTAAAGTATTGGCAAAAAAACATGAAGTCGTTGCGGTTATAGTACGGGACAGGCTGGAAGAAAAACCGCCTGAAATGGGGTTTACTTCTTTGGTTGATCCTGAAAGCGGTGCTGTGTTGGAGGGTGATTTCAATGCCCAGACAGTCAAAGAGTATGCAAAAAAAGTTTTGGTTCATGACAGAAAACTCTATGCAACATTCAGAAAACACCAGATTCGATTTACAAAAGTTTATACAGACGGAAAAACCGGTGTTTCCTTACGACGATTATTTGAGGGCAGATAGATGCAAAACCTACAACAAAATGAAATTCCTTTGCATGATATTAAGCCGCTTATAGAGATACATGAGTACTCTTTATATTATCTTATCGGAGTGAGCCTTTTAGTTGTTCTGATACTTTCGGGTTTTATATATTTGGCATACAAATGGATGCAAAACAGAAAAAAATACAACAAAAGAGCAGAGCATTACAAGAGGCTATTTTCGGTAGACTATTCAAATCCGAAAAAAGCGGCATATGATTTGACATTTTACGGAGCAACTTTTAAAGATGACAGTGAACGTCATTTAAAAGCCTATGAAAATATGTTGCAAATACTCCAAAAATACAAATATAAAAAAAATGTAGAAAATTTTGATACAGATACTTTACATGTAATAGAGTTATATAAGGGAATGATAGATGTTTGACGGCATATATTTCGAATTTCCAAAATTACTGTTTGTTATATTCTTTTTTATAGCATGTGAAACACTTTGCAAAATGAAGCTGCCTTCAATTTACTTTCCGCATGCTTCACAGTTTATGAAGAGCAATGTTTCTGCATCAAAACTGCTTTTCTTTTTAAAATGGCTCACAATTGTTATGATGATTTTGGCACTTATGTCGCCGGTAAAAGACGAACCGTATGAGTTGAAGCCAAAACACGGGCATGAGATAGCCCTTATTCTGGATGCTTCGGGTTCTATGAAAGAGCGTGGATTTGACCCGCTCAATCCCGCTGCATCACGCTTTGATGTTGTGAAATCAATTGTACGGGATTTTATAAACAAAAGAGAAAATGACAATATGGGACTGGTCGTTTTTGGTTCTTACTCTTTTATCGCTTCACCGTTGACATATGACAAGCATATACTGTCCCGCATTGTTGCTCAGCTTGAAGTAGGAATGGCGGGAAAATATACAGCCTTGTATGAAGCATTGGCACAGGGAGTGAACCTGTTAAAAATGAGCAGGGCAAAATCAAAAGTGGCTATTTTGCTTACAGACGGCTACTCCACAGCCGGAGTGGATAAAATTCCTTTGGATGTGGCACTGGATATTGCCAAAAAAGAGGGGGTAAAAGTTTATCCGATAGGGATAGGCGCTCCTGACGAGTACAACAGAGCCGTGCTTATGAAAATTGCAAAAGAGACAGGCGGTGTTGCCTTTGGTGCTGCAAATGCCTCACAGCTTAAAGAGGTCTATGAAAAAATTGATGCACTGGAAAAATCAGAGATAAAAAATGAAACATTTTCATATAAAAACTATTACTATTTTTATCCGTTGTTTATAGCATTGTTGTCTCTGCTGCTTTATGTCTATTTACGAAATAAAAGAGGGAGTGTAATATGAGTTTTTTACATCCGGAATTTCTTTACTATATGTTACCGTTAATTGTTATACTCTTTGGATTGTTGCTTACACAAAAAGAATCGCATGCAACATTTTTTTCAAGCGAGGTGATGCAAAGACTCAGAGTCTCTTCAAACACCTTGACACTCAAAGCAAGAAATGCACTCTTTTTTCTGATTGCTGTATTGATGACACTTGCTTTGGCAGGTCCTGTCATCAAAGACGGAAAGATTGAAGTGACGGCTAAGAGTGCTGATATTATGATAGCTTTGGATATATCAGATTCTATGTTGGCAGAAGATGTTTATCCAAACAGATTAAAACTGGCAAAACAAAAGGCTCTTGAACTCTTGCGTCTGGCACCAAATGAGCGCATCGGTGTGATTGCATTTGCAAAAAATTCCTATCTGGTGTCGCCCTTGAGTTTTGATCATGAAGCTGTTGCTTTTTTACTGAAAAAACTTAACACGAATTCTATAACAGAGCAGGGCACAGACTTTATGTCGATGCTGCAGGTTGTCGATAAAAGTATAAAAAAAGATGCAAAAAAATATTTGTTGATATTGAGTGACGGCGGAGACAAAAAAGATTTTTCTCAAGAGACTGCTTTTGCAAAAAAGCATGACATAGAGGTTTTTGTGCTTGGTGTAGGCACACCGCAGGGAGCACCGATAAAGCTTGAAAATGGAGAGTTCATCAAACAAAACGGAAAAATCATTGTTTCAAAACTCAATGATAAAATTGCAGACTTGGCAACAAAAACAGGTGGTGTTTATATTGAAAGTGTCAATTCTGATGCCGATGTCAAAGCAATGCTTAAAGAGATTGAGCGTCACAGTAAGAAAAAAGAGCTCAAATCCGAGCAGATTGAAAAATATATACCATTGTTTTATTATCCTTTGGGACTGGCACTTCTGCTACTGCTTATAGCGACATCTTCTATGAGTAAACGGGTAAAAGTCGAGGTGCCGGGATTGTTTGTTTTAGCCATTTTGCTCGGAAATCCTGCTCCGTCATATGCGGGATTGCTGGACTTTATGCATCTGGATGAGGCAAAAAATGCCTACAAACACAAGGAGTATGAAAAATCGGCAAAAATATATGACAGTTATGCAAAAAAGAGCAACCACAGTGAAAGTTACTATAATGCAGCCAATGCCCTGTACAAGGCCGGAAAGTACAAAGAAGCGGTTCGAAATTATGAAAAAGCAACTTTTGATGACAAAGCTGCACGTGCGAAAAATTTTTCAAATATGGGTAATGCCTATGCAAAAATGGGTGATGAAGCAAATTTGAAAAAGGCGATAGAATCTTATGAAAAATCTTTAAAACTTCATGAAGACAAAGATACAAGAGAAAACCTTGAAGCCGTAAAAAAAGCCTTAAAGAACAAAGAGCAGAAGAAACAACAGCAGAAAAACAAAAATCAGAAGAACAAAAATCAGAAAAAACAGCAGCAGAAGAATCAGAAAAAACAGCAGAACCAGCAGAATAAAGATAACAAAAAGAACGAAAAAAAGCAGGATAAGAACAACCAAAAGAACAACCAGCAGCAAAACAACAAGCAAGATTCCAAAAACTCCAAAGGCAAAAAAGACAAAAAGAGTGAGCAGAGAAAATCTCAAAAGCCGAGCGAAGAAGAGAAAAAGCAGCAAGAAAAGAATGGCGAACAACAAAAAAATCAGAAACAAAAAGAGCAAAAGAAAAAAGAACAGCAGCAAAAATCTCAGCAAAAGAGTGCGGAGAAAAAACAAAAAAAAGACAAAAAGAAGTCTGCTTTCGCATCGGCTGCACAGGCAGAAAAAATGAAAAACAGGATGAGTGATGCAGAAGAGGCAAAATGGCTCAAAAGCCTTAATAATGAACAAAGTACGTATTTATACAGATTAAACCAAAGTAACAAGAAGAAGGAAAACAGTAATGAAAAACCTTGGTAAAATAATAATAATTTTTAGCCTGCTCGCAACGGCAGGATATGCAAAGGTTGTGGCAAAGGTATATCCTAAAAGCGTTGTCAGCGGAGAAGTCGCAACCTATACTCTGACAATTACAGGCGGCGAAGTCAATAAACCGCTTATCAGTACAATATGCGGCAGCAATGTATTGGGGACAAGTTCTCAGACAAGTATTGAGATGATAAACAATGATTATAAAAAAAGCTATGTACTGAGTTATCAGTTTATGCCGCAAAAAAGCTGTGTGATTTCACCGGTGAGTGTTGAAGTAGATGGAAAAACAGAGCAATCCAACAGTGTAAAAGTAACGGTAAAACCGGCAGTACAGGATAAAAATGCCGATTTTGTACTGAATTTGATTCCCTCAAAAACAGAGTTGTTTGTGGGGGAACCGTTTACGCTCAATCTGGTGCTGAAACAAAAAGAAGATGCCGAAGCCGTTGACAGTAAATTTATAGCGCCGGATTTTAAAGGCTTCTGGATCAAAGGCGAATCACAGGCAACAAGAACTCAAAAAGACGGGTATGTCATCACAAAAGCAAGCTACAGACTGGCTCCGCAAAGAGAAGGAAATCTTACAATTAAACCGGCACAGCTTAAAATTGCGACAAGAATTTCTTCAAGGGATGTCTGGGGAGGTTTTATGCCTCAGATAAAATGGAAGAGCTATTTTTCAAATCCGGTGGAGTTACATGTAAAGCCTTTGCCTAATAATGCAAAAATAGTCGGTAACTTTACAATTGAAGCGACTGCCGACAAATTGGAGATTAATCCTAATGAAGCAGTGAATGTTACCGTCAAAGTGACAGGTGAAGGTAATTTGGAAGATATTAAGAGTTTTAAACCCTATATACCGGGTGTAAATGTTTTTGATGAAAAAATAAATATCAAAGGCAATACTCTGACACAAAAGTTAGCCTTTGTTTCAGATAAAGATTTCACAATTTCGCCTTTTTCACTGGCATTTTACAATCTTAAAACAAAACGGGTAGAAAAAATCTCTACACAGCCCATTCATATCAAAGTAAACGGTGCGGTGAAAAAAACAGCATTGAAAATACAAAGAGAAGAGTCTGTTCAAACTCCTGAACAGCCTTTACATGTAAAGAACAGAGCAAAAGTCTATGACAAACTTTCTATAGGTATAGCTTTTGTTGCAGGAGTTATCATTGGAATATTGATTATGATATTTGCAAAACCGGTGAAATTTTTGAAAAAAGAAAGAGTATTGAACCTCAATGATGAAAAGCTGTTGCTTATAAAACTGTTGCCGTATAAAGACAAAGATAAGGAAGTGAAAAAAGTTGTAGATATTTTGGAAGCTAATCTTTACTCTTCAAAAAAAGAGAAGATAGATAAAAAGCTTGTAAAAGAACTGCTGACAAAATATGATATATCCTAATCCAGGATATCATGCAGTTTGTTGGCATTGGCCATCTCTTGATGGACTTTGTCCCACTCTTCGTTTTGAATGTTTTGTTTGAGATTTGTAAGCTCTGTTTCAAAAAGTTCTATAGCTTCAAGCAGATTCTCTTTGTTCTGTCTGAAAATATCTTCCCACATATAGGGAGAACTCTTTGCCAGACGACTCATGGAACGAAACCCACCTGCAGCCAAGGCTAAAATTGTGTGCTTGTTTTCCTGCTTTAACACAGTGTTGGCAATAGAATAAGAGATGGCATGGGGCATATGTGAAATAAAAGCGGCATGACGGTCATGCTCCTGAGACTTCATAAAATGTTTTTTCATATGCAGCGATTTAAATATTTTTTTGGCAATCTTTGTCTGCAGTTCTCCACTCTCTTCAAGATCGCACAATACAACAACCTTGTCGTAGTAAAGATTTTCAACCGCGGCATGCGGACCAAAGTTTTCTGTTCCGGTCATAGGGTGTGCGGCTACAAAGTTTTTGCGTATCTGCGGCGGGACAGAGGCTACAATTTTTTCTTTTGTGCTTCCCAGGTCGATAATGGTGGTATCTGGCCCGACATCCGTCAGTTCTTTTAATATTTTAATTACACCGTTGACAGGAATGGCAAGAAAAATAACATCACACTTCTTCACCTCTTCAAAAGAGACTATTTTGTCTACCAGTCCAAGGCAAAGGGCATCCTGTGTATGCTTTTGATTATGATCATAACCTACAATAGAGTCAACATAATTTTGTTTTTTTAATGAAAGGGCAAGGGAACCTCCCATCAAACCTAATCCAATAATTGCTATATTCATGTTTATTCTTTGTGTTAATTTGTAAAATTATACTGAATTTACTTAATATTAACCACATAATGGGTAAAATCTTTACTAATTTTTTAAATGGAATATGAATGAAAATACTTTTGTCTTTTTTGCTGGTTGTATTGACAACTAATATATATGCGCGTGTAGTGAAAACTATTGATTATAATGGATTAATCCACCTTTCCAAGCCGGTTGCCTTGAGAATTTTAGGATTTGGCGAAGGTGATGACATAGACAAAGAGATGGTTGACAAAGCGATTAAAAAATATTTTGATCAAGGCTATTTTAATGATATCTGGACAGAATTTGATGAAAAGGGAAAACTGACTTTTTATTTTAAAGAAAAAGCAATTATCTCCAAGGTGGAACTCAAGGGCTGGAAAGAAGATGATGATGAAGTCAAAGAGTCTGTCATTCAAATCAAAAAAGGGTCGTTATATGATGAAAAGAAAATTGAAGCTGCTAAAAAAAGAATCATTGACGCAATTTCACAAGAAGGTAAAATTGACAGTGTTGTAGAAGTTGAAACGACATATTTGGAAAACGGAAGTGTAAAAGTTACTTTTGTTGTGAATGAAGGCGAAGAAATTATTATCAAAAAATTACAATACAGTGGTGTATACGGCTTGGATCCGGATGATTTTGATGATGTTATAGCCAATAAAGAGCAAGAATTCATGGGCTGGTTCTGGGGACAGAATGACGGTAAAATGAGTCTGAGAGATTTGGAATACGATAACCTGAGAATACGTGACTATTATATGCAGTACGGGTATCTGGATGCGAAAGTAGATGAACCTTTTGTGCGGGTTGATTTTGACAACTACAGTGCTGATATGAGTTATCTGATTTCAGAAGGCAAACCATATAAAATAAGCAAAATTTCCGTCAATCAACTTGTCCATGTTGCAGATGATGCAAAATTACGAGATGCCATCTCGCTGAAAAAAGATGAAACTTTCAATATCAAAACTTTTAGAGAGGACTCAAAAAAGATTAAAACACTTGTTGCAGACCTTGGTTATGCTTTTGTTCAGGTAGTGCCTGACTTGAAAAAAGACAAAGAAAACCATACAGTTGAAGTAGTGTTCAAAGTTATACCCGGAGAGAAAGTAAGAATCAGAAATGTATTGATTTCAGGTAATAACAGAACACTTGACAGGGTAATACGTCGAGAGTTGTATTTGGGACCGAATGATATATACTCATTAACGGATTTGACAGATTCCCGTGCAGCACTTGGAAGGCTTGGTTTTTTTGACAGCAATACAATTGAGGAAAAAAGAATTGACAACAAGACTATGGATTTGATTGTAAAAGTCAAAGAAGCACCAACCGGTAATATTCAGTTGGGAGGCGGATACGGAAGTTATGGAGGACTGTTGCTGAGTATCGGGGTAAATGATAGAAATATATGGGGGTCGGGTATTAATGTCGGCATTAAGGCTGAAAAATCCCAGACAACACAAAACTACTCTTTTAATATTTCGAATCCTCGTCTCAATGACAGTGATTTCAGTGGAAACTTTTCTATTTATCAGTCAGCTTTTGATTATATTGACTATTCTGTTGTAAGCAATGGTCTGAGTATGGGAATAGGACACAGGTTTACACGCTATATCAGTGGTTATCTGGGATATGCTTATTCAAGTAACAGTTATACTTTTGGAGATGACTTCAATGCTTCTGTATATGGCGGGATCAATCCGTTTGAAGCTTTTACAAAAAGCAGTGTTTCTGTGAGTATAAAATGGGATAATACTGATGATTATTATCTTCCTCGTAAAGGATTTGAATTGTCCCAGAGTCTTGAAAAATCAGGGCTTGGCGGTACGGCTGACTTTATAAAGGCAAGAACAAATTTTGCCAAATACTATGGACTTCAGGATCTTCTTGGATTTGATGCTATTTTTAGATACAAAGCCAGATATTATGCAATTATAGACAACGGATACATTCCGCTTGCCGAAAAGTTCTATATGGGCGGTATAGGAAGCGTGCGAGGGTACCAGGCCTATACACTCTCTCCGACTGTAGCGGATGCTACTGCAGTGGATGGAATAAGAAGAGTGGGCGGAACACAAACTTTTTCAAATAATATAGAATTGAGTATGCCTTTGATACCAAAAGCAAAAATGCGTATAGTGGCTTTTGCAGACTGGGGAATGATTTCGGATAATGTAACAGATAATTTACTAACCAACAATATTTCAAGAGCCGGATACGGGCTTGGACTGGAGTGGTTCTCACCTGTCGGCCCGATTCAGCTAATGTTTGCCCGTCCGATAAACCCTCAGGATGGCGACCAGACTGCAAACTTTGAATTTACAATGGGACAGAGATTTTAGAATTTTACGCTAAAACTGTTATGTTCACATTCTAGTTTCAGTACGGCTTCTTTGGCGAGATAAAGTTTTTTTGAAGAGTTTACATGTAATGTGTTTTTTTCAAACACTAACTCAAAATCCAGGTTTCTTGGCCTGTGGCTTAAGAGTGCTATACTTAAAGAGAGCAGAAAACTGAGTGTTTTCGTAATCTGTTCTTTGGGAAGAAGTTTTTTGTAGAGTTGCAAATGGGTACTCGATGGCAGTTTGTTTTTAGCGTACTTTGTCAATGTGGCAATGAGCATGATGTCGTGATGTCTGAAACCAAACTCCAGGGCACTTTTTATCAAATAATAGGTATGCTTGTTTTGGGAATAAAAATGGACACTGCTTCCTGCGGGATATAGTTTTGCGGCTAAGGCAAGATTGTATCTGTATTTGTAATCTATACCAAAATATTCATGGGTTAAATCAAAGAGTTTTTTAGCCAATAAGCTTAAATTATTTGAAAACTGTCTGTCTTTTATGTGCGAGTCTATAATATAGCGCACGGAGGTATTGTAATTGTGCGGAAATTTATGTTTGGAGTTCCTTAGCAAATCACTCAGATATACACCCTCTCGTACACCTACACCGCTTGTAATCACTTTTGAGATATTTATCTTTTTGATAAGTCTTTGTAAAATAAGCGTACCGGGTTTAATGACATCAAATCTGTTACTGTTGATAAAAAGGCTTTTGAGTTCTTTGTTGCTTTTTGCATTGAGCAGTTCTTCTATAAACTCCTGCAAGAGAGTGACCTTAAATTCATAAGCGTGAAGTTTATTCAGCGGATATGTTTCTCTCTTCATGATAGAACTGGATATTGCCCGAAATGTTCCGCCGATTCCGATGAGTGTTTCAACTTTCATAGCAGGAAGCATTTGGAGTTGTTCGTCAATATACCTGATGGCACCTTCTATGTCATCAGCATCAAAATAAAGCTCTTTAAGACGTACTGTTCCAAGTTTGAGAGATAGAGGATGGGAGACATTGTTTTTGTCTATATAGGCAAGCTCAGTAGAACCGCCTCCTATATCTATGCTGAGTGCATTTTCCTGCATTGGCAAAAGATTGGCACAGGCAATGCCTCCGAAGTACGCTTCTTTTTCGCCACTGATAATTTTTATATTGAGTTTGAGTTCTTTTTTTACTTTTTGTAAAAAATCTTTTTTATTGGGGGCATCTCTGAGTGCCGAAGTTGCAACACAAAAGAGTTTGTTTGTCTTAAAAGAGTTGCTGATCTGTATAAAGTCACTCAGTGCATCAAAAGCTCTTTGCATAGGAACCTCTTGCAGAGCTCCTTCGTGTTTGTAGGCATCTTCAGAAATTCTGACCTTTGACTTCTCTTCATGAAGCAAATGAAAAGCAAAACGTGACACTTTCTCATATATCACCATTCTCACTGAATTGGAGCCTATGTCTATGATTGCAACACGCTTTGCCAAAGAACTACTCTTCTATTTCTAAATTTTTATATTTAAACTGCAGTTCTGCTACAGTTTCAACATTATCTTTATCCGGCACTATGCAGTCAACAGGACAAACAGATATACAGGCAGGTTCATCATATATGCCGACACACTCAGTACATCTGTCGGGATCAATGTAATAAATCGGATCACCTTCTTCTATTGCCAGTGTAGGACATTCTTCTCTACATGCATCACATGCTATACATTCATCATTTATTATTAAAGCCATATTCAAAAACCTTATATTTTATATTTATTTTTTAATCTGACGATTTATAGCAAATTAAAGCTTTATTATTTTTGAAAGATTACCTCTTCTTTGGAATTATACAGGATAATTTAGAATTAAGCTGCAAAGATGCTACTGTTCCGTCAATTCCGTCTTTTCTGTTTCTTATGCTTATTTTCGCACCTAAGGCATCTGCGGCGCTTTTTGCCAGGAAAAGACCAAGACCGACGCCGGATTTGTTTCCTTGACGCTTAAATGGTGCAAATAAATCTATACTGTCATCAATTCCACATCCCTCATCTACAACCTCTATCAGTAATCCGACATCATCCTGTGAACTTCTGAGTATGATAGATTTGTCCTTGGGCGTAAATTTAATGGCATTTTGCAAAAAGTTTTGCAGAATCTGGTTTAAAAGACTTATCTGCAGTGTTGCCATAAATCCGTCGGGTTTAAAATCCATATGCAGCTGTTTGCCTTCGTTTTCGGCAAGCAGTTTGAAGTCATTTGCTTTTTGTTTTAAAAAGGCTATGACATCCACCTCTACAGGTCTGTCAAGCTGCGCTCCTTCCTGACGGCCTATATTTAAGATATTAGAGATAATTATGTTCATTTCGTCTACAGTTTTGTTTGTAGTTCTGATGGCTTCTATGTACTCCTCTGCAGAGCGTTTCTTGATCAGTGTAACCTGGTTTTTTAATTTTATAACCGCCAAGGGAGTTTTCAGTTCATGTGCGGTCCCTATAAAAAGCTCTTTTTGATATTTGACAAAGTTTTCAATTCTTAAAATCAGATGGTTGAGTGTTGCTCCCAAAGGTTCAAACTCTTTAGGAAGTTTTTTCATATCTATCTCTGTGATGAGGTGCTCATTCATATTTGCCAGTTTGTTTGAAAATGTCTGAATAGGAGCAATAAGCATTTTGGACAAGGCAATAGCATAGATAATAACAAGCAGGATACTTGCTATATTGATAACAAAGATATATCTTTGAATTTTTTTCAGAAGATGCTTTGTCTGTGTAATATCTTTTGTAATTTTCAGATAGCTTTTATCATCAAGGTTAAAGGGATAGATGAGCGTTAAAAAAGTATGATTATTCTGAGAAGTTTCATAAATATCCATACCGGTATGAGAATTTTTCAAATTAATGATGCCGACATTTAAAGAGAAAAAGTTTTCTCCCATTGATTCATCTGTCTGAAAAACTGATTTGTATGCAGAAATATTTTTGGCATATTGTACCAATTCCTCTTTTTTTTCATCATATATTGATTTTTCTATATAAAAATACAAGAGAGATGAAAAGATGATAATGAGTGTCAGTGATGAGAATATCAGTTTGATTAAAAAGTTTGTCCGAATACTTCGTGAAGAGAACATGATATAACCCCATAAATATTTTTATGAAATTATATCATTATTTAAAATTTTATTAGATTTCTTTTGGAAAGCAGAAGCGGTAGCCTCGACGACGTACAGTTTCTATAGTAGTGATTGATAATGGTTTGTCCATTTTTTGTCGAATCTGATTGATTGCTACTTCAATGACATTTGGCGTAACAAGTTCAGGCTCTTCCCAGATAGCGTCAAGAAGCTGTTCTTTGGAAACAATCTGATCACGATGACGTGCAAGGTGAGTCAGTACTTCAAAAGGTTTTCCTTTGAGCTCTATTTCAGTCTCTTTATAGGTAATTTTTTCTTCTTCAGGATTAATTGTCAAGTCTTCAATCTCTATGATATTGCTTCCGCCAAAACGCAAACGCGCTTCAATACGAGCGATTAATACGTCAAAATCAAAAGGTTTTCTGATGTAGTCATCAGCACCGGCGCGCAGTGCCTCGATCTCACTTTCATTGTCATCTCTGGCTGAAATAACAACAACAACTGTCTTAGGAGTTTTTGTTTTGATATCACCTATGATATCCACTGAATTTCCGTCTGGAAGCATCCAGTCCATCAGAACCAAATCATAGTTACGGATGTCTAAATAGTATTCACCGTCTTTTAATGTCTCTACTACATCACTTTGGTAACCAAATTCTTTGAGTCCTTCTGCTAACATTTTGTTTAATGTTACTTCGTCTTCTATAATTAATATACGCATTAATTCTTTCCTGTGCTTAAATATTTGGTGGAATAATAGCATAAATTTAGGTTACTTTAAAGTTTTTTTCAATTTTTTTTAAAAAAAAATGAAGTTAGGATTAAGATTGGAAGTTTGTAATATTGCTTACACTGACCTTGCAGTCGGGTAAAATGGAGGGTTTTGTTATTTTTAGATATAGAGTATTTATTTTTGAAAAGTTATTTTTAAGCTCTCTGCTCAAATCATGAAGTGCATCTTCAATAAGTAAAAATTTTTTGTTTTGCATATCTGTTTTTATAAATTCTGCCACCTCCGCATAGTTTATAAAAACATTGTCCTCAAAATCATATTCTATTGCAACATCAATAATGACTTCCTGCTCATTTTGTCTCTCATGTTCCAAAATACCGATGATACATGTAAAGCGTAACTCTTCTATATGAATTTTCAAGTTATATGACTCTTTTTTCTTCACCCTTGATGACACGAATGATATTGGGGATATGTTTATAAAACAGAATAAATACAATAAATACAACCGGTGCATGCGGCATATTCGGATGAAGAACAAAACTTGTAACAAGCAAAGATAAAACACCCGTGAGGGAAGAGACGGATGAGATACGGACTGTTTTAGCCATAACAAGCCACACAACAAGAGCAATTGTTGTCTCCAGCGGCAAAAGAAACATCATAACGCCCATTCCTGTTGCGATACCTTTGCCTCCTTCAAATCCAAGATAGGGGGAAAAACAATGACCAAGAACTGCCAAAACAGCAATAGCCCATAAAACGGATTCGTCAAGCCCCATAAAGTAAGCAACAGCTAAAACGCTGACACCTTTGAGTGCATCCAATGCAAGGGTTGCAATACCGAGTTTTTTTGCCAGGTCCGGATTTTTTTCCTTGACAACGCGTAAAACATTTGTAGCACCAATACTGCCGCTTCCTGCCGACTTGACATCAACACCTGCAAATTTCTTTGCAAGCAAAAGACCAAAGGGAATACCTCCAATGAGATATGCAGCAATATAAAACTGTACATTGATATTAAATAAAAAATCCATAAATTACCTTAAAATATTTGAGTGACAGCATTCTACAGTTTTTATGCTAAATATATTTTGATATAATTGCATAATAATAAAATTATGAAATACAGGATGATTTTTTGCAGTTAACAAATGATGAATTAAAAAAACGAATTTCCGAGCTCAAAGAAAAACTGAGTGTCACAGTTGTTGCGCACTTTTATCAGCGTGATGAAGTGTTTGAACTTGCTGATATTACAGGCGATTCATTGGAATTGGCTATGAGAACAATGGCAGATGATGCAGAATTTGTACTCTTTTGCGGTGTCGGATTTATGGGACAGAGTGTGAAAGTTCTTTCACCGGACAAGCGTGTCGTTATGCCAAAAATTGCCTGTTGTGCAATGGCTCGTATGATTGACTCGCTTTATTATGATGATTCTGTGAAATTTTTAGAAGATAACGGCATTTCCAGAGAAAACATATTGCCAATCACCTACATAAACTCCAATGCTGAGGTAAAAGCAAAAGTAGGAGAGATGGGCGGAATGGTTTGTACAAGTTCAAATGCCAAAAAAATCATTACAACAGCATTGGCGGAGGGGAAGAAAATTCTTTTTGTTCCTGATCGATGTCTTGGACAAAATATTGCCAACCAGATGGGACTTAAATCTATGGTGATTGGACAAGCTGGTGATCCGAAAGAGGCAGACATTATCTGCTATGACGGTTTTTGCTCGGTGCATCAGCTTTTTACACTGGATGATATAGCTTTTTACCGTAAAAAGTTTCCGGGTATAAAAATTGCAACACATCCTGAATGTGATCCTGCTGTTTGTGATGCCAGTGATTTTGTAGGTTCAACCTCACAGCTTATCAAATATATTACAGAGTTGCCCGAAGATCAAAAAGTGGCAGTCGGTACAGAGTTTAATATGGTAAACCGACTGCGACCAAAAAATACCTATGTGTTAAGCTCTACAAAACCGGAATGTCCGACAATGAATGAAACAACGCTTGAAGATGTTTACCTGACACTCAAAGCGATAGATGAGGGTGCGCCGATAAATGAGATAGAAGTTGATCCAAAAACGCAAAAATGGGCAAAAATCGCATTAGAGCGAATGTTGGCATTATGATAGAAGAGTTTGTAAAAGAAGCCTTGGCTGAAGATGTGGGGCGTGGTGATTTATATGCACTCGTAGAGCCTGCGGTACCTGCAAGTGCTAAAATCATAGCAAAAAGTGATGGGGTTGTCGCGGGACAGAAGTATATAGACGTTTTGGCAAAGCTTGAAAACTTTTCTATTCAATGGTTAAAATCTGACAGGCAGTCATTTCACAGTGGAGAAACGATTGCGGTCTTGGAAGCAGATTCGCATACACTGCTTCGCTGTGAAAGAACAGTTTTGGATATGCTTTTACACGCAAGTTCTATTGCTACACTGACAAGAAGATATGTTGCAATAACAGAGCCGTATAAGGTAAAACTTTTGGACACAAGAAAAACAAGACCATTATTGCGAATATTTGAAAAGTATGCAACACGCTGTGGCGGTGCTGTAAATCACAGAATGGGACTTGATGACTCTCTGATGATAAAAGACACCCATCTCAAAACAATTCAAAATCTGCAAAGCTATATAGAAAATGCAAGAAAGGTTATTCCCTTTACTGCAAAAATTGAAGTAGAGGCCGATACTCTTTTTATAGCACAAGAGGCTATGCAGGCGCAGGCAGATATCGTTATGTGTGACAATATGACACCGGCTCAGGTTGAAGAGGTTGTGGCTTTTAGAAACGAAAACTATCCGCATATCCTTTTAGAAGCGAGTGGAAACATCTCTTTGGAGACCATTGAGTCTTATGCAAAAACAGGAGTAGATGCTATCAGTTCAGGTTCATTGGTGCATCAGGCCAACTGGATTGATTTGTCAATGAAAATGGATTAGAGGTCATAATCTATGGCTGATGATGCTGAAAAAACAGAAGAGATCATTATTCCCAACAAAAAAGGAATACATTTCTTTTTCTGCGTTAGCCACTGCGGCACTAAAGAAAAATCTATTTTAGATTTTTATGAGTTCTTCTAGGAGATATGTATGGCTGATGATGCTGAAAAAACAGAAGAACCCACCCCCAAGAAAATAGAAGATGCCCGAAAAGAGGGAAATGTTCCAAAGTCCCAGGACACTTCGGGAGTGATAACACTTTTTGTTGCCATACTTGGTATTTTAATGCTTTTTCCTTATATGGCAACACATATGATCCGTCTTTTTCAATACTATTTTTCCCTCATAGGCATGCCTGTAGACAAATTATTTGCAATAGATATTGCCATTGTTACTATAAGGGAGTTTTTGCTTATGGTCATTCCTCTGGCTGCTGCTGTGGCGATTGCCGGTGTAGTGGCTGCACTTGCGCAGTTTGGGTTTTTATTTACTACAAAGGCTATCATGCCGGATTTTAAAAAGATTGATCCCATCAAAGGAACAAAGAATCTTTTTTCTTTAAAAAAGCTTATTGAAGGTGTGAAAGTAACACTGAAATCTTTTACAACCCTGGGTGTCGGATTTCTGTTTTTCTTCTATTTTATTGAAGAGTTGCCCACAGTTGCACTCTTCGGACTGCATGATCAGCTTGTCTGGCTCAAAGATAAAATGATAATTATTGCTTTTGTGATGCTCTTTATTATCTTTATCTTTGCAATAATAGATATAATTATCGTAAGAAAACAGTATTTTGACGGGTTGAAAATGTCAAAACAGGAGATTAAGGATGAAATGAAAAATATGGAGGGTGATCCACTCATAAAATCAAAAATCCGACAGATTCAAATGGAAGCTTCTCGAAAAAGGATGATGGCAGAAGTTCCAAATGCCGATGTGGTGATAACGAATCCTACACATTACGCTGTTGCCATAAAATATGACGAGGCAAAGGCACGGGCTCCGATTGTCATTGCAAAAGGAATGGATCATATAGCACAGCAAATCAAAAAAATAGCCAGAGAGAATCATGTTCATATTGTACAAAACCCCTCTTTGGCCAGAAGTCTTTACAAAGAAGTTGATGTCGACAAGCCTATTCCCGAAGCATTGTTTCATGCTGTAGCCGAAGTTTTAGCCTATGTTTACAAGATGAATAAAAAATAGTATATAATTATATTTAAAAAAGTAGACATTTGAGAGCTTTTGATGATATAAAAAATGCAAAACATATAGTAATTCAAACAGACAACCTTTCATTTGCAAATGCAAATGCTCTGTATTCTTATGTATTGACTCTGCATAAAAAAGTCTCCCTGGCTGCTATTGAACAAATTGATGAGAAGTTTTCTTTTTTACCGTGGTTTACCCGCGTACGTGAAACTGTACCAAAGCAGGCAGACTGCATAATAGAAGCAAAACCTGATGCAACAGAACTCTATTTTGCATTAAAACAAGAAGGTGTTTCTATCAATCCAAAAATGGCAACAGCACTGTTTGGGGCTCTTTTGGAATTTACACAGGGATTTTCAAATGCAAAATGCACGGGTACAGCTTTTGCTGTGGCTGCTGAGCTTATAGAACTGAAAGCTGATCAGTTTACATGTAAAGAGTTTTTACAAAGAAGAGAACCCTTGTCATTGTTTCGTTTGAAATCTATACTGTATAAAAAGATGCTGCAGAGTGATAATGCGCAGGTTATGAATATGTATGTCTCAGATGAAGATTTAAAATCAAGCGGTGCAAGGTTGAAAGATGCAGAAGAAATAATGAAAGAAGTATTGAAAACAGTACATGTAAAAGAAGTCAGGCTTTATAAAAGTGACGAAAATAACAAAATATTAAAATCAATTAAGGAAATATAATTTGAGAAACAAAAAAAACAGATCTTCGGTTGGCGGATTTTTTATAACGGCCCTTCTTATAGGCGCAGGAGCATATGTCTATTTTTCTGCAATGTTTGAAAGAAATGCCCCTGTAATTACACTGCAGACAAATGGTTACTGGAATCTCAAGAAGCCATTGCCGTTACAGATAGAAGATGAGAGCGGTATCAAATCATATAAAGTTATTTTACGAACCAAAAATGGTGAGAGTGAGTTGTTATACAATCAACTGCTGTATCCCGAAAAAGCAGTTAGTTTGAAATTGGAACCGCCAAGAGGTGCTTCAGCAATCAAAGACAAAAATATTGAAATTATTGTACAGGCACAGGATGCGAGTAAATGGAATTTTTTAAATGGCAATACGGCGGTAAAATCTTTTAAACTGAGAATTGACAAAAAAAGACCGCAGGTAAACATTGTGAACAATTCGTATAAAATATCCCGGGGAGGTGCGGCCCTTGTGATTTTTAAAGCGGAAGATGAAAACTTAAAAGAGTTGTACATAAAATCAAATCACAATAAACATTTTAAGGTAGAACCTTTTTATAAAGAGGGATATTATATAGCTTTGCTTGCCTGGCCTGTGCAGGATGAAGGTTTCAAAGCAACAGTTGTAGCAAAAGATTCTGCGGGAAATGTAAGAAAAACCTATGTTCCGCTTTATTTGAAAAACAAAACATACAGGCTTTCAAAAATTACAATTTCCGATAAGTTTTTAAACGGAAAAATTGCCGAACTGGCTGAAGAATTTGATGAGACTCAGGGAGTAGAGGATCCTCTGGAAAGATTTAAAATTATTAATGAAAATATACGAGAAAAAAATGAGGCGTTGATACATAAACTCACGTCAGATGTTCCACAGGAAATGATCAGTGATTTTAAAATTAAAAAAATGTATCCTTTGAAAAACGGAAAGGTTGTGGCATACTTTGGAGATCATAGAAAATACTACTATAAAGGTCGGTTTATCAGCGAAGCCTACCATTTGGGTTTGGATATGGCCAGTCATGCAATGGCTCCTGTACGTACTCAAAACGGCGGGAATGTAGTATTTGCAGATTATAACGGACTGTATGGGAATTCACCTGTTATTGCACACGGATTGGGGCTTTATACTCTCTACGGACACTGCTCAAGTCTGGAGGTCTCCGCGGGTGATGAGGTAGCACCAAACAGTGTTATTGCAAAAACAGGAAAAACCGGTTATGCGATGGGAGATCATTTACATTTTGGTGTATTGGTGCAAGGTATAGAAGTCCGTCCTCAAGAGTGGATGGACAAAAAGTGGATAAAACTTAATATTAATGATATTATTAAGAGTGCTAAAAAAATCATTGATGGCAAATAAAGGATAACAGATGTATCAAACAACAATCAAAAAAAGTGTGGAGCTTGTCGGGATAGGCTTGCATAAAGGTTCTCCTGTGCGCTTACGATTAGAACCTCTGGAGTCAAACAGCGGTATTGTGTTCTATAGAAGTGATGTGGATGTTTCTATTCCCTTGGTTCCTGCGAATGTTGTTGATACGAAAATGGCGACAGTTATAGGCAAAGACAATTATGTTATTTCTACAATAGAACATCTTTTGTCCGCGGTATATGCATACGGCATTGACAATCTTCGTGTTGTTGTTGATGCGGATGAAGTACCCGTGATGGACGGGAGCAGTGCAAGTTTTTGTATGCTTTTGGATGAAGCGGGCATACAGGAACTCGATATTCCAAAAAAAGTAATGATGATTAAAAAAGAAGTAGAGATAAAAGAAGGGGAAAAATATGTAAAACTTTCTCCTTCTCCTGATTTGAACTATGACTTTACCATTAAATTTCCTCATCCTGTTATTCAGACACAGGCGTATGTATTGAAATTTACCAAAGAAAGTTATAAAAATGAGATTGCCCGTGCAAGAACATTCGGATTTTTACATGAAGTACAGTACTTGCGTTCAAAAGGACTTGCTTTGGGAGGCTCACTGGAAAATGCAGTGGTTTTGGATGATAAAAAAATACTTAACCCTGAAGGTTTACGATTCAGTGATGAGTTTGTACGGCATAAAATTTTAGATGCAATTGGAGATATGAGTCTGATTGGAATGAATTTCATAGGAAATTACGAAGCATTGGCAGGAAGTCATGATCTCAATCATAAATTGACACTGGCTCTGCTTAAAGATGCCGACAATTATGAAGTGGTAGAACTTGTCGGTGAAAAAACCAGAGAGTTAGAAAAAGCCTATGCCTAAGGTTGATATTTTATGTATAGCATTGGGTTCACCGATTCTTATTGGTATATATGCAAAGAATAGACTTATAGAAACGATACAGAGCCATGAAAAAAGTTCGGATGCCCTGCCTTTAATCTATAAAGAGATATTTGACAAATATAGTGTGAAAAAACTTTTGTATGCCAATGGACCGGGAAGTTTTATGTCCATCAAAGTAGCCTATATATTTCTAAAATCACTGAGTATATTAAAAAAAATACCGCTTTTTGCAACAGATGCTTTTTATTTTAATAAAAATCAGCCTATCAAAGCGATTGGAAAGCTATATTTTGTTAAAATTAACCAAGAGATAAAAACTCAAAAAATAGAAACAGCACCGCAGGCAGATTTTATATTGCCGGATGTGTTGGATTATAAAGAGTTTAGCACAAATACAGCGCCCCTTTATATGATAGGTGCAGTTGGATAGGATAATCAGTGACAATAAGTGTACCGGCAACATCTGCAAACCTCGGACCAGGTTTTGATACTCTGGGTTTGGCAGTAGATTTGAGAAACAGAGTTGAGTTTCATCCCTCGAAATTTTTCAGTGTGAGTATAAAAGGTGAGGGTGAAAACAACCCGAGACTCAAAGGAAACAATCTTTTTATCAGTATTTTTAATGATCATTATTCAAGATTGACAAAAAACAAACAAAATTTCAAATTTACATTTTACAATCAAATTCCAATGTCCCGTGGACTTGGAAGCTCTTCTGCTGTCATAGTGTCAGCGATTGCTTCTGCGCATGAAGCGGCGGGTATAAGGGTTTCAAAACGCCGTATATTAAATCACGCACTTGTGTATGAGTCGCACCCTGACAATATAACACCTGCTGTGATGGGTGGATTTAATGTTGCAACAGTTGAAAAAAACAAAGTGTTTTCTCAAAAAAAACATCTGCCGGATTATCTCAAAGCTGTAGTTGTCATTCCGAACAAGCAGATGAATACCTCAAAATCCAGGACCGTGCTTCCTAAATCCTATTCGAAAGAGAATGCGGTTTACAACCTTTCTCATGCAGCCTTGACTGTAGCTGCATTTTTTAATGAAGACTGGGAAATGCTGAAACTTGCAGCACAGGACAGATTTCATCAAAAAGCAAGAATGAAAACACTGCCGGAACTTTTTTCTGTACAAAAGGTAGCCTATGAAAGCGGAGCATTGATGAGTACCCTTTCAGGGAGCGGTTCTACATTTTTTTCACTTGTTTATGATGAAGATTCTGCGATGATTGCCAACAGAATGAAGCAGAAATTTCCTGACTTTAATGTAAAAGTTTTGAATTTTGATAATGATGGGCTTATAATAGAGCGATAACTCTATTAAATAAAGTAAGATTTAGATATAATGGCAAAAAAATTTCATCAACCAACGAGAATGTGCGTTTCTTGCAGAATAAGAGAACCGCAATGTAATCTATTGAGACTGCAATGTTTTAATGGTGAATTGACAGCATTTGACGGGACGAAAAGAAGTTTTTATTTATGTCAAAGTTGTCTAAAAGAAGAGAAAAAACTTCTTCGAGCTTTAATGCGTCAATGCAAAAGCCCAGATAAAGATAAACTTATGAATAAATTAAAGGAGATCATCACTGATGATAGAAAAAGTTAGAGTACACGAAATTGCAAAAGAGCTGGGAATAGCTTCTAAAGATGTTTTAGAAAAAGCAAAAAAAATGGGTCTTGAAGTGAAATCTGCACAGAGTGTAGTAACAATGGAACAAGCAGAAAGTTTAGCAAATTACATAATGAATGGTGATGATACTGCTGAAGCGCAAAAACCAAAAGTTGTAAAAAAGACATCTAAAAAAGTTAATGATGATACTCCTGAAGAAACAAAAAAAGATGAACAAGAGAGACCTGTAGCACAAGAAGAAGCTGCAACCGAACAACAAAGTACAGCCAAAACCCAGACCGAAGTCCAAAAAGAAGCTGAAGTTGAAAAAGAGACAAAAGCTGAAAGTGCAGAAGAAAAAGAGAAAAGTGTTGAAGAAAAAACACTCAAAAAAGAAGAAGCACCGAAAAAAGAGGTAAAGAAAACTACATTAAAGGTTGTGTCGCCATCACTCAGACCTGCTATTAAAAAATCAGGTTTAAAGATTGTTAAAAAGAAAAAACCAAAAGTTGAAGAAACATACAGTATGCCTCAAAAACAGGCATCAGTATCTTCTTATGGAAAAATGAGCGCAGAAGCACTTGAAGAACTGGCTCGTAAAAAGAAATCTACTACAAAACAGGCACCGACATCAAAAAAAGACCAAGGAAAAAAACTTGATATTTTTGGTGGTTCATTAGCTGAAGTATCCATGGATATGGATGATCAGGTAACATTGTTGGATTTAAATGCAACAGAACGCGCTCCAATAGCTCCGGAAGAACCTAGAAAACCAAGAGCGCCGAAACCGGCCGGTAGAAATGCAAACAAAAAACAGGCACCGCGCGGAAGAAAAGTTTCTCGTGACAAAAGAAAAAAATATGCAAAAGCATCTCATGAAGAGGAAATTGTCACACATGTGGAAATTCCTGAAGATATTCGCGTCTATGAGTTTGCCGAAAAACTAAAACGTCCGATGTCAGACATTATAAAAGTCCTTTTTGATCTGGGTATGATGATGACGAAAAACGACTTTTTGGGCGCAGATGAAATTGAAATACTTTCTGAAGAGTTTGGCGTTGAAGTGACTGTCATTGATCCTAAAGATGAATTTAATTATGTTCAGGAAACTGGAGAAGAGGATCCTAACGCTGTTGAAAGACCGCCTATTATAACAATTATGGGACATGTTGATCATGGTAAGACTTCATTGCTTGACTCTATACGAAAAGCAAAAGTAACGCAAGGTGAAGCCGGTGGAATTACACAGCATATAGGCGCCTATACGATTGAACAAAAAGGCAAAGCAATTACATTCATAGATACACCGGGACACGCTGCTTTTAGTTCTATGCGTCAACGTGGTACGGATATTACAGATATTGTTATTATTGTTGTTGCTGCTGATGACGGTGTGAAACCGCAAACACTTGAAGTCATAAAAATTGCCAAAGATTCAGGTGTACCGATTATTGTGGCTCTCAATAAAATGGATAAAGAGACGGCAAACCCTGATCTGGTAAAAGGTCAAATGGCCGAACACGGAATTTCTCCTGTTGACTGGGGCGGGGACGTAGAATTTGTTCCTGTATCTGCAAAAACAGGTATGGGCATTGATGATTTACTTGAAAACATTCTTCTGACTGCAGAGGTCTTAGAACTCAAAGCAAACCCTGAAGCACCGGCAAAAGCAGCAGTTGTTGAATCATCTCTGGAAAAAGGACGCGGTCCTGTTGCGACTGTCATTGTGCAAAACGGAACTTTAAAAGTCGGTAACAATGTAGTCTGTGGCAGTTCGTACGGTCGTGTGAAAGCTCTTATCAATGAGAACGGCAAACAGATTAAAGAGGTCGGACCATCACATACAGCAGTCGTTGTGGGTCTGAATGAAGTTCCTGCAGCCGGTGAAATTATGATGGCAATGAACAGCGATAAAGAAGCCAAAGAGTATGCACAGAAACGTTATGAATATGAGAGAAACAAAGAGCTTTCGAAATCAACGAAATCTACATTGGAAGATATGACTTCTATGATTGCAGAAGGCAAACTCAAATCTCTTAAAGTAGTTCTTAAAACGGATGTCCACGGTTCACTTGAAGCGATTAGAAGTTCATTGACAGAACTCAGAAATGACGAAGTGAAAATTGATGTTATTTCAAGCGGTGTCGGCGGTATTACAGAGAGTGATGTCGAACTGGTAAGCAACTCTGAGAACTGTGTGTTGTTAGGTTTTAATGTCCGTCCGACAGGTTCGGTAAAAGCACTTGCAAAACAGAGAAATGTAGATATCAGAACATACTCGATTATTTATCAGCTTCTTGATGATATGACTGGAATGCTTACAGGTATGATGGCACCGAAATTTACAGAAGAAAATACAGGTCAGGCAGAAGTAAAAGATGTCTTTAAATCACCAAAAGGGATGGTTGCAGGATGTCTTGTAGTTGACGGCAAACTGATTCGCGGCGGACTTGTGCGTGTTATTCGTGAAGGTGTTGTTGCATACGAGGGTGAGCTTGTATCACTCAAACGCTTTAAAGATGATGTTGAAGAAATCGGAAACGGCTATGAATGTGGTGTGATTATCTCTAACTATGATGATGTAAAAGTCGGTGATGTGATTGAAACATTCAAAAAAGTCGAACAAAAAGTATCCCTGTAAAGAAGACAAATGAATGAAGCACAGATAAAGCTGAAAAGAACGGAAGCTCTTTTAGCCGAACTTATTCCCGAAGCACTCAGCCAGCTCAATGACAACCGTTTGCATGAACTCAGTGTCATTGAAGTGAAATGTTCCCGAGGAAGAAGCGACGCAAAAGTTTATATTGACCCGAGTAATTTCAGCGAAGAAGAAAAGAGAGCCTACCTGAAGCAGTTAAGAAAAGCCCGCCCTTTGGTAGAAGATTTTTGTTTGAAAGACCAGGGGTGGTACAGATGCCCAAAACTGGCATTTGAATTTGACGAACAGTTGAAAAAATCTCAAAATATTGAAGATTTGTTTAAAAAAATAGCCAAAGAGCATAAAGGAGAAGCATCATGAGTTTGCAAGGTGATATAGAATCCGTAGTCAAATCAGTAGATTTGGAACTTTATGACACGGTTGTTGTGAATGAAAATGATGAAACAATTTTCAGGGTAAGCGTCATTTCTTCCGAAATAGAAAACGGCAAACGCAAAGGGGTCAGTCTTGATGAGTGCGTAGAGTTAACACATTTAATTTCACCGTTGCTTGATGTCACTCCTCCTGTTTCCGGTGAATACAGATTAGAAGTGGGCAGTCCGGGAATTGAGCGAAAACTGACGACGCTTGAGCATTTTAAAAAATCTCTTGGTGAAAATGTTTCATTACTTTTAGATGAAAAAGAAAAACTCAAAGGGAAACTTGTCAAGGTTGAGGGAAGTAAAATCTTTATTGAAAAAGATGGAGAGATGCACGAAGTTGATTTTAATGCCATAAAAAAAGCAAAAACTTATTTTGAATGGAAATAGATCATAATTTTTATATGAGCCTCGCAATAAACGAGGCTTGGAAATACCAAGGATTAACCTATCCCAACCCTGCAGTCGGTTGCACTGTAAGAGGCGAACACGGTGAAATTTTAGCGGTTGAATCACATCATAAAGCGGGTGAGCCTCATGCTGAAGTAAACGCTCTTAAATCTGCATATTATAAACTTACTCAAAACAAAGCAATACTCAAACTTCACGACTCTGAAAAAATTCATAGCTTTTTACTCAAAAACCATAAAAATATTTTTAAAAACTGCTCTCTTTACTCTACCTTAGAGCCTTGTTCTCATGTAGGAAAAACACCCTCATGTGCAAATTTAATAGCACAGCTCGGTATCCAAAATATTTATATCGGGACAGAAGACATAAATGCCGTTGCAGCCAAAGGCAATGAAATCATAGCAAAGAGCGAGTTACATGTAAGCTTACATGTAGAAAAAAAAAGATGTGAAGATTTACTTTTCCCATTTTTACAATTTATGAATGAGCGATTTGTTTTTTTTAAATGGGCACAAAGGCTTAACGGCACAACAGATGGGGGAATTGTAAGTTCTGAGGCATCAAGAAAAAATGTCCATGCTATGCGTAATGTATGTGATCTGCTCGTCATCGGCGGCAATACGGTCCGCAGTGACAGACCGACACTTGATGCGAGACTTGTGAATGGAAAAGCACCTGATATTTTAATACTTTCACGTGAAAAAGATTTTGACAGAACCATTCCTCTTTTTAGTGTGCCAAATCGAAAAGTAACTATAGCAAGTGATTTTTCAGTGCTCAAAAACTATAAAAATATTATGATAGAGGGAAGTGAAAAAATGTACGAACTCAGCCGTGATATTGTTGATTATTATTTATGCTATCTTGCTCCTAATTTTGGCGGAAAAGAAGGTTTTAAAAATATTGAAGATAAATTTGATATTTTAAATGCAGGCAAAGAAGCAGAAGATATAATATTGTGGATGAAAAGAAGGATATGAATTTATGAGCATTTTAGACCAAAAAGGTGATGTGAAACAAGAAAAAATCGTCTCTATGTTTGATGACATCGCAGCAACGTATGATACGGCAAACCGTGTTATGAGCATGGGTGTGGATATTTCATGGCGCAAAAAAGCCTGCGATTTGGCTTTTGAGTATTACGGCAAAAAAAGTATTGATAAAATTGTAGATGTTGCCTGCGGTACCGGAGATATGATGGGTTACTGGAAGAAACAGTCGCAAAAATCCGGTGTCAATATCAGTGAATTTGTAGGTGTTGATCCATCCAACGGTATGGTCGATGTTGCCCGTAAAAAATTTCCAGATTTTTCGTATCACATTGCAAAAGCAACCCAAATTCCTCTTGAAGATGCAAGTGCAGATTTTTTAAGTATCACCTACGGCATTCGCAATGTTGTTGAGCGTCAAGAAGCATTTGATGAATTTAATCGTGTCCTTAAAAAAGAGGGACTTGTTGTCATTTTAGAATTTATGAAAGATGAGAACAAAAACATTCTTAAAAAAATCCGCGATATTTACATGCACAAAATTCTTCCCTATGTGGGCGGTGTAATTTCCAAAAATTTGGAAGCTTACACCTACTTACCGGACTCTATTGAGAACTTTGTAACCATACAGGGCATGCAAAAAGAACTGGAGAATGCAGGTTTTGAAATGCTCCACACCCAAAGTTTTTCCATGGATATTTCAACACTGCTTATTGCTCGTAAAAAGTAGTTACTATTTAAAATCTAAACTTTTGTTTTAATGCCCTGAAGTTATGCAAATTTTTTGGAACCCGTACTTCAGTGCGGGCTTTGTATTTCTAAGTTACACTTTAGCGTTTAAAACCTAAATTCCAAGGAAATATTAAGTTTTTTTCTTAAATTAATGGTAGTGAAACTTTTGTCGGGTTAGTTTTTACACACTTATTAAATCACATATATTGATTTGTAAAGCCTTCGCGATTTTATATAAATGTTCTAGGTTGAAATGTTTATTGTACTTATTATTTTCACAATTTGAATAAAAAGCAACAGACTTTATCCCTATATCTAAAGCTAAATCTAGCTGCGTTACTCCTTTGTTAATTCTAAAAAATTTCACATTTTTTGATATTCTTTTATAAAAGTCTTCTATTTCTTCATCAATTGTATTACTAAATTCATTTTTCATATTATTTATCCTATAGAGTTAATTAATATTTAAACTTTATAGAGATACAATCTAAAAGTCTTTATCCTATAGGATAAATAGTTGTTAGTATTAAAAATTGATGATTATTTATATTTTAGTGTGAAGTAAAAATTTACAAGGAAGAAATATGAAAAAAAGTTTTGTTTTAGCATCATTGCTGGTATTGGGTGCAACAAGTGCAATGGCGGGCATGTATGTAGGTATTGATTTTGGAGTGAATTCAAATACAGATAAGGTAACGGGTGCTTCAAGTGGTAGTTGGAAAAACAAATATAAAGATTTTAGTGTTAAAATCGGTACTGGAAAAGATGGTGACTGGAAAGGGCAATTAAGGCTTTCTCGTATATCTTATAATGAGACAATATTTGATGCCACGCATAAAACACTGATTGAATTTGGCGGGGATACAATTAAAGAATTTACGCTTGAGAGTGTAAAAAATCTTTACCCATATGTAAAAATTGGCTTAGGTGTTGGATCTATGAGTGTAGATGGATATTCAGATTCATCTATTTCAGAAGTTTCATTTAATGCTGGTGTGGGTGTTTCATATAAAGCACTAGAAAATGTATATCTTATTGCTGGAGTAGATTATGTTGGTAGAAAATGGCAAGATGTTACAATTGGTGCTTATACTTGGTCTACAACTGGTTCAGGAGTGAAGCCCTACATTGGTGTAAACTATGCATTCTAAAATTGAATATTTAACTTTTGCAGTAGTGACAATATTTATGGTCGGATGTAGTACTGTACCGCTAGAACCGAAAGAAGCTTCACAAAATGCTAAACAATTTACTCCTCCTCCTGCAGGGAAAGCTGGAATATACGTCTATAGGGATTCTGTATTTGGAGGTGCTTTAAAAAAAGATATTTGGATTGATAACAAATGTCTTGGCGAATCGGCGCCTAAAGTTTTCTTTTATCAAGATGTAAAAGGTAACAAGATGCATATAATTTCAACAGAGTCAGAATTTTCACCAAACCAACTTGTGATTAATACAAAAGCTGGAAAGAATTATTTTATTAGACAGTATATCAAAATGGGTGCTTTTGTTGGCGGTGCTGATTTAGAACAGATAAATGAAGATGAAGCAAAAAAAGCTATTTCAGAACTTGATATGGCGAAAAAAGGTACTTGCAGTAAACTAACTGCTAAATAAGTCAAATTTCTCCTTTCTCTCCCAGACTTTTGTCTGGGTTGATGTGTCAACCCTATTTCATACTTATCCATAAAGATTCTAAGCTGCTGTTTCAACTTGTAACATCATTTTTTCTTCAAACTCGACAGGTGATAGATTTCCATTTGCAGAGTGCATTCTCTGTCGGTTATAATAAACTTCGATATACTCGAATATAGCCTGATTAGCTTGTGCTTTTGTCTCGAAAATCTCATGATAAATGAGTTCTGTTTTTAGTGTATGAAAAAAGCTTTCTGCCACCGCGTTATCCCAACAGTTCCCTTTGCGTGACATACTCTGAATTATGCCATGTTGTTGTAATAAATCCTTGTGAGAGTATGAAGCATATTGACTACCTCGATCAGTATGCCAAATCAAACCTTTTGCTGGTTTTCTTGCAGTGAGTGCCATATTTAAGGCATCATTTACAAGTGATACTTTCATCGTGTCATCCATTGACCAACCAACAATGCGACGGGAGTATAAATCCATTACAGTCGCTAAATATAGCCAGCCTTCATTTGTTGGAATATAAGTTATATCTCCAACATATTTCTCATCAGGATAAGAAGCATAAAAATCTCTGTTTAAAATATTTGGTGCAACAGGTAAGTTGTGATTTGAGTTTGTTGTATTGATTCTATAGCGTTTTTTCGTCTTTGCAACAAGCCCCAGTTCACGCATTATACGCCCTATGCGACGACGAGAAACAACAAATCCATACCTTTGTACCAGTTTATCTTTAATTCGTCGGGTACCGTAGTTCTATCTTCCCTGCATAAAGATAATTTCAATGAGTTCATTAAGTTTTTTATCTATCTGTTGCATCTGGCATCCTTGCTTTATCCAGTGGTAATAACTTGCTTTATCGACTTGAAGTATCCTACACATCACTGCTATTTGAAACTCGTTTGAGTGTTCTTGTATCCATGCGTATTTTACAGAGTTTCTTTTGCAAAATACGCTGTTGCCTTTTTTAGAATGTCACGTTCCTGCTTGAGGAGTTTGTTCTCTGCACGCAGGCGTTTATTTTCCTCTTCTGCGGTTTCTTTAATGCTGTTGCTTCTTGTAAATCCACCTCTTGGTGCTATGGGAATATTATTGGCTTTTTTATACTCTCTAACCCAATTATAAAGCGTTTTTTCATTAACATCTAAATCTTTGGCAATCTTTGCTGTTGATTCATTTGAACTCATCACTAACTGCACACTTGAATCTCGAAATTCTCTGGTGTATTTACTGTTTTTCATCTTCTTTTTATCCTTATTCATACTGATATTTTATCTCAGAATTGCTAAATGTTCTGAGTATGAATAAGTGTAGCCGTATCAGGTTGTATATACAGTCATTTTATAGAGTTGTAAAATAGTACAAAATATTGTACAATTTTGTAAAGGATTGATTATGCAAGCTGTAAACTACTCTTATACAAGAAATAATCTAAAGCTAATTATTTCTGAGGTATATCAAAAAGATGAAGAGTGTCTCATAACGAGCAAAAATAATCAAATAAAAGAAGATATTAAAAAATCACTTCAAAATATAAAAGATGGTAATTTATTTAGTGTAGATGAGGCATTTGAAAAAGTTCTTTTTATGACGCTTTACAGAAGAAAAAGCTTACCTTGAAAATGGAATATAATATGCATACACTCAGCGTTTCAGCACTCAACGAACAGATAAAAACTGTTCTTGAAAGCACCTTTGAACGTGTTTTTGTCGAGGGTGAACTCTCTCGCATTACTTTTCACAACTCAGGACATATCTATTTTACACTCAAAGACAAAGACTCGGCTGTAAGCTGTGTGATGTTTCGGGGAAATGCTTCAAAGCTGAGATTTCGTCTTGAAGAGGGGATGAAGGTTATCATAGATGGAGCTGTGACACTCTATAAACCGCGCGGAAGTTATCAAATTAACTGTTTTTCCATTGAGCCTGCCGGACAAGGGGCTTTGGCATTGGCATATGAACAGCTCAAACAAAAGCTCTCTGCGCAAGGCTATTTCGCTCCAGAGAGAAAAAAAGAACTTCCGAAATTTCCATCTCGCATTGCTCTGATTACTTCAGGGACCGGTGCAGCACTGCAAGATATGCTGCGCGTAGCAAATTCACGATACAGACTTTTGAAAATTGATGTCTATGATGTGCTTGTTCAAGGCGAAGGTGCTGCATTTTCTATAGTAAATGCTCTCAAAATCGCCGATACAAAAGGGTATGATATTATAGTCATAGGTCGCGGCGGCGGAAGTATTGAAGATTTGTGGGCATTTAATGAAGAAAGTGTTGCTGATGCTCTTTTTCATGCAAAAACACCGGTAGTCTCGGCTGTCGGGCATGAAATTGACTGGGTAATCAGTGATTTTGTGGCAGACCTGCGTGCCCCGACACCCAGTGCTGCTATGGAGATGATACTGCCTGACACCAATGAACTCTATCAGTATTTAGACTCTTTATCAACACAGTTAACCCAAAAAATAACCCATAAAGTATATAATCTACAGCAAGAACTGTTACATGTAAAGAACTCTTATCTCCAACATTCAGTGGAAAAAAAATTACAATATCGCGTTGATGAGATTAAAAAACTGCAAAAAGATTTTGCGCAGGCAATTACCTTTCGTCTGCAAAATTATAAAAAAGAAGTGGATTCATTACAGCAACGATTTCCGCAAACAATTCAGAGCGTGTTAAATATTGCGCAAAATCAACTTTTAAACCTGCAAAAAATGCTAGAATCCAATAATCCAAAATACAAAAATAAAAAAGGCTTTGCACAGATTGTAAAGAATTCACAGGTAGTGGATTTGTCTTCACTCAATGTAGATGATGTATTTGAAGCTCAGAGTGACACATACATAGTCAGTGCAAAAGTCTTAAAAAAGGAAAAAATCAGATGAATTATCCACAATTTTTTGATGCCGTACAAAGTATACCACTCAAAGACCCTTTGGCGCAGGTTTTAGGCGCTTTTGAAAACGGAGAATATGAAATAACATACTTAGAAGTTGTCAAAGCAGCAGGACACTCCTGTCCGACAGTTGCCGGTGCTTACATTATGACAAGCGAGGCTTTAAAAGCTTTATATCCAAATCAGCGAGCCGTGCGCGGTACTATAAAAGTAGAGTTTAAAGAGTCTGTAGAAGAGGGCGTTGCCGGAGTGATAGGCAATGTTGTTTCGCATATTACAGGTGCAACGGAAAAAAGCGGATTTAAAGGATTAAACGGACAGTTTGCCCGCCATTCTTTGATGTTTTTCAATGCAAATATAGACGCATCTGCAAGATTTACAAGAGCAGATACGGGAAAAAGTGTAGATGTAAATTATAATCCTTCGACGGTACCGGCTTCACCGAATATGATGCCGTTAATGCAAAAATTGACAAGCGGAGCAGCCAGTCCTGAAGAAATCAAACATTTTGGTGAATTATGGCAAGAGAGAGTAAAAAGAATTTTTGAAAACTTAGAAGAAGTCGTCGAAGTTACGGAGTTGTAAACTCTGTAACTTATTTTAAAATCAGATCAGGGAAGTAGGTATTTAATATTACAGCCGTTGAGGCGGAGAGTTTTTTGAGCAGTTTGTCAAACTTGTCTTCTTTGTTCCATACAGGATGCAAAACACCGCTTAGCTTTGCCAAGGCGTTTTTTGCATCATATTCAACCCCGATATTGTCAATGAGACCGACTTTTTTTGCCTGTACTGCCGTAAATATATGGGCATTTGCATAAGTGTCTCTTTTGTTAAAATCCAAATGTCTTGCATCGGCAACATCTTTCGTAAACATATCATATGTTCCTTGAATGACCTTGTTTAACTCAGCGACTTCATACTTTTTCCATGGCCGGTCAGGTGTGCCTATCTGTTTGTAGCGTCCGGCTTTTACTACCTGTGTTTTGATACCGATTTTTTGCATGATGCCGCTTAAATCGGCACCCTGCATAATCACACCGATGCTGCCTATCATACTGCCTGGGTTTGCTATTATTTTATCAGCCCATATGCTTGCATAATAGCTTCCGCTTGCCATGGTGCCTTTGGCATAGGCTATGACAGGCTTTTGCTCTTTTAGTCTTTTGATGGCATACGCGATTTCGACAGAAGGTGAAACGGCACCACCGGGAGAATCGACAATGAGCAAGACACCTTTTACAGCACTGTTGTTTGCGGCTTTATTTATTTTTTGTACAACTTCTCCGGCATCCATAATCGGACCGCTGAGATTGATTTTTTCCAAATTATAGCTTGTAAACTCTTTTTCACTTGCCGGAGCAAAGAGTAAAATCAAAATCAGCACAAAGAGCATGGCTTTGAAATGATTTTGGATATAGTTCATAATTGCTGCGATGGGAGAAAATATCTTTTTCAGTAATTCCATTTATTCATTTCCTTTTGCAAGTTTTCCGTTAATGAAAACTTTTGAGATATTATAGCGATGCAGTATTAAATGAATGGCTAACTCTTCATTTGGTTCGGCATCCAGGTCAAGAACAAGCATATCTGCATTTTTGCCTTCTAAAATTTCTCCCGTATTGAGTCCCAGTGCCTGGGCGGCATGGACGGTGACTCCTTTTATAAGTTGTTTTGCGAATTTCAAGAGAGGCGCATCACTGTGCATAAAAAGAGAAATTTTCATCTCTTCAAACAGATCAAGCTGATAGTTTGAGCTTAAACCGTCAGTCGCAACAATCCAGCGAATCTTTTTTTCATCTAGTTTTTTGATATTGAGTGTAGGATTGCCAAGGAGTCTGTTGGATATAGGGCAGTGAATGATAGTGTGATTCTGCTCGGCAATCTTTTCTAACTCTTCTTCGTTTGTTTTGACCGCATGTGTGAGCAGTGCTTCAAAACCGTCAAAATAGTTCAAAAACTCTTTGGCATCACTGATGCTTCTGTCCTGTTTGAGCAGTGTTTTAAAAAATTCCTTAAAATCACCGCTGCTTGAATCAAGCCAGTTGCGTTCGGCTTCACTTTCCATAAAATGTGCCGTAAGTTTTAGATTTTCATTTTTAACAATCTCGAGAGCTTTTTGTATAAGAATCGGGTGAACAGAGTAGGGGGAATGAATGGCAACTGCAGGATAAAATCCTTCCCTTTGAACAGCTTTTGAGGCATCTAGCCGCGCAAGAAAATCACTAAAAAGAGCATCCGCCATCCCTGCCTGTGAACCGATAAGTTCATTGAAAAATACAACATTCTGTTGAGCGTTTATACATGCTTCAAGATCCATGGCATGAGAACTTATGGCACCAAAGGTTGTGATACCGCTTGTAAGCATGGCATCTATTGCTTTGTCCATACATGTAAGGTCACAGCCTGCGATAAGGTCTTCACGATTTTCTATAACACTGTAGAGCCAGTTTAAGAAATCACCGTAACTGAGCTGGTTTTTATTGGCAGAGAACTCTACATGTACATGAGCATTGATAAGGCCGGGCATAAGCAGAGAATTTTTTTGCAACTGTATGATTTTTGCTTCTGGAAATTTCTGCTCCAGTTCTTCTAAAACACCTATGCAGCGGATAGTTTTGTCAAATGCAATTGCCTTGTCTGCAAGGAGTATATCTGGTGTTAAAATATAATTGGGAACGAGTATTGTCATCTTTTTTTCTTTTTTCCAAATTATACACTTTTTTTAATATTAGTTTGGATAAAATAGTTCTTCAGAAGATAAATCATCATAATAAGGGTAAAAATGAAAATAGTAGTTATTCAAGGTCCAAATTTAAACATGCTCGGAATCCGTGAACAAAATATTTACGGTCCGATGAAGTTAGAGCAGATTCATGCACAGATGAAAGATGTAGCAACCCAAAACGGTGTGGAAATAGAATTTTTTCAAAGCAACCTCGAAGGTGAAATTGTAGATAAAATTCAGGAGTGCTACGGTGAAGCACAGGGATTGATTATCAATGCTGCTGCCTATACACATACTTCTATTGCAATTCGTGATGCGATTTCTGCCGTAAGCCTGCCTACCATAGAAGTACATATCAGCAATATTCACCGACGTGAAGAATTTAGACAAAAAAATATGATTGCACCTGTCTGCACATCATCTGTTGTCGGTTTCGGACCTTTTGGCTACCATTTGGCTATGATGGGTATGCTTCAGATTATGAACGAAATCAAAGCGGCCCAAGAAGCGCAGGCGCAAGCACAGAAACAGGCCTAAGTCTTTACATGTACAGAAAATGCAAGATAAACAAAAGATTGACCTCTTTTTACAACTTGCATTTCCCTTATACTGCCCGTGGAAAAAGTCGGCATAGATATGAAACTGTTGTAGGTATTGGTGGAAATGTCGGAGATGTACGTCGAAGATTTGAACATCTTCTTGTGGTGTTGCAAAAAGATAGAAGAGTATCAGTAGTAAAAACATCATTGATTTTAAAAAATCCTCCTTTTGGCTATACAGACCAGGATGATTTTTTCAACTCAATACTTGTTTTAAAAACTTCAATGCAGCCAAGAGTTTTTTTACGCTATTTACTGAGACTGGAAAAAAAATTTGGCAGAAAAAGAACTTTTGAAAATGCACCAAGGACGCTAGATTTGGATATTATATTTTTTGATAACCGTACAATACATACACAAGATTTAATTGTGCCACATCCTTTTTATGCGCAAAGAGAAAGTGTAATGATACCTTTGTCAGGTGTTGGTAGATGAAAATATTGACATTTACCGGGCGCAGTCCGTCAGAGGCACTCAAAAAAGCAAAAATGGAAATTGGGGATGAGGGGATGCTCATTGAAACCAAAGAGATTCAAAAAAAAGCTTTAGGCAGAGAAGCCCTCTATGAGATAGTAATCGGTATAGATGAAGAAATGATTCCGGCTACTTATAAAAAAACAAAAAAACCGCTTTCCAAACAGCAACCGCTCAAAGAAGAGAGTCGGGAAATACTTTTTGATATTTCCAATGCGGCACAACAAATTTCTAAAATTTCAAATGTGACCGATCCTTTGGAGAACCTATATCAGCCTTCACCGTTGCAACAAACAGCTGCTTCTGTTGAACCCAAAGAGCTAAAAGAGATAAAATCTGAAATCAATAAACTGACAGATAAGGTAAAAATTATTCAAAATATGTTTTGGGATGAAAAGTCACCAAATCTTTCAAGTCAAATTCCGCCGGAATTTTCTGAAATTTATCGTCTTGCCTCACAAAGCGGAATGAACAGGGAACATCTGGATACTCTTATGCAGGTTACTTTGGAACATATGCCGTTGAAAATGCGAGAAAACTCTTCCACCGTAAAAAGGTATTTTCAAACAATACTTCGAAAAATGGTTCCTATCCGAAGAGAAACACTGCCTAATATAGGTGCGAAAAAAGTTATTATGCTTGTCGGACCAACAGGTGTGGGAAAGACAACTTCTATTGCCAAACTTGCTGCCAGATACTCTTTTTTAATGGAAAAAAAGTACAAAGTCGGACTGGTTGTGCTTGACACCTATCGTATAGGGGCAGTCGAGCAGTTGATGCAGTATGCACGAATGATGAAACTTGGAATTGAAACAGTTGTTGACCCTCCGGAGTTTTCAAGCGCTCTGGAATCTCTCAAATATTGTGACTATATATTGATTGATACAATGGGATCGAGTCCTTATGACAGAGTGAAAATTGAAAAAATATATGAGTGTCTGAATGCAAACAACACGCAATACAATGTGGATGTAGTACTGGTAATGCCAAGTTCAATTAAATATGAAGACTTAAAAGTGACCTATGACAGTTTTTCAACACTGGGTGTAGATACACTGATGTTTACAAAGCTGGATGAGACAATGGGTTTTGGAAATATTTTTTCGCTGGCTTATGAAACAAAAAAACCGATAAGTTATTTTTCTGTAGGTCAGGAAGTACCGGAAGATTTAGTATGTGCGAGCAGTGATTTTTTAATTGAGTGTCTTCTGAACGGATTTAACAGGAGTAAGGTATGATTGGGAATCAGGCGCAAAAGCTTGAAGAACTGGTTGCTTCAAATTCCCAAAAGAAAAAATCAAAAAAAACACGTTTTATCGCAATTACAAGCGGTAAAGGCGGGGTAGGCAAAAGTACTATAAGTTCAAACCTTGCCTACGCGTTGTCTCAGCAGGGTTTGAATGTGGGAATATTTGATGCAGATATAGGACTGGCCAATCTGGATGTTATGTTTAATGTAAAAATCAAAAAAAACATTTTACATGTACTCAAAGGTGAGGCGACGGTTAGCGATATTTTAATTCCTATTACCCGTAATCTTATTCTGATTCCTGGTGAGAGTGGTGATGAAATATTAAAATATTCCGATATGGCACTGTTTGACAGATTTATGCAAGAAGCACAGGTTTTGAACAAACTTGATGTAATGATTATAGATACGGGAGCCGGGATTGGAGAGCATATTCAAATGTTTTTAAATGCGGCAGATGATGTAATTGTTGTAACTGTTCCCGATCCTGCAGCAATTACCGATGCATATGCAACGATTAAAACAATTGCGACACTCAGAAATGATGTATTTATGATAATGAATCAGGTGAAAAATGAAAAAGAGGCTTTTGGTGTTTTTGAAAAAATTAAAAAAGTTGCCAAGGCAAATATAGGTGAAAAACTGGATTTGCAGTTGATTGGGAAAATGAATGCTGATGCAAAAGTCTCAACATCCGTAAAGCAGCGTGCACTTTTTAGAATGCTTTATCCTGCATCACAGCCGAGCAAAGACATAGATGCAATTGTGCGTAAAATTACACAAAAGCTGGAACGAAATGTGCTGGTTACATCCAATGAAAGTGGATTGTCAGGTCTGTTTAAAAGATTAATGGATCATTTTTAAGTCTTATTTGGGGTAGTTATGTTTGGTGAAAACTTTGTTTATTTTTTTACTGTTCAAGGGTTTTTTGTAGGAATAATCTTTGGGTTGTTAAAATCTTTTGATGCTGAAGGGCTATTACTTTATACATTTTTTATTACCATCTTTTTTTATCTTTTTTCACATGTAATTGTTGCCCTTTATTACAGAACAATAACGGTTAAAGCCTATAATTTTCCAAAGGAAACCCATGAAACAGAACTAGATGTTTTTGTAAAAGAGATAAACAAAAGAGAAAAACTGATAGACTCAGCGTGTAAAATTACAGATATTGCTGTCAAAATGAACTCTGAAGATGTAGCCGGACAAAAATTATGACAAAAAATGCCTACCTTCAAGATCTCAAACACAAAGAAGATGAACTGGCACTGCAATATCTTCCTGCCGTAAAAGCAATGGCTTTTCGGCTCAAAGAGCGGCTTCCAAGTTCGGTGGATTTTAGTGATCTTTCAGCAATCGGGACAGAAGAACTTATAAAACTGGCAAGGCGATATGATGAAAAGCTCAATGACTCTTTTTGGGGCTATGCAAAAAAAAGAGTTTATGGTGCAATGCTTGACTATTTGAGAAGTCTGGATATTTTAAGCCGTGCCAGCCGTAAACTTGTAAAAGCTATAGATTATGCAGTTCAGGAATATATGCTGACACATGACGAAGAACCGAGTGATGAAGAACTGGCAGATATACTGGGCGAAAGTATTGAAAAAGTTCATGAAGCACGCATCGCTTCAAATATTTATACAGTCATGCCTCTGCATGATCAGTTGCAAATTGGTGATGAGGGTGCAGCGCTTGTTCAAATTGAAAAAGAAGAGTTGATTGGCGTAATAAAAAAAGTTCTTTCCTCTTATAAAGAGAGAGAACAGATGATAATTCAGCTATACTACTTTGAAGAGTTGACTTTAAAAGAAATTAGTGATATTTTAGATATAACTGAGTCCCGTATCTCACAAATTCACAAGTCTGTAATCCAAAAAATTAAAGAGAGTATAGGAGCATAACATGGCAGATATACTATCACAGGAAGAAATCGATGCGCTTTTGGATGTTGTTGAAGATGAAGGTGAAAATGTCTTAGAGAGTGATGAAGATGCTCTTTTGCCTCAACGGCAGGTAACTCTCTATGATTTTAAACGTCCAAACAGGGTTTCAAAAGAGCAGCTTCGTGCATTTCGCGGTGTTCATGACAAAATGGCCAGAAGTCTGGCTTCTCAGATATCTTCAATTATGCGTTCTATTGTTGAAATACAGCTTCACTCTGTTGATCAGATGACCTATGGTGAATTTTTGATGAGTTTGCCAAACCCTACAAGTTTTAATGTGTTTTCGGTGAAGCCTCTTGAGGGAAGCGGCATTATAGAAATCAATCCTTCCATTGCTTTTCCTATGCTTGACAGATTGCTTGGAGGAAAAGGAGAACCTTTCGATGCAAGTCGGGAATTTTCAGATATAGAACTCAGCCTGTTTGAAACAATACTTCGTGTTATGATGAGCACGCTAAAAGAGGCATGGGCTCCTGTTATGGAAATTTATCCGGCAATAGAATCCAAAGAATCTTCTCCGAATGTCGTTCAAATTGTTGCACAAAACGAAATTGTTGTTATGGTGGTAATGGAAATCATCATAGGGCACAGTTCCGGTATGATGAATATATGCTATCCTGTTATCTCATTGGAACCTGTTTTGCCAAAACTTGCAAGCCGTGATTTAATGTTAAACGAAACAAGTTCTAAAAAAAGCAGAAATATGGAGCTGAAGGTTCTTCTCGGTGGGGCAAAAGTAAATGTAGAAGCAAATTTGGGTGATGCAGATTTAACTATGCATGATATACTTGAATTGAAAATCGGTGATGTAATCAGGCTCTCAAGTGCTGCAGATGACATTGTGACTGTTGCAGTAGATGGAAAAGAGAGATTTCGTGGTGAAATAGGACTGCGGAGGTTCAGAAAATCAATTAGTATTACAGAGATTATTGAAACAGAAAAAGATACCGTCAAGCGTGCACTTGAGAATTTAGAAAAACAAAGACACGAAAAAATTTCCGGGGTTAAAGATATAATTCATGAAGGTGAAACGGAATTTGAAAACAAATATGAGGAGTAAAAAATGAGTGACTTTATAAAACTATTTGAAGATGAAACAGTTGGTACTATTGAAGCACTTATTGGAACTGCTCCAACTTTAGAGTTAAAAGAAGAACAGGAATTAAGCATCATTTCAAACATTGTTCCGCCTATTGTTTTGGTGAAAATCAAGGTAAGCGGAGATGTGGATGCAGAGGCAATGGTAGCGTTACCACCAAATCTGGCAGCATCACTTTCAGATATGATGATGGGTGAAGAAGCCAGTGAGAGAGAAGATGTAAGCGAAGACGATATGGATGCTACAAAAGAGATAGTATCAAATATTTTTGGTGCTATTGCAAATACGCTCTCTGCTCAAAAAGAGTTGCCTGTATTGTCTTTCAGTATTGAAAATATAGAATTGGTCGGCGATAATGATGAAGTAAGTCTCGAAGCTTTCAGCAGAATGTATGTATATAAGTTTAACCTGGAATCCGTGCATTCATTACTGATGTTTATTATAGATGAAAAATTAAAAAATGTCCTGTTTCCAGCAGAATCTTCAAAAGAAACAGTAAATGCACATGACCATGCGAGCAGTGCCGATACTTCGGAACATGTAATATCAAATTGTGAAGAAGATATTACCTTGAGCAGTGAAGAGATGAAAAACATTGCTCTTATTATGGATGTAAAACTTCCTGTAAAGGTAAGAATCGGGAAAAAAAGAATGTTGCTAAAAGATGTACTGAATATGGATATCGGCTCGGTTATCGAATTAAACCAATTGGCAAATGATCCGTTGGATATTTTGGTAGATAATCATGTGATAGCACAGGGTGAAGTAGTTATTGTAGATGGTAACTTTGGAATACAAGTAACAACGATAGGCACGAAAAAAGAAAGATTAACACAGCTTAAAGGTTAATAAGAAAGTTTGAGGACATAATGAAAGAAAAAGTTTTAGTAGGAATGAGTGGAGGGGTTGATTCAACAATTACTTCTTTATTGTTAAAAGAGCAAGGGTATGAAGTTGAAGGATTATATATGAAACTTCATTCAAAACCCGGATATCATGAAATTCACCAGGCACGTGCACAAAAAGCTGCTGACTTTGTCGGTATTAAATTGCATGTACTGGATTTACAAAAAACATTTAATGAAAAAGTATTTCAACCGTTTATTGATACATACGCTGAAGGAAAAACTCCAAATCCGTGTGCCCTGTGCAACAGAAATCTTAAGTTTGGTGAAATGATAAAATTCGCTGATGAAATCGGTGCAGAGTATTTGGCAACCGGACATTATATTAAAACAGATGGAAAGTATCTCTACTCTGCAGATGATGATACAAAAGATCAAAGTTATTTTCTTTTTTATATTAACAGAGAAATTCTACCAAGATTAAAATTTCCATTAGGTGAAAGACATAAAAAAGATATAAAAGCGTTGGCTGCATCCATAAAAGGATTGGAATCATTTTCATCTCAGGCAGAATCAAGTGAAATCTGTTTTGTGGAAACAACATATACGGACCTTTTAAAAGACTATGTTCAGGTTGATCAGCCGGGAGAAGTTCTTGATCAAAATGGCAATGTTATAGGTGAACATAAGGGATATATGCACTATACGATTGGAAAGCGTAAAGGCTTTACAGTACATGGTGCCCATGATCCTCATTTTGTACTGAGTATTAATCCGAAAAAAAATCAAATAGTTGTCGGGAAAAAAGAAGATCTGGCATGTTATGATGTAAAACTCAATAATCTCAATATGTTTGATGACAGAAAAGAGTTTGACACAACAGTGAAACTGCGTTACAGAACTAAAGCAGTCAAGTGCCATGTAAAAATAGAAGCAGATGTAGCCTATCTGAAACTCGAAGAGAGTGTATTCGGTGTTGCAGTCGGACAGGCTGCGGTATTTTATGATGATGATAAACTTATAGGCGGCGGCTGGATTATAGAGTCTTAGCTGCCAACAAACTTCTATAAAAAGTAACAAATAAAAAACTTCAAAAACTTTTTCAAAAACCCACCAAACATTAAGCAGTCTCTAAGCAATACTCCCCTATAATTCCCATCCACAAACAGAGAGACCTTGTTTAAAAGGCCTGAAGAGACTTCGAGTAGAAGCTTTTAAAAATGTTTGAGATCATTGAAAACTAAGCAAGTAAGAGACTCTTTAACTTTAGAGTTAAAGAGATAAATTACTTAGAAATAACTAATAAACAACAACCGTCTATTCTATTTTGAAATCCATACAGGCTTGCCTGTATGGTTCCCTTAATAGTAATAGATAACTATACAGTCTAGTAATAGAACCTTAAGCAGTTTTATTAAGACTTAAAATAACAAAGCCAATGATTTAATAATCTTGGGCAAAAGATCAGTAATAAGTTTACTTATCTTTCTGTAATAACAATTATGGAGAGTTTGATCCTGGCTCAGAATGAACGCTGGCGGCGTGCTTAACACATGCAAGTCGAACGGTAACAGATGGTAGCTTGCTACTATGCTGACGAGTGGCGCACGGGTGAGTAATATATAGATAATGTGCCCCTTGGACCGGGATAGCCATTGGAAACGATGATTAATACCGGATACTCCTTCTTACCATAAGGTAAGTCGGGAAATGGATTCCGCCAAGGGATCGGTCTATATCCCATCAGCTAGTTGGTAGTGTAAGAGACTACCAAGGCGATGACGGGTAGCGGGTTTGAGAGGATGATCCGCCACACTGGTACTGAGACACGGACCAGACTCCTACGGGAGGCAGCAGTGAGGAATATTGCACAATGGGGGAAACCCTGATGCAGCAACGCCGCGTGGAGGATGACGCATTTCGGTGTGTAAACTCCTTTTATATGTCAAGAAAATGACGGTAGCATATGAATAAGCACCGGCTAACTCCGTGCCAGCAGCCGCGGTAATACGGAGGGTGCAAGCGTTATTCGGAATCACTGGGCGTAAAGGACGCGTAGGCGGGTTGGCAAGTCAGATGTGAAATCCTACAGCTTAACTGTAGAACTGCATTTGAAACTGCCGACCTAGAGTATGGGAGGGGGAGATGGAATTAGTGGTGTAGGGGTAAAATCCGTAGATATCACTAGGAATACCGAAAGCGAAGGCGATCTCCTGGAACATAACTGACGCTAAGGCGTGAAAGCGTGGGGAGCAAACAGGATTAGATACCCTGGTAGTCCACGCCCTAAACGATGTTCACTAGTCGTCGCTCTGCTAGTCAGGGCGGTGATGCACTTAACAGATTAAGTGAACCGCCTGGGGAGTACGGTCGCAAGATTAAAACTCAAAGGAATAGACGGGGACCCGCACAAGTGGTGGAGCATGTGGTTTAATTCGAAGATACGCGAAGAACCTTACCTAGCCTTGACATTGAGAGAACCTGCCAGAGATGGCGGGGTGCCCTTTTGGGAGCTCGAAAACAGGTGCTGCACGGCTGTCGTCAGCTCGTGTCGTGAGATGTTGGGTTAAGTCCCGCAACGAGCGCAACCCTCGTCCTTAGTTGCTAGCAGGTTAAGCTGAGCACTCTAAGGAGACTGCCTTCGTAAGGAGGAGGAAGGTGAGGACGACGTCAAGTCATCATGGCCCTTATGGCTAGGGCTACACACGTGCTACAATGGGGCGTACAGAGTGTTGCGATACCGCGAGGTGGAGCTAATCACTTAAAGCGTCTCTCAGTTCGGATTGGAGTCTGCAACTCGACTCCATGAAGCTGGAATCACTAGTAATCGTAGATCAGCAATGCTACGGTGAATACGTTCCCGGGTCTTGTACTCACCGCCCGTCACACCATGGGAGTTGATTTCACCCGAAATCGGGAAGCCAACCTTCGGGGGGCTACCGCTTACGGTGGAATTAGCGACTGGGGTGAAGTCGTAACAAGGTAACCGTAGGAGAACCTGCGGTTGGATCACCTCCTTTCTAGAGTAAAGAGCACTCATTCGATTGAGTGGCTCAACACAAGAAAATCTCACACGAGAAATAGTTTATTGGTTGTTTCAAAAGTTAACTTACTTGCTTAGTTTTCAGTGATCTGTGTTCATTTGAATTACGATTATGTCAAAGGTGTAACCTTGAGAGGGCTTTGCTTTCTGAGGGATTTTAGCTTTAGTCAAGGAAGGTTCTTTGCTGAAGGCGGAGCGTACAAACTGTACGTGACAACTGAAGTAAAGGTTCTGACGCAGAATAAAGTTAAAAGCACCAGAAAGGGCCTATAGCTCAGCTGGTTAGAGTGCACCCCTGATAAGGGTGAGGTCCCAGGTTCAAGTCCTGGTAGGCCCACCATTTCTTAGCGATTTGCACTTAAAAAAGAAACTCACATACTAAAGTATGCTTCGCTTCTTTTTTAAGCACAACTCATCTAAGAAACAAGTTTCTAAATTAAATATAAGTTCTTAAAGTCATAAGAATTTATATTTGGTTTAAAAACCAAACGATCATTAAATTACAATTGTTAAAGTCAACAACTTTAATTATAGAGATATAATTAAAAACTAAATAACTACAATAACAGATCATTCATCTTGTTTAATGTATTCATACATTAAATAAGGTAGTGAACGCAACATAGAATAAAAAGATATTAAGGGCCATAGGTGGATGCCTTGGCTAGTAGAGGCGATGAAAGACGTACTAGGCTGCGAAAAGTCTCGGGGAGCTGCCAAGAAGCTTTGATCCGGGAATTTCTGAATGGGGCGACCCAGCACGGAGCGATTCGTGTTACCACCTTCGGGTGGGGCGAACCTAGGGAAGTGAAACATCTCAGTACCTAGAGGAAGAGAAATCAAACGAGATTCCGAGAGTAGCGGCGAGCGAAATTGGAATAGGGCGCATACATTTAGCATATTTGTTAGCAGAACATTCTGGAAAGGATGAGCATAGAGGGTGATACTCCCGTAAGCGAAAACATTTATGTGGAACTAAGGTATGGAACGAGTAGGTCGGGACACGTGTTATCTTGACTGAATATGGGGGGACCACCCTCCAACCCTAAATACTACTACTAGACCGATAGCGAACAAGTACCGTGAGGGAAAGGTGAAAAGGACCGCGGTGAGCGGAGTGAAATAGAACCTGAAACCTATGGCTTACAATCATTCGGAGCACTATTAAATAAGTGTGACGGACTGCCTTTTGCATAATGAGCCTGCGAGTTGTGGTATCTGGCAAGGTTAATCGAACGAGAAGCCGTAGCGAAAGCGAGTCTTAATAGGGCGACATAGTCAGATGCTGCAGACCCGAAACTGAGTGATCTATCCATGAGCAGGTTGAAGCTGGTGTAAGAGCCAGTGGAGGACCGAACCCGTAGAAGTTGAAAATTCTTGGGATGACTTGTGGATAGGGGTGAAAGGCCAATCAAACTCAGTGATAGCTGGTTCTCTCCGAAATATATTTAGGTATAGCCTCGAGCATTAGCGTATAGGGGTAGAGCACTGACAGGGCTAGGGCTGCTTACCGCGGTACCAAACCCTATCAAACTCCGAATACTATACGTGTAACCTCGGGAGTCAGGCGTAGGGTGATAAAATCCTATGTCGAGAGGGGAACAACCCAGACTAACAGCTAAGGTCCCAAAGTTTTATCTAAGTGGAAAAGGATGTGGAGTTGCTGTGACAACCAGGAGGTTGGCTTAGAAGCAGCCATCCTTTAAAGAAAGCGTAACAGCTCACTGGTCTAGCGATTCTGCGCCGAAAATATAACGGGGCTAAGATAAACACCGAAGCTTTAGATTTACAGTTTACTGTAAGTGGTAGGAGAGCGTTCCATTCAGCGCTGAAGGTATACCGGTAAGGAGTACTGGAGCGGATGGAAGTGAGCATGCAGGCATGAGTAGCGAGAAAAGAAGTGAGAATCTTCTTCGCCGTAAACCCAAGGTTTCCTACGCGATGCTCGTCATCGTAGGGTTAGTCGGGACCTAAGTCGAGTCCGAAAGGGGTAGACGATGGCAAATCGGTTAATATTCCGATACCGACATTACATCGTTTGAGTGATGGGGGGACGCATAGAGTTAAAGGGGGTCACTGATGGAATAGTGGCTCGAAGGACGTAGGTCGACGAGTAGGCAAATCCGCTCGTCAAGCGACCGAGATCTGACAGGCTGGTCAATCTTTTCGGAGAGCGACCAGAACCCTTGATACTGTCGTGCCGAGAAAAGCCTCTAAACGAGATGTAATGTTGCCCGTACCGTAAACCGACACAGGTGGGTGAGATGAGTATTCTAAGGCGCGTGGATGAACCCTTGTTAAGGAACTCTGCAAACTAGCACCGTATCTTCGGTATAAGGTGTGCCCTAAGTGTTATGGGATTTACTCCCAGAAGCACTGACGGGTCGCAGCAAAGAGTCCCTCCCGACTGTTTACCAAAAACACAGCACTCTGCTAACACGTAAGTGGATGTATAGGGTGTGACGCCTGCCCGGTGCTCGAAGGTTAAAAGGATTGCTTAGCTTCGGCGAAGGCATGAATTGAAGCCCGAGTAAACGGCGGCCGTAACTATAACGGTCCTAAGGTAGCGAAATTCCTTGTCGGTTAAATACCGACCTGCATGAATGGCGTAACGAGATGGGAGCTGTCTCAACAAGGGATCCAGTGAAATTGTAGTGGAGGTGAAAATTCCTCCTACCCGCGGAAAGACGGAAAGACCCCGTGCACCTTTACTATAGCTTGACACTGCTATTGGGATATTCATGTGCAGGATAGGTGGGAGCCGTTGAATCCAGGACGCCAGTTCTGGAGGAGGCATCCTTGAGATACCACCCTTGAATATTCTGATAGCTAACTCCGTACGATTATCTCGTGCGAGGACAATGTCTGGTGGGTAGTTTGACTGGGGCGGTCGCCTCCTAAAAAGTAACGGAGGCTTACAAAGTTCGGCTCAGAAGGGTTGGAAATCCTTCGTAGAGTATAATGGCATAAGCCGGACTGACTGTGAGACATACAAGTCGAGCAGAGTCGAAAGACGGTCATAGTGATCCGGTGGTTCTGTGTGGAAGGGCCATCGCTCAAAGGATAAAAGGTACGCCGGGGATAACAGGCTGATCTCCCCCAAGAGCTCACATCGACGGGGAGGTTTGGCACCTCGATGTCGGCTCATCGCATCCTGGGGCTGGAGCAGGTCCCAAGGGTATGGCTGTTCGCCATTTAAAGCGGTACGCGAGCTGGGTTCAGAACGTCGTGAGACAGTTCGGTCCCTATCTTCCGTGGGCGTAGGAACGTTGAGGAGAGCTGACCCTAGTACGAGAGGACCGGGTTGGACGTGCCACTGGTGCACCAGTTGTCCTGCCAAGGGCATAGCTGGGTAGCTACGCACGGATGAGATAACCGCTGAAAGCATCTAAGCGGGAAGCCAACTCCAAGATGAACGTTCCCTGAAGTACGCTTGAAGACTACAAGCTTGATAGGCTGGATGTGTACGCACAGCAATGTGTTTAGCTGACCAGTACTAATAGTACGTTTGTCTTTTTACCAAGTTCTTAAATGAACACAATTGCTTCACTACCTTATTTAGTGTATATATACTAATAAGAGATATGTTAGTAGTTATTTGGAACCGGTACTTTAGTGCCGGCTGTTGTTGATTTTACCAATTCTAACTTAATGAGTAATTATTAACTCACTCAACTGGTCCTTGTAAGATCAGATATAAATACATCAGTCAGATGTCTTTATATCTGATCTTGTCTAGGTGGCTATAGAGAGAGGGAAACGCCTGGCCCCATTCCGAACCCAGAAGCTAAGCCTCTCATCGCTGATAATACTGCAGGTTTCACTTGTGGGAATGTAGGTCGCTGCCTAGTTGATCAGATTTTTCTTCTTAACTTTCAATCTTTTTAATCAAACAACTGACTTTTTTACCAAATCTACCTTTTACTAAGTAATTCTATGATATTATTTTATATATAATTTTAGGATGATATATGAAAAAATATATAAAAGATCAAATTAAAAAATCATATGAAACAAAACAGGCTATTTATGAAAATGATGATTTACTTTCTAAGATAGAAAAGGTGGCGTATGAGTGCGTGAATATATACCGTCATACAAACAAAAAAACAATTCTTGCAGGAAACGGAGGCAGTGCTGCGGATGCACAGCATATTGCTGCGGAACTTGTGGGCAGGTACGGTTTTGACAGACCTTCCATTCCTTCATTGGCGCTTACTACAGATACATCAAATCTTACTGCCATTGGCAACGATTACGGATATGATCAGGTCTTTTCCCGTCAACTTGAAGGAATGGGACAAGAAGGTGATATTTTTATCGGTATTTCAACTTCTGGTAATTCACTTAATATTATTAAGGCATTTGAGTCTGCAAAGAAAAAAAAGATTATGACAGTTGCTCTCACGGGTCGTGATGGTGGTGAAATGGCAAAAATGGCTGATATTGCCCTTATTGTTCCTTCAAATGCAACACCTAGAATTCAGGAAGCTCATATATTGATAGGACATATTCTTTGCGACATCATTGAGAAAGAGATATTTGGTGAGGGTGTTGGCAGATAAGAGATGAAAAAGGCACTTTTTTTAGATAGAGACGGTGTTGTCAATGTTGAAAAAGAGTATCTCTATAAGAGAGAAGATTTTGAATTTATTGATGGTATATTTGATTTGTGTAAACATTATCAGAATTTAGGATATTTGATTATTATTGTAACAAATCAGTCTGGTATAGCGAGAGCATATTATACAGAAGAAGATTTTGAGTTGCTTACAGACTGGATGATACAAGAGTTTAAAAAGAGAAATATTGATATTGCAAAAGTCTATCATTGCCCGCATCATCCGGATATTAATATAAAATGTAGTTGCAGAAAACCTGAACCGGGAATGATTTTGGAAGCACAAAAAGAATTTAATTTGGATTTAACACATTCTTTAATGATTGGCGATAAGGAACGGGATATTGAGGCTGCCATAAATGCCGGTATTTCAGAAACATATTTATTTGATGAAATGAATCAGATCAGAAGTTCCAAAGCAACAAAAACAGTCAGTAAACTTGATGAAATATGGAAATAAAATGCTGATACTCAACAGTGGTGGTACATTTAACAAACGATACAATGAAATAAGCGGAGAACTTGAAGTTCCTTATGACAATGCAGCTATTGAAAGAATTTTATTCAGTGCTCAGGAAGTGTACAATCTTGCAGGAGTCGTTTACAAAGACAGTCTGGAGATGGACAGTAATGACAGACGTATGCTTGCTGATATTATACGGGAATCAACAGAAGATACTTTTGTGATAGTGCATGGCACCGACACTATGGAGCTCAGTGCCGAGTTTTTGGATGAAGTATTTGATGACAGAAAAATCATTATTACGGGCGCTATGAAACCGTTTGAAATTGACAATATTGAAGCATCCTTAAATCTTGGTATGGCTATCGGATATGCAAAAGCGGTAGAAAAAAATGGTGTTTATATATGTATGAGCGGCTTAGTCGAACCTTGGAAAAACATTCAAAAAAACAGAAATATAGGGAAGTTTGAAGTTGTCAGATAAAATAGCCTGTGATCACTGTCATTTAGAATTTTCAAAAGATGTAATGATACAAGAGGATGAACATTACTTTTGCTGTAACGGCTGTCAGGGTGTATTTCATTTACTTTCAGATGAAGGATTGGACGGTTTTTATGATAAGCTGGGCAATAATAAACTTGCACCGCCTTCACAGCAGTACGAAGACTCTTTAAATTTTGATTCGCCGGCATTTTATGAACGCTTTGTTACACTCAATAAAGATGGCTTCTGTGAAGTTTCTTTGGTTATTGAGGGTATTCACTGTGCTGCATGTGTCTGGCTGAACGAAAAAGCTTTGACAAATATGCAAGGTGTTATTGCTACGAACATCAATTATACAAACAACAAAGCAAAGATTGTCTGGGATGATGATACGGTCAAACTCTCCAAAATTATAGATATGATTCGTGCCATCGGATATGATGCATACCCTTATGATGCTTCACTGCAGGAACAAAAAGCAGATAAGGAGCGAAAGGAATATTACACACGGATGGCTGTTGCTGTTTTTGCGACGATGAACATGATGACGATTATGGTTGCGCAGTATGCCGGTTATTTCAGTGGTATATCTGAAAATATCAAACATATACTCAATATCGGAGAGTGGGTTTTAGCAACTCCTGTACTTTTTTACAGTGGATGGCCTTTCATTCGCGGAATGTATTACGGGATGAAGACAAAAACAGTAAATATGGACACACTTGTTGCTACTGGGGCGATACTAACCTATATATACTCTATTTATATTACTGTTACGCGCAGTGGTGAAGCCTATTTTGATTCGGTGACGATGATTATTACTTTTGTACTGGTTGGAAAATTCTTAGAGGTTTTAAGTAAAAAAAGTATTGCCGATACTTTGGATATTATGAATCATCATCTGCCAAATGATGTTAAAGTTGTTGTGGATAAAAAGATTAGTACGAAAAATGTCAATGATGTCATTGTAGGCGAAATTGTTTTGGTAAATTCAGGAGAACGTGTTGCTCTTGACGGTGAGATACAAGAAGGAAGCGGAAATTTTGATGAATCAAGCCTGACAGGTGAAAGTGAGCCTGTTTTTAAAACTGCAGGAGAGAATATCATCAGTGGAACGGTAAGTATTGATGCCGATGTCAAATATAAAGTTACGAGAGATTTTGCACACTCCACAATGAGTAATATTGTAGCCTTGCTGGAAAATGCAATGAATAACAAGCCAAAAATTCAGCAGTTGGCAAACAGGCTGAGTGAATATTTTTCCGAAGTGATACTGGCACTCTCTTTTATAACTTTTATCGGATGGTATCTTTACTCATCCAATTTTGAGCAGTCTTTTATGATCAGTATTGCCGTTATAGTGATAGCCTGTCCCTGTGCCCTTGCTCTGGCGACACCTGTCGCAACACTGGTCGGTCTCTCTATCGCTTCAAAAAGGGGGATACTTTTTAAAGAAGCTGCTCAGCTTGAGACAATGGCAAAGGCAGATGTTTTATTACTTGATAAAACAGGAACGATTACAAAAGGTCGACCTGAGGTTGTCAAAGAGGAAATATTTCTGCCGTTTCACAAGTCTATGCTTTATTCGTTATTGCTTAACTCAAAACACCCTGTTGCCAAAGGTGTGGAAAAATATATTTTTGATGAGGATTTGGATCCCTTAGAACTGGAAAGCTTTCAAAATATACCTTCGCAGGGTTTGAGCGCGATGTATGACGGGAAGATGCTTGCAGGCGGGAATGCGAAACTCATGCAAACCATAGGGATTGACGTCTGTAGTTCAAGCCAAAACAGTGAATTTTATTTTGCGTACGGCGGAGAACTTTTGGCTAAATATGAACTTTTTGACATACCGCGTGAGGATGCAAAAGAGGCTATAGCCAAAATTAAAAAAATGGGTATAGAGATAATTATGCTCACAGGAGACCATGAAGAGAGTGCCAAAAAAGTAGCGCAACTCGTTGGAATTGAACAGTACAAATCTGAACTGACACCTCAGGACAAAGCAGTATTTATAGAAAACCTGCATGAAAATGGCAAAGTAACCGTTATGGCCGGGGACGGGGTGAATGATATTTTAGCCTTGGCAGGTTCAGATATTGCAATAGCAATGGGCAACGGAAGTGATATTGCCATAGAGGTGAGTGATGTAGTGCTTTTAAATGATACATTCAGTTCACTTTATGACAGTTTTAAAATCTCTAAAAAAACATTTACAATGATAAAAGAGAATCTTGCACTCTCTTTTATTTATAACGCTATTACAATTCCGTTGGCAATGGCAGGATATATTATTCCTCTTATTGCCGCAATTTCTATGAGTATCAGCTCATTAATAGTAGTAGGAAATTCAATGAGAATCAAATTTGGGTATAAGGATTAGAGTATGAGCAGTTGGGTAATAGGTATGATGCTTGGAGTGTCTATTTTTTTAGGAAGCATAGCTGTTGTGGCTTTGATATGGGCGATAAAGAAAGGGCAGTTTGATGATTCGGAACATTTTTTAAATGCGGTAAAATTTGACGGAACAGATGATTTAAATGATGCTTATGAAAAAGAGCAAAGAGTAAAAGAGTTAAAAGATAAAAAGAAAGAAAGTCTGCGAAAGAAAGATTACAGACCTGAATGACGGTAAGAATGAGTTACCTAAAAAGGTAACTCTAAAAATACTATTTACCGATTGTTTGAGCAAAAGCTTCTAAATCAGCGTCAGAATAACGAGCAACCTGCCCTTTCATGATACCTTTCATTGGTCCGCCGAAAGTTCCAGCTTTATACCCTTTAAGAGCCTCAGCAATTTCAGCGTGAGTCATGTTAGCAACAACTTTAGATTTACCCATTGCTTTCTTTTCCCAGTTAGCACCATGACATGCAGCACAAGCTTTCCCGTTTACTGCAGCAGATGCAGCTGTAACTAATGCTAATGTAGCGATTGAAGCGATTACGATTTTTTTCATTTTGTTTCCTTAATTTCGAATTCAATTTATATTATAATGGGTAAAGTCTTAAATACTTGTTAATGAATTAAAAGGTATCATTTTATTAAAATTTATTTAGACGGATGGGAAGATGCGATACATAGAAGATGACTTAAAAGACAAAACAATACTTATTACAGGCGGTGCGGGATTTATCGGTTCAAATTTAGCATTTTATTTTCAAGAAAACCATCCGGATGCCAAAATTGTGGTACTTGACAGTTTTCGAAGCACAGAGACACTGAGTAACGGAAATTTAAAAAGTTTCGGACATTTTAAAAATCTCATAGGCTTTAACGGTGAAATTATCAGCGGTGATATTAACGATAAAGATTTACTGCTTGACTTGGAAGTAAATTATGACTTTGATTATATTTTCCATGAAGCGGCCATTTCTGATACAACGGCACAGGAACAGGATTTGATGATAAAAACAAATGTCAATGCCTATAAAGATCTGCTTGACCTGGCTGTGGCACATAATGCCAGTATGATATATGCATCTTCTGCCGCAACATACGGAAATGCTGAGTCTCCGCAGCGAGTTGGGCGAGAGGCACCAAACAATGTGTACGGTTTTTCAAAACTCTCTATGGATCATTTAAGCCGCGAGTATATGAAAGAGTGCGATATCAATATAGTAGGGCTTCGTTATTTTAATGTGTACGGTGCGCGTGAATATTTTAAAAACACAACGGCTTCAATGGTGTTGCAGTTTGGACATCAGATACTTGCAGGAAAAAATCCCCGTCTTTTTGAAGGCAGCGATAAAATTCTTCGAGATTTTATCTATATAGAAGATATTATACAGGCAAATATAAAAGCAATGCAGCCAAATACAAGCGGTATATACAATGTCGGAACAGGAAAGGCGAGAAGTTTTCAGGATATTGTTGATATTTTGCAAAAAGAGCTGGGTACCTCTTTGGAATGCGAATATATTCCAAACCCGTATATCGGTTCGTACCAGTTTCATACAGAAGCAGATATAGCAACAACGAAAGAGGCTTTGGGCTATACACCGGCTTATGAGATGGAAGAGGGCATAAAAGCTTATGTGCCGGAAATTAAACGTATATATGAGACAGAAGTAAAATAGATGCAGGTATTTAAAGAGGCAAAACCAAACATTTTGGTTCTGGGCGATTTGATGATTGACCACTACCTTTGGGGGAGTTGTGAACGAATCTCTCCTGAAGCACCTGTGCAGGTTGTGGATATCAATAAAGAAACGACAGTTTTAGGCGGTGCGGGAAATGTGGTTAACAATCTAAAAGCTTTGGGTGCAAATGTCAGTGTCAGCAGTGTGATGGGTGATGATGACAATGGTAAAGAACTTGTGAAAATGTTGCATGCTATTAATGTCAATACGCAAAATTTAATTATTGAGAAGAACAGAAAAACATCAAAAAAGAGTCGTGTTATTGCCGTTTCCCAACAAATTCTCAGATATGACAAAGAAAGTAAAAATGACATACTTCCAAGAAGTGTACAAAAGATTTTAGATTCCCTTGCAAAAAGTATTGATACCTATGATGCAGTGATTTTGTCCGACTACGGCAAAGGTGTGTTGACACAGGAACTTTCACAGGGCATCATCAAACTTGCAAAAAAACATAATGTAAAAGTCTTGGTTGATCCAAAAGGAAAAGATTTTTCAAAATATCGTGGAGCTTATCTGTTGACACCAAATAAAAAAGAAGCGGTTTTGGCAACAGGTATTGATATAAATGATGAAGCATCTTTAAAAAAAGCACTCTTGAAACTGAAAAATGAGTGTGATTTGGATGTTTCTTTGATAACACTTTCAGAAGAGGGAATAGCAACATATGAAGAGGAAGTAAAAATCTTTCCTACCGTTGCCAAAGAAGTATTTGATGTAACAGGTGCGGGTGATACGGTGATAGCCTCTATCGCGTTTGCTTTAAGTGTCGGCAAAAGTCTTGAAGAGACAGCAGCATTTGCAAATCTTGCAGCAGGTGTTGTGGTTGGCAAAATAGGCTCGGCTACAGTAACCATTGATGAGATAGAAGATTATGAAGCATCTTTGCATAAAAGTACCTCGGATGCGCATATTAAAAATTTTGAAGAGATCGATGCCATTGTGCAAAGATACAAAAAAAGCGGTAAAAAAATAGTCTTTACAAATGGCTGTTTTGATATCTTGCATGTAGGGCATGTAAAGTATTTGCAAATTGCCAAAAGTTTTGGGGATGTTTTGATTGTCGGGCTTAATTCTGATGCCTCGGTTTCTCGTCTCAAAGGTCCGAGCCGTCCTGTAAATCCTGCGGAGGACAGAGCCTATTTGTTGGCTGCACTTGAAGCGGTCGATTTTGTCGTGCCTTTTGAAGCAGATACACCCTATGAACTGATTAAAATGATAGAGCCGGATGTGCTTGTAAAAGGAGGGGATTATGCAGGAAAAGAGGTTATAGGTACGGAATTTGCTGGTGAGTTACGACTGGTTGATTTTGTCGATGGTAAAAGTACAACAAAAACAATAGAAAAAATACAAGGAAAAACATGTTAAAAAAAATCACTTTAATGGCAGTTTCGGCTGTGGCTGTATTTGCAATGAACAGTGCAAGTATCAATATAAACAATGAAGATTTAGAATTAAATGCAAATCTTGATGTTGGACAGTTTAATGAGAATGTTGAACCGGAAACGATGTTTGTGGGAGTTCGATTTTTAGATGCTGATAATGCAAATCGTGTAAACAATGAAGCACTGTATGAAGTTAGTTTTTTAATGAAAAAAGAGGTGGGTGAGAGTGACCTGTCTGTTGGTTTGGGTATTAAAGCGAACTATACAAAGGATTACAGAACTTTGCCTTTGGGAATTGTATTTGAGTATGCTTTACCTTCGGCAACAGTCGTCCCTATGGCTTTACACGCAGATGTTTATTATGCGCCAAAAGTTTTAAGCTTTGACAAAGCAAATAAATATTTTGAATACAGAGTGGAATGTGATGCCGAGGTTATCGATCATGGTCATGTTGTGCTTGGGTACCGGCACATCAGAACTGATTATGATGATCTAAGAGGAAATTTCACATACAATGCATCAGGATATATAGGGTTTAAATTTGAATTTTAAACTGCTGACTTTTTTACAGCTTCTATAACTTCAGAAGCTGTAATGCCTTTCATGCAGTCGTGATGCTTGAGTGGGCATTCCCGCTTCATACACGGACTACAGTCGAGTTCATGCCGGACGATGATACTCTTTTCATTCTTCCATTGCGAAGTCTCTTTATATCTTGTCGGTCCAAAGATAGCTACTGTGGGTACTTGATACGCGGCAGCTACATGCATAGGTCCACTGTCGTTGGTAATAAAAAGAGAACAGCCGCCGATATTTGCACACAACTCCTCTATATTTGTTTTTCCGGCTAAATTTATATAGTTGTTTACATGTAAAGCTTTGAGATTATCTTCTATCTCTTGTGCCATTTCGACCTCATTGGGCCCGCCGAATATTATAATGTCATACTGTTTGCTAAAATAAGCCGCAACTTTGGCAAAACGTTCGGGGTACCATCTTTTTGCACTGCCGTAGGTTGCACCGGCATTGATACCAAGTGTCGGTTTTTCAAAACTTTTTGCCTTTATATAAAGTTTGAGCGGTGGAATTTCCTGGGTAAAATCATCTACATTGACCATGGCAATTTGTGTGTACTGCTCTACCAAGTGTTGGTTTGTTCTGATCTTCGGTGTGTGTGAAAGAAGCAGTCTTGAATGCCACGAAGCCCTTGCACAGCAGATGACGGTGCTTGTAAAACGCAGTAACAGAGTAGAGTGGATTTGATCCCGAAAGCTGATTGCCAGATGAAAAGTTCCCAGCTCTTTTGCCAGTCTGTAGGTTGCCACAAGACGCGAAGATGCTTTTTTTGTCTCATCAACAATGGCACGTTCACATAAAGGGTGGTGTTTGAGTGCTTCTATGCTGACATAACTGCCGACAAAAGTAAACTGTGCATTGGGATATTTTAAAGCCAAAAGTTCTATGGCCGGAGTTGCCATGATGGCATCACCCAGCCAGTTTGGCAAAATGATTAAAATTTTCATATTAGATGCGCTCACTTGCATTGACCTGTTTTCCTACCTCTTTTGTAATGAAAATATACAAAGGAGAAGAGCCGACAGTCAAGGTTTCATCTTCTATTTTTTCACCGGTTTTGGAGTAAACATCAAAAAAGTCTTGATTTTGGAGGGTTGTTTCTTTGAGTGACCAGTGGATTTGAAGTATCTTGTCATTGACAAGTACCTGCATTGTGTAGTAGCCTCGTTTAATATCCATGCGTAAAAACTGCGCATTTTCAAGTGTTTGAAGCATGTACATGTAAGTATAAAAAGCTTCTCTTTTTTTAATCCCTTCTCTGTTGTCAACCAGACCGTAGCCAGGAGCTATGAGCTGATGCCAGGAGACGGAATCGACCTGCTGGGAAGCAAAAGTCAAAAGATAGTAGCGCAGCATATAATCAGCATAGAGTGCTTCACTGACACATTCATACTCACTTGTCGGTGCATAAGGTGCCGTATTTGAGAGAGGCCAGTTCACTTCGGTTACATGTAATTCCTGTTTTGTTTTTAAAGAGAGCCACACCAGAGTGCTCAGCAGGGCAATTTTATCGCTTAGGGTAAATCCGAGCTGTGTATTTTCAGGAGCACCGCGTCTGTCAACATATAAAAGTGCCGCAATACCGTCATATCTGCATTTGCAAAAGTTAAAAAGAGTGTGTACAGTAAAGTAAAATTCAAAATCTATAACACCGATGCCAAGGAGTCGGATGTCGGGAAATTCCTTTTTTTTCAAATCATATGCAACTTTATAAAAATCAAGATATTCGCGTACGGAGAAAAATCCCCACTTTGCACGGTTGAGTGTTGAACCGATTTCATAGTGTGTTACAGAGGTGCCCAAGCTTGTAAAGATTACATGTAAATTATTTTTAAGGAGTTGTAAATCTTCTATATGTTCACGGTCCTGCAGGATTTTAAGTATAATCTGCTTATTTCTGTTTTGCTTTATAAATGCTGCAAGTTCATTGAGTCGGTCCATCTCCCAAAGTTTAAAACGGACAAGAATGCTTTTTACTTTCAACTCTTCAAGCATTGCCTGTGTCTCTTGAGTGTTTCTCTGCCAGTCGACACCTAAAGAGAAAAAGTTTGCTGTATTAACCTCTTTTCTTTTGACAAATGGCATCATCAAAATACTCAAGGGAAGAATAATCAAAGAAGAGACAAATGTGAAAAGCAAAGAAAATTTCTCTTTTTTACGCATAAACTTTTTGTATCTCTTATCTTGCAGCGGTGCCGGTTGGTCGGAATAGTCATCCCAGGTAAAAGGTTTTTTCATAAGTAGGATTATATCCTTTTTAGGATAAAATACATAAAAACTGAGACAGATTATAAAAATTATGTACTTTTTTTGGAACCTGGATTTTAACCCAGGCTGATTTGCTTATATGCCTAAAAGACGAAGCTAAAGCATCGTTTCCGAAAAAAAATAAAAATTAGTTTTGAATTCTTTTGCTAGGATAATATGGAATGAGAATATTGGTCGTACGTACAGACAAGCTGGGCGATTTTATAACAGCGTTGCCGGCAATGTATCTCCTTAAACAGCATAATCCTAAAAACAAAATCATAGCACTTGTCGCTCCTGTGAACAAAGCTTTGGCACTTACATGTAACTTTATAGATGAGGTTATTGTAGATGATGGAAGAAGCTCTGTTTTTTCACTTGCCAAAAAGCTCAAACATTCAGATATTGATGCATCAGTCACGCTTTTTTCAAATACAAGAGTGGCGCTTGCACAGTTTTTAGCAGGCATACCAACAAGAATTGCTCCCGCAACAAAAATAGCACAAATTTTTTATAACAAACGAATAAAACAGAGACGCAGTGAAGTTAAAATGGCTGAGTTTGAATACAATCTTGCACTGACACAAACTCTTTTTCCGGATATTAAACTGCAATATCCAAAACCACTGCTTCAGTTTGATAATGCCCAAAAGGAGTATGAAAAGTTTTGCCAAAAGTATAATATAACAAAAGATGTTATAGCTTTTCATGTAGGTTTTGGCGGTTCTTCGGATGCCAACTGGAATTTGGATGAGTATGAAATACTGATTCGTGAAACCTTACATGTAAACAAGTATAGCGTAGTACTAACTTTTGGTCCGGATGAAAAAAGCCTGGAAGAAGAGATGCAAAAGCGTCTGCAAGATACTGATGCTATTTTTTATCTCTCAAATGACGGCATAGTAAATTTTGCAAGACTTATCAGCAGTTTTAAACTTTTTATCTCTACTTCTACAGGTACCTATCATTTGGCATCTTTAGTAGGAACCCCGACGATGACATTTTTTGGTGACTCAAAGTTTGCAAGTGCGCAGAGATGGAAAGCCGTTGGGGATGAAAAACTGCAAACACATTATATGTTGCCGAGTGATAAAGCCAAGCGTGCAGAGATGTTTGAAGCAGTGAAACAGGATTTGCTAAACGTATAAAAATATTCAGGCATATATCAGCCGGCACTGAAGTCATAAGTATCTACACAAATATTTTTGACTATCAAAGTTCTTGTTTTTGGGCTTTAAAGGAAGTTATGACTTCAGTTTCATGATTAGAAATAGTATAATTTAAAGATATTTTTTAAATTTTTATATAGAAAAGAATAAAAACTAAAAAATTATACTATATATATTACTATTTCTAGCGGCAGTACTAAAGTGAATATCTCCTATAAATGCCTAAATAACAGGCTTTTAGATAAAATATATTTGTGTAGATACTTATGACTGAAGTACCGGTTCTGAGAAACACTTTGGAACTCAGACTTTTAATGCTAAAGCATAACTTAGAAAAAAACTAAATTTTTTCTGTAGTCTGGGCTGAAAATGGCAAGAAAGTTCTAACAGCCGGCACTGCAGTACCGGTTCCGAGAAATATTTTGGAATCGGTACTTTAGTGCCGACCGGGTTTTTTGTTTTTTTGTTCTTTATTGAGTTCATAGAGTTTGATATATTTATAAAAATTCGTCACCATATGCGAATAGGCGATGACAAGTCCCACATAGCCGTCTCGAAATCCCTGTTTGAAAAAATAGGTTTTTATAAAGGAATATGCTCCGTTAAAAAAGGCTTTGCTTGGAGAAGAATATTTTTTTCCTGCATTGTTTTTTGCAAAAAGAGTGGAGTAGGTGTTGGCTTTGTTTATAAACTGCTCTATGCTCTGGTAGCTGTAATGCAGTACGTTGCCGTCTAAAATCTCTGTATGCAAACCCTCTGTGATGATGTCTTCATGGACATCATTGTCATTATATTTTGTGACGGTTCTATTGTAGAGGCGTTTGATTTTTTGATTGTTCCAGCCGCAGTGTTTGACTTCTGTATTTTTGTAAAAAGCTCGAAAATTTAGAATATAGACAGTGTGCGCATCAAGCTTTTTTTGTTGCAGTGTCTTTTTCAAAGTATCATCGATGACTTCATCGCTGTCGATGATGAGAATCCAGTCATTTTTGGCAAAACCTGCCGCTTGATTCTTGCTCCAGCCAAAACCTTTGAATTCGCCTTGGACTAAGTTTACATTTGAAAACTGTTTTGCAATCTCCATTGTTTTGTCAGTAGAACCGTTGTCATACACCACAACATCTTCAAATTCGCGCAGAGATTGGAGTGTTTTTTGTATAGTTGCTTCGTTGTTTTTTGCTAATACGACAGCAGAGATATTACCAATCAATTTCTTTTCCTTTGAGTCGTTTTTTGAAGTTTTTTCGTCTTTTGTTTTGAACAGAATACTCTATAACCTTTTGTACAAAATCTTCTTTGACTTTGTGGTGTTGCATATACTCCTGCGCAATGATCTGTAAATCTGCATTGCTTGCCCAGAGTTTTGCAAAGCTTTTTGCTCTTTTATTTTCATTTAGGGAACAAAAATCCATGCGGTTAACATCTACTATTTTAAATATATAGTTTTCAGCTTCTTGTTTGATCAAAATATTTCCCGGAGAATAGTCATTGTGAAATATACCGGCATTATGCAGTTGCAGACTGAAGCGGGCAAAGGCTTTTAGAATTTTTTCTCTTTTTGGAAAATTTTTATCGAGTAAAGGTTCTCGGATTGTAAAATCATAATCAAATTTTTTTGCCACAAAATAACTCTCAGCCAGAAGTCCCTGTCTGTAAAACTCAATATACCCGATAGGTTCAGGTGCAAAATTGCCTACTTTTATGGAGTTGTCATACGATTTTTTTGCTTTTGAATCCCGAAAACAGGTATAAAAAATGCGACGAAAGAAGTTTGGAATTTTAAAAGATTTGACAACAGTCTGTATCTCTTTGTAAGAAATTATTTTTAGTTCATTGCGGGCTTTGTGAATAGAGTTTTTGTTATCCCTGAAATATTTTTGCATGTGCAGCAAAAAATCTTTAAACTCATTTTCAAAAGACGGATTTAGTTTGTATTTCATAGAACTCTCATAAATAATTTTGTATAATAAAAATAATTATACAAAAAAAGGCATTAGCTTGAAGTTAAATTTTAGAAGAGGCAGTGCGTTTGCATCTCAAAAAGCACGAGAATATTTAAAAGACAAAAAACCGCAAGATATAAAAAGTATAACAGTTATCCGTCATGCGGCTATCGGCGATTTTATGAACATACGTCCTTTTTTGATAGAACTTCGTAAATTTTTCCCCAATGCAAAAATTACTTTAAGTGTTGTAAAACATTATATGTACGGCATTCCAGAGGATCTGACAGATGCATTACATGTAATGAGCAGATATAAAGAAGACGGTTCAAAAACAGGACTTCTTACGCGGATCAAAGAGGCAAAAGAACTGCCTCCTCAGGATATTATATTTGATTTGACAGACAGTACTTTGAGCCTTTTACTGGTTTTTTTGTCTCAGGCAAAATTAAAAATAGGTTACCCGTATAGAACTATCAGAAGAATGTTTTTTGATATAGCGACACTCAGAAGTGATTTTGTTGTGGAGGCTGTTTCTGTGGAACATATGCTCAATATTTTAGGGGCAAAAACAGAGTTTCCGCTTCATTACGGATTGGAAAAACTATACCCGAAAACAGAGGATCTCAAACAAATTGTTTATTTTGCCGGTGCTTCGACAAAAAGCAAGTGTTGGGAGGAAGATAAGTTTCGGGAGTTAATTGCAAAGATGTCCCAAAACTATCAGGATTATGATCATATTATTCTTCAAGGTATCGGCAAAGATGAAAAATTTTATGAAATTTACGAACCGCTCAAAGAGAGAAAAAACATAAAACTTCAAGAAGTTATGCCTATAGAAGAAGTAATGCACTTTTTGGCAAACAGTCGATGCCTTGTTTCTAATGACACCGGTGTGCGAAATATGGGCATTGCATTGGAGATTCCGACAGTAGGCATCTTTTTTCATATACCGCCGTTTCGGTATTGGCCACGCGAAGAGAAGCATGACTGTGTTTTTAATGTTGAATATACCTCACCGGAAGTTGCGGATGTATTCGCCGTTACAAAACAACTCATAGACAAACTGTATGAAAAATAAAAATATTTTGGAATTGTGTCTGGCACACGGACTGGGTGGGCTTGAGATGTTTGTGGCAAGTTGTTATGAAGAGTTTTCTAAAAAGACTACATGTAAAGTGGTTGTAGCACCGCAAAGTAAACTTGATGACTATCTTGATATCAATGACAAGTTTTATCTTAAACGAAATAAATTTTTTCCATTTATACCGGCTTTGCAACTGGCTAAATATATAGATGAAAATGACATTGATATAGTACATTTTCATTGGAGTAAAGATATCGTAACGGCTGTTTTGGCTAAAGTACTGAGCAGAAAAAAACCAAAGCTGGTGCAGAGCCGACATATGGGAATGACCCGTTTTAAAGATGATTTTTACCATAAATGGCTTTATAAAAATATTGATATGATACATGCGGTAACCCTGCAGGTGAAAAAACAGCTTGAAAAGTTCATTCCTGCAGAAGTAAGACCACAACTTGAAATGGTCTATCTTGGCGTAAAAACTCCGGAGACAGATGCAGATAAAGTGGCGCAATTGCGACAAAAATATCAACTTAAAGATGCTTTTGTTGTCGGAATTGTCGGCAGAATAGAAAAAGGCAAAGGACAGTATAAAGTTTTAGAAGCTGTAGCAAGGTTAAAAGATGCAAATCTAAAAGCAGTTGTTGTGGGAGCTTTTATGGATGATAATTATGCACAGGAACTGCAGGCGTATGTAAAAAAGCTGGGCATAGAACAACAAGTGATTTTTACCGGTTTTACAAAAGATGTGAATGAGCATATGCAACTTTTTGACGTGAATGTGCTTGCCACAGAAAATGAAACCTTTGGACTTGTAGTCATTGAAGCGATGGCAAACAGAATTCCGGTCATAGCTACATGCAAAGGGGGGCCATTGGAAATTATAGATGAGGATGTGGATGGACTGCTGTTTGACGGAAGTGTAGATGACTTGGGAGAGAAAATCCGATTTTTATATAATGATTTACATGTAAAAGAAGGAATTGCTCAAGCAGCTTTTAAAAAAGTAAAAGAAAAGTTTGATTATACTGCACAGCTTGAGAAACTCTACAGAGCAATAAGATGAAAAAATTTACACTCCTTCAAAAGCTCCGCAATAAAATAAGAATCAAAGGCAGCGTTGTTTTGTCGCTTGCAAAAAACGCAAAAATTACCAACTGTGATATTTCCATAAAAGGAAAAAATAACAGCCTGACTATTGAAGACGGTGTAACGATACGATACACACAGATAGAAATTTTAGGAGACAACTGTTCCATACATATAGGTAAAAATACTATTGTGGGTCACGGTTGCTATCTCTCAGCAAAAGAGGGCAAAAAATTAATTATTCAGGATGAGTGTATGTTGTCTAGAAATGTGAAAATTATGACTTCAGACGGGCATTTTATTTATGTCGACACTGCTGTTATCAATGAAGGGAAAGACATTGCAATAGGCAAACACGTCTGGCTTGCTGATAACGTTACTGTTTTAAAAGGAGTAGATATAGGGGACGGAAGTGTGTTAGGCATCAATGCTACTGTGACAAAAAATATTCCTGCTTTTTCTATCGCTGTTGGCAATCCGGCTGTTGTTGTGAAAAAAGGTATCACGAACTGGATGCATTAATGATTCCAACTTATATTTTCTTTTAAAATTTCAGCAGGATTGCCTGCAATAATACTTTTTTTCGTAGTGAAAGATTTTGTAATTGTTGTATTTGCACCGACAATACAGCCATCCGGAATTACAGACCCTTTGAGTATCAAACTTCTCGCCCCTATCCAGACATTATTGCCAATAGTGATTTTTTTATCTTGATTGATAACAGTATGCTGCGCATTATAAATAGCATGCTGGTCGGTATCCATAAGGATACTTTGCCACGCTATCATAGTGTTGTTCCCGATTTCAATCTCTTTTGCACAGATTATGGTGGCGTCACCGGTGATATCAAACCTGTCTCCTAAAGTAAGGTTTCCGCTGACCATTATTTTTGCACCTACGCCAATTTTTGTTTTGCCCTGAAAATGAATCTTTCCTGTAATTTTTAAAATAGTGCGTTCATAAGCATAATCCATCATATCTGTTCCACCAAAACCTATGCGAACAATGCCGGTTTTTACTTTGGAGAGTTGCACTTTTCCAGATAAAGAACGCAGTTTTGTTTTACGGGAAACTATTATAGGCAGAAGAACTGCCTGTGAAAATGGCAAAAGTCTCAGGTTGACATAAATACTTTTTGGAAGTCCTGCAGTATATCGTATGAGTTTTACTATTTTGTCAATGTTCATGATTTTGTAAGCACCTCTTTATTTATCTGAAAAGTGTACACAAATAAAATTAAAAAAGGTATAATTAGTGTATGAAAAATAGTAATCCTTTTTTATCCATAGTCGTTCCCTGTTATAATGAAGAAGATGTTATAGATGTATTTCTGAACAAAATTTTCTCTGTTTTGGCGTACACCGGTGAAGATTTTGAAATAGTCTTTGTAAATGACGGGAGTCGTGACAGTACTTTGTCTGTGCTCAAAGAAAAATCCAAAGAGTATGACAATGTACGAGTAATAAATCTCTCAAGAAACTTTGGCAAAGAGGCGGCACTTACAGCCGGGATTGATGCATCCAAAGGGGAAGTTGTCGTTCCTATAGACGTTGATTTACAAGATCCGCCTGAGTTGATACTTGATTTTATCAAAAAATACAAAGAAGGCTATGATGTGGTCGTTGGTAAGCGTGTCGATCGTACAACAGACAGTGTTGCCAAACGTATCAGTGCCGAATTTTTTTACAAAATTCATAATAAAATTTCAGATATTGAGATTCCTCATAATGTCGGTGATTACAGATTAATGTCACGACGGGTGGTTGAAGAACTGAAAAAACTGCCTGAGAGTCAGCGTTTTATGAAAGGGCTTTTTGCCTGGCTTGGGTTTAAAACGGCGGTTGTTGAGTATAAAAGAGATGCAAGAATCGCCGGTGACAGTAGTTTTAATGGCTGGAAGTTGTGGAACTTCGCGCTTGACGGTATCACGAGTTTTTCAACGGCACCGCTTCGTGTGTGGCTATATATCGGTTTGGGGCTTGCTTTTATCTCTTTTATTTACGGTTCATGGATTATCTTAAAAACGCTTTTGTTTGGCGCAGATACTCCTGGGTATGCTTCTATGATTACGGTTGTACTCTTTTTAGGCGGTATTCAGCTGATGGGCATAGGCATACTCGGCGAATATATCGGCAGAATTTATGTAGAATCAAAAAACAGACCGATTTATATAGTAGAAAATGAATATTAAAAGTCATATATTTCAGCTGGCAAAATACGGCTTTTTTGGAGTCATAGCAACGCTTGTGCATCTTTTGACTGCCTGGGCAATTATTTACTTTTTTGCGGCCTCTGTTTTTGTTGCCAATACATTTGCATTTTTTACGGCTTTTGTCTTTTCTTATGTTTTTCAGACGCTTTATGTATTTCACAGCACTTTTCATTTTAAAAAATTTATGAAATTTTTTTTGGTGCAGTATGGAACTTTTTTAGCTTCGTATTTTCTTTCCGATGCTTTTCCCGTACAAAACAGTTATTTGCACACACTTCTCATAGTTGCTATAATGCCGTTTATAACATTTGTTGTTCATAAGTTTTGGACATTTAAATAATTTTTTTGTCAATGCCATTAAGTTAAGAAAATTAATGCTTTTTCGGAACCGGTACTTCAGTGCCGGCTGTTGCAATAGTCTTTCCACTCTCAGTCGGCACTAAAGTACCGATTCCGATTAAATGGCTTTGTGCTCTTTTCAAGTTTAAAGTTTAGGTTGCAAATATTTAAAAAAGGAAGTTGATTTGTTTTTAGAAAAAAGATTTAAAATTATTCAGATAAGTTTACTTGTTTTAGGTCTGTTTTTGGCATGGTTTTATGCACAGCACCAAATCCTCACCGGTGATCAGACACAAATGCTTTACAAGGGTTATATGGGTGCATATAATCATGTCTGGATTAACTACGGCAATGCCGCAAGTGCGGTCGGTAATGTACCGGGAAGTATGATTTCTTATGTGGTAGCACTGCCTGTGATGCTTTATGATTCTCCGATGTCACCGATGCTTTTTTTGATATTTTTGCATCTTGCTTCTTATTTTCTCTTGGACAGTGTGCTCAAAGATATATACAAAACAGATGTTCGTTTGATCTTTTTGGTGCTGTACTGGCTCAATCCCTGGTTTTTATTTGAAAACATTTTATACAATCCGTCATATCTTTTTTTCTTTTCTGCCCTGCATATTTGGGCTGCCTACAAACAGCGTGAGAAAAGTTCTTTTGTTTATTCTTTTTTACATGTAACAGCTATAGGGTTGGCGTTGCAGTTTCATTATTCGTGGATTATACTTGCGCTTATTTCACTCTATCTAATTTATAGAAACATGGTAAAAGTAAATTGGTACGGCGTGTTTTTTGGAACGCTTGTTATTGGTATCTCTTTGGTGCCTTATTTGCTGACCGTGATGCAAAACAGTGCAATAATCCATCATGCTGATGATACGGGACGGTATATAGGCTGGGGCGGTGTGCATGTCTATCCTGTTTTAAAATCTTTTATCTACTGGTTGCGATATGGTTCTTTTTTCTTTCCAAACAAGCTCATTGCCAGTGCACATTTTGACTGGCTGGGAGCTTCGCATTTTGTGCAGATGATTTTTGTGTATGGGTATAAAGCACTTGTTTTTTCAGTAGGTGCTTTTACAATTTACATATCTTACAAAGCAAACAGATATTTTTACATACTTGTCAAAGGAAAATTATTTACAAGACATCAACCCATAGAAACAAAACAGGAATGGCTGCTTCTGTATGTGTTTGGTGCACTTGTCGGGGTGTTTGTCAGTTCTGTTTTGTCGCCGATTATTTTTAGCTACTGGCACCTTATCATTGTTTTTCCTTTTGCCATTCTTCCTGTTGTGATTTATCTTAAAGAATATGGACAAAAGTATATGACAAAAATATTAATTTTTATCGTGTTGTATTTTACTTTTATCAATATAATGGGTGCGTTAGACAGTCGAAAATACTCTATCAATACCAATTACATCCAAGATACTGAAGCGTATATCAAAAAGAGTGTCATTCAATAGGTGTTGGCTTTAAATATAAAATGAAAATTAGATTTCATTCGAAACTCACATGCTTTTATGAGTTCTTCAACACTTTTTGGAGATAATCCAATGAATTATTGACAGAGGGAAGCAACAGATGGAATTAGACTTCGCAAAATTTACAAAATACTCCAAGCCGGGACCAAGATATACATCGTACCCAACAGCGTTGGAATTTAATGATGCCTTTGGTTATGACGAATATATAAAAAAACTGCAAACACAGGACTCTTCTCGTCCTTTGAGCCTTTATTTTCATTTACCGTTTTGTAAAAATGCCTGTTATTTTTGTGGGTGTAATGTTGTTTTTACCTCAAAAGAAGATAAAATGATTCGGTATATGGAGTATCTCAAGCGTGAACTGAAAATTCTTTCAGAGCATTTGGATTGTAAGCGAGACGTGATTCAAATGCATTTTGGCGGAGGTACGCCTACTTTTTTTTCTGCTGCACAACTAGATGAAATCATAACTGAAATCAAGTCCTATTTTCCGAATTTTGTCGCAGATGCAGAGATTTCCTGTGAAATAGACCCTCGCCATATCAATGAAGAACAAATGCGTGTGATGAGTGAACACGGATTTAATCGTGTAAGTTTTGGTATTCAGGATTTCAATGAAAAAGTGCAAGTTGCTGTGCATCGCGTCCAGCCGTACAATATCACAAAAGATGCAATGGATCTGGCACGCAAATACAATATGGACTCAGTCAATGTTGACTTGATTTACGGGCTGCCTTTTCAAACACTTGATACATTCAAAGAGACGCTTTCGTTGGCATTGACGTTAAATCCTGACAGGTTTGCGGTATTTAACTATGCACATGTGCCATGGCTGAAAAAGACAATGCGCAAGATAGATGAAACAACACTGCCGCGTCCTGATGAAAAACTGCAGATTATGCAGTACACAATTGACTTTTTAACAAACAACGGGTATAAAATGATAGGTATGGATCATTTTGCGAAACCAGAAGATGAACTTTTTAAAGCCATAGACAAGGGTGAGTTGCATAGAAACTTTCAAGGTTATACCACCAAAGGCGGAGCAGACTTGATCGGAGTAGGACTGACTTCCATCGGAGAAGGGGTTGATTACTATGCTCAGAATTTTAAAGATATGCCTTCGTATGAAGCAGCAATTGATGCAGGCAAACTGCCGTTTGAACGGGGAGTGGCTTTGAGTGAAGATGATATGATTCGCCAGCATGTCATTATGGAACTCATGAGTAATTTCAAGCTTGATATTAAAAGATTTGAAGCCATGTTTGGGTTGGAATTTAAAAAGTATTTTGAAGATGCACTTTTGGATTTAAAACCTTTTATGGAAGAAGAATTAATAACAATGAATAATGAGTATATAGAGTGTTCCCCAACAGGCACCCTGCTCATTCGAAATATTGCCATGCCTTTTGATGCCTATATGAAGCGTCATGCCGGCAGTGACAAAACATTTTCAAAGACGGTGTAAGTATGAGTAAAAAACCAGAAGATATTTTTAATTTTAATGAGATCGCTGATGATTGTGTCAAATGCGGGAAGTGTATTCCTGTGTGTACCATTCATAATGTCAATGCGGATGAGGTGACTTCTCCACGTGGATTTATAGACCTTTTGGGAGCGTACAAACGCGGAAATCTGGAGCTTGACAAGACGGCAAAAGATATATTTGAGAGCTGTTTTTTATGTACGGCCTGTGTTGAAGTGTGCCCCAAGTCACTGCCGACAGATATGATAATAGAGCAGGTGCGCAGTGACATTGCACAAAAATTCGGTATAGCATGGTACAAAAAAGCCTTCTTTTTGCTTCTGCGTCACAGATGGCTCAATGACATTGCATTTAAGCTTGGGTATACCTTTCAGACCTGCGGATTTAAAATCAAAGATGATATTAATTCTATGACATCACGCTTCAATCTGCCGATTATAAAATCTGACAGATTGATGCCGAGTTTGACAAAAACATCTTTTTTAAATTCTCATCCTGAAAATATAAACAACGGCGGAAAGCGAAAAGTAGCTGTTTTTATAGGCTGTTTGGCAAATTACAATTACAAAAACATAGGAGATTCTCTTTTAGAAATTTTAGAAGTGCTTGAAATTGATGCATTTTTGGCAAAAAGTCAAAAATGCTGTTCTGCGCCTGCGTATTTTACGGGAGATTTTGATACAGTTGATGCAAATGCAAAGTTTAACATAGAATACTTTGAGAGTTTTGCCAAAGATGTTGAGGCTATTATCGTTCCTGAGGCTACATGCAGTGCAATGCTCAAAATAGATTATGAACACTATTTTCATGACCAGCCGGAATGGAAAGCCCGTGCCAAAGCGGTTATGGAGAAGGTTTTTATGGCTACGGAGTGGCTGCAGCACCATACCCATTTGGAACATCTTCTGGCATCCAAGAAAAAAGCAAGTCCGATAGTAACCTACCATGACCCCTGTCATGCGAAAAAGATGCAGGGCATTCACGAAGAACCGAGAAATCTGATTCGCCAAAACTATAAAATAGTGGAAATGAGTGATCCGAATTTATGCTGCGGATTTGGCGGTGTGACCATGCAGACAGAAAAGTATCATTTTGCAAAAGCTGCAGGTGTGCCAAAAGCGGCCATGATTAAAGAAACAAAGGCGGAGATTGTCAGTGCAGAGTGCAGTGCCTGTCGTATGCAGATAAACAATTCTATGCACAATGCTGGGGTTGAGACGGTTTTTAAAAATCCGATTGAACTTATAGCAGAGGCGTTAAAAGAGTAGTATGAATCATTTTGTCTGGAACGCTGACCCTATTTTAATTTCATTTGGACCCTTGCAGGTACATTGGTACGGGCTGTTGTTTGCTGCAGCGATACTTTCGGGTCTGGAGTTTATGAAATGGGTCTATCGTTTGGAAAACAAAGATGAAAGCACGATTGAACCGCTTTTTTTGTATGCGGTCGTCGGAATAGTTATAGGAGCAAGACTCGGTCATGTCCTGTTTTATGATCCGGATTATTATCTGGCACATCCTATGAAGATTTTTGCCGTATGGGAAGGCGGATTGGCCTCTCACGGTGGTGGACTGGGTGTTTTGATTGCTCTGTATTACGGATGTAAAAAGTATAAAACAGACTTTTTATGGCTGATTGACCGGCTTGTAATCCCCACGGCACTTTTTGGTTTTTTTGTCCGCATGGGAAATTTTATAAATTCCGAAATTATAGGCAAACCGAGTGACCTGCCCTGGGCTGTTGTCTTTAGCAGGGTGGATATGATTCCAAGACATCCTGTGCAACTCTATGAGGCTTTGTCGTACCTTTTTATCTTTTTTGTATTGACATTGATTTATAAAGGAAACTATAAGAAGCTGCAAAAGGGCTTTTTGTTTGGGCTTTTTCTTGTGTTGGTTTTCAGTGCAAGATTTTTAATTGAATTTGTCAAAGTTCGCCAAGCTGATTATTCATTAGGAATTGATTTGACAACCGGGCAGCTGCTTAGTATTCCCTTTTTGATTGTAGGCATTGGCCTAATGGCGTGGAGTTATAAAAAGAGTCAAAAGGTTTAAGCCTTAATATCTCTTTTGGAATCCAGACTTCAGTCTGGACTATGCGTCTTTAAAGACTAAAAGGTGAAGCAAAAACAAAGCAGTTTACCTGTCTGAATAATGTTTCTTTTTTTCCTTTTCAACAGATTGTTTCCAAAGAAAGTTTACTAAGAAGTACCCTGCAATGGAACCAAAAACAGAATAGATCGCAGTACCAAAATAAAGAGGTATAAAAATATTGTCTAAGTTGTTTGAAAACCATTCAAGTGTCATTTGTACAGGTTCCGGTTGTATGCCAAGCAAAAATGAACCGGTCAGGTACTCCATATAGTACATTGGAGGCATTGTCAAAGGATTGCTCAGCCAACACATGGCAAGAGCTACAGGTACATTGAATTTTATAAAGGGCACAAAAAGCAAAACGGCTGCCATCTGCATAGGCATAGGAATAAATGCTATAAAGAGACCTATAAGTACACCGCGTGAAATCATTTTACGGTTTGTTGCAAGATACTCTGGGGGTATTTTATATTTTTTTATTAAATCTCTGAGTTTTTTATGTTTGGAGGTTTTTTTTAAAGTTTTTCTTATCATCTCTGTACTTGTTTTATATAAATTATATTTGACCACGATTATAGCAGGAGAGAACTTATAAACAGCAGTGAAAAATGTTTTAGTGCAGGTCTGCACTCGGTTTGTCTATATAATAACCCTGTGATTTGTTTACACCCATTTTTATGAGTTTTTCATGTATCTCTTTCGTTTCAACATATTCTGCTATTGTTTTTATATTCATCTCTTTGGCAAAGGAAATAATGACGGAGGTCAAAACTTCTGAACTTTTGTTGTTTAGAATGGATTTGATAATACTGCCGTCTATTTTGATGAAATCTGCCTGCAGTTTCATAAGGTATTCAAAGTTTGAGTACCCTGTGCCAAAATCATCTATGGCAATACGGCATCCGTAGGATTTCACTTTTTTTATAAAGCGTTCAACGGTGTCAAAGTTTTTTATACTTTCACTCTCGACAATTTCAAAAATAACTCTCTTCCCTATGCCATAGTTTTGCAGCATTTGAAAAATATATTCATTCATATTGTGATCCAGAATGTCTTCAATGGTTAAATTAATGGAAAAATCATAGGTATTGTCTTTAAAAGCTTCAAAACTCTTTCTGATTACAATTTTTGTCAGTTTTTTATAAAGTTTGGCTTTTTTTGCAATTTCCAAAAAGTGCCATGGTGTAATAATATTGCCTTTCTTGTCTACAAGCCGTATCAGTGATTCGTATTTGGTAACTGTACGCGTTTTGTTATCCATAATAGGTTGAAAAAACATAACGATTCTGTTCTCAAGGATGGCATCTTTTATCTCCTGAATCCATTTTAGATTATTTTCATATTCTTCGTTGAGTGAGGCTTCATCACTGTAAAAAACGATATTTTTTGACTCTTTTTTTGCAAGCTTGAGTGCCATATTTGCAGTTGGCAGGAGAAGTTCTGTTTCTTCAAAAGAGATGCCGACGGTTATGTTTAAATAGATATCATGGTCTTCAATTGTAAGAGGATGTTTGTGTATCTCCTCTATAAGTTTTGTGAGATTATTTTTGAGTGTGTCGCGGTTTTTCTCTTTGGAGAGTAAAACAAACTCGTCTCCGCTGAGTCTGAACAGTTTGCATTCCGGATTCTTTTTAAGATTTTCCTGCAAAAATTCAGAAAATTTTATAAGAACCTTGTCTCCGAATTTTTCACCATAAAGATCATTGATCTGACTGAAAGTATCTATGTTTATCAAAAGAAGCGAGAAATTGTGTATCTCCTTTTTTGCTTCTATCAGGGCCCGTCTGTTTGGCAAACCTGTCAGAGAGTCTGTGTAAAACATTTTGGTTAACTCATCCTGGGTATATTCCATGAGTTCATTGTGTTTTTCTTTGAGTTTTTCTTTTGTGTTGATATCTGTTTTGCGAATAAAATATTTGAGTAAAAGATATATACCGCACAAAGCGGCAGTAACATTCAAAAAGAAAAAAACTTCCTGTGCCAGCGGCGGTATGGTGTGATTGTAATGTGTAATCAGGAGAGGATCTATGACTACTGACAACACCACCAGGGCTACAAATGAATAGAGCCAGTACTGAGACTTTTGCTCTTTTTCATGAATAAGCGAGGCAATAGGGGCAAAAAAGGCCCAAATCATGACATAGCTTCCCTGTGCGAAGCCTCCTAAGGTCCACATGAGCAGAAATGGTAAAATAAGGACCAGTAACATTTGGACTTTCTGAATGATTAGCAAATTTTTATTTCGCCTGTAACACCAAAGGTTTATAAATGAGACACAAGAGTAAAAAAGAGGGATGAGTGCCGGAATATACTGTTCAAAAGCGATATAAATAAGAGCCCAGACAAGGCTTATGGGCCCTATAACCATCGGTACTATAATAATAGATGCTTCTTTGAGTTCATCTTCACTGACCTGTTCAGTGTTAAGCAGTATATGTAAATAATGTTTATAGGCTTGAATCATTCGCTAACTTTTAATTTTTTGGTAATTATATCACAAAATTATCACAAGTATTGCTGAAACAGCTATTAAATTTTATTATCTGATTTATAAACAAAATGTGATACAAAGGGAAGAAAATATGCTAAAATTAGATATATTAATTGAGGGAAGAAAATGTCATTTGAAAAGCTGGGAGTTTTTAAGCCGTTACTGGATGCTATAAAGGATTTGGGCTATACAGAGCCTACTCTGGTGCAAACAAGGGCTATCCCCTTGGTACTGGCAAAAAAAGATGTTTTTGCAACAGCACAGACGGGAACGGGCAAGACAGCCGCTTTTGTTTTGCCGATACTGCAAAAACTGAGAAAACCTGTACAGGGCAAAGGAATTCGTGCTGTTATACTTTCTCCTACACGGGAGTTGAGTATACAGATACATGATGATATTACGGCTTTATCAAAATATATGGAGATTCGGACAACGATTCTGGTTGGCGGCAAAGATTTGCAAAAGCAGCGTGAAGCCTTGAAAAAGGGGACGGAGATTGTTATTGCAACGCCCGGACGTCTTTTGGAACATATTGAAAACGGTCTGAGCCTCAAAGATGTGGAAATCTTTGTGCTTGATGAAGCGGACAGAATGTTAGATATGGGTTTTACCAAAGATATTCGAAAAATTCATCCGCTTATGCCAAAGAGACATCAGACACTTCTTTTTTCGGCAACATTCAGTGACAAGGTACGCAGGCTCTCCAAACTGATTTTGACCAAACCGGCATTTATAGAAACAGCGAAGAAAAATACAACGGTAGATACAATCAATCAGGTGGCCTATCTTGTGGATACTGCAAGAAAAGCCGAGCTTTTGGCGTATCTCATCGGTTCAAGAAACTTTCCTCAGGTTTTGGTTTTTACAAGAACAAAAGCAAGTGCCGACAGACTTTTTGAGGAACTGCAAAAAGACGGACTAAAATGTGGGATTCTTCACGGAGACAGAACAAAAGCAAACCGCTTAAAAACACTCAAGCAGTTTAAAGAGGGTAAAACAAGAGTATTGGTGGCAACCGACATTGCTTCACGTGGTTTGGACATAGAAGAGTTGCCTTATGTCATTAACTACGAACTGCCTTCAATTCCTGAAGATTATGTTCACAGGGTCGGTCGTACGGGGCGTGCAGGACGTGAAGGTGAGGCAATTTCTCTCATTGATATTTATGAAAAATATGACATAAAAGATATAGAAAAGCTTATAGGGCAAAAAATTCCTCAAGAAGTGGTAGAAGGTTTTGAACCGGACCCGACGATACGAAGAAAAGATGTGGATGAAGTCAAACTCAAAGCAGAGCATAAAAAGCCTGAAAGTAAAAGAGTTCGTCACTACAGTAAAAATACCACAGGTATACAGACGAAACGAAATCCGAAAAAGCGTAAGACAACCAAGAGAGACTAGTCTACAATATCGGGCAGAGGCTTTCCTATATGATAGCCCTGGAGCATATCAATCCCAAGTTCTATAGCCTTGTTTTGTATCGTCTCGTCTTCTATATACTCAGCAATGGTTATAAGGTCAAGCTCTTTTGCCAAATTGATAATATTTTTAAAGAGTTTTTCATAATGTATGTCTGATGCAATATATTTGACTATGGAACCGTCAATTTTAAGATAATTGAGATTCAGTTTAATGACATTTGAAAGATTGGAATATCCGCTTCCAAAATCATCCATGGCAATTGTGATCCGGGCATCTTTTGCTTTTTGTATAAATTTACAGAGTGCATCAAAATTGTCAAACTCCTCACTTTCTAAAATTTCCAAGGTTAACTGCCGGGCAATATTTTCTTGGACCGCCTGCGTAAAAATGGCTTCGCAGAATTCTGAATTTTGAATATCCAAAGCGGAAATATTAAAAGAAAAGCTTAAAGAAGGGTTCTTTTTGGCTATTTGAATAACCTGTGTAAACATTTGCAGAGAGAGTTTATGATAAAGAGGTGTCTTTTTGGCTACATCCAAAAAATACCATGGAGCAACAATCTCTCCGTTTTGTCTCTCTAGGCGCATAAGTGTCTCATATTTGATGATTTTGTGCTGTTTGACATCATATATGGGTTGCAGATAGCTGTAGACCTTGTTATATTGCAGGGCATAATCTATATCATCCAAAATACGTTTGTTTTTTTTGTTGTGATTCATATTTTCATGATACAGGGCTAAGAGCATATTGTGTTTTTTTGCAAACTTCAAGGCTATTTCGGCATGAATAAATGGATTGGAACTTTCAACAACTTCTCCTATGCCGGCTTTCATACTGAGTGTAGTTTTATATCCCTCATAGGTAAATTTTTGGTGATTCAAAGCAGAGAGTATATCTTCTGTTTTTTGCATAAATGCTTTTACCGGCATTGTCTGTGTGTTGACTATGCAAAACAAGTCTGCATGGAGTTTATACAGTTTCAGGTCCAAAGAGATATTTTTTTGCAGCAGTTTTGCAACATATTTCAGATATTCATTTCCGTAGGCATAACCGTAAATATCATTCAGCATACCAAAATGTTCAATATCCAAAATGGCAATAAAAAAGGGAATGTCATTGTGTTTTTTAGCTAAGTCATAAACAAGTTTTTTGGCATTTTCAAGCTGCGTAAGTGCATCAACATTGTAAGCCTTTTCAATTTCGTCTGTTTTTTGTGTCACAATACTGTTTAAACGTTTGACAACGATGAAGTTGAAAAACATATAAAACAGAATGATAAAAAATACAGGGACAATCAAATACAGAATTTTACTTAAAAGTATATGTTTGAGTGTGATGATGTCCTCAATATTGTAATCGGCACCGACAACATATTTTTTACCGTTTTTTGTCTGTTTAAGGATGTAGACACTGTAAAAGTCTCCCCATTTGTCTTTTGAATGATTAAAAAGAGGTTGGTTGAAGTTTGCAGTGTTAAAAAGCTCTTGCAGTTGTGGGTCTGTATATGTATCAAAAGAGTAGATGTCACTGCTGTTTTGTTCCAAATCTTTTTCTTTGGCACTTGAACTTGAAAATCTGATGATATTGTTTTTATCCCGGACGAAGGAGTATACATACGCAAGATGGGTATTACGGATAAACTGAGTAAGATTTTTAATATTTTCAAAATCTTGTGCATACGAAGGTTTCTTTGCAAGCAAATTATCATCATGGTAGGTACTTTTAAGAATCAAAGGGACACTGTTTGCACCATGGAGCAGTTCTTGTTTAATATTTGCATGCAAGGCTTTTTCGGCCGTACTGTAAGAATATAATCCGTAAAGAAAGAAAAAGAGTGTGTATATGAGGATAAAAACAAGTAAGTTTTTGAAATTTATTAATTTTGAATTGAACATGTGGAATTATATTGTATAAAACTTTCTTATACTTTAAAATTAATGAATTTTCATGGAAAATTTAAGTAAAATATCAGTATTAAAAATGAAAGAGTAATAATGAATACAGAAGTAAAAACAAAATATCTAAAAGATTATAAAAAGCCCGCCTATGCAATTGAGAGTGTTGATTTGTTGTTTGAATTATTTGAAGAAGAGACACTCGTGACAAATACTATGCAGATAAAAAAAATAGATGCAAGTGTGAATGATTTAACTCTTGATGCTGTGAATCTGGAACTTTTAGAGCTTTCTTTAAATGCTTTAAAGTTGCAGGAGAGCCGTTATATTATCGAAGAGGAACACCTGACTGTTCTCAATGTTCCTGATGCGTTTGAGATAAAAATAAAAAACAAAATATATCCGCAAGACAATACAGAACTTGAAGGGCTGTATAAATCAGGCGATATTTTTTGTACCCAGAATGAGCCTGAGGGATTTAGAAGTATTACACCTTTCCTTGATCGTCCGGATATCATGAGTCTGTTTACAACGACGATTTTTGCAGACAAAAAGAAGTATCCTGTTTTACTCAGTAACGGCAATAAAATTAAATGTCATGATGATTTCAATGAACGCCATGGGGTGACCTGGCAGGATCCGCATCCAAAACCTTCGTATCTTTTTGCGCTTGTGGCAGGAAATTTGGGCAGCATAAGTGATGAATTTACAACAATACAAGGCAATAAAGTCGCATTGAATATTTACTGCGATTTGGGAAATGAGCAGAAGTGTCATCATGCCATGCACTCGCTGAAAGCCTCTATGAAATGGGATGAAGAGAAATACGGGCGTGCCTATGATTTGGATATATACAATATTGTAGCGGTTGACAGTTTTAACATGGGTGCAATGGAGAACAAGGGACTCAATATTTTTAACTCCGCCTATGTACTGGCAGATACCGATACAGCCACTGATGCCAATTTTATGGGAATAGAGTCTGTGATAGCGCATGAGTACTTTCACAACTGGACAGGAAACCGCATTACATGTAGAGACTGGTTTCAACTCACACTCAAAGAGGGACTGACAGTTTTTCGCGACCAGTGCTTTTCAGCAGATATGAATTCAGTACAGGTGCAACGCATTGAAGATGTAAAAGCACTCAGAGAAAGACAGTTTGTCGAAGATGCTTCCCCGACACGCCATCCTATTCAGCCGGAGTCTTATATATCTATGAACAATTTTTATACGGCTACGGTCTATGAAAAGGGTGCAGAAGTGATACGCATGGTTTATACACTTTTGGGTGAGAAAAACTACAGACAGGCAATGGATTTGTATTTTAAAACCTTTGACGGACAGGCGGTTACCACTGATGACTTTTTATGGGCGATGCATCAATGCGGTGATTTTGATTTGGAACTTTTTAAAAGATGGTACAAACAAAGCGGTACACCGCGTTTACATGTAAAGGATTCCTTTGAAAACGGGACATATAGCATAGTATTAACACAAAAAGTTCCAGATGATGTTGATGGGAAAAAACAAAAGCCTTATTATTACCCTTTAAAGATGGGGCTTTTAGACAGAGATGGCAATGAGATTTTGGCAGAAACTTTGATAATATCGAAAAAAAGTGAAACTTTTGTATTTGATAATTTAAAAGAAAAACCGGTACTTTCGATAAACAGGGATTTTTCTGCACCGATAATTGTAGAACAGGAAGAAAACAACTATGCTTTTTTAATGAAGTATGATACAAACAGTTTTACGCAGTATGAGGCAACACAGAATTTTGCACTCCGGACAATCAATGAAATTATAGAGTCGAATGCAATCAATAATGATTTTGTAGATGCCTATGGACATTTGCTTGATTTGGATGTCGACTTGTCTTACAAAGCACTGCTTTTGGAACTGCCGTCTGTTTCAGCAATTATGCAACTGCAAAAAGAGATTGATTTTGACGTGATATATGATGCACAGGATCAACTGTTGTTGCATATAGCGCAAAAATACAAAGAGAAGTTGTTAGATATTTATAAGCAAAATCATCTGCCTGCATCAGGAAGTTTAGCAGCAAAACATATTGCAAAACGAGCTATAAAAAACAGAGCATTGAAAATTCTCTCTATTTTGAAAAATAGTGAGGTCGCAGAGTTGGCACAAAAGCAGTATGAAGAATCACTTACGATGACTGACCGTATTGTTGCTTTGGATGTTTTGGAAAACTTACATGTATCGTATGCTGAAGTTGCACTGCAGGATTTTTATAACAGATATAAAGATGAAACACTCGTCATGAACAAATATTTTGCAATTTTGGCATCTTCGAGCCGTTATGATGTGCTCGAACGTGTTGAAAAATTACAAAGAGATAAAGTATATGATGAAAAAGTACCTAATCTTGTCCGCTCTTTAGTCGGTTCTTTCGCGCGAAACCATAAACATTTTCATGCCAAAAACGGAAGCGGGTATAAATTTCTGGCTGACAAAATCATAGAAATAGATAAAATTAATCCGCAAATAGCTTCAGGGCTCTGCGGTGCTTTTAAAGTCTGTGATAAAATGAACAAACATAATCAAGAACTGATAAAAAAAGAACTCTCGCGTGTAATTTCTACACAGGGGCTTTCAAAAAACAGTTTTGAAATTATTGATAAAATATTAAAATAAACTTAATTTATGGAGTTACTGTTTTTACAAATGCCCTGTTTTAGGCATTTTCAGACTGTTGTGTCTTTTGCTTTTAAAATTTATCTAAAAAAGAAAGAAAATCATGTGATAACATTGTGATATTATTTTGATAAAGTTACCAAGAACTTAAATTATAGAGGAAAATTATATGGCAAGATTAGTTGTATTAGGTGGTGGTGTTGCTGGTCATACAACAGCTACATTCGCTGCAAAATGGTTAGGCTCAGATCATGAAGTTGTTGTTGTCACTCCAAATGCCAAGTGGAACTGGATTCCGTCAAACATCTGGGTGGGTGTCGGCCAAATGAAAAAAGAGGATGTGACATTTGATTTAGCGCCTGTTTATGCAAAAGCCGGTATTGATTATCGTCAGGCAAAAGCGCTCTCTTTAAATCCGGAAGGTTCGCAGTCAAGTGATAAACCTTTTGTGACTATTGAGTATACAAGTGCTGACAAAGCAGGACAGACTGAAAATATAGAGTATGATTATATTGTCAATGCGACAGGACCAAAGCTGAATTTCGGAGCTACTCCGGGTTTAGGCGAAGGTAGTCAATTGGGTGAGCATACTGTTTCTGTCTGTACAGCTGACCATGCAGTCCATGCTTCAGAAAAATTAAATGAAGCCATTGAAAAAATGAAAGGCGGTACCCGTCAAAAATTCCTAATAGGAACAGGACACGGAATGTGTACATGTCAGGGGGCTGCATTTGAGTATATTTTCAATATTGAGCATGAATTAAGAAAAGCCGGTGTGCGTGACATGGCAGATATGAAATGGATTTCCAATGAATCTTTTTTAGGTGACTTCGGTATGGGCGGACTGCATATGAAAGTTGGCGGCTATGTTGTTTCTTCCAAACTGTTTGCAGAATCCCTTTTTGCCGAAAGAAATGTTGACTGGCTTATCGGTGCACATACAAGTAAAGTAGAAGCCGGAAAAGTTGAGTATGAATTGCTTGACGGTTCAACTGGTGAAGAAGAGTTTGATTTTGCAATGCTTATTCCTCCTTTTGCGGGTGTTGGTTTAAAAGCCTACAACAAAGCCGGTGAAGATATTACTGATACGGTATTTGCTCCAAACGGCTTCATGAAAGTGGATGCGGACTATACGCCAAAGCCATACGAAGAGTGGAAAGCAAGTGACTGGCCAAGAACATACCAAAATCCTACTTATAAAAATATGTTTGCTGCAGGTATTGCTTTTGCTCCGCCACATCTTATCTCTAAACCGATGAAATCACCAAACGGAACACCGATTAATCCGACGCCTCCAAGAACGGGTATGCCTTCTGGTATTATCGGAAAAGCGGTTGCACACTCTGTTTGTGATATGATTACAAAAGGCGAAAATGCCCACCTGCATGAAGCGTCAATGGCTGAAATGGGTGCTGCCTGTGTTGCAAGTGCCGGAAAAGGTTTGTTTGACGGAACTGCGGCTGCTATGACAGTCTATCCTGTTGTTCCTGATTTTGAAAAATATCCGGGAACAGGGCGTGATACAGACTATACATTTGGTGAAATAGGTCTTGCTGGACACTGGATTAAACATATTTTACACTATCTGTTTATCTATAAAGCAAAACTAAATCCAGGTTGGACATTAATTCCAGAATAAAAAAGAGGAGATATTATGAGCGAAGTAAAACATGTTGAAGAAGAGGTAAATTTTCAAAAGAATGATCAGTTTACATTAACAATGATACCGGGGGCATTTGCTAGAAAAATGCGTACGTGTGTAATCTGGCAGTTTATCAGATTTATAATAATCAATATAAAAATGATTATAGTTGTAGGTAAAAGTCATTAACAAGAAGAGTCTTGAAATTTTATTCAAGACTCTTTCGTGTATAAGGTATAAAAAATAATGGTAAGAGAGATTATAACGCATCCTACGCCCCTGAGTATAGAATACGCTGTAGACATAAGAAAATTTGATGATGAATTGTTTGCCTTGATAGAAGATCTCAAAGATACTATCAATGAAAATAATTTGGATGCTTTGAGTGCTTATCAGATAGGGAGCTACTATAACCTGATTATTGTAAAAGATGATGAAGGAAAGCTGATAGAGATGATAAACCCCCGGTTGATAAACCATAAGGGTACTGTCACGGCTACAGAATCAACGCTGTACTATCCTGGAAAAACAGCACAGATACAACGGTTTGAAACTATCAGCGTTGTTTATCAAGACAGAAACGGAAATGATAAGTCACTGCAGGCAAGTGGAGATTTTTCTGTAAGAATTCAGCGAAAAATAGACTATACCTTTGGCGCTACTTTTGTGCAAAAAATGTCCAAAGAAGAAAAAGAGAAGTTTGAAAAAAATTTAGAAAATGGTATAAATACTACAAATGCCGATTACTGTCCTACGGTCTTTTTCAGAGACAAAATTTTGAAACTCATACATGTCGTTATGTTTTTTATGCTTCTTCCGCTTGTAGCATCTTTCTTTATTGATAAGGAGCAGACGTTACAGACTTTATGGACATATCAACTTTATACGATATACGGAGTCCTTGGGTTAAACATAGTTTACTTTTTTTATGCTCAGTATGAAGGAAAACTTTATGTCGCATGCAGTAGTTGCCAATTGGGCAATATTGTCGGAACAACTGCAATATCTTTGGTGAAACTGTTTGTCATTACAGTTGCGTCATACTTTTTGTTACATGTAGGATAATGGTATAACAATGAAAGAAGGCAGCATCCATTTAAGAGCAGTAAAAGGTATATTTGTATCTTCAAAGTCAGATATATTACAGCAATGGATATCGTATGCTTCTGTAAAAGAGATCCTTCATTTACATAAGATAGATGAAAAAGAATTTATAGAAAAATATGCCAGCGGTGTATTTGACTACTTTATGGGTGTAATCGCGGGTGAGAGAGATATCGGTGACTGTCCTGTTATGCAGGAGTTTTTGGCCTATTTGAAACATCGTGAAATCAGTGCTGACGAGCTGTTTGAGATATGCAGTAATTTTCGTCGTTCTATGGTAGAGTTCACGTATGATGCGAAGATAAATTCAAAAGAGATCTTTGAAGAAATTTCTTATATTTTTGATAAAAATTTTAAAGGTATTTTAAAGTATTATACAGACAGTATTTTTCAAAAGCTTATTGACGCAAGACAGGAAGCACTGCGCGCTTCTCAGGCAAAAGAGTACTTTCTTTCCAATATGTCTCATGAAATTCGCACGCCTTTAAATGCTATTTTAGGCTTTGTAAACCTTTTGATGGATGAAGATATAAGCAATAAACATAGAAATTATTTAGATATTATATTAAGCAGCGGCGAAAACTTACTGAGTATTATCAATGATATTTTGGACTTTTCAAAACTGAGAAGCGGTGAGTTTACGATTGAACCAAAGATTTTTTCTCTGCATGAAGAGCTGAGCCATACGATGGAGCTTTTTGTAGCCAGTGCAAATTCAAAAAATATTACCATTACTTCATTTATAGATCCTCGTATTCCAAAAGAGTTGTTTGGCGATGTCCTTCGAATTCAACAGATAGTTTCAAATTTTATAAGTAATGCTATAAAATTTACACCCGACGGCGGTGTGATAAAGGTTGAAGCAAGCTGTCATGACAACCAACTGAAAATCAGTGTAACAGACAACGGAGTCGGCATAAACGAAAAAGATATGGAAAGTATATTTGTAGCATTTACACAGGCACAGTTTAGCCAAAACAACAACAAAGAGGGAACGGGTCTGGGTCTGTGTATATCACACCAGCTTGCAGAGTTAATGAATGGAAGTGTTCATGTAGAATCACAGGTGGGAGAGGGCAGTACCTTTTGGCTGGATATTCCTGTTGCAGTGCAAAATGATGAGTGTCAGGTATTTAAAGATATCAGTGATTTTCAGAAACTAAAAATGGTACTTTATGCAAAAGACAAAGTTTTGGATTTCCGACATGAATCTTTTTTGAAGTATGCTGAAATTTTTGCGATGAACATCAGTGTTGTAGAGACGCTGGACTGCGAGTTTGACATATGTATATTTGTACATGAGACATGTGACATAAACATACAAAAAGAGATTATCTACTCTGGGAAAAAATATATAGCACTTATGAGCAAAGAGTATGATACATATGAACACTATGCGCACATCAAAGCGATGAGTTTTCCTCTGTATTGTTCAAAAATTCATAAACATTTCAATGAGCTGCTCAACCCTGAATTATCATTAATTCATAATAAAAAAATATCCAATAGATTTAAGGGACATATCCTGGTTGCTGAGGACAATGAGGCAAACCAGGAATTAATGAAGATTGTCCTCAACAGATATGGCTTGACATTTGATTTGGCTCACAATGGAAAAGAAGCGGTTGCACTGTATCAAAAAAACAAATATGATTTGATTCTTATGGATGAACAGATGCCCGTTATGAACGGAACAGATGCTGTCATTAAAATTATCGAATACGAGGAAAAAAACGGTTTAAGTCATACGCCAATCTCTGCCCTGACGGCCAATGTGTTAAAGGGGAGTAAAGAGAGAGATTTACTGAACGGATTTGACACATTTTTAGGGAAGCCTCTGGTTTTAAAAGAATTGGAACGTGTTTTTATGGCATATCTGAAACTGGATTCCTACAGTGTTATACAGGAAGATAAAACAGATATATCTTCCACTGACAACCAAAAGATTACAGGGTTGGATGCGAAGAAACTGATGAAAGAGTTGATGTTGAATGAAGATGAACTTATTATGCTTTTGACACTTTTTATCAAAAAAATGAAAACGACCCTGAGTGACTTGGCAAAAGCGGTTGCTGCAAGAGATTATAAAAAAACAGCACTTCTGGCTCATAGTATTAAAGGGTCAAGTGGAAATTTCAGAATTGAAATTTTACAAAAAAATGCAACTGAAATGGAAAGAATGGCAAAACTTGAAAATGCAGACTATAATTATGAGCAAACCCTGAAAGAAATAGAAGAAAAGATTGCATCCATTAAAATAAATTAATCTTCTATATAATAGCCAATTCCTGAGGCATTTTTTATAATGTCTGTTTCAAGTTTATTCCGCAGTCTCCAAACCAGTGTTCTGACGCTGTTTTCTGTAGCACCGTGCTCGTCCCAGACATAGTTCATTGCCTGCTCAAATGATACAACCAAACCAAGTTGGGCAACAAGAAGGCGTAAAAAAGCATTTTCTTTTTTTGTAAGCTTGATTTTTTTCCCTTTGTAAAAGGTTTCGCATATACTGATGTCAAGATGGTAATCACCACCCCCGAACGGAACAATTGGTTTGTCTTGTGAACGCTTGGAATAGAGCAATTTTTCCAGATTCAGTTTATCTACTTTGAGTGAATTGATATTCTCTTTTCTCTCATTTTCCTGTTGGTATTTGAACAAAGCCATTTGAATAGTTGCATGCAGAGATCCGGGGTCAAAAGGTTTTACAATATATCCATAAGGTTCAGTAAGTTTTGCCTGGGCAATAATGTCATCATCACTGTACGAAGTGAGATAAATAAAAGGAATATCATATTTTTCTTTTATAGTTTTTGCAAGTTCGATTCCGTCATTGCTTTCTTGTAAAGAGATATCAATAATAATGACATCCGGATTGTGTGTAGCTATTTTACTTTTTGCCATAGGAGCATTATCACACATCGCCACCACACTGTATCCGTGCTTTTGTAAAGACATATTTAAGTTAAGTGATGTGATTTCATCATCTTCGACTATTATTACTTTTTGTTTTTCCATGTTCTTTTCCTATATTAAAAAAAAGTGACCAATTTGTGATAAATTAAGTCTTTATTATATTATAACTTTTTGTTATTTACAACTAAATTCATATATTTTTAAGAAATTGTTACAAAATGATACTGTAGTTATGATATAGTTTGATGAAAGGACGTATAAATGGTATATTATGTATATATTTTACAATGTAGTGATAATAGCCTGTATACAGGGATAACAACAGATTTGAAACGACGGGTTTCTGAACATAACTATTCAGAAAAAGGTGCAAAATATACTAAAATCAGAAGACCGGTAAGATTGGTATATAATGAAGAACATACAAACAGAAGCAGTGCTTCAAAGCGTGAATATGAAATAAAAAAATTATCACGGTCAGAAAAACTGAAAATTATAAAGAGGAGAGTAGATGAAATTTGAGTTAAAAGATGAGTATATAGAGTTGTATAAATTATTAAAAGTGTTAGATCTTGTAGACAGCGGCGCACAGGCAAAAATGATTGTAGCTGACGGATATGTGACCCGTAATGGAGAAGTTGAACTGCGAAAACGAGCCAAAATAAGAGCAGGCGATGTGTTGAATGTAGGTGATGATGTAACTATAGAAGTTGTTTAAACTTCTATATAGGGAAATGGTACTTCTCTAAACGGATGCAGTAGGATTGCTACCCTTGCTTACAGTATTTATAATATATGGTTAAAATTTTTTGGAAACTTGATGATTTTGAGAAATAAAAATTCAATTTAAATAGATTGAAATCAGAAATCTACAATCTAAAATTTAAATATTTTTAAGTATAATAAATTATGCAAATAAATAGTTTAGTAAATGTTCCTGGTGAATATGGCATTGGTAAAATTGTTAATATTATAATGCCCCTAAAAATCAAGACAACTTCTCCAGAAATTTAATTTCATCTTCATCTGTTACCCTATGCCACATTTTTTAGATATTCAAGATAAACATTCATTGGTTTTTGATAGTTTATACTTGAATGAAATCTTTTAAAATTATATTTGTGTATATATGCTGCTACTCCTTCTTTTAAATCTTTGATTGTTATATAATCATTTATATAGATATTGCTGTGCTTGAGAGTGCATATGACGGAGCATCCGGCCACCCAACGCGTTTTAAATCGGACACCAAGAAAGGGAATATTTTCTGTAACGCCATTTTAGCATAAAGTGTCCGAATGATTTTTTAATATTCGTCAGTTTTGATGCTCGATTTGAGTTTTCGCATCGATGGACCACTCAGTTCTATCCTATGGGAGGAGTGAACAATTCTGTCTAAAATTGCATCTGCAATGGTGTTGTTGTTGAGATAGTTATACCACTCACTTACAGGAAGCTGTGAAGTGATAATTGTAGAATTAATCTGCGTTCTGTCCTCTATGATCTCAAAGAGATTCGTTGCATCATCTTCACCCATAGGTATCACACCGAAGTCATCAAGAATCAGCAGTTTAAATCTTGAATACTTTTTAAGCAGATTAGTATAAGTGCCATCCAACCTTGCAATTTTTATCTCCTCAAGCAATGAAGGGGTTCTTACATAGTAGGCTTTGTACCCATCAAATATAGCCTTATTGGCAAACGCTTGAGCGAGATAGCTTTTCCCAGTCCCAGTTTTACCGGTAATGATGATGTTCTGTCTGGCATCGATGAAGTTGAGTGAAGATAGTGATCTGATCTGTGCTTTGTTGATCCCTCTTTGTGGTGTGTAATCTATAGCATCGAGTGCTGCTTGCTTATCTTTGATTTTTGAGAGTCTGTGATTCATGATGATGCGTTTATTGCGTAAAAATATATCCTGCGCATCAAGAAGCTGATAGAGTCTTTCACTAAACCCCATAGAATCGTAGTTGATATCCTCCATCTGTTGCAAATATGCCTCTTTAAAGCCCTTATAACCAAGTTCTGTCAGTTTGTTGATAACGGTAGTGTGATTCATTCTTTTGTCCTTGTTTTCTTTTTATTATTTGATTATTATTTCTATTTGTACTCATCTGCACCGCGGATATTGGAGTGGTTGTTAAAAAGTGCGTAGTGTGATGATGGTTGCACATTATTGGCACTCTCACTCAGATAGAGCTTTTTATCGAGTATCGATCTGATCGACTTTGTGGTTGTGGTGTTGTGCTTTGTGGCATACATCAGCGCCAACTCCAGCTCTGTATTACCATAGAGTTTTGCCAACGATAAGATGGCTACTATTTTATTATACGCCTGTGGTGGATACTCTACTGATGCAAATACATCCTCCACAAACACACTACTGAATTCACCTATATTTTTTGCCCAAGAACGCACTCTTTGCGGATTCATACTCTCGTTTACATACTGATGTTTACTTGGCATATGTTCATGCAGTGTCGAACACTCACCAACTCTTCGCAGGCGTGGATGTGTAGCGATGAGTCTGTTCTTGTGGTAGATATAGACACTTTGTGTGGAGTATCGTACCTCTACCTCCTCTTTGATATATTTGTAAGGTACAGAGTAGTTGCATTTCTCAAGGCTTATATGGTAATCCTGATGCACTTTTGCGATCTTAAACTGTTTATAGGTATAGCTGTTTGCAGGCAGTGGATTAAGATAGGGTGCATCGAGCTCATTAAAGAGCTCTGTTCTACTCTTTTGGAGATGTTTTATAATCTTATTATTGTATCTATCGAGCAACTCCGCTATAGCTTCGTTGAGCTCATCGACACTGAAAAACTTATGGTGACGAAAGCGTGCGAGAATGTAGCGTTGAATCGCTTGGACACCCTGTTCTGCTTTTGGCTTGTCTTTTGGCTTTCTTGGGCGTGCTGGATTTACTATGACGCCATAGTGACGATTGAGGTCTGCATAGCTCTCATTGACGACGATACCGTTTTTATTATTGGAGATGATGGCACTTTTGAGATTATCGGGAACTACCACTCTTGGCACTCCGCCAAAGAACCCATAGCACTTGACATGGGAGTAGATGAAGTCCTCCTGTTTTTGACTTGGGGTAGCATGAACAAAGGTGTATCCACTAGCCCCTAGTACGGCTATAAATATCTGTGCATACTCCACTTCACCGGTTCTTTGGTTGTGTATTGGCATAGTAACACCGCTGTAGTCTACAAACATCTTCTCACCCGCAAGGTGTGTCTGGCGCATGGAGGGGTTGAGTTTTTTGACGAAGCGGCGGTAGTATACGCGAAACTGGGTGTACTGATACCCATCCGGATTATCCTCTTTATACTCTTCCCACAACAGATAGAGGGTCACTTTGGTTTTTTTGCGCAGTTTGAGCTCTTGGTGGATATAGTTGAAGTTTGGCATCGCTTTGCGTGAGACAACGACACTGGCTACATCGGGGAAAAACTGTAGTTTGAGTGCATCATCATCTAAAACATCAATCTGCTCTATTGACAATCCAAGCTCTTTAAACCGTTTGATATAATCTGCAACGGTACTTTTGGCTACTCCTGTAGCGTCATGTATCTTTCTGATTGACAAGCCCATACTATGGTACTTTACAATATCACGAACTGATCTCATAGATATAATCCTCATTTTCAACACCCTTGTAAATAAATTTACAAAGAGTGTATTTGAATTTAGAAAATATCTCTTTCTTAAACGAATCTGTGTTGACGCTTTTTTAGTAAAAGTGTCCGAATCATTTCCGTCATCACTGTCCGATTTAAAACCGTCACGGGTGTCCGAACTAAAACGTTATGGGTGTCCGATTAGGTGCGTTTTTTGCACTTGAGAGTTCTGAAGAATCTCTCAATTACGATATTATCGATACTTCTGCCTCTGCCATTCATTGATATTTGGATATCATGTTTTTTGAGTAATTGGGTGTGCTCATAACTTGTATACTGGCTCCCCTGATCAGAGTTAAATATCTTAGGCTTAGGATACTTTGCAAGTGCCTCTTGAAGTACATCTGTGGCAAGTGTTGCATCCATACTGTTAGAGATTTTATATGCAAGCACAGCTTTACTGTGCCAGTCGATAATAGCAGCAAGATACATAAACCCACCATTGATGCGAATATAGGTAATATCTCCACTCCACACTTCATTTGGTGTTGAGACATACACTGTTTTTTTCTTGCCGTTTTGAGTCCAGTACTGCTTGAGCAAATATTCATATACTTGATGTTGGGGATGTTTGATACTTGTGACTCTTTTCTTTGTTGGATATATCGCTTGTATCCCTAAAATCCCCATATATTTGAGCACTCTATTTCTTCCAATATTGTAGCCATCCTCTTTGAGTTGTTCATAGATGAGTCGATACCCATATTCTGAATTATCAGTAGCGATTTCATCGATTTTATGGAGTATTTTTATATTCTCTGCACTTATAGGCACGGGGTTATAGTAAAAACTACTTCTACTGACACCAATAAGTTCACACTGCTCTGATATTGAAAGTTGTTTATGCCTGGACTCTATCAGAGCTCTTTTTTCAATCAAGTCCAAGCTCTTTAACTTTCCCACTGCCCACTCCGCCTTTACAGTTGCCTTGCCGAGTGCTTTAGCCAACTGCTCATTTTCAGATTTAAGCTCTTCTATCTCATCTTTATAGGCTTTGGTAGCTCCGCCAACATCAAATGCTAAAGAAGCATTTTCTAAAAACTGCTGTTTCCATTTCCCTAATGATTGTGATGTTACCCCATACTTCGAGGCTAATTGACTTGTTGTCATCTCCTCTTTTAGCATCTCTAAGACTATTTTTGTTTTTTGTTCAGCTGTGTAAGTTTGACCTTTTTTTCTACTCATAATTTCATCTCCATAATTCTTATTATTTTAACTTTTTTGAAAATAAATCTTACTGAATTGTTGTCTTAGATTTTAGGGGCATTATATTCATCAAAAAAATCTTTAATGGAACAATTTAAATATTCAGAAATTAAAAATAATTGTTTTAAATTAAAATGTTTGTTATTGGAATTATTCTCTAATTGGGAATAAAATGAGTCTGTGTCATAATTTAATGCATTATAAGCAATATCGAGTTGTGTTTTATTATATTTTAGTCTTGTATTTTTTACATTTTTTGCTACATTCTGATAAAATATATCTACTTTGTTGTCCATTTGTATCCTTTGTATAGTAAATTATACATATGAATACAAACCTTTTCAGTTTACCTATAGGTAAATAAAGGAATAGTATATCAATTTTAAAAATTAATTTATTTTCTTTTAGCATCATCATAAAGTTTAATAATATGACGAGTTAAGAGTTTTATTTTTTTAATGATGTTCTATTTGATTCCACTTTATATATAAGCCTTTCCATTCTCCTTTTCTCCAAAAGCAATCAGATTTTATTTTTTTAAGTTTTTTTTCAATTTTAAGTTTGGATTTTTCTTCATTAGGATTAATATTTCTTATAATAATATTCATTAACATACCCATTGAATATATTCCTATATCGTGCATTAAGCAACTATCAATTGATGATAAACCCCAATCATTTTTAAATACTTTTTTTACTGCATGCCAATAAATATATATAATTTTTAATATACTTTCAAAATCACTTTTTTTCCTTCTAAATCAATATATGGATAGTATCTCATATAAAATTTTTTGAGACACCAAAAAGCAGAAGTATTGTTTATTGTTGAAAATTTCATGTAGTATAAAGAAATAAATAGTTGTTTAAGTTTAACAGTCTTTTTCAAAGATAAGCAGGTTTCTTACCATTTGTTGTAAAAAAATGTTGTAAAATTTTAAAAATAGAAACCTTAAAGCCCTAAAATAAGGGCTATAGTAAGAATGAAGAGATTAATCCAATGACTCCTCCAAACACACCACCCCATACAACCAGCCAGTCAAGGTGCTCATGTATCATTTTTTGTACGATTTCTTTGACCATTTGAGGCGTCAGTTCACTCAGTCTTGCATCTACAACCCGTTCGATTGATTGTATCATATCGTCATTTAAGGATGAATGGGTAAGGTGGTGTTGCAGGGTGTCATTAAATGCTTTGGATGTGACTATTTTTATGACTGCTGATTTGAGTTTGTTTGTAAAAGGTTCTTTTAGAGTGCTCAAGGCTTTTTCTCCGCCGAACATCCCTAACATGCCGCCAAAGGAGGACTCCATTACTGTTTTGCTTAAAGCATCAAAAGCAGGTGTAAAATCTGTCTCTTCTATGATAGGTATAAGGTTTATCTTTCTTTCTTCATTGGCAAAAAACTTTTCCAGTTGTTCTTTTGTGAAAAATTCATTCATGATAAGATTTTTTATAGCACTTTTAAATGCTTCAAATCTCTCTACGATAACACCGGAACCATACAAAAAAGGTACTTTTTCAAAGAGCATGTGAATTGCCAACTGATTTGTCAAGGCACCAGAGAGTGCAAACAGACCTGCATATAATAAAGCTTCTTTGTATAAAGGCGCTATAAAAGATATTCCAACAAGAAACAGCGCAGTGAGGTTTGTGATAAAACTTTTATGTAATTTCATACTATTGCTCCTTTTTAAATGTGAAATTATATACTAAAAGTGTATGATTATAAAAAATATTACATGGATGAGGGTATGAAACAAAAAACATATGAACTTTTTAAAAATGAAAGTCTAGATACGATAGTAAATGAAATTGAAAAAGAGCTCAAAACAAGAAATGAGTCACCATTTTGGAGTGATAAAGTGGCTCCCTTTTCACGTGCAATTTTATCGGTACTGATTCCTTTGCGGGACAATGACCTGTTGTTTACACCGGAAGGAGAGTATATAGAGACGTTGACTCCCGAAATTTTTCTTCGATGGAGTGATTTTTTGAGTTTGAAAACACTGGCTTTTACCCTTGCACACTCTAATGAGGCAAATAAATTAGTACGGACAAAACTTGAAGAGGAGAAATGTGGGCAGTACACACCGATAGACTTGAGTGAGTTAGGGACATATTTAAGCAGGTATACGGTGAACTTGGAAAATGAAAGTCTGGACTTTCCAATAGCCAATTATAATCTGCACCAAGGGGTCAGTAATGTTATAAAATCATTACTCTGATTCGGATTTAGTAAAAAATAAGATAAAGAGCACCCCAGAGAAGAAAAATCAGCAATCCAAGCACTCCGAATGTTATCACAATTCGGAGTGTCAGAAAAAGAAGAAATTTTAAAACTGTTTTTAATCGACTCATTGCCTGTAGGATACTGTTTTGAGATGTAACCCTTTGGTTGCATACTCCATTCCACCCTTGAGGTTGATTACTTTATACCCAAACTCTTTTGCAAGCCACGGCGCGACTATGGAAGTTCTGCTGCCTGTATGGCAGATAAGGGCGAAAGGTTTTGTGGTGTCAACTTTTTTATGTAATTCATTTAAAAATTTTCTTACATCATAGTTCCCTTTTGCATCCCAAAACATGATAGGAATGGCACCTTTTAAAAGACCGGTCTCTTTCCATTCTCCCGGTGTTCTGATATCTACGATAGGAATATTTTGCTTGAGTAATTCTTGTGAAATATATTCATTTTTTACTTCTGCTGCTAAGGACAGAGCAAAGAGCATCAGCAGTAAAATTGCTTTTTTCATGGTATTTTCTCCAAATATTGTTCGAGTTCTTAGAAATCTCTTGTATAATTATACTCATAAATAAATAATAGGCTTACAATGGCAGCATCAAAAAAAGCAATCGAGAATGCAAACAGGCTTCGGTATATCCGAGCACTGGAAAGATTTAAAAAAAGTATTTTGTCCTACTTGCTAAACAGCGATGCCCTGGACCATGAAAAGTACAATAAAAAGATTGACAATGCGCTGAAACTGCTCAATCGGGTGGAAGAGGTGCAACTGTACAAGGGTGAACTGCAGGATCTGCAACAGCTCGTAAAAAAAATGATAGGCTATAAAGATTCTGATGAAGATATTGATAATATTAAAGAAGAACTGCTTTACAGTATAAACCAGTTGGAGAAAAGTAAAAATGCCAAACGGTATAAAAAAGACAAGCACTCTCACTCCAAATATGAGGAGTGGGAGTAAACAAAGAGCTTATTCTTCTCTTTGTGTTTGACTCAGCATAGTGTCAAGAAGTATAAAGAGTTCTTCTGATGCTTTTTCCATATCTTCGAAGTTGTGTAAAATATCCTGAGCATGTTCCAATACCTCTTCTTGCGCGTTTGTTTTATCAAGGAATGCAAGATTCTTGTTTGCATTTTCATGGACAATATTATGAGGTTGTGCTATTTGCGGATAAGCCGAAGTATTGCTAAATCGTTCTTTTCCTTCATGATCATACCATTGTCCAAGATTACATTCATGAGAAGAGACTGCTTTGAGTACTTTTTTCAAAGAAATCAAAGAGTTATATGCTCGTGATTTATATAAAATATGATCTATTTTTGCCAGTACAATAAATATACTGTTTTCCATATAGTATGACTGGTCTACAATTTTTGTTGAGGAGTCACTCAGTTCAATGAGTGTCGTTTCAAACTCTTCTATTTTAGCGGTAGAGGCATCTACTGTCTCTTTCATCAGTTCAGAACTTGTCTGAATTTCGCTCATACCCTGCTGGAGTGATTTTATAGAGATTGAAATTTCACTTGTAGCCTTGTGCGTACGTTCTGCAAGTTTTCTGACTTCATCTGCTACAACTGCGAATCCTCGACCATGTTCACCTGCACGGGCTGCTTCTATGGCAGCATTAAGAGCTAAAAGATTTGTCTGATCGGCAATATCGGTAATAAGCTCGATGACTGATGTAATATTATTTGTTTGTGAAGCAAGTTCGTCTATATTTGAATGGTTTGTACCTACCTGTTCATTGAGTTCATGCAGTCCATTGACAACAGTGTTGATATTTGCCCGAGAGTCATTTGCAAGTTTTGCAGCAGAATCTGTAGCATGTGTTACTTCTTTGATTTTTTCTATATTTGTTTTTAAATCAGATTGAATAACAGTAAGAGATTCGGACACATTGACGCTTTTTACACTCAGTTTTGAGTTAAAAGAGTCTCTTTGTGCTTTTTGATACTGTTCACGCATAAAATCTATACTTTTACTGACATTTCTGATAGCAACCAGGAACTCTCCGTGCATTCCTTCAGTAGAGATAGGTTTGGAAAAGTCACCCTGGGAGGCATTCGTTATAGCAGTATTTACTTCATGAATCATATTTTCAGTGTGTTCTATAAGGATTTTGAGTGCTTTGCCCATAGCATCAAGTTCGGTGTCTCCCTGTGTTCTGATTTCATTCTTTTTGCTGAAATCACCATTGGAAGCAGTCTCTATCAGACATCTGAATCTGTTGATACCTGAAACTATGGAAGTTCTGATTTTTGTAGTGAGCAAAAATAATATAATGATAATAAGGAGACTTGAACCAAGTACAAATAATTTGTAAAATGTTATGGCGCTTCTCATGGCCTTCATATCTTTTATAAATTGTTCTTTTTTATTTTTTACAAATGTTTTGAAATATTTTCGCGACTCCATAGCCAAAGGCGAGAGTTTTTGATGATAAACGTGGTAAATGCCTTCTTTGTTGTTTTTAATATCATCAGTGCTTAAAGAATCTATATATTTGTAGGCTTCATTGATAAATTTCAGTGTTGAATATTTTGCCTTTTTCAGAAGTTCTGCATTGGAACCGTTTTTGGAAACTTTTTCAAGTTTTTTGAAATTTTCTGCAATTGCACTGATATTTTCTCTGAGCTCTCTTTTGTCTTTTTCAATATCACCGCCAAGCATAACATCTCTGTCATTTCTGCTGATATAGTTCATTCTTTTTTCTATATCATAGATAGTCAGAGATGTGTCAATGGAACTCTCTTTTATCTCATTGAACTCTTTTTCTATGCTGTTAAGCGCATAATATGTAAATCCGGCTGCACCGACGAGAGATACAACAATAACTATTGTTAATAGCCACATCAGTTCTTTTATGCTTTTGTTTCTAAACATGAATATGTTCCTTATAAGTAAATCACAAGATTGTCACATAATAATATGTTATATATTATGACTGACTTAAAGCAAGGACTTTTATGATAAATTTGTGACTTTTTTCAATAGTTTTTACTTTTTTTCCAGCTTGTGCTACAATTCCTTCACAATAGTAGTTTATAAAGGATTCTTTTTGTCGATAGCAGAGAAAGAAATTAAAAAATTTGAGCATGGTAACTGTGCTGAAAACAATGTATTTTACCAGGCGATGGAGGAGGTGATTTACTCGATTGCCCCGTTGCTTGAGTCTGATGAGAGATACAGCAGATTCGGAATTTTAGACAGATTGGTCGTTCCTGACAGGATTATAAAGTTTAAAGTGACCTGGCTGGATGACAATAATCAAATACAGGTAAATACAGGATACAGAGTACAGTTTAACAACGCACTCGGACCCTATAAAGGAGGACTCCGTTTTCATCCGAGTGTGAATGAAGGGATTTTGAAGTTTTTGGGTTTTGAGCAGATTTTGAAAAACTCACTGACGGGTTTACCTATAGGTGGTGCCAAAGGGGGGAGTGATTTTGATCCAAAAGGAAAAAGTGACTTTGAAGTTATGAAGTTTTGTACAGCCTTTATGACAGAGTTGCATAAATATATCGGGCCGCGCATAGATGTCCCTGCCGGTGACATTGGAGTCGGTGCCCGGGAAATCGGCTATCTCTTTGGAGAGTATAAAAAGATTACATCTTCATACGAAGGTGCTTTGACCGGAAAACCCTATTTTTTCGGAGGTTCTTTAATGCGTCCCGAAGCAACAGGCTACGGGGTGGTCTATTTTACACAGAGTATGCTTGAAATTGAAAACAAAGAGCCGCTTGAGGGAAAAATATGCACAGTCAGCGGTGCTGGAAATGTTGCTTTACATGTAATCGAAAAGCTGCAGGAGATTGGTGCTGTTGTAGTGACATGTTCGGATTCTCACGGGACAGTGTATGATCCAAGAGGGATTGACCTGGCTCTGGTAAAAGAGTTAAAACTGAATCGAAGCAATTCTTTGGAAATGTATGTACAGACACATACAGAGGCAAAATATACGCCTGTATCAGAGTACCCTGAAGGGGAGCATGCTGTTTGGAATATTCCGTGTTATGCGGCCTTTCCGTGCGCTACGCAAAACGAACTCTTTGAAGCGGATGCACAAAACCTTATAGAAAACGGCTGTGTGAGTGTTTCTGAGGGTGCGAATATGCCATCGACTCCAAATGCTATTGCTTTGCTGCAATCGCATAAAGTATGCTTTGCACCGGCTAAAGCTGCCAATGCAGGGGGTGTGGCTGTGAGTGAATTTGAGATGAGTCAAAATGCTTCTATGAGTAAATGGAGTTATGAAAAGGTAGATTTTAAATTAAAAGAGACGATGCAGATGATCTGTAAACGGGTGGCGCTTACGGCAAAAGACTATGGAGTAGAGGGGAATTATGTTGATGGTGCAAATATTGCAGGATTTAAAAAAGTAGCTGATGCTATGATAGCTGAAGGTATATAATAAAGGATTTCCCATTAAAAAAGTTCAATTAATTTTACTGACTTTTGTTTTTATATTTGCCGGGACATTGAGTGCAAAGGTAAAATACTCAGAGTTTATAGATGCACAGTTACAGCTGGTGTATCAGATGAATGATGCAAATCTCTCCCAGGAGCAGATAGAAAATTTACTGCAAAAACAGGAGTACATGTATGATCAGGAACTCAATACTATCATCTCAAACAAACAGCAGTATATTGAGAATGTGCAGGATTTCAGCAAGGAAATATTTTCACTGAAAAAAATCATTGCGATTAACAGACGGCTGGGTAACGGATATGCCGTAATCAGAGATGAGGCACAATTGAAGTCGTATGAAATTGTCAAAAATCAGAACATATTGATTAAAAATGTACTTTTGTCGTTGGATGTACCGAATATTCAGGATTTTGAAGAAAAATTAAATGTTTATACGGCACAGAATCAAGAAGCCCTGAGTAAAATTACAGCAAAAGACTATAAACATATTTTGGCACTCAAAGATCCTTCTCCCATCTTAAAAGCGGCAAAAAAAAATATAGAGGAATACTATGCGCTGCAGGAGATAAACAGTGATTTTATAGCCTTTTTATACAAAGCAGAGAATAAACTCTACCGACTGAACAAATATGTCAAATACCATATAATCAAGCCTGTTGTTTTTATTAACTCCTTTACGGTGGTGAAAGCTGTAGATGGGTTTTTAGAGTCGTACGGACTGAGTGTTGTGAAGCTTATTATTATCTTTTTGCTGATTTTGGTAATTTATGTTTTAAGAAAAGTTTTTTATATCGCATTGCAAAAACTGTTTCTTCAAATAGACTTTTTAAGCAGATACTCTGAACAGATTCTTGAGAAACTGCGTAAAAGTATAGAGATCCTCATCCTGATTATTAATGTAAACATGGTTATATATGTTTACAATAATTTCAGCTCCATAGAGGAAGTAAGTCGTATATTTAACATGATATACGGCTTTTATTTTACATATATTATTTATATTATTGTCAATACGGCAGCCATTATCAAGCTCAATACTTTTGAAAAAGAAAAATCAAATATAAAAAGCGAACTGATTAATGTCGGATTGAAAATTATCAATTTCTTTATTGTCATTATCGGTTTGCTGATTGTTCTGTATTTTGCCGGTGTTGACTTGACCGCTGTACTTTCTGGTCTTGGAATTGGTGGTTTTGCGGTTGCTTTTGCAGCAAAAGATACAATTTCAAACTTTTTTGGAACACTCTCTGTCCTTTTCAGCGATGTATTTTCACAAGGCGACTGGATAGAAGTTGACGGCAAAGAGGGTGTTGTTGTTGAAATCGGTTTGCGTGTGACAACACTAAGAACCTTTGATAATGCTCTTATTGCCATTCCAAACGGCACCTTTGCATCCAAAGATATAAAAAACTGGAACAAAAGAAAACTTGGACGCAGAATAAAGATGAAACTGGGTGTAAAATATGACTCCAAACAGGAAGATATTAAAAATGCCATCAAAGAAATCAGAGAAATGCTGCAAAATCATCCGAAAATTGCAACAAAAAATACAAAATATGAGCATGAGATTGAGTATGGACATATAGCAAAACTTGTTTCTAAAGATGATCTTGAAGGTGTCAAAAAGACACTGCTTGTGTATCTTGACGAGTTTGCAGATTCAAGCATTAACATACTTGTATACTGTTTTTCAAAATCAGTGGAGTGGGAAGAGTGGCTGAAGACGAAGCAGGATGTTATGGAAAAAATAATGATAATTTTTGAAAGAAACTCTTTAGAATTTGCCTTTCCGTCTCTCTCAATTTATAATGAAACAAAGGATGAACATGAATAAGGGTACGAAAAGAGCAGATATCAAACAGGGTGCTTCTGTTGCCATCGTTTTAAAGCAGGATCAGGAAAGCGGCTATTTAACAGACGGGATTGTCAGAGATATTCTTACAAAATCTGCAACACACCCTCACGGTATTAAAGTCCGTTTGATGAGTGGCGAAGTAGGACGGGTAAAGGAGATATATTGATTTTTCGCAACACGGACTTTAGTCCGGGCTGAGAGTGGCAAGACTATTGTAACAGCCGGCACTGAAGTACCGGTTCCGAGAAAGTATTGATTTGCTTAACTTAATGGCATTGACGGGGGATGTTTTATATCATTTTACTGATGTAGAGCCATCCCTGCCAAAGCGCAGCTGAGGAGATTCCGGCCGCAAAACCTGCAATAATATCATCTCCCATCACACCGACGCCGCCTTTTGCTTCACGGTCTATTCTCCCTATAATAGAGGGTTTTGTTATATCAAAATATCGAAAAAGAACAAAAGAGAGAAGTGCCTGCACCAAAAACCCATTTTGAAGATCCATTATCTCAGTGCTTGCAACACCGACAGCGGGTGCAACACTGAGTGCAAACCACATCCCGGCAAGTTCATCTATCACTATTCTTTGGTCATCATGATTGCCTGTTTCATCTTCATATTTGTTAATAACTTTAATGGCTATAATCGAAATAAGCAGTGCCGCCAAAAAAAGTGTAGTTGCATCAAAGTAGACAAGTATTGCCATACCAAGCGGCAGTGAAGCCAGTGTTCCCATAGTCCCGGGAGCTTTAGGAGAGAGTCCGCTGTAGCCTAAAGTGAGAAAAAACCAGTTCATTGTTTTCCTTATGTCAGTGATGTTGTTTGATAGAGTTTCATCAACTCAAGATAAAAATCTTTTTCTGTATGTTCTTCAAGCAAACCTTTTACCGGAAAAGTGTCATAATAGAGTTTTTCAAGATTTTTAAACCTGTTCGGAAAGAGTTTAGAAAGTAAAAATGATGAAATTTCTTTCCGTATAAGAACAGCAGGAGGTAAAAGTCCTGCCTCCAAAAGTGCCAAAATTGAGTCCGCATGGTAAGAGATCTGATGATGCTGTCCGTGAGGACAGGTATTTTTGCTCACAAGCGTTTTGCACTCATCACAGTACACATACTCACTTGCAACGGTAATCTCGATATCTATGCCTGTAACTTTGTCTATGATCGATTTGTTTGAATTACAGTCATAAAACATGCCCAAACCGGCATGATTACGGCCAATGGTCAGTCTGTCGCAGCCATAGTTTTTTGCGACAATTGCATCGACAATAATTTCATTGTAGCCTGCAAAGATATAGCTGTTTTCAAGAGGAATAATAATTACCCGGTTTTTAGGAAGAAAATTATTGATAAAATACTCTAATGCTTCTTTTCGTACTTCATACTTTAAATTTGCATTGTCATAAGGTTTGAGTAAAAATATAACAAGCAGATCGGTACTTTCAAGTGTTTGGCGAATCAGCCTTTCATGGGCACGGTGAAGCGGGTTGACTCCCATCATCAAAGAGGAGGTGTGTTTTGCCCCTATGAGTTCTTTTGCTTTTTGGATTTTTATTTTGTTTTTGTGTTTTGTTTTACTGAGAATGGTATAGTTGCCGCTAAGTGCCCAGGTGCCTATTCTTTTAATGGTGGCCATGACACCCGGATGGGTGAGGTCATCAGTGCCGTAGATATGCTTTACCCGTTCCTTCGGATTAATTTGAAAAGTTTCTTCGACACACAGCACAGCAAACTCTTTACCATTGCAGATAATAGTAACTTCTTCGCCCGGCTCCAAGGTAGGAATGATTTTTTCATTCTTTTTGCCCGAAGGAGCCAATATAAAAGGGAAGGGAAAAGACTGACCGTTTACAAGACCGGTTTGCAGGACTTCCTTGGATTCCTGTTCATTCATAAGTTTTGTTACAGGGGCCAAAAGGCCTTCTGTAACGAGTTCAAGAACAGAAGCAGCCTCTTTGTCTATATAAATTGTTTTATTTTTTCTTGATGATGTCATATTTTTTTCTTTTTTCCCATAAACTCTTGCGGCTTATCCCAAGTTTTTTTGACAATTCTGTATCCGGATATTTGTCTTGATAGTTTAAAACAATAAATTTGACATAATCTTCTATTGGCAGGATTTCTCCTTTGTCAAAAACATTGCTGTCGCTTTTTATCTCTATAACAGGGTAGGCGACTTCCTCAATTTTATCGCTGCTGGCGATAATGGCTTTTTTCCCCTGTATCAGGTCACAAAAACGTTTTTTATCACTTTTTTTGAGTGCCTGATAATCAATGATATATATAATTGAATTTTGTGGCAGCGAAGCTATCTCATTTAATGCTTTTGAATCACTTAATGATAAAAAATGTATGGGAAGATTTTTCTTTTGGGCATATTCAAAGGCGAATGCATCCGCATATTTTTGAAAATTGGATGATACGAAAAGCGGCAACTCAATTTCATCCAAATTCTGTTCATGTTTTGTATTGGAAAATGTGTGTGCAAGATATTTTTCATAGGCTTCAGTGCGTTTTTTGAGTTTTTCATAATCCTGATAATGGTCAATTTTCCGTACAAGCTCTTCAATCATGAAAGGTTTGAGGATATAGTCCTTTGCCCCGGCACTCAGTGGTTTTGAAACCGTGTCATTGCTAATGTAGGAAACCATTAAAATAACGATAGAGTTCTTAAATGTTTCTATAAGCGGGTTAAAATCCTGTCCGTTGATGTTTGTCGAGAGTAAAACAACATCATAGTTGTTGCTCCCGATGGCATCTCTGGTGGATGTACACATTTCACATGTGTGACCAAGTTCACCTAGTTTTGTTGCAATACTCTGGGCTAAATACACTTCATTTTCTATAATTAATATCTTCATGTTATCCTATTATCTTCCAGTTAAAATATTTTAAATTTGCATTGGCAATGACTCCAACACCTTCACTTCTGCCTATAAAACCAAGTTTTTCTGTGGTTGTTGCTTTGACATTGACTCTTGCTTTGTCGATTTTGAGTATTTCTGCAATAGTTTTTCTCATTGCATCTTTATAGTTTGCAAGTCTTGGTTTTTGTGCGGCTATTGTAATGTCTGCATTGACAATTTCAAAACCGTAGTTATAGATTTTTGTCACGACTGTCTGTAACAGTTCTTTTGAATCTATACCTTTGTAGGCACTGTTGTTGTCCGGAAAAAGCATGCCTATATCACCCATGCCTGCAGCCCCTAAAAGGGCGTCTATAAGTGCGTGCAGAGCAACGTCTCCGTCACTGTGGGCTTTAAATCCGTAATCAGCATCTATCTCTACACCACCAAGAAACATTTTTCCTTTTTCGTCAAAAGCATGGACATCAAAACCGTTGCCGCTTAAAATGTCACTTGATGGTGCTTCGAGGCATGGAAGCCTGTTTAAATCATGGGTAAAAGTTATCTTGCAGGCATCTTCATCCCCTGCAACAAAGGTGCGGGTTCCTCCGTAGGCAACAATGGCACTGCTCTCATCTGTAAATTCAGTAGGTGTCTGCAGGGCTTTTTGAAGTATTTTAGTGCGGGAGAGTTGGGGTGTTTGGATTTTTTTGACTTTGTCTCTGTCTATTGTCGTATTTTCATATACTATGGTGTCTGTTACGGGTAAAAAAGGAACGATACAGTCAGCTTCTTCTTTTTGCGCAAGTATTCTTTGAAGCAAATCTTCGCTGATACAGGCTCTTGCTATATCACTGACAAGAACATATTCACTCTTTACATGTAGTAAGGCATTTTGCAAAGAGTCTTGTCTGGAACTGCCTCCTTTTACAAAAGAGTAATCGGCATAGTTTTGCATAAAGGCAATATCTTCTTCGGATGAAACAATAATAATTTTTGAAAAAAGCCCGCTGTGAGCAAACCTGTCTGCTACAAACTGCCATAAAGGTTTGTGCTGTATCCGCAACCACTGTTTTTTTACAGAGGTGTCAAAGCGACTAGAACTACCGGCTGACAATAGTACAAGCGTTAAATCAGACAAATAGTCTCCTACATATATAAAAGTGTTACGAAATTATACACATAGAAAGCTTTTTTTTATCTTGAATGTGTAAATTTGTCATTTTTATGTTCACATTTTTTGACTAAGCACTTACATAAATAATCTCATCAATTGTTTCACTTTATGTTAGATTAACTTTATTTGATTATATTTCCATCATATATAAAGAATGAAAATATAATATTGAGGAGTAACTTATGAGATCTTCATGGGTAAAAGAGCGAGAGGGTGATTCTGTAAGAACACAGATGCACTACGCAAAGAAAGGCATCATCACACAAGAAATGGAGTATGTTGCAAAAGTAGAAGATTTGTCTCCTGAACTGGTTCGTAGCGAGATAGCACGCGGTAGACTGATTATACCGGCAAATATAAATCATACTTCATTGGAACCAATGGCTATCGGAATTGCAAGTAAATGTAAAATAAATGCAAATATCGGTTCTTCTGCCATTGCCTCTGATGTACAGGGTGAAGTAGAAAAGATGGAGGTCTCTCAACACTATAAGGCAGATACAGCAATGGATCTCTCAACCGGCGGCGACCTGGATGAAATCAGAAAAGCTGTTATTGCTTCTTCAAAGATTCCTATCGGAACAGTGCCTATTTATCAGATTTTGCATGATGTCGGGAATAAAATCGAAGATTTGACTATAGAGGTTATGCTTGAAGTGCTGGAACGTCAGGCAAAACAAGGGGTTTCTTACTTTACAATTCATGCGGGTTTCCTGCTTGAGACTATGCCTAAAGTTGCAAAGCGTAAAATGGGTATTGTCTCTCGCGGGGGATCTTTAATGGCTGCCTGGATGATGCATTATCACAGAGAAAACCCTTTTTATACGGCATTTGATGATATTTTGGATATCTGCGCAAAGTATGATGTTTCTCTTTCATTAGGAGACTCTCTTCGTCCCGGTTGTCTGGCAGATGCGTCTGATGAAGCACAGCTTGGTGAACTCAAAGTGCTTGGAGATTTAACGCTTCGTGCCTGGGAAAAAGATGTGCAGGTTATGATTGAAGGTCCGGGACATGTTCCAATCAACCAGATTGAACGTAACATGAAGATACAAAGAGAACTCTGCCATGAAGCACCTTTTTATATTTTAGGTCCTTTGGTTACTGATATTGCAGCGGGATATGATCATATCTCTTCTGCAATCGGTGCGGCTGTCGGCGGATGGCACGGTGCGAGCATGCTTTGTTATGTAACACCAAAAGAGCATCTTGGTCTTCCAAATGCCGATGATGTCCGCGAGGGAATTATTGCTTACAAAATTGCGGCACATGCTGCTGATATCGCCCGCGGACGTAAAGGTGCACGTGATGTTGATGATGCCATGAGTGATGCACGTTATACATTTGACTGGGAAAAACAGTTTGAATTGGCACTTGACAGCGAACGCGCTCGCGAATACCATGATGAAACACTGCCTCAGGATGTATTTAAAGAAGCAGAATTCTGTTCTATGTGCGGGCCTAAATTTTGTTCATACAAAATTACACAGGAAATTATGGACAACCCTGAGGGAATAGAAAGAATTATTCAAGACAACAAAGATAAAGAAGCGGCAGAGGCTGAAGCAGAAGCTTTAGTTTAAAGTCTGGCTTAAAAAGAAATTGATTTTAAACAAGACAATATTTATCTTATTTAGATATAGTACACTTTTAAAGCAAAAATTGTCAAAAAGTTTAAATAGTCGGAACTATCCTTTAGGGTCAATGCCAATAAGTTAAGCGACTCTTTGGGAATCCGCACTCTAGTGCGGGCTGAGAATGGCAAAAAAGTTAAATAAATTAAAGGAAAACGAATGACTGAAGAAATTGTAAAATCGGCACTCTCAAAAGTTATGTATCCAGGATTTACCAAAGATATCGTAACATTTGGTTTTGTAAAAGATATAGCAATAAACGGAAATGATGTAAGTTTCACTGTTGAAATTACATCATCAGCTCCGGAAGTAGCACAACAAATTAAAGATGAAGCTACAGAAGCTTTAAAATCAGCAGGGGCAGAAAATGTTACTGTAAATATAAAAGCACCGCAAATGCCAAAAGAAAGTTCGTCTCAAGGCAAAAACATCGCACCGCAAATCAAAAACTTTTTGATGGTCAGTTCAGGCAAAGGCGGTGTCGGAAAATCAACTACTGCTGTCAATATTGCAATTGCACTTGCGCAACAAGGCAAGAAAGTAGGTCTTTTGGATGCTGACATTTATGGTCCGAATATCCCTCGTATGTTAGGTATTTCTGATCAAAAACCGGAAGTAACCGGAAATAAAGTACTTCCGATGAAAGCATACGGTATTGAAGTTATGTCTATGGGATCACTCATGGAAGAAGGACAGTCGTTAATCTGGCGCGGTGCTATGATTATGAAAGCGATAGAACAGTTCTTGCGTGATATTTTATGGTCAGAACTGGATGTTTTAGTGATTGATATGCCGCCGGGAACAGGTGATGCACAGCTTTCACTTGCACAGGCTGTGCCTGTAACTGCGGGTCTGACTGTAACAACACCACAGTCTGTTTCACTTGATGATTCACGCCGTTCACTTGATATGTTTAGAAAATTAAACATTCCTATAGCCGGAATTGTTGAGAATATGAGCGGATTTATTGCACCTGATACCGGTGTTGAGTATGATATTTTCGGAAAAGGCACATCTCAGCCAATGGCGGATGAGTTTGATACGAAAATAATTGCCGAAATCCCAATTGAGCCGGCTATCCGTACCGGTGGAGATGAAGGAAAACCAATTATTTTTGCAGACCCGTCATCAGAAACAGCAAAACGTTATATGAAAGCTGCTGAATCTATCTGGAGTACAATTGAAGAGATCAATGCAAACGGCGGAGTGGACAACCAGTCTGTTCAGCCGACAACACCACCGGGTGTAAGTGCATGTTCAACAGGTGCTGCTTCTGCACCTAAAGAGCAAAGCGGCGGCGGATGCGGCTGTAGCTAAAACTTATAAACAAGCAACGCTTTTTGCGTTGCTTAAGCTTCCTCTATATCTGTTTATCGTAAGTGCTCATCCTCTGACATCTCCGGTTTATACTCAACAATTTTATTTCTTCCTGTCGTTTTTGCCACATACAAAGCAGTATCTGCGTATTTGATACATTTCCAAATAGTATCACCGTCTTTGGGAAACTTGGATATACCTATACTCATGGTTTTTTGTATGGTTTTTCCGTTGCCGACATCAAAAACAAGTTTTGAAAATTCAGAGTGAATTTTTGAAGCGATCATTTTTGTTCCCTCGTCTGTAGCATTGTGCAGCAGGACAACAAACTCTTCTCCGCCGTATCGAATAGCCAGGTCTGATTCTCTGATACTGCTGCGGAGTACTTCTCCTATTTTGGCAATAACTTTGTCTCCTACATCATGCCCGTAGGTGTCATTGACTTTTTTAAAGAAATCAACATCAAGCATTAAAACACTGTATGTTGTATTGTCCCGTTTTGCCTGATTTGCAAAAGTGTCTATAAATTCTTCGAGAAATCTTCTGTTATAAAGTCCTGTCATTGCGTCTCTGAGAGAGGTGTCACGGAGTTTGGACATTAAAATTTTACTCTCTATAACTGGTTTAGCCGCTTCAAGATAGTTTTCAATACTTTTAATAAAACTATTGACTCTGTTTAATTCATTTTTCTCTTTGGTTGTAATAGAAATGACAAGAGAGTTTTCATCATTAATGGTAAAAGGAATACATATATACTCCAATCCTTCACAACTGCATTCTCGGCATAAATTGACAAATTCACTTGAGATTACTGCCGTATTTGTTCTGTGTGCTCTGCATAATGAGGCATCTTCGTCCACTTTGTCATTGCAGACACTTTTGCCGTTGGAGATGTAAATAAGCTTTCTTGCTGCCTTGAGTGTATCTATTTCATAAAATGCAAAATGCGAAAGCTCATATTTATTACTCAGTACATCTACAATTCTTTGATAGACTATCTCTTTTGTAAAATCATGTTCAATCGTCTTTTTAAATTTATATATATCTGAGAGTTCTCCGATGATTGTTTTTGCCTCTTGAAGAGGGTCACTTGAAGAGACACATCCCTGGGGAATAAATGTTGCAAGGTTGTATTTTATGTCGCCAAAGGTCTCTTGCATTTTTCTAAAGAGCGTATTAAGCTGATCGACAATGTTTTTGGCATCACCTTTCACTTTTGTGGTAAATTCATAGGAAAAGTCTCCCTTGTAGGCTTTTCTTATTCCTTTTTGCATATTGGAGAAAAGCTCCATATAGGGTGTTACATAATGGTTGATCAGAAGTAATACAATGACAATGAAAAGAAGATTTATTCCAAGTATTTTCAAAATGGTAAACATCCCTGCATTACGCATATCTGTAATGTCAAACTCCATACTGATGGCTCCGAGTGTATCTCCTCGCTGAACATTGTGACAGGAGAGACAGTTTGGACCGTTTGCAACTGTGGCTTTATAGGGAATAGTAATTCTAAGCATAGAGTTTTCAGTCGATTCTGAAATTTTTTGAACCGTCTTTCCTGTTTTTAAAACTTCTTCATCAATCGCATCTCTTACTGTTTCACTGTTAAAGCCTTTTCCGTATTGTTTGATGACTTTATCAGATCGGACAATCCACAAGTTTTTTATTTTATCATTGTTGGAGCTGATTTGGGTGAGGAAATAACTTCTTTTGTCCATAATACCGTTGACCATATGTGCTGTCAACCCGTCTTTGACGATAGCTGCAGCCATTGTAGCTTTTTGTGTGGCATCTTTTATACTGTATTCCCTGAAATTTAAAGAGACATTCACGATAGTGGCCAGGCCAAGACCCAAAAGCATTAAAGCGACAAAGAGTAGGAGTTTTGATTTTGTTTGCATAGTGTTCACTTATAATAGGATTGTTTTTAATATATTAGCCAGAAACAAATTAATTTAAAGTGAAAAATGTTATTTTTGTCTATAAGTTACATTTTAGTGATAAAACAGAGCTTTCGAAGAACCAATGCAGTGCGGGCTGAGAGTGGCAAAAAAGTTCAAAGAGTCGGCACTAAAGTACCGATTCCGGGAGTCACTGCATTCCGGAACCCGTACTTCAGTGCGGGCTTGCAGGCAGAGAAAGTACCGATTTTAAGAAATATCTATTCTACCGTAACACTTTTTGCAAGGTTTCTTGGCATATCAACATCATTTCCAAGACGAATCGAAATTTCTAGGGATAAGAGTTGTAAAACAACCATCATTTCAAAAAACTCCAGCATATAGTGTTCATGTTCTTTTGTCTGGATGAAGTCATCCGCCTTGTCAAATTCCAAAGGACTGATGGCACAGATAGTAGAATCTCTTGCACTCAGCTCCTCAGCATTGCTTTTTGATTTTTCATAAAGCATATGCTGCGGCAGCAGGGCAATGGTGAAGAGTTCCGGATCGGCCAGAGCAATAGGTCCGTGCTTCATCTCTCCGCTTGGATACCCTTCGGCATGGAGATAAGAGATCTCTTTGAGTTTTAAAGCACCCTCAAGGGCCAATGGAAAAAAGACATCCCTGCCGATAAAGAAAAAACCGTGTCCGTGCAAGTAGCGTTTTGACAACCGTTTGATGCGTTCATGCAGGGTATCACTGACCTTTACACTTGCAGGAATGCTGCGCAGATGGTGTATATGTTGTGCCATTGCAGCTTTGGTGAGTGTTTTTTTGCTTTGTGCTACATGTAAAGCAAGCATCCAAAAAACCGTGACCTGAGTTGCAAAGGCTTTTGTCGAAGCCACCCCTTTTTCAATGCCTGCCCGCGTGAGTATCGTTTTGTCGGCAATGCGGACCATGGAAGAGTTGTCAACATTACATATAACAAGCGTTTTTAATCCTGCTTTTTTGGCCATTTTGAGTGTCTCAAGTGTATCTGCAGTCTCACCGCTTTGTGATATAACAACAAAGAGTGTATCTTCACTCATGAGAGGTGAACGGTAGCGAAACTCTGAAGCAACTTCAACAGAAGTTTTTATTTTTGCATAGCGTTCAAACAGGTAGGAGGCTGTCAGGGCCGAATGGTATGAAGTACCGCAGGCACATAGTTTTATCTCGTTGATACCTTCGAAAAAATCCTTTCCCAGTTCATCAAAAATGATTGCATCATCACTCAAACGTCCTAAAAGCGTATCGGCAACAACAGAACTCTGTTCATATATCTCCTTTTCCATAAAAAAACGGTATCCCTCTTTTTGTGCGGAGAGTTTGTTGTTTGTAAGCTGTATGAAATGAGGTTCTTTTTTTTCACGGTTCTTGTCAAAAATAACAAGCTCATCATGTGTTGCATAGCCGTAATCACCGTCTTCAAAGTAATTGACTTCACCACACTGTCCGATAAGCGGTGTGTCCGAGGATGCAAAATATTTTTCATTTGCTTCGTTGATGCCTACAAGCATGGGAGAACCGTTTTTTGCGAAAAATATTTTATTTTTTTCTTCTTTCGTGACTAAAAGAATTGCATAAGCCCCTTTGAGTTCAAAAATTGTTTTTTCAAAGGCTTCAAAAGCATTCTTGGTATTTTTCAGGTTTTTTTCAAATTGATGTACAATCACTTCGGTATCTGTCTGGCTTAAAAAAATACTACCTTCTTTGAGGAGTTCTTTTTTTAACTCCGCATAGTTTTCTATAATGCCGTTATGCACGACATAAGAGTGTATTCCGGTATGGGGATGGGCGTTGAGTTCTGTTGGTTTGCCGTGTGTTGCCCAGCGGGTATGTCCGATACCGACTGCAAATTTGTCGGTCACAAAATCTTTTGTTTTTTCTTCAAGGTTGACAAGTTTGCCTACGGCTTTGAAATTGGAAAATTCTCCATTACTCAACACTGCAATACCGGCAGAATCATAACCTCTGTATTCGAGCTCTTTGAGGCCGTTTAATAAAATTTCTTTTGTATTTTTGTTTCCTATATATCCGACAATTCCGCACATGCAGACCCTTTATTTTGTATTTTCTGATAATAATTCATAGATTTTTTCAACATTATTACATATATTGTTTTGTTTTTCCATTAAAAAACTGTCTCGGACTTTGTATTTGCTTGAGTGGATTTTTGCTGTGATGATATTGATATGCAGCTCTTCAAACTTGTGCATGACATAGGCCAAAAGCCCTATCTGGTTTGCCGTATGAATTGTCAGTTCGGCATGCGTCATTGAGTGTTCACAGTCAATTGCAATCTCTTCTCTTTTAATGTGAATTTTTTTGAGTTTGACCTCTTTACTCATGTCAAAAGCATTGTCAATGGTGTCTTGAATTTCAACGAGTACATTAGAGTCTACATTTTGTATAAACTCGATTTTAAAATATTTAATGCCGTCAAAGAGAGTGAAAATCTCCATCGAAGCAACATTGAGATGTGCCAGGGTAGCTAGAAGATAACCGATATTTAAAGGGATACGACGATAAATTTCTATACTCAAAGAGTTGATGTTTTTGACTCGAAAACTGTACTCTTTTGTCTCTTTTGCAATTTTGGCAATACTGATAATGTCCTGGGGTGCATGTTTAAAGAAAAAAAGATTGGATTCTATTGTTAAAACTTTTTTCTGCAACAGACTCGGCAGTTCTTTAAACTCGTCAAGATTTCTGACTCTTGCTTCTATGAGCAGTCTTTTTTTTGCATCGGTAATTCTTCCAGTGTTTTGGGCAATCTCAAGAGCACTTAAATACAAATCATGTAAAAGTTTTGCATTAAAAGCGTTGTAGATATCTCCGCCGACACCGCTGATATCGGCATAGGTGAGGATGTAAAGCAGTTGAAGGTTTTTGGCATCGCCCACTTTTGACATAAATTTATAGAGTGTTTTTTCATTGTGTATGTTTTCTTTGAAGGCTACACTGCTCATAAGAATATGCTGCCGAACAAGAGTGACTGCTCTTTTTGTCTGCTCTTCATTCAAATGGATATGTTTTGCAAACTGCACAACAAGTTTTGCGCCGACTTCACTGTGATCCTGCCTTCTTCCCTTGCCGCTGTCATGGAAAAATACGACAATTTTGAGAATCAGTTTTTCTTCTTCGCTCAGTGTATCAAAAAGATTTTGCAAAAAAGGCTCTGTAATGTTTTCCAGGGCTTGGACACATTTGATGGAATGAATATCAACAGGGTAGTGATGGTAGCCGTCAAACTGTGGCAGATGCATGACTTTTCGAAAATTCGGAAAAATTTTTGGAAGGATTCCCGCATCATAAAAAAGTTTTAAAAAGGAAGCTATATGGGCTTTTGTAAAGAGCTTTTTTATGAGAAAATAGGTTTTTTCACTCAGTGGATGGGAAACTTTTGCAACAGTAAACTGATGCAAAAAACCGGCATCAAAACGGTAGTCTTTGTCTTCCAGGTCAAGAAGCAGTTGCAGTAAATCTGAAATTTTTTGCTGAGGCAGCTTGAAGGAAGCATAAAGCCTTGCATTGTACTGATAAAAACCTTTTTTGAGCCTGTTTCGTTTGAAAGATGCTATATGTTTGGCATCATAGATATAGGGACGTACCATTTTTTTTACAAAAATCTGTGTGAAGTTATTGATACGCCATCCGGCTTCCAAAACTTTAGCGGCAAGTTTTTTTTGGTCTTTGAAGCCTAATAGTTTACTCACTTGAGGAATATACTCAAGAAGCAGTCTGTCTTCTTGTTTGTTTGCTATGAGGTGCAGGGCGCTTCTGACTCTGTAGAGGAGTTCAAGGGCTATGCGGAATTCTTTGTACTCTTCATCACTGAAAACAGTACCGCTGAGTTCTTTGATACTGTTAATGCCATAAATTGTTTTGGCTACCCAGTAGATGAGGTGGGCATCCCGTAAGCCTCCAACACTCTCTTTTATGTTTGGTTGCATAGAGGTCGGGTATTTTTTTCTTCTTTTTTGTGCTTCTTCTATTTTGGCAAGGAGAAACTCTTTTTGTTCATGCAGACGAATTCTGCCAAGTTCTCTCTGCGTTGCATGCCAGGTAAAGGGAGATCCTGTGATAAACCTGGATTCCATTAAAGAGGTTTTGATGGTTATATCCTGTATGCTTGCTTTAAAGAGGTCGTCAACCTCGTGGACTCTGTGTCCGAGTTTCATCCCTGCATCAAGGGCAAGATAAAACAGTTTTTCGATAATGAGTTCAGAGTTGTACCCTTCAACATCCTGGTAAACGATGAGCAGGTCAATATCACTGTGTACACAGAGCTGTTCTCTGCCATAACTTCCAAGGGCTATAATGGCTATGGGTATGGAACTGCGCATAGGCAGGTAGTTGCCAAATGCTCGACGCAGGACAGTTTTATACATCAGTTCGATGATGGAGTCGAGTTTTTTTGTGTGGCGGACAAGGAAGTCTTTGCCCTGGTTTTTTGTAAAAAGTTCGGGAAGCGATTCTTTATACTCTTTTATGTATTGTTTAAAAAGTTTGGACAGCTCAAAGTCTGAGCCTTTTTTTTCTAATACATTTTCTATTTCTAAAAGTAAATTCATAATTGATTATATTGAATTTTTGCTATAATTTATCTTTAAAATTTAAAAAAGCAAAAATAGTCGACAATGGAACCTATTTTTGGAGGGTCAATGCCGTTAGGTTAAGAAAAAAAGTTCGATATTCTTTCGGAATCTAGGCCTTAGTTTTGAAAGACACAAAGCCCGCACTGAAGTACGGGTTCCGAAAAAGCCGCTTAACTTAATGGAACCCATCCTTTAGGGTGGGCTGAGAACGGCAGTAAAAATAAAAAGGGAAAATAAAATGACAATTACAAAAAGCGTAACATTCATAGCAAAAGAGGGCTGTGAAGAAAAAATGAAAGAACTGCTGTCTGCAATGGTAGCACCGAGCAAGGCAGAAAAAGGCTGTATTTTTTATGAAATATTTCAATACAAAAACGATAAAAAAAGATTTATGGCAGTTGAGACCTGGGAAAATGAAGCTGCACTGAACGGGCATAAAGCCTCTGCCCATTATAAAGTATATAAATCTTCATACGAGCCATACTGTGAAGACAAATACACAGATGAATTAGAAGTGTTGGGCTAAATCATGGACAATTTATGGAATGAAAAAAAAGCGGCTGCATGTAAAAGTGATTTGGATTTGAGGGTATACAGCTCAAACCTGTTGGGACAAAATGATGAACTGGTACTGCACGGAGGCGGCAATACCTCACTCAAAAGCAAAATAAACGGCGAAGATGTCTTACATGTAAAGGGAAGTGGCTGGGACTTGGCAAGCATAGAAGCAGAAGGTTTTGCACCTGTGAAACTGGATGTACTTTTAGAAATGGCAAAACGTGAGCATTTGAGTGACAGTGAAATGGTACACCTGCAACGAGAGGCGATGACGGATAAATCTGCGCCGAATCCTTCGGTGGAAGCGATACTGCATGCGCTGATTCCCTACAAATTTGTGGACCATACCCATGCGGATGCTATTGTAACGATTTCAAATTCAGTGAACGGGGATGAGCATATTGTCAAGCTTTTTCCAAATTTTTTAATTGTTGATTATATTATGCCGGGCTTTGAACTGGCACATACAATTTATAAAATGACAAAAGATTTGGACTGGGAGAGTATAGACGGCATCATTTTGCATCATCACGGGATTTTTACTTTCGACAATGATGCCAAAAAATCTTATGACAAAATGATAGAAGCCGTCACAAAAGCAGAAAATTTTTTGGACGAACAGGCTGTTGTGCATATTGAACATAATTATGTCCACAGTGACTGTGATATCGGGAAAATAACAAAGGTACTTTCTGCCGCGAAAGGCTATGAAGTCTCTATCAATATCAATCAGTCGCCTTTGGCAGCATATTATGCGTCACAGCCGAATTTAAAAGAGTTTGCATCACGCGGTGTTTTGACTCCTGAGCATATCATACGCACAAAAAGAGTACCGCTTGTGATGGAAGATACAAATTTGGAAGCAGCAGTAGAAAAATATATGCAAGAGTATAAAACCTATTTTGAAAAATATGCCACTGATGAGGTGATGCTGAATCCTGCACCCAATTATATGATTATAAAAAATCTTGCAGTCATCTCTTTTGGAAAAGACAGAAAAGAAGCGGCAATTATTAATGATATAGTCAATCATACCATGCTGGCAGTATTGCGGGCAGACAAATTAGGCGGCTACCAAAGCATCAGTGAAAAAGAGAGCTTTGCGATGGAATACTGGGAACTGGAACAGGCAAAATTGAAAAAGTAGCAGCAGTCGGCACTGAAGTACCGATTCCAGGAGTCACTGTATTCCGGAACCCGTACTTCAGTGCGGGCAAGCGTGGCAAAAAAGTTCAAAGAGTCGGCACTGAAGTACCGATTCCGGGAGTCACTGCATTTTGGAACCCATCCTTTAGGGTGGGCGGGAGCGGCAAAAAAGTTCAAAGAGTCGGTACTACAGAAAAAATTTTATAAAGGTATAAACATAGAATGAACCACACAAAACTGCATCATATCAGCCTGCAAGAACATTACCAGTTTGTTACCTTTCGTACAGAGGATAGTGTCGATGCCTATGTACGAAAAATCTTGGAAAATGATGAAAAAGAGTTTATAAAGCAGTTTCAAATCGACAACTATTTAGACAGTTCAAAAAATGGTGCCTATCTGTTTGATGAAGCTATTGATGTCTTTGTAGATGTAATTTTAGAAGAAGACGAAAAACTTTATGATGTGGAAATGATGGCAGTTATGCCAAATCATATTCATTTATTATTCAAGCAAAATGAGGATTTAGGTAAAATTATGCAATATATCAAAGGTAAAAGTGCGGTTGCACTCAATGAACTTTTGCAAAAATCAGGAAAATTTTGGGCAGACGGGTATTATGACAAACTTATAAGAGATGAAGAATATTATGTAAAAGTTTATAATTACATAAAAAACAACCCTCTCAAAGCCGGACTCACAGATGAGCGGGTTTTTAGTAAATATGAGTAACAAAAGTCGGCACTAAAGTACCGATTCCGGGAGTCACTATTTTTCGGAACCCATCCTTTAGGGTGGGCGGGAGCGGTGAAAAAGTAACAACAGTCGGCACTGAAGTACCGATTCCGAGGAGACACTGCATTTTGGAACCCGTACTTCAGTGCGGGCAAGCGTGGTAGGAAAGTTAATGAAAAGGAAAAATATGGCATATCTTTTAGCAATAGATGCAGGTACAGGAAGTATTCGTGCTGTACTTTTTGATACGCAGGGGAAGCAAATTGCCGCAGAGCAAAAAGAATGGACACACCTCGAAGAAGCAGGTGTAGCAAACTCCATGGCTTTTGATTTTGAAAAGAACTGGCTGCTTACATGTAACTGTATCAAAAATGTCATTGCAAAATCAAAGATTAATCCTGCAGATATTTTGGCACTCAGTGCTACAAGTATGCGTGAGGGAATTGTCCTGTATGACAAAAACGGCAAGGAACTCTGGGGCGTTGCCAATGTTGATGCCCGTGCTTCAAAAGAAGTAAAATATTTAAAAGAAAAATTTCCGGAAATCGAAGAAGATTTTTACCAAAAAAGCGGACAGACCTTTGCTCTTGGCGCTTTGCCCCGTTTGCTGTGGCTTAAAAACAAGAGACCAAAAATCTATGAAAAAGTGGCAAATATTTCTATGATAGGTGATTGGATTTTGGCACGTTTGAGCGGAGTAATAGCCGTGGACCCGAGTAACGGCGGCACTACAGGAATTTTTTCTCTTGCTTCGCGCAGCTGGGAAAAAGAGATGGCACAAAAAGTCGGTATAAAAGAGGAGATATTTCCTCCTGTGCTGGAAACGGGAACGATTCTTGGCAATGTAAGTGAAAAAGTTGCAGATGAAACAGGACTGAGCCCCTTGACGAAAGTTGTGATGGGCGGAGGAGATGTGCAGCTTGGTTCTGCCGGACTCGGGGTTGTCAAAGAGGGTGATGTGGCAGTTTTGGGTGGAAGTTTTTGGCAACAGGTGGTCAATATTCCAAGCAGTGTCAAACCGCCAAAAGATATGAGTATACGCGTCAATCCGCATGTTATAGAAGGGCTTTCTCAGGCGGAGGGCATAACATTTTTTTCTGGGCTTGTTATGCGCTGGTTTCGCGACGTTTTTTGTCAGACGGAAAAAGAAGAGGCAAGTTTGTGTGGTAAAGATGTTTATGAAGTTTTAGAAGAAAAAGCACAGAAAATTCCCGCAGGTTCTTATGATATTTTACCGATATTTTCAGATGTGATGAAATACGGCAAGTGGTACCATGCCGCGCCGAGTTTTTTAAATCTCGGACTTGACGCTGAGAAATATAATCATATTTCGATGTTTCGGAGTTTGGAGGAAAATGCTGCCATTGTTTCAAGCATTAATTTGCAAAATATAGAGGCATTCAGCGGTATAAAAATAAAAGAAATCGTTTTTGCAGGCGGAGCAAGCAAAGGAAAACTGTGGGCACAGATTCTAGCGGATGTGACGGGCTGTGTAGTGAAGATTCCAAAAGTGACCGAGGCAACCGCACTTGGTGCGGCAATGGCAGCAGGTGTAGGTGTCGGTGTTTATAAAAGTTTAGCAGAAGCGGCAAAAGAGTTGGTGGTCTGGGATAAAAAATATATGCCCAACGAGAAGAATAAAGAAGTTTATGCAAAGTTAAAAGAAAGATGGCAAAAAGCGTATGAAGTGCAATTAAAGCTAGTTGATGATAATATCACGACTTCAATGTGGAAAGCCCCCGGACTTTGAAGAAATAAAGTCGGCACTGAAGTACCGATTCCGAGAACTTTCTGCCTTTTGGAACTCGTACTTCAGTGCGGGTGAGAGTGGCAAAAAAGTTTAAACAGTCGGCACTGAAGTACCGATTCCGGAGCCATTCTTGGAGTGGGCTGCAAGCGCTAAAAAAACAGGTAAAAGAATGAATAACAGAATAAATTTTGAAGATGCAATAAAACTTTATGAAAGAGACCTTTTTGAACTTGGTGAACTTGCCGATGCAAAGCGTCAGGAATTACATGGTAAAAAGACATATTTTAATATTAACCGGCATATAAACCCTACAAACGTCTGTGCAGATGTTTGTAAATTTTGCGCCTATTCGGCAACACGCAAAAATCCTAACCAGTATACAATGAGCCATGAAGAAATTATGAATATAGTCGACAACATAGTGGCACATGATGCAAAAGAGGTTCACATAGTTTCTGCGCATAATCCTAATGTAACGCTCGATTGGTATTTGGGTATTTTTAAAAAAATCAAAGAGAAGTATCCAGCCTTACATGTAAAGGCATTGACTGCTGCAGAAGTGGACTTCTTGTCTCGTCATCATGGACTTACATATGATGAAGTGCTTGATTTGATGGTAGAAAACGGTGTAGATTCTATGCCCGGCGGGGGAGCGGAGATTTTTGATGAAAAGGTCAGAGATTACATCTGTAAAGGCAAAGTGACATCAGATCAGTGGTTTGAAATTCATCGTAAATGGCATGAACGCGGGAAAAAATCTAATGTTACTATGCTTTTTGGACATGTAGAATCTCGTGCAAACCGTATAGATCATATGATGCGAATTCGTGAGTTGCAAGATATAACGGGTGGGTTTAACGCTTTTATACCGCTTGTCTATCAGACAGAAAATAATTACCTTAATATCGACAAACCGATTACGGCAAATGAAATACTCAAAACCTATGCCATTGCAAGGCTGGTTCTTGACAATGTGCCGAATTTAAAAGCGTACTGGGTGACATCGACTGTGAATCTTGCACTTGTCGCACAGGAATTCGGGGCAAATGATTTGGATGGGACGATAGAAAAAGAGTCCATCAACTCTGCAGCAGGAGCCGCGAGTGCCAATGGGGTGGATGTGAAAGAATTTACGGGATTGATAACAAATTCTGGCTTTATTCCTGTTGAGCGTGACAGTGTGTATAATGAGATAAAGGTCTGGTAAACTGGTCGGCACTAAAGTACCGATTCCGAAGAATATACAGTTATTTTGGAACCCGTACTTCAGTGCGGGCGGGAGTGGCAGGAGAGTAAAATACCGATTCCGGGAAGCTATTGTTTTTGGAACCCATCCTTTAGGGTGGGCTGGGAGTGGCACGACAGAAACAACAGTCGGCACTAAAGTGCCGATTCCGAAGAATATGCAGTTATTTTGGAACCCGTACTTCAGTGCGGGCGAGAGTGGCAGGAGAGTGAAAAATGGACATATCGGTAATCATTCCAACATATAACCGATACAAACTTTTAAAAAGAGCCATAAAATCAGTACTCGCTCAAACATACACACCAAAAGAAATTATAGTGATAGATGACGGTTCTACCGATACTACATGTAACATACAAAATGATTTTCCAAACATTATATACATTTATCAAAAAAACAGTGGAGTTTCTGCTGCACGGAACAAAGGCATAGAAATCGCCAAAAGCGAATGGATAGCTTTTTTGGACTCAGATGATGAATTCTGCCCTCAAAAGCTGCAAAAACAAGTAGATTTTCATACACATAATCTGGATATTTTAATGAGTTATACGCATGAAAAATGGGTGAGAAACGGAATTACGGTAAAAATACCTAAAAAATATAGAAAAATAGGAAAAGATGCTTTTTTAGAAAATTTGTCATATTGTAATATTGCTCCGTCATCCGTAATACTTCATAAAAGTTTACTCGAAACAGTAGGACTTTTTGATGAGCATTTGGCAGTCTGTGAAGATTATGACCTGTGGCTTCGTATTACATGTAAGCATAAAATAGGGCTTATAGATGAAACACTTATTATAAAATATGCCGGGCATGATGCACAACTCGGGTTTCGAAAAAATATGGATGTATACAGAATAAAAGTGCTCAAAAAACTGCTGCTTACATGTAATAGTGAAGAAAAAAGGCTTTTAATGCAGTATGAGTTAGATGGAAAAATTTTAGAGCAACAAAAAAGACAGAGGCGTAAAATACTACATCACAGTTGACCTGCAGGAAAAAAATGCAAAAGTGTATAAGCTTCAAAATAACAAATATATAAAAATGTGTGATGTAAGTGACGGGGTTGTAGTATTTAAAATAGATGAATGCAACAAAGAACTGCCGTTTGATTTTAGCAAGATTTGGAAACAGTCGGCACTGAAGTACCGATTCCGAGAGATGTGCAGTTTTTGGAATCTATCCTTTAGGCAATGCCATTAAGTTAAGCGGCTTTTTCGGAACCCGTACTTCAGTGCGGGCTTTGTGTTTTTCAAGATTAAAGCCTAGGTTAAAACCTAGGTTCCAAGAAAACATCAAGTTTTTTTCTCACAAGTCATGTTTTAATATAGAAAGTAGCGATTCCGGATGCCACATCCTGCAGGGTAGGCTGAGATAGTAGCAAGAAAGTTGGTAAGCAACGGTAAATATGTAGAAGATAATGCCAGTGTGTATTTACAAAAGATCTGGATAAATACAGAAATATTGTTTTAAAAAAACTATACAAAAGCTGTTGGGACAAAGAAAAAAGAAAAAAACCGCTGAAGAGCTTCATACTAAGCAACTATTCAGTTAAGTATGACTATAATTCCAACTCTTTCACAAAGGCCTGTTAGCTCAGTCGGTAGAGCAAGTGACTGAAAATCACTGTGTCCTTGGTTCGATTCCGAGACAGGCCACCACCTCATGAACATCATTACAAAATAAATATTATCAATATCTCATTCAAATAAAAAGTAAAACTTTGTTATAATGAACAATAATTTTACAAGGATTTATTATGGGCGCTTTAAAAGTAGAAGAAATACCACGATATACGTATGATGATTATAAATTATGGGATGGAAAGTGGGAACTGATAGCTGGGTATCCGTACGCTATGTCTCCTGCTCCTATGATTAAACATCAGAAAATAAGTAATAATATTGGATGGGAATTGAAAAGTATTTTTCAAGACTGTCCAAAATGTCAGGTTTTGCTTCCTGTTGATTGGAAAATTGCAGAAGATACTGTTGTTCAGCCAGACAACAGTGTGATATGTCATGAACCCAAAAATGATGCTTACATTACACAGGCTCCAAAAATTATTTTTGAAGTATTGTCCAAGGCAACTGCCAAAAAAGACAGAGGCGTAAAATATGATTTGTATGAAAAAGAGGGTGTGAACTACTACATCATGGTTGATCCTCAAGAAGAAAATGCAAAAGTGTACCAGCTTCAAAATGGCAAATATATAAAAATGTGTGATATTAGCGATGGGATTGTGACATTTAAAATTGATGAATGCAACAAAGAACAGCCGTTTGATTTTAGTAAAATTTGGAAATAGTCGGCACTCAAGTACCGGTTCCACAGTATTTGGGAACCCGTACTTTTAGTGCGGGCGAGAGTGGCAAAAAAGTTCAAACAGCTGAGACTGTATAGTTTATTAGCCGCCAATATTCTTAATATAAGAATTAAGTTATTTTTTACATTTTCCGACTGTTAAATTAGCTCTGTTCTTTTCTACAGTTTTAATACTTATACCTTTGACTGCTGTTAAATCATCTACATTTTTAAAACAGTGATTTGTTCTGTAGGCTAAAACTGCTTCAGCTTTTTTCGCACCGATGCCGCTTAGTGTTGTCAACTCTGATTTACTTGCATTGTTTATATCCACTGCACTAAAAAGCAGTGCAGTACTTATGGCTAATATAGCTAAAAATTTCATGGAAATCCTTTTTTTGATTTGAGTACAGTGTACATAAAAAAATATTATTTAGCTAATTTTATTGTAAATTGTCAGAATATTGTGTGTGCTTTTAATAGTAATGGGTATTTCTGTAACCTGGAATTGTTAGTCGGCACTGAAGTACCGATTCCGGGAAGCTATTGTTTTTGGAACCCATCCTTTAGGGTGGGCTGGGAGTGGCATGACAAAAACAACAGTCGGCACTACAGAAAAAAATTTAGTTTTTTTCTGTAGTTTGTTTTAGCATAGAAAGTACAGATTCCAGAAAAATTGAAATGAAAGAGAACATTTTATAACTATATAAGTAAAAAAAGATTATAATTCAAAAATTGAATTTTAGGAATACCGTATTGCAAAATGATGAATTGATACTGAATGTACTTAGAAAGATAGAAAGCTCAAGAAGTCAAAAATCTTTGGCTGATGAATTGGGATACAGTGTAGGAAAAGTAAACTATGTTCTTAAAGCCCTCATAGAAAAAGGCTTGGTAAAAGCCGAAAACTTTTTCGCTAACAAACATAAAAACCAGTACAAATACCTCTTGACAGAAGATGGCATAAAAACCAAAATAGACCTTACAAAAAAGTTTATCGCCAGAAAAAAAGCTGAGTATGAAGAACTGCAAAGAGAGTTGGAAACAGTCTATGACAATAGCAATAGAAAAAACAGATTATGTAATACTAACAGAAAATTTTTCACCTTTTAAGATAATAAGAAATAAATTTTTTACTACAATTCAAATTTTAGATATACTGAGTACTGCTCTTATAAAAAATACGAAAAACTCTTAGTAAACTATACAAATATGTAATTTAATATTATGAGAACAAAGGAACAAAATGTTTAACAATAAAAATATATTAATCACAGGCGGAACAGGTAGTTTCGGGAAAAAGTATACAGAAATGATACTTGCAAAGTACAAACCTAACAAAATAATTATTTTTAGTCGTGATGAATTAAAACAGTATGAAATGGCACAATCTTTTAATGATGATTGCATGAGGTATTTTATAGGGGATGTTCGCGATGCACAGCGTGTTGAATATGCTATGGATGGTGTTGATTATGTTATTCATGCGGCTGCTTTAAAGCATGTTCCTGCAGCTGAATATAATCCAACAGAGTGTATTAAAACAAATATTGATGGTGCTCAAAATGTGATAAATGCTGCTATTAAAAATGAGGTTGAAAAAGTAATAGCACTTTCTACGGATAAGGCATCGAGTCCAATTAATCTTTATGGAGCAACTAAACTGGCGTCTGATAAACTTTTTATAGCTGCAAATAATATAGTAGGAAAACGAAAAACAAGATTTGCAGTAGTTCGTTATGGGAATGTTGTTGGAAGTCGGGGTTCAGTAGTTCCTTTTTTTAAAAATCTTATTGAGACAGGTGCATCTGAATTACCTATAACCGATGCCGATATGACAAGATTTTTAATTACCCTTAAAGATGGTGTACAGTTTGTTTTAAATAATTTTGAGAGAATGCATGGAGGAGAGATATTTATTCCTAAAATTCCTTCAATGAAGATGACTGATTTAGCCAAAGCCTTAGCTCCAAATTTGCCACATAAGATTATAGGTATTCGACCGGGAGAGAAGATGCATGAGGTGATGATAACAGCTGATGACAGGGTAGTCGAATATAAAACCTATTATGTTATTACTCCAACAATTCAATTTAACCATCATGTTGATTATACAGCTAATGCTTTGGGTGAGGAAGGTAAAGATATAGGTATAGGATTTGAGTATAACTCATTAAACAATACACAATGGATAAGTAAAAAAGAGTTTTTAGCAATGGAACAAAGTTTATAAGATGAAACAATTTATTCCTTATGGTAAACAATTTATAGAGCAAGATGATATTGATGCTGTCGTAGATGTATTAAAATCAGACTATTTAACAACGGGTCCGGTAGTAAAAGTATTTGAAAAGGCTCTTAGTAATTATTGTGGAGCGAAATATTGTATTGCTGTTGCTAATGGTACCGCTGCTTTACATTTGGCTTCATTGGTTTTATTAAATAAGGATGAAAAAGTTTTAACTACACCAAACTCATTTTTGGCTACTTCCAATGCTATTTTGTATGCAGGGGCTAAACCAATTTTTGTCGATATTGCAAAAGACGGGAATATTGATTTGGATCTGTGTGAAGAGGAGCTTAAAAAAGACAGTTCTATCAAAGCCATATATGCTGTTTCCTTTTCAGGTCGCATGGTCAATCAAGAGAAGTTGAAATATCTAAAAGATACCTACAGTATTAGAATTTTAGAAGACAATGCTCATGCTATTGGAGCCGTGTATAATGGCATCAAAGCAGGGAGTTGTACAAACTCTGATGTTTCTATCTTCTCTTTTCATCCTGTGAAGCATTTGACTACGGCTGAAGGTGGAGCGATTACTACAAATTCAAAAGAGCTTTATGAAAAGATGCTTACATTGCGAGGTCACGGAATGGTTAAAACCCCCGATATGAAACCTTGGGAATATGAGATGCGGGAACTTGGATTTAACTACCGTATTAGCGATATACAGTGTGCATTAGGTCTTTCTCAACTTAATAAACTAGATAGCTTTATAGAACGGCGAACAGAGATAGTAAAAAGGTATGACGAAGCTTTTAAAGAGAGTATTATCAAGCCTCTTTATTTTTTTGATGGTAAATCATCGTATCACCTCTATGTAGTGCAAGTTGATTTCTCAAAACTTACTCTTTCAAAAGAAGAATTGTTTCATAGGCTTAGAGAAAAAAATATTGGTATTCAGTTGCATTATATACCCATTAATAAGCAACCTTATTATCAAAGCTTAGGTTATGGAGATGAATACACGCCTAATATGGATAACTATTACAAAGAGTGTTTCTCTTTACCGATGTTTCCTAAACTGAGTGATGATGAACAAGAATATATTATAGAGAATTTGTTTGAGATGTTAAAATGAAATATATAAATTTCAATGGGAATGAAATTTCCAAACTCTCTTTAGGTACAGTTCAATTTGGACTGAATTATGGTATTTCAAACAGTAGTGGTAAACCGAAACAAGATGAGGTGAATGATATTGTTGGATTTGTAACACAAAGTGGTATTAACTGTTTTGATACAGCTGTTGCTTATGGAGATAGTGAAATCGTTTTAGGCAAAGCATTAAATCAAAAAAAAAGTTGTCACATTGTTTCAAAAATAAAATCAGATTTTTTTCTTTCAGATGTGGAAAAGATACTGTTTCGCTCACTGGATAGATTAGGTTATTCAAAGTTATTTGGTTTTATGCTACATGATGGGGAGTTACTTTTTCAATGGAGAGATGAATATCGAGATAAAGTTGATAGATTAAAAAAGTATAATCTAATTAATCACTTTGGCGTTTCTATTTATACCAATGAAGAATTTGATTTGGCAATAGAGAATACTTCAATAGAAATTATTCAAATTCCTTTTAATCTGTTTGATCAGAGGGCAAATAATAATAGTTGGTTTCAAAAAGCAAAAGAGGCTAACAAATTGATTTTTATTCGTTCTGTATTTCTCCAGGGTCTTTTTTTTATGGAGATAGAAAAATTAACAGGGACACTTATGGAAGCTAAGGGGTATTTAAAGCAGATGAATAGTATGCGAGAAACACTGGATTTGTCTATAGCAGACTTTGCAATGGCATATGTAGAAAGTATAGCAGATGATGCTGTTGTTTTATTTGGATGTGACAGCTTAACTCAGGCAAAAGAAAATATAGAAACTTACAGTAAATTACCTAAATTAAAGGAAGAAATTTTAAATAATATAAACAGAACTTTTTCAAATATTCCAGAAAATATAATTAATCCAAGTAGATGGAATATGCAATGAATAGAAAAATTGTTGCACTTTTACAAGCAAGAACAGATTCTACTAGATTACCTAAAAAAGTATTGAAACCTCTTTTGGGTATACCTATGATTATTCATCAGTTGCAAAGAACAGATAAATCTAAATTAATAGATAAATTAATATTGTTAACGAGTTTGGAAAAAAACGATGATGAATTGGCAAAAACAGTTCAATTATTTGGATATTCAGTTTATCGTGGTTCAAAAAATAATGTTTTAGAAAGATTTTATAAATGCTGTAATGAGTTAGATTTAAAAGATAGCGATATTATTGTCAGGCTAACAGGAGATTGTCCTGTACATGATGCTAAGATTATAGATGAATTAATAGACGCTTTTTTAACTGCTGATTGTGATTATATGGCAAATTGTGTAAAACCAATCTATCCAGATGGACTTGATGCTGAAGTTTTTACTTTTAAAACATTAAAACAAGCATATTATGAAGCAACTAAAATATCTCAAAAAGAGCATGTAACACCTTATATTAGGAATAGCGGTAAATTCAAGGTTATGGATTTAAAAAAAGATATTATTTATAATAATTGGCGTTTAACAGTAGACGAACCAAGTGATTTTACAGTTATAGAGAAAATTTATAATCATTTCAAAACAAGTGATTTTACATTTGAAGAAATGATTTTATTTCTGGAACATAATTTAGATATTTTAGAACTCAATAGTGAAATTAATCGTAATGAGGGCTATTTAAAATCATTACAAGAGGATCAAAAAAATGGGTAAATCTCAAAAATTATACAAAAAAGCAAAACGGTATATTCCAGGAGGAACACAACTTCTTTCAAAAAGACCAGAGATGTTTTTACCTGACCTATGGCCCGCATATTACAGCAAAGCAAAAGGGTGTGAAGTTTGGGATTTAGATGATAAAAAATATATAGATATGTCTATTATGGGTATTGGAACAAATACTTTGGGATACGCAAATGATGAAGTTGATGAAGCTGTAAGAGAAGTAACTTATAAAAGTAATATGTCCACTTTTAATTGTCCTGAAGAGGTTTATTTGGCAGAAAAACTCATAAATCTTCATCCTTGGGCAGATATGGTAAGATTTGCACGAGCAGGTGGTGAAATAAATTCAATAGCTATTAGGATAGCAAGAAGTGCTACAGGTAGAGATAAAATAGCTATTTGCGGGTATCATGGCTGGCATGACTGGTATCTTTCTACAAATCTTAGCAGTGATAAGAACCTGGATGGACATCTCCTTCCAGGGTTAAAACCTAGTGGAGTTCCAAGAGGATTGGTCGGAACAACATTACCTTTTAATTATAATGATATTGAAAGTTTAGAAAAAATCATTTTAGAAAATCAAAATGAGATTGCAGCTATTAAAATGGAAGTTTCACGAAATGAAGGTCCTAATGACAGTTTTTTATATAAAGTGAGAGCTTTAGCAACTAAACATAATATTGTTTTGATTTTTGATGAGTGTACTTCAGGATTCAGGGAGAGCTATGGAGGGCTTCATAAAAATTTTGGTGTTGAACCTGATATGGCAGTTTTTGCAAAAGCTCTTGGAAATGGTTATGCTATTTCAGCTTGTATCGGTAAAAAAGAAATAATGACAGCCACACAAGATACTTTTATAAGCAGTACTTTTTGGACAGAAAGAATTGGTCCAACAGCAGCACTAAAAACACTTGAAATTATGGAAAAAGAAAAATCTTGGGAGAAGATTAGCAAGATTGGTTCAGATGTTACAACAAGATGGAAAGATTTAGCATTAAAATATGAGTTAGAAATAAATACTTGGGGTATTAAACCGTTGGGTGGATTTATGATAGAGAGCAGTGATGCATTAGAATATAAAACCTATATTACACAAGAGATGCTAAAAAAAGGATTTTTAGCTTCTAATGTTTTTTATGCTTCCATTGCACATACAAAGGATATTGTAAATGAATATTTTGAGAAATTAGAACCGATTTTTGAGATTATCAAAGAGTGTGAACTGGGAAATAAAAAAATTAAAAATTTATTAGAAACTGATGTCTGTCACAGCGGATTCAAAAGGTTGAATTAAGTATGAATCAAAATATCCTCTTTCGTGTAGATTCATCTTCAAACATAGGAACAGGGCATATTATGCGTGATTTAGTATTGGCACAGCAGTATAAAAATGCCAATATTATTTTTGCCACTTTGGACCTGGAAGGGAATGCAAATGAAAGAATAGAAGAGGCAGGATATGCCATAGAACTTTTAAAATCTAATACGCTCAATGAATTACACAGTTTGATCAAAAAGTTAAAAATAGACTTGTTGGTTATTGATCATTATGAAATAGATGAAGTATCTGAAAAAGCATTAAAAACCAAAAATCCAACATTAAAAATTCTTTCGTTTGATGATACTTATGAAAAGCACTATTGTGATATACTGTTAAATCATAATATAAGTGCTGATGAAAGTAGATATAAAAGTTTAGTTCCTTCTTTTTGTGAGATAAGATGTGGGGCTGACTATACACTTTTGCGTGATGAATTTATAGAAGAAAAGAAGATAAAACGAGAAAAAATTTATGAGTATTTTATTGCAATGGGTGGAGCAGATACAGCTAATCTAAATATAAAAATTTTAGAAATTTTACCAAAAGATAAAAAAGTGGCACTTGTTACAACAACTGCGAATAAAAATCTAACCCAGTTACAGGAGTATGTTAAAGATAAAGTAAATATCTCACTTTTCATAAACTCAAAGAGGATAGCAAAGCTTATGAATCAGAGTCAATTAGCTATAATAACTCCTAGTGTAACGGTGAATGAAGTATACTTTTTAGGTGTTGATTTTGTGGTTATAAAGACGGCTGATAATCAAGGAGAAATCTATAGTTATCTTAAAAGTAATGGATATAAAACTATTGATAATATAGACATATTTAAAGGATTGATATGAAAGATACAATTATCATTGCCACTATTAAGGAATGGAATATTAAACAATACTTTCTTTTGGCAGAAAAATATAAAAATAAATTTGATTTTATGTTAATAACAACACCCAAAGAGCTTAACTATGAAGAGTTAAAAAAAATAAAGCCTAAATATATATTTTTCCCTCATTGGTCTTGGTTAATACCTAAAGAGATATATGAAAATTTTGAATCAATTTTATTTCATATGACTGATTTACCGTTTGGAAGAGGCGGAAGTCCTTTCCAAAATTTAATAATATCTGAAATATATGAAACAAAAGTATCTGCTATAAGAGTTGAAGAAGGTCTTGATACAGGTAATATTTATTTAAAAGAACCTTTTAATATCTCCCTTGGAAGTGCAGAAGAAAATTTTATAGAATTGTCTAATATTATTTTTAATAAAATGATTCCACAATTTTTGAATCATCCAATAAAATCAATACCACAAAAAGGTAAAATAACAACATTTAAAAGAAGAACTCCCAACCAGAGTAATATACTTAATGAACAAATTACAACTATGAAAAAAATGTATGATTTTATAAGGATGTTGGATGCTGAAGGCTATCCTAAAGCATATATAGAGGTAAATAATTTAAAAATTGAATTTAGTGAAGTTCATTTAAAAAAGAATGAACTGGTCGGAAGGTTTGAGGTAAAAGAAAATGAATAAAAAGATATTAATTATAGCAGCGCATCCTGATGATGAAGTATTGGGTTGTTTTGGAACAGTTGCAAGACTTATAAAAGAAGGATATGAAGCATATACACTTATTCTTGGAGAGGGAAAAACAAGTAGAGATAAAAAAAGAGAGATAGAAAATAAAAAAAATGAGTTATGGGTACTGAATAGTGAAATAAAAAAAGCAAATAGCATTATAGGTATTAAAAAAGTTTTTGTTGAAAGTTTTCCGGATAATCGTTTTGATAGTGTTGATTTGTTAGATATTGTCAAGGTTGTCTCTAAAGTTAAAGAAGATATTAAACCAGATATTATCTTTACTCATTATGAAAATGATTTAAATATTGACCATCGAATAACCTATCAAACTGTCATTACCGCTACTAGACCTATGGAAGAGGAATCTGTTAAGGAGATATATAGCTTTGAGGTTTTATCTTCCACAGAATGGAACTATCCACTTTCTTTTAGTCCTGATACTTTTTATGATATCTCAACGACTTTAAGTTTAAAAATAGAAGCAATGAAAGCGTATGATTCCGAATTGTGTAAATATCCTCATCCCAGGAGTTTAGAAGGAATTGAACTAAATGCTAAGCATCGAGGTATGAGAATAGGCAAAGAGTATGTTGAGGCTTTTAAATGTGTGAGGAATATACGATGAAGATGGGTAGCTATCAGTTAATTTCATTTCCTGACTTATCAGATTTAGAGAAAGAAATGGTTTTGCAGTGGAGGAATCATTTGGATGTAAAAAAATGGATGTATCGTAATACAGAGATTTCTTTATATGAACATTTAGAACATATTAACCTCTTAGAACAAAAAAAGGATAAGTATTTTTTAGTCAAAAAAAATGATATCTTTCTTGGAGTAATTTATTTTACCGATATTGACTATAAAAAGAGAGAATGTTATTTTGGACTATATGCTAATCCTTTTGAAAAAATAGCTGGGGTGGGTCAAGTTTTAGAACAATTATGCATTAATTATGTCTTTAAAAACTTAAAGTTTAAAAAACTAAAACTTGAAGTTTTTAAAGATAATAAAAAAGCTATAAATTTATATAAAAAATTCAATTTTAAAGAAGTTGGAGTAAAAATAGTGCATAACAAAGATGTAATTTGTATGGAGTTGAAAAATGAAAATAGGTAGTTTTGATTTAGAAAAAGATGGAGTTTATATAATAGCAGAACTTAGTGCAAACCATAATGGTGTATTACAAAATGCACTTGATACTATTAAAGGTGCAAAAGAGATAGGTGCAAATGCTATTAAACTTCAAACATACACAGCAGATAGTATGACACTAGACTCAGATAAAGAAGATTTTATCATAAAAGGTGGCACTCTTTGGGATGGAAAAAAACTGTATGATTTGTATAAAGAAGCATATACCCCATGGGAGTGGCACAAAGAACTTTTTGAATATGCAAGAGCGATAGGTATAGACATCTTCTCTTCTCCTTTTGATAAAACGGCGGTTGACTTTTTAGAACAGTTTAATCCATCAGCGTATAAGATAGCTTCTTTTGAGATAACAGATTACGAACTTATACGCTATACAGCTTCTACGGGCAGACCTGTTATTATAAGTACAGGGATAGCAACAATAGATGAGATTCAGGATGCTGTGGATATTTGCAGGGAAGAAGGAAATGAAGATATAGTTTTATTGAAATGTACTTCTGCTTACCCAGCACCACCAGATGAAGCCAATTTAAAAATGATACCAAACCTTGCAGAAACATTTGATGTTGTCAGTGGTTTTTCAGATCACACTCTTGGTAGTACAGCACCTATAGTTGCCGTAACGTTAGGTGCAAAAGTTATAGAGAAGCATTTTATATTAAATAAAGCTATTGGAGGTGCTGATGCTGAATTTTCTATGGATAAAGAAGAATTTAAAGCTATGGTGCAAGCTGTTAGAGACACTGAAAAGCTTTTAGGTAAAATTAACTATACAATGACAGAAAAAAAGAAAAAATCGAGACAGTTTTCTAGAAGTCTTTATGTTGCAAAAGATATAACAAAAGGTGAGGTGTTTACTCAAGAGAATGTACGGAGTGTTAGACCTGGGTACGGAATTCATCCTAAATATCTGAAAGATGTTTTAGGTAAAGTGGCTGAAAGGGATTTTAAGTTTGGAGATAGATTTGAATAAAAGAATATTGTATATAGTTGGTATTAGATTTAAGTTTTTGAGTAAAAGATTAATTCTGATTATAAGCAATTTAAAAAAAATGAACATCAAAATAAATATTATAAGTCTAGTTAGAATGTTTTTCAATCAGGTTGCATTATATTTAAATGTTTATAAACAAAAGTGTTTAAATAAAAAGGTACTGGATAAAAATAATCTAAAAAATGGTTTATTTTATCTACAAAATATTATTGTTATAAATGAAAAATAAATGAAAATAGTTTTTATGCCTATGTTGCCCTTAACTTATAGAGACTATCAAATGCTAGGGGTAGAGTATTTTCATGCAAAAGGTTATGATGTTTCAGTTGTAGCACCTCATAATATTCTTCTTCCTCATTATAAAATACAGGTTAACATCAGTTATTATAACTATCAAAATATGTTAGAACCACATACCATGGAAGAATTACTTAATATTTTATCCAGTTTGTCAAAAAATGATTATATTTTTTATTATCTGGGTGGGAAAGAAGCTGTTAATTTATTAAATAACATCAGGAAAGTAACAGAAGCGACATTTGTTACATATATAAGTGGAAGTGTTCCGGCCACATCATCACCATGTGGATTACTGAAGAGACTTAAAGCAAAAATTAGACCTATCGTTAAATCTATAATTGATAAAAAGTTTGAAACTGACATTATTGCATTCGGGGCACCAAAAGATGAAATTATATACCCATGTTTAATAGGGAAAAATACAAAAAAGATATATACACATTCCCGTGACTATGAAGTATGTAAGAATGTAGATGGCAATATTCACCAAAAAAAGTATTGTGTCTTTTTAGATACTGATATTATTAATGCCAGTGATTATGTGATATTTGAAAACAAAGCAGAAAAAAAAATAGATAATTATTATAAAAAATTAATAAAATTTTTCAAATTTTTGGAAGACACTATGCATATGGATGTTGTTATTTCTGCTCATCCAAAATCAAGAATATTACAAAACAGAGATAATTTTAATGGGTTTAAGGTTGTACATAATAATTCTGCTGCTTTAGTGAAAAATTGTAGTTTTGTATTCAGTGAGGGTACAACTGCTGTTTCTTTTGCAGTTTATTTTAATAAACCAATGTTTTTTTTCACGATGCAAGAGACTAGTTTTTTTCTGGAAACAACATGTAGTTATGCTAAAGAATTTGGAAAAAAAATATTTTATGTCGATGATTTAGGAAATATAAATAAAGAATTGATAGAAGAAGAGTTACTTAACACAGATAAATATAGTTATTTTAAGTATAATTATTTAACCTATAAGGATGAAACTGATCAAGTATTTGAAATTATTGAAAAAGAGTTGTTAATTGGAAGATAGTTTAAAAAAGAGATATGCAATTAAACTTTTGGCAAATATTGTTAATGGTATAATTAATATGGTAATGGTTGCTATAGTGCCTAGAGCATTAGGACCTTTAGCTTATGGTCAATTTATTTATCTTCAACAATTTTTTACGCAATTGATAGGTTTTTTGGATGCAGGAACCTCCACTGCTTTTTTTACGAAACTTTCAAAAAATATTTTTAGAAGAGAATTAATAAAATTTTATTTTTATTATGCAGGTACACTTTTGATATTTTTACTGAGTTGTATATTTTTTTTAGACAACTTAGAACTTTTGTCTTATATATTTCCTGGTATATCGAAAAAATATATATATTTGGCAGTTGGTTTTTCTTTTTTGATATGGTTTACAACTATTTTTGTTTACATATCCGATTCACATGCTTTAACTGTGTCAGTAGAATCATTTAAAATATTTCACAAAATTTTATCTTTATTCTTACTGTTTGTCTTTATCAATTATTTGTCTTTTGATTTGTCTAATTACTATTACTATTACTATATTAGTTTAATAATATTTATTTTATTTATTATCTATTTATTTGTAAGAAAAAATATATTGACATATTCTATATTTAGTAGTTCGATTAATTTAAAAAGTTTAATTAAAGAATTTTATACTTTTTCATCACCACTTTTTGTATTTAATGTCGTTGCCACTGTTTTTGGATTATTTGATATTTGGTTATTACAAAAAATAGGCGGTTCCAAAGAAGTTGGCTTTTATGGTTTAGCTTATTCTATTGCGGCTATGTGTTTCTTGTTTACTAGTTCTATGACCCCTATAGTTACAAGAGAGTTTGCTAAATCTTATGAAAAACACGATTTGAAGGAGATGAAGAAATTATTTTCTAAATATATACCCATGTTATATTCGGTAGCAGCTTATTTCGGGGTTTTTATATCTTTTGAGAGTGAAAATTTATTGATGATTTTTACAGGTGAAACATTTCAAGAAGCATATCCAGTTTTAATTATTATGGCATTTTACCCAATGCATCAAACTTATGGACAATTGAGCGGGTCTGTGTTTTATGTCACAGATCAAACTAAACTTGTACGGAATATAGGGATTTTTTCAACATTAATAGGTTTTTTTATAACTGTAGTATTGATATATTATCTAAAACTGAATGCTGTAGGACTAGCTTGGAAAATGGTTGTTATTCAAGTTATAAGTGTAAATATACAACTTTATTTTAACAGTAGATATTTAAATTTGAAGTTCAGTAAATTTGTATATCATCAAATTTTTTCAGTACTTGTTTTTGTCCTTTTAGCATATGTAACAAATATACTAATGCTTGAGTTGAAAAACAAACTTATAGAATTTTTATTATCAGGTATACTATATACATTTTTAGTTATAGTTTCAACATTAATTATGCCGATACTTTTTGGATTGAGTAAGAATAATGTTAATTTAAAAAACATGTTTAAAAAGAGTTAAAATGAAAATAACAGAAAAAAGTTTTTGGGAACAATATTGGGGAGAAATACTATTACCACAAAAAGTAAATTTTAGTTTTAAAAATGACAGAGTTATTGCAGAAACAATTTTAAAATTTGTTCCAAAAGCTGATAATGATCAAAAAGCATTAGAAATAGGCTGCGCTCCGGGAAAGTGGCTGACATTGGTTTATGAAAATTTAAATTATGATATTGATGGTTTTGAATATGTTGATGTGGCAGCAGAAAAAACAAAAGAGAATTTCAAACTTTGTCATATTCCAGAAAACAGATTCAATGTAATCACTGCTGATTTCTTAACTCAATCACCTGATCCAAAATATGACTTGGTGATGTCTTTTGGTTTTATTGAACACTTTGAAAACTATGATGATATATATCAAAAACATATTCAATATTGCAAAAAAAATGGATATGTAGTTACAGGGTTTCCAAACTTCAGAGGTATCAACTATTATCTTCAACTATTTATTGATAGAATTTCAGGAAGCAGTATTATAAAGAACCATAATATTAAAATGATGGATAAAGTACTGATGGAAAAGATGATTAAGTCTTCTAAAAAAGAATTAGTTTATCTGGATTATATTGGTGGATTTGAACCTGCATTGTTTAATATTAATAAAGTTGAAAATATCTTTCTTAGATTTATATTAAAGGTAAGCAGTAAAGCACTGTCAATAATTTTCTCTAATATAAAAAATAAATATATTTCAAGCTATTTAATATTTGTAGTAAAAAATGATTAAATTAGTTTTATATACGGAAAACTATTTTCCTGGAGGGCTAGAAAGATTTATTTTTGATTTTGCTGATAACAGCAAATTTGATATTCATATAGTGGTAAATAGTGAAAACGATCGGATAATAACTTTTGCTAAAAAAAGAAATATTGACTATAGTACAGTAAAATTAAGTAAAATAAAATTAAGTTTTATAAAAAACAGTTTTTTAAATAATTTTATAAAATTATTTAATTTCATAATGTATTATTTCTCTATTGTGCCAAATTATTTTAAGTTAAAAAAAGTTTTTAGTTCCTTGGTTGAGTATGAAAATATAATGATTATAAATGGCGGTTATCCTGCAGCACTAAGTTCATTTTCTGCTGTAAAAGCATCTTCAAAAGTCGGATTTAAAAAAGTCGGATTATCTATTTTAAGCTCACCATCATCAAATTATAAGAATAGGATATTTCGTTTTTTTCAACATATTATTGATTTGTATTGTGATGATTTAATAGATTTTTATATTCCAAATAGTAAAAAAATAAAATTTGAATTGATATCAATAGTAAAGATAAATTCAAAAAAGATATATGTGGTTTATACAGGTGTGGATGTTGACGCTATTGTAAATAAAAAAAATGAGCTTAATTTTGCTAATACAACTATTAAAAAAGAGAATTATATTTGGATTTCTATGGTTGCTTTGATTGGTTCAACAAAGAGACAAGATATTTTGGTAAAAGCCTTAAAAAAACTTGATGATAATGTAAAACTTATAATAGCAGGGGATGGACCGAATCGTAAAAAAATAGAAAATTTAGTAAATAATTTATCTTTGAATGAAAGAGTTGTTTTTTTGGGCTGGATTGAGGATGCTATGGATGTGTATCTATTTTCAGATATAAATGTTTTTGTTTCAGATCAAGAAGGTCTACCATATGTAGTAAGTGAAGCAATGTCTTATAAGGTTCCTGTTATTGCAAGTAATGTAGGTGGCATATCAGAACAAATTATTGAGAATAAAGGTGGTTTGCTTCTTGATAAAAATGATATTGATGATTTGGCTAAAAAAATAAATTATTTGATTTTTAATACCAATCAACGAGATGCCTTTGTAGATTTTTCTTATGAAAGAGTCAAAAGTGAATTTTCTATTAAGAATATGAATGATAAACTTTTCAAGTTATATAGTGAGGATGACAAATGAAAGTATTACTGTTAGCAGGCGGTTTTGGAACAAGACTCAGTGAAGAGACAGACATAAGGCCAAAACCTATGGTTGAAATAGGGGGTAAGCCTATTTTATGGCATATTATGAAAATATATTCAGAGTATGGTTTTAATGATTTTGTTATTCTCTTAGGATATAAAGGCTATTATATTAAAGAGTATTTTGCAAACTATTTTTTACATCAAAGTGATATAACTATAGATATGTCAAATGGTAAAATGGAAGTGTTAAATAATTCAAGTGAACCATGGAAGGTAACATTGCTTGATACAGGGCTGAACTCTATGACAGGAGGACGAATTAAACAGGCACAAAAAGTTATTGGTAATGAAGCGTTTATGCTCACTTATGGAGATGGGGTAAGTGATGTAAATATAAAAGAATTGGTAGCATTTCATAAAAAACACGGTAAAGCAATGACTATGACCTCTGCTCAACCAGATGGACGTTTTGGTGCACTTAATATCTCTGAATCACATCAGGTAACAGATTTTTTAGAGAAGCCAAAGGGTGACGGTGGTTGGATAAATGCAGGGTTTTTTGTTTGCGAACCGAAAGTTTTTGACTACATTACAGGTGGAGATGCAACTGTTTTTGAGCAAAAACCACTGCAAAAACTTGCTAAAGATGGAGAAATATTTACTTTCAAACATGAAGGCTTTTGGAAGCCGATGGATAGCTTAAAAGATAAAAATGATCTTAATAAACTTTGGGATGAAGGTGTTGCCCCTTGGAAGGTATGGGAATAGCAATGTTCAAAAATGTATACAAAGATAAAAAAGTACTTGTTACCGGGCATACAGGATTTAAAGGCACATGGCTTACTCTGTGGCTTTTAAAACTTGGGGCAAAAGTTATAGGCATCTCAAAAGATATTCCGACAAATCCTTCAATGTTTGAAGAGTTACAGCTACAAAAAAAGATAAAGCATTATCAAGAGGATATAAGAAATTTATCTAAAATGAATGAAATTATAGCCGCAGAAGCGCCGGAGTTTCTTTTTCATCTGGCAGCACAGCCGATAGTTTCAACATCTTATGAAAATCCAATTGACACAATATCCTCAAATGTAATGGGAACGGCAAATATTTTAGAAGCTCTTAAAAACTCAAATCATAAATGCAGCGTTATAATTATCACAAGTGATAAAGCGTATGCCAATGTAGAACAGGTATGGGGCTACAAAGAGGATGATAAAATGGGTGGTAAAGATATTTACAGTGGTAGCAAGGGTGCTGCTGAGCTTATTATAAAATCATATTATCACTCATTTTTTAAAAAAGACAATTGTAATGTTAAGTTAGCCATTGGTAGAGCCGGAAATGTTATAGGTGGCGGAGATTGGGCAAAAGACAGGATTGTAGTTGACTGCATGCACGCTTGGAGTAAAAATCAAAGTGTGGAGATACGAAGCCCAGAAGCTACGAGACCTTGGCAGCATGTGCTTGAACCTTTAAGTGGATATTTAAATCTAGGGCAGGTTTTGTATGAAAACAACTCTTTGCATGGGGAAGCGTTTAACTTTGGACCAAGGGCAGAACAAAATCACACAGTTAAACAATTGCTTGCAGATTTAAGTCAGTATTGGCATTTTACAAATGCCAAAGATGCTTTTACTATTACAGGGAACATACCTTTTCATGAGGCAGGATTGCTAAAACTCAATTGTGACAAAGCTCTCTTTTATCTGAAATGGCAGGCAAATTTAGAGTATAAAGATACTATTAGATTTACCAGTGAGTGGTATTATGACTTTTATAACAATAATAACAATATTTTAGAAAAAACTTTGGAACAGATAAATGAATATGAAAGTATGGCAAAAACGCGAGGTTTGCAATGGACGGAGTAATTTTAACACCGCTAAAACAGATTTATAATCCAAAAGGTGATATTTTTCATGCCATGAAAAAAAGTGATGAGGGGTTTGATGGATTTGGAGAAGCTTATTTTTCAACTATATACCTAAATGATATCAAGGGATGGAAGAAACATACTCAAATGACTTTAAATCTTGTAGTGGTTGTTGGAGAAATAGAATTTGTTGTGTATGATGAAATAAATAAAGAGTTTTTCAGTGTAAAACTTTCTCAAAAAAATTACCAAAGACTTACTGTAAAACCAAATTTGTGGATGGCTTTTAAAGGTTTAAGCGAAAGCAGTATGTTATTAAATATCGCTTCAATTGAGCATAATCCAGACGAAGCAATAAATTTAGATATTAATGAGATAAACTATGAATGGTAAAAAAAGAGTTCTTGTAACTGGCGGAACCGGCTATGTTGGTTCAGATCTTGTGAATAAACTTTTAATCAATCATAACATAGAAATTGCACTGGTTGTTCGAGATTCAAAAAGTGCCATAAAAATGTTTGGGAATGCGGTTATATATATCGAATGTAATAACCTAACTGAGTTTAATGACAGTGTTTTACAATTTTCACCTGAAATTGTAGTTCATCTGGCTGCATATTCAACAAGTTCAGATGAACCAAAAGATATAGTTAAGCTAATAGAATCAAATATTGTATTTACCTCTAATCTGTTAATTGCATTATCAGGTTGCAAGTTGCAATTGTTTATAAATACAGGTTCTTTTTCCGAATATCATATCAACAATATAATAAGCCCAACATATTTTTATTCTGCTACAAAAACTTCTGCAAAATATATAATTGAGTACTATGCCAAAAAGAACTCTTTTAAATTTTTAAATATGATTTTGTTTACAGTTTATGGAAAGAAAAATGCCAATAAAAAGATTATTGATTATGCTATAGATTCTCTAGACTCGGATGAGGCTGTTAATATGAGTGATGGTAAGCAGATATTGGATTTTGTACATATAGATGATGTTGTAAACCTTTATTATAACCTTATTCTTGATTTTAATAATATTAAAGCTTCTAAAATTGACTATGACGTGGGAACAGGAAAATGTATATCAATAAGAGATTTGGTAAAGACTTTAGAAAGTATTACAAATAAAAAAGCAAATATTGCATGGGGTGCGAATAAAAGTCGTAAAATTGATACAATCAGAGCATGTGCAGATATAGAAATGTCGCAAAAAGAGTTGAATTATAAAGTGAATATTTCTTTGGAAAGTGGTTTGAAAAAATATATTAAGGATAAAATTTAATATGAAAAATCCTTTGATTAGTGTCATTATTCCAATATATAATGCAGAAAATTATCTAGATGAAACAATACAGTCAGTGTTGAAGCAAACTTATGAGGTTTTTGAACTACTGCTTATAAATCATAATTCAACAGATAAAAGTGTTTCTATTATTGAGGAATATCAGCAGCAAGATAAAAGAATCAAGGTCGTAAATTTGGATATGAACAAAGGAGGACCAGCTTATCCTAGAAATGAGGGTTTAAAAATTGCAAAAGGTGAATATATAGCTTTCTTGGATTCTGATGATGTATGGTTGCCGGAAAAGTTAGAAAAACAATTAGCATTTTTACAAAACAATCATGCTGACGTAGTCCATACATTGGCATATGAAATTGATGAAAAATCTGAATTACAAGGAAATTTTGATAATCAAAAACTGGTTAATTTTTTAAAAACTGTTATAAGTATGAAAAATATTATTTATTATATCAATTATATAAATGTAAATTCTGTATTGTTAAAAAAAAGTGCTTTAGTTAATTTTGAAGAAGAGAAAAATTTGATTGCGGTAGAAGATTGGCAACTTTGGATAAAATTAATTAGAAATGAAAAAAAAATTGTTTTACTCAAAGAAAAGCTGTTGAATTATAGAGTTCATAATGCTTCAATTTCAAACAGAGAGACAGATATAGGTTACAGAAAAGCATTGTATTTGCTTTCATTGATTTTTTTAAAAAAAGAGATACCGATGAGACATTATGTATTTAGTTCTTTGTTACAAATTTGTAAGATTGTTTTTAAGAGATACAGTTATGCCTAAAAATTTAATTATTGGGAAAAATAGTAATCTTTCTACAAGAATGAATAGGTATATAGATAATTCCATATTACTGTCTTCAAGAGAAATATTGGAAAATATAAATATTTTACAAGAGTATAAAAATCAAAAAATTAATATTATTTTTAATAACTTTCAACCTGCAACACAGCTAAATAATTTCGATAGCAGTAGTAGTTACATCACTAATGCCATTTTAATTACTTCTTTAGTGCTTGATTACTTTAAAAATGCAGACATCAACAAAATAATATACACAAGTAGCAGTTCTGTATATGGAAATAATATTTTATGTAATGAATCAGATGAATTAAAACCTATGAACTTGCATGCCTCTTTAAAAGTTGCAAATGAGAAATTGATTGAAAAATATTGTAATGAGTATAAGATAGACTATACGATTACCAGGATTTTTAACATGTATGGCGGAAATGATAAATTTTCTGTTGTCAGTAAAATTATAAATGCTCATAAAAACAATCAAGAAATAAAAATAGTAAACAATGGAAATGCCATTAGAGATTTTATACATATTGATGATGTGGTTTTTATATATAGTAAACTGTTAAAGATACAAAATATTAAAATACTTAATGTAGGTACTGGTTTTGGCAGTTCAATAAAAGGGATCTTGGAATTTCTGTCAAATAATCAGATCGAAATTAAAACAAGCAATATATTTAGAGATGAGCTAAAAGTTTCAACCTCTGATGCAAGATTACTGGTTGAAGTGATTCAAAAAAATGATTTTATCAATGTGCAAGAATATTTACAACAAGAATTTAATTTATGAAAAAAATTGTAATAATGGTTACTGTTCCTGTTGTTTTGGAAACTTGGCTAAAAGGACAGGCAAAATTTTTATCTAATTATTATGAAGTTGAAATAGTTACATCATATTCAGATAAAATCCAAAGTATTAAAGAGTATGAAAATGTATCTGTAAAAATAGTGGATTTTAATAGAAAAATTAATATTTTTAAAGATTTAAAAGTTTTGATACAGCTTACAGGGTATCTGTTAAAAAAGAAGCCTTTGATTGTTTATACACTTACTCCAAAAGCCGGATTACTTGGAATGATTTCATCATGGATAACTAGAGTTCCGCATAGACTGCACAGTGTTGTGGGCCTTCCTCATTTGGAAGCGACAGGAATAAGAAAAAAAATATTGACAATAACAGAAAAGACTACATATTTTTTTTCCTCTAAAATATATTGTAATAGCAAAATTTTGACTGCAACAGTTAAAAACATGACAGCGAAAGAGGTTGCTATAATTGGAAATGGTTCAGTTAACGGTGTTGATACCGAGTTTTTTAAAGATAAGTTTTCGGAGAGTCAAAAAAATAAAATCAAGGATGATTTAAAGTTTAAGAAAGATGACTTTATAATAACTTTTGTAGGAAGAATTGTAAAAGATAAAGGTATTAATGAGTTGTTAAGTGTATTTGATTTGTTAAGTGATAAATATCCTAAAATTAAATTATTATTGATAGGCGATTATAAAAATGAATCAGACCCGATTTCTAAACAAAGCCATCAAATAATAAAAGAAAATAATTCTGTAAAATATATAGAATTTCAGGATGATATAAGAAAATATCTTTGCATTACTAACCTATTTGTTCTTCCTTCATACAGGGAGGGACTGCCAAATGTTCTCATAGAAGCAGGTAGTTTTAATATACCACTGCTTGCAACTGATATAAATGGGTGTAATGAAGTAATAAAACACAATATAAATGGAATGCTGGTAAAGAAAAAAGATGAAGTAGCTTTGTTCCATGCAATGGAAAAATTTATTATAGATGAAAAATTTTACAATTTTGTTAGATGCAATGTAAGAGATAGTATTGTCAAAAAGTATGATCAAAAATATTTTTGGAATGAACTGTTAGGTGAGTTAAAGAAACTAGACATGGATATATAGATGAAAACTATTTTATTAACAGGGGTAAGAGGTTTTATCGGGAGTTATTTCCAGTTAAAATATTCTCAACACTATAAGATAAGAACTTTTTCTTTTTTACAGGAGAATTTTGATGCTCTACATGTAAAGGGCGTTGATGTTGTTGTACATTTGTCTGCTTTGGTACATCAGATGGGTGGAGCGAGTAAAGAGGCGTATGAAAAGATAAATGTTACGCAAACTTTGGATCTGGCTAAAAAAGCAAAAGCATCTGGCGTGAAGCATTTTGTGTTTATGAGCAGTGTGAAAGTGTATGGGGAAGAGAGTGATGTTTGTTATACAGAAAGTACACCATGTAACCCTCAGGATGAATACGGTAAAAGTAAATTTAAAGCCGAGCAGGAGCTTCAAAAAATCGAAGATGATAATTTTATTGTTTCTATTATAAGAACGCCTATTGTTTATGGGTATGGGGTGAAAGCTAACATTAAAAATCTTATTAATTTGGTTCGCAAAGTGCCTGTGTTGCCTTTTGGAGGAATTGAGAACAGACGCAGTATGATCTACATTGGGAATTTATGTTTTTTTATGGATGCTGTCATTGAGCGGCAAAAAGATGGCATATTTTTAGTGAGCGATGATAAACCGTTTAGTACCATAAAACTTATAGAGCTTATAGCTGAAAATTTAGGAAAAAAAATTTATCTTGTTCGGGTGCCGTTTTTTGAGAGTTTGTTGAAGGTTTTAAAGCCATCGTTTCATAAGAGGCTTTATGGGAGTTTGGAAGTTGACAATAAGGATGCAATGAAAAAACTTTTTGGCAAGGCTGAAGCATCGCTTCCGTTTGGTGCGGAAGAAGGGATTGATTTTATGATAAACGGTGAGAAAAGTTTAAAGGACTTAATGATATGAAACTGTACCTAATATTACTCCTGCCATTTGTACTGTTTGCGCAAAAACCACAACTTTTACTTTTGCAAGTCTATAAAGATCAAAATATTACAAATTGGGTAATGAGTGAAAAGCTTGATGGGATCCGTGCTTACTGGGATGGGAAACAACTTATAAGTCGTGGAGGAAAGCATATTTATGCTCCAAAGTTTTTTATAAAAGATTTTCCTCCTTTTGAATTAGATGGGGAGTTGTGGAGCAAAAGGGATGATTTTGAAAATATATCTTCTATAGTGCGAGATAAAGTACCATCTGAAAAATGGAAAGAAATTACATATAACATTTTTGAAGTACCTCATGCAAAAGAAGGTCTTTTGAAGCGTTTAGAAAAAGTAAAACCATATGAAAGTGATATCTTACATGTAATAGTTCAAAGAGAGGTGAATTCAAAAGATGAACTTTTTAGATTTTTATCCGTAGTAGAATCAAAAGGCGGTGAGGGTGTTGTGGTGCGAGACCCAAATGTGGCATATATAGACAAAAGAACATCAAAAGCTTTAAAGCTAAAATCATTTAAAGATGCCGAATGCAGAGTTGTCTCTTTCAACCATGGCAAAGGAAAACTTGCAAATATGATGGGATCGCTAACCTGTCGTTTAGATAACAATGCAACCTTTAAAATAGGCAGTGGATTTACAAATAAAGAGAGAATGGATCCTCCTAAAGTCGGTGATATTGTAACATTTAAGTACCAAGAGTTTACAAAATACAAAAAGCCAAGATTTCCTGTGTTTTTGAGAGTCAGATATAAAGGAAGCGATCTGTGATCTATATATTTTTATTTTTATTGTCATTTATGCTCACTTATTTTATCAAAAATTATGCCATTGAAAAATCCTTGGTTGCCGAGGTAAATGAACGGAGTTCTCACACTGTGCCTACGCCTCATGGTGGGGGGATTGCTATAGCTGTTACTTGGTTTGTGGGGTTGAGTTATCTTTTTTTCAGGGGAGAGATTGTTTCATCTTTGTATTATGCTTTAATGGCGGGGGTTGTGCTTGCTGTTGTAAGTTACTTGGATGACTTGTATGAACTTTCTCCTAAAGTAAGGCTTGTCACACAGAGCAGTGTCGCTGTTGGTGGGTTAATGGCTCTGGGTGGTTTAGGTAGCTTGGACTTTTGGCTTTTTAGCATTGAAAATCAACTGGTTGCTAATATCATTGCTTTTGTGGCGATTATCTGGTTTATCAATCTTTACAATTTTTTAGACGGAATTGACGGCTATGCCGGAAGTGAAGCTGTTTTTCTTGGAATTGCCGGTTTTTTACTTTTTGGCGGGGTGCATTTTTTAGTTTTGATTGTGTCTGTGTTAGGATTTTTGGTCTGGAACTGGCATAGAGCGAAGATATTTATGGGGGATGTCGGGAGTACTTTGCTTGGGTATACTGTAGCGATTTTTGCTATATATTATGCAAATCAAGATGCTGTAAATTTATGGATATGGATTATCTTATTTGGCGTGTTTTGGTTTGATGCGACGTATACTTTAGTCAAGCGGTACCTCAATGGAGAAAGGCTTTTGGTGGCACATAAAAAGCATCTATACCAAAGGCTGACGCAGGCCGGATTTTCCCATGACAGAGTTGTGTTTATGGCTATGGGGGCGAATATGGTTTTATTTGTCTTGGCGTATTTTATCAGTCGGCACTGAAGTACCGATTCCGAGAAATTGTTGCATTTGGAATCCGTACTTCAGTGCGGGCGAGAATGCCAGGAAAGTACCGATTTCTGTGAATGTGTACAGTTTTTTGGAACCCACTCTTTATGGTGCGCTGCACATATAGAGTGAAAACTGTGAGTTTACAAATGTGTTATAATGATGTTTATAATAAGAGAGGAAAGTATAGTATGAGCGTATTAAAACTTAAAGATTCAGAGAATAATAAACAGTGCGAATAGATAAAAAAATATTAAACTTTTTAGTAATTATAGTACTCTCTTTTATTACGTTTTGGTGGACATTTTTTATCTATCATATGCCGTTTGAGTTTGAGGTTGTGGCAAGCGTCATCGTCATTCGTATGCTTGCATCACGCTTTATACTGCGAGACTACTCTCTCTCTTGGTCGAAAGCTTCGCAAAAAACTTTTCTTATAAAAAGTGTTGTCTATATTACTGCTTTTTTCGTTTATTTGCCTGTATTTTACGGAAAAGTACGTTTTTCTTTTTTGGCATCAGAACTTTTTTTATATCTTTTTAGCATTAATTTTTTGATGTATGCATACTATTATTTTACCAACAAATCAAAAGTAAAGAAGACAAAATCAGTGGTAATTTACGGTGCAGGGAAGGCTGGAATAAAACTGGCATCCGAGTTTCATGATTCTAAGTATAAAATAGAATATTTTGTGGATGATGACAAGGCTTTGCAAAACCGTTCTGTAGATTCTGTAAATATACTTTCTGAGCAACAGCTCAAAACAGTTATGAAAGATAAAAAGTATGATTTGCTTGTTATTGCCATGCCGTCTGTTCCAAAAGAGCGTATCAGAACGATATATGACAATCTCTCAAATTACTTTGAAGTTATTCAGATTCTTCCTTCTATTGATGAAATTTTAACGGGAAAAAATCTTTCGACACAGTTAAAAGATCTCTCTGTAGAAGATTTGCTTGCACGCCATCCAAAAGATTTGGACAAAAAAAAGATAAAAGCATTCATAAAAGACAAAACTGTTTTGGTTACAGGTGCCGGTGGGAGCATCGGGAGTGAAATATGTCGTCAATGTGAAAAATACGGAGCGAAGAAACTTATACTTTTAGACCACAGCGAATACAATTTGTATGCTATTTTGGAAGAGATTAAGAATGTGGATGCTGTACCTGTTATGCAAAGTGTAGTAAATTCGGAACTTTTAGATGAAACATTTCAAAAGTATAAACCTCAGATAGTTATACATGCCGCAGCATACAAACATGTACCGCTTGTTGAATCAAACATATATGAAGGCATCGTCAATAATGTCATAGGCACTAAAAATGTTATAGATGCGTCTATAAAGCATGGCGTGCAAAAGTTTGTGATGATATCTACCGATAAGGCAGTGCGTCCTACAAATGTTATGGGAACGACTAAGCGTATTTGCGAACTGTATGCCCAAAATTCAAATGGACAGGGAACAGACATAGTCGCTGTGAGGTTTGGTAATGTTTTAGGCTCTAGCGGAAGTGTTATTCCAAAATTTAAAAAACAGATAGAAGCAGGCGGACCTGTTACCGTAACACATCCTGATATCACACGATATTTTATGTTGATACCCGAAGCCTGTGAACTGGTTTTGCAGGCAGGTGCTATAGGAAGCGGCGGTGAGATTTTCATACTTGATATGGGTGAACCGATAAGGATAGTTGATTTGGCAAAAAAAATGATTGACCTGAGCGGAAGTCAAAACATTGACATTACATATACAGGTTTACGACCGGGTGAAAAACTCTATGAAGAGCTTTTGATAGACGAGAGTGACACAAAAACAGAATATGAATCCATAACCGTGACAAAACCTACACCGTATGATTTGAAAAGATTGAATGAAGATATAGAAGCACTGCTTACATGTAATGATACGCTGAAAAAACTCAAAGAGATAGTGCCGGAGTTTAATCATCAAACAAATTCCTAAATTATCAAAATTTTAGGTTATTTTAAAATTGTTTGGATAGAATTCTGCCATACATTCCGGATTAGCTCAGCGGTAGAGTAGGTGACTGTTAATCACTTGGTCACTGGTTCGAATCCAGTATCCGGAGCCACTTCTTTTTATGTTATAATTCCTCAACTTTTTAGAGGACTAAAACTTGACAGATACTTCCCATGAAACAAAATTAACACTTCTTTATATTTTTATAGCTTTTGCTTTTTCTATTGGTATGCGCCTTGTTTGGGTATATCATTTTAACGGATATGCACCGTTTTATTTTAACGGGCAGTTTATGATTAATACCAATGATGGTTATGTTTGGGCGGAAGGTGCTCGTGATTTACTTTCCGGAACCGGAACAAATCCGGATGCAAAAGAGTATTTTGATAAATTTCATCAGTTGCATGACCTCTCACCTGTTTCAAGTGCTGCTTCCCAACTTACAGCATTCTTTGCAAAAATCCTGCCTTTTTCTTTTGAGAGTGTTATTTTTTATTTACCGGTATTTTTGAGTTCTCTTGTCGTTATTCCCATCATTTTGATAGCCAAAGCGCTGAAAAATCTTGAGATGGGGTTTATTGCCGCAATATTTGCATCTGTTGCATGGAGTTATTATAACCGTACAATGGCAGGGTATTATGATACCGATATGCTCAACATTGTGCTTCCTATGTTTTTGCTCTGGTCTGTTATTTGGGCGATTAAAACCAATAAAGACATATATCTGCTCTTTACCGCTTTAGATATCCTGGTTTACAGATGGTGGTACCCTCAGTCTTACTCTTTGGAGTTTTCATTTTTCGGATTGATTCTTTTTTATACTTTGGTGTTTGATCGAAAAAATGTATTTAATTATAAACTGCTTGCCATTATGCTGTTTGCTATGATGAATACAGACGGATTGGTTCGTCTGGGTTTTGTTTTAGCCGCTTTTTATACATTTAAGCAGGAAAAATATGATAAGTATATTTACTATATCTTAGGGACTTCAATTATTGCATTTTTTGCAACCGGTGGATTTGATCCGATCTGGTCGCAGTTAAAAGGCTATATTTTTAGAGAGAGTGTCAGTGCGGGGACTAAAGGACTGGGACTTCATTTTTTCACGGTAATGCAAACAGTCCGAGAAGCAGGGCATATTCCTTTTGAGACTTTTGCAAATCGTATCAGTGGCAATACTGTTACATTTGTCATTTCTTTGCTTGGTTACATGTATCTGCTGTACAAACACCGTATTATGCTCTTTTCACTGCCTCTTGTCGGGCTTGGATTTTTAGCCTATGTCGGTGGACTTCGTTTTACAATCTATGCCGTACCGATTTTAGCTTTCGGCATTGCCTTTTTAATTACGCAGATTGCTTCAAAAATGCCTACGCAGAAGTTGAAAGTTTTAAGCATGAGTGCTTTTACTCTGCTGGCACTGTATCCAAACTATAAACATATAGAGGCGTATAAAGTACCTACTGTTTTTAATGCGAATGAAGTGAAAGTTTTAACTACCCTGGGAAAAAAAGCAAGTCGTGAAGATTATGTTGTAGCATGGTGGGACTATGGCTATCCAATTCGATACTATGCAGATGTCAAAACTTTGGCCGATGGCGGAAAACACAGTGGAAGCGTGAATTTTCCACTAAGCTTTATGCTGACGCACACACAGGAAGAGGCTGCAAAAATGGCACGGCTTGATGTAGAGTATACGGAAAAAACATACGATTTTGGAGATAAAAACAAGAAAGAGATAGAAGACAAAAATATTACAGTTTTTTCAAATATCGAACAGATGACAAAAGATTACGGATACAAAGATACAAACGAATTTTTAAAGAGTTTGCAGTCTGATATTAAACTGCCGAAAAAAACAAGAGATATCTACTTTTATCTGCCTTTCAGAATGATAAACATTTATCCGACGGTAACACTTTTCTCAAATTTGAATTTAATGAACGGAGACAAAGGCAGGCAGCCATTTTTCTTTGTAAGCAGGAATTTTAAAGATATTGGCAACAAAATTCAATTGGCACAAAATGTGTTTTTAGACAAAAGAAATCTGCAGCTTACTCTTGGAAATAAAACATTGCCGATAAGACGTTTTGTGCAAACTTACTATGACAAAAATATGAAACTACACAAACAGGTACAGGTTGTTAATCTTTCCTCAAATTTAAATATTATTTTTATGAAAAACTATAATACTTTTTTAATAGTGGATGAACAGACATATAATTCACTCTATATACAACTGATGGTGCTGGAAAATTATGATAAAAAACTTTTTGAACCTGTGATATTAACACCACAGGCTAAAGTATATAAATTGAAAATATAAGAATTAAAGAACAGTCGGCACTAAAGTACCGATTCCGGGAAGTATTCAGTACTTAGGAACCCATCCTTTAGGGTGGGCTGAGAGTGACAGTAAGCAACAACAGTCGGCATTAAAGTACTGATTCCTGGAGATGTGCAGCTTTTTCGAAATCCGTACTTCAGTACGGGCTGAATTTAAGTAAATATAATCAAAGGTTTACTATAATCATTTCACTAAAAACAAAGGATTCTCTTGCAAACAACAATCAGAAAATGTCTTTTTCCGGCGGCAGGCTACGGGACAAGATTTTTGCCGGCTACAAAAGCGATACCAAAAGAGATGCTCCCCGTCCTTACAAAACCGCTTCTTCAATACGGGGTGGAAGAAGCAATAGAAGCGGGGCTTACTACTATGGCAATCGTTACGGGGCGTGGGAAACGTGCAATTGAAGATCACTTTGATGTTTCTTATGAACTTGAACATCAGATTAAAGGTACTGCAAAAGAGAGTTATTTGCAAGAGATAAGAAAAGTAATAACAACCTGCACCTTTTCCTATACGCGACAAGTTGAGATGAAAGGGCTTGGACATGCCATACTGACAGGTGAAACTCTTATCGGAAAAGAACCTTTTGCCGTCATACTTGCGGATGATTTATGTGATAATGAGAGTGCGGGTGTTTTAGCGCAGATGGTAGAACTTTACGAAAAATACAAGTGCTCTATCGTTGCTGTCGAAGAAGTACCTTATGAAGATACTAACAAATACGGTGTGGTAGCAATAGAAGAGCAGCCCGCACTGAAGTACGGGTTCCGGGAAGATGAATCAGATGCAGGTGAGACAAGGAATCTAGACTTTAGTCTGGGCGACAAGGATATTGAAGGTGAGATACGGAACCCAGACTTTAGTCTGGGCGATAACGCTTTTAAAATTACAGATATGGTAGAAAAACCATCCCCGCAGGACGCCCCGTCAAACTTAGCTATTATAGGCAGGTACATCCTGACTCCGGATATATTCGATATTTTGCGTGAAACAAAACCGGGTAAAGGCGGAGAAATTCAAATAACCGATGCACTGCTGCAACAGGCGAAACAAGGCAGAGTAATTGCCTATAAATTTCAAGGAAAACGCTTTGACTGTGGCAGTGTAGACGGTTTTGTTGCAGCTACAAATTATTTTTACAACAAGAGTTGTTCATGAACTATAGTCATAATTTCAATCCGACTATCTCAGATGAAGATGTTTTTGCTGAAATTGTAAAAGAAAAGAACTCTATCGGCTATTATACACTGCCGCTTCAAGATACATCTGTTTATAAAGAGTATGCCAAAACAGTGAAACAAACTAATATAGCCGTTATCGGTATCGGCGGAAGTACCCTTGGTACCTATGCTGTTTATAAATTTTTAAAACACTCAAAAGATTTAAGGAAAAAACTTTTTTTTCTTGAAACTACAGACCCTATTGATATAAAGTCCAAGATTGAAAATATTGATTTGGAAGATACACTTTTTATAGTGATTTCAAAATCCGGGACAACTTTGGAAACAATTGCATTGTTTAAGTATATAAACTCTTTGGTTACATGTAACAGAGAAAACAGCGTGATTGTCAGTGAGAACGATTCCAAATTAAGTGATTATGCCCGTATACACAGCATGAAGATTTTTGAGATTCCGAAAAATGTGGGAGGACGCTTTTCTGTGTTTTGTGCAGTCGGTTTACTGCCTTTGGCGATAGTGGGTATAGACATAGATGCATTGTTGTCCGGTGCGAGAAAAGTACATGATGAGTTTTTTGGGACTCATAAAGAGCAGCCCGCACTGAAGTACGGGTTCCAGGGTACCTCTGCAACCGCTACTTCAGTGCCTCTCCACAACGATGACACAGGCAATATCTCCGGAACCGGTACTTCAGTGCCGGCTGACAATGGCATAAATATTAAACAACGCCTTTTAAAAAAAGCCCGATTTTTAGTCGAATACAAATACAATTACAACATAAATGTAGTCTTTTCCTACTCCTCACGCCTTGAAGGTTTCAACAAGTGGTATATTCAGCTTTGGGGAGAAAGTCTCGGTAAAATTGATATAAACAATACACGTCAGGGATTGACACCTATCGGTATTATCGGTCCGATTGATCAGCACTCGTTTTTACAGCTTATCATCGAAGGCAGACGAGATAAAACGGTAACTGTCATCAAGGTGGAAAATTTTGACAATGATTTGAAAATTCCGGATGTAAAACTGGAAGGGCTTGAAGAGTTACAATATCTTAATAATATTCCTTTTTCCGAATTGATAAACAAACAGGCGGATGCAACGATAGAATCAATAAACAACCAAAAAGACATCCCGTGTGATGTGATAACAATAGACGGTGTTTGTGAAAGTGCCATTGCCGCTTTGATGTATGAATATGAACTGTTGACTTCCCTGTGTGCAAAACTGATGTATATTGATGCCTACAATCAACCCGGTGTTGAAAACGGCAAAATTATTTTGAAAAAAAAATTAAAACAAGACAGAAATGATGACAGCTTGCAATAAAAACAAGAGGCTGATTTTTTATACACTCAGTTTTTATATGCTACAATCAGGAAAAAATATTTGAGTAGGATATATGCAAAAAACAATAAAACTTTTACAAAAAAATGATGAACTCACAACAATAGATACTGAACTCGATATATATCTTGAAATTCCGCATCTGGCTTATGCCGAAGTAAAAAAAGAAGACGGCGGCAAAGCACTGCTTTTTACCAATGTTGTTGATAAAAAAAACGGTAAAAAATTTGAAGAACCGGTCATGATGAACCTTTTTGGATCTTACAGGCGTTGTGAGCTGCTTTTTGGACGAACTATTGAGTCTGTGGCAGATGAAATTACAAAACTGCTGCATATGAAACCGCCCGTAGGCTTCAAAGAGAAAATTTCTATGGCAAGTGAACTTTTTTCACTCAAAAATATTTTTCCAAAACGTCTCAAAGGCGAGGGAGAATGCCAGCAGATAAAATATTTAAAAGATGCAATAGATTTATATAAATTACCGGTCCTGACAACCTGGGAACAAGACGGCGGACCATTTATAACAATGGGCCAGGTGTATACGCAGAGTCTTGACGGCGAAATGGTAAACCTTGGTATGTATAGGCTGCAGGTATATGATAAAAATCATTTGGGCATGCACTGGCAGATACATAAGGATTCTTCACACTTTTTTGACCAGTATCAAAAAGCCGGCAAAAAAATGCCTGTAAGTATAGCTGTAGGGGGAGATCCTTTGTATACCTGGTGCGCAACTGCTCCTCTGCCTTATGGCGTGAATGAACTTTTGATGTATGGACTGATTACCAAAAAGCCTGCACAGCTTGTAAAATCTTTGACAACGCCTTTGTATATTCCCAAAGATGTGGATTATGTAATAGAGGGCTGGGTTGATCCTGATAATCTGAAAATTGAAGGTCCGTTTGGTGACCATACAGGATACTACACTTTGGAAGAACCTTATCCTGTGATGGAAGTTTCAGCGATAACGATGAAGCAAAAAAGAACTTTTTTAGCTACTGTTGTCGGAAAACCACCGCTTGAAGACAAATATATGGGTTGGGCAACAGGAAAAATTTTCTTTCCTTTGCTTAAAACAACTGCTCCTGATTTGCTGGATTACCACATGCCGGAAAATGCAGGTTTTCACAACCTGATACTTGCAAAAATGCAGCCACTTTACAAAGGACATGCAAAACAGTTTATGCATGCTTTTTGGGGTGCCGGACAGATGAGCTTTGTCAAACATGCCATTTTTGTTGATGAAAAAGCACCAAAACTGGAGAACTATGAAGCTTTTGCCACATATGTTCTGAATCGTTTTACTCCTAAATCACTGTTTATTACAGAAGGTATCCTGGATGCGCTTGACCACTCATCTCCTGAGACTTTGGTAGGCGGAAAGCTTGGCATAGATGCTACTGGTGCAGACAGCGTTGAAGCGCCTCAGCTTTTGGGAGATGCAGAACTTCTCAATAGAGTAAAAGAGCTCATTCCTGATGTTGTAGATTTGCATCAGTTTATGCAGCGCACAAACAACCCTGTTACAGTCATCAGTGTAGATAAAAAAAGAAATGTAAAAGAGTATTTTGATGATTTGCTGGTATTGAGTACACATGTAAGAGTGGTTGTATTTGTTGATGCTGAAAAAAATGACATACGGAACTCTTATATGCTGATTTGGCGTGTCACGAACAATATGGATGCACTGCGTGATGTATATACATCGGGACTCATGGTAGGTATTGACGGTACAAATAAAAATTCCTTGGATAATTTTACAAGAGAATGGCCTGATGATGTCGAATGTACACAGAGTGTTGTTGAAAAGTTAAAAGAAAAAGGAGTCTGGAGTCTGGACGAAAAACTCGTCGGTAAGTTTCAATTATAGAATTTTTTGTGTTTTATGTGATAAATTTTATCACTGTAAGGAATATATAATAATTTCTAATGTAATATCAATGAAAGATATTTCACTTCAGGAAAAGTATATGAAAAAAATTTTATTAATTGCACTTTCTTTGGCTTTTTTGACGCTTTCTTCGTCAAATGCTGCTATTTACAAAGGGCAGCGTGTTTTTATTAAAAAATGTTTAAAGTGTCATGACTCCGGACAGAATTTTGTTGCAAAGTATAAAATGAAAAAATGGAAAAAGCTTATGCGAAAGAAAGGCAAAGCTTTGGCAGAAATCCACCTGAAAAGTGAAAAAGCCAAAAAATCATGGAAATATTTTAAGAGTAAAAAATATGCCAGAAAATCAAAACATTTGAAACAGTTTTTAGTTGAATATGCCAAAGACAGCGGGAATGTTCCTGCCTGTAACTAAATAAAATGAAGCATAATCGCTTCATTTTATTTTTCTCTCTTTGTAAAACTCTTCTTTTTAGATAAAATAGCAAACTTTTTAATATTATTTATGAAACAAACGAAGGAAAAACTATGGAAAAAATGTGGTCAGGCCGTTTTTCGGCATCTGCTTCAAATCTTTTAGATCAATTTAATGCCTCGATAATGTATGATCGGAAGTTATACCGTGAAGATATAGAGGGCTCCCTTGCACATGCCCAGATGCTTGCAAAACAGGGTATATTAACGCAAGATGAACTAAGGCAGATTCAAGAAGGTTTGGCTCAGGTAAAAAAAGAGATTGAGTCAGGCGAATTTGAGTGGAATATTTCTGACGAAGATTTGCATATGGGCATAGAAAAGCGCCTGACGCAAATTATAGGAGATACCGGGAAGAAGTTGCACACAGCAAGAAGCAGAAATGACCAGGTTGCTGTTGATTTTCGTCGTTATGTTCTGCGAAAAAATCTTGAAATTGCGAAACTTGTGAAACTTTTAATGAAAGAGATTGTGGGTGTCGCAGAGAAACATACAGAGACGCTTTTACCGGGTATGACACATTTGCAGCATGCACAGCCTATTAACTTTGCGTTTCATCTTGGAGCGTATTTGGCAATGTTTCAACGTGATATTGAGCGGTTTGAAAGTTCGTATGAACGAAACAATGTATCACCGCTTGGATGTGCCGCTCTTGCGGGAACACCGCATAATATTGACAGACAATACAGCGCAGAACTTTTGGGTTTTGAACGTGTAAGTGTCAATTGTCTCGATACCGTGAGTGACAGAGACTTTGCTCTTGAAATTCTTTTTAATATATCAACGATGATGATGCATATTTCCCGTTTGAGTGAAGAGTTGGTTCTCTGGTCCTCTTATGAATTTGGATTTATAGAACTGAGTGATGAATATTCCACAGGAAGTTCAATAATGCCGCAAAAGAAAAATCCGGATGTTCCTGAACTGCTTCGCGGAAAAACAGGCCGTGTTTATGGTGCACTGGTCGGACTTTTGACGGTTATGAAAGGTCTGCCTCTTGCCTACAACAAAGACACGCAAGAAGACAAAGAGGGTGTATTTGACGCAGTAGAGACGGCTGAAATCTCTTTGGAAATTTTAAAAGAAGCGATAAAAACAATGCAGGTAAAATCGCAAAATATGCATTCTGCCTGTAAGGTAGGGCATCTCTCGGCAACAGACCTGGCTGATTATTTGGTTGAAAAATGCAATATTCCGTTTCGTGAAGCCCATTTTATTACAGGAAAAGCAGTGGCCAAAAGTGAAGAACTTGGTATTGATTTAAGTGAAATTGAATTAAAATATTTGCAGGAAATTGATGAGAGAATTTCTGAAGATGTCCTTGATTTTCTTGTGCTGGAAAATTCTATGAATGCCAGAAAATCCCAAGGCGGTACGGCAACACTAAGAACACAGGAACAACTGGACTATTTTAAAAAATATTTGGAGGAGCAATAAAAAATGAAAGTAAGCGTATCACACAAAGAAGGAATGAAATTTGAGGCAAAAACCGAGAAAAGCAGTTTTATTATAGACTGTCCGGTAATTTCACCTGTTGAGTATTTCTTGGCAGGTATCATTACATGCAGTGCAACTGATTTGATACTGATACCGAAAAATCAGGGAAAAACAGTCACCGATTTAGTGGTAGACGGTGATGTGGTTCGTGCGGAGGATCATCCTCGTAAATTTGTAAAATTGCATTTGACCTACAGTTTTAATTCGGATGCAGATGATGTAACAGCGGCAAGATGGGTAATGGCTTCGGTTGAAACTTATTGTTCTACTATCAACACTATTCGAGATACAACAGAGATTTCCTACTCCATCACACATAACGGCAAGCTGATTCGTGAAAATGAAAAAATGATCAGCGGCGGCGGAGCGAAAATAGATATGGGCGAAATCGAGTCTTGCCCAAGCTAGAGAGTTTCTCTAGCTATAAAAAATCTTTTGGATCGGCATCACTGAAATGGCCCCATTTGAGTTTTGCTCCACCCAGAATATGAAAATGCAAATGTTTGACTTCCTGTCCGCCGTTCTCTCCTACATTTGTAATGACTCTGTATCCTGAGGTCTCAATCTTGACCTCTTTGACAATTTCCTGAATAAACTCTGTCATCTTTGCCATAGTCTCACCGGTAACTTCGTTAAAGCTGTCTATATGCAACTTTGGTATTGCCAAAATATGCACAGGTGCTTTAGGATTGATGTCATGAAAAGCTAAAAAATTTTCATTCTCCAAAACAATATTTGCGGGTATTTCTTTATTTACGATTTTACAAAAAAGACACATAATTCTTTCCTTCATTTCTTATTATTGTAGCACATAAAAGCTATTTATAACAAATTTTTCAGTATAATCACTACAAAATTAAATAACTACGGAGACTCTATTGAAAGAGTGGTATGATAAAATAAAAGAAGCACCAAGTGTAGAAGCTTTAGAAGAGATTCGCATTGCTGTCTTTGGAAAAAAAGGCATATTAGCTGCCGAATTTGCTAAAATGAAAGATGCTCCCAATGAGCAAAAATCTCAAATCGCAAAAGATTTAAACAAGCACAAGAGTGCATTGATGAATGAGTTTACTGCAAAAAAAATTGCCTTGCAAACGCAAGAGTTGCAACGTGCTATGAAAGAAGAGGCCATAGATGTGTCAATGTTTGGCACAAAATCTTCAGCAGGGGCACTGCATCCTGTGATGGAAACAATGGACAGAATTGTAGAATATTTTTCATGTATGAATTTTTCTGTAAAAACAGGGCAGATTGTTGAAGATGATTTTCACAATTTTGAAGCACTCAACCTTCCAAAATACCATCCGGCACGAGATATGCAAGACACATTTTATTTTAAAGACGAAATGCTTTTACGCACACATACTTCACCTGTACAAATCAGAACAATGCTGGAGTCAAAACCGCCGATTCGTATGATCGCACCGGGTGCGGTTTTTCGCCGCGATTATGATTTGACACATACCCCGATGTTTCATCAGGTTGAGGGATTGCTTGTTGATGAAGAGGGAAAAGTCTCTTTTGCCAATTTAAAGTTCATTCTGGAAGATTTTTTAAAGTATATGTTTGGTGATGTGAAGGTTCGTTTTCGCCCTTCATTTTTCCCTTTTACGGAACCTTCTGCGGAAGTGGATATCTCCTGTGTGTTTTGTCAGGGAGAAGGCTGCCGTGTCTGCTCTCATACGGGATGGCTGGAAGTACTTGGCTGTGGTATTGTAGATGAAAATGTATTTGAAGCGGTCAATTACAAAAATGTCAGCGGGTATGCTTTTGGTTTGGGAGTAGAGCGTTTTGCAATGCTGATTCATCACATAGGTGACCTTCGCTCACTTTTTGAGGGAGATATTAAGTTACTGGAGCAGTTTCAATGATAGTTACGAAGAGTTGGTTAAACGAATGGATTGACCTGGAAGGAATTTCGACAAAGGAACTCGCTGATACTTTTAACGCTATCGGTCTGGAGGTTGACAGAATTCACGAGTATCGTGTGCCTGCAAAAATAGTTTTTGGAAAAGTATTAGAGTGTGAAAAACATCCCGATGCAGACAAACTCAATATCTGCCAGGTTGATATAGGGTCGTGTATCCGTCAAATTGTATGCGGTGCTTCAAATGTAAGAGCAGGGTTACATGTAGTCGTGGCAACTATCGGGGCTGTAATGCCGTCAGGACTTGTGATAAAACCTGTCAAACTTCGCGGAATAGATTCAGAGGGGATGATATGCTCGGCGTCAGAAATCGGTCTGCCTGATTTGGGCAAAGGTATTATGGAACTGGATGCAAGTGTAGGAACCTTTTCGCTTGGACAGGATGTCAATGAAAATCCTCTTTTCAATGATGATTTGATTGAAATAGAGTTGACAGCAAACCGTGGAGACTGTTTAAGTATTCGTGGTGTTGCAAGAGACTTGAGCGCTGCGTTTGACAGACCTGTGAAAGAGTACGAACAAACTGACAATGATGAAAAAAGAGGAATAGGACGTATTCTCTCTTTAACACATGAAAAAGATTTGGATGTAAATTTACGCTATAAAGCCATAGATTTAAAAGAACTGGTTCTGCCTTTTATTGTCAAACTCCGTCTTGGGCAGATAGAAGAGTCCCGAAAATGTGATGTTGAAGCAATGACACTCTATGTGACGCATGCTACAGGTGTGATTTTGAGAGCCTACAGACATGAGTTTTTTACAAAAGATGATGAAGTGATGGCGAAGATTATTCTTGGCGAAGATGAAAACGGATATGCCTGTATCAAAACACAGGAGGGGAAAATTGCTTCGATAGTCGGTATTATTCAAAAAGATGAATCCAAAGTGACAAAAAACGAGGGAATTGTTCTTCTGGAAGCCAGTTATATTCCGCCTGATATTATTTCTAAAAAAATGGCCGAGAAAAAAATTGAATCAGGTCCAATGTTTTACAAAACATCACGGGGCAGTGAACCAGAGTTGAATGGCGGACTTTCATACTGTATTGACCTGATAGAATCAAACTCTGTCTCATCAACATTCAGCGGCAGTATAGAGTTGTCTACGTCATACAGAGAAAAGAATGTGATTGTTACAAAGCAGGAAATTGATGAGATAATTGGTGCAAATATTGACAAAATCGTTATTACAAAGATTTTGAAAAATTTAGGTTTTGATGTTTCCAAGTCATCAGTTGACAAGTTTGTAATTTCCATACCGCAGTTTCGTCACGATATTGCAAACAAGCAGGATATTGTAGAAGAAATTGTACGGATGGTCGGGATAGACAATATCCCTTCCAAACCCTTTCTTCTCAAAGAAGCAAACAGACTTGAAGACAACTATTTTGAATACAAAAAGCGTTCTGTCTTTAGACACAGGTGCGCACAGAGCGGATTTTTTGAATCTGTTCATTTTGTTTTTGATGAGAAAAAGATTTTAGAGTCTTATGGGTTTGAAACAACAAAAAAAGACCTTGAACTTTTAAACCCGATTGTACAGACTTTAGACACTCTGCGTCCTACACTTTTAACAGGTCTGCTCAAAGCAGCATCTTCAAATATTAAAAATGGCTACGCTTCTGTCAGGCTCTTTGAAATAGGTTCTGTTTTTACACCGACCAGGGAAGAGTCTTACAAAATGTCATTTGTTTTCAGCGGGGATAAAGAGAATGAAAATCTTGCCAACAGCGGTAAGCCTGAAAAGGTCGATTTTGCCTTTTTTGTGCAGAAGATAGCGGATGTAGTTGGTGATATAGAGTTGCGTGAGTATACGACAAAACATGCCCTTTCCCATACCTATCAGTCAGCAGAGGTTTTGTTGAACAATGCAGTGATCGGAGAACTTTTCAGAGTGCATCCTGAAGTTGAAAAAGCCTATGATCTGCATAGAACATATATGTGTGAACTTGATTTGCAAAAAATTCCTTATACATTGAAAACCGCACAGCAGAGATCAAAATATCAGGCCTCTTTTAGAGATTTGAGCATCATAATGCCAAAAGATATGAGTTATGAGAGAGTCAAAGATGTGATTCATACACATGCACGCAAAGAAGTTGTGCGCTTTTATCCTGTTGACAAATACAGTGATGAATCACTGGGTGACAACATCAGCCTTTCTCTGCGCTTTGTACTGCAGTCTGATGAAAAAACTTTGGAAGAAGAAGATATCACAGCGGCAATGGATTCTATCCTCGATGCATTAAACAAGAAACTTGGAATTGGTCTGCGATGAATACGGTAGTTGTTTCTCCTGCTGAGTCTTTTTCTCTGAAAATTTCAGAAATTGCCCCGGACAAGTCTATTTCACACCGAAGTGTCATGTTTGCAATGCTAAGCAAAGGTGTCAGTGAGATAGAAAATTTTTTACGGGCCGAAGATACGATGAACTCTTTGGAAATTGTAAAAAATCTTGGTGCAAATGTCGAAGATGACGGAAAAATCATTAAAATATCCTCAAACGGCATACAGGAGCCGTTTGAAATACTTGACTGCGGTAATTCGGGAACAGGTATGCGCCTTTTTTGCGGACTGTTAAGTTCTGCAAACGGACATTTTGTTCTTACGGGAGACAAATATCTTCGTCGCCGCCCGATGAAACGTGTTACGGAACCGTTGATGAGCATCGGTGCAAAACTTGACGGCAGAAAAAACGGAGATTTGGCACCGCTCTCAATTCGCGGCGCTTCTTTGAAAGCTTTTGATTATGAGAGTAAAATTGCTTCAGCACAGGTGAAAAGTGCAATGATTTTGGCAGCACTGCGGGCAGACGGGGTGTGCAGGTATCGCGAGCCGGAACTTTCACGTGACCATACAGAACGAATGCTCAAAGGTATGGGGGCAGATATCAAAGTAGATGGTTTGACAACGACTGTTACACCGTTAAAAAAACTTCTTGAACCTTTAAAAATTCGAGTTCCTGCTGATCCTTCTTCTGCTTTTTTCTTTGCAGTTGCGGCTGCGATTGTTCCGGGTTCTCAGGTAATTCTTGAAGGTGTTACACTAAATCCTACAAGAATAGAAGCTTTTAAGGCATTGGAACGTATGGGAGCGGATATCTCTTACGAATTAACAGATGACAGGTATGAACCTGTGGGCAATATACATGTAAAGTATGCGCCTTTGCACTCAATTGTCATTGAGGAAAACATCTCATGGTTGATTGATGAACTGCCGGCACTCTCCATAGCTATGGCATCTGCAAATGGCGAGAGTATTGTCAAAAATGCCAAAGAGTTGCGGGTCAAAGAGTCTGACAGAATTTCTACGGTTGTTGAAGGTCTGAGAGCCTGCGGTATTGAAGTTGATGAATATGAAGACGGGTACAAAATTACTGGCGGAGCATTGAAAAAAGCCAAGGTTGAGAGTGACGGAGACCACAGGATTGCTATGAGTTTTATTATTGCAGGAGTGAAATGCGGGATGGAAGTGAGTGATTTGGAGTGTATAAACACCTCTTTTCCAAACTTTTTTGAACTTTTAAGCAAAATAAGTGAAACGGAGTTTACAGAATGAAAATAGAGCTTGCAGAAAACTACGGTTTTTGTTTTGGTGTGAAACGGGCGATTAAAATTGCAGAAGAAAATACAAATGCAGCAACCTATGGTCCGTTGATTCACAACTCTAAAGAGATAGCAAGACTGGACAAAGATTTTAAAGTAGGCCTCGTTGAAGATTTTCAAACATTCAAGCCGGGAGATAAAGCAATCGTTCGGACACACGGTATAGTCAAAGATGAACTTGCGCAACTCAAAGAAAATGGCATTGAAGTGGTGGATGCCACCTGTCCGTTTGTGACAAAGCCACAGGAGATAGCTCAGGAGATGAGTGAAAAGGGGTATGATGTTGTCATTTTCGGGGATGAGTCACACCCTGAGATAAAAGGAGTAAAGTCTTATGCAACACACGGTGCAACGGTTGTTACAAGCGTTCAAGAGTTACAGAATCTGAAGTTTCATGAACGTATAGCACTGATTGCCCAGACAACAAGAAAAGTCGAAGACTATATGGAGATTGCAAATTATCTGATTCCCCGCCACAAAGAGGTACGTGTTTTTAACACGATATGCAATGCAACATTTGAAAATCAGGAAGCTGTGAGAAAACTTTCTAAAAAAGCAGATGTTATGATAATCATCGGTGGAAAAAATTCATCAAATACCAAGCAGCTTTTTAATATATCTTATGAAAACTGTCCAAACAGTCATCATATTGAAGATGAAAACGAATTAGAGAGCGAGTGGTTTTTGGATAAAAAACATTGTGGTGTTACTGCAGGTGCCTCCACTCCGGACTGGATTATACAAAATGTTATCAATTCGATTGAAAAAAGTATAAATTAATCATAACTTTGTTATAATCACGACAATTTTTATGTAACAGAGGATAGGCAATGGCGTTCGATAACGAATCATTTGAAGAAGAAGAAAATTTTGCAGAGATGTTCGCAGCAAGCGAAAAAAAGCAAGAAACAAGTCGCATCGTAGAAGGTGAAATAGTAGAGATACAGGCTGATGAGAACAGAGCATTAGTAAGTGTAGGTGATAAACTCGAAGGTATATTAAGCCTTGACGAAATCCGTGATGAAAACGGTGAGTTGAAGTTTAATACCGGTGATAAAATTAAAGTTATGCAAATGGGGTACTACAATGAGCGTCCCAAAATATCATACAAGAAAGTTTTAGAGCAGGAAAAAACTATAGAGTTTATTGATGCACACAAAGAGGATTTTGAAGACCTGGTTGTTGAAGGTGTCATTACGAAGAAAAATCGTGGCGGATATGTTGTTGAGGCTGATGCAGTTTCATTCTTTATGCCGCGTTCTTTAGCAGCATTCAAAGAGACTGACGATGTTGTAGGGCGTAAAATCAAAGCACAGGTTGTGAAAATTGATCCGGCTGAAAATTCGATTATTCTTTCACGTCGTAAACTTTTCAATGAAGAGCGCAAAAAGAAAAAAGAAATCATTGATCAACTGATGGCTGAAGATGTTATCGTTGAAGGGACTATCAAAAAAATCACCAGCTACGGTATGTTTGTAGATGTCGGCGGTGTTGACGGTTTGGTACACTACAATGAAATCTCTTATAAAGGTCCGGTAAATCCGTCAAAACTTTATAAAGAGGGTGATGTTGTAACTGTCAAAGCAATCTCTTATGACAAAGACAAGCGTCATCTTTCTTTATCTATCAAAGCTGTTCAGCCTGACCCTTGGGCAGAAGTTGAAAGTGAACTGGATGAGGGCGACACAATTACTGTTACTGTTTCAAATATTGAAGCATACGGTGTTTTTGTTGATCTTGGAAATGATATAGAAGGTTTCTTGCATATTTCAGAAATCACATGGAACAAAAATGTAAAAAATCCAAATGATTATCTGGAAGTTGGACAGGAAATCGATGTTGAAGTAATAGAAATCAATTCTAAAACACATAAACTTCGTGTTTCATTAAAAAGACTATTACCAAAACCATTTGATGAATTTGTTAAAAAATATCATGAAGGTGATGTGGTGACCGGTACAGTTACATCTTTAACTGACTTTGGTGCATTTGTCCGTATAGACGGTGTTGAAGGCCTTTTACACAATCAGGATATTTCATGGGACAAAAATACAAAAGCAAAAGATGTTTTAAAATCCGGTGAAGAAGTTGAAGTAAAAATTGCCAAAATCAACAAAGAAGACCAAAAAATATCTTTAAACCGTAAAACACTTTTGGAGTCACCTATAGACAAGTTTGCTACAACACACAAAGTAAACTCTGTAGTCAAAGGGACTATTCGCGACATTAAAGACTTTGGTGTATTTGTTTCTCTCGAAGACGGTGTTGATGCACTTATTCGTGATGAAGATTTGGCGCCACTGGTAAAAGAAGAGTTAGAGCCGGGTCAGGAAATAGAAGCTGCAATTGCAAACATTGATACCCGTCGTGACCGTATCCGTTTATCTGTTAAAAAATTGGATTATATCAAAAATCAGGCAATGCTTGAAGAGATTAATGATACAGAATCACACTCTCTCGGTGACTTGATAAAAGATAAATTTAAATAAGCTCAAGCTTTTAAATGCAAAAGATAATTAAATGGTTTGCCCCGCTTTTAGCATTGGGGGTAGCCGTGTTTATTGTCTTTTTTCTAGTATCTATAAACTCACAGGATGAAGTGATAGATACGCAACCTCTGGTTTTAAAAAATGAAACTGTTTTTAAAAAACCGGAAAAACTGTGGCTGAATCATTTTTCAAAATCTGAGAGGCTCGGTTATTTTTATCCTGTGAATGAAGTGTATATTACACTTGATTTGAATGAAAAAATAACTAAAACTATTACCTATAAACTGTCAGCAAAACTTTTAGATCCCTATCAGCTTTTTTGTCTCAAAGAAGAGTTGAAAAGACATAAATTAAAGTATTTTTTAAAAAAAGATACTAAAGGTATAGATTTACTTATTTATTCACAAAATGTAGATAAATTAAACAAATTGGTAAAAGTGCTAAAAAATTATAAAATTAAGGCCACTGTTACGCCTTATAAAAAGGAAGATTAAATGCAGAAATATACAGTAGTTGTGTGTGACCATATCCATGAAGCCGGCTTGAAAATGCTTCAAGAAGATGAAAATATCAACTTCATCATGGCAGCTGATGTGGATAAAAAAGAGCTTGTTGAAACAATTATTCCAAAAGCAGATGTTGCCATCACAAGAAGTTCAACGGACGTTGATGAATTTTTTATAGAACATGCAACAAATATGAAAGCTATTGTGCGTGCCGGTGTCGGTGTTGACAATGTCAACATTCCCGAGTGTTCCAAAAAAGGAATCATTGTAATGAATGTACCGACTGCCAATACAATTGCTGCGGTAGAACTTACTATGACACATATGCTTTCATGTATGAGAATGTTTCCGTATTCTCATGACCATTTGAAAAACCAGCGAATCTGGAAGCGTGAAAAGTGGTACGGATATGAACTTAAAGGTAAAAAACTCGGTATTATCGGTTTTGGAAATATAGGTTCCCGTGTTGCGAAACGCGCAAAAGCATTTGAGATGGATATAGTTGCCTATGATCCGTATATCGACCCTTCAAAGGTAACTGATTTGGACATGACCTACACCAAGAACTTTGATGATATTTTGGCATGTGATGTTATCACGATACATACACCGAAAAACCAAGAGACAATTAATATTATCGATAAAGAAGAAATTGCAAAAATGAAAGACGGCGTTGTGCTTGTCAACTGTGCACGTGGTGGACTCTATAACGAAGATGCTTTGTATGACGGACTGAAATCCGGTAAAATTCGTTTTGCCGGCATCGATGTGTTTGTTAAAGAGCCTGCAATTAACAATAAACTGCTTGATTTGGACAATATTGTCGTTTCTCCTCACTTGGGAGCAAATACTTATGAGTCTCAGTACAACATCGGAACACAGGCGGCACAAAATGCAATCGCCGCGGCGAAAGGAATAGCCTATCCTAATGCGATGAATTTGCCGATAGATGAGAGTAAAATACCTCCTTTTGTAAAGCCATTCTTGGAAATGGGACAAAAAATCGGTTTTCTGGAGTCTCAGATTAATAAGTCTAAAATAATCTCTATAAAAGTAAAAGGGCAGGGAGAAATAGCAAACTATGTTGATTCTCTTGCTACTTTTGTGACAGTTGGGGCATTGAGCCACAGTTCAGAGACTATAAATTATGTAAATGCAGACTTTGTTGCCAAAGAAAAAGCTATTGAAGTTGAAGCGGTTAATCTGGGAGACTCAAAAGTTTATAAGAACCTTATCACTGTGAAAATCACAACAAATGAGGGGACAACATCAATTTCAGCTACAATTTTTGAAGACGGAGTACAGCGTATTGTCGCAATAGACGGTTTTGACATTGAATTCCCTCTCAAGGGTGATATGGTTCTGTTTAAAAACTCTGATGTTCCCGGTGTCATTGGCAGTGTAGGAACTATACTTGCAGACAACAATGTCAATATTTCAGATTTTTCATTGGCAAGAAACGAGCAGTCAGAAGCGCTTGCTGTAATTTTGGTAGACAATGCTGTAAATGATACTACCTTAAATGAATTAGCATCTTTAGATGCCTGCATAAGTGTTAACTACGCTCGTTTATAAAACTTTCTTCTCTTTTACAAATTTTTGAAACCCGTACTTTAGTGCGGGCTGAAAGTGGCGTAAAAGTAAGTAATAACAGTCGGCACTGAAGTACCGATTCCGAAGAATGTGTGGTTTTTTGGAACCCATCCTTCAGGGTGGGCAGAGAGTGGCAGGAATGTTTTAACAGTCGGCACTGAAGTACCGATTCCGATATGTTTTTTTGAACCTCTACTCTTAATGCTAAAGTACGGGCTTGATCTCTTTAGAGTTTCATAAGCCGTAAGTGTTTACTGAAAAGTAGTTCCGCCGTCAATGACTATTGTCTGTCCTGTCAGCCAGGATGCCTCATCAGAACACAAAAATTTGCATGCACCTGTCAAATCCTCAGGAACACCCATACGAGAAAGCGGAGAGCGTCTGACAACTTCGGCTTTTACCTCTTCGTAGTTTGGAAATGCTTTGAGTGCATCGGTATCAATCGGTCCGCCGCTTACGGCATTGACACGAATGTTTTTCTCACCGAGTTCCGCTGCGGCATAACGTACCATAGCCTCAACAGCAGCTTTGTTTGTTCCGTGACCTGCATAATTCGGCGTATAAACAAGGTTTCCTGTAGAACTCATGGAAATAATGCTGCCGCCTCCTGTTTTTTCCATTCTTTTGGCAGCTTCCTGTGCACCGACGACAAAAGCATCTACCGTTGCCGTATAGATATTGTTGAGACCTTTTGGCTTAAGGCGCATAAACGGTCCAAATCCACCGACAACGGCACGCCCTGAGATGATTGCATTGGATATAAAATAATCCAGTCTGTCAAAATCTTCGTCAAACTCTTTATAAACATCTTTATATGTGTTTGGCTCTAATATATCCAGTTTGTAGGCACGGCATTTTACTCCGTAATTCGTCTCGATATCTTTAATAATTTCATTTGCGGTATCAGCGCTTGAAGCATAGGTAAAGGCAACATTACAGCCTTCTTTTGCAAAAGCATACACAATTGCCTTGCCGATTCCGCGAGTTCCGCCGCTTACAAAGAGAGTTTTGTTTTTCATACTTTAGAGTCCTTTAATATCGTAGTTTTTCATTACTTCTTCAATCTTTTTCATGTTTTCTTTGCTTGGAGCAACAAGAGGCAGTCTGTACTCCAGTGTCTCTGTAAGTCCTGCTATATACATTGCCGCTTTTATCGGAATAGGATTTGACTCACAAAACATTACTTTGTTCAAAGGGTAGAGTTTGTCATTGATGGCTTTTGCCCCTATAAAATCACCGCTGAGCGCTTTGTTGACGAGTTCTGATTTCAGGTCAGGCATAAGATTGGATGTAACTGAAGTGATTCCTGCTCCGCCGTTTGCCAAAATAGGATAGTCAATCGCATCATCCCCTGAAAATACTTTTAATTCGGGTCTGCGCGAAAGCAGTTCTACAGTACGCTCTAGGCTGCCTGTCGCTTCTTTGACTCCGTAAATATTTTTAACATCATCAAAAAGTCTGATAGTCGTGTCTGCAGAAATGTCCACACCTGTACGTCCGGGAACATTATAAAGCATAAACGGCAGTTCGCTGACAGCTTCTGCTATAGCTTTATAGTGCTGGTACAGACCCTCTTGCGAAGGCTTGTTGTAGTAAGGCGAAACAGAAAAGATAGCGTCGACTCCACAGCTTTGCGCATGTTTTGCAATTTCTATCGCTTCATGTGTTGCATTGCTGCCTGCTCCTGCCAAAACTTTTGTCTGCGTGCCTTTACAGACTTCTACGGCAATTTCTATACAGCGTTTGTGTTCATCATGTGTCAGTGTGGCGCTTTCGCCTGTTGTTCCGACAGGGCATACTGCATTCATACCGTTGTTTATTTGGCGTTGTATTAACGCAGCATAGGTCTGTTCATCAAGTTTTCCGTTTTTAAACGGAGTTATCAGTGCGGTTGAAGAACCTGTTACTAAATTCATTCTAAATAGCCTTTAAAAATAATGGCTAATTATAGCTAAAAAGTATTAAATTTTTTCAGATTCGAAGTTTTTAATGTAGCGTTTTCTTTTCGCCTCTTTCATTTTTGAATTGTCTGCAATGATAAATCCTTCGACCACACCATGGAGTCCTTCATTGACACTAAAATCGAAAAAGCGGACAGCCCCCTCATCATACAGTTCTGCATACTGTTTAAACAAAGTCGGCACAGCCGTTCCCAACTCTTTGAGATATTTTTTTAAAACAACAAACCCCTCTTTGTAGGATCTGTATTTAAAAAGCATGTCAAACTCCTGTTTTTGTTCATAGCTCATAAAATAGGGTGTTTTTGCACTCATCATATCGGTATTGCAGGAAAAATGCAGAGAGTAGAAGTAAACGAGTGCCGCAACGGCCTGTTTTGGTGTGTCTGCATTAATGGTAACTGTGCCATAGGTATAAATGATATGCGGATTTTTTGCCAAATAGGCACCGACGCCCTGCCACAGATTGTCAAGTGCCCGTGAGCCCCAGTATTTTGGCTGCACAAAACTGCGTCCGAGTTCTACAGAGTTGTTGCAGTAGTCTTGAAAATGTTTACTGAAATCACACAGGTTGTAGGTATACAGTCCTTCCATACCACGGTTTTTTATGATTTGTGCGACTTCTCCTATGCGGTAGGCTCCGACAATTTCAAGATCTTCTTCATCCCAGAGTATCAGGTGTTTGTAGTAGTTGTCATACAGGTCATTGTCTTTTGCTGTGCCTGTCCCGCCGCCGATTGCACGAAAAGAAATTTCTCTCACGCGTCCGAGTTCCTGCATTAAAAAGGGTGCTTCATCCGCCTGGGCGAGAATGATTTTTTTGCCGTCAAGTGTATGTCCCAAAACTTCGGCATTGTTTACCTCTGCACGCAGAAGCATTTTGTTGTGTGCCGCCGTAATGGTAGTCTCAGTTTGCAATACACATTCTTTTTTTGTTCCAAGGGTATAAAGATGCCGGTAGAAAAGTTTGAGATACTCGGCAATGCTGATATTTTCATCAGAAAAAGAGCTGAGAGGAATAACTCTGCCTATGTTAAATACTAGCGGTTTTTTATCTCCTGCTGTGACAAATTCATGCGGGAGCATTAACAGACCGCTGAGCTTTTTGGGAAGTATCAGCGAGACAAAATAAAATAAAAAGCTGTTGCGACCCTCGATTCTTACCGGCAGGATCGGTGTTTTGTTTCTTTTTGCAATTTTTAAAAAACTGGCTTTCCACGGGGTATCTTTAATCCCTTTGAGTGAAAATCTGTTGACAACACCTGCGGGAAAAATGATTACCGCCTCTTCGTTTGCCAAAGCTTCATTGATGGCTTTGATACTTGTTTTTGTAATGGCTCCTGTAATGTTGTCAACGGGAATGATGATGTCACTTGCCTGTGTCACTCCCATAAGCATGCCGTTTACCATCAGTCTTACTTTTTTGTTTTCTCTTACACTCGCTATGAGTTGTACCAAAGCAAAGGCATCCGAGGCCCCTGTGATATGATTTGCGACAACCAGTACTCTGCCCGTTGAGGGAATGTTCTTAAGTTCCTTTGGCTTGATGGTATAGTCTATATCCAAAAGTTCAAGCATGCTGTCAACGAACTCCAGTCCATGCAGATAATGGTTTTTTTCATGAATTTCATTATATTTTTCTTCATGAAATATTTTTTTGAGTCTTTGTATAAAAAAATTATTAACAGATGCGGGCAGATATTTGACTGCTTTTTTAAAATTTGTTTTGTAGGCTTTTTCTATATCCAACATATTATATTTTCTCCTTTTCTATAAGTATGCTTCTTGTTTTGCCGTCAATCTTTTTCAAAAGTGCCGGCAATAAGAGCAGATCTACCAGCAGGGCGATGAATAAAGCAATGGCTGTAATGAGTCCGAAATTTGCATTGAGCATAAACTGTGAAAGACGGAAGACTATGAATGCACTGCTTAAAACGACAGTGGTCAGTACCATTGCCAAACCTGCATACTGCATAACATAGGCAAGGGCATTTTCAAAATCAAATCCTTTTTTTCTCGCTTCTTTGTATTTGATTAAGAAGTGAATCGTGTCATCTATGGCTATACCGAGAATGATGGCACCTGAGATGGCTACACCCAAATCTATGTTAATGTTGAGCCAGCCCATAACACCTATGACCAAGACAATAGGCAAGATATTGGGAATTAAAAAGAGCGGTATCATTTTTATATTTTTAAAAATAAAAAACATAAGCAGAGAAGTAGCGGTAATGGCAAGCAATATAGATTCAATAAGAGTTTTTGTTACATCAGCCTGCATATGTGCAAACATTTGGGTCTGACCGTTAACCTGTGCAGAATAAGGCGTGTTTTGCCACCACTTCTCAATCCACTCTATCATCTGCAGATCTTTTGAGGTATCAACGACATTCATAGATACAGTGAGTCTGAGCAGCCGTTCGTTGACATCCATTTTATCATTTATTTCCATACCCTGCGGCAGTGAGAGTGAATACAGCAGAAGATATTGGGCAATAAGATTGTTGTTGTCTGGTATGCTTTTGTTTGCATCTATGACCTCATTGAATTTTTTGACAACATCTACAAGCGAAGAGGTATGTCTGGCATCCGGAAATTTTTCTTTGAGCGCCTGTGAGAATCTGTCAACTGTTTGCATGAATTTTGCATTTTTAATCCCGTCTGTGATTTTTGAATCTATGACAACTTCATAACTCATCGGACCGGTAAGGTTTTTTTCTATCACATTGACGGTTTGACGAAAGGGAACATCCTCTCTGAAATATCTGACCGCATTGGAATCCACTTTGAGGTTTGTCAGTCCAAAAGCTATAAAGCTAAAGAGCAGAAGTGTGGCAATGATAATTTTGTTGTCATGCTTTATGATGAATTTTGCATATTTTTTGGCAAAGGCACCGAGTCTGTTTTGGACAGCCGTCTTTTGCGTGACTTTGACCTTTATATTTAAAATTGCCAGGGCTGCAGGAACAAAAAGTATCGTAATGACAAAGGCCAATATGGCGGCATTTGCTGTTGCCAGACCTAAGGTCTTGATGGGAACAATATCTGAAATACCCAAAGAAGCAAAACCTACAGCGGTTGTTATGGAGGTTAAAAAAGTAGGCAGGAGGTTTTTTTCCAAAGTATCATGAATTGCCGCATAATTGTCAAGTCCTGCTTTTCTGCCAAGCAGATAGATCCAAAAAAGGTGCATAGCATCGGCAATGCCGATAGCAATGATAAATACGGGCATATTTGCCGTAAAGTTGTTGAGTTTGTAGCCAAAAACTGTTTGCAGTGACAGAACTATAGTAAAGGTAAAAACAACGACGGCTATTGTCAGAAAAACACCGGAAATTTTACGAAAAATAATCCACAGCAGAAGCATTGCTATCAAAAGAACAAGCGGTGTAAAGGTTTTGACATCATACTGACCGAGGGAACTGAATGTTGTATTGACAACGGGTCCGCCTGCGAGATAAAATTTGTAACCGCTCTCTTTTTCCTCCTGGATATATCTGTTTATATCCTGCATAATATGTTTGGAAGCCCCAATGGTGTTGCCTGCTTTTGGTGTCAAACGCCCGACTATCATAGTAGTTTTGGCATCTTTTGATATAATACGGTTGACAATTAAATCTTCATCCAAAGCAATTGCTTTTTTCTTCTGTAAATCATTTACATGTAAAGCGTCAATATCTTCTATAAAATTATCTATGAGTATGTCATCCGCGTCCTGCGGGTTTTGATGGACATATTGGTAATTTGTAAGCGAATCTACTCTTGCTATGTATTTTGTCTGCCAGAGTTTTTGGGTGAGCCGATCTATTACATGTAACGCGTTTTTGTTAAAAATACCGTTTTCATCGCGAAAAACTATGATGATGGAGTCATCATTGCCAAAGGTATTTTTAAAGGCATCATACTGTTTGAGTGTTTGTGACTCTTTGCCAAACCAGATTCTGTAGGAGCCGTCAAACTGTGCATATTTGAGCTGATAGGCAAGGACAACAGTAATAAGCGGAATCAGTGTGACAATAAACCAGCGAAATCTGATGATGAAATCTACAAATTTTTTCATTTTTTCCTCTATATTAAAAATAATAACCGAGTTTTAGACTGATGCGTTCATGCGCACCCATCAGTTTAAAAGCCGTATTGTAATTTTTTGACGGAGATATGTATCTGTAGTCAAAATTAAGTTTGAAAGTATCCATAACACGGGTTTGATACTCCATATAGTAGACCTGTTCATTATAATCAAGGTCAAATATGCCGCCGCCGACGATACTTGCATCATTGCCCTGGTTGAAACTGTAACGAAGCCCTAAAAAAAGGTCATTTTGAAAAAGTTCAAACAGTGCCAGATCATCTTTTTTTCCGCTTTGCAGTGTAATATAACGGTAGTATTCCACAAGCAATCCCAGATCAGCCTCTTTGTAAACCTGCGAGAGCGTATGTTCTGCACCAATCCCTACATGTATATAATCAGAAACAAGTGTATCATCAAGAATGTCGGCAAAGGTGGCTTCAAGCTTGTAGAGTGTTGCACCAATTACAAGGGTATCATAGGTCATAAACTTGTTAACCAAATAGGCATTTTCTTCTGTTGTAACAGTATTGTCAGCCTGGAGTGTTTGTGTATAGTAGCGTTGGGAGTCGTACCCGTTTTCAAAGACAAAAGCATAATCAAGTGCATATTGGGTGTCTGTGCTGTCTGAATATTTCAGGTAAATACTTGGTCGGTAGGGGCTGGCTTTTGTTTTGAGTTTTTCTTTATATACCAAAGGCAGAGTAACATTTGGCGCTACATTGAGTGTAGCGGGAAAATAGTAATAGACATAAGGATAGGCAGGCATTTTCCTGTTTTGTTCATACAGTTTTATAATGGCAGAAAACTCTCCACTCTCTGTGTAATGCGTATAAGCGGCATTGATGACACCGAGTTTGTCTGTGTAAAAAGGGTCAGACCGCAGTTCGTCAGGATTAAAAACATTGACAATATTGCGTACTTCAAGTGCACCCCAGAACAAAATATTTTTTCCAAGAAGGATGGAATCATTTTCAAAATCATAACTGCCGTAAAGTTCATCCAAACGAATAAAACTTCTGTTGGTATGTTTCGCTGTTTTTTGCAAATCATAATAATCCTGTTGTACTCTGGCTTTTGCAAATCCTGTAAAGTTTTCTTTGATGTATTTTGCTTCAAAATTGGCAGACAGCAGTGCATTTTGTTTCTCTTTGCCTGCAGGAGCTTTCATATAGGACTGCAGTGTCAGGTTGATATTGCCCTGATAGCTGATGTCATCGAGGAAACTTGCTGTTTCTTTTTGTATTACTTCTTCGCTTACACGCAAAGGCTCATGCAACACTGGACTTATTTTTGGAATATTTTTCTTTTGCGGCTTTTTTGTAATTTTTTTGTAATTTTTTTGTAATTTTTCAACTTTTTCAACTTTTTCAACTTTTTCAACTTTTTCAACTTTTTTTTGAAATCTGTATTTATATGTATTTACAATAATAGGCTTTGGGTATTTTTTTGAGAGTTTTTTGAGTGCTGCTCTGGCATCACGGTATTTCTCATAACACCCGCAGCGTACACTGTTGATATTGCTAAAAGAGATAAGTCTGCATGTTTTTGGGTAATTGTGTGCTGCAAAATCATAGGTCGAATTCTTTTTGAATTTAAAACTTATCAGTTGTACGGAGTAGCAGGTATCATCAGATTTTGCATAAAGGATACTTATGCAAAAAAGCAGTAAAAAAAGCAGTTTCATAATTATTTTTTCAAGACGCGTTTATGAAAATTTCTCTCTTTGAGCCCGGTTTTTATTTTTTCGTCTTCCCAGACTAAAATGGTCTTCTTGCCATTTTGATGGTTTTTTATTCTCATCATGCCTACGCGCCATACGCCTTTGATTTTTTTATAGTCATCAAAAAAAGCTGTTTTAAGCAGTTCATGTTTTCTGTCGTAATAGTCCACTTTTTTTATCAAAAATGTTTTTGCATTCACCCAGGAGATCTGTTTTGTATAGCCTGAGTTTTTACTCACAGGCACTCTTTTGCCGACATAATATTTTTTGCCGTTGAGCATTTCTTCTTTGGCTTCACCTGTAAAAGTGTATTTTTTCGCACTAAAAGAGCTGAGATCCTCATAAGAGAATTCCGAACCCATAAAAGAGCCCGATTTGTTTTTTGAAGCAATCCGTTTTACACGTTTTAATGCCGGCAGATAGAGCCACTGGTCATCATCTTTGTTGATATGCTCATAATTGAGAAACTTTGTTCCTTTTACATCCGCAGGCGAAAGAAAGGTCATCAGTGATTTGTTTCCGGATGCTTTTTCAAGAATGATCATTTTCATATGACGTTCACGTTTTTGATTGTTGGCATTAATGAGCGTCATTTTCATAGTTGAGGAGGAGTCTTTGAAACCGTTCATAACAGCTTCACATTTGTTGGCAACTTCCTGGTTTGAAATGGCAAAAAGAGCGGATGAAATAAGGAGAAAGAAGAGAGTTTTTAACACGAATAAGAACCTTGCATAGTATTATTTTTACTAATGGTAGCACAGAAACTTATTTTTTGTGATATTTTTTTGATAAAGTTACAAAAGAATTACTTTTATGTAACTTTATGTTATAAGTATTTATTATTTCTTTAAAATAAGGGTTGTCGATTTGTCAAAATTAAAATACTTTTGAGCAACTTGTTGGACCTTCTTTGCTGTGACTTTATTGACCTCTTCTTCATAATGTAAAAGGGGTTCAATGTCTCCCCGTACAAGGTAGCTGCCAAAAAGATTAGCCACAGAGGTTGAACTCTCAAGCGAATAGATAAAATCTGATTTTGTGTTGATTTTGACTTTTTCAAGCTCCGCTTTTGTCACCTTTGTCTCTTTCATCAGGTTTATCTGTCTGATAAGCTCTTTTTCTACTGTCTCTGCCTTGACACCGGGGTTACATGTAGCCATAAATATAAAAAGTCCCGGGTCTGTGTTTTCCATATTGTATGCATAGACAGAGTTGACAAGACGTTTTTTGTCTACAAGTTCTTTATAGAGCCGTGAACTTTTCCCCGAGTAGAGAATTTCGGAAATAACGCTGAGTGTAACCTGGTCAGGGTCTTTAAAATCAGGAATATGAAACGTGATGGCCAGCATTTCCACTTCACTCTCTTTATGGACGATCACTCTTTTTGCTCCGTCCTGTTCCGGTTCTACAAATTTTACTTTTGGGATTTTCCCATGATTTTTTATTTTGCCAAAAGCGGCTTTTGCACTTTTAAAGACCTCTTTTGGATCGACATCCCCTGTTACCATTAAAATGGCATTTTGCGGCTGATAGTAGGTCGCATGAAAATCTCTTATGTCCTTGATGGTCCATGTTCTGATGTCATTCATAAACCCGATAGGTGTCCAGTGGTACGGGTGGTAAATGTAGGCATTGTTAAAAAGTCTGAAATAGAGATATCCCAAAGGATTGTTGTCAGTTCTCCAGCGTCTCTCCTCTGTAACAACATCACGCTCGGGTTGAAACTCGTCATCTTTGAGATTGAGATTTTGCATAAGTTCGGCATAGAGTTCTATGGATTTGTTTAAATTGTCTGTGCTTGATTTGATATAGTAGTGCGTATAGTCAAAGCTTGTTGAAGCATTGTTCACCCCTCCGATGCTTTTGACCTCTTTATCGAATTCGCCGGCTTTGAGATTTTTGCTGGATTTAAAGTTCATATGCTCAAGCATATGGGCTATGCCTGTTTTGCCCATGACCTCATTTCGACTGCCGACTTTGTAAAAAATGTCCGTACTGATGACATTTGAATGGTTCTTCAAAGGGATGACTACAATCTGCAGTCCGTTTTTAAGTGTTTTTGTTTCGTATTTTGGGAGTGATGTCGCCATAAGTGTTCCTAATGTTAAAAGTAGTGTAAGTAATGTTTTCATTGTTTTCTGTCAGCTCCGACGGCCTGTGTGATGTTGTCAAAACCGTCTGCTTTGAGCAGTTGTATGAGTTCTTTGTTTATGTTCATGATCATATCGGGACCGTGAAAAATCAATCCGCTTAAAATCTGTACCAGTGATGCGCCTGCCCGTATGCGTTTGTATGCTTCTTCCGCAGAATCAATACCGCCGACGGAAATCAGTACTGTCTTTCCATAGAGTTCGTTTGCAATAGCGTCAAAGATTTTAAAGCTTTTTTCTTTAAGGACGGCACCGCTGAGCCCGCCTATACTTTTTGGATGTTTGACAAGTGAGTAGTCTATAGTTGTATTGGTCGCTATGATACCGTCAGCTCCGGCTTGAACTGCCATTTTTGTTAAATTTACGGCATCTTCTATTTCCATGTCCGGTGCAATTTTTAGCAGAATCGGCATTTGTGTGAGTTTTTTTGCCTGTGTAAAAAGGTTTGTAATAAACGCTTCATTTTGCAGATCCCGTAATCCGGGTGTATTTGGTGAGGAAATATTAATTACAAAATAGTCGCCCAACCCGTCAAAAGCTTTGATAAGATGCGTATAGTCATTAAGAGCCTCTTTTTCAGGTGTTGTTTTGTTTTTTCCGATATTGATACCAATGGGTGTAGTAAACGGAGTGCGTTGTTTGAGTCTCTTTATGACTTTATAGGCGCCGTCATTGTTAAAACCCATGGCATTTTGAATGCTTTGTTCCTCCACATGGCGGAACATTCTTGGCTTCGGATTTCCGGCCTGGGGTTTTGGGGTGACTGTACCGATCTCGGTAAAACCAAATCCCAAAATCTGCATACCGCGTATCATTGTTGCATTTTTGTCAAAGCCGGCGCCAAGTCCTACCGGGTTGTAAAAGGTACGTCCGAAAATTTCCTGTTTCAGACTTGCATCATTGATGAAATGAGATTCCAAAAAAGGATTAAAAGGGATCTGACAAATATTTGGCAGGCGTAAAACGCATTCGGCAATATGATGTGCAGTTTCCGGCTGGAATTTAAAAAGATAAGGTTTTATAGATTCATAACTTAACATAACTGTCCACTTGTATAAAATTGGATTATTATACACAACCTAAGCTAAATAACTCCTCAAACTTTTTTGGCGGTACCGGTTTGGAACACAAATATCCCTGGTACTCTTTACAGTTGATTTCTTCTAAAAGTTTGAGCTGTTCTTTTGTCTCGACACCCTCGGCGACGACATTCATATGCAAATCTTGGGCAATACCTACAATCATATTGATAAAGGTCAAATCATCTTTTGTGTAAATATTGTCTATAAATGCTTTGTCTATTTTAAGGGTATCAAAAGGAATATCTTTGAGATAAGACAAAGAAGAGTAGCCGGTGCCAAAATCATCCAAAGAGAGAGTGATTCCCAGCTTTTTAATATTTTTGATAATATTTAACCGTTCTTTGAAATGTTGTATAAGGACAGATTCTGTCAATTCTATGTCAAATTTGCTTCTGTCTATGTCCTGTGTATATTTTTGTATCTTTTGCAAGAGTTTTGGGTCTTGGAATTGCACAGCAGACAGATTGACAGAGATTTTTATATTTTTTAAAGGAGTCTGTTCCCATTTTTTTATTTGAGCAACAGCTTCTTGAATAATCCATTCTCCAAGAGGAATAATCGTTCTGTTTTCTTCAGCAATACCGATGAACCTGTAAGGAGGAATGATTCCCTCTACAGGGTCTATAAGTCTGATAAGTGCTTCGCATCCGACTATTTTTTTGGTTTTTATATCTACTTTTGGCTGATAATAGAGTTTGAAATGATTGTGTTGCAAAGCATCTTTTATGATTTGCTGCATATGTATTTTTTCCTGAACCGCCTTGTTGATGGCATTTGTAAAAAACTGGAAATTGTTTTTTCCGAGCTCTTTTGATTTGTACATTGCAATATCTGCATTTTTTAGCAGTGTCTGGACATCCCTGCCGTCTTTGGGATAGATGGCAATCCCCATGCTGGCAGTGATCTGGTACTCCTCATCCTCAATCCTAAAAGGCAATGAGAGTTTTTCTTTGAGTCTTTGGGCAATCTCTATAATTGTATTTTCATTTGAAAAATCAGGCAGAATTACTACAAACTCATCGCCTCCCAGACGTGCGACAATATCATTTTCTCGGGTTGTTTTTAAAAGAACCTGAGCAATGTGCAAAAGAATTTTATCACCAAAGGCATGCCCTTTTGAATCATTTATATTTTTAAAATTATCCAGATCCAAAAATATAATGGCAAACTCTTTTTTGTCTCTTTTGTTTTTTGCAATCAGCCAATTGATTTTTTCTATAAGACTCAGCCTGTTATACAGGCCGCTTAAAGGGTCTTTTGTCGACAAATTATAGAGTTCTTCCTGTTCCTGCTGCAGCCTTTTGAATGTCATATTGAGGGAGTAGCGGATACTCTCAATCTCTTTGACAAAAAAGTTTTTTGGAGGATTTCGACTGTAGTAGGCATACTGGCGCAGTTTCTCAAGAGGTGTGATGATGTAGATTTTTGACAATACCCATAAAAACAGTATAAAGACAAAAGCGCTTACAAGAAAGGCGACAAGAATTTTTCTTATCTGTTGTGCAATGAGTCCATGCGTATAGGCTTCATCAATATATACATTTGCATAATAATATTTTGCCTGGAGTCCATGAAAAGTTTTAATGGAAAAAGAGTAACACTGTTGTGTGAAAATATTCGTATTTGTAATTTTGGAAATCGGGAGACACTTTTGTGTTGAGTGATTGTAATCTTCATATCTGATATTTGCATGGTAAATAATATTTTTGTTGCTGTCAAGAATATGTATATCTTTGACAGTGGGATTAATGATAATAATATTGTCAATATGTGAGGCAATAAAGTTGATGTCTTTTTGTTTTAAATTTTTTTCCATAAAGTGCTTGAGATTTAAAACATCGGTCTGTATGCTTGTCTGAAGCAGTTTGCTTATCGTCTCTTTTGAATTTTCAAAAAAATTATAAAAAATATACCCTTCGAGTGCAAACGCAACAAATATAATCGAAAGAATAAAACTCTTTATGGAAATGGAGTTCATAAAATGATATCGTCCTTTTTGTATCCATACTGTTGTATATATTCCAAAAGCTCCTGTGAGGGCTTGTTTATCCATTTGATAAGACTCAGGGAGTGACGATACTCTTTATAGCTTACATGTGAAAAGTATTTGGAAATAACTTTATAGGATGCTTTTGGATTTGTTTCTATGGCTGTTATAGCTTTGTCTATCACTTTTTTGAGTTGTATAAGCCTCTGCTTGTCATTTTTTACAAGAGTATCTCTTGCACACAGTGCATCTATGACAATAATACTGTTAATATCTTTTGTTGAGGCAACCTCTTTGAAATTCTTTTTTTTCAAAGCAATCTCATAAGGCGTGTAGGTGGCAATGAGTATGGCTTTTTGGGGGTCATTTTCCACATCCTGGATTTGCCGCTGATCTTTGTTTATAAAGTTTATCTTCTCTTTACTGATGGCATTTTTTTTGAGAAAATCAAGTAGAATTTCCTGATTGATGGAATCAACTTCAAGATAGGCATCTGTTTTTGTACTTTTTTTGAGTGCCTCAAGTGTTCTGTTTGACAAAATCATATCGCCGCCGTTTGAGCGGTCTATCAAAATAACCGCTTTGATATCATGGGTGGTTTGTTTTAAAACATTGTATTCATGCTGTGTAGTCGTGACCATATCCGCCTTGCCGATACTGTACAAATCGGCTGCTTCTGCAAGAGAGACGCTGGTAACTATTTTTATGTTCAAAGAATCAAGTTTTCCTGTTTCATAGGCATAAAACAAAGGTGCATAGCCTATCCATTGATTTGTAGAGATGACAATCTGCTTTTGTGGTTTTGAAGAGCAGGCACTCAAAAGAAGCAGTAAGAGTATAAGCAGCGATTTTGTCAAAATATCTCCAGTATTTAATATTAACACATTATAACTTTTATTAGTGAACATTTTAATCTCTTTGACCTTTGATTGTACTTAATTTTTTTGTTACTGAAGTCGTGTTAGAATAATAAAAAGTTCTCAGGAAAGGAGTAGTTTATGAGTAAAGTTTTAGTCCCGTTGGCAAACGGATTTGAAGAGATAGAAGCGGTGAGCATCATAGATGTTTTAAGACGTGCAGAGATTGAAGTTTTGGTTGCATCTTTAAGTGATGAGATGCTTGTAAAAGGAGCGAACAATATTGTCATTCAAGCGGACTTACATGTAAAGGATGTCAATGCCGACATGATTGATATGGTCGTTTTGCCTGGCGGATGGGACGGTACCTATGCGTTGGCTGATGATGAAAATGTACAGAGAATTTTGCGTGAAATGGATGCCAAAGGAAAAAATATCGGAGCTATCTGTGCAGCCCCGTTTGCCCTGAACAAAGCGGGTGTTTTAAAAGAAAAATATACCTGCTACCCGTCTGTAGAAGAACAGATACGCCAAGAAGGATATATGGGAGACAAAGCAATGGTCGTTGAAGATCAAAATGTGATGACCTCACGCGGACCGGGTACGGCGTTGTGCTTTGGTCTGAAAATCGTGAAAAAACTCAAAGGAGAAGAGACGTACAATGCACTCAAAGCAGGGCTTTTGGCAACTTACTGCAATTAGACTCTAAAGTTGCCCGGTATCTAAAAGCTTTATTGTAAATATTTAGTGATATTACATTTTTATATGTATTATGTTATTATGGTGCAACTGAAGAAATGAAAGGTTTAGAAAATGGCAACGAAAATAGAAAATTCAATAGGGCAATTAGGAAATATGGATCAAATAAGAGAGCTTATGTTTGGTCCGCAAATTCGTAAATTTGAAGAAGAATTGAGCAAACTTCAAGAAAATATGAATGTTGTTGCTAAAGAGTTAAGTCAAAAAGTAATATTATTAGAGAAAAAACTGACTGCTGAACATGCTTCAAATGTGCAACTTCTGGAACAAAAGATTAAAACTGTATCAAACGCACTGCAGGATGAAAGTATTGAATTAAAAGAACAGCTTGTTCGCCAAGAAAGAAAAGCAAACAATGCGCTTGATGACGTTCAAAAAGTATTTGAGTCACAAGTTGATGCAATGAAAAGAGAAAACATCCAAAATAAAGAAGAACTTCATAATGAACTAAAAGAAATTGAAACATCTATTATAAAACTTCTTAAAGAACAGGTTGAAAATCTCGAGGGCGCAAAAGTTTCAAAAGATAATCTTTCAAGTATGTTTTTTGATTTAGCCATGAAGGTAAAAGATACAACCATAGCAGAGAATTTTGACATGATGATAGAAGAGAGCGTACCTAAAGAGGAAGAAAAAAGTAAGTAATTAGATGAATGATTACGAAAAACTAAAACAGCTGCTGTTTGAAGAAGAACGCCATAAAATAGATGAACTTGAACTGCTTCTTCAGAAGGCTATCAAAGAAAGTGGTGATGCTACTGTTATTGTTGAAAAAATTTCACCACTTTTAAGTGATATATTTTCAAAAACCATTGAAAAAAATAAAGCTGAATTTATTGCTATTTTTGCTCCACTTATTGGTGATATGTTACAGAGCACCATTCAAGACTCGAGTGATAAAATAGCAAAAGTAATGTCTCCTATAATTTCCCTGGCAATTAAAGATCAAGTTAAAAATGAAAAAGATGAGATAGTAGATGCACTTTATCCTGTTATTGGTAATATGATTAGTAAGTTTGTTTCACAATCTTTTAAAGATATGATTGATGAGATAAATACAAAAGTACAAACAACATTCTCATATGAAACACTCAAAAGAAAAATCGTTGCTAAAATTAAAGGTATATCAGAGACAGAATTGCTTCTGCAAAGTTCTACAAAATTAAATAAAGTAGAGAGTGTTTTTTTAATTCATAAGGAGAGTGGACTTTTAGTTAGTGAACGAAGCATTAAAAATCATGAATCTATAGAACCTGAGATGGTCGCTTCAATGTTGAGTGCGATTCGAAGTTTTGTGAATGATTGGATTTCTAAGAACAGTGATAGTTTAGAGTTAAATGAAATAGAATTCGGTAATTATACTATTTATTTAGAGGTGGCAGGTTGTTGTTATCTGGCTGTTGTTTTAAGCGGTACAAGTAATCGTAAGTTACAAGACAAAATTACATCTGTTTTGGAATTCTTAGTCAAAAAACATTCTGATGCAATTATGCATTTTGAAGGAGATAAGGATAAACTCAATCTTGATGAGATTAATGAACAGCTTGATACCTTGCTTGAAAATGAAAGCGAAATATTGGAAGAAGAAGAAAAAAAACAAAGTTATACTTTTCTTTGGATAGTAGGAATATCAGCATTAGCCGGATTATCTCTATATTCTTACATAAATTACAGTAATCAAGTATTACAAGAGAAAATTGAACAAAATTTGCAAAAAAATCCTTATCTTAATCTTTATAATATCAACGTGGATGTCAACTACAAAAACGTCTTAGTTCAAGGTAAGATTCCTTATGAAAGTCTTCATACAAATATTTTACAGACAATCAAACCACTTCTGACAAGAAGAGTATTGGAAGATAAAATTGTTTTAGCGCATGCACCTTTAAGCGAAGAAGAAATAAATAAAGAGTTGTCGATTGCATTTGCAATGCTTAATTTGGACAGTGGAAACAGATTGAGATATAAATTCCATAATGGTATACTTATGATACGTGGTATAATAAAAAATAAAAAAAGCTATAATGATTTATTAAAAGAAGTAAGTTCTATAAAAGGTATTAGGCAAATTATTTCAGATATTGAGTATAGTTTTTCCCAAGATGAACTGAAAATTTATTATGGGGTTTCTCAATCCAAGTTGACTCAGGAAAAGATGAAGCTTATTGATTTATGGATGAAGTCTTCAAAAATGAAGAAAACTTTAGAACTTTATAATGATTTAAATCTCTTGGTAATGGGCTTCTCAGATGGAAGAGGTGTTTCTTCAAAAAATATATATTATGCGCAAGAAAGAGCAAAAAATGTGTATAATTATCTTATAGAAAAAGGGATACCGTCTAGTAGGATAAGTTTTATTGCTTCGCCTGTTCCTTTAGCAGAGATGGAGAATAAAAAAAATCATGAAGGACGCTTAGTGCAGATTAAATGGATAAAAAATGATAACTAAAAAAGTAGTCTTAATTGGCGATTTTGCAACTGGAAAAACAAGTTTAATACGTCGTTATGTTGATAACCAGTTCAGTGATGATTACCTTACAACTATAGGTGTTAAAATATCTAAAAAATATGTACAAGTTTCAGAAGAATTAGAGTTACAGCTTATGATCTGGGATATTGAAGGGCGGACAGATGTAAAAGATACAAATCCTGCCTATGTCTTAGGAGCACATGGTGTGATTGTTGTGGGAGATATTACACGCCAATCAAGTATAGACAATATATCTTTGCATCTAAAGTTAGCACAAAATTTACTGAAAAATGTTCCTGCTGTTGTAGCCTTGAATAAGGCTGATTTGCTTATAGAAAATACTCAAATAAAAAGTACAGTTTCACAACTTCGCGACTCTCTTGAAAAAGTAGAAGAAATTTTTGAAACTTCTGCAAAAGATGGCAGGAATGTGGAAGAACTTTTTCTCTCACTGAGTAAAGCTATACTAAAACAATAGAGTTGAAAAAGGAGGTTCAAATGCATATACAAGAGGTCTTTAATGCTATTTATGAACGGCATCAGTATGAATATATAGTGGCAGATATGAATATGCAATGTATTGAATTCTCTGACAAAGTTATAAAATATATTGATATAGAAGAAGCTTCACAAATGTATGTCAGTATTATGAAACTTATTCCTGAATTGATTGGTTTAGAGAAAGAACTGATGCAAATAGGAAAAGGAGAAAGAGCAAATTTAGAACTACCATTGATTTACAAGAATGGTGATTATGTTACCATTAGTGTTCAAGCAGGAAGAAAAAACAAATTTGAAGCAATCGAAACAATTATTATTTTATTTGAAGATGTGACTGACTTTGTGAAGATGCAACAGAAATCTATTCAAGACAGAAACGATAAAGAGTTGCTTGTTTTGGAACTTGATAAAGCGAATAGAATGCTTGCAAAATACAATAAACATATAACAGAACTGGTTGAAAAAGAGGTTGAAAAAAATGTGCGTCTCACAAATGATATTATTGTAACACAACGTGAGGTTATTGCAACGATGGGAGCAATTGGTGAGACACGATCAAAGGAGACGGGTGATCATGTTTTACGAGTCGGTGAATATGCAAAAGCATTGGCATTAATAATTGGACTCTCTTCTGAAGAAGCAGAAGAACTAAGAATGGCAGCACCAATGCATGATATTGGAAAAGTAGGGATTGAAGATGCTATTTTAAACAAACCGGGAAAACTTACAGAAGAAGAGTTTGAAATTATGAAACAACACTCTTTACTGGGTTATGAAATGTTAAGCGGTTCTCAACAAAAACTCTTACAAACTGCAGCAATTGTTGCATATGAACATCATGAAAAATGGGATGGAAGCGGATATCCAAGAGGTCTAAAAGGCGAAAACATTCATATTTATGGGCGTATTATAGCAATAGTAGATGTTTTTGATGCATTGGGACATGACAGAGTGTATAAAAAAGCATGGCCACTTGATAAAATTTTGAATTATATTGAATCTGGTAAAGCAAAACAATTTGATCCATTTTTAGTGGAAAATTTTTTAAAAAATATACAAGTTTTTACAGATATTCAAGAGCGTTACAAAAACAAAGAAAAAGGTATGCTGGAACACTCCTAAAAATCAAGAGATTTTTAGTGAGTTCTCAGTATGTATTTCTTCAAGTTCTTCGAGTCTTTCCATCTTTTTGTAATGATGCAGGTTGAGACTGACAAATTTATATGAGAGATAAATAATGACCGGCCAGCTTAAATACCAAATTGATTCTGCTAAATATTCCATAATTTCTCCTAGTAATGATGCGGGTCAGATTTGACTTCATCTATTGTGATTTGTGATTTGTCCATTGAACGCCATACAAATATAATATAAAGCAGGACAACCGGAACAAGGACAGAGACAATGCTCATCACTTCAAGTGTGTAGTGACTTCCTGAACTGTTTTGTATGGTGAGTGAACTTTGTATATCTGCAAGTGACGGGTAAAAGGCAGAAGCGTCCAGTCCCAAAATCAAAAACAATACAAGCACTGTAAGTATAACGCCCAATCCGCTAAACCAGATGGCTTTTTGTGCTTTTTTCGTTACTGCGATAACTACTCCGTATAACAATGTGAGAACACCGACAAGCAGTAAACCTGCTAAAGCCGGCATATCCATAAAGCTGTGTAAAAACTTCATACTTTCAACACTGACAACAAGGGTATCAGGATCATAACGCAAACCGTCCATAAACAATATTGTTGCCAAAACATAAAGAAAAAGAATCAGAAACATTCCAAAGTTTACAATAACAACCTTTTTGACTCTTGCCGTAACAGTCGGCACATCGACATTATTTAAAAAATACAAAGCACCCTGAAATCGTGAAAGAAAAACAAGCATCAATCCAAAGGCAACATTAAAAGGGTTTAAAAGTGCTTCAAGCCCGTAGCTCTGCATCGTCCAGTGTGAGAGGTTGTTTTCATTGACAATGAAATTACCGCCGCTAAAGAGTGTCGCCACTGCCACACCGATTAAAAATATCCCGAGGGAGCCGTTGATGTAGAGCAGGGTCTCATAAAAACGTTCCCCGTAAAAATTGTCCGGTTTTTTTCTGTATTCATACGCGACAGCCTGAATAATAAAACAAAAAAGGATGCCCATCCAGACATAATAGGCACCGCCGAAACTTACTGCATAAAAAAGCGGCATTGCGGCAAAAAGCGCACCGCCGAACATGACAAGCATTGTAAAAGTAAGTTCCCATTTTCTCCCTAAAGAGTTGACTAAAACATCTCTTTCATCTTCTGTTTTTGCCAGAGTATACAGCAGTGTCTGTCCGCCCTGTACAAAGGTCATAAAGACAAAGAGTGCTCCTAAAAGACTGATTAAGAACCACCAGTATTGTTGTAAAGTGAGTAAGTCAAACATTTAATGTCCCTCCGGCCCGATTTTTATCTGTTTTAACATGATTTTTACTTCGGCTATTAAGAGTGCTGTAAAAAGCACTGCAAAGAGCCAAAAAGTAATCATAACGCTTGTTGAGGCAATGTTGGAAGCTGCCATGCCTACCGGAAGCAGATCCTGAATAGCCCAGGGCTGACGTCCTGCTTCTGCTACTATCCATCCGGCTTCCTGTGCGATATATCCAAGCGGAATGGTTGCCACTGCGAGGTAGAGCAGCCACTTTTTGTTGTGCATTTCGTTGGTCATGGCATAATAAAGGGTCACCATAAAAAGAACCAAAAACCATGTGCCAAGCCCTACCATTGTGTGAAAACTGTAAAAGCTCAGTGCAACATCGGGGACAGCATCCTGCGGTTTTTTCAAATAACCGTAGCCCATATAAGCCTGATTTGCTTCAAAAGTTTTGAGTGCTTTTTCAGCCTCAACAAGATTGCTTTCTTTTTTGAACTTTTTATAGGCGCCTAAAGCGGCCACGGCAGTTTTTCCTTTTTGCATTTTTTGCGGTATGGACATAATGCCGTATTTCTCGCTTCCCTGCATCAGGTTGTCTATACCCGGTACAAAAGCATTCAAATCATGGTAGCCAAGGAAAGAAAGCGCACCCGGGATTTCAAAACTGAAAAGAAAGGGATTTAAGTCGTCACCTATCTCTTTTGCGGTATCAAGTACACCAAAGGCAACAATTCCGGCGCGTTTTTCTCCATCATACAAACCTTCCATAGCGGCAAGTTTCATGGGCTGGTTGAGGGCTACCTGGTGGGCTGATTCATCACCTGTGGTTAACAAAAAAAGTGAGGTAATAAGCCCGAAGCTTGAGGCTACAATAATGCTGCGTCGTGCAAACTGTGTATCGCGTTTTTTAAGCAGATACCAGGCACTGATTCCTATAACAAAAAGTGAAGCAAGTACATAACCGCTGCTTATTGTATGCAAAAACTTGCTGACTGCATTCGGGTTGAAAAATACTTCCCAAAAATTCAACATTTCGTTTCTTGCCGTATCGGGATTGAATTTCATACCAACAGGGTGCTGCATCCAGCCGTTTGCTACCAAAATCCACAGTGCAGAGAGGTTTGAACCGATCGCAACAAGCCATGTGGAGGTCAGGTGCATTTTTTTGCTGACTTTGTCCCAGCCGAAAAACATAACGGCAAAGAATGTCGATTCCATGAAAAATGCCATAAGCCCTTCAATAGCAAGCGGTGCACCGAAAATATCGCCGACAATCCAGGAGTAGTTCGACCAGTTGGTACCAAACTCAAACTCCATAATAATACCGGTAGCCAGCCCTATGGCAAAGTTAATGGCTAAAAGTCCCATCCAGTATTTTGTTGTCTGTTTCCATTTTTCATCGCCGGTTTTGACATAAAGAGTTTCCATAATGGCAACGATAAATGTCAGACCAAGTGTAAGCGGTACGAAAAGCCAGTGATAGAGTGCTGTAAGAGCAAATTGCGCCCGTGACCAGTCAACAAGCACGTCAGTGTGTTCCATATTATTTTTCCTTTGTGAGTTGTTGCAAAATATATTGACTTCTTTGTGTATCAGTTTTGAAGTTTTCCTGCAATATATTTGGGAAGAACAGCCATTTTATAACGGCAAACATAACAAATAGTTTTACAGCTATGAGAATCCAAAGGGTTTTGCCTGTTCTCATATTTACAAAACCATCATAGTACAGATAGAAAACGGATCGAAAAAAGTTTGTGATATGTGTTTTCATGGCGGAATATTATTCCAATCAGCATTAACAATTAATAAATGTAAGTTATTAATTTTATTAACTTACATAATAATAAGTCTTTTAGAAGAGTTTTTTAAATTCTGCCAAAGGAACAGGTTTGGATATCAAATAGCCTTGATAGTAGTCACATCCGTTTTCCTCTATAAAGTGAGCATGCTCGACTGTTTCTACCCCTTCGGCTATTACTGAAAAATCAAACTGTTTTGCCACATCAATAATAATTTTGACAAGCTTTTTGTCATTTTCATTCTCAAGCATATCCCGTACAAAACTTTGATCGATTTTGAGATAGTCAAACGGCAGATTTTTCAGATAGGAGAGTGAAGAGTAGCCTGTGCCAAAATCATCCATGGAAAATGCAAATCCGTGCGCTTTGATATGGAGCATTTTGTCAATGGTCTTTTCCAGATTGTTCAGCATCACAGATTCTGTAAGTTCAAGTTTGATACAGCGAGGATGTACATTGTGTTTTTTTGCACTCGCAAGCAAAAGTTCTTCAAAATTATCCTGGGAAAACTGTTTCAAGCTGATATTTACAGCAATATTTTCAAGCGTATCTTCGAGTTCTTTATACATTGCAAAAGCGTTCTCTATCACCCAACTGCCTATGTTGATGATAAGGCTGGACTGTTCTGCATACTCTATAAAAGCATCTGGAAACAGAAGCCCTTTTGTCGGGTGATTCCATCGTATCAATGCTTCGGCAGAAACAATTTTACCTGTCTTTGTCTCTACAATAGGCTGCAGGTAGAGTTCAAACTGTTTTTCCTGTATGGCAATTTTGAGTTCATTGTGTAAAAGCAGTTGCTCCTGTATCTGTCTGCTCATTGCACTGTCATAAAAAGAGGTTTTGTTTTTTCCTCCTTTTTTTGATTCATACATGGCTATATCTGCATGTTTGAGTATAGTGGTAGTATCAAGCTCTTCGGGTGTGAGTATTTTTATGCCTATACTGAGTGATATATAGAGTGTTTCATTTTCTTTGTGTATCGGTTCTTTGAGGGTTGTATGAATTTTTTCCGATAAGTACAGAGCTGTTTCATGCATCTTTGCAAGATTTGCATCAGTTTGCGAAAGGAGAATGACAAACTCATCCCCTCCGAGTCTGGCAAAAATATCTTCTGCTCTGAGAACTTTTCTGATTCTTTGTGCAAATATCTGCAATACATAATCACCGACATCATGTCCGATAGAATCATTAATATTCTTAAAGTCATCCAGATCAATGAACAGCAGGGCACCATACTCTTTTGAGCGGTGAATTTTTTTCATAAACTGCTCTAAATAGTTGCGAAAAGAGGCTCTGTTGGTTAAACCGGTCAGAGAATCATAAAAAGCCTGGTACTCCAGTTTTTTTTGATTCTGTACCTCTGTTGTGATGTCTTCTACCATGCCCAGTCCGGAAATGATATTGCCCTGTGCATCATACATGGGAATTGCATGCAACCGTATCCACAGATCCAGGTCAGTGAGTGTTGTATGGTAAATACCCTCATAAACGGCTTTTTCATTTTTAAAAACTTTTTGCAGGGGTTCTATTATAGATTTGTCTTTGAGTGTTTTCATGTCAAGGTTGAAAAGTTTTTCCTGAGGAACCTTTATAATTTTTGCAAATGCTTTGTTCACCTGGGTCAGTACGAGGTCTTTGCTGTAGGTGAAAACACCGATAGGAAGTTCTTTGAAAATTGATTCAAAATTGTTTTTTGAAACTTCGAGTGCTTTTTTTGTTGCTAAAATTTTATATTTGCTTATTAATGTTGTTACAATATTTTTATTGTATTTTGCCGAAAAAATGGAGAGCATAACCAAAAACAAAATGATAAGATAGCTCAGTGCATTAAAAGCATTCGATTTATGTGCCAAAAGAGTGTAAACAAGCGGAAGCAGCAGGACAAACAAATAACTGATACTCAGTTTTTTGAAATAAGAGAGTGTAATGACAGCACCGGCTGAAGTTCCGGAAATAATAATTATAATAAATGTCTGATGCACATGATCAGCAACTGTAAATAAAAACAAAAAACCTGCACTGGTGAGCAGAGCTGAAAAAATGGTGGAAAAATTAAAAATTGTTTGTGCTTTTTGAAGGTTTGTTTTATTTTGTAAAAACTGTCTTACATAGTAGCTTCTGAGTATGAGAACAGTATAAAGAGAGAGCAACCAAACAGCAAGCGGAACCCTCAGTGCTGTCTCTTGCCAAAAAAGAGCGGCAACTACGGTAACTATAAAAAGCAATGAAACAGAAGAGGCATAAGAATCCAATGCCATCAGTCGCATCAGTTCATATTTGATTTGGTTCTCTTTTTTCATAATTGATTATACAGCAACTCTTGTAAAAACAAGATTTTTCAAACTTTTTTCTTCGTCATTACTTGCGAATTCAGGCAGGTTTTCCAGTCGTTTTTCAAATGTAAAACTCGGTGCGAATTTTTCTATCATCTCTATAATGAAGTTACTTTCCAGCTCAGGAGAATTCAGACATGCCAAAAGTATGCAGTTCTGGCTTGCAAGCTGCGGCAGTTTTTTTATGAGTTTTTCATAATCTTTTGTCGCTTCAAAACTGCCTCTTTGAAAGCTCGGCGGGTCGATGATAATCATATCGTAAGGACCTTTTCTTTTGAGTGAAGAGAATGATTTGAGTATGTTGTATGAGAGAAAGCTCACACCTTTTGGGTCGAGATTGTTTAAAGCATGGTTTGCCATTCCTGTTTTTAGGGCACCTTTGCTCATATCGACATTGACAATACTCTTTGCACCTCCGAGCTTTGCCGCAACACTAAATGCACAGGTATAGGAAAAGAGATTTAAAATGTGTTTGCCTTTGGCATTTTCGCGTACAAAGGCACGCCCGTTCTTCATATCGGGAAAATAACCGCTGTTTTTGTTGGAGAGAAGGTTGATTTTGAGTTGCATGCCGTTTTCTGTTACATGTAAATCCTGCGGAATTTCTCCTGTAATCACTTCACTCGGTGCATCTTTAAGATATCGTCTTTGTATTACAAGTGTTGTATATCGCGTGTTACATGTAAAGGCTTTGAGCATCTCTAAAAGTTCTGTCTCATTCTTTTTTTCAAAATACAAAGCAATACTCAAAATAGTGTCAATGGAGTCTACTGTAAGATGCTTCCACTCCTCGTAAAGTCCGCCACGACCATGAAACAAGCGTTTAAACTCTTCATTACATGTAAGGGCGTTTTTCTCAAGGTGCTGTTGGAGTTCTTTGAGTGTCATTTATACTTTTTCCCAAAAAGTTCCCTGCGGGGTATCCATTAGATGAACACCAAGGCTAAGAATTTCATCTCGAATCTTGTCCGAGAGCGCGAAATCTTTCTCTTTTTTTGCGCTGTCTCTTTGTTCTATGAGGGTATTTATTTTCTCTTTTGTATTGTCATCTATGCCAAACTGAAAATACTCAAAAGGATTTTGTACACCAAAGCCCAAAATTTCTTCTATGTATGCCAAATTTGCCAGAGTCTCACGCTTGAGCAGTTTGTGTTTTCCTGCAGTGTCGAGTGTTTCGTTGGCTTTACTTATCATCTCATCAATAAGGGCCAGAGCCGTTGAGACATTCATATCATCATTAAGAGATTTTAAAAGCTCTTTTTTAAAGGGTGTTTCATCATTACACGCAGACAAACCAAAAAGACGTTTTTTCAGTCTGTAGAGTTTGTCAAGACGCTTTTTGGAAGCTTCCAGATCCTGCGTGTTAAAATTAAAATTACTGCGGTAATGTGTACTTAAGAGGTAAAACCGCAATACTTCGCCGTCATACTCTTTGAGGGCATCTTTGAGAAAAAAGCTGTTGCCCAGTGATTTGCTCATCTTTTCGCCTTCAATATTGACAAATCCGTTATGCATCCAGTAGTTGGCAAGTTCATGTTTTGTGGCACACCGTGTCTGTGCCGCTTCATTTTCATGGTGGGGAAAAAGCAGGTCAGCTCCGCCTCCGTGGATGTCTATGGCAAAAGGCGTATCTTTGTAGGCCAAATGCTTTTCTATCATGGCAGAACACTCCAGATGCCAGCCCGGACGACCTGCACCAAAAGGAGAAGAAAAGGTAACACTGTTGTCCTTGACACTTTTCCACAGGGCAAAATCGGCATGATTTTTTTTGTAGCTAGAACTCGCGACCCGCTCCTGCTTGTCTTCTTCGTTTTGGCTGCGGTGTGAAAGCGTCAGATACTCACTGTCGCTTGCCGTATCAAAATAGACATCGCCATCAGGTGTTGTGTAGGCATGTCCTTTGTCTATGAGCTTTTGTATCAAATCAACCATCGCTTCAAGGTTTTGTGTTGCTTTTGGCTCCAGGGTCGGTTTTTTTACACCGATAGCTTCCATCTCTTTGTGGTATGCCTCTGTATAAAAGTCTGTAATCTCTTGTATCTCTTTTTTCTGCTCTATCGCTTTTTTGATGATTTTGTCATCTATGTCGGTAATGTTGCGTGCATAGATGACTTCATATCCGTTTGCCTCCAAAACACGCGTAAGCAAGTCAAACACAAGTGCTGATTTTGCATGTCCGAGGTGGGCATCATCATAAACGGTAGGACCACAGACATAGAGTGTGACTTTTCCTTCTTTGAGCGGAATGAATTTTCGTTTTGTTTTTTGTACAGAATCAAATATATGCACGGAGAATTTCCTTTAAATAGAGTAGTAATGCGATAAGTACAACAGAACTTACAGCCAGATAGATGAGATTTTTTGAACGAAGTATAGCAAAAAAGTTTTTTATCCCAAAAACTTTGAGGGTAAAAAAGAGACTCACATAGCCGCCGATGGTACTTGCCAGTGCCAAACCTGCCACGCCAAAAGGGCCAATAAAAGCCAAGGCAAAAGTAATGTAGGCGACAAGAGAAACAGTCGCTATTTTTGCGGCTTTTGCCTGCATCTCTTTTGCATAGAGCCAGAGAACAAAAAGTTTTTGTATGCCAAAAGGTAAAAGTCCGAGCATATACATTTGCAGTACGGCACTTGTGTTTTGGGTATCCTGGGCGTCAAAGGCACCTCTTTGAAACAAAAGCCAGATGATTTCATGAGAAAGGATGATGCCTCCAAGAGTACTGCATGTAAGCAGAAATGCCAAAAACCAGAAAGCCTTTTGCAGATTTGCAAGCGCTTTTGCTTCATCATTGTTTTTTAAATAGCGTGCGATTCTTGGAAACAGCGCAACAGATACGGCAATGGCAAAAAGTGCCAAAGGCAGTTGAAAAATGCGGTTGGCATAGTAAAGATAGGAGATAGAACCGGTGACTAAAAACGAGGCTAAAAAAGTGTCCAAAAAAGCAGAAACCTGTGCGGTAGAGTTTCCCCAGACCGCCGGAAAGAAATTTGTGCGAAATTTTTTGGTATCCTCATTTATATTTTTAGATTTGACTCCAAAATACTTCACGCCGCCAAGAAGCAGTTTTGCCAGTCCGAGTTTGTATATGGCCAGCAGATGGACGCCGAGTTGCAACACTCCGCCAATAATGACCCCGTAACTTAAATAGTAAACAATTTCACTTTGGCTTTTGTCATGAGAGAGGTACAAAGCAGCAATGAGTGAAAGATTGAGCAGGGCAGTTGCAAATGCCGAGGTTGCAAAATGGTGTTTGTACTGCAGCATAGCACTCAAAAATGTAACAAAAAATATAAGCGGAAGGTACCAAAAATTGATGGCAACATAGGGAGCGGCGAGGGCAATGGTGTCCGCATCAAAACCTGTGGCGATTGCTTTTGTAAAAAGCTGCGGTATGAGATTGACAAGAAGGGTGAGTATAAGTATGACAGAAGTGAAAACAAGGAGTATATTGATGCTAAAGAGCGCCTTGTGTCTGCTTCGTGTAAACGCAGGTATAAAAACCTGACTGAAAGCACCTTCTGCAAAAATTCTGCGAAAAAGATTGGGGAGTTTAAAGGCGATGAAAAATATATCGCTGTATATGTTTGCACCAAGTGCGGATGCGGTTAAAAGGTCTCTGAAAAATCCCAATACACGGGAGATGAGAATTCCAAAACTGTTGGTGAAAATTGCTTTAAACATAGGCTTCTTTGTCGATATAATATAAGTTTTACATAATTTTAACAAATCTTTGGTTAAAATCTTTCATAAAAAAAATTAAAAAAAGTATGGTAATTTCATTATGGCATTATTTGGTTCTGATAAAAAGACTAAAACAGTAAGAAAAGTTCGTCCGACTGTCGTACGAACGCAAAATGTTGCAAAAGAGATTTTTAACATTGCAAAATCATACGATATAAAGCCGGAATTACTGGATTTTAACATACTTGATATTCAGACTTATACAAGAATAAAAAAAGACAAAGAAGAGAGTGAATGGGAAGAAGTTACACCCGAAGCCCTGCGTGAACTCAACAATGAAGAGAGCTTTTTAAACCCTGACTTTCAGATTAAACAGACATATGAGGTGGAAATTTTTTCCAAAAGGCTGGATGAAGATGAACTCTGTAAAAATTTCAAAACAGCAGTTGGGGCCAATGCTACAAAGTGTAAAGTGTATCTGAGTATTGCAGCGGGATCAAGTGTTGAGTATTCTCCGAGATTCGAAGACAGTTTTTTGGATCTTATAAATAAGAAAAAAATACGGGCAGGAATTCTTGTGCATATTTTTGATGAGATGCTTTCTGATGTGGTCTCAAAAATCTCTGCACGAGTCAGAGTGGCGCAGCACCTTGAATTTCTGCAAAATGAAACACATTTGATAGCAGAAGGGATTGAGCCGACACCTACAACAAATGATGCTTTGATACTCTATTTTGAAAAAAATAAAGAGCTTGATGAAAACGAGAGAATTGATTATGCGTTAAGAGGGTTTATACAAAGTGTCAAAAAAGATGAAGTGCTTATAGAGTATATCAAACCAAAACCCGGAAAACCCGGGCGTAACTGTCGTGGCGAATATATAAAACCTGCCGAGCCTGTCGTCAAACATGAACCGACTTTTAAAGTTGACAGTACGATACGAGTCGTTGAAGATGAAAAATCAATAAAATATATTGCCAATGAAAATGGCTATATTGCTTTTGAAAACGATACTTATGTGATAAAAAATGACGTTGATGTAAGAGAAGTCAGTTTCAAAACGACAGGATCTATCAAAAGCGGTGTGGACTCTGATGTGGAGATGTCTGTAAAAGAGACAGATGCCGTCAAAGATGCTGTTGGAACAGGTATGACTGTTGAGGTAAGTAAAATAAAAATTGAAGGAAATGTCGGCTCCAATGCAAAAGTTATAGCAAAAGAGGCTACTGTAAACGGACAAACGCATAAAACTGCTGTTATCAAAGCAGACAACTTGGAAATAAATGTCCATAAGGGGAAAGCCTATGGGAAAAATATCCGGGTTACGAGACTCGAGCATGGTGAAATTGACGGTGAGCAGGTAAAGGTTGCACAAGCTTTAGGTGGTATAATTCGAGGCCGGGAAATAGATATAGAAATTTGTACTTCTCATGTCAAAGCAATTGCAACAAAACGCATTGAAATTCAAAAACTTCAGGGCAGTGAAAACATTTTTACGATTGATCCTTTGTTGCAAAAAGAAGCCAAAGAAAGCCTGGACGAGAATCAGCAAAAAATAGAAAAACTGGAGCTGCAGCTCAAAGAATTACGAGAAGAATTAAAAAAACAGATGCATTTGCTCAAAGAAGCAACACCGGCTTTTATAGAAATTAAAAAAAGACTTTTGCATTACAAAAAAAACGGAGTGAAAATGCCTGCTTCTTTTGTAAAAAAATACAAACAGTTTCAGGTCATGCAGGAAAATGTAAAGAATTTAAAGACCGAAGTTTCAGTGACACAGGATGCGTTAAACCTTTTAACAACAAAAACTTCTTCTTTTCAAGAAAATATTTTTGATGCAAGGATTATAAACAGAGACAGGTGGATAGGGTACAACGAAATTAGATTTAAACTGGTTGACCCTCCTATGGAACTGGTTTATAAACCTATGGAAGGTTCCCGTGAACAGGTTTTTGGACTCGTTGAACTGGACGAAGGCGAATATGCCATACGTCCTATAAATGAAGAGGAAATGAAATAAATATGATAGTAGGCTTACACGGAAAAATTGAATATAAAGAACCAAAATATGTACATGTAAACGTACAGGGAATTGTATATGAGGTTTTTATCTCTTTGCACACATTTTCTGCTTTGCCAAAAGAAAATGTTTCTTTGTTTGCAACACACATCATTCGCGAAGATGCACAGCTGCTTTTTGGTTTTATGGATATGGCAGAGAAAAAAATGTTTTCCCGTTTGATCAAAATCAACGGCGTCGGTCCCAAGGTTGCTATGGCAATCTGTTCTACCTATACACCTTCGCAGTTTGCTGCGATTATAAATAACAAAGATGTGAACGGTGTCAAAAAAGTACCCGGAATAGGGCCTAAAAGTGCCGGGCGAATTTTAGTGGAACTTAACGGTTTTGATGCTGAAATACTCGGTGACAATGCAACACCGCAGGCCTCACAGGCATTTAACGAAGCCAGTGAAGCACTGGAAGCTTTAGGCTTTAAAAAAGATAAAATAGCAAAGGCATTGAGCGCATGTGAGGGAGACGATACCGCTTCACTTGTAAAAGGTGCCCTTAAACAACTCCAAACAATTTAAAAGGAAATATCTATTGAAATTAACAATTTTATTTGGCGGTGCAAGTTTCGAGCATGAAATAAGCATTGTCAGTGCCATAACATTAAAAGAGAAATTAGCAGGTTTTGATTTGACATTTGTATTTTGTGACAGTGATCATACTTTTTATCTCATAGAACCTGCAAAAATGAAAGCAGTCACTTTTTCAAAAGGTGCCTATAAAAAGATGCCTCTCCTCACACTCGCACAGGGCTCTTTTGTCCAAAAAAGCATGTTTTCAAAGAGTCAATACAACAGTATCGTGTTAAATTTAATTCACGGGGCGGATGGAGAAGACGGGACAATAGCCGCACTGTTTGATTTTTACTCTGTAAAATATATCGGTCCGCGTGTGGATGCCTGTACATTCTCTTATGACAAGCGTTATACAAAATATTTGTGTGAAGCCACAGGTGTCAAGTATGTCAAATATGAAGTTATTCATAAAAATGAACATTGCAATATAACGATACCGTATCCTTTTATAGTCAAACCTGCTTCTCTTGGCAGCTCAATCGGGGTAAGTGTAGTCAAAGATGAAAGTGAACTTGATTATGCACTCGATGTTGCTTTTGAATTTGATGACACACTCATTGTAGAGCCGTTTTTAGAGGGTGTCAAAGAGTATAATCTGGCAGGATATTACGCAAACGGGATGATGCATTACTCCATTGTCGAAGAACCGAAAAAAGAAGAATTTTTAGATTTTGAGAAAAAGTATATGGATTTTTCAAGAAGTGAACAGGTGCTTCAGGCGGATGTCAGTGAAGAGTTGGCACTGCGTCTGAAAACAAATTTTGAAAAAGTCTATCGTGGTTTGTTTGAAGGTGCTTTGATACGCTGTGACTTTTTTGTTTTCAATGATGAAGTACTGCTCAATGAAATCAATCCTATTCCGGGTTCTATGGCAAATTATCTTTTTGAAGATTTTGCAGCCTCTCTTGAAGAACTTGCCTCCTCTTTACCCCATTCAAAACGTCCAAAAGTGACTTATGATTATATTCACTCTATTTCTCAGGCCAAAGGCAAATAGATGGCGGTAAAGTCAATACAGTATAAGCAGCATACTTTTGACATTAGTTATGAAATAGTGAATCCTCATGCCAAGATAGACCTGATAGTCTTACATGGCTGGGGAAGCAATAAAAATCTGATGAAACAGACATTTTCTCCCTATATGGACACTTTTCGCCACATCTATATAGATTTGCCGGGTTTTGGCAATTCTACATGTAATGATGCTTTAACAACTGCTGATGTAGCAAGAATTGTAGAATTACTGATGATTCATATGAATGCTTCAAAAGATATTGTAATGGGGCACTCTTTTGGCGGAAAAGTTGCTTTGTTGCTGGAGCCGAAACTGCTTGTTTTGGTTGCAAGTGCCGGTATTTATATACCAAAGCCTTTTAAAGTACAGGCAAAAATAGCACTTTTTAAGACATTGAAAGTTCTTGGTTTATCCAAATTCCGTTCGCTCTTTGTGGCAGATGATGCCAGGCAACTCAGCGAATACATGTATCAGACTTTTAAAAATGTGGTCAATGAAGATTTTAGTGATGAATTTTCAAGATTTGAAGAAAAAGCATTGCTTTTTTGGGGTAAAGAGGACAGTGCCACACCACTTGATTCGGGAAGAAAAATCCAAGAGCTTATCAATGATTCTGCTTTGGAAGTATATAATGGCGATCATTATTTTTTTATGAAAAATGCAGAGGATATTTCTTTAAAAATTCAAACTGCGTTTTTAGAAACAATGCAACACTAAAAGGGAGTATGCAATGCAAGAGTATGAAACACTGCTGGCCTTTGTAACCAATGTTCTTTTTGTCACACTTTTAGGCTGGTACCTTATTACAAACCTGCAGTGGTATGATTATAAAATTGAGAGAGTGATTTTCAGACACCACAAACCGCATTGGCATATTTTGTATTTTATTATTCCTTTTATCGCCTATTACACAACAGGGAAGTTCTTTATTATATTTTTTATATTTGCTTTTGTCCCGAGTATTATTATCTGGTATAAAAAGCTTGATAAAAAGCTGGTTCTGACATGGCGTGTCAAAAGATTTTTGATTCTTTTGGTTTCTCTGACACTGTTTCAGGATGTACTGTGTACGCTTAAAGAGGGCTGTGCAACATACGGTGTTTTTATGCCTTTGGCACTTGCCTATATCGGCAGTTATATAATAGAGAAGTTTCTTTTCAAAGTCTACATGAAAGAGGCGAAGAAAAAACTGCAATCTATGAAGGATTTAGAGATTGTCTGCATTACCGGTAGTTACGGCAAGACAAGCATTAAAAACTTTACAGCCAAGATTCTCTCGTATAAATTTAATGTCTATGCAACACCAAGAAGTGTAAACACTTTAGGCGGAATTGTTGCGGATATAAACAATAATCTTCCTGAAGATACACAGATATATGTATGTGAGGCAGGCGCAAGAGAGCGCGGAGATATTTATGAAATTACGACTTTTCTGGAACCACAGAGAGTTGTGGTCGGGCGTGTGGGTGAGGCACATATAGAGTATTTTAAATCTTTGAAAAATATTATCGCTACAAAACTCGAAATTATTAAATCACCAAGGTTGGAGCAGGCATTTATTCATACCTCTGTGACAGATGAACCGCATGAAAAGGTGACTTTTTTCGGTGATGAGATAAAAAACGTACAGGCAACGCTCGAAGGTACTGATTTTGAACTTGAATCAGATGGGAGAACTTTACAACTGCATACAGATATTCTGGGTGCTTTTCAGACGATGAATATTGCCGTAGCGGTAAGAATAGCAAAAAGTTTTGGAATGAGTGATGAAGAGATAGTTGAGGCTGTCAAAAATCTCGAACCGGTTGAGCATAGACTCCAACTCATAAAAGCCGGTGGAAAAATCATTTTGGATGACGGATATAACGGAAATATTGACGGTATGCTTGAAGGTATACGTTTGTGTTCACTGCATGAGGGCAGAAAAGTCATCGTTACACCGGGACTTGTTGAAAGTACGGATGAATTGAATCTGCAGCTGATTGAAGCAATCAACAAAGTCTTTGACATAGTGATTGTTACCGGCTCCTTAAATGCAGATCTTTTTGACAGGCATTTACATGTAAAGAACAAAATAATACTCAAAGACAAAGCATCAATGGTTGACATTTTGGCCAGTCAGACAAAATCAGGCGACATCATACTCTTTGCCAATGATGCACCGAATTTTATATAGGATTTTTGTATGTTAAATGCTGTCGATAAATTTATGAAGTATATATCTTATTTGACTGCAGTGATTCTGGCATTACTGGTTGTTTTGGTTGTATTTGATGCAACAAGCCGCTATCTTTTTTCTCACGGTTCTACGGCACTGCAGGAGTTGGAGTGGCATTTTTTTGATGTGGTTATTTTACTCAGTATTGCCTTTGCTCTGCGTCATAATGCCCATGTCCGTGTTGATATTTTTTATGAAAAATTTTCGCCAAAGACACAGGCCCTCATTAATATTGTCTCGGTTCTCTTTTTTGTACTCCCTCTTTCAATTTTGATTATTTATATAGGAATAGGATTTGTGGAGATGAGCTTTGTGCAGCATGAAGCCTCTTCAGATCCGGGCGGTTTGCAATACCGTTGGATTGTCAAATCTTTGATGCCGTTTGCTTTTGTTCTTTTGGTGTTGCAGGCACTCAAAGAGCTTGTAAGCGACATTGAAAAATGGAAATCACTCTAATGGCATTTGTAATGTTTGGTGTGGCGCTTGCACTTTTACTTTGGGGAATCCCTGTTGCCTTTGCCTTTGGCGGTGTGGCAATGTTTTTTGCCTTTTTCATTCCTTCTTTGGGATTTGATGTTTTTAATATACTGCCTTTTAGAATTTACGGCATTATGAGCAATACTACGCTTATGGCAGTGCCGCTTTTTATTATGATGGGACTGATTCTCGAAAAGTCAGGTATGGCGGAAAAGCTGCTGATTTCGATGAGTGCGCTTTTTAAAAGTGTTCGCGGCGGTTTGGGTGTAAGTGTTGTTCTTGTGGGTGCGATTTTGGCTGCTTCTACGGGAATAGTTTCGGCTTCTGTGGTGATGATGAGCGTGATCGCTCTGCCTTTGATGCTCAGTGCCGGGTACAATAAAAGCCTGGCATCCGGAACTATAGCGGCAAGCGGAACGCTTGGACAGATTATACCACCTTCGATTATTCTTATCGTGCTGGGAGATGTGATGAGCGTCAGTGTCGGTGATTTGTTCAAAGGTGCGGTTTTGCCGGGACTGACACTTGTTTCACTCTATATAGCCTATATTCTCATTCGTGCTTTCATGAACAAAGAAGATGCCCCGGCACTGATGAGCGATGAAAAAACAACGCTGACTGATGTTGTAACTGCCATTATCCCACCGCTTTTGTTGATGTTTGCCGTTCTTGGAAGTATATTTGCAGGTATCGCCTCTCCGACAGAATCAGCGGCTTTTGGCGTACTCGGTGGCGTCATTTTATCGGCATATAACAAAACACTTAAGTTTGCAATGATAAAATATGCTCTGTTTGAGACGATGAAGCTCAGCGGTATGATTTTTATGATTTTAATCGGTGCGACAACTTTTAGTCTTGTTTTTAACGAACTCGGCGGAACTGATTTGATTTTGGAATTTTTCTCGCAAGACATAGGAAATGTTTGGGTATTTATAGCTGTGGCAATGCTGAGTATTTTTATACTCGGATTTTTTATAGATTTTATAGAAATAAGTTTCATTATTGTACCTATTTTAGTCCCTGTTATGGCTGCTTTTGGAATAGATCCCATCTGGTTTGGCGTGTTAATAGCCATGAATCTGCAGGCATCATTTTTAACACCGCCGTTTGGACTTTCGCTTTTCTTTTTAAAAGGGGCCGCCGGCAACAGTGTTACAACGATGGATATTTACAAAGGTATTATCCCTTTTATCGCTTTGCAGTTGTTAGGTCTGGGGCTTGTCGTGGCTTTTCCTGATCTGGTTTTTGCATTTTTGTAATGCTGTCGCCATCAGTCGGCACTAAAGTACCGATTCCTAGAGAGTCTGTATTTTTTTCGGAACCCGTACTTCACTGCGGGCTGAGAGTGGCAAGAAAGTAGCAATAGTCGGCACTGAAGTACCGATTCCGGGTGAGTCTGTGTTTTTTTTTGGAACCCGTACTTCACTGCGGGCTGAGAGTGGTATTAAAAGTACCGATTCCGGGTGAGTCTGTGCTTTTTTCGGAACCCGTACTTCAGTGCGGGCTTTAGGCTGGTTTTATTACTGTTGCCATAGCGATTTATAATTTTTGAAGGAGAATGAATGGAAGATATTTTATATGCTCCCTGGAGGGATGAATATGTTACACAGGAAAAAATAAAAGGGTGTGTTTTTTGCCATATCAGTACACACCCGCAAGAGGATGCGTCTTTACATGTACTCTACAGAAATGAACACTGTTTTATGGTGATGAACAAATATCCTTATACTCCGGGGCATTTTATGATTATCCCCCATATGCATACGGACAAACTTGAAGAGCTGCCGAGTGAAGTTTGGCTGAATATGTCCAAACTTGCACAGCAGAGTGTCAAACTGCTCAAAGAGGGGTTAGGTGCCAACGGCGTAAATATCGGTATGAATTTGGGCAAGGCGGCGGGTGCAGGAATAGCCGAGCATATTCATATGCATCTTGTTCCAAGATGGGAGCGAGATACGAACTTTATCACTGCTGTTGCTCATACAAGAGTCTACTCAACAGATTTTGAAAGGATTTACAAAAAAATCAAAAGTTTCATTCCAAAGTATATAGATATTAAATAAAATTTGATGTATACTAAAAGAAAAAGTAAGGATTGAAAATGTCAGATGCAGTTATACAGGAATTGGCGGAAAGAAAGGCTGAAATAGAAAAAGAGTTGGAATTACTGTTTAAAATGAATATGAAAATAACAGACTGGGATGTTCCCGAAGCGGATGATACAGAGGCGGCGGATATTATTTTAAATATTATGGAAAAAAAGATTCAACAGCTTAGAGAAGATGTAAAAGCCGGAAAATATGAAAATTATTAATCACAAAGGAAAAAGAAATGAGCGCACATAAACACAAAGAACATTTAGAAAAAATCAAAGATGCAGTTGTCAACAGTGACAAGCTGGATGAGAGTCAAAAAAGTGACAGTGTCAAAAGAATTGAAGAGTGGATAGAAGAGGATAAAGCATTTGGAACGCTTATGGAAGAGCTTCTGAATATCAGTGAATATTTTGAAGTTTTATTTGCAGAATTAGGTTTGAGTAAATAATTTTTTATGACGCAGTTTTTAAGAATCATTGTCATAGCTGTATTGTTAATTACAGTTTTTTTGACAGGAAGCTATCTTTATGTGACCAATAAAGTAGAGACTTTAAAAAATGAAAAGTATTTTGAAGTCAGTAAAGATATGAAAAATGAACTGCAGAGTCTGATTAAAGAAAAATCTGAGGCGATTTTGCTGGTGACTTTGGCACTTTCTGCAAATCAGAATATAAAAAATGCGTTAGAACAGAAAAATCACAGCAGTCTTTATCTTGATAATTTAATTACAACTCTGCAACGCTACTCCTCTTTAAAAAATATCTGGATACAGTTTATCGCATCCGACGGGAGAAGCATTTACAGAAGCTGGAGTGACAAAAGAGGAGATGATCTCTCTCTTGTGCGACAGGATGTAAAGCAGGCTATTCATGACCCTAAAGTTATCTCCACCGTCAGTACCGGAAAATTTGATATGACTTTTAAAGCAATGGTGCCGATCTATGAAAGAGGCAAGTTCATAGGTATTGTTGAGACCATCGCAAAATTTGACTCCATAAGTGAAAAAATGAAACGCAGTGGCAATGATCTGCTGATAGTTGTTGACAAAAGTTATAAAAAGCAGTTGAGTGAAGCCTATTCAAATACTTTTGTTGAAAATTATTATATAGTCAATCCCTTTAAGAGCAACAGGCTGCTTGAAATAGTCAAAAATTCGTCAATTACAAAATACCTTGATATTCCTGAATATAGAGTAGACAAAGAGCATTCTCTTTTGATTACAACCTTCCGGTTGCCGGATTTGAATGCAAAATCCATGGGCTATTTTATCATTGCAAAAGATTTGAGACTGATTGATCTTTCAGATATTGAACAGGCTAAAAACAGTATTTTGGAAGTAACACTGCTCATTTTTTTATTGATCATTGTGCTCTTGTATTATGCTTATAATGTAAATTACAAACGCTTTATAGAAGAACAAAATGAGATACTCGAACAAAGTGTAGAGGAAAAAACCAAAGAGCTGGAACTGCAGTCAAATGTTTTGCGATTTATTGCGCATCATGACCATTTGACAGAACTGCCAAACAAAGTGTTGCTTTTAGACAGAATTGAAGAGGCTATAAAACACTACAAAGCAACCGGCGAACAGTTGAGTATATTTTTCTTAGACTTAGACAGCTTTAAAGATGTCAATGACACCTACGGACATGAAGTAGGCGATGAATTGCTGTTAGAAATTACCAAAAGGCTGCAAAAGTGTATAAAAAATGATGATACTCTGGCACGGCTTGGCGGAGATGAGTTTGCCATATTGCACAGAAATACAACTCATTTCAGTACAATAAATCTGATTGAATCTATCTTGATTCAGATGAAAAAACCGTTTAATATAAAAAATATAGAAATATATACTACATTCAGTATTGGTGTAGCCCTGTATCCTCAAGATGCCAAAAAAGCGAGCCAGCTTTTACGCAATGCTGAAACTGCCATGTATAAAGCAAAAGACAGCGGTAAGAACACTTATCAGTTTTATGAGAAAAAAATGACAGAGATGGCACTGCAGAAAATTCAACTCGATGCAGATATACGCAAAGCCTTGAAAAACAGAGAATTTGTAAGTTACTTTCAACCGAAAATAGATGCAAGAAACGGAAAAATTGTAGGATTAGAAGCATTGATTCGTTGGATACACCCGCAAAAAGGTTTGATTAATCCGAATGATTTTATCCCGTTTTGTGAAGAAACAGGCTTAATTCTCGAAATTGACAAATACATGCTGACGCATTCAATAAAACAGATACTGAAATGGCAGCAAAAGGGTCTTGAATTTGGAAAGGTTTCTGTAAATGTGTCTACTAAAAAGATAGAAAGCGGTAATTATATTGAAGAGCTTGCTTATACTGTTGAGCGTTTGCAATTTGATACAGCTCTTTTGGAACTTGAAATTCTTGAAGGTCAGATTATGAAAGATCCTCAAAAATCTATAGATATTTTAAATAAAATACAAAACTTGGGTATTTCCGTTTCTATAGATGATTTTGGCACAGGATATTCATCATTGTCCTATCTGAAAAAACTGCCGGTAAACAAAATCAAGATAGACCGTAGTTTTATTACAGATGTTCCAAAAAACAAAGATGATGTTGCAATTGTCAAAACAATTATATCTTTGGCAAAAAATTTAGGCTTGCAAATAATAGCTGAAGGTGTTGAAACTAAAGAACAACTGGACTTTTTAGTACAAGAGGGATGTTATGACATTCAAGGGTATTTTTTCTCCAAGCCGTTACCCGTAGATGAATGTGAAGCATTTATAATTGCAAAAAACAAAGGAGTATAGTATTTCTATGCAAATGATTGTAGACTCTTTGAGACACAAGGGTAAAATATTTAAAAAGATGCAGGAGATTTCTCCAAAAGATTTGGGTATAAGAAATAAGATAAAAATTTATAAGGCAACAGATATACGCGGATATTTTTGGGCAATTTTTGCTGTGAGCCAAAAGAGCAGAATATTGATGAAAGATGTTCATAAATTTGAAGAGATTTATGCAAAGTTGACACTCTACTGTGAACACAATTTTAAACATAAGATTTTGTTTATAGATGCACCCTTATGCTCAAAAGCCCAAAAAGCTTTTAAAGAAGCAGGATGGAAAATCCAATAATGCTTTTGTGTGATATAGGCAACACTTCCTATCATTTTTATGATGAAAACAGAGACTATAAAGAACATGTAAAGAGTTTTGACCCCTCCTGTATAAAAGAAAAAGTCTATTATATTTGTGTGAACAAGGCTCTGCATGTAAACTTGCGGTCTTTGTCAAACTGGATAGATTTATCTGAATATATTGATAAAAAAAAATATTATCAGACTATGGGAATTGACAGAATTTTTGCCGTAGAGTCTGTTTCCGACGGTATTATTATTGATGCGGGGAGTGCTGTGACTGTTGATGTTGTAAAAAACGGACAATTCATGGGCGGTTTTATTTACCCGGGAATTAAAGCAATGCAAAAAACCTATGAGAATATTTCTCCTGCGCTGGCATATTCATTTAACTTTGAGTGTGACTTGGATATAATGCCAAAAAATTCACAAGATGCCATAAGTTACGGATATTTAAAAACACTCTATAGTGAAGTAATGTCCCATAACCTGCCGGTCATCTTGACAGGTGGCGATGCCTTGGAATTTAAAAAGATATTTAGAGATGCAAAAGTCGATGAAAAACTGATTTTCAACTCTATGAAAAAGATTATATTACAGAATGAGGATAGACTATGCTAACAGTTGCACTGCCAAAAGGTCGTATAGCCAAAGAAACTTTGGAAATTTTTGAAACTATTTTTGGTGACAGTTTTAAATTTGATGACAGAAAACTAATTCTTGAGACGTCGAAATTTCGTTTTTTACTTGTGCGTAATCAAGATGTGGCAACCTATGTATACCATCAGGCAGCTGATATTGGGGTTGTCGGGCTTGATACCCTGGAAGAACAGGGCCTTGATGTTGTCCGTTTGCTCGATTTGCGTCGTGGTATTTGTAAAGTGGCGATAGGCATGAGAAAGGGTGAAAAGTTTGATTTGACAAAACCTGAGCTTAAAGTAGCCTCCAAAATGGTCAACATTACAAAGCGTTACTTTGAAGAACGGGCTGTGAGTGTAGAAATTATAAAGCTTTACGGTTCTATAGAACTTGCCCCGTTAATCGGTCTTGCAGATATGATAGTAGATATTGTTGAAACGGGAACGACTATGAAACAAAACGGTTTGGAAGTTGTGCAGGACATTATGACAAGTTCGACCTATCTAATAGCAAACAAGAACAGTTATATTGCCAAAAAAGATGAAGTTTTGGATATTTACGAAAAAATTAATGAAGTTATAAAAGCAGAAAATGACTAATCTTGATCTTTATGCCAAGGCAGAACATCTTTTAGGTATAGAAGAGGCTACAGAGGCACTTTATGATTTATACCGCTCGGAACTGGATGACTATAGTGTAAAAACACTGCTGGATGTCGGATGCGGTCGTGGCGGATTTATGCAGCGAATGAGTAGCGACGGTGTTACATGTAAAGGCATTGATTTGAGTGCTGTAATGGTTGCTGAGTGTAAAGAGCAGGGATTTGACGCCGAGTGCATTGATATAAAAGAGGTTGATGGCAAATTTGATGCCATTGTAAGTATTTTTGATGTTTTAAATTTTATGGACAGAGAGAGTCTTCTTTCTTTTTTGGAATCGGTTGCGGACAAACTCAGTGATGAGGGTGTTTTTATCGCTGATATCAATACGCTTTATGGTTTCAGTGATGTGGCAGAAGGAACGATGAGCAGTGAAAATGAAGAAGAATTTTTAAATGTCGATGCCATATTTCAAAACAATGAACTGCATACAAAATTTACACTTTTTGAAAAAAAAGAAGATGGAAGTTACACAAAACAGCAAGATACAATTGTGCAGTACTTTCATAAAATACAGATATTTCAAAAACTTTCAAAACTCAAACTTGTAGAAAAACAGACTTTTTCTCTTTATGATACACAAGACAAAACACTGCTTATCTTTAAAAAAAGAACAGAGTAGCAAAGAAGGAGTAAAAGCAGAGTAACGATTCCGGAATATTTCGAAACCCTCGGACTTCAGTCTTGATGCATTAGGTTGGGAAAAAGCATATTATTTTTCTGGAACCCATCCTTTAGGGTGGGCTGAGAGTGACAAGGATGTAACAACAGTCGGCACTAAAGTACCGATTCAGGAATATTTTGGAACCCGGATTTTCTATGCTAAAGCATGACTTGTGAGAAAAACGGTGAGTTCCGGCACTGCATTCCTGATTTTGAAAAAAAATGCAAACTAAGTAGCAAAAGTTTCTCTGTCTGCATGTTATAATAGCACTATAAATAAAAAAGAAAAGGATTTACCCATGAGTAAACACAAAGCAAAAATAGAAAAAGTATTTGAGCATCCGCTTTCATCTAATATTGATTATAAAAAACTAATACATGCGTTAGAACATTATGGTGCAAAAACAGAGATGACAAAAAATCATCATGTAAAAATATTTTTAAATGACAAAGAGTATGTTATGCCTCTTCCTCATCAAGATACAAATATTTCAAAAGAGATAGTGGTAGAACTGCGTCATTTTTTAGAAAGTGCAGGGCTGACTCCAGAAAAGCTGTAATCAGCAGAAGAGGGAGGAAAGAGTATTTTTACTCTTCCTCTTCTTTTGTGTTTTCTTCCTGTACAGGCTTCATAGCAGGGAACAGTAAAACATCTCTTATGCTGTGCTCATTTGTCAGCAACATTACAAGTCTGTCTATTCCTATTCCCTGTCCCGCTGTTGGTGCCATGCCATAGCTGAGTGCTTCAACAAAATCACTGTCCATTTCATGGGCTTCATCATCTCCGCTCTCTTTTGCAGCCATCTGTCCTTCAAAACGTGTAAGTTGGTCTATTGGGTCATTTAACTCACTGAAAGCATTGGCAATTTCACGGCCTGCTATAAAGAGTTCAAACCTCTCTGTAATTTCAGGATGTGCATCACTTCTGCGAGCAAGCGGAGAAATTTCAACAGGATACTCTGTAATAAAAGTAGGGTCTATCAGTTTTTTCTCAACAAATTCATCAAAAAGTTCACCCTGAAGCTGCCCCAAATTCATTCCGGGTTTAACCGTAATACCTTTTTCATTCAAATAGGCAATGATTTTTTCTTTGTCTTTTGTAACATCTGCAGGAACTCCGCCAATCGTTGTTAAAGACTCTATAAGAGGAATCTCCTGGAAGTTTGCAAAATTGACTTCCAAATCACCGTAAGGCAAAAGTGTCGGCAGATTTAAATGTTCAAAAAGGTACTGGAAGTACTCTTTTGTGATTTCGATTAAATCTTTGTATGTTTTGTATGCCCAGTAAAACTCTATAGAGGTGAATTCAGGGTTATGTGTTGCATCCATCCCCTCATTTCTAAAGTTACGGTTGATTTCAAAAACGGCTTCAAAACCGCCGACAATGAGCCTTTTAAGGTAAAGTTCCGGTGCAATTCTGAGGTATCTGTCAACACCGAGTGCATTATGATGTGTAACAAAAGGTTTGGCATTGGCCCCGCCGGCAATAGGATGCATCATAGGTGTTTCCACTTCCAAAAAACCTTTGTCCTCAAAGAAACGGCGTGTCAAAGAGATAACGCGGGAACGGATTTGAAAAGTTTTTCTGACTTCCGCATTCATAATCAGATCAAGATAGCGTTTTCTGTAACGAATCTCTTTGTCAGTAATACCGTGAAATTTTTCAGGAAGCGGTGAGATGGCTTTTGTCAGCAGCTTGAAACTGTCTACATGCAAAGAGAGTTCTCCCTGTCCTGTTACAAAAGGAAAACCGCCGACTTCAATGATATCTCCGACTTCTATGTTTTTTTTAAACATAGTGTTGTAGAAACCCTCGGGAAGATTGTCGCGTGTAATATAAACCTGTAGCATACCGCTTTCATCTTCAATCTTTACAAAACTTGCTTTTCCCATAATACGAAGAAACTTTATACGCCCGCTTACAATGTAGTGACGCTTTTCGTCACGTTTGTTTTCCATCTCGGCCACATCAGAGTTGACATTCAAATATTTTTCGATAGTTGTATTTCTTTGTGAATCATTTGCATAAGGATTGTACCCTGCATCTTTTAATGCATTTGCTTTTTCTATTCTTTGCTGTATGTATTTATTTTCAAAAATCAATAGTTTTCCTTCTTTCTTAGTTGTTTTCTTTTTCTTGGCACTCTTTACAAACGCCATATATCTGCATAGAGTGGTCAGTCATTTTAAAACCGAATTTTTTTGTGATTATATGTTGGCGCTTTTCTATCTCATCATCCAAAAATTCTGTGATTTTTCCACATTCTGTACAGATGAGGTGGTCGTGATGTATTTTTACACCAAGTTCGTATTTTTTTCCCTGTGCTCCAAATGAAAGTGAGGTAACAACCTGGGAGTCTTCAAGAAGCGAAAGTGTTCTGTAAACAGTTGCTATACCTGTTTTTAGTTCCGGGTATTTGTTTTGCAGGAGATGATGTAAATCTTCAGGAGTCAGATGTTCATCCGAATTGTACAGAGTTTCCAATATCACTTCACGCTGAATCGTAAATTTGAGATTATTCTTTTTTAATAATTTTTTGAAATCATTCAGCAGTTCTTCATATTCCATGGTTTTATTGTTGAAGTTTGTCGTTACATGTATCATAATTATTTCTCTTTTATTTGATTTTTGATAGTGTCAATTTGCTGCAAGGCTGCTGCTGAGATGTTGTCTTCAATTTTTTGTTGCATATCAGCACTGCCCTGTGAGATTGTTGTATTGATATCATTTGAAATATCCGTAGGGTCTATTTTCATAATATATTTTCCTGTTTCGACTAAAACAGGAAAGAGTATACTTGTTTTGAGTGCAGAATCAAGTGTCGTTCTTATTGCCTTGACATTATAAACCGCATAAGCAATAACTGCTGCTATAAGAAAAAACTTGCTTGAACCTACGATAAATCCCAAAATTTTGTCTATCGGACCAAGACCGCTTACTGCGCTTAACTTTTTAAATGCAAACCCTATAAGAACCATTACCAGCCAAAAAAGTGCCAGTGTTACCAGAAAACCTGTAAAACTTATAGCCGATTCGTTTGAAAATTTAAATATCGTATTACTCAGATACAGTCCGACATCATCACCAAATCTGGATGCTACGAATATACCGCCTATGATACCAATGAGTCCGAAAATTTCTTTAAAAAACCCGTTCAGTATTCCTTTTAAACCCAGGAGTAGAATGACAACTCCTACAATAATGTCAAAATAGTTAAATTCCATTTTTCACTTCCATATGCATTTGATTTTTTCCGTTTTGCTTGGATTTGTACAGTGCCTTGTCAGCTCTTTCTATAAGTGTTTCCGCCGTATCGCCAGGATAGTACATTGTCGCACCCAGACTCATGGTTACTTTCAAAGATTTTCCCTGATAAAAGAGTTGATTTGAACTGATAAGCGTTAAAATTCTTCTTGCAATTTTTTGGCAGGTTTGTGCATCTATTCTGTTGAGTATAATCAAGAACTCTTCGCCACCGTAACGAAAAACTTTATCACCGTCACGCAATGTTTTTCTTAAAAGTCTGGCAACAAAAATCAGTATTTTATCACCTGCAATATGTCCGTATTTATCATTGATATGTTTGAAATCATCTATATCCAGAAGAAGTATGTGCAGTTCATACTCTAATTCTTTTTTTGCACAGAGTTTTTGAAGGTATGTATCAAGTGCCCGTCTGTTGAATATTTTTGTCAAAGAATCCAGGTTTGAGCTCTCTTCAAGTTTTTTTACCTGTGTGCTTAACTCTGATATAACCTGATTTGCGCGTTGTACCTCTTTTGCCATGTGATTTTGAATCTCATCAAACTTTTCTTTTATTGAAGGCATATCTATGAGCTGATTTTCATAGCTGTGAATAGTCTCTTCATGAATTTGAGTCAGTTTGGCAAATTTGTTGTTTGTATGTTGATATGATAAAAGTGTTTTATTTGCAATTTCTTTATAAGTGTTGGTGAATGCCAGCTTTGCATGTTCTACTGAGTCTATATCCCCGTCATTTATATTTTGAATAGTCATCACAGCATCCTGCAAATAGGTGATAACCTGTTCCTTGTTAGGCTCTTGTTGTGTGTCAATATTTTCAAGCAGCTCATGATACATTTGAGTTACTAATGATTTTAAGTCACTTTTTGTCATAAATCTCCAAATAAAAATATTCACAATTATACTAATTTAAGCATAAAAAAAGCTTTTCTCATAGCAATTTTAGCTATTTTTTGATAAAATTCCAAAAACAATAATATATAAGGTCTGATAATGAGCACTTGGAGCCCGTCTAGCTGGAGAGAAAAACCGATATTACAACAACCGACATATCCTGATAAAGCAAAACTTGAAGCTGTTTTAAAAGAGTTGAAAAGCTACCCGCCATTGGTATTTGCAGGAGAAGCACGTTCATTGAAAGAACAGTTGGCCAATGTGTCACAGGGAAAGGCTTTTTTACTGCAAGGCGGTGACTGTGCCGAGAGTTTCAGTGAATTTCATGCAGATAATATTCGCGATACTTTTAAAGCCTTGATGCAAATGGCGGTTGTTATGACCTATGCCGGCGGACTTCCTGTTGTAAAAGTAGGACGTCTCGGCGGTCAGTTTGCAAAACCGCGTTCCTCAGATACGGAAACAAAAGGGGATATTACTCTTGACTCTTACCGTGGGGATATTATTAACGGTATAGACTTTGACGAAAAGTCACGTACACCGGATCCGGAACGTATGATAAGAGCCTATAACCAGGCAACGGCTACACAAAATCTGCTCCGTGCTTTTGCATCAGGCGGATTGGCTGACTTGCACCAGGTCAGTAAGTGGAACCTGGATTTTGCCCATAAAAGTGAAGTGGGTGAGAAATACGAAGCATTGGCAGAGGATATAGAAAAATCATTAAAGTTTATGGAAGCCTGTGGTGTAACTTCTAAAACATACAGAACATTGCGTGAAACAGATTTTTTTACTTCCCATGAAGCACTGCTTTTACCGTATGAAGAGGCTTTTACAAGACAGGATTCTCTTACCGGTGACTGGTATAATACTGCAGCACACATGGTATGGATAGGGGATAGAACACGCCAGCTTGACGGTGCGCATGTTGAGTATATGAAAGGCATTAAAAACCCTATAGGCATTAAAGCGGGACCTACTATGAACCCGGATGATCTGGTACGGTTGGCTCAGGCGGTAAATCCTGAAAATGAAGCAGGGCGTCTCAATATCATTGTGAGAATGGGTGCGAACAAAGTCGGCGAGCATATGCCTGCATTGATTCGTGCTGTTGAGAGAGAGGGACTCAACGTTGTCTGGTCATGTGACCCAATGCACGGAAATACTATAAAATCATCCAACAACTATAAAACACGTCCTGTTGATGCTATATTAACCGAGATGAAGCAGTTCTTTCAGGTACATAAGGCTGAGGGTACATTTGCCGGCGGAGTTCATTTGGAGATGACAGGAAAAAATGTTACGGAGTGTATCGGCGGTTCATTTACTGTAACAGAAGAGGATTTAAGTTCTCGTTATCATACACACTGTGACCCGCGTCTCAATGCTGATCAGTCATTAGAGTTGGCATTTTTAATCGCTGATTCTTTACAGGATGCGAATAAATAAGGAGCTTTTCCCTAAGTTGGAACAGTCGGCACGGAAGTGCCGATTCCGAAGAGTCACTGCAGTCTGGGCTGTGCGTCTTTTTTATCATACCTGAAAGATATTTTCTTTTTTTACAGGTATAAAGTCTGCTCCGTAACAGAGTCGCTGTTGCAAACCTCCGCGTGCGCTCAAATCAACTACTACACCCAGATTTTTTGTCTGTATACTTTGTGTAATTGTCTCATAGATTTCAAAAGCAATATCTTCGGCAGTAAACTTTTTGTCTCTGAGTGAGGTCAGGTATTTTTTAAAATCACGTAAATCAAAGGTCTCACCACTGCTGGTAAAGTTGATGTAAACAGTTCCTCTGTAAGGCTGTCCGCTGTGTGCCAGAAACAGAAGTTCACGAGACATATACTGTATGCCTGTATTTTCTTTTACATGTAAAGGTGTTAATTGCATATTATCCTACTCTTAGCGGATTGAGATTTCTGTTTAAAAATCTGTATTTTTCCAGTTCTTTGTACTTTTCTTCACCATTTGCATAACTGAAAGTCGGATGGATGCTGATATTGCCTCGTGGGTAAAACAGACCTACAACTTCAAGATACTTCGGCTGCATCAAGGCGACCAAATCTTTGCCTATTTTATTGACGACGTCTTCATGAAACTCACCACTGTTGATAAAACTAAAAAGATAGAGTTTGAGTGATTTGCTTTCCACCATTTTTACATCAGGAATATAGTTGATAATGAGTGTTCCAAAATCCGGCTGATTTGTTTTAGGGCAAAGTGATGTGAATTCGTCTGCATTGAGTGTCACCCAGTAGTCCATTTCAGGATGAACATTTTCAAAAGTTTCTAAAAGCTCGGGTGCATATTCATATTTGTACTCTGTATGTCCGGCTCCGAGTTGGCTGACCTCTTGGGCGCGTTTTTCTTTATACTCTTGTTCATCCATTGTTAATCTCTTCTTCTTTTTCCTGAATTGTTAAAAGCTCTTCAACTTTTTGCTCATACAACGCTTCCATATCTGCCAACTCTTTGGCAAGTTTGCTCAGACCTGTCTCCTCATAACATTTCGGATCGGATAAACAGGTGTTTTTTTCTTCTATTTTTGCTTCTAGTTCTTCTATCTCGGCCGGAAGTTTTTCCAGGGCTATTTTTTCTTTAAAAGTAAGTTTGAGTGTTTTTGGTTTTTGCGTTACATGTAAACGCGGTTTTTCCTCTTTTTTTGTCGCCTCTTTTTCCATAGTGTTCAGCTCTTGCAGCTCTTTTTCTATCTCCAGATACTCGGAGTATTGCTGATGTGACTCTTCAATGGTTTTATCAGGCTTAAAAATAAAGAGTTTTTTGGCGATTTTGTCAACAAAATATCTGTCATGCGATACAATAATGACGGCACCGGGAAAATTTGTCAACTGTTCTTCCAAAATATTAATCGTAGGAATATCCAGATCATTGGTCGGCTCATCCAAAATGAGGATGTCAACATCCTGTGTAAAAAGCAGAGCAAGGGCAACACGGTTTTTCTCGCCGCCGCTGAGTACACCTATCTTTTTGTCTAAAAATTCACGCGGAAAGAGAAAGTTTTTAAGGTAGCCGTATACATGTAAATCACTGCCTCGTACATTGACACGGTCTCCGCCGTGCGGACAAAAAGTCTCTATGAGGTTTTTGTCATCATCAAGCATCTCTCTGTGCTGGTCAAAATAGCCTACTTTGAATTCTCCGCGTTTTATCTTGCCGCTTGTCGGCTCTATGCGTCCAAGCAGAGCTTTTAGCAGTGTTGATTTTCCACTGCCGTTGGGCCCGACAATGGCGATGACATCTTTTTGGAGTATGCGTGTTGTAAAGCCGTGTAACAGCTCTTTGTCACCGAGTTTGAGAGACAGATCTTCGACTTCAAAAAGCATTTTTTGTTTGTTGACGCTTTTGTCACGGTTAAAATGTTTTGTTTCTCTTTGGAGTTCTACAGACATTTTTCTGATTTTGGCAGGATTTGTTTTCGCCTCTTCGCGCAGTTGCATCAAACGCTCTTTGCGCCCTTCGTTTCGTTTGAGCCTTGCACGCACCCCTCTGGCAAACCACTCGTTTTCTCTTTTTAGAATGCCCAGCAGATTGTCATGCTGCTTTTGCAGGGTTCTTAGGTACTCCTCTTTTTGTGTGAGGTAGTCATTGTATCCGCCCTTGTATTCACGCAAAATGCAGTCTTCGACTTCAACACTCTTTGTCGCAATTCGGTCAATGAAATATCGGTCATGCGAGATAAAAACAAGAGTGAATTTCTCTTTGAGAATCAGCTCTTCTAAAAATTCAACCATGTAAACATCAAGGTGGTTCGTCGGTTCATCAAGAAGCAGGACATCCGGTTTTTGCAAAAGGAGTGAAGCAAGTGCCACACGCCGCTGTTCGCCTCCGCTTAAGAGCATAACAGGCTTGTTTTCATAAGGTTTGAGCTGAAAATGCCCAATGATACGCTCTATTTTATCATCCAGATTCCAGGCATTATGATGTTCAATATAGCGAGAGAGCTTTTCATGCTCTTCCAAAAGCAGTTTGTTTTCAAAATCTTCACTTAAAAGCAGTGAGAGTTCATTATAGCGTTCTTTTGCGGCATTGAGCTCTTTCAGACCTGCTTCAACTGCCTGACGGACAGTGTGGCCTTCTTCAAATGCCGGACGCTGATCCAGCATTTTGATTTCCAAATCATTTTTGATGATACGGCGTCCGCCATCAGGTATGAGTGTCCCGTTGAGTATTTTCATCAAGGTGGATTTTCCACTGCCGTTTTTTCCGATGATGACTATACGCTCACCTGCATCCACATGAAAGTCAACCTCAGTGAGAATTTTTTGTGCCGAATAGTGTTTGCTGATTTTTTGTAGATCAATTAATGCCATAATATAGTTTACTTTTTAATAGAGATAATAGCATTTTGGTCATTAATAAGGGCTTATTTATTTTAATAGATTATAATCTTGTATGTCATAGGAGTAGAATCATGTTACAGGTAATAGCAGAAATAAGAAAAAATGAACATCAGTATATGGAAGTTCTTAAAGAAGAAGGAAAAGAGTTCTTTTACAGAAAAGAGCGATATGGCAGTGAGTTTTCCTTCATTGCAATATATTGTGAATGTAAAATTGCAATAGATTTTAACGAATTAAAAAAGAGATTAAGAAGTACCGATAAATTTATTACCTTAAATGATAAACTTCATTGTATCATTCAGGATTCTGTGGATGAGGAACATTATATCAAAGCCGCCGAAAACATAAACTACAATCTCTTGCATCTAAACTCAAATAATGACTATTATATAAGTACAATTCACTCTAAAGAATATGAAGCAAAAGATTATGCAAATATGATATATGAACTGTTTTGCAGATTGGAAGATGCTTTAGAGAATAATTTAAAAAATATTGTTGTATATCAAGACTTCGTTATTTAAATTATAATATTATACGGACTCATTTAAAGGATTTTATTTGGGTTTATTTATACATATTCATCTTATTGCTGCCATTGCCTGGATAGGCGGTTCCATATTTATGTTTATTTTGGGTGTTACACTGCTTGATAAAGAAAAACAACAACAGGTTTATCCGGTAATAGGGCCTATTTTCGGTTACTTTGAATTGGTTTCCATTGTTGTTTTACTGTTGACCGGTACTGTGATGATTGTAGATAATGGTTTGTACCATATGCTTTTGACCCATGATGATAATATTATAGTCCAGGAGTTACGCAAAAAACTCATAATCGTAGCTGTTATAATCGTGGCAACAATAGTTCATTTTTTTATTGCATTTCGCACAAACGGGAAAGAGCGAACGAAAATACAAAACATTTTGTCACGCGGAACTTCCCTGCTCATATTTTTTTTAAATCTTTTTGTTCTGCATTATGCAATTATGATTCGCGCAATGCTTTAATAGGTACTTAATCTTTCTCTTTCGGGCATAATTCTTTTGCCGTAAACCATTTTGCTATCCCTTCATCATTATAGTGATATTCTCTTTGAGAAAGAGGGATGACACTGTTTCTCATTTTAGCTCTTACAATGCCAACAACTATAAATGTAATCAACAAAGTAGCGCCTGCTATAAAATAATCATACATGTACCAGACGATAAGAGCAGTAAATACAGGAGTAAACTGCAATAAAAATTTTAGTAAAAAAGCGATGATTTGACATTTTTTTGTCTTTAGAACAGGAGTAGGTTCTATTAAATCTATATAATCATTTTTCATAAAGTTATTATAGCAAAATAAAAATATTATAAACTTGAGTTAAAATGACTAAAGAATATTGATAAAACTTGCAACTATTAACTTTTTTTGGTAAAATACTGTCAAATTTTAAAAAAGGATTACTATTATGGCTAAACATCAATTTCAAACAGAAGCAAATCAGATTTTACAACTTATGATTCATTCACTTTATTCCAACAAGGAGATTTTCCTTCGTGAACTTATTTCCAATGCATCGGATGCACTTGACAAGCTGAATATGCTCGTTTTAACAAATGAAGCATACAAAGGCATAAAGTTTGATCCGAGAATAGATATTAAAAGAGACAAAGAGAAAAAAACTTTGACTGTTTCAGATACCGGAATCGGTATGAACGAAGTAGATCTTTTGAATAATCTCGGAACAATTGCAAAATCAGGAACAAAAGCATTCTTGGAAAATCTGACAGGGGATCAAAAAGTAGATTCTAACCTGATTGGTCAGTTTGGTGTCGGTTTTTATGCTGCATTTATGGTGGCTGACAGCATTGAGGTCATCACGAAAAAAGCAGGAGAAGATCAGGCTTACAAATGGACGAGTACCGGAAACGGCGAATTTGAAGTAGAAGCAGCAACAAAAGAGGGACACGGAACAGAAATTATTCTTCATTTAAAAGAGGGTGAAGAGGAGTTTTTGGAAGAATATCGCATAGAGGCTGTTGTGAAAAAATACTCCAACCATATTCCGTTCCCGATTTTTATGGACAAAGAGAAGCATATTCCGGCTGTTACCGATGATGAGGGCAAAGAGACAGAGCCTGCACGTACTGAAATAGAAAATGTACAAATTAACTCTGCAAATGCACTCTGGACGATTGCCAAAAGTGAATTAAAAGATGAAGACTATAAAGCTTTTTATGAAACACTTGCACATTCAAACGAAGAACCGTTAAAATGGATGCATCATAAAGCAGAGGGTGCTATAGAGTACACGACACTCTTTTACATCCCAAGCAAGGCACCGATGGATATTTACAGAGTTGATTATCAGCCTGGTATCAAACTCTATATTAACCGTGTCTTTATTACAGATGATGACAAAGAGTTAATGCCTACATACCTGCGTTTCTTACGCGGCGTAATTGATTCAAAAGATTTACCGTTAAATGTAAGTCGTGAAATTTTACAGTCAAATCCGGTGATGGCAAAAATCAAAAACGCTTCGGTGAAAAAAGTGCTTTCCGAACTTGCTAAAATGATGAAAAAAGAGCCTGAAAAATATGACACATTCTATAAAGAGTTTGGAAATGTACTTAAAGAAGGACTTTACAATGATTTTGCCAACAGAGAAAAGATTTTAGAATTACTCAAATTCCATACGTTGAATTCTGATGAAATGACGACTATCGAAGAGTTTGTGAAAAATGTCGATGAAGACAAAAAAGAGATTTATTATCTTGCGAACAAAGGCTCTGTTGACATGCTCAAACACTCTCCTGTGCTCGAAAAATTCAAGGCACGCGGTATCGATGTGCTTCTCTTAAATGAAGAGGTAGATACTATCATTTTCCCGATGGTGACAGAATATAAAGAGTATAAACTTATTCCTGCATCAGATGCGAAATTTGAAGAGAGTGAAGAAGAGAAAAAAGCAAAAGAAGAACTTGAAAAAGAGTTTGAAGGCCTTGCAAAAGAGTTTAAAGAGACACTGGGTGAAGCTATAAAAGAAGTTGAAGTGACAACGGAGTTGACAGAATCTCCTGTTGCTTTAAAAACAGACAAAGAAGACCCTTCTTACATGATGGCACAGATGATGAAACAGATGGGACAGGGCGGTGAAGTGCCTGAGCCGGCACCTATTTTACAAATCAATCCTAAACATGAATTGATTGCAAAATTAAAAGATTCGAGTGATCAGAATCTGATTGAAGATGCAGCGCATGTATTGTTTGATCAGGCAAAACTCTTTGATGGCAGAGAACTTGATGATACTGCAGATTTTGCAATGAGACTCAACAGAATTATAGCAAAAGCATTATAACTTTTTTGGATGAGTGCAATCGTAGCACTCCTCCAAACTCTCTTCTTTTATTTTTCTTTTTTATCTGTTTCACACAAATTATATGATATCTTATGATTATGTTAAAAAAATTAAAATTCTTTTTAAAACCATCGGACAGACAATCTGTTGATCAACTGCTGCATGAAGCCAAACGGGTATGCACTTTACTGGGAACAGGTGTATTGCGTGATTTGGAAATTGACGGTTACCGGTATGATATTTCGATTGCCGTACACGAATTAGGATTAGACACAGAGTTGGTCTCTCAACTGGTTGATGATTATGTTGCTCAGGTAATCAAGGCAATTGTGCAGTTTGAGAGTTATTTGGCTGCACTTCAGGATTCACAGGACAATCATGACAATTTGGATTACACCCCATTGAGAGAATTGGCACATAAAAATCTCGGTGTCGCAAGAAATTTACGCATAAAAGATGCAGAAATACTTCTTTATGAATTAATGAAAAAAGACAACCTGGACTATTTGCTTGCCTGTCTGGAGGCTTTAAAGGTTTGCGCCATCAAACTGAGTCCAAAGTGTGCTTATGATACACTCAAGCTTATTGAAGTGAAAAGTTCTTTATAAATAAAGAGCGTCTCCAAGACAGTTATCTGTTTTTTAAGGAATGAGAAATCTGTTCAAGTTTCCCTTTTGGCTTGATGGATATTTTTTCTTCTTTTTTGTGTATGGGCAAGGCAAATGCCAAAAGTATAAATATAAATGAGAAAACAATTGCGCTTAAAGCAGTAAGGACAAGTTTAAGCTTAAAATCTTTCATATTGTTCCTTTAGGAGTTTTCTTTTTGCTCATTCGTCATATAAATCCAAAACTCTTTATGTGTATATCCTTTGTTGAGAAAAAAGAGCTGTAAAATTGTAACTCTGTAAAGAGTAACAAGCATTTTTGCATAAGGAATAAAAAGACTTAAGCGTATGAGTAATGGCTGTTCTTTGTCTCCCTTGGATTCTATCATCTCTTTCATGCCGATATTGTTACTTAAATATATTCCAAACATAATTGAAAATACAAAATTCAAGATAAGACCAAAAATTATATAAGCCATGAAGTTCTGTTCGTACATACCTGCTATCATCTGAAAAACATCCTAATATTTTATCTGTCAAAAACATTTTAGCTAAAAACAATTAGTGTTTAGTTTAAGTGATGAAATTAAGTCACCAAAAAGTAACAATTGTGCAGTAATTTAAAAATAAAGTTTTTTCAACAACTTTATTTAAACATCTTTATACTATACTAAGCCCACAAATTATGAATAAAGGGTAATTTTATGGAAGCAAACCTCATTATGGAGGGAGTTAAATTTATGTTTTTAGGAATGGGAACAGTGTTCGTATTTCTAATTATAATGATTCTTTCAGTCAATCTGATGTCATTGATAATACATAAATTTTTTCCTGAACCACAGGCAGCTGAAGAGACTGTTTCTGGGAATGCAACACAGCAACAACAAGACAAAAAAAAGATAATTGCAGCAATAACAGCTGCAATTGCACACCATAAACAAGGTTAAGGATTATAATGGCTAAGAAATTTATAGATGTAATGGATACAACTTTCAGGGATGGTTTCCAGTCAGTATTTGGCGGGCGTGTATTGATGGAAGATTTTTTTCCGGCAGTAGAAGCCGCAAAAATGGCAGGGATTAACCACTTTGAATTTGGTGGGGGAGCAAGATTTCAATCGTTATACTTTTATTTGAGAGAAGATGCATTTGAAATGATGGACAAGTTCCGTAAAATTGTAGGTCCGGATGCAAATTTGCAGACACTTGCCCGCGGAGTAAATACTGTAATGCTGGATACCGGTTCAAAAGAACTGATAGACCTGCATGCAAAAATGTTTAAAAAACACGGAACAACGACAATCCGTAACTTTGATGCACTCAATGATGTGGAAAACCTGAAGTATTCTGCTGAAAGAATCAAACATCACGGCTTGAAACATGAAGCGGTTGTCACTATGATGGACTTGCCACCGGGATGTCACGGTGCTCATAATGTCGAGTTTTATGAAAAAACACTTCGTGATATTCTGGACAGCGGTCTTCCGTTTGACAGTATCTGTTTTAAAGATGCAAGCGGGACATCAAATCCTCAAAAAGTTTTTGAGACCATTACAATGGCAAGAAAACTTTTAGGAGAAGATACACACATACGTCTGCATACACATGAGACTGCCGGTGTTTCTGTAGCTGCTTATATGGCTGCGCTTGAGGCGGGTGTTGACGGTATAGATATGGCGGCTTCTCCTGTAAGCGGTGGAACATCTCAGCCTGATATTTTGACAATGCTTCATGCAACAAAGGGAATGAATTATGACCTTGGCGGACTTGAACTTGGTAAAATTCTTACTTATGAGAAAGAGTTACAGTCATGTCTGAGTGATTATTTTATGCCTCCTGAAGCGACAATGGTTTCTCCGATTATTCCATTTTCACCAATGCCTGGCGGTGCTTTGACTGCAAATACGCAAATGATGCGCGACAACGGCATCATGGATAAATTCCCGGATGTTATCGCGGCAATGCAGGAAGTAGTAGAAAAAGGCGGTTACGGTACATCGGTAACGCCGGTTTCTCAGTTTTATTTCCAACAGGCGCTTAACAATGTAATGCAGGGACCATGGAAAGCCATTGCCCCTGGTTACGGAAAAATGGTTTTAGGATACTTCGGAAAAACTCCGGTTGAACCGGATCCGGAAATTGTTAAAATTGCTTCAGAGCAGTTAAAACTTGAGCCGACAACAAAAAAAGCACTTGATTTGGCAGATGCGGATCCTGCAAAATCTTTAGAGAACTGGATTAACAGACTTAAAGAAGAAGGTATAGAAATAACAGAAGAAAATATTTTTATAGCGGCTGCATGTCAGGAAAAAGGAATCACTTTCCTTAAAGGTGAAGGTGAGTTAAACGTTCGTAAAATATCAGAAATGAAAAAAGAAACAGAAAAAGATTGTGAAGGAAGTTCAATGGGTAGCGGAAATTATACAGTAGTAGTAGATGGTCAAAAGTTTAGTGTTCAAGTAGCAGAGGGTGATGCAGATATTCAGGTAACAGCAGTAAATGGTGAGAGCACTGCTCCATCAACAACTTCGGCAGCACCTGCTGTGTCAGGAAATGATGTAGAAATCAAAGCACTTCTTCCGGGTAATGTTTGGAAAATTGTCGCAAATCCGGGTCAAAGTGTTAACGAAGGTGACGTAATCATGATTTTAGAATCTATGAAAATGGAAATAGATGTTGTGGCGCCTCGCGGTGGTGTTATTAAGTCTATTAATGTAGCTACAAACGATAAAGTTGTAGAAGGTCAAGTCGTAGCAGTATTAGGATAAGCGAATGAAAAAAATTGTACTTAAGTTTTTAGCTCTTATAATGCTCTTTGCATTTTCAAATGCAATGGCATCAGAGCATGCAACAGTTGCTCAAGAAGCACAATCAACACATAAAGAAGAAAACTATCATCCAAAACCAATGGGTGAAATGATAGTAAATTTTCTTAAATCAACAGGAATTGTCGCTCTTGTAAGCCCAAGAGATGATGAGATGAGTGCAACAGGGCAAAAAATGAGTGATTTTCATAAAGGTCTGGGCCGTGTGATTATGATTCTTATCGTCTTTTTGCTTTTTTATCTTGGAATTGCAAAAGGGTTTGAACCATTGTTACTCTTGCCAATTGCCTTTGGCGGACTGCTGGCAAATATTCCTATAGCCGGTATTGCAGGAGAGCATGGTTTCCTTGGTGTAATTTACAATATGGGACTTTCAAATGAGCTTTTTCCTATTATCATCTTTATGGGTGTCGGGGCAATGACTGATTTTGGTCCACTGTTGTCAAACCCTAAAACAGCACTGCTTGGCGGAGCGGCTCAGTTTGGTATTTTTGGAACACTTGTGGGTGCTGTTGCGCTTGCACATTACGGCTTTGTTGATTTTACTCTGCAGCAGGCTTCTGCAATTTCGATTATCGGCGGGGCGGATGGTCCTACATCCATCTTTATCGCAACGAAACTTGCACCGGAACTTTTGGGAGCTATTGCTGTTGCATCATACAGTTATATGGCGATGGTGCCTATTATTCAGCCTCCTATTATGAAAGCACTGACAAGCGAAAAAGAGAGAAAGATCAAGATGACGACACTTCGTCATGTTTCCCGTTTGGAAAAACTTGTTTTCCCGATTCTTGTTTTGATGCTGGCAATTTTGGTTTTACCGGAATCTACACCGCTTATCGGTGCATTTATGTTCGGTAATTTCTTAAAAGAATCAGGTGTTGTTGAACGTTTGAATGATACATTACAAAATGCCCTTATCAATATTACAACTATTTTCTTGGGACTTGGTGTCGGTTCGAAGCTTGCAGCCGATCAGTTCCTTGTACCTGAAACTTTGTTTATTATGGTTTTAGGAATTATTGCATTTTCTGTAGGAACTGCAGCAGGTGTATTGATGGCGAAATTTATGAACCTTTTCCCTGGGCACAAAATCAATCCGTTAATCGGTTCAGCAGGTGTTTCTGCCGTTCCGATGGCGGCACGTGTGTCAAATAAGGTCGGTATGGAATATGACCGTACAAACATGCTTTTAATGCATGCAATGGGTCCGAATGTGGCAGGAGTTATCGGTTCAGCAGTAGCAGCTGGTGTGCTTATTTCACTTTTTCAGTAATTAATCGGCACGAAATTCAAATAGCGGCGCAATTGCGTCGTTATCTCCTCTTCCCGCACTATGAATACACTTCCTTCTCAATTTCTACTATCTTAAACCCCAATACTGCTGTTACAACTTGAAACAACAGCTGAAAATATTTATGCATAAGTATGAAGTTTGGCTGACATATCAAATAATATTCGCATAATTGTATCGAACAATTACATTTTTGAATATTCACTATATAGAATAAAAATATAATAAATTGTAACTAATTAAATCAGGCGAACAGGTGACAAATACAGAATTATTATCTACAACAAAAAAACTTACTGTTTTATATGCGGAAGATGACCTGGAGATGAGAAAAAGTACAACTGCTTTATTGAAAAATTTTTTCTCTCATGTATATACTGCATCTGACGGGAGGGAAGCTTTAGCGGCATATAAGAACAATCTTGCGAATATCGATCTTGTAATCACAGATATTTTGATGCCACACTTAAACGGCATAGAACTTACAAAAGAAATATTATCTATAAATATAGAACAAAAATTTATCGTTATATCTGCTTATAATGAAACAAGCTATTTTATTGAACTTATTAATACTGGAGCTGTTATAGGGTTTTTGCAAAAACCTATTAAGCGTCAAGAACTGTTGAATATTTTAACGACTGTATCTCTTTTTTATAAAGAGGAATATGAAACAATTCTCCCCTTTCAAGATGGATTTTTATGGAATAGAGAGTTGAAAAAACTTTTTTTGGAAGGGAAAGAAATTATATTGAGTGCCAATGAAACTAAACTTTTAGATCTGTTTTTAAGCTATCCTAATACTGTTTTTTCTGCTATTGATCTACACCTTTATCTTTTTGAAGACACGAAAGAGTTTTCGGAAGATTCTATAAAAAGCTTTATTAAGCGCCTTAGAAAAAAAATCCCTTCATCCTTAATACAAACACACAAAGATTTAGGTTATTCTCTGAGTATCTAGTTTTTGACACCTTCTTGACACTTCTAAATAATATAATTTTTCTAATAGAATTTTACTAGGATATTTTATGGAAATACAAATGAAGCAAGATGAGCTTATTGTCTCAAAAACAGATACGAAGGGGCGGATTACTTATGGTAATTTATATTTTATCTCAATATCGGGTTATTCAGAAAAAGAGTTACTCAATGCCCCGCATAATATTTTGCGTCATCCCGATATGCCGCGTGTCATTTTTAAACTTTTGTGGGATCGTATTCAAGTCAAAAAGTATATCAATGCTTATGTGAAAAACCTTACAAAGAACGGAGATTATTATTGGGTTTTTGCAAATGTTACTGCATCTTTAGATGTCCATGGAAATATTGTAGGCTACTATTCGGTTAGAAGAGCTCCCTCTGCAAGAGGTATACATATAATTGAAAAACTCTATAGAGAGTTACGTCAAGCTGAAGCGAGTGGCGGAATGGATGCTTCATTGAAAATATTGGAAAAACAATTACAACAAGAAGGGAAAAACTACGATGAATTTATTCTCAATCTTCAAAAATAAAAAAAGAAAAAGTGATGAAGCACTACTGGATCAGATAAACAGTGTCATGGCAGACGCGGCAAACGGCAACCTTGAAAAAAGAGTTACCAATATTCCGGAAGATTCCAAATACTATAATATGGCATGGAATTACAATAATTTATTAGACCAGGTTGAGGCATTCATGCGTGACAGTGAAACTGCTATAAAGCTTGCAACTAATGGTAATAAGAGTATAGTGATGTTTCAAGATGGATTTAAAGGTATATTTGCCCGTTCAGTTGAGCCGATTAACAAATCATTAGAGGGTATTAAGTCAGGAATACAGTTAAGAACACAGGGAAATCTTTCGAAAAAATTTAATGAAATCGGAGGCGGCAGTGTTGGCGGTGTTTTACAGGTGAAAAAAGATATAGAGTTTGGTAATGAGATATCCAAGACAATTTTACAAACATCAAAAGATACCAGCAAAGCATCGCAGGACAGCATTCAATCAATAGAATCTGTTCAAAATAATTTTGAAAAACTTGACGAAAGCATAAATGAAACAGTAAAAGGGATTGATGCCCTCAATCAACAGTCATTAGAAATTTCTACCATTGTTGAATTGATTCAAGATATAGCAGAACAGACAAACCTGCTTGCGCTCAATGCTGCGATAGAAGCCGCACGTGCCGGTGAACACGGCAGAGGTTTTGCCGTTGTTGCCGATGAAGTAAGAAAACTGGCAGAAAGAACACAAAAAGCTACGACAGAGATATCTATGACTATTTCAACTCTAAAACAAGAAACCAATGAAATATCGGAAGAGTCTGAGACAATGTATGAATTAGCAAAAGAGTCTCAAAAATATCTGGAGAGTTTATATACGACACTGAAAAGTTTTAACAAATCAGCAAAAGAAACTGCCGATAATGCAAATCATATTAACAATATTTTCCTTGTATCCGTTGCAAAAATTGATCATATAGTCTTTAAATCAAAAGCGTATTCGACACTCTTAAGTCAGAATATTTCGGAACCGTTAGCAGATCATCTTTCATGCCGTTTTGGAAAATGGTATCTTAATGACGGTAAAAAGCAGTTTGGCAAAACAAAAGTGTATAACAAACTTGATGCCCACCACAAAGCAGTTCATGACTCTGCCATAAAAAACATGAAGTTTGCCGAGAGTAAAACAGCTCTTTTCCCTGAAAACACAGAAGAGATTATCAAAAACTTTACTGTTATGGAAAATGCAAGTAATGAGCTTTTTAATTTACTTGATTTAATGATAGAGGAGTAAAACAGTGCCACTGCAGGAGTTGAAAAATTACGCCAAAGAACTTCACTTGCTTTTTGTCGAAGATGATTTAGATGCGCGAACAAGCACATTTGAGATGTTGAAAAATATCTTTACCCATATTACAGTCGTTACAAACGGTCAGGAGGGAATAGAAAAATTTAAAAATGAAAAATTTCATATAATTATCACAGATATAAATATGCCTGTAATGAATGGTCTTGATATGATAGAACAAATTCGCCAACAAGATACAAAAATTCCAATCTTCATTTTATCTGCCTATAATGATGCAGAATATATTTTACGAGCGATTCAGCTTGGGATTGACGGATTTATTATAAAACCGCTTATCTATCAACAGTTTCTTACAGTTTTAAAAAAAGCATTGGAAAAGATTCACCTGGAGACACTTGCTAAAAATTATCAAGAACACCTTGAAAGAGAAATTAAAAAACAAACGCAGGAGTTGAGGCATAAGCTATATTTTGATGATTTAACCGGTTTGTGCAACCGCTATGCTTTGTTTGAAGATTTAAAAAAAATTACGGTACCAATTATTTTTATTATAGATATCAATGGATTTAAATCTATTAATGAAATTTATGGCGCAGAGACAGGTTCTTTTGTATTACAAGAGTTTGCGCATTTTTTACAACATTTTACTGCAGGTAAAAACTATAAAACCTATAGAATTTCTGCAGATGAGTTTGTTGTTTTGGATGACTGTGAATATATTGACTTTGAAAAATATGAAATTTTTCTACAAGACTTCTTCAGAGAGTTTGCATCTTTTCGGGTTGTAACTGAGCAGGACATAATTTCCATAGAAGTTACTGTAGGTATATCAACTTCACAATATAATTCGTACGAATATGCAACAATTGCATTGGAGTATGCTAAAAAACATAAAAAACAGTATATGATGTATTCCAATACTATTGATAACCGATCTGCAAAACAGGATATTCTTATCTGGAAAGATAAGATTAAAAATGCAATTGAGAATAATGATATTGTTACAGTTTACCAAGGTATCGTCAATCAGGAAGAAAAAGTAGTCAAATATGAAGCACTCATGCGACTTCGTGATGAGGATGGCACGCTGATCTCTCCTTACTTTTTTTTGGATATTGCAATAAAAACAGGACTCTACCCGCAACTCTCTTCGTATGTAATATTTACGAGTCTGAAAAAGATAAAAGAGATACAAACACCTATTGGCATTAATTTTACAGTCAATGATATTAAAAACAAACTTTTTATCGATGAGATTGAGGATTATATTCGAAAGAATCCTGATGTCGGTTCATTGGTTGTTATGGAGATTACTGAGAGTCAGAGTATGGAAAATTTTGATGATATAAAAATATTTATTAATCGTTTTAGGAAATATGGTGTAAAATTTGCCATTGATGATTTTGGCAGCGGATTTTCAAATTTTGAAAATATTTTAAACATAGCACCAGACTATATTAAAATAGATGGTTCGCTTATAAAAGATATTGACAAAAATGAAAAATCTTTTATTCTTGTAGAAGCGATAGTGGAGTTTTCTCATAAACTCAATATAAAAGTAATTGCTGAATTTGTACACTCTAAAAAGATTTTTGAAATATTAAAATCTTTTCAGGTGGATGATTATCAAGGTTTTTATTTTTATGAACCAAATGAAAAAATAATTTAGGAGAAAAAAATGGATAAAAAAATGGCACTAAGCAAGAAGCAAATCGGACTTGAAACTTCTATGGTTGCAAACAAATTAACAGATGAGTGTATTTATGTAAGCTTATTTGGACTGTTGGATTCAGCTCGTATAGAAGATGTCTCAAAAAAAATAACCAAAATCAGTGAATCAGACAAAATTGTATGCGTAATATTAGATTTATACAATGTTGATGCAATTGATACAGCAGTTGCCGGATATATAAACAGATTGGGAAATATACTTAAACTGATGGGTATTGAACCTATTATATGCGGTATTAAAGCAGAGTTGGCAGAGAAGATGGTAAAAACAGATATTCAGTTTAGCGGAATACAGATAATCAGAAATTTGCAAGATGCACTGCTTGTGAGTTTTAAAGTTACAGGGTATGAACTTATAAAAACAGAAAAATAGTTGTATTATGTCACTTGTTTTCCATATTTTAGATGAGATTGAAGCCTATCAGTGTGCAAGACAAATAAACGAAATAGCGAAAGAGTTTGGTTTTTCCCAGTTTGATGCAGGCATGTTTTCAATTGCAGTTACAGAGATTGTTATTAATAGTATTCGCTATGCAAAGGATGTCAAAGTAAGTTGCAGATATACACAAAACAACAAAGGGCTGGAAGTTTATATTGAAGACAAAGGCAAAGGTATAAAAAATATTCAACACTCCTTACAAGATGGTAACTCTTCTGCAAAAGACAGTCTGGGATTTGGGCTTGGTGCTGCAAAAAGATCGGTTGATGAGTTTTTGATTGAAAAAAGTGATACAAGCGGAACATCAATTATTCTTAGAAAATATATTGATGAACCTACATATGAATACTCTCCAGTTTCTGTAAAAAAAGAGGCAAGTCAGTTTAACAGTGATGCATATTTTATTAAACATTATGATGGAGATAAAAGTTTATTTGCTATTATTGAAGGCAAAGGAGATGATCTGTCGGCATATAAAACCGTACAAAGTGTAAAAGGACTTCTGTTGGAAGAGTACCGGTTGCCTTTAAAAGACATTGTAAGGTATATCAACCTTATGCTTTCGAATAATGATGCTTTTGAAGATATCACTCTTGTGCTGTTGCGTTTGTTGCCTGATAAACTTGAATATCTGATTTTGGGAAATGGTTTTATTCTCTCTTATCCTGAGATGAAATTTCAAGCATATACGCAAGCTTCCTGCCTGAAATTGCCTGAAGATTTATCAGTACAACAAGAGTTGCTTCCTGAGCAGTTTTGTATTGTACTGGCAAGTGACGGTATTGAGTATAATGATTTTTTAAATAAAGAGGTCTGTAATTTATCAACTTTAGAGTTGGCAACAGATATTTTCAATAAATATAATCTTGATGATGCTTCAACGATAATAGCTGTAAAGAGGGAAGAGAACAATGTCAGAAACTAAGCAGTCCCTCGCCCTGCATCAATATTTAAGTGGCATCATTACAAATATTCCCTACGGGATTCTTACTGTTTCAGAAAATTCAGAAATTAGTATGCTCAACAGTAATATATTAGAAATTTTAGAAATCAACGAAGAAAATTTACATAATTATATAGATAAAGATTACAAAAAACTTTTTTTTGAGGTTCCGGAAATTATTGATATCTATGTGGAGAAAATGATTCAGAAAAATCAACTAAGCGTTGATATAGAACAGTTTTCTTTTAAAGATAAAATTTTGAATATAAAAATGAGAGCGATGCTTGACGGGACGATTTTTATTATAGAAGATATTACACAAAGGGTCCAGCAGGAGAAGAAACTCAGAGAGTTAAACAAAACACTCGAAGAGCGGATTCAACAAGAAGTAGCGAAAAACAGAAAACAGGATCAGCAACTCCAACAACAATCCCGTTTGGCACAAATGGGAGAGATGATCTCAATGATTGCACATCAGTGGAGACAGCCTCTTGGTGCCATTGCCAGTACATCTGTTAACTTATCTATGAAAATAGAGCTGGAATCTTATAATCTGAATAATTTACAAGAGCAGGAAGCGTGTCAAAATTATTTTTTACAACAGCTAAATGTTATTGAAAATCTTGTTCAAAACCTGACAAATACCATTGATGATTTCAGAAATTTTTATAAACCAAACAAGCAGTCAATTTTATGCACGTTTGAAGAAGTTATTGATAAATCATTAAATATCATTCTTGCATCTTTGAAAAATAATAATATTCAAGTGACTTTTAATTATATTCGTTTAGAAAAAATAAAAATGTATGACAGCGAAATTATGCAGGTTATTCTAAATATTTTAAAAAATGCACAGGATAATTTTCGGGAAAAAAATATTTCAAACCCTTGTATTGATATAACAGTTAATAATAAAGTACTCTCAATCTGTGATAATGGAGGGGGAATTTCAGAAAATATCCTACAAAATATTTTTGACCCTTATTTTTCTACTAAGAGTGAAAAAAATGGTACAGGACTTGGACTCTATATGTCTAAAATAATTGTTGAAGAACATCACAACGGAAAACTTACTGTTAAAAACAGGGATGATGGAGTTTGTTTTATGCTAGATTTAAGAGAAAAGACTAACTGAAAAACTTGTACTGTTTTTATGATTCCATTACCGAAACAATCAAAGGGATGACATTATGACTTTTTGTTTTATCTATAAAACCGCTTGCGCCTAAATCTTCTGCTTCTCTTTTGTTATTGTCTCCTGTCATTGAGCTGTTGACAATTACAGGAATATCTCTTGTGAGCAGATTGGCTTTTAAATTTTGAATGACGGTAAAACCGGACATTTCCGGCATTTCAATATCTGTAATTATTGCCGGTATCTCTTTTACAGATTCACCGAGCGTTTTAATGTAGTCAATCAGTTTTTTACCATTGTCAAAAAGTTTGATATTGATGTTTGCTTTTTGAAAAAGCTGTATAAGGTGTCGCTGTGCTGTTTTTGAATCTTCTGCGATGAGGACGGTTCCGTATTTCAGCTTATCGGGAATGACAATATCTTTTAAAAATTCTATATCTTTGTCTACATTTACAAGTGCCTGCGGTAAGACATCAGCAAGAAGTTTTTCATAGTCCAGGATAAGACAGAGACTTCCATCTTCAAGCCTTGTGTCATTCATGACTACACCGTCTTCTTTGAGTCTGTAACTGTCCGGTGCGTGCATCTCATTCCAGTTCTTTTTGATCACTCTGTAGGCGGACATAATTCTCAGTCCTATAATAATACCGTTAAAGTCACAAATTAAAATTTTGGAATGAGAAATTTCATTTTCATTTAATGTCACATCCAGCCATGCAGGAAGATTTAAAATGGGTATTTGCAGGTTTCGAAGAACGATTGTCCCTTCAAACAAGGGATGAGCAGAGGGTATCTGTGTCAAAAAATGATTTTTAGATTCGACCACTTCTCGGGTTTTAAAGATATTGATAGCATAAAAAGCTGAGTCTCTCTTCTCACTTACCCTAAAGACCAACAGTTGTAATTCATTATTTTTTGCCAGATTTGTGGCAGCGTCGACATTGTCTAATACAGACATATAATACCTTTAATTTTAAATAGGCATTAATAGTAGCGAAAATAAAATGAATTTGGCTTGAATATTAGTAATGAAATGTTAAAATAGCTTTATAATATCACTCAGGAAAGAATTTTTGAAAATAATAGTAACATTACTTTTTATCACTACCTTTTTGTTTTCCAACGTATACTATTCAAAAGTAGAACCTTATGAAATAAGAACAATTGCATCAAATGTTTCGGGCAAAGTGCTTTACACAGATGACAATATGACTGGAAAAAAACTCACATCAAAAGTCTTTATAAAAATTGATTCAGAACTTGATGAAGATGAATTAAAGGCTGTTGAGAAAAAGCTCTCTTATCAAAAAAACACCTTGCTTTTGAATGAAAAAATACTGCAAAACCTGCAACAACTTGTAGAAAAAAAGCGAGAAAATTATCAAAAAATCAAGCATTTAAAGATAAAATCCAGTATAGAAAAAGACAAAGAGTTTTATGACTTGCTAAACAGTGAAAACTCTTTTCTTGCAACACAAAAAGAGATAAACAATCTAAAAACCACTATAGCCGATTTGGAGTTAAGACGAAAACAGCTTCTAAAAACCATAAAAGACAAAAACATCAGTGCCAAAAACTTTGTATTGTATGAAATCTCCGTCAAAGCGGGTCAAACGGTAGGGGTTTCTACCCCTTTGGCCAAAATTGCAGATACCTCCAAGGCTCTGCTGAGTGTTTATTTGGATAAAAATGATTTAAAAAATGTGAAGAAAAAAGTGATATATATCAACGGAAAAGAGACACCGTATAAAGTCTCACGTGTTTCTTATATAGCAGATACAAAAAATATTTCAAAATACAAAGCGCAAATTATTATTGATGCGCAAAAAGTATTTTCCGGATTGGTAAAAATTGAATTCAAAGCGAGAAATAATGAAAAGTAGTCTTACGGCCTGTCCTCTTGACTGTTATGACGCCTGCGGGTTAGTGTATGATGAAAAAAAACTCAAACCTCTTAAAATTGGACATACAAAGGGATTTTTATGCCCCCATCTCAACCATTATGACAAATTTGAAAGGATAGAAAAAGCACGATTTCAGGGAAAAGAAATTACGATGGAAGAAGCACTGTTAAAACTAAAAGAGTTGCTTGCAGTAGAGTTTAAAAGTGATGTTTTACATTACAGAGGCAGCGGAAATTTTGCTTTGATGCAGGAAGTGACAGACCACTTTTTTGCGAATTTTGGGGCAACGCTTACGGATGGAAGCTTGTGTGACGGAGCAGGAGAAGCCGGAATAATAGAAGGCAGAGGCAGCAACAAAAATATGCCTTTGAGTGAAATTGAAAAATCAGATGTGATTATATTCTGGGGAAGAAATCCGCATACGACTTCTTCTCACATACTACCGCTTATAAAAGACAAAACCATTATAGTGATAGACCCGGTTAAAACCAAAATTGCCCAGATGGCTGATTTACATGTACAGATAAAACCGCATACAGATATATATCTTGCATTGCTTTTAGCACGATTTGTATATATTAATGACAGTTTGAATGAAGCGTTTATACAACAGTATGCAAGTGAATTTGAGGAGTATTACGAATTGACCCAGGGTGTGCGTATTAAAGCAACACTTGAAGATATCGGTGTGACATTGGGCGATATTGGCGATATTTTACATATGACTATAGATAAAAAGGTTGCTATTGTCTGTGGTGTAGGTATTCAAAAATACAGAGACGGGGCGGATGTGATGCGCAGTATTGATGCCTTTGCCGTCTCCCTTGGCTTTTTTGGAAAAGAGGGCTGCGGTGTGGCATATCTTGGAAATTCCAAAGAGGGAATCAGTTCTCCATTTGAAACAAAAGCCAAACGAGTCTCCAAGGTCAATACTGACTTTGATGCCTTTGAAACCGTGTTTATTCAGGGTGCAAATCCTCTTGCACAGATGCCAGACAGTTTGAGAGTCAAAAATGCTTTACAAAAAACACAAAATGTAGTTTATTTCGGTTTGTACGAGAATGAAACAAGTGCAATGGCAGACTTGGTGATTCCTGCAAAAACATTTTTGGAAAAAGATGATATACGTACCTCCTATGCCCATAACGGACTGATGGTGATGCATAAACAGATTGAGAGTGACATCGGTATCAGTGAGTATGATTTGGCAGCGTATCTGTGTCAGGCATTTGATATAGAAATTAAAGCAGAAGAGGAGTATCTGCAGTATTTTAAAAATTTTGGTGTGAAAAAAATTAACGGATGTTTTGAGGTTGAAAACAGAGAAGCAGTTCCGTATCAAAACGGTTTTGATACCAATGACGGTGAATTTGTTTTTTTGGAAGAGTTTGAAACACAGCAGAGTGAGGCTGAGGATGAGTTTAATCTCATAACACCCAAGAGTCCCAGAAGTTTAAATTCTCAGTTTTACAGAGAAAAACATCTCTATATACATCCCTTTCATGGATATAAAGACGGTGAAGAGATTGAAATAAGTTCACAAAACGGAAGTGTTGTTCTGAGAGTAAAAAATGACAGCAGACTGCGTACAGATACTGTGCTTATATACAGCGGCACACCGGGTGTCAACAATCTGACATCCTCAAAGCACTCTTATGAGGGTAAATGTGCTGTTTTTCAAGAAAATAAAGTTAAAATTGCTAAAAAATAAAGAGAGTAGACAAAATGAACATTAAAGAAATGGATAAAAAATATGTTTTACCGACATATGCACGGGCAGATATAGAGTTTGTAAGAGGAAAAAACGCTACTCTCTTTGACAGTGAGGGGAAAAAGTATATAGATTTTACTTCCGGTATCGGTGTTGTTTCAGTCGGTCATGCAAATGAAAGAGTGAGCAGGGCTTTGTGCGAACAGCTGGCAAGTGTGACACATACATCGAATCTTTACTATATAGCACCCCAGGCACTGGCTGCTCAAAAAGTTGTCGAGACAAGCGGGTATGATATGCAGTGCTTTTTTGCAAACAGTGGTGCAGAAGCAAATGAAGGAGCTATAAAAATTGCCAGAAAACACGGGGAGCGTGACGGAGAGATAAAAAGATACAAAATAATTACACTCAACCACTCTTTTCACGGACGAACCATTACAACAGTCAAGGCAACAGGGCAGGAGGCGATGCATAACTATTTCGGACCTTTTCCTGACGGTTTTGTGTATGCAGACGGTATAGACGAAATAGAAGCACTGCTGGACGACCATACAGCAGGTGTAATGATAGAACTGATTCAGGGCGAGGGCGGAGTAGAGCCGCAGGACAAAGAAAAAGTACAGGCACTGGCAAAGCTTTTAAAAGAGCGTGAAATTCCTTTGATTGTCGATGAAGTACAAACCGGTGCCTATAGAATCGGTGAATTTACGGCATCGCAGGCTTATGGAATCTCCCCTGAGATTATCACCCTGGCAAAAGGCATCGGAGGAGGTGTTCCTGTAGGAATAGTCATGACAACACTCAAGCATGTTCTCAGCGCAGGAGATCACGGATCGACATTTGGCGGAAACTATCTGAGCAGCCGTGCTGTATGTGAAGTGGTAGATATACTCAATGAAAAAAAACAAAGCGGTGATTTGGAAATAACCTCTTTGATGTTCAATCAGTCTTTGGAAAAATTTTATAATGCCAACAGGGAAATATTTACACAAAAAGTCGGGATTGGTATGATGTGTGGTCTGCGTGTCAAAGATGCAGATACACTGACAAATATTATAAACCTGGCAAAGGAAAATGGTGTCATTATGCTTAAAGCAGGAAGAAACACATTAAGATTTTTACCACCGCTGACAATTACAAAAGAGGAAATTGATGAAGGCTTCAGTGCTCTTAACTCTGCTATGTCTCAGCTGTAGTTTCCCTCTTTTTGGAGCTGATGACAATGCTGGTCTGGAGCAATTCATATCTTCTTACAAGCAGTTGCAGTTTCAGTATGATTATGAAAAAAATGAAGCGGAGAGTTCCAAACTGCGTGACTCATGGATAGTTCCTGTTCAGATCAATTACAGTTACTCCAAAAACAATGCTTTTGGTGTTGGACAGTCAAACCAAAATGCGGCTATTCGCATAAATCAGCCAATTTTTCAAAGCGGAGGGATCTATTACGGCATAAAATTTGCCAATGCGAGTAAATATTATACGAAATACTCTATTGATGTGGCAAAGCGAAAAATGATTAAAGATACTATTGCTGTTTTGATGCAGATAAAACAAACAGAGTTCAAAGAGCAAAAGCAAAAACTGCAAATTAAAAACAGTGAAATAAATCTGCAACAGAAAAAAGAGGAGTATTTCAGCGGACAGCTTGATTCAGGGTTTTTGGATGATGCTGTGATTCAAAAAAATACAGCCTTGTCTGTTTTGTACGATATTCAGGCTGCGAAGGAAAAACTTGTAAGCTCCTTTCATGCTTTGAGTGATTTGGATTATACAAAAGTCGCTATTCCGAAATTAAAACTTTTAGAACATGACGAGTTTTTACAACATAATATAGTGCTGCAAATGGATAGAGCCCAGACAGAGAAAAACAGATACAATAAAAATGTTACTCTTGCAAAATATCTTCCAAAAGTAAATCTTACAGCAGGATATAACTGGAAGCTTACGACAAATCAGGCTTTTCAGGTAGGTCCGACAATAGTCAGCAATTCAAATGAGTTAAACTATTATGATTATGGTATTGCCCTTTCAATTCCACTCGATATCAATACATTCAGAGATATAGAATCTGCAAAAGTAGACTACTTAAAGGCAAAAATTGTGTTAAAAGACAAACAAAGAGAATTGAACTCTTTGTATGAACAGGTCATGCACAATATAGAAAATTATAATAAAAAGATAGCGTTGAGTAATGAAAATATCGTATTATATACGAAGCTTTTGGAAGATACAAAAAAACTTTTTAAGGCTGGGTACAAGACAGAATATGATGTGCAAAGACTTGCAAATTCTTTGCAGATACAAAATATAGATACAAAAATATATGAGCTGGACAAGCAGTTGGAACTCTTGAATCTGTATGAAATGTATATCAGCAATGAAAAATAAACGGGAAAAAGAATGAGTCAAAAATTTAGTGAATATATGGCAGAGTGGCTGTATGGTGAAAACGGCTATTATGCAACATACAAAAATATAGGCAAAGAGGGTGATTTTTATACGGCAGTCAGTACAAGCAAATTTTTTGGCGGTACCATTGCCAGGCATATTATTTCACTTGTTGATGAAGGTTTTTTACAAAAAGATGCGGTTATTTGTGAAATAGGGGCACATCATGGGTACTTTTTGGCGGATGTGTGTGAGTTTCTTTATACTCTGCGACCGGAGCTGTTGTCAAGTTTTGAGTTTGTCATTATAGAACGTTTTGATGATTTGCAGAAACATCAAAGAGAATATTTTTCAGAAAGTTTTGGTGATGCTGTATCTTTGAAACATTACAAATCTCTCTCTGACCTTACATGTAACAATGCCTTTTTTATAGCCAATGAAATATTTGATGCATTTCCCTGTGAACTGTATTTTAAAGGCAAAAGTGCACGGGTACAAAACCATAAAGTGATTTTTGATGAGCAAGATGACTGGGTGGAGCAAAAGGCAAAAAAATACCACAAAGACAGAGGGGAAATTGCACGAGGATATGAAGCATTTGCAAAAGAGATGGCAAATGCTGCGAAGAAGTTTGAATTTATAAGCTTTGATTACGGTGAGATGCAGGCCCGTCCCGATTTTTCACTCAGAATTTATACAAAGCATGAAGTGCATCCGTTCTTTGAAGAGGGTTTAAACACAGAAGAACTCTTTGCAAAAAGCGATATCACCTATGATGTCACCTTCTTACATGTAAAGGATGCCTATGAAGAGGCAGGGGTGAAGTTTGTAGAATTCAAAGCGCAGATGGTCGCACTCGTTGATATGGGTATTTTAGAACTTTTGGAGATGCTTAGAGAGCATGCTGATGAAAAAATATACAAACAGGAACTTGAAAAAGTAAAGATGCTCATCATGCCAAACTTTTTGGGGGAAAGATTTAAAATGATTCGTTTTAGAAAAGGTTCCTAAAGGGAACCTATCATTTTCATTAACTCTTCGGGTCTGTTGGAGTTTTTAATGGCATTTTCTTTTGAGATAATATTTTTCTGAAGCAGTTCTATGAGTTGTTGTGTCTGTGTTGTCATATGTGTCTCTTGCTGGTTTAACTGCATTTGAGAATAAATCTGGTGCACTTTGTCTTCTCGAATCTGATTTTGGATTGCCGGATTTGTAATAAGTATCTCTTGTGTGGCTACTTTACCGCCGCCTATTCTTGGAATAAGTGTCTGTGCAATAACCGCTACCAAAGAAGAGGAGAGTTGTGCTCGAATTTGGGCCTGTTCTTCTCCGTCAAAGACATCAATAATACGGTTGATTGTTCCCGGTGCAGAGTTTGTATGCAGGGTTCCAAATACCAGGTGCCCTGTTTCGGCTGCTGTAAGTGCGGCACCGATGGTTTCGGCATCACGCATTTCCCCGATGAGAATGATGTCCGGATCTTGACGCAGTGAGTATTTGAGTGCTGTGGCAAAAGATTCTGTACTGTTTCCCACATCACGTTGGGAAAAAAGAGATTTGATGTTTTTATGAACGAATTCCACAGGATCCTCAATGGTGATAATATGACGACGTTCTGTCATATTTATCTCATGCAGCATGGAAGCGAGTGTTGTTGATTTACCCGAACCTGTCGGACCGGTGACCAAAATCAGTCCTTTTTCTTTTTTTACCAGTTCTTTGAAAATAGGCGGATTTCCATATTCGTCCAGTGTCGGAATTTCTATAGGAATCATACGAAAAGCACAGGCAATTCCGTGAATGGTTCTGTAAAAGTTTGCACGAAAACGACCAACATCTTTGAGTTCAAATGAGAAGTCCAGTTCATTGCGCTCTTCAAAAACTTTCTTTTGTTTGTCTTCAATGAGAGAATAGGCCATCTCTTCAATATCATTGGCGGTAAGGACAGGAAGATTCAAAGCACGCAACTCTTTGTCTATTCTGATTTGCGGTTCACTGCCTACAACAAGGTGTAAATCCGAAGATTTAAATGCCAAGACACTTTTTAACAGCTTTTTGATATCTAAGCGTTGCGTGGAACTCTCTGTTTTTACTTCTTCATTCATAAAAAACTCCTTTGGTATTGTTCTTCATTAAAACCGACAAGAACATCATCGTTATACTCTACGACAGGACGCTTAATCAGCAGGTTTTCTTTGCAGAGCCATTCCTGTTGTTGCTGCTCGTCCAGGTTCAGTTCTTTGAGTTTGAGATTTCTGTAGGTGGTGCTTCTGGTATTGAAGAGGGGTTTGATGCCGACTTTTGACACCCAGTAGTCTACTTTTTCACATGGAAGCTGCTGTGTTTTAAAATCAAAAAGTTCATACGCCAGATTGTGTTTTTTAAAAAAAGAGAGTGCTTTTTTGACGCTGTCACAGTTTTTAATGCCATAAACTTTTATCATGGCACTACTCAATGATTTTAGGAACGATGAAAAAATCATCTGCACTTTTTGGAGCGTGTTTTAAAATTTCCTGGCTGATGGTACTGTCACATTTGGGAATATCTTCGCGTAAAGGTGTTGCTCGGTCATCCATAGCAAAAGTACTATCCACTTCACTTGTATCCAACTCACTTAAATTATCTACAAAACTTACTATTTCTGAGAGCTGCGATATAATTTCTTCACGTTTATCATCGCTTACATGTAAATAGGAAAGTTTTTCCAGTCGTGTTAATAGTGTGTCATCTACTTGCATTGTCTGTCCTGTATAATAGTTTATTTTGATTTTATCATATATTTGATAAAACTTTAACTTATTTATGGGTAATATTAGAAACTTTATAAAACAATTGATATATTGCCATCCAAAAGTAAACTTAAGCATACCAGTAACTCATCAAGAGGTAAGATGTGAAGTAGCTATTCTGAAGGCTCTACTAGTAGAGTTGAGGAATAGATGCTTTGCAGGTTGCCTCTTTATGTGTTATCCAAAGGACGATTAAAAGAACATACACTTGACTTCGTTACAAATCCTTGAAGCTACTAGTAGCTCCTGCGAATTTGTGCCTCGCAATTGCATATTCTTTTAATCGCTGGTATGCTTAAGTTTGCTTTTGGATGGCAATAGATATAAGGAAGAATTTTTGAGTTTAAAAGAAAATATTGAAATGGTAAAAGAAGAGCTGACATCAGAAGAAAAGTTTTTTGAAAAAGCAGTGGTTACGGAGAAATTTGTAAAAAAATACAAAAAAGTAATGATAGGTTCTGTTGTGGCAATTGCACTGTTTGTTGCCGGTGACATTGCATACAATATTAACAAACAGCATACACTTGAAGCGGCAAACCAGGCACTTTTGACATTACAGAAAAATCCGAAAGATGAAGCGACACTGGCAACTTTGGCAACTTTAAGTCCGAACCTGCATGATCTTTGGGTCTATTCCCGGGCCGTTGTGAGCAAAAATATAAAAGAATTGGAAAAACTGCAAAATTCTCAGGCTTTACTGCTTGGTGATTTGTCAAGCTATGAAGTGGCACAAAATCTTCAGGATAGCAATAAACTTGAAGAGTACACTGAAAAACAGGATGCAATATACAGGGACTTGGCTCAGGTGCAACTTGCAATTTTACTAATGCATGACAAAAAGATAGAAGAGGCACATTCAAAACTCAGTATGATCAGTGTGAACTCTCCATTGGCACAGGTTTCCCGTGCTTTAATGCACTATGGAGTAAAATAGACTTTGAAAACATATATATTTTTAGCATCAATTATGCTTGTATTGCTGAGCGGATGTAGTACAAAAGAGGTTTTTACACCAAAAAAAGTTTCTTATGACTGGAAAAATCATGCCAAAATTGAAGATGAAATAGTTGATATTTCATCAAATACGGCACTTTTGGATAATGGAAAAGTTTTAGACAGAGACGGAAATATAAGCATACAAATAGACAAAGAGCATCAAAGAGTACTCGGTGAAAGTGACGGTTGGGTTTTATCTGCCGCAATTGACGGAAACTTGACGCTTACATCAGAGCAATCAGCGAAAATGACAAAACATTTTGCCTTAAAAAGAACAATAGCAACCGCAGGTGTCAAAGATAATATTCTGGCAGTTTTGTTTGCCAATAATGAAATAGCCTTATATGATATGCATTCAAAAGAGCTTTTGTTCAAAGAGCAGGGCGGCAAAGCGATAGCCAATGATATTCGAATTGTTCAGCCGTACTTTATGAATGATCTGGTTATCTTTTCAACATTAGACGGCAAAGTCATCATTGTGAATACAAAACTGAAAAAAAGACTCAGAACTGTCATAGTCTCGTCTGATGACTATTTTAACAATATTGTCTATTTCAGTATATTTGATGATAAAATCATTGCCGCAAGTGATTCCAAAATCTTGTCACTTTCGCAAAAAGAACTGCGTGCCAAATATGAATTACGAAATATCGTGCATGATGAAAAAGCTTTGTATATTACAACAAAACAGGGAGAAATACTCTCCTTGACACCCTCTTTACAGGTTGATTCTAAAATAAAGTTTCCTTTTGCACACTTTTTGGGGATGATCAGTGATGGAGATAATTTATATGTTCTGGAAAAAGAGGGGTATATGATAGTGGTCAATAAAAAAACATTTGATTATACCGTTCATGAAGTGGATTTGGATGACGGGCTTGTTTTTGTCGGTAAAAAAGCCTTCTTTGTAGATAATGAGAAAATTTCTATACAATAGATGTCAAACGAACTGGAAGCTTTTTTAGAGTATATTACTGTAACAAGAGCTTTGAGTAAAAAGAGTGTAGAGGCGTACAAAAGTGATCTGTGTGCCATTGAAGAAAAACTCTCCAAACCGTTGATTTTTCTTGATACACAAAAACTTATGACTCTCTTGTCTTCGTATGAAAACAAACGCACACTCAACAGAAAGCTCTCCTCTGTCAATGCCTTTTTTGAATTTTGCTACAGACAGCAATTCAGCAGTGAAAAAACGAAACTGAAATTTGCAAAAATTCCAAAACTTCTTCCAAAATTTTTATCTTATGAAGATATATTACACGGTCTGGACCTGATAGACAGAAGCAACTGGATAGGCTTGCGAGACTATGCCCTTATACTGTTTTTATATGCAAGCGGCACGCGTATCAGCGAATGTCTGGAACTGGAACTCGGCGATATAGAAGGCGGATGGTTACATGTAAGGCACGCAAAGGGAGAAAAAGAGCGCATTGTTCCTCTGGCAAAAGTTGCAAAACAGGCAATAGATGCCTATCTGCTTACATGTAACATGCAAAAAGAGTATGTCTGGTGTAATTACCAGGGAGGAAAACTCAGTCGAATTTCCGCGTATAAAATAACACAAAAATATCTTGGAGTCTCCCCCCATGTACTGCGTCACTCCTATGCAACTTCACTGATTCGGGGTGGAGCCGATTTACGGGTAGTACAGGAACTTTTAGGGCATGCTTCACTGCTGACAACACAAATATACACCCATATTCAAAAACAGGATTTAAAAGATACTGTAGAAGTATGTCATCCCATGGCAAAGGAGTCACTGTGAATACAACAAACAACAAAATATTTTCCTATGCTTTTTTGGATTCGCTCTTTTTTACACAGAACAAATGGCATCAGCACGGTGTTTTGCTGCATACACTTCGTGTGACATATTATGCCCTCAAAGCGGGAGATTTCAAGTTTTTTGCTGCAGGACTTTTGCATGATATCGGAAAGCCTTTTGTTGCCTATAAAAAAGATGCAGAGGATTATGAGTTTCATGAATGGAGTTTTACGGACCATGAAGAGAAAAGTTATCAGATTATAAAAAACTGGCCTTTTATCAGTGAATACACGAAAAAAATTGTACGCTATCATTACCTTATCCGGGATATTAAAAAGTCAAAAAAAGAAGATCTCCCCAGATATGCCCAAAAAAAAGAAATCTGGGATGCTTTGGACGAGGATTTGCAAGAGGATTTACAAAGGTTTTTGCATTATGATGATCTGGGAAAAGGTAAAAAAAGAAGAGATTAATACAACTGTAACAATTTCGCTATATAATGCTTCATCGGAATCGGTACTTTAGTGCCGACTATTGGGTGTGCAAAAGTCCAAATTGTATGAAGTACCGGTTTTAAAAAAGCTGTTTAATTGGGCTGAAGGACATATTTCACATAAAGGTTAAAAAAATATGAAAAAATTTATGCCGATTCTTCTTATCGGAATTATTGTTATTGTTATTGTTACACTTTTTCTCTCTTTGGAAAAAACGCAGAAAATGGTTGTTATCAAAGAGGGAAATCTTAAACAGTTGCCTTTGAAAATGGAGTTGCATAAGTTTCAAGACAGTGACTGTGGCATGGTCATAGATGATTTGACATATGCCTCTCAGGTTGTCGCACCCGATGGGAAGACCTGGTTTTTTCATGATCATGGGGATTTTGTGCATTGGCTCAGTGACAAAAAATTTCAAGACAGGGCCGTTATCTGGGTGATGAGCAGAGATACGCACCGATGGATAGACGGAAGAAAGGCCTATTATACATTAAATGAACTGACACCTATGGGGTATGGCTTTGGAGCTTATGAGCACAAAAAAGAGGGCATGGTCGATTTCGATACGATGCGTCTAAAAATGCTCCGAGGCGAAACAATGAAAGATCCAAAAATAAGAAAACAGCTGCTGGGACAATAGTGTGGATACGGTAAATTTATTGACAATTGTCACTATCGCTTTTTTAGGCTCTTTTGGACACTGTATCGGTATGTGCGGGGGTATCGTCCTTGCCTATTCAACCATTAAAATTGAACCTGCAAGCTCCAAGGTCTCCAAAACAGTGGCTCATCTGCTGTATAACTTTGGACGTGTGTTGACCTATACAATTTTAGGAGCACTCTTTGGCGCAATCGGCGGGGTGGCAACTTTTAGCAATACCGCAAACGGTACACTGCTCATCATCGCAGGAACTGCAATGATTTTGGCAGGTTTGTCGTTAATGGGAAAAATAAAATTTCTTACATTGATAGAACATTCCATCTCTTCATCAAATTTTTACAAAAAATCTTTTCAGGCTATTTTACACTCAAAATCAAATACAAGCTTTTTTATTCTCGGTATGTTAAACGGACTGCTTCCTTGCGGTTTTGTTTACTTTTTTGCCATCACGGCTGCAAGTACGGCAAGTCCGCTTTACGGTGCTTTGGTAATGTTTATTTTCGGTATCAGCACTATTCCGGCAATGTTTTCTTTAGGATTTTTATCTTCTCTTGCCTCTGCGACGAGTTTTAGAAATATGATGATGAGCCTCTCTTCAGTGGCTGTGATTTTATACGGGATATTTACGATTTACAATGGGTATGATTATTTGACGAATCCTCTCAGAACACTGTTGCAGTGTCATTAGAGGCGTGAAGTAAAAAGCTTTGGATGTGCTTTTTTGAGTCTGTTTAATTCCTGTTCGAGTTTTTTACCTATACCGTCTTTTTTTGTTTTGAGTTCCTGGAGAAACTGAATACGTCGTTCAACAAAATAAAAATATAACAATCCGCTGATAGCTGCCGCATACAGACACCATAAAGAGGTAAAACCGTAAGGTCTGAGAATATATATAACAACAAGACCGATGAGGTTTAAAAGTCCAAAAAGTTCTATGGCAATACTGCTGCTGAGCATCAAAGAGCCGCAGGTTGTGAGTATATAAATGCCCGCATCATAAAAGTTTTCAGTCCATGGATTTTTGTAATACAGTGTGTTGTTTACAACACTGACACTTGTTGGTACTGTTGAGAGTCCGTACATTGTATAGACAGCAAGACCAAAACCCAAAATTGCCAAAATTCCAACCAGCTTTTTTTTGTATCCGTCTTTTTCTATGAGCCAGATAGCCAGAGGAATGAGAAAGGGCAGCAAACCCTGCGCATAATAGACAAAAATACCTGCGGCAATCTCCAGGGCACGTGTATCAATATGCCCACCCATTCCAAGCCAGACAAAACCTTCATCAAACTGATGCAGGGCAAATAAAAGCGGCAAGAGAGCAAAAAGAACTTCATTGGGTGTACTCACTTTTTGAAGCGTGAGGATACCTACCAACCCGATGGCTCCGGAGAGAGTGAAGTTTAATACTGCAAAATATATATCCATACATGACTGCCTTTTAGCTGTAGAGTGGTGTTCCCTGTTCTTGATGCCATGAGAGAATGTACTCCCATGCTTCTTCTGCATTGTCTGCAAACGTAATGATCTCTGTATCCTGCGGGGCAATGACACCCTCATCTTTTAAAAATTCGAAATCTATTGCTTTGTTCCAGTAGCTTTTGCCGACAAGCACAACAGGAATTGTCTGTGATTTTCTTGTTTGAATCAGTGTCAATGTCTCAAACAGTTCATCAAAAGTTCCAAATCCGCCCGGATAAATCACCAAAGCTTTTGCACGGTTTAAAAAATGCAGTTTTCTGATGGCAAAATAGTGAAACAAAAAGCACAAATCAGGGGTAATATAAGGATTAGGATACTGCTCATGCGGCAGTTTGATATTGAGCCCTATGCTTTTGGCTCCGACATCATACGCACCGCGGTTTGCTGCTTCCATAATGCCGGGACCGCCTCCGGTCATCACGGTGACACGGCAGTCCTCAGCACTCTTTCCGCTTTTTCCTACAAGCTGACCGAATTTTCTGGCATCATCATAGTAAATACTTTTGCCAACCATCCGTTCTGCAACATAGAGTTCATGTAAGAGGTCTCTGTTGTTGGGTTTTTTCTGCAGCATTTCCCCAATGGCAGAAAGCCGTTTCATTGCAGTCTCTTTTTCGACAATCCGTGCACTTCCAAAGACAACTATGGTATGTTCTATGCCGTGTTTGTTCATTTGGAGTTCCGGCTTGAGATAATCAAGTTCGAGTCGGACACCTCTTGCCTCATAAGAGTTGATAAACTCTTTGTCTTCTTCCGCCATCGCATATGTCGGGCTTTGCATAATGGTTTTTATCAGTTCTAATGACTGCGGGTCTTCTTCTTGCAGTTTTGGATGTTCCCAGGGTAAAACGGTTTTTTTCATTTTCATTTATCATTCCTTACAATATATGTTCAAAATAGAGTCCCCATACGATGGTAATGACACCTAAGAGAGAAATCCACAGTGCCGATTTATAGGTATTTTTTATTGTACCAAACCATAAGGCATAAATAGCTTTAAGGAGGTTGTTGCTTCCTGCGGCTATCATTATAGCGGCAGTTGTCTGGGTGTTTTCGATAGAGAACTTGCCTGTCAGTATAGAGAGTATAAAAGGATCAATATCGGTAAATCCGACTAAAAAAGAGAGTATTTCCAGGCCTGATGTTCCGTAATGTTTTGTCACAAAATGGGTAATGACAATCATGGCAACAAACAAAAAGGCAAACAAAAAAGCAGTTTTGAGTTCCAAGGGATTGTGGTCGACAATTTCAACATTTTCCTGTGTTTTTTGTTCGCTTTTCAAATAAAACAGAGAAATCAGAAATCCTGTAAGTGCCAGAAGTATAAAAGGAAAAAGCAGACTTTTTCCAATCTCAATATTAAAAATCAAGGCAATAACAATGAGACGCAGATACATTACCGCGGTTGCCGAAATAATCGCTGCATCTATGACGGCATATCCTTGCAGCTGTTTTGCCTTCCTTGCCAGGACAACAGTTGTTGCCGTTGAAGAGTAGGAACCGCCAAAAATTCCTGTCAGGTAGTAGCCTTTGGAGGGAAAAAAGTATTTCTGCAGTATATATCCACTGTAACTGATACCTGAGATCACTACAACAGCCAGCCAGATTTTAAAAGGAGAGAGCGGAATGTAGGGAATTATTTTTGTATCGGGAAGCAGAGGCAGGATGACGACAGAGAGGAGTATCATTTTGCTTAATGTTTCAAATTCGCTGATATTTATCTCTTGTGTAAACTTCTCAACACCTTTGTTGACATTCAATATAAAGACAATACTGACATACAGAAGTGCTGTCATCCATAAGGCCTCTGTCTGAATCAGAGCGCCAAAAGAGTAGACAAGGAGCATAACAATGTAGAGTAAAATACTGCGTTGGTTTTCTTGAAGATTTTTTTGATAGAGCAGGGCATACAAGAGTGTAATTGACAAAAACCCTCCCGCATACAGAATATGCAGACTCGAATCAACCGCAAACAAAACAAAGCCTAAAATTCCTACAAAACTGTAGGTGCGTACATCTCCAAAGAAAAGATTTTCTGTTTTGGAAGTAATATACTGTTTTCTGTATGATTTAACTTCGAGTCCGACCAAAAAGCTAAAAACAGTGACAACCAGAAAATGTACCAAATCAATATTTAAACTCATTTATAAATTAATCCTTTTGTATAACAGCTCTCATCAAAAAGGCATACGACACTGTGATCAAAACGTAAACACTCTTTGTTCTTGTCTTTATAATCAACCTGTGATAAAAAATGTTTGAGGGTATTGATCCGTGCTGTTTTTTTGTCATCACTGTGTACAACATACCAGGGGGCAAAGACAAAGGAGGTTTTGTTAAACATCTCATCGCGCGCATTTGAGTAGGCTTTCCAGTGTTTTTGTGCCTGTTCGTCAATCGGGCTGAGTTTCCACTGTTTCAGCGGATCTTTTTTTCTCTCCTGCAGTCTTTTTTTCTGCTCCTCTTTGGAAATATCAAGATAATATTTGATGAAAATAATTTCCGCATTGACTAAGAGGTGCTCAAAATTGCCTACTTCTTTCATAAAATGTTCATACTCTTTTTGTGTGCAGAAATTCATTACTTTTTCCACGCCGGCTCTGTTGTACCAGCTGCGGTTGAAAAACACCATTTCCCCTCCAACAGGAAGTTCCTGGACATATCTTTGAAAATACCATGATTTTTTGTCTACATCACTGGGTTTTCCAAGTGCGACCACTCTGGCATCTCTGGGGCTTAAGTGCTCTATAAAACGTTTTATCATACCGTCTTTTCCGGCAGCGTCACGACCTTCAAAAATCACACATACTTTTAAATTTTTTGCGATGACCTCTTTTTGAAATTTTACGAGTTCAACCTGCAAAGTGTACAGTTCTTCTTTATACTCTTTTTTTGTCATTACAGCGCCTCCTCTCCATAGCGTTTTTCATAATATCGGACAACTATGCGTTTTACCATGTCGTTAAATACAAACCAGACACTTACATAGCCCCATAAAAAGAGGGCCCACTGCCAGTTAATACGGGTCATGAGTCCAAAACTGTACAGACCTATGGCTGTGCCGATGAGTGCTGTCAAAAAAGATGCCAGGAAAAGCGGCCATGACGGATACGGCTTTTTAAAGAACCAGTCAGCAATACGGGTGTTAAAAATCGTATAATGCCCGGCGAGAATAAGCTTCACAAAGAAGAGTGTCTGGACAAATCCCAAAAATGATTTATCATCATGCATATCGATCCATGAGGGAACTTCCGGCAGGAACATTGCTGTATCGGGATGTGATTTTAAATAGACCATTGTGATATAAAAGATGGTAAAAGAACTCAGCACTCCGGCAACTCCAAGCCAACTCGAGAGAATAAAGACGATTTTCATATCCCATCGTACCGGTTTTTCCTCTACTTTTGTGTTGTCATAAGCAATTGCCATAATGGGAATATCATTGAGCAGTGCCAAAAGAATGATCATAATCGCGGTAATAGGGTAAAAATCAAACACCACAATAGCCAGTGTCATAAATGCCAAAATACGAATGGTTTCTGCTATACGGTAAACAACATAGCTTTTCATTCTCTCAAATACAATACGTGCCTGCTCAATCGCATCTACAATTACATGTAAACCCGGAGCCATAAGTACAATATCCGCTGCTGCCCGCGCGGCATCAGTCGCACCGCTTACCGCAATTCCACAGTCGGCTTTTTTAAGTGCAGGAGCATCATTGACCCCGTCACCGGTCATACCGACAATATGGTCTGCTTTTTGGAGCTTGTCTACTATAAAATATTTGTCTTCCGGAAAAACCTGTGCAAAACCGTCGGCATTTTCAATAATTTTGACAATTTCACTCTCATGCTGACGGACAGTTCCCTCAGGGAGCGGCTGCGCATCAAGCTCTTTTTGCACTTCTTCGACTATCTGGGTTACCTCTTTTTTGATTTCCTCTTTGTCCGCATCTTTTTGCAAAGTCTTCAATATTGAACGTACGATAATTTCTGAAAGATAGATGTACTCTTTTGTACTCTGTCCTTTGAGTTCTTTGATGTTTTCTATATCCTGACCGATATTTAAAATACCGGCAATATATTTTGCAACAGCGATATTGTCACCCGTGACCATTTTCACTGCCACGCCTTTGGCATTTGCTTCGGCTATGGCCTCTTTGGAATCTTCACGCGGAGGATCAAAAAGCGGAATGAGCCCGGCAAAATGGTAGAAATCTTCTTCACATTTTTTATAGGCCACACCAAGTGTTCGAAACCCTTTTTGTGCAAAATCATCCACCTTTTTGTAGGCTTCTTTTTTATCAAACTCTTTTTCATCACATAACTCTATAATAACCTGGGGAGCCCCTTTGGTATAAATGAAGCCATTCTCAAAGACGCCTTCTGTTTTTTTATGTACCGGATCAAAAGGGATGAACTTTTTCATTTGTGATTTTTGAAGTTCTTTGCTGAGATGATGCGCCTCAATATAGTCAAAAATCGGTTTTTCTATGGGATCTTCATTCTCTTTTTTACTGGCATATGCAGCATAAAGCAGTAACTGCTCCTGTGTAAAGTCTCCGACAAGATACGGCTCGGCAAGACTCATGATGTTTTGTGTGAGCGTGCCTGTTTTGTCTGAACATAAAATGTCCATGCCCGCCGCCTCTTCAATGGCTGAGAGTTTTGTAACGATGGCTTCTTTGGTTGCCAGGACTCTGGCACCCAGTGCCATAGTCACTGTTAAAACCGCAGGCATCGCCACAGGAATCGCCGAAATGGTTAAAATAAGCGCAAATATCAGCAGGTCCAAAAGCGGCTCGCCTCTGGAGACTCCATGCCAGATAATAATCCCTATAAGGGCAACTGTCACAGCAATGAGAAAATCTCCCACTTTGATAACCATTTTCTGGAAATGTCCCTGCTCCTCTTTTTCGGCCTTGGCGACAAGACCGACCGTTTTGCCAAAGTAGGTGTTGATTCCTGTAGCTGTTACACGTGCTATCATCTCACCCTGTTTGATAATAGCATTGGCATAGAGATCCTCTTGGGCCTGTTTGTTGACAGGCAGAGATTCTCCCGTCAGTGCAGACTGGTCAACCTGCAAAAACTCTCCGCCGCCCAGGAGTTTACAGTCTGCCGGAACAACATCCCCTATTTTTACTTTGATAATATCATCGGGTACAAGCTCTTTTGCATCAATATTCTGCCATGTTCCCTCACGCAGTACAAGTGCTTTTCTTGCCAGTTTTTTCTTTAAAACGGCGATGGCACTCAGTGCTTTTGACTCTTGATAAAAATCAACAAAAGCATTGACAAGCAGCATAAACAAGATGACAGCAAAATCTTCCCACCTGCGTGCAATGGCAGAAAGAACAGCAGCTGTTTCAATCATCCACGGAATAGGTCCCCAAAATCGTCGTAAAAGTCGATGCAGCCAACTCTCTTCTTTTTCATTTAATTCATTGTAGCCGTATTTGTTCAGGCGTTCTTGTACTTCTTCTTGTGTCAATCCGGTTAAATTATCATCATATGTTTTCATTCTCATAACCTTGTTGTATTTGCTCTAAAAACATTTTAGCACAATATGTTATAATAAAAGAAAAATAAAGGCTTATTTTATGAAGAGCTCAATTATTGAGAGTATAAAATCGCTTCCTCCTCTTTCAAAAACTATTATTGACATTAACCGGGTTTATGCGGATGAAGAGGCAGGTGTCGGTGACTTGGTCAAGGTTGTGGAACGTGATCCTATGATAGTTGCCAATTTACTTAAACATGCCAATTCTCCTTTGTACGGTTTTGGGAGAGAGATTAAAAGTGTTGCACAGGCTGTTTCACTTTTTGGTATGAGTATGACACGTTCTATCGCGCTTGGAAACTCTGTGCGTAAACTTTTAAATGTAGATATGCAACCTTACGGAGTAACAAGTGAGAAATTTGCAGAAATCTCCAGTATGCAGGCAACGCTTATGCGTAAATGGTATGCAAAAATAGATAAACAAAAGGCTGATACATTGTATTTGGCTGCATTTTTGCAAGAAACAGGAAAAATTCTGATAGCAAGTGATGTCATCCAGGAAGATGAAGGTGTGAGTTTTCAATCAGAAGCAGAGCATTCCAACAATTTGGCAGAGCTGGAAAAAGCATATGTAGAAGTGACAAGTTCTCAGGTAACAGCAAAAATCTTTGAGCACTGGAGTTTTGAGAAAGAATTTGTTGAAATGATTCGTTATGCGGACAATCCTTCAAGTGCACCGGAAGAGGTACAGGAGTATGCTGCTGCTTTGAATATAGTCAAGACTGTCATTCCTGTTAATAATCCTTTGTCAGAGCAGACAATAAATTTTGGGCTCAAACGTGCCAAAGATACCGGTTATGATTCAAGCATACTGCAAGAGGCAATCAATGATATGCTTGATGCTGCAGAGGTTTCTTCATGAGCAAAACAGTTACAGTCATAGATACATTCGGATTTTTCTTTCGGAGTTTTTACGCACTTCCTCAGCATTTACGTACAAAAGACGGTTTCCCGACCGGACTTTTAACCGGGTTTACCAATTTTATTTCGAGTTTGCAAAAAGAGCATGACAGTGACTATATCATTTTTGCCATAGACTCCAAAGGCGATACTTTCAGAAATGAAATAGATGTCAATTACAAAGCAAACCGAAGTGCGCCGCCGCCGGAACTCACACAACAGCTTCCCGTTGCCATAGAGTGGATAAACAAGATGGGATACAAAACACTCGGCAAGAGCGGTTTTGAAGCGGATGATATTATAGCGACAGTAGTCAAGTGTGCAAAAGAAAAAGGCTACAAAGTCAGAGTTGTTTCCCATGACAAAGACCTCTACCAGCTCATAGATGATGACAAAGTAGTCATTGTTGATGCCATTAAGAAAAAATATATCAATGAAAAAGCCTGTTATGACAAGTACGGTGTTACCCCGAAACAGTTTATAGATTACCAGTCCATCCTCGGCGACAGTGCGGATAATGTTCCCGGTGTCAAAGGCATAGGAAAAGTCGGTGCCGAGAAACTTTTAAAAGAGTACGGCACGCTTGATAATATTTATGCCCATATAGACGAAATCAAGGGCGCGACACAAAAAAAGCTCATAGAGTCAAAAGAACAGGCTTATATGTCAAAAGAGTTGGTAACTTTGCATCCCGATGTGTTTGAGTGCAAAGATTTTGATTTTGAAGAGTATAAAATGGATGTGAAAAATCCGTTTTTAAATATATATGACGAACTGGTCAAGTATGAACAAAATGCAATTCTGCGTACGCTTCATGCAAAAAACATGGTCAGCCCCGAGCGTCAGGAAAGCGCCAAAAAACTACAAGAGTCCTGTGAGGAAAAAGCTTCAAAACTGGATTTTAAAGCGACACTGCTTACAGACGAAACAGAGTTGAACAAGGTTCTTGACAAACTCGATGCAGATACACTCGTTGCTTTTGACACGGAAACAACGGGACTGGATTATATAAAAAACAAACTTGTCGGTTTTAGCTTTTCTTTTAATGATGAGGAAGCCTATTATGTTCCTTTTGGGCATTTTTATTTGGGTGTGGCTGATCAGGTAAGCAAAGAGGTTGCCAGAAGTGCTATGCGCCGTATTTTCAACTCTCGTGTAGTGGGTCATAACATAAAATTTGATTTGCATTTTGTTTTACGTTTTTTAGATGAAAAAGAGCTGCCTGTATATTGTGACAGTATGATTTTGGCATGGCTTATTAACCCGGAATCTGCTTTAAGCCTGGACAAACTTTCTGACAAACTCCTAGGGCATGAAATGGTGCATTTCAAAGATACGGTAAAAAAAGGGGAAAACTTTTCTACCGTGGAACTTGATGATGCCTGTGTGTATGCTGCAGAGGACGCTTTTATAACACGAAAACTCTATAAACTCTTTTTACAAAAACTGGAACTCCAGGATGCGACACACCTCATAGAAGAGGCAAAAACAGTTGAAATTCCGTTTATTCATACACTTTTGAAAATGGAAGAGGAGGGGATAGAAGTCGACACAGCCTTTTTAGAAAAGTTTTTGGTTGAGGTAAAAGAGACACTCGAACACTTGACAAAAAGTATCTATGAACTTGCGGGGAGTGAGTTTAACATCAATTCAACACAGCAACTCGGCAAGATACTTTTTGAAAAACTCGGGCTTCCTGTGGGAAAAAAGACAAAAACAGGCTATTCTACAGATGAAAAAGTGCTCAGTTCTTTAAAAGAGAAGCATCCCGTCATCCCAAAACTACTGGAGTATCGTGAGGTTCATAAACTCTACTCTACCTATATTGACCCGCTTTTAAAATTGGCGGATGAGGATGAACACCATAGAATTCATACCTCTTTTGTGCAAACCGGTACAGCAACAGGAAGATTGAGCTCAAAAAACCCGAATTTGCAAAATATTCCGACAAGAACACCGCTGGGTGCAAAAATCCGTAGAGCATTTGTAGCCGGTGAGGGCAAAAAACTCATTGGTATTGATTACTCGCAGATGGAACTGCGCCTCTTGGCGCATTTTTCACAGGATCCTGTTTTGGTGGATGCATTTATGCATGACAAAGATATTCACTTACAGACGGCTGTGGTATTATTCGGTGAAGAGGAAGCAAAAGCAAAAAGAAACATAGCAAAAACCGTTAATTTTGGACTTTTATATGGAATGGGGCAGAAAAAACTCTCAGATACTCTGGGCATTCCAACAAAAGAGGCAAAAGCAATTATAGAGAAGTATTTTGCATCCTTTCCGACAGTTAAAGCCTACTTTCGTTCTATAGTGGAAAAATCAAAAGAACAGGGATATGTAGAAACATTACTCAAACGCAGACGCTATTTTGACTATGAAAACGCCACACCGATGTACAAGGCTGCCTATGAACGAGAAGCGGTCAACACTGTTTTTCAGGGAAGTGTGAGTGATATTATAAAACTCAGTATGAATAAAATCCATACTATTATCAATGAGGAAAAACTGCCGGCTAAAATGTTACTGCAAATTCATGATGAACTGATTTTTGAAGTTGATGCAAAAGAAGTTGATGTACTCGGAGAGAGATTCCGAAATATTATGGATCATATTGTAGAACTCAAAATACCTCTACGGGCAAGTTTAAATATCGGGGATAACTGGGGAGAATTAAAATAATGGAGTTTCGATATATAGGAAAAACAGGCTTGAGAGTCAGTCCAATATGCCTTGGAACTATGACTTTTGGGACACAGACACCTGATGAGAAGGCTGCTTTTGAAATAATGGACAAAGCCTATGAAGCAGGTGTGAATTTTTTTGATACAGCCGAGTTGTATCCTGTACCTCCTTCTGCCAAACTTGCAGGAGTGACAGAAGAGATCGTAGGCCGATGGCTCAAAACAAAACCGCGTGAGAGTGTTATACTTGCTACAAAGGTTGCAGGGGCTGCAAGCGGTTGGTTTGTTCCGCCTGTTCGTCACGGACTGACAGCAATAGACAGTTTTCATATTGAGAAGGCGGTTGAGGGAAGTCTCAAACGTTTGGGGACTGACTATCTAGATCTGTATCAGATGCACTGGCCGGATACCGTAGTGCCGATTGAGGAGAGTCTTAAAGCCTTTGACAGACTTGTACAAAGCGGTAAAGTGCGTTATATAGGAACGTCCAACGATACGGCCTACGGTACTTCAAAAGCATTAATGACAAGCGAATTTAAAGGATATGCCAGATTTGAGTCCATTCAAAACAATTTTTCTCTTTTGAATCGAAGATTTTTGGATGAGCTTGCTGTGCTTTGTGAAAAAGAGCAGATTTCGCTTTTGCCGTATTCGCCGCTTGCAGGCGGAGTCTTGAGCGGCAAATACAATCAGACAAATAATGAAACAGGAAGATTTGCAACGTATGTACAATCAAAAAATGCAAGACAAAGAGCCATGGCACAAAGATTTCTTAATGACAAGACGCTCGCTTCGACGCAAAAATATTTAAAAATAGCGCATGATGCAGGGCTTGACCCGGTAACTATGGCAATTGCCTGGTCCAAACAGTTTTCTTTTGTTGCATCCACTATTATAGGTGCCACGCAACCGGCACAACTTGATGCAAGTTTGGCGGCAATGGATGTAGAACTTTCACAGGAAGTGCTTGACGCCTGCGATAAAGTGCATCAGGAAATTTTATATCCTATGGGCTAGGAAGTGTTTGACTGGGTTTGCTGAAATGATATCCCTGTGAGTACTCAATGCCCAGGTCTTCAACAATCTTTTGCACACTGGCATTGTGTACAAATTCGGCTACACAGGGGATATTGGCATTTTTTGCAAAAAATGCAATCGCTTTGGTGATTTCATAACTTTTTGGATTGGTGTCAATGTCTTTTATATATTTTGCATCAATTTTTAAAAAGTCTATATCAAGATCCAAGACTCTTTCAAAGTTTGAATATTCAATACCAAAATCGTCCAGAGCAAGGGCATATCCCTTTTCTTTTAAAGCATTTAACTGTTGGATATGGTTTTTCTTTCCGCTTGCACTGATACCTTCAAGTATCTCTAAAATAACACGGGAAGGGTTTATACTGTATTTGGCAGATTTCTCATTTAAATAATCCAGAATATAGTGACGTGTCAAATCATCTTCTGTAAGATTTATTGAAAAGATATACTCATTATGTGACATAATTTCAAAAGTTTTGTCTATCATGATTTTGGTGATTTCCGGCAGAAGACCGGAGGAGTGGGCAGGTTTCAAAAAGAAGTAGGGAGAAAAAATTTCTTTTTCTGTTTTTATTCGGGCAAGTGCTTCAAATTTTGTAATTTCACCGGTGTTATTGTCCCGTATACCCTGAAAAAAAGGAACAATATTATTTGAAATAAGGGCATTGTGCAAAATATTATTTGCCTCAATAAACTCTTTTCTTTTTTGAAAAAAAATATTTTCTTCCTTGTTGTCAAAAATATAGAGGGCACTTCTGCCTCTTGTTTTTGCATGTTTCAAGGAGATAATCGCATGTTTAAAAAGGTTTGTGCTGCCCGTGGCAGCTCCGTAGGAAAAAGAGATATTCAAGGCTATGGAATCTATAAGCAGTTCATGTGTGTAAAAATACTCCTGTATCTTTTTAACATTTTGTTCTACATTGGCATCTGCATGTAAAATAATGGCAAACCTGTCTGCTTCAAGCTTGCATATTTTCGGATATTGCAGTTTTGCTGTAAAGATATCTGCAACATTGGTGAGCAGTGCGTCGCCTACAGAAAAACCGTAAGTGTTGTTGATATAGCTGAAATTATTGATATCGAGAATTAAAAGAGTATGTTCCTGAGTGTCATTCAATAATTTGTCTATATATGTTTTGTTATGCAGTCCTGTTAAATTGTCATAATAAAGCATATGTTGTATTTTGTTCTCTATTTCTTTGTTTTTTAATACAATATTAACAATAAATGCGGCTGTTTCAAGAAGTTTTTTGTGAAAAGGCGTCGGCAGCCGATGTTCAAAAGAGGAGAGGGCAAAGCTTCCGACGGCTTTGTTGTTTTCATCGACAATTGGCATGGACCAGCAGGAACAGAGATTGTAATCATAGGCAACCTGTCTTAAATCAGCCCATCTTTTGTCTTTAAATGTATTTAAAACATACTGAGGCTTATTGTGAAAGACTGCATTGCCGCAAGAGCCGCCACCGGGTCCCGGTTTGAGATTTTCCAGGGATTTTCGTCCTGAATCAGGTATAGAAGGGGCGCAAAGTACACTCATAAAACCGGTCTCTTTGTTGACAAGCATAATGGATGCGACAGAATTTGGCAACAGATGTTCTGTCAACAGGCATAAATGCTGAAGGATATCCTCATAATCGTCATTGAGTGACAGTTTATTTAAAACAGCACTTTGAATGTCAAGAATTTTTTCATACTCTTTTGGAGTGATGTGAAGCTGACCAAGCTGTATTTCATTTAAGTTTTTACATGTAAGCTCTTCTTCCACAATTGACCTTCCCAGAAATTAAATATATGATAACAATATCATATAACCGCTTAATTTGTTTATGATTTTTCTCTTGTAACTGAATAAACAAAGCTAAAAACTTCAGCGATAGCCTTATACATCTGCGGAGGTATTTCTTTGTCAAGTTCCACCTTGGACAACAGTTCCACTAAATCTTCGTCTTTTTTGAGAGGAACACCGTTTTCTTTGGCAAGCTGAATGATTTTTTGTGCTGTTTTGCCTTCCCCTTTGGCACTCACAAGAGGTGCCTGGTTTTTTTCTTTGTTGTATTTGAGTGCGACTGCTTTTTCTTTCATGCTTTTACCTCAAATCCCATTTCCAGGTCGTCATTTATCTGTTTTTCGTAATCATTTTGATGGATGTTAACAAAGCGAATCTCTTTTGGCAGGATGTTTACATGTAAAAGCTGTTTTTTCAGGTTTTGCAGATTGCTTTGCAGGAGAGATTTCAGTGTTTCATTTTGGGTACTTATATTTATACTGAGTTGATTGTCCTGAAAAAGTGCCAGTCTCAGGTCAAGCTCTCCGTAGTTTTTGAGCTGCAAATGGATATCGCAAAAAAATTTATTGTTTTTTGCATTTTTTACAGTTATATTCCCCTCTTCAAGTTCATCCCATACATAAGGGAGATAAAGCGATGAGGCATTTGCCAGGTGCGAAAGCAGTTGGCTGTAATCTATCTGAAGCAGAAGTTTATCTATATGTTTGAGTATTTCGTGTTTATTTGGCTGTGATGAATTCGTCAATGCTTCATGGGTTTGCAAAAGAACAGCCTTCAAGTCCGATGAAAAAAGTTCTTTTGGGCTTTGTGAATTTTTTATGTTTGCTTCTAAAAAAATACCGGAATTTTGCAGTTTTGTTTTTAGCTCTTTTGGGTTTATCTCTTTGATATCTGTTAAAAAACCTTCAAGTGTTTTTTCCAAGGGCAGCGGATTTTTGTTCTGTTGTAAGGTCTGTAAGAGTTCTTTGAGTGTCGAGTTTATGTTTGTCAAATTTTTCAGTGTCGGATTGTTCTGCAGCAAATCAAGCAAAAGTTTATCCTGTTTTGCTGTTGAATTGACAGAGCGTTGCAATAAAGCTTCTAAGACGGAGCCCAAATCTTTTGACTGTGTCAGCGTCTGCATCTCCTGAGGCGAGGCACTTTTCAATACCTCCGCCAATGCTTTGTTTGTATTTGGAAGGATTACATGTAACTGTTTGGAGGAGGCATTGTTTAATTTTATCATAGCCTAAGTTTATCATACTTGAGTATAATACGCAAAAAACAGATGTTTTCTCGGAACCGGTACTTCAGTGCCGGCTGAGAGTGGCAAGATTATTGCAACAGCCGGCACTGAAGTACCGGTTCCAAAAAATGCTTAACTTAAGGGTAGTGAGGTTTTAATTTAGGCTTTAGTCTTTAAAGCCTAAAAGACGAAGCGAAAGCATCGTTTCCCGAAAACATAAGAACTTTTACAAAAATTATAAAAAACAGAGAGAGAAAATGGATAAAAAAATAGAAAAGATTTTAGATATCTGGCATAAACATTTTGCAAAAGAAGCAAATCAGTATTCGGAGTATGAACCCTCGGATATTGAATACTTTGTAGGCTGTATGCTGTATAACCATTTCGCTTTTTCCAAAGCACATCACAACCTTAAAACTATGGATTTGAGTTATGATTTTTTGTCTGCCTGCGGGGATGAATATGAGATGATACAAAAGATGATAGCCGAGATAAAGTTTGAAGATGAAACAGAAGCTTTGGCATTTTTGCAAAATTATATAGAAGAGGCAAAAGCAAAATATACAAAACCAGAACTTTATTTGCTTGACAGGCTGGATTATCATGTCAGTGCAATGGCAGAGCGTTATGCAAAAAATGTGGATGTGCAGAAAATAGATTTTCAAAATCCTTTGTTGAAAAAATAATGAAAAAGTATCTCATAACATCCGCTCCTTCTTATTTTCAACTCAGAAAATATATGCCTGATTTTGCACTCTACCGTGACAAAAAGAATGAAAACTACGCCATAGAAGCACAAAACTTTGTGCAGATGTGCAAGCCCCTGCACGAACTCAAGGTGTTTTTGCATCAAGATTATAACTTGGCTAAGGAATTGGGTGCAGATGGTGTGCATTTGACCTCCCAGCAGTTTGATGATATTGCAAAGGCAAAAGAACTGGGGCTTGAAGTCATCATCAGCACACATACGCATGATGAAGTACATGTAGCCGAGGCGATAGGAGCTGATTATGTGACATACAGTCCCGTATTTTCGTCTCCGGACAAGGGTGAACCCAAAGGTGTGCAGGATTTACAAAGCATAGCAGGGATGACAGATGTCAAAATTTTTGCTCTTGGCGGGATTGTCACGCAAGAGCAGATTGATGCGATAAGTGAAACAAAGGTCTACGGCTTTGCTTCTATACGTTACTTTTTAGGCTGATTTAGGTAGATAATTTTTGCACTTACACTGATAAGGTGCTATAATCAGAAAATATAATTATTGGGAAGAGTATGGCAAGAACAACAAAAGAAGAGCGTAAAAACGGAATAATTTCTGCGGCACTGGAACTTTTTTCTGAAAACGGATTTTATATTACAACCATTCCTGACATAGCAAAAAAAGTCGGTATGAGTGTCGGTAATTTTTACAACTACTTTAGTTCAAAAGATATTCTGGCAAAAGAACTCATTATGTATATCTCTGAATATTTGGGCAAAAATATCCGTGCTATCAATGAGAGTGATATAAGCACACAGGAAAAAATTGAAAAAATTGTCTCCATGTATTTTGATACGGCCAAAGAGCGGCCGGAAATGATAGAATATTTTTTGCGTGTCTATCTTTCAAACAGGGAAGTGTTTAAAGACGGATGCGAGGGAATGATATGTGTTTCTCCTTTTATTACGGAAATGATGATATTTTTTGAAAAGGGTGTGGCTTCAGGTGAGTTGCATGATCAGGATTTCTTCTCAGCTTTTGGGCTTTTCATGGGCTATCTGGGCGGTATGGTATTTCTTTACGGTGAGAAAATTCTTCCTGAACCATTGGATGATTATAAACAGTCAATTTCTGAGAACATTTATAATGCACTCAAAACAAGAACATAAATTAAAGGTTTTTTGGCTGCAGGGCCTTACATGTAACGGGAATGCCCACTCTTTTTTAAATCTGGATTATTTAGGCGAACTTTTAGAAAAGACAGAATTTTTACAGCATCCCCTTTTACCCTCAAAATACGCTTTAAGCGAAATGGCAGAGTGCAAAACAGGCTGTGATGTTTTGATATTTGAAGGGGCATATGATCCGTCTTTAAAAAGGGCAGGTGTTTTTGTAGATAAAATACTCCGCCATTATGCAAAAAATGCCAAATACATTATAGCAGTCGGTACCTGTGCCAGTTTTGGCGGCATATTCAAGGCAACTTCTCCCCAGACAAATTCCGGTATACTGTTTAATGAAGCAGATAAAAACGGTCCTCTGCAGGAATATAATGCAAAAATAATCAACCTGTCCGGGTGCCCGGTTCATCCGGAGTGGCTTGGTTTCACACTGAATATGATTATTGACAGGCGCAAGATTGTTCTTGATGAAGAGCACAGACCACAAGAACTTTACAGCTCCCTGGTGCATCACGGCTGCACACGAAACGAATATTTTGAGTGGAAAGTGGATGCAAACCATTTTGGAGAAAAAGAAGGCTGCCTGTTTTACAAGCAGGGTTGTCGTGCACCGATGACACACGGATCATGCAATACAATTCTCTGGAATGGTGTGAACTCCAAAACAAGATCGGGAACACCCTGTTTTGGCTGTACAGAGAGTGACTTTCCTAGAACAAATCTTTTTGAGACAAAAACAAATATGTCCATACCGGCAGATGCTCCTGTCGGTGTACCAAAGAGAGCCTACCTGACTGTAACAGGTATTGCAAAAACATTCCACATAAAACGACTTGAGGAGCCTCTGATTGATTACAAAAACAATACTTGAACAGATAGAGGGTGAAGCCTCACTCTATTTTGATATGAAAGGCAATATCGTCGATTTTGTAACCATAGCCTTTCCGCATTTCAGAGGTATGGAAAAGATGCTTGAGGGCAAAAATGCTATGGATGCTTTGGTAATTACCCCAAGAGTGTGTGGTATTTGCGGGCATTCCCATCTTTTGGCAAGTGTGCGGGCAATAGAAGATGCCTATAAAAACAGCGATTCTGTTGTTGAGATAACAAACAAAGCAGCAAAGGTACGTGAAATAACACTGGTTTTAGAAATTATTCAAAACCATCTGAAATGGATATATTTGGTGCTTGTGCCGCATCTCAAAGAACTTTCAGAGTCCGAAGAACTGCTCAATACTCCGCTTAAAGGAGCTTACGGAGCCTCTTTGGCAACAAAAATCCTGGCAATTTTTGCCGGACAGTGGCCGCATTCCTCTTATATGGTTCCCGGAGGGATTACAAGTGATTTTACCTATGTGGACCTTACAAAGGCAAAAAGTCATTTGCAAAAACTGACAGAGTATTTTGAAGCAGAGACTTTAGGCGTGAGTGTTGAGGAGTTTTTATCTTTTGAATCATGTAAAGACTTTGCACCGCTTGAGAGTGATTTTGCAAAAATTGAGCAGTTATTGATAGATTTGGAGATGCACAAAAAAGGTCATGCAAAAGATACATTTTTAAGTCTTGGCATACATGAGTTTTCTCATGCTGCAAAAGTAAAAGGGACGAAGCTTTTCAAGGTGGCTTCCAAATATGTAGAGACACAGGATGCCTATGCGCCGGATGAGAAGAGTTATGCAAAAAATGCGCTTTATAAAAACCAGTTTTACGAAACAGGTCCGCTTGCACGTTGCATGGCAAAAGAGTTTAAACTCATAAAAAATATGCACAGAAGATTTAAAGACAGTGCCTATACCCGTGTTATGGCACGCATTTATGAGACCGCATATCTTCTTGGATTTTGCAAAAAACTTTTGGATGAAGTAGATGTAAGCGAAAAATCATGCGTAGAGAGTGCTGCGCTTAAAAATATTTCTGCAAAAGGAGAGGGTGTTGTGGAAGCACCCAGGGGACCGTTAATTCACAGAGTAGAAATAGAAGGCGGGATTATAAAGTCTTATGAAATCATCACTCCGACACAGTACAATATAGCAAGCGCTACAAAAGAAAATCCTTCCCCCGCACAACAGGCAATGCTGCATTGCTCACAGGCAGATGCAAAATTCATATTTCGCACTTTTGATGTCTGTTCTGTGTGTACTACTCACTAGTTCAGACAGCTGTTTAGTTCTAAAACCATATAAGAAAAATATAAATTTAGTTCAATTTAATAAATATTATATTTGTTTAAGTTATTCTTTTGTAAGATAGTGAATGATTATTCATTTATAGAGAAGGAGTCAGCTATGGCGGATAGAATTGAAGGTGTAAAAAAACTCTTTACATCAAAAAGTGCACGCGTTGAGACAAACAAAGGGGATGCTTATTATGAAAAGCTGTTTGAGAAGTGTCAAGCCCGTATTGAAGAGTTAAAGACGCAACAACCGATTAATAACAGATTGGACATTACTGATGTTTTGGAGATGCAGGGAATCGAGAGAAGGGATTTTTTAAAGTGGGCAAGTGCAGTAACCGGTATGCTTATGCTTCCGGCTTCTTTTACTCCGCTTGTAGCTGACGCTGCGCTGCTTATGAACAGAGCGCCTGTTATCTGGCTGGAACTCTCAGACTGTGCCGGAAACTCTGAGGCATTACTGCGTTCAGACGGACCGAAAATTGATGAAATTGTGCTTGATATCATCTCTTTGGAGTTTCATGAAACACTTCAGGCCGCCTCTGGGCATCAGGCTGAAAAACAGCTTGAAGATGCGATGGAGACTTTCAAAGACAAATACCTTCTGTTTGTTGAGGGAGCGGTACCGCTTGGTATGAACGGACAGTTTGGAACTATAGGTGCAAGCGGTGAGACTATGCATGACCACTTGTTGCGTGTGGCAAAACATGCAGCTGCTGTTGTTGCAGTCGGAAGTTGTGCGACTTTTGGAGGAGTGCCTGCGGCTGCTCCAAATCCGACAGGTGCGGTAGGTGTGATGGATGTCATACAGGGCAAACCTCTTATCAACATTCCTGCCTGTCCTGCCAATCCTGCAAATATGGTAGGGGTTATCTTGCACTACATCCTAACCGGACAGGTTCCGGAACTGGATTCACTGCTTCGTCCGAAGTTTGCTTTTGGTTATAGAATTCATGACAACTGCGAAAGACGGGCGCACTTTGATGCAGGTGAGTATGTGGAAGAGTGGGGTGACGAGGGTGCAAAAAACAACTTCTGTCTCTACAAAGTCGGCTGTAAAGGTCCAATGACATTCAACAACTGTTCCATAGTAAGATATAACGAGGGTGTGAACTGGCCTGTTGGTGTGGGCCGCGGATGTATCGGCTGTTCAGAACCGGATTTCTGGGATAAATATGCGTATGAGAGACCAATGGCAGATGCAAAAATTAAAGCACCTACCGGCGGTGTGGAAAAAACTGTTGATGAGTTTGGTTTGGGACTCTTGACCGCAGCGGGCATAGGTATAGGTATTCATGCAGTGGCCAGTGCAGTAGCAGGAAAGAAAGAAGATGGAGGAGAAGCATAATGGCAAAGAAACATATAGTAGTTGACCCTATAACAAGAATCGAGGGTCATTTAAGAATAGAGGCAATTATAGATGAGAACAATACAATTGTAGATGCGTATGCTTCCTCAACACTCTTTAGAGGGATTGAGACAATTTTAAAAGGCCGTGATCCACGCGATGCGGGATTGTTGGCTATGCGTATCTGTGGTGTTTGTACGGGAACGCATTATCAGCGAAGTATTGAGGCAGTAGAAGATGCTTTTGACATTACTGTTCCTAAAAATGCGCGTTTGGTGCGTAACCTTATTCAGGGGGCACTCTATATGCATGACCATTTGGTGCATTTTTATCACCTGCATGCACTTGACTTTGTGGATGTTGTTTCAGCACTCTCGGCAGATCCGAAAAAAGCGGCAAAAGAAGCAGAAAAATGGGCTGCAGTAGCCGGAACAGTCCCGTATGAAGGATATGGAGATCTCAAAGAGGTCCAAGAGAGAGTAGCCAAGTTTGTCAAACAGGGCCGTCTTGGAATTTTCGGGAATGGTTACTGGGGGAACAAACATTATAAACTGACTCCGGAACAAAACCTCATTGGTGTTGCGCATTACCTCAAAGCACTGGATATTCAAAGAGATATGGCAAAAATGCAGGCTATATTTGGCGGGAAAAATCCGCATCCTCAGTCTATAGTTGTCGGTGGGGTGACCTGTGTGCAGGATATTCAAAATCCTGCAAGAATTGCTTTGTTTAAACAGCTTTTGCAAGATACCACAAAGTTTGTCAAGCAGGCTTACCTTCCGGATGTTTATATGGCTGGAACAATGTATGCCGATGAGGCAACGGATTCGAAAGCAACATTTACTGAACTTATGCAGGGCAAAGGTGTCGGCGGAACCGGCGGAGGTCTGCTTAACTATATGACCTATGGTGATTTCAGACTTGACGATACCGGTTTTTACAAGGCAAAAACACTTTTTCCAAGCGGACTGGTTTATGGTGGTGATTTGTCAAAAGTTGAAGATGTTGATCCGCAAAAAATTGCAGAAGATGTTACACACTCATGGTATGCAGGTACAGGAAAACCCGAACATCCGTATGATGGTACAACCATTCCGGAATATACCGGACTTGATAAAAAAGAGGATGGCATAGCCTACCTTAAAACTGATGAGAAATACTCCTGGATCAAATCTCCGATTTATAATGATACCCGTGTTGAAGTCGGACCTTTGGCCCGTATGGTTGTCGGTGTTGCCAAAAAAGATGAGAGAATAACAAAATATGTCATGAACTTCTTAAAACGCGGTAATTTACCGACAGCGGTACTCTTTAGTACAGTCGGACGTACGGCAGCCCGTGCAATTGAGACAGAGCTTATGGCTGATGTTATGGTTGAGTGGGTAGATGAGTTGGCTGCAAATGCTGCAAGCGGAGATTTGCGAACATGGACAGAGTTTGATTTTGACAAAGTAAGTGTGAAGACAAAAGGAATGGGACTTGCCGAAGCACCTCGTGGAGCGCTCGGTCACTGGGTGAGAGTAGAAAACGGAAAAATTTCAAATTATCAGGCAGTAGTGCCTTCAACATGGAATGCTGCACCACGGGATTACAAAGGCCGTTTGGGAGCATACGAAGCAGCACTTATCGGTACAAAGGTGGCTGATCCTGAACAGCCTCTGGAGATTATACGTACCATTCATAGTTTTGATCCTTGTATCGCGTGTGCAGTGCATGTTGTTGATACAAAGGGTAAGGAACTCGGTGTCTATAAAATAGATACCGGTTGCAGTATCTAAGGAGAACAATTATGAAACCTAAATACAAACAAGTCAAAAGGATGACAGCTTTTATGCGGCTCAACCACTGGGTTGTCGCATTCAGCATGATAGGTGCGGTAGTAACCGGACTCTATATAGGGCATCCTTATTATCAGACACTGATTGCTGAGCCTGCTGTTATGAAGTATGTGATGGCATGGAACCGATGGGTGCATTTTATGATTGCAATCATATTTGACGTCAGCAGTATTGTCATCGCGTATCTTTATTTCTTTTCAAGATTTGAAAAACCATATAAAAAGATCATCCCGACGGCAGGAAACATCAAAGAGTTTTTTGAAGTTATCATCAACCTTGTTATGCTGAACCGCCGTAAAAAGTTTGATTCTACTCACAGTGACAGTTTCAATACTGTTTTCTTTTTGCTGTTTCATTTAATGCTTGCATGGATGCTTTTGACAGGACTGCAACTCTATGTACACGGGCTTGAATCCGGGCTGAGTTCTATAGGGTCATGGTGGCCCTGGATGTTGCATTTGGTGACAGACTGGACCCTGCCGGTTTCATCATGGATGATTGGTTCAACGGCAACGGGAACAAATATTATGGATGTGCGCATAGTGCATCATATGACTATGTGGTTTATCCTTTCCTGGGTGGCATTTCATATCTATTATCAGGTATGGCGTACCATATTTTGGAAAGAGGGAGACATTGGTATTGTTGTCAGCGGTACCAAATTTGTTAAAGAGAAAGAAGCATAGCGCTTCTTTCTGACACAGAAAAATCATTTTAAAGGCATTCAATGGCATTCATCTTGGAATTACACACAACATCTTCTCAAAACTATCTTTATAATACAGTCGTATCTATTGTAAAAACCTGTGATATTGTTGCGGACATATCGCAAAGAGAAGGAAAAATTATTTGTGCTTTTGCATCAGAACATGAAAATCTACAAGCGTGTCTTGATACAATTGCACAAAAACTGCCGGCTTCCATCTTTTTAAAAGCTTCCAAAAGTTATGCAAACGAGGAAGAAGTCTCTTCGAAGACAGAATTAAAGAATGAATACCCTTTAAACCTGGGACTTTGCCCCTCCTGTCAAAAAGAGATGTTTGATGTAAGCTCACGCAGATATTACTATCCTTTTACATCATGCAGCTGTTGCGGAGGCAATTACAGTTTTTTACATGCCTATCCTTATGCACGACAAAACACCTCTATGAAATTTGTTGTTCCCTGTGCATCGTGTAAGGAAGAGATGCAAAGTGCCGGTTTGAGAGAATCGCATCACATTAACAGCTGCCAGGAGTGTGGTGTACCGGTACGTCTTGTGAACAAATCGAGTGAACGCTATGCCAATGATGCAGGAAGTTTTCGTACGATGTTTGAGGTGGCGGCAAAAGCACTCAATGATGATAAAAAACTGCTCATAAAAACAACGATGGGATATCGTCTCTTTTACAAAGCCGATACAATGCATGATGACTCCGTGCTTATGATGATAAATGCGGCCAAAATAACAGACCATCTCTCCTTGATTACAGAGGAGTTTAATGCGCTGCTTGGTATTGAGCGACCGATCTTACATGTAACGCTTAAAAATGAAGCACTTAAAGAAAAGCTTGGACGCAATACTGCCTATGTAAAGTATCCTGATGACGGATTTTGTATTTTGCTGGGAGCAGAATTGCAAAAACTTGGCGTAGATTTTATTGCCTATGAAGATGCTGATGCTGCCTGTGAGGCTGATATGCTGATGGATTATGACCTTGAAATCAATCCGCAAAAAGACATGAGAGTCTTTTTAAACAAAGATGTCTCTTTTATTGCTCAGGGAGAGAGAGTCTCTTTCCCTTCACATAATCTGAAAAAACGAAATGTTTTGTCTATCGCTGACGAATATATCGGCTTTGCAAAAGAAAATAAGATGTTTTTTGATAAAATGCAACACTTTGACTCTTTACATGTAGAGCAAGTAAATGTCATAGAGGGGACAGAAGAAGTGTATCATCCAAATCAGCATATTTTTATGCCCGAAGAGGCTTCTTTTATGTCTGTGATTGCAGAACATGAGGTTTTCGGAGAAAAATGTGTCGGAGCCTATTTTGACGAAGAACCCTCTTTTTTGTATTATGACGGTAAAAATGTTCTCAGAGTTGTGCCTCCCAAGGCTTTTGATGGCAAAAACATCATAGAAGATATAAAAAATCTCAGAGAAGGGTCTGACAGACTTGTCGTCAATTTGGAAAAAAACATGCCCCGCATTTATAAAAAGCTGCTTCATCTGCAAAAGAAAAAAGATGTGAAGCTTTTTGAAGCAGTGGCAATTTTACTCGGAATTGAAGATGAAACAATGCGGGGCGTTGTCAATGAAGCGATGAAATTTGTAGGCAAAGGCGGTATCCAAATTGACACCCATGTAAGTGACAACCGTTTTGACCATGCGGCTTTTCTCTCAAGCATTATCTCATACCAGTTGGCTGATGTAAGTACTTCTATCCTCGCTTATTCCATATTTGAGAGTTTTGGGGATTATTTTAATGATATTTTACAGGAACTCAAATCCAAAACAAAAGCCCAACACATTGTACTGTGCGGAACACATTTTTCAAACCAGTCACTTTTTTCAAGAATGCAAAGAAATTTGAAAATGTCTCCGCCTCTTATGAACATGAATTATCCAATTGGCAAGGAGAGTGCTGTTGTCGGCGGAGTCTATCTGTAGAAAAAAGATATATATCAGCGGTATTGTTCAAGGTGTCGGATTTCGCCCGTTTATTTATGCCTTAGCCAACAGGTACAGGTTATGCGGCTTTGTTTTTAATGATGGAAATGGCGTTGTTGTTGAAGTACAGGGGGAAAACGAGACGCTTCTTGAATTTATCAAAGAGATTGATTTTTCAGCGCCGCCTTTGAGTAGAATAGATACGCTGGGCATTGAAGATATACAGCTCAAAAGTGATGATGGTTTTAGTATTGTAAAATCTAAAGACAGCGCTCTTTCAACAATGCTGAGCCCGGATATGACACTGTGTGATGACTGCAAGCGTGAAATGTTTGATAAGAAAAACCGCCGTTACATGTATCCTTTTATCAACTGTATCAACTGCGGACCGAGATATACCATTATAAAAAATCTTCCATATGACAGAAAAAACACCTCAATGCAAAACTTTACAATGTGCGATACATGTAAAGAGGAGTATGAAGACCCGACAAATCGTCGTTATCATGCGCAGCCGATTTCCTGTTATGACTGTGGACCAAAGTTGGAATTTGTATCTTTGATGGAAGAGTGTCAGGCTCAGAACAATGAGGCTGTAGAAAAAATATGTGAGTGTATAAAATCCGGTAAAACAGTGGCTGTCAAAGGATTGGGCGGCTTTCATCTTGTATGTGATGCAAGAAATGAAGAAGCAGTGATGCTTTTGAGAATTAACAAGCACAGACCAAGCAAACCGTTGGCTGTAATGTTTGAAAATATAGAGTCTTTACAAAAAATCTGTCAAGTTTCCAAGCGTGAAAAAGAACTCATAGTTTCAAAAGAGCGTCCTATTGTTTTGGTAAAAAAGAAAAAGCAGCAACAGGTATTATGCAAATACATTGCTCCGAATATAGACAAAATCGGTGCGTTCCTTCCCTATACACCCTTACATGAATTGATTTTAAAAAAACTCAAATTCCCCATAGTAGCCACAAGTGCAAATTTAAGTGATGAACCGATTATTCAAGATCAAAAAGAACTCTTTAAAAAATTGCCCCTTGTTGTGGAAGTATCGCTTAACCATGACCGTGAGATTATTAACGGCTGTGATGACAGTGTTATGATGCAGATTGCCGATCAAAATATCACATTACGGTTGGCACGGGGTTTTGCCCCACTGAGTTTTGTAACAAAGATACAAAAGAGTAAAAAAATCCTGGCACTCGGTGCACAGCAAAAAAGTACAATTACTTTGGCTTTTGAGGGAAATATTGTTATTTCACCTCATATCGGGGATTTAAATACAGTTGGCGCTATGGAGTATTTCAGGCAGACTGTGCAAACTTTTCAAAGACTTTATAATTTTCAACCTGACATTATTGTATGTGACAAACATCCAGGATATGAAACAACAAAATGGGCCAAAGAGTACATACAAAATCATCCCTTATGTGAACTTATACAGCTGCAGCATCATTATGCGCATGCTTTGGGTACGATGGCAGAGTATGCTTTGGATGAAGAAGTTTTGGCATTTTGTTTTGACGGTACAGGTTTTGGAGACGATGGAGTGTTATGGGGCGGTGAAGTGCTTTTGGCAACACCAAAAGCGTACAAAAGAGTCTGCCATATGGAAGAATTTTTTTTGATAGGGGGTGAAAAAGCGATAAAAGAACCAAAGAGAGTTGCTCTTTCCCTTTTGTTTGATATTTTTTCTCTTGAGGAAATAAAGAGTATGCCCAATGATTTTGTATCTTCTTTGGATAAAAAGGAGATACAAACGCTCTACCTCATGCGAAACAGGAGTATAAACTCTATACAGACTACTTCTGTGGGAAGACTCTTTGACGCTGTATATGCCTTGTGTGGTTTTTTGAATCCTTTAGGACACGAAGGAGAGAGCGGGATGATTATGGAGAGTCTTGCACGCGAATTTAAAACAAGAAAGAAGTATACTTTTGAGGTAAAAGATGATGTGATATCTTGTAAAAATCTTATCAAGGAGATACTTGCCGAAGAGAAAAAAGAGCTAATACCGGCAAAATTTATGAATGCTCTTGCTGCGATGATAATACAAATCAGCTTACAACATAAAAACAAAAGAGTAATACTCAGCGGAGGCGTTTTTCAAAACAGTTATTTACTGGAAAAAGTTGTGTCTCTTTTTCAAAAAAATCATATTAAATATAATATTGCATCAAAAGTACCGGTAAATGACGGTGGTATATCACTGGGGCAGGCCTATTATGCATTACATCAAAACAGTATCAAGGAAAATTATGAATAAAAAAGTAGCACTTATCGGAAGCGGCAATGCATTTTTTAAAGATGAAGGGGCCGGTCTGTATGCCGGAAAGTTTTTAAAAGAAAATTTTGATTTTGAACCGAAAATCGAAATAGTCGATGGAGGGACACTGGGCTTTAGACTAATGCCTCTTTTGCAGGAATATGATGCAGTCATTATTGTAAATACAGCCTCTGATAATATGAAAAAAACGGGAGAGATCAGTGTAAAAACTACTGATGAATTTTTAGACGGAGAGCTTGTCAAAAAAACTGCCAATGAAGTTGAAATTGCCGAAATGCTGCAAATTTGTTCTATGAGTGAAAAAATGGCAGAGACAACGGTCATCAGTATTGTTCCAGAGGATATTATATCGGTAGAAGTGGCATTGAGCGAAGCTCTTGAGTCGCATTGGCAAAACTATATCAGTGTTGTTTTGCAGACCTTGAAAAATATGGGAATTGTTGTAAAGGAAAAAGAAAAAAGATGCTCTTTGGAAGATATTTTACATATATTTGCCAATCCGAGTATAGAATTTAATCGTGGTTTTTAACAGGAATATAAGATAGAATATATTAATATATGAATGTTCATTCATTTTTAAGATTTTGGATGCAACTACGACTTTTTCATGATAATGCAGATATGAGATATATCCACAACTCCTGTAATTCCTCAAAGTTCAAAGCAAATTATTGCATCTGCATTATCGGCTTACAGGGTTTTTGAAACTTTCAATAATAGCTTCCAATGAGACAGGATGTTCATTTTTGCTTACTTGAATTCCCTCTTTTTGCAAGACAGCAATGACAGTATCAATATATGTACCAAAAGTCTCCTGCATAGTCATACTTAATCCTATACATACATCAATTTTTTGTGGCACTATACCGATGATACTCGATTTAGGGATCTCTTTTCCCATAAGTTCTAAAATATCAAAACACTGCAACACACCTATTTCATGTGCTCCGCCGGAATTGAGACCATATCCTGTAAGCTCATTTGATGGTATATGATAGATACTGCCGGGTTTGTCATCTATCTCAATGGCATCAAGAATGATGATATGTTTATACTCCATAAAAAGATTTAAGAGATTTATGCCTTCAACACCGCCGTTGAGAATATCTGTCTGCGGAGAAAATGTGTAGTTTTTTTCCAGGTATTGTGAAGCATAGACAGCTACACCATCATCAAATTCTAAAATGTTTCCTACGCTCAGGAGTGCCAGTTGTTTCATGTCTGCTCTTTAAAATAATTTTGTATGAGAAGTTCTAAAGCTTCTTCTTTTGAATAATTGAATTTAAATTCAAACTCTTTGAGATAATAGTCAAAAAGTTTATGGGAAACACCTTTATATACAAGAATCGATTTTTCAAAATATTTCCAAAAATCAAGAATTTTGTTTTCTTTGTTTGAAAGTCGGATGAGTTTGCTTGCTCTTTGAAATTTTTTAAACTCTTTGGTATACGTATCTTCAAGGTTGTCTTCTAGAAACTGATTTTTATATTTTTGCAAAGAGGGCATTAAAAGTGTATAAATATATCCATTATAGTCAAAAGTCAAAAAATTGTATGCATCAAAGATGGCACCGCTTTTATGCTTTTTTGATTTTTCTATATAAAAATATTCTTCATATTCTACGGCATTGTCTCTTATTTTCATATAATGTTCTTCACTGATATTTGCACAAAGCATTCTGAAATCCTGATAATAGTTTTTTGCACAGACATAAGAGATATGCAGCAGTTTCGATGCATCTAAAGCACTTTTGTTGTCTAAAAAAGCCTCCATCAGAAAAAGTACTGTATTTACTCTTTTTATTGAAAGCTTTTTTTTGCATTGTGAACATTTGATATTGTGTGAATGCAGACGATACATGTAACCACCGCAATATAAACATTCGGTTTGCCATTGCATTGTAACTCCAAAGTTCTAAAATTATATAAGAAATACTGCTTTTTAGCTTTCTTTTACATAATATAGTATAAAATCTTTTAAACCTGAATAAACATTCATTTTTAAAGGATAAAACTTTATGGAATTAGGATATATGATAATCTTCTATTACGGGATACTTCATGCGTTTGGGCCTGACCATTTAACAGCTATTGCGGATTTTTCTATCGGAAAGTCTATGAAAAAAACCATGATGATTACAGTTATGTTTGCATTTGGCCACGGATTGACACTTTTTATGTTTGCAAAGATCTTAGAGGTGTATCGATTGCCTGAGGCAATAACAGCATATGGGGATATTATCTCTTCAACTGTTATTATCGGAATGGGAATATATCTTTTGTATATGGTCTATACGGACAAAATCCATCTCAACAAACATATGCATGACGGAAAAGAACATATTCATATCTATTTTGGAAAAGAGCATACACATACCGAAAATATAGAAACAGCATCAGCATGGACCATGGGAGCGCTGATGGGTATGGGCGGAGTACGAGGTATGCTTGTTACTCTTGGTGCTCTTCATGACAAGAGTATAAATTTCGAGATGATACTCTTTTTCATAGCAGGGGTAAGTATTGTGTTTGTTTCTTTCGGAAGCATTATTTTATATCTCAACAAAGAAGTTTTGACAAACAAAAAGAATGTAAGAAGAGTCTTTACAACAGCCGGTTTCATATCGGTTCTTGTAGGTGCTGATATGTTATTAGGATAAGGAGAAAACATGTGTGCAGATTGCGGATGCAGTATAACAGGAACAACTTTAGGAGATGGGCATCACCATCATCACGACCATAGCCATGAACACCAGGCAGCACATGAAACACTGCATCATAACCCACAGCTTAATGATTCTAAAACGATCAGTGTCATTACAAAAATTCTGGATAAAAACAATCATGAAGCAGGACATAACCGTGCCCATTTTGATAAACACAATGTCTTGAGTATTAATCTGATGAGCAGCCCCGGAAGCGGAAAAACGACACTTTTGGAGCATATGGCTGATATGGCTGATTTTAAGTTTGGAGTCATCGAGGGTGATTTGGAAACGAGCAGAGATGCTGAGCGGATTAAAGCAAAAGGGATACCGGCATATCAGATTCAAACAGGCAGTGCCTGTCATTTGGATGCTTTTATGGTACATAAGGGTCTGCATGAAATGCCTCTTGAAGAGATTGATGTCTGTTTTGTGGAAAATGTCGGCAATCTTGTCTGTCCTGCATCTTATGATGTCGGTACACATCTGAATATTGTCCTTGTTTCGGTTCCTGAGGGGAGTGACAAGATAGAAAAATATCCTGTAATGTTTCGTCAGGCTGATTTGATACTTATTACAAAAACGGATTTGCTTGAGCATTTTGAGTATGATGTGGAACATGAAAAAAATGAAGCACGAAAAATCAAGCCAAATGTAGATATTTTGGAAGTAAATATCAAAGACAAAGCCTCCGTTGAAAAAGTGATAGACTGGATAGAGTTTAAAAGAAAGATGAGAGGGTAATATGTGCTTATCAATACCAAGCAAAGTAGTAAAGATAGACAAAGAGCGTAATGTTGCGGTTGTTGATACTATGGGTATCACAAGAGAGGCAGGACTCGAACTTATGGAAGAAGATGATGTACAAATCGGTGATTATGTATTATTGCATATCGGTTTCATTATGAACAAAATAGATGAAGAGGATGCCCTCGAATCACTCAGAGTTTATAATGAAATTTTAGAAAAACTTGATGAGGAAGAGCGGCGTTCTTTGGTTGAAGAGGATGATAACTGTCCAAACAGAGGTGCATAAAATGAGCCAACTCCAGTTAAAAGATCTGTATGACGGTTTTCGAAATCCTGAGGTAATCGAGGGTTTTGCAAAACTTATAAACGAAGAGGCAAAAAAACTTCCAAAACCGGTTAATATCATGGAAGTCTGTGGCGGTCATACACACTCTATCATGAAATTTGGTCTCCCGCAGCTTCTGCCAAAAAATATAAACTTTATCCACGGACCGGGATGTCCTGTATGTATTATGCCAAAAGAGCGGATTGATCATGCCTACATATTGGCAGAGCTTGATGATACGATTTTGGTAACACTCGGTGATATGATAAAAGTACCCGGAAGCCACGGCAGTCTGCAGGATGCTCGTGCAAAAGGTGCGGATGTGCGTTTTGTCTATTCTCCGCTTGATACACTCAAAATTGCTCAGGAAAATCCGGATAAAAAAATAATCTTTTTTGCCATCGGTTTTGAGACAACAACGCCTATGACAACTTCACTTATAGATATTGTTATTAAAAAAGAGATAAAAAACATTTTCTTTCATATCAACCATGTCACGGTTCCTGAAGTCATGGTGGAGCTTATAGACAGCAGAGATGAACATGTAGACAGCTATAACAACAGAATTGATGCTTTTTTGGGGCCTTCACATGTAAGCGTTATAACGGGAAGTAAAATTTACGAAAAATTCCCAAAAAAGTATAATCGACCTGTAGTTGTAGCAGGGTTTGAGCCGGTCGATGTAATGGAAGCTATCTTGATGATAGTCAGACAGTTCAATGAAGGCAGATGCGAACTTGAAGTGGAGTACAAACGACTTGTTTCGTATGACGGCAATAAAAAAGCACAGGCACTTATAGAGAAGTATTTTGAAAAAGCCTCTCTTTTTAAATGGCGGGGACTTGGAAATATTCCCGATAGCGGATACAGACTCAAAGACGAATATGCTTATCTTGATGCGGAACATATTTATGCTGATATTTTACCAAAAGAGGAGATAGAGGACCATAAGCTTTGTATCTGCGGTGATATACTTCGAGGAATGGCAAAACCAAACGAATGTACGATCTTTGGTACAGCCTGCAAACCGCAGACACCGCTTGGCAGCTGTATGGTCAGCAGTGAGGGTGCCTGTGCGGCGTATTATAAATATGGAAATCTATTATGAACAAACAGATAACTTTGGCCATGGGTAACGGCGGAGAAGAGAACAACGAGCTTATCTCCAAAATTTTTTACAAAGCGTTTAAAAATGAGATATTGCAAAAGAGTGAAGATGCCGCGGTGATACATGGCGGCGAACTTGCATTTTCTACAGACAGTTTTACGGTAAGCCCTCTTTTTTTTCCGGGAGCAGACATAGGAAAGCTGGCTGTATGCGGTACATGTAACGATCTTGCCATGATGGGTGCAAAGCCGAAATATCTTACATGCAGTGTTATTATAGAAGAGGGGTTTTCAACCCGTGAACTTGAAAAAATAGTGCGCAGTATGAAAAAAGAGCTTGAAGTCAATGGTGCTGTAGTTGTCAGCGGTGATACAAAAGTTGTTCCCCGTGGCAGTGTTGACAAAATCTTTATCAATACAACAGGAATAGGAGAAATCCAAAAAAAAGGGATAAGCTCCAACAATATCACAACTGATGATGTTATTTTGCTGAGTCGTGATATTGGATGTCATGGTGCAACCATCTTTTGTGCTCGTGAGGGAATAGAACTCTCAACTACTTTAGAGAGTGATTGTGCATCACTGACCCATCAGGTGCAGGCTTTGCTCGATGCAGGTGTGAAAGTCACTGCTATGCGGGATGCAACGCGTGGCGGAGTCAGTGCCGTACTGAATGAATGGGCAAAACAATCCAATATCTGTATAGAAGTGCAAGAAGATGCTGTTCCTGTTTCGCAGGAGGTAAACGGAGTATGTGAGATGTTGGGGTTTGAAGCACTCAACCTTGCAAATGAAGGTACTTTTGTTTTGGCAGTGAAAAAAGAAGATGCACAAAAAGCACTTGATATACTGCATGTTTTTGAAAATTCCAAAAATGCTGTTACAATTGCCAGTGTCACTAAACAATACAGTCAAAAAGTTATATTGTTAAGCCCGTACGGAACAAAAAGGTTTTTAGATACCCCTACAGGGGAACTTTTGCCCCGTATCTGTTAAGGGTTTTCAGAGGCGCGCTTAAGCTACTTATGTAGCAAAAGAGCATAAAAAAAGAAGCTACAATAAATTATAATTTTTTTATAAAGGGAAAACTATGTCTTTCATTATGTTAATAGTAATGAACCTGGCTGTTATGGCATCACTGTATGTAGCACTTTTTATTCTAAGCAGTTTTTTTGGTATTTATATTGATCAACAGAGTATGAGTGGGCTTTTTATGATGGCTGCACTTTTTGGTTTTGGTGGAAGTTTTATTTCTCTTTTTATGTCAAAATGGATGGCTGTCAGAGGTATGGGTGTGGAGCTGATAGATACACCGCAAAACAGTTTTGAAGAGTGGCTGTTGGGTACAATTCACAAGCTTTCAGTTGAGGCAAATATAGGTATGCCGGAAGTTGGTATATTTGATGCACCACCGAATGCGTTTGCAACAGGCTGGGATAAAAACAATTCTCTTGTTGCTGTGAGTACCGGACTTATTGAGAGTATGGACAAAGATGAAATAGAGGGCGTTCTTGCACATGAGATAAGCCATATAAAAAATGGTGATATGGTTACGATGACACTTATGCAGGGGGTTTTGAATACTTTTGTCATATTTGTCTCCCGTTTACTTGCTTCTATGGTTGCGCGGGACAGAAACGGCAATACAAACCATATGATGTATTTTGCGATAAGTTTTGCCTTAGAGATGATTTTTTCTCTGTTTGCTACTGCTATACTGATGTGGTACTCAAGACACAGAGAGTATCGTGCAGATGAAGGGGCTGTTGACTTGAGCGGACCACAGGGAATATACTATGCACTGGCGAAATTAGGGCGTATTCCAAAAGAAGAATTGGCACTCAGTGATGATTACAGAGCATTTGGAATAGTCGGATTTTTAGGAAGTTTTTTTGCCTCACACCCTCCTATAGAAGCACGACTTGAACATATACAGGAATACAGCAGAAGGTAACAGATGAACAGAAAAAAAAGAGTTATTATTCTCGGTGGTGGCTATGGCGGTATCAAAACACTGGAAACTTTGGCCAACAATGAAAACATCGAGGTAACGCTGATAGATAAAAACCGCTATCATTATCTGCAGACAGAAAGTTATAATCTTGTTGCATTGAACAGTTCTTTGGATGATATCATCATCCCTTTGGACAGTCTTGTCAAAGGGATAGATAAAAATTTTTGTTTTATCCAGGATGAAGTTTTCAAGGTGGATACACATACGGTTACATGTAAAGAAGGAGAATATTTTTTTGACTATCTCATAATAGCAGTAGGGGTAAAGACACTGCTTCCTTCTATTTTTAAAAATGATCATCTTTTTGAAGTTAAAAATCTCTCAAATGCTTTGCATTTGAAACAATCTTTTGAGGACACCATCGTAAAACATCTCAAAAAAGAGAAAAAAAATACGAACATAGTTGTTATCGGCGGCGGTTCGAGTGGTGTTGAGATTGCTGCTGAGATGCAAAATTATCTTTTAAAATCAAATTTGGCACAGGAGATACAAATCTCTTTGATTGCAGATGCTTTTTTGAGTGAACTTGATGAACACTCCAGAAAAAAAGCACTGCAAACTTTACAAAACAGCGGCATACGCATACTGCAAAAAATGGTACAAAAAGTTGAAGCAAACAGCTTGCACCTTGAGGATGAGCTCATAGAGTTTGATTTTGGGGTTGTAGCCATTGGACTCGAAGTAAGTGAATTTATAAAAAATCTTGGCTTTGAAAAAGAGAAAAATCTTTTAAAGGTCGATGAGTATCTGCGAGTAGATGAACATATATTTGCTATCGGGGATTGTGCATTTTTAAAAGACAAAACAGGTGAACCGTTACCGCAAACCGCGCAAACCGCAGAACAAAGCGGAGTCATCGCTGCAAAAAATATCCTCCGTACAATCAAACAAAAACCGCTTATCAAAGCAAATATAAAAATTTACGGTCTGGCCATAGCCCTTGGAGGAAAATTTGCCATTGCAACAGCATCATTTGTAAAAGTAGATGGAATACTCGGGTATTTGGGAAAAAAAGCGATAGAACAGTTTTACAAAATTCCGCTTAAGCTTAAGTCATAAGTTTTTTTAAATGAAAATTACTCTTCTTGTCAGTGCCTTTAATTCCTTGACACAGGTGGCATATACTTACTTTAAAGACAGAAAGTACAGTGTTGATGTGGTATTTGCCATCAATGAACAACAGATGATAGATGAGGTTTTTTGTTTTGGCCCCGATTTTATTTTGTGTCCGTTTTTAAAGAAGTTTGTACCCAAAGAGATTTATGAAAACATTGATACCTACATTGTCCATCCTGGTGTACTGGGTGACAGAGGGGCGTATGCGATAGATAATGCCATCAGGCTTGACAAAAAAGAGTGGGGAGTTACTGTTCTTAAAGCAAATGGAGAGTTTGACAGTGGTGATGTTGTCATTACACAAAATTTTGGGATGCGGCAAGCTTACAAAGCAAGTATATACAGAAATGAAGTCATAACAACTTTTTACAGTATGCTTGACGGTTTTTTAGAAAATATACAGGGTAAAAAGTTTACATCGCAGTCAAATTTACCGATGCATCAGGCTCTGTCTCAAAAAGACAGAGCGATTGACTGGCAGAAAGACACAACACAGGAGATTCTAAAAAAAATATATATGAGTGATTCGCATCCTGGAGTAAAAGATGAAATTTTAGGAGTAGAATGTTACCTGTACGGAGCATGGAGAGAGGAAAAACTAAAAGGTAAACCAAAAGAGATTCTTGCCAAACGAGACGGTGCCATCTGTCTGGGAACTGTTGACGGAGCGGTCTGGATTACCCATCTCAAAGAGCCAAACCGTTTCAAACTTCCTGCCACCTATGTTTTAAAAGAGCGATTGCAAGGTGTCAAAGAGCAAAGACTGCCTTTGATTTTTGACAAAAGTTATAAAACTTTTTATGAAATAAGCTGTGATATAAAAGAAGAAGTGGCATATTTGTATTTCAATTTTCACAACGGTGCCTTCAGCAGTGACAAGTGTATGAAATTAAAATATGCTTTTGAATATATCAAAGAGCAGGTAAAAATTGTTGTGCTGATGGGCGGAGAGGATTTTTTCAGTAATGGCATTCATCTGAATATTTTAGAAGACAGTAAAAAAAACGGCGAAGACGGCTGGAGCAATATCAATGCAATGAATGATTTGGTAAAAAGTGTTTTGTTTGCCGATGATGTAGTCACTGTAGCTTCTCTTCATAAAAATGCGGGAGCAGGCGGTGTTTTTTTGGCACTTGCCTGTGATTATGTTGTGGTAAAAGAAGGGGTTGTGCTTAATCCCCACTATAAAACATTGCGCCTCAGTGGCAGTGAGTATCACACCTACAGCTTACCAAAGCGGGTCGGTAAAGAGTATGCTGAGAAGATTTTAGAGGAGTGTCTGCCTTTGAGTGCAGGCAAAGCAAAAGAGACAGGTTTGGCGGACAAACTTTTTGCTCACAAAGAGTACAGAAAAGAACTTGAAAATTTTTGTTTGGAACTTATTTGTGATGAGGAAAAATTAGAAGATTTTTTATGGGACAAAGAGGAATACATAGAATCACATAAAAAACAGATAGAGCATCATCGTGAAGAAGAAATAGCAGTGATGTACCCGGAATTTTGGGAAGAAGGCAGCTCTTTTCATAAAAAACGCTATGAATTTGTCTATAAAATATGCCCTTTAGAAACACCACAGCGACTAAAAGCTACAATAACGAATAATCATTCAGGAAAAGTAAATGCATGAGTACAGTGTAGTCCAGGCACTATTGGAACAGATTGAAAATATTGCGGAAGAAAATGAAGCAACAAAAGTAACAAAAATCATTGTAAAAATCGGTGTCATGAGCGGTATAGAAGCGCACCTTCTTGAGGTTGCGTTTAATACCTTTAAGGAAAAGACCATAGCCGACGGTGCGGAGTTTGTCATGAACATTCAGCCGATTGTCATAAAGTGCAACAGTTGTGAAGAAGTCAGTGAACTTGAAAAAATTCATTACTGTTGTCAAAGTTGTGGTTCGGTTGATGTCGATGTAACAGACGGGGAAGATATGTTCCTTATGAGTTTGGAAATGGAGTAAAGAAAATGCAAGAGTATTGGGAAGCGTATATGAAGCCTGTAGACGGGCATGCGGCGATGGTATCATTGAATGCTGGTGTGGCGGACAGCGTGCCGGATGAAGAGTACATGTATGTAGGATTTGTCAAAGTAAAATTGAATAATCCAAAAGAGGACGGTTTGGTTTGGGAACAAGAGGGCGATGATGTCGGATTTATAGAAGACAGGCTGGAGATGGAGTCTTTGCGGTATCGCAACGGAAAATATATAGGACGTATTATTACACAGGGTGCAGTAAATTTTATTTATGCTCTGAAAATGGATTTTGAATGGAAAAATACAGTTGAAGATGCGATGAAACATTTTCCTGAGTATAGCTATGAGTTTGGATCACGCATAGACAGCGAATGGGAGGTTTATCAAAAACTTCTCTTTCCGACTGTAAAAGAGTGGCAGATCATCACCAATCATCATGCCTGCGACAACCTTAAAGAACAAGGTGATGACCTTCATCAGGCAAGGGCAATAGAACATAAAAGCTACTTTACATGTAATGATGACAGAGAAGGATTTGTGCAAAAAATTCAGGAGATGGGATTTGCAGAGCAAAAAAGAAGTGAAGTGCCTTTTAGAGATGAAACAATGTACGGTATTTCTTTTTACAGAAAAGACAAGCCTTTTTATTATGACATAGATGCTTTGACTGTGGAACTTATAGATGTAAGTGAAGCTTATAATGGAAAATATGACGGTTGGGAGTGTGCTCTGGTAAAACCACTATGGCAGACTCAAAAAAAGTAAAGTTTGTATTTTCGATACTTTCTTGAAACCTGGGTTTCAACCTCACTGTCATTAAGTGAAGCTTTTTTATTTTAAAAGTTTGCCTGCAAGAAAGCCACTGGCAAAGCTCCATTGCAGGTTGTATCCTCCGCAGGGACCGTCAAGGTTCATAACCTCGCCGCAAAAATACAAACCGTCCATAATCTTACTCTGCATTGTTTTAGGATTGATCTCTTTGAGGGAGATGCCGCCTCTTGTTATCATTGCCATTTTGAAGCCGTCATGTCCTGTAACGGTGAGGGGTGTCCATGCCAAGAGTGAAATAAGTCTGTCTCGTTTTTTCCCTTCGAGTTTTTTGTATGGTGTGTCTGGCTCTATGTCTGCTAATCGGCACAGCTCAAGGCCAAGTGCTTCCGGTAAAAGAGTTTTAAGCAGTTGCAAGATGTTTGTCATATTTTCTTTTGCACTCTCTTTTTTAAAATGTTCGCGTATCTGTTCCTCATTTTTTCCCTTTGTCAGATTCAACAGCAGTGGCACTTCACCGTATTTTTTTAAAAGCGGTGTGACTTCTCTGGCAAAATCAAGCACAACGGGTCCTCGTATGCCGGAGTTTGTAAAAATCAAATCACCCTTTGCCCGCAGTTTTTTATGTTTTTTCAGATTGACACGCAGTTCAACCTTGGCAATGGTGTCAGCCCGACAGTTTTTGACCCAGCTCTCTTTTGTTTTTAAGGGCATCATGGCAGGGGAGAGGTCGGTTACTTTATGCCCGATTTCACTGGCAAGATTGTAGCCGTCACCCTCAGCACCAAGCACAGGGTAACCAAGCCCACCGGTTGCGATGATGACATTGGGTGCATAAAAGATATCTGTTTGTGTTTTAACCCCGTCTATGTGATTGCCGGTTGCCAAAAGCCTTGTGGTTCTTTGGTTACATGTAACGCTGACGCCGAGTCTGAGCATCTCTTTTTGGAGCCCGGCAATGATGGTGGCAGAAGAGTGTGATGTGGGAAAAATTCTAAATCCGTCAGGGGCATGGGTCTCTACGCCGATTTCATCCATAAAAGTGACGAGAGCTTTGTTGTCAAAGGCTTTGAGTGCATCTTGCATAAAACGCCCCTCTCTTCCAAAACGTGCCATGAAATCTTCATTTGAAAGGGTGTTTGTAAGATTGCATCTGCCACCGCCTGTGGCTTTTAGTTTGGAAGCTATTTTTGAGAGTTTTTCCAAAAGGAGGACTTTTTTGCCTTCACGTGCCGCAACTATTGCTGCAATGATTCCGGCTGCACCGCTTCCGACAACGATGACATCATAATGTTTTTTATTCTCTGGTTCAATCATTCTGTAATTTTAGTATAATTGCATTAATGAAAACTTATTACGGCGACAGAGAAAAATGTTATAAGTGTTACAGACCCAAAAGTTCCTGCATGTGCGGGCATTTTGAGCATATACAGACACAAACAAAATTTATCATTTTGATGCACCCCAAAGAGTTTAAAAAGGTCAAAAACAATACAGGGCACTTCACGCATCAGAGTCTTGACAATTCCGAACTTTTTGTCGGCATAGACTTTACATGTAACACCAGAATTAATGAGATTATTGCCACACATGAGAGTTATATACTTTTTCCCTCAGAAGATGCTGTGAACCTGACAACTGCAAATCCAAAAAGAAGCCAAAAGCCTCTGGCGATTTTTTTGATAGACTCTACGTGGAGCTGTACAAAAAAGATGTTTACACAAAGCAAAAACCTGCAAAAACTCAAACATATGAGTTTTACAACGACAAAAACGTCACAATATCAAATAAAAATACAGCCGGATGAAAATTATCTCTCTACAATAGAATCGACTTTGGTTGTTTTGGAGTTGTTGCAGGAGTGGAAAATAGAGCAGATTAAAGAAGAACAGTTAGCCGGTTTTTTAAAACCGTTTCATGCAATGATAGCGTACCAAAAAGAGCTGATACAAAATCCACGCTCTCACGCGGTACGCTTTAAGAGAAGAGTAAACTAGGCTTGAGTTTTTAGTGCCTGTACCCATTCATAAACAACGTTTTGGAGTTGTTCATTTGGAACTTCTAAAAAACTGATCTCAAAACTGTCATCCAATTCACAAACACCTATGCTTCTGGGACGCACTGCAAGCATTTTAGCATTTGGCAGCTGTTTGCCAAAACAAAATACAATGTTTTTTGCATCTTTGATTTCAGGGGCAATAGTAGCGTCCTGTAATGAGGATGTGTGTTGATAGTGATCGAAAATCGCTATAAAAGTAGCTACAGGGTGTTCTTGTATGCGTTCTTGAAAATATGCAATAATTTCATCTGCATTTTTGAAACTTGTTTCATTTTTCTTTACATGTAATGAAAAGACGGGATACTTATCCATAAAATTTGTTTTTGTCATCAGCTAATCCTAATTATAATTTTGCTTAAAGTATATCTTATAATAATTATAATTAGATTAGATAAAAAACTTACTTGGGAAACATAATGGAGCCAAGGCGAACCATATTTGACCCGCACTCAATAGCGAGCTCAAAATCCTGGCTCATTCCCATAGAACAGATTGTTGCATTTGGAAGCTGCTCATAGATTGCATGGGTCGTCTCAAAACTTTTTCTTACAAGCTGCTCATCATCACTGTGTGCGCCTATGCTCATAACACCTTTAAGGTGTATGTTCGGACACTCCTGCATAATCTGCTTGTAGGTTTCTATGGCATCCTCAGGCATAACACCGTGCTTGCTCTCTTCTTTTGCCGAATTGATTTGCAAAAGGCACTCAAGTGTCATCTCTTTTGCCAGAAGTCTTTTTTGCAGTTCATGGGCAAGTTCCAATGAATCAAGTGCCTGAAAAAGACTTGGATTAATATCTAAAAGGTTGTTGATTTTGTTTTTTTGCAGATTGCCTATAAAATGCCATTCAAGCGGCAATTCTTCAAGCTCTTTTGCTTTTGCTTTTAAATCCTGTACCTTATTCTCTCCAAAAGCACGCTGACCGATATGGTAAAGTCTTTTTATCTCATCAGCCGTTGAGTATTTGCTCACAGCAACAATTTTTACTATATGGTGTTCACTTACCTTAAGACGTGCCGTCTCAACCCGTCTGATAACATCATCTATATATAATTTGTATTCAATTTCGTCCATTTTCTTATCCTGTTACTCTGTTAATATTATTTGTAAAAATGTTACATGTATTTATTGATATTTGCAATTATATCAAAAATTACACTTTACTCTACACCAAGAGCTTTAAACACGGCATCAACAGGATCTGAATAAATAATCAACTGAAACTTACTCATCAGTTCTGGTGGAACTTTTGCCATTTGTGCCATATCAACAGCGGGAATCAGTATTTTTTTTGCTCCGCTGTCACTTGCAATTTGCAGAGCATTCGGGAGACTCTCTGTGCCGATAATTGTTCCGCCTATACTCATACTTCCAAGAACTACCATTTGTGACAGTAATGGTTTTTCAAGAACACCGCTGCATAAAGATATAAATATAGCTAACTCAATATCTTTTGATTTGCCTATACCGTTAAGATCACTTGCTTTTAAGTGATAGTCAAAATCTTTATACTTTGCATTCAACGAAACACGGTGTAAATTTGCCTGTATGTAGTTAGTAGCTTCTTTTATCTCTTCTTTAACAGCAGTTCCGCTAAACCCTGTTGTATCAAGCTTTCCTCCACCTGCCATTACCTGCAAGTCTAATCTAAACAAGCCTTTATGACCGTTATCCGGATTGTATGAGACTGTATATAATGAACCGTTTGGAAGTTGTCCGTTGGGGATTAAAGCATTTCCTCCACTCTCAGGCACAGCAACTCTTATCTCACTGTCATCTTCTATGTCAATGTATGAAAAATTTACATCGTAAAACTCCATGCCTCCAATCTTTTTGAGTTGCTCTTTTATGCGTCTTCTCCCAACAAGTGCATACTCCAATACAACTCTTACGTCTTCTTTATCATAAACACCATTTGGATGCATAAGTTTTAAAAGACCGCTTACCGTTTTTTTTACAGCACGACTGTCTCTTTGATTCAAATCCTTTCCAAGTTTAAAATACTTATCGATAGCATTGGAAAAGTTCATCTTTTGGAGCTCTCTCATCCACTCCGCCATAAAGTCTGTAATGAAGCCATACTCATTGGTAAAGAATTCAGTTCTCATTTTAGGGATTTCCCACCCTGGAAGATAGTTGTGGAAACGGTCAAAAAAAGCAGTGTCAATCATTTCTTTTGGAAAAGGAGAGAGCAGATGTGAAGTTTTTATGATGTTCTCTATGCTCCCGTCAATGTTTCCAACAAATACAAATGAAGCTTTAGCTTGTTTCTGTTCTTTACCGCGAGCAAATGACCCAGACTCCATATAATCTTTCATAATCTGTATGCCGTCTTTATCTTTGAAGTTTATTCCTGCTACTTCATCAAATGCTACAATATCCCAGTTCCCCACAAGACCAATAGTTCTGCTGCTCATATTGTAAAAAAGGTTTGCAACAGTTGTTTGACCGCCACTTACAAGGATGGAGTTAGGTGAAATCTCTTTATATACAAATGATTTACCCGTTCCGCGAGGTCCAAGCTCACACATATTGTAGTTGTTCTCTACAAAAGGAATGAGACGGGCCAATAAGTGCCATTTAGTGTTAGTATCAAAGTTAGTCGGCTCCATTCCGGAACTTCTTATGATTAAGTCCATCCATTCATCATTAGTGAATTTACCTCTCCCAGCTTTGAAGTCTTCCATATCCATATTTGGCATCTGAATAGGTTTGAGGTCTTGTATATGAAAAGGACTTGCACCTTTTGCATTTTCATCATAGTAGTATTCAAGAGTGACGATTACCCATATACCACCTGCAAGTAACTTTTGGTATTTTTTTACATACTCCTCATTGATAACTATTTTTTTAATACCAAGGTTAGAGAACTCTGCTTCATAAACATCATCATTTTCATTCAGTTTTACAGATACTTTATCTATAACTTTATAACGACCTTTCTCTTTTATACGAGACTTTATAAGCTCTTTTTCATCTGGTCTTACATAGTTCTTGGCAAGTATGTCTTTAACCTTGGCAACACCCTCAAGGATGAGCTCTTCATTATCAGTTGCACAATACATACCAAGCAGATACTCTAAAACATAGATAGGAACATTGGCTCCCTCTTTAATACTTTTAGTCAAATCTTTTCTTACTACTTTACCTATAAACTCTCTATTTAACTTAGTATTTAAATTTTCGTCTTGATTTTCGTCTTGATTTTGCATCCCGTTCTTCTCTGCCTCTGCACCCTGTTCATTTTTGCCAAAAAATCCAAACATTCTTAAAATCCTTATTATTATATTGTATATTTTCATTCATTAAAAACCATCATCAAAATCATTGAAAAAGGATAATGCCAATTTTACTTTAATCTCTTTATATATTGGGGTTTCACTGCTGCCATCAAGTACCTTTTTTGTTACAAGTCTGATAGTCTGGTTATTATACTCATTTATATTTTGCCTGAAGGTCATCTTAAATTTTGTTTCTCTGTTTGTATCATATTGCTCTGTAGAGTTAAATGTATGCTTGATCTCATCAGAGAGCAATACACCCTCAGCACTTTCAAATGCAATCTTTAATGTAACAGGCTTCGTTTTGTCATCTGCTATTTCTGATTGAAACAGGGACACATTCACTGTATTTGTAGATATACTCCTAAGAGGTATAATATCCACATTCACCTCTTTTATATCTTTTTTTCCTTTGCCGACATTGACTTCAATGAGTGGTATAACCAACTCTTGCAGCGAAGCTCCGCCATGCACAAAACGGTTGCCTCCGCCTTGCACTCTGATTTTATTTATAGACTTTGGTATGAGGTATTCGTTATCTCCGCTAATCCCTAAATCTGCACCACTGTATTTATGCACACAAGTGCCACTCTCCAGGTTTTTGCCTATGATAAATCTTCTGTTTTGTTTGATGACATCTTGCACTTCAACTTTGCAGAACTCACTCTCAAGGGTCGCTTGATTAGTATAAAGAAAACCGTGGTCACTTGTTATGAGTATATTTGAGCCATTGAAGTTAGCAATTTGTTTGATGATTTTAATGATACTAAGAAATGTGCTTTGCACGGCATCAAATGTTTTTATCTCGTTTTTTTCTCCCATCTTGTCAATCTCATCATGGTAGATATAAACTACACTTGCATTTTTTACTAACGCTCTGCCTTCCTCTCTTTTATATTTCAAAAAATCTTCATAGCCGATAGCAAAAGCATTTTCATCATACGATTTCAGAATTTTATCTCTGTTTGCCATGCCGGATGAACTCTTGTCATCTGCAAATACAATGTCGTTCTTATCTTTGATGCTGAGTTCTTTATGCGGCAATAAACTTGCCATTCCAAGCTGTGTATATGACGGCAATGAACTCAGCATGGCTTTACATGTAGCAGAAAATCTGTCTCTCTTTTTGTTTTCTGCCAATATTTGTGAAGTGAGTGCAACTCCACACTCATATCTCAGGGCATCTGAAATGATTACAAATACTTTGTTTTTCTTTTGCAGGTATGGTTCAACTTTTGTGTTGTAAAAATTTTGTTGATGCAGGATTGTTGTATTTGTCATATATTTCTGGGCAAACTCTTGCCAGTTATCATTTAACTCTCTTAAATAAGAGTTCAGATACACATCTTCTATCTTGGAGCTGAGCGGCTTTAGCAGTTCAAGATGTTCGGCTTTGCCTGAATAAACGGAATAATCTCTATAATAGCTATCTGCCTTATACCAATGTTTAGCATACTCTTGCAACCCATCTTCAAAATTTTTCATAGTAAGTTTTGTATCTTTTACAAAGTCAAAGAGCAGTGAAGCACTCAGCAGTGCCTTATATATGTTCTTATAACTTTCAAACCAAAATGTATGCTCTCTCATAGTAATGATTTTAGTCATCTCAACAGAGTTAATGCTGTCGTTGTCCAGCTTACGAAGCAGGTGTGATATAACGACTTGATCGCACTTCTCATAAGTATCACAGGAGATTACTTTTGCAATCTCTATATCCGTAATGATATTGTCAATATTTAGCGCATCGCTTATCTCTTTTGAGAGTATCTCAAAACTCTCTTTGTGTCTGCTGCTGTCCATCCAGCTTTTTACAAAAAGTCGTGCATCGGAGTTGAGAGTGCTTTTGCTCTTGTCAATTGAGTAATAGAAATGATTTTGAAAAAGTTTATAGAGCAGGTCTTTGAGACTCTCCCCATCATAAGAGTATTTGGATGTAACAGCTTTGAAGAACTCATTTGCAAGCTTGTATTTGCCCAATGTTTCAAAGTGCCTCTCATGAGAGAAGAGTTTTAGCATAATACTCTCTATATTATCATCACACCCTATACTTACAGCCATTATCTTGAGTGCAAGGGTGTCTTCACTCTCTTTATCATTCAGTAGATTTTTTAGAGCTTCTAAACGGGTTTTGGAGTTGAAAAACCTATCAAACTGACTTACAAACTCTTTGAAACTGACATCAAGACCAAGATTTTGTAAAACAAGGCTGGTTTTATCAGCAGAAAACATATAGTTGGCGATGTTCAAATCAAGCAGCCAGTTCTCTTCATCTTGTGGTGCTTTAGTTGGAGAGTAGATTAAAAACTTATCGTTTGGTTGCAAACTGAGCAGTTGCCGTTTTATGCCAAACTCATTGTTGTCTATGACAAGTTTCTCTACATCTTCCAACTCTATGGCTTCAAACTCATTTTTTAGAGCTTCCTTGTCATCATACCAAAATACTAATCTTTCTTTTTGGAAAATTGTTTTTAATCTTTGTTGTATATCTATCATTTAATTTTTACTCTCTAATTGCATATATAATTCATCTAATTTATCTTGTAATACTTTTTTAGGAATTAACTGAGTTTCATATTCAGATATAACAGTTGGACTGAGGCTTCTGCTAAGAGCATATTCGACCACTTCATCATCTTTAGAAGAACACATTAAAATTCCAATACTTGGATTTTCATCTCTGTTTTTAACATCTCGATCAAGTGCTTCTAAATAAAACTCTAATTGCCCTAAATCACTAGGATTAAATTTACCAATTTTCAATTCAAAAGCAACTAAACACTGCAGGTTTCTATGAAAGAACAGTAAATCAATATAAAAATCTTCCATACCTACTTGAACTCTATACTCCTGTCCAATAAAAGCAAATCCCATCCCTAACTCTAAAATAAACTCTTTTAATGAACTAATTAATGACTTTTGCAAATCTTTTTCACTATGTATTTTGGGTAATCCTAAAAATTCTAATGAATAGATGTCTTTGAACACATTCGTTGTATCTTGTGGTAATTCTCTCACCACTGCTGAGAGTTTTTCATTTGCTAACATTGTTCTTTCAAAAATGGAGCTTTTTAGTTGTCGCTCCAACTCTCTTGAAGATAATTTTTCTTTAATACTCAACAGTATATAGAATTCTCTTTCTTCTGGCTGTTTTGAGTGAGATAGTATTAATAAATTATTTGTCCAAGACAATTCTCTCAGCAGTGCTGAGAGTTTTTCATTATCTTTATAGGTTTCGTAAAATTGTTTCATTCTCCAAAGATTTTTATCACTAAAACCTTTTATAGTTGGGTCATGTAATTTAATATAATTTGCTAACTCTTTAACAATACTTTTTCCCCAGTTTTCTTGTGAAGTTTTTTTAGATATAAAGCTGCCTATATTCCAATATAAATCTATTAAAACAGTATTGACCTGCTTATAAGCCTTTTGTTTAGATAGTTGAATACGATTTAACACTTCATTAAAATCTTCTTTTACTATTTCACTCATTTACACAACTCCGTTATAGGATAAAGTATATCTTTCATAATTATTTTTGATACTCTTTGGGTATATTTTGCGTTATTGTTCCATCTGGCAACTGAAAAAACAGTTGCTTGTTTTTACTATAAACATTTGCTACACCTTGCTTTAAACTCTCTTTTTGAGCATCTTTCACTGCTTTTTTACCAACTTTTATAATCATTATCTCTAAACTATTCATTTTCCATACCTTCCAAAAATAGATTTTTTATGAAGCAAAATGTTTTTTTGCATCATCAATCATTTTTAAATGCTTAGAAAAAAAAATCATTTGCAATTCTTTGCCCTTCTTCTTGAAGATTCTTAGCTTTATTTTTTAATATTTCACTCTCTTCATATAATTTTACCTGTTGTTGTATGTATTGTTGCGCACCTTCAATAGTTTTAGATTTCTCTTTTATCTCTGTTTGTAGTTCATTGATTCTTATTATGGCTTCTTGCATAAATTTATCATTAAAATTCAAAATATTCTCCTATGTGTTACTACTTCTCTTTGGGTCGCATATTCAAAACATTTTATCATATTGTTTAATCTCTCTTTAACAATTTATCAATACCACTCATACCTGCTGTTAACACAATTACTTTTTCATCTAAAGGTATTATACCATCAGAGTATTCTTTTAAAAACTTTTGTTTATTTTCATTTAGATATTGTATAGCTTTTTGTTCTATTGTTTCCCTCATTTAATTAACCTTAGAAATCTCAATTTGTACTATTTTTTTATTAATTTGTTGTAACTTATTTGGTGCAGTTTTATATATAGTTGTAGATAATTTTACTACGGTTTCTTTTATGATATTTTTAGCATAAAGTATATATTTATGAATTTCATCATATAAATTTATCGTTTCAGATTCTGTACTTTGAGGATTCATATTATAAAATACAAGGGTGCTTGCTTCCATTAACATTCTTATTGGAGTATAACAAGAAATGGTTTTATCTAAGTTTTCATAATTCACACTATGTGCACCAAGTTTATGCCTAACATCTAATATTATTTTACTGTTAAGAAACTTTTCCATATCTGTAATATTTTTGACATTAAAATATTTTCCAAGAGAAACAACTGCTTGTGAATGTAGATAGATAGCATTTAAAAGACCATAAAGTCTTATATACTTTTCTCCTACTTCTTCTTTCAATCCATATTGTAAAAAATTATTTATTGCTTCTTGGGTATCTCCAATAATATCTAAAGAAACAAGTATTATCTCAATTTTATTTTTGTCAATTCTCAACTGTTTTTGCATCATTTCATTAAATTCCATAAGATTGTTATCTTTCATACTTATTTTTACAATAATTTCTCTTATAATCTCAAGGTATTGGTTTATTTGCTCCATTATTTCACTAGCTCTTCAAACTTACAATCATCAAAAACAACTGATTTACCTAAGTCTTTATATATACAATTAACAAAAGTGCATTTCTTAAATGTTATATTAGAAAACATTACTGTTGCTATATCCATATTGTGAAATGATGAGCTTAAAAATGTTGTGTTTTCAAAACTTGTATTATTAAATATACATTCATTAAAATGTGAAGCATAAAATTGCACATTTTCAAACTTTGCATTTATAAATGTCGTTTCTATAAAATTAAAACTGGTAAAAGTATTATTTGAAAAATTTGGAGTGCGAAGATTACAATTTATAAACATTGTTCTTGGGTCATTACCATAGTCTGCCCAATCCAGAACATCATTCCCAAATACATTATTAAATTTTATATTATTCATTTTCATATTTATAAAGGTAACATCAGTTAGGTTTGCTTTTTTGAAATCAAATCCAAATATTCTTCCAGCATCTCCAATAATATTAATTTCATTAAAATGACATCTTGATAAATCAACATTTTCTACACCAAGTTTATGTAGTCTTTTTAAAATGCCTATTACCCTATACCCAGCTTCTTTTTCATCCCAATCTCTAAAATCATCAAGTTGTTCTTTTAGTTGATTTATCTTCGCTTTTTTTTGAAATAGAAGTTGCATAGAATAAAAAATAATACCAAAAATTACAATATCGAAAAAAGCACCTGCTAATTCTACATGTATATTATCTATATAGTATTTAAATGTTTCTGCATCAAAATCTGAAGTATAACTTCTAAGATAAATTATAAGAATTAGCCCTACAATAATAAAAAAAGGAATATGCCAATTATGAAGAATAGCATTCCAGAAACTCTTTACCTTTTTCATAATCACTTACACAACCCCGTTATAGGGTAAAGTATATCTTTAAATTTACAATAATTAACCTTCACCCCATCATCTAAATCTATCTCTATCTGATTTTGTGCAAAGTGCATCATTTTATCTCTGTCAAACTCTATAATCTCTTTTAATTTTGTATCTATGTTTTTCATCTGTTTGTCTGCATCTTTTTTATCTTTGTCTGATGCTGTGTCTGAGCTGGTTGTAAGAGCGAGTGTTTCTTTGTGTGCTTCAAGTTTTGCTATGTATTCTGTTAAGTAAGAGTTTCGCACACGAGCAAATGTATCTGCTTCGTATCTGTGCATATAGATTAAACTCATAAAACCTTTTTTTGGAGATGCTACCATCCAGTAGATTGGTCTTTTTTTGTATCTTTTTATATGGTCTTCATAGAAGCCTTTTACAAAATACTTTCTTAGAGTAGATCCGAGTGAGTTTTCTATAAATCGTATGTTCTCACTTAAATGCTCTTCTCCAAAAACAGTTTTAACAAACTGCACAAATCTTGAAGCTATATCATCTTTGAAGTAGTCATCTTCAAGCACTGGAATAATATTGTCATCATCTATCTCAAATGTTGGCTGTCCCTCTCGTTCCCAAGCTCCAGCTTGGGAATGCATACTTATATCTTGATTAAGATTTGCTATCCAAAGCCCCTCTTTATCAAGTGAATATCTACCAAACATCACACCAACACCATAAGAGATAAACTGTTTCATAACCTCATCTGCTTGAAATATGAGTTCCCAAGCTGGAGCTTGGGAACTAGGTTGGTGGGGTTTATTTCCAATCCCATCGCCATCACTCTCGTTCCCAACGTCCTTGCTCTCATTCTCGTTCCCAACGTCCTCGTTGGGAATGCCTATTTTAGTCTCTTTTTTCAGTATAGTTATATCTTCAGGCGACACATCAGGAGTAAGCTCATCTTGCAGTTCATATATATCTATAAACAGTCTATTTAGTTCCTCTTCGTTTTGGTGGAGAGTGTTAAACTTCTCTTTCCAATAGTTACAATAGTTTGTGTATGCTGTTTCTATTTTACTGTCTGATTTGTGTTTTATGAGTTCATTTTTTGTGAAGTCCCACGATGTTTCTCTGCTGTCCCACTCTTCTTTTGAGATGTCTATGTTTTGTTGGGTTAGGGTTTCTATTTGTTTTTTTACATTACTATTTTTTGGGAGTATAATAGGTAGTTTTGCAATTTCTCCAACATTAAAAGTAATAGTAGGGCTTATTGTTTCTAATATATTTATAACAATATTTGTATTTAATAATGCAAGTAGTGAATAGTCCTTTACATATAACATCGGACTTCTTGCATTTGCAGTATTGCAGGCTGGTTGATATCTAAAAGATGGCATTTCTGTTCCTACATCGCCCCAAGTAATACCTTCTTTGAACATAAAGTCTAAATTTTGAGGTCTTGACCTTAATTTTCCTTTCGTATCATAAAAATTCCTAATTTCATATCCATCGTTTTCCCAATTAACGACATATTCATCATTTCCATACCACTTCCTAAACCCTCCACCCTTACTATGTGGAAACCATTTCGACAAACTATTTTGAGCTTCTATTCTATTAGAACAATTAAATCCAATTTTATTATTAAATACTTCATACCAATATTTCATAAATCTATCATTGTCCCCTGTTGAAAAGCCGACTCTTGGTTGAGAAATATTTGTAAGCAATGGATTTTCTTGAAATATATTGTGCAATTTAGAACTTACCCAGTAAGCAATTGGGCTACTTGATATTTTAGAAAAATCTTCCTGCTTCGCTTCATATCTATTTTCAGGATTAAAAAACTCTTGCTCTTTTTCATCACTACTTTTGTAGTCTGTTAGTCTTATGTATGTTGCCATTTTAATTTTGTCCTTGTTGAATTTCATAAACTTTTAATAATACTTTTTTTAGCGATTCATATATCGGATAAAATATTATCCCTGTCATTGCATTATCTACTTTAAATTTGTGAGCAAAAAAGTTTCTTGTTAAATAAAAGATATGATAAAAATATTCATCTTTGTATTGGTCATTTGCTTTTTTTGAAGCTTCTATGAGAGTATTTAATTTTTCTATATAATCTTCAAGTGATTCAGCATCGCCTATTCTTGGTTTGTTTAGATGGGAGCTGATACTGTTGTCCCCATTTGTTTGAGTGAAACCAAGATGAGAATATAAGTCTCCTAATCTACAAGAAAATATATCTTTTGAATAAAATTCAATTCCAACAGTTAATGACCTCATATATGCCCATAGTTTTCTTTCCCAATATTGCTCTCTATTAAACCATATTTTTTCAATATCATAAATATGTAAAAATATATATTTTAATTCTTTATTTTTAATAAACTCTATTAGTCCATCAATTGTTTGTTTATCAGCAATATCTTTAAAAGTAATTTTAAATTTCTCTATTGAAAGTTCTATATCATCAGGATAAATTTTTTTTAAATCACCTGAACTAAATATAATATCATCTTCTATTTTCTGAATTAGTGATGGAGTTCCATCAAAATCTATGCATATCTGATTAAAATCTTTTTCTTCAGAATCAATAATTAGGTTTATTGTAGTGGTTAAAAATATTTTTATCTCATCAGCTAATTTATATTTTTCAATATCTATATAATTGTTATAAAGTTCAACTAATTTTCGTATAAACTTTATCCATTCAATATAAAGGTGTTTCTCATAGTGTTTTTTACTATTTGTAGTTATTTCTACATTTAGTTCTTCTAATAATATACCTTCAATGATATTTAAATCATTTTGTTCTTTTGGAAGTTTAAAATATTCATCATGTAATAAAGTTTCAATCATTAGATTATTTGTAATAGTTTGAAAAAGTGGTTCAAATTCAATTATATTACTATTGAATTGTGATGTTGTTTTTTTAACTAAATGATAATTTTTAATAGAACAAATTTTCTTTTCAATTGCTCTATTATTATTGAGTAACTCTTGTATAATTATAATTTGCCATCTTGCATAATAGTTTATGTCATTAGAGTTGGTATTTTTTTTAATTTGAGTATTTGAATTTTTAAATGCAACATCAAAAGGATGTCCATTTTCAATAACTTCTTGATATTGTTCATGATTTTTATAAATATTATATTCTAAATCTATTATATTATCAGATACAACAGAATAATATGGATATAATAATTTTTGTTTAGAGAAATATTTTAGGTCTTGAAGTGTAATATTTAATTTTAATGACTTACAATATTTAACAAAATCTTTTTCCTCTAAGTATTTAGCTCTTTTATCTATTTTAAATTCCATCACTTCAACCTCCCCAAAACACTCAAACTCTCACCATCCATCTTCCCTCGTTCCCAAGCTGGAGCTTGGGAACGAGGGGAAACTAGCCCCTATATGATAAATCTCTTTTTCATCACTACTTTTGTAGTCTGTTAGTCTTATGTATGTTGGCATCTAATCTTTACCTCTTGAATTTTTAATATTTTTATGATACAATTCTTCCATAATTTCCTTCGGGACGCCCCTTGGTTTTCTAAGGGGAGAAAACTTACACATCTAATAGATCCTTTAATTTTTGTTTTATATTTACAAAATCTTCTTTATTTATCATCCCGATTCTATTTTCTAATCTTTTTGTATCATATAATCTGCCTTGAACTATAAGGGCATTGCTAAAATTGTCTAAAAATCTGAAATTATAGAAAAAACTACCTTGCTTTATTTGAGTAGATAATGGCACACCAAAAAACATACTTTTAGAAAATCTTTTTACTATAAGTACAGGTCTTGAAAAAATATCTCCTTTTCCATTTTGTTCATTGCCAATATTTTCACCAATACTAGCCCAATAAACTTCTCTCTCTTTTGGAGTAACAATCTTTTTAGTTTTACTATCTATCTTCTTTTTTAAATCATTCCATTTATCAAACTGTTTCATCTCAAACCACCCAAACCAATTTATCTAAAATTGTTACACTATGGTTATTCCCTCGTTCCCAAGCTCCATGCTTCGTGGTATGTGCAAAATTTGCACACACCACTTTTTCATCTAGTTCGCCATCTTTAAAGATATTTTTTATATGTCTTGAAACTACACTTCTTTCTTTTTCAAAAATATTTGCTATATCTTTAACAGTAGCCCAAATTGTCTCATCTTTTATTGGTATATTTAACTCTATCGCACCACTATTGTAAACTATTATATTATCCATCACGTCAACCTCTCCAAAACACTCAAACTCTCACTATCCATTTTAGAAAAAGCAAACCATTTCTTCCCAAGATCTTTCAAACTAGCCCCTATATGATAAATCTCTTTTTCATCTATGATTAAAAATCTATCGTGAGAGTTTTCAAACTTTTTTATCTCTATTGGGTTGTATTGTGAGTTGTATTTTTCTAGGTCTAGTTTGAGTTGTTTGGAGATGGTTTTTGTATATATGGTTACTTTTGTGTTTTGGTTTTTACTAAAAAGTGTAAGAACTGTTTCATCAACATAATTATCTATGAGTTTTATCTCTTTTTTTGCACTTTTTATAAGGGTTGCTATGAACTCATAAGCATCAAAGATTTGTCCATCGTAAAAGATTCCTTGAGTTGGTTTTATACTTTTATCTTCTATTGCTTTAAATATTTTATCGATTTTTTCATCTGTTTTTATCTCATAAGAAAGTTGTCGCTTCTCAATTTGTTCTATTTTTGCAAAAAGGTTTGCATTTTGAGATAAAAAACTTTTCATTTTTACAAAAGCTCTGATAATTTGAACACTCATCTCAATAGCAAAATTAGTTTTTAAAACAGCACTTAGCATAGATACACCTTGCTCTGTAAAGACATAAGGTTTCGCACCTCCAAGATGTTGTTTTGAAGGTATCGCATTTTGCGATACCATAAACTCAATCTCATTATCTTCAAGTTGAAACATAAAATCCTCTGGAAATCTTTTTATATTTCTTTTGACTTGTTCTCTAAGTCTTATAGATTTAACTCCATAAAGCTCTGCTAAATCTCTATCAAGCATCACTTGCACACCTCTTAAGGTATAGATTTTATTTTGAATATTTTGTTCATCAATTATTAAGTCATTCATAACTTCAACCTCTCCAAAACACTCAAACTCTCACTATCTATCTTAGAAAAAGCAAACCATTTCTTCCCCAAGTCCTTCAAACTCGCCCCTATATGGTAAATCTCTTTTTCATCAATAATCAAAAATCTATCGTGAGAGTTTTCAAACTTTTTTATCTCTATGGGGTTATATTGAGAGTTGTATTTTTCTAGGTCTAGTTTGAGTTGTTTGGAGATGGTTTTTGTATATATGGTTACTTTTATGTTTTGGTTTTTACTAAAAAGAGTTAAAACACTTTCATCTATGTAGTTGTCTATGAGTTTTATCTCTTTTTTTGCACTTTTTATAAGGGTTGCTATGAACTCATAGGCATCAAAGATTTGACCATCAAAAAAGATGCCTTGATTGTATTCTAAAACATCATCTTTGACTTTTGATTTTAAATACTCTACATCTTTTTCTAGCTCTAAAAGTCTCTGTTGGGTTATTTTTTCTCTATTTACTGCATAACCATTGCTAATATACTCTTTTAATACCTTTGTAGCCCATTGTCTGAAATGAGTTGCTTCTTTGCTGTTTACTCTATATCCAACTGAGATAATCATATCAAGATTGTAGTAGTTTATTTTTCGTTTTTTTCCATCTTTGGCAACTTGTTCCAAAATGGAACAGGTTGATTTTTCACTAAGCTCATCACTTTTATAGATATTATTAATATGTTTTACGATTGCAGGTCTTTGAACACTAAAAAGAGTCGCTACATCATTTGTAGTTAGCCAAATACTATCTTCTTCTACGGATACTTTTATCTCTAATTCACCACTACTATAAACTACTATATTTTCCATCTACTCACCCTTTTGCAAAACAAACGCCACACTCTGAACAACTTCTCCACCAATCTCTTCAAATGCTCTTGGTCCTAAATGAACCAAAGTATCTATGCGGTGATTTTTAATGATTTTAACTCTAAGTTTTTCATAACTACTTAAAAACATCCAAGAATGTTGATTTATCATACTCATAAACCCATGTGGTTTTGTAAGCTCCAATGTTCGTTCCATAAAAACAGCAAACAAATCAGACTTGCTGTCTGGGTATCTCTTCTTCACAAAATCACTCAACTCTTTGTTCATACCTTTTGAACCCATATAAGGAGGGTTAGTAACCACACAATGAAACTCAGATGAGAGTATCTTCTTTTGTATCTCATACTCTCTTGAATTTGGCATTGCAAAAACATCTTCTTCTGCATTACTCTCTGGTACCAAAAGAGAACCAAAGTTTTTGATTCCCTTGAACTCATCACTGTTGTAATCTTGAAGTTCTACTATATTTGGCTTTACATCTTTTTTGAAAAATCGTTTATGATACTGTCGTGCTTTCATGGTAAGTGCAAAGTTGGCGAGGACTGATGCTCTTTTGTCTATGTCACAACCGTAAAGATTGTTTTGGAGTATGAGAGAGGGGATTTCACTTTTGTTGTAGCCTTCTTCTTCATAGATTTTTGTGAGCAGATCAAAGGCATAGGTGAGCGTATGACCACTCCCGCAACAAGGATCACAAAAAGTTATCTCTTCTGGTGAGGTAACTTTTATAAATGTAGTTGTTTCTTCTTCATTTTCTATGTAGTATTTCATATTCTCTTTAAGATTTGAAGTCGGGTTGTTTAGCATCCATAATTTTCCAAGAGAGTTTTCCACCATATACTTCACTATCCAGTGTGGTGTGAAGAGTTGTGTGGCTGCGGGGATGTTGCTTGGAGTGATTTTTTTGTTCTTTTTGAGCATTGCAAAGACATCATCTTTTTTCTCTGAAATGTAAAACTGATACAACCAACCTATCACTTCTATATCTTGACAATCCTCTTCACTCATAGAGCTTACAACTTTTGCTCTTATAGAGTTCGGACTTAACATATCTTGGGGAAGCAGTAGCTCAGTATAGTCACTAATACGCTCAAACATAGACGGCATAATGTTTGCATACTGGTTACATGTAGAGATAAAGAGCATTTTATAGGCTTCGTTGTCACTGTCTTTTACACCAGCTACTTTTTTGTCTATGAGGTCAAAGAACAGCTCTCTGTTTAGGTTGAGGCTCTCTTCAATGTTGCCTGATTTTGCTTCTATGAACATTTGAGGTATCGGTTGCTCCTCTGTCGTAGAGATAACAGCACTTGAAGTTATCTCATTTACATCCATAAACCTAAGAGCCACAAGACGGTTGAACCAGGTATAGGCAACTTCTTCTATGAAATCCTCTTTTTCTTTTTCGTATCTCTCTTCTATCTGTTGAATTGAAGCTTTGTTGGTGTTATAAACTGCCAAGTTCTCTTTGTAGGCATCTGAGAGCAGGAAGTCTATTTTTGTTTTTACGAGGTTTATAAGTTCAAGTCTCATAGATGTGGCGAATTTTTTCAGTGCTGATTTGTTCATAGTTGCCCTTTATAAAATTATTTGTTTATCGTTATTGATTTCATTTAGAAGATTTTCTTTTAGCTTCTCAATGTATTCATTTACATCATCACTGTTTTTCAGTGTGAGTTTGTTGCGAGGTGTTAATGATGCAAGGCGGACAGTTGCTTGTTTTGGAGTAACTATCTTTTCCTCTGGTATAAGTTCAAATATTTTTTCAAGACCACGGCTGAGTTCATCTGCAAGTGCTTCACTGTTGGTTCTTTGTTTTATGGTGTCAATGCTTGAAGTATGGTTTATACTCTCTATAAGTTCTTGTTTTGGTCTTATGACTTTATATCTGTCTTCACTTGGTATCTTTTCAAAATTCTCATTCTTTTGCAGCTCTTTTATCACTGCTTCTATTTTAGTTATCGCCTCCGTTCTTGTTTCTTCAATGAGAGGCTGCAGTAAATCTTCTACATCTTTGAGTGCTTGTTTTGCTTTTGGTATATGATTTGCGGTGTAGGGCTTGTCCAGTGTCAAAAGTGTTTCAAGCACTTTCTTTTGCGGGCTGTCTATGTATCTTAGGTTATTGCTGTTTTCATCTATAAACTTCTTCACTCTGTCATATATTTTTCGCTTCTCTCCGTTCATAAACTCCATAATCGGCTCTATTAGATCATCTTTGGCATCAAGCAAAGCATCTTCCATATTTGGAACTTCATCAAAGAGAGTGTCCGGTGTTAATTTTTCCAATGGAGTTAAAATATCAATAATATCTTGAAATGCACTGTTAAAAGGATAATTCAGGTTCATGAAGTTCCTGCATGCTGTTATAAGCGTATTTGTTTCATTCATTGCCACATCATAAATATCTCTTGTTGATGCGGAGTTAAATGAAGCATTCGGATAAAGTTCTGAGAGTATCTCTTTTGTCTGTTTTATCTTCTTGGCATCTACTTCTACTCTTGGTGATACAATAGTATTGAACTGCCTGTTGTTTGTAAGAGCGGCTAAAACTTCTTTTTTATTTAACGGTGTTGAGTTTTGTTTCAAATCAACCTTTTGCTTCATATACATAGAAGCTATTTGTGTGAGTATCGCATTTTGATACCACCCATACGGTCTTATAGAAAAATATTCAAGCAAGTCAGATATAGTTATAGTTTTATGTGCAGCTTTCTGTCTTTGGATGTAAGTGTGTATCTCTGTCTCAGCAGGAGAGAGCGCATCATCACTTCCTGTAAGCAAATCATCACTTTGATTAAGCACTGTACTTATGTCTCTCTCTTCATATACTTTTGAGAGTAGTCCTATGTAAGAGTAAGTACTTGTTATAAGTGTTTCAAAAGCATTTTCTATTTTCGCTCTTACATTTTTTGTAGTAATATCCAATACTTTACCATTATGATAAATCTTCGCTTCACTGATGAAATCTTTTAGGTCGTTTTGGAGTTTTTCTCTTCGTTTGTTATTGTCGTTAGATTTATTAAACAGCAGGTTTTTTTCATTATCAGAAACACCACCACCTTGTTTTTGAGGAATATATTTATTAGTCTTTACCCAAAGTTCCAAATCTGATGAAAAATCGTAAGAACTTGGAAGTGCCAATATCAGGCCACTATCCGCAAGAGATTTATGGATTAATTTCTCTTCATTATAGTCCTGTGAATTGAGAGGTGTCATAATATTTAAGATGAGTTCTTCTTCTCTGCCTTTGACTATAGCATCATCAAGTTTTCTTGCAAATGGATAGTTTTGCCTGTTTGGTGTGTATCTGATTTTATTGATTTTAATGATGTCATCATAAATCCAACTTACAAGCACACTCACAATCTCAGAGTTTTCAACATCAGTAGATTTTATCTCTTTTTCTATATCTTTTTCAACATCAGTCAAGAACTCATACTGTTCCCCGACTTTTTGAATATATGTTTGGTTGATAAGAGTGTTTAGTGCAGCTTGCACTCTCTTTTTGATCTCACTGATATCTACGTCAATGACAGTATCAACAAGCAAAGTAGAAATATTATCCACATTTGGTGTAAATTCTTTGACATACTTAATCATAAAAAGAGTTTTTAAAACCTTAGCCTCAAAAGGCTCAAGTACATCTGTTGCTTTTTGTATCTGAGTTTGTACATCTCCTCGAATGATAGAAGACAAACCATCAAAAAACATATCAAATGTTGCTATGGTTCCTATGCTCTGCGATGAAATTTTCTTTGCAATGTTTTGCACAACATCAAGCATGCTTCGCTCACCTGTTGACTGGTGTTTGCCTTGAAAAACACTGTGAGCAGACAGTCCTGTAATGCAAGACTGAAACAGATCCATCTGGTAAGGAACAAACGGATATACAAGGGCAAAGTGTTCGCCATCTTTATAGTTTTGGTACTGTCTGCTTCTGTCTGTAAAATGGATGACAGAAGAGAGAGAATTTTTGATTTTGGAGTAAATAACACTTAGATCTTTGTTCCCTTCATCTGTTTTTTCCAACAATCTTTTTTGGATGACTTCATTTGCATTTTGGCTTGTGAGATTGAGCTTTACTTTGAAACGACCCATAATTTTAGAGAAGTCATTTTGCATGGCAGAGTTGGCATTTACAAGCATATCAACAGCAGATTGTGAAGTCACAATGACCCAGGCCCCGCCACCGCAAACAGTTGCTAATGTTTCTACAATGGTTTGCAGATTTAACATGAGTTTTGTGTTGTCACCGATGTACTGACCAACTTCATCCACAAAAAACACTAATCTGAACCCGGCTTCTTTTGCGGCAATATACTCTTTTACTTCATTGGCAAACTCTTCAATACTCAGTGAATAGTTTTCTTCATATTTGTCTATTAAGTCTTTTGCACTCTCCTCTGAGATACCATCTACACTTGCTAGAGCACGGGCGAGGTTGTCACTTTCTAAAAAGATTGTCTCACGACCACTTTCCCAGCTCTCTCCGCTGAATTCTTGAAATTTCTCTTTGAAACTTTCAAATTTTCCCCGTTTGTCAAGGTCACTTTCAAACTTGGCGATATAGCCAAACTTGGGATAATATCCTCTCATCTCATTAAATACTTTCATAAATACACCAAGAATCGCATCATCCTGATTCTTGCTGCCTATGTCTGACTTTTGGTCAATGTTAAACAGAATAGTTTCAGAGGGTGAAGACAGAGCTTTTTCAATATTTGCTTTGAGTTCAAAATCATCAGCATCTATCTTTTCAAGAAACAACTCCCCGATGAGGTCTGAATGTTCCCGTTTGTTTGTAAGGATGTAAGAGAGAATTTTAAGCAAGTGGGACTTACCGGAACCAAAATGTCCGGAGATCCATACACCAATGTTTTGCGTATTTTTACCAAGGGTGGAGGCATATTCACTAAAAAAGTCATCTAACTTTTGGTTTAAGTCTCTTGTGATGACATACTCATCAACTTCCTGAAATACTGCATCATCAGTAAGATTATCCGCTTTAACAACACCTTCTATATTTCTGTGTATGTCTTTTTTAAATAGTTTTTCAATCATTATATGTTTCCTTACAAATTTAAAGTATCAAGATTAAATGCTCTGTAATAGTTGTCATCTTTTAATGTGCCAAAGAGAGACAACTCCGTCGTATATGTTCCGGGAAAGAACATAACAGTTGGTCTGTCTTTGATGTAGTTTTGAAGATTGTTGAGTATGGTATGCGAGCGAATAAACGGGAACACCTGACCAACGCCTGTCAAAAACAATATGGCAGAAGGATTCTCTTTCGCCAATGCTTCAATACGGGGTATGAGTTTCGTTTCACTGTCAAGAACACCTTGGAGTGTTTTAAAGAGTTTGGATTTTGACAAGCTTTTTTCTTTTTCGATTATTTTCTCTAATATACCTCTTTGCTCAAGCATACTGAGAGATAAATCAAACAGATTAATTTCATAAGTACTGATTCCTTCACGCCCCAAACGGTCTTTGAGTTGTTTGGTTTTTTGCACTATATCATTCTCCTGTTCCGGGTTATACGGTACTATATAAAATGGTATCTCTCCGCCTAAGGCACTCATAGATAGGAAACTCTCTTTTTTTAAGTTATTGAAGAGTTTGTCATATTTTAACTCTAGCGATTCTAGTTTCATTGATATCTCTTTATGTATTCATTTATCTCGTTGTCACTGCACAAAAAAGCTCCAAGATATTTTGGGTCATCTTTTACAATGAGTTTAATAAGCTCTTGTGAAAGATATGGCTTTTGAATATTTTTGTTTTTAACACTGTCTATAAATCCTGCCTGTTCAAACATCTTGAACATTACCTGTTTCAGTTTGTATTTCGTTGCTTCGGAAATAGTGTTTAGGTTATCGTATGCAACTCTTTTGCTGTCATAGAATGCTTCATAGTCACTGTTTATAAGTTGGAAGTCAAAAAGAAGGAGTTTGTTTCTTATAATTTCTCTTGCAAAATCAGAGATAAAAGCATAGAGCTTAAAACAACTCAGCATTGTAAGGTTTTTAACATCACTGCTTGAAGCTTGCTCATAATATGCGAGTTGTTCTGGTGTTAAAGTCTGCAGTCTTTTTTTGAACTCTGTGAACTCTCTTTTTCTTGTAGATATTGTCCCTTTTTGCAAGGCATCATCATCTACAACACTTTTGGCGACACTCTCCCAATCAAGAGTTTCTCTGTAAATGTTAGCAATAATTTCAGCCTCATAAGCTTGTAATGATACTGCTGTATATGATAAAAGGTATTTTGAAGCCAATGAATTTCCACCAATAAGTTAAATAATGTTATTATAAAAATATTCTATACCTTCATAATAACATTATTTATATATATGTGTGATTAAAATTCACTCTATGAGAGAGACATTATCCTACCAACCTGTTAATATCGTTAAAAATTCCGAGTCCCATCAGACCAAAGAGTATGACCCAGCCGGCTATTGTCAGGTTAATGACTATTTTTTCGCTTGGTTCCCGTCTAAAGAGGAGTTCATATAAATTAAACATGATATGTCCGCCGTCAAGTGCCGGAATAGGGAGCAGGTTCAGTACCCCGAGGTTTACAGAAATCAATGCCGCAAAAAATAAAACGCTCATCCAGCCTACTGCCGTTGCATCGGATGTGAGCTTTACAATGGAGATAACTCCGCCCATTTCAGAAGCCGGGACATCCCCCATCACGAGTTTTTTCAAACCGGTAAAAATCAAAGTAGAGGCAAAAACAGTCTGATCGGTGGCATATTTTAATTTGTCTGCGAAGTCGAGTTCTTGTTCATGCATGACACCCGCAGCCGATATGCCTATCATTTTGCGTTTGACATCTTCTCCGTACATGTTTTTGGCGGTTTGCAGTTTTGGTTTGAGTGTTATGAGTTTCAGGTAGCCGTTTCTGTCCACCTGCAGTGCAACAGAGCCTTTTGCCTCTGCAATCATTTGTGCCATCTCTTTCCAGCTAGTGATTTTTTTGCCGTTTATACTCATAATGGTATCATTGGACTCAAGACCCGCGACATAGGCAGGGGAGTCTTTGACAACCGTTCCTACAACAGGGGCTAAAACCTGAGGATTGCCAAGTGCTATAATGAAATAGAGTATAAATGCAAGCACAAAATTTGCCGCAGGACCCGCCAGAAGAATTAAAATCTTTTGCAGAGGCGTTTTTGTATTGTAGCTGTCTGCATCGTAACTTTTTTTACTCGGGTCCGCATCATCCTGACCTTTCATCTTGACATAGCCGCCAAGAGGAATGGCTGAAATACTCCACTCTGTGTCAAAAGCCCGAAAAGTAAAAAGACGTTTTCCAAAACCTATGCTAAATACTTCTACATAGACACCCATCAGGCGTGCTACGGTGAAATGCCCAAGCTCATGGAAAAATATAAGTCCGGAGAGGACTAAAAGTGAAACGATCCAACTCATGCTTTGTGCTCCTTTACAATCGCTTGTTTAAATCCCCAAAGATACTCCAGGCCCGAATAAACAGTTAAAAATACGGCAAACCAAAGAAGTGCCGCTCCATATGGCCAGTGCATCAGTAAAAAGCCTATGGCTATCATCTGTGCCACTGTTTTTACTTTTCCGGACCAGGAAGCTTTGACGCTTATGTTTTCGCTTACGGCAACAGTACGAAGTCCTGTGATGAAAAGCTCACGAACTATAATGATGTAAATTGCCCAGGGCGAAGCATCTCCCATAACCATAAGTCCCAAAAATGCGGCGAGTGTGAGCATCTTGTCGGCAAGCGGGTCAAGGATGGCACCGAGCATTGTCATTTGATTCCACTCTCTTGCGATATAGCCGTCAAAAAAATCAGTCACAGATGCCAAAACAAACAAAAGCGAGGCAAAATAGTAGTTCCATGTTATATCAAACCCGTTGTCGGTAAAAATTTGGGGATTGAGTATAATCCAAAACATCACAGGCGCAATGAGAATACGCAAAGATGCTAATAAATTCGGCAAATTAAGCAAAAAGTTCCTTTTAATGTCATTTAAGTTCAGTATCCCTTTGGGAGCCGGTACTTTAGTCTCACTACCATTAAGTTAAGCATTTTTTTGGAACCGGTACTTCAGTGGCTGTTGCAATAATCTTGCCACTCTCAGCTGGCACTGAAGTACCGGTTCCGAATGTTATTGAGACTTTAGTCTGGGCTATATGTCTTTAAAGGCTAAAACCTAGGCTCCGAAAACTTTAGTAATGAGATTTTATCTATTTATTACTTATTAAAGCCTAATAGACTAAGATTAGGCATGAAGAAAATATGTCCCTTATGCCAAAACAGTGCAGGTTTGCTATACGAAGAGAATCAAAGGTACTTTGCATGTAAGGTCTGTCATGGAATATTTGTTGATGAAACAGACTTGCCGGATGCACAAAGCGAAAAAGAACGCTATGAACTCCATGATGATAATGCCGAAGATGCAGGGTATCGAAAGTTTGTTTCTCCCATTACCGCAAATATTGAAAAAGACTTTTTAAAAGAGGAGAAAGGACTTGATTTTGGGGCAGGGACCTCACAAATCATTACAAAGGTCATGCAGGAAAAAGGTTATGATATCAGTCCTTATGATCCGTTTTTTCATCCAAACAAAGAGCTTCTGGATAAAAAGTATGACTATATTGCCTCGTGTGAGGTGATAGAGCATTTTTACCATCCCGCAAAAGAGTTTGCACTTTTAAAATCCATGTTAAAAGAAAAAGCAAAATTGTATCTGATGACAGACATCTATGATGAACGTGTAGAATTTTCTTCGTGGTATTATAAAAATGATCCGACCCATGTCTTTTTTTATACAAAAAAGACCTTTGAGTGGATAGAAAAAAAGTTTGGATTTTCAAACCTTTTTATAGAAAAAAGGCTGATAATCCTGTCTAATTAGACAGGATCTTCAACTGAAACGGCTTTTTTCTCATGGAAATGGAAATGGCTTTCCAAGTCTGACATGTAAAGCAGAACAGGGACTACGATAAGTGAAGCCACCACTGCCGCTACCGTACCAAATATAAGAGCAACACCGAGTCCTCCAAAGACGGCATCTTTTGCAAGCAGTGTAGAAGCGAGCATAATGGCGATGGCTGTCAGGAAAATAGGTTTTGCCCGTGTCGCACTTGCATAGGCAATCGCTTCGGCCTTGTGCATTCCCTTTTCACTCATGAGTGATTTTGTAAAGTCTATAAGCAGTAAAGAGTTACGTGAACTGATTCCGATTAAAGCAATAAATCCGATAAGGGATGTCGCCGTTAAAAAGAAGGTGTCGGTTGTAAAAATATCCATAATCCAGTGACCGAATATGACACCGATGATAGAAAGAAAAGAACCTAAAAGAATGATACCGCTGAGTGTATAACTTTTATAATAGATAACCATCAGTAAAAAGATAAGGATAAGAGCCGCAATAAAAGCACCGCCCAGGTCTCTAAACGTATCCATTGTGACTTTCATTTCACCGTCCCAAATGAGTTTATAGACTTTTCCTGTTGCTTTGTCTGTAAGTTGCAAATCAAAAAGACCTGTTTTTTCTACTTTGTATTCATCACCAAAACTGTTGATAATTGTATTTCTTGCATCAAGCAGAGGATAAACCTGAGAAACCATATCAGTTTCGGCTAAAACATTGGTCATCTGGTGCAAATCCTTACTCATGATCATCGGATTTGATTTTTTAGGAATTACGGTGACAAGTTCCGTAACAGGTACCATCATGCCTTTGTTATTCATGAGTTTGAGTGAAGCCAGTTTTGCTTTTACAGAGTCCAAATCTTTTTTGCTAAATCTTCTTGAAGAGTCCGACAGGCGTAAAAAGAGAGGAATCTGATCGCTGTATTTGTCTGAATTTTTTACAGATATATCCATCCCTTCAAAAGCAAGGTATAAAATATTGTTGAGTTGCTTGACAGTGAGACCTGATTTTGCGATTTTTGTTGTATGGACAATTATTTCAAAACTATCGTATATGTCATCTTCCATAATGTCAATGTCAACAAGCCCCTGTGTATTTTGAAAAACTTTTTCAACACGTTTTGCCAGCTTTCTTATGCCCTGCGCATTGTCACCGTATATTTCAGCAACAATAGCCGAGAGTGTCGGAGGACCGGCAGGCGGTTCTACAAAAGAGATATGTGTATTTGGATAGAGCTTTTCACAAGCATCTTGAATAACAGGACGCAGACGCTGTACCATCAAATAAGAAGGCTCTTCTCTGTCATGTTTTTTTGTGATATTTACGACAATTTCTGCAACATTTTCAGAGTTTTTAAACTGACTGCCTTTAATAAGTCCGGCAAAATCAAGAGGTGCACCCATGCCTAAAAATACTTCGGTATCACGCACTTCTTTTTCTTGAGTAATATAACTGCTGACACATTGTGTCACTTGCTGGGTCTGTTGTATCGAACTGCCTGTTGGCAGTTTCACATAGATGGTAAAAGTATCATTGTTCTTTCCCGGCAACATCTTTGCTTTGACAATTTCAGTCGGTGCTATCATTAAAATAGAGATGATAAATGCTATTAATGTACCGATAAGTATCAATTTTCTCTGCGCAGAACTTTGTATGCCTTGCAGTACAAGTTTTTCAAATTTCTTAAACATTAATGCGCTCCTTTGTCATGTTTTGGTCGTTTTAAAATTCTCACGGCAAGGTAAGGTGTAAATATATAAGCTACAAAGAGCGAAGCAATGAGTGCTACGGGAACATTCTCAGGAATAGGTTTCATAAACTGTCCCATCATGCCTCCGACAAATGCCATAGGCACCATTGTCATGATGATGGCAAGTGTGGCGATATTTGTCGGTGCACCGATTTCATCTGTTGCTTTGATCATAATTTCATCATTGCTTTCATGGGCAGATTCGACAGAATGGTAGTGTCTGTGAATATTTTCAATAACAATAATAGCAGCATCAACCAAAAGCCCCAAAGAAAGCAAAAATGCAAAAAGAGTAATACGGTTAATGGTCTGACCGCTCAAATAGGCAACAAACAGAGTAATTGCCAAAATTGCAGGAACCGTAAAGGTTACGATGAGTGATTCTCTCCATCCAAGTACAAATATAAGAAGAATCGCGATAATTACAATAGATAAAACCAGGTGCATTACAAGTTCGTTTACTGCATCATTTGCACGTTCTCCGTCATTTCTGGTAATGACATAGCTGATGCCTTTTTTGTCCAGTTCGCTTTTGTAATTTTGCAGTTCTTTTTTGACTTCATCTGCAATAATGACGGCATTCGTTCCCTGGAGTTTTGAGACTGTAAGTGTCACCTGGTTTTCAAAAGGCATAAATTTTCCGTTTTTTTCTCGTTTGCTGATAAGTGCCGATTTGAAGTTTTGAATATCATAAGAGTTTGTCACTTTTGCAACCTGTCTCAAATAAATTGGAGAACCCATATACTGTGCAACAATGATGTCTCCGACATCTTTTGCATCTTCTATGGCATTTTTTACGCCAACCATGACAATTTCATTCTCTTTTGTTTTGTTTTTAATCGCAGGGACATTATAGGAAACTGCCTGTACAGCCTGTGTGATTTGTCCCATAGAGAGGTTATAGCCTGAGAGTTTGTTCAAATCCACTTCTATGTTGAACTGGTGTTTGTGACCGCCTTTGAGTGCTGTAACGGCAACATTGTTCAAACCGTTTATATGGTGCTGGATTTGCTTGACTTTGTCATAGAGTTCTGTTTGAGACATGTTTTTGTCATGGGAATAAAAGGCAACACTTACAATGGGAATGTCAATGTCAATATCCAAAGGCTTGATAATCGGTTTCATGGCCCCTTTTGGAAACATGTCGGCATTTTGCATGATTTTGTCGTAGATTTTGAGATTTGAATCTTCTTTCTTCTCTCCGATATAAAAGGCTGCATTGACAATCCCGACATTGTCCATAGCCGTGCCGTAAATGTGTTCTACCCCTTTAATCTCTTTGAGCTTTCTCTCTAAGGGTTTGACTATGATTTTTTCTACCTCTTTGGCATTGGCACCCGGCAGAGCTACTATGACGGTAGATCCGCTGACAACCATTTGCGGATTTTCTTCACGAGGCATAATCATTAAGGCGAGGTAACCGATAACAAGCAGTGAAATTCCCAAAACAGAGGTCAGAGGATTTCTTAAAAATGTTTTTGCCAGTTTTCCTGCGACATCTTTAGGTGTATATGGCTTATGATGATTCATATTTTTCCCCTTTTAGTCAATGGTTACAGTGGCATACATACCAGGGTAGACTGATTTGTTCAGTGTCTTGAATGATACTTTGATTTTAAATGTGTGCGTCATCGGATTGGAATTTGGAATGATTGCCGTAATCGTTCCGATTGTTTTGACACCGACAGAAGGAATCTCCACTTTGACTTTTTTCCCGTGATGAATGAGATTTAAATTACTTTCCGCAATCTCTGCCGAAATTTTTAAATCACTCAAATCCGAAAGCACAATTGCAGGCATACCGGGCATTGCCATCTCTCCGACTTTGATGTTTTTGGCAACAACAACACCGTCGTTTGGAGCCTTTACATGTAAGTATTTGTATTGATTTTCCACTTCCTGGAGTCTTGCTTTGGCTATGTTTATCATATCCTGCAGATTTTTTGCCGCAAGTTCCATATTTTCCACTTCATATTTTGAGACCATATCTTTTTTCAGCAGTCTCTTGTAGCGTTCCAGGTTCAGTTTGACATTCGTGTACTGGTTCTGATACATTTGCAGTGAAAGCTCTGCCTGACGTTTTGCCGAGTCAATTTCACGTGAATCTATACTGTAAAGAATTTGGCCTTTTTTTACCTTTTCCCCTTCGCTTGTGTTTACATTGGTAACAAAACCCATAAATCGGCTTGTGATCATCTTCTGATTATCCGAAATCACACTTCCCGAAAGTGTTAAACTCTCCGCTAAAAGTGAAACGCCCAGTGCCAGTAATAGTAGTAGTTTTTTCATGTTAGTCTTCTCCGTTTGCTAATTTTTCAAGTGCAAGTATTTTTTCTGTTCTTTTGTTCTTTGCTATCTGCAGCTGCAGTATCTTTTCAATCTGTGCAGACTGTTTTATGATAACATCACTCATGGAAACAAGTTTTTCTTTATATCTGCCTTCATAATTTTCATAAATGGCATTTGCAAGTTCCAGTTCTTTTTTCAGTGAGGCAATTTCGACATCAACCCCTTCTATCTGTGTCCGGATTTTTGCAATTTTTAAAAGAATTCCCTGTTTTGCAAGTTCCAGCTGTGACTGCATTTTAAGTTTTTCGATTTTTGATTTTTCGATTTTTGCCGCATCAATTCCGCCGTCAAAAAGGTTCCAGCTCAGGCGTGCACCTATGGTATAGGCTTTGTGTTTGTCGGCATTTCCTAAAAAGCTATTGTCCGCAGTGGAGACTTCACCAAAAGCTCCAAGCGTCGGATAGTAGGCTGCCTGAGAGACCTTAAGCATATCTTTTGTGATTTTGAGTCCTGTTGCCGCTTTTTGCAGGTCAATATTGCGCGCTAAAATCTCTTCATCACTTATATGTGGCATGCGCACTTCTGTTGCAGGTGTCTGAATATGTTCAATTTTTTGATTGAGTAAAAAACTGATGTAGTGGTATAACAGTTTTTTGTTGGACTGCATCTGTACCAAGAGTCTTTCAACATTTCCCTTTTTTGCCTGTACTTCAAGCAAATCTACTTTTTTTGCATAGCCTACAGCTATCATCTCTTTTGTTGTCTCTTCCAATATATGTATATTGTCTAAAATTTTATTGAGATTTTTTATAGAAGAATCAAGCAGTGCCATGTCATAAAAACTTTTTTTGAGTTCATATTTTTTCTGTTTTTCTATCTTGTGTTTGTCCAAAGATTTCAGTTCTTTGACTTTTTGCATAATGTCAGTGTAAGAACTGAGCATAAATCCTGTAAAAAGAGGCACTTCATATTTGAGTTTGCTCTGAAAAAAGTTTCGGTAACCCGGATAGTTTAGATTTTGTGGAGGTGTGATATATGGATTTACGCCATTGTTTAAATTCGTCATAAATTCTTCAGCACCAAAATCCCCAAAAGTTGCCTCACGCGAAGTCAGTTTAAATCCAAAGACATTTCCCGCATCATTTGAACGCGCTGCATCTTGTATAAATGTCAGTGTTCCCCAGTTTTTTCCTGACACTGCATCAATATCCTCTTCTGCAGAGCGTTCATCAAATTTGGCTGCCTTAATTTCCAGATTTTTTGCTTTCAAAAGCTGTAGTGCTTGATCCAGTGTCAATGCCTCGGTCGCTGACGCTGATACATGTAACAGCAGAGAAAACGCAAAAATACTTATCAGTCTATTCATTTTCCAACATCCTTTTCATAGTTATAATAATTTTAAGTTTAAATTATAACATATATTTCATTTTCATATATCACATTTATATCACATTTATTGAAATATGGTCTGTTCTGCAACAGAAGACGCTTTTAATATTTACAAAAATGATATATAATACTTATGAAAATCATAAGGATAATTAATGTATAGATATATATTTTTAATTAGTATACTGTTTTTTACTGCATGTGAACCAAAATCTCATTCAAATCTTAACGGTAAACAACTTTTAGAGCAAAAATGTAGCAAGTGTCACAATACTGACCTGCCTCCAAAAACTTTTCAGGATGAAAAAGCACCGCCGATGATGGCGGTTGCATTTCATATAAAAGATTTTATAAAAGCAAGCAGTGAGAGTGACAAGATTCCAAAAGCTGTAGAATTTGTAAAAGACTATGTTGTGAATCCAAGTGCTTCAAAATCTTTTTGTGATAAAGAGAGCTTAAGAACTTATGGAGTAATGCCTTCGCAAAAAGGTAAAGTTACGCAAGATGAACTTGAAGCGATTGCTGAATATATGTTTGAACATTTTACAATAAAAAATTTGACAGCAGCACAAGATTTGCAAAACAGGTTGAATGCAATGCCAAAAGGAAAAAGAATTGCTTTAAAACATAACTGTCTGTCTTGTCATAAAATAAACAAAGATTTAGTGGGACCATCTTTTAATAAAATTGCTAAAAGATACAAGGAAAATATTACGCAGATAGCACAAAGCATTAAAAACGGTTCTGCTAAAAAGTGGAAAGGTTACAGAAATGCGATAATGCCGGTATTTGGTGAAAAGATAAGCAATGATGATATTGAAACATTAAGTAAGTGGATTGCTAATGAGACTTGACATTATGCACATATGTTCTATATAATTCTAATGTAGTATTATAATAATTATAAGGAATATTGATGAAAATAGTTTTAGCAGTAGATGAAGACAAACAAACCATAGTAAAAAGAACAGGGCAAAGTGCTTATTTTGCAATATATGATGATGACAAAATGGTTGATTTGGTGCCAAATAAGCATCACGATGGTGGACATCATGCGCACAGACACAATGAAGAACATAAGCATTCAGAAATGGAACATGAGGAGCATACAAATTCTCATAGAAAAGATGTAGAGGCTTTAAAAGATTGTGACATTATTTTAGTACAGGCTGTTGGTGAAAATATGAAAGAAGCTTTAGAATCTATAGGTTTAAAAGTAAAAAAAATTAGACAAAAACATGGTACAACTGCTGATGAAGTTGTTAAAAACTTTTTAAGTGGTGTTATCTAAGGCAGAAGAATGGTTGGAAGAAGAAGAAAACTACGAAATATCGGGGCAGATCACAGTGATGTTTGTTTTAAGCCTTGTGGTATTCGTGGTATTGATTTGGAATATATTGAACTCTACGAAGATGAAATGGAGGCTATTCGTTTGTCTGATTATGAGGGACTTTACCAACAGGAATGTGCAGATACAATGGGCATCTCTCGTACAACATTTTCACGACTTGTAGAGTCGGCAAGAAAAAAAATAGCAGATGCTTTGATACACAAAAAAGCATTAAACATAAAAACAGATAAAAAGTAAGGAAAAAAATAAAAAGAACAATACAAAAAACTGCTGAATTTAACTCCGCCGATGACATAGGTTACGGACTTGACATAAAACCGTCAAATCCTTTTAGCCTTTGATTCCATCGGCTCTTGGATTGAGCAAAAAACCGAAAAATACTTTGATATAAAGCATAAACGGAACACTCCAAAGAAGAGCAGACCATAAATAGAGTTGCATTGCGTCTGCTTCGTAAAAAGGTATAAGTGAACGCATCAATGTAGCAATAATGATGAAAAATACCATTAAATGGGTATAAATGTTTGAAGTCAAATGCCTTCCCGTGTGAATCCATCCTATGGTTATCATGACCATTAAATAGGCAAGTCCAAGCCCACCGGCTGTTATAAAATGCCTAAAACTCGAGATACCAACTCCGTCATTAAACAAAATACTCCATCCCATAAAAGCATATCCTAAAGCAAGCATAAGAAAAATCAAAAACAGATAAATAACATAAGGCTGATTGAGTATAAACTTCTCTTTGAGATGATAATCACTCGTAATCGCCAAAACAGCAGCACCGGCAGCCAATCCTATCCATCCAAGTGCAGAGTTTGCAGGGTATAAAAATTCAACAATACTAAAGAGCGTGACACAAAATATAGCCAAGTTTGTAAGTGGCGGTCGTGATATATAAATATCATCAATTGCTTTGTCTTCCATCAGTTCATTGACTGCTTCCATGTTTACACGACGCATTGCAAGTAAAACAAGTACAACAATCGCACCAAGGGAAAGCTTTAAAATTTTCATCGGGTCACTTTGCACTAATTCTGCCATTGTTAGAAAAAACCAACTCTCAAGACCAAAAATAACAAGTAAAATGTAGCCCAAAGAGGCATGTCGTTGGAGCTTATCTAAAACAACATCTTTTGCAAACCAGATAAGCCAGGCAAGCATGGCAAGATTTAAAAATCCAGCAAGATAGACGCCTGTAACATCTATAAACCAAAAGCTCACGCGACCGGCTATCCATAAAAGCATAATATATTTGAGCCGTTTGCCGACAAAAGGTACCATTCCGGGGAAAAGTTCCGGCAAACCGGTTGTTAAAAACGCCATGACTCCGGCAGTAAGTACTCCAAAAAGCATCTCGTAGACATGCCAAACAAGAACATTGTCCATAAACGGGATACTCAAATACCCACTCCAAACCAACCCCCACAATATCATCGAAAGTATAAAATAGGGAGCCAAAAGTAAAAAGACAGGGCGAAATCCATAGGCTAAATAGGACGGAATATTCTCTTCATCAGGATAATAGAGGTAGTGGTTTGTAGCGTGTAATTTTTCTTCTTTATGTTGCATTATTTTAACTCCAAAGAATTTAGTTCAAATGTTTCTATGATATCTTTGTCTTGCAGTATTTTTACACTCTGCTCATATACAAAGGCATCATCTCTTTTATCTTGAGGAAGTTCAAAGCTGAATTTTTTGACTATATGTCCAGGATCGGCTTTGAGTAAAAGTATCTCATCACTCAGACGAATAGCTTCCATCATATCATGCGTTATAAAAAGTATAGAGATATTTTCTTTTTGACTTATTTCTATAAGATGTGTTTGCAACTCTTTTTTCAGACCTATATCCAATGCTGAAAAGGGCTCATCCAAAAACAGAAGAGAGGGTTTGACAACCAAAGCACGGGCAAAACTGACGCGTTGTTTCATTCCGCCGCTTAAATCTTTTGGAAATTTTTCAAAATCTTCTTCTTCGAGTCCAAATTTCAGTGCAATTGCCCTGGATTTTTCTATTGCGGTACTTTTTTTCTCACCACGGGCAAGGAGTCCAATGGCAATATTGTCAAGTACATTTTTCCAAGGAAGCAGTCTTCCTTCCTGAAATGCAAAGGAAGTACTTGTGAATGTATTGACAACACTCCCTTCCTGCACATCCAAAAGTCCGGAGCATAAATGCAGAAGTGTAGTTTTTCCACCTCCGCTTGGCCCTACTATTGAGAGTATCTCCCCTTTATTGAGTGTAAAATTTATATCTCTTAAAATCTCTGTAAATCCGAAATGATGTGTTAAGTGTTTTACTTCTAGCTTCTCCATAACTCTACCTCTCTTTTTATCGGTTCTAAAATGATATACTCTATAAACATCAGCGAACCTATCATTATGGTTACAAGTGCCAATGCCGTTGGAGTGTCCAACTGGCTTCTGGCCACTGCCAAGGAAGCACCAAGCCCATCGCTTGTAGCTAAAAGTTCCGCCATGATGACAATTTTCCAGGCCATACCAAGTCCGCTTACCCAGGCAGGAAAAATGTAGGAAAAAATATGAGGAAAATAGACATCTGTAAACTTCATGTGCCATGGCAGATGAAAACTCTCAGCCATCTCTTTTAAAGTACCGTCAAGTGTTCTTGTACCTTGCAGGGCACCTACAAATATAATGGGAAAAGAAGCAACTATGATGGTAAAAATAACTGTTTCATCTCCCATTCCAAACCAAATCATCGCCAAAACTATCCAGGCAATTGGAGGCATGCCTACAAGTATGGTGACAACCGGACGACTCATCATAGACGCCGTTGCAAAGAAGCCGGCGATGAGTCCCAAGACAGAGCCAAACAACAAAGAGAGCCCAAAGCCAACAGAAGCGCGGTAGAGGGTAATGTCAATCTGCTCCCATACCTCTTTGTCATGCAACATGGTATAAAGTGTCTTAAATGTTTCAAGAGGTGATGGCAACACTAAGTTGCCATATACCTGATTGCCAACATCCCACAAAGCTATAAAGAGCAGAATGGAAGCAACAGCTCCCCATCCGCTCCATAAGTAAGCCGGAAAATCTTTCAGTATTTTAAGTAAGAATTTCAAACAAGACTCCTTTAAATGATAATTAATATTAAAGTGTATGATAATTAAGCTTAAAGTAAGTATAATGAAAGTAATTATCAAATTCAGTTGTGGTTAAAGTCTTTTTTGATAAAATCTATAAACCAGTTAAGGAGATTTTATTATGATTAAAAAAATATTACTGACAGTTTCTCTCGTACTTTTTCTACAGGCAAACGGGATAAAAAAAGTAGATACTTTGGTTTTAAGCGGTCCTATGGCATCTGTAAGCCACCCGCTTTTAAGGATGATTGAAACAGGTGCATTAAACGATGTGGCAACAAATGTCAAATTTATTATGTGGAAATCGCCCGATGAACTGCGTGCTCTCACACTTCGCGGCAGTGCTGACTTTATAGCAATTCCTACCAATGTAGCAGCAAACCTTTATAACAAAGGTGTAGATATAAAACTTCTCAATGTCTCTGTGTGGGGTATTTTGGGAATGATAACAAGAGATAAAACCAAAAAGACTCTTGCAGATTTCAAAGGGTGTGAGATAGCAATGCCTTTTCGTGCCGATATGCCTGACATTGTCTTTGAAGAGATTGTAAAAAGAGAGGGGCTTGATCCGAAAAAAGACTTTACACTTCGCTATGTAAACTCACCGATAGATGCTATGCAGATGCTTATAATGCGCAGAGTCGATCATGCACTCTTGGCTGAACCTGCCATCTCTATGGCACTGAGAAAAACAAACTCTTTTCCGTTGAAACTTATAGCGCCTGACCTTTACAGAAGTGCAGATTTACAAAAAGAGTGGGGAAAAGTTTTTCATATTGAAGCCAAAATTCCACAGGCCGGCATGGCGGTTATTGGCAAAAAAGATCCATATCTCATCAAACGTTTCAATGAGGAGTATGCAAAAGCGCTTCAATGGTATAAAACACATCCAAAAGAAGCTGGAGAGTTGGTTCATAAATATATTCCAATGCTGGTGCCTGAAGCTGTAGCAGACAGTCTGGACTATGTTCAATTGAATGATGTTAATGCAAAAGATGCACAAAAAGACTTGGAATTTTTCTTTGAAATTTTGAAAAACAACAATCCTAAAACTATTGGTGGTCAATTACCACAGAATGGTTTTTATTTTAGTCCGAAGAGTGAGTAGATAAATCTAATTTTTTTGTTTTTGCAAACCCTGCACCTTTTTTTGTTTTTGCTTTAAGCTCAAGAGCCGTGATAAGTTCTTTGTAATCTATACGGTTCTGATGCATTGTTGCAAAACATTGCGCTACTACTGCTATTGCATTAGGCACTTCACCTTTTTTTTTATATGCCTGTATATTTTTTTCACTGACTTTTATAAGCTTTGAAAATTTTGGAAGGCTGATCTCCGCATCTAAAAGTAGTTTTTTAAATTCTATAAATGTCATGTGGAAGTATAGTCTTTTATAGCTTAACTCTATATTTTATTGACATGTAGTCTGAAATCATATATAATAGCTATAATTTATTACTAATAGTAATGAAAAACTGCATAAAGGGTCAAACAATGGCAAAAGATACAAAAAAAGAGTTAGAGAAAAAGTTGGCAAAAAAAGCTGAAAAAAAAGCTGAAAAGAAAAAGGCAAAGAAAAAAGCCGAAAAAAAGAAAGCTGTGAAAAAAGATACAAAGAAAAAGAGCAAGAAAAAAGCTGATAAAAAGAAAGCTAAATCCAAAGCAAAGAAAAAAGCTCAAAAAAAGAAAAAATAGTTTTCTTATCTAACGAAAGAAACTACTTTCAGTTTCTTTCGTAAATCTTTCCAACTCTTTTTTTAAATTATCCACCTGTATAACCATCAACAATCATATGAATACTTACTTTGTGTATATTGTTGCAAGTCCATAGCAGAAGCATCTACACTATCCACGCTGATAACTTTATCATACGTTTGTTAGCGTAATGTTAAGAGGGCAATTACTCTTCATCTTCATCTTTTTCATTTCCAAAAGTATTTTTAAGTCCTGCAATAAGTGCTTGTTTTTCCTCTTTTGTAAGTCTTGCCTCTGGATGTGCTATTAGATAAGATGCTAAAGGCATTTCTCCCTCTTCAACTTCTTCGGCCGCTTCATCACCTTTGTTCTTTTTCTGAACACCCCACATGGAAACATTGAAATGTTCACGACCTTCATCAACATGGTGATAGATACTCCATGAAAGCGGTGCTATATTACTGTACCAAGGCCATTTTGTTTCATTGGAATGACAATCTGCACAGGCTCTTTGAAAAAGATCCTGTGTCTCTTGAGTGTCCCATTGCACTTGAGCAACTACAGGCGGATTTGTGTGATCTCTTCCGTACGGTATAAATTGTATTGCAATAAATAATTCAAATCCGATTAATAAGATTTTTTTCATTTGTTATATTTTTATACTATTTTTGCAAAAGAGTTTTTAACTGTTTGGGGGTTAAAATCTTTTTTGTCTCATAGATGCACTTAAGGTGTGTCATTGTTGCCTGAGCTTTGTATCTGGCTACTTCATCAACAAGTTTTTTCATTTTTTGCGGTGAAGCCCCCTGTTGTGATAGTTGGACAATTGTTTGCTCTAATGGCATAATCTTCTGTTTAAGATTCATAACACTGCGCAAGGTTTCTTTGCGTACCTGTAAAAGCTCTTTTTTTTGTTTTTTGGTTAAGGCAAGCTTTTCTGAATTCCACATTTTTTTGACCAACATTGTTAAATGCGGTAAACCAGGGTTTTGAATCAGGAACGGTTTGCTGGCTTTTTTCACAGGAGCCGCTTCAAGTTGAGAAGCAGGTGCAAAACTGACAAGTAAGCCTAAAAGTGCAGCGCTGAGTATATATTTTGATTTTGTAAACATTAGATATCCTTTTTTGTAATTGTAATCACTTCGTCTTTATGTTCAAAAACAGTTTTCACCATCTCTTGAAAACGCTGAGGAAAGCTTTTTATATCTTCTTTTTTTGCATTAGGCATTATAGCACTTTTGAGTATTGCCATAGGATTGACAACTTTTTGAGGTGTGTAGGTTACATATACTTTTTCATTTGTGTCTAGTCGGGTAAAACAGACATCAGCATCCATCGCTACACCATAAAAAAGTGTGCCTCTTCGATTGTATTTTCCTGTTGGAATGCCACCAAAACCATAGTCTGTAGTTGCTCCTGTAATGTTTGAAAGTACGCATCCGACAGCACCGGTATTTTCAACAGTCGGCTCTTTTGCAAGTTCTACTTTTATGTAGCCTCTTTGTGGCAACTCAGCGCCATAGAGTGATTTTAAGCCCTCAAGTGCCATGAGATAAGCCCCTGCAACAGTTGCACAACTATGTCCTGCACTTTTGACAATGTCGGCGTAGGAAAAATCAAGTATGCCGTCATTTACACCTAAAAACCGGCTCAAGTCATCATACAAAACTATTTTGTCAATAGTATCAAAAAATTGAGGATATTGCATTACATACCCCCTCCCATTCCCATCCCTTGTCCACGACCCATACCGCCACCTTTGCCCATCATCCCTTTTGCTTGAGAAGATTGTGCCAAGATGTAATCAGCTACGGTACTTAACTGCTCTTGTGTCAGATTTGCAAACGAGGGCATAGCAGTATCAGAAAATCTTGGATATTTCCCTTGAGAGCCGTTTTTGATACTTGCCATAATCACTTCTTTCGCATTTTCGCCTTCAAAACGTTTGTTTCGCATTCCTATTCCTGCAAATGCGGGAGCCGCTTTTTTGCTTGCAACTGCGTGACAAGAGAGACAGCCATTGTCTTGAATAATCTCCTGCGCACTTTGTGCAAAAAGACTCCCTGTTAGGAACAGTGTCGGTATAAGTAATCTTTTCATAATATAAACTCCGTATGTAAAATTTTACTGTTAGTATAAAACGTTTGTGTTAGGGGAATGTTAAGGAGGAGGGCTGACAAAAGTGAAAGCAGAGATATTTATTGTCATTATTTATAGGGTTACTGTAAAATGCCAAAGCATTTTAAATGCCAGGAGATACAAAAGTCCTGCCATAATTTTTTTAATGTGAGACTGCTCGAGTTTAAAGTGCATAAGATAGTTTCCAATGTAGCCACCGATGACGGCACACAGAGCAACTAGCGTCAAAAGAATCCAGTCCAAAGGTACATAACTGGCATAGGTAAAAAAGGAACCGAGTGCCGAAAAAGGCACTACAAAACTTACCGCAACGGCTACTTTTTTGGGAGCAAATCCAAGAAGAGTTAAAAGCGGAATGAGGATATTGCCTCCGCCTACACCTAAAAGTCCGGCAATAAACCCAATCACAGCACCGACAAGCAAAAGTGTGAGTTTTGAGTGGGCGGAAAAAAGAGCTTTTTTCTTGCCAAACATCATCATGCTTGCAGAGTAAAAAAGCAAGAGCATAAAGAAAAATTTGACTATGTTTTCATTGATAAAACTGCTGGAATATGCGCCAAGAGGTGCAAAAAGGAGCATTGTCACAGCAATAGGCAAGACAAAGGCATACTCAACAGCTTTGCGTTTGATATTCATAATGCTTGCTGTCACAGTGGTAGATGCTCCTGCAAAAAGTCCGACCGCTTTAGCCACAGTAAAATCAAGTCCTAAAAAATGTAAAATCGGAATAAGCGCTATACCCGAACCCGCTCCGCCCATAGAAAAGACTGTAGCGAGTATAAGGGTGATAGAACCAAAGAGAATATAGTCATGCATTTATGGTATTTTTGGAGGATTGATTCTTTTGCCGAGCAGGGCGTAGCTTTTGCCGACACGGGCGAGCGGTTCATAATCAAGCGTGAGTTTCTCTTTGTCTGTAATGATTTCATCATCAATATATTGGGACTTTATCTCTACGACAAGCGGGATGGTTTTTGAGCCTTTGAGGTCTATCTCCTGGTAGAGTTCACAAAAAAAGGCACTCGGTACATCAGTCACTATTGGTGGGAAGTCTTTGATTATGCTTTTTGTCTCAATGCCAAAAATTTCTGCTTCACTTTGCGTGTTATCAAGTTCTTTGGAGCTAAAATGCATCTGTTGTAAATGTGCCTCATCTACCATGCATATTGTGCATTTTTTGTGTTCACGCAGATTTTTAAGCGTGTCTTTTTGGCTGCCGTCATTTTTATGCCCTATACTGACTATCATTGTAGGAGGTTCAGAGCTGAGCCCCATGAAATAGCTAAAAGGAGCAATGTTAAGAGTGCCTTTTGCATCTTGCGTACAAATCCAGGCAATTGGCCTTGGGATGATGGTCTGCGCCATAAGCTGATAGCGTTGTGTAAGTGCTTTGTCTGCATAATCCACCACCATTTTAGAGACCTACCATATGTTTTACATTATCCAAAAAGCCGTGTTTTTCAACTGTTGGCTCTTCTTTTTTTGGACCGGTGTAGGCATCTTTTGGCATTTCGTTTTCAGGAGTTCCGTCTACATTGACAACCTGCAGTTCGGGATGAATCAGTTCACGCAACTTTTTTTGTACGACCATTTTTGTTGTCATCAGACTCATAGAACAGCCTCCGCAAGCTCCTGTCAGTTTGATGTAGACAACACCGTCTTTTGTGCCGAGAAGTTCTATACCGCCACCGTGTGAATTGACATATTCGCTTACTTTTGGCAGGTAGTTTTGTACTGCATTATAAATATCTTCATCTAAAAACTGCATGATAAAACCTTTTTGAGTATTTTTATAATTATAGTTGCTTATAATTAAAATTATCTTAGTTTATATAATTATATATCTGTAAATAATTTCAAATTTAGCAAAGACGCACAGTCGGCACTAAAGTACCGATTCCGATGAATAGACTTTTCGGAACCCGTACTTCAGTGCGGGCTGTATGTCTTTAAAAACTCAGTTTACAGAAAAAAATTTAGTTTTTCTCACAAGTCACGCTAAAAGCATTTTATTTCCAACATTATTGTACAATAAAATATGAAAATATTATTTCTTTTGTTTCTGAGTGTTGCTTCACTGTTATGCGCAAAAAATGATTTACAATACGAAACATCGCCCTATTTAAAACAGCATGAGAACAATCCGGTGCACTGGCATGCCTGGAAGAAAAAAACATTTTTGCAGGCACAAAAAGAAGACAAACCTATATTTCTCTCTATTGGCTATTCCACCTGTCACTGGTGTCATGTGATGGCGAGAGAATCCTTTGAAAATAAAAAAATCGCACAGCTTTTGAACAAATATTTCATAGCGGTAAAAGTTGATCGTGAAGAGATGCCGCAGGTTGATGCTTTGTACCAAAATATTTTTGCGCATGTGCATAAACGGACCGGCGGTTGGCCTCTGAGTGTTTTTATGACACCGCAAAGAGAGGTTTTTTATATAACAGGATATATTCCTCCAAAAAAAGAGTTTTATTCTGAAGGATTTTCGGATTTAATACGAAAGTTGTCAAAATTATATACCGACAAAAAAACGCTCCGACAAGAAACAGACAGGATTCAAAAGGCAGTGGCAAGCAGAGTAAAACTCTCAGATACAGAAGACAAAAATGTTTCCCTGACTACACTCAAAAATTCTCTCAAAAAATCTTTTGATACACTTTATACCGGTTTTGGCACAGGCAGAAAGTTTCCCGAGGCCTCCAAACTTGCTTTGATGATGGATATAGCGGATATAACGGCAGACAAAACATTGAAAAAATACTCTTTTGCAATGCTTGACACTATGGCACTGCGGGGTTTGTATGACCATGTAGGCGGCGGATTTTTCAGATACAGTGTGGATGCAAACTGGGAGATTCCTCATTTTGAGAAGATGCTCTATACGCAGGCGGAGCTTATTGGTCTGTATGTCCGAGCTTATAAAAAAAGTCATAAAAAGCTTTATGCAAGCGTGGTGCAAGAGACGATAGTGATGGTACAAAAACGTTTTTTGCATCATAATCTTTACTGGAGTGCAAGCAGTGCAGAGAGCCAGGGCAAAGAGGGGGCATACTTCACATTCAGCCCAGATGAAATAGACAGGGCGCTCAAAAATAATCCTTATGCCAATGCAATACAGGATGCTCTGGGATTTAGCACAGAGGGAAACTTCAACAACCGCGTACATATAAATTTTGATACAGACAAAAGGCCTCCCGGTTTTGCATCCTTTAAGGAGATACTGTACCATGTAAGAGCAAAGAAAAAATACCCTTTTATAGATACAAAAATAAACACGGCCTGGAACGCTATGATGATAGAAGCACTGTACAAAGCCTCTGCTCTTGACAAAAGATACGCAGACACAGCAGAAAAAAATTTAAAAGCTTTGCAACATCTGATGTTTGTGCGAGGGGAGTTGTATCATCAGACCATAGAGGGAGCTGTGCCCAGACAAAAAGCTTTGCTGGAAGATTACAGTTTTTTGATTGGAGCGCTTATCAGCGGGTATGAAGTTGATTACGATACTGCCAAACTTGATTTTGCCGAGTATTTGGCAGCACAGGCAAAGTACAGGTTTTACAAAAACGGTATATGGTATCTCTCAAGTGACGCTTTACATGTAAAGGCCGGTATAAATGACAAATATTATACATCACCGCTTTCAAAGATGCTGCAAAACATAATCAAACTGGCATCGCTCAAAGCCTCTTTTCAATATGAAAAACTGTTTCAAAGCAGTATGGAAAAACTCAAAGAAGAGCTTATAAGAGAAGAGTCAAATGCACCGGCACTGGCACAGGCGTATTTAATGCAGAAGCTGGGTGTTGTCGTCGTGAAAAGTACAAAAGGAAATTTGCTCAAAAATGCTAAAATACTGCAAACGGTACAATATCCTTATCTGCTGCGTGAAGCAAAAGAGTATAATGATTTTTTGGCATGTACCCTGAGAAGATGTTTTGTAAAAGATAAAAATATCAGCAGGATAATAAAAACAATAAACAGAGATTTCATAAGGAGATAAATGAGAAGTATAGGACTTTTAGGCGCGATTTCAATCGGTATAGGCGGTATGGTAGGCGGCGGTATATTCGCTGTTTTGGGAGAAGCGGTCTCTTTGGCACACGGGGCAACGGCAGTTGCCTTTGCCATAGCCGGTGTTGTAGCAATATTGACGGCATATTCGTATGCGAAACTTTCTGTAACATATCAAAGTGAGGGCGGAACGGTTACTTTCATAGACAAAGCCTTTGGCGACAATATCCTCTCGGGGAGTGTCAATTTGATGCTGTGGCTGAGTTATTTGGTGACAATATCTTTATATGCCACAGCTTTTGCCTCTTACGGCGAAACGTTTTTTACACATAAGTCGCAATGGCTTCATCACGGGCTTATTATTGTTTCTATCATCATCCCGGCAGTTATCAACCTGGTCAGTGCTTCGTTTGTTGGCAAGAGTGAGACTGTTATCGTTGTTATTAAAGTTGCCTTGCTGGTTTTAGTTATTGCGGCAGGTTCTTTTTATGTAGATACAGAGCGTATGTCTCCTGTGCACTGGGGTTCTGCTCTTTCCATCGTGACAGCAGGTATGATCATTTTCGTTGCGTATGAGGGGTTCGAGCTTATAGCAAATTCTGCCCAGGATATCAAAAATCCGAATAAGAATCTGCCTCGGGCCTTTTATGCGTCTGTTATTATCGTGATAGCCTTGTATATTTTGATTGCGGTCATCACAGTAGGGAATGTTCCGGAAAATATTTTGATGCAGGCAAAAGATTATGCCCTGGCAGAAGCGGCAAAACCCTCTTTGGGGCAGATGGGCTTTACCCTTGTGGCATTTGCAGCACTGTTGTCAACATTTTCTGCAATCAATGCTACAATTTACGGCAATGCAAGACTCGGATACATAATAGCAAAAGACGGCAAGCTACCAAGAGCTTTAATGGATGAGGGCAAAAAATCGGGTGTCCCGTTTAAAGGTGTTTTGTATACCACTCTTTTGAGTCTGGTTTTGGCAAACAGCATTGATCTGACAGAAATTGCCATTATAGGCAGTGCAGGGTTTTTGTTGATATTTTTGCTTGTCAATATCAGTGCATTTAAGCTCTCTCAAGAGATCAAGGCAAACCGTTTTGTTTTGCTGACATCATCTGTATTGAGTTTTTTGGCGCTTTGCACCCTGCTTTTTCATACATACACATCAAACCCGAGAGCAGTTGTTATTTTTATGGGCTTTATCATTATTTCCGGTCTCTTTGAACTGATCTACGGACGATATGTCAGAGGCCACTTTTTTAACAGGAAGTATAAAATCATTCAATAAAAAAGCGCTCTTAACATTGTGCTAACACGAAAAAGCTATACTTTGTGTATGAAAAAGTTAGCATATATAAATTTATTGTTCCTGGTACTCTCTTTGCAGGGAAAAACACTTACTTTACAAGAAAGTATAGACAAAACACTGCAAAACCATCCTGATGCAAAATCTTTTGCGTTGAAAATAAAACAGTCGCATACAGGGTATACATCTGCACGTGCAGAATACCTGCCCCAGGTGAATCTGTCTGCGCAATACAACCCGACACAGACCTATATTTTCCCTGTCAACGGACAGTTTAATACAATTAATGATACAGGATGGAATATAGGAGTAAATGTCAAACAGAAAATTTGGGATTTTTCCAAAACAAGTTTGCAGATAGATGCAAGCAGACTTGATGAAGATATCTCGAAACTTTCTTTGAAAGATTTTCAGGCATTGCTTGCTTCAAAAGTAAAATCTTTGTATGAATTGATGGTTGTCCAAAAAAAAGCGATTGCTGTACGAGAAGCGGACTTACATGTAAAAGAGGCCTATTATGCCCAGGCAAAAGCACTTTTGCAGCAGGGACTCAAGACCGAAGCAGATACAAGCCGTTTTTTGTCAGCGGTATATGCGGCAAAAGACAATCTGGCCATTGCAAAATCTCTTTATGCAAAAGCAAAAAATTCTTTGTCTCTTTACATGGGAGAGACAATAGAGGAGAATGTCGATTTGGAAGCTGATGTTTTAAAAAAAGAGTTTGACAGTACTCAAAATACTGTACAAGAGATACTTGAGAGAAATACCGAATTGAAGATCTATGATGAAACCATAGAGAAAAATGCTTTGTTGCATAAATCTGCAAGAGCCTCCCATTATGGTTCGCTTGATGCCGTCGCTTCGTATAATCGTGTCAGCTCTTTAAATCTGTATAATACACAGCTTGTCGGTGTTGTGCTGAACATTCCTTTGTATGCCGGAGGAAAACTGACAGCACAGACACAAAATGCGAAAATAGGACTGCAGGTCGCCAAAGAGCAAAAAGCTTCAAAAATACTCGCTTTAAAAGAAGAAATAAGCAATCTTGTTTTGGATATACACAGATATGATGAGACCATAGCAGCAAAAAAAGCACAGCTGGATTCGGCAAAAAAGACAAAAAGAGTGCTTGACGGAAGATACAAAGAGGGACTCTCTACCTATATAGAAGTTTTGGATGCGAGTTCTCTGGTATTAGAGGCAGAACTCGGACTGCTTGAGGCCTATTACTCAAAAACGCTGAGTATAGACAGAATTGATTATTTACAAGGAAAAATAAAATGAGTACAAAAATGAAATATATAATTTTTACTGTTTTGGGTGTGGTAGCCGCAATTGTATTTTATAACAAAGTTTTTATTCCAAAACATACATTTGAAACCGTGCATCCGACTCGGGGTGATTTAAACAAAGAGGTCTTTGGAATAGGAGAAGTAGGAGCAAAAAATATTTATGCCATCACCGCACAGACAGGCGGAAAAATTGTGCAGATAAATACAGATGAGGGAAAGTGGGTTGCAAAGGGTGATCTGCTTGCCGTTATAGACAGTGTAGATCTGCCCCAGTTGATTGAAGAGGCAAAAATGTCGGTATACAAAGCAAAGTCTGAACTCAAAGCAACACAAAAAGAGCTCAAATCCCTGGCTGCACAGAAAATTTTGGCAAAACTGACCTATGAACGGTATAAAAAACTAAAAGAAAAAGCTTTTGTCTCCCAATCAGAGTATGACAAAGCCAAGGCGGACCTGGACAGCATTGAGGCAAATATACAGGCAACACAGGCGCATATAAATTCTTCAAAAACAGAAGTGGTCCGTTTGCAAAAGGCTGTAGAGGCTTTACATGTAAAGCTTTCACGTTATAAAATTTATGCGCCAATTGACGGCTATGTCATTGCCAAAGAGGCTGAGGTTGCACAAAATGTTCTGCCGACACAGCCTATACTGAAAATAGTTGACCCGAAAACCGTATGGATTAAAGCCTATATAGATGAAAAGATAAGCGGAGATGTCAAAACAGGACAGCGTGCCGTTGTGACATTGCGTTCTCAAAGCAATAAGAGGCTTGAAGGGTATGTAAGCCGCATTGTCGCACAGAGTGATGCTGTTACGCAAGAAAGAGAAGTTGATGTCAGTTTTTATGCTGTGCCGACTCCCTTTTATATCAATGAACAGGCAGAGGTACTCATTACAACACAAACATTGAAAAATGTTATCAAAATACCTGCTTACTTGATTGTCTATAAAGATAAAAAGGCCGGTGTCTGGATAGAAGAAGAGGGGCATGCACACTTCTTACATGTAAATATAACGGCTATAACAGACAAAGAAGCAGCTGTGAAAAATCTGGATACGACTCTCAGACTCTTGGTCCCGGATAAAACCAAAAAATCGTTCAGTGAAGGTATGAGAATTTACAAATGATAAATCTAGCACAAAAAGAGATAGCCCATACTTTTGGAAAGTTTATCGTCACTGCGATAGGTGTAGGCATGCTGCTTGGTATCGTTTTTGTTATGATGGGTGTTTACAGAGGAATGATTATAGATGCGCAGGTACTTTTGGATGATGTGGGTGTTGACTTCTGGGTAGTACAGGAAAACACCCTTGGTCCTTTTGCCGAAGCCTCACGGATACATGAAGATTTCAAAGATACAGTAAAGGTTATTGAAGGAATAGACAAAGCCGAAGGGATTACATTTCAAAATCTGCAGCTTCCGTCAAAAAACGGCGCTGTCCGTGTCTTTGCAGTGGGATTTGATCCCTTTGGCGATATCAACCCTGTTAACCCAAAACGTTTGCTCAGCGGACGGGGGCTTCTCAGAAATCATTATGAAATGGTTGTGACGGACAAAACAGGGTTTGCACTGGGCGATACAATACACTTGGGACGGGATATTTACCATGTGGTCGGTGTAACACACGGAACCGTCTCTTCAGGCGGCGATCCTTTGGTATATATCAGTCTCAAAGATGCACAGCAGTTACAGTTTTTGTATTCCAATGCCCGTATAAGAAATGACAGAGCAAGAGGCATTTTTGGTGTGAACTCGCATATGGTCAATGCTGTCATTGCTACAAAAAAAGACGGATATGATGCAGATGCAGTTGCCAAAAATATAAGAAAATGGAAGCACAAAGCAGTATTTACCGCTGCAGAGGAAAAAACGATACTGACAAAAAACCTTATAAAGATGGCATCAAAACAGATTGGTATGTTTACTGTTATCTTGGTAATTGTTTCAACAATTATTATTGCGCTGATTATCTATACGATGACGCTGGAAAAAATGAAAGAGATAGCTATCATGAAACTTATCGGTATACCAAACAGCATGATTATCAAAATGATCGTACAGGAGACACTTATTATGGGAGTTCTGGCTTTTATATCCGGCAATATTTTTGCACATCTTATTTATACAAAATTTCCAAAACGGGTTGTACTGGAAACACCGGATGCTTTTGCTCTTTTTATTGTTGTTGTCATCGCATCCATACTGGCTTCTCTGATAGGTGTAAAAAAAGTAATTTCAGCAGACCCTGCACAGGCAATAGGCGGTTGATATGAGCAAACAGGCAATTAGAGTAGAAAATCTGGTGAAGAATTTCGGCAAGGGAGATTCTCTTGTTGAGGTCTTGGACGGTGCATCTTTCAGTGTAGACAAAGGAGAGCTTGTAGCACTTGTTGCCCCGAGCGGTGCCGGAAAAACAACACTGCTTATGATGATAGGCTGTGTGGAAGAGCCGACAGGCGGCGTCATTTGGCTGGGAGATGAAAAGGTATATGAGAACAAATGGCTGACTAATGAGACGCGAAAAATAAGACGGGAAAAAATCGGTTTTATTTTTCAGGCGCATTATCTGATTCCTTTTTTGAATATTTTGGAAAATATTACTTTGGTCCCTCAGGTAAACGGTGTTTCAGAAGAAGAGAGCAAAAAAACAGCAATGGAACTTTTGGAGTACTTTGAAATTGCGGACAAGGCCTATTCTATGCCTTCAGAACTCTCAGGCGGACAGAACCAAAGAGCAGCCATAGCACGGGCTCTGGCAAACAAACCCCAGATTATACTGGCAGATGAACCGACAGCAGCACTTGATTCCAAGCGTTCTGTTGATGTTGTAAAAATGCTCAAAAAGATAGCTATAGAACAGAATGTGGCGGTAATCATGGTGACACACGATGAAGCGATGCTGCCGCTGTGTGACAGAATCTTGAAAATAGAAAACAAAAAAGTTGTCTCTTCAAAAAGTTTCCAGGAAAATACGATACTTTGATATTTTTGTGAGATTAGATATACTTATTCAAACGAAATGGATAGGTATGGATAATAAAAAACTTATAATTACTGTATTTATTATTGTTTTATTAAATATGCTGTTTTTTTTGCAGTTTAACAGAATGCAGATGAAAAATATTTTTAGAAATGCAAATGAGATGGCATTGAGTATTGAACATGAAATGCGTATGAGTATCAATGCGGTAGAGTATTTACATGTAGCCGCAAAGCAGATTTTTAAAAATAAAGAAAATCTCAAGCCAAATGAGGCTTTACATGTAAAGTATGTTAATGAAAACGGCACCTATGCACTGGATGAAAACAAAGAAGTAAACTTATTGGGTTTTGGCAAAAAAGCACTTTCGGACAAAAGACTGCTTCAGGAGATGGAGGCGGCACTGCAACTCACTCCGTTTTTTCAACTGGTTGCTGAACAAAATAAAAATTTTGCCTGGATTTATTACTATTCCAAAAATCATTTTACGGTTCTTTACCCTTATGTTTGTTCTGCAGATTTTCAGTTTACCCCTGTGGTTGAGAAAAAACCTTTCTATCATGATGCAACTCCCCAAGCCAATCCTCAAAAAAAACTCTTTTTGACACCTTTGTATATGGATGCCATAGGCAAAGGGCTTATGGTGACTGTCGGCAAGCCTTTGTATTACAAAAATCATTTTTTGGGGACACTTGATGTGGATATAACATTGAACAATTTTGACAATCTGCTTTCACGTCTGGATTATTTTAATAATCAAAGTGTGATTTATAACAACAAGAACCAGATAGTGGCAAGCCATAATCTGATACAGGATTTCAACCGAAGCAAGATATACAAGATAGATGATTTTCTGGATTTCTCCATACAAAATATGAATGACACTTTAGAATCTCTGCAATACAAAGACTCTCAATATATTTTTGTCAAAAGACTCCCGTATGTACATCTGCACTTTGTTTATAGAGTACAGGCACACACTCTTTGGTTTAAATCTTTTTTATATACCTTTCCTATTTTTCTTTTAATGCTTTTGAGCCTTTATTTGGTTTTTTTGTATCAAAAATCAAAAATTATCAATCAGAAACTCAAAATGCAGACTATACTGGATTATATGACCGGTGCTTACAACAGAAGGTATTTTTTTGAAGTTGCCAGGGCAATTTTTTCCAAAGCGCTGCGAAAACATACCAAGCTGGCTGTAGTGATGATGGATATTGACGATTTTAAGAGTGTTAATGATACTTATGGTCACGATGCAGGTGACTTGGCTATCATAGAAGTTAAAAAGATTTTAGAAAAAAATCTGCGAAGATATGATCTGTTTGCACGGTTTGGAGGAGAAGAGTTTTGCGTTGTTCTTGATGATATTTCCAAAGAGGATGCAGAAAAACTTTTTGAAAAAATAAGAAAAGATTTTGAAAACAACATCATTACATACAACAATATGAAAATCAGATATACAGTTTCTTTTGGCATAGCATACGGGATGGCGGATTCTTTGGAAAAAATGATAAAAGTGGCAGATGAAGCACTGTACAAATCCAAGAAAAACGGAAAAAACCGGGTTACACTCTACGAAGTCTGATATATTCAGGGTACCTCCATTGCCCTTAAGAAAAAATTAACAATAATACTACTATAATAATTGAACGACAGTCGGTCAAAAATATTTTCGGAGGGTTGTGTTGGCAATTATAGTTGACAAAGAACAGAAAAAAAAAGATATTGCTCTTGGAACAAAAGCGTTAATTCTTAAAGACGGAATTAACAATATAACAATTTCTCAGATTGCAAAAGCTGCCAACATAGGCAAAGGCACTGTGTATGAATATTTCAAGAACAAAGATGAGATAGTCTTTGAACTGGTTGAGATTTTGATGCAGGAGCATAACGAGAGAAAAGAGAAACAACTCTCACTACATGTAAGCACACGGGAAAAAGTCAAAAGTTTCTTTAGCTTTTTTTATGCCGATGAAGATCAGGAACTGCGTGAAATATACAAGCAGTTTACTGCCATTGCTCTGAGCAGTACAAATGAAGAGATGGTGGCTTTTCAAACAGAATGCTATACGCTTTATGAAAAATGGATGGAAAATATCATAGAAGAGGGTATAGAAAAAAACGAGTTAAAGAGTGAAGCAAAAGAGTTGGTTATGGGTATTTTTGCTTTTGCTCAGGGTACTTTTATTATGAGTGTTACCACAAGTGCCATAGAAGATTTAAAACAAAAAATAGATACGCAAATAGATATTTGATTTAATGGAGAAATGATTATGAAAAAACTACTTTTACTCACTGTTGTCCCTGCTCTTTTGTTTGGAGATGACCTGAAATCACTTTTGGAATTTGCAAAAGAAAATAACAATCTTGTCAATGCCTCCAAAATAGCAGTACATGCAAAAGCAAAAGAGGTACAAAGTGCCGCAAGCAATTACTTCCCTACGGTAGATGTGAGTGCTTTTTATAAAAGAGATGATAAACCGAGTCCTTTTTTCCCGGGAACAACATACGGAGCAAGGACGAAAATCGGGTTTGACATATATGACGGCGGAAAGAAATCAAATACAAAAAAACAAAAAGAGAATGAAAGAAAATCTGCTTCTTTCAGTTATAAAGAGACAAAAAAATTGACACTTCTTGCCATAACAGAGGATTATTATAATCTCAAAAGTCTGCAGGCCTCTTTGGGTGCAACGATAGAAGCTTCCAAAGCAGTCAAAGCACAACTTGAAAGAGTGCGACATTTTTATGAAGCTGATCTTGCTACAAGTGATGATGTGGACAGACTCCAATCTGCATACGACAGTACTTTGTATGCAATAGAATCTACAAAATTTCAAATTACAGCGCTGCATAAAGCACTTGAACTCAAAGTCGGAAAAAAAATAAACACTTTGGAAAATTCGCAGTTTGACAAAAGAGCAGCACAAAATGAAGAACTCCTTGACAGTATCCAATCACTCAGGTACAAAAAAGCAGCATTGCAAAATTTAGGCGAAACGGTTGCGAGCTATTATTATCCTACTCTGCGTATAGAAGATACCTATTCGTTTTATGGGTATCAAAATAAGCCGACTTTTGGGGGAGTTCCCATTGCCTACCTTGACAAACAAAATGAGCTGATGGCTACAGTCGGCTTGAGACTTTTTGATTTTGGAACACTCAAAGAGCAAAAAGAGGCACTCAAACTGCAGGCTGATGCACTGAATCAACAGATTATTTACAAATCAAAAGAGCAACAGATGCAGCAAGAGTTGGCACAGGAGAGAATTCATACAGCCAAACTCAACATTAAAAGTTCAAAAAGTGCACTCAAAGCGGCAAAAAGTGCTTTAAAAACTATCACAGAAAAATACAATGCAGGCATAGTGGACAATGTCGTCTATCTTGATGCGCTCTCGGCAAAAACAGAGGCAAAAGCAAGGTATGAAAAAGCACGCAATGATTTGGAAATAGCCTATGGCATTTATTACTATTACAACAATAAAAATTTAGAGGAGTTTGTTAAATGAAAAAAATATTTATAGCTTTAATCACCCTGGTGAGTCTCTCTTATGCGCAAAAGATTTATGCAACATTTGATGTGACAGCACAAAAAAGTGCCAATCTGGCTTTCACTGCGAGCGGAATTGTAGAAAAAGTCAATGTCGATATCGGCTCTATAGTGAGCCAAAACCAAATACTGGCAAAACTGGGAAACAAAGATATAAAAGCAATGCTTGAAAAAACACAAATAGTTTTTAAGTTTGCTTCAAGAGAACTCAAAAGACAGGAAAAAATCAAAAAGCTTATAGATGCAAGCAAATATGACAAAATACTCAGCAATTATGAAAATGCCAAAGCATCGGTTGCCTATCAGCAGGCTTTGTATGAAAAAACTATTTTAAAAGCACCCTTTGCAGGTGTCATTTATGACAAAAGCATAGAAGTAGGCGATGCTGTAAGCGGTTTGATGCTTAAAACTGTTTTTAAAATACAAAGTATTCATGCAAGAAAGCTGATATTGGAATTTGATCAAAAATATCATGATATTGTAAAAGTCGGACAAACCTTTGAGTATAAGATAGACGGAGACAGCAAGACATACACAGGTGTTATCTCTAAAGTCTATCCGTATGCAAATTTTGACAACAGAAAGATAAAAGCGGAAGTAGAGGCAAAAGATTTTACAGTCGGGCTTTTTGGTGACGGTATGATACTGGTTGACGGAAAATAACGATGTACAAATTAGCGATTAACAGACCAATTGCAACACTGATGTATGTCATTACATTGGTGATTTTTGGCTATATGAGTTTTAAAAGCATGCCCTCGGCACTCTATCCGAATGTTGATTTTCCTATAGTGACAGTCAAAACAATCTATCCGGGTGTTGAAGCAGATACGATAGAATCACAGGTCACAGAAAAAATAGAAGAAGCCATCTCCCGTATAGGCGGAGTGGACAGCATCACATCCACAAGCAGTGACGGCGCATCTGTTGTTATGGTGAAATTCTTCCTGGAACGCAATATTGATGAAGCGACCAATGATGTACGAGACAAAGTCTCAGCTGTTATCTTGCCAAAAGATGCACAAACGCCACTTGTCAGTAAACTCGATATCGGCGGGGCTCCTGTTATCAATGTTTTTTTAACAGCAAAAAAAGATACCTTGCAAAACCTGATGGTATTTGCCGATGAGAAAGTAAAACCGGCTATTCAAAAGATCAACGGTGTCGGTGCTATAAATATCATCGGTTACAAAGACAGAGAGATAAAAATTTTCCCAGATATTTATAAACTCAACAAGTTTGGCATTACAATCAAAGAGTTGAATGATATTATTGCCGAAGAAAATGTCAAAATCGGTGGCGGAAAGCTTATCACCAAAACAAAAGAGATTATCTTAAAAACAAAAGCGGATGCTCTGAGTGTGAAGCAACTTCAAGACATTATAATAAAAGATGATTTAAGGCTCAAAGATCTGGCAACGGTAACAGACTCTTTGAGCGATGCAAAAAGCTACTCGTCATACAACGGTATACCGGGTGTTATGCTTGAAGTGCAAAAAATTTCAGGAACAAATACGATAGATATAGTAAAACGCGTCAAAGAAGCCGTGCCGCAGTTAAAAACAATGGCTGGCGAAAAATATGGTGTAGAACTGCTCCAGGATACAACGCCTTTCATCATTCACTCACTTGAAGATGTGAAATTTGACCTTATTTACGGTGCAGTTTTGGCAGTTATTATCATCTTCGGTTTTTTGAGAAACTTTACTATTACGCTGGTTTCGGCACTCTCTATTCCAATCTCTATCCTGGGTACGATTGCTTTAATGAATCTGATGGGGTATAACCTGAATAAAATGACACTCATCGGTTTAACGCTTGCTATCGGGATTATCATAGATGATGCCATTGTTGTGTTGGAGAATATCTACAAAAAGATGGAAGCAGGCATGGGCAAGTTTGAAGCGGCACTCTATGGTGTGAAAGAGATGGCATTTGCTATTCTTGCGATTTCGGCAATGTTGCTTGCTGTTTTTCTTCCGGTTGCGCATATGAGCGGAATTGTCGGAAAATTCTTTGAAAGTTTTGCGATGACGGTAGGTTTTGCGGTAATTATTTCCTATACGGTTGCGATGAGTTTTATGCCGAGTCTGAGTGCAAGAGTATTGCATAAAGGAGAGAGCAGGTTTTACAATATTACAGAACCGATTTTTCAGCGTATAGACAAATTATATGCTGCAACACTGAGTTTTGTGCTTCGTTTTAAATTTTTTACACTTGTTTTTGTTCTTGGGGTGTTTGTTGCCTCGCTTTCTCTCTTTCCGAAAATCGGTATGGATTTTCTGCCAAAAGAGGATAAAGCAGAGTTTGAAGTAAAACTCAGAGCCGATGCGGGCATCAGTTTGGATGAAATGATACGGGAGTCCAAAGTGATTGAAAATTTAATCAGAGCTGACAAAAATGTTGTTTTTACAACCTTGAGTGTAGGCTATAACAGTGTACACGAGAAAAACAAAGCGCTCATTTATGTCAAACTTACGCCTAAAGGCAGCAGAAAAAAGAATCAAGAAGAGATTATTCAGGAATTTCGACAAAAGCTCAAACCCTTTTCCAAAGAGATGTTTATTACAGCAGCGGCAATTCCAAACATCAAAGGTGCCGGGGTGAGTGTACCGTATCAAATTGTACTGACATCGGATTCTTTTGCTGACCTTGATGTGGCGAGAAAAAACCTGATGGAGTATCTGGCGAAGAAAAAAGGCTTTGTTGATATTGACAGTAATCTTGATGAAGGCAAACCGCAGATTGACATCAATATAGTACGTGAAAATGCCAACAGAATGGGGATTAGTGCAGCACAGATAGCAAAGGCTGTCTCCATTGCCTTTTCAAGTGATTTGGAAATTTCCTATTTTGAGCAAAACGGAAAACAGTACAAAATTACCCTGCGACTGCCTGACAAGGACCGTGTAAGCATAGATGATCTCAAAAAAATCCAACTCAGAGCCAAAAACGGAAAGTTGGTTTTTCTTGACGGTCTTGTCACATTTGACAAGGCAAGGTCTCTGGCTTCTATTTATCACTATAACAGACAAAGACAGGTGACTATCTATTCTGATCTGTTTGGGCTTGATCTGGGCGGCGCTGTCAAGTATACACGTGCAAAAATAGACACATTGCTGCCACCGGGTGTAAACTATAAATTTACAGGCTTTGCCGAAGAGATGGAAAAAACAGCCAAAGCCTTTGGTGTGGCTCTTGGTTTGTCTGTAATTTTAATGTTTATCATCCTGGCGATTTTGTATGAGTCGCTTATTCAGCCTGTTATCATTATGATGGCATTGCCACTGAGTATTATCGGGGTTATGCTGGCTTTGTATCTGACACATTTGCATTTCAGTCTTTTTGTGATGATAGGCTTTATGCTGCTTATGGGGATGGTCGGTAAAAATGCCGTACTTCTTGTTGATTTTGCCAATGAAGCAGTAGCACGGGGAAAAGATGCCAATGCAGCACTGCTTGAAGCGGGAGAAAAAAGACTGCGCCCGATTTTGATGACAACAATTGCGATGATATTTGCGATGCTTCCTTTGGCACTGAGCAACTCTTTGGGAAGTGAAACAAAAGCACCGATGGCAATAGCCATCATAGGCGGTCTTTTAAGTTCAATGGTGCTAACATTGCTTGTTGTGCCTGTAATTTATAAAATGATAAATCCGATTGATGCGTGGCTTCGAAAGTGGTATGAGAAAAAAATACAGAGTGATACTGAATAAGGAGTAGATTATGCAGGTTCTGAAAAAATATTGGTTGGGTGTTGTGATAGCTGTTTTATTGGTTACAGCAGGCGGAATGATCTATAAAAAACTGCATCCAAAAACACTTCCTGCAAATTTGGTTGAAGGGACAGGCCGCATGGACGGTGATCTGGTAAATCTCAATGCAAAATATGCAGGAAGGCTGGAAAAAATATCTGTTGATGACGGTGTACCTGTGAGCAAAGGAATGGTTGTGGGTGTCTTGAAGAGCAAAGAACTTGCAGCACAAAAAGCAGGGCTTGATGCACAGATTCAGGCAAAAAAACAGCAACTCGCAGCACAAAAAATTGAAGAAAAAATTGCACAGAAAACAATTCCGCTTTTGGAGAAAAAAGCAAAAGCACAGCTTGTCTCAGCCCAAGCCTCGCAACAGGTATTTGAAAAAAATATTTTGATACAAAAAGATGTCGTTGCCCAGGCAAAAAGAGATTTCAAACGCTCTCAACGATTGTATAAAAACAAAAGTATTGACAAGCACAAACTGGAACTTGCACAACTCAAAATGGATACAGAAAACAAAAAGCTTTCCGCACTGCAGCAACAGCTGAAAAAAATAAAATCAGCAGTAACTCTGGCTCGTATTGCACTTTTGGATGCGCAGGCATCACAGAAAAAACTTTTTGCCATTGCCGCAAATATTCAGGCCCTGCAAGATGGTATTGAAGCCCTCAAAGCATCCAAAGCACAGATAGAAGCGATGATTCAGGAGATGACACTTGTTTCACCTGTTGATGGAATTACGGTAGAAAAAATCGCCAACGAGGGAGAGGTAATAGCTCCTGGTATGCCGGTAGCCACACTTTTGGATCCTCACTCGTTGTATCTGAAAATATTTGTCGACACACTGCAAAACGGAAAAATAAAACTGGGTGACAAAGCGGTAATATTTCTTGATGCCTATCCAAATCATCCGATACAGGCAAAAGTAGTGCGTATTGCCCAAAAAGCGGAATTTACGCCCAAAGAGGTCAGTGTGCGTTCAGACAGAATTCAAAGAGTGTTTGCCGTACACCTCAAACCACTGGCAATTGACCCTTTGTTAAAACTCGGTATACCGGCTGTGGGAGTTGTGTCACTTGATGGCAAAGGTCTGCCAAATTCACTCAATGACATTCCGGTACTCTAAAACAAGATGTCTCTTCTTGAAGTAAAAAATATCCGGGTCTCTTACAAAAAAAGAACAGGCATAGACAATGCCTCGCTCACAGCAGAGAGTGGAGAGATTATCGGTTTTATAGGAGCAGACGGTGCAGGTAAAAGCTCCCTTATGCATGCTGTAGCCGGTGTTATCCGTTTTGAGGGTGAGATTGTTTATGATGGTATCGCGTACCATTCACCCAAAGAGGCAGAAAAAGTAAAACCTTTTATCGGATTGATGCCACAGGGAATAGGGCTTGTTCTTTATGATACTCTGACAGTAGGGGAGCATTTGGAGTTTTTTGCCGATATTCGCAATGTTGCAAAAGATGAACAATTTCTTGCATATAGAGAAAAACTGCTGCATATGGCAGGACTGAGTGCTTTTGTTGAGAGAGAAGCCGGTAAACTCAGTGGCGGGATGATGCAAAAACTCTCACTTATCTGCACACTGCTGCACCGTCCGAAACTTCTTATTCTGGATGAACCGACAACCGGAGTGGATCCTTTGAGCCGTTTGGAACTGTGGGAGATTTTGGACAGCATACGCAAAGAAGAAGGAACAGTAATTTTAGTGAGCACCGCTTATATGCAAGAAGCCTCCAAAATGGACAAAATTTTTCTTTTTGACGAAGGAGAAATCATTGCCAGCGGAACAAATGAAGAGCTTATAGACTCTATCCGTCCGTATGTTTATGAAGAGGTTACATGTAAAGAAGAGTGCCTTGGTTTTAACAAGCGAACATATTCGCTGCAGCCTTTACATGTAAAGCAGGCAGAACCTACTCTGGAGGGACTCTTTTTTGTGAACGCGCTGCAAAAGAAAAAGCTCCTGCCTAAGGTCGTCATAGCAAAACGAGACAAAGAAATTGCAATACCGCCTGTTGTGATGCAGGCATATGGCATTACAAAAAGATTTGGCAGTTTTACGGCAAATGACCATGTAGACATAGAACTCAAACGGGGTGAAATTCTGGGTCTTTTGGGTGCAAACGGCGCAGGAAAAACCACATTTATCAAAATGCTTTTGGGTCTGTATCCGATAGACGAGGGCACACTTACCCTGCTTGAAAAAGTCATCCGCAGCGGAGATGATCGTCAAACGCTCAAGTCCAAAATCGGCTATGTAAGTCAGCATTTTGCACTCTACAATGACATGACTGTAAGAGAAAATCTGATTTATTTTGCCAATATGCATCAGATTCCTCTCAAGACTGCCTTGAAAAGAATAGAGCAGTATGCCAATGAACTCGGCTTTAAAGAGTATATGGATGAATTGCCAACTGCGCTTCCTCTGGGTGTCAACCAGCGTTTTTCCATAGCTGCGGCACTTTTGCACGAACCGCTTGTGCTGTTTTTGGATGAGCCTACAAGCGGCGTGGATACCATTGCAAGAGCACAATTTTGGGAGATACTTAAAAAGCTTAAAGAGCAGTGGCATATATCTATTTTGATAACCACACACTATATGAGCGAGGCGGAGTACTGTGATCGAGTGGTACTCCTCAAACAGGGAAAAAAGATTGCAGACGATACCATAGAAAATTTTTATAAAACACATCCCGATGCAAAGAATTTTGAAGATATTTTCTTGACATATTATAAGGATAGAGAATGAAACTAATAACCATTAAAGCCTATATATTGAAAGAATTTATGGAGCTTTACAGAACGCGTCTGATTGTGATGGTATATTTGATGCCGAGTATGATTGTACTGCTTTTTGGCTATGGAATCCGTATGGATGTAACGCATGCAAGAATTTTGATTATTGATAATGACCAGAGCAAATTTTCACAAATGCTGATTTCAAAATTTGAACATAGCAAATACTTTAATGCAAAGGTGTTACATGTAAGTGAAAAAGAGGCACTGCGCTCTATAAAACAGGCTAAAACCGATGCAGTTTTAATCATTCCCTCTTCTTTTGAAAAACAACTTTTACACGGACAAAAGAGTGAGATCGGTGTTTTTGTGGATGCCTCTTTTCCGACAAGGGCTACTACTATTGAGGGGTATATCAAGGGGAGTGTGCTTGACGGGGTAAGCGAAGTGGCACAAAGAAGCGGTTTGTCTGCAAAAGGGCTTATAGTGTTAAATCAGCGTACGCTTTTCAATCAGGCAATGCGGGATGAAGATGCCATAGTTCCAGGACTCATAGGGCTTGTGCTTTTGGTGGCTCCTGCAATTTTGGCAGCACTTCTTATAGTAAAAGAGAAAGAGCGAGGGACCATTTTTAATTTTTATGCTTCGCCTTTGAGTAAAGGAGAGTTCCTTCTTGCAAAACTTTTTCCTGCTTTTTTACTGCATTCTGTGAATATTTTTATACTTTTTTTGCTTGCAGTTTATCTGTTTGATGTTCCTTTTCGGGGAAGTTTTATGCTCTACTGGCTCAGCAGTGAACTTTATATTCTTATCAGTCTCTCTATCGGTATGCTTATTTCTATCATTACAAGCAGACAAATTGTTGCCGTTGTTTTGACAATTATTATTACCATAATTCCCGGATTTTTATACTCTGGTATGCTGATGCCGATATCTTCCATGAGTGGCGAGTCATATATTGAAGCGCACATGTTTCCGGTGATGTATTATACGCATATTCTTTATGATACATTTTTGATAGGACAGGGTTTGGCGTCTGAAAAAATTATCATGTATCTGCTGATACTTGTCGGGTTTGTTGTGGGACTTTTTACTGTCGGCACCTTATTGTTGAAAAAGGAGATGAGATAATGCGAATATTTGCGATGATTGTCTCCAAAGAACTGCTGAGTTTTTTACGCTCTATAGGATTAGTGGCTGTTGTACTTTATTCGTTTACACTCGATGTTTACATAGCCGGTTCCGGCATACAGATAAAACCGCGCAATGTTGTTGTCGGATATGTTGACAAAACAGGAGGGGGAGTAAGCCAAAAAATACTTGCACGGTTGCATCAACCGGAGTTTAAACCACCGGTTGCCTTTCTTTCGCAAAAAGCACTCTCCAATGCTATTTTTAACAAAGAAGTTATGGTCGGAATACTCTTTGACTCTGATTTTGAAAAGAACTACAAGAGCGGGAAAAAAGCACAGATCAATCTTTTGCTCGATGCTACTGCAGCATCGCAAAGTCTCACGACATTTATGTATCTGCAAAATATTGTATTTGACTTTCAATCTGTAAACTTTCCGCTTGAATTAAAGTCACATAAACTTTTTAATCAAAATGCTGACAATCACAGTTTTATGGCACTGACAGAACTGCTTTCAATTATAACCCTGTTGATAGTCATTTTGACGGCCATTGTTTTTGTCAAAGAAAAAGAGGACGGTACCTGGGATATTATGCTGCTTACTCCGATAAATCCCAAAATCATTATTTTGGCAAAAAGTTTTTCTCAGGTACTCATTGTCATGGCAGGTGTTGTTCTCTCTTTGGGATTTGTGCTTTTTGGCCAGTTTGATGTACCGCTTAACGGTTCATTTTGGGCATTTATGCTCCTGACATTTTTGTATTCTGTTTCGAGTGCCGGCATAGGACTCTTTGTAGCGGCTGTGTCCAAAAATGTGATGCAGGTGGCACAGCTTTCTATTATTATTATGATGCCGTTGATTTTTCTCAGTGGTGCATGGACCCCTGTTTATGCTATGCACCCGGTATTTCAGACACTCTCTTTGTTTTCACCGCTTCGCTACTACATAGAAGCAACAGAGAGCATCTTTTTCAGAGGAACGGAGTTTATAGATTTGTGGCCATATTTTAGCGGAGTTCTTCTTCTTGGAACGCTGTTGTATTGGTACGGTTTTAAAAAAATCGGAAAATTGTTTTAAATTAAGGCTCTGTTTTGAATTTTTTACTATAATAAAAGAAAAAGAGGGATTTTTTATGGCATTGGTATATATTGAGCAGGTTGAAGATATGGATGTGGAGGAGATGCAAAAAACTCATGAAAATGAGATTAAAATTTTAAATGCAATAGATAATCTTGCGATCTCTTACGATCGGGGGGAAGCGACACTCGAAGAACTTGAAGCAAAAATCGAGGAGTATGTAAAGCATGTTCATGAACACTTTGCAAACGAAGAACGTCTGATGCAAGAGTATAGTTTTCCTTCCTATGACATGCACAAGACTGCACATGACATGTTTTTGGAAGAATTGAATATGGCTCTTAAAAATTGGAAAAACTATAAAAAGGTTTCAAAAATTACTGATTTTATCCGCAGAGCACCCGAATGGATAGTCTTACATGTAAACACAGTGGATTACCCGACTGCAAATTATCTTGCAAAAAAGATGAAAGGTTTGTAAAACCTATTCATCATCCTCGTCGTCTTCAAAATCACTCAGATCAAATTCAATTTTTACAGGTTCTTCTACAACCTCTTTGATATCAGTGATGTTTTGGGGCGAAATATCAAGAGCCATTGCGACAAATGTTGCCAATGCGTTATCCTTTATAATTTCCTGGCATGTTTCAGAAGTATTGTAAATCGTAAGGATTTGATTTTTTGTAAGTACATCACCTGGGTTTACCCCTAATTCTGCCGCAATATTATGCAAGTCCGGACGATTCAGCAAAACACCCTCAATTTTCATACAAAAGCCTGTTCTTAATTTTTTATTTGGATACATTGTTACTCCTATTCTTAAAATGTTTCTTTTGGTCGATTATAGCCAAAAAATTCAAGAAAAATATTTTGTTTGAATGGTATAATTTGACTTTAAAATAAAAAAGAGAAAAGAGAAAACAATGCACACATACCAAATTGCAGAATCAGTATTAGATGGCTATAAAAATGAAAAACTGACAGATGAAAGAGTTGATTTTTTAACAGCACAGGTTCATGAACAGCTTGATGAGATAGCCAAAAATAAAGCACTTTATGAAGATTTTTCAGCTCGGGCGAATGCACCAAAAAAGGTAGATAAAATTATTCTCTGGATACTTTTAATGTCAAATGAAAGCATATGCGACGATTATATAAGTGCGTGCAGCAAAAACTACAGAGAGATAATCCCTATAAGTGATTTAGCCGACTTGTTACTCTATGTAATACATTTGAAAAAAGTGCAAAACACTGAACTCGACGGTTTTGATTACTTGGTAGAATGTGAAGAAGCAGGCATAGAGGAAGTAGACCAGTATGCCTTTACAAATGCTCTGCTCTACATTCAAAAACTCAAAGAAAAAGAAGTGGAGATGCAGTTTTAGGAAGAACAGCTTACATGAGATATTCCTGCGACATCAAACAGTTCAGCAGGCTTCTCTCTGTAGTATTTGTCTTCTGTCTCCGATGACTGTTCACTGTAGGGATCATTCATCACTTCCTGCAGCTCTTTTATAAGTGAATAATCTCCCTCCTGGGCCTTTTTGTATGCCGGAACTAGGAACCATTCACGGAGAATATATTTCGGATTGGTTTGTTTCATCTCTTTTGAGAGTTTTTTGCGGGACTCCGGAGTATCAATGTTAATGTTTGCTTTCCATTTTTCCAACCACTCGGTCCAGCTTTTTATAATCTTTTGATCATATAGAGAGTCACCGTAAAAGCTTTTCGCAATTGCGGAAATATTATCAGGTATGTCAGAGAGTTCACGAAAAAAGAGGGTATAATCGACCGAAGTCTCCATCATCAGTGTTATCAGTTCGTTAAACAAGGCTGCGTCAAAGGTTTTTAGACCCAGTTTGGCAGTCCACATCTGTATCATTTTAGTCTGCATGACTTTGGAAAAACCGTTCATAATTTCATCCAATTGTTTACTCTGCTTTTCATCTGCCTTGAGCAAAGGCTGAAGTGCCTTACAAAACATTTTGAAATTTTGTTCCCCGGCCTGAGGTTGATTCAAAAATGAAAAGTGTGCTCCGCCACCCGTCCAGGGTTGATAGCTTGGATCAAACATGTCTATAAATCCAAACGGACCGTAATCAAGGGTAAAACCGCCTGCAGCACAGTTGTCACCATTGAAGTTTCCCTGACAGTATCCGACACGAATCCAGTTTACTACAAGTGAAGTAAGGCGGGAGCGAAATTCACGGGCAAGCAGCACTGTTTTTTCTTCCAGAGGTAAATTTTTATCTATTACATCACTGTATTCTCTTTCAATCAGGTGCAAGACAAGCATCTCAAGTTCCTCCATCGCCTTTGGATGTTCACTTTTACGTGCCCGTCGGGCGAAAAGTTCAAGTTGACCCACACGAAGAAAAGAGGGGGCAACACGTGTTGTGATGGCAACATTTTCTTCTATCATGACTTCCGGATCCCTTGAATAAGAACCGTTCATAAACCAGGGCCGTCTTACTGTTTGGGTTTTTGACATATATAAACTTAAAGAGCGTGATGTGGGAACACCGAGGGCATACATGTGTTCTTGTGCCAAAAATTCTCTAACACTTGAACGCAGTACCGCACGACCGTCAGCTCCACGGCAGTAAGGGGTTCTCCCTCCGCCTTTGAGCTGCATTTCCCAGCGTTTGCCATTTATGACCCCTTCAAAAACAGATATTGCGCGTCCGTCACCATACCCGTTTCCTGTTTTAAAAGGACACTGTTCATAATACTCCGTACCGTAGATGGAAAGGGCATACCCCGTTGCCCAACCGGTACGACGCAAAGGCTCTTTTAGATGTGAAGTATCACCCGAAAACATGCGTATAAAATCCTCAGATGTAGCCAAGTCATCATGCAGTCCAAGTTCCTTAAAGAAGGTTTTGCTGTGCGCAATGTAAACAGGATTTTCTATAGGAGTAGGTTTTACAGGAACATAGTGCCCGCTGAATACCTGTCTTGGTGCATGATCTGCACCGTCTGCTGTAGCATTTGGATCAGGATTAAGTCTGTCCATTAGAGAATACTCAGCTAACTGTGCCAGATCATTGAGTGTTTTTATATCTTGCATATATTGTCCTTCATTTAAAATATAATATTTTATATCCCAAATAGCTTTGTAAGAGATAAATTATTAAAACTATTCTTTTCTAATAATAAACAGTGTATGTTTTGAGTACAATATGAACACTGATTTTAGAGATTTTTTAGCCATATATGAAGGAATATTGAGTGAAAATACGAGTCTATTACGATTATCCTTATGTTTTATGTAAAACTCCTATCTATAGGCATATTTAAGGATTTTTAGGACTTTAAAACTAATAAAAATAGCTTAAAATGTAGCGTTTTTAAGCATTATTTGGCACAAATCTGGCACATAATGTCTAGGTGAATTACTATTTATACTTCTTGATAAAATATATATTTTTTGATACAGTATGACTATAAAAAAATTATTTCACTATTGCGAGAATGTTTAATGAGTGCAAGCAAAGAAGCTAGAAAATAGTGAGTGATGATATAAAGACAGTAGAATATGCTTTTCCTAATTGGTATGTCTGTATGCAGAAGGCTTGATAGTAAACTATATCGTAGTTAGAAGTAGTATATCCGACAAAAGGATAGCAAGGGTTATTTTTACTGTTGAACAAGAAATGAAAGCACAAAATATAATAAAAACAAAAATGGCTAAAATGATGAATACAAGTAGGGCAGTTGTTGACAGACTATTGAATCCTCAAAACCCATTTAATGACATCACAAACATTAAAATCAGCTATATCTGCACTTGGTAAAAGATTGGATATAGCCCTAGTGCTTGGATATACTCTATCCTAATAGTTGAAATTAAAGTCTTTTGTATCTCTTGGGAAGAAGAATATTGCAACTTGAATTGGAAGCTTGAAGAGCAGGTTGTTTACAATTTGCCATGTTCTTAATGATGTTAAGCGGTTTTAATTTTTCTTTTAAACAAAAATTCCGGAGTGAGGCGGGAGAAAGGAACTGTTGAAGGGCATATAGAGTCGCAAAAAATCAGGCAGACCTCTGCGTTCTTGATTTTAAGACATCATAAAATATGTTATAATTCCGTCGTTTCGATCGGTCGGTCGATTCGTCTCTTCGCCTTTTACACGCTCAGCAAGAGCATACCCAGCTGTCGGTTGTGCTGTACAGTTTGTTCCATGCCAAATATGTGAGAGTTTTTGGTTTAGGTCAGGTATGAGAAGGTGATGAGAGCATAGTATCATCCACAGCGCCACTATCTGCGTGTAGTCGATTCCTCTTTTAGTTTCCCTGTGAGAACCAGCCGCAACTGTATCAATTTCTACTCTTTTTTCAATATATCAGGTACTCATTATGCCTTTTAACTATGATATTACTCATAAATGATATATCTACTTCATCAGACGCTTGATAATACGCCTATCGGTTTTTTGAACAATGAAAAGTGATTGAGTGAGGAACAGATACCAAGTGTTCCTTGAAAATTACTCAAATATATCCCAAAAAATTGGCAAATATTTGAATAATTTAAAGCCCAAACTTTTTTAAAACTGCTTGAGCTTTAGGATTGGTTACAGGTGGACGACAACCACCTTTTTTAAATTTGATTATTTCAGACGGAACATAAATTTTTTTATTATTTTCGTTAAAAAAGTGAATTCCCTCGATCAGGCGACCATCAGAAAGGTACTTTTTAAATGTACGTCTATCAATAGCAAGAAAATGTATAACTTCTTTTTCGATTGTAAGATCTGGTTTAAAAAGTTCAAGCTCTAATTTTAAATCAAGTACAACATCTAGGATTAAGTCGAGTTTAGCTTTCTCAGACATATTTACACTTCTTATTTACGAAAACATATGTTTTCACTATAAATTTTTTTCCCATTTTTACTTATATTTCTCTTTTAGTATATTGTATTTTATTAATTAGCAAATAATTAACTTTTAATATCTTATAGTAGATACACTTAAACTTTTCTTATAAAATACATATTAATATATTTTTTCTTTATTTTTTTCTTTTATTGTAAAAATATTTCTATATTATATGTAATTATTTTAATCTTAAATTTGATATACTTCAATATATTTTATAAAAGGAATTATCATTAATAAACCTCAAATTATTTCAAAAATATTAAAAATTGGGCTAAGTACGTATTATAAATATGTTAAGGAAGATGTTAAGATTGTCAAATTTCTACAAAAATTTGATATCAAAGATCTTGAAGAATTGCTAAATAGAGGGGAGATTTCCAAAATTAATAAATCACTTGATTTTTTGGATGAAATTTATGAAAGTAAAAAAATAGATTATTTGAATAATTTTTCTGAGTATACTTCAAATTACTCCTTATCCCAAGCTAACAGCTATTTTATTGTTTTTTATTTTTCATTTTTAGCCGAACTAAAAAGTTCTATTTTTAATAAGTCTAAAGTTGACCCATCACTATTTTCATCTTATTTTTACATTGTTGATTTTCAACAATTATTTCTAACTTTTTTTAATTATTTTAATCTTAATAGAAAAGTTTCAGATAAGGAGTTAATTATAAAGACTTCAATTATTTACAAGGCTTCAAAAATTGTTTTTAAAAATTGGGATAAAAACATGTTGCTTTTTTTAAGTAATGTTTTGCCAGATAATTTAATTGCTTTATATAATGAAAAAGATGATGCAAAAGATAAATTGGAATCAATATACCATATAATTGGCATTTATATTTTTTCAAATTCAAATTTTTCTAAACTAAATGATGATGAAAAATTAAATGAAATAAATAAACTTTTTAAAAAATATGAAGACTTACCATCATTTGCCAGAATGTCAAATTCTGTAGACACTATTTTAAAAAAATTAAATATTGTTTTTTAAATTTTTGTTCTCTCTTTTAAAGTCTCAATATTAGATATAATTAATCACTTTCAAGACCCGGAACTGCATACTAAAATGCTATAAACCTCATGCTCCAACAGGCTGTTTTTTTAACTATTTAAGAAATAATTTCTATACAACTTTCACCTCCTCCATTTTTTTGAATTCTGATTTGTAATGGTATCCTTTCTTTCATAGTTTCAACATGAGATATAACCCCAATCATTTTTCCTTGACTTTCAAGCATATTAAGGGCATTAAGTGCAACGTCAAGTGTTTCAGTATCAAGTGTCCCAAAACCTTCATCAAGAAATAGTGAATCAATTGATATTTTTTGACTTGCAAGTTCTGATAATCCAAGTGCAAGTGAAAGACTTACTAAAAAACTTTCTCCACCAGAGAGTGTGTTAGAGGGGCGTATTTCATCACCTTGATACCTGTCAATTATTGCAATTTGTAGCTGTTGTGCTTCTTTTTGTAATCGTACGATAGAGTACCTATCAGAGAGTGAAACCAAATGTTTATTTGCGATATATACAAGGTTATCAAGTGTAATTCCTTGGGCAAATTTTGCGAATTTTGCTCCATCAGCAGAGCCTATAAATTCATTTAATTTATCCCAAACTGCTTGATCTTTGTGTAGTTTTGAAAGTTCATTAAGTTTTTCTTTGTGATTTTTTCTATTTTTTGTATCTGTATCAAGTCTGTTTTTAACTCCACCAATCTCTTCTAGAAGGGCATTATAAAGTATCTCATGTTTTTTTATATCTTCTTGAAGTGTATCTAATGATTTTTCTGTTATATCACTTTTTTGAAGTTCTGTAAGTTTTTCATGAGCATCTTTTTTTCTTGTTTTTATTTCAGTAAGTTTGGTCTGTATTTTATTATGCAGTGATTGTAACTCTTCGAGTTCTTTTTCTGGAAGTAGGGCTTGAACAAGTACTGTTTCATCTTTAAAATCATACTCTTGTAATTTTTGAGTAAATATTTTATTTATCTCTTCATTTTTCTTTTGTATCTCTTTATGCTCTTCGTTTTGATCTTTCAATAACATATTTTTATTTTCAAGATTATTATTATTTATATTGTAATCATTGATTATACTATTGTAAGATTTTTCTATTGTACTCCATTTTTGTTTGAGTGTTGTAAAGTAAATCTCAACATCTTCTACATCTAAAACAGATTTTATCTCTTCTTTTGTTGCCTGCGCTCGCGTTTTAGCTGATTTTAGCTCTTTTTGAAGTTGAGTAAGTAGCTCTTTTTTGCTCTCTATAGCACTTGTGCCTGTGTTGATTTTTAAATCTATGTCAGTAGATTGTTGTGTGAGTTCTTTAATGAGTTTCTCATTGTCTTCAAAGGCTTTTTTTCGCTGCATAAGTTGTTTTAATCCTAATTGCAGCGAGTCATTATCAAAATTTAGATTATATTTTTCCCAGTATTGTTTTAATTTTAGAGAATCTTCATTAAGTTTATTTTGTTGTTTTTGTAGATTTTCTTGCTTGTTTTTGAGATTAATTTCAAGTTGTGATGCGTTGTTTGTAAGCGTATTAAGGTATTGTTCTTTTTCATGTAGAGTTTTATTTTGGTTCTCTTTTTCTTTAAGCAGCTCATCTTGTTTTTTGCGTAAATCAGCTAACTCTAAAAAATATTTTTCTATCTCCTCAAGCTCTTTTTTGATATTTTTTTCACTCTCTTGTGTAGGTGTAATATTGTGGTGTTTAAAATATTCATTGTGTGTTGTTATTTTGTCGTTAATTTTTTGATACTGTTGATTTGAAGTTTCTTCAAGTGTTGTTATCTTAGTCAGCTCCATCTCTAAGTTTTTTAATTTCTGTTTTTCTTGGGAGAGTTCATCTTCAAGTGTAGTAATTTTATTTTCAGTATCTGAGAGTGCAGATATGAGGCTGTGTTCAATGTAAGGATGCTCTGTAGATCCACATAAATAACATGCTTCCCCTTTTTGAAGTCTTTTTCTGTCCTCTTCATATTTTTGAATGAGTATTTCATTCTCTTTTTTTTCTTTAAGTGTTTTGAGATGTTCCTCTTTTAGTTGTATTGTATCGTTGAGAGTCTTTATTTCTTTGTTTAGAGATTTGATATCATTTTGGTATTTTTGAAGGTTGCTTTCTTCTATTTTTAGCAGCTTAGTATCGTTTGCATGCTCTTCAATCTTCAAAAGTATCTCTTTGTTGGTTTGCCTTGATTTTGTGAAGTCTTCCTCTTGAGATTCAAGTTCCTTAAGCTTATCATTAGCTTCTTGATAGTTTTTATCTATCAAATCTACACTATTTTTTAATTTTTCAAATGCATTGTTTTGCTGATCTAAATTACTTTGAATCTCTTTTTGCTCTTTTTGCATATTCTCAATACTTTGTTCTATATCGAGAATTTCTTGAGAACTTTTTTCGTAATTTTCAAGTAAAGTAGAAAGATCTTTTATATCTGCTGTGAGTGCAGCATCTGTGTTGTGTTCATTTTTAAATTTTTCAGATTCTAAAAGTTCATTTGCAATTTTTTGTTTATTTTGAGAGAGTATATGTAACTTAGCTTCTAAATCAGTAATTGCTTGTTCGTTTTTTGCAATATCTGATGTTTTTGATTCTATTTGAGTAACTATTTCTTGTAGTTTTTGCTGTAATACTTTTACTTGCTCTATTTTCTTACTCTCCCTCTCAAACTCTGTTTTTCCTTGCGTATGGCTTTGTGTGATCTCTCTCTTTTTAGTTTCAAGTATATTTTTTTCTTTTTGAAGCTCCTCAATTTCTATGTGAAGCTGTTTTGATTTTTCTTCACTCTCTTTAAGAGAAGTTTGTAATCTGTTTTTTTCTTCATATTCACTTTTTAGATGCAATGCTTTTGTCGCAAGTTCAAGCTTTTTAAATGTATCTTTGTTTTGTTCTATCTCTTGTTGGATTTGTGCATTTTCTTTGGTATATGTTTCTAGCTGCTTTTGTAAAGAGATTAATTCTTGCTTTTTGTTGTAAGCCTCTTGGAGTTGCTCTTTTTTCTTTTTTTCCTCTTGCTTTTTGTTGTTTTTTTCTTCAAGCTCTTTTTCGAGTTTTTCTCTTTCATCTTCTGATAGACATCCTATGCTCTCAAGCTGAGTTTTGAGTGAGTTTATTTTTTCATTTGCACTTTTTGTTTTTTCATGGACCATTTTAGAAATTTCACTATATATACGAGTTCCTGTAATCTTTTCTAAAAGCTTAGAGCGATCTTTCTCTTCAGCCTTTAAAAATGCATCAAATCCCCCTTGAGCTAACATCATAGATTGTGAAAAACGCTCAAAATCTAGTCCTGTAATCTGCTCAACCTCTTTTGGTACTTTGCTTGTTTTTGACTCAATGATTTTTTCATCAGGAAGTGAGATAAGCTCCATTTTTGCTTGTTGAAAATTACCGTTAGCCTTTCCTCTTGCTCTGCGAAGTGTCCAAGTTGAGCGGTAAAGTTTTTGATTGACTTCAAACTCCACTTCACACATCGCATCGCCTGTTCCTCTAGAGACAATTTCATGAACCTCTGCACCTTTTGAGAGTCGTGCTGTTCGTCCATACAGTGCACAGCTAATCACATCAAGGAGTGTTGTTTTTCCGGCACCCGTTTCACCTGTAATTGCAAATAAAGAGTTGCCTTTTAAAAAAGAGATAAAATCTATCTCATTTTCTCCTTTAAGTGAATTGATATTTTTTGATCTTAATCGTAAAATTTTCATATTGTAACTATCTCCTCTTCAATCTCTTTAAATCTCTGAATCAATTTATCACGCAATTTTGCATCATCCATTGCATCAAGTTCTAATCTTTTTTGAAATATCTCAAATGGGGTAATTGTATCAAGATCAACGAGTTGCATTTTTATATTTTTTGCTGAAGCACTTGAGCGTGCTATTTTTTTAGCTAATATTACAATATTGTTCTCATCGGCATATGTTTGTATCTCTTGGAGGGCAGTATAGGTATCATCATCGCTAATCTCAATCTCAACCCATCCCTCTTTATCTCCAATATTTTGAAGAGATTGAAGAATCTCTTCTTTTGATCCTTTAAGTCTGTAAAGCTTTCTAAAAAGAGGAATATCAACCTCTTGTATAGATCTTTTTACTCCTTCAAAAGTAATAATTGTTACTTTTTTTTGGTTATTTGCCTCGCTAAAACTCAAAGGAATAGGGGAGCCACTATATCGTACATGTTCATAAGTGTCACCAACTTTTTGACTTTTATGCAGATGACCAAGTGCTACATAATCAAAACGCTCAGCTAAAAAGCCACTTGGAATATTCATAGTATTGCCAATATATAAATCTCTTTCAGAATCACTGACTTTTCCTCCAACGGTTGTAAAATGACCGGTAGTGATTACTGGTATATCTCTATTTCCATCAAGAGCATTTTGTGCCAAATCAGCAATATTATTGTAATAATTTTGCATCCCTACAACTAATGCCATCTCTTTTTCTTCATAAGATTGACCACCAAGTCCTTTTCGTATTACTCCATCTCGTAAGAATGGCACAGCACACACAACACCTGCAAGGTTTTTCTCATTATCATAAAGTTTAATAATGCGTTCATCATCACTCTCCTCTCCACTGGAGATTACATGTACATCAACTATTTTAAGAACCTCTTTGGGTGCATTGAGTGTTGCAATGGAGTCATGGTTTCCTGCTACTACAATAGTTGTTGTGCAAGGTGTTTTTTGTAAATCTTTAAAGAAAGTGTAGTAGAGTTCAAGAGCATAATTTGGAGGTGTTCCTGTATCAAAAATATCTCCTGCAATTATGAGTGTATCTATGTTGTGTTTTTTTATTGTTTCTAAGAGCCAGCTAAGAAATGCTTGGTGTTCTTCTTCTCTGCTTTTTCCCATAAATTTTTGACCTAAATGCCAATCAGATGTGTGAAGTATTTTAAGTGGTTTTTTCTTTTTCATCGTATATTCCTGCAGATTTATTAAGAAAATGATAGCAAAATAGAAGTATTATGTCAATAAATTTCTATATATTGTTGATTAAATAGAAAAAATATGTTATTATTTTTCTAAAATAATCTGTTAGGGAAAATATATGCAAGAGCGTATTGCTACAATTTATGAAGAGCTTTATAGCGGAGTAAAAAACAAACACTATTTTGCGAATAAATTCAATGTTACGACAAAAACGATTGAAAATACTATTGCTAAAATAGAAGATATTATATATGATAAAAAATTATCCGCTTACCGCTTTGCTACTTTGTTACCCAAGTATATTCACCATAATTTAGTAGTAAGATTACTGCAAAACAGTATAAGCAATGAAATTGCAAAAGATGACTTTTTAACAATTAGCAATATTCTTAAAGAAAATAAAGAGATTCTTTTGCCAATGATACCAACACAAGTACTCTCTTCTTTGACTAAAAAGCTTATTATGTTGGAAGTTGCAATATGTTCAAACTGTATCATAAAAGTTGAGTATATAGGCAATAAAAAGCCTATGGAAATAAAATATATAAAACCCCATAAAATCAATACATCGGAAAATTCTTACTATCTTTATGGAAGCTATGATGAGCAAAACAAAAACAATATTGGTGAGTATAGATCGTTTGCAGTAAACAGTATGCACAACATCACTCCCGTAGAGTGGTTAAAGGGTGAAAAATTTTTTATAGAGGGTATTGGGAATGCCTATGGAATGATTACAAAGGAGAAGTTTGTTACATTAAAACTCACGGCAAGTGCAGCCAATTATTTTAAAAGAGAGCGACAATTTAGCAAAGAGCAATATGATTTTATTTTAGAAGAAGCTGATGGAGCGGTTGTAATGAAGATGTACTATAACAACTTGCAAGAGGTTATTAAACTGGTGCAACAGTGGATGCCATATATTTGTATTGAAAACAATCCAAACCTTGCACAAAAAGTTTATAGAATAATTCAAAAAAATATGGATGTTTTGTTAAAAAATTATGAGGAGGCATGATGAACAGTAACAACAAATACCCTACAACAGAATATGCAAAGAGTTTGCTTTATAAGTATATTCCCCAAAACAAGAGCGATAAACATGGATTATTTCTTTTTCCTTTACAAACAGGTAGTGGAAAGACACATGCCACCATCCAATATATGAAAGAAAGTCTTGAAAAAGAGAGTAATACTACAGTTATTTATACTGTAAATACAAAACATAATTTACAAGACAGCTACAACAAGCTTGTAAAAATATTAAATGATGAAGATAAACCCAAGGTAATTATGCTCAAAAATAATTTTGAGTCAATCGTTGATGCTTTTATAGAACATCCACAAAAGATAAAAGATTTTAGAATTTTACCAAATTTTAAAGAATTCAACTCATTGCAAGATAGTATTGAGTTAATCAAAAAATCGCCTGATTTAAAAAAAGAAAAATCGATTCGAGATGCTGTTGAATCTAACAACAGAGCATTAAAAAAAGAGATATATCGATACTATAAATTTGATGAAATCGAAGATAAAGAACAGTTTTTATATGAAGTGGGTCTTTTATATCCTACTATAAAACTGCATGAGTATAAAGCTATATTTATGACAACACATAAGCTCTACTATCCAATGTTTGGTCTTGATGGAAATTATACTCTTTATACACACAAACACTTCAAAAACTGTGTGCTTTTTTTTGATGAATTTGATGCACAAAAAAAGATTTTATTAGAAACAATTATACAAAATAAGGTAAAAAGTTCTTATGAATTTTTAGATCTGTTTAAAAGTATTGTAAGCACATTCAAAACCAAACAGTTTCATAAAAAGTATAAAATTGATGAAACTGTTTATCAAGAAGTTAAACAGATGAGTGAAGATATATATGATAAATATTCAATTCGATATGGATTTAAGTATAAATTTGAAAATGAGATGCAAAATGAATCTATCTTGATGGATTCCACACTTTCAAATGTCGTATATGGAAAAGATAACGCAACAAAGATAGATACAAAAAAGAATCAATCAACCCATATAAATATTATTGCAAAGGAGGGGGATCTTTCATTTGCAAACTTATTGAGGGATGTAAGTCGTTTTTTGCGTCGTTTTATTGGAATGATGCGAAGTGCTGTAAAGGTAGAGGTTAGTTTTATTTATCAACAACAAAAAGATAATAATATACCTCTTTATGAGAAAAAAACAAATGTTGAGATAATTCAGAGAGTTGTCAATGATATTATCAAGGAGTTTGGTTACACAATCGAGGATAGGCACTATAAGTATTTACAAGATGTCATCGTGAATGGTTTGTATGAGACACAAAAAGGTTTTAAATCATCAAGGGATGAACTTTATGAAGATGGCTTTAAAATTGTTAATATTTCACAAATGGATAGAGATTCAAAAACAAATAATTTTGAGTTTTTTGAACTCAACGATAGCCCAGAAAATTTTATGAAAAATTTGTGCAATCATCTCTTTGTTGTTGGTATTTCAGCTACAGCTACAATTAATACACTTATGAGAAATTTTGACCTATCTTATTTGGCATCAAAAGTAAATTTTATAATCCCAAGTAAAGAGGAATTAGATGCGATGGACGCTTTGTACATTGAGGCAAAAAATCAAAAAAATAGGCAAATAGAGATTAAGCATACTCATATAAGAGAAAATACAGTTGAAATTGTTAAGGAGTATTTTGGTGATAAAGACTCATCACGTAATGAAATTGAACTGATGTTAAAAGATTCAGATAAGTTTCAATTTTTAAGATTAATGCGAATAGTTGATGCGTATAGAGAGTTTTTACTCCATGATGAAATTGAGAGTTTTTTGTGTTTACTTCCTGCCTTTTTAAGACAAAAAGAACTCATATTTAGTCCAGAGAATCTTGCAAAGTGGATCTATATCATGATGGAACAAAATTATGAGATTTTTAATTCAAAAATTCAACAATGGATAGATCAATTAAAACTTTTAAAACGGGAGCTTCATAGTGATTTTATAAGTAGATTAGTGCATGAACATAGATTGTTTTACATGTATAACTCCGATAGTGACAATAAAGAGAAATATCAAGAGATGTTTAATAGGGAGATAGAGAAAAAATCAAAAGTTTTTATTATTAGCACATACCAAACCATAGGTATTGGAGCAAATTTAGAGTATGAAAGAGATGGTATAAAAAAAGACTATGATGCAATTTATTTAGATAAACCGACAGCTTTTACTCAAAGAGGTTTTGAAGATGATAAAAATAGAACTACAAAAGAAAAACAGGTGAGAGCTATATTTGAAGTTGAATCACTTTTTTATAGAGGATATTTTCCAGTTTCAGAGTATAGAAGGTATCTAAAAAACATTTTAAACAAAATGCCAAGCATGATGTCATATTTAAAATTAAATGATAGCCACAACAGTATTATGACTACTATTATTCAGGCGATTGGGAGATTGTATCGTACCGATAAAGACAGTTCAAAAATGTTTATTTATTTAGATGGTAACATTCTCCATTCGGTAAAAAATTTTGATACAACAAATCAAACTTTACTCCCTGCAGTAAAGAAACTTATAGATTATACAAACAATCTTGAAATTGAAATGAATGATGAAGAGAGTAGGGGAGTACAAGAGAGCATAAACAGATTTCAAGAACGAAATATCAGAACAAGGCAAAAAATCAACTATATGTTACATGTTTTTTATGGAAATGAGAAAAATGTTGATAGTCATACTGTTCAACAGTGGGAAGAAACAAGAAAATATTTACTCCAAAATCCAACAGTAAATACAGATGCAATAGAGTTTGATTTTTGCTACTCAAAAATGCCAAAAAAATATAGAGACAATAAATATTACTACTATGAACAAAAAGATGATTATGGAGAAATTAAAATATTTTTTGAAGATAGTTTTAAAAAAACAAAGGTCTCTCCAGAGAGCGTAATGCTTGATATTATTGCAAATACTCAAGAACTTCAAGAGTGTGTAAAACAAAATAATATTTGCTTAGAGTTTAAGTATGATCATCTAATGACCCCTATCGCTTTTAACAATCTCTATAAAGGTGCATTGGGAGAAGTTATTGGAAAATATCTTGTTGAAAAAGAGTGTGGTGTAGATCTGCATAGTTTTAATGTAAATAATGGCGATGAGTATGAACGATTTGATTATAAACTAGAAGATGATAGTTGTTATTTTGATTTTAAATACTATTCCCAACAAACCATAGAAACATTCACACAAAAAGAGCTACGAGATAAAGCAGCAGCAAAACTTGCCAGTTTGGATGCCAATAAAGCACTGATTATCAATATTTTTGCAGAGATACCAGCAGGCAAAAGCAAAAAGCCTTTTGTAGATAAAAATATTATGATAGTCCCTTTTTTAATCGATATTACAAACAAAAATACCCCTATTGTAGATAAACAAATGATGCAATACATAAAGGATTTTATCAAATGAGACTTGAGACAATAACAAATAAGATTAGTGTAAAAATAAACTATGGAAAACTCTTAGAGCGATACCACATATATAAAATTCGCAACAGCAGTCAAAATGCAAAAGAGTATCAGCTATTTTACTCCAAAATGAGAAAAAATATAAAGCCCTTAGCTCACGCAGTCGATGGAAAATATACACTGGTTGTACTTTGTGAAAGTGGATTGGTCAGAAAGTATGCTGATAGCTATGAAATGACAGAGTTACATTACACAGAGATACAAAGAGAAAAAGAGTATATTTTACTTCGATTGTTAAACTCTCTTTTGGCAAAGGAGTCAGCTTATTTTGAGATAGAAAGTGATGTGTATGGGCTTTACTATCTTGTTGATGTGCAATCTAGTAAACTTTTAGCGGTAAATATCTCTATTGACAGAGATATGTTTCTCTCTTTAAAAACAACAACTTTTATAAAATCTAAAGAGAAAAAAGATGGGTATAAAATTTATGAAAACAAACTCATTAGGGCGTTTGATGAAGAAGGACTCTATAAAAAAGGCAACTACCGCAATAAAAAATCTTCCTATAGATTTTTAGGGCTTATGAAAAACAGCAAAAAAGATTTGATTCAAAACAGTAAAGTCTATGTCCTCATACAATATCTCAAAGAGATGCAAAGATGTTTTGGTGAGATAGTTACAATCGATTTTCATACGATAAATACAAAACTTTATGCTAACGGTAGTGATGAAAAAGTTAGAAAAGAGAAGTTGGAAAATCAAGTAAAACAAGCCATAGCAATGTTAAAATCGATCTATATTGTAAATTACACCGATAAAGACCTAACAAAAGAGATAGAAGAGTTACAAGCACAAATAGTAAACTATCTGGGAGATTCGTTACATGTAAATATCTCTAATCAAATCCAAAAAAACAGTTATAATCTCACTATCACATACGATGAAGATTATTATAAGAGCAAAAATATAGATGACCCCTATGCTCTTTTTCATCAAGATAAAAAGAGCATAGTTCAAAATATTACTATTGAAACTCTAAAAAAAGTTATAAAAAACACTAAATTACTTTATGTATTGCTAAAAGAGCTTGTTATTAAACACGAGATAGCCAATCAAACCCTTTTAATGCCATACAATAAGCTAACAAATAAAATAACAGTTGTCTATCCACATAAAATCAAAGATGAAAAAGGTAAGAGTAAATATCAATTTTACAAAGCAATTATAGAGGGACAACATATAGAGTATGCCGAGCTTTCAAATGAAGAACAAAGCATTTGCATGGAGATCGCTTTTTACTCTATGAGTAACAATAGAGATTTGGAAGCGATACTATTTAGTGCAGACGATATAGGGTATATTGTAAAAAGCAAAGAGTTCCCTTTACCAAAAATTCAAGAGATTGGGCGATTGCTTCAAGAGTATAATCAACCAAAATATTTGTATTACAAAAAGATTATAGAGCTTTGGGATAGTGTTTATGCAGATGAAAAAGCAGATTTAAAAGAAAAGCTTTTAAAAGAGCTTGAAAAACTCAAAGATCCATTAAGTGGTAAAGTGTTATTAACATCACTACACTTGGGTAAAAATAATAACGCTTTTAAAGAAGCTCTTGAAAAATTTACCAGCAAAAAGTTAGTAGTAAGTCTTAAAGGCAAAAAAGAGAACAGACACTGCATAGAATCATTAGTGGGCATCCGATACAGCGAAGAGGAGTCTAAATACTATGTAGGCAGATTGAGTAACATTCCAGAGAGCATTGAAAAAGCAAGTCCTATACGAGAAGTTTATGCCTATAAAGGAAAAAATCTTCTCAACACCATTTTACCGATGTTAGATGAGTATTTTGTAAAAAATGGAGATTTTACTGTTTTGCCATATCCTCTTAAATATGTGAGAGAGTATTACAAAACTAAAATTACATCTCAAGGAGAAATTTAACTATTTTTCATCTTTTGTATAGTTCCTTTAATTTGGTGTAAAAGACATTTTCTGAGACTTTTATAAACTCGACGATACACTTGCCATTTATGGTAATATTTGGAACTTTTTCTTCCTCTTCGGCTATAACAAGAAATTTTAGGGGGAGTTCTTTTTCCCCCTTGTATAATGCATTAAATATATATTTTTCATAAAAAACTTCAAGGTCACAAATTTCGCTACCAAAAATAGGAGAATATTCAAGATAAAAATTTTTTTCATCAATTTCTTCACCATTAGATAAACTTTTAAAAAAAGCTTTATATTTAGTTTTATTAAGCTCATTTTTATGAACAAGCCAAAAATCCAAATACGCTGAATATCCACACTTCATTTTAGTCCTTTATATAGTCATTGAGTAGTTTGCCGATGTTCCAGTACTCTATTGAAATATCGTTTATTTTCACTCTATCTTGTGTAGTAAAATCACTATTTGTTTCAATCACAAGATTATCTTTATGTTCACCATCTTCGTATTTTGGCAGAACAAACATGTTTTTAGGATTATTTTTTAATGCTACTGCATAAAGTTTTTGTTTTCCTATATCAGCTTTTGTAATATCTTCTTTTGTTTTGTATTTGAAATCAATTAAGTCTAAAATATTTTCATTCGGCTCATCCAACCACAATTGAATATTAATTTCTTCAATAATTTTTTTCTTTAAGTATTTTAATTTATCTTTTGATGACTGATCTTTAGGAGATAAATTATCTAATCTTATCAGAGCCTCTTGTAACTTATCATAATTTGAAGCATTAATTTTTGCATTATAGTTTTTATCGTTTTCTAACACTTTACCCAATATTTCTTCTTTATTAATTTCATCTACATTCTCTAGAATATATGATAATAATTCAGAATGTCTAAAATGTTTTTTTGCATAAAAGTTGACTTCTTCTTGATCAGGATTTCCGTCTTCTTCATTTTCTTTATCTATTTCCACAGACCAAGTAATTAATTTAAATTGGTCTTCTTGCTGATCATGTTTTTTATATTGAATAAGCTGAAATCGTATATATTCTTCTGAATCTCTCAAGGCAGACGCCAACAGTATATAACATTCTTTTATTTTTAGCTCTTCTAGATTTTCAGAGATATATAGTTCAAGTTTTTCTTTGGGTTCGGAATTGAAATTATATGGACTCCCAGTTCGTTGAGTATAGAAAAATATAGGTTTATAACAAACCAAATCAGGAAACAATTCCCTCTTATCCTCTCCAAAAGCCAATACAAAAGGGTAATCATCTTCAGCATGTTCTTTACAATACATCCTATTAAAACAATTTGCCTTTTTTTCATAGTCCGCAAATAAAATCTCATCTTCGTTATTTTTAAACATATAATCAAAACAAAGATCTTCCCAGATGGCATGGAAATTTTCTATGCCCATCACAATGCCATCTTCATCTGTGGTGGCATATAAAAACTTGTAAATAGCATCGTAAAACAGTTCATACTCTGGTGATTTTATGGTTGTTTGTTTCTCTATGGTCTCTAAGGCATCTTTGCAAATGTTGTATGTCATCTCGGCACTCTTATCAAAAAAAGATGCATTGGGTGAGAGGTATTTGTCTGTAAATGCATGAGAGAGCGTTTTTATATACTCAGCTATCTCCTCTTGAAACTGTTTTTTTATATCTCTGTATATAAAGCAGTACATGTGGACAATATCTTGCGGTGAGATCTCAACAACATTAGATGGCTTTGTGATCTCTGTAACTATAGGTGCATGATTTTTGTCAAAATATGCATCATGCAAATACTCCCCAATTTTAGAGTAGTCCACATCTTCACTTGGAGCCATTTTAGTGTTAAAGCCTAAAATGGCAGTATCTTCAAAGTTGTTTAGTAGATTTTCTATATTGAGGTTATCATAAAAGATAGGGTGTTTTTCAGACTCCCCACCTTTTCCCTCGCCTTCATCCAAACCATCTCGTTGTTTTGGATTTTTTTGTTTATATTTCAACATCAACTGATAATATTTAAAAAAAGTCTCTTTTTTAAAGTCAGGATCTTCTTGAAACTTTTCTACAGCACTCTCATACCCCTTAGGCAAGTAAAAAGTGTAAGTACCATCTTGCTTTTTGACACCAACAAAGGCACCCGTAGCTATCTCAAGTTTTAATTTTGAAAATGTTATCATGCTAAAATCTTTTTATGGCTATTAATTTTGTGGATCATCTTGCTTTTGTTGTGCTGTGTCATAGTTTATGTTACGCTTCTTTAAAAAATCACCTACATGATCTGCAAAATCGCCAAAAGTTTTGAGGGTAACTTTATCTTCTTCTTTGATACCTTTATTTAATAACTCCTCAAGGGGAGTTTTATCTCGTTGAAATACAGTATCCCATAAAAAGAACATCAGTTTGTTTTGCACAGATTTTAGGTCTCTCTCATTTTCTTTTAAAAACCATTTTCCTATAAGCTTGTCTTCAACTTTTCTTACATATTTATCATTCTCAAGTATAAAATCATTGATATTTTTGTAACTTACATCCCAGTCACTTATTTTTAAATCTTGTAATGAAATTTCACCTATTTTAGGAGCAATACCTCCATCAACAGGAATATACTCCCATTCCCATCTTCTTTTAAAAGCTGAATCCATATAGTAGATAGACTCATCACTTGTGTTCATCGTTCCAACTATTGATAGGTTTTGTGGGATTTTAATTTCCCCGTTCAGTAAGAATTTCAAATCTTCGGGAAGCACTACCTCTGCATCATCACTGCATTTAGCAAATGTAGTTTTAGAAGTTTTTGCTATATCCATAGCGTTTAGCAATGCATTAAATTCTAAGTCAGATACATTAACTTCATAGCTTGACCAGCCATCTTCGTTTCTATCTAAAAGCTGAAAAACCGTTCCAAAAATAGCAGCAGTATTTCCTCTGTTGATCTCATCGACAATAAGTAGCACATTTTCTTTGTTTCCATCAAGAAAATTTCTATAAGCCTTTGCCAAGGCTTTTAAAAATATACCCGAGTAAAATTTGTATGTTATACCACCCCCCTCAGTATGAGGTAAAAGCTTACCCATAAAATCGCCATACTTATACTCTGGATGAAAAATGGTTCTAAATATATTCTCATTGCTTTCAATGTTCAAACCATTCTTTATACTACTCCCACCGTCTAAAATCTTATAACTCTTCCCTGTCCCTGGACTACCAAATAAAATTTTTTGCACATATTTCGTTGTTGTATTATCAGTTGTTATATTTTCATCTGCCATTTCTACACCTTCTTATAAATCTATTGTGATATTTTAACATAAAAAAATTATGCTTTACTTCACTATTGTTACCAAACAGTATCAAATAAGCTTTTCAACCAACACTATAGCTTCATCCAAATCTGCCATTTTTACTAAATCTTGTGTAAATCCACTCTTGGAAAACAGAAGATATTTTTTTACGGGTAATGATAGTTCTATCTTTTTTGCTTTTTCTTTGAGTGCTTGGAGTATGTCTACTCCAACTTTTTTGTTGCTGTATTTGCATTCACCAACGACCATATACTCTTCGGCTATCCCTACAAGGTCGATCTCATCACTTTTACTCCACCATCTTCCACATTTTAAAAGATTGTAATTTTTGAGTGTATACTCTATTGCTAAATCTTCATAAGTTTTAGCAACATAACCATTAAAGTTTTCTTTGATTTTTTTAAGTACATATGCACTGTTACCTATCTCTAGTTGACTCTTGTTACTCAACACATATAAAAACCAAAATCTAAAAAAGTTATCTTTTATGAAATAGAGTCCTTTTTTACTCTTTTGAGGATTTTTCTCTGTAATAGGTACATCTTTATAGATAATGTCAAGTTCTGTGAGTTTAGAGATAAATGAGGTGATGTTTTGAACATTTTTCCCTAGTTTAGAGGCGATATGTCCTAGTTTATGTTCTCCTGATGCTATTGTTTCTAGTATTGTAAAGTAGGTAATGGGTTCGTTTACTTCGTTTTGTAAGATATATCTTGGTTCATCATAGAGATAGGAGTTGTTTGAGAGGATATTTTTTTCAATAGAATCAAAAATATTATCTGCATCGTCAAACATCTCAAGATATTTTGGGACTCCGTATAAAACGGCATAGAGTTCTATAAGCTCATTTTGGGTTTTATTTTTAAAAAAATGGTGCAAGTACTCAAACTTTAAAGCTTCTAATTTTATTGCACTTGTTCGTCGTCCATAAAGAGGGGAGTTGTAAGAGAGTGTTTGCTCATACATCATTGAGATGATAGAGCCACACAGTATGAGATGAATATTTGCATTATGAAGTATCTCATCTACAATGTATTGAAATTGTGATGGAGTTGCTTTGTTTATTTTTGTAAGATATTGAAACTCATCTATTATAATGACAAGCTTTTTTTGAGGCTTTTTTGCTGCAATGTAGCTAAAGAGTTGTTGTATGTCACTAAGCTCAATATCTCGCAAAAAATCATCTTCAAAAAAGTCAGCTACTATACTTTGAAATCTTTTTAAGATAATTTTTTCACTCTCTAAAGTAACTAAAAAATAGATAGCAGGTTTTTTATCGATATACTTTTTTAAAAGCGTTGTTTTACCAACCCTTCTTCTTCCATATAAAACAGTAAATCTAAAGGAATTCTTTTTATACTCTTGCTCCAATGTCTGTAATTCGTTGCTTCTATTGACAAACATTACTATCCTTTTATATATTTTTAATTATTATAATATAAAAACGATTAATTATCAATTTGCCATTTATATCTGTATCAAACTCTCAAAAAGCTGATAATTCTTCAAAAAGTAGCTAATCTCTACAGGCTTTAATCCAAAAAGAAATTTAACAAAGAGTGTTAATGCCTCTGGTGAATAGCTGCTACTTTGAGATTGACTTTTGTAAAACTCCATAATCTTCATATCTATATCTTCATCACTATGATCCTCTTTTATAAAGGCATTAAAAAGTGCTTCTATCTCATCCTTTTGTATTTGTCTATTTTTTACAGCACTTACGACGATAGCATCATATTTTTCCCCTACAATCTTTTCAATCGCATTGAGTTTGTGTATCTCTTGTAACTCCATACCATTTGGGATAAATATAATCTTGTCTGCATCATACATCCCTCTACCAACTATCCCTATAGATGCTGCCCAGATAGTTACATCTTCTATAGTAGGCTCTTTTTTAAGATAAGAGGGTATGATGCTATCACTTATAAGGTAGATCATATCACTTAATGTATACTTTTTTGTATCTTCATTTTTTTGTAGTGATTCTTTTATTTTTGCAAACTTTTTTGAGAGTGCATTTTTGTCTTGAATCTTTACCCCTATATCTACACATATAAGCTCATTTGTGTTGGAAATCTCATAAAAATATGCATGAGTTGAACCACTCTCAATATGCTTTTGTACATCTTCATCTACAGGAGTGATGCTAGTCGATTTCTTCCATTGTTGAGCAACTCCATTGGTTACAAACTCAAGCAACTGACTACTCAGTGAACTTAAAAACTCTTTTTTATGCATAAATCTAACAGGAAGACGCGCTGCACCTAAAGAGGGTTGTAGCATATTGTGAAAGAAGTAATCTATATCTTCATCATACATCCGTTTTAAAAAACTATACATTAGGTATTTGTAATCATTAGATATTTTCCAAGTTTCTATAACCTGCTGCGCTACTAAAAACTTTTTTGATAAATTGCTATCGTTCATCTGAATCCCTTTTCTTTTGTAAAAGTATAACACAATCTTATGGCATATCAGAAAATAATAATAAATGCAATATAATAGCTGTAAGCTATAACTATGTAACTTTTACGATTTAAGTATCTCATCCTTGTACTCTTTTATAGCACTTTTTGACATGTTTTGAATCTTTTGTAAATCTTGTTCTATATCAATCACAGGGATATATCTTTGTATCAGTTCGGTAACCAAGTGAGACTGTTTAATATCTCGTTGTCTTTTTATCAGATCTTTTCGTTCATGTTTGCCAAGCCAATTTTTATAGACGGCATACTCTAATGGGTGTATCACATTTACAAAAGCACACTTACCGTTTTGAGCTATAAGCATCTGTTTGTGCAGTTTTGAGTTTTCAAGCCATTTTGTACCTGCTATCTCCAGATTTAAAACACCGTTAAGCTCATCTGCCTTTTGTTCTTTTTTTGAGATAGGGGTGATAATCTCAACTACTATATCATCATCATTGACAAACCTGTAGGGAGCCTCTTTGCTTTTTTTAAAACTTTTATCTACATCTATTAAAAGAGATTTTAAAGTTTTTTGAGGGAGTTTCTCTTTAAGTGCAAAAGCTATCTTTTTATTTCGCTTATTAAAAACATCTATATCAAATGTTGCTAAGTGTTGCTCCTCTATAAACACTCCGGCATAAGCCTCATAAGCATACAGGGAGTTTGTACCGATGATGATAACTTTCTCATCAAGTCCAAGCTCATTGATACGGCGAAAGAGATTAACTAACACATTGGGTACTCTTGCTATTTTAGTAAACTTATTTATCTTTTCATTTTTAAGTAAAAGTTCTTTGCTTTGTTTTAAAGAGGCTTTGAGCTCTTTTTTTTGTTTGTTAAAGGCTTCATATATTGCTACAGTCTTATCATTTTTTCTTCCAAGCGAGACTCTTTTTTTGGTATCTAAGCACTCTTTAAATAAGTACTCTTTACCTTGAGACTTATTCCACCCCATACGAAAGCGAAACGACTTGTTGTAGCGAATCTGTTTTTCCAAGTAGCTTTTATACTGCATCTCAGAGTTGATATATGTCTTTCTCTGATCATCACTATAATCTATAAAATAAAAGTCCATTAAAGCCCTTGAAAACGATATTTTAAAAGATATTGTACTCTTTTTTCATTATTTTTGCAAAAATAGTACAATATTATATAGATATTTCAAAATATAGCCGTATTATTGTAATTGATTTCAAGTAATTTTCCTTCTTTTTATTTTGTTTTAGTATGCATATCTGTAAATAATAAGAAATGCTTGACAAAAGTTAAAAATAATTCTATACTTTCACAAATAAACATCAGGAGATTGCAATGGAAAGATTGGGATTTATCAAAAATAATTTAGAGTCAAGTAGTAGTTCAAATATCATCCCTGTTGATTTTAGACATGCATATGTAACAGGTATAACAGGAAGCGGAAAAACTGCATCGGTTATCCGTCCAAATCTAAAAGATCGTATCAACAAAGGGCATGGAATAGTTTTCTTTGACTATAAAGGACATGAACATCGTTATGTAAAATATTTTGCTAAAGAGGCAAACCGTCTGCAAGATGTAGTAGAGATAGGTAAGCCAACAGGAACCTCTATCAATCTCTTAGAGGAACTCGATACAAACAAACTCATAGCATTTATGAAAAATTCTGAAAAGTCACAAGATACTTACTGGATAAACACTACATCCCAGTGGGTTGTAAGTACAATAGGTGTAGCAAATAGTCTCTACGATATCAACAAGTGGATCAGTGAAAATACAGATTTTAGTGCTTATAAAAAAACTTACGATAATTCATTTACAGAGTTGTTAACAAAAAAAATATCTTTTGAGACCTTATATGATATATTTGACAACATTAAAACTTTTAAAAAATTTCAAATGTTCATTGCTACAATGACGGATCATTTAAATAGAATCAAGGGTGATCTCTTTGCACACTTTGAAGAGCATGATATGCCTCCAAAGGAGATAACTAGTAGAGTTACACTTTTTTATGCAAAATTTGAGGGATTTAAAAAACATAGTAAATTTATGAAAGAGAAAAAACTAAGCCAAGAAGCATCTGATGCCTCAAGTGGAGATAATGGTGTTTTTCAGATGGTAGGTAACATCATAGGTGCCTATGCAAAAACATTTTTTTTAAATAACTCTCAAAGTAATCTCAAAGAGATAATAAATAGCAATAAAATTCTCATTATAGATACACAAGGTTTTGATGATACGATGATAGAGCTTTTCTTTGATGCTATCAATGATCAGCTATTTCATAGAATAAAAAATAAAAATCATAAAGATCTCATACCAATTTCAATGTTTGTAGATGAGGCATATAGAGTTATTAATACAGGTGATGAAATTCGTAATGACATCTTGCGTGAAGCAGAAGTAGAGTTGATATTTTCTTTCCAAAACGAAGAACAGTTTGTAGAAAAAATAGGCGGCAATAAGTGGCTCTCACTTCAAAGAAACTTTGCGCACAAGTATGATATGACGCAGCAACATCAACTATATTGCGATGATACACTTCATACAATAGAAAACTTTGAAGAGTGTTTGGATGATGAGCTAAACAGCGCAGAAGCAGACTACAATAATATTCATCGTGATTTTTTTACAAAAACTTTTCTATCTGATGGTGTATTACCATCGCAGTTTGTAGTGAATTATATACATCAAATTTTTGAAAAAGACCAAACAGTTGATGTTATTGATATAAATACAAACGAAAGTACCTGCTTGCAGTTTGTTCCTGCACATATAAAACAGGAATGTTTTGAGGATTATCTATTGTATGACAATTTATTATCTTCAGAAAGAACTTTAAGTATTTGAGTTTGACGCTCTTGTGAAAATTTAACCAGAAGGAGACATAATGCAACGAATAACAAACCGTCAAAAAGAGATTCAAGAGGAGATTAGTAATATAAAAGCAGAAGCAAAAGATTTAGAGTATATGCTTAAAAATGATCTCTTTGAAGAAAATGAAATGAGAGATTTTGTTCAAAAGAGACTCAATAAGATGCAACATCTTTTAGAGTTTTTTGAACCAGAATTTTATAATAACATGACAAAGGAAAAAAACTATGAAACCAACACTACACCAAAGATTACTTAATCTTAAAGCAGGGTATGAAACACTTTTAGAAGAACAACCATCTTATAAGCAAGAGACAACACATATTCTTGATGTTATCAATAAAACGCTATCAATTCCTCAAAAGAAACTGGGCTTTTTTGAAAAAAGAGAGATTAAAATTCTTGCTAAAGATCTTGAGAAAAGTTTAGGACGATTACAAGTTTTGTTTGAGAAAAAAATAGAAGAGGATAGACAAAGTTATGAAGATTTTAAAAAGAGGTTTGAAATAGCACAACAAATCAGAGCTACTACAAACAACTGTTAATGAACATTAAAATTGTAAAAAAGGAGAAGAGATGCTGCGTACCACCATGTTTGCTCAAAGGGTTATTAGTGAATTATACAAGCATAAAAGTATAAAGATAGATGATATTTACAACAACAGTGAGTATGATAGAAGTTTCATAGATTCCATTATATCAGGTATGGTAGAGTCAAAATATATGATACTAGATTTGAACGATAATGGCGAAACTATAATAAAAGAGTATAAAGGAGATAAAAAGCTTGATGTAGTAGATGAGGACTCTAATGCTATTTTGATTGACTCAACCAATAAAGAGATACTTGAGTATAATAAGATGAGAGATGGCAAAATACTTTTATCGAGCGGGCAAATCTATTTTTTTGGTAAATATGGTGTTGTATTATTTCGTACATCAGGGGTGGATAGTTATGAAATTGTAGAGGATATTATCATTTTCAAAACTTTATATAGCATTTATAAGTTTAGAATGCTAAAAAATTTTCATATTGATAATTCTGATTTTTTTAAAAAAGAAAAGTTAGATGAACTAAGAAGGTTAAAAGAGTCATTAAATAGGTAGTACTTCAAATTTTGTTTAAACTTGAATTTTGATAAAATTTCAAGTTTCAAGAGAGGGTTTATAAATGGCAAAAATAGCTCAGCAAATGGTTCTATGAATATTGACTCTTTGGATACGTATATAATTCTATAGAGTCTAAGATAGCAATACTTTTACCCATTTATAAAATGGAATTATATCAATTTGAATATCTTCTAAAACTACCTGATCTTCGCTATCGTATGTGATAATTACACCATTTTTAAGATCAAACTCTTTACAAGCGGTAATTAAACCTTTTATCTCTCTCGTTTTTATTACTTCATCACTCATATCATAAGTAACCTGTATCGCTTGTGTTATTCTATTTTTTTCATTGACTAAAAAATCACATTCACTCTTGGAGTTGCGAAAATAAAAAAGAGAATCATACTTTCTTCGTAGCTCTAAAAAAACTGCATTTTCCAGCACTTTTCCAACATTGTCTGAAAATCTAAACTCTATGGCATTGTTCAATCCAACATCTATAGTGTAAATTTTCTTTTCTCCTAACTCTTTGTTAACAAGCGACTTGTCATATTTGTGGAGTGTAAGTGCAAAGTAGATATTTTGGATATACTCTAAAAACTCATAAAGTGTGTTTTTACCTATTTTTATCCCTGCTGATTTGAGTTCATTATATATTTTATTGATAGAGATTTGTTTTGTCGAGGATGCTATAACTCTTTTAAGAAAAAACTTAAGTGCTACAGTGTTAGTTATGCTGTATCTTTGGGCTAAATCTTTATAGAGAAGAACATTAAAGTACTCTTGAAGTGTTTGAGTGGCATAGGGTGCATCCAAAAAAAGAGTTTCAGGAAATCCTCCATCTTTTAAAAAATTCTCTTGAGCATTTTTTATATATGCCAGGCTTTTTGAAGAGTAGAGATCTACCTCTACATTTTTAAATGAAAGATACTCACTAAATGATAGTGGAAAAACTTCAAACACAAGTGTACGACCCCTAAGACTTGTTGCAATCTCACTACTGAGTAGTTTTGAGTTTGAACTAGTTATAAAGATATTTTTTGAAACAGTGTCATAAACTCTTCGAACAAACTTTTCCCAACCATTAATGTTTTGAATTTCATCAAAGAAAAAATAACACTCTTTTAAATTGTGCTCAGGATAAAGTTCCATAAAGCTTTGTAGTACCAAATCCAACTCATCAACTCGTAAATCTAATCGTTCATCTTCAAAGTTTAAAAAGAGAATTTTAGTTTTATCTATTGTTTGTGCCAATTTATTGATTTTATGATACAAGATAGATGTCTTTCCACATCTACGCACACCAATGAGTGTAATAATCTTTTGAGTATTAAGAGGTAACTCCAAATCTCTTGGTTTTACATCAAATGGTTCGCTGAGATGAAAATCTCTAATAATTTGTTTTAGTTGTTCTTTCTTTTTCATAAAGAAGATTATAGCATATATCTTCTTTGTATAAATAAAAGAGATCTAAAAATAAAAAGTGTAGGAGAATGACATAGTTTACTATATAATATCCATAACAATAAATCTTATGAAAAGGGAACGACTGCTCGTGCTTATAGATATGCTATCTTGTTAATAGATTTTGTAGGTATAGAGTGTCGAGATTTTTAATGGTCAAATTCAACAACTACTTAACAAGCATTCCAGCCCTTAACTATCATCATTACGATTGGCACACAACAAGTGTTAATTATGAACGTCAATACCATGAGAGTGTAAAAAAATGGAGTTCATGGGGCATTGAAAATAATATCGCAACTCCGATTCGTGCATATCTTGATTATCTCTATCATAATATTAAGATTGCACGGCGTGTTCCAAATATGCGCATAGATATGTTTCTCTTTGATGAAAATGAAGAAAAAGAGATAGAGGAAAAAATTGAAACGATGCTCAGACCTGCTTTAGATGATGAAGAAGAGATTGAGCTTTTGGAGTTATTTAAAAGTTATTTAAAAGGTGGAAAATATGACTTTAGAAGTAAATTATACTCTCAAAGAAAAGCTCGAAGAGAAGAGATTGCACTCGCAGTAAAAAATAATAACACCACTTTTGATAAGAGTAATTTTTCACAAGCGATGGATATAGATAATATTGATGCTTTGGCAAATATGAAATTGGATGTTTTGGAAAAGGGTAAGAGCAGTGCAAGAGATGTTTATGATTTGGGTTTCATTATTACTCATAAGCAAGAGGTATTATCATCAAAAACAACAAAGAGATTTATGGAAAAATTTTCTAATATTGATTTTGTAGATTTTCTCTTAGTGAATGAACCTGCTTTTAAAGGAGATGGTATATTAGATGTAGGTGACCTTTTTGACAGTATTTTAAGATTGAAAAAAGGTATCAAGAATATTGATAAAGAAGTAAAAAAAGATTTGACAAGAGGAAAATATGAAAGTTGATATTTTAAGTGATTTACATCTTGATTTTTACTTTAAACCACATCTAACAACAAGTGAAAATATCATCTCTTTTTTTGAGAGTATTTTTACAAATAGAGGAACTCAAAAGATCGGAGATATTTTAATAGTTGCCGGTGATATCGGACATAACAATAAACAGAACATAGAAGTTTTAAAAATATTGCAAAAAAATTTCTACAAACATATAGTCTGTATTCTTGGAAATCATGACTATTATCTTATAGGAAGTGAAGCAAAGTATGCTTTTAAGAACAACTCTTTTTTACGCATTGAAGATATGCAAAAGCGCATCAATCAAGAAGAAAATTTGCATTGCTTGGATGGTACAGTTGTTACTATAGATGGAGTTCAATTTGGCGGTGCAAATAGCTGGTATGATGGAAGTTATGTAAAAAAGTACTTTCCAAGTCTTGATAATAGCGATATTAATTTATTGTGGAGTGAAAACATAAACGATAGTAATTTAATCAAGGGAATCAATAGGTTTGATGAGATTCATACTCTTGAGATGAAAAAACTTGAAAATATATATAAAAATTGTGATGTTATGATTACGCATGTAAATCCGTCATTTGATGAGAAGCATATAGATAAAAAATATCATAACAGCCCTATAAATACATTTTTTACATTTGATGGAAGTAAATTTTACAAAAATGGTTTTATAAAATATTGGGTATTTGGACATACGCATGATTCTATAGAGTACACGATGGAAGATGTAAATTTCTTATGTAATCCACTTGGTTATCCTTATGAGAGCAACTATGGAGAGGGTATTATAATGAAGAGCTTTGAGATCTGAAGTAAAATGCTATGAATTTGATGCTCTAACAAGCTGCGAATATTTTAAATGTGGCTTAGCAATAGAAAAAAGTATTTATTTGTATCTTTTTAGCTGATAAATAATCTTTTGTATCAAAAAGTATAAAAAGATGCAAAAATATACAAATAGATAAAACAAGATATAAAGAATGATAAAATTGATTTATAGTTTTTTCTATATAATTCTACAAAAAGATACAAAAAAGGAAATCCGATGATAAATGAAAACAGCATAGAAGTTCAATTGAAAGAGCTTGCCAAAACACAACAGTTGATGATGGAAAAAATAGAGACAATTGAAAAAAAACTTGAAGCTAAAACCCCCACTGCAAACAATGAAGAACTTGTAAGCATGTTAAAAGAGATGGATAAATTCTTAAAACAAATGGATGAATGGAATGGTAGTAATCTTACAGATGCTTATGAAAAAACTACAGACTTGATAAATGGCAACACAGAAGCCCTAATTTCCTACCACGAAACAACCCAAAAATTCGTCAAACAAGTTTATGCAAAAATCGAAGAAGAGTCACAAAAACTCAATAGAAGCATCGGTGCAACTCAAAACACAACAAAATTTTCTTAATGACAACGGCAAATAAAATTAGAACCTTAAATATGCTATAATATGCAGTAATTAGAGGGGAGAGTAGACTATGACAAAAGCATTTTTAGAACCAACAGTATTACAGCCAGAAAATGAAAAATTTATAATGAATGCATTTTCCAAAAAAAGTTTTGAAAAAGTAAAAGATTTTGATAAAAACAAAAGAGTTGGGTTAAAAAAAACTGCAAAAAGAAAACTCTCATTAACCGATCTATTTGCTTAAATGAATAGAGAGCAGTTTGACAATACTTTCTCCCTGTTTCAACTCTCAGAAATAATACATTTTCATCAATCAACTTCTCAAGTAAAAAAACTTCTTAAAACTTTTAGCTGCACAAGAAACAGAGATCTTGAAGATTTTTTACACAATAGAACTCTCACTTTTGAAAAACATCTACGATCAAGAACCTACCTTTATATCCATAATGAAACTAAAGAGCTTGCAGCATATTTTACAATAGCAATCAGTATGCTTTATACTAATAATATCTCAGCAAAAACTATCAAACTTCTTGATGGCTATAAAGATGATGCTAAAACTATACCATGCTTTTTAATCGGGCAACTAGGTAAATCTGATAAATATGAAAAGTTTAAAATAGGTGAGTATATTTTAGAAGATAGTGTAGATGTTATCGATGAAGCACATCATGCTTTGGGTGGCAGATTTATACTGCTTGATGCAGTTAATGATGATAGACTTATTAAGTTTTATGAAAATAATCTATTTTTTCCAATTGAGCTGAACGATGAGAATGAAAGTGTTAAAATGATACGACCATATTTTGAAATTCTTGAAAATCATTATCAATAGTATTTGGTATTATTTCTCAAACATTACATCTCAAGTGCTGCAAAAAATGCACCAAAACAGCTAATAATTGTAAAACAATTCGGTCACCTTTTTATTACAAAAAGATATAAAAAATGATATTATGATATAAAAATTAATATATAATTCTACAAAAACCCACAAAAAAGGAAATCCGATGATAAACGAAACTAGCATAGAAGTTCAATTGAAAGAGCTTGCTAAAACACAACAGTTGATGATGGAAACAATGGAAGCAATGAATAAAAAGCTAGAAGCTCTTGAAACCAAAGTAACAAAAACAGACCAAGCTGAACTTGTAACTATGTTAAAAGAGATGGAAAAATTCTTAAAACAAATGGATGAAGATTCTGCTCATAATTTTCAAAATACTTTTGATGCACTTGCAGGAACAATAAACAATAATGCAGATGCCGTAATCTCCTATGTAGAAACAGCACAAAAATTCATCAAACAAACCTATGCAAAAATCGAAGAAGAGTCACAAAAACTCAATCGAAGCATCGGTGCAACCCAAAACACAACAAGATTTTCTTAAAACAAGGACTAAACAATGGCACAAGTAAATAATAATTCATTTGACAAACCAAAACAAAACCCAAAACAAGAAGACGCAACTGAAGCCTTCCAATCCCTCGCAACCCGCTCACCGGATTGCCTGCTAAATTTTCAAGTGCCAATTATATCCAAAAACCTCTACTCTCTTGAGAACGATGACATAAACCGGACAACCGTCAATCATTACGCCCAAGTACCCCCAACGACAAACAAACTCTACTCAACAAAAGCAATACCAAAACACGATTACATCAGTAAGTTTTTTTCGGATAAGATGCAAATTTCCCCAGATGATAAACTTGGAGAGAATAATGATGGCATCTACTCCTCAAAACTGCTACGCTACCTCCAAGACCCAGAACTGCATACTCAAAATGCTATGAATCTTATGCTTCAGCAGGCTGCGAATATTTTAAATGTGGCTTAGCAATAGAAAAATGTATTTATTTGTATCTTTTTAGCTGATAAATAATCTTTTGTATCAAAAAGTATAAAAAGATGCAAAAATACACAAATAGATAAAACAAGATATAAAAAATGATATTATGATATAAATCTAATGCGAAAATATCACAAAATGATAAAATTGATTTATAAAAATTAATATATAATTCTATAAAAACCCACAAAAAAGGAAATCCGATGATAAACGAAAACAGCATAGAAGTTCAATTGAAAGAGCTTAACAAGACAGTACAGTTGATGATGGAAAAAATGGAAGCAATGGAGAAAGAACTAAAAGCCAAAGCAACCAAAACAGACCATGCAGAACTTGTAACTATGTTAAAACAGCTAGAAACATTTATAGACAAAGTTTCCGACAATGATGCAAATAATCTTATGAAAGTTCATGACTCATTGACAGACTCAGTAGTAGGCAATGCAGAAGCCGTAATCTCCTACGTAGAGACAGCAAAAAAATTCATCCAAGAAACCTATGCAAAAATCGAAGAAGAGTCACAAAAACTCAATAGAAGCATCGGTGCAACCCAAAACACAACAAGATTTTCTTAAAAATAAGGACTAAACAATGGCACAATTTAATGAATACATACCCGAAAAATCCAAACAAAACCCAAAACAAGAAGACGCAACTGAAGCCTTCCAAGCCCTCGCAACCCGCCCACCGGAATACCAATGAATTTCCAAGTGCCCGTTTTGACATAAAAACTCGGAGATAAAAAATCTCTTTTTTCCCTCAAAAAAGTTATATAGGAAAAAGTTATCCTAAAAAAGGAAAAATTGGGGTCGAACCCCTTACTACCATCTTGAGAAAAATGACAAAAACAGTAGGGGGTTCGCGAAGAAACCTTAAAGTACCTCAAACCCCCATACTGACGACATCTCAAATTTTCCTCTTTGGAGAACAACCTACTATAAAAGTTAATTTTCGGAGCAAACCTTAAACGAAATTTCTTTTGTGAAAAATAAATCTCAAAAATTGATAGAAAATTCGTTTTTTAAGTGATGAGTTTTGAGGAAAAATGCAACGAAAATATGGCTGTATTTTTTGAGGAGAAATGTAGTACAATTCTATGAAAAGTACCCAGATTCAAAAACAGCTTTGGAGGCATAGTATAGTGTTGCAAAAAAGTTAATATGATTACTCTGTAGGTACTCATGCTCAATATAATGAAATAAATGCAAAGATATGAAAATGAAGATCAAACCAATTAAAACTGAACAAGATTATGATACTGCACTGCAAAGAGTTGATGAATTAATGGAGTTAAGTCCTAAACTTGATACACCACTTAGTGATGAACTTGAAGTTTTAGTAATGCTTATAGAAAAATACGAAGAAAAAAATTGGATTATAGATGCACCAGACCCTATTAAAGCAATCAAAGTAAGAATGAACAAATGAATTTCAAACAAAAAGATAAAGTACTACAAAATATCATTTTTGACTAAAAAAAAGGAATAAAAAATGTGCTTAGAAGATATAATAAAAGCTACAAAAAATGATATTGAGAGACTTTTTACTATAACTGATGAAGATATTTCACAAAATGCTTTTGAGCAGATAAAAAAGATGAAACGATTTTTACCACGTAAGATATTTGAATATGAGAAAAAAAGTAAAGAGCTGATACTTATGGCGGGAGGCCCTGGAGCTGGAAAAAGTGAATTTGCAACACGATTAAAAGAGAGTCTAAAGATTGATGTTATTAATACTGATTATGTAAGGAAATTATGTGATGGCTATAGTGGTAAAAATGCTCATTTGTTTCAAAAAGCAAGTTCCAAAGGTGTTAGTATTTTGGTAGATTATGCATTTAAACATAACATCTCTTTTATCTTAGATGGAAATTTTTCAGACTACAAGATACAAAAAAGCAATATTGATAGGGCAAAGAAAAAGGGCTATGATATAAAAATCTTTTTTTGTTATCGATCTCTCAAATTTGCCAAGCAATATACAGTGCAGAGAGAAGAAAGGGAGGGCAGGGCTGTTCCTGATACAATATTTGAGAGTAAGTCAATAGGTTCTGCTGAAACGGTAAAACAATTTATTGGAGATATTAGAGTAGATTTTTTTGATATAGAAAATAGTGAAATCTATCAAAATATATCAAAAAAGCATTTTTGTGAAAAAATACATACTTTTTTGATATATTTTGACAGATGCGTACAAAATGTTATTTTGGGAGAAAGTAGTCAACAGTGATATTTTGTAAGATATAATATCTTATTTTATAAAATTATATAGAATTTTTTATAAATGGATATACTTTTGATGACAGTGGATTGGTTGTACTTATTCTGAGTTAGTTTGACACTATTGCAAAAAAAGGGTATAATTTTGTTTTTGATGTGTTAATTTCCTTCCTCAATATGGGTGCTTTGAGGAGGTTGAGTTAGTATGTATCACCGTATAGGTGATTTAAAATTGCTTACTTTGAGCATTTCACAATAATTCTCACTATCTCTTTTAATCGTCTCTTTTGTTTCTTCTCTAATATCATAAAATGGAATTAAATTACTTTCTATTGACAATAAATATTTCTCTACAGCTTCTTGCTTGGAGTATTCATATTTGCCAACTCTTTTAAGTATAGTATCTTCATAGCTATCAAAAAATTCTTCATAGTTTTCATTTTCAAAAGGTAAATCAAATCTTACTCTATTTATAATATCATTTAAGCGATTTAATCTTTTTATGATATTATCTCTGTAGTCTTGTATAAATTCTTCTTCTTCCTTTTTTAAACTACTTTCAATAAAGTTAAAATCTAAGTTTTTATGTATTTTTTTAGCTAATTTTTTAAAATCATTAAAGTATTGAGTTTTTGATATTTTATTCGATTGTAAAAATTCAAGCATATCAAATACTCCTATTTTTTCAAATTCAAATTCATCATCTATTGCCATTGCCATATCTTGTGCATACTTATTTTTATACATAGTTACATTCACAATATCATAAAAAGGAGCTATTACCAAACCATCTTTATCTACAAAAAAAGATATATTTTTACCATGAGCATCACTGTTACCTAAAATAAGATTAATCATATTCCATGTTATTAACTCTTTTTTAAATAAAAGAGGAGTTTTTGCTTCATTAACCAGATTAAACAGTTTTTCAAATGAAACTCCATCTCTTATATCTTTAGAATTGTATAATCGTTCATATTTGTATGTTGATGGAAAACCTAATGCTTGCGTAGCATCAATAATATGTAGTCGTTCTACATATTTATTATTGACAAGTTTTCTGTCAAATCTCTCTACAAACAGAACATTCTCATTTCCCAATTTTCTGTACTCAACCTCTGCAACATTTACGCCTACTGCTTTTGCAAGTTTAAGAGATAGATATTCATTTAAAATTACATTTTCATTCTTCCGATTAAATTTAAGAATATGAGTAGAGCAAATATCTCCTTCCCCTAAACCAATCACACCATCAATAATTGTAACTGCTAATTTTTCTTGAACGCCTGCAAGGCTTAACCTTAATTTGTCATCCCAAAGTATAATAGATTGAGCATCTTTTTGAGATACTCTCTCTTCTAACTCTTCTAATGGTATCTCTCTAAAACTTGTTGGTATATTAATCTCTTTAGTATCTGTAAAAGTCAATGCACCTGTTGTTTCAGCACCAATATGTTTAAGGATAGAGAACTTGTCAGATTTAGAGATTTGATAATAAACACTCATCTCTTCCAAACCCTCTCCCTCTGGTAACAGATTTTCAATAAAAAGCTTAAAAGCATACTCCTCAAAACCACTGAATTTTAAAAATGGACTCAACTCAAATCCTTCTTTAATCCAGTTATCATCATAAACAAAGCTAAAATTTTTTAATAAAGGGTCATATTCAAGTAATCCCACAAGAATTTTTTTATAGTGAATATATATTTTTTCCATAATCAATCCTCAAATTTTATTTTTATACCAAGCATTTTTGCAACATGTAGTGCGGTAGAGAGTCGAACACCCTTAGAACCTTTTTCTAGTTTTTGCAAAGTAACATTAGTAATTTGACAAAATGAAGAAGTTTCCATGATGCTAAGACCCAATTCTGTTCTTTTTGCTTTAATCACTTTTGCAAAATCTTCTTCATCTTTTATGTGAGTAAATGTGACTTTTGGGGTTGCTACAACTTTTTTACCTTTTGCCATCAAAGAGCCTTATATTAATACTTTTATATTATTATAGCTAAGAAATAGTACAAAAGTCAATTAAAATATATTAAAGTATTAATATAATGAAATAAATGAAATGGAAGCAGACCATATAACACCTTAGAGGTGGAAAGACGACTGCTGATAATTGTCAAATGCTTTGCAAAGACTGTAACAGAAAAAAATCAAATACATAAAAATGCTCTCACAGCAAAATATAGCCGCCGCCATAACCTTGCAATACACCCCTTTTGAGCTTTTACACACTCCAATATATTTTTTTTGCTTTTAGAGAAAAGTTTACTTTTCTCTGCTCTTGTTTAAAGAAATGTCTTCTCTTTTTTTGCAACACAAAAAAAAGAATAAAAGACATTTCGTCTAGAGATATATTTTCTAGTGAGATAATACTATATAATGCAACGAAAATGGAGTATTTTCACGGAAAAATATCCTCTATTGGTGGAAGTTTATCCTCTGTTCGTGGAAATAGGATTATGCTTTTTAAGTTATTTGTAAGTGCAAAGATTGTGTAATTTTAATACAAAGAGGTAAAAGGATATGAAAAAGAAAGTACAAAACAGCACATTAACAATACGCATAGATGAAGATTTAGAAAACAGATTTATTGTAGTTGCCAAAGCTAATGATAGCGACAGTAATTAAGACAAGGATTTAAACTATGGGATTAGCAAATGCAAATTTAAACAATCAATCATCAGACCAAACTAAAGAACAAGAAGACGCAACTGAAGCCTTCGAAGCCCTCGCAACCCGCCCACCGGAATACCAATCAAATTTTCAAGTGCCAATTTTCTCCGAAACCCTCTACCCTTTCAAAGACCCAAACCTGATAACCGCCAACCAATACGACCAAATACCAATAATGACAGATAAACTCTACTCAACAAAAGCTTTACCAAAAAAAGATGATTACATCAGTAAGTTTTTTTCGGATAAGATGCAACTCTCCCCAGATGATAAACTTGGAGAGAATAACGATGGCATCTACTCCTCTAAACTGCTACGCTACCTCCAAGACCCAGAGCTGCATACTCAAAATGCTATGAATCTCATGTTGCAACAGGCTGCGAATATTTTAAATGTGGCTTAGCAATAGAAAAATGTATTTATTTGTATCTTTTTAGCTGATAGTCAACAGTGATATTTTGTGGGATTGTTTAAGGTTTTGTATTTTTATATAAAAAAGATAAAGGGATTTTAATTATGATAATAAAAGAGATAACATTACAAGATTGGGATGTCTATGATGACAATAACAAGTTTGAATTTTTGGCATTACAAGGTATTAAACCACACGAAGGACTTAGTGATGAGTTTTGTCTGGCTGTTATGGATAAATATGGAGACAGAGGAAAAGAGGAAATAATCAGGATGGAGGACAGAGGGCAGATTTTCTTAAGGCAAGCTCAAAGATTGTTAGGTGACGAATATGTTACTTTTTCAAGACGAGTTCCTGTTGAGCGGTGAGGTTCACAGATGGGATGAATGCTCTAAGCTCCCCATTGTTCCGTAAACCATAGCCATTTATGACGGAGTAATTCACAATGTCATAACATATTTTAATCTTTTTTATATTGTAATCGACTCAAAATATGATACTATTATACTAACTAATCGACTCAAAGGAAAAATATGAGTTCACATGAAAAAGTTAGAAAATGGATATGGCAACATGAAAACTATCCTGTATTTTCTTATGATAAAGAAAAGCTCTCAACACTTATAAGTAAAATAGAATACTTACGAGGTGTTCTTGATGGTTACTCAAAACTTTTTAATGAAGATGATATACGAAAAATAGAGATAGATAGACTCACAGATGAAGCAATAAATACTTCTCTTATAGAGGGTGAAGTTTTTAAAAGAGAGAGTGTTCGTTCATCTCTAAGAAAGAGATTAGATAAAGAATTTGATGCAAGAAGTGATGGTTATGCAACAGCTATAACTGATAGTCTTGTAGAGATACTAATAGACTGTAGTTTAAACAAACAGCCTTTAACACTCCAGAGACTTCATGGATGGAATAACTGCCTTTTTGAGCATCAATACTCTAAACTATATAAAATAAATGTAGCTACTTTTAGAACAAATGATGATATGGAAGTAATTTCTGGTGCAATTGGGCATGAGAGAGTACACTACCTTGCCCCTCCTGCTGTCAAGATAGATGAAGATATAAAAAGACTTTTTGCATATTGTAATGATAGCGATGAAAACATCTATATAAAAAGTGCTATCGCTCATTTATGGTTTGTTATTATTCACCCCTATGAAGATGGAAATGGAAGAGTTGCAAGAGCAATCACAGACTATATTCTTTCACAAGGAACAACTTTTACACAGTTTAAACTTTACTCTATTTCTACAGCTATTAATAGTGATAGAAAAGCTTACTATGATATTTTGGATAGAACAACAAATCTATTAAAAAATAGAGAGTTTGATATAACCCCATGGATAGAGTGGCATCTTAATACTTTAAAAAGTGCGATGCAAAGTGGCTTGAAAAGTATAGAATACCTTGTGCAAAAAACAAAGTTTTGGGATAAATATAGAGAATATGCACTTAATGACCGACAAATAAAAGTGATAAATAAAATTTTAGATATGGGAAGTGAGAATTTTGAGGGTGGGATAAGTACCAAAAAATATATCTCCCTTACTAAAGTAAGTAAAGCTACAGCAGTAAGGGATATATCTCATCTTGTAGAGCTGGGATGTATCAAGCAGATAGAGGGAAGTAGCGGTCGGAATATTAGGTATAGATTGGATATTTAATTGTAGGAGATAAGTGATGATAGTATTAGAGATTGGAGGTAAAATAAAGCAACTCCGAAAAGAGAGAAAAATACCTTAAGTAGCGTTGTCTAAAGAGGTTGGTATCAGTAGAAAAAACCCTCTCTAAATTAGAAAATTGCTATATTGTAAATATATCTATTGTAATATTTTAAAAGCTGTTAATGCCTTGGGATACTCAATAAGATAGCTCATAAACCCTTTTTATCTCTAAAAAATAATGAAAAATTCATAGTAGATAGAATTACTTTAAGGTTGCGATTCGTAATATTTCTTGCGAAAACTGTGAATTTAACTCCACCGTTGACAATTGAAATTTACAATACAAAAAGATTACACTCCTCAATAGGATATTTAACACCTAATGAGGTTTATTTCAAAAGTGTCAATAACAAAGGTTACAACAATAAAGTAGTGTTACCAAAGGTAGCATAAGTGATTGGAATAAAAAGAAATTTAGAATTGGTCTTGACAAAGGGGGACATTATAGAAATTACGAAAAAACGAAATTTTTCTCAAAATTTAAATATCTAATTTAAATATTTTTAAGTTTAGTTGATATAATTATATTAAAGGAAACAATTATGATAAATACATTAACAGAATATAATAAAAAGTCATTAGCTAATGGAAATATATTTCATGATAAAGAAAATTATATGAAAAATTTCCATTTAGGAATAGAAAGAGAAAATATTAACATTGGTAATGTTTTATTAATAAATACGTCAGGCAACATTGATATTGTTGAAGTTTTATCTAATAATAAAATTTTAACTATTGAGGTTTTAAATAAAAAAATAAATGAAATTTTAAATAAGAAAATAACGATAGATTTTTTAATAAAAGTAATTATTTTATCTGAAACAAAACTTGGTCTTTATACTACTAAAGAAAATGATGGAGATATAAATGAATTTTTCCAAATTAAAAAACGTAATATTAAAGATCTTTTAGAACTAAAAAAACAAGAAGAAGAATTAAAATTATTCGATTTAATTAATAAATTAGACACAACTTTTAAAGGAAAATATATAATGCCCCTAAAAATCAAGACAACTTCTCCAGAAATTTAATTTCATCTTCATCTGTTACCCTATGCCACATTTTTTAGATATTCAAGATAAACATTCATTGGTTTTTGATAGTTTATACTTGAATGAAATCTTTTAAAATTATATTTGTGTATATATGCTGCTACTCCTTCTTTTAAATCTTTGATTGTTATATAATCATTTATATAGATATTGCTGTGCTTGAGAGTTCTGAAGAATCTCTCAATTACGATATTATCGATACTTCTGCCTCTGCCATTCATTGATATTTGGATATCATGTTTTTTGAGTAATTGGGTGTGCTCATAACTTGTATACTGGCTCCCCTGATCAGAGTTAAATATCTTAGGCTTAGGATACTTTGCAAGTGCCTCTTGAAGTACATCTGTGGCAAGTGTTGCATCCATACTGTTAGAGATTTTATATGCAAGCACAGCTTTACTGTGCCAGTCGATAATAGCAGCAAGATACATAAACCCACCATTGATGCGAATATAGGTAATATCTCCACTCCACACTTCATTTGGTGTTGAGACATACACTGTTTTTTTCTTGCCGTTTTGAGTCCAGTACTGCTTGAGCAAATATTCATATACTTGATGTTGGGGATGTTTGATACTTGTGACTCTTTTCTTTGTTGGATATATCGCTTGTATCCCTAAAATCCCCATATATTTGAGCACTCTATTTCTTCCAATATTGTAGCCATCCTCTTTGAGTTGTTCATAGATGAGTCGATACCCATATTCTGAATTATCAGTAGCGATTTCATCGATTTTATGGAGTATTTTTATATTCTCTGCACTTATAGGCACGGGGTTATAGTAAAAACTACTTCTACTGACACCAATAAGTTCACACTGCTCTGATATTGAAAGTTGTTTATGCCTGGACTCTATCAGAGCTCTTTTTTCAATCAAGTCCAAGCTCTTTAACTTTCCCACTGCCCACTCCGCCTTTACAGTTGCCTTGCCGAGTGCTTTAGCCAACTGCTCATTTTCAGATTTAAGCTCTTCTATCTCATCTTTATAGGCTTTGGTAGCTCCGCCAACATCAAATGCTAAAGAAGCATTTTCTAAAAACTGCTGTTTCCATTTCCCTAATGATTGTGATGTTACCCCATACTTCGAGGCTAATTGACTTGTTGTCATCTCCTCTTTTAGCATCTCTAAGACTATTTTTGTTTTTTGTTCAGCTGTGTAAGTTTGACCTTTTTTTCTACTCATAATTTCATCTCCATAATTCTTATTATTTTAACTTTTTTGAAAATAAATCTTACTGAATTGTTGTCTTAGATTTTAGGGGCATTATAATTTTTCTCTGTAGTTTGAGTTAATCGTGAAACTATTTTCTTGAGATCTTTACTAGCTTGTAGTTTTGGCCTCATTGTTAAATATCGCTGTACAATTTTCTTCTGATGGAAGTGACACATTTGTATTGGAATATCTTTAAAGGCTTTGTATAAGCCTCTTTTGCCATCTAAAGTAGCACTTGTGATTGTATATCCGCGTGCCAATAGCTCTTCTTTTAAATATCGGTAGTCCTGAACTATTTCACTTTGAATATGCTTCCAAATGAGTATCTCTTTTGACACGTTGTCTTTATACCCTCAAGGGGCACCTAGAAAACTAAAGTGCCTAATTTGTCCTTTCTTTTTCCATGAAAAGTAGCATCGCAAATAAGATTTACAGCTCTTGGGTTATGTACTTTGCATTCGACAAGATACTCGTCTCTTTGCTTCATAATCCACGGTATAGATTTTTTATATTTTGCTGATAATTGTTTGAGAGTTTGACGGTGTAAAAAGTATTCTTCGAAGATTATTTTTTGGAGCTGTTCTGGACGCCTATTTGAACTAAATGATTTGTTACAGTCCTTGCAAAAATATCGTTTAATTCCTCTTCTTATACCCTTAGAAATAACATTTTTAGATTGACAATTTATACATATTTTAGAGCTTTTTTACAATCATTTGTAAATAAACCTTTGTTTACTCCCAATATACCATACTTTAAGAGGTGTTTTAAGCACCCGTTTTTTTAATTAAGTCCTATTGAATAATATTTAACCAGACACAAAGCTGTCATAGCATAATCATATACTTCTTCTATAAAATTTGAGGAGTATCTGATGAAGATTACAAGAAGAAGACGCCGAAAAAGAAATTATACGCTTGAGATAAAAAAAGAAGACTACATCGATAAAACCCTTATCGATAAAGCAAGCTTATGGACACTCCGTATACTTCTAAAATTGGGAGGACACAAAGAGTTCATAGATAAAGATGACTATGTTTCCAAAGATAATATTCTTGCTTTTTTAGATGGAAATCAGTTTTTAGAAGATGATGATGCAGAGAAAAAGTTTACTCGAAATGATGTACTAGAATACTTTGCGCAAAAACTCGAAAAACTCGAAAATCAAAAGAAATTCTCTTCACATCAAACTTTAGCAAAAAATATTGCGCAAATCTCCTCATTGATGGATCTAAATTGTTATGAAGAGCAGATTTTAGAGTTTAGTGTTTTAATAAAACAGTATGAGATTTTAGATGATGCTGTAGAACTTTTGGGACATGAACTCAATACGACACAAGTTAAAAGGGCTTTAAGTATCATATTAAATATTCCAAAAGATGAAGTAAAAAAAGCGCTCTCTTCAAAAGCTAAACTTACCAAATCTTCTTTAGTGATTATAGATAAACGAAATACAAATTCACTCGATAGAAAACTCGATTCAATTAGTGATACTTTCATAGATAATCTCTTGAATCTGGATGAAGATATATCTGTAATGCTCAAAGAATCAGTAAGTAGATGCTCCAAAGGAAGCTTGAAACTTAAAGATTATGAGCATATCAAAGAAGATATTAATCTGTTACTACCTTATCTTAAAAAAAGTATTAAACAAAAACAAGAGGGTGTCAATATATTTCTATATGGTGCACCTGGAACAGGAAAAACTGAACTTGCTAAAACGTTGGCTAAAAAACTCAAACTTAATCTTTTTGAAGTAAGCTACACAGATGAAGAGGATGAATCGATTGATGGAGAGCGACGACTAAAAGCCTATAAGTCAGCTCAAGCACTTCTAGGAGATAAAAAGACACTTCTAATGTATGATGAAGCAGAAGATATCTTTCAAGGTGGTGGAAGTAGTTTTTTTAGTATGCTTTTCGGAGGTTCAAGCCGTCAAAAAGATAAAGCATGGATTAACAAAGTGTTAGAAACAAATACAATTCCAACTATTTGGATTACTAACAATATCAATGCCATAGACCCTGCACTTGTAAGAAGATTTGATATGAGTATAGAGTTGCCAATTCCTCCAAAATCTAAACGGGAAAAAATTATAGAGAGTTATAGTAATGGGCATCTTGATACGGCAAGTATTCAGACATTAGCAGAGCATGAAGATGTAGCTCCAGCACTTATCACACGAGCATCTAAAGTATTGGAAGTTATAGGTGAAGAGAAAAACTCTGATGCATTTATACATCTTGTAAGCAATACGCTAAAAGCCCAGGGGCATAAAGAGTTAAAAAAAGGTAGTGGCATAGAGATTGCGAAAAATATTTATAATCCGAGCTACATCAACACAAGTACAGATTTAGAGAAGCTTACACTTGGAATAAAAGAGAGTAAAAACGCAAGGCTTTGTCTCTATGGAGCCCCAGGAACAGGAAAGAGTGCTTATGGGAAGTATATAGCTGAACAACTCAATAAACCATGCATTATAAAAAAGGGAAGTGACCTCATAAGTAAATGGGTAGGAGGTACCGAACAGAATATCGCCAATGCTTTTAAAGAGGCTGAGCAAGAGGAGGCAGTACTTGTATTTGATGAAGTTGATAGCTTTTTAAGTGATAGAACACAGGCTCAAAACTCATGGGAAGTTACACAGGTAAATGAGATGTTGGTACAGATGGAAAACTTTAATGGTGTTTTTATCGCTACAACAAACCTGATGGATAATCTTGATAAAGCGAGTTTAAGACGATTTGATTTAAAACTAGAGTTTGAGTATCTCAAACCAGAACAATCACTTAAACTCTTTAACGAATATGTAAAAGAGTTTGGGTTTGAAAAACTTACAGATATGCAAAAACAAAAAGTAAAATCTTTGAGAAATCTTGCACCAGGGGACTTTGCAGCTGTTGCAAGACAAAATAGATTTAATCCTCTTAAAAGTGTTGAAGATTTTATCCAAAGGCTTGAGAATGAGGTGGCTGTGAAGAATGAGGTTAGTGGTAATGTTATGGGGTTTTTATAATAAGAAAATTAAACATTTAGATGTTGACCTATAGGGGGTACTTTTAAAACTATCAAGCTAATCATAAGGTGTCATTTTTAAAGCTTATGATTATCACAATTTGGAGGAAAACTTATTATGAATGAAGTATAAAACAAAAAATATTTTAACAACGGTTAAAAATAATACGAGGAGATATAAATGGCAAAAGTAATAATATTTAGTGGAGCAGGAATTAGTGCAGAATCAGGTATATCTACATTTAGAGATACTGGCGGTCTTTGGGAAGAATATGATATAAAAGATGTATGTACAGCAGGTTGTTTAGAAACAAATAGAGATATGACTATAGAATTCTATAACAAAGGAAGAGTTGCGTTAAAAGATAAGCAGCCAAATAAAACTCATTATGAAATAAAAAAACTTCAAGATAAGTATCCAAACGATATAAAAATTATCACTCAAAATGTAGATGATTTATTTGAAAAAGCTGGATGTCAAAAAGTATTGCATTTACATGGTTTTATTACTGAAATAAATTGTGAACAATGTGGATATATACAAGATATAGGCTATAAACCGATTCAAAGTCATACTATCTGTCCAAATTGCAAAAATTTTTTAAGACCAAATATAGTATTTTTTGGAGAGCCAGTTCCTAAATATAGAGAACTGTTTAAAGAAATAGATGATTGTGAAATATTTGTAATTATTGGTTCAAGTGGAAATGTTATCAATACTGATTTTTTATTATCTGTGAGTGATGTTAAATATTCTATTTTAAACAATCTTGAATATAGCAATGCTATAAATGATAAACTATACACAAAAGTTATTTATAGAAAAGCAACTGAGGCAATTGATGAAATAGTGGCTGATATCATTAAGTATCTTCAAAATGTACAGTAATTTTTAAAAAATAAAAATATCCAAATATAAGATTTAGAGAAAAATATATAAGAGGAACAAATCGAACAATTTCTAAAGATTTTGAAAACAACAAAGGAATCCAATGAGTAAGCAAAATAAAGCAATTAGCGATATTATAGAGTTTATAGAAAATTTAACATTTTCAAAACAAACAAAAAAGAAGATAACAGCTAATATTGGGCTGTTTATCAAAAGTAAAGAAGATAGTATAGATTTTGATTTAGCAGATATAAAAACTATTTTATCTGATAAGGATAAATTCTATTTTGGGCAAGGAAAAGGAAAACCAAAAGAGGCATTATACTTAGCTATAACAGATGCAAAATTAAGCTTGTGTGATTTAGAACAATGTACTGGCTTTCTTGTAAAATTTATACTTCATCCAGATGCAAATCTATCAAAAGTAAGTGAAGCAATAGAAATTATAGATGAAAATGCACACGAAGATGCAGATATAATTTTTGGAACAACATCTAATGAATCTATGGGAATAGATGATGTTGAAGTTGTTTTATTGGTTTCAAAAGATATTTTCGAGAGATAAATTAAGATATTCAGTTAAAATTATACTATATTAGATAGCATTATATAACTAATAATGTTTTATATATAAAATTGGAGTAAAAGATGGAACTAACAAAAGAAGAACTAAAAAGTTTATATGAAAAAGACTATTCAAAAAGAAGTGAAATATCGCAAAGATTTGATGAAATAACGATGATTGTTGATAGTTTTTTGAAACATCCAATTAATATATATAGAAATGAAATGGATAATCCATTTGTTGGACAGCATAAAGGAGTTACTGAAGGAAATTCAAAAGTTTCTTATTCAAATATGATAAATATTGCTAAAGACAATGATGAAAAAAAACAAATTGAAAACAGCTGGAAACTTATAGCTGGATATGAAAATGGAAAACCAATTGAAAAATATAGAATTACCACTAATAATATTACATCTCCAGATTACAACGGTTCTATAAAACTTGGAGGGATTTATGCTAGAACAAATGGAAACTTTGCAAGCAATAATTATTTTTTTCAAATAGCATATTTTTTACAATTATGTGAAAAGAATACATTTGATGAAATTGTTGGTAATACAAAGATTGTTTTAAGTTGGCAAAAAGATTTGTCGGGTAAGGATGATAAGGAAAAGTTTGAATCATCAAAAAAATATTTAGAAAAAAAGTTTCCCCCAAAGTTTCTATGGATGTGGGCAAATAAAGAGGAAGTTTTACATCCTATTAGTTTAATGGCATTTAGAAATTTTTTAGATACAGAGTTTGGAAAAACTATCCTGGATAGCATTAAAAAAGATTTTGAATCAATAAAAGGTGTAGAAAAAAACGAATTACCTGAACTTGTTACAAATATGAAGTTTGATAATTTCAAAAATGTATGGAAAAAAATATCAGATAAAATATTAGAAGAGATTGTTGATGAGTTTAGCTCAAAAACTGATGATAAGAAAAAAGAAATTATTTTTAAGTTATCAAAGCTCATCTCACTTATTTGCATAGAAGAACCAGATATCAAAAATATAGCAGATTTTTTGCAAACTGGAAACAGAGCTGTTATATTGTGGGGACCTCCAGGAACTGGGAAAACTTATGAGAGTGAGCAGGTTGTAAAAGAGTTGTTAGATATTGGGGATGATGAGTTAGAAAAATACCTTTTTTCAAATAAAAAAGGAGAAGATAACACCAAAGGATATTATCAAATAATACAATTTCATCCAAACTATACCTATCAAGATTTTATAGGTGGAATTTCACCGAAGTTAACTAGCGAAATTATATCTTATGAATTAAGAGAGGGTGTATTTAAAGAGTTTTGCGATGATGCTAATAAAAATAAAGATAAAAAATATATTTTCATCATAGATGAAATAAATCGTGCAGAGCTATCTGCTGTATTTGGTGAGTTGCTTTATGCACTTGAGTATAGAGGAAAATCGATTAATCTACCGCACTTTGGAAGTTTTGTTATCCCAAAAAATGTATATATTATAGGAACGATGAACAATGTTGATAAAAGCTTGGTTACATTCGATTTGGCACTTAGGAGAAGATTTGGTTTTTTCAAGCTTATGCCAAAATTAGAAGTGATTGAAGATGTTTTGTCTGAGTTTGTTAAAAAAGACTCTTTGGATGACTACTATCAAAAATGTGTTGAGCTAAATCAATCTATCACTTCACAATTAGGTTTGAGTGAAGATTATCAAATAGGGCAAGCATACTTTTTAAGAATTAAAGACTTTTTGGATCAAAATAAGTTAAAGAAAAAAGAACCTCAAATAATTACAAGATTTGAGCTTAAAAAACTTTGGCTTTATAATATTGAACCACTTTTAGAAGAGTATTTGGGAATGCAGCTTGAAGATGATGGTATAAAATCAAAATTAAATGCTCTAAAAAAAAACTTTTTAAAATATTAATATGATTTTAGAGTTAAAAGATAGTCAATACAGTGCAGAGATAAAATCTGAATATTTTAAAAAGCACCATATATGTGAAGGGGGCCAAACTGCATTATATTGTCAAGCAGTGGATAAGCTTAGAAATTCAGTTTCAAATAAAGAAGTTGAATTTTTTTCACTAGCACAAAAACAAAATAAAGAGATTTTTATAAATGAGTTAATTTGGTATGAAATAAATAATTCAAATTTACTTTATGCGAAACAAGTAGCTGTTGTTAATAATGCTACTTTTTATACTTCTCATTATATAGGTTTTTATTCTACTAAAATAGCAGGTAAAACTGTAAATATCGTGATAAAACCACGGTTTGGAAGTAAGGTATTTAACTACTTGCTCTCTTATGCTTATGGCATATATTTACCTAAAGGTTCATCTAGCATAATAGAGAAACAAAACAGCAATCTTTGGCTAATAGTCATTATGTTTAAAGCCACATTAGATAAAGCAATAACAAAAAGTCAGATACCAAAAGAGTATCAAAAAATATCTAAAAATCTTTCGACTTATCGAGGACAATTAAATATCTCTCAACATATAAAACACAATCTTTTTGATGCGAGCAAGTTTTATTGTGATTATAGAAAACTAACAATGGATACAACCATAAATCAAACAATTAGATATGTATATAAACTTCTAAAAGATCAAGGTTTTGGGAGAATCCTTGGAGAAATCGCAGAATATGATTTGATGTTGGAATCTTTTGGAGTTACACAAAAAATAGTTAACCTTAAAGAGATCGAAAATATTAGATATTCAAAATTAAATATTTATTATAAAAAAGTTATGGAACTAAGTTCTTTGATAATAAAGAGTAAATCAAAAAGTAGCGATAATCAAGCTTCAAATAGTGATGGATTTTCATATTTTTTAGACATAGCTGAACTGTGGGAGAATTATTTATTAAAAGTTTTGCAAAAAAACTTGTCTGAATATGAGGTATATTCACCAAATGAAAGAGGTGGAAAATATCTAATAGAAGGTAATTACAGAGAAGTTAGACCAGATATTATTATTGAAAAAGATGGAGAGATTGTAGCTATTTTAGATGCAAAATATAAATGGTATGACAAGCTTGGTAAAACAGCAAAAGATGGTGTATCACGTGAAGATTTATATCAGATGATGACCTATTTATACAACTTTGCAAATAATGATAAGCCTTGTTTAGGACTATTCATATCTCCTATTAAAGGCAAGGAGATTAAAGTGCTTAATAAAAACAAAAAGCATAAAATTGGTATTTTAAATCTTAATATTGAAAACCTTGAGAATGAAAATTTTACTACATTAGAACAGATTAAGCAAGAAGAATTGAATTTTATTAAAGCATTAAAAAAGGAGCTAAACCATGACCCTCTCTAAATCACAATACATTAGAGGCTTACAATGCTATAAATCTCTATGGCTCTACAAACACAAACCAGAGCTTTGCGATACTCCAGATAGCGCACAAGAGTCTTTATTTAACAAAGGGTATGAAGTTGGGGAGTTAGCAAAAAAATTGTTTCCAAATGGTGTGGAGATAGTTTTTGATAACGATAATTTTGATGGGATGATTGAAAAAACCAAAGGGCTTATTGCAAATAATACTCAAGTGATTTATGAGGCGACTTTTAAAGAGAATGGGATCTTTGCAATGGCTGATATTTTAGTAAAAAATGGGGATGCTTGGGATATTTATGAAGTAAAAGCTTCCACTTATACCAAAGAGTATCATAAAAACGACACAGCTATTCAGTGGTATGCTCTTTCAAATGCCATTAAGCTCAATCGTGCTTACGTAGTGCATATAAATAATCAGTATGTTAGAGAGGGTGCACTTGATGTTAAAGAGTTGTTTACTATTGATGACATTACCGATGAAGTTTTAGAAAAACAAAAAGATATACCGTCTCAATTGCTAAAGATGGAAGAGATGCTTGAGCGTGATATGCCAGATATTAATATTGGTAAACATTGTAGTGATCCTTATTTGTGTGATTTTAGCTCTTATTGTTGGGCACATATACCTAAAGAGAACTCTGTTTTTAATCTCTCGTATGCAATGGGAAAGCAGTGGAAACTGTATGAAGAAGGGATACTAAGTATAGATGACATACCTGATGATTTTCATTTAGGTACCAATGCATCATTACAGGTACAATATCATAAGTCAAAAAAAATAAAAATAAATAAACCTAAAATAAAAGAATTTTTAGACACGATTGAATATCCTATAAATTTCTTTGATTTTGAGACTTTTCAAAATGCCATACCAAGATTTGACAATCAACGACCTTATGCACAGATGCCTTTTCAGTATTCACTCCATATATTGCATGAAAATGGAAAATTAGAGCATAAAGAGTTTTTAGGAGATGAAAATAGTGATCCAAGAAGAGCTCTTTCAGAGCATATGCTTAAAGATATTACACCAACTGGTTCAATCATCGCTTTTAACCAATCATTTGAAATAACACAGATTAAAAACTTGGCTTCACTCTTTTCAGATTTGAGGGATAAGCTTTTAGCTCTGAATAAGAGATTTATAGATCTTGCACATCCATTTCAGCACAAACATTACTATCATCCAAAATTTAATGGAAAATACTCCATAAAAGTTGTTTTGCCTACACTGTTTCCAGATGATGATGAACTAGACTATAAAAAGCTTGGAAGTATTCAAAATGGTGGTGATGCGATGGATACTTTTGCAAACTTATATTTACTTAAAGATAAAAATAAATTAACTGATATAAAGAAAGACTTACTTGCTTATTGCCGGCTAGATACTTTGGCAATGGTTCGGATTTGGGAGAATTTACATTACTTACTAAAAAAATAAAAAACAGACATAAAGCTGTCTTTTACAGATCCTATAATTTTAAAAACTTATAGGGTATATAAATGAATAAAAACAATAGTTGGGTAATAATATCAAAGGATATAAAAAAAATAAAAATTTATACTTACTGCAATTGTGGAGATGTACAAATTATAAAAAGCTCCTATTACTCTAATGATATAAACTATTATGAAATTAATAATTTTCTTTGTTATAACTGTTCTAATGATCTTTTTTTATCATTAGATGCTATTAAAAAACATAAATTTTTAATTCACGAAATAAAAAATATTAATTTTAAGATTGAATCTTTTACAACTGAAAATGGTTGGGGTTCGGCAATATATCTATATATACCATATAATGATAAGGACGATAATAATATTACTTTTAAAAAGGAACTGCTAGGTAATATTTTCTTGAATGTAGATGGAAAAATGAAAACAAATACAACACCTATCTTTAATAATTTTAATCGAATAGATAGATATTTGGATAAACTTTTAAATAATGCTTTGTTAAAAGAGATATCAAGTAATATGATACCTGACTTAAAATGGCTTTTTCCAAAAATAACAGATATAAAAATCGATGAAGTCAAAACTTTTCAAATGATAAAATATTTTTTAAAAAATAAACATCAAAGTGAAATAGAATTTTTCCTTTTATGTTCAAAAGATATTGATATTACAAAATTTAATACTATTAATGACCTTATTATAAAACTATCAAATAATTATAAAGCTAAATCAATTAAAAAAATTATTTACAATAATGTGCAAAAAAGTATAGAGCATGAATATGATATAAAAAGCGATTTTATAATTACAAGAAGTTTTGATGATGTAAATTTAATAGTTAAATTACTTGAAAATGACTTAATAAAAGAAATATTTGAAAATATCTCTACTTCAAATGGAATATTATTTTTAAGATGGTTGCAAAAATTTTATAGTCAAAAGCTTATAGTAAAAACTCTTATGAAGGATATGGATGATATGAAATATTTATTGTGGAGAGATATATTCAGAATGATTCAGCATTATACAAATTATAAGAGTAACATTTTTAATAAATATTTTAAAAAAGTAAAATTTAATGCAGATAATATTCATAATGAATTAGTAAGAATTGGAAAGAATGCTCTTTTTATAAAAAACAATAACTATATATTTAAATATGAAGAGTATGAACTTGCTATGCAAGGCGACATCGAGCATCTTAGATTTATATTACCAAAAGATTATCATGAGTTGTCTTTGTGGGGTGAATACCTCCATAATTGCATAGCTGGATATAGTAGTATTATAAAAAATAAAACAAGCATAATATATGGTGTATTTATATCATCGAAACTAGCATATGCAATTGAAATCAAAAATAATAAAATAGTACAAGCAAAAGCAAAATATAATGGCAATATAAATAATCAAGATATGCTTTTAATAAGTGCTTGGGCTAAAAAATTAACCATCAAAAAAGAGTATTAGACATTAATTAAACTTAAATTAAGTGGTTGAACAAAAAATCGATTTATTGGTTTTAGCCATTAATATCATTATATTTTAAAAAACAGACACAAAGATGTCAAATATATAAAATATACTTTTAAATAATTATAAATCAATTAAGAGGGGATATTTTGAAAAAACTAGAAAAAGAAGTTTTTTTATTTGTGTATGGATCGATGAAAAAAAATTTCAGAAATCATAGTCGCTTGGAAAATGATTGCTATATTGGAAATGCTACTACCATAAATATGTATAATTTGCATCCAGCAAATTCTTTTAGATATCCTTATTGTATAGAATCAGAAAAAATATGGGCAATATATGGAGAATTATATAAACTCACTTGTACAAAAATTGAAGATATTGATATATATGAAGGTGCACTTGATTACTATTATCGTAAAAAAATCAGTGTTTCTTGTAAAGAAAAAAACTATAATGCTTTTATATATTTTAAAACTAATAACACTGGAATCGAAAAAGATATTTCACTAAACAAATGGACAACAAAATTTGAATATGTAGGAGAAAAAAACGATGAGTTTTTGGAAGCATTAAGAGTAGCACTTACATAAAAATCTAACTTTAACTTGGAGAAAAAAATGAAAAATGGAAACTATTATAAAACTGTAATAAAAGGTAGTTGGATCTATAATTTATGGGTATGGGCGGATAAATATAAAATTGATAATCCACAGAAAATCAATCCAAACTGGGGAGAAATTTTTGAACCTGAATACAGAGGAATTCCTCGGGATAAAGAACTTCTAATACAAATGAGGCATCTTGATTTAAGTAATTATAATTTAAGAGAAATTCCTGATGATATAGTTTGTATGGAAAATTTAAAATGGATTAATATAAGTGGAAATTCTTTAGAAAATTTTCCACTTGGTATTTTAAATTACGAATTTTTAGAAAGTATCAATATATCTGAAAATATAATTACTTTTATACCATCAGATTTAAAATATTTAAAAAATTTACATCGTATTATTTCAGTAGGTAATAATTTAAAAAATATCGATGAAGAATTAAAAGAAAAAATGATATATACATTATGGGATAATTATAATGATTAATTACAAAATAACAAGTATGTATTTAGATGATCTTAGAACACCAGTAGAAGATTATACTGTTGTAGTAAGAAATTATCAAGAAGCCTACATAGTAGTAAAACTTTTTGGTATTCCAAATTTCATATCTTTTGATTATGATTTAGGATTTGATATTAAAGGAAAGGCTTTTAAAAATGGTTATGACTTTGCTAAATGGCTTGTTCAACAAGATATAAAAAAAACCCATTGTTTTCCAGATGATTTTACATTTAAAGTTCATTCTCAGAATCCAGAGGGGAGTAAGAAAATAACTACCCTTTTAGAGAGTTATTGCATATGACGGAGCATCCGGCCACCCAACGCGTTTTAAATCGGACACCAAGAAAGGGAATATTTTCTGTAACGCCATTTTAGCATAAAGTGTCCGAATGATTTTTTAATATTCGTCAGTTTTGATGCTCGATTTGAGTTTTCGCATCGATGGACCACTCAGTTCTATCCTATGGGAGGAGTGAACAATTCTGTCTAAAATTGCATCTGCAATGGTGTTGTTGTTGAGATAGTTATACCACTCACTTACAGGAAGCTGTGAAGTGATAATTGTAGAATTAATCTGCGTTCTGTCCTCTATGATCTCAAAGAGATTCGTTGCATCATCTTCACCCATAGGTATCACACCGAAGTCATCAAGAATCAGCAGTTTAAATCTTGAATACTTTTTAAGCAGATTAGTATAAGTGCCATCCAACCTTGCAATTTTTATCTCCTCAAGCAATGAAGGGGTTCTTACATAGTAGGCTTTGTACCCATCAAATATAGCCTTATTGGCAAACGCTTGAGCGAGATAGCTTTTCCCAGTCCCAGTTTTACCGGTAATGATGATGTTCTGTCTGGCATCGATGAAGTTGAGTGAAGATAGTGATCTGATCTGTGCTTTGTTGATCCCTCTTTGTGGTGTGTAATCTATAGCATCGAGTGCTGCTTGCTTATCTTTGATTTTTGAGAGTCTGTGATTCATGATGATGCGTTTATTGCGTAAAAATATATCCTGCGCATCAAGAAGCTGATAGAGTCTTTCACTAAACCCCATAGAATCGTAGTTGATATCCTCCATCTGTTGCAAATATGCCTCTTTAAAGCCCTTATAACCAAGTTCTGTCAGTTTGTTGATAACGGTAGTGTGATTCATTCTTTTGTCCTTGTTTTCTTTTTATTATTTGATTATTATTTCTATTTGTACTCATCTGCACCGCGGATATTGGAGTGGTTGTTAAAAAGTGCGTAGTGTGATGATGGTTGCACATTATTGGCACTCTCACTCAGATAGAGCTTTTTATCGAGTATCGATCTGATCGACTTTGTGGTTGTGGTGTTGTGCTTTGTGGCATACATCAGCGCCAACTCCAGCTCTGTATTACCATAGAGTTTTGCCAACGATAAGATGGCTACTATTTTATTATACGCCTGTGGTGGATACTCTACTGATGCAAATACATCCTCCACAAACACACTACTGAATTCACCTATATTTTTTGCCCAAGAACGCACTCTTTGCGGATTCATACTCTCGTTTACATACTGATGTTTACTTGGCATATGTTCATGCAGTGTCGAACACTCACCAACTCTTCGCAGGCGTGGATGTGTAGCGATGAGTCTGTTCTTGTGGTAGATATAGACACTTTGTGTGGAGTATCGTACCTCTACCTCCTCTTTGATATATTTGTAAGGTACAGAGTAGTTGCATTTCTCAAGGCTTATATGGTAATCCTGATGCACTTTTGCGATCTTAAACTGTTTATAGGTATAGCTGTTTGCAGGCAGTGGATTAAGATAGGGTGCATCGAGCTCATTAAAGAGCTCTGTTCTACTCTTTTGGAGATGTTTTATAATCTTATTATTGTATCTATCGAGCAACTCCGCTATAGCTTCGTTGAGCTCATCGACACTGAAAAACTTATGGTGACGAAAGCGTGCGAGAATGTAGCGTTGAATCGCTTGGACACCCTGTTCTGCTTTTGGCTTGTCTTTTGGCTTTCTTGGGCGTGCTGGATTTACTATGACGCCATAGTGACGATTGAGGTCTGCATAGCTCTCATTGACGACGATACCGTTTTTATTATTGGAGATGATGGCACTTTTGAGATTATCGGGAACTACCACTCTTGGCACTCCGCCAAAGAACCCATAGCACTTGACATGGGAGTAGATGAAGTCCTCCTGTTTTTGACTTGGGGTAGCATGAACAAAGGTGTATCCACTAGCCCCTAGTACGGCTATAAATATCTGTGCATACTCCACTTCACCGGTTCTTTGGTTGTGTATTGGCATAGTAACACCGCTGTAGTCTACAAACATCTTCTCACCCGCAAGGTGTGTCTGGCGCATGGAGGGGTTGAGTTTTTTGACGAAGCGGCGGTAGTATACGCGAAACTGGGTGTACTGATACCCATCCGGATTATCCTCTTTATACTCTTCCCACAACAGATAGAGGGTCACTTTGGTTTTTTTGCGCAGTTTGAGCTCTTGGTGGATATAGTTGAAGTTTGGCATCGCTTTGCGTGAGACAACGACACTGGCTACATCGGGGAAAAACTGTAGTTTGAGTGCATCATCATCTAAAACATCAATCTGCTCTATTGACAATCCAAGCTCTTTAAACCGTTTGATATAATCTGCAACGGTACTTTTGGCTACTCCTGTAGCGTCATGTATCTTTCTGATTGACAAGCCCATACTATGGTACTTTACAATATCACGAACTGATCTCATAGATATAATCCTCATTTTCAACACCCTTGTAAATAAATTTACAAAGAGTGTATTTGAATTTAGAAAATATCTCTTTCTTAAACGAATCTGTGTTGACGCTTTTTTAGTAAAAGTGTCCGAATCATTTCCGTCATCACTGTCCGATTTAAAACCGTCACGGGTGTCCGAACTAAAACGTTATGGGTGTCCGATTAGGTGCGTTTTTTGCAAGTTATTTTAAAGTGAGGAAGGTGTGTGCAACAAGCAAATAGTATTAAAAATACAACAAACGACATAGAAAAAATTAATAAAATAAATATCAAACTTTGCTCTATAGAAAAGAAAATTTCTCTGTTAGTAAAACAAGAATATGAAAAAATTCAAAAAATGGTACAAAGCAATGCAAATAATATATCTGATTGGGAACTAGAAATAATTGTTGAGTATTATGATGACAATTATAATGCCCCTAAAATCTAAGACAACAATTCAGTAAGATTTATTTTCAAAAAAGTTAAAATAATAAGAATTATGGAGATGAAATTATGAGTAGAAAAAAAGGTCAAACTTACACAGCTGAACAAAAAACAAAAATAGTCTTAGAGATGCTAAAAGAGGAGATGACAACAAGTCAATTAGCCTCGAAGTATGGGGTAACATCACAATCATTAGGGAAATGGAAACAGCAGTTTTTAGAAAATGCTTCTTTAGCATTTGATGTTGGCGGAGCTACCAAAGCCTATAAAGATGAGATAGAAGAGCTTAAATCTGAAAATGAGCAGTTGGCTAAAGCACTCGGCAAGGCAACTGTAAAGGCGGAGTGGGCAGTGGGAAAGTTAAAGAGCTTGGACTTGATTGAAAAAAGAGCTCTGATAGAGTCCAGGCATAAACAACTTTCAATATCAGAGCAGTGTGAACTTATTGGTGTCAGTAGAAGTAGTTTTTACTATAACCCCGTGCCTATAAGTGCAGAGAATATAAAAATACTCCATAAAATCGATGAAATCGCTACTGATAATTCAGAATATGGGTATCGACTCATCTATGAACAACTCAAAGAGGATGGCTACAATATTGGAAGAAATAGAGTGCTCAAATATATGGGGATTTTAGGGATACAAGCGATATATCCAACAAAGAAAAGAGTCACAAGTATCAAACATCCCCAACATCAAGTATATGAATATTTGCTCAAGCAGTACTGGACTCAAAACGGCAAGAAAAAAACAGTGTATGTCTCAACACCAAATGAAGTGTGGAGTGGAGATATTACCTATATTCGCATCAATGGTGGGTTTATGTATCTTGCTGCTATTATCGACTGGCACAGTAAAGCTGTGCTTGCATATAAAATCTCTAACAGTATGGATGCAACACTTGCCACAGATGTACTTCAAGAGGCACTTGCAAAGTATCCTAAGCCTAAGATATTTAACTCTGATCAGGGGAGCCAGTATACAAGTTATGAGCACACCCAATTACTCAAAAAACATGATATCCAAATATCAATGAATGGCAGAGGCAGAAGTATCGATAATATCGTAATTGAGAGATTCTTCAGAACTCTCAAGCACAGCAATATCTATATAAATGATTATATAACAATCAAAGATTTAAAAGAAGGAGTAGCAGCATATATACACAAATATAATTTTAAAAGATTTCATTCAAGTATAAACTATCAAAAACCAATGAATGTTTATCTTGAATATCTAAAAAATGTGGCATAGGGTAACAGATGAAGATGAAATTAAATTTCTGGAGAAGTTGTCTTGATTTTTAGGGGCATTATAAATGACAATCTTTTACATCAATTAGTAGCTAGTTATAAAAATTTGAATCTTGGTGGAATAGGTGATAATCAAAATCACAATACAACGAGTATATTCAAAGATGAAAGATTATTAAATCAGCACCATTGCTGGCTCTTTCATAATCTTTATGATGATACATCTCTAGCATGGAATGAAATTTTACAAATTTCTATAGTATGGATTGATGTAATCCCAAAATACCAATATCGAGAACAAGTAATTTTATAAAAAATAATATGAAATTGCTTTTTAATAACTATTTTCACATAAGCGGACACAATGCTGTCATAAAGTTCTTGTAAAATTTAGTAAGTTTTGAATACACAGGAGAAAAACAATGTATATATGGATAGCAATAGCTATAGTTAGCCTTGGATTGATACAATTGTGGATATATATTTCAAATAGAATTAAATATATAAACTATGAAATTGATCTTTTAGGACAATGTGATACTAAAAAAGTAGATCAGATTAGAGAAACTCTTAATAATATTCAACAAAGAGTTGATTATTTACAGATAAAACGCAGTTGTTTCGTAGGTGTTGGTGGCGGTGGTTGTAATATACTGCAAGATATAATGAGTGTAGATTCTAGGCACAAATTTATTATGCTCAATAGTGACCTTCAAGCATTAAAACAGACAAAATCAAAACATAAGATATTGTTGAGTTATGATAAAAAAAAGGGGCTTGGATGTGGTGGAAATGAAGCATGTGGCATGCAGATATTTGATGAGATTGCAAAAAATAAATTGCGAAAAAAAGTCAAAAATTACAAAAAAATATTTGTAGTTGTAGCATTAGGTGGAGGAGTTGGTAGTGGAACTACACCCGAAATAGTACAATATTTACAATTATTAAATAAAAAAGTATATGTAGCAGTTGTAATGCCTTTTGATTTTGAAGGTAAAATGCGACAGGAAAAAGCAAAAACAGCATTAGAAAAAATAGAAAAAATAACGAAACATATAATAATAATGAAAAATAATAATTCTACAGATACTAAAAGTGGTGTAAAGGAAACATTCTTTAATCTATCTATAGATATTTATGACAGAGTAGTAATGTATATTACAAAAAAGCAGTTTAAATGAGTTTAGATATGATATATGCTTCTTATAAATTTAAAACTGAGAATTTTCAAAATAGTTGGCGATGTATAATAACACATACTTATAAAAACATGGAACTCTACTATCGTAAGCAATTTTCCATGAGACAAGTTTTAAGTAGGTTTAGAAAAGCATTTAAAATTGCTCCTGCAACCCTTAAAGAACCTACTAAAGATGAACATTATAAGTATAAAATGCTTGTTATATACCTATTAACAAAATATTCTCATGAAGAGTATGCTTTTATAGCAAAAGAATTTCATGCAACTATAGAGACGATTGAACTTATAGCTTTAGATACAAACTATGACAAAATGTTTGAGGAAGAGAGAAAACTTTTTTTTAGAGAATTTGAGGATGAATATCTCCTGGATGTAAAAACAACATTATCGTTGCAAGAAAAAGTGATGTTAAATATTAACTGAGCTTTCGCACCTAATTTTGGTCAACTATTTATGCGAAACAACTAAAACAAGGCATTTTAATAAAATGTCTTATATCTCTTGGCACTTGATATTGACTTTTCTAAACTCCCTTAAACAGGGGGGGGCTTGAAAACAGAAAAGTATGTGTCCAGAGATATGACAAATTGCTGTTAAATGCCTTTATCAGCGACTACGGTGCTATTAATTAGGTGCGAAAGCTCAGATATTAAATATAAAAATTAATATTCCAATAAAGAAAAAGTTAATATAACAGAAGATATACTAATAATTAAAAACTTTGAAGAAAATAGTTTAGCTTATGGAAAAATTGCTTCTTATGGTGAATTATTATTGTTTAAAAAAATTAAATTATAATAGAGATACTAATGCTTGGAGATGAATATCAAACTTTTTTTAAAAAAATTAATGATTTTTTATTAGATACAGAGCATAAAAAACTTCGAGGAATTAATGATTATAATATGTTATCAATTGTAAGAAACAAGCATGAAGAAGTTGGCTTACATTCGCAATTAATTTTTTCTTTGTTAAACCCTCAAGAAAAACATAATCAAAATGATTTATTTTTAAATATTTTTATAAAAGAAGTTTTAAAAATTAAAGATTTTGGAGATATTATTTCTATTAAAAGAGAAGATTTAACATATAATAATAGAAGAATAGATTTTACTATAGAAAGTTCAAATTATTATATTGGAATTGAGATGAAAACTAATCATTACACAGAGGATCAACCATCTCAAATTAGCCATTATGAAGAAGAATTGCTAAGAAGAAACAATAAAGACACTTCAAAACAGGTAAAAATTTATTACTTAACATTAAATGGAAAAAATGCTTCTAAAAAAAGTTCAAATGGTTCAGAATATACTAAAATATCTTTTCAAGATGAAATGCTTGTTTGGATTAATAAATGCATGCATGAAGTATCTAATATAACAAATTTATCAATTTTATTATCTCAATATAAAGATATAATAGAACAAATTACAAATCAATATGAGAGTAAACTTATGACTTTAAGAGAATATTTAAAAAAAGATGGAGATGAAAATACTTTTGAAATATTAGAAATATTAACAAAAGATTTTTGGATGCAAAAAAAAAGAATTAAAGAGGATTTTTTTAAAAATATATTAACTGAAAAACTAATAGAACTTTTTACGAATGATTCTGATTTAAAAAAAGAATCTTGGATAATACAAGTAGTTGGCAATTTAAATAATAGTTATGATGGAAGATTAGAAATTTTTAAAAATGATTGGAAAATTAAATTTGTTGCTAGATTTGAAAAAAAGAATATGAATAGTTTTTATTGGGCATTTTTAAAAGATGATAATAATATAAATTTAGAAGACATAAGAAATATTTTCCCAAAACTAAAAAATATTAAACCAAAGACTAGTACATCTTTGCAGTGGGATTATTTTAGAGATAATAGAAATAATACGATATACAAAAATTTAGATAATTACTTAGTTGAATTAGATTTAAAACCAGATAGAGTAGCAAACCATATTTTCATAACTTTCAAAAAAATAAAAACTAACTTTGAAGAAGTGTATGAAGCTTCTTTTGATAATATTAATTTAAAAGCAGAAGAAATATTAAAAGTAAAAAATTCCAAATAAATTTTTTATCAAAACAGTATTAATTCACACTTTACATTGTGACTGATAAAACTTTCAATGTTATAGCTTCAAATCATTTATTATCTCTAACCTCATGTGTTTAATTCCAACTAATAGTTAATTTTTGATTGGACTCAATTATTTAGCTTTATTATTTTAGCTTTACTTACACACCCATATTGAATCTATTTTTTAAAAAACAGACATAAAGTTGTCTTTTTAAAAACTTATAATTTTAAAAACTTAAAGAGGAATTTATAATGAGTAAAGTATCTATAGAAGACACAAAGAGATTTTTGATAGCCAAAATAGAAGGTCTTTTAAAATGAGTTTAAAAATTAAATATCATCCAAAATTATTAAAAATTTTTACAGAGGAAGAATTAAATATATTGATGCAGGAATGTGATTATAGTGTCAATAAAAAAAGTTACATTCACATTTTGCACATATATCGTGATATTATTCATGCAGAAATTTTTACAGATTGCGAAGCCGAACAAGAAGATGTAGCTTTAATATTAAGACTGGATGATTATGAACATGATAAGTCAGCTTTGTTGTCAAAAGATGAATTTTGGCAAATATACATGAAAAGTAAAAATAAAGAATTGGAATGTATAACGGTACAACATTAAAAATAAATGTATGTGAAATACTGGAGTAAATAATATGCAAAACAAAATTATAGAATTAGTAAAAAACACAGATGCAATACTCATAACAGCAGGTGCAGGAATGGGCGTTGATAGTGGATTGCCTGACTTTAGGGGAAATGAAGGTTTTTGGAGAGCATATCCAGCTATAAAAAAGCTAGGAGAGAGTTTTGAAGATATGGCAAACCCTAAATGGTTTGATACTAATCCACAACTTGCTTGGGCTTTTTATGGACATAGATTAAATCTCTATAGAGAGACTACTCCTCATGAGGGTTTCTCTATGTTATTAGATTTGGTCAAAAAGAAAAATGATAACTATTTTGTCTTTACTTCCAATGTAGATGGACAGTTTCAAAAAGCTGGATTTGATAAGAAAAAAATTGTAGAAGTTCATGGATCTATTCAACACTTTCAATGTTCAAAAAACTGTACTCAAGAGATATGGGAAGCACCTTTAGCAAATATAGATATTGACATGGAACTTTTTAATGCACATACTATCCCAAAATGTCCAAATTGTGGTGCAGTTGCACGACCAAATATCTTGATGTTTGGAGATTGGAACTGGATTGGCACAAGAAGCGATAAGCAAGAAGATAGTTACTACAAATGGCGAGAAGAAGTAATAGATAAACAGGAAAAAATTGTAATTATAGAGATAGGTGCAGGAATAGCAATCCCAACCATAAGAAATCATGGAGAGATGCTTGCAAAAAAATATAAAAATGCAACACTTATAAGAATCAATCCAAGAGATGATTATTTAAACCCCTACTTGGGATATAGCATTAAAGAGGGTGGACTTGATGGTATTAAAAAAATCATTATCAACGAATAAACAATATGGTATACTTTATCAGCAATTTAATAATTATTATGGAAAAGCAAAATAGATGTCATACAATCTCCAAAACAAACTCGTAGTAGCAATAAGTTCAAGAGCACTTTTTAATTTAGAAAAAGAGAACGATATTTTCCAAAAATCTGGTGTTGATGCCTACTATAAGTATCAACTTGAAAATGAAAATGTTCTTTTAGAAAAAGGTACAGCCTTTCGCCTTGTAGAAAATCTCCTTAAAATAAACAAACACTTTAGTGAAGAGGAGAAACAAGTAGAAGTGATCATTCTCTCTAAAAACAATGCCTCCATCTCTCTTCGTATAACAAAATCAATAGAGAAATATAACCTTGAGATACTCCGTTCAGGCTGGACAAGTGGAAGAGATATCTCCCACTACCTCAAAGCTTTTAAAGTAGATCTTTTTCTATCTGCTAATGATTCAGATGTAATCAATGCCATTCAAAACGGTGTAGCTGCTGCAAAAATCCTCCCAGCCCACCAAGATATACATAGCTCACTGGGAGATCAAGTTCGCATCGCTTTTGATGGTGATGCAGTGCTTTTTAGTGAAGAGTCTGAACTTATCTACAAAGAAAAAGGCTTAGAGGCTTTTATAGAGCATGAGATAAAAAATAAAGACAACCCTTTAAAAAGAGGACCCTTTGCAAAACTCCTCCTGACTATCGCTAAAATTCAAGAGAAATTTCCAGATGAAACTTCTCCTATACGAACCGCATTAGTAACAGCAAGATCAGCACCAACTCATGAACGAGTGATTCAAACACTAAATGTATGGGGAGTAAGAGTAGATGAAGCCTTTTTTCTCGGTGGTAGTGAAAAAAGTGAGATACTTGAAGCATTTGGTGCAGATATATTCTTTGATGATCAAGATGTTCATCTTGATAAATCTAAAACTGTCGTCCCTAGTGCAAAAGTAATTCACAAGAGCATAGAAGAAAAAACTAAAAAAGTAGGAGTGTAGCTATGGCATACAAACACGACTACGATAAAATACTCACAAGACTCACCATCATCCTCTCAAAACTCAATGATGGAGAGGCTCTCTCAGTCAAAGAGCTTGCAAAAGAGTTCAATACAAGTGAGAGAACAATACAGCGAGATTTTAATGAACGACTAGTCTCTTTTCCTATCTATCAAGAGAAGAAAAAATGGAAGATGCAAGATGGCTTTCGAGTTGAGAAAACTAAATCACTCGAAGATGAAATAGTCCTAGATATTATTGAGAAGATAACAGAGGGTATTGGTGGTAAATTCTCCACAAAAGCACACAAGCTTCTCTCAAAAATAAAAAATGAAGATTTTAATCCAATCTACACTAAACTCAATATTGAAGATATCAGCGATAGACTTGCAGATATTCAGGTATTAGAGGGTGCTATAAAAGAGAAGAGGGAGGTAGAGTGCTGGTATGATGATGAAAGACATCCAAAATATAAAACTGTTCTCAAGCCCTTAAAAATAGTGAATTTTGAGGGCTTTTGGTATCTTATAGCACTCAGAGGAGATACTCTAAAAAAGTACTATCTCAAAAATATATCTACTCCAAAGATTCTTGAAAGAACATTTACAACAGATAGTAAGATAGAGTCTTTACTGGAAAATTCAATCAGTATCTGGTTTCAAGAAGATGTTGAGCCATTTGAAGTAAAACTCTATGCAGATAAAGCTGCCACAAAATACTTCCAACGAAGACCACTTCCAACTCAAAAGATAGAATCGCTAAGTGAAGATGGAACAATGGAGTTTAGTGTTAAAATTACTCATGAGATGGAGATACTTCCTTTAGTAAAATATTGGATACCACATCTTCATATCTTGGAACCAGAATGGGTAAAAGAAATAATGCATGAGGATTTGGCAATATATTTGACAAATAGTAGTAATTTACTAAGGTAGACTTTTAAAACTTAAATATTGTAATTGTCTATAGCCATATACAAATATTGAATTTTTTGATATAATTATTAACGACTATAGACAACTACACTTTGGAGCTCAAGATGCTAAAAAAACTTTTCACCTATCAAAACAGATTAAAAAGAGCACATACTATTACTTACAAAAGGTATCTTTACAGTGAGATAAATTTTGATGATAAAATGGTTGCGGTTTTTGGCGCACGAGGTGTTGGTAAGACTACACTACTATTTCAGTACCTTAAAGAGCTAGAAGAAGAGAACAAAAAAGCACTTTATATCTCTATGGACTATCCATTTCTCTCAGGTGTTGATCTTATTGAAATAGTTGAAGAATTTGTAGAGGATGGAGGAGAGTATCTCCTTCTTGATGAGATACATAGATATAATGATTTTAGTTCGTACTTAAAAAGTATTTATGATCTTTATGAAATAAAAGTAATTTTTACAGGGAGTAGTGCTACATCCATTTTAAATGCCAAAAGTGATCTAAGCAGGCGTGTAACACTCTATAATCTCAATGGATTTTCCTTTAGAGAATATCTTGAGATTAAATATAAAACTACTTATGAGGCAACAACAGTAGAAGATATTATAAAAAATCATATAGATATGAGTAAATTTATTCTCCGCAGTAATAGTGATATTCTCAATGATTTTAAGGCATACCTTAAAACAGGTTATTATCCTTTTTATTTTGATAAGCAGACATCTTATTATCAGAATTTACTTAATACAATCAACTTAACTATAGACATAGATTTAACCTCTTTGGGTTTAATAGAACAAAAATATACCTATAAACTCAAAAAGCTTTTGGAGGTTGTTTGCGAAAGTAAGTCATTTGAAGTAAACTACACAAAAATTGCTGCTGCAGCAGAGATTAGCAGAGCAAAACTTTATGATTATATTGAGTTTTTAAACGATGGACAGATGCTAATTCTTGTAGATGAATATGTGAAGGGAATTAAAAAAACAAATAAGCCAGCCAAGATTTATCTTAACAATACAAATTTACTTTTTGCTTATTGTGATAATTGTGAATTAGGTACAATTAGAGAGACTTTTTTTGCAAATCAAGTTTCATTAAAAAATCGTCTTAACATTGCAAAACAGGGTGATTTTTTAGTTGATGCAAAGTATCTCTTTGAAATAGGTAGTAAAAGTAAAACTTTTAAGCAGATTAAAGATATTTCTGAGAGTTTTGTGCTGGCAGATGATACTGGGATAGGCAGTGGGAATAAAATACCCCTTTGGTTGTTTGGGTTTTTGTATTGATGAAATAATTTATAATTTTTTAAAGGATATTTGAAGATGAGTGAATTTAAATATCCAAATAGCTGAAATCCCAATCATCTTTAGCCTTGATTTTGTATATATTTTTATATTGTTTCAGGACTAGCTTCAGAAGTTTATTTTATAAGTTGCAATTAATTGAGTGTAAAAATCTTTTTGATTTAATCTCCAATTGGTTATAATCTTCTTAAAATATTGCACTTGATATTAGAATTGGCGAAGAAATTTTTGAGATGTATTTAAAAGGTAAAATAGTCTACTAGGAAAAGGAGAACTTTGTCATGAATGAATTAATGCAGTTTTTAAAAGATGATACCAGAAGATTATTAGAGATTACTCAAACAACATGGATAAAGAGAGTTTATACTGAAAATGGAATTCTTTTTGAGTGGGAAAATGCTAAAAAAGATAAAGGAGCTACACTCAATACTTATGATAAAAAATCAGATGTACTAGAGTGGTACGAACAACTATGAGTATAACTTTTTCAAAAAAAGAAAAAGAAGCAACAAAAGCACTCTTTGAAAAAGCCAAAGAGAATGATTACAGTCGTTTAATAGATCGTATTAGAAATACAGAACTAAAAGACCCTACGGATGTTTGGAAATTAAGAGATATGTTAAATCTCGCAGCAAAAGAGTTTGACGCTAAATATGATTACAGATACTCCATTATGCTAGATAATTTTATAACTTTTCTCTTAGAAGATCTTATTTCTCTAAAAGACTTAGAGTTTCTTTCAAGTGAAAAATTTCAATATATACAAAACAATCTACAAACAATTGAGCAATTTAGAGATGATAATAGGAGAGAGAAAAATGAACAAGTTTGATATACAAAAAATTATTAGTTCATTAAGAGAGAAAAATTTGGGTGGTCTTGTAGTTAAAGAAGAGTTTACAAATATAGATAAGAAAGAGTTGCAAGTACCAATTCTTGATCAAATGGATACTTTTTTAAATGGTATAGATGAGAAGGGTTTAAAATTAACTACCAAAGGAAAGTTTCCGACAGCTTTGGTACAAGAGATTAGTTTGGTTAATCCATCTTATGAGGATCAAAGATTTTTAAAGTTCATTAAACGCTTTATTGAAGATGAATCGATAAGTGCACAAAGAGCTAGAGTTTTAGCAAAAAATCTAAAACTTATAAAAACTTCTAAAAACAGACTCTTTCTTACCCCAAAGGCAAAAGCATATCAAGCACTTAAAGCGAGTGAAAAGTTTATTGTTCTGTTTGATAGCTTTTTATCACTTAATCTTGGCTACTTTGATGGGATGGATAATTTTGATTTGTTAAATGAGTTAGCACCGCTTTACCTGAATGCTATTGCGCAAGAGAAAAAAGAATATCGCAGTACTGCAAGCTATAATGATCTTTTTTTTAGTAAATATCCTCAATTAGAGATGTCAGTACTCCTAGAACTTTTAAAAAGTACAAACATCAGACTTCAAGATGGTGAGCTTTTAGATTCTCAAGAGATGATGCAAAAAGTTACAAAAAGAGAACTTGTCCATTATGTTGAGATTCGATTGTTTAAACGATTCTTCGCACTCTTTGGGTTACTTGAAGAGAGAGGAGATAGATTTAACAAAGAGAAAAAAGAATCTGAACCATACGAAGCACAAAAATCTTCCCTCTTAGAGAAATTTCTTAAGATAGAGGAACTTGCAAATACAGATCATCTTCTTACCAAAAAATTGGTACATACACTCAAAAAAGATATTCAAGACAAAAATCTAGATATAAACACTCTATTTCATGATTTTGTATATCTTATGAGCACTTTAGCAAACCATCCATTTCCACCAACATCTCTTGTAGTAGAAGATATTATAAAACAAAAGATGATAATAGGCACACAGGCTGAAAACCAAACAAAACTTTATACAACACTCTATGAAGGTTTAAAAACTGCTGTATTACTTTTTACCCAATATGCAACCGCTTCACACAAAGAACAACTTATGAAGCAGTTTCAAGAGTTTATCGAAGCAGTAACTCTTTTAGTAGATAGCAATAAAAAGCCATTTTTAATCTATAAAGAGTTTGAGGCTATTCCCCTCTTTTTATTAGAGCTTCTCTCCAAAGAGTATGGTGTAGATATCACAAAGGGTAATCCGGATGAAATAATTGAGCAACATTTCAATAAAGAGGTTGCTGAGGATATTGAGATGGTTTTTGGGCATTTGAGTGCGCTACAAAAAGAGTCTAAAAAACTCAAACGCACTACAAAAGATTTTAAACAACTAATTCAAGATACTGTCCGCTCTTATATCTTGGCAATTTTTTCACTCTACACTTACAAACTTGAAAACGCAATGATGCAAAATGATGAAAAACTACCAACTCCAAAAAATGATGGATTTTCAGAGAAGATATTTGAGTTTAAAATAACACTACTGGGTATTGATAATCCTACGATATATAGAACTATCCAAGTACCAAGTAATTTTACTTTTTATGATCTACACCTCGTTATACAAAACGCTTTTAACTGGGATGATGCACATCTTTTTGAATTTATAATCAAGAAAAAACTCATAGCAGATCATGAGGATGAGTTTGGGGAGGAAAATATTTTATCGGCAAGAGATATTCTTCTTGAAGATGAGTTTAAAAGAAAATCTCAAAAAGCTATTTATATCTATGATTTTGGAGATCATTGGGAACATGAGATAGTATTGAAAAAAAGTTTTCCACCAGAAGCAGGGCAGCAGTATCCTGCCTGTATCGATGCGCAGGGAAATACACCACCTGAAGATGTTGGTGGCGTATGGGGGTTTGAGGATTTTAAAAAGACAATGAGTGACAAAAATCATCCTGAATATTTAGAGATGAAAGAGTGGTATGATAGAGATTATGATCCAAATGAGTGCAGTATTGATCTAATCAACACAAAATTATAAACCATTAGTGTTTTGGATGATAATATGTATCATCCAAACATATTATGATAAAATACTTGTAAAGAGTGTCAAATAAGGTTGCAAAATGATACAAATAAAATTAAAAACATACTTTATTGAAGCAAATAAACATATTGCACTTATCATTGAATCTTTAGATGTTTTAACTCCATTATTGCCTGTAAAAGATTATGCAGAACTCAATCAACTCCAGAGATTTGCCTTAAATGCTCTTATTTTTCGCTTCTCAAAACTTCAAGATCTACTAGGTGCTAAAGTTTTTAGAACATATCTTGAGTATAATGGTTTTAATACACAGGGTATTAGTTATTTCGAGATACTCAGGGAAATAGAAAAGGAGGGTATTGTTGATATTGATACTTGGGGAGAGTTGCGAGAGCTTAGAAATAAAATAGCTCATAACTATCCAGAAGAATTAGATGAAATGGTAGAAAGTATCAATCTTTTTATAAATAGAAGTACAGTATTGGTAAATATAGCACAAAAAATGGAGCGAAGTTTTTATGAGATTGAACGAAAAAGAGATTAGTATTATAAAAGATACTATTTTTAATGAATTTGGCAATGCTCAAGTTTACCTTTTTGGAAGCAGACTAGATGATAGTAAAAGAGGTGGAGATATTGATTTGTTTATTATCTCAAATGAACATAATCTTTTAGAAAAGAAACTAAAAACTCTTGCCAAATTAAAAAGGGTTTTACATAAACCTGTAGACATAGTTTTACATAAAAATTTTGATAGGATTATAGAACAAGAAGCATTACGAGGGATAGGGATTTGATTATTTTCTGTATAAAAGTAGCAAAGATGCAATTATCTTTAAAGATTACATTAACCCAAATTGCTAGTTAAAATAGGGTTTGAAAATTGCTTTATCCATAAGAAAATCTCCTGGCAGAGGAATTCTTATGGAAGAGAATATAATAACAATATTTTGTTTAGTAGATGATTTATTACGAGTAATAGGGGGTGATATGCACCTACAATATAAAGAATCTAAGTAACAAGATGATAAACTTTATGTATGAGATTGTATATAAGAAAAAATATAATATGGCTTGATTTTGTAGTTAATAGTAGGCGATATAGAAGAAGTACAAAGCTTGAAGATACTCCTGCAAATAGAAAGCTTGTACAGAGAGATATAGCACCGCAAATTCAAGCAGCAATAGCAAAGGGTGAGTTTGATCCTGAAAAAAAGAAAATAGTACCTACAATTAAAGAATTTGGCTATAAATCACTTGAATTACATAGACATGAAAGAGAGCAAGAAGTAACGAGGGCTTATAAACTTAATTTTGAAAAACATATACTTCCTGATTTTGGAAATAGATTATTATCTCAAATTACTCCAACTGATTTACGAGAGTGGCAAAATAAAATTGTTGATAAAACAAGTGCATCATCTTTAAAAAAATATAGGAATATTTTTAGGCAAATTTTTGTAGATGCTTTAGAAGAGGAGTATATTAAAAAAAATCCATTTGATAATATTAAAATACCAAAAGCAGAATATAAAGAGATCACTCCTTTTAGTAAAGATGAGATAGAAAAGATTATTAAAACTGCAAGTGTAAAAATGAGGAATTTTTTTATCATTTCTATTTTTACTGGTATGAGAACGGGAGAATTGATAGCTTTAAAGTGGGATGATATAGATTATGATAGAAATGAGATAAGAATTTATAAAACACAAAATAGAGGTAGAGCAAAAGGTCACACAAAAACAAAATCATCAAACAGAACTATTGATATGCTTCCAATTGTTGAGGATTACTTAAAAGAACAATATACAATCAGTAACAGAAAATACTTAGAAAGTAAGTATGGGGATAGAGATGATTTTAAATTTACAAATCATGTTTTTCTTAATAACAAAGGGAAACCTTATTACTCAAGTGATGTATTGAATTTATCTTTAAAAAAGATTCTTAAAGTGTGTGATATATCTGAGCGGACACTTTATAATACTAGGCATACTTTTGCAAGTTTAATGCTAACAAATAATGAAAGTATCATGTGGGTGTCACAAATGCTTGGACATAAAACAGCAAATATTACTTTTGAAAAATATGCAAGATTTATAAAAGAAGATGTAAAAAATCGTGCAAAATTCATCCAAAAATGGCACATATTTGGCACACAAGATAATCCAACATGGCTTAAATCCCAAAAATAAGGAGTAAAATATGCAATTAAGAGTCTATTACGAAGATACAGACACAGGTGGTGTCGTGTATCATGCAAATTATTTAAATTTTTGCGAACGGGCACGGAGTGAGACTTTTTTTTCCAAAGGTATGACCCCAGTTTTGGAAAACGGGCATTTTGTGGCCCGTAAAGTTACCGCAGATTTTTATAAAAGTGCTAAACTTGGTGATATGCTTGAGATATATACAAAACTTGTTACAATGAAAGCAGCTTCCTTTACACTGAGTCAGGAAATTTATAAAGAAAATGAAAAAATATTTGAATTGGAAATTCTTTTGGTATATATTGATTTTGATGGGAAAGTACAGAAATTAGATAATGAAAGCAAAGAACTCATTCTCTCTTTATTTTAGGAAATTATATGAAAAGTATAGATAAAAATGTAGTATATATAGGCTGGGTCAGTTTTTTTACAGATATGTCATCAAACATGGTTACTACTCTTTTACCTGTTTTTGTCGTCTATGTTTTGAATGAAGGGGTTGATAAGCTTGGAATTATTATCGCTATTGCAACATTTATATCCTATGCTTTTCGAATTCTTTTTGGATATTTAAGTGATAAATATCAAATAGTGAAACCGTTTCTTGTTGCAGGGTATCTTTTATCGACTGTTTCTAAACCATTGTTGGGTTTTTCACACAGTTTTATAAGTGTCGCATTATTGCAGGGGGTCGAAAGAATGGGTAAAGCCATACGAAGTGCTTCAAAAGACTCGCTTATCAGCAGTTATGTTAAAAACAATGCGCATGGCAGAACTTTTGGTTTTCATAAAATGCTCGATATTGCCGGAGAATTGAGTGGAGCATTTTTAATTTTTGTCATTTTTATGTTTATTGCGCAAGATGAAAAATCAATAAGATTCATTTTTGAACTGACGATCATACCAGGGTTGATTGCGGTTGCCATAGTAGTCTTTCTTGTAAAAGATGCACCAAAAAAGATAAAAAAAGATAAGCAGGTTATTAACAAGGAGGATTATAAGTTACTTCCGGTCCTGTTTATCTATTTCGGATTTTTGTTTTTTATCATGAGTGACCAGTTTTTTATTTTAAAGGCGAGAAATGAGGGTTTTTCTTTGGCAACTATTCCGCTTCTTGTAATGATGCTGACGGCTGTACAGACTCTTATGAGTTATTATGGCGGAGTTTTAAGTGACAAGATAGGTGTTATCAGGGTGTTGTTGCTTTCTTTTGTTTTTGGTATTGTCTCTATATCTATGTTAAATATAAATCTATGGCTGGCATTTGCTTTTTTGGGTCTATTTACTGTTTTTAGTTTAAATGCTACCCGTGCCTACATTTCTGAATATGCAAATTCCAAAGGATTTGTTTACGGTATTTTTTATGGCGGCATTGCTGTTTTTAGTGCTTTGGGAGCAATTGTTATAGGGTATATTTGGAAAAATTACGGTTTTGAAAATGCAGTGATAGTAAGTGAAGGAGGCATGGGAGTAATGTTCTTGACACTACTCGTCTGGAATATATTTGAAAAATCTCGATATTCCAGGGCGTAAAAGTTCTATATCATACATCATTTGATTGTCCAGAAGGTTGATATTGTATTCTCTTTCTTCACCGGTGATTTGTGCATAAAAGTAATCTATTCCGACAGTTGTAGTGTAGTTAATCCAGTCATACACAATGTCATTTCCCAACAGTGAATTTGTCTCAATCAAAATATTATTATCTTTGGTTATAGAATTTGCTACAATCATGTTTTTTCTGTCATTGTACTGCGTCATAGAGAGCAGCAATGGGTCATAATTGATCTGTGTTGAGAGGATGTTTGTAGCATTTACATCGTAAAGTGTCAGTTGTGATAATATCATTCCTGTTTTAATGATTGGGGTATTGACAAAAAATGAAGCATTGACAATGTCTTTATTTTCTTTTAAATATCTTTCAAGATTGGTTGTTCTTCGTGAAATAAAATAGGTAAATACTTTTTTTTCTTCTGAAAGATTGACATCTTCGTTATAAACACTGATTTCATCATTATAATACATAGTATCGTTTATATCAGCGCAAGGGTGCAAAAACTCGTCTTCTTGATAAAATGCCAACTTTCTGCCTGTTTGTGACTTGTCAGAAAAAATAACCAGAGGTGAAACTGCTTCATGAAGTAGCATTTTGCTTTGCTGTTTGTAGTCAATACCTCCAAAAACAAGAGAAGAGGAGACAGTATGAACATCTTTTTTATTCATAGTAGGAAAATATATATTTACATTTGGATCAATCTCAATAATGTTGTTTACTCCCTGTGCTGTAAGCGGTGCTATGACATACTCAAATCCATCTGATTCTATTTGCGTCAGAGCTTCTTGCAAATCTGATCTGTTTTCTGTCGAAATTTTGTAGCTTTTGAGCATAAAAGAGTTACTTTTTGTCATCAGATAGGCAAAAGCCGCATTTGTGGTGGTGGATGCGTATTTTCCTATTTTCTTGTAAGGCAGGAGCAGGGCTATTTTTAATTTCATGCCGGCGTTTGATGCGCCAAGATTGAGTACGGCAATGTTAATAATGCGCGCCTCATCCAACTCTTTGTCTGTCAGTTTCTTGTTTGCATGGGAGAGAAAAGAGAATATCTGTCCGTTTTGTAAAAGCTCTTTCATACATTTGTCGTTACATGTATAAGGGTCAAGGTCCTGAATATATATCTTTGGAATAGGAATATTGGATATCATAAAACTTTGTGCAAAAATGATACAGGGCGCAAGCAGAAATAGTAGTTTTTTCATAGGCAACTCTTTATGGTTTTTAGATCATTTAATGTGATTTTTTTCAACTCGGGGTTTCTCAAAAGATACTGGGGATGATAAACAGGGATGAGTTTATACTCTTTGTAGTCTATAACATGCCCTTTTACATTTTTAAAATTCACATCACCTGTCAGGTGAGTATAGGCATCTTCTCCAAGTGTTACAATGACCTTTGGCTTTATAAAATCCAGCTGAGAAAACAGATAATTTTTACAGGAATTGAATTCGGAGGCAGAAGGCTTGTTTGATTGCAGGGGTTTGCATTTGACAGCATGTGTTATAAAAACATCTTCTATACTGAGATGTACAACTTTTTCTATCATATTTTTTAATGTTTCTCCGGATCGGCCTGTATAGTATGCATTTGCACGGTCCTGTGCCTGTGAAACACTGAAATCTATTATAAACAAGCTTGCATTCCGGTTTCCGTATCCGCTCATGCTTTGCGTTCTTGATTTGCTCAAATCACACAGATGACATGAGGATATATTTTGAGACAGAGCCGCTAATGTTGTTGGCGTTTCATAGTTTGTTTTATCATTTATATTAAAGTGTTCTATATACTCAAAACCGATAGCTTTTAAGCGGTACAGGTTTTGAAGTAAAACAAGATTTTGATAGGATTTCAATACTGCCACCATTTCTGAAAATATGACAAGAGTATAGTCAAACTGCGGTTAAATTCTACTTTATGGATTAAAAATATGTTATTATACATATGAAACACAGGTATAAAGGCAAAGACAGTATGAATAGTGATACTTTTGAAGTTGAAAATTTTACATTAAGTTCATCCGCTGAAGTTCCAGATGTAATATATGAAATTGGGCTTTTGGCGAAACATAAAGTATTGATTCATATCCTCTCATATATACACAATACTGTATTGGTTCAAACTCTAGTACGAGAGATCAATAAGGCAGTACCGGATGCAAAAATAGTACTTTTAAAGCATGATGACAAGCAAAAAACTTCTGTTGTGGTTTTTACGATAGATACGGATGATACAGAGCATATAAGTGATGAAGTGCTCAAAGAGCTTTATAAAGACCATTCAAGCAAAAATTTGAGTATTCAAGAGTACAGGAGAGAACTTTTTAAACGTTATTTTACAGACCACCTGACTAATCTTCCAAACTTGTATCAACTTCGCAAAGACCTGGAAAACTGTGAGCAGTGCGGTTTGATTCTCTTGAAAATTGATAATTTTCAGACAATCAATAATTTTTACGGATTTGTAGTTGGCGATTATGTTTTGGAATATGTCGGAAAATACTTAAAAAAAGTCCTTTCGCCAAATCAGGTTTATCGTCTTTCAGGTGCAGAATTTGCCATTTCACTGGATGAAAATCTTGGTTTTTATCATTTAAAGAGTTATCTGAGTGAACTTTACGAAAAGATAAAAAACATAAAAGTCACTTATCAGGAAACACAAATTTTTGTTGATTTTACTTTGGCATCGTCATCAGACAGAATAAACAATAATATTTTTTCCAAAGTTTCCATGGCCTTGATGTATGCAAAGAAAAAGGGTGTTCCCTTTTGGATTTATGAAGACAAAATGCATTTTGAAGATGAATATCGGCGTAATTTACAACTCTCTTCAATTGTTCGCGAAGCGGTGCAAAATGACAAAATCATTCCATATTTTCAGGCAATTCGTGACAACAAAACGAAAGAAATTACAAAATACGAGTGCCTGGCAAGACTCGTAGATATGAACGGAAAGATTCTTTCTCCTTTGTTGTTTATTCCTATTGCTAAAAATATTAAAATTTATAATGAAGTGACAAAAAAAATAATCAACAAATCCTTTGCTGTTTTTGAAAAGAATGAGTTTGAATTCAGTATTAACCTTTCCATAGAAGACATCATGAGCAGCGAAATATTTAATTTTATCCTGAATAAACTGAAAAACTCTCACGCAGCTTCAAGGGTAACATTTGAGCTTTTGGAATCAGAAGCCGTGCAGGATTTTAAAAGGGTAGACAGGTTTGTCAGTGAAGTTGTCAGGTATGGCGCGAAAATAGCGATAGATGATTTTGGAAGCGGCTACTCCAATTTTTCATATATAACAAAAATTGATGCAGATTATATAAAAATCGACGGTTCACTTATAGAAAATATTGATGTGGATGAGGCTTCAAAAATTGTTGTCGATACAATTGTTCAGTTTGCTAAAAAACTGGGAATAAAAACAATAGCAGAATATGTGCATTCAAGTGTTGTTATGGACAGAGTGTGTGAATTGGGTATAGACTATTCACAAGGATTTTATATAGATGAACCATCTGTGAAATTAAATTTATAATAACAGGCAGTATGTTTGAAGTCAACTAAATATATTTCAATAGACAAAGATATCATAAAAGAAAATGCAGTATTTGAGTTTAATCTTTTTATTCCTTCAGAGAAAGAAAAAAAGATGCACTATTTTAAACATGCAGGCACTTTGGTGACTGCAGAGGATGTAGAAAAGCTTAAAGATATCAACGCTGTTTATATCAATGAAAAAGAGCGGGCATATTATCTCAGATATTACAACCAAAGAGTTGCGCATGCTCAAAAAAAATACATAAACTTTGAAGAAAAAGCAGCTAAAATATATCATAAAGCGACTGTTATCCTTCATACTCTGTTTTCAAATCCGGAAGATCTCGAGACTTATAAAACATCCAAACATGTGATATATGAGCTTGTGGAAACTGTTGCAGATAAGAATTTTTCTATTGACTCTATTATAAATATAGCTGAACATCAGTATACAATAATGACACACTCTATTAATGTCTGCATTTACGCATTAAATCTTGGCACTTACTTGAAATTTTCCAAAGAAATGCTTGAGGCATTGGGAGAAGCGGCACTCTTGCACGATATCGGAAAAAGTAAAATCAATCCTGAAATTGTTGAAAAAAAAGGACGCTTGACAGAAATAGAATTTACTGAAATGAAAAAGTACCCGATGTTTGGCTATGCCATCGGATTAAAACTGGGAATAAAAAACAAAGATATTCTCATGGGTATCAAGTATCATCAGGAAAGAATGGACGGTTCAGGGTATCCTGCAGGACTCAATGGAGAAAATATTCCTTATATAGCAAGAATTATAGCTGTATGTGATGTTTTTGATGCGTTAACGAGCAGAAGATCCTATAAAGAAGCAATGGGAGTCTTTGAAGCATTGTTGTTGATGAAAACGAAAATGAGTAAACAGCTGGATGTGAAGATTTTAAATAAAATGATAGAAATGCTCAGATAGAATTAAAAATTCTATCTGAAGAATTTAAGTTATTCTGTAACTTCTACGATTTCAGGCGTACTTTCCCAGATGCCGTGCTTAGTACAGTAACCATGTGCTACAAGAGTAAGTTTTTTCTTCATCGGTCTGATGTTGAAAGTTACTTCAGCATGAGATTTTTCATTTCCTAAAGTTCCAGGAACAAAAGTAGCCGTTGCCAATTTAGTGTCACCGTCATAAAGAGTGATAGACTCGATGTAGTGATCGAAATCATCCGGGTGAGTATATTCGTTACCCATTTTTACGTTTACTGCAAGCATTTCGCCTTTTTTAGCAACACCAGGTACGGTAATGAATGGTGAGTGACGGTCAATTAAATCTTTCTTTGCTTCTCTTTCTACTGTGTCAATGTCAACGTATTTGTTAATCTTTGGCATATTAAATTCCTTGTGTTAATTTATTTAACGTTATTGTATCTATAAAATCTTTAGCATTATCATAAATCAGAGCATATTTATCTTGTCTAAGTTTATACTAAGATTATTTGTTTTTTTTAACACTCTTTTTAACTCGGATTCTATTTTAAATAAAGATCATACTGAGTAAAAGTACAAAACCGACAAGTGAAACTGTCAATGAAAGATAAAAATAGATGTTTTTGTCGGTATCTATTTCTCCTTTTTCCAGATGTGTGATCCATGTGAGGTAGTATTTATAGGTGTATCCAGCCAGAAGCATGCCGCATATCGTGATAAATATACCCAGATAATTGTAAAAGGCAATATGTGTCAACTGCGGTATGGTATCATGTTTTTTTCCTGTTAGCTCGACAGATATAATATGCAGAAACAGTTCAAATTTTTCAATAATAAAACCGAGAATAATAAGGGAGATAGAGGTTCCGATAAGTGCGGTAGTCGCTCTTTCTACTGCCATTAAGTCTTTCGGGTCGATAGAAGATTTTTTTTCTTGCATACTTATATTTCCTAACTGAAATTTATTTAAGACATATGTGAACCATTTTAAGAGTTTTTAACCAATAAAGAGATAAAATCGCGTTAATTAATACATAAAGAGTCTAAATATGTTAAAACCATTACTAATTGAAATCGGTGTTGAAGAGCTTCCTGCGGTTCCTCTTTTAAAAGAGATGAAGAATATTGAAAAAAAATATGCCGATATTTTAGAAAAATATGCTCTCTTGAGTGAATTTGAATTTTATTATACGCCTCGCCGTTTGGTAATGTGGCACAGAGAATTTCCAATGCAGCAGGCTGACAGTGTAGAAGAATTTTTTGGTGCGCCTTTGGCAGTTGCCTACAAAGATGGCGTCCCTACCAAAGCAGCTGAGGGATTTGCCCGTAAATGCGGAGTTTCACTAGACGAACTCAGTACGGCAGAAAAAGGCGGTAAAGAGGTACTTTACTATAAAAAAGATGTTGCAGGAAAACCTTCGGCGGAACTCTTGCCAGAGATTATACATGCATGGCTCAAGTCGCTTGATTTTGGCAAATCTATGCGATGGGGCAGTTTGCATGAGAGTTTTATTCGTCCTGTACGATGGATAAATGTGCAACTGGATGATACGCTTGTTCCTATGCACATGTATGGCATCGATGCTGCCAAAACTACACGTGTTCACCGTATAGCAAATTTTAATCCTGTAGAAATAACAGGGACAAAAGAGTATTTTGAAACACTCAAAAATGGTGGTGTGACACTTTTTCAACAGACAAGAGAAGAAAAAATACTTGCCGACATTAAAACAATTGAAGATGAGAACAGTGTCAATGTTGAGATAGATGAAGATCTTTTTGCGGAAGTGGTTGCTATTACGGAAAATCCGACGGCGTTGTTAGGCTCGTTTGATGAAGCATTTTTACGATTGCCTCCTGAGGTTATTATCACTTCTATGAAAGAGCATCAGCGTTATTTTCCTGTATTCAAAGAGGGCAGACTTATCAATAAGTTTGTAGTTGTCTCCAATGCCCTGACAGATGATTTTTCTGAAGTAATAGCCGGAAATGAGCGTGTGCTTCGTCCTCGTTTGGCAGATGCGCTTTTCTTTTATGAAAATGACTTGAAAAACGGTTTGAGTACAAAAGGACTGGAAAAAGTTGCCTTTTTTAAAGGCTTGGGCAGTGTTGCGGACAAAATAAAGCGTGAAGAAAAAATTGCCAGTGCTTTATATGATATGTATCAGCCTGATGTAAAAAAAGAGGATTTGCAAAGAGCTATAGAGCTTGCAAAGGCCGATCTGATGAGTGAAATGGTGTATGAGTTTACAGAACTTCAGGGATTGATGGGCTACTACTATGCAAAAGAAGCAGGCGAAAACGAGGCTGTTGCCTTGGCTGTAAAAGAGCAGTATCTGCCTGAGGGTGAAGAGAGCGAACTCCCTTCTGCGCCTTTGAGTGCCATAGTGGCGATGAGCATCAAGCTTGATACACTGCTTGGACTTTTTTCTGTCAATGAAATCCCGACAGGTTCTCGAGACCCTTTTGCCTTGCGTCGTGCAGTCAACGGCATTATCCGTATTGTCAATGAGTACGGTTTTGAATTTGACATTGTTAAGACTTTAAAAGAGTTGTCCGCAAATTATGATGCAATTGATTTGGAAAAACTTGAAAACTTCATTATAGAGCGCATCAGAAGATACTATAAAGTCAATCCGTCTATTATTGAAGCGGTTTTAGCCTCCGGTGAGAGAGAACTCCTGGCACTCGGTAAAAAAATAGAAGCACTCAATACTTTGGTCAATTCGGAAGGTTTTGATGAAGTCTCATCTACTTTTAAACGTGTGGCAAATATCACGAAAGATATTGACCTAAATGCTGATTTACATGTAGATGAAAGCCTGTTTGAAGAAGAAGCTGAAAAAATACTATACAAAAGATACAAAGAAGTGATATCAAAAACTTATGAAAGCTATGAAGAAGAGTTGGATGCACTCCTTGGGCTTAAACCTGAATTGGATGCATTTTTTGACAATGTTATGGTCAATGCAGAAGATGAAAAGCTGAAAAACAACCGTAAAGCATTGGTCGCATCCATCTATAAAAGTATTCTGAAGATTGCCGACATTAAAGAAGTAAGTATATAATTCATTATATTAAAAACTTTTTGTAGTCGAACTTGGTGTGCAAAGCATATACCTGCTGTCTATGTGAAAAGTAAAACAATTGTATGATAAAATAGAGAACCAAGAACAAGGAAGTTAAAATGTCAATATTAAATCTCAAGACTATGACAACATCGCAAAAGTTTATGGCAATGGAAGAGCTTTGGGAAGATATGAGCAAAAACATAAATGATGAATCTCTGACACCACAGTGGCACAAAGCTGTATTACATGAAAGAGAAAAGCAAATTGTAAGTGGCGAAGTAGTATTTGAGAACTTTGATGATGCTAAACAAGATTTATTAAAAAAATTCTCATAAATGAATATACAAATATTAACTTCCGCGAAGATTGATATTTCTAGTGGTGCTGACTTTTATGAGTGCCAATCACAGGGATTGGGACAGTACTTTTTAAATACAATTTTTTCAGATATAGAATCATTGCGAATATATTGCGGAGTTCATATCAAAATTGAAAATTACTACCGTCTTTTATCAAAACGTTTCCCATATGCAATTTATTATAAATATGATAACAAAACAATCTATATTTATGCAGTTTTGGACACAAGAAGCAACCCTGTCTATGTTAATGAAAGACTTTCTTAAATGCTTTACAAAGAAAATACTCTGATAAAAAAAGGAGAAATCCCAGAGAAAGTTTTTCAAGAGACTGCAAAATATAAGCTTTTAGATGGATTTACATGTATGATATAGCCATTATCGGAGCCGGTATAAACGGCTGCTCTGTGGCGTATGAATTTATAAAAGAGGGTAAGCGTGTGCTTCTTTTGGACAAAGAAGGCATAGCAAGTGGAGGAAGCGGTGCTGCAGGTGCTTTTATATCTCCAAAATTTTCCAAAGCCGGCGAGCTTAAAGAGCTGCTTCAAGAAGCCTTTGTCTACTCTTATGATTTTTACGATAAAAATTTCCCTTTAACCTTCACAAAAGCACAGCTTGTTCACATTGCAAAAGAGGAAGCGGATGATGCAGGCTTGGATGTATATAAACAAAGTGCACCGCTGCCACTGCAAAACATTCCGCTTGATTTATACTCGCAATTGAGTGCAGAGGCAAAAAAAAGAGAGAGTGTTTCTATAGATGCCGGTGTCGTCGATGCCCAAAAAGTATGCAGTGATATGTCCTGCGGAGCGACATTTGTTCAAGAAAAAGCAGAGACACTGGTGTTTGATGATGAGTATTGGGTCATCAATGAAAGTTACAGCGCCAAAAATGTTGTGTTGGCAACAGGAGCATATGATATGCTCATTAAAGAGCCATACATCAAACTCCGTGGTGTTTGGGGACATCGCATAGATGTCACAACAACAACGCAAAACTGCTGTTCTGTGCATCAGCATGTCTCTATCTCCCCTTCAAAGAATGGAAAAATAGCCATAGGTGCCACACATAATGTGCATTATCATCCCGAAAAAAATCAAGAAGCGTACAACGCTGAGCAGGGCAGAGCAGAGCTGTTGAAAAAAGCTTCACAAACTATGCAGTTGGAAAATGTGAAAGTCATAAAAGATTATACGGGACTGCGTTCGGGTTCTTTTGATTATCTGCCGATAATCGGTTCTTTGGTACTTTCAAGCGAAACACTGCTTACATGTAAAGGCTCTTTGCATACGAAAAAGCCTGATTATTCAGAGTATGTCTATTATCCAAACCTTTTTATGATAAACGGAAGTGGAGGTTACGGTTTTGTCTTGGCACCGTATCTGGCAAAAATACTGACAGAGCATATACTGCACGGAAAAAATATCAGTGAGAGAATCAGCCCGGCAAGGTTTTTTGCGCGTTGGGCTAAAAAGAGATAATCAGAGAGATTAGATTTTTACGCGTTGCGGCGGGAGCGTTTTGAAAATTGCTTTGACTGCATTGGCACGGACCTCTCTTGCTTTTCCGCCGGCAAAAGGTGAAAGATAGTAGGCCCTCTCTATACACTCGTCCGGGTCATAATTGTTGTCATACATAAAGACCACGTTTTTATCGAGTTTGTTTACATGTAAAGAGAGTGCTCTGGCATAGGCGATGATGGCTTTGTGGTGTCTGTCGTATTTGTTTCCTATACCGAAAAAGACAAATTTTCCGCTGAGTCTGATGTTCGGTATATCAATATAGTTCAGCTGCTTGTCATATCGTGTAAGCTGAGAAGAGGTGATTTTGTCCAGGTCAGCATCAAACTCTTCCAAAATCGGCGTCGGTTCGATGTTTTCCCTGTTATAATTAAACAGATATCTGATCTGGACAAGCTTGCCTTTGTAGTGTTCTTTAAAGCCTGCGTTTAAAACATAGTCTTTTGGACTTTCATTCAGAGGGACAAATTCATCATACTTGTCAAATCCTTCTTCTTGCAAAAAACGGCTCATTTTATAACCGACCGGACTGACTTCAGGGTTATACAAAAAAACAGTTCCTGCGACAGTTTTGCGTTTTTTCTTAAGCATGTTTTCTAAATCATCAACGGTGATTTTTTCCTCTTCGTTCTCATTGATATACATATACTGTTCGACTAAATAGTCCATATCAAAGTTTGTTGAAAATTTTCCAAATACTTGCATTTATTATCCTCTGGCACTTATTAGGCGAATTATACTATAATTCTTTTCATGATTTATATAGCTTTTTTAATTTTCACTTTTTTAATATTACTGTTTGCTTTTTATCAATGGCAATATTTTATGATTTTTCGTCCTACATATATAAAAGAGAGGCGTTTGTGCCAAGACTGCTCCCTTTTAAGTGCGAAAATGGATGACGGTATAGAACTTGAGGGTGCTGTGTATGAGCCGAAAAATCCGAAAAGTACCCTGCTTATGTTTGTAGGTCGGAGTCATGACGGTGTGGCCCTTCTCAACAGGCTATCTCAGGTTTATCCAAAGTCACGAATAGTAGTCTTTAACTATCGTGGTTACGGTAAAAGTGAAGGTGTGGCAAATGAGAAAAATATTTTGCAAGACAGTCTGAAAATTGCAGAGTTGGTGCAGAAAAACTATGGTGATTTTTATCTTTTGGGCTACTCTTTAGGTTCAAGTGTTGCTGCGTATGTTGCTTCAAAACATAAGGTATCAGCACTCTTTTTGATAGGGGCCTTTGACTCCATAGGACAGCTTTTACGCCAAAAATATTCTAAAATTTCTTATATGGCAAAGCTTTTACGGTATAAGTTCAAAACGATGCACTATATTGAAAATGTAAAAGCCGATACTTATTTGTTTGTGAGTCGGGATGATGAACTTATTCCTTTGCAAAATTCCAGAAATTTAAAAAAGCATATAAAAAATTTAGTGCATTATGAAGAGTTCAAAGGACTTTCGCATACGGAACTGTTTTGGGATCCGCGTGTTACAAATAAAATCAATGAAGTTATCACATGAGTGCAGGTTTGTATCTGAAAAAATTTCTAACATTTTTTGTAGAACCGCTTGGCTTGATTGTTACACTGTTGGCTGTCGGGCTTTACATGTTACATGTAAAGAAGATTCGTTTTGCAAAAATACTGTTTTTTTCGGGCCTGTTTTTACTGTTACTTTTCTCCTATCCGCCTTTTGCAAACTTTTTGGTACAGAATCTGGAAAACCAGTACCCAAAATTTGATTATAAACAGCAGGTTAAATATATACATGTACTCGGCAACGGACATAATACGGATCCGTCTCAGCCACTCTCTTCCCAAATCAGCAGTACCGGCACAAAAAGAGTTTTAGAAGGAATACTCATACATAAAAAGATGCCGGAATCAAAATTGATTTTTACAGGATACGAGGGAGATACAAATACAACAAATGCAGCGATGAATGCAAAACTGGCACATGCTTTGGGTGTGGCATATAAAGATATGATTATAAACGGCAAACCGGCCGATACAAAAGAAGAAGCAATTTTCACCAAAACACTTGTCACAGATAAGCCTTTTGTACTGGTAACCTCTGCCACACATATGCCACGGGCTATGCTGCTTTTTCGCTCACTCGGTATGCATCCCATAGCTGCACCGACAAATTATTACAAAAGTGAGTTCAGAGGGTATCTGCAGGTTCCCAAACCTGTTTATTTTTATATTTCAAGTATAGCAGTTCATGAATACCTGGGGATACTCTGGGCAAAAAGGAGTTTTTTCTGAATTGGTATTTTAGTGCCTCAAGAGTGACAAGGAAATAGCAACAGTCGGCACTGAAGTACCGATTCCAAGAGAGTGTGCAGTTCTTCGGAATCCGTGCTTCAGTACGGGCAAGAATGGCATAAAAGCAAAAAAAAACAGTCGGCACTCAAATTCGGAACCCGTACTTCAGTGCGGGCTTTGCGTCTTTCAAGATAAAAGAACTTATAAAAGTTTTTTCATCAACTCAATATGATAACTCTCCTGATAATTGATAAAATCAAAAAACCTGGCAAGCTCTTCATCTTTGATAGCATCACTTAACTCTTTGCACATAATTTTTGCAGCCTCTTCTTCGGCAATGCCGTCTTTGACAAACTCTTCCAAATCTTTGACAACATAGGTCATAGTGTGCAATTCTCTCGGAAGTGCTAAAATGCCTAATTTCGCCATCATGTTGCCAAATGACTTGAGATGAAAGTGTGACTCGTCAACCAAATCTTGAAAAACATTAAAATGCAGTACGTTTCTGGTTCGTGCCTGCATGTAGGCATAGACTAAGATAAGCTCATACTCTTTGTACGACTCTTCAAACAAAAAGAGTGTCAATGCATCAATTTGCTCCTGAGAAAGGTTTTTGTCTCCCCATTTACGCTGCATATTAAATGCGGTAACCTCTTGATTGTTTTTCTCATCTTTTAAAATTTGAGAAAGATACTCTAAGAGATAGGCGTCATCCGTTTTGATGCGTTCACCTAAAATGTTTTGTGGATAAAATGGCTGAATCTCTTCTATTTGTTCTTTGAGCGCTGTAATGACTTCAAAAACTGTATTACGCTTATACAAGAGCATATCTCTGTCGTAATTATAATCCTCTCCTGTTTCCAAAGCCTCTTCGCCAAGCCATTTCATATGTCGAAAGGCAATTTGTGAAAAATCATACAAACGGGACTTGATTGTTTCATCGTTTATGGCAAATGAGGCAAAAAGTACAGCAAGCCAGAGTTCATGTTTTTTTTGATATGTTTTATTTATCTTCATCATCATCCTTTTTTGTTGCAGTTGTTTCGCAGCTCTCTTTCATTTTAAACAGATGCAGTTCTTCATCTGCGCCGTTCTTTCTGTTTTCAAAATTTTGAAGTGATGCCAAAAAGGCACTAAAAACAATCTCTGCACAGATAAGTTGCTGTGCTGAGAGTTTTCCCAGTTTTTCATGTATTTTTTCGACAGCAGTATTTGCGTAGTCCAAATCATTCTCTTTTATCATCTGCGTAAACATCGATCCGATAACTACGGTATCCTGACATCCGTTTGTTGCAAATTTTACATCTTTTATGATGTTGTCATCAAGTTTTGTATAAAAGATGACATACTCTTTTGTTTTTTCATCCAGAGCCACACCCACTCCGTCGGCATCATCCAGTTTTCCGTAATTTTTCGGATTCATCAGGTGTTCCAGGACTTCAGGGTTCAAGCCTTCTGGCATTTTTACATTTTCAAACATTTGTTTTCTCTTTTGAAATATTTATAATTTTTATAAGTGTAGCAAGAAAAGCATAAATTTACTCTTGAAATTCAATTTCTTCCATAACTTTTTCGGTAAAAAGGTAATCGCTCTTTTTGGCAATTTCATGACATTGGATGCAGGATTTGATCTTGCCTTCAAACCAGACATCTGTTCCTGTCTTGTCATAGACTCCGTACCACCAGTCACTGTTTTTTGTATCATACCCTTTATGCATTTTAACCATCACAACAAGACGTGCCAAATAGCTTCGTCTACTGTTTTTTTTATACAAAGGTTTTAAAATTACAGAGCCCTCGGGAAAGAACGACTGTTGTTCGATATACGGTTTTGTCGCAATCTCATTGGTATAAATATCGACTGCCGCATGGTGGTCATGTGAGTGCAGGAGTGCTTTGTTGATTTTATGCAGTTCTCTCCATTTAGGAAAAATAAAATCCTGCGATGCATCATTTTTAGTATGCGCCGCAAAAATATTTGCAGTTATGAGCAGAAGGAGCAGGAATAGATTATTCATCTTCCAAAGGTTCAAAAACATCTTTGGGTTCGCCGCAGTCCGGACATACCCAATCCTTAGGCAAATTTTCGAAGGGTGTGCCTGCAGGTATGCCATTCTCTTCATCACCCGCTTCAGGATCATAAATATAATTACATACGGTACATCTGTATTTTTGCATGAAATATCCTTCATATATAAAAATCAGTTATATCATATCATAAAAAGAGTCAATACAGAATTATGTCCTCTTAACAATGAGTTAATACGAAAGTGTTAGAATTAGCTATATTTTTTACAAGGTCTGGATGAACATGATACAAAAACTGGTTTTAGGTTTTCTTTTGCCTCTTTCGCTGCAAGCGATGAGTCTGCAGGAGACAATAGATGAGGCATTACAGCACAATAACTCTTTGAAAAAAATCTTTTTGGATAAAGAGGTTTCACAAAAAAACAGGCGTATAAAGCAGGCACAGAACCTTGGTCGATTTGATGCTACCCTCAATTATGACCATTATAACAATGCACGAACACTGGTGCCGTTAACACCAATGCAAATCGTTTCTTCTCCAACAGGTGCCTATGAGATGCCGACAACAAATGATTTGGTCTCTACGGGTATCTCTTACAATGTGACGCTTTTTGACGGATTTGCCAAACAAAACAGCTATAAAATATCGGATTTGGCATATAAAAACAGTCTTTTTAAAATAAAACTTGCAAAAGCAGAGCTCATTTACAATGTAGAAAATATTTATCTCTCTCTTTTATCACTGCAGGAGCAGCTCAAAGCACAAAAAAAGTATATAGAGGCAAAAAAGAGTCTTTACATGTATATACAAAAAGCATATAAGCTTGGAGGAAAATCAAAACTTGACATGCTGGAGGCAAAAAATGCCTATGTGGAAGCAGTGGCAAATAAAAATAAGATAACCTCCAATATAGCAATTTTAAAAGCTTCTCTTTCGCAAATGATTGCCTCGGACAAATTTGACAAAGCAGAAGAGGTCAGTGTCACTTTTGAGGGCTTGCAAGAAGGCGAACCGGACCTTAAAAGCTTAAGCCGATTAAAAATTGCTGCACTAAAAAGCAATATAGCACAAAAAAGAGTCCGTACCGCAGAGGCACTGTACTATCCAAAGGTGGATTTCAGTGCATATTACGGCTACAGTATGGGGCCCAATGCAACGACAAATACTTTTGCTCAGACAGGTGTGACATATTTAAACAAAAATGACTTTAACAGTGAAAATGTATGGCAGATAGGTTTGCACCTGCAGTGGAATCTTTATGATTTCGGAGCAAAAAGTGCAGATGTGGCCAAAGAAAAGATTGCTCTGATGCAGTCAAAAATAGACAAAAGCATAACACGGTTGGAGTTGGAAAAAAATTTAAAAATTGCAAATTCCAAAATAGAAATCGCACAGGCAGACTATACAGCTTTGCAAAGCCAGTATGAACTTTTGCAGGAGATAGAAAAAGCCCAACAGATCAAGTATGAAAACAATGCACTTTCCCTTGTGGATTTGTTGGATACACAGGCAAAAAAAGAGCTGGTCTATGCCCAAATGACAGAAGCAAAATACGGGTATCAAAAGGCGAAATACTATAAAGAATATCTTTTAGAAAAGGAAGTGAAGTAGATGAAAAAAACTGTATTAATTATTTTTGGTGTGATTTTAGTAGCAGGCGCAGGAATTTTTTTGAAAAAACAAAAAGAACATGTGGCTGCTTTGCCTGCAGCAAAAGAGTATAGTAAAAGTGTAGAGACAACTGTAGCAAAGGAGAAAAATGTTTCTCGTACGAGAGAGTTTTTGGCAGAGGTGTTTTCTTTGAAGCAGGCAGATATTGCTTCAAAATTTACAGCAAATATCAAAAAAATATATGTGCATGAAAATGACAAAGTAAAAAAAGGGGAACTTTTAGTGACGCTTGATGATAAGGATATTTTAGCAAATCTTGCATCACTCAAAGCACAGAAAAAAGCATTTATGCTTGATTTAAAAAATGCTCAGGATATTTTGCAAAGAAATAAAAAGCTTTATGCAATCGAAGCTGTTTCCAAAGAGATACTTGATGCTTCGAATGCAAAGTATCAGACAAAACGTTCAGCTGTCAAATCGACGGAGGCAAAAATAACACAAACAAAGGTACAGTTGAATTACCTGAATCTTGTAGCCCCTTTTGACGGTGTTATCGGCTCTAAACTCCTGGATGAAGGGTCCATCGCTCCGGCAGGAAAACCTGTTGTCACGCTCAATACACAGAAGCAAAAGCTGACTTTTTCTTTTTCCCAAAATCAGATACCAATAGCCAAAGGACAAAAGGTTTACCTGCAAAAAAGCTTGATAGGAAGAGTCAGCAAGGTTTATGATGATGCAAAAAATGCTCTGCTCGTTGCCGAAGTCACACTGCAAAAACGCATAGATTTTGCAAACAAATCTTTTGTTCATATCAACGTTGAAATTGCAAATGCAAAGGGATGCAGTGTTCCTTTAAATGCACTTTTGCATACACAAGAGGGTGTATATGTAATGCAATACAAAGAAGGCAAATTTTCAAAACTTGCCGTTGACCTGCTTTTGGAAGACAACAGAGCGGCTGTCGTATCTCCATGTCCAAAGTATAGAGTGGCTCTGGGTTCTGAAGCAAAACTTTCTATGCTTCCAGCCTATGGAAAGATAATAATCGACAAGGCGCAGACGCATGAAAAATAGTTTTTCCATAGTGGATTTTTTACTTTCAAGACCCTATTTTATTATTTCATTTTTGGCACTGTTTTTATTTTTGGGCCTTGTCGGGTACAACAAAATAGACAGAAAACTTTTTCCGGATTCCAATTATCCAACTGTAGCTGTGGTAATTGTAGAACCGGGAGAATCAGCGAAAGGTTTGGCGGCAAATGTTTCCATTCCTGTGGAAGAGGAGCTGTATACACTGGACAAAATAAGAAGAGTCTACTCAACAACCATTGATGAAGTGAGTGTGATTTCTGCCGAGTTTGAGTATACAAAAAATATTGACAGTGCTACAAGTGATGTCTCCAATGCGCTTGATAAAATCAGGGCCAAACTGCCTGCATCCATTTTAAATCCCCAGATTATAAAAATAACAGAAGCAACTGCCCCGATAGTGACATATGCAGTCAGTGCAAAAGAGGGAAATGTCTCTTTGGAAGATATCAGGCAAATTGTGCAAACACAGATAAAGCATAAGCTTATTAAAGTACAGGGTGTTGCCAATGTGGATGTATTTGGCGGCTATGAAAAAGAGATAGAGGTTATCGTCGATAAAGAAAAACTTGAGCGCTACAATCTTGATATAGCCCTGGTTGTTGCCAAATTACGGGCAAATGATAATGACTTTGCTATTGGATTTATTACAGGAAAAGACAAAAGATATCTTTTACGGGCCCAGGGAAAACGTGATACTGTAGCCAATCTGAAAAAAGTCAGTATTACCAAAGAGATACAACTGCAAGATATCGCAAAAGTCTATTTTGGACATTATGACAACAGTGCCGAATACTATGGAAATTCAAAAAATGCTATCGCCATTGCTGTACAGAGAACCGGTAATGCTGATGTAATAAGAACAATCGCACGAGTAGAAAAAGAGATACAAAAACTGCAAAACAAATATAAAAATCTCTCTTTTGTAATTACCGATACGCAAAAAGACACTATAGTGCAAAGTACAAACAATATGTTTGAATCTTTGCGCGATGCCATCATAATGTCGACGCTTGTTGTTTTTTTCTTTTTGGCATCTTTTCGTCAGGTTTTGGTTGTTTTGGTTACCATTCCACTTGTTTATGCTACCACTATAGCCCTTATGTGGATTATGGGTATAGAGTTTAATGTCGTCACACTTACCGCCATTATATTGGCACTGGGACTTCTTTTGGATGATGCTGTAGTCGTGATGGAAAACATTGAAAGGCATTACAGAGAACTCCATGATGAGATACACAAAGCTGTCTATAACGGAACCAAAGAGATTATGTTTGCAGATTTGAGCGGAACGATCACAACGATGATAGCCCTTTCTCCTATGCTTTTTGTAGGAGGATATCCGCAGACAATTTTCCAACCGCTTGTAGCAACACTGCTTTTGGCACTGGCAGCTTCATATGTTATATCTATAACGGCAGTTCCTTTGCTGTCACTGAAAATTCTTACCATCAAATCTCCTTTTGTTTTAAAGAGCGAAGCTTTTTTTGAAAAAATCACAGGAGGATTCAGCAGTGCAATCGCCGATTTTTTTGTGCGTGCCGTCTCTTTGGGTGCAAAGAAAAAAAGCATTGCATTGTTGTATGTGGCGGTACTTTTTCTGCTCTTTTTTACAAGTGTCAAAGGTGTTATGCCAACTGTCGGACAGGAACTGATGCCGCCTATGGATACAGGAGGAGTAAGAATCAGCATCACAGTGGATCCGAATCTGCCTATAGAAGCGAGTAAAAAAGTAGTAGAAGAGGCAAACAAAATCATAACAAAACAGGGAGAACTTTTGTATCTCTCAAGTGCCATTGGAAGTGAAGCGGGTGTTATGAGTATAGGAAGCGGCAGTTCTATAGACCACATCAGCATATCGGCAACCTATGTAGACAGATACAAAAGAAAAGAGAGTATCTGGCAGATAGAACGCAAACTGCGTGAAGCACTGAATAAAATAAAAAATGTAAACAGTGTGGATGTTGTAGATTATGGTGCAACAGCGATTGCGAGTCTTCGTGCAAATATTGATGTAACACTCTACAGCGATGATGTGACAAAACTGCAAAAGGCCGGTGACATTGTTGCGGATGCAATGCAACATACAGGTGGGGTCGTCAGTGTTTCAAGAACCTGGCTTGCGAGCAAAAGAGTTTATGAATTCAGTATAGACGAGAAAAAAGCTGCCTATTACGGTTTAAGCAACGAAGAGATAGCCAAACAACTCCAACTCTTTGTACGCGGGGCAAAAGCAGCCTCATTTTATCTGCAAAACAGTGCGGATTTTGGCATAAGAGTATGGGTAGACAAGAAAAAGAGAGAAAGTATTGAAGAGATTAAAGACTATCTTATTACGACAAAAAGAGGAAAAATACCTTTGCGTGATATGGTAAAGATCACAATGGTGCAGGAACCGTCTCTGATTACAAGAGAAGGATTGCAATATACTCTGAATGTGTACGGTTTTCGGGAAAAGGCGGCGATTTCTCATATAATGGCAAATTTTGACAAAGCCTTTGCGGGTAAAGTATTGCCCGATGGTGTAACAATGGAGCAGACGGGAGATATAAAACAGTTTAAAAACTCTGCAGGAAGAATGGTAGGGGCCATCGGTTTTGCAGTTATATTGATACTTTTTACCCTCATCGCCATGTTCAACTCTGTAAAAATTTCAATGATGATAGTCTTTTCGATACCGCTTACCATTATAGGGGCTTCGTGGATGATGCTTCTTATGCACTACCATACCTCTATGCCGGCAATGATGGGATTTATCCTCTTGAGTGGTATTATCGTCAACAATGCGATCCTTCTAATCCATTTTGCACTCGAAAAGATGAAAGAAGGATACAGTACTTTTGAAGCAATGGTTGAGAGTATCAAGATACGAACGCGGCCTGTTCTTATGACAGCGTTTGCAACTTCTGCCGGTATGCTGCCTGTCGCGCTTGGATCTGCCATTGGGTTGGAGCGTTTGGCACCGCTTGGAACGGTAGCAATTGGCGGTTTGATTGTAGGTACCTTTTTGACTCTGCTGTTTATACCGCTTGTATTTATCTGGAGCGTGAAACCGAAGGAAGTCTAGTATTTGATTTTTGCAAGATAAAGCCCGTTTGGAGGTGCCGGTTTGATTTTGTACTTTTGGGTGCAGTTGAGCTGTGCTTGTATTGCATCTTTAGTGAGTGTCAAAAGTGCACCGACCATCAGTCTGATTTGGCTGCGCAAAAATCCGTTGGCCTCAAAGTATAAAACAATGTAGTCTTTGTGCTGATAGGCAAAAGCTCTGTATATAATTCTTGTAGTAGATTTTACGTCACTGCCTGTTTTCATAAACTGTCTGAAATCATGCTCTCCGACAAAAAGAGCGATGTTTTGCTGTATCTGTTGCAGGTTTGCATCCTCTAAAAAAGTAACAAAATCACTTTCAAAAGGATTTTTCTGTTTTGTTTTAATGATGTAACGGTAGCTTCTTTTTTTTGCACTGTATCGTGCATGAAAATCATCCTTTACATGTATGATTCTTTTTACATGTAAAGCATCACAGAGCATTTTATTGAGAACTTTTTTGAGTTTTTCCATATCATCCCAGTAGGGCGGTAAATCTATATGACAGACCTGCATAGTAGCATGGACGCCTTTGTCAGTTCGCCCGCTTGCCACGACTTTCTGTTCAATTCCCAGTTTTTTCAAAACATTTTCAAGTTCGCCAAGGACTGTATCAGATGTCTCTTTTTGTGTTTGAGAACCAAAAAAATGAGTGCCGTTATAGGCTAAATGCAATGCTGCTCTCATGTGAATTAAAACTTATTGACGATGGTTTTTCTATAGATGGCATATGTTATTATCAGCCATGAAAGTGCAACAACAGGAATCGTATAGTATTGAAACATTTTTTCCAAACCTATTGTCATCCCGTAAAATAAAACTATGCTTACAAAGAGATATAAATAGACTTTAGACTTCTGATGTCTTACCTGAACTATACCGATGCTTGCGATTAAAAAAAGTGTTATCATCGGAAAGAGACTCAGCAAGGTATCTTTAATGAAGATATGTTTTTTTCTCCCGGCATTCTCTTTTGAGAGCCAGTACTGCAAGGGTTGTTCATAGGTGGTCAAGTCTGCTTTGAGCGTATCGTTGATAAGCATTTCTTGGAAATTTATCTGAGAAAATTTTTCTTTTGAATAACTGTAACCCTCTCCATCCATTAACTGAAGACGTAAAATTCCCGAATCGTTAATAACTTTGGCTTTTTTTGCAGCAATGAGTATCTCTTCTTCCTGTTTTTTGTTAAACAAAAATACCTTGGAAAAGGTACCGTCTTCGTTTTTTGCTCCGATGTATAAAAGCCAGTCTCCAAAACTGTTTCCAAATTCACTTGCTGCAAGATTGAATTTTGCTTCACTCTTTTTATAGGAGAGGAAGTTTTTTGACAAAGTAGTCGTATGGGGTGCAACAACCAGAAAGTTAAATGCCAGCAGCAGACTTAATATGAAAGCAGGTTTGAAAAAGGTTCTGATGATAAAACCCGGTGCAATTCCAAGTGAAAAAATAACGATTATTTCATTGTCATTTGAGAGTTTAAACAAAGAAAGTGTGGCTGCGACAAAAAATGTAATAGGCAGCGTATAAAAAAGAATTTCAGGCAGTATGAAAAGATATAATTTGCCCATTTCCAAAATAGTCAGTTGAATAACCGCCGTATAGGTAGAGAGTTTAATTAAAAATATTACCGATGCTATGACAAACAACGGCAAAAATATGGACATAAAAAGAGCAGAAAAGTTACTCAGTATATATTTTTTTAATCTCAGCATTAGTAGTTTGCCTCGATGTATCTGAGTATTTGAGAATCATACACATAGACTATGAAAGTTGCAAGTGCCAAAAAAGGCACAAAGGGGACGCGTTGTTCCTCTTTTGATTTGTTAAGAAGCAAGAGCATAACCGGCAAAGCCAAGAGGGCTGAGAGAAAAATGGCAACAAGACCAAGTTTGACTCCCAAAAGTGCGCCCATAGCAGCCGCTACCATAATGTCGCCTTCTCCCATAGCTTCTATAAAAGGTGTTCTGTCATAGTGCCTGTTCCAGGATGTTTTCGTTTTTAGTCCGGCTCTAAATACAGATGATGTTAAGTAATAAGAAAGAGTAAAACGCAGGAGTGTAAAACCACCGGCAAAAAGGAGGGCGTTTTCCAGGTTAAGAACAAAACCTTGAATACTCCATGCGCCGAGTATGGCAAAGAAAATAGCCAAGAGGTTGAGTGAATCGGGTACCATTTTGTATCTGAAATCTATAACCGAAAGCGCTAAAAGCATCAAAAAACTCAAAGCTATGAAAAATGCCGGTAGATTCAGTCCGAATTTATTGGCAAGAATGACAAAAATAAAACCTGAGAGAAGTTCTATAAGCGGGTACTGCACAGAAATATGTGATTTGCAGTAGGCACATTTTCCTGCTAGAAAAATCCATGAAAAAAGCGGAATGTTATGCCAGGGTTTGAGCTTTTCATTGCATGCAGGGCAGTGTGACGCATCAAAAACAACGCTTTCTCCCTTTGGTATGCGAAGAATGACAACATTTAAAAAAGAACCAAAAAGTATACCGAGTATAAAAGCTATGCCAAGTTCCATCATTTTAAACCACCAAATCGTCTTTCAATTTTTGTAAATTTTTGTAGAATTTTTTCTAATTCTTTACATGTAAAGTCCGGCCAGAGCGTATCTGTAAAAAAAAGCTCTGCATATGCCGACTGCCAAAGCAGAAAGTTTGAAAGCCGCTTGTCTCCTCCGGTACGAATGAGTATATCTACGGCTACTTTGCAGTCAAGCGCATTGTTAAGCATCTTCAGTGTGATGTTTTCATCCTGTTTTTTTAAAGAATTTATTGCACGAAGAATCTCGTCCTGCGAACCGTAGTTCAGGGCAAGACTCTGCACCAACCCGTCACAATGCGCCGTTTTTTCTTCTACCGTTTGTATGGTTTTTTGCAGTGATTTTGAAAAAGCACGAATGTCGCCGATAGCTTCAAACCTGACATTGTTTTGCAAGTAAGAAGGCAATTCGTCTTTGAGATATTTTTCCAAAAGTTTCATTAAAAACTCAACTTCGAGACGCGGTCTTTTCCAGTTTTCCGTTGAAAAGGCATAAAGTGTCAGGCGTTCTATATCTTCATCATTTGAACAATAGGTTGTGATTGCTTTGACGACTTTTGCACCTGCTTCATGCCCTTTGACTCTTTTTTTGCCCTGTTGCTCTGCCCATCGTCCATTTCCGTCCATTATGATGGCTATATGTCTGGCCTTGTTCATCATCTATTCTTGCAGCTCTTTTGCATTTTTGATTATTTCAAAAGATACATGCAATTTGTCCGCTTTTGGTATGTGCACATTTTTTTGTGGTGTAATAAAGTCTATTTCATTTTCGTCACTGCCAAAGCTTGAGGCATTTTGTAAAACATTGAGACAGACCGCGTCAAGTTTTTTCTCCTGTAACATCTTTTTTGCATTTTTTTCGGCTTTTTCTTTGTCCATTTCTGCTTTAAAACCTATGACTGTAATGCCTTCTTTTTCAATTGTACTTAAAATGTCAATATTTTTTTTCAGACTCAGTTCCCACTTTTCACCCAAATCCTCTTTTTTAAGTTTGGTATTTTGAGGAAATTCAGGAACATAGTCACTCACCGCCGCTGCCATAAAGAGATAGGGCTTTTTTTGGATAAGATGAATATGCTCGTCACGTATGAGTGTCGCTTTTGAAAGCTTGCCTTTTTTTGCAATGCGTATGGAATCTACAAGATACTCAAGCATCTCCTGTGTGTCTTCTACGTCTATTTTATGCATATTGACAGGCAGGTCACGGTCAAATTTTGTGGCGATGAGATTAACATCTGCCCCTTTTAAATAGAGTGCCGTTGCCAAAGCCGATGCCATTTTTCCGCTTGAAAAGTTTGAGATGTAGCGCACTTCATCTATTTTTTCTATCGTGCCTCCGCCGGTTACTATCACCCGTCTGTGTTCCCAAAACTCCTCTTTTAAAAGTTCACGGCAGGTTTGATAAAAAATATCCAAAGGATCGGCCATAGCGCCGTCACCGACAGTCTTGCAGGCCAACTCTTTTGTCTGCGTCTCTAAAATAGTATAGTTTGCAATGCCGAGCATCTTCAAATTTGCCTGAGTGATTGGATTTTGGAGCATATTTGTATTTGCCGAGGGTGCCAAAATTTTCATACCGCTAAAAGCAAGCGCGCATTGCAGCAGCATATTGTCTGCAATGGCATTGGCAAGTTTGGCGATGGTGTTTGCCGTTGCAGGAGCAATGACCATGATGTCTGCCCATTGGGTGATTTTAATGTGGTTATGCTCATTTGCCCAGGACTCGTTTGTGTCATCAAGGACCTGATTTGAAGTGAGGGTTTCAAAAGTGAGCGGAGTTATAAATTTTTTTGCACTCTCACTCATAACAACCTTTACCTCTGCTCCGGCTTTAATGAATTCTCTGACGAGTTCGAGTGTTTTGTACACAGCAATAGAGCCGGTTACACCAAGGAGAATTTTTTTATCTTTGATTAAATTTGTTGGAATATTCATTCAAAATCTCTTCATTATATTTTCTAGTATTTTATCTAAAAATACTTAGAAATACTAAAGGAACTTAATGATTAAGCTGTTTGGTTGTATACTTTAGTATGCAATACATGTAAAGGAGCTTTCATGAACCATAACGAACAGATGAAAAAGTATTACGAAAGGTGTGATATTAACCTTATCAAGGGGCATTTAAAAGAACTGCTGACTGCGGCAAAGAAAGAGATAAAGCAAATTCAGGTTGAAGAGATTGACTTGGAAAATATGGTTTTGATTGATGTGCGGGAATCTGACGAGTTTGCAAGCGGTGTCATCCCTGCTAAAACTGTTTTTACCATTCCTCGGGGGAAATTGGAATTCGCCGTTGATGACAAACTTGTTGATTTAAGTGATCATCAAATAGTCTGTTATTGTCTCAAAGGGGCTAGAGGTCTGATGGCTGCAAAAACCCTCAAAGATTTGGGTTTTAGCAATGTTGTCAATCTCGAAGGCGGTATTTCAAGTTGGGTAAATGCGCATAAACCGATAAAAAATTATCTCGGATATTTTATTCTTGAGACAAACTAAAGTTTTTTTATAAAAACGACTTTGAGGTAATTAGCCTCTTGAAATTTTTCTGCCACGCGAAAATCTTTTGGAAGAGAGTAGCGTTTTAGCACTTTGTATTTTATTTTTACATCTTTGAAAGCTTTATCTATGAATCTGCCAAAAGTCATCATACTGAAATTGGCAGCATTGGTGGAAGCTACGATAATACCGCCTTTTTTTGTGATTTGTATCACCTCTTTGAGGAGTTTTACATAATCTCTGTTGGCACTGAATGTGTGTTTTTTTGAACGTGCAAAACTCGGCGGATCAACGACAACCATATCAAAAAGCAGTTTTTTTCTCACGGCATATTTAAAGTATAAAAAGACATCTTCAACAATGATATTTTGATTTTTCAAATCAATGTTGTTGATGGAAAACTGTTCTTGTGTTTTTGGTAAACTTCGTTTTGCCAAGTCAACGCTTGTCGTGCTTTTTGCACCGCCAAGGGCTGCAAATACTGAAAAAGCGCCCGTGTAGGAAAAAGTATTTAAAACGGTTTTTCCTTTTGCATATTTGTCACGAATGGCTTTTCTGACCTCTCTCTGGTCTAAAAAAACTCCCACCATTGCCCCATCATCCAAATAAACGGCAAAATTTGCCCCGTTTTCCTTTACATGTAAAGGCTGTGGTGCTTTTTGCCCAGATACAAAGTCACTTTTGTCATCGAGATACATGCCTTTTGTATTAAAGCGTTTTTTCTGATAGATTCCTTTAAAGTCGATACTCTGTTTAAAAGCTTCGAGTATACTCTCTTTGAATGTATAAATACCGATGCTGTACCACGTAAAGAGATAATAGCCTTCAAAATAATCAATACTCAAGCCGCCGATGCCATCGCCCTCACCGTTAAAAACCCGAAAGGCAGTTGTTTGCGTGTCGGCAAAGAAATCTTTTCTGTAGGAGAGTGCCTCTTTGATTTTTCTTTTGAAAAATTCGCTGTCTATGGTTTCATCTTCTTTTTGTGAAAGAACCCAGCCATGTCCTTTGTTCTGTAATCCGTAGTAACCTTTTGCAATGAATCTCTTTTTTTTGTCATACAAGTGAAGCAGACTGCCTTCTTCTTCGAGTTTATGCCAATCTTCAAAATACTCTTTCATAAGCAGAGGATAACCGTTTTGTATCTGCTGTGTAAATTCAGGTTTGAGTATCAGGTCTATTTCATTGTGCATTTTTTTCTCTCAAGTTTGTCATATAGGTTCAGCATATTGGTATAGTCTTTATGCAGCGTTGTTTCTATTAAAAAGTCTGTATTATTGAGAATACCCAAAGATTTTACTACTTTTTCTTTGGAAAACACCTCATATAAAGCTTCTTTGTACTCTTCATAATCAAGTTGCATCTCCTGCATTCGAGCAAGTTCTACTACGAGATGACCGAGTTTGTTTGTCCCGTATTCCAACAACTCCAGTGCCTCGTCATACTCACCCAGGCGCAATAAAATCTGTGCTTTAAATTCAGCCATTGTAAAATTTTTCACAAAGATGACACCGATGTATTTTTCCATATTGAGTGAGTCTTCCAATGATTCAATCTCAAGCATAATTTCCTGCGGGTCATATTTTGTAAAATTGAGTACCATATCACGGATAAGTTTGCCGTTGTTTTTGTTGTTATATATCAAATCCTCTATGGGATAAACTTCTGAAATACCGGGAACAATGATTTGACAGGAGTAAAAATCGAGGTAATCATATTCTCTGATGTAAAATTCTTTCTCCATATCTTGAAGAATCTTTGTAAGATAGTTATATTCATCTTGCGTGGAGTTTCCTTTATACGAAAAAGGAGAATACCCAAAACTCTTTTTGGCACTCAAAAAAGGAAATCCGAGTTTGCCGTTGGAGTCTATAAAGTGTGATTCAAGGTTAAAACTGTCTGAGACAAGACTCATGTCAAAAGTAGGCACTTCAAAACTGTCAAGATTTTCAAGAGAACGTCCCTGCATAAGCTCGGTCATTGTGCGTTCAAGTGAGACTTCAAGAATAGGATGTGCTCCAAAAGAGACAAAAAGTGTAGCATTCTTCGGATCTATCAATGAAATGGCAGTGACGGGAAACTGTCCGCCCAAAGAAGCATCCAACACTTCGACCTTATAGCCGAGTTTTTGCAATGCCTGTACATCTTCATAGACTTTTGGAAAACTTGTAACAACGTCATCAGGAAATTTCGGCAAAGCATAGCCGTTTTTAATGATAGTGATTTTTGCATAGCGTTCAAAAATCTCACTCAGAGCCTGCACCTTTGCTTCCAAAGGGGTGTTTCCCGTCGCCAAACCGTTGCTCACATAAAGATTGCTTAAAATATTAAGCGGAATGGCAACACGCTCCTGTGTGGATTGTTTGACAAAAGGAAGTGCGACAATTTTGTCTTCATAGTCGCTGTTGAAATCCACCAAATCTTCAGCTGAGAGATTGTTCTCAGGGTTGTACACTGCCATAAGTTCATCGCTGAGATACGCTTCATCAAAAGAAAAAACAACTTCATCAGGATAATATTTTCTCTTTGGCAAATGAAAATCTATAAAAAAGTTGTTTGTCTGCAGACGCTCAATATATTCACCCAAAGCACTTGCCACAGAAGCATCGCTGAGTACACCTTTACCGTTGGAATAAATATGTCCGGGTGCTTCTTTTGAGCTGAGATTCACCGAATAACAGTGAGTGAGGGGATTTTTGTGTTCTTGAAAAACCGTTTCGCATCCGACATCAGACAAAACAGCCTTCATCGAAGATATAGAGCTTTGAAGCGGAGCTTCTTTTGATAAAAAATTCATTAAATATTTTTTCCTGCATTGTTTTTATTGAGTAAAGTTGGCAATCATCATTCCTAATCTTTATTTGTTAGCATTTAAGCACAGTTAGTCTTGTAGTCTAAAAAAAGACTTTCTACTGGTATGTGCAACTGCTTATGTAAATTTCTTATCATCTCAATAGTGAGTTTTCTTTTTTTATTTAAAATTTCAGATACTCTAGATTTACTTCCAACAATAGAAACTAAGTCTTTTTGCTTTAAGCCTTCTTGCTCCATTCTAAACTTAATAGCTTCTATTGGGTCAGGTGCATCGATTTTATAGTGTTGTTCTTCGTAAGCCTCTACTAAAGTTGTTAACACCTCTAACTCATCCATTTCTGGTGTATTTGGTGTGGCACCCATTAAAGCTTCAATTTTTTGCAGTGCTTCATTATAGTTTTGCTCATTTTTGATTGGTTTAATATTCATCTTATAAATCCTCCATTTTAACTTTATCGTATTGTTTATGTGTTCCAATAAATTTTACAAAAACAATTTTTGCATAATAGTTTATTGAAACTATCAATCTATACTTATTTCCAGCAATATTGAAAACAACTTTTTCATTTTCAATAATACTAGCACTTCGATACATCTCTTTTACTTCATTTGGATTATTCCAATCAAGTTTTAGAACTTCTTTATGCCAAGCTTCTAAAGGATTTTTAGAATCTGTGTATTTTGGCTGCTCGTAAAAATCTTTTAGTTTTTTCTTTGAAATTATTCTCATAGATGGATTGTAACACAGTTCCCGTTTATAGAACTTAAATTATATACAAGATAAAATTTTTAGTGGTTTGTTCGGAGTTCAGCTTCGTTTTGTTATATTTTACACCCTAGATATTTAATTATAGGGGGTGTAATTCGTAATTTTTTGGTGTATCTTTGCTTATTTGATGAGCTTTTTTTGTATCTCATTCTCCATAGTGTGACCACATTCTTAAAACTCTTACTATTTTATCAAGTTCTTTTACTTCATAAACCAACCTGTGCTATGATGGATAGGCTCATTCATACTTCACACAAAATTGAACTTCTCTGATTTGTTATCATTCTTTTAATAGTCAAACATTTCTACTAAAAGTTGAGCTATAATCTTTTGTGTTTTAGTATCTACTCTTCCTAATATTTTAACTATTCTTGACTTATCAATAGTTCTTATTTGATCTAACAATACTAAACCATTTTTAGCTTCAAATTTTATCTTTGGTCTAAATATAAAATCAAAACCTATACTCGTCATAGGTGCTACAATAACCGTTTTTAGCATACTCATTTCATCTGGAGATATAATAATACACGGTCTTGTTTTTTGTATTTCTGAGCCTACTGTTGGATTTAGTTTAACTAAAACTATATCAAATCTTTTAATATTTTTTACCATTCGTAATCTTCTAAATCACTGTCATTGAGCATATCATTTAAAATTGCTTCATCTTGAATATTTTTATTTTTTAATAAAACTTCTTGAATATTTTCTTGCCATTTTTCTCTATTTTTTATTTCTATAGGTTTAATCAACAAACCATCTTTAACAACTTCAAAATCAAGCTGTTTGTTTTCAAGATGTGCTTGAGCAATTATTGGTTTAGGGATTCTTATACCTTGTGAGTTTCCTATTTTTGTAAGCATTGTCATTTAATAACTCCAAATATATTTGATATGTAATTATATTGTAATAACACTGAAATTGTCAAGTCTTAGAGAGTGATTTTATGATAACGGTTGAAGATAACCATAAATTGCCGCTAGGTAATTTATTGGCTACTCTGTTTTGTTATAACTCTTTCTAAATCTATGTTGAAAAAGTCGTTATATTTGCTGTTTTCTTTTGTAAAGACCATTATATTAAACTTACTTCTAGTTATTCCAGCATAAACAATCTCTTCATTATCTTCTTCATCAATAATTAGAAATAATGTAGGAACTTCATATCCCTTAAAACTATGTATAGTAGATAGTTTCATCATGCCATTATTTAAATTAAATCCAATTTTTTTTCTTTTTCTAATATTATCTATTTCTTGTGGAAACTTTTTACTCATTTCTAATGTCTCAAAAGTCGTCAATGTTTTATCTGTATGATTCTTTCGTATATTATAGTCAATATTTTTTAGTAAATCTATATTTGAGCATAAAATCGCTACATCATTTGGATGAATGTCATAATCTCTAATTTCTTGGATTATAGTTGATGCTATTTCATTGATTTTATCGTTTTGATAACTTTTTATTTTGTATATATCTAATGACAATGAAGGTTCATTTTTAGTATCTTCATATGTGTCTATTTCATATTTATCTTTAAAAAATGTTGTTTGAAATCTTTTTGCTAAGTCTAATATTCTACCACCATTTCCTTGATGTCTTATAGACTTATTTAATGCTTCCCATCTACCAAATCCTTGAACTATTTTAGGTTTCTTTTCGCTATCCAATTCTCTTTCATATATATTTTGTTTCTCATCACCAAAGAGTACCATTTCTGAATTTTCTTCTAAAAAATATTTTCTAATTATTTTTATCCATTCTGGTTTATAGTCTTGAATTTCATCTATAAAAATAGATTTGTATTTAGGAATGTCATTTTTATACTGTTCAAAAAGTTTTGCATTTGAATAGTAATTGTCATCTAAAAATATTGATAATTGATTATGTGCTAAGTCTTCAGGTATTTCTATTTCAATACCTATATTATTGAATAATTGAGTTATAAGTTGATGATAGTTTGTAATATAAAAATATTTCCAGCTAAAGTCTTCTCTAACATCACTTATTTTGTCATGAATATAACTTCTTAATGTAATATTATATGTAAGGATTAACACTCTATTCTCATGTCTTTTATACGCATTGACTGCTCTTTTTGCTAATACAACTGTTTTCCCAGATCCTGCAACACCTTTTATTTTTTGGTGTATTGGTTTGCTAATAGATAATTTTTCTTGCTTTTTTGTATAGTCAATTTTTATACCTTGATTAATTGTATGAAAGGGAGGTTGTAAATAGCGTTGAAACTCTTTGTATATATGTTCTGTGAAAATCTTTGAATCAATTGATGGTAAATGTATTTTATTAATATTATCATTCCCTATTGAATGATAATTCAAATCTCTTTCAATTTTCAATTTCTTTCTTTTTTGATAATCTAATTGTTTCTCATATTTATCATAAGAAATAGTTTTATTCTTAAATGATTCATGTAAATCATATTCAATTTTTTTATATTCATTCATGACATTACTAAAAAAATCTGAAAGACTTCGTTTAGTCGCATGATGAAAATATACATATGAATTAATGCGTCCAAAAAATTGTTTATTTTTTAGTTTTGCTTCTAGCATTCCATCAATATGTAAATTAAATAGATTTGTTTTGTATCTAAAAACTTGTTGAAATGGAGATTTTAATAAAGCTCCATTTTCTGTAAGATGCCAGTGGTTATTTTTATCAATATTATATAAGTTTAGATTCCAATCTTTTACTTCAATAATTGCAACCCCAGCATCTTTTTGAACTAAAATAATGTCAGGCATATCACCATTTAAAAAAGGTTGAAAATATATTTCTACACTCTCAGGCAAGTGCTCGAGAAGATAGTTTAATAAGTACCATTCACCATCTGTAGGTGCTACTTTAAGTCTTTTAATATTTTCAATTGTAGGTAATATCTTTGCCATTATCTTCTCTATATATCAATTTTAGATTAAGTTGTTCTGTGGTTATAACGGGGGCGCGGGTGAATGACGGCGACATCTGAAAATTTATTTTCTGATGTTGTTGCTCATTCCTCCCGCTTATTATCTGGCGCTGTGCGACAGATGACTAGCGGGTGTTCAACCCGCGCCCCCGTTATCCGGTCACGCAGTGAGCGGATAACTATTTATCAACAAACAGTATATTCCAAAAACACTTAAATTAACAAATAACATACACTTTATATGATTGTTAATTTTTGATATTTATTGAAAAATATGCCAAAACATTATTTTTTTAGTTGATTTGAAAAAATACAATACCATTATTAAAAATAAAGTATATGTTTTATGCTGTATTTATAAATAACAGCTCATTTTGTATGTTATTTGTCATATATATCGCATAACATGCAAAATGTTACTGAAAGGGATGAGGCAAAGCCTCTTTGTATTTCGCAAGTTTTTCTTCAAATTTCATACTGGCATAGGCTGGGGAGGTTGAGGGGAGCAGGACTTTTTTGATTTTCAGATGTTTGTACTCTTTGTCAAAAATCTGTTGTGCTTTTTTGCCTGTAAACAATATGGTTTTGATGTTTGGATATTCTGCTAAAAGTTTTTCAAAATCATTGACTGTGATATTTTTCAGGTTGGTATCACTGGAATTGTTTGCATCTCTTTGCAGACTTGCAGCACTGTCAAAAAGGGCTATCTTGTGTTTTTTGCACAGGGCAGTTTTATCTTCTTTTGTCTGAACAGGTTCTTTGTAAATCGCAGCCAATATAGGCCAGAACTGATTCCGTGGATGGGCATAGTAAAACCCCTCTTCAAAAGATTTTATACTGGGAAATGAACCGAGTATAAGCACTTTTGAATCAGCAAATATAACAGGTTCAATGGTGTGAAAATGAAGTGACTGCAATGTTTCGTCTAACTGGTGAGATCAGCTGTTATATTTTCCAGTGTATGTTTTTCGGCTTTTTCTTCACAGTTGATACCTTTGTCTTCAAGAGATTTTATTATCATTAAGACATAAGCATCAAAGGGTTTGAGAAGTGAACTGCTTAAACCTGTTCCTGGCTCAATACTCTGGGGAATAATCGCAAGAAGCGTGACTTTTGGTAAAGTTTCTCCTTGCCTCTCAAGCAAATTAAGACACCCGAGTACTCCGGTTTCGTCATCATCTTCATTTGTGCTGAAACTGCGAAAGGTCTCCATAGGGAACTGATACATTGAACCTGGAGCATCCTCAATTCCGATGACATCAAGGACAATTATTTCTTGATATTCCATAAATATATTGAGCAGTTTTTTTCCTTCAACTCCGCCGTGAATAATATCCACCCTGGGTTGAAAAGTGTAGTTGGACTCCAGATATTTACTCGCATATAAAGCGATACCTTCATCTTTGTGTAATGTATTTCCGATACTTAAAATAGCAATTTGTTTTTTATTCATGTGGCATTCTAACAAAATTTTTTACTTACAAAATAAAGAAATTGAAATAAGTGAAGTTTTTTATGCAAATGTCTATTTCTTCCCAAAAAACTTATAATAAAAGTCCTTCACACAACGCATTTTTGTTCGGCTGAGGACTAGATTGCCGCTTTTTATTTCTCCGCTTGTTACCGTCGTTCCTGCAGCTATCATCACGTCATCTTCTATGGTTATTGGGGCTACTAGCTGAGAATCGCTGCCGATGAAGACGTTTTTGCCGATGACTGTTTTGTATTTTTTAACACCGTCATAGTTACATGTAATGGTTCCCGCACCTACGTTTGTGCCTTCGTCTATCTCAGCATCGCCCAAATAACTCAAATGTCCGGCTTTTACCCCTTTGAGGGTTGATTTTTTTACTTCTACAAAATTCCCGATGTGGGTGTTTTCTATGTTTGAAAGCGGTCTTAAATGCGCCATCGGTCCACAGTCGGAGTTTTTCATTATACTCTCTTCTACAACGCTGCCGGCCTTTATATGCGAGTTGATGATTTTGCTTTTTCCGGTAATGCGACAGCCGTTTTCTACGATGCACTCGCCTTCAAAAACAACATCTTCTTCTATATAAATCGTTGCAGGAAGCTGCATCGTCATACCTGCATTCATCCATTTGGTGCGAATTCTGTTTTGCATGATCTCTTCGGCATCTGCGAGGTCTTTTTTGGAATTGACCCCCTTAAACTGTTCTTCATCAACAAGCAGGGGAACAATGCTGGACTCATCCTCATTTGCCATGGCTATGATATCGGTAAGATAGTATTCTTGTTGCGCATTGTCATTGCTTAAATCAGGAATATACCGCTCTAAAATTACTTTTGAAAAGGCATAGACTCCGGCATTGACGGTGGTGACATTTAGCTCTGCATCATCAGCGTCTTTTTGTTCTACGATGTATTCAACATGATTGTTTCGTATAATGACGCGACCGTATCCGTCAGGGTTTTCAAGATCAAAAATACTCATGATGATGTCTGCTTCAAGTTCCAAAAATCCTTTGAGTGCATCGGCTGTAATGAGTGGCATATCTCCGTTAAGAACCAACACCTTGTCATATTTTGGTTCTACCTGCATCATGGCTCCGCCGGTTCCTGGAAAATTTTGAGTGTCTTGCTCGACAAAACGAATGTTTTCAAAATAATTTTGCATTGTTTCAATGACCGCTTCTTTTTGATGGGCAACCACTACGGTAATATCATCAGAAATTTTACGGGACTCTTTTATAATATGGTAGAGCATAGGTTTTCCGCTGATTGAATGTAAAACCTTTGCTTGCGATGATTTCATACGGCTGCCTTTGCCGGCTGCCAAAATTATTATGCTTATTTTCTCATTTTTCATGTCTGCTCTTTATCTGTTTTTTATGTATCAAAACTCAGTTATGTCTTAGTAACCTGGGTTTTAACCTCAATGCCATTAAGTTAAGCGGCTTTTTCGGAACCCGTACTTCAGTGCGGGCTTTGTGCCTTTCAAAACTAAGGCCTAGGTTAAAACCTAGGTTCCAAAAGAATATCGAACTTTTTTCTTAACTTGATGCATTGGCACTAAAGTACGGGTCCCAACAAGTTACTTTAAAGTGTAATGTTACCATTATTTAATTATAAAGTGTATAATTTCAAACTTATTTATGTTTGCTTACATGTAATAAGATATTTTATACTAAAGAAGATTTTCCCCTTGAAAAAAATTACACAAACACAACTCATCATCTATGTCAGCATATTTTTTATTCTTTTTGACAATTACAGCTTTTTTCACAATGTATTGCAGGTCTATCCGCTGAACTGGCACAATATAGGCTTTTTGATTTCCCTTGCGGTTATTCTAGTCTTTTTTATGATATTTCTACTGAGTCTGGTTTGTTATAAATACACACTCAAACCGATTTTGATTACACTTTTGCTGGTTTCATCGCTGACAAACTATTTTATGAACAGTTATCATGTGGTGATTGATGCAAGTATGATTCGAAATACTCTGCAGACAAATATGCACGAATCACTGGATCTGGTAACGCTTAAACAGGTTTTATACTTTGTCTTTTTAGGTCTTTTGCCTTCTTATTTCGTATATAAGGCAAAAATTGCGTATAGACCTTTTAAGCAGGAATTTTTCGCACGTTTAAAACTTATAGGGCTCTCTTTGGCGGTTATTGTCGCGTCATTCTTTTTGTTTAGCAAATTTTATACATCTTTTGTCAGAGAGCATAAGCCCCTGCGTTATACAATAAATCCGGCATACTGGATGTACTCCATCGGAAAGTATATCAATCTGACATTTAACAGCGGTCCGCTTGTTGTCAAACCGATAGGACTTGATGCCAAAATAGTCAATGACGACAATCGCAAAAAACTTGTTATTATGGTTGTGGGTGAAGCAGCGCGAGCGGATCATTTTAGTCTCAACGGCTATAAAAGAGAGACAAACCCTCTGCTTGCGCAGGATGACATCGTGGATTTTCCGAATTTTTACTCCTGTGGCACTTCTACTGCTGCATCTGTGCCGTGCATGTTTGCGAAATACGGCAAAGCAGACTACAGCTACAAAAAAGGCATCAGCACAGAAAATGTGCTGGATGTGTTAAAGCATACAAATGATGTAGCGATTCTTTGGCGAGACAATAACTCTGACTCCAAAGGTGTTGCGTTGCGTGTGCCGTATGAAGATTATAAAATTCCCAAAAACAACACTGTGTGCGCAGATGGTGAATGCAGAGATGTCGGTATGCTTGTCGGACTTGACAAATTTATACAAAAGAACAAAGGCAAAAATATTTTAATTGTGCTGCATCAGATGGGAAATCACGGTCCTGCCTATTATAAACGTTACCCAAAAGCGTTCGAGAAGTTTACGCCTACATGTAAAACAAATCAGCTCGAAGACTGTACACAGCAAGAGATAACAAATGCCTATGACAATGCTATTTTGTATACCGATTATTTTTTAGACAAAACAATAGATTTTTTAAAAAAATATGAGAACAAATACGATACAGCTATGATATATATGAGCGACCACGGAGAGAGTCTGGGCGAGGGCGGTGTCTATCTGCACGGACTTCCTTACTTTATGGCTCCTGATGCGCAGGTGCATATCGGTGCGTTGATGTGGTTTGGAAAAAATATGGCAAAAAAAGTGGATGAAGATGCCTTGCGAAAACGTAAAGATGAAAAATATACACAAGATGATCTTTTTCATACATTACTGGGCATATTTGATGTGCATACAAAAGAGTATAACAAAAAGCTGGATATTTTAAAAGATGAACATTAACCAGCAACTCGTTGTTACTTTTATACTTCTGCTTTTTAGCATCATTTTTTTCGGGATAAGCGATGTAGATTTGCGCCTGCAAGATCAGTTTTTTGATTTTACGACGCATAAATGGGTTCTTTTTTGGGGTGAGCAGCCTTACAAGTTTATATTTTACGACGGTATTAAAAAACTTCTCATTGCCTTTGCTGTGAGTCTGTTGCTTGCACTTATCTTTTTTAGAAAAACAAAACTGGTCAATGACTACAAAAGAGGCATGATTATTGTCATACTTTCTGCTATATTTGTGCCGCTTATTGCAAGTTCTATAAAAGGAGAGACAAATATGCCCTGTCCCAAAGATGAAGTAAGATATGGCGGAGTGTATCCCAGAACGGCAGTCTGGCAAAATTATACTGATGAGTTTAAACTGCATCATCACAAAAGCAAATGCTGGCCTGCCGGACATGCAAGCGGCGGATTTGCGCTTTTGAGCCTGATATTTTTATTTCACAAACGGAGAAACAAAATCATTGCCTCTGCAGTTGCTTTGACAATCGGGTGGAGTATGGGGCTGTATAAAATGGTTATCGGCGATCATTTTTTCAGCCATACGGTCATTACAATGATACTTGCATGGCTGATTATATTACTCATCGCAAAGATAGTCAATAAAATTTACTCTTTATAATAATTGTGCTATTATAATGTAATTATAAATTTTTCATAAGGTTTTTGGATGGATTTAGGTACGGTCATTGGTATTGTTTTGATTATGGCTCTTTTGCTCGGGGCCATGACAATGGGTGTTGGTGTCGGTGCATATATCGATATTCCTTCTGTTTTAATTGTTGTCGGCGGTAGTATCGGGGCTTTGATGATCTCCTTTAAACCGGCGCAAATGAAAAAGTTTACCAAAGTTTTTATGAAAGCTATCAAACCTGCTGAAGAGGATGTGGGTGAGCTTATCAAAAAACTGGTAGAGTTTGCAACCAAGGCAAGAAAAGACGGTATTTTGGCATTGGAAAGTGATGTCAACAATGAAGAGAACGAGTTCTTGAAAAAAGGGCTCTCCATGGCAATTGACGGCAGCGAACCTGATACGATTCGTGATTTGCTCGAAATTGACATGGAACAGACAAGTACCCGCCATAAGATTCACGCTTCCATATTTAACCAGTGGGCAGGGCTTGCCGGTGCGATGGGTATGATCGGAACGCTCATCGGACTTGTTGCCATGCTTTTAAATATGGCGGATCCTTCTGCAATTGGTCCATCAATGGCAGTTGCTTTGCTTACAACCATGTACGGTGCAATGATAGGTAATATATTCGGAACACCGATTTACAATATCCTGACTATCAGAAATGATGAAGAGACTATGCTTAAAGAGATGATTCTTGAGGGTATCATGTCTATTCAGTCCGGTGATGCGCCTAGAGTGCTTGAAGCAAAACTGCTTGCCTATCTGGCTCCTGCTGACCGTGTCAGTCAGTTTGAATAACGGACAGCACTGATGGGTAAAAAAAAGTGTCCTGAATGCGAGGAGTGCCTCCCTGCATGGCTCGCGGCGTTTGGAGACTTAATGTCTCTGCTTCTGTGTTTTTTCGTTTTGCTGCTTTCCATGTCAAGTATGGATGCAAAAAAGATTTCAGAAGCGATAGGTTCACTCTCAGGGGCGATGAGTGTCCTTGAGGGCGGTACGCAAACAGAAATTTCAAAAAAAAGAATGCTTGAAGCCACGCCTATAGACTCTCAGGACGAAACGAGTGAAGTGGTCAACAGAGTACAGCAGGCTGCAACTGATGCGAATGAGATGATGGAAAAAACACAGTCTCCTGCGATTACCGTAAAAGAGGCTCAGGACGGTTTTGTTATAAAACTGCCGGCAACACTGTTGTTCAAACCAGGCAGTGCAACGATAGAAAACCAGGACGCTTTGTTGTTTTTGAAGCGGATTACGCTTATTATTCAAGAGTTGCCAAATGATATGCTTGTGGATGTACAGGGACATACTGATGACAGAGATCCCGGACCGAACAGTCCCTATAAAGACAACTGGGAACTCTCAACAGCAAGAGCGCTGGCCGTTTTGCATGAGTTGATTTTAGACGGTGTTGATCCTGCACGTTTGAGTGCAACAGGTTTTGCACAGTATCAGCCCATAGCGACCAATGCAACAGCCACAGGAAGAGAAAAAAACAGAAGAGTTGAATTGCATTTTTATGGGAAAAAAAGTGAAGAAGCGCAAAATATCAACAATTCTATTTTAGATAAAACAGTCGAGAAAAAATGATAAGAGTTCTTTTTTTACTTTTTGCATTGAGTGCTTTGGGTTTTGGGGCAGAATCGCCTGTTGTGCCTACAATGAATCTCAGCCTTTCTGCTCCTGATACACCGCAACAGCTTGTTTCTTCTCTTAATGTACTCGTTGTTCTTACCTTGCTTTTTTTAGCTCCTTCGATGGTCCTTGTAATGACAACATTTACACGATTTGTCATTGTGTTCGGGTTTTTGCGCCAGGCACTCGGTACCCAACAGGTTCCGCCGACACAGCTTCTTGTCATGCTTGCAATGATTTTGACTTTTTTTGTGATGGAACCCATAGGAACAAAAGCCTATGAACAGGGTATCAAGCCTTACATAGCCAAGGATATAGGCTATGAAGAGGCTTTTACCAAAACTACTCTGCCTTTTAAAAATTTTATGATTAGAAATACCAGAGAAAAAGATCTGGCGCTCTTTTTGCGTATACGAAAAATGGAAAATCCGAAAACTGTGGCAGATGTTCCTCTCTCAATTGTTATTCCTGCCTTTATCATCAGTGAATTAAAAACCGCTTTTGAGATAGGCTTTTTGCTCTTTTTGCCTTTTTTGGTCATAGATATGGTCGTGGCCTCTATTTTGATGTCTATGGGTATGATGATGCTGCCTCCTGTTATGATCTCTCTGCCTTTCAAAATACTTGTTTTTGTATTGATTGACGGCTGGAATTTACTGATAGGCAATTTGATTGCCTCCGTAAAATAAATATTTTCTAAGGATGTAAAATTGGATTGTAAATATTTTGGCGAATGTGGTGCCTGCAGAGTCTATGAAGATGGGTATGAAGTGCAACTCAATGAAAAAGTACAGATAAACAAAGAAAGATTTTCTCCTTACTTTGACGGAGATATTTCTGTGTATAAATCCCTGGATGCACATTATCGTGCACGAAGCGAGTTCAAAATATGGCACTCCGATGATGAGATATCCTATGCGATGAACCATATTGACAAAAAAGGGGTTGTTCTGATAGAGGAATGTCCTCAGGTCAATGAATATATCGCTGAACTGATGCCAAAACTGCTCTCAGCCATACAAAAACATGAGATAGGCTTTAAGCTTTTCGGTGCAGATTTTTTAAGTGCAAGCTCGGGAGAAATAGTAGTTTCACTATTGTATCACAGGGCTTTGGATGAAGCATGGCAGAAAAAAGCAACAGAAATAGCAGAAGATTTGAATATATATATCATAGGCAGGTCACGCAAACAAAAAGTTGTGGTTGGACAGGATTATGTCACGGAAACTTTACATGTAAACAAGGATGTCTATAAGTTTAAACATATTGAAAACAGTTTTACCCAGCCAAATCCGAGAGTAAACGAACAGATGATTGTCTGGGCAAGCGACAGGTTTTCAGATACGAAAAATGATCTGCTTGAGCTTTACTGCGGGGCAGGAAACTTTACTATACCTTTTGCAAAAAAATTCAATAAAGTACTGGCAACAGAAATATCCAAATCCTCCATCAATGCGGCAAAAGAAAATATGGTTTTAAACCAGGTAGAGAACATAGAATTTGTACGCATGAGTGTTGAGGATTTTGTCGGAGCACTTGACGGCGTAAGAGAGTACAGAAGAATGAAAGATATTGATATCAACAGCTACAATATCAACTCTGTTTTTGTAGATCCTCCAAGAAGCGGAATGGGCGAATACTCCTGTAAATTTGTTTCAAGGTATAATCATATAGTATATATATCCTGTAATCCGCTGACCCTCCTGGATGATTTGGAAATATTGTGCCAAACACATCAGGTGACAGACATGGCGCTTTTTGACCAGTTTCCCTACACACATCATGTTGAAATGGGTGTGAAACTTATTAAAAAAGATCTCAAATGAAAAAAATACTGATAATAAGCAGCGGACCGATAGGACAACACTTTATTCAACGGGTCGCAGAGACATATACGAGTGAAAATATATACTATATAGTACAGACAAAAGAGAAAAAATTCAAAGATGCAAGCCCTGCACGGTTTAAATTTTACGAGTTTGATCCTACGAGTTTTTACAAACTGGCAAATTTGCTAAAAATGGAATTTATTCAGGTTGTTATAGCGATGGACAACCAGATCGAAGTGGAAAATACGATTAAAAATATTCGTGTTGTCAAAAAGCAGTTGCGGGTTGTTGTCTTAAATCAGTGGAATATGACCAATGAAGATCCGAATGTTGTACTCATCAATGCAAACGAGATTTTGGCCTCCCGTTTGTTGGATTACCTGCCAAATGTTCCGGTTATAGCACAGAATGTCGGTATAGGCGAGGGCGAAATAATGGAAGTGCTTGTGCCTTTTGGCAGTTCTTTTGTTTATCGGCATATCGGAGTGATTGAGCAGAAGAACTGGCGTATAGTTGCCATATACAGAAACAGAAAGCTCATTATGCCTTCGCGCAGACGCATGATACAGCCGAATGACACTCTTTTGCTTGTTGGTGAGCCGGCAGTTCTGCGTTCTGTATACAAAGCGATCAAGCGTGAACTCGGACAGTTCCCCGAGCCTTTTGGAACAAATATTCTTTTATATATAGATATGAATATTGTAAATCACTCAAATATTCTTGGGCTTGTGCACCATGCAATGTATATACATGAAAAATTCAAACATGACCTTGTTATAAAAATTGTAAACCCTTCAGATATTGATATTATTGAAAAAATCAAGGATTTAAGAGATCTGGATATTGTTGTCGAGATAGATTATGACAGTATTAATCTGCGATCTGCATTTTTGCATGACGTAAAGTCGTATCATGTCGGACTGGTGATTGTATCAAGAGAAATGTTTGCCGATTATCATGTGAGAAAATGTTTGTATGATGTACATGTACCGGTACTGAAACTCTCAGAAAAATCTTTTTCCAAGGTGAAAGATGTCGCTTTGATACTCTCAGACAACAGAGACCTGGAAAAAATATCTGCTACTATTTTTGATATAGCCGAGCAGCTGAATTTCAATATAGAGCTTTATAATTATATCAACGAACACCAGGATGAAAAAGAACAGGTCATTGAGCATTTTTATAATCTTTCAACGATTTTTTCCAAGTCAATCAAAGTCTTCAAAGAAAATGAAAACCCGATTCGGCTCCTGAAGCACAAAGAAAATTTTATACAGATTATTCCTTTTACAAACAAACTCACAACACGCCATATTTATGCTCTTTTTTCAACTGACAGTGAAAAACTCTATTTTAAACTGGATGATTTTCATCAAATTTTTATACCTGTACAGCTATAAACAGCGTTAATTTATTCCTTTTTTAGTAAAAGTTAAGTATTATCTAGCATATTATAATTTTGGATAGACAATGCAGGTAAACATCCCTTTAAAACAAACAGTTGACAACTCATATGACATTACTATAGATACGATTAAAAAAGTTCATTTTGACAAAAAAGTAGCTATTATTACCAACCCGAAAGTGGCCGGACTTCATCTGGCATACTTCCTTTCAAAAATATCAGCAAAAGAACTTTATATTATTACAGTACCTGACGGAGAAGAGTATAAAAACCAGGATTCTGTTGACTTGATATTGGAGTCTTTGTTTAACCACCGTTTTAACAGAAAATCAATGCTTATTGCTTTTGGAGGCGGCGTTATAGGAGATATGACAGGATATACGGCAAGTATATACCAACGCGGTATTGATTTTGTGCAGGTACCTACAACACTGCTTTCTCAGGTAGATGCCAGTGTAGGCGGAAAAACAGGTATAAATAACAAGTATGGAAAAAATCTAATAGGTGCTTTTCATCAGCCCAAAGCTGTCTATATTGACCCTCATTTTTTATCGACACTTCCCAAGCGGGAATTTGGAGCCGGTGTTGCCGAGATTATCAAAATGGCAGTAACCTTTAACAGAAATTTCTTTGAATTTTTAGAAACAGCCGATCTGCATGATAAAGAAGTTTTGCAAGAAGCCATCAAACAGGCTGTACAGACAAAAGCAGATGTTGTCGCCAAAGACGAAAAAGAGCATGGACTGAGAGCTGCTCTGAATTACGGGCATACATTTGGGCATGTCATTGAAAACGAAACAAAATACAAAACCTATTTGCATGGTGAAGCAGTAGCCATCGGTATGGTGATGGCGAACGAAGTTGCTGTGGCTATGAACCTGATGACGCCACAGGAGGCACAGAGGGTAAAAGAGCTTTTACAAAAGTATGATTTGCCGACTTCTTATACCATCGAAGATGTCAACAGTTTTTATGAAACATTCTTCCTGGATAAAAAAAGTCTGGATGCTTCTGTAACGTTTATCATCCCCGTAGGTATTGGTGGCGTAAAAATTACAGATGAAGTTGATAAAGAGTTGATTCTCAGTGTTCTTCGTACATTTGGAAACAACTGATGCTGCTAAAGTCTTTCATTTTTACTGTTAGTATACTTTTTTCTTCTTTGTTGCAGGCAGATATTTCTGTTGAACAAAATGCCACAGATACAACAAAAGAAGAAGCACTTGCACTTGAACAGACAAAAGCATATGAACAGCAGATAAACACCATAGAGTCGGATATATCTGATGAAAACATGTGGATGAAAAGTTACTCTTCCTACCTGACATCTATGGATGTGAAACATAATCTTGATGCCATTAAAAAAAGAATCAGGTATCTTGCAAAACATGCTAAAACAGACGCTGACAAAGATGAACTCATCGCCTTGATATCCAAAGAAAATATTTTGGCTTCACAGATTGAAAAATTAAAAGGCACCAACAGTTCTGCACCGTTTTCAGAACTGATAACGCCGCCAAATATCGACAAAGTACCGGAAATAAACAATCCTTTTGATATTCTTACCGGTCTGTCTATGATAAAAACACTCAATGCTAATCTTGAAGAGTACAAGAAAAAAAGAGAAAGTCTGATAGATTTGATCAGCAAATTAAAACAAGAGAAAAAGATTTATAAAAAAATTCTGCAACTGCAGCCAAAAAACAAAAAATATGCTCAGATATACAGAAACAAACTTGCACAGCTTGAGATGTTTGAACAGGCACTTGATACTATGAATGTAACAATGAATGTCTATCAAAAACGCCTGGATATTGCAGAGATAAACATTAACAAAGGCATTGAAAAACAGGTTTACAGACTGATAAAAATAGGTATGGCAATACTGTTCGTATTTTTTATATTTTTTCTTTTAAAGCTGGTTGTCAAGAAATATATTACAGATAACGAACGTTTTTATATGGCAAACAAAATCATCACATTTACAAATTTCATCATTATAATTTTGATTCTGTTTTTTAACTATATTGAAAACGCTTCCTATCTTGTAACAATCCTTGGATTTGCTTCAGCAGGTATAGCCATTGCGATGAAAGACTGGTTCATGTCGATGCTGGGCTGGCTTGTTATCGTCTTTGGCGGAAGTATACATGTAGGGGACAGAATCCGTGTAGATATGGGAGGGATGAAATATGTCGGCGATGTTTTAGATATTTCGCTCCTTCGTATGACGATTTTGGAAGATATAACTTTGACATCCATCATGCACAACAGAAGAGCAGGCCGTATTATATTTATACCGAACAACTATATTTTTACCCAGATGATTGCAAACTATACACATAATTCTCTCAAGACGGTTTGGGATGGTGTAAAGATTACGATTACCTTTGACTCCAACCATAAGAAAGCTATGCATATAGTCAAAGAAATTACTAAGAAATTTTCTAAGGGTTATACGGATATTACAAGAAAACAGCTTAACAAACTCAGACAGCATTATAATTTGAAAAACACAAACGTAGAACCAAGAATCTACTCTTTTATAGAGTCAAACGGTATAGACATAGAAGCCTGGTATCTTACCAATGCCTATGCTACTTTAACACTCAGAAGTGTCATTTCAACGGAAATTTTGGATGCATTCAGGGAAGCGGATGATATTACGATAGCGTATCCTACCCAGAAGTTACATGTATCTATGCAGAGTGAATCACCGAGTGCACATAACGGAGAAATAGTCTAATGCAGAGTAAAAAAAATGTCCACGGGGCAAAAAAAGTATATTTTAAAACATTTGGCTGCCGGACAAACCTTTATGACTCTCAGGTTATGATGAGTTCGCTCAAAGAGTATGAAATAACCCAAAATGAGGCAGAAGCCGATGTCATCGTTATAAACTCCTGCACGGTTACCAATGGTGCCGATACCCATGTGCGTTCCTATATTTCACAGGTAGAAAAAAACAATGGGGGAGCAAAGCTTTTTCTAACCGGCTGCGGTGCCCATACCAAGGGAGAATCTCTTTTAAAAGAGAACCGTATACACGGAGTTTTCGGTCAGAGTGAAAAGCAGAAGATAGATGCACTTTTGGCAAAAGAAAAACCCTTTTACGAACCGGGTGATCTGAACCATATAGACGATATGATAGTGGATGAGTTTGTCGGCAAAAGCAGAGCTTTTATAAAAATACAGGAGGGATGTAATTTTCGCTGTTCTTACTGTATCATTCCTTATGTACGCGGTGATGCCAGAAGCATGGATGAAAATAGAATTTTAGAGCAGGTTGCAAGACTTGCCCTGAACGGTTTCGGTGAATTTATCCTAACCGGTACGAATGTCGGCAGTTACGGGCAGGATACAAAAACATCTTTGGCAAAACTTATGAAAAAAATGTCTCAAATTCGTGGTGTCAGACGCATACGTCTTGGGAGTGTTGAACCTGTTCAGATTACAGATGAATTTAAAGAGATTTTGGATGAGCCGTGGATGGAAAAACATATGCACATTGCTTTGCAACACACCTCGCCAAAAATGTTAAAACTGATGAACAGAAGAAATGTTTACAAGCAGGATAAAGCATTGTTTGAACTTCTGGCAGAAAAGGGATACGCAATAGGCACAGATTTTATAACAGGGCATCCGGGGGAGAGTGAAGATTTATGGCGTGAAGCTATGCAAAATGCAAGAGATTTGCCTTTGACACACATTCATGCTTTTACCTATTCAAAGCGTGATGGCACACCTTCTGCCACTATGAAGCCGGAGGTAAACGGTAAAACAGCAAAAGAGAGACTGCACGAATTGCAAGAGTTGATTCAACAGAAAAATTTTGATTTCAGAAAGGCTTACAGGGGAGAGCTTGAGGTACTGATAGAGTCTTGTAAAGAAGGATTCTATCACGGGCTTGATCAGCATTTTAATAAAATTGTTGTAGAGTCTCAAGAAGATCTGGTTGGAAACTGGATTACTGTTACCAACTATGAAGTAAAAAAGGACTTCAATTATGCCAGAATCTAAAACAAACAGAATTGCGATTTATGTATCGGCATTTATTATTATAATATTGATTTTATTTGCTCTGCTTCGGGACAATGCTGATGCCATAACCCTGAAACAGGCCAAAGAACTGTTGCAAAACCATAATGTTGAAAAGGTTGTTGCTACGAAACAATATGTTTACCTAAAAACAAAAAAAGGATATTATAAAATCCCTTTTTCACAGGTAACACCTAATATGTTTGCTGATTATAAAGTTGAAGTTGACAATGAATCAAATATATTGCTTTATCTGTTGCTGTTTATACTGGTTTTGGGACTTGGTTCTTTAGCTTTTAGAAAATGGCAAAAAAAATCATTCAGAGAAATTTTTACTGCAAATGAACTCAAAAATGATACAAATCTTTCTTCTTCTGAGGGAAATACTCACATTGAAGCGATAAAAAGTGATGTGAGTTTTGATGATATAGGCGGTATCAGCGATGTTAAAGTGGAACTCGAAGAGATTATAGATTTCATGAAAAATCCAAAACGATACAAAAGTTTTGGTGCGCGTATGCCAAAAGGAGTGCTTTTAATAGGACCTCCCGGTGTTGGAAAAACGATGATAGCAAAAGCGGTTGCGCATGAAGCGGGTGTGCCTTTTTATTATCAGAGCGGGGCATCATTTGTGCAGATTTATGTCGGTATGGGGGCTAAACGTGTGCATGAACTTTTTGCAGCAGCGAAAAAAAATGCACCTTCTATTATATTTATAGATGAAATCGACGCCGTAGGAAAAAAGAGAGACGGCAACAGAAATGATGAAAGAGAAGCAACTCTGAATCAGCTTTTGACTGAAATGGACGGATTTGAAGGCTCAAGCGGAGTGATTGTTATTGCTGCGACTAACAAAATAGATGTTTTAGACTCGGCACTGCTGCGTGCAGGACGTTTTGACAGACGGATTTTTGTAGAACTTCCGACCAAACGAGAACGTGAAGCGATTTTGATGAAGTATCTGGAAAAAGTACCGCATGAGCTGGATGTCAAAACAATAGCAAATATGACTGTGGGATTTAACGGTGCCGCACTGGCAGCACTTGTAAATGAGGCGGCTTTGTTGGCTTTGAGACAGAATGATTTTCATGTTACTTTGGAACATTTTGAGCAGGTAAAAGACAAAGTGATGTTTGGAAAGAAAAAACTTCAAATGCTCAATGAAAGACAAAAAGCATTCCGGGCAACCTATCAGGCCGGAAAGGTAGTGCTGGCAACCTATTATGATATAGCTTTTGAAAAACTGATGCTTTCAAACGAAAAGCTGACACCTGCTACGGATGAGCCGTTTATAAAACAGGAACTTGAATCTCGGGTGAAAATGCTTTTAGCCGGAATAGCTGCCTGTGACATAAAGTACAATGAGCACGCAAGCAGTGCCAAAGATGATCTGGATGAAGCAAAAAAACTTGTGAAAAAAATGTGTGAAGAGTATGGTATGTGCTCGTCATTACTGCCGGATGAAAAAGAGCAGGAACTCCTGCTCAAAAGGCTTTATGAAGAGAGCCGTGTATTACTTGAATCTCTTTTGAAAGTGCTTGAAAAAATCGAATATGTTCTTTTGGAACGTGAAAGTATTAGTAAAACCGAAGTAAAAGAGTATTTAAATGAAGTTTTTTAGCGGATTTTCTTTAAAAAATGAAAAACACTTTTTTGACCCTTACATGTATAAAAGTGATTTTACCGTAAGCGGTTTCAGTTACGGAGCGATAAAAGCTTTTGAGTTTACATGTAAAGCCTTGGAAGAGGGGAAAAGAGTAGATACTTTACAGCTTTTTTCACCGGCTTTTTTTCAAAGTAAAAATGAAAAGTTTAAGAAACTGCAGCTGATGGCATACAGGAAAAATGAAAACGTCTATTTGCAACAGTTTATAAATGCCTGTTTTTTGCCATATGAGAGAAAAGAAGTAGAACGCAGTGTGACAGTGTCCGAAGAGCTGGATGAACTTTTAAACTATGAATGGGATATACAGAAATTATATACACTGGCAGATAAAGGTGTAACAATTGAAGTCTATTTAGGTGGAAAAGACCAGATAGTTGATACGAAGAGTGCCAAAGAATTTTTTCTGGATGTGGCAACGGTTACATACATAAAAGAGGCAAATCACTTTTTGCAGCTTTCATGAAATTTTACCGTATATAAATGCCTAAAACTCCGAGGGCAAATCCTCCCGTTGGTCTGAGCCTCTACGCTTTAGGCATTTATATACTAGCTCCGTGAAATAAAAGAGTGAATATTGATTATTAAAATAAAAAGGAAAAAAATATGAGTGAAATAAAAATAGGTGTAATAACTGCAAGTGACAGAGCAAGTAAAGGAATTTATGAGGATATAAGCGGAGTGGCTATTCAAGACACGATGAAAGAGTATTTAAAAAGTGAATTTGAAATAGTTTACAGATGTATTCCCGATGAGCAGGATGTGCTTGAAGCAACAATGAAAGAGTTGTGTGATGATGCAGGATGCTGCCTGGTTGTGACAACCGGCGGAACCGGTCCGGCACTTCGTGATGTGACACCCGAAGCGACTGAAAATGTATGTCAGAAGATGATGCCGGGTTTTGGTGAACTGATGCGTCAGGTAAGTTTGCAGTATGTTCCAACAGCTATACTTTCTCGTCAAACAGCAGGAATCAGAGGTAAAAGTTTAATTATTAATTTACCGGGAAAACCAAAATCAATCAGAGAGTGTCTTGATGCGGTTTTTCCTGCCGTTCCCTATTGTATAGATCTTATTGAAGGTCCGTTTATAGAAACAAACGAGGATGTTATAAAGGCATTTAGACCTAAATCAAAGTAAAGAATATATAAATTATTGTTTAATAATAATTGTTATGTCGTATAAGTACAAGTAAAAACCTTCCTACTTCTGATACAATGGGTTAAATAAAATCCAATTGGTGATATATGAAGTATGAAGTATTTTTACCAGATATCAAACTCAGCAGCATAATTAAGTGCTATGTTGTTATATATGATTTTACTTTACTCTCTGATATGCTTTTTTTGCCAAATGGCGGGAACTTTATAGTTTTTAACAGAGGTATTACCGGCTACTCACTTCTTAATAATAAAAAATATCAGATTCCGGAAGGGTATTCTGCAAGTATAAAAACGGCTAAATCCCAAAAAAGCATTTTGGACTTAGAAAGCATTCCGCAGGTTGAACCTGCTGTTATGATACTCGCTGAACTTCTGCCAATAGGTTTCTATAAGTTATTTAAAAAAGATGCTGCTTCTCTTTATAACCACTATCTTCCTCTTGAAACCACAATGATCAATAAATACTTTTCCAAACTCTATATGCATAAAAGTATGGAGCAGGATATTTGTTATCTGGATGATGCTTTTTTGCAAATGTATAATGACCAAAATAATTCTAGAGAATTTATAGAGGATATTTTGGAGAGAATTGAAGAGTATAATTATGAAGTGACTGTAGAGGAGTTGGCACAGGAGTTTGCCTGCAGCCGGCGTACTATAGAGCGTCAGTTTAAAAAATTCATTGGTCTTTCTCCCAAAAAATTTATTTTTGTCTGTAAGTTTTATCAGATCTTTATGGAATATATTTCTGATGGAAAGAAATTCAATGACACCCAGTACATATATAACGACAATGCACATTTAAACAAAGTCTTTCATAATATAGTCGGCCTATCCCCCAGTCAGACTTTTGAAGAGATAAATAAAAAACACACACTCAATGTATATCAGTTAAAAGTTTCAGAAGTCTGATCAATGATTAAAAAACAATTTTAATGCCTACAGGACAGTGGTCTGAACCTTCTATATAATCCAAAATAAAAGCATCTTCAAGATTTTCCGCCAAGTCTTCAGATATGAAAAAATAATCAATGCGCCAGCCGACATTTTTTACACGTGCATTGGAACGGTATGACCACCAGCTGTACGCATCTGTTTTGTCTCCATGGACATATCTGAATGTATCTATATATCCATGATCTAAAAATTTGTCTATCCATTCTCTTTCTATTGGGAGAAAACCGGATGTCTTGGCATTTGCTTTCGGATTTTTCAAATCTATTTCACGGTGTGCGGTGTTTACATCTCCACATACAATAATACTTTTTCCCTCATCTTTGAGCTTTTCACAATAGGCTAAAAAATCATCATAAAATTTCATCTTATAGGCAAGACGCTCTTCATCCTTCTGACCGTTTGGAAAATAAACATTAAAAAGAACGATATCTCCATAATGTGTCTCAATGATACGTCCTTCATGTTTTGTATCAATGTCATTACATGGTGAGGTATAATCACTCTTTAGCATACTAAAAGTGGCTGTTCCGCTGTACCCTTTTCGTTCTCCGGAATTAATGACAACTTCTGTGAACTCTTTTTCAAACAGATTGTCTGGAATTTGCTCTTTTTGTGCTTTTATCTCTTGCAGGCATAAAATATCTGTGCTTCTTTCATCTATCCATTTAAGCGCTTCTTTGTTAGCTACAGCACGTATTCCGTTAACATTCCATGATATTATTTCTATTGAATCTGACATATAAGACCTGTACTTTTTTTTTCAAAATTATAGCACAAGTCTGAGAGTACAATAGAAAAAAGTTGATGTAAATCAATCTGACAAGAATACTCTAATGTTATAATATTTTTTTATAAAAGTAAAAGGGATTAAAATGTTAATAGAATCAAAAGATGTACAACAGGTATCAAATGCAATGATGAATATTTTGCATGAAGAAGAGATAGAAATAATTAATAATTTTCACGATGCGGTACTTGCCAAAGATATTAAAAAAATAGATGAACTTTTTCAGGTTGTTTTGTTTGATGTTGAGGACCACTTCACAACAGAAGAAGATATGATGGAAGAGAGTAACTTTTATGCAATGCAAATGCATAAGAGCGAACATGACACAATGAGAGGAAAAATAAAAGATTTGTTAGAAGAGTGGAATAAAAACAAAGACCCTCAGGCAATACAGACTTTTTTGGAAGAGGAATTCAAACACTGGATTGTTTTACATGTAGCACGATGGGATTCTGAGACTGCAATGCATATCGGTGATACAATGTAATGTAAATTTCCTAAACCAGGCAGTTTAGGAAATTTTTTTAAACAAAGTCTACTTTTGCCAAGTGATGGTTGAGACCAAGTTCAGCCGGAGTACAACCAAGTGCAAGTCCAACCATTTGCTGCATATGCAGTACAGGAAGTTCTACTTCACGACCGATCGCTTCACTTGCATGTGCTGTTTGTGTATCGAGTTTAAGGTGACAAAGCGGACATGGTGTTACCATCCAGTCGGCATTGCCATCCATCGCACCGGCAATAGCATTTCCTGTTAAAACTGCTGCAGTATGGGGTGCCTGCAATTCAACATGAAAACCACAGCATTTGTTTTTTTCATCATAATCGACAGTCTCCCCGCCACAGGCAATGATTAAGTCATCAAGTGAAGTAGGATTATAAGGGTTTTCAGCAGTTTTATGTGTTTCGTTTTGCAATTCTGAAGGGCGGATATTATGGCAACCGTAAAATGGTGCAATATTAAACTGACTTAGCGGTGTAACAACCATCTCTTTGAGTTTATCAAGTCCAAAATCATCAATAATTGCATATAAAAAGTGTGTAACATCAGAAGTACCTTTATACTCGAGACCTACTTCTGCAAGTTTTTCATTGACTTTTGCTTTGAGCTCTTCGTTGTTGTCAAGTCTGTGCTTTGTCATTGCAGTATTGAGCTGACAGGTATTACAGATAGTAACCATTGTAAGCCCGTGTTTTTCAGCATAGGCAATGTTTCTGGCATTTAAAACCAAAGATAAAAAGTCATCATAGTCTTGAAGATGGGATGCGCCACAACATGAAGCCTCAGTCAGTTCCACAAGTTCTATTCCCAGTTTTTCAGCAACTGCCATAGTTGACATCATTTGTTCAGGAGTACTTTGTTTTGCAGTACATCCTGTAAAAAGTGCGTATTTTAGTTTTTCCATTTATATTTCCTTACATTCTCACATTTATTGAACAAAGTCCAATAAATATTCAATCACTAAAGTTTTTTACTATTAGTAAAAAAGTAGCTTTTAGCTACACTCCTAAAACTTTACAGTTGATGAAGATTTTACAAGTTTTTGAATCTCATCAAGATTTTGGGATTTTGTGATACCCCACGGCGGAACAATTTTACCTTTTGTAAACATTTTAAATGCAACAGGTATATGTTTAACAATTGCCGGACCTTCAGAGTAGAGGACAAGTCCACCCTCATCAAGTACACCGTTTTTCATAATTGACTTTTTAAAGCCGACGGCATGACGAACTGCAACATTGTTTTTGGCAATACCTTCCTGGAAAGCCATTTGGTGCAGTTTTGTAATTTTATCAATAGGATTAATCTCTTTTGGACAGGCTTCGGCACATTCAAAACATTTTACACAGTCCCAGACACCCTGTTTCTCTTCATTGACATCTGCGAGTCTTGATGTTGAGTTGTCCCGTACATCGGCACTGAAGCGATATGCTGCTGCAAAAGCGGCAGGACCGAAGAAATCTTCATTGATTTCAACGGCAGGACAGGCATAGTGACAGGCACCGCATTGGATACAAAGATCTGCTTCGTCAAGTTTTTCGGCATCTTCAGGTGATACAAGGTTTTCAGACTCCGGATTTTCATCAATATCTGCAACAAGGTATGGTGTGACAGCAGCGTGTTTTTCCCAGAAGTCACCTTTGTCTATAATCATGTCTTTGACAGCTCTTTTTTTACTCAGTGGTTCAATAACAAGCTCATTGCCGAAAAGTTCTACCATATCATTCATGCTCTCTTTACAGGCAAGGGTCGATCTTCCGTTTACTTTTATGGCACAGGTTCCGCAGATACCGTGACGGCAGCTTCTTCTGTATGAAAAACTTCCGTCATGATCCCATTTTATTCTGTTTAGTATATCCAATACAACTTCTTCAGAAGTCACTTCCATATCGTAATTTTCATAATATGGAAGGTAGTCTTCATCAGCATTAAAGCGAAATACTTTGAAGTTTACTTTTTGCGTAGTTATTTTATGTTCTGTACTCATAAGTTATCCTTAGTAATTTCTTTCTTTGAGTTCATGTTTGCCAAGAACAACATCCATATAATCCAATGTAATGTTCCCATTCTCATCCATATATGCCATAGTGTGTTTTAGAAAGTTTTCATCATCACGTTTTTCAAAATCTTCTCTGTAGTGTGCACCGCGACTCTCTTCTCTGGCAATAGCACTCTCTACAATAAACAAAGAGTAGTCAAGCATATGCCCAAACTCCAAAGCTTCCTGCAGTTCGGTGTTAAATACTTTTGATTTGTCTTTTATACGTACATTTTTAAATCTTTTACGAAGTTCTTTTACTGTGTCAATTGCGATTTGCAAAGTCTCTTTGCTTCTAAATGCACCTGCATTTGCAGTCATACACTGTTGCAGCTCTTCTCTTAGGGCAGGCACGCTTTCATTTCCGTTATTATTGAGTAAAAATTCAATTTCTTTGAGTGCTGTCGCCGCATCCTCTTCACTTGCTTTGCGAAGTTCAATAGTATCTACATCCCGTACCATTGTTTTACCGACAAAACGACCAAAGAGAAGGGCTTCAAGCACAGAATTTGCACCCAGGCGGTTTGCACCGTGTACTGATACACAAGAGCACTCACCTGCGGCATAAAAACCTTCTATAAATTCTTCATTGTTTTTACGGGCATGTCCGTCAATATCTACAGGAATACCACCCATAGAGTAGTGTGCCGTAGCAGAAATCAAGATAGGCTCTTTTATCATATCAAGGCCTAAAAATGTCATCGCAAGTTCACGAAGTTCAGGAAGTTTATTCATAATAAGTTCTTTCCCAAGATGTGTTACGTCAAGATATACAGCATCTTTTCTCGGTCCGACACCACGACCTTCTCTGATCTCATTTAAAATTGCACGCGCAACAACATCACGTGATGCAAGTTCAAGAGCATTTGGAGCATATTTCTCCATAAATCGTTCGCCTTTGGAGTTATAAAGACGGCCACCCTCACCACGAGCTGCTTCAGAAATTAAAACACCGTTTCCGGAAAGTCCTGATGGGTGAAACTGAACAAATTCCATATCTTCAAGAGGAAGACCGTGACGGGCTACAATTGAGAGTCCGTCACCTGTATTTGCATGGGCATTTGAGTTGATTTTATAGGCACGGGCATACCCGCCTGTTGCAAACATGACAGTTTTTGCATTAAAAACAGCCATTTGCATATCACGAATATTATAGGCAACGACACCTGATACTTTGCCGTCTTTATAGATGATATCAGCTGCATACCATTCATCCCAAAATTTTACACCGACACGATACGCCTGTTCATATACTGTTTGTAAAAGTGTTAACCCTGTTCTGTCTTTTGCAAAACATGCACGAGGTGATGATTGTCCTCCAAAAGGGCGCTGTGCAATTTTACCGTCAGGTTTTCTGCTAAAAGCAGCACCCATTCTCTCTGCCCATCTGATTGTTTCAGGTGCATTTTTACACATAAATTCTACAGCGTCCTGGTCTGCCAGATAGTCAGATCCTTTTACCGTGTCAAATTCATGAAGTTCAACACTGTCTTCATCACTAAATGCTGCGTTGATTCCACCTTGAGCTGCACCGGAGTGACTTCTCAAAGGATGTACCTTTGTTATAACAGCAACTTTTTTTCCTGCATTTTGCAATTCTCTTGCTGCTGCACATCCTGCAAGGCCTGCACCAACTATAATCGCATCGTAAGTATAAATAGGAATACTCATTAACCCATCCTTCAATAAAGAACTAAAATAATGCTGATTATAGCGTGAATAGTCTTAGGCTAGGTTAAATGCAGTATTTGTTTTTGTGAAGTTTGTGTTTGTTACTATTTGAGACATGTGACTCTTTACATCTCTCTTTGGGCTAAGTCTCTTAGTTGGAAAATTCTATTGTTTCCTGTTGTTTTTGCATATTCTAAAATTTCCTTTGCCTGTTTTATTGCCTCTTCAAGTGAAGTGTTGTTCGGTTTGATGACAAATCCACCTGTTACAGTTATATGTATAGGACCGTGACCAGGTGCATTAAATTTGAGTTCAGAAATACTCTCTCGTATTATTTCCATATCTTTGAAAAGCTGTTCTTTCGATGAGCGTGAAAGAACGACTGTAAATTGATTGTAGTCTGTTCTCGCGATGACATCTATGGGTTGCTCATGCAAAGAAACAGTGTAAGCAACTTTACGCAGTATTGCCTGTGTGACTTCCTGGGTAAAGGCTCTGTTGGATTTTGAAAAATTATCCACCTCAAGAACAGTAACAGCTGTAAAGTTGCTGTCTTTGAGTCCTTTTTTTGCTCCATAAGAGTTTACAAGACCTTTGTAGTTGTTTATTTCTGTTACAGGATCAAGCATGCTGGGGTTGTTCTGAACAACAGTTTTTCTGTTCATCCTCAGTGCAATAGCGTCAGCCTCGAGTGAAAAAATTTCATAATCGCTTTTAGTTTTATCAACCTGAAACAGGTACTCAATATCCTGTAAAATGGCCGTCAGCATTTTTCTGTACCAAAATGTTGCAAATAAAATAAGAAAGAAAGTGATAATTACCAGGATTTTTATAATATCAAATTTTTGCTGATTATAGGTTAGACTTTTAAACAGCATAGTATCTATCTGCTGTATTATTTCATTCAGTGATCTGTCCAATTCTGCTTTTGCTTCTTTTGCAAGTTTTTTATTTTTTGATCCGACATAATATTTATGTGCCGCATTGTTAAATTTGTCAGTTAATACAGAAAGTCTTTGTAAGTCATCAAAATACTCTTTCTCATTTCTCAGTATATATCTGTCTGTAATGTTGTATTTATAAAGCATTTTCAGTTTGTCTATTTCTTGATGCAGTTGTGTGCTTTTTCCGTTAAACTGTATAAGTGCCAGTTCTATATCGTCCGTATCCAAGTGTGTGAGTGTTTGAATAATCTTTTTTTGATTGTTCAAATTATTGACTTTATCAAAAGAGAGTTGTTCTTCAAATGTAAGTAAAACAGCCAAAGACGCCAAAAAGAAGATAAAAAGCAGATAAAATTTTAAGTGTTCAAAAATTCTTTTAATAGAATATTTCATAGTATGTTTTTCCTAATAATGTTATAATGGCGTTATATTCTATATCGGCAGTAATTAATATATGCTTAATAAAAAGAAGTCTTATTGAATTTAGAAAATTATTTTATATCACAATTTAACAGTAAACACATTGGTGACGACGGTGCATTGATTGACAATATTGTCTATTCCAAAGATGCATTTTTTGAAAACGTGCATTTTAAACGCAGCTGGATGAGTTGTTTCCAAATTGCCCAAAAAGCAATGCTTGTAAATATTTCTGATGCGGTTGCAATGAATGCTGTGCCGAAATATGTACTTTTAAGTGTTGCAATGCCAAAGAATATGACAAAAGCAGAAATGAAAGATTTGGCTGACGGATTTAAATCAGTCGCAAAGCAGTACAATATAGAAATTATCGGCGGTGATACAATCAGTAATACAAAGCTTGATATCACTGTAACCGTTATTTCCAAAACAAAAAAGCCACTCTTGCGCACCAGAGTCAGAGAAAATTATCTTTTTGCTTTTACCGGGGAGCTTGGGCGCTCGGCAAAAGATTTGAAAAAACTGCAAAACCTGGGGAAAATCCACAGAAAATCAAAATTTGTTCATATCAGATTAAGAAATGATTTTGTCACCAAAAGTATAAATGTTTTAAAAGCGGGTATGGATATATCGGATGGTTTATGCAGTGATTTGGGTAAAATTGCATCACTGAACAAAACAGGCGTGCAGTTTATAAAAAAAATACCTAAGCATATTGCATGTAGCGGGGAAGAGTATGAAATGCTGATTGCTTTTGATGCAAGGGATCTCAAAAAAGTCAAAATGTATGCCAGACAAACCAGAACAAAACTGACAGTTTTTGCAAAAGCTGTAAGAAACAAATATACAAACAGATGTAAAGCACATCATTTTTAAGGAACAGAGAAATATGGACAGATTTTATTCACTTGCACATGCAAGTATTGATTTTCACTTTAAACAGACTCCCCGTGATTTTGTAGTTGAGGAGATACCTTTATATGAATTTTCTGGAGAAGGGGAGCATTTAATACTGCAGGTAAGAAAGAAGAACCTCTCTACAAATGAAATGATAGGACAAATTGCCCGTTATCTGGGTATAAAAAACAAAGAAATAGGCTATGCTGGGCTTAAGGATAAAAATGCGATGACAGTGCAGTATATCTCTTTGCATAAAAAATATGAAGAAGCGCTGGAAAATTTTAATTTTGACGGAATAAAAATTCTTTCAAAAACCTATCATAACAACAAGTTGAGAATAGGGCATCTAAAAGGCAATCGTTTTTATATAAAACTGAAAAAGGTCAATCCTACAAGTGCTGAAAAAATTGATGAAGCATTAAAAAATATAGAAAAATTCGGGTTGCCGAATTTTTTCGGGTATCAAAGATTCGGAAATGACGGAGACAATCATATTCTGGGAGAAAAGTTGGCAAAAGGAGAGGCAAGAGAGCGTAATCCCAGAGTCAAACGTCTCCTTATCAATGCCTATCAGAGTCATCTGTTTAATCTTTGGCTCTCAAGAAGACTTGAGATCAATACGCTTGTGAACAGTTTTAAGGCTGAAGAGATCGAGAGTTTGTTAAACATGCCAAACGAAGAAGTCAAAAAGATGAAAGATCAGAAGCATCCTTTTAAACTTATCAGCGGTGATGTTATGGAACACTATCCGCATGGAAGACTTTTTGACTTTGAAGGCGCAAAAGAAGATTTAGAAAGATTTAATGCACGCGACATCTCTGTTACAGGACTTTTGTGCGGGAAAAAAGTACGCCATGCCACAGAAATTGCAGGAGACATTGAAAAAGACTATGATGATGAAATCAATGCTGACGGAGCCAGGCGCTATGCCTGGGTCTTTCCAACGGAGATAGAAGGGCGTTTCAACAAACACGAAGCACAGTATGAAATGAACTTCACACTCCCTAAAGGTTCGTATGCCACAGTTTTAATAGAAGAAATTGCCAAAAGGAAAATAAATGAATAAGAGACATATCACATCAGCCGTATCCCAGCTGTTCGGTAAATTTGCAAATAAAGAATTTCCGCACTGGTTTCAAAAAATTGTAAACTATTCCTATGTAAAACTGATGGGACTCGATATGAGTGAATTCCATGACCCGGGTACCTATAAGAGTCTGAACGCGCTCTTTACAAGAAGACTCAAAGAGCCAAGAAAATTTTCTTTGAATGCAGAAGATTTTATTGCACCCTGTGATTCTTTGATTACGGAGTGCGGCAGACTTATTGACGATTATGCTTTACAAATCAAAGGCATGCGCTATAAAACTGATAATTTGCTTGGAAAAAATTTTACACAGGCAGAAAAAGATTATGTGCATAACGGAGAATTTGTAAATTTTTATCTTTCTCCAAAAGACTATCATCGGTATCATATTCCGATGAATCTGCAGGTACTTAAAGCTGTACACATTCCGGGAAAATTTTATCCTGTTAATATCCCTTCGTTGAAAAAACGTTTGAATCTTTTTATAGAAAATGAGAGAGTTGTGCTGCTGTGTAAGACACAAGAAGGAAAATATTTTTACATTATCCTTGTGAGTGCATTGAATGTCGGCGTTATGAAAATAAGTTTTGAGACGCGTATACAGACAAATGCAGATGTACAAGAGGAACAGGTGTATGAGTTTGAAAACCTTTATCTTGACAAAGGTGAAGATTTTGGCTGTTTTGAAATGGGCTCTACCATTGTCATATTGGCCGAAGAAGATATGCTAAAACTTTTAGTCAAAGAAAATGACAAAGTAAAGTTTGGAGATACAATAGCAAAATATAACTCCAAATAATATTTTTTATTTATGTTACAAATATACTCATGTATATCAATGTCTTTTGCTTTTCTTAAATTCTTGATTTAAATCAATCATTTATAATTTTTTCAATGCTATTATAAAAACGTTAGTAAATATGTTGAGAACATTGTAAAGTGTTTAACTACTTTTAAAAATAGTGAGGAGAAAATATGTCACTTTCAAGAAGAGAATTTCTTAAAAGTTCAGCGGCAGCTTCTGCAGCAGCAGCTATTGGTATGACTGTACCAGCAGAACTGAATGCAGCAGCAGCGAAAGCTGAAAATAATTGGAGATGGGACAAGGCAGCTTGTCGTTTCTGTGGTACCGGTTGCGGGATTATGCTCGCAACTACGGGAGATGGTAAAGATAGAAAAATTGTTGCGGTCAAAGGGGATCCTGCTGCGCCGGTTAATCGTGGTCTTAACTGTATTAAAGGTTACTTTAATGCGAAAATCATGTATGGTGCGGACAGACTGACACAGCCGCTTCTTCGTGTAAATGACAAAGGCGAATTTGACAAAAAAGGGAAATTCGCACCGGTTTCATGGAAACGAGCGTATGATGAGATGGAAAAAAACATCAGAAAAGCACTCAAAGAAAAAGGTCCTGAAGGGGTAGCTGTATTTGCTTCTGGACAGTATACAATTATGGAAGGATATGCTGCCCAAAAAATGATGAAAGGCGGATTCAGATCCAATGCGATTGACCCGAATGCCCGTCACTGTATGGCATCTGCTGTTGTCGGTTTTTACCAGACATTCGGTATAGATGAGCCATCAGGTTGTTATGATGATATTGAATTGACAGATACAATCGTAACCTGGGGTTCAAACATGGCGGAAATGCACCCGATTTTATGGTCTCGTGTAACAGACAGAAAACTTTCAGACCCTGAACGTGTAAAAGTGGTCAATATTCAGACCTATACACACCGTACCTGCGATTTGGGTGACTTTAACATTATTTTTAGACCAAACACTGACCTTGCATTATGGAACTATCTTGCTCGTGAGATTGTGTACAACCATCCAGAAGCCATTGACTGGGATTTCATCAAGAAAAATATTATCTTTGCAGCAGGTCCTGTAAATATCGGATACGGTTTCAGACGTGCAGGTGAAAAATCTGTTACTCCGGTAAGACCTGACGGCAGTGCCGGAAAATATGATGCAAAAGAGATGGAAATTTACAATAAAGAGATGAGTAAGGTTGTCTCAGAATTAGAAGGTCCTGCGTTAGAACCATATGGTTATAAAGCCGGTGATACTATGAAAAACACTGCCGGTACTTTAAAACACTGGGAAATTTCTTTTGAAGAGTATAAAAAATCTTTAGAACCATATACATTGGAGTATACGGCAAAACTTTGTAAAGGTGATCCTGAAGAATCACTTGACAGCTTTAAGAAAAAGTTGCAGGATTTGGCAGCGCTTTACATTGAAAAAGACAGAAAAGTTGTCAGTTTCTGGACAATGGGTATGAATCAACATACACGTGGAACATGGGACAATACACTTTCATACAATGTTCACTTTATGTTAAACAAACAGGCACGTCCTGGCTCTGGAGCATTTTCATTAACTGGACAGCCTTCGGCTTGTGGTACTGCTCGTGAAGTCGGTACGTTTGCACACAGACTGCCTGCAGATATGATGGTAAAAAATCCAAAGCACAGAGCTATTACAGAGAAAGGCTGGCATATTCCTGCTGGAACACTGAATCCTGTCGGAAATCAGCATATTATGAAAATTCACAGAGATATTGAAGACGGTGTTGTAAAATTTGCATGGGTGAATGTGTGTAATGCATATCAAGACAGTGCCAATGCAAAACACTGGATTAAAGCGGCTCGTGAAATGGATAACTTCATCGTAACATCAGACGGGTATCCGGGTATATCTGCAATGGTATCTGATTTGATTTTGCCGTCTGCTATGATTTATGAAAAATGGGGTGCATACGGAAATGCAGAACGCCGTTCACAGCACTGGAGACAACAGGTTCTTCCTGTAGGTGATGCGATGAGTGACACCTGGCAGTGGGTAGAGCTTTCAAAAAGATTTACGGTAGATGATCTGTGGGGGCCTTATACACTGAGAAACGGTAAAAAACTTGCTGATGTAAGAGAAAAAGCCTATGCAATGGGGTATAAACCAGATACAACTATGTATGAAATTCTTTTTGGAAATGAAAGAGCGAAGAAAAACTATCCGTTGGCATTGGATCAGTTTCCACAAAAAGGGTATGACAACTCAGAATGTCTCGGTGATGCAAGAAATGTTGTCGGAAGTGACGGTAAAGTTTTCAAAGGCTACGGCTTTATGATTCACCAGTACCTTTGGGAAGAGTATGCATCATTTGGTAGAGGTCACGGGCATGACTTGGCAGACTTTGTTACCTACCATAAAGTTCGTGGTCTTAAATGGCCAGTTGTTAATGGCAAAGAGACTGCATGGAGATTTAATGTAAAATTTGATCCGTATGCGGCAAAACATGCAAAAGAAAACGGAAGAGGCAGTGAATTTGCATTCTACGGTCCACTTGCCAAAGCATTACCACACGGTAATTTAACAGGTGTACAAGACAAAAAGAAAAAACCGTTAACAGACAAAGCAAAAATCTTTGCCCGTCCGTATATGGATCCGCCGGAAATGCCGGATGAAAATTATGATTTATGGTTGTGTACAGGACGTGTGCTTGAGCACTGGCACTCTGGAACAATGACGATGCGTGTGCCTGAGTTGTACCGTGCTGTTCCTGAAGCGCTTGTCTATATGAATCCTAAAGCTGCTGAGGAAAGAGGACTCAAAGACAATGATTTATGCTGGGTTGAATCTCGTCGTGGTAGAGTAAGAGCTCGTGTTGAGACGCGTGGACGTAACAGACCGCCAAAACCTTTGGTATTTGTTCCATGGTTTGATGAGCGTGTGTTTATCAATAAAGTAACATTGGATCAAACCTGTCCTATGTCAAAACAGACAGACTTTAAAAAATGTGCTGTAAAAATTTATAAAGCATAGACAATAAAGAATTTACAATGAAAAAAGAAGCACTCAGCGACAGAAGAAAATTTATCTTAAATATGGCCAGAGGTGTTGGCTATGCTGCGATTGGCGGATTTTTATGGAGCGCGTATCTTGATGATGCAAAAGCTTCGCCGCTGATACTGCGTCCGCCTGCGGCTATAAAGGAAGAAGATTTTCTCAAAACCTGTATCAAATGCGGATTATGTGTTGAAGCATGCCCGTATGATACATTGATGCTGGCTAAACCCGGTGATCACAGACCTATAGGGACACCATACTTTATTCCAAGGGATATTCCCTGCTATATGTGTGAAGATATTCCTTGTGTTCCTGTTTGTCCGAGCGGTGCGCTGGATGAGTCGAGTGTAACTGTAAACGGTCATCTTGATATTAATACAGCAGATATGGGATTGGCAGTCATTGATGAAAACAGCTGTATCGCTTTTTGGGGAATTCAATGTGATGCATGTTATCGAGCTTGTCCTATCTTAGGACAAGCCATAACGGTAGAATATTCTAAAAATGAAAGAACCGGCAAACACGCATTTTTAAAACCTGTGGTGCATGCAGATGCCTGTACAGGCTGCGGAATGTGTGAACATGCCTGTGTGACAGAAAAACCGGCTATCTTTATACTGCCTCGTGAAGTGGCAATGGGGAAAGCCGGCAGTCACTACATCAAAGGCTGGGATAAAAAAGATGAGTCAAGACTAAAAGATGCTCATGCGATTCATACTACAACAAATGTAAGTAAAAGAAAAGCGGTTGACAAGCTTAACAGTGGTTTGGAAGGTTTGTTGGATGAGTAAACTATGGAATAACTATAGATATCTTATTTTAAGAAGATTTACACAAATTGGAATATTAATTCTATTTTTCGGTGCAAATGCCTGGGGATGGAAGATACTTGAAGGAAACCTCAGTTCATCCGAACTATTTGGAATTGTTCCGATGAGTGATCCTTATGCAGTGTTGCAGATGGTGGCAGCAGGTGCCGTTGTCGCAAGTGATTTACTTATAGGAGTGGCAGTTGTTGCACTGTTTTATTTTTTAATAGGCGGAAGAGCGTTCTGTTCTTGGGTTTGTCCTATTAATATGGTGACAGACAGTGCTAATTATTTAAGAAGAGTATTTGATATTGATAGAGCGCAAATAACAAAACAACCAATTACAAGAAATGTAAGATATTGGATTTTGGGTATTAGTTTAATAGTTTCGGCCTTTATGGGTATAGCAGCTTTTGAATTTGTATCGCCAATATCAATGATGCACAGAGGTCTTGTCTTTGGTATGGGCTTTGGCTGGGCAGCTATCGGTATGATATTTCTTTTTGATTTGTTTGTCCTTAAAAATGGTTGGTGTGGTCATATATGTCCACTCGGTGGATTTTATTCACTTTTAGGAAAGTTTAGTTTTATTAGAGTGCATCATCTGGAAGAAAACTGTACACTTTGTATGAAATGTAAAGTAGTTTGTCCTGAAAAACAAGTACTTCATATGATAGGCAAAGAATCACTTCCTGTACTCTCAGGAGAGTGTACAAATTGTGCCAGATGTATAGAAGTATGTGATGATGATGCTTTAAGGTTCTCAATAAGAGATTTTATTCAAAATAAAAAAATGGGAGAGTAAAATGAAAATTTTAACAAAGATTACGATCGGTTTTGCAACTGCAGCTTTATTACTCGTTGGATGTAATAACAATGCACAGGTAAAACCTCAGGAAAAAACACAGGTAAAACCTATAATAGATGAAAGTCAGTTAGGATACAGAGGGACAACTGATCTTTTAAAAGAAGATGTTGTTCCGCCTAAAGTAGAATATCATTCGGCTGCACCGGGAACTTCAAAGAAGTTTAAGCGAGCTTATCAGGATGCTCCGCCGATGATTCCACATGATACAACTGGAATGTTGCCGATTACAAAAGACAACAATCAGTGTTTGATGTGTCATATGCCGGATATGGCGCCATCTATGGGTGCTACACCAATTCCTGTTTCACACTTTACAAATTTTAGACCGCATACCTCTGTCAAAGGTGATAAAATTTTGAAAAACGGAAAAGTGGTTAAAAATACTTCTTCTGAAACACAGGAAAATGTCTCTATAAAAGTGGATAAAGATGAAAAACATCTGTATGCAGGAAGATTTAACTGTACACAGTGTCATGCACCTCAAGCAACAAACATGCTGGTTGACCAAAACAGTTTTAGACCTGTTTATACAGATCCAAACGGTGCTTCCAAATCATCTTGGGATCAATCCAAGTGGATGAAAAATATTGATACTGCAAAGTAAATAAACAAATGGAAAGAAGAGAGCTTTTTAGCTTTCTCTCTTCCTCTGTAAAAGAGGCAGCAGAGAAAAATAAAAATGAAACAGTCATTATACGTCCACCGTATTTTAATGATGCTGATGCTTTTGTTACAGAGTGTCAAAACTGTGAAGCGCAGTGCGCTACTTTGTGTCAAGAGCAGATTATTATTATCGGAGAAGACAGAACACCTTACTTGGATTTTAGCAAAAGAGGCTGTACATATTGTGATGAGTGTGCAACAGCCTGTCCCAGTGATGTTCTTCTGGTTGAAAACAAAAGGAAAATTTTTGCTGATATTGTGATAAATCAGGATAAATGTTTGAGTTGGCAGGGTGTTATGTGTTTTTCATGTAAAGACCCCTGTCTGGAAGATGCCATAGATTTTAAGGCAATGTTTATGCCTGAAATCAATGGCAAATGCACAAGTTGCGGTTTTTGTATCAGCAGATGCCCGGCGGATGCTATTGATATTGAGAAGGTAAGTGAATGAAATATCTTGTTTTTCTACTAATGGTCATTTCAGGCATACATGCAAAAGGTTTAATACAGCCGGAGTATATTTATAAGGTTTCATCAGGACTTGTAACAGATGTTTTATATAAGAAACAAAAACTCTATTGTGCTACTGATGACGGAAAAATAGAAATTTTTAATACAAAAAGCAAAAAAAATATACAGGCAATCAAGTTAGACAAAATTAAAGATTTTATGGGAGATGCAATAGATTCTAAAATATTTTCTATTGATCTGATTAATGGCTCTTTGTTGATACTTTCTCAAGATAACGGAGGATACAGCAGAGTTCATATTTACAATTCTTCAGCTTTACATGTAATCATTTCAGGAGATGACAGACTCAACATTATCAAAGCAAAATTTATAGACAAAGAGAATATATTGATTGCATTAATTAGTAATGACATTATCTCTTATAATATTAAATCAAAAAAGAAAAACTGGACAACACAGGCTTCTATGTCCAAGTTTTCCAATTTTGCACTTAATAATGACAAAACATTAGTGGCTATTGCGGATGAAAGTGGAGATGTGCATCTTATTTCCACCAAGGAGGGCAAGCATGTAAAAACACTTCATGGAGACAATGTCGACAATATTTTCAGCATTGATTTTAAAGGTGAAGTGGTTTTAACAGGAGGACAGGACAGACGTGTAGGAGTGTATAATCTGAAAAACGGCGATGCCTACTATAAAATGTCACACTTTTTTGTATATGGAGTAGGACTCAGCCCAAGCGGGAAAACAGCTGCATACAGCAGTGATATAAACAACGATGTAGAACTTTTTGATACAACGACAAGAGAGGTTTTGGGAAAATACAAAGCTGATAAAATGATTGTCAACAGTATCTATTTTATCAACGAAAAAGAGTTTTTTATAAACAGCAGTTCGCCTAGAGTAGGGTATTATAAAATCAAATAAGGAGTAATAGATGATGGAGTTTACACAAAGTGAATTTTTAGTTGAAACTGAAGTTCCCCAAGATGAATTAATAATTTCAAGAACAGATTTATCAGGGAGAATCACCTATGCAAATGAAACATTTTGTGAAATAAGCGGATATTCTCAAAATGAAATCATCGGTAAACCCCACAGTATCGTGAGGCATCCTGATATGCCGGATGCAACATTTGAAGATTTGTGGAATACTATAAAAGCCGGAAAACAGTGGAAAGGCGTAGTAAAAAATCTCAGAAAAGATAGAGGTTTTTACTGGGTTGAGGCTCTTGTTTCGGGTGTCTATAAAAAAGGCGAGCTGGTTGAATACAAATCACTCAGAAGTCCCGTTTCTTATGCAACAAAGTTAAAATATCAAAGATTATATGATAAAATGAGAAGTGAAAAGAACGAAAGAATAAGAAAAATAATTTACAGTTAAATTGTAGTTGCACTAGTGCAATGAGCTTCCTGCTGAAGGAAACATAGCGTTAGCGTAGATGACAGAATTACTTCTGGCATCGTAATAAAAGAATGAAGGAGGTTTCCTTCATTTTATAAAATAAAATTAAGGAAAAGATAATATGAATGTTTCAAGTATAGTGGTACAGACAGTACCGAAGTTTTTAGATGAAGTGGTGCAGAGTTTAAAAGAGTGTGAGGTTTGTGATTATCATTTACATGATGAAAAAGGCCGTATTATCATTACAATAGAAGGTAAAGATGTCAGTGAAGAGCTTGGAAAACTGAAAGTGATAGAGGCCATTCCTCATGTGATTGCGGCTGATATGCAGATGGCATATTCAGAAGATGAACTCGATGCAAATATAAAAGTGATTAACGAATCAGATGCCGTGCCAAATCTACTCAAAGATGAAAATGTTGAGATTGACAGAGTCGTGTACCATGGGGATTTAAAGAAAAAAGATTCTCAGTTGCAAGAGTTTGCAAAAAGCCTGAGTAATCCTGACGGAGTTGAGTAATGGCAGTTATTTTTACAGCTACTATCAAACTGGATGATGCCGGAAAATGGTTTATAGAACTTAAAGATGAAGCAGACGGTAGAAGTGAAATTTGCTTTGATATGGATGAGTTTGAAAAAAACATTGAAAAACTCGGTGATGACTATGGTGGATACATTGATGAAGTGAAATGGCAAAAAGATGACAATGTGCCTCCTTTTGTTATGGATGAAATCAGAGTTCTTATGGCAGAACACCGTGCAAAGATAGAAGAAGAGAGAGGGGAACCGATTACACCTGTTGCGCAGGAAAACAAGGAGTAAATCTAAAAACTTGATTTATATCAAGAATTACATAAGTTATATAAGTTATAATTTATGTGAATTTAAAAAAGGAAGAGAAATGAAAAAATTACTACTTTCAATGGCAGCATTGCCATTAGTAATCGGTGGATTGAGTGTAAGTGCAAGTGCAGACGGGATTAATATTTTAGACAATATTAAACTAAAAGGTGAGATTCGCCCTCGTTATGAGAGTGTTGATGACGGAAAAGCAACAACGACAAATGCGAGTGCATATACTGTACGTACAAAATTAACAGCAACAGCGAATCTCCTTGGTGTAGATGGTCTTTCTGCAAGTATTGGTATGATTTCTGTAAATAATTTAGGCTCGCATGAGTATAACTGGAATGGAACATCTTATACAGACGGAACAAAACCATATTCAGTGGTGATGGACCCTCAACAGGCAATGATTTCAAATGCTGAAATTAATTACAGTGTTGATAAAACAACAGTACATGTAGGGCGCAGTCAAATAAATCTTGACAACCAAAGATTTATCGGCACAGTCGGCTGGAGACAGTTCGAACGTTCTTATGATACAGTTTTTGTTGCAAATAATTCTATTAAGAATCTTTCAGTATTAGTTGCGTGGGTTTATGGTTTTCAGGGTGTAATCGCCGGACCGACTACTGATACGAACAGTGTGCTCGTACATGCTGCATATAAAGTAATGCCAGAACTGAAAGTAACTGCATATGACTATATGATAGCCGGTGCACATGATACTTACGGTATTGCATTGACAGGAAAAGTAAAGACAGGTATGGCAAAACTCAGCTACCGTGCTGAATATGCTTTACAAAAAGATTCTACTATGGAAATCCATAACAGTAACGGAAAAGCAGATGCTTCTTACTATAATTTGGATTTGGGTGCAAATGTAAACGGTATTCTAGCCGGTGTTAATTATGAGTTTTTAAGTGGTACTACCGGAACAGACGGAAAAACAAACTTTAACCCTATGCTGGGAACAAATCATAAATTTAACGGTTGGGCGGATGTTTTTTATGTAGGAAACAGCGGACCACTCGGTGGTTTAAAAGACTTTAATGTCCGTTTAGGCTATACTGCAAAAGGTCTTGGCAAGTTGCTTGCAGTCTATCACACATTTACAGCGGATAAAACGATGGGTGGGCTCGATGACTTAGGTTCTGAGTTTGATGCAGTATATACAAATAAAATTCCTGGAGTAAATAACTTAACAGGTCTTTTAAAGTATGCTGACTATTCAAAAGGTACAGTTGCAGGATACACAAACGACATTCAAAAAATCTGGGTTGGTTTAGACTATAAATTTGCTACAAAATAAAAAGTAAATTTCATATTAACTCTAAGCGTTAAGTTTTTTAGAAACCAGGTTTCAGTCTAGTCTTTATAGGCACAAAGCCCGCACTAAAGTACGGGTTCCGAAAAAACTGATTAGGTTTTTCGGAACCTAGACTTTAGTCTAGGCTGATTTGTTTAAAAGTTTATATATTCCTTACATCACACATTAAATCTGAAGTGCATAATATCACCGTCTTGAACAATATACTCTTTTCCTTCCAATCTCATTTTTCCGGCTTCTTTGGCTTTTGCTTCACCGCCGCAGGCTATAAAATCTTCATAGGCAATCACTTCGGCACGGATGAAACCTTTTTCAAAGTCGTTATGGATGGCTGCAGCTGCTTTTGGAGCAGTTGAATTTTTTCTGATTGTCCAGGAACGTACCTCTTTGACTCCTGCTGTAAAGTAGCTCATAAGACCGAGTTTGTCAAAGCCTTTATGTATGATTTGTTCAAGTCCAGATTCTTCTACACCCAAATCTGTTAAAAATTCCTGTGCTTCCTCATCTTCAAGACCTATAAGCTCTTCTTCAACTTTTGCACACAGTTTAATGAGTTCACAATTGTTCTTTTGCGCATGTTCACGAAGCGCTTTTACGTATTCGTTGTCTTCTAGCAATCCGTCTTCGTCTGTATTTGCACCGTACATAATCTCTTTGTCGGTTAAAAAACGCACTTCACGGTTAAGCTGGCGATACTCATCAGAGTCGGCTTTTTCAAAGTTGCGTGCTAAATTCCCTTCACCCAGAAACTCTAAAAGCTCTTCCGCCATTTCTAAAACAGTTTTTGCACTTTTATCAGCTTTTGCCTGTTTTTTAAGTCTCTCGATTCGATTTGCAAGCACTTCAATATCAGCCAAAATCAATTCACCTTCGATGATTTCAACATCACGCAGAGGATCAATGCTTCCTTCATTATGTACAATATTTTCATCTTCAAAACATCTTACAATCTGTAAAATCACTTCTGTCTCGCGTATGTTTGAAAGAAATTTGTTTCCAAGACCTTCGCCTTTGCTGGCACCTTTTACAAGCCCTGCGATGTCAACAAAATCAATAGTAGAATATTGAATTCTTTCAGGATTGACTATTTTTGCAAGTTCATGCAGTCTTTTGTCAGGAACAGGCACAACAGCCTTGTTTGGCTCTATTGTACAAAATGGGTAGTTGGCTGCCTCCGCGTTTTGTGCCTTTGTTAGTGCATTAAAAGTTGTTGATTTACCGACGTTTGGAAGTCCGACTAAGCCTATTGCTAATCCCATGATAACCCTTTAGAAATATTTTTTGAAATTATATCTAAGTAAATTTAAAATTAAGAGTGGTACAATAGGTTAAAAGTTAAAGGATGAATAAATGAGTGTACTTTTAGAATTTTCAATGTTTCCGACATCTGATAACTGTCGAGATGGCAGTTCCGTATCAAAACAGGTGGCTAAGATAGTAGACGCTATAGATAAAAGCGGCGTAGCATACCAACTCACCCCGATGGGAACAGTTGTAGAAACAAAGACAATGCGTGAGGCTTTAGACATCATTGAACTTGCGTATGAGCAGGTAAGCGGTTGTGACAGAGTCTATTCTTCACTAAAATTTGATATACGTAAAAACACGAAAAACAGACTGACTTCAAAGATTAAGTCCATAGAAACACAACTAAAGAGAGAAGTCCAAAAATAATGGACTTCCAGCTTTAACCTAATGTTTCTCTGACAATTTTTACAGCTTCTACCATATTTTTCAAAGAGGGCTTCACTTCTTCCCATTTACGTGTTTTAAGTCCACAGTCAGGATTTATCCATAACTGCTCTTTTGGAAGTACCTCTAAGAGAGAATGAATCTGTGTGACAATCTCTTCTACAGATGGAATTCTTGGCGAATGAATATCATAAACACCTGGACCTACTTCCTGTTTATAGCCGACTTTTGCAAAAATTTTCAACAATTCATTTCCGCTTCTCGCCGTTTCTATTGAGATAACGTCCGCATCCATAGCTTCTATGGTTGCAATAATGTCATTAAATTCACTGTAGCACATATGTGTATGAATCTGTGTCTCTTGTTTTGCACAGCTTACCGAAAGCTTGAAGTCTCTTACAGCCCAATCTTCATACTCTTGCACTTTTGCTTTTCGCAAAGGATATCCCTCTTTAAAAGCAGCTTCGTCAACCTGAATTATTTGTATACCGGCTTTTTGCAAATCATCTACTTCGTCACTGATTCCAAGTGCAATTTGTTTGCTGACTTCACTACGCTCCATATCATCCCGCACAAATGACCAGTTTAAAATCGTGACAGGGCCTGTGAGCATACCTTTCATTATTTTTTTTGTTTTGCTCTGTGCATAGGTAATCCACTCTACTGTCATTGGTTTTGGACGAGAAATATCACCGTAAATGAAAGGCGGTTTCACACAGCGGCTTCCATAGCTCTGTACCCAGCCGTTTTGGGAAAAGCCATAACCCTGAAGCTGTTCTCCAAAGTATTCAACCATATCATTGCGCTCTGGTTCACCATGGACCAAAATTTCAAGTCCGCACTCTTCTTGGAAAGCTACACAGTCATCTATATATTTTTTCATCTCATTTTCATAGCTTTTTTCATCCAAATTGCCATTTTTATATTCCCGTCTGGCATGTCTTATTTCAGGTGTTTGCGGAAATGAACCGATAGTTGTTGTAGCAAGTGGCAAATATTGCAGTTTTTCTTTTTGAAGCTTTATTCTCTGTTCATATTTTCCTTCACGTTCATATTTATCAATATTGTTGATTCTCTCTTGTACGTTTTCATCATGAATCAGTTTTGAAGTTCTTCTGGAAATGTTTGCTTCTTGGTTTTCTTTTAAAAACTGAAGCTCATTTGCATCTAATGCTTCTTGAGAGTGAAAAAATATTTTACTGATAAGCGCAATTTCATCAAGTTTTTCAATACCGTAACTTAGCCAATTTTTTATTTCAGGATTCATTTTCTCTTCATATTTCAGGCTAAAGGGTACATGCAGCAAAGAACAGGAAGAAGAAACCAGGATATTATTTTTGTTTACATGTAAAGCGATGCTATTAAGCAGATTGACACTCTTCTCAATATCGTTTTTCCAAATGTTTCTTCCGTCAACTACGCCTGCAATAAGCATTTTGTCAGATTTGGCAATGAGTTCAAGTGAATCAAAGTTTTCTTTGCCATATAAAAAATCAAGTCCAAGAGCCCAAACAGGAGTATGCAAAAGAATTTTTGTTGCTTCGCATGAGTGTTCAAAATATGTTACAACTGCAATTTTTATATTTTTAGAAACATTGGCAAGTTTGTCATAGGTCGGTTTTATAAGGCTCAGCACTGTTGTCTCAAGATCTTTTACAAATATAGGTTCATCAATTTGCAAAGTAACACTCTCATCAAGTTTGGCTATTTCTTGAAGAAGATCTTCATATACAGCCAAAATTTTAGAATACAATTCATAAGTATCACCACCGTCTGCTCTTTTTGAAAGCCCTAAAAATGTCAATGGTCCTATGATGTTAATTTTACATGTAAACCCCTGTTTTTTTGCTTCTTTATATTCTGATATGATTTTATCGGCATTTAATTCGTACTCATCTTCAAGTGATAATTCAGGAACGATGTAGTGGTAGTTTGTATTAAACCATTTTGTCATCTCCATCGCTAGGGCATCTTTGTTGCCTCTTGCCATTGCAAAATAGCGTTCTTCCCCCTGCAGATGTGTAAAGCGCTTTGGCACAGCATTTAATGTGACTGCCATATCAAGCATGTTGTCATAAAAGGAAAAATCATTTGTGCTGATATATTCTATACCTGCATTATTTTGATAGTTCCAGTGTCTTTGCTTCAATGTTTTTGCTACTTTTTCAACTTCACTAAAGCTGCTTTTTTTTGCCCAATAGCTCTCAAGGGCAAATTTCAGTTCTCTTTGTTCTCCGATTCTTGGAAATCCTACTACATACGTATTTTTTGACATAACAATATCCTTTGATTTAAGTCATTTCTGACAATATTTGTATTTGTTTTTATAAAGTTTTTTGATTAAATGATTAGGATATTGAAAGGGGAGGGTGAATACCGCTGCGGCGAAATGCGAAACATACCGTATAAAACGGGCATCTCGGAATATAGTGGTTGAGTAAAACCATCAATTTTGATTTAATGGTAAAGAAGAGATGGCAATGACACGGTTTTGAGCTGTGAAACAATGCTAATGCAGTTGCAAGAAACAGTTCTTTTAGTGACATTCTCTCTCCTTTTTTAAAGTATACCGGAATTATAGCATATTTATTTTATACTTTTTAAAAACTCACTCATAAAACGGACACCTGCACCGGTTCCGCCATATACATTGACATCCCAGGGACTTTCAGTATAAGCGCTTCCGGCTATGTCAAAGTGCAGCCATTTATCTTTGTTTTCTTCTTTGATGAAGTTGTCTAAAAAAAGTCCGGCTGTAATAGCTCCGCCATAAGGCTTGTTTGAAATATTACAGATATCGGCTATTTCACTTTTGAGCTGTTTTTTCAAATACTTGTTAAACGGCAGGGAAGCTGTCAACTCTCCGGCTCTGCCTGAAGCTTTGGAAATGTCATGTCTGAGTCTGTTGGAATGCCCCATAACACCTGTTGTATACTGTCCAAGAGCTACCATACAGGCACCCGTAAGCGTTGCAAAATCAAACAGATAATCTGCTTGAACTTTTTCCTGTGCGTAATCAAGCACATCCGCAAGCACCAGGCGACCCTCTGCATCTGTGTTTCTCACTTCTATCGTATCGCCTTTGCGAGAAGTTAAAACATCATCAGGTTTGTAGGCATTTCCGCCTATCATATTTTCAACGGCACCGACAAAAGCGTGTACTTCAATATTGAGTTTTAATTCACTGACTGCCTTAATGATACCCAGCACTGCACAGGCTCCGGCTTTGTCCATTTTCATTGTTACCATTGAGGTTGCAGGTTTCAGACTGAGTCCGCCACTGTCATAGGTCAGACCCTTTCCGACAAGAGATATAATTTTCTTCGGATTTTTTGGTTTGTATGCCAGGTGAATCAGTTTTGTATCATGACACGAAGCGCGACCGACTGCAAGCATTGCCTCACATCTTTCTTTTTTGAGTTCTTTATGTCCTAAAACAGTGCATTCAAGAGAATTTTCACGTGCCAGTTTCTTTGCCAGTTTTGCAAAAGTAGGCGGATTCAAATCATCAGGAGCAATATTTACTATATCACGCGTATAACAGGTTGCATCAGCAATTATTACAGCTTCTTCAAAAGCATCTTTTAGCTCTGCTATATCTTTACATGTAAGGTAAATATTTTTAAGTTTTTGTTTCTCATTTTTTGTTTTGTATTTGTTAAACTCATATCCGCCAAGAACCAAACCTTCTACAACAGCTTTTATATTGTTTTTTTCTACTGCAATGCTCGCAGATTTATAGTTTGATGTTTTTAAAGATTTTATTGCTGTAGCTGCCGCACTGCGAATATTATCATTGCCGGTATCCTCAATACCGCACACAATTATATTTTTTTCGTATAAAGTACACAAGGTGTCCTGCTTGGCCTTAAAACCTGACTTGTGCAGGAGTTTATAATATTTGTGTACGCCTAAGTTTTCATTAGTAATGAATTCTAAACAGACATTGCTCTTTACATTGGATGTTTCACCCGTCGTCAATTTGATATTCATAGTATTTCCTCGTATAATAAATTTATTTTTTGTCAGTGCTTGATTCTGACAAAAGATCTTTTAGTCAAAATGTAAAATATCTTTTGCCTGAATCATATCTTTGTCTCCGCGGCCTGAGAGGTTGACGATGATGAGTTTGTCTTTTATATCAGGCATCTTTTTCAAATAGGCGACTGCATGGGAACTTTCAAATGCCGGAATGATTCCCTCTTTTTGAGAAAGCCATACAAAAGCATCCAGGGCTTCCTGGTCTGTGACATTGTCATATGAAACTGATTTGTTGTCTTTGTGAAAAGCATGTTCAGGTCCAATGCCCGGGTAGTCAAGTCCCGCACTGATTGAATGCGCTTCAAGAACCTGTCCGTCTTCATCTTGGAGCAGATAGCTCATCTGACCATGCAAAATACCTGGACGCCCTTTTTCCAAAGAACAGCCGTGTTTGTTTGTATCTAAGCCAAGTCCACCGGCTTCAATGCCGATACATTGCACCTCTTTGTCCTCTAAAAAGTGTTGAAACATACCGATAGCATTGCTGCCTCCTCCTATGCAGGCAAGCACATAATCGGGCAGTCTGTTCTCTTTTTGTAAAATCTGTGCTCTTGCCTCCCAGCCGATAATTGCCTGAAAGTCGCGTACCATCATAGGGTAGGGGTGTGGACCGGCGACTGTTCCTATGATGTAAAAGGTATCTCTTGCATTGGTGACCCAGTGACGGATGGCATCATTCATTGCATCTTTAAGTGTTCTGCTGCCACTCTCAACAGCATTGACCTTTGCACCAAGAAGTTTCATACGAAAAACATTCAGTTCTTGGCGCTCTACATCCTTTGCACCCATAAATATTTCACACTCCAAATCAAGCAGTGCTGCAATGGTTGCTGTTGCCACACCATGCTGTCCCGCACCGGTCTCAGCAATGACTTTTTTATAACCTAAGCGTTTTGCCATCAAACCCTGTGCAATAACATTGTTGACCTTATGAGCACCTGTATGATTTAAGTCTTCACGTTTGAGATAAACCTTTGCACCGATTTCTTTAGAAATATTTTCGGCATAAAAAAGAGGACTCGGGCGCCCTACATAATCTTTTAGATAGTAGTCGACCTCTTTCCAGAACTCTTCATCAAAACGAATAGCTTCATATTCAACTTTGAGTTGAAGCAGTGCTGGCATAAGTGTTTCAGGAACATAGCGACCACCGAAAATTCCAAAATGTCCGTTTTCGTCAGGATCATATTTTGAAGGGCTGGGAATATACATCATTAGTTAACCTCTATCACTGAATATACATCAGTTTTTTCTTGTAGTTTTTTTATACCGTCAAGGAAGGCAAGTCCTATAATAAAACAACATTCGATACATATGGCACCTGTCTGGTTGACAAGTGTGGCAGCCGCATTTGCTGTACCGCCTGTAGCTATTAAATCATCTATTACGAGGACTCTTGCACCCTTTTCATTTCCAAAAGCATCTATATGAACTTCGATTTCATCCACTCCGTATTCGAGCGCATACTTTTCGCTAATGGTTGTGTAGGGAAGTTTTCCTTTTTTGCGAATAGGCACAAATCCAATTCCGAGCATTTGCGCTAAAGCCGCTCCGAATATAAAACCTCTGGCATCAATACCGGCAATATATTCAAGATTATACTCTTTATATCTTTGGTAAAGATGATTCATCAAAACAGCATATGCCTCTTTGTTGTTGAGTAAAGTAGTGATATCTTTGAACACAATCCCCGGTTTTGGAAAATCTTGTATATCTCTGATTGAGTTTTCCAGGATTTTTTTTTCAGTTTTACTTAGTGTTATCATTTTCATCCTTATAAAAGTGCGTCAATACGACTTTCCAGTGCTTTAATCTTTGCATTGAGTCTGTCTACTTCCTGTCTGTGTTTTGCATTTCTTTGTTTTAAAACCTTTAACTCATTTCTGAGTTTTGTCAGTTCTTCGCTTAATATATCGACATTTCCAAGAGCACGCTGGAGTTGAATCTGGTACTTTCGAATTAAAATTTCTGCCTCCTGAAGCGTTAATTTCATTAAGTCATTGCTTCTTTGTTCCTTATTTGTAATGCTTTTGAAATAAAACATTTTTACAAATAAATAGATAGAGACAATAGAGAGTATTGTTAAAAGTGACCATTCTCCAAACATAGCTTTTCCTTGAATGTTATTTGTTAGAGTGTTTCTATTTTTGCTACTCTGGCAATGTGACGGCCACCTTCAAAGCTTCCAGCTATCCATGCATCAATGATAGATTCAGCAACACCTTTTCCGACAATTCTCTCACCAAAACATAAGATATTTGCATCATTGTGTCCGCGTGCTACGGTTGCAGTATAAGCATCATGGCACAGTGCAGCACGAATACCGTGATGCCTGTTGGCTGCCATACTCATACCGATTCCGCTCCCGCAGATTAAAATACCTTGGGAGTTTTCATCTTCCAAAACCGCCGTTGCAACCTTGTGCGCATAATCAGGGTAGTCCACTCTGTCTGCACTATATGGTCCAAAATCAATTACTTCATGTCCTTTGGATTGTAAAAGCTCTACTGTCCAGTTCTTCAGTTCTAAACCTGCATGGTCGGTACCTATATAAAATTTCATTTTCTCTCCTCTAAGATAGTAACAAATGTATAATTGCCTGCACCGGCATAAAAAGTACATATTGATTTAACGGGGTCATTAAAATAATAAGTACAATAACAATCCCGTATCTGTCATATTTGTAATAAAACTCTGCAATAGAATTTATTTTATATTTTAACGCAAGATGCATTAAAAAATGCCCACCGTCAAACTGGGGAATAGGCAGCAGGTTAAATACGCCTAAAACTATATTGATAATAAGCAGTTGGTATATAAATATATAGAAAAATATATAAAACAGAGAGTCGGCAGTTGTCGGTGTACTCATAGCAGTCAGAGTAATTGCTGCGACTGCACCCATAGTGAAATTATAGACAATACCTGCCAAGTCCACCTGCATAGCGGCATTATATCCACCTCTGTTTATGACAGTAAAGGTATTGATCGGAACAGGCTTTGCCCAACCGAACAAAATACCGCCGTCCGAGCCTAACAGCATTGGTAAAAAGTACATAGTAGCAGGCACTATGATAGTTCCGACAAGATCTATGTGCGAAATTGGGTTTACTGTTAAACGCCCTGCATTTTTGGCTGTCATGTCACCGTACATGTAAGCAACCCAACCATGCATAATTTCGTGTCCGATAATTGCAACAGCAAGTGCTAAAACGGCAGCTGCTATTTTTAATAAATCAAGTGAGTCCATAATATTCTTTGTCTTCTTTTTCTCTTTCTTGTATTGCTTTTTTTAAGTGCTCCGGTTTTTCCAGGTCGGCAGGTGTTTTTCCTATTCTGTCCCATCGAATTTTATAATCTTTGTCAATTGAGAAATAGATAAACCAGGGGGTTCCTTCAATGTTTTCATAAGGAACACTTCCCCAGAAACGGCTGTCATTGGAGTGGTCACGATTGTCACCCATCATAAAATAATGATTTTTTTCGACTTTGAGCGGGTTTACATAAAAAATCTGTATCGGAAAACGCCCGTTATTTACGATTTTCGGGTCATGATGAATACCGGGATGTTTTTTCATATAAGGATTTTTTACCCACAGTTTGCCGTCAAAAATTGCTATTTCATAATCTTTATAATTCTTTTTAATCCATTCGTCACCTTCTTTAAAGTGTAGAAACAGGTTTTTATCAGCAACAAACAATTCGTCTCCGGGAAGAGCAACACAGCGTTTTACAAAATGCTGTTTAATATTTCCTGGGTATCTGAAAATGACGATATCACCGTGCTTTGGGGTGTCTCCATCAACAATTTTCAACTCTTTGCTCCATGGAATAATGGGAATTTCCAAAAACGGAATATAGGGCATAGGAATACCGTACGCAAATTTTTTGGCAAAAAGGTGGTCTCCGATCAGAAGGGAGTCTTTCATGCTGCCGCTTGGAATACGAAAAGCCTGGGCAACAAAAAAGATAGTAAAAAGAACAATGACAACAGTCCCTGTCCAGGAGTTTGACCATTTATATGCTTTATGTAAGATTTTTTTCATTGAATTAATCTTTGTCTTGTGCATTGAGTTTTGCGGCTTTGAGAGTATTGCTCAAAAGCATTGCAATAGTCATCGGTCCGACACCGCCGGGAACAGGTGTGATGTATGAGCATTTTTTACTTACATTTTCAAAATCCACATCACCGACAAGTTTGCCGTTGTCTGCTCTGTTGATCCCTATATCTATGATGATGGCACCGTCTTTTACCATATCTTCTTTGATAAGATTAATAACGCCGACACCGACAAGAATAATATCTGCATTTAATGTATGTTTTTTTAAGTCATCTGTAAATATATGACATACTTCAACAGTAGCATCTGCGTTGAGCAAAAGAGCAGCCATAGGTTTTCCGACAATATTCGAAGCACCGACAACACAACAGTTCTTTCCTTTTACATCAATGTCATACTCTTGTAAAAGTTCCATTACACCAAGTGGTGTGCAGGGTACAAAACCGTCCAGATTTGTGACAAGGCGTCCTACATTGTAGGGATGAAAACCGTCAACATCTTTTGCAGGATCAACAAGTTCAAGAATTTTTGTTGTATCTATTTGCGGAGGCAGAGGAAGCTGCACAAGTATTCCGTCAATATTTGGGTTTTGATTCATCATTTTGATGGTATTTTCTATCGCATCTTGAGAAATGTCTTCTGGCATTTCATGGCTGACTGAGTAAAAACCGACTCTGTCACAGGCTTTTTTCTTCATGCTGACATATGCCTGGCTTGCAGGATCCTGCCCTACAAGTATTACGGCAAGTCCTGGAGTTCTGTCTGTTTGTGCTTTTAATTTGGCAACTTCATCTGCCACATTGTTTTCAATTTTTTTTGCAAGTGCTTTCCCATCAAGAATCTGCATTTAAACCTCTTAAATAAATTTTTTGATATTATACCCTTTTAAAATAATATTAGGCTAATGATGAAACATATCTTTTTTTTAATGATTCCCCTGTTTGTATACGCTTCAAGCACTTTTATAACACCGATGGAATATGCTTCACAACTTTATAAAAACCCAAGAGGCATAGGCTGTCAAAATTGTCACGGAGAGAACGGGGAAGGGAAAGTCATAGCTGACTATGTGCATAAAAAAAAGAAAAAAAGTTTTGTCGGCCCAAGAATTAACAACATTGAGTTCGATAGTTTTTATAGAGTTTTAAACCAAAGGAAAAGAGGCATGCCGAGATATTTTTTAACGACAGAAGAAATTCAGGCATTGTATCTGTATCTGCACAAAAACGATAAGAAGAAAAAAGATGTTAAGTAAAATTACACAAGCGTACGAAAACAGGGACTTGGCTGCACTTGATGCTTTGGCTGTGCCAACATTTCGCCACATCAACAAAAAAAACAGTTTTAAATCAGTATTGATGCTTTCTTGTCATAATATTAAACATCTTTCTAAAATAGAAAGTCTTGAAGCAGAGTGCATTATGTTAAATCTGGAAGATGGTGTAAGCAAAGAAGACAAACCTTTTGCTCTCGCTTTGGCAGCTGTTTTTCTCTCTCAACTTAAAAAGAGTGACAAGAAACTGGTTGTTCGAGTGAATGCTTTGGATAAGGGTGGCTATGATGAAATTGCCTATCTTAATCAGTTTATGCCTGATGCTGTCCGTGTACCAAAAATTAAAAACAAAGAAGAAGTAAAAAATGTACTGGCTCTTTTGCATGATGACATAGACTTGCATCTTTCTATAGAAACAGCCCAGGCCTGGCATAATCTTTCTTCTTTGAAAATAAACAAAAGGGTAGGAGTGTTTTATCTTGGGATTTTAGATTTGTTTGCCGATATGGGGCTTTCACAGAGTTTGATTAATCTGCAGAATCCGACTGTGAAATATATGCTTGCACATTTTTTAATTACAGCCAGAGCTATGAAAGTAAAACCTGTTTCCTTTGTGTTTCAGGAATTTGAAGATTTAAAAACTTTTGAACAATGGTTACTGCTTGAAAAAGAGATGGGATATGATGCAAAAGCCTGTATCTCACCGGGACAGGTGAAACTTGTACATAAAATATTTGTAGATACAGAAGAAGAGCTAAAAAGGGCAAAAATCATTGTGAAACTCTTTGAGATGCATCGTGATGAGGGTATTACCGGTTTTGTAGATGAAGAGTATGGGTTTATTGATGAGCCGATATATAAAGGTGCCTTGAAACTGTTGGCCGCACAAACAGCTTAAGTGCCTGGCTTAATATCCTGCTAGATTATAAAATACATTGTATCGTATCAGTGTTGTCTCTTTTGGTCTTGGGTATCTGCTGTAGGCATACTCTATAGTCTCTTTGGTTGTATCATCAAGAATATAGTAGCCACTCTTGGAAATAAAGCGAAAACCTGTCATATCTCCGTTTGGATGCAGGTAGAATTCTATTACATTACTTCTGTTTACATGTAAACCCCGTGGGATATTGACTCTTGCAACACGATTAAGGACCTGTTGGGTAATTCTACGCATAATCTCCTGATTATCTAAAATATACTGCTGTTGTCCTGGTGTAAGTTTGCCAAATTCATCGCCGTAGAGTTTTTTGATATTTTGAGAAATATTACTGTTGTTGTGTGTGGCTTTTTTCCTGACACTTTTTGTTTCCTGGGCAGATTTGTCTTCATAAAGCCAGGAGAGTTTTTTTGGCTTTTCCTCTGGCTTTTTTATTTTTTTTGGTTGGGCTTTTTTTTCTAAAGGAATATAGGATTTTTTTGTCGGAAGAGGTTTGACCTTTGGCTGTTTCACTGTTTTTTTGATGATTTTTTTTGTTTTTTTCGGCTTGTTTAATTTTGGTTTTCTGGGTGTTTTCTTTGGTTCATATTTTACAGTTTTTTGTTTTACTATTTTTTTAAGCTGGGAACCTTTTGGCATTGGCGGAACAATGGGCGAAGGTTTGGGCTTTTGTTTTGTTATTCCTGATTTTTTATGCTTCTTTGGCATCTCTTTGAGAGATATTTTAATTCTTTTTTCTTTGGGAACTGCTTTTTTTTCTGTATCCGGTGTAAAAGTCCACACTATCCACAAAAGCAAAAACAGAAGCAGATGTATCAGTAAAGCAACGAAAAAGGCAAAAGAAGATCTGTTCAAAAATAATCCATTATTTAATTTGTGAGATTATATCAAATCAATATTAATAGTGTTGCTGTCGTTTAGCAATACTTAGATATAATTATAAAAAAATAGAGATACAAGGTTGCAAATGAATACAGAGGCATCACAAAAAGCATTTGAAGAGGCACAGCGTTTAATCCCGGGTGGGGTTGATTCACCGGTAAGAGCATTTAAGAGTGTGGGTACAACACCTCTGTTTATCACTGAGGGCAAAGGCGCCTACTTGAAAGATGTAGACGGGAATGAGTATATTGATTATGTCCAAAGTTGGGGACCTTTACTTTTTGGACATCGTGATGAAGCTATAGAAGCTGCTGTTATTGATGCCGTAAAGCATGGTTTGAGCTTTGGCGCACCGACATTGGCAGAGACAGAACTTGCAAAGCTTGTTGTCGGCTTTTTTGACTCAATTGACAAAGTACGTTTTGTAAGCAGCGGAACAGAAGCTGTTATGAGTGCTATTCGTTTGGCACGCGGCTTTACAGGGCGTGATGATATTGTGAAGTTTACAGGATGCTATCACGGACACAGTGATGCTCTTTTGGTCGAAGCGGGAAGCGGTGCGGCGACTTTTGGGAATCCTTCAAGTCCCGGTGTTCCGGCTGATTTTACAAAGCATACTCTTTTGGCGGAATACAACAATATAGAGAGTGTCAAAAAATGTTTTGCGGACTCCGACAATATTGCCTGTGTGATTATAGAACCAATTGCAGGCAATATGGGACTTGTCCCGGCTGACAAAGAGTTTTTGCATGCACTCAGAAAGCTTTGTGACGAACACGGTACTCTGCTTTTGTTTGATGAAGTGATGAGCGGATTTCGCGCAAGTGTTCACGGTGCCGAGTCCATAACAGGGGTAAAACCTGACATAGTAACACTCGGAAAGGTGATAGGCGGCGGTATGCCGGTCGGTGCCTTTGGTACGCGCGCAGAGATAATGGCAATGCTCTCACCTGAAGGTCCTGTGTACCAGGCCGGAACTTTAAGCGGCAATCCTGTGGCAATGGCAGCAGGATATACTGCTCTGATGAAACTCAAAAACAATGCAAGAGTGATTGATGTTTTAAACGAAAGAGCCAAAAGACTGGTTGAAGGGATGCAAAGGGCCGCTGCAAAGTACAATATACCTATGCAGGTAGATACAAGAGGTTCAATGTTCGGTTTTTTCTTTAATGACAAACCTGTAAAAAACTTTAGTGATGCAGCAAAGAGTGATGCAGAACTTTTTGCAAAGTTTCATACCGGCATGCTTGAGCGCGGACACTACTTTGCCTGTTCTTTGTATGAAACAGGATTTATTTCCACGGCAATTACTGATGAAATGATAGAAAATACAATACAGGCGAGTGCCGAAGTATTTAAGGAAATAACAAATGTCTGATGACACGCAGGATAAGGTGAATAGCGAAGCCAGAGAGAATGCCCCGGGGCAACGCAAACCAAGAATAAAGCCTATTGTAGAGGCAGCAGACAGTCTCTCTTTGGGTATCTCCATGGTTGTGGCGGTACTGTTGGGTGTCGGTATTGGCTGGCTGTTAAAAAGATGGACAGGTATCGAGTGGCTTTTTTGGGTAGGTGTTTTCATTGGAGTTGCAGCAGCAATATTAAATATCTACAAAGCATATTCAAAACAATACAAAGAATTTGAAAAACTGGCAAAAGAAGACAGATATGCGATAAAAAAACAGCTTGAAGATGATGAGGATGAGGATTACGGTGAAAAAAACTATTAGTATTTTTTTTGTGGTACAGATTCTGATTTTTATCACATATTTTTATTCTCAAAAAATATTTCTCAATATCGAAATTGCATTCTTAAGTGCTTTTTTGATTATACTCGGTTCCTCTTTTTCTTATAGAAAAATGGTGCAGAACAAGGTTGATACTAAAGAATATGAAGACGAAAAAGATCTGCTTGACACAATAGATGATCCGCATGGACTTTACGAAGACGACAGTATAAATAATACTCCGGCAGAAGAGCTTGATTTAAAGCAGATTGTCAAAGAAGAAAAAGCAAAAATAAAGACTTTAAGTCTGAAAAATGCAAAACATGGCTTCAGAGGAAGTGTTTCCATTATACGAATCATACCCTATATACTGCTTATATTAGGATTTATAGCTTTGAAGAACAATGAAGTACTGGAGTTGGCATATTACCTTCCGTCTCTTTTGATCGGAATTGTAACCGGTGCTTTGGTCTCTAAAGAAGTTTTAGCTTAAGGGCAAAGATCAGTGTGTTATGATTGGAAGATGTATGGATATTGATTTTTTAGTAATTTCTACATAAAAATCATATTTATCAGCGAGCATTTTGATGTCTGGCAACATTTCACTGTCAATGTTGTCCGCTATAACGGAGATAGAAAAAAGACCATATTTTTTATCATGAAACTTGATATATTCTCCAACAATATAGGAAATTTTTGTTTCAATAACTCTGCTTTTTTGAGATGCTTTGTATATAAAATTTAATAATTTGATTAAATTGTTGGCATTGACAACAACATCAGGAATAGTCGGGTCATAGTTTTTAATAAAATTTATTTCGGAACTGATGGAATTTGAAGCAATGCACAAATCCGTAATCGTAAATATATTTGTGAGTTCACCGTCAGGTTTTTTTGTATTTATTTTGTAGGTTGGTGCCTGGTAGAGTTTGATACCTATACACTCTTCGTCTTCATAGCCGACCGTAATGGCAAAAAATTTATATCTGCCGTATTCCAGTTCCAAAAAGGTTGTTTTGAAGCCAAAGGTTATGTTGGCATAGGTTTGGGCAAGATTAAAAAGTTCACTGGGCTGGACAGATCCCAGTAGAAACTGAGCTTCTGTATTGAGAGAAATTATTTTTCCATTAGAACGGAATAAAATAAATGGATTATAATCGTTTTCTATCCATTTTTGTTCCAATGTCATATTCATCATTATTCTTCGATATAGTTTTTGAGTTTTCGTCCAACTTTAGGATGTTTGAGTTTTTTGATGGCACTTGATTCAATTTGACGAACACGCTCACGGGTTACACTGAGTTCTTTCCCAATCTCTTCGAGTGTTCTGTCACTCTCATCATCCATAATTCCGAAACGGAGTTTGATAACGGCTTTTTCTCTTTCGTTTAACTGCTCAAGAACCTGTTCAATCTGAATTCTCAAGTCATCTTTTAAAATTGCATCAGAAGGAGAAAGAGATGTTTTATCTTCTATAAAGTCTCCAAAACGGCCGTCATCCTCGCTGCCGATAGGAGCTTCAAGAGAGATAGGCTCTTTGGTGATTTTGATGACATTTTTGACTTTTTCAACTGATAAGCCGACTTCCTGTGCAATTGTATCAACATCCGGCTCTTTTCCGTTTTCCTGCAGGTGTTTACGCATAATTTTATTGATACGGTTAATCGTTTCAATCATATGAATAGGGATACGGATTGTTCTGGCCTGATGGGCAATAGCACGGGAAATAGCCTGACGAATCCACCATGTTGCGTAGGTTGAAAATTTGTATCCTTTTTGATATTCAAATTTGTCAACTGCTTTCATAAGACCGATATTTCCTTCCTGGATAAGGTCGAGGAAAGGCAAACCGCGATTGGTATAGCGCTTGGCAATGGAAACTACAAGACGCAGGTTTGATTTTGCCATTTTTGTTTTGGAAATTTCCGAGATATTTTTACCGCGTTTGATCTGCTCTAAAATATCAGCAAGTTTTTCCGGTTCCATATCAAAGCTGTTTTTTGAAGCCTCTTTTGTCTGTACCAGTTTTTTAATTTCCATATAGGTTGAAACCATTGTTGCTTCAGGAACCATATTGGCAATATCTTCTTTTGTCAGATCCTGAATCTTTTCCACTAAAATTTTATGATTTGCTTTTAATGTGGCATTAAAAAGAGGCAGTTTGTACTCTAAACGTTTCAACTCTTTATCGTACCCTTCATCACTTTTGAGTGTTGTTTCCATTGCTTTTACCAATTCATTTATAAGCTTTGAAGTAGGTCCGAGGTCAAGAAGTTTTTCTTTGAGTACAGATTTTTTATATGTTACAGTCAAGTAGTAATGCACAATTTCTTCTGTAAGTTCTCCGTCAAGATTTTCAGGTGCTTTTTCTGTGGCTTTTACCCAGTCTTTTTTCGCTTTTTCCAAAGCTTTGAAACTTGTAGATACTTTTTCAACTCTGCTTTTGTCTTTTACAGACAATGTTTTTTCTGCAGAGTCATCATCTGTATCATCATCTCCGTCATCTTTTTCGTCTTCAAAACTTTTAAAGAGTTCTTTGACGCGTCTTTCCCGGTTGATAAGAGGTTCTTTGTAGTCTAGAATGAAATCTATCAAATAGGGAACAGAACATATGGCATCTATAATGATGCTTTCTCCGGCTTCTATTTTCTTGGAGATTTCAATCTCTTCTTCTTTTGTCAGAAGTGGAATTTGTCCCATTTCCCGAAGATACATACGAACAGGAGAATCTGAGCGGGACCATTCAAGAAGTTCATGCTCTTTTAAAATATCAAATTTGTCTGTCTCATTGTCTTCGAGCATTTTTCGCTGGGCGCTTCTGCGTGCTTCTGCTTCCTGGTCATTTAGTTTTTTAGCATGTTCGCTGGATGTATAAATACATTTTTTGTGTTTTTGGAGAAGTTTATAAATATTTTTTGCCTGAGCAGCTGTAGGCTGTTTGTCAAAAAATTCGATTAAAGATTCATAAGTGACACAATCTTTGGACTTGTGCTCTTCAAAAAAGGTCTCTAAAGCTTTGTTGAGTTCTTTTGCTGTCATATGGGAGGGTGCTCCAATTGAGTTAAGGTTTTTAAAAGGTGGATTATACCGAAATATTCTTAACAGATGCTTTTTTCTGAATAAAATTTTGTTGGAACGGACATTGCTTATTACATGTAAATCAATACAGGGGCAATAAATGCAAACAGGCTATTACAGTTCTGCTGCCGGGATGGTAACGCAGTTTAACAGACTTGATACCATTGCAAATAATTTGGCAAATGTGAATACAAACGGTTTTAAAGAAGATCAGCTTATTGTCGGTGATTTTATGCGGCTGTATAAAGAGGCCAGAGATGAGCTTCCAAATAGTGACAATTCCAAAGAGGGTGCGGCATTTCTCAACAGAACAATGACACGGGCACCGCAGATAGTAGACTCTTATACTGACTATTCTGTTGGAAATATGCAAAAAAGTTCAAACTCTTTGGATTTTGCACTTTCTAGAGAGGGATTGTTCTTTGCAGTAAAAACCCCCGAGGGCATACGCCTTACCCGTGACGGTGCTTTTACCCTCAATGATGAAGGAAAGCTCATTACCAAACAGGGGTATGAGGTACTTCCAAGTGATTATCAGAAGTCAAAAGAGGGAATCAGTTTTGCGACAATGGACAGTGTTATAGAAGTAGATAAAAATGGGCAGATTTTTACCAATGTTCCAAACAGTCTCTCTCTGGTGGAAAATAAAAAATTATTTATTGCCCAGCCTGAAAATATCAAAGATCTTATCAAAGAGGGAGACAATCTTTATAAACTTCCAAATACAGACTCTTTAACAAGTATTGAACAAAGTGGTGCAGTCAGACAGGGTTTTGTGGAAAAAAGCAATGTAAATGCAGTAAAAATGATGACACAGCTCATAGAAACAAACAGACTCGTAGGAATGTATCAAAAGGTAATGGACGCTCAAATGAATGACATGAACAGAGACGCAATAGAAAAACTTGCGAAAAAAGCATAACATGACTTTTTTAAGAGCAACCAGTTGCGTGGGTTTCCTGCCGAAGGAAGCCCAGTGTTAACGCAGCTAAAAGAATTACTTCTTTTGGCGTACTGAAAGGGACAAACGGTTCCCTTCATTTTATGAAATAAAATTAAGGATAGAACAAAATGATGCAATCACTCTATACAGCTTCAACAGGAATGTTGGGGATGCAGACACAAATTGATACGACGGCCAATAATATTGCCAATGTGAACACTATTGGGTTTAAGAAATCCCGTGCAGAATTTGCTGACTTGATGTATCATGTGATGGAATATGCAGGAACATCAACCAGTGATACAACCAAAAGTCCTACCGGAATTGAAGTTGGTTTAGGTGTCCGTCCGACGGCAATAAATAAAATATTCTCCGAAGGATCTTTAAAACAGACAGACAACAATCTGGATCTGGCTATTACGGGCAGAGGTTTTTTTAAAATGGAACTGCCTGACGGGACACAGGTTTACTCTAAAAACGGTTCTTTCAAAATAGATCAAAACGGAACGATTGTCAACAGTGACGGATACACACTGGTACCACAGATTGTAATTCCTCCTGATGCGACAAATATCAATATCGGTACCGACGGAACAGTGACAGTGATTCAGCCCGGGCAGACGCAGGCAACACAGATAGGACAGATTCAAACAACAAATTTTATAAATCCGGCCGGTTTGCATGCCATGGGTGACAATCTCTATCTTGAAACAGACAGTTCGGGACAACCGGTTGAAGGGATTCCCGGTATTGATGGGCTCGGGACACTGAGACAGGGGTTTGTGGAACTCAGTAATGTTGAACTGGTAGTTGAACTGACAGATTTGATTACCGGTCAACGTGCCTATGATGCAAATTCAAAAATCATTACCACCAGTGACGAAATGCTTCAAACTACAAACAATCTCAAGCGATAACATAGCTGTGCAACTGCATTGATATTTGTTAATATTAATGCAGTTCTTTTGTAAAATTATTTTTTAATTAACTTCATATAACATTTTAGATATAATCGCAAAATTATTTAGTAAAAACAATAGGATTTTAGATGCAAAAAGCAAACATAAATGGAAAAGTTTGGAAATTTGGAAAAGATATAGATACCGATTTGATTATTGCTGCAAGATATTTAAATACTTCAGTACCAGAAGAACTGGCAAAACATGTAATGGAAGATGCTGATCCTGAATTTGTAAATAAAATGTCTCCCGGGGATGTTATCGTCGCAGGCGAAAATTTTGGATGCGGAAGTTCTCGTGAACATGCACCGATTGCATTAAAAGCTGCCGGTGTTGCTGCCATCATTGCACCTACATTTGCCAGAATTTTTTACAGAAATGCATTTAATATGGGGCTGCCTATATTTGAACTCAAAGAAGCAGATGAGATTCAGGAGGGTGATGCAATCAGTATTGATATGAATGCAGGCACAATCACAAACCAAAGTACAGATAAAACATATAAATTTACTCCGATCCCTGCTTTTATGCAGGAGCTGATAGATGCAGGCGGTTTAATGAACTTTGCAAAAAATGAAGTAGAAGGAAAAAAATAGATGAAATCATACAAAATAGCACTGATAAAAGGTGATGGAATTGGTCCTGAAATTATTGACGAGGCTGTAAAAGTTTTGGATGCAGTTGCATCATACAGCGGGTTTATTCTGAAATATGAAGATTTATTAATGGGTGGATGTGCGTATGACATTACAGGTGATCCGCTTCCTCAAGAGACAATTTCCGGAGCATTGAATTCCGATGCTGTTCTTTTTGGTGCTATCGGCGGTGAAAAATGGGACACTCTTCCACGTGAAAAGCGTCCTGAAAGCGGTCTTTTGCGTTTTAGAAAAGAGCTTGGTGTGTATGCCAATTTGCGTCCGGCAGTTGTATATGATGAACTCGTAAATGCTTCTTCATTAAAACCGGAAGTCGTCCGCGGTGTTGACTTAATGGTGGTTCGCGAACTTATCGGCGGTATTTATTTTGGTGAGCCAAAAGGACGCGATGCAACCAAAGGCTGGAACACTATGGTGTATACACGCGATGAAATCGTGCGTATTGCCCATCAGGCATTTAAAATTGCAATGACTCGCAGCAAACGTGTATGTTCCATCGACAAAGCAAATGTTTTGGATGTTTCCCAGTTATGGAGAGAAACTGTTGAAGAAGTGGCAAAAGAGTATCCGGAAGTAGAACTTTCTCACATGTATGTGGACAATGCCGCTATGCAGCTTATCCGCGATCCAAAACAGTTTGATGTAATGCTTACAGGAAATATATTTGGCGACATATTAAGTGATGAGGCAAGTATGCTCTCGGGTTCCATAGGACTGCTGCCATCCGCTTCCATCGGTGCTAAAATCGGTGTATATGAACCTATTCACGGTTCAGCTCCTGATATTGCAGGACAGGGGATTGCAAATCCTATAGCAACTATTTCTTCTGCATCAATGATGCTTCGATATGCACTTAATGAAGAAGAGGCTGCCAACAAAATTGACAATGCCATCAAAAAAACATTAAGCGAAGGCTACAGAACAGGTGACTTGGCTCAGTTTGATGCAAAAGAAGTCTGCTCAACAAGTGAAATGGGCTCAATTATTGCAAACTACATAGAAAAGTAGGCTGATTTCATATGCAGACTCTGACTTTGGCAAATATTTATGAACTGCAAGGTTTAAAAGAAGAGGCATTGGAAATTTATAAGGAAGTCTTAAAAAAAGACCCAAATAACAGTGATGCCAAAATTGCTATACGAAGACTCTCCGGTATGAGAAAAAAGTTTTTACATGTAAATGTTCAAATGAAAGAGTATTTTTTAAAGATGGATTCCGAAGTTGAGTTCAAAGAGTTTGAAAGGTGGTTATTAAAAGCATGGAACTAAAAGATGTCATATTGTCAACACTGGCTGAAATGGAAGATGAACTGCCGCAAGAGAGTGTAAAAGAAGTGCAACAGGAAACTTTTGCTGAGGAAACCGAAGAACGCCTGCAGCAAAAAGATGATGCGCATACATCCATGGAAAGTGAATTAATTTATTTGAACTCCATAAGAGAGAGGCTTTTGGTCCTTTTTGAAGGTTTTCAAGCGCCAAATAATGCAAATATTGAAGCCAAAGTAGACATGACACTTAACTTTTTAGAATATACTTTGGCAACAATAGACGCCCGTGTTGAAAAGCTGGAAAAAGGAAATCTGTAGATGAGTCAATATAGAGTTTTAATAGATGCAAATGATGAAAAAGGACTTGTACATAAAGTTTCAAGTATATTTTACAGTTATGATCTGAATATTCTGTCCAACAGTGAGTTTGTTGATAGGGAAAGCAACAAGTTTTTTATGCGTAGTGTTGTTGACGGGAATGTTGATAATACAGAACTGCTTAAAGCTTTACACGAAGTATTGCCTGAACACTCCGGCATAAAAATTGTAAAACCTGAGAAAAAAAACATCATAATAATGGCAACAAAAGAGATTCATGCACTTGGCGATATTCTGATCCGTCATGAAGCGGGTGAACTTGAGGCAAATATTGTAGCGGTTATTTCCAATTATGATAATTTGGAATCATTTGTAAAAAAGTTTGATATTCCTTATATCACGATTTCTCATCAGGGATTGGAGCGTCAGGAACATGAAAGTAAAATTATTGAGGCTATTCAAAGTTACAAAGAAGTTGATTTTATAGTTCTGGCAAAATATATGCGAATCCTGACACCAAGATTTGTTGAAACATTTGAAAATAAAATCATAAATATACACCATTCGTTTTTACCGGCATTCATAGGTGCAAATCCTTATAAACAAGCCTACGACAGAGGGGTGAAAATCATTGGAGCGACAGCACACTTTGTAAACAACAATCTTGACGAAGGGCCTATTATCGCACAGGAGACAATCCATGTAACACATGCCTACAGCTGGAAAGATATGCAGCGTGCCGGCAGAGATGTTGAAAAAGTAGTTCTTTCCAAAGCATTGAAACTGGCTCTCGAAGACAGAATTTTTACCTATGCAAACAGAACGGTAATTTTTTAATGGCATTCAACATAGTATTGGTACATCCGCAAATACCAAACAATACCGGAGCGATAGGCAGACTCTGTGTCAATGCAGGGGCTTCGCTGCACTTAATTAAACCTATAGGTTTTGATATAGATGAAAAAGCTGTTCGTCGGGCAGGTCTTGATTATTGGAATAAGCTTGATTTGAAAGTGTGGGAAAGTATTGATGAATTCTTTACATGTAACGATATAACTGATAATGCCTATTTTGCTACAACAAAAACGGACAAACCCTATTTTGATGCCAAATTCAAAGAAGGTGATTATATCTTTTTTGGCAGTGAGACAAAAGGAATACCGGAAGATCTGTTAAACAAATATAAAGCACAAAATATAACTATTCCTATGACAAAAGACGGGCGCAGTCTTAATCTTGCTATCAGCACGGGAATAATTCTTTATGATGCAATCCGTCAAAATTATTCTACCTTTACCGAGGAGTAAGCAATGAACAGTTTGGTTGATACGGTTATGACACTCTTGTTTGTCTTATTTATGGTTTTTATATTTGCCGGCTATCACAAAACAAAATCGCAAGAACGTGAAAAAGACAAAGATCTCAAATCCTAAAATAATTTTTCTGCCCATTTTTCTAAATGATTTTCAAACTTTTCAAACAAACTCTCTGCATTTTTTATAAGTAATGACATTTTTCATCCTTTATATAAATATGTACTAATAGTACAACAATTCAAAAAAAATATAAAAAATATTTCAAATTGTCAAATATTTTTTGACATTCTTTGATTTTTAGACTATACTATTGCAAATCAATATAAAAAGGGTTCAAAATGAATAGTTTCTTGGATATAGTAGAAGAGATTAAAAGCATTATCTCTGATGAAGTTGCTCCGAAAAAAGTTTTTGACAAAGATGTTGCTGCGGTATTGGGTATTTCGCAGATGAATTTTGCAACAATGAAAAGACGTAACAAAATTCCATTTAACGAATTACTGGATTTTTGTGCCAAAAGAAGTATCTCTATAAACTGGCTTTTGTATGGACAGTCTCCTGAAAGTTTGGTTGAAGCAACAAATAAATTCTATATGGTCAAATACTTTTCCGACATCAATGCCAGTGCAGGAGGAGGAAGTGACATAGAGTCTGAAGAGATAGAAGAGCTTGAAATTCCTGAGCAGTTTGTATTTATGCTCGGTGGGGAAAAAGAGCTGCAAAATATAGAAGCTATTAATGTTTCGGGTGACTCAATGGAGCCTACTTTTAGTTATAATGATATTGTATTTATTAACAGAAGCAAGACAGATATCAATCGCGGCGGTATTTTTACCATAAGAACCGAAGCAGGACTTTTTATAAAACGTGTACAAAAGAGAATTGACGGAAAACTTGATATAATCTCTGACAATTCTGTCTATAGTACACAAACACTTGATGCAAATCAGGTTGAAGTTGTTGGCAGGGTTGTCAGCCGATTTGGTGATGTAGATTAAAGGATTTTTTTGAAGTATCTGTATCTCTCTTTAGCGCTTGTCCTGATAAGTGGATGTTCGCAGACAACCTCACAGACTGCTTCTCATAAGAAGTTGCCAAAAGCAGAATATATCAAAGGTTTGAGCGGAATTTCCCAAGATGTTTCAGAGTATGCACATGCCATAAACAAGGGCTATATTTCGTCATTAGAAAAATTTGCCACAATGTATTTTCAGCCGTGGAATATTGACAGCATGGATATTCCGTTAGAAAATGCGATGTGGGCATATAAATTATTTGATGCAACAAACAGTTATGGGGAAAATTTACAGCCACTTGATGATAGTTTTTTTAAACAAATAAAAAATAATTCTAATTTTGAAGCCTATTCCAGTGTAAACAAACAGGCAATTACCCTGAGAAAGGTGAGTATCAGAGCTTTTCCTACCACCAGGCCGGTTTTGAGAGACCCGAATAAAGCAGGCGAGGGCTTTCCTTTTGACTACATGCAAAACTCTACCGTTGCCGCAAATAAGCCGCTTTTTGTTTCACACTATTCAAAAGACAGAGAGTGGGTATTTGTCAAGTCCAGTTTTGCTTACGGATGGGTACACGTACGAGACATTGTCTATATGGACAGGAAATGTGCAGAAATGTGGCAAAAGGCACAACAGGTATTTGTTTTACAGGACAATGTTCCTTTGTATACACCCAAAAAAGATTTTTTATTTAAATCCACTCTGGGAACAATGTTTCCAATCATCAGCCAAAATCAAAAAGAGTTTCACATTTTAACTATAGCAGAATACATGTTGAAAGAACCCTATTGTGTAAACACTTCAGTCAATAGGAAAATCGGACATAAGGGAATACTGAAATTTAATGCAAAAAACATCAATCTTGTAATGGGCGAACTCTTACATGTAAACTACGGATGGGGTGGCATATACAATCAGAGAGATTGTTCTTCTACGCTAAGAGATTTTTTTGCACCGTTTGGTATCTGGTTGCCAAGAAATTCTTATCAGCAAAGCAGAGTAGGCAAAGTCATATCTTTAGAAAATATCTCTGATGAGAAAAAAATAAAAATGATTCAACGATACGGAGTCCCTTTTGAAACTCTGTTGTACAGAAAAGGGCATATAGCTTTGTATGTTGGAACGAAAAACAACAAGATAGTTGTTTTTCAAAATCTCTGGGGCATAAAAACACTAAGGCATGGCGTTGAGGGAAGATATATCATTGGTAAAACAGTTTTTAGCACTCTTCAAATGGGAAGTAACTTGTCTGACTTTGATGAGAGTGCCTCTTTTTTAAAAAATCTCAAAAGTATGAATATTGTGACCCGTTAATTATGTTTTTATATCCAAAAGTGTTCCCATCATCTCATTTTGGGTTTTAATGACATTGACATTCACTGCTACACTCTCTTGGGCAATAATTTCATCAGGAATCTCTTTTGCCAAATCCGTTTGACTCTTTTTTGAACCGTTGTTGTCTGCTTCTCTTATGTTTACATGTAAAGAATTAGACTGAGTGGATATTTTTGCATCTTTTGGGACAAATCCTTCTGTATTGACATTTGCAATATTATTTGCAGTGACATTCAGGACATTTGTATTTGCCTGAATGGATGCAATATTATTTGAAATACTCATAAACGCCTCCTCATATGTTCTAATTATAGCATAAAGTTTTAGCGCATAGGAATACTGCCCTGGGGATTGTTTTGATTCATATTTTGAATCTGCATATTATTTGACATAGAAGTTGTTAAGTTGTTTATTGACATATTACGGGAAGCTTCGCCTTGGTTGGAAGCCAGATTCATAGCATATTGAGATAACTGCAGGGTTGCAGTGTAGTTTTTGGATTGAATTTCTTGTGTTTGTACAATTCTGTCTGCCATTTCACCAATTCTATCTGCCATAGTGCCAATATCATCGGAAAGTCTGAGTATTGTTTTTGACATTGTCTGTATAGTATTATTGTAGCTCTCGTTTGTATTGTCAGCCTGATGTGCTGCAAGATAAGCTGTTGTTTTTGCCAATACTGTTATTTGTGTACTTAACTGTTCTACATCATCCAAGGCATTGAGTGCATCTTTTGTTGATTGAAATTCTTTTGTGCTGTTGTTTGGAAATGTTTCAAGTTTTGATTCAAAATTTACAACTTCTTTGGCATAAGCCTGTAAAGCTTCATCACTTTTTAGCAGAGTATCTGTTTTGTTCTTAAATGTGTCATGTATGTCATACGCATCTTCAATCGCGCTGTTTAAAAACTGTGTCGTATTGATATTGTCATTTCCAAAAAGCAGGGCAGTAGTGATAAGTGACAGGCTGATAATAGTTTTTTTCATGATTTCCCCTTTTGTTGATATCTGCAGTATTGTAAAAAAAATCTGTTAGCAGAGTGTAAGCAGCTAAGTGCCAAAATATAATAAATATTGAAGAACAGTTCTTCAATATTTATCTAAACCTAGTGCAGGTCAGCGTTGAGTTTAATTTCTCGAGTAGATCGTGATGCAGTGATTTCTCCGGTTAGAGAGTTTTGTCTGAAGTGAAGTCCATTGAAAAAAGAGAGTTGTTTTGCTTTGAAAATTTCCCCTTCAATAGTTATGCCTTTGTTTACTTCTCTGATTTTTTCAAGTTCAGTTGGGTAAATACCTACTTTTGTTCCTTCAAGAATTGCCAGACCGGCATCTATAATACAGCCATCTCCCAAAGGAATACCACAAACAGAGTTGGCTCCCAAAAGACAGTTTTTGCCGATACTGATCGGATTTCCATCTGTCCCTGAAAGAACACCAAGAATTGAAGCGCCGCCTCCGACATCAGAACCGTCACCAACAATCGCAGAAGAAGAAATACGACCTTCCACCATGCTTACACCGGTTGTTCCTGCATTAAAGTTGATGTATGAAGCCCCCGGCATTACAGTTGTCCCGGCTGCAAGCTGTGCACCGAAACGTACTTTGGAAGTGTCAAGTATGCGTGTATTGTCTGCAGGAATAATGTGCTGTAAAAATCTTGGAAATTTGTCTACAAAATCAATATGCGGATACTCATTTGCAAGTTTGAGTTCAATTTCAAACTCTCGTAAATAATCAAGTTCTATCGGTTGTCCGTTAGACCATGCAACATTCGGCAATGCACCGAAGGCACCGTTAAGATTGATTTCGCGAAGTCCTACTTTTGCAAGAGAAATTGCATACAGTTTTAGATAGGTTGCTTCTACACTTTCGCAAGGCGCATCTTCAAATATAAAGCATACTTTGAATTCGCCTTCAAGACTTCCGTTGTTTACTATTTGAGAATAGAGTGCTGAAACTACTTGAATGTTTTTGTGTGCATCACCGTGTGCTTCGTCAGAATAAGGGGTAAAAGCATTGAGACAATCTTTTAAAAACTGTAAATTTATGTCACATACGACTTCATTTTGTGTAAAATCTACTGTAATTCCCTGGTCTGCAAGCGCCTGGATGAAAATCGCGGCACTGCCAAAATTTTCATCCCAGTTAATTACCGGGTAGGTCGCCTGAAGAGACTTGTTGACATTTAACTGTCCCAAGTCTACTCGTGCTATACCAAAAGCCAAAGGATCTTTGTATCCGGTTGTGTTTGTTTTAATATTGTTTACCAATGCTTTAAATGCATCTGCTGTTTGAATAACGTCCATTGAATTCTCACTTAATTAATTTGATTTGCAATTATACTTAAAAACTACTAACGAAGTTTAGTATATAATTTAAATAATAAAATAAAAAGAGAATATTTTGAACACTTGGCTTGAACTACTAAAAAACGATGATTATCTTGGTATAAAAAAACATATAAAAAATGGCGGGAAACTTTCCCAAAAGAATGAGGCGGGAGAGTCTGTACTTGCCTGTGCATTACGTGCACAGTGCTCAGATGAGACAATAATGCTGCTCATAAGCAACGGGGCAGACATTTTTGACTGCGATGATGAAGGTGTCAGTATTTTTGATATGGCAATTACCTATGATAAAATTGAAATAGTCAAACATCTGATAGAGCAGGGTAAAAAAGTAAATGAAACGACAAGGAAAAGCGGTTTTACCGCATTGATGGGTGCAGCATGTTACGGAAGAGTTGAAATTGCCAAACTTCTTTTAAAACATGGTGCTGACAAAAATGTACGGGACTTAAAAGGTTTCAGTGCCGTAGATTTTGCCAGAAAAATGAATAAAAAGAGCATACTCGAACTTTTTGACTATGATGAAACTACGCCTAAAAATACCGGATATGCAAGGTAGTTTATTCAAAAAACTTCTTTTGTTTTGTGTTGTCGAGAGGTTTCCTTTTCTCTTTGGCAAGCCATTCCTGAAGCAAAGATTCAACAACTTTGCTCAGGCTCATTTTGTAGCGACTGCGTGAGTATTTCATCGCTTCATCCCATGTATTTTTGTCAATTAACAAACTTCTTGTCACTTCGTCTTTTGGTTTCAATGGTATCCTTGTTATGATGCTTGCAGAAGTTCTATAAAACTTCTGTAGCTGTCAACGATTTTTTGGTTTTTTGTATTTTGTATATAAAATTCTATGGCTTTTTTGCCGAGTCTGGGAATTTCATTTTTAACAGCCCAGCTGCTGACGGTTCCTTCGGGTACTTCAAGGACTTCGGCGAGTTGTTTTTGTGTGATTTGAAGCTCTTTGCAAATATCTTTGACAACATTTGATTTGTCTTTTTTGATTTTTCTGTTTGCAGGTTTTAATCTTTTTTGTTTTGTTTTTTTTTGCTGTATCTCAGTAACTGTAGTACAATTCGTATCCATCCAGGCAAGAACATTTGAAGCTTCTAAAACCCAGTCGCGGGAATTAAGCTGTTTGACAACATCTTCACAAAACTCTTTTGCATACATCTGTGCTGTTTCTTTATTGCTGAGTTGGTAGAGTATTGCAAAAGCAAGCTGCAAGGCACCTTTTGAGGTGTTTCCCCAGTCAAAACCGTTCTTGGCGTATTGGTATATATCGGTACGACTCGGGAGGTTCAGTTCTTTATATGTTACAAATTTATTGCCCAGTAAAGTCTTATGCCCTTTGAAGACATGGTTGTTCATTATTAATGCCATAGTTTTATTTTCTCTTATATGTTAAAAATGTAGTGCTGTTCCTCTTTTTCTTTAAACTCATTTTTATGAGGTGTTAAGATAAACAACATATATAAGAGATAAAAGCAATAAAAGTACCAATAATCAAACTAACATGATAAAATTCTTTGGTTTATAATTTTTTAAATGGTATATGTTTGCGTGAAAGTTCCTCTTGAAACATATCAAAATATTTTTTTACTTCTTCATTGTTTTCTCCGCTTAAAGAGAGTTCCACATTCGGTTTGTTCTGTATAAAAATTGGCAGGGAAGAAAGCTCAATGTTTTTTGGGAGTTTTTGCATAACATCAATGAGTGTATTTTCACTTGTTTCTGCCAGCAGTGTATATCTGTATTTTTTTCTTGCCTGTGAAAAATATTTTTTTATTATTTCACTGCTCATTGGATGGGACATCGAGGGGAAACCCGGCATAAAAAAGAACCTCCTGTCTAAAGTAAAACCGGACATGTTGTTTACCGGATTTGGCAGAAGTTCTGCATTTGGCGGTATCTCCGCCATGTGGATACGATGAGGATATGCCTCGTCACCAAATTTTTTGATAATGTCTTGTTTGAATTTTTCATGTGTTACGGGCTTGGAATTTCTGAAAACTTCCGCGGCCACCTCCCGTGTCAAATCATCGGGAGTCGAACCGATGCCGCCAAAAGAGAACATCACTGCTTCTTTGTCGTCGCGTATCATTTTATAGGTGCGTTTCATCAGTCCGACATCGTCTTTGATGACAAAAGAGGCACAAAGTTCATGCCCGTATTTTGCAAGTTCATTTTTTAAAAATTCAAAATGTTTGTCAACGCGTCTTCCGTTAAGAATTTCTGTTCCAATAATAACTGCATAAAAGTTCATAGCATTACTTTTTTACATAATTATAGTATTATTTCATAAACAATTAATAAGGACAGAAAATGTCACATATAGAAAAATTAGAAGAACTGCTGACAAAAAGTGTTATTCCCGATATTACAGAAAGACTCGATGAGATTTTTGAAGAGATAGCCGGAAACAAAGAGGCAACACAGGATGCCAAAGAGGAAATAGAAGAACTCCGTGAATTCAAATCTGACCTCGAAGATGTTATAGAAGACATTAAAAACGGTGATATGGAAGAAGAAGAGGCAAAAGAGCTTGTAGCGGACATATTGGCTGCTCAAGAGTGTGAAGATGAAGAAGATTTTGGATTTAAAGAAGAGGAGGAAAATAAATGAGAATAATTCTTTTAGGCGCTCCGGGTGCAGGAAAAGGGACACAGGCGCAGTTTTTAACCAAGAAGTACAATATCCCGCAGATTTCTACAGGCGATATGCTTCGTGCCGCAATCAAAGCGGGAACTGAGATGGGAAAAATGGCAAAAGCGGCTATGGATGCGGGACAGCTCGTGACAGATGAGATTATTATAGGACTTGTCAAAGACAGAATTGCGCAGGATGACTGTAAAAACGGCTATCTTTTAGACGGGTTTCCTCGTACACTGCCTCAGGCTGATGCAGTAACTAATGCAGGAATTGCGATTGATGCCGTAATAGAGATAGATGTACCGGATGAAGAGATAGTCAAACGTATGTCAGGAAGACGCGCGCATCTGGCAAGTGGGAGAACCTATCATGTTGTTTACAATCCGCCAAAAGTAGAAGGCAAGGATGATGAAACGGGTGAAGATTTGGTACAGCGTGATGATGACAAAGAAGAAGTGGTACAGGACAGACTGAAAGTCTACCATGAGCAGACAGAACCGCTCATAGACTACTACAAAGCACAGGCTGAAAAAAATCCGAATATCAAATATATCAGAGTTGACGGCACTGCTGATATTGCAGATGTTGAAAAAGCGATTGTTTCACAACTCGGTGAATAACCGTCTGCTATGATTCGGGTCGGTAGACCCGGATATTTTCACAGCCTTTGGCATCCCGCAAGTACTGTGCATGTAGCTGACTCATGATGCCTTTGTCACAGTACAGAAGATACTCTTTGTCCTGTGGAAGCTTGTCAAACTCTGTTTTTAGTTTGTGAAAAGGTATCTTGAGCGTGTTACATGTAAGCGCAATACACTCTTCTTCCGGACGAATATCTATCACCGTAAAATCACCGTTTTTCAAAGTATGAACAACTTCAACAGGTGCCAGATTTGTAATGTCATCTATTATTTCATCAATACTTAAATATTGTGCATTTTGCACTGCTGCATCAAGTATATCATAGTTAAATTTTTCTGCCACTTTTTCCATACGCTTGAAAGAACCGTGCGTAATTGGATTTTGAGAAATAACACCACAGTATTCGGGCATACTTTCAGCAAAATGGCGTGTGCCGATTTCATTGGCCATGTTCATAATTTCGGGCTTGTTCATTGTTGCGAGAGGACGCAAAATAAGCTTGTTCGTTACCTGGTCTATGAGCGCAAGGTTACGAAGTGTCTGACTTGATACCTGCGCAACACTCTCACCGGTCACAAGGGCATCAATCTCCATAGCATCGGCTACCTGTTCAGATGCTCTGAGCATTAAACGTTTGAGCATAACACCCATGTATGTCGGCGGTGTTGCTCTGAAAATTTCTGTAAGCACATCATCAAAGGCAACGGAGACAAATTTGACCTTGTGAGAAGATCCGAATTTGTTCCAAAGATAGAGTGCAACCTGTTTCACACCTATTTCATGCGCCATACCGCCAAGATTGAAGAAAATAAAATGCGTTTTTATACCCCGTTTCATTGTCAGATACGAAGCCACAGTAGAGTCAAAACCACCGGACATCAAAGAGAGAATATCGCCCTGTGTGCCAATAGGAAATCCGCTGAGTCCTTTGTACTTTGTGGTAATGAGATTGAGCTGATTTTGGATGAGTTCCATTTGTATAATCACATCGGGATGTTTTAAAGAAACACTTTTTGCATTTGAGTTTGCCAAAAGATGCCCGCCTACTGTTCTTTCTATATCTATGGAACTGAAAGTATGTTTTCCGGTTCGTTTTACTCTGACAACAAATGTCTTGTCATTTAAAGAATCGGCAACAAGTTCGCATACTTTTGTTTTGATTTTCTCAATAGTATCCATGTCGTCAAACTGCAGCACTTCAAGAATCTGCTCAATGCCGGGAGTATCCAAAAGTTTTTGTCTTACCTCGGGCAAAACATCTTCGGGGGTTAAAACTTCCATTTTGTCAGAGAATTTTTTGACTTCGATTTTTGTGTCTATACGCTGTAAAATTGTGAGCAGGTTGTTGTAGAGTTGACCGACCATCTGGCGTTTTGCAGAGGGTCCTTTGATCATAATTTCGGGGAAAAGTTTTAAAATGAATTTTTGCACCGTTGAGGCCTTTAGATTTTTGATTGAATAAAGCTTTCCATTTCGTGAACTATCTCTTCAATACTTCGCTCACCGGAAATGACTTTTAAAATGCCTTTTTGCGTATAAAAATCTTTAATCTGCCCTAAAGGTTCCATATAGATTTTCATACGGTTGTTAAAGACTTCGTTGTTATCATCTTCACCTCTGGCGCGTCCAAGCACTCTTTGCCTGGCTGTCTCCTCGCTTACCTCTACCTCAATAACACTGGAAAGTTCAATATCTTTATGCTTTTGCAGGTAGGTATCAAGTGCAAGCATCTGCTCCACACTTCTTGGATAGCCGTCAATGATAATAATGTCAGTCGGAGAAGATTTTATAGCATTGATGATTGTCTCTATAACGATATTTATAGGAACAATTTCGCCTTTTGAGATATATCTGTGTATCTCTTTGCCCCGTTCACTCCCGCTGGCAACTTCGGCTCGCAGCATATCACCGGTAGAGTAGTGTGTGATATCAGGGTTGTGTTGTGCTATGAGCTCAGCATCTGTAGTTTTACCGGAGCCTGGAGCTCCGATAATAAGAAAGAGTTTTTTTGTGTGCGACATAATATTATGCCTTTGTTTGTTCACGCAGGCGTATGTGTAAGTCACGCAGTTGTGCATTGTCAACAGGACTTGGTGCTTTAGTTAACAAACAGGACGCTTTTTGTGTTTTAGGGAATGCAATAACATCACGAATACTTGTTTTTTTCGTTAAAAGCATAATGAGTCTGTCAAATCCTAAAGCAAAACCACCGTGTGGAGGTGCACCGAATTTAAGAGCATCAAGCAGGAAGCCGAATTTTTCCTGCGCCTCTTCTTCTTCGATTCCAAGCAGTTTAAAGACCTCTTCCTGTATCTCTTCTTTGTGTATACGAATAGATCCGCCACCAAGTTCTGTACCGTTTAAAACGATGTCATAAGCGATAGACTCTATCTCTTCTACATCATCTTTGTCTGTGTCTTTTGGCATGGTAAACGGATGGTGCAGCGCTTTTACGCGACCGTCTTCAACTTCAAACATCGGAAAATCGACAACCCATACAAATTCAAAAGCATTTTCGTCTATCAGATTCATTTTTTCATGCTCGGCAATGAAATTTCTGAATCTTCCCATGTAATCCCATACCGTTTTTTTGTCACCTGCACCAAAGAAAACAACATCACCGACTTCAAGTTCGGTTCTTTCAATGATAAGCGCTATGTCTGCTTCAGAGAAAAATTTGGTCAGAGGACCTTTAAGCCCGTCTTCTTTCATCTGGAAATATCCAAGACCATGTGCGCCAAACTTACGTACATACTCTTCAAAAGATTTCATTTCACGTTTTGAAAATATCAGATCAGCACCTGGAACTTTGAGCGCTTTAATACGGTTAACATGTGGTTTTTTTGCAATATTTGTAAATATTTCATTATCACATCGTTCAAAAATGTCAATGACATCTACCATTTTAAGGTCATAACGCAAATCCGGTTTGTCAGAGCCGTATAATTCCATAGCGTCTTTATATGTAATACGGTTAAAAGGAGGCTTGATTTCAACACCACAGGCATCAAACATTGCCACAAGCAGATCTTCGGCTATTTTCATAACATCTTCTTGATTACAAAAACTCATCTCAACATCTATCTGCGTAAACTCAGGCTGACGGTCGGCCCGCAAGTCTTCATCACGGAAACATTTTGCGATTTGAAAGTATCTGTCAAATCCGCCAACCATCAAGAGCTGTTTGAAAAGCTGTGGTGACTGTGGCAGGGCATAAAACTCACCATTGTGCACACGAGACGGTACCAAATAATCTCTGGCGCCTTCGGGAGTCGATTTTGTCAAAATCGGTGTTTCAACTTCCAAAAATCCGTTTTTATCCAAAATGTTTCTTGCCGCAATCGCTGCTTTTGAACGCAGGCGAAAAACTTCATACATATCAGGATCACGAAGTTCCAGGTAACGATATTTCAATCTTGTCTCTTCACCGACATTTTTATCGCCAATGACAAAAGGAGTAGGAGCAGATTTGTTTTCTATAATCAGTTCTTTTACAATAATTTCAATAGCACCGGTTTTCAAACGGGGATTTGTCAAACCTTCTCCGCGAAGACGAACGGTTCCTTTGACTATTAAAACATATTCATCACGGACATTGTTTGCAACTTTATGCGCTTCTTTAGAGTCTTCAGGGTCACACGTAAGCTGAATAAGTCCTGTTTTATCACGCAAATCTATGAAAATAATTCCACCATGGTCACGATAATTATTCGCCCAGCCGGTAAGAACGACATCTTCTCCAACATTTGTTTCATTTAAATCTGTACAGTAATGAGTTCTCAAAATATAGAGTCCTATATAAATAATTTTCGCGATTATACCTAAATATAGTATAATTAACAAAATTATTACACAAATGAGCAATTTTGAAAACAAATACAATTAAAAAAGTCGGTGTTGTTTTACGACCGTCCACTCCTGAACTCAAAGAGAGCTATTTTAAGCTTGAAAAAATTTTTAACAAACATAACATAGAAGTAATTATAGACAGTATCAGCGGGGGCATGATAGGTGTAATGGGGATGGAATTTGAATATCTGTGTGAAAACTCCGATATTCTTGTAACGCTTGGAGGAGACGGAACACTTATATCGACTGTCAGACGCTCTTTTCGGTATGATGTGCCGATATTTGGCATTTATGCCGGTTCTCTCGGATTTTTGGCGGATATCAACCTCAACGAATTAGAAGAGTTTGTTGCCAATCTGGTTGCAGGCAACTACAGAGTGGATGAAAGATCTATTTTGGAAGCCCAGTTTATACAAAACAACAAAGAAGTTGTCCTTTATGCTTTTAATGACATTGTTATCACACGGGCTTCCGTTTCAAATATGATACATGTAGAGACCCTGGTTGATTCAAAAGCATTCAATACCTATTATGGTGACGGTGTGATAGTGGCTACTCCGACAGGCTCAACCGCATACAATCTTTCAGCAGGAGGTCCCGTTTTGTTTCCTCTGACAAATGTTTTTGCCCTGACTCCAATATGTCCGCATTCTTTGACACAAAGACCTGTGGTCTTACCGGGGAAATTCTCCATAGAGATGAAAACACCAAAAGACAAAGCATTGCTTATCATAGACGGACAGGACAAGCATGAACTCGAAATAGGGCAGAGCATCCATATAAAACTGGCCAAAAAAAGAGTCAAGCTCATTCACAGAGACGAATTCAACTATTTTGATGTTTTAAAAGAAAAGCTGCATTGGGGTGACTAGTCTATATTGATACTCGATGAACTGTCAGAATTCTTTTTAATCATTCTTTTTATCTGTTCTGCTGTATAAATTTTTTGCTGAGGATTTTCATTGAGCAGATCAAATCTTATTTGTATGGTAAGTTTGCCGAGTGCTTCTCCCAACTGTTGGTCATCGTTGCTGAGTGTCCCGTCTTTGGAAAGTATGGAAATGACTTTGAGAAAGTTATTGTATTCGTTCAAAACGGCAGGTGAGGCAAAAATAGCAAGTCTGTGTGTCACAAATCGCAGTTTTGTTATCTCTTTGTCCGTCAGAAGAGACTGTTCTGACATGCTCTCCATCAAGTCCAAAAGTCTTTCGTAGGTTGCCGCTTTCAAGTCAAGAAACTTGATGCTTTGTTCTTTTTCTATTTCAACTTCTGTCTGCTTGTTCAGCAGGAGCGCGGTGATAAAAACTGTTGCAATGGTACCAAGAATGATGAGGACAATCTCCTGAGTAAAAGGAGTGCTGTCTGTCACTTTATATGCATAACGCAGATAGGCATAGCCTGCAATCAGCGTTATAAATGTCAGAAGAAGGTAGATGAGTTTTTTTGTGTAATTATCCATATACTAAATGTGCCTTTTAAATGATAAGATAATTGTATCTAAATCAAATAAAGATATAATAAGAGCATGAAAACATTGACACACTATTTACTTGCTGTATTTCTTTTGCAAAGCTCTCTTTTGGCACACCAAAACCATGCTGTTGTTTTGCAGTACCATCGGTTTGATGAAAACAGATACCCCTCTACAAGTATATCTATGGAACTATTTACACAACAGATGCAATACCTGGCAGACAACAACTATACTGTCTGGCCGTTTTCTAAAACAGTAAAATATTTAATTGAAAAAAAAGAACTTCCGGATAAAACGGTTTCAATTACTATAGATGACGGATATCGCAGTGTCTATACAAAAGCCTATCCTTTGCTTAAAAAATACAAATTTCCTTTTACTGTATTTGTCAATTCTGTTCCTGTTGTGCATGAGTCTGTTCATTATTTGACCTGGGATGAAATGCGTGAGATGGGAAAATACGGTGCAGAGTATGCAAACCACACCTATTCCCATCAGTTTTTAGTGCGCGATGGCATAAAAGATCCAAAAAACTATAAAAAACATGTTACAAAAGAGATAAAAATGTGTGAAGTGAAAATAGAAAAAGAGCTTGGCGATAAAGTCTGCACTGACCCGAAAATACTGGCATATCCTTTTGGCGAATATGATATGCAACTGATACAGTTGGTCAAAAATCTAGGCTACATTGGTGTGGCACAAAATTCAGGTCCGATTTCAGACAAAAGCAACTTTATGGCTTTGACACGGTTTCCAATGTCGGGAGGTTTTGGAGAGATGAAGCAGTTTGCAGTGAAAATCAATACGCTTCCTTTGCCTTTAGAAGCTGTTTCAAGTGAGGAAACGCTGGTGACACAGGCGAACAATCCCCCTGTATTAACCTTAACACTGCAAAAGCCTTTAAAAGACTTACAGTGTTTTACCGCTGAGGGGGAAAAACTACACATGCAGTGGCTTGATGAAAAAACTGTGAAAGTACAATCAAAAGAACCTTTGCTCTATCCGAGAAATCATTATACATGTACCGCCCATGCAAAAGGAGATGCCTGGTACTGGTACAGTCATTTGTGGGTTATTTTAAAAGAAAAATAGTCTACTTTGTAAATGCGGCACTCATATAACCGACTACCTGTGACTTGTCTCCGCTTGCATCTGCACTGGTTCTGTAATCAAGCAGTGTCGGTTTCAGACCGTTTTGTATTGCTGCTATCAGCATCGCTTCTACGCCTATAATCCCGCAGGCTTCACAGCCCTGATGTAACTCAGCAGGATTGAGATTGGCTACGGCATCAAGGCAAACGGTATCAAGAGTTTTTGCTTTTTCAATGTCATAATAATGGCTCAGATCCGTACTAATAACAACAACAGTATCTTCATCCTCTAACAAATATTCAATAACTTTTGCCAAATTGGACGGATTTTCATTTCCATAGACAAGTTCCACAACAGAAGCTTCCGGCAGATAGTTTTTTACAAAGGGCATCTGTACTTCTGTTGAGTGTTCTGCATGGGCGTCCGGCTGAAAATGTAAGCCGAATTTCTCTATCAATTCATTTGCAAGTTTTTTATCTATAGGCAGGTTTCCAAGCGGTGTTTCATAACTGTCATATTCCGCAACACTTGTACCGTTTAAATAGACACGGTGACTCGGTCCAATCACCACCACACGTTTTGCATGAGAATTTTTTAGTAATCTAAAGGCGATATTTGCCGTAAATGCAGAATAAACATAGCCTGCATGCGGCACAATAACAGCTCTTGGCTTTAATTCAAGGACTGACTCGTCTTTTATGGACTCATCTATTATTTTATTGTAATGAGTGAACATTTTTTGTATCTCTTTTTTGCTTGCGGGATAGAACTGCCCGGCAACTGCATCTTTTCTTATACTCATTTCCATACTCCTTCTATAACTCGTCCGCATTTTGGACAATGTCCCTCAATGAGAGAATTTTTTGTGACTGCATAGCCTGTTCTGTCTATAAGCAAAGTCCCGCAATCCGGACAGTAGGTATCGCCGTGGACGGGAACATTTCCCATATAAACATACAATAAACCTGCTTTTTTTGCTATATCACTGGCACGCTGCAGGGTTTGCAGTTTTGTATATTCGTGATCCTGCATTTTGTAATCAGGGTGAAAAGCACTCAAATGCCAGGGCACATGTACGCCCAGATCATTGGCTATAAATGATGCCATTGCTTCTAAATCTTCATCACTGTCATTATCGCCTTCTATTAAAAGTGTCGTCACTTCCACCCAGATACCTTCTTTGACCATACCTTTGAGTGTCTCTTTGACCGCTTCAAGTCCGCCTTTTAATACTTTTTTGTAATAGGCATCGTCCCAGCTTTTAAGGTCTACATTGGCAGCATCAAGCCACGAGGCCATATCTTTGACAACTTCCGGGGTTTCAAATCCGTTTGTGACAAAAATATTTTTCAGTCCTTTTTGCCTTGCAATGACGCCGATATCTTTGGCATACGGGTAAAATATAGTCGGTTCATTGTAGGTGTAGGCAATGGAAGAAGCACCGTTCTCCAAAGCCAGATCAACCATCTTTTCGGGAGAAATATAGACGCTTTCATCGACTGTATGCTCTTGTGAAATCTGCCAGTTCTGGCAGAACGGGCATTTGAAATTACAGCCGACTGTCCCAAAAGAGAGGGCTGTAGTCCCCGGCAAGAGATGGTAGAGCGGTTTTTTCTCGACAGGATCAACATTCAGTGCACTCGGATGCCCGTAAACAAGTGTTTTAAGTGCTCCGTTTTCATTTTTATTCACGCCGCACACACCCACCTGCCCCTCTTTCATTTGGCAATAGTGTTGGCATAATATACATTTAATTTTTTCTTTTTCCGGTATTGTTTCATAATAATTCATATTAGTCTCCTTGAGTTAATCTTCTTTATACAGGAAGACTCAACTAGTGGATATATTAGCAAAATAATTATAAAAAGTCAAATATTTTTTTCTTAAGAATATTTGAACTATTTTTGAGTATGCATTTCAACTTCTTTGGGTCAAAGTCGCAGTGGTATAATAGTTGTAAAAGGAAAAAATATGTTAAAAAACAAGAAATCTTCGATAAAAGGTGCCTTTTTCGGTGCACTGGCGGGCGATGCTTTGTGTCTGGGTTCGCATTATGAGTATGACGCACAGAAAATCTACAAAGCATACGGAAACAAATCGATAGAAAAATTTATGAGTCCTGGTGAAATGATGGGCGGACAGACACATGGAATAGGGTGGGGAGAACGCAATTATCACCCCGGAAAAAAAGCAGGCGGAACTACTGACTATGGCGATTACAATATAGTCATTTTAGAACATCTGGCAGCTACGGCTAATCCGCCAAGAGAATTTGATGTCGCTTCATTACTGCCACACTGGATGAATCGTTTGGAAAACGGATGGGGTTCATGGATTTGTACGATGACAAAAGAGACCTATGCGCAGGTGAAACAAGGTGTGCCTGTTGAGCGTTTGGGTGGAGGCTCCAACGCCACAGCCATCCGTCATGTAGCAGCCCATGCCTATTATGACAATGAAGAAACACTTGCCCGTGTTGCACGCCAGGCTATGTTTACGCATCGTCATCCCGAAGCACTTGAGGGAGGTGAATTTTTTGCCAGAGTTACACATCGTGTCATTCACGGTTCAAGTCCACGTGATGCCATTGAAACAGTGGCAGTACAGATGGGAGGCTTTATAGAAAGCAAGGTGGCACAGGCAATAGCAAAACACAAAGAAGCAACAGATGAAAACAGCGAACTCTTAAAAGAGAAGTTCTGTGATGATCTGGCACTGACATCTATGGCAAAACTCTGGGATGTGGGAAGAAGTGAGCCTATTAAAGTAGGAAAAGCATCTCCCACACAGGGAACTTTACCGGGTTCGGTCTATTTTATACTTAAATATGCTGAAAACAAGAACGGACTTAACGAGGCTCTGGCTGCGAATGCTATGGTTGGCGGAGACAACGCTTCACGGGCAATTGCCATAGGCATGGTACTTGGTGCATACTTTGGCGTAGATGCAATTAATTCTCAATGGAGGGAGACTCTTGATCAATGGGAATATTGTGAAAAACTTTTAGAGACACTGCCTCTTTTAAAAGAGGTATAAAATTCAGTTATATTATGAATTTTGCTATACTTTCGCTTAAAAATTCCAGAAAAAGGATGAGTAATAGAACCTCAGAGCGAAATTACCAGAAAAAACCTTACAGTTATGATGACTTTGTTTTATGAAAAAGCCATAGAAGATACAATACTGGGACCTTATTTTATCCATGAACTCGGAGATGATATGCAAAGTGAAGAGTGGGTTGAGCATATTGATCTTTTGGCTGATTTTTGGTTGGCCAAGATGCTTGGTCAAAAAACCTATAAAGGAAACTTCATAGGTGCACATATTAAACTTCCCCAAATCAGCAGAGAAAGTTTTGACAGATGGTTGGAACTTTTCTCTTTAAGTGTTGATGAAGTCTATGTGTCTGAGATTGCCGAAGTTTTTAAGAAAAAAGGAACTCTGTTTTCGCAACAGTTTATAAATAATAAACTCAAGATTTAGAATCTATGATGAACATGAAAGTCCGATGTTCTTGTACTCTTCGGGTGTTTCCTGTGTAAAATGCTCAAATTCAGGTAATTCATCATAAGGTTTTCTTGCAATGTGCAAAAGTGTCTGTACCATTGAAAAATCACCTTTTTGGGCAAGGAGTATCGCCTCTTGCAGCATATAGTTTTTTAAAACATATTTTGGGTTGGCTTTGATCATTGCTTTGGTTCTTTGCGCTGATGAACGTTTCTCTTTTTCAAGCCGTTTATCATAAAGTTTCAGCCAGTTATGTCTATGGCTACAGGATTCATTGCTATATCATAAAGCTGTAAAAATCACTGTCGAGTAAAAGGTAGGGTGTTTGTAAAATCATATCATTAAGTTTCATAGAATAATATTACATGCAGAGGGCTAAAAAGAGGGCAGTACTCAGGATTTACTTTCTTATTTTTTGTGCCAGCTAAGGAAAAGAATTATATAATATTTCCTTAAAAGAAGAAGGAAATATATTTTGACAGATGAAAAAACTGCTATATACTTTAAAGTGACACCTGCGCAAAAAGAGACGATAGATTTAAGAGCACAGGAGAATGGTTTTGATGATGTTCGTGCATATTTAAAAGTTGTAGCGCTCAGAGCACAGACTTTCAGTATCTCGGATGCAGGCTTGTCTACAGAAGAGCCTGCAGTTGAACTTGGATTCAGTGTAAATAAACTGCAAAAAGAGATACTTGAGGAAAAAGCGCAAGAAAGCGGGGCAAAAGAGCTTGCACAATATTTAATTTATGTTGCCCTGCACGGAGTAGTGACATCAGTCATCGAAATACGCTCAACCGGAAAGCTTGATTCGATGCTTGAGCGTATTATGGCAAGTAAAAGGAGATAAAAAATATGCTGATTAAACCGCATGAGGTACAACAGGTAAGCAATGAAGTGATTAATATGCTTCATGACGAGGAAATTGAGATTATTAACAGTTTTTATGATGCAGTCGTGGCAAAAGATATAGAAAAAATTGATGAGCTTTTTAAAGTTGTTTTGTTTGATGTTGAAGACCATTTTCAGACAGAAGAAGAGATGATGAAACAAAATAATTATACCAATTACCAAGTTCACAAGAATGACCATGATACAATGAGAGAAAAGATTGCAAAGTTTTTTGAAAGATGGCTTGTTTTGAAAAGCCCCCTTGAACTGCAGGATTTTTTAGAAACTGATTTCAAAAAGTGGCTGGTTTTACATGTATCCAAATGGGATTCGGAGATGGCCTTGCATTTGGGACATGCAATGTAGTCTTATTTTTTCAGAGATAGACCTATAATTGTATCGAGCTCATCCTCATAAATAATCTCTTTTTCAAGAAGAAGAGATGCGAGCTTTTCGATAACATTCCAGTGTTCATCAATAAAGTTTTTAATATTTTCCTCACCCTCATTCATCCATCTTTCAAGTGCTTTGTCGATTTTTGTATGGTAGTGCTCTGTATCTTTACTGACACCGCTTCCTTTTTGTGCATCCATAATTCCGTTGATATTAATGTAGCCGACTTCTTTGTCCATTCCATAATGTGCTATTGCTTTATAGGCATCATGTGTAGCCTGTTGCAAATCATTTAACGCACCGGAATTCATTCCGTCACTGCTGCCAAAACGCTTAATCTGTGAAGTCCTGCCTGCCAGGGAGACCAATATTCTGTTTTTAAAATCTTTTACGGTCATATTGTCCTGAATTTCATTATAATCATGAGAAATAAAATGCTCATTGTTGTCCCGAGGCGTCAAGCTTATATGTTCTATATGGATATGAGGCATCAGTATCCTGGATGCAACAGCGCGTCCTGCTTCATAAATAGCTGTCTCTTCAAATATCTGTTCCGCAGAGAGATAGGTCTGTTTTTCGCCATACTTTATAGCATTGATTTGTTCAACCAAAATTTCCTGTGTTATAGCAGGCAAGCCATGTCTTAAGCAGTAAAATGAGGCTTCTTTGCTTAACAATTCAAGTTGTGAACCGGTGAATCCTGCAGTGTGCATAAGCAGTCTGCTCATATCAAAAGAACCGCTTGAAGGTTTGTTTTGTATGATTTTATTTAAAAAATACTCTCTGGCATCTTTGTCAAGATTGTTTACTTCGATATGAATTTCAATACGACCGGGTCTGATGATTGCACTGTCAATGTTTTCTTTATAGTTGGTTGCCGCTATAACAAAAATATTTTCACCTTTTGTATCAGAAAAACCATCTATTTCGGAGAGAAGCTTGTTTATTGGAACCTCTTTTCCGTTTTCTCCGCCGCGTTTGCCAATGGTATCTATTTCATCTATAAAGACAATAGCAGGTGCATACTCTTTTGCTTTGCTGAAAACCTGTTTTGTTTTTACAGGGTCAAGAAGTTCAAGCCCGGTTATAGCAATAAAAGGCAACTCGGCTTCTTTGGCAAAAGCTTTTGCCAGCATTGTCTTTCCTGTTCCCGGCGGTCCGTAAAGAAGCATACCTTTTGGCGGTGCAACATCAAAACTCTCTAAAAGCCTGGGCTCTTTAAAAAAGTTAATGACCTCCTGCAGTCTCTGTTTTGCTTTATAATGTCCTGCTATATCATCAAAAGAGACATTCGGTATGTCAAAAACCAATCCGTCTTCACTGAAGTCTTTGATCTTTGTCACCTGTTTAAATCTAATATTGAAAATCTTATAGCTTATAACGCCCCGCTTGCTGGTAATGCTGTCTTCTACATCAAGTGTAATGTTTTTTCTGAAAAGTTCTTTTACCAGTGTTTCATCTTCTATAAGAGGATTGACTGTTTCGTTGAGATAATTGAGGGAACTTTTTGAGAGGGAGACTTTAATTTTAACAAACTCACCGGTTTGTATGCCTGAGTCCATTATGTATGCGGTAATTCTGTCAAAAAAAGTGGTGCTGACTTTGTCTTTTATACGTCTTGCATCCAGTTCCGGAGCAAAGTTCAGTATTTGTATTTTTAAAAAATCATCGAAGTTCTCTTCAACTGAAAATTCAATGTTGTATTTTTCTTTGAATCCGTCTTTATATTGCAAAAATACTTTTTTTGCAATATTCGCATAGGCATCGTAGTTCAGTTTGTTAAAAAGACAGATATTCGCCTGCGAAAACCTGGAAACCAGTTCCGGCAAAATTGCTTCCTGCCAGCCACCGCTTCTGCTGTCCCTTTTTCTTTCACGTCTAATGGCTTCAAGAATCATAGATTCAGCCTGAATATAATCCTGTTTTACAAGGTCTTTAAAACGATTGTCAAGATAAAGCTCTTTTCCGAGACTGGTCGTAATGATAAAAATTGCCTGTGTAAAATCAACCATATAGTTGGCGTTTTCTTCATTGTATATAATGTCTGGATCTTCACTGCAGGGAGCATCTGTAACCTTGTCCCATCCACAGCCGTCACGTAACTGACCGCCTTCAAATATACCTAGAAGATTACTCTGAATTATGTTGTCACATTTTTCAAAAGCATCAAGCACTATAATCGCTTTGGGATTTCTGTGTACAAAGCCTGTCAGCTGACCGACACCGTAGCCTTTCCATCCGGCAGGATAGCCATAGAGTTCACCACCATTTTGTTGATGGTACTGTGTCATATCAAACTTCATGATTTTATATTTTGGCAGATGTTCACTCATAAGCTCAGCCAAAAAAGTTTTTCCGGTTGCAGGAGAACCCAAAAAGAGGTATGTAGCTTTCGGGGCTTTTTTATTTTCACTGATATCATTTTTCATACTGTTGACAACAGTATTTATAGCCTGTTCCTGTCCAAAAAGTTCTTTTGAAAGTTTTTCTTTTAAAGTTCTTGCAAGCTCTATATTGTTGACTGCTTGAGCAACTGGTTCTTTGTCTGCCTGCGCCAATTTTTTTGCATAGTTGTCTTCAATGATTTTTTCATGTTTTTCTACTGCTGCCTGTGCCAGTTCTGCTAAACTCGGTTTGTTCTTTTCTTCTTTGTCCATAGCTGCTTGGGCTAACTCTTTTAAATTTGGCATATTCTCATCTTTTTTTGATATAATATTTTTTAATTTGTGTATATTACTGAATTGTTGTTGAGCCTAAACATAAGATAAAAGGCAGTGGGTAAAAGAGAAAGGCAAATTAAAGCTATGGGCCAAAAGAGGCTCAAATAGCTTTAAATCACTGGGTCGCAGAGAGGTTTTTACTGTGCACCAAATTGGCGGGAGTCCATTTCAGCCATAAACGTTTCTAGAGAAAACGTAATATAGTTTGCCAGATCCTCAGGAGTTTTTTCAAGGTCATTGAGCGTTAAAGGTACAATCTGTATATGTGAATCAGTACCGTTTACAGCATACGTAAATTGAATATACGGGCCCTTTGCTTCATCATGTCCTTTGACGTTTTCTGTAACCAAAACACCAGGAATAAAATAGTCGACAGTCACATCAGGATTAACCTGAACCTTATCAACAAGTTCCACCACTTTTTTTAATTTTTCTACTTGTTCTTCTACCATAATAACACTCCTCGTAATTTGTATCAGCTCTGTAGCCAATTTTTATATTATAACAGATAGCATGGTAGTAAAATAAAACAAACTGAAAATATAAGAATTAGATTAATTATTTTATTTAAGACTGCAAAAAGATTATCATTATCATTTGGGATAAAATTTAGCTATACTTTTATGATTAAAAATTAGGAGAGTATATGCTTTATGATACCGTAGACAGAGCTAAGGTAGAAGAGATGGTACATCGGTTTTATGCTGATGTACTCAAAGATGATATTTTAAGCCCTTATTTTACAAAAGCGCTGGGAAGTGATTTGAAGAGTGGAAAATGGCATGAACATTTAAATACATTAATTGGGTTTTGGCTACTGATGATGAATGCAGAAATTGGTTACAAGGGTGATCCCTTCCCTCCGCATGCATTTTTGGGGCAGATGTACAGAGAAACATTTGAACGCTGGCTGATGCTTTTTAAAAATGTTGTTGATACTATGTTTACTCCTGAAATTGCTCAAAGGTTTTACAAAAAAGCAGATATTTTAGCCGAACAGTTTATTGACAATTTAGATATAGATGAAGAAGAGGAAGAGTAGATGAGTGAACAAGCAAAAATATTAGAAGAAATGCAGCAACTGGTTATGCAAATTCTTAAAACAGGTACAGCCACTGTAGAAGAGGGCGACAGACTTGACGAACTTGAAGAACAAATGCTCAAACAAAAATGCTACAGGCCGACTGACACTCAAAACAGTGCAAATCAGGGTGAAGAGATTGCAGAACTGTTTTTTAGCAATGATATGACAGGTGCAATAAACAAAATGATAGAGTATGACATTACGCCAGAAGATTTTTTCGGATTTGCTGCCTATCATTATGAGGATGAGCCTCGCGTAGGAATGTTTACAAAATCATTTATTGATAATGTAAACACAACTTATAAATCTAAATCTTAAACAACGAAGTTAAAATAGATAAACTCTATTTTAACTTTGAAGCAATGTCTTTGACAGCATCACTTGCATGATTGAATGCAAGTGCAATACTTCCCTGATCCGTAACAACATCACCAATAGTATAAAGACCTTTTACATTTGTCTCAAAAGTTTTTTCATCATACACCGGAACATCCCATTCCCCTGTTTTAACACCTGAATTTACAAGGATGTCTTTTGGAGTAGTACCGCCAAGTGCATAGACTGCTCTGTCATATTCACCGGTAGTTCCATCTGTAAAGTTTACTTTGATTGCTCTTTCTGTACCGGGTTCAACACTTGCAACATCTACACCGAGTTTATTGATAAGTTTGCCATTGTTAAGGTACTTCATGCACATTTCTGTATTGGTCGGATTCATTCTTTTTATTTCAGCCTGTCTGTAATTGAGTGTTACAACACAGTCTTCCATACCTTCCATTTCAATCAAACCATAGGCATACTCACCGGCGGTATCTCCACCACCGACTATCATTACATGTTCACCGTTTTGAACTTTGGAAAGGTTGAAGTTAAGTACACTTTTGAGTTCTTTGGGAAATTTGTATTTTGGTTTGTTGGGTTTACCCATGCGGCCAACAGAAAGAATAACATTTTTTGCTTTCATATTTTCAAGAGCTTCGGCTATGCCGTCTGTAGCATAAACAATTGAAAAAAGTCCATCTTCCTCTTTTTCAATTCTAATTATTTCATGGTTGTATTCAAATTTGTCCAATACGCCGGCTTCACTTAACTTATCATTCATTTGTTGAATATAATCTTCTTTTGAACACTCTTCAAAAGTAACATTGCCAGTAAATTCAAATTTGATTCCCATCCAGTCTTTATCTACTCTTTTGCCTTTTTTGTAAAACTTATGAATCATATCATTATGATGCGGTGCCTTGTCTATAACCATAACATTTTCGATACCGGCCAGTTTTGCTTCTATAGCAGCTGCCATTCCTCCAGGACCTGCACCTATTATTGCCAGGTCTACTGTCTTTGGATTATTTTGCGCCATTTATTTCCCCTTTTTGTCGTAAAATTCAGGCCGTAGTATAGTAAATTTCAGGAAAATACTCTTGTTAATATCTGTTTATGTTATTTTTTTAATATGTTTTTAAAATTTCTCTGTTTATATACCGGTTTGATCTGCTCTAGAGGGGTGTTCGGAAACAATTTTGCGTACATCCTCATGCTCGTCACTGCTTAACCTTTCAAGTATATCAAGCGGCGCAATCGGATTTTTCGCAACCGCTGCCCGAACATTTTCATCTTCGTCTTTGCTTAGTTTATTTAAGATTTCAGGTGTTGTGCTTGGGTTCACTGCAATAGAAATTTTGACAAATACATCCTCATCATTACTGAGCGTATCCAAAATATCAACAGGGGTGTTTGCATTGCCGGCTACCCAAGACACAACTTCTCTGTCTTTGCTTAGGGCTATGAGCGTTTCGACTTTTGTATTTGGGTGTTCTGCAACAAATTCACGAACAAACGGACTTTCGTCTTTGCTTAGTTTGTCTAATGTTTCAGGTGAAGTATTGATATGTGCAGCAACTCTTGCGCGTACAAACTGGTTTTCATCTTCACTTAATTTATCCAGTGCTTCTGTGGATGTCTCCGGGTTGTTTGCCAGTGCTCTGCGAACACTCTCGTCACTGCTTTGTATCGATTCTAATTCTTCTTGTGTTATCATTTTTGCTGTTACCTTCATAATAATATGGTTTTTGATTTCGTGAATTGTAGCTATATGTCTCTTAAATGCTTAGTCAAAAGAAAACGGAAACTTTTTTTCTAAGTTATTCATCAAGTCTGTCTCTCTTTGTGATGTGACATTCTTTTTCAAATACTCCCAGAATTCTTTTGCTGCACTGACAACCCGGAGCCATTCTTCATCCTGCAGTATCTCCTGAGGATTTTCATCCGGTTCCATATAAAAGGCTGCAAGTTGATGAAACTTTTTTGCATGATCAGCCTCTTGTTTGGAAACATTTGCATGCAGGACAGCTTTTTCGTAAGCATCGTCGAGTGCTAATATGTCAAAATAGGCACTTATGCATTCATCAAAGGAAGAAGACCATACTTCATCATCGGGCCATTTGGCTGTTTGGGGGTAGACCCATGCCATTTCCTGGAGTTTGAGATTTGAAAATTCAAAGATTGTAGTTATCCAGTAGAGCCGCCATCTTTGTTTCAGTTCGACATCACTGATGTCATCCTGCAGATTTTTCATGAGCATAGTACTCTCCTTTGGTATGTTTTATAAGTTGAATCTTACCCTTTCTTGTCTTAAGCCTAAAGAGGTTAAAATTCAGTAAATACACAAGGATGAAAAATGAGCATGACAGGAATGATATTTCAGTTTAACAGTAATGACGGCAAGGGATTGCTTATGTTGTCTGACGGTGAGACAAAAGAGTTTGACACTACCCAATGGGTAGAGAAAAGTAACATACCCTCTGTAGGATTGAAAATCTCATATGATGAAAGTGGTGGTAAAATCAGGGTGAAGCCATACAATGAAGAAAAAAAAGAATCTTCCGCCTATTCAAATGCTGATGAGTGTATTCTTCACTTTAAAGAAGAGGGATTTAAAGTTGTCAAGGACACTGCAGGTGAAATGACGCGAACAATTACACTGAGAAAGTATGAAATGGGTGACTTTGCAGAAGTTATAATCAAGTCTGTGAACGATAAAGTTTCCGTAACCCATATGATAAACGGGAAAAAAACCAACTGATTTTTTTTATTTTTTATTAAGTATCCAATGGTATTATAATCACAAAAAGGAGACAATAATGAGCGAAACAACAACGGAAAAAGTGGACTTTGACAACATGAGTGTCATCCAAAAGATTAATGCTGTAGATAAAATTATAGATGAAAAAATCAGAGAATTCTTACATGCAGATGGCGGGGATTTGGATTTTATAGATCTTAAAGAGACAAACGGTCTGACTGATATTTATATCTCATATGTCGGGGCCTGCGGATCTTGTGCAAGTTCAGGAGGAACACTGACTTCCATTCAGAGAATTTTAAACGGTCAACTCGAAACCGACAATATCAGAGTATATGCAGTTTAGCATACAAAAGGAAAAAAATTGATTGTACAAGAAGAACTTTCGATGGTAGCAGTACCGAGCATGAATGACACACACCTGGAGGAAAGTCTTCTTATAAACAAACTTGAGACAGCTGCAGGCAGCAACGATATAGAATCAACGCTTGCAACGCTCAAGGAGCTTCTTGCACATACTTCCATACATTTTTCAGAAGAAGAAAGTATGATGCAGGAAACAAAATTTCCATCATATAACTCACATAAAGCAGAACATGACAGACATTTAAGCGAGCTTGCGCATATCATTAAGTATTTTGAAGAAAAAAGAGATACGAATGCGATTATGGCTTACATAAAGGGAAATTTAAAAGCATGGATGCTTGATCATGTTAAAACAATGGATACGCTGATGGCGGAGCATTTTCAATCAGCTAATCCTTAATACTTTAAAACAGCGGCATCAACCGGCTGTTTTTAATCTTCGTAGGTTGGAGAAGTGTAGTCAAATCCAAATTTCATCTTTTGGCTTATATCTTCATCTATCTGATCTATAATTTCGTCGGTTACCTTTTCAATATTTTCGATAAACCTGTTTTTCTCTCTTGCATTCTTAAATGAATGAATGGTATAAGATTTTTCCTGTGTAAATGTCTCTAAAAACTTTTCTAAAACATCATCCCAGACTAAAATAACTTCTTTGCTTAACTGGTTTTCTTTTCCATCTTCTGGAAGCGTAAAATTAAAAACTATATTTTCTTCATATGTAATGACTTCATATTTTTTATTTGCTGTCAATTTGTATCCTTTTTAAAATTGACAGTGTACCTTTGTACTTTTTGATTGCACTTAAAATTAAAAACACTTATAATTTTTTAGCTAACGGGAATATAGGTCTGATACATTTCCCACCATCGGGCCAAGTCTCTTGCTTCTTGAGAGAAAGGATTGTTTACTATTCTTTCAAAAGTGGCAGTATCGAGACTTTTAAGCTCCTTTACAAGTTTACTGACACACTCTAAAATGACATCCGGCACTTCTTTATCTTGAGAAATTAATACATAAGCATAAAGCTCACAGGTATAATGTTTCGAGGTCTTGTGCCCAAAGACTAAGCTCAACCTGAGAGAGCTGTTGGCTGATACGGCCGACTTCTTCTCCTTCTTTGAAGGCAATAATGGTTGGAAGCGCACCCACTCCATACTCTTTTGCTGCTTTTTGATGTTTGTCGGCATTTATTTTTAAAAACCTTACTGTCGATCCAAAACCAAGTGCCGCATCTTCATAGTCTTCATACATTGCCATACACGGACCACAGGCAGTAGAATAAAAATCAACCAATACCGCAATACTGTTTTCTTTGATGTGCAGCATGCAGTTTTCATCATCTACTTCAACAACAAAAGGGTTGTCGAGTTCTGAGTGGCATTGTTTGCAGATAACGGTTTCTTCTTTGGATTCACCTTTTCTGCTGTTAAGAGTGTTGCACTCTGAACATACTATTTTAATAATTTCCACAATTTTCCTTCTTTTATCATATCTTTTTGTTTTGATTATATTAAAACTTAAATAAGAAACACTTAAGTTTTAAACGAAGGAAATAATCTTAAAATATGGATTTTTTATGGCAGTTTCAAGTGTGTTGATTTCATCAAGTACAACCAATACTTCATGATTTTCGGTTTTTATTTTGATACATTCCTGATGATTTTCGTTACGGGCTGTATCAAGTGCTTTTCCTTCAAAAACAGAACCTGATTTCATGGTTAATTTAACAGGGTAGTGGTACATACATGCTATTTCAATATAGTCGTATTGTTGACAGCTAATCATTTTTGTAACAACAACTCTTCAACATTTTGTCTTGAATCAACAATAGCCATAACATAAACAGTGTCATTTTCAATTTTATACATAATCCTCCAATGCTGCACAATCAGCTCTCTATAAATAGGTATAATGTTGGTTTTTGTAACGGTCGAAGATAGCCGATAAATTTCTGCCAGGTAATTTATTGGCTATTCTTTTTTGTTAGTATTGAACTTCTTATCAGTTTTTGTAGTAGTAACTCTTCTACATTTTGCCGTGAATCAAAAACAGCCATTATATAAATAGTATCACTATCAACTTTATACATAATCCGCCAAGGGGAAGCAATAAGTTCGCGATACATTGTAATGCCTTCTTTTTGAAGTTCAGGTACAACTCTGCCTCTTAATGGAAAAAAGTTACTAGAGTTAGCTTTAGTTTTTATTTTTTGATAAATTTCCTTCATATATTCAACAATATTTAAGAGGTCTTCTTTCGCATTTGAAGTCCATTGAACTTTATATGTTTTATTCATCTATTAAGAAGTTCCTCAACAGATTTAAACACATCTTCTTCTGAGTGAAGATTTCCCTCTTTTATATCTTCCTCAGCAAATGAAAGAAGTTTAAGTATTGAGATGGCATTTCGCATATCTTCATAACTTTTTGGATCGCAAATTACAGCTTTCGCTTCGCCATTTTGAGTAATAATCATTGGTCGGTGTGTTTCGTTAATATGTTTGAGAACGTCAGCCGCTCTACTTTTTAAATATGTAATAGGTTTTATATCTTCAACAATTTGCATAAAATCTCCTTCAGTCTTTTTATTGTACCAAATTAAGACTTAATATGCAAGTGCTATACTAACGGTTGAAGATAGCCAATGAGTTTCCGTTAGGGAATTTATTGGCTACTCTGTTTTGTTAACTTACTTGCAAATGTGCAGTTTCTTCTTTGAGCCTTTCAGCAATCCAAACTTTAATGATAGACTGTCTAGTTACACCTATCTTTTTTGCTTCTTTGTCTAAAGAGTCTATAACCCATTGTGGGAAATCTACATTAACTTTTTTTGTATCTGTTTTAAGAGTATTAGGTCTGGTAGCTTGTGAAAAATCAAGATATTCACTTATGTCTTCACCATTATCAAACTTCTCATCAAACTCTTTAGCAGTTATTGTTTTCATAATTCTTCTCCTCATTTTTCCTACATCTTCGAACACTAATAATTCTATTTGTGTCTTCTCTTATAGTAAATATTACAACAAAACATTTTGTGAGTATTTTTGAGATGAGTGCATAGCGAATTTCATTATCAACAATGTTAGCAGGAACAACAAGTGCATCCTCATCTTGCCAAAGCTTTTGAGCTTCTACAAAATCTATGCCATGTTTCTCTTTATTGATTTGACTTTTCGTATCATCATACTCAAATTTCACATAAATCCTTTTTTTGTATTTTAAGTATAAAAAGTATACTTTAATTATACCATGTTTGTCAAGTCTTGAAAGTTTTTGTGGAGAGTTAACGGCGAAGCTGAGTGGCACGTTTAGGGCTCAGCTTTGTTTTGTTAGCATTTAAGCACAGTTAGTCTTGTAGTCTAAAAAAAGACTTTCTACTGGTATGTGCAATTGCTTATGTAAATTTCTTATCATCTCAATAGTGAGTTTTCTTTTTTTATTTAAAATTTCAGATACTCTAGATTTACTTCCAACAATAGAAACTAAGTCTTTTTGTTTTAAGCCTTCTTGCTCCATTCTAAACTTAATAGCTTCTATTGGGTCAGGTGCATCGATTTTATAGTGTTGTTCTTCGTAAGCCTCTACTAAAGTTGTTAACACCTCTAACTCATCCATTTCTGGTGTATTTGGTGTGGCACCCATTAAAGCTTCAATTTTTTGCAGTGCTTCATTATAGTTTTGCTCATTTTTGATTGGTTTAATATTCATCTTATAAATCCTCCATTTTAACTTTATCGTATTGTTTATGTGTTCCAATAAATTTTACAAAAACAATTTTTGCATAATAGTTTATTGAAACTATCAATCTATACTTATTTCCAGCAATATTGAAAACAACTTTTTCATTTTCAATAATACTAGCACTTCGATACATCTCTTTTACTTCATTTGGATTATTCCAATCAAGTTTTAGAACTTCTTTATGCCAAGCTTCTAAAGGATTTTTAGAATCTGTGTATTTTGGCTGCTCGTAAAAATCTTTTAGTTTTTTCTTTGAAATTATTCTCATAGACGAATTATAACATAGTTCCCATTTTTAGAACTTAAATTATGTAAGATGAAATTTTTGAGGATACTAACGGTCGAAGATAGCCGATAAATTTCCGCTAGGTATTTATTGGCTACTCTGTTTTGTTATACTTTGTTGATGATTTTCAAGAAGTCTTTTTCCATGAACTACTGCCACAAACAAAATACTATCTTCATTCAATTTATAGATAAGTCTATAACTATAAACAAAAATTTCTCGAATTTTTGTGTCATTAAATTCAGGAACTTTTCGCCCTAGTTCTGAAAATCCTTGTAATATCTCTGCTTTTTCAAAAAACTTTGAAACTACAGATTTAGCATAGGTTGGGGAATCTTTTTCTATGTAAGTTGCAATTGACTCAATATCCTCAAGAGCTTCTTCTGACCACTCTAGTGTGAAAGCCATTTATCCATTCTTTGTTTTGCATCTTGATGCGATGAAACTTCACCATTCTCAGCACGACTAATGCCATTTTTAATTTTTTCTACAACATAAAGGTGATACTGAATATCTTCATAAGTACAGTTGTCAGGAAGATTTTGAATCATCTCTTGTGCTTCTTGTTTTACGGCTACCATGTACTCTCCTTTTTTGTTTGTATTATAACATATCTTCTTTTTTAGTATAACGGTCGAAGATAGCCGATAAATTTCCGCTAGGTAATTTATTGGATACTCTGTTTTGTTATGTAGTTATGCCCACCAGCGTGTTGATAAATCAATGATTAATTCATTTGTTCTATTATCTAAATCACTTTTATTAAATACTTTTGTTGAAGAAATTTTTGTAGCTAGTTTTTTTGTTACTAAAAATATACTTTTATCATAACCTTTAATTTTTTCAACTAAATCTTTATTTTGGATTGAACTATTGATACTTTTCTCTAAAATAGTTAAATTACCTATTATTCCTTCAAACTCTTCAAATTCTTCTTCATCTTTAAAGCCATAGCTTTCTGGAGTAAATTTTGGAGTTTGCGATAAAACATGTTCTATCGTTGGATTTGTTTGCATTACTTCTTTTAACTCATTTATTGAATATTCAGTTTTAGCTAATCTTTCAGAATAGTCTATAAATAACAATCTTAATAATCCTGTATTGCCATAATAACTACGGTAGGATAAATCACTTTTAAACCTTTCATTATTTATTTCAAATGAATTAAACCAAACCAAGTGTTCTTCAAGTTCTGATATATCCCACTCTTCATTATTAAGACTCCATGCAACTTGACCTATTTTTTTCTTTCCAGCATATTCTCTTATTTTTAAGACTCGTACATCAATAATTTCAATCATATCAATTACTTTGATATTCTTTTCAGGTAATGTGTTATCTAATAACTTTAACTTTTCTAGTTGCATAATAACTGGATAGTATACAGCTGACATACCTAAAATATTGAAAACTTTATAATATCTAGTTTCTGTTTTAGTCTTATTAATTACATTATTAAATGCCTTAGTAAACTCTAATAAACTGTCTAAATAAGATTTTAAATACTCTTCAAGTTCTTCAAACTGCTTATTTTTTCTAAAAGTCATGAGTTTACTTTTAACATTATCCATAACTTGCGAAACTGTAGGATCATAGCTTTCGCTTGAAAAAGTTATATGGTGATATCTTAAAATATCATCTTCATTAAATTGCTTTGAAGCAATAATATTTATACCTTGTTTTTCCCCTGTTAATTTAATATTATCGTATAATTCAAATATCTCGCCAAAAGTTTCATTAATTACATGGTCATATTTTTTGTTTAAATATTTATTTGAAAAATAAAATAAGAGACTTTTAATTTTATCCATTCTCGTTAAATCTTTTCCTCTGTCATTAACAGTTTGAAATATTCTAATTGCATCGCCTTCATCATCTTCAATAAATTCTAAAATTTGTAAATTTTCAATTGCTCTTAAAAACTGTTTTTTATTTTCTATAATATCATCAACAGTGTTTTTAATTTCTTCATATACTTCAGTAAGATACCTTTGGCTTCGGCTTTTAGGTTCATCCATTTCAGATTCTTCTAGAAGTTTATAATGCCCCTAAAATCTAAGACAACAATTCAGTAAGATTTATTTTCAAAAAAGTTAAAATAATAAGAATTATGGAGATGAAATTATGAGTAGAAAAAAAGGTCAAACTTACACAGCTGAACAAAAAACAAAAATAGTCTTAGAGATGCTAAAAGAGGAGATGACAACAAGTCAATTAGCCTCGAAGTATGGGGTAACATCACAATCATTAGGGAAATGGAAACAGCAGTTTTTAGAAAATGCTTCTTTAGCATTTGATGTTGGCGGAGCTACCAAAGCCTATAAAGATGAGATAGAAGAGCTTAAATCTGAAAATGAGCAGTTGGCTAAAGCACTCGGCAAGGCAACTGTAAAGGCGGAGTGGGCAGTGGGAAAGTTAAAGAGCTTGGACTTGATTGAAAAAAGAGCTCTGATAGAGTCCAGGCATAAACAACTTTCAATATCAGAGCAGTGTGAACTTATTGGTGTCAGTAGAAGTAGTTTTTACTATAACCCCGTGCCTATAAGTGCAGAGAATATAAAAATACTCCATAAAATCGATGAAATCGCTACTGATAATTCAGAATATGGGTATCGACTCATCTATGAACAACTCAAAGAGGATGGCTACAATATTGGAAGAAATAGAGTGCTCAAATATATGGGGATTTTAGGGATACAAGCGATATATCCAACAAAGAAAAGAGTCACAAGTATCAAACATCCCCAACATCAAGTATATGAATATTTGCTCAAGCAGTACTGGACTCAAAACGGCAAGAAAAAAACAGTGTATGTCTCAACACCAAATGAAGTGTGGAGTGGAGATATTACCTATATTCGCATCAATGGTGGGTTTATGTATCTTGCTGCTATTATCGACTGGCACAGTAAAGCTGTGCTTGCATATAAAATCTCTAACAGTATGGATGCAACACTTGCCACAGATGTACTTCAAGAGGCACTTGCAAAGTATCCTAAGCCTAAGATATTTAACTCTGATCAGGGGAGCCAGTATACAAGTTATGAGCACACCCAATTACTCAAAAAACATGATATCCAAATATCAATGAATGGCAGAGGCAGAAGTATCGATAATATCGTAATTGAGAGATTCTTCAGAACTCTCAAGCACAGCAATATCTATATAAATGATTATATAACAATCAAAGATTTAAAAGAAGGAGTAGCAGCATATATACACAAATATAATTTTAAAAGATTTCATTCAAGTATAAACTATCAAAAACCAATGAATGTTTATCTTGAATATCTAAAAAATGTGGCATAGGGTAACAGATGAAGATGAAATTAAATTTCTGGAGAAGTTGTCTTGATTTTTAGGGGCATTATATAATATCATCAAAAGTACCTTGAATTTCTAATAATCTAGGTAATCTTGTGTAGTCTGCTTTGTTAAGTCTTTTGGATATTTCAGTTTTATACAATTATTTTTCCTTTTGATGTTGTTCTAACGGGGGCGCGGGTGAGTGACTGCCATTTTCAAACATTTATGTTTTCAAATGGTTGTTCGCTCCTCCCGCTTGTTGTCTGGCGCTGTGCGACAGAGAACTAGCGGGTGTTCAACCCGCGCCCCCGTTGTCCGGTCACGCAGTGAGCGGACAACGACTGAATATAGCGAATAAGTCGCCGTAGGCTACTTATTCGCTACTATGTTTTGTTAAGCACCTTCTAATGTTATATAACTATCTTTAAATCTGTCTTCTTCATCAACTAAATTGTCAATAATCTTACTTAAATCTTCAAATGTTAAATCTGATGTGAATTTTGTTTTATCATCTGGAGATAGCCATTTTACATTTTGTGTTCTATCAAATAATTCTTCTGTTGTTCTTCTTGGAAATGTAGCAAGAACTGAATTAAAAAAATTATTAGTCAGTGAATAATGATGTGTATGTATAAATTTATTCCATGTATCAACAATTTCATCTTCACTTTTTATATCAATAAATTCAAAATCCTCCATATTTCTTTTTTCTATATCACCCCAAGCGTCTTTAATCATATCGATAGCTTCTATATCCGATTTTGGAGCACTATATCCAAAAATAGTCACTAAATAAGCATTTGATAGAAATCGCTTTAATTTATTCCAATTAGCTTTTGTATAAAGATCTTGATTATAGTTTTTATGCTTTATCGGATATAGTAATCTACTTGGTGTAAGTAGAGAATTGCAAATTGGGCATAGGTCACCAATACTACCTTCAATTCTATCAAGATCACAATACCCAATCATTACATTACCATGTAAAAATGCTAACTGAGGTAGTTCATTTGTAATCTTTGATACTTTTATATAAGCTTGTAGTAATAATGGATCCCAATTAAAAGTAGCGATTAAATCTTTTTTTCTTAAAGATAAAATTAAAAAATCATAAATTGTAGGGTTGTCAGGTATTTGAAATTGATTAAAATAATCTCTGATTTTTTTATCTAATTCATTTCTAATATCTGCATAGTGTTCATCTTCATGCAATTCAGAATAAATATCTTCTAAATTATTGCTTTTTGTCTTTAAATTTAAATTATTTATAATTTCTAGCATACCTAATTTTTCTAAAAAACCATCCATTACAGATGTTTTTAAACCATTTTTATCGCCATTAGGTATTGTAGCAACACTAGCACCTGCACCAAGTATTACAACATGTGGTCTTTCTTTATAAGCTTTTTCATATTGGTCATGTAAATCCATAAATTTCCTTTAGTGCATAACGTTCGTCGTGAGCAATAATTTTCCCGCTAGGGTAAATTATTGGTCTCCTCGTAATTGTTATGTGTTTTATACACGTTCAATTGCTGTTCCGTTTGGAGTAAATGTTAATTTAATTGGTGCAATACACCAAAATAAATCAATATATTTAATTCCTAAACTATCGGGTGGGTTGACTATACCTGTTGTTTGAAAGCCCACTTTTGAATAAAAATCTTTTAATTCAATAAATTTATTTTCATTTACTGCAATTTGTAATATAACGTTTTGCTGTGCCAAAAGTTTTATTTGGTCCAATAAAGCTTTTGCAAGTCCATTGTTTCTAAACTTGGGAAAAACATATAGAGCACTTATTGCAACTATCCCATTTGTTTGAACTGAACTATCATCAAAAGCCAAAAAGTATTTTGGTGCTATTTTAAAATCATTATTTAACATGTGATTATTCATAAAGTATCTTGTTTCAAGCAGTATGCTATTAACAGATGGCATACATTCTTTATATCCTTCTAATAATGTTTCAAAAGTTTTTGGTTCTTCATCTTTCCATTCTTGGTTTTCATGTTTTTTAACCATCATAAGTGGTTGCATTTAAAATTCCTTTATTCACATAACGGTTGTCGAGAGCGATAATTTCCCCGCAGGGTAAATTATTGTGTTCCTCGTACTTGTTATGTCTTTTCTTTTACTGATTCAACTTGAGTATTTAATATGTTTTTCATCATAATCAATGAAAACTTAACACCGTCTTTTTCACTAATAATATCTTTGAGATAGATTTTTGTATCATTATATGTTGTTGGAAATCTAATACTTATATATGTCATTTTCTTTTTCTCTTCTTCCCAAAATCTATATTTCACTTCATTATGACCAACATATTTTTTCAAAAATTTATCAATTGTAAGCCCTTGTTTTTGCCAATTTACAAGTTCTTTATTTATCCATACTTTATCCCATGATTCATAAAGTGGAAAATGTGCCAATATGTTTCGTACAAATTTAAATAGTACACCACCAATCTCAGATTCCATAGGTGGTCTAGTTTGTTTTATATTATCAAGAACATATTTAAATGGTTCATACGTTAATAGCTCAGTGTAAATCGTAAAAACTTGAGAGACTTTACTAAAACGATACCATGAATCTTTTTCCCAAAAGTCATCATCCATTAATTCTTCAAATAGGTCATAAAATTTATTAAATCCTAAATATAAAAATAATTCTTCTGATTTTGTAGGTCTTAGTTCCATTTACTTCTTCTATGTTTGATTTGTGACATAACGGGGGCGCGGGTGAATGACGGCGACATCTGAAAATTTATTTTCTGATGTTGTTGCTCATTCCTCCCGCTTGTTATCTGGCGCTGTGCGACAGATGACTAGCGGGTGTTCAACCCGCGCCCCCGTTATCCGGTCACGCAGTGAGCGGATAACTATTTAATAGGAGACATTATATACACATAAACCTTAAAAAACAAAAATAGTGAGACATGATAATTGTCTTTCTATTTTTAAAAATATGACAGTTTGCAATAAAAATTAGTTTAAAACAAAAAAAGAGCTACTATTGTAAAAATTCTAAATGTACCTTTTACTGAAAAATAGTCTAATAGTTGGACAAAATGTCTTTCTAATAAAGATAAACTGTAGAGAAAGGACATAATGTCTGTCTAGTTCTAAAGGAGTTATTATGCAAATGAAGAAAAAACTACTTGATTTGGTTCGTGAAAAAATTAGATTTAAGCATTACAGTATTAAAACAGAGCAGTCTTATACTGGCTGGATAAAACAGTATATATTTTTTCATAAAAAAAAGCATCCCGTTGAAATGGGCAAGAATGAGATAGAAGAATTTTTAACTTATTTGGCAGTTAAGAGAAAAGTAAGTCCTACTACACAGAATCAAGCTTTTTCTGCACTTTTATTTTTATATACTCAAGTTTTAGATATAGACTTGTCAAATGAAAATATTCAGGCTTTACGAGCACAAGAAAGAAAACATATACCAGTTGTTTTAACCAAAGATGAAGTACAGAAAATTTTAGAAAATCTGACAGGGATATATCAACTTATAGTATATCTTATGTATGGCTGTGGCTTACGAATGAGCGAAGCATTAAATATAAGGATTAAGGATATAGATTTTGGATTTGATAAACTTTATATATGGAATTCTAAAAGTTTAAAAGATAGAACAGTTCCTCTTCCTCAAGTAATAAAGCAAAGACTTTTTGCACAAATTGACTATGTTAAAGGCATACATGCTAAAGATATAAAGGATGGATACGGTTCTGTATATATGCCTCATGCTTATGAAAGAAAATCTCCAAAAGCAAAGTTTGAAACAAAGTGGCAATATATTTTCCCTATGACTAAAGTCTCAAAAGACCCTCGGAGTGATACGATTAGAAGGCACCATATTCATCCAAAAACATTAGGCAGAAATATAAAAGCAGCAGCACAAAAAGCAAACATAAATAAACGTGTGACTTCACATATATTTCGACATAGTTATGCGACTCATTTACTGCAAGCAGGCATAGACTTAAGAAGTATTCAAGAGCTTTTAGGGCATAAATCTGTAGAAACACTTAAGTGGTTACACCACACTTTCGCTTTAGCGACGGTGGTATCGGCATTTAGTGCCAGACACGTAGTTTCTGAGATGAACAAAGCAAAACTCATAAGTCCTTTGGACTTTTAAAAAGGCAAAAGAATGATAGAAAGATTTTACTTGAAAGATTATTTGAGTTTTAAAGAAGCGGAGCTTAATTTGCAATCGGGTCTGGTTGTGTTTACCGGTCCCAGTGGGAGCGGGAAGTCTATACTTATGGAGTCTATACTTTCATCGCTCGGGGGTGCGTCTTGTGATGCTTCTGTTTGTGAAGCAAGTGTTACCTGGACGATTGACGAAGAGGAGTGCGGCATTGAAAATGATGATATCAACGTGTTTAAACACATCAAAAAAGAAAAATCTCGTTACTTTATTAACAACCAAAGCCTTTCTCGCAAAGCTATCAGTCGGGTTGCATCCCAATATCTTCGTCATTTGAGTTTAAAAGACTTCAGCGATTTTGAAAATGAAAACCTGCTTGACATTTTAGATAAAAGGGCAGAGAGCAAATCCCAAAAAATTGCGAAGATAAAAGAGTCCTATAAAAAAAGCTTTTTAGAATATCAAGAAGTAAAAAAAGCATTACATGTAATAGAAGAAGAAGAGAGAAAAATTGTTGAGTTAAAAGAGTTTGCAGCGTATGAGATAAAAAAAATAGAAGACATAAACCCTGTTATAGGCGAAGATGAAGAACTGTTGCAAATTAAAAAAGCGCTTTCAAAAAAAGAGAAAGTTTTAGGCAGTATAGAGTCGGCAAATGAGATTTTCAATTACGAGCATTTGGTTTCATCTGCCCTGGATGCTTTGGATGAATCGAGCAGTTTTTTTGATGATGCCATGAATGAGTTGCGAAGTATCTTGGAGAGTTCGCAGGAGCGTTTTAGCGCATTGGATGATGTTGATGTGGAGGAGGTGCTGAACCGTATAGAGGCCTTAAGCGGACTCAAACGCAGGTACGGAAGCATAGAAGAAGCACTGGAGTATAAAAAGCAAAAAGAGCTTGAACTTGTTAAATATGAAAATATTGAAAGTGCAAAAAACGATTTGCATACAAGGTATGAAAAGCTCTCTGCAGAAGTTAAAGAGCTTGCCGATGCATTGAGTTCCTGCCGTGAAAAAGCTTTGCCGGGTTTTGTCAAAGACTTAAATCGCTACTTGCATAATTTGTATTTAAGAGATGCAAAGATCCACATGCGCACAATATCATACAACCTTTACGGACAGGACAAGCTGGAGATTGAACTCAATGACACGGAACTTTCCAAAATAAGTACGGGTGAGTTTAACAGGCTCCGTCTGGCAGTTTTGGCTTTAAAGTCAGAGTTTATGAGCAACAACGGCGGGGTATTGATGCTGGATGAAATAGATGCGAATCTAAGCGGTGAGGAGTCTATGAGCGTGGCAAAAGTGTTGAAAAAACTCTCAAAACATTTTCAGATATTTGTGATTTCCCATCAGCCGCAACTGACTTCTATGGGAAATCAGCACTTTTTGGTCTATAAAGATGGTAAAATATCAAAAACAAAAGAGCTGAACATGAACGAACGAGTCGATGAAATAGCCAGAATTATCAGTGGAGAGACTGTTTCGAGTGAAGCAAAAAAGTTTGCAAAAGAGCTGCTGGAAGCCAATAAATGTGTTTCGTAATCTCTATTGTAGGGCTTTTTTTGGCATACAGTTTTTATAATGCAGGCAATACACTCCTTGCAGTCGGTTCTGTTTTGGTTTCTGTGTTTTTTATATTTTTAATGATACGAAATATATTACATGTAAAGAAGAGAAGAGAAAAGAAAAATGATAATTGACACACATATACATTTGGATGATGACCGGTATGATGAAGATTTGGATGCGGTGTTGGAGCGTGCCAGAGAGGGTGGGGTGAAGCGTTTTATCATTCCCGGAGCGGATCTTGGCAGTTTGAAAAAAGCCATAAGCATTGCAGAACGATATGAAGATGTCTATTTTGCCATAGGGGTGCATCCGTATGACATCGAGGGTTTTGATATATCCTATTTTGAAAAGTACGTGGAACATGAAAAATGTGTGGCAATCGGTGAATGCGGGCTGGATTACTTTCGTCTTGAAGGCAGTGATGCAGAAAAAGCACAGGAAAAAGAGGCGCAGGCAAAGGTTTTTGCAGCACAGATAGAGTTTGCCAAAAAACACAAAAAGCCTTTAATAGTCCATATCCGCAACGCTTCGCATGATGCAAAAATGCTGCTGCTGGAGCATAATGCAGGTGAAGTGGGTGGTGTGCTGCACTGTTTTAATGCCGACGATGAGCTTTTAAGTTTGGCAAATGAAAACTTCTACTTTGGCATAGGCGGTGTTTTGACTTTTAAAAATGCCAAAAAGCTTGTCAATATTTTACCACGTATACCAAAAGAGAAACTTCTTATAGAAACAGACGGTCCGTATTTGACGCCTACACCACACAGAGGAGAGAGAAACGAACCGCTTTATACAACTCTTGTGGCACAAAAAATGTCAGAAATCTTAGAGATTCCAAAAGAGGAAATAGAAAATTTGACCACAGAAAATGCCCTGAAACTCTTTCATATTTCTTAATATCATAGTGGTTACAACTTTTTTTAATAGAATTTTGGCTAAAATAGCATAAATTAAAATTAAAAAGTTGTCTATGATTAAATATATATTAACCCTGTGTTTCCCGTTTCTTCTTTTGGCGAATTTGACGTATGAATCAAACTACAACAAAGAACTGGCATTGTTGGACTCATTTGATATAGAACCGTCATTTTTGTATGACCCTGTAATGAACAGAATGAAAGCAAAAACATTGTCAAGAGACAAACATTTTTTCAAGGCGATGGAAGATGCCTATCTGTTTATTCCTGCTATTAAGAGTACACTCTCAAAATACAATGTTCCTCAGGAGTTTCTTTATCTTGCCATGGCTGAATCAAATTTTCACACAAAGGCCTATTCTAATAAACGAGCAGCCGGACTGTGGCAGTTTATGCCCGCAACAGGCAAACTTTTTCACCTGAAAATTGACGAGTATGTAGATGAGAGACGCGATTTGATCAAATCAACCGAAGCGGCGGCAAAATACCTTTCAGCACTGCATAAGCGGTTTGGAAAATGGTATTTGGCTGCCATTGCCTATAACTGTGGCGGCGGTGCGTTAAGCAAGGCAATCAGAAAGGCAAAAACAGACAAACTTTCTGTTTTACTCAATCCTAAAAAACACTATATCCCGAGGGAGAGCCGCTACTATATCCGCAAAATTGTTGCCCTTGCCCTGATAGGCAGTGACGAGCAGTATATGCTGCACAGTGAGTATGAGTACCTTTTAAATCGTGCAAACGCCTACTCGATTGCAACCGTGAAACTGCCTCGCGGAGAGTCTTTGGCACGACTCTCAAAACTTATTCATATTCCCTTAAAAGATTTGAAAAAGCTCAACAGGCATTTAAAATATGATTTTGTTCCGCCATATGCAGATGGATACGATGTATATATACCGTATATCAAACTCGCAGAATACAAGCAAAAGTATTTTCAGGAACCCATACAGAATATCTACAAGATACATGTAGTCAGACGGGGAGAAAACCTTTCCCGTATTGGCAAAAAATACGGTGTTTCGTACAAGGTGATTAAAGATTTCAACAAACTGCGCACAAACCGTTTACGAATCAAACAAAAGCTTGTCATTCCCATAGCCAAAAACACTAAACACAAAAAATTTCAAAGTACGCATTATTATATGGTAAAAAAAGGTGATTCTTTAGGCTCCATCGCAAGAGCCCATAAAATCAGCATTAAAAACATACGGGCACAAAACAACATCAAAGGATCTTTGATTCGGGTCGGCGAAAGGTTGAAGCTGTATGAATAAAATATTTTTTTTATCGGTGCTTGGTATTACTTTGTTTACAAGCGGATGCAGCACAAGAGGACCGAGCAGCTACATACATCATAAATACTCAAGCCCTGCATACAGTCAGAAAAAATATTCACATCCGACGATGCGTCCTTATGTGGTACACGGAAAACGGTACTATCCGACTGTCGTAAGTGTCGGAGACAGATTCCGAGGCAATGCAAGCTGGTACGGACCGGATTTTCACGGAAAGTTTACATCTAACGGTGAAAGATACAATATGTGGGATATGACAGCTGCACATAAAACACTGCCGATGAATACCATTGTAAGAGTGACCAACAGAAGAAACGGAAAAAGTACGGTGGTTCGCATCAATGACAGAGGGCCTTTTGTCTCGACAAGAATCATAGACCTCTCAAAAGCGGCAGCCTCAAAAATCGACATGATAGGCACGGGAACTGCTCCTGTAACACTTGAAGTGCTTGGTTTTGCAGGAAAAGGCAAAAACAAGATACCAAATAAAAAACAGTTGAAAAAATCACCTAAGAGTGTGGAATTAAGCAGTTTTGCATTGCAGATTGCCTCTTTTTCAAATATAAACGGCGCAATAAGGACACAGGAAAAGTATAACAATACCGACGGATATACAACAGTCATCAAAGATATGCAGACACCAAACGGCAGAATGTTCAAAGTCTGGATCAAAGGCTTTAAAAGTGAACAAGAAGCAAGAGACTACAAGGCAAACGGCATATTCAAAGGTGCATTTATAGTGAGAGAGGATTAAAAATGATTACAAAAACAAGAACAACCAAAGAGACAGATATAACAGTATCACTCGATATCAACGGTACAGGCAAAAGTAATATTAATACGGGTGTCGGCTTTTTAGACCATATGCTTGAGAGTTTTTCCAAACACTCTCTCATTGATTTGGACGTTACATGTAAAGGGGATACGCACATAGATGACCATCACAGTGTTGAGGATGTGGGCATTGTTTTAGGCTCTGTGCTTGCTCAGACTCTTTACCCTGTAAAAAATATGGAGCGTTTTGGGAGTGCAAACATTGTGATGGATGAGGCCTGTGTCTCCTGCGATTTGGATCTGAGCAATCGTCCTTTTTTGGTCTATGAACTCAGTGTCAGTGGAAAAGTAGGGCAGTTTGATACAGAGCTTGTTGAAGAGTTTTTTCGTGCCTTTGCCTTAAACGCAAGAATAAGCATGCACATTATAGAGTGCCGCGGGAAAAACAAACACCACATTATAGAAGCGGCATTTAAGGCGGTCGCTGTTGCACTCAGACGGGCAACGGCAAAGAATGAGAGAGTCGGCATCCCAAGTACAAAAGATGTTTTATGATTAAACTGATAGTATTGGATGTTGACGGTTGTTTAACTGATGGTAAACTTATATACTCGGCAGAGGGATTTGAAAGCAAAAATTTTAATGTAAAAGACGGACTTGGCATAACAACCTGGATAAAAACGGGAAATCAGGTTGCCATTATAACAGGAAGAAATTCCTCTATCGTTGAAAAAAGAGCCAAAGAACTGGGAGTGCAGCATTTGTACCAGGGTATACGGGACAAAGAGAGTATTCTAAGAAAAATCATTGCTGAACTCGGTCTGGAGTTTTATGAGGTTGGCGTAATCGGCGATGATCTGAATGATTATAATATGCTGCGTCTTGCCGGGAGAAGTTTTACTCCGAGTGACGGGCATGATGCAATTAAAGAACTTGTCAATACAACACTCTCAAAAAGCGGCGGCAATGGTGCGGTAAGAGAGATGATAGATATTTTAGTGAAAGAAAATGACCAAAAAGAAGCATTTTTATCTGTCTGGGTGTAAGGAGTAAAAAATCAATATCAATATATTTTTAACCTTTGTCATTACGCTTTTGCTGATGATATTTTTCATGTTCAAACCTATGGATGTAAAAATACACCATTTTACAGATGTGCCACTCTTTGAATTGAGTGATTTTACGATGTATGAACTTGATACTCACGGATTGGCGACAATTTTACTTGGAAACACCGGAACAAGATACGCTGAGAGATATGAGATAAAAGATATGGACTATACCGACAATTCGAAAAAATATATTGCAAATATGGTCTCTGACCTGGGTGTATATAAAAATGAAATCGTCAAGCTGAGCGGTCATGTTGTCTATGTGCGAGAAGACGGACTGACATTTAAAAGCCAAGAAGCACTTTACAATAAAAAAACAGCAGATGTAGTCAGCAATACAAAATACACTGCCTACCTGAATGACAATGTAGTCATCGGCGACTATATAAAATACAATAACATTACAAAAAAGATTTATTCTAAAAATGTTATTGCTACATATCAATTAAAAGAGGAAAAATAGATGAAATATCTACTTGTGCTAACACTTTTTTTACAGACTCTACTCTTTTCACAAGAGCTTAAAATCAAAGCAGATGAGTTCAGAGGCGACCAGAAAAAAGGTATTTCAGTTTTTACCGGACATGTCAGAATTAAAAAAGTCAATGATGAACTTAACGCCTCCAAGGTTACAGTATATACGGACAAAAACAACAAGCCCACAAAATTTGTAGCTGTCGGAAATGCTTCTTTTGTAATAAAAACAGTAGAGGGAGCAAACTACAGAGGTGTTGCACAAAAAGTCGTCTACCTGCCTTTAAAAAAAGAGTATCACTTTTTTGGAAATGTACATCTGCAGCAACTGAACGATAAAAAAGAGATTTTCGGTGATGAAGTTATTTTGCAGGCGATAAGCGGGAAAGCCTATGCCAAAGGTGTTGCAAAAGAGCCTGTCATTATGATATTTGATATAAAAGACGAAAAGGAAAAAAAATGATAGACATTGTTGAGGCAAAGTTTATAACATCGGCTCCGAATGTCAATGCAGCTCCGGAATCCGAAGAACAGAACGAAGTAGTTTTTATGGCACGCTCAAATGTTGGAAAAAGTTCACTGCTCAACGCTTTGACAAATCACAAAGGGTTGGCTAAAGTCTCTTCAACTCCCGGAAAAACAAAGCTTATAAATTATTTTGATGTTACTTTTTTAAACAGAGAATCTTCTGAAAAACTTGTGGCAAAGTTTGTAGACCTGCCTGGTTTTGGCTACGCAAAAGTAGCAAAATCTCTCAAGCATGATTGGGAAAAAAATCTGACAGACTATATAGCCAACAGGGAAGAGATAAAGATTTTTATACACCTTATAGATTGCAGACATCCCCATTTGGAAATAGATACGGCAGTGAGTGATTTTCTTTTTAGCACGGCAAGAGAAAACCAATATATACTGCAAATATTTACAAAAATTGACAAATTAAATCAAAAAGAGCAAAGTGCACTTCGAAAAGAGTTTCCAAATGCTTTAATGGTTTCAAGTGCGAAAAAAAGAGGAATCAATAAAATTGTTCAAGTCATTTATGGAATACTGCAAGAGAAGACAGATGAAGATTGACTACACCAAGGCGAAACTCTCAGATATTGAAAAAATGAGAGATCTGGTACAGCCTGAAGTGCAGAGCGGTATCATTTTAGAAAGAAGCGAGGATGAAATCGCAACAAATATCCGTTCGTATACTTTGGCTTTTATAGCTGATGAACTTGTCGGTTTTGCGGCACTCCACATCCACACAAGATATCTTGGCGAAATACGCTCTTTGGTTGTAAAAGAGGGGTTTCGGGGACAGAAAATAGGAGAAAACCTGGTTGAATGCGCTGTTGATGAGGGCAGAGCACTCGGTCTTCAAAAAGTACTGAGTCTCACCTACAAGCAATCTTTTTTTGAAAGACTGGGATTTGTGGAAATTCCAAAAGAGTCCCTTCCCGAACATAAAATTTGGGCCGATTGTATTAAATGTAAACACTTTCCGATATGCAACGAAGTATCTCTCATCAAAAACCTGTAATCTCACTCTTTTATATAGTGCTTTTTGTACTGTATGACAGTCTGGGCACTATTTATCCGTTTTTACCGCCAATGCTGACACTTCTGTATGTACTTTTTGCCCGTGCACTTGACAATGATGACACACTCTCTGTTTTTGTTGTTGTGCTGTGTCTTGTTGTTTTTGAAGCCAACTACGGATATATGCTTTTGAGTGCAGTTGTCTATTTTTATGTATTGTATAAATTTATTATGCCTCAAATCACCAAAAATTCCAACTGTTCAGTTTGTATTCGAGCACTGACAGCCATCCTTGTCTATCTTGGTTATTTTCTTTTTCTGACACTGTTGTCAAATATTTTTTTATTGCCACAGCCAAATATAAATTACTATATAATTTACTATATAGTAATTGAATTCTTTTTAATAGGTCTCTTATGAAAATAAAATTTATTATTTTTGTGTTTGTATCAATCTGGCTGGCACTGATAGTGCGCGTTTTCTATCTAGCCGTTGAATCAAACAGTTACTACAGCAGGCTTTCATTGCAAAACACCATCAAACATGAGCAGATAGCACCTGTCAGAGGTGAGATAGTAGACAGATACAATCGACCTGTAGCTATTAACAAACTTGGATTTAAAATCCAAATTGCACCTCATTTGCTCTTGAAAAAACATAAAAACGAATTTAATGACACACTCTCTTTTTTAAAGAAAGCACTGCCTGATTTAGACAAAGAAAAAATTATTAAAAACTACAGAAAAAAAGACTCATACTATAACCACAGCTTCATAGATGTTGTCCATTTCATACCGTATGAAAAAATGATGCCGGTATATTCTATGCTGAACCTGCGAAAAAACATTAAAATTCTTCCGGCACCCAAAAGATACTATCCGTATAAAAATATTGCTGCACATATGATAGGCTATGTTTCTCGTGCAAACCAAAAAGATATTGACAAAGACCCTCTGCTTGATCTCATAGGCTATACCGGAAAAACAGGTCTTGAAAAATACTATAATTCTTACCTGCAGGGTACACCTGGAGTAAAAGAGATAAAAGTCAATGCCAACAATCAGGAAGTGGAGGAGTTAAGTTATAAAAGTCCTGATGAGGAGAGAAAACTGAAACTTACGCTTGATATGGAGCTGCAAAAGTACATCTCAAAGCTTTTTGAAGACAAGGTCGGTGCTGTAATTGTTATGAATGTTGACGGTTCCATTTTAGCTGCGGGCAGTTATCCAAATTATGACTTAAATATTTTTGTTTCCGGAATGTCCTATAAAATGTATGATGAACTCTCATCAAGTCTTGATCACCCTTTTACAAATAAAATGACACACGGTTTGTATCCGCCAGGTTCGACCATTAAACCTCTTTTGGGGCTTTTATATATCACTACGGACTTGAATGAGCACTGGAGTGTTGACTGCCGCTCAAACCTGAAGTTAGGCGGAAGAACATTTAGATGCTGGAAGAAAAAAGGGCACAGACACACCAGCATCACAAAAGCAATACGGGAGAGTTGTGATGATTTTTTCTATAAAGGAAGCCTGGTACTGGGCAATAAAAAAATGAGTGCCGGCTTAAAACGCTATGGTTTTGGTAAAAAAACAGGTATAGATTTGCCCAATGAATTTATAGGTGTTGTTCCCTCCCGTGAATGGAAGCTACGAAAATACCATAAAATATGGAATATAGGCGAAACGGCAAATATGGCAATCGGGCAGGGTGATTTTCTTGTAACGCCTATACAGATTGCCAGAGAAACAGCGCTTATGGCAACCGGAAAGCTGCCTACTCCACATTTTGTTTCTTTTATTGGAGATAAAAAGTATAAAAGCAGCTACAAAAATGTGTTGAACAAAGTGGAATTGAAAAAACTTCCTATTATCCAAAAGGCGATGTATCAGGTATGTAATTCTCCTCACGGAACGGCCACGAATTATTTGCATGTAAAAGTAAAAATAGCAGGCAAAACAGGGACGGCACAGGTCATAGGCATAAAACAGGATATTTTGAAAAGAAAGAAGGAACATGAACTCTCTTACTATAAGAGATCACATGCCTGGTTTACAACTTATGGACCGTATAAACATCCTCAGTATGTTGTAACTGTTATGGTAGAACACGGCGGACACGGCGGGCATGCAGCGGGTTCTATAGTTTCTGACATATACAACAGGCTTTTAGAACTTGGGTATATCAAGAAAAAATAATTTTATGCAAAAGAATTTTGAATAAACAGTGCTAAAATTATAAGCAGAAAAATGCCTCCGGCTTTGTTGTACAGCTTGTTTGCCAAAACAAACAAAAGCGCTATGGAGGCTGCAGCAAGAATAAGCATGTCAAATTTTGTAGCTACCAGATTTACACTCAGCGGATTCAAAAGAGCCGCACCTCCTAAAACCATAGAAAAATTGGCTACATTTGAACCTATGATATTTCCTATACTCATCTCGGCATTGCCTTTTTTTACGGCGACAAGAGAGACGACAAGTTCAGGCAAAGAAGTACCCAAAGAGATTAAAAACAGACCGATAATCCACTCACTTACATGTAAACTTCTTGCTATATTTGTACCGCTCTCTACAACAAAATTGGCGCCTCCGATTGTTAAAACAAAACCAATACCCAACAGTAGAGCACTTTTTAACCAATTAAATTTTTCTTTGACCAAATCTTCATCTATTTCACCTTCAAGCTCTTCTTTGTTGCTTGAAAACAAAAATATGATATATGAAACCATCATAAGTAAAAACAAAGCACCGTCAATGCGGCTGATCTTTCCGTCGAGCGTCATAATAAAAAAGATTACCAGAGGCACAATAACCCAGGCACTGTCTTTTGAGAAGAGATCCCTGTCCGGATTCATGGATTTCGCAATCATAAAAACAATACCCAGTACCAAAGTGATATTAAAAATGACACTTCCTACGACATTGGCAACGGCCATATCGCTTTTTCCGTGTGCCGCTGCCACCATAGAAGCCGCCATTTCCGGCAAAGAGGTGCCAAAAGCCACCAAAGTCGCACCGATGACAAAGTGTGAAATGTTAAAGTGCAGTGCAATCCGTTCTGACTCTTTAATGATAAAATCAGCCCCGTAAATCAAAGCGGCCATTGCCGAAATAAATATAATATAATCCATTGTTAAGTACCTATCCCTGTGTTCTTACTATTAAACTTTTCGGAAGCTGAAACTCATTAATGAGCCGTTCTTCTTCTTCTCGCATTTGGCCATTATCTGTTTCATGATCATATCCAAGGAGATGTAAAAGTCCGTGTATAAAAAGGAGTGTAAATTCATCTTCTTGTGTATGCTTGAACTCTGCAGCTTTTTCACGTACAAAATCATAAGAAACAACTATGCTTCCAAGTGGACTCATAGGCATCTCTTCATAGGGAAAACTGAGCACATCGGTTGGTTTGTCTATGTTTCTATACTCTTTGTTTATTTGCCGTATCTCATCATTTGCAGTAATGACAAGTTCTATGTCTTTATCTGTCATACTTAAAGCAATTTTTTGGAGCAGCGTGTTGTTTACTTCAAAAGAAGTTTTGTTGTCAATATCTATCATAAGTGGAATTATAGCAGATGAGAAAACATCTGCCAAGAAAGAGGAAAAATTCAGCCTGTAATATTAAGATTGCTTCCTACACCGGTTTTTTGTGCAGTCATTTGTTTGGATTGCTCCTGAGCAGCCTGAATAATTTTTTCTATTTGCTGCGCCTGTACATCCTGCGCTTTTTTCATAATATCTGTTTGTCCCAGCCCTGATGAAGTTTGTGTTGAAGATGATACTTCCATAACTTCCTCCTTGTTTGAAATACTAAAGTATATAACACTTATGGTAAAATTGTACCATGAAAAAAGAAAATAACACAAATAAAAAAGCTGTTTGCATCATGAGCGGAGGCATGGATTCTACGTTAAGCGCCTATATGATGAAGAATCAAGGCTATGAAGTTATAGCAGTTCATTTTAATTATGACCAAAGAACACAGGCAAAAGAGCTTGCATGTTTTGAAAATATATGTCAAAGTTTACATGTAAAGCAAAAGTATATTTTAGATTTGGATTTTTTTAAACAACTTGGTGCTTCTGCACTGACAGACATAAACATAGAAGTACCTACAGGCGGAGTAGAAGAGGGTGTTCCTGTAACGTATGTACCGTTTAGAAACGGCATATTTCTCTCTATGGCCGCAGCAATAGCTGAAAAAGAGGGTGCAGAGGTTATCAGTATAGGCGTTGTTGAAGAGGACAGCAGCGGGTATCCGGATTGCAGGGAAGAATATATACAGGCTATGCAAAAAGCAATCAATCTAGGCACAAAAGATGACACAAAGATAGAAATAAAAATGCCGCTGGTGCACCTCAAAAAATCGCAGATCGTAGAAGAAGCCCTAAAACTGAATGTTCCTTTGGAACTGACATGGAGTTGCTATAAAAACGAAGACAAGGCCTGCGGTGTGTGCGACAGCTGCAGACTCCGTTTAAACGGCTTTGAAAAAGCAGGCGTGAGCGACCCGATTCCCTATGCATAAAACGGTTACATGTAAAGAGCTTACGGCACAGCTTGTATATGCTCCAAAACTTAAGCACAGTTACATACAGATAAAGCATGATTCAAGCATTATCATAAAAACGCCATACAGGCAAAAAAAGTATGCGATAGAGTTTTTTCAGGATAAAGAGTCCTGGATTCGAAAACAGTTACATAAAAATTCTCTGCGCAAGCCTTTACATGTAAACCTGGAGGATGAAGTGCTGCTGTTTGGCGAAATTTACAGTATAGACAGTGATGAAGCGCATTACCTGCGAAAAAAACTGCAGCGCTTGCAAACATCAGACAAGACAAAAGTTCTGTCTGCATATGATAATTTTTATACATATACAGCCAAAGAGTATCTGCCTCAAAGAGTAGACTATTTTGCCCAGATAATGCAACAGGAATACAAAACTTTAAAATTCAGAAAGATGAAAAGCCGGTGGGGAAGCTGTAGCTCTGCAAAAATCATTACATTCAACACCCAACTGATAAAAGTACATAAAGAGCTGATAGATTATGTAATAGTCCACGAACTTGCACATCTTGTCCATATGAACCACTCAAAAGATTTTCATGACCTGGTTGCAAAATACCTGCCTCACGCAAAAATACTCAGAAAAAAACTGAAAAATATTTCTCTATCTTTGTAAATACTCCTGATGATACTTGCTTGAAGGCGACCAGAGCATCCATCCGTTTGTTCCTATATCCTCTGCAGCTTTGATTTGTGCCTGTATCTCTTCTCTCTTATACGCTTTTCTTGAAGATGTATAATCTTTAAAATACTGCAGCCATGGGCGGACTCTATTGCTTGGAATTCTGTCTTGAATCTTTTTTATACTTCGATATACAACCTCATAGGGGTGTTTCGCCGGATATTTAAAATAAAAAGAGCCGCTTGAAAAGCCTGAAGGGTAGAGCATCGGACATAAGTAGTCTGCGTAATTTGCCAGTGATGTAACAGTCTGTCCTATGCCGTTGTCATCTTTTGCCCAGCAAATATTTCCATAGGTGTCAACAGAGATAAAAACACCGTATTTTTTTAATCTTCTCTGTGCCTCTTTCAAAAAACTCTCTATTGCTTTTATCCGGTTTGGTTGCGTGCATTGTCTGCAAAACTGCAATCCTTTTTTTGCAGGAAAGCGGATATAGTCAAAATTGATTTCATCATAGCCGGCCTTTGCAGCTTCTTCGGCAATAGCTATGGCATAATTGTGCGCACGTTTGTCAAAAGGGTCCACCCAGGCCATATTGTCATGATTTCTCCATATTTTTTTATTTTTTTTGATGGCGTAGTCAATATTGTGAGAAGCCTGCAGTTCATCTTTAAAGGTTACAATTCTGGCAATGGTATAGATATGCCGCTCTTTCATAGTTTTTATAAATTTTTTAATATCTCTGTTCGTACGCTGCTTGTAGGCACCATACTCATTGGCCTGCTTGAAGCCAGTCCAAAACTGGGTAGAACCGTATTCGTTTTTAACATCTACCACCACGGCATTTGCCTCGGTTGTCTCTATGAGATGGAGTATTTTTTTTAACGTACCGGAGTTGTTGCTGGCACCCCAGAAGGTTAAGTAGAGTGCTTTTACATGAATGGGTTCAAGTTTCAATGTTGTTGTGTTTGTATCAGATGTAAACGTATAAGGTCTGTATCCATAGGCTTTGATATGGTATCTGTTTTCTTTTGAAGCTATAAAGAACGAACCGTTTTCATCACTTTTGACAGTTGTTGTTGAATCGCTGACAAAAGCAGATTTTACAGGCTGCAGAGTTTTTTCATCAACAATCTTTCCTTTAAAAGAAGCGTAAGTGAAAGTTGAAAGAAAGGTGCATAACAACAGTATTTTTTTCAATGAAATCCCTTTTGTTCTATTTTTTGAAATACTACTATGATTAAGCTAACAAAGTTAATATAATATTGCTAAAATAGTATAAAATCTTTAATTGAGCATTACTTATGAAAAACAGTCTTAAAATCTACAATACTTTAAATATACTTTGTGTCGATGATGATAAAAATGTTATAGAAATATATAATTCCCTTTTTTGTATGTTTTTTAAAAATGTTTATACTGCTTATAATGGAATGGAGGGATTTGAACTTTTTCAAAAAGAGTCTATAGATATTGTATTGACAGATTATTCCATGCCGTTGATGAGTGGTTTGCAAATGACACAAAAAATCAGAGAAGTGGATCCGAGCATCCCTGTTATTTTACTCACCGGATTGGAAAACCTGGAAATACTGAGAAATGCGATTGATTTGCATATCACAAGCTTTATCAAAAAACCCATTTCCTCACAGTCAATTTTTTCTACTTTGGAGTTTGTTGCAAAATCAGTACTTGCAGACAGGCTGCTGATGCAGACACAAAAAGAAAAACTGCTTTACTCTAATTATCAGGAAACTTTAACCTATCAAAAAGAGACAACAATTATAAAAAATGACCTGCAGGAAAATAAAAAATTTTTACACTTTACATGTGAAGTTTTTTATCAACCAAAAGATATTTTAAGCGGGGACAGTTATATTATAAGAAAGATTTCAGATGATGGATATTTTATGTTTTTGGTTGACGGTATGGGAAAAGGAATATCGGCAGCTGTTACAGCCATGCTGTGCAGTGCATCTGCGAACAACATAATAAATCAAATGATAAAAAACAAAAAATTTTCTTTAACACAACTCATAAAACAGCTTTTGGAGTTTATCGCGCCGAATTTACTTGAAGAAGAGGTTATCTGTGCAACTTTTCTCTATTTTAGCAGTAAAAAGAGACTGGAATATGCTATGTTTTCCATGCCTGCGATTTTATGTATAAAAGATGACAGTAATGATGTTGCAAAAATAAAATCGAACAATCCTCCTTTGGCAAGCTATACAAAAAGTGTAAATACTACAATCCTTGATATAAAAAAAATATCCAAGATACTTGTTTTCAGTGACGGACTCAATGAAAACTCCGTCAGGGATTCTTCGGAATTTTACGGGAAGTACCTTGGAAAAGATTTTAAAGAAGCTAAAGACATCAATGAACTTGAAGCAAAAAGAAAAAAACAGGTTTTTGATCAGGAGGATGATATAACTTACATATTTATACAAAGAGAGGGCTTATCTGACATTTAGAAAATATCCAAGACTCACATCACTCCACTCTTTAGAAAGGTTCAGGTATGCTTTTATAGAGGCATACACTTCGGCAAAATCATTGTTTTTGCTGCTGAGATCATGGATGACTTCCTGAAGTGCTTTTTTCCCGGCTTCGGTTACATCATCCGGAAACTGTGCAAGCGTTACATGTAAACTTTTGAGTTTTTGCAAAGCGTAAATATTCTCATGATGAAATTTCGTTGCCATATTTGCATTCATTTCACTTGCAGCCACTTCAACCATAGACTGATGTTCACTGGCAAGCTTGTTCCATGTATGTTTATTGAATGTTAATTCAAGAACAGAACCCGGTTCATGCCAACCGGAATAATAATAAGGAGCAACTTTATAAAACCCCATTTTAATGTCAAGGGCAGGGCCCACCCACTCTGTTGCATCAATGACACCACGCTCTAAAGAAGTATAAATTTCTCCCGCAGGCAACAAAACAGGATTGACCCCCATGCGTGAAAAAACCTCTCCGCCAAGACCGGGAATTCGCATTTTAAGTCCCTGCATATCAGCCAAAGAGTTTATAGGTTTTCGAAACCATCCGCCCATTTGAATATTTGTGTTTCCGCCTAAAAACGGATAGAGATTGTGTTTTGCATAATGTTCTCTCCATAAATTCATACCGTCACCATAGAGCATCCATGAGTTTACTTCTTCAGCGGTAAAACCAAAAGGAATACCACTGTAAAGAGAAAAAGCAGAATTTTTTCCTTTCCAGTAATAGGGACCGGAGTGAAAAGCATCTATCTGCCCGCTGGAACAGGCATCAAAGACAGCCAAAGCAGGAACAAGAACATTTTTAGGATAAATTTTTATCTCCAAACTGCCACCGCTGATGGCATGAAGACGCTGTGCAAACTCTTCAACACCCGTACCCATTATAGGGAAATGTGCAGGCCAGCTTGTTGCCAGCTTGATAACTGTTTTTTTGTTTTTATTAAAATGAACATTTTTCACAGCATCATTGTGTTTTTTAGGATGTTTTGAATAGTCTATTGCGACATGGTTCCCTTCATTACAGCCACCGAGGGCTATGGCTGCAGAAGTGAGTGTTGCGGTACTTAGAAAATCTCTGCGATTCATCTATTTATATTGCATTGTAAAGTATATGTTTACATCTTGCCATGTTTTACCCTGATGAAGAGCATAACATGCCTTGTTGATTGATTTCAAAGACTGCAACATCATAAAATCTGCCAAATCTATTGTCCCTTTTGCATTAACTGTGTTGTTTGCAATACTGTAGCTCATAGGAATATTTAAAGTTTTATTATTCATGTTCAATTGCAATATAAGAGTATTTTTTGTAACATCAATAATTTTTGCTTTAATGCGCTTGACATCTTGAACATTAAAAAACTGTGCAACCAGTTTTGCGTCTCTGTCTTTGTTTCCACTGTTGACACTCGATGTTTCTATCTCCGCTGTTGCATTTCTTAAAAGAGTAGTAACTGTATCCGCTTTTTGTGTTTTGACTCTGATTTTGTCAAAAACGCCGCTCACACCTTTTTTCGCATATGTTTTGAATGCGGTAAACTTTACTGTCGTGTTTTGCACTTCAAGTGCATAAAGTGAAGCCCCGGCTAAAAGTAACGCTAATATGATTTTTTTCATTTTTTATCCTTTGTAGTTAACTCTTGTAATATACCATTATTTTTTAAAAATCCAAAGTCAGTTGAGTTTGCCTTATTAAAGGTTTTTCCAGTATTGATTTATCTACACCGACTATCAGGGCAAAATGAAAATTGTTTGCCTGTAAAATATTTTTGATTTCATTTTTATTTTTATAAAAAAATAAATTTTTCTGTTTCAGAAGATCAGCATCGAGCCTTTGTTTACATGTAGAGGGAATAATATAAATAATTTTGGCCCAGCTTGCCTGTTTTTGCAAAAAAAGTATTTCATTCTCTATCAAAGAGGTGCTTTTTTCAAATATCAATACTTTGTCACTGGTTCCAAACTCTTTTATCTCAAAACTTTTATTTGTAAAAACTGCTTCAAAATGATCAATCGGCGTAAATTTTCTTAGTCTGAAATTAATTTTCAGCACTTTAAAAAGATAAAGCAGTTGCTCAAGATAGGGCATAAAGAATGGTGAGATAAGTTGTCTTTCATAAAAAACATTGTCATAAATGAAAGATGTTTCAAAAAGTGTCTGTTCAATGATATTGATACTTTGTGCCTTACTTTTTGGCAACTCTTTGATTTTTGTAAATAAATCCGAAGAAGTAAGAGTAGGGCTAAAGAGAAGAGTGGAACCGTTTTCTATATTTGACAACTCTTTAAAGATGCTTTTAATATCGCCGTGTAAAGCGATGAAGCTCGGTTCTGTAACAACCTGTAAAGCAATTTTGAGAACAATCTCATCACAGGCATATACTGATATCTCTTTAGCGATAAGTTCAAAACGCAAAAGTCGTTTGATTGCGTCTTCCAAATCTTTCACTTTTATCCAGGCTATCTCACTGTCTGTTATCTGCGTAGGCTTGTCAAACACTACACCGTAGGCACCGTTAAAAACAGCATCTTCTATGGAACCTTCATCAAAAGCTATAAAAAGGTCACCTCTTTTCACCGCTTTTGCATCAAAAACAATATTGTTAAAATTACTTACAAAGGGAGTATTTACCAGTTCTCCGTGTATAAGTGCTAAAGTATTTTCCAGTCTCATCCAACAGGTGTGCCTGCTTTTTTAGGTTTTTCGGGTCTGATTAGACAAAGACCGTCTTCATCTTTGGCAGCAAGAAGCATTCCTTCACTTATCATTCCCATTAATTTGGCAGGTTTGAGGTTGGCTACAACACACACTTGAGTATTTATCAAATTATCAGGAGAATAAAACTCTTTTATACCGGCAACAACCTGTCTCAAATTCTCTTCGCCTAAATCAATCTGTAATTTTAAAAGTTTTTTACTTTTTGGTACTTCCTCAGCTTCTACAACAGTTCCGACTTTCAGAGATGTTTCAAAAAATTGACCAATTTCAATAAGGTTGTCATTTTCTTTTTTCGTCTCTTTTGTTTGTTTTTTGGAACTTTGTTCTTTTTTTGTTGCTGTCACAGGTTCTGCCTTTGGCACTTCTTGCATCAAAGGTTCTTCGATTCTGGGAAAAAGAGGCGGCACCTTTTTAATATTAAATAATTTCAACAGTTTTTTCTCTAGTATAAGCTCTTTGTAACTTGCTGTATTTATTTCAAAAGAGAGTGCATCCGCTATGATATTTGTTGTATTTGGCATAACAGGGTGAAGCATTACAGCCGCTTTTGCCAGTATATTTGCAACAACAGCTACAGTAGCGAGTGCTTCGTCTTTTTGTCCGTTTTTCATTTTTACCCATGGTTCATACTCTTGTATAACACCGTTTCCTATTGCAAAAAGTTTCCACAGTTCTTCAAGATATCTGTGTGGTTGCAGATTTTCTAAAAATGTATCAAGAGAATCCAAAATCAGATTCATTTGCTCAATCTCTTTAGAATGGTATTTTTCTACATCTACGCTGTCTATTTGAAAATCAGAATATTTTCCACTCATACCTATGATACGATTGAGCAGGTTTCCAAGATCATTTGAAAGTTCAGAGTTTATACGGTCTATAAAAGCACGTTGTGAAAAATCACCGTCTTGGCCAAAAGGAACTTCTCTAAGCATAAAGTAACGGAGATTTTCTACACCATAGGCATCCGCAACTTCTTTTGGAGAAACAACATTTCCTTTTGACTTGCTCATTTTTTCACCGTCTCGTGTCCACCAGCCATGCGCACCGATATGCTTAGGAAGAGGGAGATCCAGACTCATTAAAAATGCAGGCCAGTAAATAGCATGAAAACGAAGAATATCTTTCCCGACAAAATGAACATCAGCCGGCCAATAATTCATAAGTTTTTCATCCGAACCATAACCAAGAGCTGTGATATAGTTTAAAAGTGCGTCAAGCCAAACATACATAACATGTTTGTCATCCCCGATACTTTTAGGCATTTTCACCCCCCAGCTAAACGATGTACGTGTTACAGAAAGGTCACGCAGACCGCCTTTTACAAAATTCACAACTTCATTTGCACGCGATCGGGGCATAATAAAATCAGGATGACTTGCATAATGTTCCAGCAGCTTATCTTCATAGTTTGAAAGTCTGAAAAAATAGCTCTCTTCCTTTACCACACTTGTCGTTCTTCCGCAGTCAGGGCAAAATTCACTGTCTATAAGCTGTGTTTCGGGAAAAAATGTTTCACAACTTACACAATAATGGCCTTCATAGAAGTCCTTGTAAATATCACCTTTTGCATACATCACTTCAAAAGCTTTTTGTACACCTTTTTTGTGTTCTTCATCAGTTGTTCGTATAAACTTATCATAACTTATACCGAACTCATCCCAAAGATTCTTAAAAGTCGCACTGATTTCGTCTGCAAACTCCTGTGTAGGTTTTCCTGCTTTTTTTGCAGACTCTTCTATCTTTTGTCCGTGCTCATCTGTTCCTGTCAAAAAGAAAGTATCTTCACCTTTGAGTCTCTCATAGCGTGCCAGAGTATCTGCAATGAAAGTCGTGTAAGCATGCCCGATGTGAGCCTCTCCGTTGACATAGTATATAGGTGTTGTTATGTATTTACTCAATGTATGTTCCTGTTAAATATTTAATGTATTTTATCTAAAATGTTTACTATTGCCAATAGTATTAAAATTCAAAACCGCCTGTTTCGCCTTTTGACATGCTGTTATAAACGGCTTTTATATATTCATTTCGCAGCTCGCAGCCAAAATAGTGTTCACACACACTGCAGCTTTTATGATTTTTTTGCTCTTGACACTCCTGAACTTTTTGTATCATTTCATCAAGATGCAGTTCAAATTTGTCTTTAGGCTTTTTATGCGTTTCTTGCATATACTTCTTTCACTCGGTCTATTTCATATTTTGAACCAAAAAAACATGGTGAAGTGTCATGAATATGTGCATGACCAAGAGTTAAAATTTCATCTTTTCCGTCAACGGCCTCTCCTCCTGAAGTTTTAAACACAAAAGCAAAAGGAAACACTTCAAACAAACGGCGAAGTTTTCCTTCTGGTTTATCACTTGTAGCAGGATAGCTGAAAAGTCCGCCGCCTTTGAGCAGAATCTGATGCAGGTCAGGTACCATACCGCCGGAGTATCGCAGACGGTATCCCTCTGCAAAAAAACCGTCTATCATGGCTTTGTGGTATTTTTTCCAGTTTTGCTGCGTTCCTCCCGGAGCCATCAGTTTGCCTTTTTCGTTGAGTCGTATCTCTTTGACAAACTCAAATTCACCGGCCTGCAGCAGATAAAGCTTTGTTTTGTTTTGTGAAAAGACCATTTCAACGCGCGGACCATAAACAACATAGCAGGCAGCAACCATTTTTTGTGTTCCAAACGCACCCTCATAAATGCCAAAAATCGATCCTACGCTCAAATTTACATCTATTAATGATGAACCGTCAAGCGGGTCGTAGGCAATAAAATATTTGCCGTTTTCATGTAAAACCTCTTCATGCTCTTTTTCTTCACTGGCAACCGTATGGATAGAAGTAACTTTGGAAAATTCTTCTTCAATAATCATGTCACATTTTATGTCAAGTTCAAGCTGTGTTTCGCCAGAACTGTTTTCGAGCTGTGAGTATCCTATGTCTTTTGTATCAATTGCTTCTTTAATTCTTTTGGCACTTTTTTGAATTGCATCAAATATATCTCTCATTTTTTTTCCTTTTTAAACTTTTTTTGCATTTTTTTGTATCCATGTTATCACTTCATCTGTGTCATTTAAATCTAAAACATCAACATCTTTTGGCAAAGTGTATTTTTCAATATCTATACTTTCATCAACAGCAAGCGCATTCATATAAGGAAAGTAGTCTTCATCTATACTGTTTCTAAATATGCTTATTCTTGGCAGAGGCAGATTTTTCAGCCCTTCAACGAGTAAAATATCAAAATCACGAAACATGCGTATCATTTCATCCAAATCGGCATGACGGTGTGAAAAGTAGGTTGTTCTGTTTGGAGAAGTCACAATGACTTCTGCCCCGGTATCACTGAATTTGTAACTGTCTTTGCCGACAACATCAAATCTAGCCTTGTCTTTTGGGTCATGCTTTATGATAGCTACTTCCAAATGATGTTCATGTATGAGTTTTCTGGCAACTTTGAGTATCAATGTTGTTTTACCGCTGTTAGAGGGTCCGGTAAATGCAACTGCTAATCTTTTTTTCAATATATAAGTCCTTGTGACTTTTCTTTAAAAATTTTAGGCCATTATACAAAAGAAGAGTTTAATAAGATATAATTCCAAAAAAGAATAGGGCCAAAAAATGAAATTTTCACTACCAATACTCTTATTACTGATAACTTTTTTGGGGTGCGCGCAAAAAAATGCATTTGAAAGATTTCATTTAAAAAATTCTCAAGAGTTGGCCGAAGACAATCTGCAAAGCAGCAAAGTTGTCAATACAAAAGCTGACGTGGTCGCAATTGTAACTGCTGTGTATTTAAACAAAACAGATCCGAAAATTTACAAAGATTATGAATATTTCTATCTCTATCTTTATAAAAAAAACAAAAAGAGCAAAGTAGAATTTTATCTCAACGAAAAACCTGCAATCCTTGTAGAATCATTACCTGTCCAAAATGAATTTACAGCACTTACATCATTTCATGCAAAATGGAACAAGTACTACCTTGTCGGATTTGCAAAGCAGAACAAAGAGACTTTGCATTTAAAAATCCAATTAGGACAAAACAGTACAATTCTGACTTTTAAACGTTGAAGAGGACACCTTTAATAAAGTATGGACTGTAAAATTACAATAAGAACCTGCAGTGCTATAATAATGATAAGCGGTGCGAAATCCAGACCATTTAAATCTGTTCGCATAAATCTTCTTACAAACGCGTATGCCGGATTTGTTACTCTGTGAAGAAACTGCACAACAGGGTTATATGGATCGGGATTCACAAAACTCAGCAGCGCTGCAATAATAATCACCCAGATATAGACATTTACAAGTCCTATAAAAATTCCGCCGATCCCCTGTATAATTTCAACTAATGCACTCATTTGATAATCTCCTTCAGATAGTTTTTCAGATATTTATATACTTTTTCTATAGCAGGCCCATGTTCGGCATTTGTAAGAAGTATACGCAACGGTTGTAAAAAGTTTTCATCTTTAAGCCCTGTTTTATCCATGATATAGTTTTTAAAATCATTATACTCTTCAAAGTAGGGCGCATTTTTTATCGCTTTTGCCATTGACTTCATTTCTTCTGCAGATTCGTGGGCAGTAACTCTTTTTGCAAAAATAGAAGCAATTTTTTCTTTCAACTCTTTTGTAGTCCCCGCTTCTTCAAGATAAATACGTGTAAGTTCTCCGATTTCCGGGTCGGCAAATCCTACATAACGAGACAACTCTGTTGCATCCAGGTTTTTTAAATGCTCTTTGTTGATCTGTTTCAGCCTATCCTGATCAAAACGAACAGGATTATCTGCAAGTTTGTCCAGGTCAAACCATTCTGTCGCTTCTTTGAGTGTAAAAATCTCTTTTGGAGGATTGCTGCCGATTGATATTAAATAATTTGAAATAGCTTCGGGCAAATATCCTTCTTCCAAAAGCTGTTTTACACTGACACTGTTCTGTATACCGTGCAGGTGGGCATATTCAATCTCTTTGTTATATTGGAGCTGGTTTCTTACATGTACCTGTTTTGGTGTATTGTTAAGATATTTTTCATCGCAAATAATCATTGAAACATCACTCAGCATATCATCTACCGCACAGGCAAAATCATAGGCAGGCGTTTTATCGTGATTCATGATCACAAAACTGTCAACAGCATCAGGTTCAAAACTGATTGCACCTTTAAGCCGGTCTTTTACAATGACTGGTGTATCAGGACGTACTATTCTTACAGTAAAAGGGGCTGTATTGTCAATGACAAGTTCGGCAGGAAGATTTCTGCATGCATCATCATAATGGTACTCTTTTTGCGCTTTTTCTGCTTCACTGCGCTTTTTTTGCAACCATTCATCGGAACAAAAACAGGAAAAAGCTTTTTTCTCATGCAAAAGTTGCAGAGCCATAGCCGAATGAAAACGAAGGTTTTGGCTTTGATACACCACGTGAGAATATTCAATTCCAAAAAGCCCTAAAATATCCAGGGTTTCCTGGTCTTTATTCTGCATAACTTTTTCTTTGTCTATATCTTCTATTCTTACAATGAAATCTTCATTTTTTTGTTTTGATACAATGTAGTTTAAGAGTGCAATTCTTAAATCATTTATATGCATGTCTCCAATAGGGCTGGACGCAAATCTTAGCATTAACATTCCTAGATAAATTTTTTGTAATTCTAACAAACTTTTGATTAATTATAAGCTATGATTTGTTAAAATGTACTCCTTCAATGCCATTAAGTGAAGCAGTTTCTCAAGACCCGTACTTTCGCGTGCGGGCTTTGTATTTTTAAAAGACTAAAAAGACTCAATGGCTGATAATAAAAGGTTTAAAAACAATGAACAATAAAAAAAAAGATTTTTTACGTACAATAGTTGAAAATGATTTAAAATCAGGAAAATACAAAGAGATAGTAACAAGGTTTCCGCCCGAGCCCAACGGTTTTCCGCATATCGGACATGCCAAGTCCATATCTATAAATTTTGGTATTGCCCGTGATTATAACGGTCACTGCAACCTGCGAATGGATGACACCAATCCGACAAAAGAAGATACAAAGTATGTAGAAGCTCTTGAAGATGCCGTCAGATGGCTTGGATTTGACTGGGGTGAGAATCTTTATTTTACCTCTGATTATTTTTCTCAGATATATGATTATGCGGTGCAGCTTATTAAAATGGGCAAAGCCTATGTCGACAGTCTGAGCGAAGATGAAATACGCCAATACCGCGGCACTGTTACACAGCCCGGAAAGCGCAGTAAATATGCAAGCAGAAGTGTTGAAGAAAATCTCGATCTTTTCCAAAGAATGAAAAAGGGCGAATTTAAAGACGGTGAGCATGTTTTACGGGCTAAGATAGATATGGGTGCAGCCAATATGAAAATGAGAGACCCGCTTTTATACCGTATAAGACATGCACATCACTTTAGAGCAGGGGATACATGGTCAATCTACCCGATGTATGATTTTGCACACTGTTTGTCTGATTATATAGAGGGAGTCACACACTCAATTTGTACCTTGGAGTTTGAAAACAATCGTGATATTTACGACTGGGTACTCGATACGCTTGAATTGAAACCGCCCCGTCCCTATCAGTATGAATTTGCAAGACTCAATATCAACTATACGGTTATGAGCAAAAGAAAACTTTTGGAACTGGTTGAGGGAGGCTATGTAAGCGGATGGGACGATCCTCGTCTGCCTACAATTGCAGGGTACAGAAGGAGAGGATACACACCGGAGTCCATTTTAAATTTTTGTGAGCAAATCGGTATAGCAAAAGCAAACTCTGTGGTTGATGTTGCACAGCTTGAATTTTCTATACGCGATGATTTAAACACAAAAGTTCCCCGTGTCATGTGCGTGATGGACCCTTTGAAGGTCACAATTGAAAACTATGAAGGTTCTGAGGAGATTGAGGCACCGTACTATCCGCATGATGTTCCAAAAGAGGGTTCAAGAAAGATTCCTTTTTCAAAAGAACTTTATATCGAACGGGCAGACTTTGAAGAGAATCCTCCAAAAGGCTACTTCCGTCTTACTCCTGAGCAGCCTGTGAGACTAAGACACGGCTATATCATTACATGTAAAGAGATCATTAAAGATGCCGATGGAAATATTACAGAAATAAAAGCAGAGTATTATCCTGATTCAAAAAGCGGTACGAAAGATACAAGCGGCATCAAAGTAAAAAGTGCCATTCAATGGGTGAGCGCAGCAGAGGCAAAAAAAATAGAGATCCGTCTGTACGACAGACTGTTTAAAACTGAAGCACCGGAGGGGATTGAAGACTTAAATCCAAACTCTTTGCAAATCATTAAAAATGCGCTGATTGAACCTGCTGTGATACTTGAAAAACCGGATGAGAGGTTTCAGTTTGAGAGACAAGGCTATTTTTATGCTGATCCGGTTGATTACAGCGATGCGCACCCTGTATTTAACAAAATTGTCGGACTGAAAGACTCCTGGACGAAAAAAGAAAAACCAAAACAGCAGGCAACACAACAAAAAGCCAAACAGGTACAAATAGACGGTGAAGTAACACCTATGACAGAGGAGCAGAAAAAAGTATTTGAAAAATATACAGATACGCTGAAACTCAACAATGAGGTTGCAAATACGCTGGCCCGTGATGCCTTTCTCTGTGACTTTTTTGAAGAGGCACTCTGTACATGTAACGCGCCTGTCACACTCTCAAATATTGTAGTCAATGAAGTAGCCAGAGTGCTTAAAAACACAGATGCAGAGACGCTGAAATTCGGCCCCGTGCATATAGCACAACTGGCAAAAATGATTGAAGAAGATATTATCTCAAGTAAAATTGCCAAACAGGTGTTTGAGGATATGTCAAAGAGTGGAGAAAACCCGACGCAGATAGTTCAAGCAAAAGGGCTGGTGCAGATCAGTGATCCGGCTCAAATTTTACCTGTTATTGATGAAGTTATTGCAAACAATCCTGATAATGTGGCAAAATACAAAGCAGGGAATAACAAGCTGTTTGGTTTCTTTGTAGGACAGGTATTGAAAAAGACAGGGGGTAAAGCAAATCCTAAAATTGTCAATGAGCTTGTAAAACAAAAATTGGCGATTTGATATTTTTTCACAACCTCCTGGCCTTAGTTAAAGGCACAAAGCCCGCACTCTTTCTTTAGCATTGAAAGTACGGGTTCCGAATGATTTTTGAATAGGCGAGTGTATTATTGTATTTGACAGTTGTATAGATGATATTTTATGATTGGGAAAAAGGAAGAAAAGTTGGTGACCCCGAGGAGAATCGAACTCCTGTAACATGGATGAAAACCATGGATCCTAACCGCTAGACGACGGGGCCAACATGCTCAACTTTTGTTGAGCCGAAATTATATAGACAATATCCTTAAAAAAAGATAAAATCTATATATTTCGTTAATTATTCATAAAAGCTACGAAGTGCTCTGATAATGACGGCATTTTTAGAAATACTTTCTGCTTTTGCATTCTCGTTTACAGTTTCGTATAAATCCAAAGGAAGAGAGATTGAAAATGTTTTTGTCTCTACTTTTTTCTTTTTAGCCACCATAGAAACAACATTACCTAAAAGCTCTATAATTTTTTTCGTGTCAATAGGCTTTTGAATAAAACTGTTTACACCCACTTCAATTGATGCAGAAATTTTTTCCATATCGTTACTTGCAGAGATCACTATAATGATTTGACTTGGATTAATTTCACGAATTTTACGAGAAAGTTCTATCCCGTCCATTCCTTCCATAATAATGTCGACAAAAACTACATCCGGCTTCATCTGCTCATATACTTTTAATGCCGTATCACCGTCGAAACATGATTCCACTTTTGCAAAAAAGTTTTTAAACGTAGAACTCAAAAGTTCGTTCGTTACTTTTTCATCTTCTACAACCATAGCTGTAAGTTTTTTTGTCTGTTCTGTTAATTGAATTAAATCTAAATTACCCATTGTTTTTTCCTATATTTTAATTTGTTATATTATACACTACAAATAGTTAATAACGCTAACATTTATCAACAAATTCAAGAATTTGTCTTAAATTGCTCAAGCCACTCTGTATCAGAAACACTGTTTTTTTCTTTTTGTGTCAACAAAGCATCAATTGTATCTATAAGAGTTTTTTCATCCATAAATTGTAATAAATCAGGATTAATAGAAGTAGGGCGTATGCCATCATAGCTGTTGAGAAGGTTTTGTATATCTTTGATAAGTTGTTCTTTTCTTTCCATTGTGTATCTGTTCCTGGAGTTTATTCGAGTGTTTATTCTCTATAGAGTCTTTGAAATAGTTCATATTAAACAATATGTATATTGGTTAACATAATGTAAATTCTCTTGAAAAATCATCTGCTCTCTTGAGAGTGGTTTTCAGGCATAAGATAAGCCGAGTTTTGTAGTGATAGCATTAATCTACTGCACATCTTGCGTTGTGCCTCTAGCGAAACAATAGCATTGTAAGACGCTAACCATTTGTTTCTTGCTGCCATGTTGGGTTTACAAGCTCTCTATATCGCTATAAAGACTGGTGGTCTCTTACACCACCTTTTCACCTTTACTACCAAAAGGCAGAAGTTTGTTTTCTGTTGCACTTTCCCTCGTATTGCTACGGCCATTAGTTAAATGGAACACTGTCTTACAGCAGCTCGGACTTTCCTCTTGAATACAGGTTCAAGTTACTATCTCTTATGCCTGATGGAATTATACATAAAAATTCTAAACAAAGGCTAGAGCATGAACATCTGTTCATACTAATATGGAGCAATAAGAACAATTGTTCACTTGTATTTAAGAAGATATTAACAACTGTTCATATATAATTGCATACACAAGAACGATTGTTCACTTTTAAAAGAAAAGGAGCTTTAAATGCCTGAAAACAGGGATATAAAGAAAAAAAACACAACAAAAGAGAAAATACTTACAGCCGCAACCGCCCTCTTTTCACACTACGGATACAAAGGAGCCAGTGTGCGTAAAATTGCTGCTGAAGTTGGAATAAGAGAGAGTGCTTTATACAATCACTATAAGAACAAGGAGGAGATATTTCTTGAAGTTGCTAAAAATATCTTCTCTTCGCCCTTTTCGTTTTCAGAAGACGAAGTGAAAGAATTGGCATTTAGGGGGAAACCGTTTTTACAAAAATATACCATGCAGTATAAAATGCTGACATTTGACAAAAAAAACGAAAACATGTTCAGGCTGCTCATGATTGAGCTTATGCAAAATAAAAGCCTCAGAGAACAGTTTATGAGCCAATACCATGATAAAAACATTGCCTTGCTCTCAGAAGGATTTTTCATTATGATGCAAAACTCTTTAATTCGCTCTTGCGATCCAATGCTTATTGCTTATGAGTTTATCAGCACCCTCTTTTATATCAGGCTTCAGGTTACATTACTGAGATTTGATGCCTGTTCGACAAATTCACTTGCGACACAATTTGAAAAACATGTAGATTTTTTTTGGGAAAGCATCAAAATATGATATTATAGAATATTAGATACTAATTAATATCAAATACTTGTTTTAAAAAAAGCAGTTCCTGATAAAGAACTGCTTTTTTATGCTAAAGGTTAAAAGTTATTTTGTTCCCATCGCATCTAAAGCATAGGCTTTTCCAAGCGCATATGCTTTTTTGTTTGCCTCATGAACTTTTGGCGGAACTTTTGAAAGCATTGTTTCAATCAAAGACTCTTCCGGAAGTACACCGGTCATTGTGTTTGTAATTGCCAAAGCAACAACAGATTGGGTAATTACATTCCCGACCTCTTCTTTTGCAATCGTAATGATAGGAATTTCAATAATATCCCACAGTTTTCTGTCTTCTTCTGTCGGGTGTACAAGATTTGGATCAACAACTATCTTGTTTCCAGGTCTTACACCATTTTTGAACTGGTGATAAGAAACATCTGCAACAGAAAGCATAAAATCAATTTCACCTTCATTTGCATACGGATAACGAATCTCTTCATCATCAAGTGTAATATCAACAACAGTTGCACCACCACGAACCTGAGAAGTATAAGTAGCTGTTTTTAGTCCATATCCACCGTTTTTAATTTTACAGGCAGCCATAATTTCACCGGCAAGGAGAACACCCTGTCCGCCTACACCAGTAAATCTTAAAGTATGTCTCATCTATAACCCCTTATATTTTTTTCTCAAAATCATCTTGAGTGATTTTAGGACGTTGCCCTTGTGCTGCTTTTTGAATTTCAGCATACATATCGCAATACTCTTCTTGTTCAACTTCTCTTAAAACACCGGTTGGAAAAATGTTAAGCTGTTCTTCTTCAGAGAGTGCTTCCCATTTTTTCAGCGGAAGTGTAATTTCATCAATCCATTTCAGGTTATCCATTGCAGAAACCATTTTGTTTTTACGGCCAAGGTTGATGTGACAGTTGGAAAAGATATCCATAAATGAGAAACCTTTATGAGAAAAACCTTTTACAAGAATTTTTTCAAGTTTCTTAGGGTCCGTCATAGACTCACGCGCTACAAAAGACGCCCCTGCTCCGATTGCCAGTTTACAGGCATCAAAAGTCGGATCAATGTTACCGTTCTTTTGAGAAACAGTCCACATACCGCGAGGAGTTGTCGGGGAAGTCTGTGAATTTGTAAGACCATAAATAAAGTTATTGATCAGAATAAAATTCAAATCAATATTTCTTCTACAGCCGTGAATAGTGTGGTTTCCTCCGATTGCAAGTCCGTCACCGTCACCTGCAACAACGATGACATGTGCATGCGGCTTGGCAAGTTTGATTCCTGTAGCATACGCAACAGTTCTACCGTGTGTTGTATGCACAGTATTACAGTCGATATATGAAGAAAAACGACCAGAACACCCTATTCCGGATACGATACAAACATCTTTCATATCCCATCCCATTTTTTCAATTGCACGGATAGTCGCTTTTAAAATAACACCATCACCACAACCCCAACACCACAGTGTCGGCATCTTGTTTACACGTAAATATTTATCATAATTAAATGCCATTAAATCATCTCCTTAACTTTTGCTACCATTTCTGCCGGTGCGATCGGACGACCGTTTGCTTTGAGTAAAGTAGTAAAATCATTACGTTTGATAACGCGTTCAATTTCTTTTGAGTACTGACCCATATTGAGTTCAGTCACCATAATTCTGTTTTCAAATTTCTTTCCAATCTCTTCTAATCTTTTAATAGGAGACGGCCACAACATAATTGGTCTGAACAGTCCTGCTTTGATACCTTCTGAGCGAAGTTTTTTAACAGCTTCATAAGCACCAAGAGCAATTGAACCATAGGCAATGATACAAACATCAGCATCTTCCAAATCAACTTCTTCATAATCAGGAAGGTCATCAAGTCCGCCATTTTCCAAGTGTACTGTATTTATCTTACCGACTAAACGCTCAATGTTAAATTCACACTGCTCTGCATCTTCGGTAGGAAAACCTTCGTCTCCGTGATGCAAACCTGTGATGTGGTATTTATACCCTTCAAACATAGGGTTAAGTACCGCAGGTTTGTTCATTTCAGCTTTATATGGCTTGTAATCTTCCGGATTGCCATGAAATCTTTCGCGGTCTACAATAGCAGCGTCAATTTCTTCAATATCCGGTAAATCAGCTTTTCCGTGCATGTGCCCGATTGTTTCATCAAGAAGCATAAAAACAGGAGTCATATATTTTTCAGCCAGGTTAAATGCACGTACTGTTTGTGTATAACATTCAGTTAATGAACCTGCACATAGAGTGATAGACGCATAGTCACCGTGTGTAGGATACTGTGCCTGACCGATATCTGCCTGAGAAACACGAGTAGGAAGACCTGTAGAAGGACCGCCACGCATTACATTGATGATAACCAATGGAATTTCAGCAATAAAAGCGAGACCAATCTGCTCCGCTTTTAAAGAGATACCAGGACCAGATGTAGCTGTAAAAGATTTAACACCTGTCATTGATGCACCGATAGCAGCTGAAATACCCCCGATTTCATCTTCCATCTGAATACAGACACCACCGACCTTTGGCAATAAATCAGAAGATTCATGCATTACTTCAGATGATGGAGTAATAGGGTATCCTCCAAAAAATCTTGCTCCTGCTTCTACTGCAGCTTTTGCAGCTAATTCATTACCTGTCGAGATAACTTCTCTCATTATTTAGCTCCTTTTTGTTTCACAGACATATAATTGTTTGCAACAATTTCCGCTTGTCTTTTTTTCGCTTCATCAGTTAGTTTTGCAAAACTTTTTCCTGCAGCTTTCAATTCTTTTCTGTCTGCTACATAAATAGCAAAATCCGGACATGTAAGTTCACATTCATTACACCCGATACAATCTTCCGGATAATCAATTGATATCATTGCACCCAGTGTTGATGTTGGGTCATATACCATTCCTAATACACCGGAAGGACACACAGACACACAAATGTCACACGCTTTACAATTGTTCGTGTTTACCCATACTGGTTCATTTCCTGGGTTTTCAGTTTTAAAAGTTCCCATTTATTCTCCTGTTGTTAAGTACAAATTAACTATGTATATTAGTTTGCATATATTAGTTTGCATATTAAGAGTATAGCAAATCATTATCAACTTGATTATAAAAGTTGATGTTTATTGCTAAAAAGAGCATATAACGTTTAGTATTTACACACTTATATTGAAATTTTAAAAAATAAAATTAAAGTATAAATTATAAAAACCATATACCGTTTAGTATCTACACACAAGCAGTGAGATTTTAAAAGATTAAAAAGAGATATAAATTATAAAAAAAGAGGAAAAAAACTTTCTGGAAAATTAATATTTTCAGAAAGTTTTTGTGAAAGAGTATAAAAATAAATTATTTTTTTGCTAAAACTTCAGCAACAGCTTTTCCGATTTCTGCTGGAGAAACAACAACTTTAACACCGGCAGCTTCAAGAGCTTCCATTTTTTCTTTTGCAGTACCTGCACTACCGGAAATAATCGCACCGGCATGACCCATACGTTTTCCTTTAGGAGCTGTTTGCCCTGCTATAAAAGCGACAACAGGCTTTGTTATCTGCTCTTTTATCAGTTTTGCTGCCTGAATCTCAAGGTCTCCGCCGATTTCACCAATCATTACAATTGCCTCTGTTTCAGGATCAGCTTCAAACATTGGCAGAATCTGCTTGTATGAAAGTCCGATAATCGGATCCCCGCCGATACCAACAGCAGTAGAAATACCAAATCCTTCTTTTACAACCTGGTTGGCACCTTCGTAAGTAAGTGTTCCGGATTTGGAAATGAGTCCGACATTGCCTTTTTTGAAAATCATTCCAGGCATAATTCCGATTTTACACTCCTCGGCAGTGATAATACCAGGACAGTTTGGCCCTATTGTTTTCATATTGTGTTTAGTAGCATATTGCTTGGCAAACATCATATCTTTGACCGGAGCCCCTTCTGTAATGATTACAGCAAGTTCAATTCCTGCATCGGCAGCTTCCATTACTGCATCTGCAACAAATGCAGGCGGAACAAAAACCATAGAAACAGTTGCACCGGTTGCATCAACCGCATCTTTGACCGTATTAAAAACCGGTTTACCCAAATGTGTTTCACCACCTTTGTTTGGTGTCACACCACCGACAATGTTTGTACCGTAATCAATACACTGTTCTGCATGAAAAGTACCCTCTTTACCGGTAAAACCCTGAACGATTACTTTTGTATCTTTGTTTACTAAAATTGACATATCTTATAACTCTCCTTTTGCTGCAGCAACAGCTTTTGCAGCACCGTCTGCCAAGTCTGTCGCTGGAATTACATTTGGTATATTTGCATTTTTAAGAATCTCTGCTGCTTCTGGAGCATTTGTACCATCAAGACGAACAATAACCGGTACATGAACATCTACAAGTTTTGTAGCTTCAAGTATACCGTTTGCGATACGGTCACATCTGACTATACCGCCAAAGATATTTACAAAAATGGCTTTAACATTTGGATTTTTCAAAATTATTTCAAAACCTTTTGCAACAGTCTCTGCATTTGCACTTCCGCCAACATCGAGGAAGTTTGCAGGTGTTCCGCCCATATAGTTAATAGTATCCATTGTTCCCATAGCAAGCCCTGCACCGTTTACCATACAACCGATTTCACCGTCAAGCGCAATATAAGAAAGACCATACTGGGCAGCTTCACGCTCATCCGGATCTTCTTCTGAAATATCTCTCATTGCTTCAAGTTCAGGATGACGCCCAAGTGCCGAATCATCAAATCCCATTTTACCGTCAAGTGCAATAAAGTCTCCAGAACCGGTTTTTACAAGCGGATTGATTTCGATCATCTCTGCATCTTTGTCCATATAAAGCTTATAGAGTTTAGAAGCAAAATCAATCATCTTACGCTGCTCGTTTTTATCTGTAATCCCAAGACCGAAAACCAATTCACGACCATGAAACCCTTGAAATCCGATAGAAGGATCAACAGTAACTTTAATGATTTTTTCCGGAGTTTTTTCTGCTACAGTTTCTATGTCCATCCCGCCTTCGGTAGAAGCCATGATAATCGGCATTTCCTGTGCGCGGTCAAGTACTACAGAGAGATAAAGCTCGTCTTTAATGTCAGCACCGTCTTCTATATATACTTTTTGTACAAGTTTTCCTTCAGGCCCTGTTTGGTGTGTCACCAAAGTCATACCAAGAATTTCCTGGGCATACTGTTTTACTTCATCAAGACTTTTAGCCAGTTTTACACCACCGCCTAGTCCACGACCACCTGCATGTATTTGTGCTTTTACAACCCAGACAGGTCCACCTAACTCTTTTGCATTTTCTACAGCCTCTTCCACCGAGTTTGCAATTTTACCTTTTGGTGTCGGAACACCATACTCAGCAAAAATTTCTTTTGCCTGATATTCATGTATATTCATTTATTCTCCTTGTTTAAAATTGAAAGACGCTTGTTTTTAAGCCTTATACGACTCGGAATTTAGTTCCTCGCTTGCATTGGCTTTTAAGCCTTAGGTGCAATCATCTCTTCCGGTTTTACATATTCGTCAAACTGTTCAGGTGTCAAAAGCCCGAGTTCAACAGCTGTCTCTTTCAATGTTGAATTGTTTGCATGCGCAGTTTTTGCAATTTTAGCTGCATTTTCATATCCGATATATGGGTTCAAAGCTGTTACAAGCATCAATGAATCATGTAAATAATGATCTATTTTTGCCTCAACAGGTTTGATTCCCACAGCGGCATTATCATTAAATGATATGATTGAGTCACTTAAAAGACGCACAGACTGTAAAAAGTTATATGCTATAACAGGTTTAAAAACATTTAATTCAAAATTTCCCTGGCTTGCTGCAAAGCCTATTGTTGCATCATTTCCCATAACCTGACAGGTAACCATTGTTACCGCTTCACTTTGTGTAGGATTTACTTTTCCCGGCATAATAGAACTTCCAGGCTCATTTGCAGGAATTTCAATTTCACCAAGGCCGCAACGGGGACCTGATGCCAACCATCGCACATCATTTGCTATTTTCATCATATCAGCAGCAAGTGCTTTGAGCGCACCGTGAGCAAAAACAAGTGCATCATGGGAAGTGAGTGCGTGAAATTTGTTTGGTGCTGTCACAAATTCATGCCCTGTCAATTCACTGAGCTTTTTAGCAACTCTTTCACCAAGTTCGGGATGAGCGTTAAGCCCTGTTCCGACTGCGGTACCGCCAAGTGCCAACTCTCTGACTGCTTCAAGAGAGTCTTTTGCCATCTTTTCACATTTGCTCAGCATTTCAACCCAACCGCTTATTTCCTGTCCAAGAGTCAAAGGAGTAGCATCCTGCAGGTGTGTGCGGCCTATTTTCACTATATGGGCAAACGCTTCACTTTTTGCCTGTAAAGTAGCTTTAAGTTTGGCAATAGCAGGAAGAAGATTCTCTTCAACAGCGATAACAGCCGCTACATGTAAAGCAGTCGGATATGTATCATTTGAAGACTGTGACTTGTTAACATCATCATTCGGATGTACCAGTTTCTCTTTTCTAAAATCTCCGCCAAGTATTTCTGTAGCACGATTTGCAAGCACTTCATTGTTGTTCATATTTGACTGCGTACCTGAACCGGTCTGCCATACAACAAGCGGATAGTTTCCGTCAAGTTTTCCTGCCAGCATGTCATCAGCAGCCTGCGCAATTGCATCTGCTTTTTTTGCATCGAGTTTTCCCAGGTCTTTATTGACAAGTGCCACAGCTTTTTTCAGGTATGAAAATGCACGGGTAATCTCATACGGCATTTTTTCTTCACCGATTTTAAAGTTTTGAATACTTCTTTGTGTCTGCGCACCCCAATAAGCATCTTGAGGTACTTCGATTTCACCCATGGTGTCTTTTTCTATACGGCTCTTCATTCTTTATTTCCCTTCAAAAAAATTATTTTCTTTTAATGTATCTATCAAATCCTGAACTGATTTACAGGATTTTGCAAACATTGCTTTTTCTTTTTCATCGAGTGTCACTTCAATGATTTTTTCAGCACCCTTTGCACCAAGCATTACAGGAACCCCCGAAACTACATCACTGTAACCGTATTCACCTTCAAGGCATACCGCACAAGGGTGAATCTGTTTTGTATCTTTTAAAATTGCATCCACCATAATCGCTGTTGATTTTGCAGGCGCATAATAAGCTGAACCTGTTTTTAGGTATCCCACAATTTCAGCACCGCCGTGGCGGGTTCTGTCAACAATTTCGGCAATTTCATCATTCGTCAGCACATCAGAAAGCGGTACACCCGCTACAGTTGAGTAGCGAGGAAGCGGCACCATGTCATCTCCGTGTCCGCCCATAACCGAAGCACGAATCTGCCCTCCGCCGTAACCAAGCTTTTCCTGTATAAATGCTGCCATTCTTGAACTGTCCAGGATTCCAGCCATTCCGATAACACGGCTTCTGTCAAATCCACTCTCTTTAAGTGCTACATATGTCATCGCATCAAGCGGATTTGAAACCATGATAACAACTGCATTTGGAGAGTATTTTGCAATACCTTTTATAACTTCTTTTGTAATTTTTGCATTTATCATCAATAAGTCATCACGACTCATACCTGGAAGTCTTGGACTGCCGGCAGTTACAACAACAACATCACAGTCAACCAGATCCGACATCTCTTCAGCAACTTTAACCACGGTATGACTTCTTACAGCAGAAGCTGCCTGAGACATATCGAGAGCCTTTCCTTTTGCTACATCTATTTTATTGTCACGAAGAATAATTTCATGACACGATCCAAGCATTGCCAGAGAGTATGCTACTGTTGCACCAACATTACCAGCACCTACTATCCCTACTCTTTTTCCTTGACTCATATATGCTCCTTAATATTAAATAGTATGATGACCAGTACAGTACACTTAAACAATATGTGCGAACACATAACATTTAAGTATATTCAGACATCGAAAGTTTAGATGAAACGGCATTCATCTTTTGTATATAGCACCTGTTAAAATAAGAGTTACATAAAAAAGAGGAATATCGTGCGTAAGTATACCTTACGCACGATATAATTCAACTTAGATTGAATCAATTATTGCATTCAATGTTGCAGACGGACGCATTGCTTTTTCAGCTTTGGCATCATCCGGGTGGAAATACCCACCGATATCTTTCGGAGAACCTTCCGCAGCAGCAAGCTCGGAAAGAATTTTTTCTTCATTTTTGATAAGTGTTTCGGCAATCGGCGTAAACTTCTCTGCCAAAGCAGTGTCAGCAGTCTGTGTACTGAGTGCCTCAGCCCAGTAGCGTGCTACCCAGTAATGAGACGCTTTGTTATCAGGCTCACCGCATTTTCTGCTCGGCGCTTTATCATTGTCAAGGTAACCTTCGTTTGCTTTGTCAAGACCTTCTGTCAATGCACCGATTTTGCTGTCTTCACTTTTTTGGTACATCATTCTAAGTGACTCAGCCAATGCTAAAAACTCACCTAATGAATCCCATCTGAGGTGACCGCACTCTAAGAACTGATCCACATGTTTAGGAGCAGATCCGCCGGCACCTGTTTCAAACAGACCGCCACCGGCTAACAATGGAACAATTGAAAGCATTTTTGCAGATGTTCCAAGCTCTAAAATCGGGTACATATCTGTCAAGTGGTCACGAAGAACATTACCGGTTACAGAGATTGTGTCTTTGCCTGCTCTTACTCTTTCGTTTGTGAATCTTGTAGCAGAAGCAACATCCATGATTTTAATATCCAAACCTGTCGTGTCATGGTCATTTAAGTATTTGTTTACTTTTTTAATCATCTGCGCATCATGTGCACGATCTTCATCCAACCAGAATACGGCAGGATTTCCTGTAATTCTTGCACGTTCAACCGCCAAGCGTACCCAGTCTTGAATCGGAATATCTTTCACACGGGACATTCTCCAGATATCACCTTTTTCACACTCAAATTTCATAAGTTCTGTACCGTCTTCAGCCGTTACTGTCACTGTGCCGTCTTCTTCAAGCTCAAAAGTTGTCGGGTGAGAACCATACTCTTCTGCTTTTTGTGCCATAAGTCCGACATTTGCAACATTACCCATAGTAGTTACATCATATTGGCCGTTTTTCACACAGTCAGCTACCATCTCTTGGTGAAACATTGCATAGGTACTGTCAGGAATAACAGCAACACACTCATCAGCCGCACCTGTTCTGTCCCACTGCTTACCGCCTTCACGTACAACAACAGGCATAGACGCATCAATAATTACATCATTTGAAGCATTGAAGTTTGTTGTCCCTTTGTCAGAGTCAACCATAGCAATTCTCGGTGCATCAGCATCAACTACTGCTTGGAAAGCAGCTTTGATTTCTGCTTCTTTTGGGTGACCGGCAATTTTTTTCTCCAAATCACTCATACCAAGATTTGGATTAACACCTAATTCAGCGAATAAATCTGCGTATTTGTCAAAAACTTCTTTGAAGAAAACCTGGAATGCATGACCAAACATAATCGGATCAGAGATTTTCATCATTGTGGCTTTGAGGTGAATAGACCATATAACACCTTTCTCTTTTGCCTCATCAATACTTTTTTGGATAAATGCTCTTAACTTTTTCACTGACATAAATGTACCGTCAAGAATTTCTTTCTCAAGAGCATCAATAGTTTTTAACTCTTTGCCGTTTAATGCAATTGTCACTTTTTGCGCTTTGTCCATAGTTACTGACTGTTCATTTGCATAAAAATCACCGTCACCGTTCATGTGAGCAACATAAGCTTTTGAGTTTTCAGCAAAAGGCTTCAGTCTGTGTGGATGTTTTTGTGCATATTTTTTAACTGCATGTGCTGCACGTCTGTCAGAGTTTCCTTCACGAAGGACAGGATTGACTGCAGAACCGAGACAAGTACTGTATTTAGCCTGGATAGCTTCCTCTTGGGCATTTGCAGGATTTTCCGGGTAGTTCGGAATATCATACCCTTGAGACTGAAGTTCCGCAATACAATCTTTTAATTGACCAACTGAAGCAGAAATATTTGGAAGCTTAATAATGTTCGCTTCCGGTTTTTGCACAAGTTCACCAAGCTTAGACAACTCGTCTTCTGCAAGACCCATTGCTGCTAAAACTCTCCCTGCAAGTGAAATATCACTAGTTACAACTTCTACACCTGCTTCTTTTGTAAAAGCATTTACGATTGGTAATAAAGAATATGTTGCTAAAGCCGGAGCTTCATCAATTTTTGACCAAATAATTTTTGACATGTTCTGTCCTTCTGAGTTAATATTTATTCATAAATTATATATTTATGAACTTTACGAATTAAATAATAACACTTAAGAGAAACAAACAGGGCATTGACAGGAAAAAGTTCACATTATCTTTCTTTTTTGTTTCATTTTGTAGCACGCTTTATGTTGCGTAAATGTGTAGAATAGTTACATGTAAAGTCATGTGTTCCGTTTTTGGATTTCATAAAATAGAGATACTTGGTTTTTTTCGGAAATACCGCAGCCCGTATGGCATCAATACTTACATTGCAAACAGGAGCAGTTGGGAGCCCTGCATGTCTGTATGTATTGTATGTTGTAGTATCATTTTTAATTCGGTAGGGTGTGACCTTTTGGTGCGAATACTTTCCGTAGTTAAGCGTTCCGTCCATTTGCAGTTTCATTCCTTTGTTTATTCTGTTGTATATAACAGAACTCACCAAAGGCATCTCTTTTACACTGGCTGATTCTTTTTGAATTATTGAAGCTATTGCTACATATCGAAACCATTTCTTTTCATTATAATTGCCGAAAAACTTTAGAGAGAGTTCTTTCATTTTTCTGTGTGAGCTGTTTAGTAACACTTTTATAAGCTCTTTTTCCGTAATACCCAAAGGAAGTCTGTAAGTATCAGGAATAAAAACGCCCTCTTTTATTGGAGCATACTTGTCGAATTCATTTTGTAATTTTTGTCTGTTGAGATGCAAATTACTTGCCAGTTGATTTAAAAATATATAGGTAGTCTCTCCCGGAATAAGTGTAACATTTTGCAAAGCTGCTTTGGATCTTGTCAGTTTATATAAAAAATCCGCTTTGGTATTAGCCCTTGTCTGTAAATTTATCCATCCGCTTTGAGGGGAGCCAATCATCCGTAAAAGAAAAGAATCGATTTTACAGACATCATAATTTTCAGACTGCAATTGTGTTATAATTTTATTAATAGAGCCTGCAGGAATATAGAGGACTTTGGGCGTATAAATAGGTTTATTAAGGTAATACATGAAAGATAATGCAATCACGAAGATTATTGCGAAAACATACACGAGTATAGCTGTTTTTTTTACTTTCATGTTTCTTCTTCTTGTTGGTTTGTTTATAGTTTTACAAAATGGATTATATCTTGATAATGTTTCTATATCAAATATTCATGCAAAAAATGTTTATATCAAATGGGATGACAGACTTACTGTTTCTGTTAAAACCTTAAAAATTGACAGACAAAAAAACAAAACTGCGAACAATGTCAGTTTTAAAGAATTCAGTAAATATCTTAAAATTGTTACGCAAACAACACACTGGTTTCGCTCTCTTGTTGTCAGCAACATAGTATTTGGAAATGCCACAGGCTCTTTTAAATACACGAGTAGTGATCAGGGCTTTTTTGTTTTTCAATCTCCCGATTTTGATTTTAAATCGAAGATTTATGCAAAAACAGATCTGCTTACAGTCTCAATAAAAAAGTTTCAAGACAAAAAAAGGGCTGTCTCTATAAAAGGCAGTGTTATTTTTGATACACAGGCACAAAAAGTATACACAAAAATTGACCTTGATATTCATAATGATGCAAACCTTACTGTTTATGCAATTGCAGATGCGAAACAACTCATCTACAATGTTGTCAGCAACAAACACATAACTGATATTTCCCACCTTGTAAAAATCGCACATTTGCCAAAAGAAGTAATATACTGGGCATATACTGCCATTAAAATGCAATATCTTGATATTCAAAAATTTCATGGTTTTATTGATTATAATAATTTGCAAAATGCTTATAAAAACATATATATACAGGCAGTTGCACAAAAACTCATCTATACATACAATCCAAAACTTGAGGCTGTAAAAAGCAAGCAGACAAACCTTGAATTTAAAAAGGGTGTTTTATATATAAAACCTCAAAATGCTTTGACGTATGGCATGCATTTAGGAAAAAGCTGGCTTAAAATTGACTTCAATAAAAAAGAAGAACTTTTAACACTGCATTTGCTGTTTGAGGGTATGCTTAACAAAGACATGTTACATGTATTGAACACCTACAAAATAAAACTGCCTTTTTTACAAAGAAAAGGAACAGTCAATACAGATTTAACGATAGAGGTCAACCTGCATACAATTGATGTAGATGCCAAAGGAGACTTTTATACCAAAAAAGCAAACTTTGACTACCTTGGACTGAATATAGATATTTTCAATACACATATACATCTTGATAATTATGATGTGCTGATAGATAAAATGCAGGCAAAATACAAAGAGATTGCTGCGGCGAATGTATATGTAAGCTTTAATGCAAAGAAATCAGAAGGAACAATAAATTTAAACTTTCACAAAATAGAGACACAGGGTCTCTCTCTTGATACACAAAAAGGACCTTTGCATGTAGCCTACCGTATTAATCCAAAGCAGGACACAATAGATATAGATTCTTCAAAATGGCAATACAAAAACAAAATTATTACGTTAGAGAAACTCTCAGTAGATTTTGATCTGAAAAAACTGCAGGCAAATATACCCGCAACGTATTTTAATATCTGGAAAATGACAAATGGATATGTCAATGGAACAATAGACCTCAAAGCATCTAAAACAAATCTTGATGTAGATCTCTTAAAGCTACAGTACAGCGGTATAGAACTCACACAAACAGTAACACCGTTACACATACAATACGACAAGGTTTTATCTGTCTCTTCACAGGAAGATATATTTTTCAATGTTAACGGATCGCAATACAAAGCAAGCAATTTTTATATAAATTTTGATAAACAAAGTATATATTTAAAACATACATTTTTACAAATCAGTGATTATATCAGTACAAAAGTCTATGCTTATTATGATTTTGATTCAAAAAAAGCACATATAAGTTTAAATGACTTTGTATTGAAAAACCCAAAAACAGATGCCATACTCTATAAAAACAATAAAATAATGCTAGGCGGATATATTGACGGTGAAAATATTACAATAGATTCACGAGAACTTGATGCTTCTTTTGTTTCCAATGAAAAACAATGGAAATTAACACTTAATGCTCTTGAGATTCTTGCAAAAAAATCACTTTTTTTACAAAAATATAAACTCAATGAAGGAAAAATCAGTTTTTATAAAAAAAGCGATGCCCCCTATACTCAGTTTAGCGCAACTTTACACTATCCTTATCATTTACTAGTCAACAAAAACAAGGAAATCAGCACCTACACTGTAAGAGGAGAAATTACAAAAAAACAAAAAATTTATCTCAACGTAAACAAGAAAATGCACATTAAAATAGATAAAGATGTTGCAATCAAAATACATGATGCCGGTCTGAATATAGATGCTATTGTCAAACTTGCAAAACAAATAGCAACACAGTCAAATGCAAAAACAAGCAACTTTAAGCTTTCCGCAGATGCGATAGATTCCTATCTTTATCTTGGCAACAACCGATACGCTGTTTCAGATACAATGCATCTGCAATATTACAATAATATCCTAACAGCACAACTGATTCACAAAAAAGGAAACGCAGGATTTAAGCTTGAAAACAATACTTTTCATCTTTATGGAGAAAACTTTAATGATAAATTCATGGAAAAACTCTTTGCCCCGTCTAAATTCAGTGGTGGGAGTCTGGACTTTTCTATGAATGGAACACTTGAAGACTACAAGGGTGTTTTTTACATGCATGATACTGTAATGATTGACTATAAACTTCTCAATAATGTCCTGGCTTTTGTCAATACAATACCCTCTCTTGTTACTTTTTCACTGCCGGGTTACAGTAAAAAAGGTTTACATGTAAAGAATGCCTATGTAAAATTTCATGCAAAAAAAGGTGTCTTTGATATTTCAGATATTTATCTTGAATCCAAAGAATTGACAATACTCGGAAAAGGGAGTGCGGATATCAACAAGAACAGTATCAATTTGGTTTTAAATTTAAAAACAGATCTGGGAAGTAATCTCTCAAAAGTACCACTTGTCGGTTATATTATTTTTGATGGAAAAAGTATATCAACCACACTCAAAGTTACAGGGAAGCTCAGCGATCCTACTATAAGTACCATGGTTGCCAAAGATATTATTGTAGCACCGCTCAATATTATCAAGAGAACGCTTACCTTTCCTTTTAAAGTGCTTCAAAAACTCTTTTAGGAATTTTTACTACTCATTTCGAAGAACAGTCAGTATATCTACTTCACTTGCCTTTTTGGCAGGATAATAAGAGGAAGCTACAACGATACCAAAAGCACCTGCGACAATAAAAATGAAATCATGAAGTGTCAAGTCCAGGGGAAGTCTCGAAGTAGGATAAACATCTTTTGGCAAAGAGACAATATCAAAAGTACTGAGTAGCCATATACCACTCAGTCCAAAGACAATACCGGCTAAAATACCGGTAATTCCTATAACAATTCCCAAATACAAAAATACTTTTTTAATTTCAGATGTCGTTGCACCCAAAGAGAGCAAAAGTGCTATTTCCCCTCTTCTGTTCATTACAGTCATTAAAAGAGAAGATATAATATTGATAGAAGCAATAAGAATAATAAGCATCAGGACAATAAAAAGAGAAGTTTTTTCCATCTCCAAGGCAGCAAAAAAATTCATATTGTCTTCCCACCAGCCTTTTACTGTTACACTGATTGGCAGCACTTTTTTTATTTTTTCTATATCTTTTCGTGGATCTTTGGAATATATATGAATACCGTCATATTCATTTGCGGCCATATGTTCTATGGTCTGCATAGCCTCCAGTGTTGTGTAGGAGTATGCTTTATCATAAGCAGAAAGCCCTGAATCAAAAAATGACTTGATTTGAAAGCGCTTTATTTTTGGAGTAACAGAGAGTCCGCCCGGTTCCACATTTGTAAAAATATACATCAGTTTATCATTTACATGTAAATTAAATTCTTCTTTAAGAGTTTTTCCTACAACAACATCAAATTTTTTAAAAGTATGCCCGGTAATTGCTTTTGCAAGTACCGAATTGACTTTCACTTCATCCTCAAAGTTTACGCCAAAGAGATACCCGCCTTCAAGTCTTGAACCGCTTCTGGCCATCACAGAAGACTGAATGTAAGGGCTAAACTGCAAATAAGGAAATTTCTCTTCCAAATCCATAAGCAGATTGCTGTTTACAGCACCGTAAAACTTTGGAATAATGGTTAAAGGGTAGTTCATAACAGTCAGTTTGTCTTTAAACTCTTTGTCAAAACCATTCATAAGTGCCATGGCAATAAGAAGTACCATGACACCGAGCGTAATTCCTATAAAGGCTAAAAGTGCAGATATAAAGATAAAAGGCTGCTCCTTGTCAAAGCGTAAAAATCTTTTCACAAGGTAAGAAACTATTGATTTTTTCAAGAAGCAAAAACACCTTTTTTCGGACCGCTTTTTCCACAGCACTGCTTGTATTTTTTTCCGCTTCCGCACGGACAGGGATCATTTCTTGCTATTTTTTTACTCACAACAAAATCATCTTCGGCATCAATATCCACATTGTCATGATGGTTAAGCCGCATCAATGCTTCTTGTGCTTTTTTCTCTTCTTCAAGCTGTTTGGAAATTCTGGCAGCTTCTTCTTCCGGAGATTCCATCTGGAACTGTATAATCTGCAAGGTTTTGATTGTATTGAATTTAATATCATTAATTAATTCGCCAAAAAGACCAAAACTCTCTTTTTTGTACTCAACAAGAGGATCTTTTTGATTATATGCACGCAAACGAATACCGGTTTTCATATTGTCCATTGCATAAAGATGTTCTCTCCAGGCATTATCCAACTCTTTGAGATAAAACTCTTTTTCTATATCCTGTCTTGTCTGCTCATCCAACACGCCCATCTTTTCATCATAAGCCGTTTTTAACAGTTCTGTAACTTTGGCATACAACTCTTCGTATTCAAGCTCTTTTAACTGCTCGATATCCAAATCAAAATTCATCTCTTCCTTAAGAAGCTGAGAGAGTTTTTCAAGATTAAAATCTTCTTTGTCTGCACCGGCAAATATATCCGAGCGGGCTAAAAGATTTGCAACATATTCTTCTCTGATTTCATCGATTTTACCAGCAATATCATAATCATCACTTAAAAGTTGATTTCTGAATTTATAAACGATTTTTCTTTGCTCATTTGCAACATCATCATACTCAACAATTTGCTTACGCCCTTCATAGTGCATATTTTCAACTTTTTTCTGTGCTTTTTCAACTGCACGGGTGACCATTCTTGATTCTATATATTCGCCGTCTTCAACACCGAGTCTTTCCATGATGGACTTGATTTTATCACTGCCGAATATTCGTAAAAGATTGTCTTCAAGTGAAAGATAAAACTGTGTTGTTCCGGGATCACCCTGACGCCCGGAACGTCCGCGCAGCTGGTTGTCAATACGGCGGTTTTCATGTCTCTCGGTTCCGATGATATACAAACCGCCAAGTTCTTTTACTTCATCACTTACCTTAATGTCAACACCGCGTCCTGCCATATTTGTCGCAATGGTTACAGCACCCTTTGCTCCGGCATGTTTAATGATTTCACTCTCTTGTGCATGGTTTTTTGCATTTAAAACAGTATGGGCAATTTTTTCCTTCTTCAGTATTTCATGTAAAACTTCAGATTTTTCAATAGAAGCCGTCCCTATTAAAATAGGTTGTCCTGATTTGCTCAGTTTTTTAATGGTCTCAATAACAGCTGTAAATTTCTCTTCTTCTGTTTTATATATTAAATCATTCAAATCTTTTCTTGCAATCGGAATATTTGTAGGAATGGAAACAACATCCAAATTATAAATCTGTGCAAATTCTGTTGCCTCTGTTTCGGCAGTACCTGTCATTCCCGCAAGTTTGTCATACATTCTGAAGTAATTTTGAAAAGTAATATCTGCAAGCGTTTGTGTTTCTTCTTTTATCTCCACGCCCTCTTTGGCTTCAAGTGCCTGATGCAGTCCTTCAGAAAAACGACGTCCTTCGCTTAATCGGCCCGTAAATTCGTCAACAATAACCACCTCCCCGTCATTGACAACATAATCAACATCTTTTTCAAAAAGGTAATTTGCCTTTAAAGCCTGGTCAAGCATATGCGGTAAAGAAGCATTCTCTGCACTGTAAAGATTTTCGACACCAAAAAGTTCTTCCGCTTTTGTAATACCCTCTTCTGTAATCAGTATCACTTTGTCTTTTTCATCAACAGTAAAATGTTCCTCTTTATTCAATTCCAAAGCAACTCTGTTTGCTTTGAGATAATCCTGCATATTTCTGTTTGTGGGCCCTGAAATTATCAAAGGCGTTCTCGCTTCATCAATTAAAATAGAATCCACTTCATCGACAATTACGAAATTGTGTCCACGCTGGACCATCTGGTCTTTTGAATAACTCATATTGTCACGCAAATAGTCAAAGCCGAACTCATTGTTTGTACCGTAGGTAATATCTGCATCATAAGCAGCTTTTTTCTCTACAGGATCATGCATGTCTTCGAGAATCGTGCCTACACTGTAGCCCAGAAAATTGTACAGCACACCCATCTCTTTTGCATCACGGGAAGCCAGATAATCATTCACTGTTACCAAATGAACACCCTTGCCTGTCATTGCATTGAGAGTAATGGCAAGTGTAGCCACAAGAGTTTTTCCCTCACCGGTTTTCATTTCGGCAATTCTACCCTCATGTAAAACCATACCGCCAATAAGCTGAACATCAAAATGGCGCATATTCAAAACACGTTTTGCAGCTTCTCTTGTTATGGCAAAAGAATCATACAGCACATCATCCAGAGTTTTCTCGCCGCTCTGTACACTTTGTTTCAAATCTTCAAAAGCATTTTTGAGTGCATCATCACTTAAAACTTCATATTTGCTTTCAAGTTCATTAATCTTTTTAACTTTTTTAGTATATTTTTTTAATTCTCGGTCATTTGCAGTACCAAATACCTTACCCATGAATGCTTGTAGCATTTGCAACCTTATTATCGTTACTATATATTTTACTATATAGTAATCGCTGAAATTGTTCTTATTTTATCACATTAAATCTAATAAATAGTATAAATGAATAATTTGCTATAATTTCTTTTTAAAGGAGAAAAATGAAAAGAATAATTTTAGCTGCATTGTTGATAACATCTGGCTATGCAAGTATAAAAAATATAAACAGTTTTGAAGCAGATTTTTTACAAAAAATAGTAGATGACAAAGGTGTGAAGATAACATATACGGGGCATGTAACAGCTTCTAAACCTCGTTATGCTCTTTGGCAGTATACAAAACCTGTGCAGAAAAGTGTTTATATTTTACAAAATAAAATTGTAGTTATTGAACCGGAGTTAGAACAGGTCATCATTAAACATCTTAATGGAGATTTTGATCTTTTTAAAATTATTCACAATGCAAAAGAGATCGCAAAAGGGAGTTATTTAGCGAATTTTCAGAATAAAGAATACATCATAAAAACAGAAAATTCCATCATTAAATCTATTTCATACAAAGATGAACTTGAAAATGATATAAAGATTGTATTTAAAAACCAAGAAGTAAATAAAAAAATATCGCAAGATAAATATGTACCGGATATTCCGGATGAATATGATATAGTCAGTGAGTAATATGTAACAAAAACGGATTTAGTCCGTTTTTGCATACAGCTAGTTAAGCTTGGCAAAAATGGATTTAGTCCATTTATTGCACTGTGAATTTAGTTCAACTTGGCAGAATGAAATTTAGTTTCATTCTGCATACAGCTAGTTAAGCTTATAATCTTTGATTAGGTTGAAGTTTAGATATTTATAGATATCATCTTCTTTCCCTTCTATTTTTTTCGTTAACTCCAAGTACTCTTCTTTTGTCGGAATTTTTCCAAGAAGTGAACATACCGCTGCAAGTTCAGCAGAACCAAGATAAACCTGTGCTTCTTTTCCTAAACGGTTGTCAAAGTTACGTGTTGATGTTGAAAACACTACTGCACCATCTGATACACGTGCCTGATTCCCCATACATAATGAACATCCCGGAACTTCTGTTCTTGCACCTGCAGCACCAAAGATTGCATAGTAGCCATCTTCTACAAGTTGTTTCTCATCCATTTTTGTCGGAGGGCAAACCCATAAACGGGTAGGAACAGCACCTTCGCCTTTTAATACTTCACCAAGTGCACGGTAGTGACCGATATTTGTCATACATGAACCGACAAATACTTCATCAATTTTATGCGGACGTTTAGGGTCAGCTAAAATCTCTGAAAGTGTAGCAACATCATCCGGATCATTCGGGCATGCCAAAATAGGCTCTGTGATTTGATCCAAATCAATCTCAAGTACTGCCGCATATTCTGCATCTTCATCCGCTTTCATCAGTTCAGGTTTTTCCAACCACTCTTCCATTTTCACAATACGACGTGCCAATGTACGATGGTCTTCATATCCTGCATCAATCATAGAATTTAAAAGTGTAATATTAGATTTTAAGTACTCAATAATTGGTTCTTTGTCTAACTGAACTGTACATGCTGCAGCAGAACGTTCTGCTGATGCATCTGACAACTCAAATGCCTGTTCGGCTTTCAGATCAGGCAAGCCCTGAATTTCCAAAATACGCCCGGCAAAAATATTTTTCTTTCCTTTTTTCTCAACTGTCAAAAGACCTTCTTTTATAGCCTGATGAGGAATAGCATTAACCAAGTCACGTAATGTGATTCCCGGTTGCATTTTTCCTTTAAATTTTACAAGAACTGATTCCGGCATAGTCAAAGGCATAGAACCTGTAACTGCTGCAAATGCAACGATTCCGGAACCGCCTGGAAAAGAGATACCGATAGGAAAACGAGTATGTGAATCTGCACCCGTACCTACAGTATCCGGAAGAACCATTCTGTTTAGCCATGAGTGGATAATACCGTCACCAGGACGAAGAGCAACACCTGAACGGTTTGCAATAAAGTCAGGTAATGTATGGAACATCTTAATATCTGACGGTTTTGGATACGCAGATGTATGACAGAAAGTCTGTAATACCAAATCAGCATTGAACCCAAGCGCAGCAAGTTCTTTGATCTCATCTCTTGTCATAGGACCTGTTGTGTCTTGAGAACCGACTGTACTCATTTCAGGCTCACAATACATACCCGGACGAACACCATCCATTCCACATGCTTTACCAACCATTTTTTGTGCTAAAGTATACCCTTTACCAGTATCTTCAGGCTGATCAGGTGTTAAGAAAATATCAGCCGGAGCTTTTCCTAAAACACTGCGTGCTTTGTTTGTAAGCCCACGACCGATAATAAGTGGAATACGACCGCCTGCACGTACTTCATCAGTAATAGTATTTGGTTTTAATGTAAATGTAGCGATGCATTTACCGTCTTTATGTGCTTCACCTTTATACGGATAGATGTCAATAACATCACCTGTTTCCATTTGGGAAACATCAAGTTCGATTGGAAGTGCTCCCGAGTCTTCTGCTGTTGCAAAGAAAATAGGTGCGATTGTTCCGCCAAGAACTACACCGCCGGTACGTTTGTTTGGAACACCCGGAATATCCTCTCCCATATGCCACTGTACAGAGTTGATACCTGATTTACGGCTTGAACCGGTACCTACAACATCACCAACATAAGCAACAGGATGACCAAGCTCTTTCAGTCTGTTAATAGTTCCGATAGGATCTTCCATTTTTGCAGCAAGCATAGAGTTTGCATGCAAAGGAATGTCTGAACGTGTAAATGCTTCAGAAGCAGGAGACAAATCATCAGTGTTTGTTTCACCAGGAACTTTAAATACGGTAACAGTTAATTTTTCAGGAAGTTCAGGTTTTTTTGTAAACCAGTCAGCATCTGCCCATGCATTTAAAACGTGAGTTGCTGCAGTCACACCTTTTTTGTGCAACTCTTCAACATCATTGAACGCATCATATACCAATAATGTACTGGAAAGTGCTTCAATAGCTGCTGCAACAACTTTTACATTTTTTGACGTTAAAGCATCAATTAATGGTTTCACATTGTATCCGCCAAGCATCATACCAAGCATTTGGACAGCTTTTTCAGGTGGAATAGCTGCCACATGATGTTCTTCACTTGCCAATTCGTTTAAAAATGCTGCTTTGACATAGGCTGCATCATCTACACCCGGAGATACACGATTTTCTAAAAGATCCAGCATCTCTTCAACATATTCACCTGTTTTAATAAACTCGATAACTTCTACTGTCTGTTCAGCAGTAAGAGGTAATGGAGGGACACCAAGTGCCGCTCTTTCTTCTACATGTGCTTTATAGTCTTCTCTAAATCCCATAATACTTCCTATTGTAAATTTAATTTGGGGACATTATAGCTAAAAGAAAAGTAATCATATCGACAGTGTTACGAATCTATACATCTATATTGCGTAAAATTACTTCATTGTATAGAAAAGTAACACTAGAGTCTGCGTTTTGCAATTTCAGTGCAGATAATTTCTCTGTCACTGCCAATATAGTTGTTTTTGAGCCATAACAGATAAGAATCAGGCAGTTCATTGTAAAGCATTCCTTTGTATTGCCCAAAAGAAATTCTGGCGCTGGTTTGCGGAGCACAAACAGCTTCCTCAACCAAGGCTTCTACATGTAACATATCAAGAAGTTTTACAAATTCCCGATATTCAAGTTTTTTTCCAATACTGAATGTGTAGGCAGTAAAATCAAAGTACCCTTTTCTTTGCGCAACAAATGCTTCTATTTCCTGTATCTGTTCAACACGTAATTTTTCCAGATTCTTTACATGTACACAAAAAGAATCTTTTTGTTTCATAAATATAAAATGCGGTTTTGGCATTACAATATCTCTCTGACACCCTTGGCATTTGGAGAAGAGAGAACTCCTTCATTTTCAAGCTGTTCTATCACTCTTGCAGAACGGTTATATCCAATCTGTAGTTTTCTTTGCAGATAAGAAATAGATGTTTTTCTGTCAGTTAAAACTACATTTTTCGCCTCTTCGTACAAAGGATCAAGTTCTTCATAGCTTTCATTAGAGCCTGAAGCAGAACCACCTTCGGCATTCGTCTCTTCTATCAAAAAGCTTTTGTCATAATTTGGTTCTCGCTGCGCTTTAATAAAATCTACTATCTTCTCTATCTCTTCTTCTGTAGCCCACGGAGCATGCAGGCGTACCAAAGCCGGCGAACCCGGAGGCGTAAAAAGCATATCTCCACGCCCCAGAAGTGATTCTGCACCCATTTGGTCTAAAATGATTTTTGAATCAATCTTTTGTCCCACTCTGTAGGATATGCGTGAAGGCAGGTTGGCTTTAATAAGTCCCGTAACAACATCTACAGACGGTCTTTGTGTCGCGATGATAAGATGAATTCCACAGGCACGTGATTTTTGCGCAAGTCTTGCGATGGAGAGTTCAACATCTTTACCGCTTGTCATCATCAGGTCAGCCAACTCATCAATAATTACCACTATATAAGGGAAATGTTCACCACCCTCTTTTTTTACTTTTTCATTATAATTTTCAATATTTTTTGTACGACTCTCAGCCATGAGTTCGTAACGCCGTTCCATTTCACCGACCATATTGTTAAGTGAGACAATAGCCTGTTTTGGCTTTGTAATGACAGGAGTAAGCAGATGCGGGATATCATTATATATGGAAAACTCAAGCATTTTCGGGTCAATCATCAAAAGACGCAGCTGATCAGGAGAATTTTTATATAAAAGTGAGAGTATCATAGCATTGATCCCGACACTTTTCCCGCTTCCTGTTGTACCTGCTATAAGCAAATGCGGCAACTTTTTTAAATCAGTAATAAAAGGCTTGCCGACAATGTCTTTTCCAAGCGCTATAGTAAGTGGTGAGGCCGAGTCTTTAAAGAGTTTGTCATCTAAAAGCTCACGCAGATAAATGGTATCTACTGCTTCATTTGGAATCTCTATTCCGACAACATCTTTTCCCGGGATAGGTGCCTGAATACGAATAGTCTCCGCTGAAAGCGCCATCGCCAAATCATCTTGGAGGTTAAGTATTTTACTCACTTTCACATTGGCTGCCGGTTTAAACTCAAAGGTAGAAACTACAGGACCTGCATAGGTACGCACAACATCTCCGTCAATTTTAAAATGTGCCAGCTTTTCAATAAGATAGCGTATCTTGTCATCAAGCTCTTTTTCATCCACATTATGTGTTGTTTTATTCGGCTTTTGCAAAAAATCTACAGAAGGCAGCTTAAAGTTTTTGGGTTTTTCTACCTTCCCTTTTTCAATATTAGCCAAGAGTTTTGCATTTTCTTCAAGCTCATCAACGATAACAGTATTTTTATGCTCTTTTACATCCGCGGCAATATCTAAAATAGTTTTTTTTGTCTCACTTGTTTCTTCTGCCGCTGTATGCTTTTTTTCTTTTCTTAGATATGCCGGTTTGTCTATTTCTTCGTCTTGGGTTTGTTCAACATACTCTGTCTCTTTGTTCTCTTCTTTTTGCATGATTTCATCTTGTTGCAAGGTCTCACTCTGTTCCTTTTCAACAAAAGTTGCTGCATTCTTCGGTTTATTGGATTTGAGTGAAGATATGACTACATGTAAGATCTCCGAACTGCTTTTATCAAAAAGAATCACCATGGCAACCGCCGTAATAATAAACCAAAATACCCATAATCCGAAAACACCTATATAGGGAGATAAAAAGTCTACAAAATCTGCACCGAATTTTCCTCTGTATTCATTTGTTATGAGCAGGGCCTGTGCGATAAGAAAAGAGCATAAAAGCAAAAAAGAAGCAACACCCAGTTCTAACTTTCTAAAACCAAAAGATGTATCTTTATACAGAAAATACAAAGGAAAGAGCAGCACAAAGAGATATACAAACGATATATAACCAAAATAAAGCTGATTGTAAGAAGAAAAAGTAGCACCATAACTGCCCATAAGCCCAGTTGGACCAAAAAGAGTTGAAAAACCGAGATAAATTAATACACCAAAAATGATAATAAACAGAGTATCTTTCAAGCTAGAAAACCTTTATAGTAAGAAGGGATAAATAATATATAAAAGTATATCCTATAAATAATTTACCAGACTTAATTGCGAAATTTTTCCCACAGTTGAGAGCATCGCCTGATAGTTTAAGTTAAGTTGAGACAAACGCAAAGAGGCCTCTGCAATGTCTGTATCTATTACTTCAGAGCGCAGGGTCATTGTACTGACTTCCAGCAGACTTGTTCTTTCGAGTGAAGTGTTTAAGGTATTTGACTGTGCACCAACAACCGAATGGCTTCTGGAGACATGTGACTGCAGTTTGTCTATTGCTGCAAGCGCATTTTCTATTCCTTGATTTCGCATATTTCCGCTGGAACTGTCCGGATAAAGTTTATGATCTTCTACAGCACTAATGGCTTCATCAAGATTTTTAAAAAAATCTGTTTTTGGATCAACAATAGTTAAAGCGTTGTTTGCATTAAAGGTCATAACAGAAGCATCTGCTGTAAAATTATCACTGTTAGCATCATAAAGTGCTATTGTCGATTGTGTCTGAGTAGCAGTCAAGTCAGTGAATTTCAACTTTCCGTCATAGGTTAAAGAAGTGTTTCCCTGTGTGTTTGAAGCTATTATTGCATTATCATAGTCATTTGCTGCAGTTCCGGCAGGTAGGTTATTGGTAACAATCATATTGACAACATCCATCAGTTGCTGATAGGTTACATTATCTGCAGCTGTTGCTGTTCTTGGAGTCTGCATATTAAAAATATCATAAGTATTTCCACCAATTGTAAAAGTTGAACCTGCGGAATCTAAATTTATTGTTGCGGTATAAGGATTACCGTTAATATCATTTCCTTCCAGATTCAATACGGTTGCATCAAGCGTACCGGGTGTTCCCTGAGACAGATCAGCTACTTCGGAAATTTTTGCAGATGGAGAGGCAAAGGCATTTGTCTCTTTTAGAATCTGAGGGACATTTGATGTGAGTTCTGCACCGCTTTTGGAAAATTGTGTTCTGTCATACACTATCCCTTCTATATTGCTGGCTGCACCGGCAGCCGGTATGAAACCTGACTGGATAAACTCTTTGACATAGAGGCTTGATGTAGCGGTTCCGTCTTTTATTTTTGCATAATCTTTTTCACCGACATCCAGCAAATCTATATCATTTACGAGTGCATCATTGTTTTGGGTATCACCGTTTTCATCTGTTGTCAAATCAAAATCAACCGCCCCCACCATATGAAAATCCAGTTTGCTTGAACCTTTCTGTTTGTCTTGGACAACAATCTGTCCGTTTGCATTCAGGCTCACATTTACCACGTTTATACTGCCGTTGTTTCCGTATGCTTTGCCTATTTCATCCAGTAAATCACTTACTTTTGCCGTATCGTCAAACTCTTTTCTGACTTTAAAGGCGGTGCCGTCACTTCTGGTCCCTCTGATGTAAAAATAATTTTTGTTGACTGTAGTTGTATCATCATCTATATCACCCATCAAATCTCTAATGCTGCTGTCTGCAGTAATTATTCCACCGTTAATCAAATCATTGTTGATTACATTTGTTGTGATTTCTCTTTTTGTATTTTGTTCTTCGCCTAAAAAAAGTTCTGCTCCGGTGAGATTATACTTTTGTGTGGAATTTGAACCAAGCACAGAGTTCATTCCTGCATCATTCCCCTGATATATTCCGTTTGCATCTATCGGTTTTGTATTGACAGCAGAACCAGAAAATAAAAACTGCCCGTTAATCGAAGTGTTTGCCAGGTTTTTAAAATGTTTTTCCAAACCCCGAAGCTCTCCGGCTATGGCATCAAGAGAGTCAGGGCTGTGTGTGCCGTTTGCGGCATTTATAAGCAGAGTCTTCATTCTGTCAAGTGAAGTTTCAAACTCATTGAGAACAACATCTGTCTGATTTGAAATTTTATACCCGCTTTCTGTACTCTTTTTCACCTGCCCTATTGTAACGAGCTCATTGTCAAGCCGCATAGTTTCTGTAAATGTTCTTACATCATCTTTGGCATATTGAATTTTCAATCCTGAGGCAATCTGCTTATTTACATCAAAAAGTTCATTGTTTATTTTTAAATTATTTGTAGCATACAGACTGTTGTAATACATACTTGATGTTACACGCATAATATCTCTCCGTTTTCAAAATATTGTTTGGTTTCTGGCAATTATTGGCAAAGTATAGCAATAAAAGTTCCATTTAATGGTATTATCGGCCAAATATTATTTACTTTTAAGTAAATTCCTACTATCATTCCAACTTCAACAGCTGATTTGCCAGAGTGATGGAACGGTATACATAGCGGATTCAAAATCCGCCGCCTCACGGCTTAGGGGTTCAAATCCCCTCTCTGGTACCACTTTTTACAGTTGTTAGTTCTCAAAATGAGAGATACTTATGTTATTTCTAAAAATAATTCTTCTACTCATCTCTTTTTCAACTATTTTCGCTGCCAACACTCTTCGAAGCAATTATTATATACAAAATGATTTTATTATGCTTTCAGATATTGTACCTGTAAGTAAAAAAAATGACAGAAAACTTTTTGATATAGACAAAAACAGACATTCAAAACGTATACAAAAAAAAGAACTTTTAAAAATACTTCACAAAAGCGGCTTTGACAACTTTACTTCAAAACACAGTTACATACAGTTCACAAAAAAAAGCCCTATCAATACAACGTATATAAAAAACAGTATAAAAAAGCACTATAAAGAAAAATATAAAAATATAAAAATATCTACAATAACACTCTTTCCCACACATTATATGGAAGAACTCCCAAAACGCTACACTGTTCATTTTAGCACCAAAGCACACTTGTCCAACAAGGGCATTTTATATATAAAAACAGATGATAATAAAAAAATATTTTTTAAATATAAAATTTTAGCCACTGTTTCCATTTTGTTTGCCAGAAAAAACATCAAAAAAGATAATGAACTCACCAATATAAATACACAAAAAAAGAGTATAATACTGGATAAATTCAAAGCGATGCCTTTAGAGGGTTTACATGTAAAGCACTACCAAAGTAAGCACAACATTAAAGCAGGTAATATTATAACAAAAAGAGATGTTGTCGGTTTGTTTTTAGTCAAACGCGGCTCGAGTGTCAGTGTTAATTTTAACAACAATGCAATACATATCTATTTTTCTGCAAAAGCACTTCAAAACGGAAGACTTGGAGACACTGTCAGTGTTATAAAGAGAAATGGAAAAAAAATAAGAGTTGTTATAACCGGAAAGAACAAAGCAGAGGTACAATGAAAAAAAGAAAAATAGTAGTTGCAAGCAGTGGGGCCAGTGGTGTGAACCTTGGTCTGAAAATCATTCAACTTCTTCCTGAATCTGTTGAAAAACATTTTATCATGACAGAAAATTCAGAAAAAGTACTTGTACATGAAATGAGTAATGTCACTGCCCATAATAATAAAAACATTGCAGCCTCTGTTGCATCAGGCTCTTTTGGGGTTGATGCTATGATTATCGCACCGTGTTCTATGAATACACTGGCAAAAATAGCCTGTGGAATTTCGGACAACTTGATTACACGGTGCGCTGCAGTTGTAATCAAAGAACAGAAAAAGCTTATTTTAGCACCGAGAGAGATGCCTTTTTCTGCCATTAATTTAGAGAATATGCATAAACTTGCAAGCCTGGGTATAATTATTGCGCCGCCTGTTATGGCATATTATTCAAAGCAGCAGACACTTGATGAAATGGAAAATTTTCTCATTGGCAAATGGTTTGATCTACTGGAAATTGAAAACAGTTTATATAAAAGGTGGCAAATTGAAGAGTCGTAAAATCGCTTTATACCCGGGAACATTTGATCCGATAACAAATGGACATTTTGATATTATCGAACGTGCAAAAAATTTATTTGATGAAGTGATTGTCGCTGTTGCTCAGTCAAAAGACAAAAATCCCATGTTTAGCCTCGAGCAAAGAATAAAAATGGTCGAAATTGCCGTCAAAGACATCAAAGATGTCCGTGTTACAGGTTTTAACAACCTTACTATAGATCTGGCACACGAACATGATGCAAGGGTGCTTATACGAGGGCTTCGTGCTGTAAGTGACTTTGAATACGAGTTGCAACTCGGCTATCTCAACAACTCCCTTGATGAAAACATAGAAACGGTCTATTTGATGCCAAAACTCAAACATGCTTTTATCAGTTCTTCTATTGTCAGGAATCTTTTAAAGTTTAACGGAAAAACAGATCACCTCTTACCAAAAGAGGTACAGCAGGTTATAAGGAGTCTGCACTGATGTATATTGCAATAGAAGGTATTGATACAGCCGGGAAAAGTACACAGATAGAAGCACTGAAAAAGTACTTTCCTGATGCAGTCATTACAAAAGAACCCGGTGGAACTGCTATAGGACAAGAAATTCGCAGACTTGTTTTGAGTGCAAAAACAAAAAGCAAAAGAGCAGAGTTTCTTCTTTTTCTTGCAGACAGAGCAGAACATATAAAAGAGGTAATAGAACCAAATCTGCATAAAATGATTATTTCAGACAGAAGTGCTGTAAGTGGTGTCGCCTATGCACTCACCCAGGGAAGTATCAGTAAAAAAGATTTGATCAGTTTGAATGATTTCGCAACAAAAAAAATATATCCCCAGGCAATTTTTTTACTGCGTCTGACAAAACAGGAACTCAAATACAGACTTTCGCAAAAAAAACTTGACGGCATTGAACTCAGAGGCAGTGAATATTTGTTAAAGATTCAAGAGAGTATCAAAGAAGCAAGTCTTCTTCTGGGTGTGCCGTTGATTGAAATTGATGCCACAAAAAACAGAGATGAAATCACAAAAGAAATATTAGATAATATTAAAAATGAAACAATGCTAAAAGGATAAAGAATTATGATTAAATCACTAAGAGGTATGAATGATATACTTGATGAAAACGAATCAAAACGATTTACTTATTTTTTGGATGTGGCACAAAACATTGCCAGAAGATATGGTTTTCACTATATAGAAACACCACTTTTAGAAGAGACGGCACTTTTTAAACGCAGTGTCGGAGAGAGCAGTGACATTGTCGGCAAAGAGATGTACCAGTTTACGGACAAAGGAGACAATGATGTATGTCTGCGCCCTGAGGGAACAGCCGGTGTTGTACGGGCTTTTATTCAAAAAAAATTAGACAAAGCAGGCGGGATTCACAGATTTTTTTATCATGGTCCTATGTTTCGTTATGAAAGACCACAGAAAGGACGTTTGAGAGAGTTTCATCAGTTTGGAGTTGAAAGTTTCGGTATTGAGAGTGTGTATGAAGATGCAAATATGATCATGATGGTCAGTGATATACTCAAAGAGCTTGGTATCGGCTACAGGTTGCAGATCAATTCACTCGGTGACAACAACTGCATGCCTGAGTACCGTGACACCCTTGTCTCTTTTATAGAAAGTATTGAGGATGAAATTTGTGAAGACTGTAAACGAAGAAAAAGTACGAACCCCATCCGTGTTCTTGACTGTAAAAATGAAAAGTGTCAATCTTTGTACGAAAATGCTCCAAAACTTTTACATTCACTGTGCGAAAACTGTGACAGTGACTTTGAAAAACTGAAAAAAATACTTGATGCAAATGACATCAGCTATGAAGTAGATACAAATCTTGTACGAGGACTTGACTACTACTCCAAAACCGCTTTTGAATTTGTCAGTGACAATATAGGCAGTCAAAGTGCTATTGCCGGTGGTGGAAGATATGACAGACTTGTAGAGTTTTTAGACGGTCGCCCTACCCCTGCTGTAGGTTTTGCGATGGGTATTGAAAGACTGTTGGAACTCATACAAATGCCACAGGAATTAAGAGAAGGCTATTATCTTGGTGCTATGGACGAAGAAGCCATAGATACAATAATCACGCTGACACATAAAAAAAGGGCTACAGACAAAGCAGTTTGCGATTATAAGGCGAAAAACCTCAAAAATCATCTCAAAAGTGCGGATAAAATGAATGCAAAATACTGCTGCGTTATTGGTACAAATGAAATGAGCAACGGAACAATTTGGGTTAAAGATTTAGAAAATAAAATTGAAAAGACAATTCCGCTCAAAGAATTTTAGATGGAGTGGGTTCATGGTTTATGGCACTTTTTAGACGAATTTGTAGAATATTTTGCCGTGCTCATCATAATAGCAGTCATCGCTCTTTACATATACGACAGATATGTGCAAAGACAGCATGCTCTTCTTGTAAACTACCCGATTATAGGAAGATTTCGTTATTTTTTTGAGGCCCTCCGTGAACCACTGCGTCAATATTTTGCAGAAGAATCTTTTTATGACTCCAAAGACAAGGTTGACTGGGTGTATACAGCAGCCAAGAACAAACCAAACTACCAGTCATTTTCCGTAAGCCAGCCCTTTTCAGGATCAAGATTTATCTTAAAACATGCTACAAGTGTTTTAAACGATGAGGAAGTTGATCAAAACATGCAGGTAGTTTTTGGAAAGAACAGAAAATACCCTTTTGTATCGCAAACACCGATTATCCGTTCTGCTATGAGTGACGGTGCCCTGTCTCCCGAAGCAGTAAGAGCCTTTAGCTTAGCGGGAAGAGATTCCAACCTGACAATCAATACAGGAGAAGGCTCACTTACTTCCAACCATCTTTTTACCCTCAAAATAGATCCGAACAATTCAAAATATCTTGAAGTTGTCAAAAGTACCCCTTTTGCAGAACTTGCTTTTAAAATCGGAGATTTTTTCTTTAATAAAAAAGTAGCGCTGAAATGGTACAGAGATATTTTACTGAATGAAAAAACCCAAAATACCTATATTTATGATACCTCCAGCCACCTTCTTTTTCGTGTGAACTGGGAAGCAGCCATAGAATATTTTCCGCGGGAAGTTCCAAAGGAGCTGCCGGATATGATTTTTCAAATCAGTTCTGGTTTGTACGGTGTCAGAGACAAAAACGGCAATTTTGATAAAGAAAAATATAAAAAAATAATGAAATTTTGCAAAATGACTGAAATTAAAATAGCCCAGGGAGCAAAACAGACAGGCGGAAAACTCGCAGGTTCAAAAGTAACAGCGGACATAGCCTACTACCGTGGTGTTAAAGAGGGAAAAGACATCATTTCTCCCAACAGGTTCCCTTATGCAGATACAATAGAGGATCTTTTAAATTTTATTGAAAAACTGCAAAGACTCTCAGAAAAACCGGTTGGATTCAAAATAGTCATTTCAGACATAGCCTCTGTAGAAACACTGGTACAAAAACTTGCCAAAAGAAAAAATTATGGTGAATTTATACCAGATTTCATCACAGTGGACAGCGGTGAGGGTGGCAGCGCAACTGCTCCGCTTGAGCTAATGGAATCAGTAGGCCTCACAACAAACAACTCACTTTATATTCTGGATATGCTTTTAAAAAAATATAATATCAGAGAAGATGTCAAAATAATTGCCAGTGGAAAAATTCTAACACCCGATGATGCTGTCATCACCTTGTGTATGGGTGCTGATGCTGTAGGCATTGCACGTGCATTTATGATGAGTGGCGGGTGTATCCGGGCAAAAATGTGTTCTGGTTTTGGAACACATGTCTGCCCGGTCGGCATGGCAACACAGGATCCAAAAAAAAGAGCCTCCTATCTTGTAATAAAAAAAGGCATACAAATTGGACACTATCATAAAAATCTTCTTAAAAGTATGAAGACTGTCATGGCAGTAATGGGTATAAAAAGCATTAAAGACTTAAACAAAAGCCTCCTTACCTATAAAAACAGAAGTGGTGAAATATATTTTGATATTGACAAATATTTTCAGCAAAAATTTAAAATTTAGGATAAATGATGAATAATTTCGGCCTTGATATCTGGGCAAACAAAAACTTTATTATAGAAGACGGTGAAATCAAACTTAATTACAAATCTATGCCTTCTCTGCTTGATATAGTCAACAATATACGGGCAAAAGATGTTAAGGGACCTCTCCTTTTACGATTTCCTCATTTGGTCAAAAGACAGATTAAAACACTCTACAACTATTTTGAAAAAGCTATTGAAGAAAACAACTATAAAGGAAAGTTTAAAGCTGTTTTTCCGCTCAAAGTAAACCAGTTTCCGGCAGCTGTTGAGGCAATTACATCACAGGGCGCAAAGTATAACTACGGACTTGAAGCCGGAAGCAAGGCTGAACTTATTTTGGCAATGAGCAAAGTGCTTGACGGAGCCAACATTACTGTCAACGGATTCAAAGACGAAGAGATGCTTACGCTGGGATTTATAGCAGCACACAGTGGTCAAAATATCACCATCACCATAGAAGGGCTCAATGAACTTGAAACCATCATTGATGTAGCTTCCAAATCCAATTTAAAAGTTCCAAATATCGGCATACGTGTCAGGCTGCACAGTGCAGGCAGCGGCATATGGGCAAAAAGCGGTGGAATGGATGCAAAATTCGGACTGACTTCAACAGAAATCATTGAGGCAATAAAACTCCTCAAAGATGCGAATCTGCTTGAGAAACTGACAATGATTCATTTTCATATCGGCTCACAGATAGCAGACATTGCTCCGCTGAAAAAAGCACTCCGTGAAGCCGGAAATATCTATGCGGAACTGAAAAAAATGGGTGCTGATGCACTTTCAAGTATCAACATCGGCGGCGGTTTGGCTGTAGAATATGACCAACATGAAAAATCACATGCACGTAACTACTCAATAGATGAATTTTCAAGTTCTGTTGTTTTTTTACTTGGTGAAATCATGGACAGCAAAAATGTTGCACATCCGGATATATTTACGGAATCAGGACGTTTTATAGTTGCTTCACATGCTGTATTAATCACACCTGTTTTAGAACTTTTCACTCAGGATTATCAAGAAAAACTTTTAAATTTTAAAGAGTCAAATCCGCCTTTGGTTGAAGAACTTATAGAATTGAACAGACTTCTTAACAATGCCAACTGTATAGAATATCTTCATGATGCGCTTGACCATATGGAATCACTTTTCACACTTTTTGATTTAGGCTATATTGATCTGCAGGACCGTTCAAACGCAGAAATTCTGGTGCATAATATTATAAAAAAAGCACTCTATCTTAAATCAGCCAATCCGACCAATGAACTCGAACAGCTCCAGATCAAGCTCCAGGAACGCTATCTTATTAATGCTTCTGTTTTTCAGAGTCTGCCTGATTACTGGGGACTGGGACAGCATTTTCCTGTGATGCCCATTCATCATTTAAACACAACACCGCTCAGAGCAGCATCTCTTTGGGATATTACCTGTGACAGTGACGGAGAAATAGGCTTTGATCCGGACAAACCTTTATATCTCCATGACGTTAATATTGATGAAGAAGATTATTTTTTGGCTTTTTTCAATATTGGTGCCTATCAGGAGACACTGGGAATGAACCATAATCTTTTTACACACCCCAGTGAGTATACAATTTCAATCAATGACTCCGGATACAATATAACAAATGCAGTAGAATCAAAAAGTATTTTGGAGATACTTGAATCAATAGGATATGACAAACATGAAATATTAAATCAAGTTAAAAACAAACTCTCAAATGCCAGCTTTATTACAGAAAAAGAAAAAAATGATACACTGCTGCAGCTAGAAAGATTTTTATATCAAAATGGCTATTTAAGAACAACAAATTAAGGATGAGCATGGGAATATTTGCCGATATCAAGGAAGACTTTTCAAATGCGTACAGAAATGATCCTGCATTAAATTCAAAAATTGATTTTTTATTTAATTACCCTGGTGTATGGGCAGTTGCATGGTACAGAATAGCGCACAAACTTTATACAAACAACTTTACCCGTACAGCAAGGGCAATCATGGGAATAACCCAAATACTTACAAATATTGACATCCACCCTGCCGCGAGTATTGGTAAGCGTGTCTTTATTGACCACGGTTTTGGAGTTGTAATCGGAGAGACTGCCATCATTGAAGATGATGTGCTCATATATCAGGGTGTAACACTCGGTGGTGTTTCTTTAACTCACGGCAAACGACATCCGACTATCAAAAAGGGAGCGGTAATCGGAGCCGGCGCAAAGATACTGGGAAACATCACAATAGGCGAATATGCAAAAATCGGTGCCAACTCGGTTGTCGTCAAAGAAGTTCCTGATTGTTCCACAGCAGTCGGTTTGCCTGCACATATCATTGAAAAAGGGAGATGTAAAGATCCTTTTATGCACAATATGCTCCCTGATATAAACAAAGAGATGTTTGAATACCTTCTCAAGCGTGTGGCTATACTTGAACATATTTTAGTAAAAGAAAATAAAGATCTTCTAGATCAAGACCTTGAACTTGAACATATATATGAATCTTTTATAAAATCAATGAAAAATTAATTTTTCGCTCTTTTCTCAACAAATATACATCTTTTTTTTAGTATAATTTATCAAATATATTATAAAAAAGGGTTCAAATGCTAGCAAAACGCATAGATAAACTATCTGAATCAATTACAATAGCAATTACAGCGCTTGCACAAGAGTTAAAAGCAGAGGGTAAAGACATTCTCAGTTTTTCAGCCGGAGAACCGGATTTTGATACACCAAGAGTTATCAAAGACGCGGCTATAGATGCAATCAACAACGGTTTTACAAAATATACCGCAGTAGATGGGATTCCGGCCATCAAAGAAGCAGTCGCTGCCAAACTCAAAAGAGATAACGGTTTAACATATGACCCTAACCAGATTATCATTAACAATGGCGCAAAGCATTCCTTGTTTAATCTTTTTTCTGTAACAATTGAAAAAGGCGATGAGGTTATTATTCCTGCGCCATACTGGGTAACCTACCCTGAACTTGTGAAATATTTTGACGGGACTGTCGTAGAAATTCAGACAAGTGATGCGACTGCCTTTAAAATCACTCCCCAACAGCTCAAAAAAGCATTGACACCAAATACAAAAATGCTGATTCTTACAACACCGTCAAATCCTACCGGTGCAGTTTATTCCAAAGAAGAACTCACTGCTTTGGCAAAAGTGCTTGAAGGGACGGATGTTCTTGTAGCCAGCGATGAAATGTATGAAAAACTGATATATGACGGGGATTTTACTTCAGCAGCAGCAGTCAGTGAAGACATGTTTAAAAGAACAATCACCATCAATGGTTTAAGCAAGTCAGTTGCCATGACAGGCTGGCGTTTCGGATATATGGCATCGCACCATACCGAAATTATCAAAGCAACAAAAAAACTGCAGTCACAAAGCACATCCAATGTCAATACCATGACACAGTATGCTGCTATTGCAGGACTTGACGGCAGTGCAGATGAAGATATAGAAATGATGCGAAAAGAGTTTATCAAGCGTCGTGATGAAGCTGTAGAACTTTTTAATAAAATCGACGGACTCAGTGTTTTAAAACCGGATGGTGCTTTTTATCTTTTTGTCAATATTCAAGAAGTCAGTAATGATTCACTAGGCTTTGCAAAAGAACTTTTAGCAGCCAAAGGTGTAGCCGTTGTTCCTGGTGTTGGTTTTGGAAGCGAAGGGTATTTCAGATTCAGTTTTGCTACGGGAATTGCAACTATCAGAGAAGGTATTAAAAGAATTGATGAGTTTGTGCAGGAACTCAAAGCAAAGTAGGCAAAAACCTACTTTAGCTCAGATAAAGCTTTTATTACTTCATCCAGGTTATCCAATGGAATATGCACTTTCCATTCCGGATTTTGGGCATCACCTGAGAGTGAAATTCCTATACTCGCTACAGTACCGCTTCCCTCACCATATGGTTCCTCAAGTTTTGTTACCGATATAACACCGTTTTTTGTTCCACTTAACGGGATTGTTTTTGACATACTAACTCCTTGTTGTGTTTTTACTTGATAAGTCTAGCAAGTTTTGCCTGAAGTTTAAGCCATTGTCTGTGCCCCATCAAAGGAAAACCTGCATATGTCTTTCCGGGTTCTTTTACAGAGTTTGTTATTCCGCTTCGTGCAGCAAAAGTTGAAAAAGGGGCAACCTCCAGGTGACCGGCTGCGGCAGCCTGCCCGCCCATAACAACATTTCTGCCAAGTTTTGTTGAACCTGCAAGACCAGACTGAGAAACCATAACACAATACTCACCGATTTCACAGTTATGTCCAATCTGCACAAGATTGTCAATGCGTGTTCCTTTTTTTATCAAAGTAGAGCCAAAAACAGCTCTGTCAATACTGGTATTGCTTCCAATTTCAACATCATCTTCTACAACTACATTCCCATTTTGATAAATCTTTTTATGCTCACCTTTTTCATTTGTCGCAAATCCGAATCCGTCAGAACCTATAACTGTGTTTGCATGGATTATACAGTCATTGCCGATTTGACAGTCTCTGTATATTGTCACACTTGGATAAATAACTGTATTGTTTCCTATAACACTTTTTGCACCTATATAAACATGTGCCAAAACTATACAGTTATCACCGATTACCGCACCATTTGCTATTTCAGCCTTGGGAGAAATTTTTGAATTTTTCCCAATCTGCGGGAGAGGAAGTCTCTCATCTTCTACAGGCGGTGCAAAATATTTTGAGAGTATGGCCATGGACCAATAAGGATTTTTTGTTACCAAAGGAATACAGTTTGCAGGGAGTTTTGAAGCTAATTTTTCGGAAATTATAACTGCTGCAGCTTTTGTATTTTCGAGATCTTTTACATATTTTGAGTTGGACACAAAAGAGACTTCATTCTCTTTTGCATCTTTAAGAGTATTTATTCCTACAATATCAATATCATTGTCGACAATACTACACTCTAATGTTGAAGCTATTTTACTCAGCTTCATCTTTTTATCTCTCTAAAGCAACAGCGCCGCTTCTGACTATCTCTTTTGGATTATATTTTTTAATCGCCTGAAGATAGTGATCGACTCTTTTGGGCTCGTCAGCAACCATGGTTATAATGACATCATTGCCAACATTGACTATTTTTCCATTGTAAGCATTACAGATAGCGCTGATATCACTTATATTTTCTGTAATAGGAAATTTGACCAGTGCCATCTCTTTTTCAACCAAATCTGCATGTTCATAAACCCGTAAAACAGGAATGAGTTTGTGCAACTGTTTTGTTATCTGCTCAATCACACGCACCGAACCTGATGTGACAATTGTCAAACGGGAATATTTACTCTCAGGAATTGGGGCAACAGTCAAGGATGTAATGTTGTAGCCACGTCCGGAAAAAAGATCGGTAATTCGGGACAATACACTCGCTTCATTCACAACGATAACGGAAACTACTCTTCTTTCTGTATTGTCAGTCATTATTTACTCTCCTTTTTCTCTAATAACATCATATTAAACAGGCTTCCGCCTGATGGAACCATTGGCATAACATTTTCAAACCGTTCAACTTTAACATCAATAAATGCAACAATATTCTTTTCTACAGCCTCTTTTAAAGCGGCATCAAATTCCTCTTTTGTAGTAACTCTGTACCCTATTCCGCCAAAAGCTTCCGCAAGTTTCACAAAATCCGGCTGTACAGAAAGATCTGTTTCACTGTGGCGTTTGTCATAAAAGAGTGTCTGCCATTGGCGAACCATACCCAAAAAATTATTATTCAGAATAATATTGATTACCGGTAGTTTTTTCTCAACGGCTGTCATCAACTCCTGGCAATTCATCAAAATAGAGCCGTCTCCGGTAAAGTTGATACTCGTTTTTTCAGGAACAGCCGCTTTGACACCCATAGCAGCCGGAAAACCAAAGCCCATAGTTCCGAGTCCACCGGAACTTATAAACTGACGGGGTCTCGTAAACGGATAAAACTGTGCCGCCCACATTTGATGCTGTCCGACATCTGTTGAAATATTTGCATCATCACCTAGAAGCTCACCTACACGTTTTACTACCCACTGTGGCTTGATATTTTCTGTATCTTCATGAAATGTCAGTGGATGCAACTCTGCAAAATTTTCTATCGTTTCTCTCCACTGTTCATAGTTATCACTGTTTACCATGGAAGTGAGTTTAAGCATCTCATTGACAACATTTTTTACATCACCTACTATAGGATAGTTTGCATTGACAAGCTTTGAAATACTTGCAGGATCTATATCTACATGTATAACCGCAGCATTTTTTGCAAATTCACTTAATTTTCCGGTAACACGGTCATCAAATCTGGCACCGAGGGCAATGACCAGATCTGTTTCGCTCATCGCCATATTTGCCGCATAGGAACCATGCATTCCTAGCATCCCTATAAGCAGGTCATCATCATAAGACAATGTGCCGCGAGCCATAAATGTCTCAACCGCTGGAATACCGGTCGTATGTACCAGATCTCTTACTTCATACGCTGCATTTGAATTAATAATTCCGCCGCCGAGGTAAAACAAAGGACGTTTTGCATTTGCTATCGCCTCCATAGCTTTTTTGATTTGACGGGGATTGCCTTTGACATGCGGTTTGTATGTTTCTAAATCCAGCTCCACATCATAATCAAATTCTGCAACCTGTGCAGTCACATCTTTTGGTATATCAACATGAACCGGGCCTGGACGGCCTGTTCGTGCTATATAAAAAGCCTCTTTTAGTATACGCGGCAGATCTTTTGCATCTGTAACAAGATAATTGTGTTTTGTACAGGAACGGCTTATTCCAACCGCATCAATCTCTTGAAAGGCATCTGTTCCGATTAAACTCATTGGAACCTGTCCTGAGATAACCACCAAAGGAATAGAATCCATGTATGCATCTGCTAAACCTGTTACAGCGTTTGTGAACCCAGGACCGCTTGTTATCATAGATACCCCGACTTTTCCGCTGGCTTTTGAATAACCCTCTGCAGCATGAACGGCTGCCTGCTCGTGACGAGTTAATATATGTTGAAATTTGTCTTGTTTGTAGATTTCGTCATAGACATTCATAATTGCTCCGCCAGGGTAGCCAAAAACTGTATCTACGCCTTCTGCAATTAAAGCTTCAATGACCATCTGTGCGCCACTAATTTGCATGAAAAGTCTCCTCTGTATAATATATAATTTTAAAAATTCGCTAATTATACTTCAGGAGAGCTATAATTGAGGTTAAAGCATTAATCTAAAATTGATTTTACAATCATTGAAGGCCGCCACATAGAGAGCGAACCTTTTTTTAACTGTTCTATATCCAATTTTGTATCTTTGTATCTTTTTTTAAATATTTCAAATAATATTTCTATTTGGTCGTCAATGCCAAAATTTAAAATATAATTTTTAATGCCGTTTTCTATCTCTTTGCGATCTCTTTTTTCTCTTATGGCTGTTTCGAGTTGATTTATATACGTCCAGGCAAATATAGTTGCCAGGGCTGTCGTTTTTGAACTGATATCAAAATATTTATGTAAAATGTTTTTTACCCCGTTTACATCACCGACAGCTGCAAAACTGTTTGCTTTGATTAGATCAGCATCCCATTCATTTTGAAGCTTTTCTCCTGCTTTGGTTTCTTGGAGTTCTTCATATTCTGCCATCATATTATATGCCGTTTGATAATCACCATTCTCTACAGCATCATAAAATTTCTGCTTGTTTTGTATCTCTTTGAACATAAGCTCAACTTCATCTTTAAAATCTGTAAATGTACTGAGCAGATTCATCAGTTTCATAGCAGCTATATTTTCACCTTCATATATTAGTTTTTGGATTTTCATATAGATAGTGTCGGCATATTTTATCATCGAGTCATACTCCGGAAACTCCTTTAAAAAAGGGTTCTGATGAACAAGAGCAGATGCCAGTTTAAAATCTTTTTTGCCAAGAGCATTTCTGAATCTTTTATAGATTGCACCCTTTGTTAAAACATCCTGAATAAAAGTTGTTTTATTGCTGATACCTCTATAGGGAGCCAAAATCTCTTTGGCACGTTCCATCTGATTTGGCTGCAAAGCATATTTCAGTGCCTGAAACAAATCCTTTTTCCATCTGTCTTCTAAAAGTTTATATATTTTTGATTCTTTGTAAACCGGATATTGGTTTGCCAGGCTGTATGCCAGTGCCAGTTTTCCGTTTTTTGCGAGTTGTACAAATTTATCATACTCAGCATAATCACTTACAAGTTTTTGTATAACTCTGTTTTTGCTGGGAATCTTCATGAAATTTTTGAGCATTAACAATGCCTGTTCTTTTTTCCCGTTTTGGAAAGCTTTTTTTGCCTTTTCCAATGTGTTTTCCCATAGGTTTGAAACTAAATTATATATATCCGTATAACGTAAAATAGGATTCTTTTTTACCTCTTCTTCAATTGCGTCTATGTCCTGTTTCATTAAAAGATTTTTTAATGTATCAACTTTTTCAAATATGTCATAATACATCAGGAATCCATCTTCTGTTCCAACAATAAGGTGATTATGCTCATCATCAAAAGCCAAACTGACAATAGGCGAAGTAATCTTTATAAATCTCGGTGCTATCAACTCATATGTATTTAAATCATATACTAAAATATATCCCAACTTCGTACTTAAAAACAGAAATTTTTCATCTCCGCTGATTACAAGCTGGGTTACATCATCATGAATACCTTCTAATCTTTGAATAACCTTACCACTGTATATATTCCAGATAATCGCTTTTGAATTTTTATCAATACTCACCAGTTTGTTTCTGCCAAAAAATTTTAGTTTCATAACTGGTGCAGAGTGGGCTTTTAACTTTTCTTTCGGAGTCATTGTTACCAGATTAAACAGTGTGATTTTTCTGTCATAACTCGCTATAGCTACCCAGTTTCCGTTTTTTGAAAAAGAGACATCATTAATGGTATCGGCATGATGGGGAAGTGTAAACACAATCTTTCCGCTTTTAACATCCAATGCAAAAGTTTTGCCGTCTTCTCCGCATGAGAACATATACCTGGAGAGCGGGTCTATACCGACACAGGAAACTTCCCCCTGGTGTCTGGTAACTCTGGCAATCGCTTTTTTTGTTTGGGCATTATAGAGTCTTGACTCTTTTGCATCTGCTGACATTGTTGCAAAATAATTGCCGTCATAGCTGTAATCCACCACATTATTTTTATAATATTTGTGTTCAATATTAACTTTAAATCCGCTTTGCACTTTCAGGCTGTCTTTGTCGTAAAACCTTACAGTAGTTTTAGAGTCTATAACAACAAGACGCTTGTCTTTTAAAATTTTTATCAAGATTACAGGATATACAATACTTTGACTTTTAACAGTTTTCATTTTCAGTCTCTCAAATAACCCTCTTTTACAAGAGCCTCTTTAATTTCTTCCTGATGCTGCTTTCCTTTTGTCTCCATATGCACGGTCACATTAGCATCTCCGTAATCCAGCGATACGGACGTTCTGTCATAAGAAATATGCACAATATTTGCATTTAACTCTTGGAGTATCTGCGTAAAACGCATCAAAGAACCCGGCTTGTCAACCAATGTGACGGTAATTTTCATTTTGCGATGAGACTTCAGAAGACCCTTTTCTATAATGACAGAAAGGAGCGTAACATCCATATTTCCCCCGCTCAGAACAACTGCAACATTTTTGTCTTTTAGATAATCCAGTTTATGATGCAGTAGTGCCGCAACACCGACAGATCCGGCTCCTTCAACCACCAGTTTTTGTTTCTCAAGTAAAAACAAAATGGCACTTGCTATCTCCTCATCATCTACACTTATTATCTCGTCCACACACTCAAGGGCATGTTTGAGAGTAACCACAGAAGTGTCGCGTACTGCTATCCCGTCGGCTATCGTTCTTACGCTTGTAGAATCAACAGCTCTTTTTAAATCATAGGAATTTTTAAATGCAGGTGCACCTTTGGCACTCACACCAATTACTTTTACAGCGGGGTTGACAGCTTTGAGAGCACTGGCCATACCGGCAATAAGTCCACCGCCGCCGACAGGAATGAGGACAGCGTCAAGTTCTTGGCATTTTTCAAGAATTTCCAAGGCTACAGTACCCTGTCCTGCCATCACCTCTTCATCTTCAAAAGGATGCACAAAAGTCAAATGATTTTTTTCGCCATACTCCTTTGCATAGGCATAGGCTTCATCATAGTTTGTGCCAGCAAGAATCACCTCTGCACCGAAATGTTTTACTCCGTCTATCTTTGTAAGCGGTGTCGATTCCGGCATTACTATCACTGCTTTTGTATCAAAAGCGGCAGCGGAGTAGGCCACCCCCTGGGCATGATTGCCGGCACTTGCTGCGACAACACCGCATTCTCTTTGCTGTGGTGTCAAAGTAGCTATTTTATTATATGCACCGCGAAGTTTAAATGCTCCTGTTATTTGCAGGTTCTCTTTTTTCAAATATACCTTGCATCCGGAAATTTCACTCAGATATGGAGCATATGAAAAAGGAGTGTTGACAACAACTTCTTCTATACGTTTATGCGCATCTTTTATTTTTTGTAAAGGAATCAAAATCAGCCCTGTAGATTTCGATGATCAACCATAGTGCACTGGTTTTGTACAACTTTCATTCCTGCATCCTGTGCTTTTTTAGCGGCTTCATTGTTTACTATACCTTTTTGTGCCCAAAAAACTTTTACATCACCACGTTTTATGCAGGCATCGGCAATGGCATCAAGTGCTGCGGGTTTTCTGAAAATATCAACCATGTCAACTGCAAAAGGAATTTCAGCCAAAGAGTTATAAACTTTTTCTCCAAGAATCGTCTCTCCTTTTGGATAAACAGGAATTATTTTATACCCCTGATCCTGAAGATATTTGGCAACCCTGTGACTGTCTTTGCTCTCATCAGGAGAAAGCCCCAAAACTGCAATCGTTTTAACACTCTCAAAAATCTCTTTTACTTCATCCATATTTGAATTAACTGTAGGAAATTCGCACTCCATTTTCGTCCTTTTTTAAATTTTATCATTTCTCATCAAATCGCTTAAATTTCCCCATTTAAGGGGTGTTCAAGCATTTTCTATGTTATCATACCTTTGCAAAAAAAGTCCAATTTACTCATATCATTTGGACTATTTTGGGACTCAAATCAATCCAAGGAGCCAGCTATGAAAACACTTTTAAAACGCATTCCTACCAACACAGCAGGGGTTTTTTATAAGGAAATTGTATCGAAAAATAATAAAATAATAGATAAAATCTTTTTAATCCGATATACCGATGCAAATAATAAACAAAGATTAAAAACTATAGGGAAAAAATCAGATGGGATTACAGAAGCTTGTTGTAAAGCAAAACTGAGCGAAATTAAAACTTGGTGAGGATCTACCCCATATTGCAAAAAGAAAATCCAAACTCACTTTTGATGACTTAGCAGAAAAATATTTTGCTGATAAAACGCACACAACCAAAGAAGCAAACAAAGAGAAAGCAAGATATATAAATCATATCCAAAAAGATATCGAACACATGCTTCCAGAAAATATCTCTTCTGATCAACTCTTAAAAATGCAGACAAACTTCAAAAAGAGATTCTCTCCAAGAACAACTAACCATCTCATCTTTTTAATTGGAACAATTTTTAAGTATGCCACGCAAAGGAAACTGTTGGGATAACGCGGTGGCAGAGAGCTTTTTTCATACACTCAAAACGGAACTCATTTATCATGAGATTTTTGAGACAAAAGCACAAGCCAATCAAGCTATATTTGAGTATATTGAGGTTTATTATAGCCGACAAAGAATGCACTCTGCAAATGGTAATTTATCACCTGTAGAGTTTGAAGAAAAAATGATGTTACAAGTTGAAACAGCAGCTTAGAATCTTTATGGATAAGTATGAAATAGGGTTGACACATCAAAATATGAATCAAGTTTTTTTCATCATACATAGATAAAATCTTTTTTTGCATAATGTTTTATTATCGGATTCATAAAATCTAAAGAAACAAAATCTACTTTTTCTACATTAAGCTCTGAGGCAATCGTATCTTGAATTTTTAAAAATTCAATACCACTCTTTAATTCAAAATTTCTGTCTCTTGTATAAAATATATCTATATCACTTGTAGATTTAGCTTCATCTCTTGCATAACTACCATAGAGTCCCAATGTATTTATACCATAAAGCTTTTTAAACTCATTTTTTTTATTTTTGAGGTATTGTAAAATAGTCGCTTTATTCATTGTTAACTCCAAAATATATTATTTTATAGATTATAACATACAACTCATATGCACTGACATAATTTTAGCATATTGCCATGACATAGGCTTAGTTTCAAACCTTATCAAATCATATCATTTCATTTGGACTTTTGTGGGACTTGGTAAAAATGCAAGGCTTTATTTTAGGCTATTAATACCCTATTTCTTGGGACTTTAAAAGAATTAGTTGTGGAGAGATTCACACTCCATTTTCGTCCTTTTTTAGTGAAATGAGTAAAAAGTTAGCTAGTTAAATTAGGTGGAAATTGCACTTGATATTAGAATTGGCGATCGAAAAAGTATATAGTTGTGAATAAAGTCTTTTTGAAAGTTCTCAAACAAACTTAATATTCATTTAAAGCATTTATTTTCATCAATATACGGTCAGAATCTTCAAACTTCAAATTGACTAAAAAAACTGCTTTATCCTTTTGTTTATAAACTCTGAAGACATCAACACTGCCAAGACAGTCTGCATTAAATTTATCGGCTTCTGATAACGGATAAACAGGTTTTTGTAATGATTCCAGTCTGTAAAGTTTTTTATTTTTGACTATATAGGTCACATAAGGGTTTACTCTTCTGTGAAGGGAGTGTGTTGTTTGCAAAAAGAGGACATCTTCATTTTTGTCATTATGCACGATACTGTTTTGCTGATAAAGCATTAAAGACAAGTCCAGGAAAAGTACTCTCTTTTTTAGACTCAGGGAATTAAATCCGTTGACCTGTTTTTCATAAAATGTATTACTTTTGTTTACAGAAGCATTGACTCTGTACAAATAAACCATCATAATAGATAAAATAGTTATAGATATCATCATTTCTATCAATGTAAAAGCTTTTTTCATCGTATTCTTAACCGTAACAGTGATGAGGAGTAGTTCTTAGTTTTCAATGTACTTCTTCCTGTTTCGTAGATAGTTCCTGCACTGTTTTTTTTATTTGGATCGTTGTCTTCTTCCTCGTTTGCGGATTCATCAAACATGCTTGTGTCAATACTCTGCAGTGTTTGATACACTATTTCTATATCTGTATGTTTGAGTTCTCTTCTAAAATCATCATCCAAATCAAAGTCTGAAACCAACTCTTCTAAAGATATCTTTTCATTTTCAAAGCCATATTTTGTTCCTACAAGCAATGAAAGATATTGCGTAGCCGTTTCCTGATTTTTCACCTGAGAAAATATATGTGTATTGTTGGCATTTATTTGCAGTAACGCCATAATTACCACTGAAATAATCATCACTGCTACCATTACCTCTATCAGTGTAAAAGCTCTCCTGTGAAGATTACATGTAGCAGTACAAAACATTTTATAATCCGATACGGATTGCTTCATCCAGCGAAGTTTCTCCATTTAAAACCATGTTGGAGAGTTGAAAAGAGATACTTTGCAAACCGTCAGCTTCCAGTGCTTCTTTGATACTGTGCTCATCCGCTGTAGTTTTTAAAAGATCTTTTACCTTGTCATTCATAATCAAAAGTTCTCCTATCGATCTTCTGCCTGTGTAGCCACTGTAATTGCATGCGGGGCACCCTTTTGCCTTAAAAATTTTGCTCTCTTTTGGGATATTGTAGTCATCGGCAAAATTTTCAGCTATGACATCTTCTTCTTTGCACTCAGGGCATAATACGCGGACCAGCCTTTGCGCCAAAATACCTAAAATAGAAGAGGATATTAAAAACGGTGCAATTCCCATATCAACCAATCTTGATATCGTAGCAGATGCAGAATTTGTGTGAATTGTAGAAAAAACCAGATGCCCTGTCAGTGCTGCACGCACCGCAATAGATGCTGTCTCTTCATCTCTGATTTCTCCTATCATTATGACATCAGGATCCTGGCGTAAAATTGAACGCAGAGCACTTGCAAAAGTGAGTCCTACTTTTTCATTCACTTGAATCTGCGATATGCTTTCTGATTTATATTCCACAGGATCTTCAACAGTTATAAGATTTTTTTCAGGAGATTCCACTTCTCGCAGGAAAGAGTGCAAAGATGTTGTTTTACCACTCCCTGTCGGTCCGGTCACTAAAATAATTCCGTGTGAAAGGCGTAACAGACTTTTGATCTTTTCAATCATATCCTGATGAAATCCAAGCTCTGTTATCTGCGGTATTTGTGAACTTTGCATTAAAATACGCATAACAACTCTTTCTCCATAAAAAGTAGGCAGTACCGAAACCCTGATATCCAATATCTCGCCTGCAATTTTTATCTGTGTTCTTCCGTCTTGGGGAATACGTTTCTCCGAAATATCCAAATTTGAAATAACTTTAATACGGCTGATGATAAGACTGACAACTTTTTTGTCCAAATCTGCATTTTTACTCAGCATTCCGTCTATACGAAATCGGACTTCACCGCTCTTCTCTTTGACCTCTATATGGATATCCGAAGCTCTTTTTTTGACAGCCTGATAAAAAAGTGCATTGACAAACTTGATAATGGGTGCTGATTCTTCACTCGTTAAAATGTCACTCGACGTTCTTAAAAAATCGGTCAGAGAGATGTCTTCTTGTTCATTCTCTTCTGAAGAATCTTCCTGCATTGTCTCTATTGCTTTGTCTGTTCGAAGTTCCAAAAAACGGTTGTAAAGCCTGTCATACGAATCTTCATCAAGCATCTTGAGAGGATATTTGATTTCTAGTTTTGTATAATAGTTACTCGCTTCAACCAAATATCTTTCACAGACACATGCAATGACTTCTTCTTCTGTTTTACTAAAAAGAAGATAGTTTTTAACACTGATCTCCGTTGGTATACCCTCAGGTTCACATACCTGTAAATGTAAATCATGAAGCACTTCTGTATTGAGCATTAATAGACACCTTTGACATGCACTGCAGGTTCTGTATTCTTTTGTATCTTTTCATTTTTTTTACTCATTATCTTTTTAAAGATTTTTTCATTATACTCTTTTTGCACACTTGAAAGAACACCCAGGTCTCTTTGCAGTTTTGAAAGTTCTTCACTTTTGTCTATGACATAAGGAGTCAGAATGACTACTAAGTTATCCTGTTCTTTAATTGTTTCAGTAGATGAAAAAAGATACTCTCCTATCATTGGAATATCACCCAGCAGAGGAACTTTTGTTTTTGTTTTTCTGTCAAGGGATTTTACAAGACCGCCGATGATAATGCTTTCGCCGCTTCTTAAAATCGCCTGTGTCTTCACCTCTTGCTTTGACGTAACAGGCTGTCCCGCTGCATCAGAGCTTAAAATATTTTCCAAAGACGCTTCAACATCCAAAGTTACCTTGTCGTTTGAGGATACTCTGGGTTTGATTCGTAATGTCAGACCGATATTTTCTCTTTTATAGTTGTTTGTCACCCCCGAAACAGCATTTGTTGTTGCACCGGATATTATAGAGATGGTTTTACCGACATAGATGGAAGATTGTTTATTGTTGACACAGAGAATTGAAGGATTTGATATTGTTTTTGATGCGCCGTGACTTTGTAAAAAATCAAGTGTTGCCCCAAGGGCCAATGCGCTTTTTGCGCCAGAGCCAATAGCACCGAGATAATTGATAATCTGTGTTGATGCCAGATTTTGCAAATTAGCATCACCAAAATTTGCACTCATTGCATAAAGTCCGGATGCTGAAACATCTCCTGCTGCAAAACCATATTTCATTCCTAAACTTTCGGCATTGTTTTTATTGATATTAATAATTCTTGCCTGAACATATACCTGGTATTTTTCCTTGTCCAGTGCATCAATAATAACCTTGATTCCTTTGAGTATCTCAGGATCAGCAACTGCGATGATGGCATTGATCTCTTCGCTCGAAGAAATATTCGGTTTTGTGGTAAGCCCTTGATATGTTTTATCAGAAATAATTTCCTTGAGGGTTTTGATAACATTCTTTGCATCAGAGTTTTTAAGACTGTAAATTTCAACTGACCGGCTAATGTTTGACTCTACATCAAGTTTTTTCGCCAAATCTTCAATTTTTGCTACATTCTTTTTATTTCCGATAACAATCAAACCGTTTATATTTTCATCAAAAATGATATTGACTTTGTCCGAAACGACTTTAGGATTAAATATTGACTTGCTTATATCCAACAAACGAGCCTGAAGTTTTCCGGCATCTGCATGTTTTATATATACCAGTTTTACAATAGAGTTGTTTGTTATTTGAATATCTTTGATTATTTTTTTAATGGTTTCTATATTTTTTGGATAATCAGTTATCAAGATCGTATTGCTCTCTTTTAATGTCATCAGTTTTGCAGTTTTCGAAATAAGATAACGAATCTTTGCCGCTATAATATCTACATTTTCACCCTCTACTTTAACAGCCTGGGTTACCATTAAAGATCCGGATACTTTTTGGTTTGGTTTGACAACATCCGCATTAGATCTTGCAACCTCAGAAGAGCGGACAATTTCATAATAAGACCCATTACGTGCCAAAGAGTAGCCTTTTGACTGTAAAACAGAAACCAGCATCCCCATCAATTCATCATCATAGATAGGTGCAGAACTTACAAGATTCACACTTCCGTTTATTTTATAATTCATTAAAATATTTTTATGTGTAATTTTTGCTACCAGTTTTACAAAATCATCAATGGCCAAATTTGAAAAGTTAACATTCACCTGTTCTCTTGCCTGAAGAGAGAATGTTAAAAGTAGTATCAATCCTATGTGCTTAATGAATTTCATATATCAATTCCTTTTCTGTGTTATTTCTTAAAACAACCAAGCTTATTTCGCTTAATTTGTTTACATTTTTATATATATTCATCACTGCTTTATATGATGTCAAATCAATATTGTTTGCTTTAATGACAATATCACCTTTTTGCAACCCGAGTGCTGCAAATTTTGAATTTTTATTTATTTTCATTATCTTAAAACCTTTAATTTTTCCATCTTCCATGACTTCCTTTATGGCAATTTGTTTCCAAATCTTTTGAGGATTTTTTTCAAAAAACTTTATATCCTGCCTTGATATATTTGTCACACCATTATCTGTTTCATTATGCGTGACCCGGTTTATACTTACATCTTTAATTTTTTGTTTGACAAAATAGAGTATATAGTTTTTGCCGTCTTTTGTAAAAACAACATTATCGTTATTGATTTCTTTCAAAATATAGCCATTATACGTTTCACCCACTCCGATAATTGAAGTTTTTTTCAAATTCGATTTCATTGCCACTATGGCATATCCATAATTTTTAGAACCATAAAGACCGATCAGAGTCATATCGGTAATACTTCTGTGCGCACCCGTTTCATTTGTTTTTTTATACCCCTTGGTATTTGTATGCAAAGGAGTAAGCATATTTGTAAAATTTACTCTTTGATATGCCGGACGATAATTCTTTTTTATCTTTACATCTATACCATTGCTTGGCAAATACCATAACAGCACGAGCGCAAGCAGTTTGGAAAGAGCTATTAAAATCAACAATTTTGTAATGATTTGCAACATCTTGGAATTAGAGACTTTGTTCATAAATGAAGCCTCCGTTTTTATCTTTTTTCAAATTTCGCAGTGTTGTACGATAATGAGTCAACATTTTTTTGGAAGGTTTTATCAAAACCTGCAAAGTTCTCTTGACAAGGTCGATATCAATATCAGCCTCTCCAAACTCACCACTGCATTTTCCCGTTACATGTAAAGGATCAAATACAGTATAGACAAGATACAGACTCTTTACATGTAAAGGTATAAATCCTGATGCCATATCGGATAAGACCAAACCTTCAACCTCTACACTGTTATACAAAAGAAAAAGATTCAGTTTTATCTTTTGTATTTTTGCAGTTTCGAGTGTTTTAACATATAAAACAGCATTTTTTATTTCAAGCGTAAAACCTTCATCACTGAGAGTCTCATCATTCAAAACAATACCTTTTTTTTGCAGTTGCTCTTCAGCAAAATAGTATATATTTACTTTGGGAGAAAAATAGATAAATGCCATCATAAAAAACAGGACATACAACAGGAATAAAACCAGTTTTTTTACCATTTTATCTTCACCTCCAGCGTTGATTTGCTCTCGCTGATTCTTTTTATTTTCAGCATTGTTATGTTAAATGTTGTATTGAGAATTTTACCCATTAAAAAATTCAAAGCTTTTATATCCATATTTTGAGAACTGATGTGTATTCCTGAATTTGTTATCTCTTTTTTTATCTTGGAACTCTTTAAAACAGGATTTGACAATATATGCAGAATCTCCTTTTTCTCTTTTTCTTTGTTGGCAAATGCTTTTTTTAAAGCACTCGTGTCTAAAGAAACTTTCAGTGTTTTTTCATAGAGAATTTTTTCCTGATGGAGCTCTTTTTTTGCATCTATGAGCTTCAAAACAAAAAACAGTAAAAGCAAAAGTAAAAAGATGCCAACGTAAAGAGGATTTAAGCGGTTCATAAAGTTATCTCCAAAGTCAGTACTGAATTTTTTAATTGGGTTTTAGCATGAATACCTTTACGTTTCAATGCTTCTATAATTTTTTTACTCTGTGTAACATCTTTTATAATCACTGTTAACACTTTGGAATCAAATCCTATGTAAGAAATTTTTTCATTTTTTGCAAGATGCATTTTGAGAAAATATCCTATATATTCTCTCAGTTTCATCTGTTTTTCGTATATTTTATTCAGTTCTGCATGAATAGCCTGATTTTGCATCATGGTAGGCTTTAAATTATATTTTGCAAATACGGCACTCCTTTGATCTTCAAGCGTGGCTGCCTTATCCATGGTAATAAGCCATTCTCCGAAAACTATACCTGTGATAAACAACAGAACAAAACCAATCTTATAAAAACTGGACTTTTTGAGAATATGATTAAACTGCTGTAAAACTATAGCATGACCGGATGGTTTAAAATCATCCGGTTTAAGGATATCTGCTTCTTTTATCCAAAAATCCGGTACAAGAATCACTATACCGTTTTTCACTACAAGTGCCTGTTTTTCATTTACTCTACAGGCTCCTTCCAAGGAAGAAAATTCACTCTGCGCAAAATAGATATTGACAACATTTGAAGGAGATATTTCTTTTTGTGCCATCAGCTCCAGAATCATTTTATCTTCATAGGCAAAAACTATATACTCGTCATTTTCTTTATAGGCATAGTAGCTGTAGTGACCCTCAGGCAGAATATCTTCAAAAATGGAAGGAAGCAGTTTTTTTACTTCTCTTATATATTTCACAGGTAAAGAAATTTTCTTTACCCAGTATAAAGACGGAGATAAAACAACATTTATTTTTTCTTCAGTCTGCACTGGTTCCATGAAAGGATCCAACAAAATTGTTTTGTAATTATTTTTAAATTTTGTAAACAAAGTTTGATCCTTTTTTGGTTTTTATATTGTATTCAAATTTTATTTCAGCATTTTGTTTGCCCTGTGTGACCAAAAGCGTCACTGTTATAATTTTTTGCAAATCACAACTTGCATTAAATTTTCTTTTCAGGTCTTCTTTCTCTTCTGCCGTCAATTTGTCACAGTCCACAAAAAAATTATCATCTTCTGCAGCAGTGTTTTCCTGCTCATAATAGTTCCCTGACATTATATTAAAAACATCCCTGTTTACAAAGTTTAAATCAATCACATAAGAAGAATTTTTATAATTTCCAAAAGTAAAGATTTTATGCAGATCTATGTGTTCAACGCTGTTATCATGATAGGTTTTTTTATAATACTCATTTAACTCTTTTATCTGTTCGTCAGAACTTATATAGTCTCTAAAAAGATAAGGATTATCATCAAACAGAGCACTGTTATACATTCCGTCTTCTTTTATACCGCCTGTTAAATCTTCAAGGAGATAAAGATACTCACTGTTGATCATTTTTGCATTAAAATAACCGATAAGTGCATTCTTTAGTGCACTCTCCCCTTCAGCTGTGTTCTTTTTAAGTGCATTAAAATTAAATTTAGATCGGGCACTCTCCAGCTTTACCTCTACCATTATATCCGTACTTAACGGGACAACTGTGCTGTATTGCAATAAAAATGCACGAAAAGTCTGTGTGTCGTTTATATCATCAAGTTCGGGAGTCTCTTTTAAAATTTTCAGCATATCATCCAAAACAGCAGTAGTTTGCAGTAAAAATTTCTCAGAGGAAAGATTCTCTTTTGCACTGTTGATATGTCCGAGTGAGACCCCTATTGTAACTGTAATTGCCATAATGAAAAACATCGTTATCAAAAGGGCTATTGCATTTTTTTTAAACATTTACTGAATACTCATAGAAAAAATTGGCAACAGCATAGCAGAAACTATAAATCCGATAGATCCACCGACAAAGAGCATAAGAGCAGGTTCAAGCAAAGTTAACAGCAGAGAAATTTTGTCACGATTCTCTTCAAAATAGAGTTCTGAAACATTATGCAAAATTGTTTCAAGTTCTGACGTCTCTTCTCCCAAAGCTATAGACTGGATAAAAGCATAATCAATCTTTATATCTGATTCATTGAGTGCATTTGAAAGCAGTTTTCCTTCTACCACTTTCTTTGAAGCAGTTGTAAACAGCTCTTTGAGCACAAGATTGTTTAAAATATTTGTCCCGAGATTTATAGTACGCACAAAAGGGACACCCGATCGGACCAGCAAAGATGCCATATAAGAGAAGCGTGCCAATTCGCTTTTTTGTATAATCTCTCCGAAATACGGAAGTTTTAACAGCAGTTTATCGACCCCGTACGCAAAAGAGCGGCTTTTCTTGCGTGCAGATATAAATATGACAATACCGGCAAACAGTGATGCCAAAATGATTTTAAAATTATTTTGAAAAAATGTTCCTGCTGCAATGACTACTTTTGTAGGTGTAGGCAGTTCCTGATGCATATTGACAAATATTCCTGTAATCTGCGGCACCACAAAGGTCAGCATAAAAGCAATCATAAGCAAAGAAACAATTATCATAAAAGAAGGGTAGGCAAAAGCACTTTTTATCTCTTTTTTAATGCGTTCCTGTTCTTTTAAAAATTTTGAAAGTTCCAAAAGCACTTCATCCAAAACACCCCCGTTTTCACTGACTTTTATCGAGTACTTGAAAAATTCCGGAAGCACCACTACCTTTTGCGCTTCAAGTGCTGAGTAAAAATCTTTTCCCTCATTCAGATGTGTACTCACTGTAGATAAAAAGAGTTTCATCTTTTTGTTGTTTTCATAATGTGTCTGCACAATTTTCAGTGCAGACACTATACTGATACCGGAACGGATATACATGGCAAGTTCACGGGAAAGTCCGGACAACTCTTTTGTACTTATTCGGTATTTTCTTGAAAAATGTAGGGAGTCAAAAAATGACGGGGCTTCTTCACTGATTTTTTGATAAATAATCTTTTTGGCTTTAATCTTACTCTTGGCCTCTGCCAAATCAGAAGCTTCAATCTTGTCAGATACTTTTTTACCAAACTCGTCAATTCCGCTGTACTTAAATATCATTGTATTATCTTTGTCATTAAATCTTGTTTTGCATTTACTGCTTCTTCTACACTGCTGTACACTTGCGGAGGTTCAAAATAGGGTGTAAAATCATATACATTGTTTTTATACTCTACCAGTACCTGATCACCGACTCCGTCACCATCCACTTCATATGAAAAGCAGACATTTTCTTCAATATTCTCCTGATTAAAATAGCCTGTATTCTCTTTTTGCATCGCACCAAGATCAAAGTCATAGCGATAGACCTGTACACTCTCATCAAGGAAATTTTTTATCTTTATATCCTGCTTTTTTCCATCTATCAGTACAAAACAATTCTTGCACTTATCCAAACAAACAAACTTTGCACTCTCTTTATGCGGATAAGATTGTAAAAACTCTTTTAAATTTTTAAGTGACAAATTTGTACTTTTTTCACTGAGCTTTTTAAAACTGCCTATGACCAAAGTATAAACAACTCCCATTATCACTATGACTATCATAAGTTCAATGAGAGTAAAAGCTTTTTTCAAAAACAGTATCTCTTATTTACACTGACTGAGTTTTATGTCTGCAGCTTCTTTTGTTCCGCCCTCTTTTGCATCTGCACCAAGAGAGACCAGTTCCACTTTGCCGTCATTGTTCATATAGATAAAATTTCTCCCCCATGAGTCTTTTGGAATCTCATTGTCTTTAAAATACCCACTCGGTGAGTAGTTGGGATATTTTTGCGGATCCGGGTTTTTTACAAGGGCTTCAAGCCCTTCATCTGTAGTAGGATACCTGCTGTTGTCAATTTTAAACATATCAAGGGCACCATTGTAAATACTCTTCATTTGTACACACACCAGTTTTCTTTTTGCCTCTTCGCCTTTTCCAGTAAGACTTGGCATTATCATGGCTGCCAAAAGTCCCAGGATGACGATAACTATCATTAATTCTATGAGCGTAAAACCACTCTTTGATCTGTTTTTCATGCTTTATTACCTTGTTCTTTTTAATTATTTATTATAGCAAAAAAATGTATTAACTTTTTGCCCTCTTTGACACTGTTGCTCTTTTATCGTAAAAACGTTTCCGTTTTTTCAAAATAGCGTTCAATATTGTCAAAACTGTGGCTTCCGCCCTCTTCTATCATCAGTGTTGCTTTATCAAACTTATCTGCCGCTTCTTTGTAGTTGAGTGTTTCATCTCCCTTTTGGAGCAAAAGCATAAAGTTCTCCTGTTTTGGTTCTTGTACTTCATACTTTTTGAGCATTTGCAGATGAGATTCTCTCCATTCAAAACAACTGCCGTCATAAAAACTCTGCATAAAACCAAGTGTTTTTTGCAGTGTACTATACGGATAGGTTGAAGGATTTATCAGTACTGCTTTAAGATTATATTTATGCGCAAGATATGTTGCATAGTACCCTCCCAAAGACGAACCCATCAGACTGACTTTTTCTTGTGAATTTTTTATAATTTCTTCCAGTGTCTGTATAGCCAATTCAGGGATATATGACAATGATGGCGCCATAAATTTTTCATTTTTGTTTATAAAATATTCTCTAAAAAGTTTTGCTTTATACCCTTCTCCGCTGCTTGCAAAACCGTGTATATAAATAATCATACTTTGTTACTCTCTTTTATAATTTTTTGCATCTCTTCTCTTCCCATTGCATAAGCTTTGCCAATATCCCGAAATGAAAAAACTTTGATATCCAACAGTTTTTCATTACACAGATACATGTAACAAAGCTCTTTTTTGCTGACATATTTTGACTGCCATGCTGTATGTATATTCTTTTTAATCCACCCCAGTATGGTTTTTGGCACTTTTTTATATTTTGGAAAAAGATTTATTCCGATGATAGGATAATTGTACTGCTGCAGCCTCTCAACCGGGAAATTGTCTACAAGCCCGCCGTCTACGACAAGTGTTTTGTTGACATACACCGGAGCGAACAAGGGTGCAATAGAGCAGGATGCCAAAACTGCTTCTTTAAGAATTTTGCCACTGTCATAATAAATCGCTTGCTCCTTTTCTACATCACATGCCGTTACATGTAACGGTATCTCAAGTGTTTCAAAACTTTCTTTGTCTATAAGTTTGTCAACAACTGCCGCATTATGATCAAGTTTAAAAAGATAGCCGTTACCCAAAGAGATCTTAAAAACAGAGCGGAACTCTTTTGATTGTATCACCTCAAAAATGTATGCGGCACTCTTGCCGCAGGCAAGGGATGCTCCGATCAGAGCACCTGCGCTTGTACCGCTGACAGCTTTAATCTTGACACCGTTCTCCTGCAGTACGGAAACTATGCCCAAATGGTATGCTCCGCGACCTGCACCTCCGGACAAACAAAGAGTTATTTCTCGCGGAAACTGACAATTTTCCATTCACCCTCCAATGTTTCTAAAATCGCAGTACAGCTCTCAACCCAGTCACCGCAATTTAAATACCTGATGCCTTTTATATAACGCATCTCCGCTTTGTGTATATGGCCGCAAATTACACCATCATAGTTATTGTGTTTTGCGTGTTGCGCCAAAACAGCTCCATAATTCAATAAAGCCTCTGCTTTTGAAAAACGTGTTCCCAGATGTATATCCGAAATAAATATAGACCGTACAGCAACAGTAGTAGTTTCGTGCATTTTCAAATACAACCTTTGTTATCTCTCTGTGCAAGTATAATCATTTTATATTACAAAATGGTCACAAGAGAGCCAAAATCTTTTTTTCAACGCAGATCCGTAAAATTTTGCTATAATATTTTCATCTAAAAAGAAGAGAGGTTTAATACCATGGAAATTCGAATATATTTTTGCGCAGTTTTATACAACGAGGATTCTGAAATAATTCAGATATCAGATATTAAACAGCAGGCAAGCAAAGAAGATAAAAACCCGGATGTGATTTCACAGATTCAAAACTCTAAGACAACACTGTCTGCCTTGTATAAAGAAGGATGGAGATTAATAGAAGTTGTTCCTTCCCATGAAACAAACGGGTACAGACTTTTCTTGGAAAAAGAGTAATAATATCTCTTTTTTTGAGATATATCAAATACCCAGTTTGTAGAGTTTCTTTCTCTCACTTGAACCTGCGATATTGAGCTGTTTTCTGTATTTTGCTATCGTACGTCTGACCATTTTTACTTTGAATTTTTTTTCTATCAGGGCTAAAAGCTTCATGTCACTCAAAGGCTTTTCATGGTTTTCATTCTTAATAAGTTCAATGAGAAACTCTTTGATGGCAGCATTACTGACATCTTCATCAATGGCAGTTGTAAAAAACTCTTTCATAGCCAAAACACCTCTGTCACATGCTATATATTTGTTTGCAATGGCTCGCGAAATAGTTGAGGGATTGTGTCCAAATTCATCAGCCAGAGTTTTGAGTGTCAATGGCATGATTTGTCCGCCTGTAAAAAAATCATACTGGTATTCGACGATCATCAAACCTACTTTGTAAAGTGTTGCTTTTCTCATATCAAGCGCATCCACCAAACTTTTTGCCTCTTTGATTTTTTGTCTTACAAATTCATGCTCAACGCCATAAGAGGTGTCTATGTTTATCACAGGATAGTAGGCATCATTGAGTTTGACTTCTATCTGCTGTTCATCATTAAAATATATCATCAAATCAGGAATGATCTGCGCGGAATCTTCCTGATATTCGATATTTGGCGGATTTTTGAATGTTGACAATACATGCATAACCTCGTTAAAAGACTCTTCTTTGGAGTAGGCATGAATATTTTGCATGTCATTAATGATTTTTACGGCCAGACTATATGCCTGGTCACTGATTTCACTGTTGTCTAGTTGAAACAAAAATGACTCAGCCAAATCTTTAGCACCTATGCCTACGGGTTCTACATGTAAAAAGCGCAGACGAATCTTTTCAAAAGTTTCTCTGTCTATACTGTTTTTTTGGCAAAATTCTTCTGTGTTACCGTCGTAATAGCCATATTCGTCCAAATTTTCGATGACAAACAAAGCTACTTTTTGTGAAACGGGTGTAGGAAACAGCGGCGCACCTATTTGCTCATCTAAAACATCATAAAGTGTTCGACTTTGAATAGTCAGCGCTTCTATCTGCTCTGTTCTGGAGTTGCTCACTCCGCGGGAAATTATTTTTCTTGGAATCTTTTTTTCAAAATCTTCTTCAAAGCCTGATTTCACTTCTATAACAGGATTGGCTTCGACAAAAGGAGTCATAGCTTCACCCAAATCAGAAAGACTTGAATGCAATATGGGAAGCCAGTTACGCAGGGTATTTGAGAGCTTGTGTTTTGTTTCAACTCCCTGTGTCTGTCTTAATGCTCCCATATTTTCATGAATTCCTAAAGTTTGAAGCTTTCACCGAGGTAATGCGTACGGACATCTTCATTTTGTCCGATTTCATCACTGGTTCCCTGCGCAAGAAGCTCTCCCGATTTTATAACATAGACTCTGTCGCAAACATCCAGTGTTTCACGCACATTATGGTCTGTTATCAATACACCTATGTCATATGATACAAGCTGATGTATCACTTTTTGTATATCCATAACGGCAATAGGATCAACTCCGGCAAAAGGTTCATCCAGCAACAAAAACTTTGGTTTGTTTACAAGCGCACGGGCAATTTCAACACGGCGACGTTCCCCGCCGCTGAGACTGATTCCCTTTCTGTATCGTATAGGCTCAATATTGAACATATCAAGCAGTTCCACAATGCGTGCTTCTTGTTCTGCTTTATCTTTTATACCGACTTCAGCGGCTATCATTAAGTTGTCTTCAACACTCAAATCTTTAAAAATCGAAGCTTCCTGCGGTAAATAACCTATACCTTTGAGTGCTCTTTCATGTAAGGGCATCCCGATAAGATCTTCTCCGTCAAAATAGACTTTCCCCTCTGTTGCTTCTACCAAACCGCAAATCATATAAAAAGTGGTTGTCTTTCCTGCTCCGTTCGGTCCAAGCAGTCCTACAACCTCACCACTGTTGACTTCAAGACTTATACTTTTTACTATTTCCAAATCTTTAATTTTCTTTTTTAAGTCTGTTGCTTTTAATGTGTGCATATTGTATACTCTCTTGCATCATCTGAAATTTTTTCTATCTCTATTGTCACTGTTTCAATGCCGGCAGAGACTAAAATATCCACCAATTCATCACTTCCCCACTCTATAAAATGCAGACCCGGTTTTTCCAACTCTTCAAGCATTCCCAAAGAGATAAAATGATCAAGCCCGTGATTGTAAATATCATAATGAAATAGTTTTTCCCCATAACATTGCTGCAGTGAAAAAGTAGGTGATGTCACATCTTCACTCAATCCGAGTTTTTTTGCTATATTTTTTACCAAAGTCGTTTTGCCTGCAGCCAAATCGCCTTTTAAAATAATAACACCTTCTTGTAGTTGACTCATAATTCTGTCTGCCAAAGAGTCTAACTCTTCCAGTCTATATGTATATGTTTTTTTCATAACTTGTTTGATGTTTCTATGATTTGTTTTAATTTTACTTTCGGTCTTGCTTTTGCAAGGGCTTCTCTTGCCATTTCCAGTCCATCTTGTATATCTCGAGCCAAATCTCCTACCATCAACGATGCTGCAGTATTTATAAGCACTATATCACGCTGGGCATCTGTTGCTTTTTCATCAAAAACAGCTCGTAAAATATTTGCATTTTTGAGTGCATCGCCACCCATTATGGCTTCTAGCGGTGCTTTTTTAATACCATACTCCTGCGGATCAATAATAAACTCTCGTGTCTTGCCGTCTTGCAGTAAAGCCGTATAGGTCACATCACTGATGCTTATTTCGTCCATTCCTTCGTTTGAGCTGACAACCAAAGCCGATGTAGCTCCGTTTATCTGAAGTGCTTCTGCCATTTTTGGTACAAAAGCTTTGTCAAATACACCCAGCATTGATTTTTTCACACCGGCAGGGTTTGTCAAAGGTCCGAGTATGTTAAATATGGTTTTATCAGGGATGCTTTTACGTACCGGTACGATGAATTTCATGGCCGGATGATGATTTTGTGCAAACATAAAAGTAAAACCTGTCTCTTCAAGAAGTTTTGCACTCTGCTCAATACTCAAGTCAAGCCGAACACCCAGTGCTTCAAACATATCGGCACTGCCGCTTTTTGAAGTGATAGAACGACTTCCGTGCTTTGCAACGGTTGCCCCGCAAGAAGCAGCAAGCAGCGCTACTGTTGAGGAGATGTTGAAACTGCCTATTTTATCACCGCCTGTTCCGACAATATCAAGCGCATTTTCTCTGAGTTCATCAGAAACAGGCAAAGCAACGGCAAAACTGCGCATAACCTGTGCAGCAGCGGCAATCACTTCCACAGGAGTACTTGCATCAAGTCGTATACTGAGTAAAAACTCACGCATCTGTGCATCACTCATTTCATGTTGAAAAAGTGAAGTAAATTTTACTAAAGCTTCCTCATATGTCATGAAATCTCCTTTATATACTGATCTTGCAGAGATTTTGGCGTTGATTTTGTTGTAGGAATTTGCAGCACTTCATACTTTTTTGATTCATTAAGATAGTTTACAGTAATAATGCTGCCGACTTCCACATTTTTACTCGCCTTTGCAACCACACCGTTTATCTCTACTACTCCGTTACTAATCATATCCTGTGCAACAGAACGTCTTTTTGTAATATTTACCGAATTTAAAAATTTATCTATTCTCATTTTTTATCTTTATTGTTTTTTTACTCATTTATAGTTTGTTTATTGTAGACAAATCAAACTGAAAATAATGTAAGAGAAGAAAGAAGTTGGAACATTTTTTGCATTATTAATTATTTCGCATCAGTTTTTCAAAATCTTCGCTTAACAGCGGTTTGGAAAAAAGATATCCCTGATACAAATCACACTCTATTTTTTCCAAAAAGTCTCTTTGTTCCTGTGTTTCAACACCTTCGGCTACTGTTGTGAGATGCAGATTTTTTGAAATATCAATAATACTCTTCACTAAAGATGCCTGTTGCCTGTTGTCAAGTTCTGCTATAAAAGACTGATCTATTTTTAACTCAGTTACGGGAATATCACGGATATAGCTTAATGATGAATAACCCGTACCAAAATCATCTATAGAAAAATGGATATTGTGTTTTTTGAGCGCATTGATTGTGACAATCAGTCTTTTTAAGTCCTGAGATGTACTCGTTTCGGTAATTTCAAAAATCAGTTTTGTATGAAAGCCGGACACATTGTACTGACGAAGAAGACGTTCAACTATAGAAATAAAATCTTTGTTTAAAAGCTGCCTTACACTAATGTTAATCGACATTTGATGCAGATGCATTCCGATACTTTCCCATCTTTGCAGAGTTTTTATAGCTTCTTCCAAAATATATTCTCCTAACTCTATAATATAACCGGTACTCTCAGCAACGCCGATAAACACTTCAGGACTCACCTGACCGAGTGTGGCACTTTTCCACCTTGCAAGCACTTCACAGCCGATAATTTTATTTTTACAGCTTATTTGGGGTTGGTATTGCAGATATATTTCATTTTTTTCTATGGCAAAATGCAGCAGTCTTTCTACATGTAATTTATTTTCTATAATTTTACACAGTGCATCATTAAATATGACAACATCATCTCTGCCCGCACTTTTAACTTCATACATTGCAATGTCTGCTTCTTTTAAAAAATCATGGGCATTGAGTTTTGGGTTGTTTATGATACTCACCCCTATACTTGCACTAATGTGAAGCGTGCTGTCTTCTATAAAATAGGTCTCTTTTATTGTGTGTAGAATTTTATTTGAAAATTCTTTTGCCTGCGCAAGGCATTTCTCTTTCGTCTCAAGTGCATCGCTTAAAATACAAAATTCATCTCCACCCAATCTGGCAACGATGTTACTGTATTTGTCAGCCAATTGTGTCAAACGCTCTGAAACTTCAACAAGAAGTTTATCTCCGACATCATGTCCAAGGGTATCGTTGATTGTTTTAAAATAATCCAAATCTATTAAAAGCAAATAGGTATATCTGTTTTTGTTCTCCCTAACAGAACTGTCCAGATACTCTATAAAATAACGTCTGTTTCCAAGTCCTGTCAAATAATCATGATATGCCTGAAACCTGCTTTTTAACAAATAGGCATGTGTATTTTTTGCAGCATATAAAAGAACCATACTCAACACAACAGTGAAAAATGCAAGAATATACGAATAAAGTTCTCCAATTGCTATGAAATAGACAACAAGCGGAAGCATTAAAAACGAAACTGTTGCTACTACCAGCTTTTTCTGTGAAGCTAAAATAGTTGCCGCGACTACCGCACTGCCGAGTTGTGTTGCAATAGCTATATAATGTGCACTGATAGCATCTTTTGAAATATAGTATAAAAACATTATTGTCCATAAGGAAAAATATATAAACATAAAATATTTTACTTTTTCAAGCCATCTGTCTTTTTGTGATATAGTCATCTTTCTCGAATAATTTCTATACAGCTTCCATCCCCAGACTGAAAGCAGTAAAAAAAGAACAAACCAAAGTATTTCGACAATAATTGAAGAGTAAAGATATCCCATGACTATATATCCGGGACCTGTTCCTAAAAACAATAAAATAACAACAAGTATCTGCTTATGCATAAAATTATAAAAACTAATATTATCATTCGTTGTCAAAACATATCTCTCTTTGCAGGTTTCTTATCATTTTATCTAATAAAAGTGTATAATTCAAGAATGCTAACCTTTACACATCAAACTATGACACAAATCACAAAAGTATTACAAAATTACATCAATACAATGCGGGGAAAAGAGATAATTTCATTTCAAATACTTAATCCTGACATTGCGACTTCGTTGTATAACGGCACACGCATTACATGTAACGGACAAGAGTATATTTACCGTGGCTATAAAAGCTGGATTGATTTGGCACATTTGCTTAAATGCAGAATGCTGACACCGAAAATTGCTGATGAACACACCGTAATTATGCGTTATGAAAAACTTGATGAAGACAGCACCTTTCATAAAAACATCACAGACAAAGAAGAAAAATACGGAGAAAATTCCATTTTCGGAAAAATTCACAAAAATGAAGAGGCTTCTTTTATTTACAGTTACACACAGGCATTAAAAAATGTACATCTGAACAAAAGAAAACGTATTTTGAATCTCGGGGTCAACAGTGGAGACGAGTTTGAAGTTATCGCCTCTTTGGCAGACAACTTTGCAGAGCTTGACCTTGTCGGTATCGACTACTGTGAATCAGCCATAGCAGCAGCCAAAAAAAAGTTTGAAGATATGCCCAATATCTCTTTACATGTAAGCGATATAAATGAGTTAAACTCACTTGATTTGGAAAAATTTGACCTCATCATCAGTATAGGCACACTGCAAAGCTCAAATTTGGAGTTTAACAAAACACTCATGTCCATAGTCCAAAACCATCTCAAAAAAGAGGGAGCTATGATACTCGGTTTTCCAAACTGCCGCTGGATAGACGGGGAAATGATTTATGGGGCCAGAGTCAAAAACTATGCTTTTTCAGAAATGGGACTGCTTTACAAGGATGTCATCTTTGCAAAAAAATACCTGCAGCAAAAAAAGTTTCGCGTCACTGTTACGGGCAAAGACTATATATTTGTAACGGCTACATCCATTCGTAAAGATTAAGAAGCAAATCCTGATGCAAAGGTATCTTTTGCAACCACTATCTGTTTTTGCCGCTCTTTGCGTTTTGTATCTTTTTCTACAAAAATTTTCTTGCGTGTTTTAGGGTCCAGTTCAGTATAATACATTACAGCAGAATAGGTACCTGGAGTCGGAGTAAAGACCTGTGCCTGTTCAGGATTCATTTGCAACTCTTCTGTGGTAAAACGCTTCAACTCGTGCATGTCTTTCTCCTCACATCCCGGATGGGCTGCAATGAGATAATAGGTCAAAAACTGTTTCTTTCCAGACTCTTTGTTGAGTTTGTCGTAGAGTTTTTTAAAATCTATAAGCGTCTGTTTTCCCGGTTTTCCCATGAGTTCAAGTACATGCTGCTGCGTATGTTCCGGAGCTACTTTCATCTGTCCTGATATATGATGTTCTACCATCTCTTTGAGGTAACTGTATCCGTGCTGTTTATCCTCTGTAATCAAATCATATCGGACACCCGAAGCCACAAACGCTTTTCGCACACCCTCCACCTGACGAACCTGGCGTAAAAGATTTATGTTGCGGGAGTGGTCAACCTTCATCGACTTGCATAAATGGCTTGCATCAACACAACGCTGATGGTCACAGGTACCGAGTTTGAGCTTTTTATTGCACTCATATCCGTACATATTTGCCGTAGGACCGCCGACATCGGAAATAATGCCCTTATAGTCTTTGTATTTATTGAACTCTTGGGCTTCTGATAAAATATTGTTTTCCGAACGCGTTCTGATAGTTCTTCCCTGATGCACCCCTATGGCACAAAAGTTGCACTCTCCCCAACAGCCGTGATGCGTCATGATGGAAAACTTAATCGTCTCCAGACATTTCACTTTCCCTTCTTTGGCATAGTAAGGGTGCAGCTCTCTTGTAAAAGGCAGGTTGGAGTTTGCATCCATCTCCTCTTCATTCAGGTAGTCACAGGGAGGGTTTTGAATGAGGTACCGGCTGTCTACCGGCTGACAGAGTCCTTTTGCCGCTATAGGGTCATTATTGTCATAAAAGAGATCAAAAAGGTCTATATATTTCTCTTTGTCATCCAAACACTCTTGGTGCGAAGGAAGCTGAATAAACTCATAAACCGGCTCTTTGGATATATAACAGATACCCCGTATATCTCTGTAATCCCTCTTTTCATCTATGGCACGGGTTAACTGCTCCAGTGCAATTTCCCCCATACCGTAAATCATCACATCCGCCTTAGAATCAAACAAAACAGGCTTTTTGAGTTTGTTGGACCAGTAATCATAATGACTTACACGTCGCAAAGAGGCTTCAATACCTCCCAAAACGATAGGCACAGTATTTTTAAAATAACGCCGTATCAGATTTGTATAAACCAAAACTGCTCTGTCAGGTCTTTTGTTGTTTTTTCCACCCGGAGTATAATCATCGGAATTTCGAAACTTTTTGGTGGCTGTATAGTTTGAAACCATACTGTCGACGCTGCCACCACTGACACCCCAGTACAAACGAGGCTCACCCAAACGCATAATATCATCAGGTCTGTCAATGTCCGGCTGTCCTATCATTCCGACTCTGTAGCCCATTCTCTCAAGCATACGCCCGACCATAGCAACACCGATAAACGGCGAATCTATATAGGCATCCCCGCTGACTAAAATAACATCACAATAATCCCAGCCTTTGGCATCCATTTCAGCCCGTGTTGTCGGCAGAAAATCTTTTTCGCTGAAAGTGACGGTATCTCTTTTTGGATTATTTTGTCTGTTTTTATGTCGCCTGCTCAAAATATATAGCCCTTTAAAATCTGAAGTATTATACTAATAATACACTATTTACACAAAAGAACAGATTATGCGCTATTAACATTACGCTAATGCACTTTAGTATATACTTTGCCTATGACAAAAATATTATTATTAGAAGATGATGAAGTATTATCTGAAACCTTAATTGAACTGTTGGAAAATGAAGCATTTGAAGTGTTACATGTAAAGGACGGGGAAGCGGCTCTTGATGCTACATTTGAAAACAGGTTTACACTGATGCTTTTGGATGTCAATGTCCCCTTGCTTAACGGATTTGAACTTTTAAAAAGTTTACGCCAAAGCGGTGACATGACACCAACCATTTTTCTTACTTCTTTAAGTGATGTCGCCTCTTTGGCAAACGGCTTTGATGTCGGTGCGGATGACTACATCAAAAAGCCCTTTGATTTTGATGAACTCCTCATACGCATACATGCTCTTTTGAAAAAAGCCTATCATACCTATCAGAATGAATTACGGGTCAATGACTTTCGCTTTGTAATCGACAAAGACGAACTTTACAATCAATCAAAATTCATACCGCTTTCTCCTTATGAACTGCAGATTACAAAGCTGTTTTTTCAAAACCTCAACAAAACAGTCCAAAAAGAGCTTATACTCGAAGCACTCAATGGGAACAAAGAGATGAGCGAGGGAGCCTTGCGTGTACACATTAACAAACTTCGCAAAATCGGCCTCCCAATTACAACGATAAAAGGGATAGGATACCGTCTTGCATCATCATGAAAAACTGGCATTTTTAAAATTTTTTCTTATTTACTTTATCAGCACTGCCCTGCTTATTTTAATTGCCGGATATTTTTATTTTCAACAGACAAAAAACCATTTTTTAAAAGAAGAGGAATTTTCACTTATTGAGTACGCCAGACATATTAAAATGGGTACTTCAATAGATGAATACAACAAAGATTTTCATCATGCTTTTGTCAAAGTACCCAAACATGTTGATATTAGAAATTTCACTATAGGAGAAAAAGAATTTTCCAAACTGCTGCCTATGAACAGGCGTGGAAAATATCTACAAGTATTTAAGTCAAAACACAGCTTTGATCAAAGATTATCCAACTTCAAAAAAAAAGTTCTGTCCATACAGTTTGTATTGCTTCTTATTTTTGCATATATTAGCTACAAGCTTGCAAAAAATGCTTTAAAGCCTTTACGCGAAAGTATCATAACTCTTGATAAATTTGCAAAAGATTTAATTCATGACTTAAATACGCCTGTCACCTCTATGCAACTCAATATGAAACTCATCGAAAAAATTCCGCAATTACAAAATACAAAAGCACTAATAAGGTTAAAAAAGAGTATCAACAATATTTCAGAACTCCATGAAAACCTAACAATACTGCTTCAGGAAGAAACTTTTCAGATACAAAATCAAAATATATGCCCTATTATTCAAGAAGTTATTGAAATCCAAAAAACCCTTTATCCCCATATCGCTTTTCACATTCAATGCAACATACTCAAAGCAAAAATAAATAAACAGGCTATGAAGCAAATTCTGCAAAACATTATTTCAAATGCCTGTAAATACAACAGTTCTAATGGATATATAAAGATTTATAACAATAAGAATGCTTTATATATAGAGGATAGCGGAAAAGGAATCAAAGAACCGGAAAAAATATTTGAACGCTCCTACAGTGATGAAAACAGCAGTGGTCTCGGGCTTGATATCGTAAAAAGACTGGCATATGCTATGGATATAAAAATAGTTGTGCAAAAAAACGAGCCTGCAGGTACACGCTTTGTTTTAACTCTGCCTTAAGAACTTGTATATCCTAAAACATACTCCAGTTCATATATGTTATTGACAATATACTCAAAATCACTGTAATTTTCCTCATCTGAGACTATCAGCAGTTCATCACCGATTTGCAGATTCATTCTTGCATCAGGCATCAAGTATATGTTATCCCCTCTTTTGAGCAGCAAAAAAACTACATGTAACATCTCATTTCTGTCAGCACGGGATCTTCTTAAATCTGCAAGGCTTATATTTTCACCTTTTTCAAGCCTTAATGTCAGCGCATACGCATTTGCATCATTCAGTACAGTTTCAAAGTACATTGGATTCATCCCTGTGATATTATTAAGCATATAGACAATGATTCTTGCCCATTCATCATCTTTTTTGCGTGCTTCTTGTATAAACAGGTCGGCCAGAGGTCTTGCTATATAGCTGTATGTTGCATCAGCCAGTATCTTCTCTACAATATATATTTTATTGATTTTAGATGCCTGAAATATATTTAAATCGTCTAAGGAATTTTCACGGGCCATTGTAAATATTTTCGGATTCAACTGTTTCGCCTTGTTTAAAATAGTAAGGTTCAGCAAATCATTTTGTGTTGCGGCTATGATGCAGGCACTCTCTTTGACACCGAGTTCAATCAGTCTGTGTATATCTTCATCATCCCCGAAAATGGTTGTATTTTTCTCTTCTATGTAGCGCTGTGAATCAAAATCTTCAATCACATACTCTATACCGGCCTTTTGCAATCCTTCTTGAATCGCTTTGCCCATTCTTCCTTTACCGTATATAATGTATTTTCCAAGAGGAAACTGGTCTCTTTTTTTCAGTTTGAGTATGTGTCCGTACATCCACATCTCCAAAAGCCAGATATAGGGTGCTGTTATACCATAGTAGATGCGTTTTGATATAATATCAAAAGGATTTTTCACATGTTTCAAATTCATACTTCGAAAGTGTTCAAGCTGAGCCTTTGAAGTTGCCTTGACAATAATATCAATTTTTTTATTGAGCAGTTTGCTGATGGTGGCTATTTTTGAATTTACCATATCATCTTCAAAAAGAGAGATTATACCTGCACAGTTTTTTTGATGGATTCCTGCAATTTTAAGCATTTTTTGATTTGTTGCATCGCCTACAAATCCAGGAACATTTGGATAAAAATTTTCCAATATCAACTCGTCTATCTTCTCTTCGTCTTTATCTAAAACAACGAGCCTGTAGTCATGTCCGTTGAGTCTGTCAATAATACTTTTTGTTATCCCGTTATATCCGAGAATAATATAAAAGGGTTTGTTGATATTTCTTACATGATTTCTGAACGAGTTCCTGTTTAATGCTTTTTTCAGTGCCTCATCCTGTATCAGAGAAACTATCGCTCCTATCCCGTAAAACCATCCTATCACTGTAAAATAGATAGAAAAACTCACCCACATTCGCTGTTCGTAGTTGAAAGTATACGGAGCCTCTCCAAAACCGATAGTACTTGCCATATAGGTTACAAAATAAAAGGCATCAAAAAAAGTCATCTGATAAGGGTCGCCGTTGTTGTCTGTCCCCTGAATCAGCACTAACCCGAGTATGGATATGGCAAAAGTAATGATAATGACCAAAAAAGGTGTCCTTAACCTTTTAAGAACAATCCATACAATCTGTTCATTCATATCTTGCTATCTTTTGGATTTGAGTGTATCGCCGACAAAAAGTATAACCGAGACTATATTTGCCAGGAGTGCTCCGCCTGAGAGCGAGACAATCGCTGTTGCGGCCTCTATATTCACATCACCAATTACATATATTGCAAAAGCCCAGACAGTCGCAGATGCGATAAGCTGAATATCTGCTACAATACTTGTTGCCAGTAAAACCGCCCCCAGCTGTGTTCTGTCCCCCAGTTTAAGTACTGTGGCTATCAGGTTGACAATAATCGCAGCAAAAAGCTCGTAAGAACTGTGCTGTTCAAGTACTGTAGGCTCTCCGTAAAAAAAACCGAAATTGACCGTCATGGCCAAGATAAAAAATGACCCGGATATAATTTTATGCATATTCATTGCTTTATTCTCCAAAATAAAAAAGACACCTAAGCGTGCTTCTAAAATTCTACTCTTATTAAAATTAATTGTATATTTAATCACTCTACATTTTACATTAAAGAAATACTCTGTATAATAAAATAACAAATAAAGATAAAAGATGAACTATGACAGATATTACCTACCCTTATGAAAATATGCAGGACTACACACTGCCAAGTTTGCTAAAACGGTCAGTTGAGCTGTACGGACCGAAAAAAGTATTGTCTAAAGTTGACCAGGACCCTATGAGCTATGAAGAGTTACATGAAAATGTACATGCCATGATCAAACTTTTAAAGAAAAACGGTGTCAGAAAAGGCGATAAAGTTGCCCTGCTGAGTGAAAATATGCCTAACTGGGCTGTTGCATATTTTTCTGTTACCTATTTTGGCGGTGTCATTGTTCCCATACTTCCTGATTTTCATCCCTCTGATGTCCAGCACATTATCAGACACTCTGAGGCAAAAGCTGTTTTTGTATCACAAAAGCATCTTCAAACCATAGAAGAGCTGGATAATTCCAATATGAAGTTTGTTATAAAACTTGATGATTTAACACTCATAGATGAATTGACAAATCACAGTTACATCGCAAAACTGACACAGAAAATGGCTTCCAAAGAACTTCCAAGACCAAAAGAAGATGATATGGCGGCACTTTTGTATACGTCAGGCACGACAGGACACTCAAAAGGGGTGATGCTCTCACACAAAAACCTTGTTACCAATGCAATGAGTGCCTATAAAAATGTAACTATTTTACCCGAAGATACTTTTCTTTCCATTTTACCTTTGGCACATACTCTCGAGTGTACTGTCGGTATGATACTGCCGATTTTACATGGTGCAGACATTGTATATCTCGACAAAGCACCTACACCCAACGTTCTTATCAAGGCATTCGCCAGCGTCAGACCGACTATGATGCTCAGTGTGCCTCTAATCATAGAAAAAATATACAAAAATAAAATATTGCCAAAATTTACCGGTTCGTTTATTATAAAAACACTCTACTCCATTCCTTTTATACGCAAACTGCTCAATAAAGTTGCCGGAAAAAAACTAATCGAAACATTCGGAGGCCGGATCAAATTTTTCGGCATAGGCGGTGCAGCACTCTCTCCCTATGTGGAAAAATTTTTGGCAGAAGCCAACTTTCCATACATTGTAGGCTATGGACTCACCGAAACATCTCCGCTTATAGCGGGAGGGAGAATCGGCTACCCGATCAAGATAGGCTCTACCGGCTTGCCGATGGTCGGAGTCGAAGTGCAGATAAAAGATCCCAACCCGCAAAACGGTGAAGGGGAGATTATAACCAGATCACCCAGTGTAATGATAGGCTATTACAAAGATGAAGAGCAGACAAAAGAGGTTATCAAAGATGGCTGGTTTTATACCGGAGACTTGGGTTACATAGATGAAGACGGGTATCTCTTTATCAGCGGAAGAAGTAAAAATGTCATTATCGGTCCCGGTGGAGAAAACATATATCCGGAACAGATAGAGGCTATCATCAATCAACATGAGGCGGTTCTTGATTCCCTTGTGATGGAAAAAGACGGAAAACTGGTTGCAAGAGTACACTTGGACTATGAACTTATAGATAAAATGTTTAATGCTCATAATATGCCGGAAAATGAAGTCAGAGAAAAAATTGCAGATTACCTGGAAAATATGAGAATAGAGGTCAATGCACAGTTGGCCTCATTTTCAAAAATTCAAAAATTTATAGAACAGATTGAGCCTTTTGTAAAAACACCGACAAAAAAAATAAAAAGATACCTTTATACAGAATAGACAATAACGCAAAAGGAAAATATCATAGAAAATTTTAAAAAGGTTCTGCACAAAGATGAATCGGTTTTGGTACGGGCAGAAATATCAAAAACGTTTTATTTGCCTATGATAAAACTCTATGCCCTGGGATCTCTTCTGCTGTTTATAGGATATGAGTACGAAATAGGTGTGATTGGTATTGTTTTAATGATTCGCACTTTTTTTGTCCATCTGGATGAAATAAAAGAAAAAAAATCCTACAACTGTCTGCTCACACAAAAAAGGCTTATTATTCTCAAGGGCCGGGTACAAAAAGAGATTTTTCCGATTAACCTTGAAGAGATCAGAACTATCTATATTAAGCCTTTCAGTAAAAGATTTGGCAAAATAATTGATGTTGGAACACTGGAAGTAATCACGACATCCGGCGGCAGGTATGTTATAAGCAATATAAAACAGCCCTACCTCTATCACCGCGCCATCATCGGTGATATTGTCAGTGCGACGCACTATTCAAACAAGTCTAAAAAGAGTTAAAACTGAGGCTGCACAAAAGGCACTACCTGCTTTTTACGGCTCAGTACGCCATCGAGCCATGCTTTATGGTCTTGGAGTTTAATGTCAAATGCTTTTTCTATTTTTGACTCATCATCACTCACAACCAAAAGTTTTGAACCCTCTTTCATGATGTCTGTCAAAAGAATCAAAACAGTATGCAGTCCGCCCTCTTCTTTCATCTTTTTCATATCTTCAAGCAGTTCCTCTTCACGAGGCTCCAAGACTGAAATATCGACCATTTCAAGCTGCCCGATACCGACTTTTGTGCCGTTCATATTAAACTCTTTATAATCCCGTGTATTTAAATCACGGGCACTTGCACCGTCAACAGCAGATTTTACTACAAACATCTCCATTGCAAGTTTTTTATAGTCTGTTACTCCGGCAATCGCTGCTAGTTCTTTGACCGCTTTGGTATCGACTTTGGTACATGTAGGAGATTTAAATATAACCGTATCGCTTAAAATTGCCATCATCATTAAACCTGCAATCTCTTTTGGCACTTCCACACCGTAACATCTGTACATTTCATAAATTACCGTGTTAGAACACCCAATCGGTCGAATCCATGCTTCAAGAGGCGTATCCGTAGTCAAATCACCCAGTTTATGATGATCTGCAATACCTATTATAGTTGCTTCATCAATATCGTCCTGAAAATGTGCTTTGTCGGTAGAATCAACTATAAAAACTCTCTCACCTGCCACTGATGTTTTGAGCATTGGCAGAGTACCGCCGAATTTATCTAAAATAAATTCAGTTTCTGCGGTAATCTCACCCTGACGGGCAGGAATATATTCTTCCTTTTCAACTTGGTTTTTTAAATAAGATAATGAGATAGCACCAACAATAGAGTCACTATCGGGATTTTTATGTCCAAAAACATATACTGACATTTTAAGCCTTTATTTTTTTGCGAATTATACTATATTTTATGTAACTTTAACTCTTTTTCAAGATATTCACCGGTGTAAGAGCCTGTTTTTTTATGGTTCTTTGCCAACACTTCCGGGGAACCTTCCGCTATTATGAGTCCCCCGCCGCTGCCGCCTTCAGGACCCATATCTATAATATAATCGGCATTTTTTATCATATCAAGATTATGCTCAATGATGAGCATAGAGTTACCGAGTTCGACAAACTTATGCAGTACATTTGTCAATCTGTCAACGTCGGCAAAATGCAAACCTGTTGTCGGTTCATCCAGAATATAAAGCGTTTTTCCTGTATCTTTACGGCTGAGCTCTTTTGAGAGTTTGATTCTCTGCGCTTCTCCGCCTGAGAGCGTTACGGCATTTTGACCCAAAGTTATATAGCCAAGTCCTACATCTACAAGTGTTTTCATTTTTTGGTGTATCTTAGGAATAGGTTTAAAAAACTCAAATGCCTCATCCACGCTCATGGCAAGCACATCGGCGATGGTTTTGCCTTTGTAAAAAACTTCCAAAGTCTGCTGGTTATAGCGTTTCCCGCCACAGGCATCGCATTTGACCATAATGTCAGGCAAAAAGTGCATTTCTATCTTGTTTTCACCCTCTCCCTGACACTTTTCACACCGACCGCCTTTGACATTAAAAGAGAATCTTGATGCCGTATATCCGCGAATCTGACTCTCTTTTGTCTGAGCAAAAAGGTTGCGGATTTCATCCATAACACCGGTATAGGTTGCCGGATTACTCCTTGGAGTACGCCCTATCGGGCTTTGATCAAGATAAATAACCTTGTCTACATGTTCGAGTCCGTTTATTTCTACACCGGCAACTTTATTGACCTTACGTGCATGATTTAGCAACTCTCTTGCCGTCGGAAGAAGTGTCTGAAGCATCAGAGAACTTTTTCCGCTGCCGCTGACTCCTGTGATGCAGACAAAGTTGTTAAGCGGAATTTTCGCACTCAGGTTTTCAATATTGTTAATAGTGACATTTTTGATTTCTATCCATTTTTCCTGCGGACGTCTGTAAAAATACTCGATTTTTTTACGTCCGTAAAGGTAGTCAGCCGTAAGTGTTTTTGCTTTTTTCAATTTTTCCAGTGTTCCGCTGAAAACAACTTCTCCGCCGAATTTTCCCGCACCGCTTCCTATGTCTACTATAAAGTCTGCATTTTCTATGGTCTCTCTGTCATGCTCAACCACGATAACGGTGTTTCCTTTTTCCTGCAGGCTTCTGAGTGTTCGGATAAGTTTCAAGGTGTCTCTCTCATGAAGTCCAATACTAGGTTCATCAAGTACATACATAACACCTGTAAGTCCCGAACCGATTTGTGAGGCAATACGAATTCTTTGCGCTTCTCCGCCGCTTATGGTTCTGGCATCACGACCCAAAGTAATGTAGCCAAGTCCTACATCATAAAGAAAGAAAAGTCGTTCTTTGATTTCGTTTAAAATAGGCTCTGCTATCATTCTTGACTCTGTGTCGAAATAGGAAAAGTTCTCATCATTGGCAAAAAATTCATAGGTTTTGGCAATCGGCATTTCGAGAAGCTGTGCTATTTTTGTATCAGCCACTTTCACTGCCAAAGATTCGCGTTTGAGCCTGTGCCCGCCACAGACATCACAGACCTTTTCACTCATATAGTCTGCAAGTTCTTTTTCGTCTTTAAGCATATCATAGGCTATACGGATAATACCCGGGAATATTCTTTTTACTTTATGGTTTTTCCACAAAAACTCTACTTCATCTATATTGCCGTGTAAAATCGCTTTTTGCTGGTGCAATGGCAATTCAGAATACGGTACGGTAACGTCAATGTCATTATGTGCACAAAAACCCTTTAAAAAGGTAAAATAGTAACCTTTGTTAAAACCGTAAACAATTTTAACAGCACCTTTTTCAATACTCAGATCACTGTCAATAATCTTGTCAATATCAAGTGCATAACGTATGCCAAGACCGTCACATTCAGAACAGGCGCCTTTTGGAGAGTTAAAAGAGAAGCTCAAAGGTTCAAGCGGTTCAAAGCTTATTTTACAGTCAAAACAGGCGTTATGTTCCGAATAGTGAATATGCTGAGGGCAGCCGAGTTCTTCATAGTTGAGTATTTCCACTTCCAGTTCGCCGTAGCTTTCTTTGAGCGCTTTTTCCACATCTGATGCGATTCGTTCTTTGTTCTCTTCTTTGACAATCACTCTGTCAACAACTACTTTAATCGTATGCTTTTTTGTTTTTGAGAGTTCTATCTCTTCATCCAGACGTACCATAACACCGTCAATCTGAGCACGGACATAGCCTTTATGCACAAGTGACTCAATCAGGTCTGCGTAGGCACCTTTGTTCTCTCTTACAAGCGGTGCCATCAGGACAAGTTTTGCTCCCTCAGGCAGCTTTGCAACTTCGCCAATTATATCCGAAGCCGACATTTGAGAAATCTTTTTGCCGCATTTATGACAGTACTGAATACCGACACGGGCATACAGCAGTCGAAAATAATCATATATTTCCGTAATTGTTCCGACAGTTGAACGCGGATTTTTTGAGGTTGTTTTCTGATCTATGGCTATAGCAGGTGTGAGCCCCTCTATTTTGTCAACATCAGGCTTGCCTACACGGTCTAAAAACTGTCTTGCATACGAAGAGAGTGATTCCATGTAGCGGCGCTGACCCTCTGCATAGAGCGTATCAAAAGCCAGAGTAGACTTCCCGCTTCCACTGAGTCCAGTCATCACAATCAATTCATTTTTAGGAATTGTCAAATTGATATTTTTTAAATTGTTTTCGCGCGCGCCGGTGATTTTAATTACATCTTTTTTTTTCATTTATACCTCAAAAAATTCTATAGAGCAAATATATTACAATAATCAGATAAAGAACAGTTAAGAGTTTTTTTTGCAGAGATACATTTAAGATATGATGCTTTAAATGTATGCCTGCATACACACCTGCCAATGATGCCAACCCTATAATGATTCCACTTGTATAATCAACATGCCCATGCAGTGTATGCGATATCAACCCCGAAACAGATGAAAAAACAACAAAGAACAGTCCTGCTGATGTAGCTTTTTTCAAAGGTACATGTAAAAACCCAACAAGGATAGGGACAAGAATCAGACTCCCGCCTACCCCTATGGACATGCTTATTGCCCCTATGACAAAACCTGTGACAAAAAGCACTGCCTTGTTTACTTTCTTTTCGTGTTTATAGTCATGTGTTTTCATAAAAAGGCGAATAAGTGCAAATGCAGCAAATGCCAAAAAGACCATTTCCAAGGTCTGGTCACTGAAACTTGCCGTAATATTACCGCTTAAAAGGGCACCGGTAAAACCGCCAAGTCCAATAATAACAACCATCAGGACATCAAGTGTTCCTTTTTTATTATTCAGATAGCTGCCGTAAACAGAGCTGAAAACCATCTGAATAACCGAAATGCCTATGGCAATTTTTGTTTCATACCCAAGCAATAGCAGCAGTGGCACCAGAATTGTTCCACCGCCTATTCCAAAAAGCCCGGACAGCAAACCGACAAAAGTACCAAGCAAGATTAATTCAATCATTATTATCCATAACTTTTTTGGAATTATACCCCAATATAAATAATAGTTTAATTTTACTTTGTGTTTCATTCAAGTATAATCTATGAATTATAAGAAAGGTAGATAATGCTAGAGAGCTTAAAAGAAGCAGCAGAAAACTTTTGCATACATCAAATCGGCGCTTCATGCGAAATAAAAGATGCCCCGACAAACAAGAGAACACTTATTGCTTACATAGATGTACAAACTCAAGACCAGAAACGCTACAGAGTTTATATAGCTTCTGACAATGATTTTATGCAGAAAGTTTCAAAACTGTTTTTAGAAGAAGAAAAAAGTGATGAAGAGACGCTCAAAGAGATGACACTTGAAACTGCCAATCTTATTATAGGAAGCGCCAAAGTCATTGCTGAAGAACTTGGAATCTCATATACAATGGGAACGCCTCATTTTGCAAAAGTCGGAGAATTTGACTTTAGCTTTGATGAGCGAAAAGTCGTTCATATAGACAATGCCGAACTCATTATTGCCATTAAGGAATTAGATGCCTGATACAAAAAAATTTGACCTGCAAGAAGAACTTTCATGGATGGACTACTCCGGTATTTTAGACATGGAAGTTGAATTTATTGCTGATCTGGGAGAGACCGAGTTGAGTGTTGCAGAAGTTTTAAAGCTTGAAAAAGGATCTATTATCGATTTAAAAAAACCGGCAGGAGAGAGTGTTGAGTCTTATGTCAACGGACGTATTATAGGAAAAGGAGAAGTGATGGTTTACGAAAAAAACCTCGCTATCCGTATCAATGAAGTGCTGGATTCAAGTGCTGTACTCTACTACCTGTCAAAAGAGAGATTATGATTAAAATTTTATTACTTTTTATCCTGCCGTTTTCCCTGTATGCTTCAAAAATTTTAAGCTATAATATTTATGAAAGAACTGACAGAGCCGATGTCATGATTACTTTTGACACACCTTACACCGGGCAGATAAAGCAGAGTATCAGTAAATCAAAAATCATCATAAAACTTGAAGATGCCACGATAGAATCACCAAAAATAAAAAAAGTCTCTTCCCGGTATTTACACTCATTGACTATCACCCCTCTTAACAGTGAAACCCTGATTGTTGCTTCTATATCTCCATCAACAAAACTTATTGCCTCAAAAACATCTGACGGCTATGGATTGAGATTGCGCTTTACAAACAAAACAGCTGTAAAATCATCAACTTTTAAAAAAGCACCATCCTCTTCTGTAAATTCACTCAGTGCACTGCCGACAAAAAAAGATGATACAATGTCTTCAAGTTATTATATTGTGGTTGCGATTTTAATCCTTGGAATTCTTATACTTTTATATATCAAGAAAAAAATGAAACCTCTCCCTGCTAATACGGAAACATCAAATAACAACTGGCTCTTTAAAGACACAAAAAAATCCCCTTTACAAAATGACAACACTGACATGACAGAACAAAATGTCAGTATACGGTTTCAAAAAGCCATAGATGAGAAGAACAGTGTTGTTATGCTTGACTTTGGCAATCAAAGCTACCTGGTTCTGATGGGTAACGGCAATATACTTCTGGACAAATTTACAGATAACAAGCCGGCATCCCAAAAGGAGTTTGATGAGATTTTACAAAGCAGACATGAAGATTTAGAAAAATTTTTAGGTAAATCGCAAACATCACAAAAGCAGGAACCTCTTCAGGCATACAAAGAAAGAGCTGCAAACATAGCCTATGAAATGCAGTAAAAAACTAGTTTGCGTTTGGTTTTTGACTCTCTCTTTTAAAACGTTCTTTCAGTAGTTTTTTAATTGTATTGACTTGAGATATACTTAACAAATAGCTCTCATTCATCAATTTATTGATATGAAACACTTCTGTTACAGTAATTCCGTAAGGATCTTTTTTTTCTTTCACAACTTTCCCGTCATTAAAACTGTACAGATAAAGATTCTTACGGGTTGTCTGTATGTAGTACGTCACTACAATCTCATCAGAATGTTTCTTTTCCAATGCAACAACTACCCGTTGTTCTTGCGAATATTCACCCTCTTTTAACTGCAGTATGTTTTTCATATCTTTTACAGTCAAAAAACCGACATAAAATTTATTGTATAAATCATGATATCTTTGTACTTTTTCAGTCATCAAGAAATTCATATCTATGACATATTTTTTATTTGCACGTATTGTTTTGGTAATCCAGCTCATGGTATTATAATACCTGAACGGATGAAGTTTCAGCATGTGTGCTTCTATCATTTTCTTGGAATTTATTTTGTCTTTTGGCAAAAGTTTTTGTTTGTCGAGTTTTGTAATATATTCTAAAACTTCTGCAGCCGAGAACTCTTTTGTAAACCATACTTTACAGTATGACGGAAACTGCTTGGCACCTGTGGCACCTTCATTTAAGATAATTAATGATTTGATTGTGTAGTTTGGAAAGATAATTTCCAAAAGTGCTTTTTTCTTTCTCAGTCTGCGACGCAATTTCAATACAGACTTTACCAGTGTCATTTCAACAAAATAGAGTTCATTGTTTTTTGTCAAAAACATTGCATCAAATTCACTGATTTCACGGCTTTTTGTTCTGTAGACAATCTGTTCTTTCTCGCTGATGGAAAGAGTATTTGCATAGGCTTTACATTTTCCCTGATGAAAACCCTTGAGTACAAATTTTGTTATATAGTCATTCTCCTGGGCGTAACGCAAAAGCTTCTCATAAATAAAATTTTCATACACTTCCCCTTCAAAGGAACGGTAGGAACTCAAATAGGAAGGATCATCCAGTTCAATGCCTTTTTTAATTAAAGAGAGTAAATGTTTTGTATTATAAACATAATGGAGTAGATTATCCGCTATGTCTTCTTTTTCTAAATTTTTAATTGCCGGAGAAATTTCTAACATCAGACTGTCATCTCACTGTTTTTAAAGAAGTCATCTATGACTGAACGGTATGTTGCTATATCATCAATTGAGTTTACTTCATTTCTCAAAACTGATGCACCTCGATAGCCTTTTGAATAGGTATGGGTATGCTTTCTAAACATTGCAACACCATGCTGTCCGTAAAACTCTATCATTTTGTCAAAATGTTCCATAATAATTTCATGTTTAAGACTCTGTTCGATAGATTCTGTACCAGTTTTAAGCTGATGAAATATCCACGGAGCCCCTACTGCACCGCGACCTATCATAACCCCGTCAGCACCAGTATGCTCAAGCACCCATTTGGCTTTTTCATAAGAATCTATATCTCCGTTGGCAATCACCGGGATATCTACAGCCTCTTTTATCTCTCTTATTGCATCATAATCAACAGCTGCTTTAAACTTGCCGGTTCGTGTTCTTCCATGCACTGCAATAAAATCTGCACCGCTGTCCTGCACAACTTTTGCAATATCTACGTGATTTTTCTTTTCAAAGCCCAATCTTATTTTAACACTGGTCATATTTTTATTGGAAGTATTTTTAATAGTTTTTATTATATCTCCCATCAGAGGAAGGTCCAAAAGGAGAGAACTGCCACTGCCGTGACCCACAACTTTGGGTACAGGACAACCACAGTTCAGATCAATAATGTCAATTCCATCCTGTTCGTTTAGTATTTCAACCGCACGACGTACAATATCAACATCAGCACCTGCAATTTGTACAGAATACGGATCTTCCAAAGAAGATTTTTCCAGCATATGCAGTGTTTTTTGTGAACCGTGAGCCAGAGCATTTGAACTCAACATTTCACTGACAGTCAAATCTGCTCCAAATTTTTTCACCACACTTCTAAAAGGAAGATCCGTAAAACCCGCCAATGGGGCTAATACATATAATGGCTTGTCAAAGGAGAGTTTTGTTTTTTTCATTATTACAGAAACATATCTATACTAAAGTTTTGTCCACACTCTTTAAGCGCACGATAGGCTTTAAAGTTCTGATACTCATCAGGCTGAGAATTGTCAAGAATAGCATTGGCCGGTGCTATCATTTCAAGGTCATAAAGCGTATAGAGATACGCATCCACAGCATCTTCATCTTCTTCAGACAATATTTCAAAAAGTTTTATTCTCTGTTCCGGAATCATACCGCCTTTAGATAGAATCGAAGAAATTTCAATATAGTCTTTCTTGCTGAGATCAAGTTTTTTAAATAAATCTATAAGTACTTCATTGCTGATTTTCAAAATATTTTCATCAGCATTAATTCTTGAAAGGATTACATGTAAAGCCTCTTTTGTTAAAAAGGATTTATATTTTTCAATACCGCTCAATGGTGCGGTTTTGACATAATCCACATAAACCTCTTTACATATACTGTCATCATATTTGGTACAGTTTGCCAGAATATTTTCTGCACTTATCTGACCTTTTTTGTATCTGTTTCTTTCGTTTTGTATCACAAGTTCATTGTCAGACGGTAAATTGTACGGTTTAAGATCCACAACTTCACCGTTTTTGACATCTTGAATAATACGCAGTACTTTTTCAATTTTTTCGTTATTTATTTTTCCTATAATCTCTCCGACCGGGTGCATCTCACTATTTTGCAAAAGTGTTCCCAATAGAGTATATCTATCGGTTTTAAATGTATAGTTTCTCTCTTTTTTTCCCAGGTAGGCATCAATAACAGCATTAATAAGTTTTTCATAATCTTTTTCATATTTACGTAATCGAAAATTACCGATAATTGAATAGAATGTCATATGTGCCACGCTTGCAAGGTATAGGATAAATATCGGTATGATTACCCATAAAGCAATAGAGAGTGACGGCATAGGAATGCCAAACAGATCTATACTCATGCTTTCCTGTGTTACATATGCATAAACATACCAACCGACAAGTCCCATCCAAACCAATGCAGCTACTGTGTACCTTTTAATATACATTCTCCAATCCTTTATTTAGATTTCTCTACTATTTCTCTACAGTCAATGCAGTATGCAGCATGCGGTTTTACTTTCAGTCTTTGAAATCCTATTTCATCTTCACACATTTCACAAACACCATAACCACCGTTTTTAATTTTAGAGAGTATTTTTTCAATCTCATCCAATTCCTGCTTTTGCTGCTCTATTATAGCACCTTCTACCATAGAATTGTTATTTGCCGAAGCATGATCGCCTTCATCATTTAAATCTAACGAACTCAGTTCACTTAGTTCTGTTCGGACACCCTGAATGTTTTTCTCTATCTGTTCTTTTCGACTCAGTAGTAACTCTTTAAAATATTTTAACTCACTTGCTTGCACTTATATTTCCCTTTTATTTATGATATGGATGATTGCTCAGTATAGCAAAACCTCTATAGATCTGTTCCAATAAAACCGCCTTGGCAATTTTATGACTCATTGTTATTTTGCCTAAACTGACAACAGCATTGCTTTGGTCTAAAAAATCTTTTTCAAAACCATATGCTCCGCCTATAAAAAATTTTACGGACATTTTATCATTTAGAAGCTTACTAAATTCAAAACTGTCTACTAGTTTTCCATCTGGATGCAAAGTTATACAGAAATCTTTCCCAATATAAGCTTCTAAAGCTTTGGTATATGCTTTTTGAGCGGCCTGTGGGGAAATTGTGTGTGCTTTTGTTACATCTTTTGAAAAAATCTCCGTATCTTTTACAGTTGCAAACCTTGATATCATTTTTGTCAACTCTTTATACAGCGGATCGTAAAGTGTTTTTTCTCTTTTTGCTATAGAGACGATTTCTATATTCATTGGAGTAAGCCGCTCCCGATTACATTGTATGTTACATGTTCAAATGAATCATTAAATTTCACACCGCCTATAGCAGCGACATGGTGTCTGGATTTTGAGGCAATGGTATCCAGGGTATCTCCAAGAAGGCTTGATACATCTTTTTTTGTATCAGTATTTCTGTATGCGCCAAGTCCGATATAGTTTAAATCCATTGCATTTGCCTGCAAAACTTCTTCTTCATTATGCGTTGAAATACCTAAAATTTTGTCTTCATTTATAACACTTCGTAAAATTTTGACTGCCTTGAATACATCTGTATCTATAGCTTTAAGATCTTCCTGCCCTACATGCACACCATCGCAGAATTCAACAAGCTCATAGGCATCATTCACTATCAAAAAACCGTCATAAAGTTTTCTGATTTTTATCAATTGTGCTTTAATAAAAGCGATGTCTGCATTTTTATTTCGATATTGTATAATTTCAGCATTCTTCTTTTTTGCAATACCTATAAAGGATTCTAAAGAAATTCCTTTTTTATCAAGCATGTCCTGATCACATAACGCATAGAGTCTCATATCAGTCTTTTTTCAGTAAAGTCAGCATATCAGAGAGGGTTTTTTTCAACTTGTTTCGATTGACAATCATATCAATGGAACCGTGTTCTAGTAAAAATTCAGCTCTTTGAAATCCCTCAGGCAATTCTGAACCAATAGTCTGCTCAATAACTCTCTGTCCTGCAAAACCGATCAACGCTCCCGGTTCAGCTATAATAATGTCACCAAGGTTGGCAAAAGAGGCACTCACCCCACCCATCGTCGGGTCCGTAAGCACAGAGATAAAAGGCAGTTTGTGATTGGAAAGTTTTGCCAGTGCCGCCGAAGTTTTACTCATCTGCAGCAGTGAAAAGGTTGATTCCTGCATTCTTGCACCACCTGAGGCACTGAGTATGATCAAACCCTGCTTTTTCTCAATAGCTCTCTCAGCCGCGCGAACAATTTTTTCACCCTCAACTGAGCCCAAAGAACCGCCCATAAAAGCAAAATCAAAAATGACAAGCTGTACATCAACCCCGTTCATTTTACATTCACCGCTTACTACTGATGATTTTCTTCCTGTTTTTGCATAGGCTTCTTCAAGACGTTTTTTATAAGGTTTTTTGTCAACAAACTTCAACGGATCCACAGGTTCCAATGAAGCATCATACTCTACAAATGTTCCCTCGTCTGCAAGCATGTTGAGTCTCTCTTTTACACCTATACGGATATGATACCCACATTTTGGACATACATAGTTTTGGTTCTCAACTTCTTTGTAGTACATAAGAGAGTGACATGATTTGCATTTAATCCAATGAGATCCTGCTTCGGCTTTTTCCGGTTGTTTATTGTCAAATGTTTTTGTAAAAAGGTTTAGTAAATTCAAAAAAAATCCTTAAATTATATAAATAGACTCTATTATAGCAAATTAATGTTGATTTTAAAGAATTTTTGAAAATATTTTTTTCAGAAGAAAGGCAGATTTACTCATCAAAAACAAGTAAATCTGCTTGAATTTATTGCAACAAAGAGTCTATAATGCTTCTTGCTGCCTCACGACCGTCAAAAGCCGCAGTTACAACTAAGTCGGCACCACGAAAACAATCGCCTCCGGCATATATACCGGGTGTTGTTGTTTCGTATGTCTCTTCATTCACAATAATCCCACCCCATGAATTTGTCTCTATGCCGTTTTCAGCTAAAAACGACGGCACAACAGGATCAAATCCAAGTGACATTATAACCACATCTGCATTCACTCTGAATTGTGAACCTTTTACCTCTTCCATGCGTTGGCGGCCTGAAGCATCTTTGGCACCCAGAGTTGTTTTTACAACTTCTACCGCTACTGCACGTCCTTCCTCATTTAATATAATCTCTTTGGGTGCTACAAGAAATGTAAAATCAACACCCTCTTCCATCGCATTTTTATATTCTTTTTTACTGCCCGGCATGTTTTTTTCATCTCTGCGATACAAACATGTAACAGATTTTGCACCTTCCCGTTTTGCAGTTCTTAAACAATCCATCGCCGTATCACCTCCACCGATGACCACAACATTTAAATCTTTAAAATCAAATTTTTTATCATACGGCTGTTTAAAATTCTTTCTTTGTATGTTTGTAAGATAATCCATTGCCTTGTAAACATTTGGTGCATTTTCACCTGCGATACCCGCACTTTTTGCTTTTGTTGCACCAACGCCTATAAACATTGCATCATGTTCGTTTGCAATAGTTTCAAACTCTATATCGCGTCCCACTTCACTGTTGAGCACAAGTGTCAATCCGGCCTCTTCCAAAAGTTTCACACGTCTCTCAACTACTTTTTTATCGAGTTTGAAATTTGGAATACCGTATGTCAAAAGACCGCCTGCACGGTCACTTTTTTCATACATGGTTACAGCAATGCCTGAACGCAAAAGATAGGTAGCAGCAGAGAGTCCTGCTGGACCGCTTCCGATAACAGCCACTTTTTTATCTGTTGTTATTCCAGGAAAATCCGGTGTATATCCTGCTTTAAATCCTGCTTCAGTAATGTGTGTTTCAACAGAACCGATGGTAATCGCCCCGTGCCCGTCATTTAATGTACAATCCCCTTCACAGAGTCTGTCATGCGGGCATACTCTTCCCATGACTTCAGGGAAAGGAGAAGGTTCATTGGAGAGTTTAAAAGCAAATTCCAAATCTTTTTCGGCAATAGATTTGAGCCATTGAGGAATATAATTGTGCAAAGGACATTTGTTTAAACAAAACGGATCGCCGCACTGAATACATCTGTCACTCTGTGTTGCTGCCTCATCTTTATCAAAGACTTCGTAAATTTCACCAAAATCTTTTGTTCTGTCAACAACCAGTCTTTTTGCCGGGTCAATTCTCTCAGTTTTTAGGTATTCGCGCATTTTAGTCTCCGTTCTCTAGATTAAGAGGTAATTTTGTTAAATTTTTAGGTTTTACCAGCCAGAAGTTTCGTACTTCCACTCTAAAGTTTTCCAGTAAATCTTCAGCTTTTTTGCTCTTTGTTTCTACTACATAATCTTTGAGCAGGCGTTTGAGGTAGTGTCGTGCCTCATCTCCCTCATCTGTGTCAATTCTTACAGCTTCCACAAGTTCACTGTTTACATTTTCAATAAAATCATGATCTTCATCATAGACAAAGCTCACGCCTCCTGTCATTCCTGCACCAAAATTAATACCGGTACGTCCCAAAATGACAACAACGCCGCCTGTCATATATTCACAGGCATTGTCTCCGGTCCCCTCAACAATAGCAAAGGCTCCGGAATTACGTACTGCAAAACGCTCTCCGACACTGCCTGAAATATAAAGTTTTCCGCCGGTAGCACCATAAAGACAGGTGTTACCGCCTGCTGAAAATTCTTCGCCTTCATTTTTGGAAGTAATAATGATTTTTCCTCCGTGCATACCTTTGCCTATATAATCATTTGCAACGCCGTCAAGATAAATCGAAACACCCGGAATTAAAAACGCACCAAGTGCCTGTCCGGCTACACCGCTGAGATTCATTTTGATTGTATCCGGCTTCAGTCCTTCATCCCCGTAGTATTTCGCAATTTCTCCGGATATCAAAGCACCAAAACTTCTGTGGATATTTTGGATTTCTCTTTTGATGCGTATCGGGTATTCAGGATGTTTAATCGCATTCATCGCCTCTTTGAGAACATCTTTTTCAAATTTGTTATCATCAAAAGGCGGATTAAACGGCTGTTGATGCGTATTGACACCCTCTTCTCTGTGCAGGATTGCCGAGAAATCAAATTTCTTGGCAAATTCATCGTCTTTGACACTCAGCAGGTCCACACGGCCTATCATTTCCTCCATGGTTCTGTACCCAAGTTCTGCCATAATGGCTCTGATATCTTCGGCCAAATATGTAAAATAATTGATTACCTGATCAACATGTCCTTTAAAGAACTCTTCACGAAGTTTTTCGTTTTGTGTTGCAATACCTACAGAACATTTATTAACATGACAAATACGAAGCATTTTACAGCCTACAATAGTCAAAACACCTGTACCGAAAGCAAAAGACTCCGCACCCAGCAAAGCAGCTTTGACAACATCAAGTCCTGTTTTTAGCCCACCGTCTGTCTGTAATTCTACAAGTCCACGCAGATTATTTGCCTTGAGTGCATTATGTGCTTCAGACAATCCGAGTTCCCAAGGATTCCCTGCAAACTTAATGGATGTAAGCGGAGCGGCACCGGTACCACCGTCTCCTCCTGAAATAATAATTTTATCAGCATAGGCTTTTGCCACACCCGCAGCAATGGTGCCTACTCCGACAGTAGATACAAGCTTGACAGCGATTCTTGCCGCAGGATTGACCTGCTTCAAATCAAAAATCAACTGTGCCAAATCTTCAATAGAATAAATATCATGGTGCGGCGGCGGTGATATGAGTGTCACGCCGGGAACAGTATGACGAAGCTTTCCGATAAGGGCAGTCACTTTATGCCCCGGAAGCTGTCCGCCTTCACCCGGTTTTGCACCCTGTGCAACTTTAATCTGAATCTCCTCTGCACTTCTCAGATACGCCGGAGTAACACCAAAACGGCCTGAGGCGACCTGTTTGATTTTGGAAACTCTCTCTGTGTTGTATCTTGCTTTGTCCTCTCCGCCTTCTCCTGAGTTTGACTGTGCTCCGATTCTGTTCATTGCAATGGCAATTGTTTCATGGGCTTCAGGAGAAATGGAACCGAGACTCATAGCAGCGGATGCAAAACGTTTGAAAATCGCTTCTTTCGGTTCAACTTCTGATATATCAATCGGTTTTCTGTCTGATTTCAAGTCAAAGAAATCACGAATAAATTTCAATCCGCGCTTGTTCACAAGGTTTTTCAACGTATCAAAATTTTCCTGTGTAGGGTGTTTTGAAACAGCATGAATTGCATGAATGACAGCAGGACCGAAATCATGATGTTCCTGATTTGTATAAAACTTATAGTAGCCACCGATATTCAAAGGAAATATTTTGTTAAAACCGTTTGTTTTAAAAGCATCTTTATGGGCTTTTTGCAGTCTTTCGTCTATATCTTCATAGGTGAGTCCGCTGAGCGTACAGTGCGATGTTGCAAAACACTCTTTTACTATGGTTTTATCCAGTCCCATTACATCAAAAAGACCGGAATTTCTGTAAGAGGCAATTGTTGCAATTCCCATTTTGGACATAATTTTCAAGAGTCCGCTGTTGAGTGCAGTGTGTACAGATTTATAGGCTTCAGAAAATGTCATATTTAACGCTTTTGATTTTTCAAGCTGGTTTGCCACTGTTGCGAACAATACATAAGGATGGATTGCCGAAGCACCATATCCAAGGAGTACTGCAGCACTGTGCGAATCAATGACTTCTCCCGTTGTAGCGATAATAGAAACCAAATGACGAATCTTTTCGTTCAGTAAAGCAAAGTTCAAACGGCCTATGGCCATTGCCATCGGAATAACTTTGTTGTCCTTGTCAAATCCGCTGTCATCCAAAATGACAATGCGTGTTCCTTCATTTTTAACCGATGCTATGACTTTTTGAACCAATGCTTCCAAAGAGGCTTTCAAATCGCTTATATAGGTGGTTGAAAATGTGGCATTTTTATAAAATTCCTGATATCTTGGAGAGGAATCATTGCCAAAAGACTTGAGCACTTCCAACTTTTCAGTCGTTATTATCGGAGAAATAGACTTCAGCCTGTGCGCATGTGACGGAATTTCATCCAGAATATTATGCACTTCACCAAAACCGGTATTTAAGCTCATTACAACTTTTTCACGAATAGGATCAATTGGCGGATTGGTAACCTGTGCAAATTTTTGCTTGAAAAAATCAGTAAAATTACGCTGTTTTTTAGAAAAAGCTGCAAGAGGTGTGTCATCACCCATAGAACCCACGGCTTCTTTTGCCTCTTTTACCATTGGTTCGATTACCTGTTCAATAACTTCCTGCGTAACATTAAAATATCTTTGTTTGGCAATCAAATCTGCCTCATCAACTTCTCTGCATACAACATACTGCTCTTCCACATGTTCCTGCAAATAAATCATATGTTCATTCAGCCACTTCATATACGGATTGGAACCTTTTAAATAATCATCAATTTCCTGACTCTTCAGAAGCTTGCCAAATTTCAGATCAAGTCCTATCATTTCCCCTGACTGCAGACGTCCACGCTCTTTGATCTCTTCTTCGGGAATATCTACAACACCGTACTCGGAAGCTATCAGAAGGTTGTCATCTTTTGTTACGATGTATTTTGATGGACGCAAACCGTTTCTGTCAAGTACACAGCCTATATATCGTCCGTCTGTTACTGAAAATGCAGCCGGACCGTCCCATGCTTCAAATACAGTTGAATGATATTCATAAAAAGCTCGTAATTCAGGATCCATATGCGGTGCGTTCTGCCATGCCGGAGGAATCACTGCACGGACAGCTTTGAAAAAGTCCATACCGTTTACAATTAAAAATTCAAAAAAGTTATCGGCTGAAGCACTGTCAGAAGCACCGGGCTGCAGGATAGGAAGCAGTCTTTTAATTTCTTCGTCGCTGAATACTTCGCTTTTTATTGATTCAGATTTTATAGCCACATTAATGCGGTTGGCTTCAACAGAGTTGATTTCTCCATTATGCGCTACAGCACGAAACGGCTGTGCAAGACGCCATTCAGGGAGTGTATTTGTTGAAAATCTTTGATGAAAAAGTGAAAAAGAGATTTTAAAATTTTCATTCTGCAGATCTTTGTAAAATTCTTTGATATGCGTAGGCATAACAAGCCCTTTATACGATAGCACTTTAGAACTCATAGATGCTATATAGAAATCTCTTTCAGAAATCATTTCATGTTCTGCTTCTTTGCGTGAAAGATATAAAAGTGCATCAAATCTGTTTGTGGCCATGATTGAATTAGGAACAATGAAAAGCTGTACGATGTGAGGCAGTGAAGCCAGTGCCTGATCTCCTAGAGCATTGGTGTCAATTGGAACATCACGGTGTAAAACCACTTTTAAATCATTGTTGTTACAAATAGATTCCAGTGTCTGCAAATGCTTTTTTTCTTTGGTAAAAACTACAGCTACTGCAAACTGAGACGGTAATTCTATACCTTTTTCTTTTGCTTCATTTTTAAGAAAATCAGTCGGCATGGAAAGCAGTAAACCGCTTCCGTCCCCCGTTTTTCCATCTGCAGCAACAGCACCACGGTGCATCATGCGTTCAAGCGCAGTCACTGCATCATTGAGCACTTTGTGTGAAGGTTTGTTTTTGATGTTGGCGACAAGACCAAAACCGCAATTATCCTTAAATGATCTTAATAAATCATGATGTTCAACCATTTCAACTCCCAAATTTGTAAATTTTATATGCAAAACATATAAATTTAATCTCTTTTTAAAGAAACTTAGTCTATTTAGACAAAGCATGTAAATTATACTTTCTTTTGGTTTAAATAAGCATAATAAGTGTAAAATATTTTAAAAAAAATTAAAAAGTGTGTATATAGGAAGCAATTAGGTGCAAGGTTTTATCATTAATTTAAATCGCGTCAAAGACGAAGATTTAATAGTAAATATTTTATCTCAAAACAGCTTAGATACCCTTTACAGATTCTACGGTGCACGTCACGGTGTAATAAATATAGGTTTTAAAATTGATTATGAAGTCGAAAACTCGGCAAAATCCACTATATCAAGACTTAAAGATGTTATACACATTGGATACAGCTGGATAAATGATTATAATCTTTTGCGATTATGGCAGGATTTTTTAGGGCTTTTCTATAAGCACTTGAAAGACTCTGAAGATATTGGTTCTTTTTATTTTGATTTAATTGAGGAAGCTTCACAAAACTGGAACAGACAAAACCCCAAACGCGTAGCTATTGAAGCCTATACCAAACTTTTGGAGCATGAAGGACGGCTGCATAAAGATATGCACTGCTTTTTATGTTCCAAAAAAATTGATGGGGATGTCTCGCTCTTGCGTGCATATCTTCCAACGCATGAACAGTGTTCGCATACGCTGGCAATCAACAAAAAAGGACTAAAAGAACTCTTTGAAAACAAATCTTCTCTTTTTTTAGGCAACCAGGAAGTAAATCGGCTCTGGAATGTTCTGCTTGAAGGTTTATAATTTATATATTTTGTTGTATTCTACTATCATGCCATGATATCGGGCATATATAAGGTTTAAATCTTTACATGTAAAGGCCTCTTTTATGCCTGATTCCAAAAATTCTTTATACTGCATATAATTTTTAAACTCTATGTCAAAACTCTTTAACAGCCTTTTTGTATAACTGTCTACAACCATCTCATCTCTAAAACAGGCATAACAGAGAATAGCGTCCGCACTCTCCTGCCCGATGCCTTTTTGCAGCAAAAGCCACTCTCTGCTTACCTCTTTTTGAAAAGATTCAAAATCACCAAATTCATTTTGAATGTTTTTTGCAAGCTGTAAAAGCCTTGGTGCTTTTTGGTTATAGAATCCGCTTGGACGAATCTTCTCTTTTAAGACGTCTGCATCCAAAGCGGCAAAACTGTTCAAATCCAAAAACATGTCTAAATTCTTTAAAGACTTTTCAACATTTTTCCATGTTGTGTTTTGCGTCAATACAGCACCTGCAACAACTTCAAAGGTTCCCGCATTGGGCCACCACAATTTCGGCGAATACTGCAACAGGTTTTTTGCTTCTAAAAATTCATATATCTGCAGAGAATTTGTGTACATGTAAACCTTTATCTAAATGGGTACTTCTAAAAACCTAACATCTCTTTCTTGCCACAAGAGAGGCTACACGGGTATCTTCGCCTCGCAGATTCACTTCGTCTTTTTCTTCATAGTAGATAATATCAAGGCCGATAAAAGCATGCAGCAATTCATTTGTACGCAAAAGGTATTCAGGGTTTGCCGGCTGATTAAAATCACCGTGTGCCACAATAAAAGTTTCAAAAATCAACAGGCCGTTTGGCTTGAGAGCTTCTTTTATCTGCGGCAACAACCTTCTGCTCAAATAGTTAATATTGATAATGAGATCGTACGTATTTTTCTCTAAATTATAACTGTCCAGGTCAGCTTCTATTTTATTTATTTTCTCATCATCTTTTATCTGAGAAAGTGCATAATCACTAAAATCCACAGCATCAACTTCAAAACCTTTTTCTGCTAAAAAGTGCGTATTTCTGCCAATTCCGCAGGCAATATCCAAGGCTCTGTCTCCTGCTGCACAATCTATATACTTTTCAACTATCGGTTCTACATTTTTTCGCATCGGCTTCTCTACATGGCGAATATTCCAACGTTCTTTATCTTCTATCATTCTCAACCTTTCTTATCTTAAGAGTTTCGGAGTTACTCAGCATAAACTTTATATGCTATTATATTGAAATTTTTTTGTATACACCTTGAACCGATAAAACAAACATACATTATTTTCAGGAAGCTTTAGTATGAAATTTTTTTTATTTTTATTTGTTTTCTTACTTTGTGTGCTCCGTGCCAAATCCACAGATACAAATTCATCGTATCTTGATACTGCGCATAAAATAATTTCTGACAAAGTCACAGGCTATTCAGACACCCTTGATCAGACGATCAGCAAACTGTTTACAGGAAAAAAAGCACAAAATAGCTATGATGATTTTTTTAAAAATGAAAAATATTTCAATGAAACAGAAAAATCATTTGTCAGTGTAAATCTAAATACACAATTTCAGTCAAAATACAAAGAAAAAAGTACCCTGAACATAAATGCCAACATTGCCCTCAAAAGAACAAATCAGAAGCTTAATCTTTTTATCTCAGGCATCAATGAAAAGAAAAACATAATAGACAAAAATGCTGCCACAGAACTTGGTCTCAACTATTTCAGATCAGACAGTTACGAGATCCAAAGCAGGTATTCCATTGGAATCAGAGGCTTTTATCCGTTTGTCAGAGCACGATATTATAAAGTTTTTATTGCAAAAAACTGGAAAATCGAACCAATGCAGATTTTTGAGTATTCGAGTAAAGAGAGTTTTACAGAAAGAACTTTCATCTATTTCGACAATACACTTACAGACAGATCACTGTTAAGGCTCACCTTACACAGAGAAACAAAAACAAAGGTAAAGGGAATGGACTATGATATCTCGGCACAATACTATTGGAACTTTAACAAAAAAAACATCCTAAGTATATCTGAAATATTTTCCGGTAATACAGAATATACAACAGAACAGTCTTCTAAAAAGTACAGCGGTATAAATAATTATGCTACAGTTTTGACTTTTAGAAAAAACATATGGAAAAAATGGTTTTTTTATCAGATCAGTCCCTCTGTAAACTTTCACAAGGAAAACAGTTACAAAGCAAATTATGCAATTGCATTTTTAATAAATCTTTATTTTGGCGATTTTGACTAAAAGTTCATGAAAGTCTGTTTTTGTAATCTTCATATCCAAACTCTTTTACAAGTTCAATTGTTCCGTTTTTGCGCTTTATCGCCAAAGAAGGAAGTTTCACACCGTTAAAAGTGGTATTTTTGACAAAAGTATAATGAATTTGATCTTCAAATATAACAGTGTCTCCTACATGTAAAGGTGTATCAAAAGAGTAATCCCCCATGATGTCACCTGCAAGACAGGTGTTTCCGCCTAAACGGTAGGTATATTTTTTTTCATTTGCCATGCCTGCATTTCTTACTTGGGCACGATACGGCATTGCCAGTGTATCAGGCATATGTGCTTCTGCAGAGGTGTCAAGAATGGCAATATTCATACCGTTTTGAAAAACATCCAAAACAGTGGACTGCAGATATCCTGTTTCCCAACCGACGGCCTCTCCGGGTTCCAAATAGACATCAATATTATATTTTTTACGAAATTCTTTGATTAACCAAACAAGTTTCTCTATATCATAGCCTTTTTTGGTTATGTGATGTCCTCCGCCAAAATTAATATATTGCAAATTTTTCAAATATCTTCCGAATTTATCTTCAAAAGCCGCTAAAACCTGTTCAAGCGCATCTGCATTTTGCTCACAAAGCGCATGAAAATTGAGTCCGTCTATCTTTTCAAGCAGTTTTTCATCAAAATTCTGCAGAGTTGTTCCCAGTCTGCTGTACAAACCGCAGGGGTTGTATATATCGACTGGAGAAGAAGAGACTTCAGGGTTTATTCTCAGAGAAACATGAATATTTTTATTGATTTCTTTGACTTTCCAAATATATTTTTCCAATTGATTTGGGGAATTAAAGACTATATGATCAGATATTTTGGCTATTTCTTCAATCTCATCATCTTTATATGCCGGAGAATAAGTATGCACTTCTGCATCCGGGTTGTATTTGCAAAATTCTTCACGGGCAAGTTTTGCCTCATACAGACCACTGGCTGTACAGCCTTTTAAATATTTTGCCACCAGTTCAAAAGTGCTCCACATTGCAAAGCCCTTGAGTGCCAAAATAATTTTGGCACCGCTTTGTTCTTGCACATACGCTAAAGTTTGCAGATTCTTTTCTAAAAGGGTTTCCTCGCATATATAACACGGTGTTTTAATTGGATTCATTTGTTTAGTCTAGTTCTTGAATCTTCCAAGGCAATCCCTGTTTATTGAGCTCTTCCATAAACGGATCAGGATCAAACTCTTCCATATTATGCACCCCTGTTTTGTACCAGACTTTTTCAAGCATTAACTTTGCACCTATCATCGCAGGAACTCCCGTCGTATAAGAGACAGCCTGAGAGTTCACCTCTTTATAGCATGCTTCATGATCACTTACCTGATAAATATAGATTTTTTTCTTTTTGCCGTCTTTTATGCCCTCTGCCACAATACCGATATTTGTTTTTCCTTTTGTACGGGGACCAAGAGAAGCCGGATCAGGGAGCAGTGTTTTTAAAAACTCTATCGGAACAATTTGTTGCCCCTGATGCTCAATCGGCTCAATTCCCAGCATGCCTACATTTTCAAGACACTTCATATGCGTAAGATAACTCTCGCCAAAGGTCATAAAAAACCGAATACGCTTAAGCCCTTTTATATGCTTGACAAGGGATTCCATCTCTTCATGATAAAGCAAATAAGAATCTTTAGGTCCGATTTCAGGATAATCCCAGACCATTTTTATCTCCATCGGCTCTGTTTCTATCCATTTGCCGTTTTCCCAGTATCGCCCGTTTGCAGAAACTTCACGAAGATTGATCTCAGGATTGAAGTTTGTTGCAAAAGGATAGCCGTGATCACCTGCATTGCAATCAAGAATATCAATAGTATGAATTTCGTCAAAATAGTGTTTTTGCGCATAGGCACAAAAAACATTTGTCACACCCGGGTCAAAACCGCTGCCAAGCAAACCCATAATACCTGCTTCTTTGAAGGCTTCGTCTTTTTCCCATTGCAGTTTATACTCAAATTTTGCCTCATCGGGATGTTCATAGTTTGCAGTGTCCAAATAATCTGTTTTTGTTGCAATACAGGCGTCCATAATTGTTAGGTCCTGGTAAGGGAGTGCCACATTGATAACAATATCCGCCTGCACTTTATTTATCAAATCTGCTATCTCCTGCGTATTGTCGGCATCAAGCGCATAGGTTTCTATATCTGCATCTGGCAGTTCTGATTTAATATCATCGCATTTTGATTTTGTTCTGCTTGCAAGTACTATTTTTCCAAATACCTCTGCATTCTGTACACATTTATGCACAACTACACGGCTTACGCCGCCCGCACCTATTATTAACGTTGTATTCATTATAATTCTCCCTATACTAAAGCGTCAGCTAATGTAAAAATCCATATCAAAAGTGTAACCAATAAGCTTAACAAAACTAAAGTCGCACCGGCATCTTTTGCCTGTTTTGCCAAAATATGATACTCGTTAGTCACCAAATCCACAACTCTTTCAATGGCACTGTTTGCAACTTCTGCCAAAACAGGTATAAACAGTGAAATAAAAAGGATACTTGAGTGTACAAAACCTACCGGCAAACTCCAGGCAACAATACCCATCACCGCAAGCATAAAAAGCTGCCACTTAAATGATGTTTCATTTTTCACTATATCTATAAAACCCTCTACTGCATACATACCATTTTTATAAAGATTATGTTTTGGTTTATTCAGCTTCATATTTTTCTCTCATTTGTAAAATTATATCCCGTAACTCTTTTGCTTTTGTATCAATCGGCAGAGGATTTCCAAAATAGATTTTAACTACTCTGCGCTTAAAAATATTCCTTTTGGCACCTTTTGGCCTATATTTTGCAAAAGAACTGCCAAATATACCTTTATCTATATAAAAAGGAACAATAACACCCTCATAATCTTTTGGAATCAGCTCATACCCTCTCTTAAACTCATGTATATTTCCGTCCTGTGATATTTCGCCTTCGGGAAACAAAGCGACAATGCTGCCTTTTTTTAATCTTTTATGTGCCTCTTTCATTGCATCTTTGAATGCTCTTGGCGAAAGCGGGATTGCTTCCCCCTTTTTAAAAACAGCGTGAAAAAATTTCCAGTTATAAATATCTTTGTCCATCATATAATTTATTCGTCTTGCTATAGGCAACTGCAATAAAATCCAGTCAAGCCAGCTGACATGATTTCCCAGTAATAAAACAGCTTTGTCCTCCGGGATATTTTCTAATCCTATGTAAATATATTTATGCCGCAATGCCGCAATAAGACCCATAAGTGAAAAAAACATCTCTACTACATATCTTTTATATAAATTACGTACCAGATAAATGCCTATCATCCCCATAAAATAAAAAAGCAGTTCTGCATTCATCCCTAAATATGCGAATACCGTTGTCAACAATAAAAAAGTAAACATAAATATGTTTTGTATAAAATTATTTGCTGCCAAAATAATTCCAAGATGTACACGTGAAGCCAGATACTGAATTCTTGCATTTAACGGTACCAAAATAAATGCCGCAAAAATACCAAAGAGTGTAAACATAATTGCAATGAATGTCATAGAATGCAAAAACGGCACACTCAAAACAATAAGCGTTATAATGGTTGCCCCTATCCCCGCCAAACCGACATTAATATAAAATCTTGAGAGTTTTGCAACCATAACTGATCCGACAACAATGCCTATCCCTGCAAGTGCCATCACACCTTGCACATAAATAGTGTTGGTTACATGTAGCTCATCTTTTGCATATTCGCCAAATACAGCCAAAACAACCTGTGATATTGACCAGAAAAGACTGAGTGCGATAATCGCATCAAAGATTTCTCTGTTTCTTCTGACTGTTTTAATGTTTCTGAACAAATAGACACCGCTCACATACTTTTTTAAGCGAAAATCCCGTTTGCTCGCTTCTATCATTTTATTTGGCAGTTTTGAGGCTAAAAACCACTCAATTATCGAACCGATCACCAAAAGCCAGCCCAGAGGCGCAACAGTTTGCAAAATTTGGGACTCTGTTACCAAAGTATCCCTGTACATTCCCTCAAATAAAACCGTATAAAAAATAATACCGCCAAGGATCGCAACGGTTGTGATTGCCTGAACAGCACTGTTGGCACTGCTGAGAAATTTCACACCAACCAACTCTTTTATATATCCGTATTTCGCCGGGCCGTAAATTGCACTCTGCATGGCAAGCAAAAAGGTTAAAATAAAAGCAAAAACAAAATACCCATGATAATAGGCATAGGTAATACCAAGGGTAATAATCACCGCAAAAAGAGCAGCATACTCCATAATTTTGTTTTTGGCAAATCTGTCTGCCAAGAAACCCGAAGGAGAAAAAATCAAAATAAAAGGAAGTAAAACCAAGGCATTAACGATTGCCGTCAAGACAATTTGTGTACTTCCGTCATAAACCTTAAATATCGTGTTTTGTATAATGATTTTATGCCCGAGATCTGTAAAAGCATTCAGAAAAACCACTGCAAGATAATTGATAACACCTGCTATTTTAAACATTTTCTTCTTGTGCTAAAAGCGTACTCCATCCTTCATAATAGCCCTGCTCTTTTTTTATTGCTTCAAAAAGTTCATTAACAACTTTTCTTACTTCCTCTGTAGTTACTGCATGTGTTTTCACAAGAGCAATACCGTTTTCAAATTCATCACTGCTTATTTCGTCTTTAAAACTAAAGCCTTCAAGAGATAAAGAGTTTAAAAATTTATTTTTTTGCGTAGGTGTTGTAAATGAAACATAATGTTCCACTGCTCTTGGAATTTCTAAATTATCGCCTTCTTCTTTGAGTAAAAAAATAATTTTTTCACTCTCTATATGACACAGTTCGAGTTCATTTGGAGCAAGGTTTTTATAATGAAAGTCCCATTTTGTATCACGGACTACATTGCTTTCATAAATATAATGAGCTGGTTTTAGCATATTTGCCACTGCAGCATCCAAGCCTTTTGAGTCAGCCGCGTAAAAATAGAGCTCACTCCATCCATCTACAACTCTTGAACCGACGTACTTTGCTTTGTCTTCATGTTCAAGAGTTATAATCAAAGATTCTTTTACATCCAAAAACTCTTCAAAGCCCTCTGCGCTTTCATCCAAAGCATCAAACTTTATAAATACACTAAGCAGCCATCCGTACTTGTTACTATATGCATAAGCATTTAAATCTACTTCTATCGACACTTGATTACCGTCTTCATTTCTTAAAAATATTTCTCTCATAAACTCTCAATCTTTTTTTTCTTTATTATATCAAAGATTATTCTTTAATATCGATAATAATTATTAAAATTAAGAATATTTTTAAAAAAAAAGTATATAATTTCTGCATCAAAAAGATTTTGATAGTAAATATCATAATCAAGACAAAGGATAAAAAATGAAAAAAACAAACGTATCACTAGTATTAGCAAGCATGTTACTGGTAAGCAGTGCCTCTTTCGGGGATGACAAAACAGATATTCTCAAGCTTCAACAGGAAGTGAAAGATCTCAAAGAAATGACACAGATTCTTGTTGATGAAACAAGTGATTTAAAAACCGGCTTTAATTATACCAAAGTTGATGAGAAAAAGCGTTATACCGGTCTAGGTAGTGCTGCTTCTAAAGTTTATTACTCAAAATCACCGTTAAGTATCGGCGGATACGGTGAAATGTATTATTCAAGTACACAAAAGGCTGGTTCTGAAACACAGATAAAAAGATTTATAACATATTTTGGATATAAGTTTGCTGACAATATCATTTTAAACTCGGAAATTGAGTATGAAGGCGGCGGAGTAAAAGCTACCAGTACAGGTGCGACCGGTGATACTGTAGCTGTTGAATTTATGTACCTTGACTTCATCGGGAACAAAAACTTCAATGCACGTCTTGGTAACTTCTTGCTCCCGATGGGTTTAATGAATGAACAGCACGAACCGACACTCTTTACAACGATACAGCGTCCAAATACAGCAAAGTATATTATTCCGACTACATGGAATACTTCAGGGGCAATGGTTTACGGTGAAATTGCAGATGGCATAGAGTATAAAGCCTCTATAGTCACAGCACTGCAGATAACGGATACCGGGGACAAGTGGGTAAGAAACGGCCGCGGCAGCGGGCGTTTAGTGAAAAATCCGGATGCAGCAGGACAGATAAGAGTTGACTACACCGGAAAAAGCGGTTTGCTTATCGGTGCTTCATCATACTTTTCAAAAGATTTGCTTATGGTAGATGTTCATCTTGACTACAAAATAGGCGCAGCAAGAATTTACGGTACCTATGCACAAAACAAAAGACTTGATACAAATGCAAGTCAACAGGTTACAGCAAATTACGGCGGTTTCTTAAATGCAAGTTACAATATTGCCTCTTTAATAGGTACAGACAAAAAAACACCTCTTTTTGTGCAATATGAACGATACAACCCGCAATCAGAAGTAAGCAACGGCGGAACTGCAGGTGATGCCATAACAGATGTGACACTTGGGATTAACTTTTTCCCACATGAGCAGGTAGTCCTTAAAGCTGAGTATGTTGTCTCAGACAATGCGGCGACAGGGAACATTACCGGCATATCTTTAGGTTTTGTTTTTTAAAAACATTCGGACATATTTTCTCCTTTATAAGGTTTTGCAGCAATTTTACTGCAAAACCCCAATTATTTTGCTAGAATTTTAAAAATAAAATATTTAAAGAATTAAGCTATGAAATATATTTCACTATTTATACTGCTATTGACACAACAGCTATCAGCCCAACTCCTTGTATCTCCTATTGATGCAATGAAAGAAAATTTTGATCTTAATGCAACAATTACCAAGAAGAATATTATTCTGACCCATGAGAAATTTAAAACAGTACAAAAAAATGCAGGTGTAAAACTGACTACAAAAATCTACAGAGTATATATAGCCGAAAAAAACGGAAAAATATTAGGATACGGCATACTTGTTAACAGAAAAGTTCGTTCCAAAAATGCAGTAACACTCTATTTTTTCAAAGACTCTGTTTTACAGGGGATAGAAGTCATTGCATTTAATGAGACATTGGAATATCTTCCGCCAAAAAGATGGACGCAACAGTTTAAAAACAAAAAAACTGACAAGTTGTTAAAACTCAATCGTGAAATAACAAATATCTCAGGTGCAACAATGAGCGCAAAGAGTCTTACTGATGGTTCGCGTATAGCATTTGCCATATACAATATGCTCTATAAGGATAAATAATTGCGTTTTACTCTTATAAAAGACTTAAAGAAAGATTCATCGATCAAACCTATGCTCAACGGCTTGCTCGTTTTCATGCTTTTGTATTTTGCTGCTGAAGTCTTTGTAGATTCCAGCAACTTTGGTCTTTTTTATGAGCAGGTAAAATTCACACTTTTTGGAAATGAAGAAAATTTCCTCGAACCCATCTCCGAAGCCTCGTTTTTGGAATATATTCATACCAAAATATTTTTTATGATGATGATACTTCTCACACTCAGTGCTATATTTATCCGCTTAGCCGCAAATGACACTCTTAAACTTTTTTGTCTTAACAGTGTGATGACAAGTGCACTGATTATGCTCATTGCCCTTACGCTTTCATATTATATAAATCCTTTTTTTGTGTATATTTATCTTGTAACATATTATTTATGGCATTTGTGTGCATTTTACATGGTTATTTATTCATTATGGAGCCTTAATTTTGCAAAAAGCCTATAACTTTGCTATATTTTACTTTATTCTCTTTTCAATACTCCTTCTTATAAGCAACAGTATTCTTTTTGCATCCAAGATCGGCTTCACGACTGAAGGTGTATTAACATACTATCTTGGAAATGAAGCACTTTTCATAGCACCTAAAACACCAGGCGGCATACTGAAAATCATCTTGCCGCATATTTTTGCCTTTGGACTTTTCGTAATGGTTACTGTGCACTTTTTGCTCTTTACACACAAAAAAAGAACAAAAGAACTGCGACTGCTTACATCTGCTCTGTTTATACTCTCATTTTTAGAAATTTTTACACCATTTGCTCTTATAAACGGTTTTGAATCGCTTGCATTTTTAAAAATATTTTCATTTTTTTTCTTTGAAATTGTCATATTGTATACTTTGTTTATACTCTTTAAAAGTATTTTATATGATTAATTGGCTACAATATTTGTTATGAAAACACTTTTATTATTTTTATTACTTCTTATTACATGTAATGCTTCCTTTGCAAACGACAACAAAGTGTGTCAAAAATGCCATCCTTTAATCTATAAAGAATATTATGATTCAATTCACAGAAAGTCATCGCTTGCTAATGATGCAATATATAGAGCGGTCTTTGAGAAAGAACACAAAGAAAAAGAAAGAGGCAAATGCAACAGCTGCCATGCACCAAGCGCAAAAAACCTGCAACAGGAAAAAGAAGAACCGATATCATGTATCTACTGCCATACAATCAAAAATATTCAAAAATATGATGAAGCAAACAAAAATATTTTAACAGGAAAGAAAAAAGACTTCTTTAGTGCCCAAGAAGATAAAAGAAACAGATCCAAAGTTACATATGAAACAACAACTTCTTTTTTTGGTCTTATCAAACGCTCTAAAAATTCTCCTTATCACCAAATTGAATACAACAATGAAAACTACTATAACGGCAATGTCTGCATGGGATGCCATTCACATGTAAACAATGCGCATGATTTTGATATCATCATGCTTGATGCGTATATTGACAAAAAAGACAAAAATACCTGTATATCCTGTCATATGCCGCAAACCATGGGCAGCAAAACAACACTTAGCGACAGTAAGACTCATGCCTATCATGGCATAGCAGGTCTGCACAAACTCAGCAAAAGTCTCGGAAAATATATCAATTTTCATGTACAAAAACATGAAAAAGGCTTTCAGGTAAGCATTGAAAATCTTGCCAATCATGCTCTGTTCGGACAGGCCTACAGAGAAGGAGTCCTCGATGTTACAATCATTCGCGGAGCAGACAAAATAGTTCAAGAACCTTATATATTTACACGTATTTTCGGAAAAGGCAACAAAGAAAGTATGCCTTTTGAAGCAACGAATATTTTAAAAGATACCCTTATTTATGCGAAAAAAAATATTATTTACAACACAAAGCTGCAAAAAGGTGATAAAATTGTACTAACACTTGGTTTTCGGCTTATCTCAAAAAAAGCAGCAAAAGAGTTAAAGCTGCAATATAACAAAGAGCTTACCAAAATAAGAATTCTAAAAACTGAATCATTTAATTTTTAATAAACATATCAGTATATTCAGCTATATTTTTGCTTATAACAAGTTTTTTATCTGCTTGCAAAATAATGTAGCCTATCTTCTTAGAATCTAAAAATGCATATGTTTCTTTTATCGGCATAACACTCGCAGCCGTTGCATATGCATCGAGTGTTGCTGATGGAAGTTTTGAGACAAGCGTTATAGAGATAAATTTTTGTTCTGATTCTTTTGTTTTTGGATTAATGAGATGATTATACTTTGTGCTTTTTATATAACGATTATAATTTCCGCTTGTACTTACACCGCTGTTATGTATTATAAATGTAACCAAAGGATGTGTCACATCCAAAGGATTATTAACGGCAATTTTACAGCTGCCTATGCATCGAATGTCTCCGCTCAGGGCAACAACTGCCTTTTTCACCTTGTTTTGCAGTAAAAATTCACTGACTTTGTCTGCTGCAAATCCCTTTCCCATACCGCCAAGATCTATTTTTACTGCATTGCCTAAAAAAGCCTCATCTTTATCAAATCTAAGCTCATTGACAGAAACAGAACTTTTTTCAAGTTCATTTTTCAAAGCAATACGCTCTTTGGCACCAAATCTGTATAAATCTTTCGTAATTGTTCCTATCGCAATATTAAAGTACCCGTGTGTTTGCTTATAGTATTTTAAAGAAAGCGTCAAAGCTTCATAAGAATACTTGTCTAAAGATGCATGTCTGTTTTGATTAAGTTGAGATATTGGAGAATTCTTTTTATAGGTAGAGAGCGAGTTATCGACCCTTTTGATAATCTCAAAAGAGGGTTTAAGAAATTTTTTATCTTCCTTGTCGACAGATATTGACACAAAAGTACCCATCAATACTTTTGTACGCTGTATCATCTGTGAATCTGCATTACATGTAACAAATACAGAGACAAGAAGAAAAAATTTGTACATCAGTTAAATATCAATAATCTCATTTACTTCAAGTCCAAATCCGCTCAGTCCTACAAAGTCGGTTTTTTTCATAGAAGTAATAAGATTCATTTTTGAAATACCAAATGATTTAATAATCTGCGCCCCTATTCCAAACTCTTTTATGGCCGCATTGTCCTGATGATGTGTTTTGTTTATAAAAACCAACAAACCGCTGTTTTGCTTCAGATATTCTATAGAATTGATCAAATTATTGTATTTCTCTTGTTGCAAAAGTAGTTCACAGTCAGGAATTACATTATGAACCCGTACATTTGCAACTTCACCTGCATTGTAAAAAAGTATCGCTGTATGTTTTATACCATCATGGTCTTCAAATGTATGTTGCTGCACTTTGACACCGAAAAACTCTATCTCCTGCACCTCTGTCTCTTTTACAAGTCTTTCATTCGAAAGTCTATACTCAACAATATCAGAAATAAATACTGTATGCAGATCATGTTTTTTGGCAAAAATATCCAAATCATCGCGACGGGCCATTTCACCGTTATCTTTAATTATTTCACAAATTACCCCCGCTTCACTCAGCCCTGCCAAACGGCACAGATCAACAGAGCCTTCCGTATGGCCTGTTCTTACAAGTGTACCGCCCTCTTTTGCAATGAGAGGAAAAATATGCCCCGGTTTTACCAGTTCATCCGGCTTTGAAATGGGGTTGGCTAATATTTTTATAGTATCGTCCCGCTCTTTAGCTGAAATTCCTGTCAGTGCATCTTTAGCATCAACAGAGACTGTAAAGGCAGTTTCATACGAAGAAGTATTTGAACTCACCATAGGATTCAAATCAAGTCTGTCGGCAATAGACTTAGAAAGAGCAACACATATAAGCCCCCGTGCGTGCATTGCCATAAAGTTTACATGTGCCGGTGTAGAAAAGGCGGCCGCATAGACCAGATCGCCCTCGTTTTCTCTGTCTTCATCATCAACCATAATAACCATTTTACCTTTTTTAATATCTTCTATAGCCTGTAAAACTCTTTCTATCGGTTTCATATTTTCTCTTTATTTATTAATATTTTTCTTTTCTTTATTATAGGAAAATTAGTATTAAAAAGAGTTCAAAAAAAAAATTAATACTTTTAATAAAAAACTCTTGACATAAAAGAAATTTTTGTCTATAATTTCGCTCACAAACACAGAGTAAAAGTGTTTGAAACACCGCGGAATAGAGCAGTTCGGTAGCTCGTCGGGCTCATAACCCGAAGGTCACAGGTTCAAATCCTGTTTCCGCAACCAATCTTTAATCTACAAAGCATTGGGGTATCGCCAAGCGGTAAGGCACCAGTTTTTGGTACTGGCATTCGGGGGTTCGAATCCCTCTACCCCATCCACCTACAATCCCTATTTTACAACACTAAATCACTTAAGCTTTTAAATTTTGTCCAATTTCTGTCCATTTATTATTATCTATTGGCAACCAAAGATGTTTTTTACATGTAAGACACGATATGAAATCAGCACCTACTTTCTAAAAATAGTAGGCACATCTAAATTATCATCTATAGTATTCTTTTTTTTACTTTTAATAATTCTGTTTCTCATATTTAAAACTATCTGTTTATACTCAGGTGCGAATGTAAATATAATCATCTCCATAGATACACACCAGTTTTTTAATTTGCTTATCTCTTTTCTATTGTATTTATTTTTTATAGCTAATTCCAGTTGTTCATAGCCCTCTTGTAAACTTTCTATAAGTTCATTTTCATCAATCTCTATCATCTCATAAACTCCTCATAAATTTCATATCTCGTATCAAAGGTAAATACCTCTTTAAGCATATTCAAACATCCCATGCAACACTTCTGCCTTGTCATAATCCTCTTCTATAATCATCAAGCTCTTCTTCTTTGTCAGTATGCAGAAATTTTTTAACAACCTGCTCAATATATCTATCCATCTTTTTGTACTCTTGTTCAAACTCTTCATGTGAAACATACTTGACAAATGGCTCTTGTTTATAGCGATGGGTGATGATTTTCATATTTTTTATTTCTTGTATAAATTCATCGTAACTATCAACAATTTTAAAGCCTCTCTTTAACAGCTCTTTATTTCTTAGTGTATCAATCGTTTCTATAATTTCGTAATTTTTTATCTTTATATACCCATGAGCAATGAGTTTATCTATTGATGGTGGAAGATCCTTTAACGCTCTAGCACCATAATCAAACTCTTTGAGCTTTGGTAAGTGACATATCTCCTCTGATATCTCTGTTAGAGAATCACATATGAATATCTCCAATTGTTTTAAATTTGCTATCTCTGCTGGCAGTTGTTTTATTTTTGTATCACGCATAGTTAAGTCTTTTAGATTTTTTAAACTACACAATGAGACTGGAAAATTCACAAAAGGTATTCTGCATAAGCCCAACTCTTCAAGCTCCGGAAATTGTTTGATAAAATCTAATATACAAAGCCTTTTAAAAGATTGTATAACGAGCTTTTTAAGGTTATGCAGCGGTTTTTGTGATATTGGTAGAACCTCAAGAGCTAAACAGTTCTCAATAACAAGTATTTCCAAACTTGGCATTTCTACAATACTAAGTGGTAATGACTTGACCTTGGAACAGACAGCTATAACTAACTCTTTTAAATTTTGTAATTCTGCAATTTCATTAGGAATTATTTTTAGAGGAAGCCATATAAGTTTTAAACTTTGTAGATTTTTTAGTCTTGTTATTTCAAGTGGTAAAACTTCTAGCGTGTAGACATGATCAAGTGTCAGATCTTTGAGGTTTTGCAGATACTCTATCTCTGGTGCTATAAAGCCGTCTAGTTTTTTTGATGCTTCAAAGCTGATCTTTAAAGTTTCAAGTGAGAGCAGTTCCTCTTTACTCTTGCCTATGAGGTCATCTATTTTATACTCGTCTGCCCATGCTAAAAGCTTCTCTGTCCAAGTTTGTTCGTTGTGTGATGCTTTCATTACTTTATCTCCCTCTGTCTTTATAATAGTATCATTTTTATAGTTAAAGATGAAACAATTCCAAGGGCTATGGCAGTCCTGATGCAGCTATGCTGCGAAGGTTCTGGGTGGGTGGGTTCAGAGGCAACGATTGAATCCATCCCGCACAGAATGCCATGCCCTATTTACATGTAAGCAAAAAAAAGAGCAGCATTTACGCTACTCTTCCAAGAACTCCATGTTCAAATTCTACATAATCATAACTTAAATCTCTACCGATAGCACCATAATCTATATAGTTTTCTAAATGTGAGGGAATGGCACCGTATAAGCCCTCTTGCACCATATCGTATGCCAGTAGCTCATAAACATCAGTAAAACTGACATCATTACTATAATCATAAATATCAACATCATAGTTATCTATGCCGTTTTGTAACACTTCTCGTTCACTGTAGCCCTCATGTGAGAGTAGTTTTAGTTTCAGTAACTCATCCTCACGCAGTGCATCAAGTACCTCTGCCAACTCATTCAGCTTGTAAATGTCGTCATACTCATCTATAGTTATTTCTGCTTCATAATCAGTTATAAAAAGCTCTTCATGCCCATCTGTGCCACTAACGGCTTCACCCTCATTTAGCACCTCTGAGAGAGCCTGTGCAAGTTCAAATGAACTCATCGGTAATTCTAGCCATTTTCCAACTAAATGCCCTTCATTGTACGCCTGTAGGTCTGTTAAATATACTCGCATAATCTAATCCTTTTATCAAATGTTTTCGTAAAATATTTGTCGGTATTAACCGAAACTCTCAAACTGAAATCCCTCTAAGATTCAAGTTCTTTTGGCTCAAAAAGCCTTTTAACTTCCGACTGCTTGCACTGTTACTCTTTAAAATAAACTGGAACTACTTTTCATTTTATTTTGAAGATAGTGGTGTATGCTCTAAGGATTTAAAAGGCGTTGTGACAAAAGATAAACAAACAATAAAAACACGCAGTGTCACTGCTTAGATGAGAGCCCTGTGGCGATTGAACGATGTCACATAGATATAAGAGCTGTGCCGTAGGATGGTTAACATAACACAACACTCTGTAAGCGTAGCGGAAACTTTACTCGTAACGCAGAGAAGAGTTCAGTTTTTACAGAGTGTGTGTTATGTCTAAAGATTTACTTGGCTTGGCATCTGTGAATGTAAGGGAGTAATTTTAGCTTCATATTTATCTGAAGATAAACTTGCTCGTCTCATTCATAGTTGACAAGGTCAGTAATCGTCCAAAGCTATACCGATGTAAGCCTTAATGGCGTTTGAATGACAGGCTTCAAGCCGTGTAATAATAGTGAAGTGAGGAACGAACGGAGCTTACATGTAATGAAGAAAAAGAAACGAAATGCAGTAATATAAACATGCAGAACAAAGAAAATAATAAAAAAATATATGAGCCGTACCGTGTAGGCGAATAACGAAAGCAGACCAAGGCTGCTGTAGGAACGGAGTGAGACCGTGGCTCACGGAGTGGTGTGTGGTGTAACGTGTAAAGTGTGAAGCAATGTAATAGTAGAATGAACCACAATCTCGGTAACATATGAGGGTGTCTATATGATCCCATAAAGGTGGTTCACTTATAATATACCTCGTAGTTTTTTTAATGGGCGGGGGTATTACATGTAACGGTATTTGGGGATTTAAAAACTAAGACTTCTTGCAAAAAAATAGAGACGCTCTATAAAGATTTTTGGTTTGAAGATAGCTTGAGGTAGTATGAAACAATGAGATTCATTTGTATTGAGGTATTAATAATAATTATCAATTATCTGTATCTTTTAGTAAGTCACATAAATCACACTCTAAAATATAGGCGATTTTATAGAGATGCTCGATATTGAAGTGTTGTTTTTTTAGGTAGATTTCTGCCTGTGAAACCAAACCTACAGATTTGTGCCCAAGTGCCTGAGCCAGTTGAAGTTGTGTATATCCTTTTAGTTTTCGTTGTTTTTTAACATTGTATCCAATTTGTTTATAGAAGTTATCTATTGTTTCAGATGGTAGCTCATCAGCATTTCTCAAGTAGTTATACCTAGTTTTTAAGATTAACTGAATGATAGGATGTTATTATATTTCTATCAACTAATCTTTACTAGTTTAAATAAAGGGGTATATCATGAAAAAAACATTATTGATGTTATTAATACTTAGTTCATTGGCTTTTGGTGTATCTGATACAGTTGATAAAAACATTGCAGAAAACAAGGAATCTCAAAGTAAAACTGTATGTCACAACAGCAAAGCATTAGATGTACAGCGCAGTGGGTGTTGCTCATGGCATGGAGGTGTAGCAGGTTGTTCAAGTAGTGGAAGAGTTGTATGTAACGATGGTACATTAAGTCCAACTTGTACTTGTGCTAAACCTATGCCAAAGCCATTTGGATAAGCATTTAATTAAAAAGAAACTAGTTGATTCACAGTTAATGAATAATACCATTGCATAATATAAAACTTGTACCGTGTTATGCAGTAAAAAAGTTTATGTAAGACTAAATTTTAATAGGAATTTATTATAGAAATAATAATAGGAATTATCATTATATGGTTTGTATGGGGCGTAATAAAACATATGTCAAAAGGCAAAAAAATTCTATATATATTACAGGAAGTAAGGATTGAAGCCCTTAAAAGTCCATCCCTATTTTCAGTTGGTTCAGATTTAAACAGTATAAGTGAAGAAGAAGCAGAAGAAAGAATTGCAGGATTATTGATATTGGCTTTAAGAGCAGATGGATATGATTTGTCGGATTATACAAAAAATATAGAAATTTCGATAACATTTAATAGAACTATCAGAGATATATATGATGCCCTTAAAAAAGAACAAATATCTAATAAATCACAGGTAAATGTGCCTATAATCGATATTGATGAAGATGAGATTCCATTTTAGGATATATCATATGAATGTGTTTAAAGCCAATAGGAGAGTGTAAAATGGAAGTTATTGTAGGAATTATAGTTGTTATTGTTTTATGGAGTTTCTTTAAGAGTGACAGTGGTAATGACATTAAAAAAGCAATAGGTGAAGCTTACTTAAATGAAGGAGAAATATTTCAAACATCTATACCATGGATTCATGCAAAAAGATTTGCAAAGAAACGTGGAGAAGAAATACGAGTATGGGATGATGGTGGAGAAAGTTTATCTGTTGAGATGTTAGTTAATGGAGAAGAAGTTACTGCAACACTAACATTAAATCAGGCAAATAGAACAACTTTTATTAGTGCTGACAATTCTGAAAGATTACGCAAAGAACGACAAAAATTATACGAATAATGATAAATCTATTACAATTTTTTATTATATTATTTGCAACAGTCTTACAAGCAACAAATTTATCTGACTATATCAATAAAAACAACTGTAACCAAATCATAGACAAACAAGTATTTACTATATGCTATGATTATAAAATGAAAGGTGCAAAGTATGTAGCCTATACACTTGATGGAAATAAAGTTAATGCTGTAAATATTAAAAAAAGAGAACGATTTTATAATGAGAAAACAATACCTGTAAAATACAGAAGTAAATCTAAAGATTATGTGCATTCTGGATATGATAGAGGCCATCTAGCTAATGATGCAGATTTCGATTATAGTAAAAAAGCATTGCGTAAAACTTATAGTATGGCGAATATTATTCCACAAGCACCAAAAGTAAACAGAAGAACATGGATTAAAGCTGAAAAACTAGAAAGAAAAGTGGCATCTAGTTTAGGTTCCGTTACAGTTATAAATGGTGTTGTTTATGGAACTAATCCTAAACGAATAGGAAAAAACAAAATAGCTGTTCCTACTGCATTCTGGAAAATAATATATAATGATATTAAAAATTACAAAAAATGCTTTTACTACAAGAATGATTTAGATGTCAATAGCAAAGGCGATAAATTAAAGAACCATCTAGTTGATTGTTCCATACTACTCAAAGGAATCTAAAATATGGCACTCATTATTAATAAGATATATTCGCAACAGGATATTAAAGATGAACTCAGCTGTACAGTTATGCGAGGGATGAACTATAAAAAGGATACGAATAGACTAGTTCTGATTCGAAATCATGTAAAAAGCATTTATGAAGATAAACAAGAAGGAGATATTTTATATTACACTGGTGAAGGTAGGAAAGGTAATCAAACATTAACCGGAGCGAATAGACGTTTACTTAAATCTAAACAATCTAACACAACAGTCTTTTTATTTGAAGTGTTTGCAAAGACAGAGTATACATATAAAGGTGAAGTGGAATTAATCAATGAGCCTTTTATCGAAAGACAACCTGACGAAGATGATAATTTTCGCAATGTATATGTTTTTCCATTAAAACTCAAAGATCGTATAGCTGCTCTTAATGACCAGGAAGCATTACAAAACATAGAGAAGAAAAAGTATAATAAGGTTAAGAGACTCACGGACGCGGAAGTATATGATAAAGCAAAACAAACAGAACAAAGTACACCTGGATATTCATATACAAAAGCTAAATGCTATCAACGCTCAGTTTATGTTGTTGAAGTAGTTTTGAGAAGAGCACAAGGTATCTGTGAACTATGTGACTTAGAAGCTCCTTTTAAAAAGAAAGATGGCACACCATATCTTGAAGTGCATCATATAAAGCAACTTGCAAAGGGAGGACCAGATACCACTGATAATGCTGTTGCGTTATGCCCTAATTGCCATAGAAAAATGCATACATTAAGTTTACCTTCTGATATTAAAAAGTTAAATATGATTGCTAATCCGAAGAAATATAATATCTAATAACAATAAAGGAACCTAAGAGTATAAAAAGTAACTCTAAAATAAAAACAGTAGAGTTTGAAACACCTTCATTTCTCGATGGAAATCCGTATGTATATCAGAAAGAAAATACCATTAAAGCACTTATGTTGTTTAAACCTGAAGAGCCGTAATAGTTAAAATAAGAAGGAGTAGTATATAATGTTATCTTGGATTACAAAGATGTTTCAAATATTTAATTCTCAGAAAATCAACTCCCCACAAACTAGAGAGATACCATTTTTAGAGGAGTGGATGTTATCAGAAAAAAGAAAAGTCTTGGATCATGGTAGAAATAAAAGTTCAAGTAGTTTGAAAGAAAAAAGAGAGGTGCAATAAAGATGTTTCAAGGAACAATAGAAACCTCTCTTTTTGGTAAATTTTTCGGTAATTATTCTAAATTAGAATATGATGACGAAAAACTATATTTATTTAAAAAAAGTAGTCTTGAAAAAAGCTTTAATTGGATTAATGCTGATAGTTTTGCAGTAATTTTTTCTGGTTTATTTGGTTCAAGTCTTCAATTTTCATTTAACTCTCAGCTAATAAAAATCAAACTCTTAAAATCATTAGAATGTAAGAATAACATTCAAGTAATTAATAAAATACTCAAACCTATCATAGAAAATAAAATTGTATCTCAGCAACAAATCTTTCAACAATATACACAATTAGAATATTTACGAGATTCAAAAGTGAATTATTTAAATAATGAAATACTTCCTTTACTAAAGTTATATGAAGCAAATACTACTGAATGGAAAGAACATGTTTCTAAAGACCTTCTTTTATTTTTAGATACTTTATCGGATTATATTCCTCTCACAGATAAGATAATTAATATCTTGAGAAAGCAATTTGAAGCTACTATCCTCTCTTCACGAGCAAAATTTTATGACAATATCGAAGCAAACCCATTAACAGAGGAACAAAGACTTGCTGTAATCCGTGATAATGATAGAAACTTAGTCCTTGCAGCAGCAGGAACAGGAAAAACTTCAGTAATGGTGGCAAAGGCTCTGGATTTAATAGATAGAGGATTAGCAAATCCTGAAGAGATTTTAATACTTGCCTATAATCGTGATGCGGCAAAGGAGCTTGAAAAACGATTAAGTATTAGAGGTACTGCTGTTGCAATTGATAAAAATAATAGACCAAAGGTAAAAACTTTTCATGCACTTGGAAGACAAATTCTTCTTGATGGCAAACAATCTGTTTCAATATCCGTTTTTAGTGAAGATCAAATAAAGTTGGATATGTGGATATCTGAATGGTTTATACATAAAATACAGTCTGATCCAAAGTTTATGCAGACATTTATCGATTTGAGTTACCAGCCTATTAACCCTTTTGATTTTAAAACAAAAGAGGAATACGATAACTACATCAGAGATAATGAATATAGAACACTACAAAATGAGGTAGTTAAAGGCTATCAAGAGCTATGCATAGCAAACTGGTTATATCTCAACTGTGTAGATTATGAGTATGAACCCTCTTATGTAACTAAACGAAGGTTAGAAGTAGGTTTTGATTATAAACCTGACTTCTATTTGAGTTCAGCAGACATATATTTAGAACATTTTGGTATTGACAGAAAAGGAAATACTAGAGTAGGTATTGATAGTCAACAATATAATTTTGAAATACAGAGAAAAAGAGAGCTACATAAAGAGCAAAACACAACTCTTATCGAAACATATCATTATAATTGGGTCGAAGGTAAATTAGAAGATACTTTACTACAACACATGAAAGATCATGATATTACAATAAAACAGAGATCATCCGAGGAGATTTTTCAAAAACTCAATGAAAGTGGCTTTTTAATTGCTGGAATAAAAAAATATTTAAAATGCCTCCAAGCAATACGGGTAGAGAGGCTATCAGATGATGCTATATTAAATCGTTTAGAAGACTATAAAATTGCAAACTCTAAACAGTATCAAGAACTTTTATCTGACTTACATAAAGCCTATATTGGTGAGCTAAATAAACAAAATGCCATTGATTTTGATGATATGATTATTAAAGCTATTACAGCTGTAGATGATGGTTCTTTTAAACCTAAATGGACTTATATACTTGTGGATGAATTTCAAGATATTTCTGCTGCGAGAATGGAATTTTTAAAAGCTCTTATTAAAAATGGACCGAATCCTCGATTGACTGTTGTAGGAGATGATTGGCAATCTATTTATCGATTCTCAGGTGGTAAACTTGAATTAACAACACAATTTGAATCTCGAGTTGGATCTTCTTCTCAAACAATATTACAAAAGACATTTAGATATAACAATAGTATTGCACACACAGCTGGTGAGTTTGTCATGCAAAACCCTGAACAATATATTAAAAAGGTTATTACACATACACAAGTATCTTCACCTCAAGTTTATTTGTATGATAGCCAAGTAGATAATCAAGAAAATCTTGAATTAAAAACCCTACATCTTATTCAAGAGATTTTAAAACAAAACTCTAAAGCATCTATTGCTGTTATTGCACGATATAGATATCTACTAAAAGATACTAAAGAAGTTGTATATAAACATATAAAAAACTCTAGTATTAAGTTTTGGACATTTCATAGTTCTAAAGGTTTAGAAGCTGATTACTGTATTTTAATTGGCTTTTTTCAAGGTAAGACAGGGTTTCCTAATGAAAATAAAGAAGATGCTGTTGTAGAAGCACTTCTTCCTTCCCTTGATACTTTTCCACACTCAGAGGAGAGAAGACTTTTATATGTTGGGATTACTAGAGCTAAAAAGAAATGCTATCTTGTTGCAGATCCAAGAGCTACATCTGTCTTTATAAATGAATTACTTGCCCCAAAATTTGACATAGATGTTGTGTCTGAAACATTTAATCAAAGATATCGAGAAATTTTCAAATGTAATAAATGTACAAATGGGTATTATAAATTAAAACAAGGGAAGTACGGTAATTTTTATAGTTGTACTTCTGGAGCAGTTTGTAAATCGAAACCTCGAATATGTGAAAAATGTGGTGCTCCTTCAATTGATTATGAAAAAGAGAGTATATGCCAAAACCCAAATTGTCTCAACAGCATAAAAATTTGTGACAAATGTGGAAGACCTATGAAAAGGAGGAATGGTAGATTTGGAGAGTTCTGGGGTTGTACTGGCTATGGAATTCCAGGTGATCAATGTAAAAATACATGGAAAATTTGACATTATTGTTATATATTGACAGTAATAAAAGCAAGGAATAACAAATGGAATTTGTTATAGTAAAATTGAAGAATTTAGACAAACGAAAGAATAAAATATTATTAAAGAAGTAAGGCTAATGTGCAAAAAACGCACCTAATCGGACACCCATAACGTTTTAGTTCGGACACCCGTGACGGTTTTAAATCGGACAGTGATGACGGAAATGATTCGGACACTTTTACTAAAAAAGCGTCAACACAGATTCGTTTAAGAAAGAGATATTTTCTAAATTCAAATACACTCTTTGTAAATTTATTTACAAGGGTGTTGAAAATGAGGATTATATCTATGAGATCAGTTCGTGATATTGTAAAGTACCATAGTATGGGCTTGTCAATCAGAAAGATACATGACGCTACAGGAGTAGCCAAAAGTACCGTTGCAGATTATATCAAACGGTTTAAAGAGCTTGGATTGTCAATAGAGCAGATTGATGTTTTAGATGATGATGCACTCAAACTACAGTTTTTCCCCGATGTAGCCAGTGTCGTTGTCTCACGCAAAGCGATGCCAAACTTCAACTATATCCACCAAGAGCTCAAACTGCGCAAAAAAACCAAAGTGACCCTCTATCTGTTGTGGGAAGAGTATAAAGAGGATAATCCGGATGGGTATCAGTACACCCAGTTTCGCGTATACTACCGCCGCTTCGTCAAAAAACTCAACCCCTCCATGCGCCAGACACACCTTGCGGGTGAGAAGATGTTTGTAGACTACAGCGGTGTTACTATGCCAATACACAACCAAAGAACCGGTGAAGTGGAGTATGCACAGATATTTATAGCCGTACTAGGGGCTAGTGGATACACCTTTGTTCATGCTACCCCAAGTCAAAAACAGGAGGACTTCATCTACTCCCATGTCAAGTGCTATGGGTTCTTTGGCGGAGTGCCAAGAGTGGTAGTTCCCGATAATCTCAAAAGTGCCATCATCTCCAATAATAAAAACGGTATCGTCGTCAATGAGAGCTATGCAGACCTCAATCGTCACTATGGCGTCATAGTAAATCCAGCACGCCCAAGAAAGCCAAAAGACAAGCCAAAAGCAGAACAGGGTGTCCAAGCGATTCAACGCTACATTCTCGCACGCTTTCGTCACCATAAGTTTTTCAGTGTCGATGAGCTCAACGAAGCTATAGCGGAGTTGCTCGATAGATACAATAATAAGATTATAAAACATCTCCAAAAGAGTAGAACAGAGCTCTTTAATGAGCTCGATGCACCCTATCTTAATCCACTGCCTGCAAACAGCTATACCTATAAACAGTTTAAGATCGCAAAAGTGCATCAGGATTACCATATAAGCCTTGAGAAATGCAACTACTCTGTACCTTACAAATATATCAAAGAGGAGGTAGAGGTACGATACTCCACACAAAGTGTCTATATCTACCACAAGAACAGACTCATCGCTACACATCCACGCCTGCGAAGAGTTGGTGAGTGTTCGACACTGCATGAACATATGCCAAGTAAACATCAGTATGTAAACGAGAGTATGAATCCGCAAAGAGTGCGTTCTTGGGCAAAAAATATAGGTGAATTCAGTAGTGTGTTTGTGGAGGATGTATTTGCATCAGTAGAGTATCCACCACAGGCGTATAATAAAATAGTAGCCATCTTATCGTTGGCAAAACTCTATGGTAATACAGAGCTGGAGTTGGCGCTGATGTATGCCACAAAGCACAACACCACAACCACAAAGTCGATCAGATCGATACTCGATAAAAAGCTCTATCTGAGTGAGAGTGCCAATAATGTGCAACCATCATCACACTACGCACTTTTTAACAACCACTCCAATATCCGCGGTGCAGATGAGTACAAATAGAAATAATAATCAAATAATAAAAAGAAAACAAGGACAAAAGAATGAATCACACTACCGTTATCAACAAACTGACAGAACTTGGTTATAAGGGCTTTAAAGAGGCATATTTGCAACAGATGGAGGATATCAACTACGATTCTATGGGGTTTAGTGAAAGACTCTATCAGCTTCTTGATGCGCAGGATATATTTTTACGCAATAAACGCATCATCATGAATCACAGACTCTCAAAAATCAAAGATAAGCAAGCAGCACTCGATGCTATAGATTACACACCACAAAGAGGGATCAACAAAGCACAGATCAGATCACTATCTTCACTCAACTTCATCGATGCCAGACAGAACATCATCATTACCGGTAAAACTGGGACTGGGAAAAGCTATCTCGCTCAAGCGTTTGCCAATAAGGCTATATTTGATGGGTACAAAGCCTACTATGTAAGAACCCCTTCATTGCTTGAGGAGATAAAAATTGCAAGGTTGGATGGCACTTATACTAATCTGCTTAAAAAGTATTCAAGATTTAAACTGCTGATTCTTGATGACTTCGGTGTGATACCTATGGGTGAAGATGATGCAACGAATCTCTTTGAGATCATAGAGGACAGAACGCAGATTAATTCTACAATTATCACTTCACAGCTTCCTGTAAGTGAGTGGTATAACTATCTCAACAACAACACCATTGCAGATGCAATTTTAGACAGAATTGTTCACTCCTCCCATAGGATAGAACTGAGTGGTCCATCGATGCGAAAACTCAAATCGAGCATCAAAACTGACGAATATTAAAAAATCATTCGGACACTTTATGCTAAAATGGCGTTACAGAAAATATTCCCTTTCTTGGTGTCCGATTTAAAACGCGTTGGGTGGCCGGATGCTCCGTCATATGCAGCTAATGTTTTTCTTTGCGTGAGGGGTTTCTTAGAGGTTTTTATATAAATGAATTTTATAAACGGTCTAAAGTACAGCATGAGCCTTGGTGCATTTTTTTTTGCACCTTATGGCTCTATACTCAGTTCTTACTAATTTTCACTTCAAATCCAGTCTGATCCAGTACATAATCTTCTATAATTTTAGAATCAATATCTTCTTTAGAATATACAGCGTCATGCACCTGATGACAGGCTTCAGGAGTACTAAAACAACTCATCATAGCTTCTCGTATCTCTCTCTCATACTGAGTCCATATAAAGAAAAAGATGCTTACTTCTTTCTTGCCGTCTTCAACAAAATCAGGCTCTTTTTTACCAACTTTCCAGATAGCTTTCCAATTCGGTTTTGCATACTCATGTGCCCTTGAATATGTGAGTTCTTCCGTATTATCAAGGATCTCTACTCTAAGCTTTAGTGCCTCTTTATAGTATGCTTCAAGTGTTGGGTACAGTTTGTACTTCTTTGGCATGTTATCAAGATTATCTATTTTTGATAACTCTTTTTTTACCCATTCCATATCCATATCAGTTTCAGACATTACCTTTGTTCTAAAAGCTACTTTATTATCCGCAAGCTCTTTATGGAGCGGGAAGTTTTTAGGGTTATCCACTAATTGTAGGCAGATAGTTTGAAGAGCTGACCCTATATCATAATTTGTAAATCCAAGTAATTTCCTTGTGTCACTGCTTATGCTTGTAAAAACACTATAAACCCTTGAGTGCTGAGTATCTTGCAGGGTGGGTCTTATAATAAAAGAGCCATCACTAAAGCCGATACTGTTGTTTAGTAAAAGCAAGGCGTCTCTCATTCTTATCTTGTCTATTTTGGAGAGATTAAATTTAAAATCTAATGGCTGTAGTTTTACACTATGTTCTTTAAATTTTAAAAGTTTAACATATTTATAAACTTTTGTTATAATTTTATCCATTATAACAGTAGGAGTATATTTCATAGAGTGCACTCCAGCTTGATAATTCGCGGTATCAAATAGTTTTGTCTTAAGCTGGAGCGTATCCTGCTCATTGAGCCATCGAATGTGTTTATTTTTGGCTTTTATATTCCCTGAGCCTGAAACAGCCTTTACATAAGCCTCAAAAATATGCTCTCCATAGCGGAGTTGCTTATGCTGGGTAAAATTACCCCTTAGAAATTTTTCATCTCTGAGTGCCATCATAGTAAGGACATGAAGAAGAGATTTAAAATCTACCTCTTCTATATCTATATCATAATCGCTGTGTTTATCAAATGAGTAACCAAGAGCCATATAGATTCGCTGAATAGGAGTAATATTTCTATTTACAGGCAGAGCAATAGATAACCCTCTATAAGTAAATATATTGCCCTTTAGAGTAAAAGACTCATTATAATCTGTAATGTAGGTATCTTCGTCGTTAAAAATTATACTCCCATCTTTTAACTCGAGAGGGGTCTTGTATATGAGGTTTGAACCTCTACTTCGGGAATATATAGCCCCCTTCATATGATCCCACCTTTGTGGTTCATTACTTATGTGTGCTTGTTGCATAGTTCCTTCTCCTTTATTTGTAAGGCTTTATCCAATAGCCTGATATATTCCTTGTATCTCTTTATAGTTGAAAGTGACACTCCTATTATATTTGCCAATTGAGCATTTGTATAAAAGTAGTTGTCTTCAAGGTGAAGAAGATGTATCACCTCTGCAAGTCTAGTTGCCACTTCTTCTTTCATGAAGCAATTCCTTGAACCTGATGTTCCTCTAGCCATGCATCTATCGCATATCGGTCATAACGGACATATTTCCCAATCTTGCTAAACGGGATGTTAGAGCTACTGCTCGCCATTCTCATCTTTGCCTGAGTGCTTTTACTAAAGCCATACTCTGCTTCCAGTTCTGATGGGGTTAGCCATCTCTTGTTAAGTATTGTTTTCATAACAATCCTTTTATGATGTTATGAAGCGCGCTTCGGTGCCTTAGCACCAGAATTAAGTTCCGTCGAACTGTTTTTTAATTCTTAACAGTATAATCTCATCTTACACCTATCCCTGCTTTAAAACTAAAAAGGTAAAAAATGATGTAGATTACATAAGAAGAGTACGGTATTTCCATACCCCAAAGGGGATAAAAACTCCCATTTAGCTAAAAAAAAGAGTTAAATTTTTTTATTTTTTGTGGATTGTTCTGTGATTTGTTTTGCGATTAGTGGTGTCATTTTTGGGAAATTGTAAGAGAAGAGCTTATCGGCAATAGCTTTATTTTTATTGTTAAGTCCATATTTGTCTATAAAATCTGGATAATATTTGAGGAGTTCAGCATCGTTATCACTAAAATAGTTACTTTGTAAAATATCGTATGCACTGATTGCCGATTTCTTCTCTTTTTTAGTCATGTGTTCCCAGCGAGGTTGATTCTCTTTAATATACTTTATGATCCTTCTGACAAACTGGCTGTATCTACACCATTCTTCTATTTGCTTTTCATATTGTGTGGTTCTCATGTAGCCTGAATGAAGTAATTTGGTTGCTAATGTATCATCTATGCCAAATAGTTTTTTTATTTGCACCAATGTTATTTTATACAAAGGATTCGATTGTAGTACACTATTGGAATCTTCATTAAAATCATCAAGCTTGTTCTCTAAAGACTGTCTATCTGCTATTATGTCACCTCTAAAATCTGATGATGGTATTTCATATTTGTACGAAGGACAATATTGTTCCAAGTATGTGTCTATTGTAGCCTGCAATTTCCATAATTTACCAATATCATTTTTATCCGAAGAATTTTTAAACTCATGGTATAATTTAAGAAGATATTGTGCTTCTTGAATCTTGTTATTGTAATCGTAATATGTAAACTTTTTAAAAGCACTATGTCGTCTTTTAATGAGATCATTTAATTTTTTTTGCTCTTTAGTTAAAGGAGGCGTAGCCATATGTCTGTCTCCTTTATGCTTGTTTCAATATATGAGCGGATAACATATCTGTTCTTTTAGTGCTTGCATCACGCTGTAACGATAGATATTTCTTTAAAGTTGTGCTATCCTGATGACCAAGCATTGCTGTTAAATCTGTTAAAGAAGCCCCTGTACTACTTAAAGCAGAGACTGCAAGATTTCGCATCCAATGATAGCTAAATTCCTCTATACCCGTTAAAAGCCTAATCTTATCATAATGCTTATAAACTTTTTTTACATTAAAAACATTGCCTGTGGTATCTCGAAAAGTCTTTAATGCCTCTTTTATTTCACTTGGCAAAGAAAAAACCATATCTGTATTTATTTTAGAGGTTTCAGCCCTTACTATATACTTATCATTATTAAAGTCTATATCTTCCCATTGCAGACTGGTTGTTTCATTCCGTCTTCTACCATGAAAACCAAATAAAAATAGTGCTAAGTGATGTTTATTGACACTGCATTTTATTTTTTTATCTCCAACTTGAACAATCTCTTTAGAGTTAAATAAACGGTGTATCGCTCCATGCACTATTTTATATTTATTGACAGCATCTGTAATAACCTTTTTTTCTTCTATCTGTTTCCGCTTTGGAAGGTGTGAATCCTTGATTGGCATTCGAACTATAATCTCATCTTCAATGGCTAAATTAAAAATTGGTTTTAGTATCTCATATGCTTTTTGTATGGTGGATGGTTTCAGATGTTGCAATGATATATTTAATTCTGTGATGTGGGCAGGTTTTACATCTTTAATTTTCAGAGGATCTAACTTCATCAAGTGCTTATTGTAGTAATAATTATACTTTTCCACCATATATGGCTTCCAATTTTTCAACTTCTTGACTTTTACCCAATAGTCTCCTACTGTTGCATTAACATCAGCAGATATAGAGTGTTCTCGTTTTTTCTCTTCATACACTTCATTAAATTGACTCTGAGCAGTCCTGAGTTTATCAGATGGGGAATGGCTTGGATTTGCTTTCCATTTAATACGGTATCTTTTACCATCAACACGAAAGTCAAATAAAAATACAAGACCACTTTTATGTATCTTAATACCTTTAGATTTTGTTGCTTTAAAATCATCTAATTTATAACTTGATAGGTCATTCTTCATATTAAATCCTTGATATTCCTGTCCATTTTCTGTCCAAATTGTCCAATTTTTGTCCAAATTGAATCAATTAACGAGAATTAAGAGGAACTTTAAATTCTCTAATAGTACCTAAAATAGCCTTCAAAAGAACTAATATGAATTTTAAGAAATCTAGAATTACAATGTTCGAATCCCTCTACCCCATCCACAAATAATCCCTATTTCACGGCAATATATCACTTAAGATTATATCAGGTCTCACTTTAGGTCTAACTGATTAAATATTTATCCTCCAAATTCTAATATCAAGTGCAATTTAGGATCCAAGAGCTTTTCGTGGTCTGTTATAAGACAGTATATTTTCTACCATAGCTCATGAAGCTGGAGTATTTTCCCATGATGTAATAGAGACTCAATTAGCTCATACTGTAGGAAAAGTATCACAGGCTTACAATATAGCTTTGTATCTAAAAGAGAGAGCAGAGATGATACAGTGGTATAATGATTTGTTAGATAGATATAAGAATATTGCAATTTAAAAAGTTACTAGAGCATCTTTGAGTGAGACAATAATCGAGATTGAGCTTATTGTAGTAATTCTACTGCTCTATGTTTAATCTCCTCAAAACTTAAATCAATTCTATTTGTTTCATTAAGATAAACAGCTTCATCATCTTTTGACTCTTCTTTTTTATTTATAAAATTTATAATATCCTCTACAGAGTTTATTTTATTATCAATCTTGTTAAACAATACAATAAGCTCTTCATTGCTTAATACACTATTTTCCAAAATAGAGCTAAAGTCAAACAAATCTCTTGATTTATCCCTCATAATGAGTGCAACAAGTTTTAATTTTGCGATAGACTTTAGATCAAGTATTTTTAGTTTTGAGTTTTCAAAATTGGTAAAAGTAGCATCTTTTAATATCTCTCTTTGAATAGGTCTAGAAGCTTGAAAAAACTCCAATTTGACATTATCTAGTACAAATTTTATCATATACTCATCAGGAAAAAGTCCTGCCATTCTTAGAGCGGTCACATTTTCATCTTGAAGCTGTTTTGCCCCCAAAACACTCATACTTGGTATAATTTTTTTATGGTTTAATGTTTTGCTCGATATTATGTCGATATCTTCAGAAATTCTATGATTTAGATAGAAGCTAAGAGCTGTACCTCCTACAAAGTACAACTCATCTTCTAATATATCATTATCGCAAATCTTTTGGAGAGCTTTTTTTACATTAACAGTCATTTATAATACTTAATATTTGTTTGTAGCCCTCATTTTGGGTAAAATCACCACTTAGAGGTATATCTATACCACTTGTAGATAGGTAGCCTTTTTTATAGATCTTTTTATATTTATCTACTAAAACACTCTTTACCAAATTTTTACCAAACTGATCACACAACATTTTTATATCATCTTTATTTAAAGTGGATAGATAATTAGAAATGATAGCATATACTTTTTGCTCACTTGTTTGGTTTGTCTGCCAAAAAAGATTAGTAGAATAAGCTTTAGGGTCAAAAACAACTACATCATCAGTATCTACCGCACCTATCTTTTGCTTTACTTCATCATACTCTAAGGATTCCAAGAGATTATACAATCTATGTCGATTTTTTTTCCAATCCCTCAGAGTTCTATCTGGTACATCTATTAATCTGCTAATTTGCTGTTGAGTCATAGATAAACCTTTTTTTGTTTTTTATATTGTAGGCGAATATCGCCTAAATGTCAATATAGTAATATATAAATCTTTGGAGGACTTATTGGATTAGTCTCTTCTTTTTTAGTTTAGCCCTTATTTAAGGGCTTTAAGGTTTGGAATTTTAAAGTTTTACAACAATTTTTTACAACAAATGGTTTGAAATTTGCATATTTTTGATAAAGATTGAAAAAATAAATCTTATTTGATACTGTATTTAACAATATATTCACTACTATCTAATTGAAAAATAGTATTATCCGTCATTCCGCAGTAACTTTTCCAATATTTTTAAACCTATAAAACTCCCAAAAACGCTCCCCTAATAGATCTAAAATCAACCTATGGTTTTGATCCAAACCAACTACCATCTTTTGATTTTCCATAAGAAGGATATGAATTGAGAAGAAGCACTCAAATACCCATCGTGTCGTTGGGTTTTGTATAGGTTTACCCAGTTGATTTGGAAAGGTTTTATTTTGAGATTTGAGCTCTTTTCTTATTTTGTATTCAAGTGCTGCATAAACAAGCAAAGAGAGGGTCATAATCATAAGCATTGCTTCTATCCTTTTTGGATTTTTTAAAAACATAGCATCACTTAAAAACTCTGGTGATTTTAAAAATTTAAAGCCTCTTTCAACCCTTTGTTGCGATTTATAGTTTTCTAAAAGCTCTTTGGGTGAGAGTGTAAGATCATTAGTTGTAAGAATAAAGACTCCAGCCTCTGCTTCAATCTCTTGTTTGAGTTGCTCTTTATCCATTGCTATAGCAATGTGCCAATAATATTCATACCCTATAGGTTTGGCATCTTTGCAGCATCTTTTTTTGGTCTCCCTTTTGAATTAAATTTTGGTTTTTGATAGAGCTTTGCTGTTGCAATAGCAACTGTTGTTAGCTTCTCTTGATATGTTTGAAGTGCCTTGTTTGCATCAGCTTCACAGTAAAAGGGTTGTTTGGTGCAAAAAACGCACCTAATCGGACACCCATAACGTTTTAGTTCGGACACCCGTGACGGTTTTAAATCGGACAGTGATGACGGAAATGATTCGGACACTTTTACTAAAAAAGCGTCAACACAGATTCGTTTAAGAAAGAGATATTTTCTAAATTCAAATACACTCTTTGTAAATTTATTTACAAGGGTGTTGAAAATGAGGATTATATCTATGAGATCAGTTCGTGATATTGTAAAGTACCATAGTATGGGCTTGTCAATCAGAAAGATACATGACGCTACAGGAGTAGCCAAAAGTACCGTTGCAGATTATATCAAACGGTTTAAAGAGCTTGGATTGTCAATAGAGCAGATTGATGTTTTAGATGATGATGCACTCAAACTACAGTTTTTCCCCGATGTAGCCAGTGTCGTTGTCTCACGCAAAGCGATGCCAAACTTCAACTATATCCACCAAGAGCTCAAACTGCGCAAAAAAACCAAAGTGACCCTCTATCTGTTGTGGGAAGAGTATAAAGAGGATAATCCGGATGGGTATCAGTACACCCAGTTTCGCGTATACTACCGCCGCTTCGTCAAAAAACTCAACCCCTCCATGCGCCAGACACACCTTGCGGGTGAGAAGATGTTTGTAGACTACAGCGGTGTTACTATGCCAATACACAACCAAAGAACCGGTGAAGTGGAGTATGCACAGATATTTATAGCCGTACTAGGGGCTAGTGGATACACCTTTGTTCATGCTACCCCAAGTCAAAAACAGGAGGACTTCATCTACTCCCATGTCAAGTGCTATGGGTTCTTTGGCGGAGTGCCAAGAGTGGTAGTTCCCGATAATCTCAAAAGTGCCATCATCTCCAATAATAAAAACGGTATCGTCGTCAATGAGAGCTATGCAGACCTCAATCGTCACTATGGCGTCATAGTAAATCCAGCACGCCCAAGAAAGCCAAAAGACAAGCCAAAAGCAGAACAGGGTGTCCAAGCGATTCAACGCTACATTCTCGCACGCTTTCGTCACCATAAGTTTTTCAGTGTCGATGAGCTCAACGAAGCTATAGCGGAGTTGCTCGATAGATACAATAATAAGTTATAAAACATCTCCAAAAGAGTAGAACAGAGCTCTTTAATGAGCTCGATGCACCCTATCTTAATCCACTGCCTGCAAACAGCTATACCTATAAACAGTTTAAGATCGCAAAAGTGCATCAGGATTACCATATAAGCCTTGAGAAATGCAACTACTCTGTACCTTACAAATATATCAAAGAGGAGGTAGAGGTACGATACTCCACACAAAGTGTCTATATCTACCACAAGAACAGACTCATCGCTACACATCCACGCCTGCGAAGAGTTGGTGAGTGTTCGACACTGCATGAACATATGCCAAGTAAACATCAGTATGTAAACGAGAGTATGAATCCGCAAAGAGTGCGTTCTTGGGCAAAAAATATAGGTGAATTCAGTAGTGTGTTTGTGGAGGATGTATTTGCATCAGTAGAGTATCCACCACAGGCGTATAATAAAATAGTAGCCATCTTATCGTTGGCAAAACTCTATGGTAATACAGAGCTGGAGTTGGCGCTGATGTATGCCACAAAGCACAACACCACAACCACAAAGTCGATCAGATCGATACTCGATAAAAAGCTCTATCTGAGTGAGAGTGCCAATAATGTGCAACCATCATCACACTACGCACTTTTTAACAACCACTCCAATATCCGCGGTGCAGATGAGTACAAATAGAAATAATAATCAAATAATAAAAAGAAAACAAGGACAAAAGAATGAATCACACTACCGTTATCAACAAACTGACAGAACTTGGTTATAAGGGCTTTAAAGAGGCATATTTGCAACAGATGGAGGATATCAACTACGATTCTATGGGGTTTAGTGAAAGACTCTATCAGCTTCTTGATGCGCAGGATATATTTTTACGCAATAAACGCATCATCATGAATCACAGACTCTCAAAAATCAAAGATAAGCAAGCAGCACTCGATGCTATAGATTACACACCACAAAGAGGGATCAACAAAGCACAGATCAGATCACTATCTTCACTCAACTTCATCGATGCCAGACAGAACATCATCATTACCGGTAAAACTGGGACTGGGAAAAGCTATCTCGCTCAAGCGTTTGCCAATAAGGCTATATTTGATGGGTACAAAGCCTACTATGTAAGAACCCCTTCATTGCTTGAGGAGATAAAAATTGCAAGGTTGGATGGCACTTATACTAATCTGCTTAAAAAGTATTCAAGATTTAAACTGCTGATTCTTGATGACTTCGGTGTGATACCTATGGGTGAAGATGATGCAACGAATCTCTTTGAGATCATAGAGGACAGAACGCAGATTAATTCTACAATTATCACTTCACAGCTTCCTGTAAGTGAGTGGTATAACTATCTCAACAACAACACCATTGCAGATGCAATTTTAGACAGAATTGTTCACTCCTCCCATAGGATAGAACTGAGTGGTCCATCGATGCGAAAACTCAAATCGAGCATCAAAACTGACGAATATTAAAAAATCATTCGGACACTTTATGCTAAAATGGCGTTACAGAAAATATTCCCTTTCTTGGTGTCCGATTTAAAACGCGTTGGGTGGCCGGATGCTCCGTCATATGCAGTTTGGTGAGTCTTTTTATCTCTTTAGCCTCTTTGAGGCTTTTTTGCAACAGCTCCTTTTTAATGGTGCTACTTTGTTTCGTTTGTGTATATCCACTTCGATAGAGTATCCACTGTTGAGGGATATCTTCATAGGTAAGTGTCTGTTTGATATAGCTGTAGTTCTCATCAATAGAGTTAAAGGTTTGGTTTGTGGAGGTTTGGACAAACTCTTTTGCTTTTTTAAGACGCATAGGAATACGGGAGATAAAGTCTATCTTTTGTGTTTTGAGATGTTTGAGTATTAGTGTAGTATAGAGTGCTGCATCGGCTATGAGGGTAATATGTTGATGAGAAGCGCTTTTGAGTGATTCGATATGGCTTTTTACTATAGTGCTAAAGGCTTGTGTATCTACTTGGTTTCCATCAGCTGCTTGCATCATTAAAGGTATTCCTGCTTGGTGTTCTGTAATAAGGTTAAGGACTACTTGATTAAGCTCTGGATGGTGGTCTCTGTGGTTTATCTTCAAAAAACTTATGGGTAAGATAGAGGCGTTTGTTGACATATCCTAAACCATTTAAAATCATCGCTTTTATAAGTGTTCCATAAGAGAGATTTTTCTTATGGCTTTTTGACACTATCTCATTATCAACACATTTAACAATCTCTAATTCATCAATCATACCAGCAACTAAACCTAAGTGATCCATATTTTTTATTTTTATTGATTCGCTTCGCATATAAAGTCCTGTTTTTAGGACTTTTCTAAGCAATTAATGTGCCTTTGTGTTTATTATTTTTTTACTGCGGAATGACGGGTTTATCAAGTGTTATGCACTCTTTTGTCCCAGTTGTTAGCCATTTGTAATGTTCTTTTATTTCTTGATTGTTCATTTATTATATTCCTTGTTTTGGTATTTTACGACAATTTAAAAGAATCGAGTATTTTCTCAAAAGTCGATAAATTTCTAAGCTCTAGTTCTGCACCACATTTTGGGCATTGTAATGTAAACTCCATAGGATTTATTGCATCGCTCTTTAAGTGTACAACTCTTGAATATCCACATTTTGGACACTCTTCTACGATTGGTTCTGGTCTAACTGGCATATATATCCTTTAAAAACTTTTTTTATAAACAATTAAATCACCTAAAAAACTACTTTTACCGATACCAAGCATACTGTCTCTTATTTTTGTACATTCTGCCAAGCTTATTGAAGCACCATGCACCGATTCATTTCTAACATTTTGCATTGTTTTTATAAAGTATGGGATAGTGGAAAATATGAAATATCTTAGAGTGCCATTATGTATATAATTGTTTATAGCATTTTTTATTTCAGGGTTTTTGATTAGATACTTATATGTACCGTAATTTGCCTTATGCTCTTGTATATCTGCCAATCGATAATCGTTTCCCTGTATAGTATAGGGCAACTCTTGGAGTTTCTCCTCTTGAGATGTTAGATATTGAAAAAGTATTTTCATAAATCTATGTAGTTCCAGCTCTACAGCTTTTGAGTATTTTATAACTACAGAACTAAAATCATATAGAGTATTGTGTTTATTTTGTAAATATTCTATCTCTGCACTTATAACATTATCTTGTGTGTTTGCATGATAACTATAAAATATCTCCACTCCAAAAGAAAAATCAATTAGAGATTGTTTTATCTCTAGTTCTAAATCTGATTTGAATATATTTGTGTAGTATTTAAAATTTTCATCCTCTTTTTCAAAATAGTTTATCTCCTCTTTCATCGTTACTTGCATTGGATAAACATATTTGTTTCCATATATTGCATAAGTTCTATTGTTGAAGTTTGTAGCTAGAAAGTTAGCTAGGATATTATCTCTGATAAGCTGAAAATCGTTACTTACTATTAATCGTAAATCATCTATAATATACCATTTCTCTACATCAAATTCATCGTAATATTTAGGTGCTTCTATATCTTTACTTTTATCTTCTTTCACAGCTACAACATGTGCAACATACATACTATTATAATCTGTCAAAAAGAGCTGCAGTGGAGTATCTTGCGATACTTCACTATAGAGTTCATTGAGTAGATTTTGAGATGGATGTTCATAATCTCTTAGTTTTGATCTTAATTTTCCAAAAGCAACACTACCATTATTTTTCAGTATCTCTAAGTGTTGTTCTATAACATTTTCCTGATAATACGGATTGTATAATACTAATATATTTTTCATTTTACCCCACAATTTGGCATAGAGATTTTTGAATTATTGTTAATTCATTATGTGTAATCTTTGATAGTTTTTCTTTGATCCGTATTTTACTCAAAGCTCTTATCTCATAAATACAAGCATCACTCTTTTTTTCCAATTTATCTCTTGGAGTTATTGTATATCTATATGGTAAAGTATTTGGTTCTATTACAGTTGAGAGTGGAATAACAATAACTGTATCTAAAATCTCGTTATCCTCTTTTTCACTGATAATAATAGCGGGTCTAAGCTTACCCATCTCAGCACCTTTTGCTGGATTGAAATTAACTAAACAAATATCTCCTCTATTCAATACCATCAGCAACAGCTCCATCTTCTATTGTGTCTTTTTTGGAAGCATTAGCTACTCTTTTTAATAGTTTTAGCTTTCGTTTTTTTTCTAAATCTTGCATGAAATTTTCAAACTCTTCTTTAAACATTTTAGGTACAAAGTAGCCAATCTCCTCTTTTTTTCTACCATTAACTATGGTAGCTATATCATCTATATCAAAAAAGTTTGAGCTATTTCGCAAATTAGAAAGTGTTATATTAATCATACATATCCTTTTTGCATTTTAATTTTACATCAGTATAGCATAATTCTAATTAATTGCATGAAAAATCTACTATTTTTATTTTAAACTATTTATACAATCATTTAGCTCATCTATTAAAAAATCTTTATCTTCAACTGTTTCAAACTGATCTTCTTTTTTCGATGCTTCAAAATCTATTTCAATTTCTCCTATATCTAATTCTTCAAAATTAAAATTTGCTTTTTTTGAAAAGATACCATCAATTTTGCTTTGAAGTTTTTCAAATACTCTATCTAATTTTTTTATTCTTTCGTTGGGATTGTTTAATTTAAAATTAGCCTGTAACTTTTGAATTTTATCATAAGCTATACTTTCATCATCAGAATTTTCCATCATATCGAGTAAAATAGATTTTATATAGCTATATTGTGCTTCATTTTCTTTCTCTTTTTTGATGAGTGCATATTTATAAGCACAATAGATATTTTTAAGTTTATTACTGATTTCATCATACTTGATGGAGTTGATATTTTTGTTGTCTAAAAACTCTAAGAGTGATTTTTTTTCATAAACAAATTCTTCTTGCATTGTAGAACTAAAAGCACTAACACCACTAAAATTTATGTCATCATCATCTAGGTATTCACATACACTTTGTATTATATCTTCCAAATCATCTTTCGGTTTTAAATCTGCTTTGTTAAGCACGATAAAGAGGTCCTTGTTTTCAAGCTCAAGAGCTTCTAAAAACTCTAAATCACTACTAGATATTGTTCCATTGCTATCTAGTCCTATCAGCCAAATTAAAGTATTTGAATTTTGTAAAAACTCTTTTGAAGTATTCACATCCTCTTCTGTAAAGCTTTCACTACTATCTGCTGGATTGTATCCTGGGGTGTCTAAAAAGCAGATTTTGTCATACTTCATTTTGGATGCAATAATCATAAAAGGCATAAGTTCTTTAAGGTTAAAACCAAACGAAGAGATGAAATTGTGTGATAGCTTTTTATGAAACTCTTTATCTACCTCTATATTGGTGTTTTTGAAAGAAATTGCCAATACTTTATTATCGTCATTTTCTATCACAAAAGTCGGAATTGCTGTAGTTGGTACAACTCCTATTGGAAGCTTGAGAGATGTTTGTAGAAAGCTGCTTATAAATTCACTTTTACCAGAGCTAAATCCACCACCAACAGCTATGATATTTTTATTATAAAGGTCAGGATAAGCAGAAATTACCCCTAACTCTTTTTCTATAGCCTTTAGATTTAAAAAGAGTTTTGTTTCATTTGCTAAATGATTGTCCGCATTTGAAAATTCTAAAAAATCATTGTATAAAACATCTGTAAACTCTTTGAAATATCTATTTTGTGTCTTTGAATCTATAAGTTTTGCTACTAAGTTGAGTTTATCTTTATCATCCATGTTAAAACCTTCTTGCTATATCATCTATCTCTATTATATCATTGCTATTAAGATTAAATAACCACTCTTTATCAAAAATATCAAGTTGATTTGTAGTATAATTGCCAATAACTAATGAGTAAAACTTATTTTTTTGTTCTTTTAAGAACTTTATTTTTTCTTGTAAATCTTTATTTATGCTGCCCATTTGAAAATCAGATATTACGAGTAAATCTCCATTTTTAAATTTATCCTCTTGAAGTTTTTTTACTGCATATTCTAGTGCTGGAGCTACATCTGTACCACCATGAAATGATTTTTTTAAAAATTCAACAAGTTGCGATATTCCTTGTTTTTGTGAGAAATCAAACAATTCTATAGATGTAGAAAAGTTTATCAAAAAACACTCTCTATTTTTTTCTTTTGCTCTTGAGGCTATACTTAGAGTTACTGCTTTTGCTATATTTTCTGGCTCACCACTCATAGAACCACTTGTATCTACACATATTACTATTGGACCCAATTTCTCTTGCTCTTCTTTTTCTATATACTTTTGAAACTCTTGCAAAGAGACACTTTCTATATCAATTTCACCTATTACATTACTATCAAAGCAAAGTAAAGTACCTTCTACAAACTTTTTATCAAACAGTATAGAAAACTCTTCATCATCTATCATAGAAAGTTCAGATGGTAGTGCATATTGTATATCTTTACCAAATTTTAAACCCGAAATCTCATTTTTTGATGTGGTTACTTTTGTAAAAGTTTTTATCTCTTTTGTAACTTTTGCTAACTCTTTCTTTTTTAGTTTTGAAGCTTTTTTAAGTCTTCCTAACATGTCACAAAGTTTTTGAATATTTTTACTACTACTGATAAAATCAGCCCATCTCAATATTTCTTGTAGATCTTGCTCATTTAAAGCTCCATTGTCAAAATCAAAAAGTAAACTATCTCCAAGATTTGTAGCCTCTAAGGTATCAGAAACCTTTTGAAGTTTTTTAAGCCAAGAGATTAAATCATCTAAAAAGAGTTTCTCTTTTTCTTTCTCAAACATCAAAGCCCATTTATCATAAGAGTTATTGAGGTCTTTTTGCCATTTTTCAAAAAGCAATTTTGTGTTTATCTTTATATCTTTTTGAATCCTTTTATCAAACTCAACAGCTAAAGATTTTTTCTTTTGCTTTTTTTCTAAAGCTATATTTTCTAGTTTTTCTACCTCTTTGTAAAAAAAATCAATATCTATAAACTTCTCTTTTGCTATATTTTCAAGCTCTTCATAATCAGATATATATTTTTTAAAATCTTCTATAAACGAATTCTTTTTAATTTTTGTAGAAGCTATGTTTTTTTTGAGTTTTTTTCTATTTTCATAAAAAGGATCATTAAGTAATTTTTCTCTTTTTAAATCACTTTGATACTTTTTAATTTTTAAAATACTCTTCTGTCTTATACTTTCGTTGTTTAATACACTAAATTTTTTTTCTAAGTTATTTAGCATTGTTTTCTTTTAATTTATCAAAGCTTATATAAACTTCATTTTCATCATCAACTTTTGCTATGAGAAAGTTATCATAAATGCTAATGCTATTTAATTCTGGTTTTAAAACTAGGTCTCCATTCTTATTAATTAGTCCAAATTTACCATCTAATATTACATGAGCAAATCCATTTTCAAACTTGTAAATAAAATTAAATTGAGGCTTGATAATAATATTGCCATTTTTATCAATAAGTCCTCTTTTGTTATTTAATTCCACTTCAGCAAATCCATCTTCAAAGTCTTGAATATAATCAAATTGAGGTTTGATAACAATATTGCCATTTTTATCAATAAGTCCTCTTTTGTTATTTAATTCCACTTCAGCAAATCCATCTTCAAAGTCTTGAATATAATCAAATTGAGGTTTGATAACAATATTGCCATTTGTATCAATAAGTCCTTTTTTGTTATTTAATTCCACTTCAGCAAAGCCATTTTTAAAATCATCAATCCGATCAAAATTCACATAATAATTATCTTCAGGACCAAAAACTATATCAAATTGTTCATTGATAATTACAAATTTACTATCAATTTTAGCAGGAGCTAATCCTTTGCAAAACTCACCAACATAATCAAATCTAGGCTCTAAAACTAATTTCCCATTTTTATTTATAAAACCATATCTTCCATTTAGCTTTACTCTTGCTATTCCACCTTGAAAATCATAAATATCTTCATAATAAGGTCGTAATAGAATTCGACCATTTTTATCAATAAGTCCTTTTTGGTTATTCTGTCTAATTATTGCAATGCCAGCTTGAAAATCATAAATACAATCATATATAGGTTTAAGAATTATATTACCTTTGCTATCTAATAAACCACTTTTATTATTTTGTTCAATTATTGCAATTTTATCTGGGAAAGTTTTTACATAATCATATATAGGCTCTAGTATTATTTCTCTATTTTCATCGATTAATCCATACTTATCATTTAGCTCAATTTCTGCAAAACCATCTTTAAAAATTCCAATACTATCAAATTGAGGTTCAAGAACTGTTTCAAACTCATCGTTTATAAATCCTTTTTTACCGTCTAATTTTACCTCTGCAAAACCATCTTTAAAATCTCCAATTCTATCAAATTGAGGCTCAAGAACTGTTTCAAATTTATCGTTTATAAATCCATATTTACCATCTTTTTTTACTTTTGCTAGTCCATTTATGAAATTGTCAATGTAACTAAAAGATGATTTAAAAACTATCTCTCCTTTTTTGTCTATAAGACTATATCTGCTATCTTTTTCTACTCTTGCTAATCCATCTTTATATTCATAAATTTCATCATATTCAGGCTTTATAATTATTTCAAATTTATTATTTATAACTCCATATTTATTATCTAATTCAATTTCTGCAAAACCATCTTTAAAAATTCCAATACTATCAAATTGAGGTTCAAGAACTGTTTCAAACTCATCGTTTATAAACCCTTTTTTACCGTCTAATTTTACCTCTGCAAAACCATCTTTAAAGTCTCCAATTCTATCAAATTGAGGCTCAAGAACTGTTTCAAATTTATCATTTATAAATCCATATTTACCATCTTTTTTTACTTTTGCTAGTCCATTTATAAAATTGCCAATGTAGTTAAATAAGGATTTAAAAATCATTTTCCCATATTCATCTATAAACCCATATTTACTATCTATTTCTACTATTGCCATTCCACTTTTGAATTGATATGCATCATCAAATTGTGGATTTATAATCATCTTACCGTATTCATCTATATATCCATATAAGCCATTTTGTAGTAAAGGATATAACTTTATAGGTTGCTCTAGTATTTGTCGAGCTTTCTTTAAAATAGCAGTAGAAGATATGATATCTTTTATATACACCTCGACTTCCTCAACTTGTGCTGTAATATTTTTAGTTACAAGTTCTATATTTTCTTGGGATGTAAAAGGGCTGTATGCTGTTTTTGAATATTCTCTTTCTTTTTGTTGGATGATTTTTAAGCTAGACTGTAGTTGTTGAGTTATGTTTGAAATCTCATCTACAAATAGATCAACAAGTCGCTCTTCTATGTGTGAGCGTGTTTTAAATTCACCTTTTTTATGTAAGATTTTAGGCTCAAATTCTGTATCATAGTCCCAATAATAGCCACTTGAAAGATAATAACTATCTTCTTTTCCTTTTATATTTACAGATATTTCACACTTTGCTGTGCCATTAAAGTTACATTTTATCCATTTTAATTCTTTGAATTTTGCATCATATGGATGAAATTCCTTGTCTGTTTTAAATTTATCAAAAGGGATATAACAATTGTGAAATTTATTTGTTTTTATTTGTATATTGGCTATAAAATATCTTTTTTTGTTTACTTCTAAAATGTTATACACATCTTCTTGATAATACAATTCATCTTTTATTCGGCTATTGATACTGCTAACATCTTGTTTTAATCTATTTATATTAACACCACTATCCATCCCTACATTGTCTATGGCTTCAGTAACTATTATAATGCCCCTAAAAATCAAGACAACTTCTCCAGAAATTTAATTTCATCTTCATCTGTTACCCTATGCCACATTTTTTAGATATTCAAGATAAACATTCATTGGTTTTTGATAGTTTATACTTGAATGAAATCTTTTAAAATTATATTTGTGTATATATGCTGCTACTCCTTCTTTTAAATCTTTGATTGTTATATAATCATTTATATAGATATTGCTGTGCTTGAGAGTTCTGAAGAATCTCTCAATTACGATATTATCGATACTTCTGCCTCTGCCATTCATTGATATTTGGATATCATGTTTTTTGAGTAATTGGGTGTGCTCATAACTTGTATACTGGCTCCCCTGATCAGAGTTAAATATCTTAGGCTTAGGATACTTTGCAAGTGCCTCTTGAAGTACATCTGTGGCAAGTGTTGCATCCATACTGTTAGAGATTTTATATGCAAGCACAGCTTTACTGTGCCAGTCGATAATAGCAGCAAGATACATAAACCCACCATTGATGCGAATATAGGTAATATCTCCACTCCACACTTCATTTGGTGTTGAGACATACACTGTTTTTTTCTTGCCGTTTTGAGTCCAGTACTGCTTGAGCAAATATTCATATACTTGATGTTGGGGATGTTTGATACTTGTGACTCTTTTCTTTGTTGGATATATCGCTTGTATCCCTAAAATCCCCATATATTTGAGCACTCTATTTCTTCCAATATTGTAGCCATCCTCTTTGAGTTGTTCATAGATGAGTCGATACCCATATTCTGAATTATCAGTAGCGATTTCATCGATTTTATGGAGTATTTTTATATTCTCTGCACTTATAGGCACGGGGTTATAGTAAAAACTACTTCTACTGACACCAATAAGTTCACACTGCTCTGATATTGAAAGTTGTTTATGCCTGGACTCTATCAGAGCTCTTTTTTCAATCAAGTCCAAGCTCTTTAACTTTCCCACTGCCCACTCCGCCTTTACAGTTGCCTTGCCGAGTGCTTTAGCCAACTGCTCATTTTCAGATTTAAGCTCTTCTATCTCATCTTTATAGGCTTTGGTAGCTCCGCCAACATCAAATGCTAAAGAAGCATTTTCTAAAAACTGCTGTTTCCATTTCCCTAATGATTGTGATGTTACCCCATACTTCGAGGCTAATTGACTTGTTGTCATCTCCTCTTTTAGCATCTCTAAGACTATTTTTGTTTTTTGTTCAGCTGTGTAAGTTTGACCTTTTTTTCTACTCATAATTTCATCTCCATAATTCTTATTATTTTAACTTTTTTGAAAATAAATCTTACTGAATTGTTGTCTTAGATTTTAGGGGCATTATATATTTTGTTTATCACTTCAACCTCTTTTGGTTTGCTCCATAAACAATACTCAAGCAAAAAACAATCTACTATATTTGTTGTATCTCTATCGCAAAAAAATGCACTTGCTTTTAGTAGCAGTCCTGCTTTTTGCCATCTTCTATCTGAGATATATAATATATCTTTTTCATCACTTTTCTCATTGTGTTCAACTATTTCTAGTCGTATTGCATTTATGATGTTAAAGCAGTCTTGAGAAATGGTTACTTTATTTATTTTATCTTTAAAACCTCTCCATTCATCAGCTTTGATTTTTAAATGTTCTGCAACATCTACGAAACTATCTAAATTTCCTTGTTGTAAAATACTCTCAAAACTATCTCTTGATTTTAATGGTTCTACAGATAACCGTACCAAAAACCTATCGTATAAAGCTTCAAGACCTTGATTTTGTGGTGGGGTTTCGTTTGATGCACTTATAAGTACCTTTAGTGGAACATCTTCTATCTTATCGCCATTTTTAAATTTTTTTTCATTGATGATAGTAAGTAGTGTATTTAAAATAGCAGGATTACTTTTCCAAATCTCATCCAAAAACCCAAAATCTGCTTCAGGAAGATATCCTTTTGTTTTTCTAAGGTAGTTATCTTTTTTAAGCTCGCTTAGCGATATTGGTCCAAAAACCTCTTCAGGGGTGCTAAACTTTTGCATTAAGTATTCAAAATAGTTCTCACTTTCAAATGCACTCGAAATTCTCCGAGATATTAAGCTCTTTGCGACACCTGGAGGTCCATATAAAAAAATATTTTCTCCAACAAGTGCAGATAAAAAAGCTACTTCTATAATCTCATCTCTTTCATGCAAATCCTTTTTTAGGATTTGCAATATCTTTTTTACTCTATCTATCATTTTAGCTTTAACCTTTCTAAGTCACTTTTCAAATATTTGTTATTGGATTTTTGAGTTGAAATTAAATAATTCTTATAATATTATAAACCATAAAAACACACTTATCCTTCAGCTTTAATTTTACTAATGAAATACCTTTTGAATTGCTGCATCTAGTTTTTTTGTTATATTTTCAAGTTGTTTTAAATTTTCATCTTCTTCTTCGCTTAAAAAAAGTTTCTTTAAAGTTTCAATACGATCTGAAAGTGTATCTACCAATTCAAGATCAGTTTCTAGCAAATCTAATGATAAAGAATGTAGCTCATCTTTTGCTGATTCTTTTCTTTTCTTGCTTTGTAAAATAGCATTTTTATATGCATTCGTCACTTGATATAATTTACTTGTAAGCTCTTTTTGCTTGTTTGCTTCTTTGTCACTATTTATAAAAAAATCATCTAATGATATACCACGAGTACAATAAGTTTCTTTCAAAACAGAACTATATGCACTAATGCCTTCAAACTCAATATCATATTCTTCAAGGCTTTCTTCTATTTCATCCAAAATATCTTCTAAATCATCAGGAGATTTTAAATCTGCTTTGTTTAGCACAATATAAAGTTTTTTATCTTCAATATTAAGATCATCCAGAAATTCTAAATCACTAGCAGATATAGTCCCATTTGCATCAGCTCCAATAAGCCATACTAAAGCGTTAGCATTTTCTAAGAAATCTTTTGCAGTTTTTACATCTTCACTTGTAAAACCATCACTTATTGTTGCTGGATTATATCCTGGAGTGTCTATAAAACAAATATGATCATGATCAATTTTGACACCCATCATCATGTATGGCATAATATCTTTGAGATTAAAATCGAAAGATTTTATGAAGTCATGAGAGAGTTTTGATTGAAAATCTTTATCTATATCACTAAGATGGACAAGTCCACCATTTGAGCTACAGCCTAAATAAAGTTCTATTTCTTCATGAAAAACATAAGTTGGTATAGCAGTAGTTGGTACTACCCCTATAGGTAACTTAACATCGCTTTGAATAAAACTACTGATAAACTCACTCTTACCTGCACTAAAACCTCCACCAACTGCTACCACATTTTTGGTGTGTAGCAGTGGGTAAGCTGAAATGATCTCTAATTCCTTTTCTATCTCTTGGAGTTTTAAAATCATCTCTGCTTCATTTGCTAAAGCATTTTCTTTATTTGCAAACTCCATAAAATCATTATAAAGCAAATGTTTAAATTCTTGCAAACCTTTGTTATTTGTGGAAGCTGATAGCAATTTAGAGATAAGTTGAGTTTTTAATAAATGCTCTTTTAATTTATCTTCAAAGGTATGCAAAGATGTCTCAAGTATATTGAGCCGTGTTTTACTATCCTCTTTATATGTTTCAAAATCTTGTTCTAATTGATTATGCTTAGAGAGTAAATCATTAAGTTCTTCAGCAATTCTTTGTTTTATTGGCTGTTTCCCGAAAAAAAAGCGATTTGCTAAAGTATCAACCTCTTGATGTATTTTGTCTATAGTTTCATTCATTATAATTTCTCCAATTCAGAAACTATCATATTGTATTTTTCCAACATCATTGTTTTATTATTTATATCATCTTCAAACTTTTTCATATCACTTTCATATTTTTTAAATATACTGTCTGCGATATTAGTCTCTTTTAGTTTTTGAACTAAATTTTTGATATAACTGTTAATATCACTTTTTACTTGTCCTTTTAAATTATCTACATAGTCTCGTGCATCATCTATAAATCGTTCTGCACTACTACCTTCAAGTGTACCACTTTTTCTAAGTGAGCTAGGCAAACCACCTCCATAGTTCACTTCTGGGTATGTGACACTATTGACAATCTGTTTAATCGTTTTACTTAAAAGATCAATCTCTAAATTAGAATCTCCCACAACTTCTCTAAGTGTACGGACAATATCTTTAAAGAGTTTTTTCTTCCATTCTTCTATAGTTCGTTTTACTTCTATATCAATACTCTTTATTTTGTCAGTCAATTCGTCTAAAGAGTTTCTGATATGTCCAGCTTTTACTGTTGTGTATGTTCTGTGTCTTGTTTCGTACCGATCATCCCCCCAGCTCCAAGGATTAGACCATGGTGATGTACTTACTGTATAGCTTTCAGTTTTACTTCCTTCACTGTTTGATATGTCTTGTTTTGAATCTCTGAAATATGAATTTAATTTATCAAGCAGAGAACTTTTTATATCATATTCTAAAGTATCTATTTCACTATTACATGTTTTATTAAGCACCTCTATCGACTTTGTTTTTATTTTAGGTATGCTTTCTATCTTCTTTTGAATCTCTTCTATATCACTATTTTTAAGTTTTTCTATAGTGCGATTAATCTCTTTTATAAAAGTAAGTATATCCTTCTTTTTAAGTATATGAATTTCATCACTTTTTTTATATTGATTATTCAAAATCTCTGTAGTGTATTCTATACCAAAAATATTGCTAATTGCTTCCAAAATATTCTTAGTTTTTATAACAATATCCTCTTCTTGCACAGGATCTTGTGTTTTTGTTTCATTATCCATATACTCTTTTACTATGCCAAATACATCGTTAATGCTATTTTTAAACTCTTCAAAAACACTTTTAAGAGTTTTAAGATTTTCTTCCTCTTGCTCAGTAGAAAAATACTCTTGGATTTTTGTTACTCTTTCATGCACTGGTTTATCTAAATCAATTCCCTCTTCAAAAATATCAAGTGAAAGAGAGTGTAGTTCCTCTTTTGCATTTTTTTTCTCATCAATTTTATTTTGTGTTGCAACTCGGTAAGCTTCATAAACACTATATACCCGTTGAAGTAACTCTTGGTGTTTACTAATGAAGTTGTTACAGTTTTGCAAAAACTCTTCAAGAGTTTTTCCTTTGTGGGTATATTCCTCTTGCATAATAGAACTATATGCACTAATCCCCTCTACATCTATATCTGCATCTTCTAAACTCTCAGCAATCTCTTCTAAAATATCTTCTAAATCATCAAGCGGTTTTAAATCTGCTTTATTAAATACAACATAAAGCTTTTTATCTTCTAAATTTAAATTTTCGAGAAATTGAAGATCTGTATTTCCAATAGTTCCATTACTATCTCCTCCAATAAGCCATAACAGGGCATTAGCATTTTCTAGGAAATCTTTTGCAGTTTTTACATCTTCACTTGTAAAACCATCACTTATTGTTGCTGGGTTGTATCCTGGAGTATCCACAAAACATATATGATCATGTGAAAGTGGTGATGCAATAAGAAGGTATGGCATAATATCTTTGAGATTAAAATCGAAAGATTTTATGAAGTCATGAGAGAGTTTTGATTGAAAATCTTCATCAATTTTTTCCAAATCTACAATACCACCCTTGCTACTACACCCTAAAAAATTCCTTTTTTCTTCATGAAAAACATAAGTTGGTATAGCAGTAGTTGGTACTACTCCGATAGGTAATTTAACATCGCTTTGAATAAAACTACTGATAAACTCACTCTTACCTGCACTAAAACCTCCACCAACTGCTACCACATTTTTGGTGTGTAGCAGTGGGTAAGCTGAAATGATCTCTAATTCCTTTTCTATCTCTTGGAGTTTTAAAATCATCTCTGCTTCATTTGCTAAAGCATTTTCTTTATTTGCAAAGAGTAAAAAATCTCCATTAAGTAACTCTTTAAACTTTTTTAATCCTTTATTTGTCGCACCAGTTGAGAGTAAGTTTGAAACTAACTCTTTTTGAATCTCACACTCTGTTTTTTGTCCCATAATTTTGCCTTAAAAAATAACTGATGTAGCTATAGATTTGATACTTTTTTCAAGAGTTAATAATGTTTCTATCTGGGCTTCGATTTGTTGTATATTTGCCTCTTTTTCTTTTAGTGCAACTTCAACCTCTTGATGTATTTTGTCTATAGTTTCATTCATTATAATTTCTCCAATTCAGAAACTATCATATTGTATTTTTCCAACATCATTGTTTTATTATTTATATCATCTTCAAACTTTTTCATATCACTTTCATATTTTTTAAATATACTGTCTGCGATATTAGTCTCTTTTAGTTTTTGAACTAAATTTTTGATATAACTGTTAATATCACTTTTTACTTGCCCTTTTAAATTATCTACATAGTCTCGTGCATCATCTATAAATCGTTCTGCACTACTACCTTCTAGTGTACCACTTTTTCTAAGTGAGCTAGGCAAACCACCTCCATAGTTTACTTCTGGGTATGTGACACTATTGACAATTTGTTTAATCGTTTTACTTAAAAGATCAATCTCTAAATTAGAATCTCCCGCAACATCTCTAAGTGTATGGACAATATTTTTCACAAGCTCTTTCTTCCATTCTTCTATAGTTCGTTTTGCTTCTATATCAATAGTCATTTCTAGTTTGTCAGTCAATTCGTCTAAAGAGTTTCTGATATGTCCAGCTTTTACTGTTGTGTATGTTCTGTGTCTTGTTTCGTACCGATCATCTCCACCAAACAAGCTTTTAACTCCTTGAAACCATCCTTTATCTACTGTATAGCTTTCAGTTTCACTTCCTTCACTATTTGATATATCTCGTTTTGAATCTCTGAAATATGAATTTAATTTATCAAGCAGAGAACTTTTTATGTCATATTCTAAAGTATCTATTTTATCGCTATATGCTTCATCGACTACCTCTACTGACTTAGATTTAATTTTAGACATGTGTTCTATTTTCTTTTTAATCTCTTCTATATCACTATTTTTAAGTTTTTCTATGGTGCGATTAATCTCTTTTATAAGAGCATTTTGATAATTTTTTAACCCTTTTTCTTTTGCTTTTTCAAAACTATCTTTTTTTTCTTTTAAGATATTTTCTTTCTCATCCTTAACACCATTTAATATATCGTTTATTTTTTGCATATTTGCGAGTAGTTTTAAGTTCTCACGAGCAATAGTATCGTCGCTAAAATAATCTTTATATTGTTCTGTTAATAGCCCCCAAACATGTTCTTTATTCTTATCCCATTGTTCTTTTTTATCTAAACTTTGCATCAAAGAGTAGCAAATACCAGATGAATATACAACTTCATTTGACAAAAGTGACTTAAAAGTTGGATTATCCTTCAAGTATTCATCTTTGGAAAGGACGGAATGCATATGGTTTGTTAAGTTTTTAGTAGTGTTTTGCAATACTTTATGCAATATTCCACCACCAGCTTTTTTTTCACTACCATATAGTTGATTGTCAATTTGACTTGCTATGATATAAAGTTCTTTGATCCCTTCTTTTGTGGTAATTCTATCAAAAAGATCCATATCTTCACTACTTAAAAATTGTCCAGATGGAGAAACAATAAGTATAACATCACAATATTTTAAAAGTTCCCTTGTTCTATCTTCTCTTGAAGTTACAGGGTCATTTACACCTGGAGTATCAATGATTTGTACATCTTTTAGATTTTCCTCATTGAGTTTAAGAGTAACTGATTTTGTGAATGGCATATATTTACCATCTGCACCAACAAAATCCAAAAGCTTTTTATTTAGTTCTTGAGTGTTTTCAGCCGTTATCTCCTCAAATTCTTTCAACTCTTCTAAACTTGCATCAGAATCCTTAATCCGACAATATTGATCGTAAGATGAAAAAAGCTTATCATTGCCTTTCATCTCTCTTGTAGCTTGCTTCCTTGCTGTTTCTTGTAGCTCTTCATCTGGTTTATTTTTTTTATTTTTCTCTTTTAATTGTTTAAATTTTTCTTCTATTAAATTTTCTAACTGTCGAAGATACTCATCATGTTCATGTTTTATATCGCTTAAATCTTCTTGTGTGAAGAATTCAACTTCTGCCTTTGTATCTGGAGAATACTCCATTACTGTAAGTGCAGCAGTCATTGGTGTAGCAGCACTTGGTAAAATACTATCCCCATCAAATATAAGTGCATTTAGTAAAGAACTTTTTCCTGCTTTAACACGACCAACTATCCCTATTTTTAGAATACGACCCTCTTGTTCCATCTCCTCAAGAGCTTTCTTTAAATCTTGTGTTTTTGCAATAGCAAATTCATTTTTATAGACTGATGCACTATCACTTAGATTATACTTAGCAACAACATCTTCTAACTTTTCACTTAACTCTACTACTTTCATTCTCTATCCTCCGTTTTATTTTAATTGTAAATGTCTTCTTCGCTAAATGTAAGATACTCACCATCATAGCTTATATATCCCTCGTTATCTCCAAACTTTACTTTTATGAGATCTTCTAGAAATTCTATCTTGTCAAAATGGGGTAGAACAAGCCACTCTCCATTGTATTTTTTAACTCCAACTTTTCCTGTTTTGTTAATGATAATATCATTATTTTTAGAAATGATGAATTTGGAATCTTCTTTTTTATCTGTATCGAAAAAACTACTGGAACCAAAAAAAGGAAAAGAAGTTTTTTTCTCTTCTTTTATTTTTTTTGAGGCACTTCCTAAGTATATTCCATCCTTATTTGCTATGCCCCATTCGCCTTGACTTTTTACTCTAGCAAAGCCATTTTCAAAGGATTCAGCATCTTCATAAATTGGATCTATTTTCCACATTCCAGTTTTATCTATAAATCCAACTTTATTATTCATTTTTGCCACAGCATAATCTTCTGAGAAATCTTTTAGTTCGTCATACTTAGCTTCAATGACAACCTTTCCACTCTCATCAATAAAACCATATTTAGCACCTTGCTTAATTTTTGCAAATCCCTCTTTAAAATCATAAACATCATCAAATTTTGACTCAATAACAACTTTACCATCTGTATTGATAAAACAATATTTGCCATCACTGGTTTCTACTTTTGCGAGTCCATTTTCTGTAAAGTCATTAGCATGTTTAAATATTGGTTCAGCTGTTACTTCATAGTTTTGATTAATAAAACCCCATTTATCTCTTTTTCTATACCTAGTTCTTGCAAAACCATTTAAAAATTCATAGATTGTATAAAAAATAGGATCAAGAACAATCTCTCCATTGCTATTCATTATCCCTTCTTTATTATCCAATTCAACTGTTATAAAATTTTCATCTCTTTTATACATTTCATCATATTTTGGTTCAACAATCATTTCAAAGTTTTTATTTAATAATCCCCACTTTCCATAATGTTTTACTGCAATATATCCATTTCCCATTATGTCATAGTCTTCATATCTATCATCTCTTATTAATTGGGTATTTTTATCAAGAAATTCGTATCTACCATATTTTTGAACTATAAAAAAATTATCATTAACAGCTATAGAATCATAATTAAAATCTAATATCATCTGACCCTGTTTGTTAAATAACCCCTTCTTGTTAGAGTGTTTAACTTCTATAAAGCCATTCTTCACCTTTATTTTATTATCATATTCTGGATTTATGATAATTTTTCCTGCTGTATTAATAAGACCTATTCTGTCATTGATTTCAAATTTAGCAAAACCATTTTCAAAACCATAAATATCATCAAACTGAGGTTCAATTATAATATTACCTTTTTTATCAATAAGACCATACTTTTCATTTTTTCCTATTTCTGCAAATCCTTCTGAAAAAGAACTAGCATGTTTAAATTGTGGCTGAATAATTATTTCACCTTTGGTATTTATAAAACCATATTTGTCATTTTGTTTTACTTTTGACAATTCATCTTCAAAAGCTTCAATTTCATCAAACTGCGGCTCTATAACGATTTCACCTTTGGTATTTATAAAACCATATTTACCATCTTTTTTCACCTTAATTAAATCATTGCTATCAAACTTTTCAATTTCTTCATATTGAGGTTCTACTACCCATTGCCCATCAGTATCTATAAATCCATATAAATTCTCTTTTTTGAGTGGATAGATTTTATCACTCTTTTTGCTAGATTCTTTATTGGCAACATCTTCATTTACCTCTTCTTGCACAGGATCTTGTGTTTTTGTTTCATTATCCATATACTCTTTTACTATGCCAAATACATCGTTAATGCTATTTTTAAACTCTTCAAAAACACTTTTAAGAGTTTTAAGATTTTCTTCCTCTTGCTCAGTAGAAAAATACTCTTGGATTTTTGTTACTCTTTCATGCACTGGTTTATCTAAATCAATTCCCTCTTCAAAAATATCAAGTGAAAGAGAGTGTAGTTCCTCTTTTGCATTTTTTTTCTCATCAATTTTATTTTGTGTTGCAACTCGGTAAGCTTCATAAACACTATATACCCGTTGAAGTAACTCTTGGTGTTTACTAATGAAGTTGTTACAGTTTTGCAAAAACTCTTCAAGAGTTTTTCCTTTGTGGGTATATTCCTCTTGCATAATAGAACTATATGCACTAATCCCCTCTACATCTATATCTGCATCTTCTAAACTCTCAGCAATCTCTTCTAAAATATCTTCTAAATCATCAAGCGGTTTTAAATCTGCTTTATTAAATACAACATAAAGCTTTTTATCTTCTAAATTTAAATTTTCGAGAAATTGAAGATCTGTATTTCCAATAGTTCCATTACTATCTCCTCCAATAAGCCATAACAGGGCATTAGCATTTTCTAGGAAATCTTTTGCAGTTTTTACATCTTCACTTGTAAAACCATCACTTATTGTTGCTGGGTTGTATCCTGGAGTATCCACAAAACATATATGATCATGTGAAAGTGGTGATGCAATAAGAAGGTATGGCATAATATCTTTGAGATTAAAATCGAAAGATTTTATGAAGTCATGAGAGAGTTTTGATTGAAAATCTTCATCAATTTTTTCCAAATCTACAATACCACCCTTGCTACTACACCCTAAAAAATTCCTTTTTTCTTCATGAAAAACATAAGTTGGTATAGCAGTAGTTGGTACTACTCCGATAGGTAATTTAACATCGCTTTGAATAAAACTACTGATAAACTCACTCTTACCTGCACTAAAACCTCCACCAACTGCTACCACATTTTTGGTGTGTAGCAGTGGGTAAGCTGAAATGATCTCTAATTCCTTTTCTATCTCTTGGAGTTTTAAAATCATCTCTGCTTCATTTGCTAAAGCATTTTCTTTATTTGCAAAGAGTAAAAAATCTCCATTAAGTAACTCTTTAAACTTTTTTAATCCTTTATTTGTCGCACCAGTTGAGAGTAAGTTTGAAACTAACTCTTTTTGAATCTCACACTCTGTTTTTTGTCCCATAATTTTGCCTTAAAAAATAACTGATGTAGCTATAGATTTGATACTTTTTTCAAGAGTTAATAATGTTTCTATCTGGGCTTCGATTTGTTGTATATTTGCCTCTTTTTCTTTTAGTGCAACTTCAACCTCTTGCTTTTTTTGTTCTAATTGTTTTTCAAACTGCTCGCCGATTGACTCGATAAGTTGTTGAACTTGTTGTTGCATTATCTCATCAACTTTACTTCGTAATTGATTTTTTAAACCTGGAATAATTTCATTGGTAAATTTTTGCCTTAACATCTCTTGTCTTTTAGCTTCTTGTGATTTTCCAGTTATAAAATTTATAATATCTGGTAAAAATATAATTATAACTTCTAAAATAGGATTTAAAATAGTTGTTGTTATTCCAAGAGTAGTTGCGATTACTTTGTAGATTGCACCACTTTTACCTTTGGTCGCATCTGTGATTTTTTCTAATCCATGTTGTGTTGATTGAAGTATCTGTTTGGTATTTCCAGATATTTTTTCTATCCAATCTCGATCTATAGTAAATCCTTCAGATTCATTACCTAGATTTTTAAGTTCTATACTAAAATCATCAACAATATTTTCTCCAATTGTTTTCATTCTGGAGTTTAGTTCAGAAATCAGTTTATTTTTTACAATACTATTTACCTCTCTTTGAAAAGACTCTTTGTCCCTTGATACCAAAGAAACAAGTTGTTCTTGATTTCTAGACAATTCTTCACCAACAATACTAACAATGCTTTCTGTTGTATTGTTAGAATATCTCCTTTGTGCTTCATTGATCATTTTTATTTTTTTATTTTCAATATTCTTGATACTATCATTTAAAGCTTGAATAGCCTGCAAAGAATCATCTTTATCTGATTTTAGTACACTAATAGTTGTGCTAATAGCACTATCTATACGAAAATAATCTCTTTTAAGATCATCAATAAACAAGGAGTAAAAAAGCTTTTCACTATCCATATCTTGAAAAATCTTTTCTAAGTTTTCCCCTCCATTGTCATCTAACAATACAATCTCTTTTTCAAAATCGAAATCTTCAAGTTGTTCTGAAACTTGCTGTCGTATCGACTCTACATCCTGTGGACTTTTTAAGTTTGTTTTGCTTAAACAAAAAGAGAAGTCTTTTCCAAAGTCTGAAATATTTTCTAATTCATTTAAAATACTCTTCGGTATTGTGCCATCTTCAACACTTAAGAGTATAATAAAATAGACACCCTTATTTAGATAGTTTAGGATTGCTTGATTATGTAACTCTAAAGGGGAATCAAATCCAGGCATATCTACCAATACAAAAGGTTCTATACTTTTGAGTTTATCATTATTGAGATACAGTTTTAAATATTTATATTTTTTCGCATTGTTTTTAATTTCTTCATGCTGTTGAATCTCAAATTTATCTACACTGCCATCCTCTTTAATCGCTTCTATGTAATCATTTTGCGAATAGCGAAGTTCAGTGGCAAGTGCTGTTTCTGGAGTTAAGTTTGTAGGTAAAACATTTATTTCTAAAAATGAATTAATCAAGGAACTTTTTCCTGCACTAAAACCACCTACGACAGGAACAACTAACTCACAATTCTCAATCTCATTTTCCAATACTTTTGTATCTTCTACTGAAATACTACTGCCGTCTAACTCTTTTTCTATACTTCTTAAATAGTTTAAGAAAGTTTTCTTTTGTTGTATCATTATTAAAACTCCTTTACAGCATTTTATAACTATATTGTTAATAGTATTATAAAATGTATTATTTTATGTTTAATGTGTCCCAATAAAGGACACTGTTATACTTTTGTGATATTTTTTGCTCAAGTGTTGTAAATAAAACCAACTGTTCATCTGCATCTGGTTCTATGCATTCCCAAGTAAATTGATGGCAATTATTGAAGATTATAGAATACTCTTTCGTTCTCCTATTGTAATCTTCATACATCTTTATTGCATTTTTTGCGACATACTCATTTGCAAGTGGAACACCTTTATTGTTACATGCTATTTGAATCTCACTGTTTAAGCCTCGTGCATAAAACTCTCCATCACCCTTTTTAAACTCCTCTAAGGTGACTTTTTTGAGCATGTCATCTCCATGTTGTTCTATAACATAGCCATCTCCTATATAGATACCTGTATGTTCTATTAGCCCAAGTCCAAGTCCAGTAGCTAAAACAGAACCAACTGTTGGAGTTACTGTTCTCATGCTTGATAGGATATGGTTTCTTGATTTTGCGACATAGCCATTTGTGTCTGAAAATGGCTGAGTGTCCATTTTTTCTCTTTCTCTCTCAATTTCAATCTCATCAACTATTTTTCGTATAATAATCTCTGCTACATTAAAAATGGTAGATTTCATATCTATTTTCCTATTGGCTGTAAGTTTTCAATTTCACTGTCATATTGTTTAGTGGAGGTAACAATATTTTTACATATCTCTTTTGCCTCCCCCTCAAGTCTTTGTAGCTCGGCATATGCCGATATGTTTTTTAGTTTGGTAAGTGATATGGCAAGATTTATTTTGATTAACTTCCACTCTAATGCACTGAGTGAGCTATGCACATCGTGTCTTATTTTTAAAACATCACGAATTTTTTCTATCTCTTTTTCAAGTTTCTTTAGTTTCTTGTAGTAGGGACTATCTGTTTTATCTTTTTGCTTTAATTTTTTCAACTTTTTCTGTATTTTATCCATAACTTTATTGGTTTCAAATGGAGGAAATTGTGATTCTATCAACTCTCGAAACTCTTTAAGTTGCTCCATCTCATCTTCTACTGGCTCGTAATCTTTGATGCCTAAGCCATCCTCGGCAAAAATATTGACTAAATCTTCTATCCCACTTAGAAGTATCTCTCCTAGATCTTCTGCCTTTTCAACTTTATTTGTGTGGCTGATATATCGCAGATTATAATCATCTATATAAGGTAGATGTAATATCATAAACTCATAGAGCTTTTTTGTTTGTAGTTCTTTTAAGTACACATTGATACTCTTTGTAAACTTTTGAAGTTTCTTTTTCTGCTTTGTTTTTAGTTTTTGCATCTTGTTTCCTCCCATAAATTTTGTATGGGAAAATTGTAGCAGGATAAAATGCAAAAAAATTTCGTTTTTTACATCTTACGACAAGAGATACTCTTTTAAAGTTTCATAGAGCTTGCTCTTTAAGTCTTCGTTGTCTTCTATCTGAACAAAAGGTATCCATTTTTTTACAAAGGTGAGAACCTCTATATCATTGTAGTATTGCATACTTACTATAAGAGAAGATTTGTTTTGTTTAATGATTGTGAACATATCTCCCTTTTTTCGTAATATGTAGCGGACGGCATCTCCAGTGATTTTGAGCTTGACACTTCTCTTATCATCATTAAACCATACCGAATCTATCTGCAATGATTTGTCATTTAACTCTTTCATCTGTTTTTCTGAGAGATAACTCTCATCCTTAGAAACAATCAGCTCTTTGATATTGTTAAAATAGAAACTTTTTATTTTATCTTGCTCAAGATCATACCCCATCAAATACCAATATCCTAAGACATTGATATTTTTTAAAGGATAGATATTTTTAGTAGAGATAATGTTTTTTGTATTTTTGTATCTAAAATGTATAGCTCTTTTATGAATAATAGCACCCGTTACCTGATTGAAATAGGTTTCGTTTTCTATTGGCTGAAAATCTATATCAAATAAAAAAGCATCTGTTTCTTTAGGGATTTTTTTAAAATTTTGCAAGACTCTCTCATCTACAAGAGGAATTGCATTTTTATATAAAGAGATCATTAATGCTGTACTCATTTGTACCTTTTCATCAATCTCAATGTGACGATACTCATCTGTAAAAAAATAGTATTTTCCCTCTTTTTGAAGTCCATACTCCTCTCTTAACTGTTTAAGATACCCTTGCATACTTCTAAGTGATGTTTGAAAAGTTTCACTTAACTCCTTAGCACTATACTTACCACCTAGTTGCAAATAGCTATATAGTTTAGAAAAATTTGTTTCATTAGGTTTCTTCATTTTTAATATCCACTGTTTTATTTGCCGTTTCATTTTAGCATACTTTTTACTATAAACAAAAAGTGATTTCTAATTTTTTTCAAACATATATTACTCATATAGCAAGAGTACCAGTTTACTCGTTCGCTTTAAAAATTTATCAACAGCAGTTCAAGGAGCATGAATGAAAGTAGTTGATCTTGATGATTGGGATGTTTGCACCATCCAAAAAGAGATTATCTGTCGCTTATTTAAATAAGCCAACCACACACTATAAAAAATCACCAAAAGGAAAACAATGCCATCTACATGTACACTCGCAACAATCGCTATCGCAGTAGCTACAGCTTTAAAAGAAGCTTGTGATGATTAAAGTTTTACTCAATGAGTTTCAACCACCATATAATAAAAGGAGACAACCATGTCACAATTTCCACTAACAAATGAACAGTTAAGAACCCAAGCCCCAGCACTCTTTACAGAGGAACCACACTACGATGTAAGTGATAAGTATCACTTTATCCCAACCATAGATGTTATCAATGAGATAAAACTCCACAACTGGCATCCAGTAACAGTAAGTGAGGCAAATGTCAGAGATGATGATAAACAAGGGTATCAACAACACCTTGTACGATTCCGACACTTTGACGACTTACTTAACCCACAAGAAAATGCAGTAGAACTACTACTTTTTAATTCACATGACAGAAGTAAAAGCTTTAGTATCAGTGCAGGTATCTATAGATTTGTATGTAGTAATGGACTTGTAATCGCTGATAATATCTTTGAGAGCTATAAAATCAAACATCTCGGTGAGAGAGAAAACGATGTAGCAAATGCAGTCGCCAACATTACAGCTATTAAACCCAAACTGATGCAAAAGATACAAACACTCGAATCAATCCAACTCTCACAAACAGAGCAGGAGAGCTTTGCCAAAAGTAGCATACCCTTACGGTTTGAAAAGCATCTTCAAATAGACTATCAAGATCTATTAGTTCCTCATCGTGAAGAGGATACAAAAGATGACCTCTACACAGTTTTAAATGTAATACAAGAGAACCTCCTTCGTGGAAATATCTCAGGTGTTAATAAAGAGACAGGCAGAAGATTTACAAGTAAAGAGATTAAATCTATCTCTAAAGATGTTGAAGTAAATCAGGGGTTATGGGATATAACGGAGAAAATAGCTTTCATTAAACAGCCACAAATGGCACAAGCAGCATAAGGAGCAGTATTATGAAAATGACAAACTACAGATTACAAACTGAAATTGAAAATATAAAAACCGATAAAACAGAGTGGTTTAAAAACTATGTAAAACAGGTTCTTGAATCAGATAAGCCATACCATGCAAAAGCTGACTATCTAGGACTTAGTATCAAAGAGTTAGATAATAAAATCGCTTATATTAGCGATGATATAAAAGAGCTACAAGCCTTAAAGAAAAATCTCACACAAGCAAAAACTACAGCACTAGAAGCTACAGCAGATGTTTTAGCAGAGTATGGGATAGATAGACTTGATGGTACAGCAATATCCTCAATAACCATCACACCAAAAAAGACAAAACTCAAAGAGACCTTTAAAATTATCAATGCTGATGCACTTATTAAACTGGGATATTTCAAAGTTGTAGTAGATGAGGATGCAGTCAAAGAGGCGATGAGTACATTAGAGGGGATGAATGAGATAGATAAGTATGTGGAAGTGGGGATAGCAAAAGAGGAGATCCCTGCTCGTATAAAAGTAAACTCTCGCCGTAGCAGTGCCAACAATCAAGCTACCGAACTTTTGAGTTTGGTAGAGAATCAAGAAGTAGCATAAGGAGCAAATGAAATGTTTAACGATAAACAGATACAAGTTTTAAGCTATGAACTCGATAGTAGTAGAATAAAAAGTCGTACCAAAGGAAATGTCAGCCTCTCTTATCTGGAGGGGTTTGATGTAATTGAGACAGCTAATAAAATATTTGGTTATGGAAACTGGGATTATACTATTACAAATCTCATACAGGTTTCACAAGAACAAAACCATAATCAAAACCATGTAATCTGCTATAAAGCAGTAATCAACATTACAGTACACGATATACAACACTCTAAAAGTGTCACTCGTGAGGATGTAGGGTTTGGTACTGGGATTGCAAAAACTTTAGCAGATGCACATGAGGGTGGAGCTAAAGAGGCAGTAACAGATGCTATAAAACGAACACTTAGGAGTTTTGGGAATCAGTTTGGTAATTCACTCTATGATAAGAGCAGACAACATAACCAACAGCAAAACTACCAACAACCTGCACAGCTACAACAACAGCCACAACAGCAATACTCTCAACCACAGTCACAAGCACAACAGCCACACAACAATCACATTCCACAAGATTATGCTTCACTCTATAATTTGGGATTAACAATAATGGAGCAAGGGCAAAACCTTATAGTTGTTGGTGATGATATATTTGCAAAGAAAGACTCTATCAAAGCTTGTGGATTTCGTTGGGATGGAGCTTCTAAGCTTTGGTATAAACCAATAGAGCAAAAGGCAGCCTAATGATAGTGATACCACAAAAACAACCATCATCACACAAAATTGTTCTCTCTTGTCTTTTGGTGGCTTTAACAGTAACAACACTTTTATGTACTCAAAAGGAGGGGGAGTTATGAGCAACTTAATCCCACAAACACTTCTAAGTGACATTCCAGACCTATATGCAACAGAGGATTTAAAAGATCCTCTTTGCTATGTTAAGCTTTTTACACCTGATAGTAATTGGAGTTGGTATATCATAGAGTTCTCCAAAGCTGATAGAGATACTTGTTATGGATATGTGCAAGGGTTAGAGAGTGAGCTTGGGTATTTTACCCTTAGTGAGCTTGAATCACTACACGGTGCTTTAGGGCTTGGTGTTGAGAGAGATTTGTATTTTACTCCTACAGTGTTATCAACTATAAAAGAGCATAGCTACTAAGCTATGCACTATGTGCAATTTATTTTTTTCTTCATTAGTTATTTATTGATGGAAAATAATACAGTAATAAGAAGCTCTATTTTCACTAATACTTTACCAAAAAAGGTACAAGTATAATTAGGTATCAGTTATAACCAAATATTATATAACTAATAACTATATTAAAATAATTAGAAAGATAACTATTACTGTATTTATTATTCCTACTATATTAACATAAGGAAAAGGAATGCAACCTTACAATACAATAATAGATACAGTTAAAATACAACTGGACTTTACAACACAAGAACAACAACACGATGTTCACTCTAAAATAATTGACTATATAAGCAAGTCTTATTTTGTTAACTATAAAGATTTTACTAATGAGATTAGTAGACAAACAAATAGAGTATTCTTTATTTACTACCATGGAACTTATATCGCTTCTATTACTACAGGTATATATACAACATATTATAGACATAATAGACCTAAAAATAATTACTATATTAGTATAAAATTAGCTGGATTAATGCGATATAACCAAGCTATAGACAATGCTTCAAGCGATTGTCTATTTAGGTTGTGTGCTTTTATCAATAGTAATAATCTAGTCTTTAAGATCACACAACTTGATATAGCTATAGATATTTATGCAAAATTTAATAATGTGCTAGTAGTGTGTACGAAACGAACACCAAATACTCAATACTATAGTCTCTCAGAACAACAGAAATTTGAACAAACTAGATATGTTGAAAATATAGCTTATGATAGATTGCATAAAGTTTCCAAACATGCTTACACGTACGACAAGGCATATAAGGAAAAACTTGATTATGATTTAACACGATTTGAACTATCTCTAAGCCCAAAATTCTTTCATAAAAATAATGCTGATATTAACGAAATTGCAAAAGCATTAGATCGTTACCATGTAATGTATTTTCCAACTATTAAAGAAAAACTAAATAAAATGACTGAGTATGAAAGTTTCACTAATTTTAGAGTAAGGGATGTAAAGAAGATTGGTTTTGAAGCATATAGAATATATCCAGACTTGGTATATATAGATGAGTTTTTATACTGGATGTTTAATATTGAATTATGGCATTTTGATATTGAGGATGTAGAGACAGTGTTATAAAAGTAAAAGACAGATAAAAAAGAAAGTATATTCTACAAAAAATCCTAATAATGGACATTTTATAGAAAATACAAATATGGTAAAAAGTGGAATAAAGCCCATATATAAGGTATTCTATGGGCTATTCCCATCTTATTCTCGAATAAGATAGGTTTTTTAGAATAATAGTAAAATCAAGTAGAATAACCATAGGATAGAAGCCGAATACTTCTATCCTAAGTGATTTTTAATCTTTTTTTACCATTATATGTTTTGTTGTCATCAACTTTTTGTGTAAAGAAATCATCTTTTCTAAGCAATTTTAACAGCTTTTTATTATTTTCAAAATAGTTATTATTATGCACTAAATTGAAGTATAAATAAAGATCTTGTTTAGAGATGTATCCTAATGCACCAAGTGAGTTATCGTTAAAATTATATATTAATTCATTATACAGCTCTTGATTTGATTTGACTTTATCAAAATATGAAATAGTCCTTGAAAAAATAGCCATAATGAATTCATTAATCTTTTGTTCCAACTCACTATCTGATAATGTAATATCAACAGATTTTGTGCTTCTGTAATAATGCTCCAGTTGATAATGCTTTAGTTCACTCCATTCGCTTGGCGAGATATTAACATTATTACTTAGTAAGGCATCACTATTTTTGACTTTAACAATATCCCCATTGCCGATGGATAAATAAAACTCACCAGTAGGGAGTTTCTCAACATCTGTTAGCTTAGTATTAAGTGTATTGTTCATCGTATCCAATGTTTTATTGCTATTGTTGCCAATTACTTTAACATTGGTGTTACTGAGAATAATATCCCTTAACGCTGAGTTTTTAATTTGTGATACCGACTGATTGATTAGAGTCATATATAATGCATATTTACGACTCTCCGTTAAAATCTCTTCAATAGTTGAAGTAATAAAATTATGGAACTCGTCAATATAACAATAAGTTGGTACTCTATCAGCTTCTTTAATCCTTGCACGCTTTAAAGCTATAGTTTGGATTAGTCCAAGGATAAATCTAGCATAATAAGCATAAGAATCTAACATTTCACTTTTTTGGATTCTAAAAATGAGTACTTTTCCTCTTTCATTCATTAGTTGCTCTAAATCAAAAGTACAATCACCATTAAATAGATTTGCAAGTAATGGATCATTTAATAACTTCTTGATTCTTCTCTTTACAGCATCTCTCGTCGGTTTTATAGTTTCAAAATCGTTCACAAAGAACTCTTTTTCTAGCATATTTGGACTATGTTGACCAAGTTGAAGTAGGTCTTTTTCTTTAGCACTAAGGTATCTCAAAACTTCGAAAAAGTCACTTTTACCTGCTCTTAGAAGTACACATACAACGTTATAAAGAACATCCTCCATTGCCCCAGTAAATTTTTCTGTATCATTTACAGTTTTTACAACTGATACAATAACTTTAGCTCTCGCTTGTATCTCCTTTTCATTTTTATGAACTAAGTAAAAAAGGTTCATTGATGGAGTCATGTTCTCGTGCAAAGTAAGATCAATATAAACCAGTCTTTTTCTTTCAATAGGAAGTTTTGCAACTTGTTCTGCTAAATCACCATGTGGTTCTAGTAAAATTACTACTCCATCATTTCGTTCAACATCATTATAGATTAGCGATTTAGCTAGTTCGCTTTTACCTGAACCAGTTTGCCCTGTAATCATCATATGCTTATATCTTGCTTCCAATGGAATGATTCTATCAATACTGCCATCAAATGGATTTAACAATTCATTCTTTGATATATTATTGCTATCAATTTCTGAGATAAGGTTAAGATACTTTTGTTTTTCAACATTATTATCGTAATTGTTTTCATTTAGTGGGTTTAATCCGATAACAGATAATTCTTTTGCAAAGTGCATTAAATTACTATCAATTTGTTTTAATAAGTTAATTTTATCTCTTGCTTTTAGCTTCTCAATAATATTTTGTATTGAATCTAAAAATATTATATCGGTTGCACTTAAAAACTCTTCTAAAATTGGATGAGCTTCATCAAGAGTAATATATAATTGGACTCTGTCATAACTAATTGATACAGATGTAATAAGTTGTTTTAATCTTTCTTGTTTCTCAAAATCATCAGGAATAGAATTAACTCTAATACATAAAGTTTTATCAAGTATATCTTCGACTGATTGAGTATTTAAGATTTCATCACTAAGAACTTTTACATTATGTTCTCCATAGATTTTTGTGATAATCTGACTCCATATTACATCAGCTACATCTCGATTATGAATTAAAACAAGAGTATTATCTGATTTTAGGTTCTTAAAATGTTTACCCATTCTGTTAGCTAAAAAAGCATGGTCTTTATATGTTGTTAGATTTTGAATAACATATAATACTGGCGAAGGTTCTTTTTCTAGAGAACAATCATTAAATCGTTCGTATAAATATTCTGTTGGAATAAAATCGTTTTGAGATATTTCATTAAAATAGTTTACCATACCATAGCTATTATTAGGATCATATACTTGTTCCGATAACACAGGAATAGACTTAATAGAAATATGTACCGTATCAAAACGAATCCCTTTTATATCATTAAGATCATCCACAAAACACAAATTAAAAGGATTTCGACTACTAACCTCTAGTTCAATTTCCTCTTTTGTGCCTGAGATAACTTTATGATTAGGGTTTGGCTGGTAGTAAAATACATCCCCATCTCTTGCAATACGATTGTTAAATAAAAACGATTGCTCATTTTGAATTAAACTATTGTATTTGTTCCATTCATTATTTACAATGATCTGCTTATCATTTTCATTACGCCAATGTCTGTGTACAAGACTTTCGTGTTGTATGAGATTTTTTTGGAATCGTTGATTCTGGTATTCCAGTTCTTCATTAACCAATTCAGCTTGTACCGTATCTAAAAAAATAGGCTTACTAGCGACAAAACTCTTATTTGCATTTACATTAGCAGGTAAATGCGAACCTGTAAAATGATTATTCATCATGATATTTCCTTTATTAATTATTATATGGTTCTCCAATAGCTACATCTATACTGATTCACTATATGGATACATTGGCTACCCGATAAAGTTTCATCGAGACAACACTACCCTTGTAGTGCTGTGAGGATGAAGCAATATAATTAATAAAGTAATAAGAGCATTTAATCTATTAAGGTATATTTGACAATAAGTTGTAAAAGAACATGATGAAAAAAAATTTCATCGAATTTATCTAAGTTTTATTTGGTTATGATTCCAAAAATAAAACAATTTCATTAATGGTGAAAAAAATTCCACCACCAACTTTTTTAGACTTTATAGCACCAGACTTTCGTAATCTATCAAGGGTCGCTTGAGAAATATTTAGTTCTCGTGCTGTTTCTTTTTTAGATAACAAAGACTTTTTATATCTGTGATGTAAATTGTCTAAAGTTGTCATGTTTTGTACCTCCTTTTAATGATATGATGAAAATTTACCAGATAAATAGAGAGTTTCATTTAGGGAAAAAAAGATATATTTTTCCTAAATGACTTAAATAAGGGGGATAAAAAGATTAGAATGGAGATATATTTTGTGTTTTTTACTAGTTTATTATAATGGCTATATAAAAGATTATTTACCTAAAATTACATTTTTAAACTTATATTCATCTATATAACCTTTTAAAAGTGCATACAATGCTCTGACTTTACTTATTTCTATTTTTGTAAGTTTACATATTTCATCATCTAAAACTGTCTTATTAAACAGCTTTAGATGATTTTGTAGTCTTTCTTCAATTTTTGCAAATTCGTGCTTTTTCTGCTCTTTTCCATATTGTATATTTTCACTTATTCTTACTTTTTGAGCCTCTGCTTCTTCTTTTAATTCAAGCTCTTTTTTATGAAATTCTTTTCCAATAATTTTATATAAATCGTATATATAAAAAGCATTTGCATAATCTCGATTTCTAAGTTCACGTTTCTTAGCAATTACTTTTATTTGTTTTGGATTTTCAATTTCTTCAATTTTTTCATCAAAAACTTCTATAAATGATTTTATATCTTTGCTACCTTTTAGTTTATCTATATATGCTATTAGTTCTTCCCTTGGTAAATCAACATTTAAGCTCACATTAATACTTTTGTTACTTTTTAATTTTATACTTGGAAGATTAACTAACTGTAAGCTATCTTGATGAGAAGAGTTAATATAATCATCATCAGATATTGATGATATAAAATCCTTATCTAAAAAATCTATTGGGAAATTTTTTTCACCTAATGAAACTAGTTTTTCTTCTCCATCGGTGCTAATTGGTATACAAATCTCATGCAAATGTTTATCTATCAGTTCATCGGATATTTCAGTTAACACAACTTCTTTTACTGGAGGTATAGTATATAGGGAATCATTAATTTTGGTTAAATGTGTTCCTCTATCCTTGTAGACATCATAACGCATAAAATCAGCTTTCATACTTTCTGGATGAATTATATATACAAACAAATTTTTATCCGAATAATCTTCTATATTATCAGAATTTATTAATTCATAATGTGTAGGTTGAATAAATCGATAAAGTTGTTTTTTCTGTAAATAAAAGTTCATTACTTTAATCAATCCATTTTTTAAATCATTAATAAATGGTGGATTTAGTATCAAAAAATCATGTAGTATTTTTTCATTACTATCTACGATAGATTCGCTCACATAAGGATGAAATAGAAGTTTTTGTTCATCTTCAATATTAAAACCAAATTTTTCTATCAGTCCTTGCTTGAGTTGTTTGTAGCGCTCTTCCTTTAACACAGAGGACTTATGTTCAAATTCAAAATCAATCGTTCTTACATAATATATATAATTCTGAAATTCTTTATTTCTTATTATCATATCGAGTACTAAACTATTAGATAGGTTATAGTCTTCAAGATTTTGAATATAAGTATATCGTACATTATCTTTTGCTGGAATTTCACATTTTACAGGAGACATAGATGATTTCATTGTTAATCTCACATTATGATCTTTTACAACCATATCTATATCATATGTATATTCATCCCATAAAGTTTTTTGTCTATTTATTTCTAAAAGCTTCTCACCAATATCATTATTAATTAATTCCATGTTCCCTCCTACTATTTCATATATATATTATTCTATTAGACCAGCTTCATCAACAACTTTCGAAAATTCTTCTTTTACAGATTGACTAACAGAGCTAATTAAAATCTTATGATCATTTATCAACTTCTGTCTATATTGGGAATTTTTGTCTTTAATAACCATATTAAAACACTCAACATACATATCAAATTCATTCACAATTTTATCTATCTCCTTATGATAGTCCATTCCACCAATAGCCTTTATCTCTATATGATTCACACCTATTTTCTCAAGATTCCAGATAGTTCCTTTTTTATTTTTTATCTCTCTTGATTTTACTTTTGTGTTTTTAGACAATATATCCATCACATTTTGACTATAGCCACTACGAGGCAACCAAGAAGAGAGTAAGTTCTTATCATGACACATAAGCATATAGAGATAAAAGTTAAAATTAATACCATCTTGTTTTAAAGTAGAAATATGAAAATGTAGTCCTGTGTCTTCGTTAGTGTAGCCGTACTCTTCAATAAGTGGCAAGATATTATTGATGTAATGTTTTACACCATCTTTAGTTGTTATAGGGATTGATATTTCAATACCATTATCATCTAGCGACTGGTCAGGCTTTATCTGTACACAATGGTTTTTATCAGCATCAGTCGGCAGTGTTGCTAAATCTACTAAAATATCTGCATCTGTAAAATTTGCAATTTTAATTCTTATCTCTTTAATAGCATCTTGCAAATTATATTTAGCTGTATCTATATAAAATTCAAACTCACACCCAAACTGATATAAATCATTATCACTTATTTTTAAAGTCTCAATATTACTCTTAACTGCTCTATATCGTTTTGTAGTATTTTGTACCATTTAGTGCAAACCTTCTAAAAAACTATCAAGTCTATGCACTTTATAGTCTGTATTATTTTCCCATATTTTTAACGACTCTTGTTCTTTTGGTATCTCTTCATCTTCTCTTATATAAACAAATGCTAGTTTTACACCCTTGTGAGTTTTTACCTTTATCTTTTTTCTTTGGTAATACTCTGGAGCTCCCTCAAACTCATCAATCTTGTCTAATAGTTCTTTTCTCTTGATCTCATAAAGTTCACCCATCACTTTTGTTATTGGTTCTTTTACAAGATATGGATAGTTTCCAAAACTATCTTCATACATTGCAAACTTACCAACAGTAGAGGCTTTACCTACTCTTTTTGCATATTTTTCTAGTAGCTTATGGTTATCAAAACCTTTTTTCAGTGAGCCATACACAAAAAGAAACTCGTTAAATGGCTTTATCTTTTTAAAGTAACCTCTTTTTTCAATAGAGATTAATCCCCTATCATGAAGCCTATGAAGATATTTTCTAATTGTGTCTTTAGATACATCTTTTAATTTTATATAGGAAAAAGGCACTACTTCATAAATAGCTAAACTGTTTATTTGTCGCTCTATTTTATCTATGATTGTCATAATGTTTTCTCCTCTTTTATCGTGACTAAATTATAGCATATTTTTTATAAAACTGTCACGATAATATTTATAATCCATAATCAATAACTTCCATATCATCATCAATATTAAGATATTTCATAGTGGTATCAATCTCTGTGTGATTTAAAAACTTCTTTGCATGAACTATCCCAAATTTCTTATACACCTTTGTTGCAGCAGTTCTTCTCATTGTATAAACTGTTACTCTATAAGCACTATCATAAGGACTTATATTTTGGTTGAAATGTTTATCAAATATATTTCTAAAATGTTCAGCATAGCCTTGATACCTTGTGTATCTATTTTTCATTTTTTGTTTTTCTTTTTCTGTTGTAGCTTTTTTATAAAGCTGTATTGGAAAAAATATAAAGTTATCATGTACTAAATCATGTTTACCAATCCATTCTTTAAACATTGTTAAAAGTTCATCGCCAACTTTTGCATCATAAGGTTTACCTTGCTTCATCGCTCTAATATGAACTGTTTTATTTTTAAAATTTATGTGTTTTACTTGTATTGTCATTACTGCTGATGGTCTTGCCCCTGTATGATAACAAGCTTTTAAAAATAACAACAATCGTGGCTTAACTTGCAATTCATCAAGGTTCCATAACTTCTCAAGCTCTTCATCTGACAACACTCTACCTGCTTCATTTTTATCAGTCTTAATTATCTCTCCAACAATAACAGGATTTTTGTCTACATATCCATTCTTTATAGCCCAATTAAACAAGGCTCTAAGATTACTAATAATTTTTTTAACTGTTCTTGGATTTAATGGATCTGCATCTAGTTTTGCTTTTTGTTGTGCACCTCTTAAAGCTGGTGTCTTTTTTAATTCTTCACTCAATTTTTTTATGTCAGATGTTTTAATCTTTGATATTTTTATCTTTCCAAGTTTTGGATTAACATGTCTGTAAAATGTTGATTCTATCATCTTGGTAGTTTTAGCTGTTTTTGTAGGAAAATAAATTTTAGCAACATCTTCTAAAGTTAGATTATTGTTCATTAACTTTCTAGCTAAAAGAGAATCATCTTTTTCTATCTCTGCTCTATCTCTCGCTAGTTCAGTTCTTTTATCATTTAATATTTTTAATGCTTCTTCTTTGGATGTTGCATCACATCTATATTTTTTAACCTTGTTATCAATATCTCTATATGCAATATAATAAGCTATAGTCCTTTTATCGTTATCACTATCTTTAAAATATTCATAAATACCGTTATATTTTTTTGCTCTTATCTTTCGTAAACCCACTAGAAACCTTTAGAATTATCAAATATTTTATTACAACAAAATTTTACAACAATTTGTTGTAAAACTGCATAAAACTGTAAAATATTGAAAATATCAAAAAATACAAATAGCTCCTAGAAGCCTATATATAAGGCTATCTGAGAAGATTTAAGGTTTATTGCAAAAGTATAGGGATTTGTCTTTGGAGGACTTATAGGATTAGTCTCATATTTCTTAGTTTAGCCCTTTTTTAAGGGCTTTAAGGTTTGAAATTTTAAAGTTTTACTACATTTTTTTTACTACAAATAGTTTGAAATCTGCATATTTTTGAAAAAGATTGTAAAATTGAATCTTTCTTGTCAGAAAACGTACAAATATTTCATTCTTAAAATTCGTCAAAACTGTAAATTTCTTTTAAGCTAGTTCAAAATCTCTTTTTGTTTTATAATAACTATCATTTTTTGTAAGCAATGAAGTTAAATAATTGTTACTCCACAATCGCTTTCAACAAAGCATCCCTGGCATCAGAATAAAACTGTATATCGATCTTAATGGCTAGGTCATCAGGCAAATCAAATAGCTGTCGTCTACTGGTCACGGGCATAAGTAAAACACTGGCACCTTTTTCAACAGCTATCTCAGCAATACTTACTGGATTGTGTATAGGCTCAATAGATCCGCCAAGGTTAATCTCTCCTACTGCATATGACGGAGCATCCGGCCACCCAACGCGTTTTAAATCGGACACCAAGAAAGGGAATATTTTCTGTAACGCCATTTTAGCATAAAGTGTCCGAATGATTTTTTAATATTCGTCAGTTTTGATGCTCGATTTGAGTTTTCGCATCGATGGACCACTCAGTTCTATCCTATGGGAGGAGTGAACAATTCTGTCTAAAATTGCATCTGCAATGGTGTTGTTGTTGAGATAGTTATACCACTCACTTACAGGAAGCTGTGAAGTGATAATTGTAGAATTAATCTGCGTTCTGTCCTCTATGATCTCAAAGAGATTCGTTGCATCATCTTCACCCATAGGTATCACACCGAAGTCATCAAGAATCAGCAGTTTAAATCTTGAATACTTTTTAAGCAGATTAGTATAAGTGCCATCCAACCTTGCAATTTTTATCTCCTCAAGCAATGAAGGGGTTCTTACATAGTAGGCTTTGTACCCATCAAATATAGCCTTATTGGCAAACGCTTGAGCGAGATAGCTTTTCCCAGTCCCAGTTTTACCGGTAATGATGATGTTCTGTCTGGCATCGATGAAGTTGAGTGAAGATAGTGATCTGATCTGTGCTTTGTTGATCCCTCTTTGTGGTGTGTAATCTATAGCATCGAGTGCTGCTTGCTTATCTTTGATTTTTGAGAGTCTGTGATTCATGATGATGCGTTTATTGCGTAAAAATATATCCTGCGCATCAAGAAGCTGATAGAGTCTTTCACTAAACCCCATAGAATCGTAGTTGATATCCTCCATCTGTTGCAAATATGCCTCTTTAAAGCCCTTATAACCAAGTTCTGTCAGTTTGTTGATAACGGTAGTGTGATTCATTCTTTTGTCCTTGTTTTCTTTTTATTATTTGATTATTATTTCTATTTGTACTCATCTGCACCGCGGATATTGGAGTGGTTGTTAAAAAGTGCGTAGTGTGATGATGGTTGCACATTATTGGCACTCTCACTCAGATAGAGCTTTTTATCGAGTATCGATCTGATCGACTTTGTGGTTGTGGTGTTGTGCTTTGTGGCATACATCAGCGCCAACTCCAGCTCTGTATTACCATAGAGTTTTGCCAACGATAAGATGGCTACTATTTTATTATACGCCTGTGGTGGATACTCTACTGATGCAAATACATCCTCCACAAACACACTACTGAATTCACCTATATTTTTTGCCCAAGAACGCACTCTTTGCGGATTCATACTCTCGTTTACATACTGATGTTTACTTGGCATATGTTCATGCAGTGTCGAACACTCACCAACTCTTCGCAGGCGTGGATGTGTAGCGATGAGTCTGTTCTTGTGGTAGATATAGACACTTTGTGTGGAGTATCGTACCTCTACCTCCTCTTTGATATATTTGTAAGGTACAGAGTAGTTGCATTTCTCAAGGCTTATATGGTAATCCTGATGCACTTTTGCGATCTTAAACTGTTTATAGGTATAGCTGTTTGCAGGCAGTGGATTAAGATAGGGTGCATCGAGCTCATTAAAGAGCTCTGTTCTACTCTTTTGGAGATGTTTTATAATCTTATTATTGTATCTATCGAGCAACTCCGCTATAGCTTCGTTGAGCTCATCGACACTGAAAAACTTATGGTGACGAAAGCGTGCGAGAATGTAGCGTTGAATCGCTTGGACACCCTGTTCTGCTTTTGGCTTGTCTTTTGGCTTTCTTGGGCGTGCTGGATTTACTATGACGCCATAGTGACGATTGAGGTCTGCATAGCTCTCATTGACGACGATACCGTTTTTATTATTGGAGATGATGGCACTTTTGAGATTATCGGGAACTACCACTCTTGGCACTCCGCCAAAGAACCCATAGCACTTGACATGGGAGTAGATGAAGTCCTCCTGTTTTTGACTTGGGGTAGCATGAACAAAGGTGTATCCACTAGCCCCTAGTACGGCTATAAATATCTGTGCATACTCCACTTCACCGGTTCTTTGGTTGTGTATTGGCATAGTAACACCGCTGTAGTCTACAAACATCTTCTCACCCGCAAGGTGTGTCTGGCGCATGGAGGGGTTGAGTTTTTTGACGAAGCGGCGGTAGTATACGCGAAACTGGGTGTACTGATACCCATCCGGATTATCCTCTTTATACTCTTCCCACAACAGATAGAGGGTCACTTTGGTTTTTTTGCGCAGTTTGAGCTCTTGGTGGATATAGTTGAAGTTTGGCATCGCTTTGCGTGAGACAACGACACTGGCTACATCGGGGAAAAACTGTAGTTTGAGTGCATCATCATCTAAAACATCAATCTGCTCTATTGACAATCCAAGCTCTTTAAACCGTTTGATATAATCTGCAACGGTACTTTTGGCTACTCCTGTAGCGTCATGTATCTTTCTGATTGACAAGCCCATACTATGGTACTTTACAATATCACGAACTGATCTCATAGATATAATCCTCATTTTCAACACCCTTGTAAATAAATTTACAAAGAGTGTATTTGAATTTAGAAAATATCTCTTTCTTAAACGAATCTGTGTTGACGCTTTTTTAGTAAAAGTGTCCGAATCATTTCCGTCATCACTGTCCGATTTAAAACCGTCACGGGTGTCCGAACTAAAACGTTATGGGTGTCCGATTAGGTGCGTTTTTTGCACCTACAACTATTAACCCACCTCGTACACTCTTTTTCAATAATGTAGAACAAAGAGCTATCAGAGTGTCAAACGAACCCTAAAAATTTGCACTAAAAAGTAAAAAAAAGTTACAATTTGAAACTTAAACCACCACTTTGTTTTGTCCTGTTTTGTTTGAAGATTTAGCTCCAAACTTATATAAATCTGAATTGATAATTCCTGACTCTTTTTTCTCTTTTAATCTATAGCTGTCTCCTTGTATGTTGATGATGTGTGAATGATGCAGTAGTCTATCGAGGATAGCAGTTGTTACAACCTTATCACCTGCAAATACCTGTGACCACTTGCTAAAGACAAGATTGGAGGTAAGGATAGTAGAGGCTTTTTCATACCGTTTAGAGATAATCTGAAAGAAGTGATTGGCTTCCTCTTTGTTCATATTGAAATAACCTATCTCATCGATAACAAGTATTGAAGGATTGGTTACTGATTTTAAAAAGGCATCATACTTCCTCTCTTTTTTGGCTTTATTGGCATTGGCAAGTAATTCTGCAATAGTAGTAAACTTTGCTTTGTATCTGTTCTGAACTGCCTTATATGCCAAAGCAATAGCCAGATGGGTTTTGCCTACACCACACTCTCCAAGGAGAATAATGTTTTCATGCCGTTTAATAAAACCTAGAGTTGCCAACTCCTCTATTTGTTTGCGGTTAACTCCTACAGAAAAAGTATAATCAAACTGCTCAAGCGTTTTAATAGCAGGAAACCCTGCAAGTTTGGTTAGGGTGTTTTTACTTCTGTCCATTCTACTGTTATTTTCAAGCACTAAAAGTTCATGTAAGAACTGTGTATATTGCCAACTCTCTTTGGCAGCAGTGGCGGCAACAGTGTGAAACTCGTTTGCTACAGTAGAGAGTTTGAGTGATCTGCAAAGTGTTTCTATCTCCTGCTCTAGTTCCATAAAGCACCTCCCAGTTGTTGCATAGAAAAAGTTGGCAGCATACAGTAAAGCAGGGCAGCAGGGATCAGTTCATCATAACTTTGTATATCTGGTTTTGGAATATAGATAGAATCTATTGTTTGTGTTTTATTGAACTCTTGATTATTTTTTGCTACACTTTGTATTACAGCCTTTGGATGGATGCCACCATAAGGTTTAGGCAGAGAAAGCAAGTGGGGTTGCTCCTCTGCCAACAGATCAAATGGCCTTTGCAGGGTTGTTTGATGTATGCGTACATTGGCTTGCATTTCAAGCCATTTGAGTACTTCTGCATTAGCATTGTCAATATTGAGCTGATAATTTTTCATTGCAAGTTTTACACGCAGTGCGTTATGAAAACTGTAGCGTAAATAATGGTTAAATCTCTCAACTTTTCCTTTCGTCTTTGCACGGTATGGTCGACATACTTTAATAGCAAAGCCACAATGCTTGGCGAAGTCTTCAAAGAGAGGATTGAGTTTATGTTTACCTCTCCCGTACGCATTGCGTCTAATAATGACTGTGCGCATATTATCATATAGACACTCTAGTGGAACGCCTCCAAAGTATCTAAAAGCGTTCATATGGCATGCCAGCAATGTCTCTATCTTTTCATTATCAACATACTCCACATACGAAGCCCTTGAATAGCCCATTGTAGCAACGAATGCAGAGAGGTTGTCTTTTGGAAACTCTACCCAATCGACTTGCATCTGTTTGGCTGGCTCTGTTTCAAAGCGTATAAGCTTTTCACTATTTTTTATTCGCTCACGCAGTTCATATTTCTGCATTACCTGCTGGAGCCAACGCAAGCTTCCTTTGTATCCTAAAGCCTGTATCTCTTTGTAAATTACAGTGGTTGGAATAAAAGAGTTCTCCTTATGGGATATTTCCAACATCTTTGCAATATGGGGAAGATATGGATCTACAATATTTTCTACTGGTGCTCTGTTAATAACTGGTGTATACCCATCAGGAAGTTTAGAATATTTACGAACTGTCTCACGACTGATTCCCAGTCGTCTTGCTACTTCTGTTTTATTAAATCCTTGTTTTAAAAGTTTTTTTATACCCTCAAGGGGCACCCCGTCATTTGAACTTGCCTCTTATCTAACACTTGACTCCCTTCAAAAAAGATGAAACGGAGTCTATCAAAAATTAATTTGATTTTTTAAGGTTTGTGTTTAAAAAGTAACTTTTAACTCACTTCCCTTAGTGCCAATTTTAGCAGTTCGTTTGACAAGTGCAGCTACTACTTGTTTATGATATGCGAATTCCTTGCCGTTGTCACTTGTAATTGTATGAGTGATCTTTTTCATTGGTGTGAGCATCTCTATAAGCGCTTGGGTTACTACTTCGGCATGTTTAGTTGGTACATTTTTAATGATAGCAAATTTTGATTTTCTGTCAACTACAGTAACTAAAAATCCTTTATGATCTTTACCAACTACAGTGTCAATTTCCCAATCTCCGATGCGAGACTTTTCTCTCGCCAATTATAATTACAATTAACGCTTGTATCACCAAAAATATGTTATACTTAGGTAACTAAAGGAGGTAATTACAGATGCAAATATCTTTAAATATTCAAGATGATGTTTATCAAAAACTCAAGAGTGCTGGCATTGATATGCAATCAAAAATTAATGAATACCTTCTGAATCTAGTAGATAGAAAAGATGATTACTTAAACTCTAAGCAATTTCAAGAGGATAAAGCTTATTTCCAAAATGCTTTAGAAAATATTGAAAGTGGAAAGACAAAACCTCTTTCACATACAGAAGTATGGAATACAATAGAACATCATACTAGCAATTAAGTATGAAAATTATCTATGAGCCAAGGTTTATAAATTCTTTTAATAACATTTGGGACTATATTGCACAAGATAGCAAGAATAGAGCAAATCAATTTAAAAAAGGGATAAAAAAATTAATTGAAGATATGCACCATATGCCTTACAAATGTAGAAAATCAATTTACTTTGATGATGATAATATCCGAGACTTGATTTATAAAGGCGAGGGTATACAGTTGTATATAAAGTTGATGAAGAAAAATCAATCATTACAGTTTTAGGTATTAAAAGGTATAAAGCAGAATTGTAGGTCACTTTAATTTTTAGGGGTATATTTTTATTTTGTATTTAAAAAATACAATAAAACAGGGATACAGTGAAACCCTCTACCCCATCCACCCCTTAAAACCCCTAAAATAAGCACTTTAAATTTGAATTGGCAGAGCAAGAATCCGAACAATAAAAATATTATCTCAAAAATTGTATCTATCTTTCAAGCTATTGAAGGATATACTACAACAAAATACTTCTGTTATAAAAAAAGCTCAACTCCTCAGAAAAAAGTATGGCATCAAAATATCAGTTAGTAAGTAGTGAGTTTTACTACGAGAACAGTGATGTATCTAGAAACAATTTTAATATCAAAGACACTCAAACTATCCATGAGATAGAAAAAGAGCTCCTAGAAGAAGCATATGCTATCTTTTTCAATGAAATCAATGAAAGCACTCGTTTGACAACTGCTAAAGAGTTCAGGGTTTAATTTGGAAAAATGGCAACAAAAGAGTGCACAGGCTATATTTAAACGCTTGTTTGTTGCCTCTTATGCCTGTTTGCTTGTATGAGAGACAGAACATACAAACAGTAAAAATATGTTGGAAATCAGAAAGTTTTTAGTTCGATTAAGCTGCAGGCTCGTAACCAGGAACAAGATATCTGATGTAGATGGAGTTTTGAGTTGTGTAGATACTTATGACTGAAGTACCGGTTCCGAAAAAGCATTAATTTTTTTTAACTTAATGGCATTGGGTATAAATAGCGGGTTAAAAAGAATTATAATTTCTCTTTAACCATATTGTCTAAATAAGTAAACAACTCCTGTGATGCTTTTTCTGCATCTTTAAATATTTTTATGATTTCATCAACTTTATCACTGCCAAGCATACGCATAGCTTTTGCTATATCATCATGCACTTTTTTATGCGGCTCTTGCAGGTTGGTATAAAAACTGCTTTTTCCAAATAGTTTTTTACCTTCATCTGCATACCATTTGCCTAGTCTGCATTGAGTATGGTCACTCAATTCAAATTTCAATTTCCCTTCAAGCATTGATGAATATGCATTGTTTTTATAGACCATATGATCAAGTTTAGCCATATTTGCAAAGAGTTCGTATCCTATGATTTCATTGTCTTTTGTGATAGCTTCACTGTTGGAAATCAACTGAGAAAGCGTGTCAACATAGTCCTCAAGTGTTTGCTGTGAACTTATGGAGTGTTCTTCAATTTTTTCACTGTTTTCACTCATATTCATCGAGTTTTGCTTAAGTACACTTATATTTGCTTCTACCTCACTTGTAGCTTTTTGCGTTCGTTCTGCAAGCTTACGAACTTCATCGGCAACTACTGCAAATCCTCGTCCGTGTTCACCTGCACGTGCCGCTTCTATAGCCGCATTCAGTGCAAGCAGGTTAGTCTGGTCTGAAATATCTTTAATAAGAGAGATCACATTAAAAATTTCTTCAACGTTTGCATTCAGTTCCTCTGCAGAATGTCGTGATTCTGAAACCATCTCTGTAATACTGCCAATTGCATCTTTAATGTTATCCGTAGAGTGTGTCACTTCTTGAATGACTTCGGATGTTTTGGCATTGAGTATATTTACCTGATTGACACTTTCAACACTCTGAGACATGCTGTTTCTTAAATTTTCTGCATTGTTGAGTGCACCGCTTATCATCTCTCCTGACAGTGCAAGAGTCAGTTTGTTCTTCTCGCCAATTTCCGCAGCATGTTTTGCAGAATCTTCAGCTCTTAAAGCTTCTTCTTTTGCTTCGAGTGCAAGCGCTTCGACTTTATCTAAAAAGGCATTGAAATTTTTACTCGCCTGCCCTAATTCATCTTCTGATACCACGGGAAGTCTCTTGGACAAATCAGCATCACCCTGTGCCAATTCATCAGCAACATTTGCAAGGTTTACTATAGGGTCAGTAATTGTTTTTTTGATAATGTACATTAAAAACAGTAAAATAAACAGATCAACCAAAGACATAATATATACTTGTCTCAAAAGAGAGTCTTCAGATTGAGAAATGACGCTGTTTACTTTATTGATATCTTCACCGATCAGTGCATAAGCAACAACATTGTTTGAAAAATCTTTTATAGGTTCTGAGACTATAAAATATTTATCAGTTATTTGTGGTGTATCTGTCTTCTCAATGGAAATATGAGCCAAATCATTAAAAAACTCTTTATTAACGACATTTTCTTTGACTGCAAGTGTAAAATTACCGACTTTTGGAGCAGATTTTAATGAACGTGCTGTTGAGAGATATTCGTTTTTCATGACAATGGCTATTTCGTATCCGTTGTTTTTTCTCGCAGATTTTATTATAGAATTTAAACCTTGCATAAATTCAACAGAACCTAAATAGCGATTATTGAGCTCAACGGGAGCTAAGCCTCTGAGTACAAGCCCTGCACGACCAAGCTCAATAGCGACAATAGGTTTTTTATCTCTTTTAACGGCAACTATTGTTTTTCTAAAAGAACTTAAATCATCTCCAAATTTCTTTGGCTTCCAAGCACGTAAAAAACTATGTACATTTGCATCATGTATATGTATTTTAATATTTTTATATTTTGTGTATTTTTTAAATTCCTGAGACAGGCTTTTTAAACCATTGATGGCAACAGTTCTGTTGTTTTCCATCAATGAGCGTATCACACTGTAATTTTGCGATATGTTTATAGCATTGGTAAGACCGATGTCTTCCTTTGCTTGCATTGCTTGCTTGTAGCTAAGATGCAAAGAAGCAGATTCTGAAGTATAAACCTCATGTTCCAAGTCTTTAATAGAATAATAGTAGTTCACCAAAATAACAATAAATCCTGCTAAAATAGAAACTACCAATGGTATATGTATTTTTTTACTGATTGACATGAAATTTACCTCCATTCCTGCAATTTTTTTTGACAGGTACTATTTTAATTTGCCGTTTCCATAGTGCTTAAAGAGATAGTCAGTCACAATTTTTTCATCTTCTTTTGTGATAGGTGCTTTAAAATGTACAATCATCTTCTCTATCTTTTTATGCCAAAACTCACGTGATTGAGGGCCTTGGTTAATAATATATCCAAAAGAGTGACACATCAGACAGTTTGCCTGAACAGCATCAAATCCTTTACCCATTTTGATTTGATAAGATATATACGGGACTTCAATATCTCCCTTTACTTGTGCAAAGAGTGAACCTGCGGACAGTATTGCTATTAATAATAATTTTTTCATTTTTTCTCCTTAAACCACTTCTACTGTAACTTCATCAATACCATTGTACTTATATCCACCATGGTTCCATCCGATATCTTTTGCAAATGGCTGTTCATCTCCAAGACGATTAACTGCTTTTGCCATAAATGTCAGTTTTCCGTATTTTGTAGGTTTATATGAATACCTAAACTCCGTATAAGCATAACGTCCATTTTCTTGTTTGAGTTCTGCTTTTTCCCATGTTTTCCCACCATTAACAGAGACTAAAACTTCTCTAATTCCATGTCCGTCATCAAATGCCACACCTCTTACAACTACATGTGAATTATGATAGAGTTTCATCCCGTTTTCAGGATACCCTATCACTGATTTTACATTCATATTTGTTATTGGCTTTGTTGGTTTAAATTTATGCTTTGGCGTTTCACATTCACATTTATTGTCTGGAACACGGTATGCTACATCCATAAAGAAAAGAGATTTGTACTTATTTGTAACTGTAATATTACTTAACATTTTAACCCAACTGTCCGAATAGTATCCAGGAATAACCAAACGAAGAGGAAAGCCATTTAAATAAGGTAAATCCTCACCATTCATTTCATACGCAATAATGACATGATCATTTAACTCTTCAATCTCTAATTCTCTTACAAAATTCGGTGTTTCATAATAAGCTGCATTATCCTTACCGTTGAAACCGATCCAATGAGCATCTTTTTTCAAGCCTGCACGATTCAAAATATCACTTAACCGTACACCTTTCCATTTTGCACATCCCATAGCACCACTTCCCCATTGAATACCGCCTGCTATTGGTGTAAAAGCTGAACGGGAATTACCACCACATTGCAGTACTGCAGTTACTTCAACTTGTTCAAAATCATTTTTCAACTCTTTAAGAGAAATTTCCAACTCTTTTTCAACCAAACCATCGATTTTAATAGTAAAAGAATCTGTATCAATATAAGTCGGAATATCCGGAAGGTGCCATCTGACAAAAAATTCATCATTTTCAGTGATGCCGCGTGCAAATGTGCTTCTTGGTGATTCCAAAAGCGGTGGTCTGTCCGAATAGGTTATCAATGGTCTTTTTTCAGGGAAAGCCATATCAGAGACTTTTCTGGTATCAATTGGCTGATGTGTTTCACCGGCTGATAATGCAGTTGTACCTAAAATAGCAGCTGAAGCAGCCATAGAAGTTTTAAGAAATTCTCTTCTTTTCATATTTTTCCTTATAATTGTTATTTTGGTTTGGATTATATCGACAAATATTTAAAATGACTTAAAAGAGCTTTTTTTCCAATCTTTTTAAAAGATTTTCAAGCTCTTTGTATGATGTTATATAATCCGATTTTATCGCTTCTATTTCTTGAATCACACTGTTTAATTGAGAAAATATTTTTGGAAAACTTGCTGTTGTTTTTTCAAGTTCCTGCATATTCTTCACTGATAAAACAATCTGTTTTATTATCATTTCACTTTGATTCTTGACATTTAACAGTTTGGCTTCACTCTCGCTTAAAGTTGTATTTATACTGCCGGTATGAGATTTTAAAAGCAGTATCTCACTTTCAAAATCTTTTATCAAAGCAGACAGTTTATTTGATGTTTCTAAAACAATATTTTGCTCTTCAACTCTCTGTATATCTCTGTCTGCATGTATGATGCTCTCAAGTTGTGCCAATTGCATTTTCATAAACTGCGATTGTTGTGTTTGATGAAAAATGTTCATAATTACATATAAGATTAAAGCAAAAAGAAGAGGAAAAAGAGATTCTTTGACAAGTAGTAAAATATCTGCATACTGTGTATGTAAAATAAAATGGACAAGTGTAGCAATCACTCCAATAGCAAGAACAAGAGGAGCATAGTTAATTTTGTCCGGACGTTTCAAAATTGCTATTTGTCGTAAAAATAAAATGCCCATTACAATAAAAGCTATCAGTAAATCATTATGAAACATTTTGACATCCCTCCTCAACCGAGTTAGGATTTATTGTATCATAATTTATTGTAAAACGATATCTACTATTTCTTTTGGATCTTTTACTACTATGGTATGTGTTCCATGCGCAGAAAATCCCCATGCTGCAAAAATCGCTTCAATGCCGGCATTGTGTGCACTTTTAATATCTTTTGAATTATCCCCCACCATCCATGCCTTATCTTTTTTTGCATCATAACTGTAAAAATTCAAAATCTTGTGTATCATATCGGGATGCGGCTTTGATGCCTGTACTTTATCTGCACCGACTATCATGTCAAACAAATCGGCTACATGTAAATGTTCCAGCATTGTCAGGGCAAACTGTGTCGGTGCATTTGTCGCAACTGAAAGCTTTACCCCCTTTACATGTAACCGCTCAAGCATCTCTTGGACACCATCATAAAGGTAAGGATGTTCTATACACTGCTCTTTATAATGTTTTTCAAAAAGAATTCTGTCTTTTTCTTCATAGATTTCAGTATTGTAAAAGAGTTTAGGAAGATTTCTTACCTCTTTGTTAATAGCATCCACTATAAACTCTTCGCTTAGTGGAGGCAGGTTATGATTTGTTTTTCTTACATAATTGACTGAGATGGTAATATCTTTTTTTGAATCAATCAATGTCCCGTCCATATCAAATATAACTATTTTTTTCATGATTTCATCTTTTTATAAATTTCCACAAGTGCTTCAACAAACAAATCACTGTCATTTGGACATTTACAGACTCTATACTCTTTAAATCCCAAATCCTGTGCTATTTCTCTGTACTCTACATCCAGCTCATAGTCAGTTTCCGAATTGTCAATAGTAAAGGCGATAGGAAAAATGACAACACCCCTGTTTCTGACTGTTTTGAGTTTGTCCTCAAGTGAAGGTTTGAGCCACTCCATACGCCCTACTTTTGACTGGTATGCCAAATGAACATCATGAAATGCCATCCCTTCTTTTTGCATCATCTCTTTTAAAATTTCCACATGACGTTTCACATGTTTTTCATACACATCTCCCGCATCTATAATTTTTTGCGGAAGTCCGTGTGCTGAAAAAACAATGTCAAAATCACGATACTCACTCTCTCCCACTGTATTTTGAATACTTTGAATAACTGCCCTGTTATATGTTTCATTTTGGAAAAAATGTTTTATTTCCACCAAAAGTGCATTGCCTTTACTCTTGTGATAGCACTCTTCAAAATCTTCAAGAGAGGACTTTGTCGTCGTTGTAGAGTATTGCGGATACAAAGGAATCAAGTATATTTTGTCCACATCCTCTTTAGCCAGTTTTTCCACTACTTCACAGGCAAAAGGCGGTGTATATCGCATGGCAAAATCAACTATAAATTTTTCACCCAGTTTTTTTTGCAGTTTTGACACAAGATTTTTTGTATGCCCGACTATAGGCGATTTTCCGCCCAGTTCTCTGTATATTTCCTGAGATGCTTCCGCACGGTTAAAGACAATCAGTCCGCCAACCATTTTTCTCACAAGATTGCTTTTCATCGTCAGTATGTTTTTATCTGCAAACATATTTTTTAAAAACATTTCTACTTCATTCAGGTTGTTTGGACCACCCATATTCAGTAATACTATCGCCTCTTTTTTCAATCTACTTCCTATTGTATATATACACTCAGCCAGACAACGACTTTTTTTGTTTTGAGAAGTGTATGCTTTGTATTTGCAGCTATAAACAGAGTATCACCGCTTTTTAATTTGTGTACTATACCATTTATTTCCAATTTTGCACAACCTTTGAGAACGACAAGCCATTCATCTCTCTCCTCAACAAAGGTTTGCGGAGTTTTCAGGGTGTTGCTTACTATAGTTTTTATTTCTACATTTTTCTTTTTTAAAAGTGTTTGAAATTTCTCACTGTCAGGTTCAGGCAGCTCATAATCAAAAATATTACTCATCTTCGACTCTCAGGCTGACTTCATACATAAACTGTTGCAGAGGCAGCATATCTTCATAAATTTCATAAAGCCTGTTTATAAGCTTCTCCCCGTCTTCTATAAGATGCGGGTCGAGTATCGTATAGGTTGCCATACCTTTATAAAGGCTCAAATCAGCATGTTCCATATCAGCATGAAATCCTTTAGGAAAACGCTTATAGCCTTTTTCAAGATGGGTGTAGTTTTTGTTTTTTGCTTTGATAACTTTAAGTATATTTGCGAGTTCGGCACGTTTGGCATCATTTTTAATGGTTTGCCGAAAAGCATCAAGCATCGGTTTTTCAAACCAGCGTACACCCACGGCTACATAAAGTTCTTCAGGCGAAAAGTGCAGATAAAAAGAGGAGCTTTGCATTCTCTTGCTGTTTCCCTGCCAAAATATTATGCCGATGCGCTCTTTTATAGGCATGGCAAGCGCATTTGGACGTCTTGAATCACGGTAGATTCTATACAGAGATTTGTTGATTTTTGGTATTGCGTTTATGGATGGTTCAAGTGCCTGCAGATGCTCTCCCATCTCTGTGACAAAAGCACGGGAGGGATTGAGAATGAGTGTTTCGTACTCCTGTTTATGAGCCGAAAACCACTCTTTGTTGTTGTTTTTTCGAATTGCTGCCAAAAACGGCAGTGTTTTTTTACTAAAACCTGTAAACTCCAAAGGTATTTCCTTTTTTACATTACAAATATATGTGTCAAACTAAAACTTAGTCATGAAAGACACAAAGCCCGCACTAAAGTACGGGTTCCAAAAAAGTCGCTTAACTTAATAGCATTGCGTTTAAAACCAAGGTTTTAAGCTTGCCTAAAATCTGGTATTTCTATGCTAATTTTCTGTTTCTAAAAGCAAGTGCAATAATTATAAACACTATTGCATAGGTTACCGGAACAAAGTCAGGAATAGGTACCGGATCCCCTTTTGCATACGAGTGCATACCCGCAAGATAATAATTCACTCCGAAATATGTCATCAAAACCGATGTAAATGCCAAGAGCGAGATTACACTGTAATTAAAGTCATTGTAAATAGATTTAATAAACCGTACATGGATAACAACGGCATAGACTAAAATAGTCACCAGTGCCCATGTCTCTTTTGGATCCCATCCCCAGTATCGGCCCCAGGATTCATTTGCCCAGACACCGCCTAAAAAGTTTCCGACTGTCAACAAAACAAGCCCGATGATCAAACTCATTTCGTTAATGGCATTCAACTCTTTAATAGAGAGCGAAATCTGCTTGTCATTTTTGTCATTTTTTACAATAAACAGCAACAGGGTGATAAATCCAAGCAATGCTCCAAGCCCCAGAAAACCATAACTTGCCGTAATCATTGATACATGTATACTCAACCAGTAAGAATTAAGTACAGGCACAAGATTGGTAATCTGCGGGTTCATCCAGCTCAAATGTGCCACAAACAGAATCAGACCTGCCAAAATTGACGTAGATGCCAGCGTAATAGGAGACTGCTTGGAAAAAATAAATCCTGCCAGAACCGTTGCCCATGCAATATATGTCATTGATTCAAAACCGTTTGACCATGGAGCATGTCCCGATATGTACCATCGCAGTGCAAGACCCAAAGTATGTGCAATAAAAAAGATACCTAAAAGTCCCAAAGAAACTTTTGTAATTTTTTGCATTTGAAATTTCGGTTTTAAAATTTTCACAAAACTTAAAATCAACAATACAAAGCCCATAATGAAATACAATGGCCAAAGAATTTCAAAAACATTTGAGTGGTTGTAAAAAATCTCTGCTTTTATTTTATTTTCACTCGGATAGACAGCAGAACCGTAGAACCTCTGATATTCGTCTATCTTTTTCAATCCTGCATCAGCGATTTTCCATTCTCCGTTTGAAAGAGCAGCATCGACAGCTGTGAAATAGGCTATCGCAATCATTCTGACTTTTTCAGCCTGAGAAGCATCAAATGTTTTTAAAGCCTCAATTGTTGCATACCATTTGTTATTAAGGTCATTCGGTTTTGGCCATATTTTCAACAGTGAACCTGTAAAAACCATATAAACAACATTTACTTTTTCATCAATTTTCAAGGCAGCTTTGTCTAACTTGTTTCTGTCTTTTGGAGCTTTTCTTGAAGCCTGTTCAACAAGAGACAAAAGCTTGTAACCCCGCATACCTGCAGGATCCTGAAAAAACTGTGCAAAAGAGGCATATTTTGCATCTTTTTTTATTCCTATGGCCTCATTTATTCTTTCATCACCCGTTCGAATAAGTTTTATGTCTTTGTAAACATCCGGTCGTATCATCATGCCCAGGATTACCTGATTTGCACTTAACTCTGTTTTTCCGACTTGCAATGTAGAACTTCTGTGTATTTTTGCCAATACTTCCAAAGCAAGTGTATCTATCGGCTTCATACGTCCTTTTGTATCCTGCACTATCAAATGTCCAAATTTTTGTGCATGCTCTTTATCAAAAGAAAGTATGGTTTTTATAGCCGGATCAAGTTCAGCGGCTTTTGCCGGTGTCACTGCAAATGCCAAACCTGCAATCAACAATGCCGGAACTATTTTACACTCACTCGCTTTTTTTGCTTTTGCCGAAAGTTTGGCAAATCTGTGTTTTTTGGAAAAGAGTGCCCAAAACATTCCGAGTGCCAGTAAAAAATAGCCTATATATGTCGGCAGTGTTCCTGGGTCATGGTTTACTGACAAAATTGTTCCTTTTTCATCCATATCATAAGATGATTGGAAAAATCTGTAATTTCTGTGTTCCAAAATATGATTCATGTATATTCTGTATTTCATATCAATTCCCATTTCCTTGTCTATAAGTTCCACTTCACTTGCATACGATGCCGGACTCATAGATCCCGGATATCTGTCAAGCTCGAAATCCAAAAGTTTTAAGGTAAAAGGAATTTTTATCTCTTTTGAACCATAGGCAACACTTACATGTAAACCATTTATATCCACTTCACTGGGAACACCAAGCATACCTTTTTGTGAGTATACCAGGACTTCTTTTTGTTTATCGCCACTGTGAACCAAAAATTTAAGCGCATCTACACCGGAAGCCCGCAGTATGGATTTTGGGTTTGAAACCACTTTTTTATGTGCATGCAGCATAAAATCACGCAAAACAAAACCGCCTAAATCACTGCTGTAAAGAACTCTTGTCTGAAGCGCTTCATGATCATTTGCATCCAAACTGCCTCTGGATCGGTCAGCCATTTTTAAGTAAGAAAGTTTCATATCATGCTTCAGGTACAACCTGCCGTCTTTTATATACAAAAACAAAACCGGTTTATCAAAATGTTCGCCTGAATTAAAATCCAGAATAAAACTTCCCGCATTATAAAACTTGCCCTCTTCGAGTGCTACAGGTTTTCCCTGTCCACTGCCTGTAACCATAAGTTTTGCTATTGCCTTGCCGTTTTTGTCTGCCACCAAAGTTTCTATGGCATTAGGAATGTACTCTACAAGCTTCACATCAGCCTTTTTATTCTCAAGCTTCAAATACGCCTCAAAATCATTATTTCCTCTTTTTGAGAGATATAAAACTTTAGAGAATTTTTTTGTGTCACTGCCGTTACTGACTTTTATGCTTATATAGGGATCAGCACTTACAATTGAAGAAGCACTGCCTCCTTCACGAATATGCATAGTCCCTTCATAACCAAAATACCGCGTCACTGCCGCACCGACCAATATCACCAAGAACGCAATATGAAAGATAAAAATAGGCGCTTTAGAGAGTTTGTACATCTTAAATCGATAGATATTATACAAAAGATTCAAAGCCAATAAACCCAGCAAAACCTCAAACCATCGTGCATTATAGATTTCTGCTTTTGCAGTCATCGTTCCATAGTCATTTTCAACTATCGTTGCATACCCTATTGTAAATGCAAAAATAAGCATTAAAATTGCCATCGTATGCATTGAACCAATTAAAGAGAGAATTTTTTTCATGTTTAACCTTTTAAAAAAAAATTATTATACTTGCAATAAGATAATAATAAACTAACCTAAAAACAATCACGCCTTTTTAACTTACATTTTAATTTTCACTTCAAAACATTTTTTCTGCACAGTGCATAAATTTACACTTCCGCCGTGTGCCTCGGCAATCTGACGGGAAAGAACAAGTCCTAAACCGTTGCCTTTGAGCTTTGTGCTTTTAAATGCTTCAAAAAGCTCTTTTTCATTATCTATAGCCACACCACTGTCATATATCTTAAAGATGTGATATATTCCATCATTTTCATAGGTTATTTCAACCCTTCCCTCTTCGTTTTCATCCTCTTCTATCGCATCAATGGCATTGGTGATAAAGTTTGCAAACAGCATTTCAAGTAAATCTTTGTCTGCATGCATAAAAAAATCCTCTTTTGGAAAAACAAACTCTATCTCTTTTGAATATCCGTAATAGGCTATCGCCATATCCAGAGACTCTTTGAGCTGACTCCACGGTATAAGATCTTTTTGTGTCTGCACACCTTTTGAAAACATCAGTGTCGCTTTAATGATTCGCTCAATTCTATAAACTGATTTTTGTATCTCTTCGACTATTGGAATATTTTCAGGAAGTACCCGTTTTTTAAGTGTCGAACTCATCAAAGAAATCGCCCCTATAGGGTTCCGTATTTCATGGGAAAGGTGGGCTGCCATCTGTCCCATAGTGGCAAGATTCTCTTTTCGCTTTTGTTCTGTAATATCTGTTGCAGAGAGCATCACTTTGTCTTTATAGGTAGAACTCTTGACAAGGTAGGAGTGTGCATTAAAAGTAATTTCATAATCTTCATCACGGTACTCCAAAAGCTTTAAAAGCTCCCATAACTCTCTTGCATGGGAATTTTGCAAAAAAACAGTGTTATCACTGTTAAGAATCCAAATAGCATTAGGGAGAAATTCAACAACCTTTTCAACAGTATCCTGCAGGTGTGCATACGAGGCCTTTAACTCATTAAACTCATTCTCAACCTTATAAGTCTGCTGAATAAGAACATTAAGTTCCTGCGGTGTAATAGATGCCATTAAGCACTGAGTCCTGTCAAAATTTTATACAAATCATGTGCATCATCACTGCCGGCAAGTTCGCGTATGGAATGCATTGCCCAGGTTGGCAGTCCTACATCTATGGTGTCTATTCCTAAACGCGAAGCCGTGATGGGTCCTATGGTGGAGCCACATCCCATATCGCTTCTTGTCACAAAATTTTGCAGCCTTACATGTAACAATGAAGCGCTATACTTAAACTTTGCTATTGTTTTGTCATTGGAGGCATATCGCTGATTTGCATTGACTTTTATGACAACACCTTTGTTTATATGCGGGGCATGATTGCTGTCATGTTTTGCCGGGTAATTTGGATGAATTGCATGGGCATTGTCTGCACTTATCATCAAAGAGCTTCTTGTCATCTTCATATACTCTTCATAATCATCAAACATTCTGTGCAGGGTATTTTCTAGAAAACTGCCCCCTGCTCCGCTCGTCGATTCACTCCCCACCTCTTCATGGTCACTTGCGATGAAAAGCATAGGCTTGTCTGTATTTACACTGCAAATACTAACCATGCCTGTGTAACAACTCAGCAGATTATCAAGCCGCGCACTTGCAATAAAATCATTCCGCAGCCCTACAAATTCTGCTTTTTGTGTATCATAAAAGCTCAACTCACTTGCATAAATTTCTTCGACATCTCCAATACCGTTGTTTGCAAGCTGCCATTTAATAAATTCATCAAAATCAAAATCTTCATTTGTGCTCAAAACCGGACAGATATCTGTCTGTTTGTTCACCGTTCTCTCTTTGTTGGCTTTGTCGTCCAAATGAATGGCTAGCGATGGAATAACAGCGATTGGCTTTTGCACATTAATCAAGATACTTTGCAAAGTCTTGTTTGCATCAAGATAACTTACCCGACCCGCTAAAGATAAATCTCTGTCAAACCAGGGATTTAAGAGCAGTCCGCCGTAAGGCTCAACACCGAATTTCACCACACCATGCTCTTTTATTACAGGATTTGGCTTGAGTTTCAGGTTTGGCGAATCGGTATGTGCCCCGACCATCACATAATTTTTCTCTGTTTTTGGATAGGTAAAGGCAATGATTGATGAGCCATTGCGTGTGACATAATACTTTTGTCCTGCTTTAAGTTCCCATTTATCTGTTTCATCAAGCTTGATAAATCCTGCATTTTCAAACATCATTGCCATATTTTGCGTCGCATGAAAAGGCGTAGGCGAAGCATCCAAAAAGCCTAAAAGTCCTTCGTTAAAATCTTGTTTATTCATCTGTTTATCCTATTATATCCACAAATTCATTGCCTTCAAGCGCAGTTATGAGCTGTGCATTTACATGTATGGCGGAATCTATGACGACATTGTGCAGTTTTGATACTATGGTAATTTTAAGCGGTCTGTTCCCCGGATTTTGCCTGATAAGCGTATAAAGTTTTTCCAGTACATCAAAATTACTGCTCAGTCGTACAGCCAAATTAATTGGCTCCGGCGGCGCTTCTTGAATCTCTGTTTTTACTTTTTTTGTCTCTTTCTTTGCCTGTTTGAGTGTCATTAGCTTTGTAACATTGAGTCGTGGTCCAAAATCAGTATGCGTGACTCTTGCCTTAAAAGCAACAGGTTCTTCCAGATCCATTTCACTGAGTTGTTCGAGCTTATCGGAAAAAAGCATAATTTCAATATTTCCATGAAAGTCCATCAGGTTGACAATACCGAACTGATTCCCTTTTTTAGAGATTTTTTTCGTTATCTCTTCTACTTTTCCTATAAATATAGCAAAAGAGCCGTCTTTGATGCTTTCAAGTTCTGATGAGAGTGTATAATTTAGCTCATCCAATTCTTGTCTGAAATTATCCATCGGATGCCCGGAGACATAAAATCCCAAAGTCTCTTTTTCAAACTCTAAAATCTCTTTGAGTTCATATTCGTCTGAGTTTGTAAGTTCGAGTTTTACGGTTGTAATCTCTTCATCATCTCCAAAAAGAGAACCAACTGCATTTTTCTTTGCTTCACTCGCTTTTTTTGCCGTCTCCACAATCAGTTCTATCTGGTCTAAGAGTGCTTTTCGTGAGTAGCCGTATCTGTCAAATCCGCCTGACTTTATAATGGCTTCAATAACACGCTTGTTTACTTTACTTGGCTCGATTCTGTTGACAAAATCCTGCAAAGAGGTATAGTCGCCGTTTTCTTCGCGCTCTTCTATCATGGCATAAATAGCTGCTTCTCCAACCCCTTTTATACCGCCCAAACCAAACAAAATAATCTCCTGCTGATTTTTCGTAATAGCAGAAAATTCCAAATAAGAGTCACAGATATCAGGAGGAGAAAGTGCTATGCCCATTCGCTTGACTTCATCTATATAGCGCACTACTTTTTCTGTATTATCTTTGTCTGAGGTTAAAAGTGCTGCCATAAATTCATTGGGATAATATGTCTTGAGCCATGCCGTTTGAAAAGTAACCATGGCATAGGCTGCCGAGTGTGATTTGTTGAAACCGTATCCGGCAAACTTTTCAATCAAATCAAAGAGTTCTGAAGCCGTTTTATAATCAAGCCCCTGTTTGGCTGCACCCTCGGAGAACTCTTTGTTGTATTTAAGCATCTCCTCGACTTTTTTCTTCCCCATGGCACGGCGCACAATATCTGCACCACCGAGAGAAAATCCACCGATAGTCTGCACAATCTGCATAACCTGTTCTTGATAAACTATAACTCCGTAGGTAGGCTTGAGTATCTCTTCAAGTGCGGGAAAAACATAGGTAATTTCCTGTCGTCCGTGTTTACGCTCGATGAAATCATCAAGCATCCCTGATTCCATAGGACCCGGACGATACAGTGCCAGGACCGCAATCAAATCCTCAAAGTTTGAAGGTTTTAAACGACGGTTCAGATCCTGCATACCGGATGATTCTATCTGAAACATTCCGACTGTTTCACCGGTCTGAATGACATCATACACATTTTTGTCATTTTCGTCTATCTGATGCCAGTCTATCTCCTTGTTGTATCTTCTTTTAATGAGTTTGATTGCATTGTCAATAACATCGAGTGTTTTTAGACCCAAGAAGTCAAACTTGATTAAATCGACATCTTCCATATAGTTGAGTGAATACTGTGTGACAAAGGTATCTTCCCCGGAAGGCTTGTATATAGGTGTTTTTTTCCATAACTCTTCATTGCTTATAACGACACCGGCAGCGTGCATTCCTGCATTTCGCTTGAGCCCTTCAAGCTTTTTGGCAAATTCCCAAACCCGTCCGACCTGAGGATCACTCTCTATGAGTTCTCGAAGTTTTGGCTCTTTTTGAAAAGCACCCTCTTTAAACTCTCCGTTTTTTGTTTTACCGTTAAGTGTAATGCCGAGTTCATCGGGTACAAGTTTTGCCATCTGGTCGGCTTTACTAAGCGGCATATCCAAAACACGTGCCACATCCCGAATGACTCCCTTGGCAAGCAAAGAACCAAAAGTAATGATTTGGGCAACCTGATTACGCCCGTATTTTTTTGTGACATAGTCTATCACTTCTCCGCGGCGCGCCTGCATAAAATCCATATCAATATCGGGCATACTCACACGCTCAGGATTTAAAAAACGCTCAAAAAGCAGGTCGTATTTCATCGGGTCAATGTCGGTAATCTCCAAAGAGTAGGCAACCAGGCTTCCGGCAGCACTTCCCCGTCCGGGACCTACTGCAATACCCAGACGCTTTGCCTCTTTAACAAAGTCCCAAACAATCATCATATAACCGGGAAATTTCATAGAGTTAATGATGTTCATCTCAAATTCCAGCCTGTCCCGATACTCCTGATGCTTCTCTTTTGGAACAATTTTCAGACGCTTTTGGAGTCCCTGTCGGCATTTGACAATGAAAAATTCGGCATCATTCTTATCAGCAGCACTCATCCACTTTTTTTTCTCTTCTTCTGTGGCATTTTCAGATAAAGGGGGATCATCTTCAAAGTCTATATCAAGCCCCTCTTCTTTTGCATACTCCTGCGTAAATTTAAAGTTGGGCGGTGTCGGTGATTTTACAATGGGTACAAAATCTTCTATTTTGTCTGCAATTTCCTGCGTATGTTCTAAAGCTTCCGGAATATCGGCAAAAAGCCGTGCCATCTCATCAGGAGATTTTATATAAAACTCATGTACCGAGTGACGCATACGATTTGGATCATCATAAAGTTTATTCATCCCTATGCACATAAAGGCCTCATGGTACTGGGCATCTTCAGGATAGGTATAGTGTGTGTCATTTGTCGCCACAACTTTAATACCTGTTTCTTTGGAAATTTTTAAAATCTGCTCATCTATGTAGAGTTGATCCCCGATACCGTGACGCATCAGTTCAAGGTAAAAATCATCACCGAAAATATCCTGATACTCCCGAGCGACATCTAAAGCACCCTCATATCCGAGCGCACCGTTTTTGACATTTCTTTCATTTTGCAGATTTAGGTGCCAGTTTACTTCTCCCTGAAGACATGCAGAGGTACAGATAATCCCCTCACTGTGTTCTCTCAGCTCTTTTTTGTTGATTCGCGGGAAATAGTAAAAGCCCTCTATAAAGGCTTTGGAGGAGAGGTACATCAGATTTTCATATCCCTTTTTATTTTTGGCATATAAACAGATATGAAAACGCTGTTTTGTACTTTTATCGCCAAGAGTCTCACCGTTGTGAATGTACCCTTCCATACCGATAATAGGCTTGAGTCCGGCATTTTTCATCTGCTTGTAAAAATCAATAGCTCCAAACATATTGCCGTGATCTGTCATAGCAACACTTGTCATCCCAAGTTCTTTGACTCTTGAAACAAGGTTTGAGAGTTTGTTTGCACCGTCTAACAGTGAGTATTCTGTATGAAGATGTAAATGTGTAAAGGAAGGTTTTGCACTCAAAAATCACTCCGTTTTTTAGTATGTAAAGAATAGAGTGATTATAGTTAAAATGACTTAATTTGAGGTAAGAAGATGAAAAAAAGCTCCTTATTTAAGAAGCTTTTTCCATGCTTTTTTTATTTTTTTTACAAGCTTCTCGGTAATGCCTTTTATTTCTGTCAGCATATTCGGGTTTTGATGCAATACACCAATTACCTCATCCACATCACCAAAATGTTCCACTATTTTTTTTACTTTCTTTTTCCCTATGCCTTTTACAGATGTTAAAAAATCACTCAGTTCTTCTTGTGTAATTTTCACCTCATCACTAAAAGACTCCTGTGATTCATCTTTCGTAGGCTTTGGAACTTCTACATTCGAATCTTTCTTCAAAGAACGCAACGGTTTAAGCGAGAGTTTATCCTGATAATTCCATTTTTCACTCGGCCACTCCTCACTGTATCGTGGTTTGACGGCAGAAATTTTATACTTTTTATCCAGTTCATGCAGATAAACTTCTTTGTCACCATACATTTTCTTCTTTTTACCAAAGTAGGCACCGTCATAACTTGCACGATATTCACCAAAAGTAATGTGTCGCATTGTTCGCAGTAAATCCGGAGAGATTTTTCCCAGCTCTTCCCAGTTAAACATTGGAATATGCGGTTTTCTAAATCTTCCCTCGCTTAAAAGCCACATCAGGTATTCCCCGATCCAGTCTCTTATATAAGGAAAAGCGGCAAATGCAGTCGCACACTCTAAAATACGCACTTTCCCGTCTTTGCCGTAAGCCACATCACAGGCCCAGTATTCTGCTTTTGCAGCCTTTGAGACTTTCACTGCCAAATCAAGTACGGATTTTGGTACATCATTATAATCCATACTGCCGCCCTGGGAAGTATTTGTCAGCCATTCCCCCTCAGGCGCACGACGCCAAAAGGCACATACAGGTTTATGCCCTATGAGCATAACACGAATGTCTGCCTCCATCGGCACAAAATCCTGCACATAAACGGGATGATATCTTTTTTCTTCCAAAAGTGCTTTTGCTTCCTCGTAACTGTCGACTTTATGTACAAAATAACCGCCGTAATTTGAAGGTCCGTAGGACTTTTTGATGATTTTAGGGTACTTTGCTTTTTTCAGTGCTTCATCCGCTTTTTTATGATTGTAGTAAATATAGGTCTTTGGAATCGGCAAGTCATATTTCCAGGCAAACCGTGTCACATTCTCTTTTGATTTGTTAGAAAACTGTGTATCCAAAGAAGGAATAAAACGCACATGAGGCAAGGCTCGAGCAATTTCACGAAATGTCTCATAAGCAGTAGCAGGAATATTGCCGATAAGTACATCAATTTTTTTGTCTTTGACCTCTTGAATAAATCTCTCTTTATCATTTTTCCAGTGATATGTCACTGTTTCTATTTTGTTTGGCCACCCTTTGAAATTGGAGTGGTCAAAAAATCTCAGGACATAGTCCATATACAAAAGGCCTAATTTCGGTAACTCTTTATTGCTTAATCCCATGCTGCTTATTCCTTAATCAGTGAAGTTAAATTATTTAACTTTTTCTAAATACTCGCCGTCAACTGTATTGACTTTAACAGTATCGCCCTCTAGCACATGATACGGTACCTGAACAACAGCACCGCTTTCGAGTGTTGCAGGTTTTTTGCTTCCGCTTGATGTATCACCTTTAAAATTCGGCGGTGTTTCTGTGATAACAAATTCCATTACTTCCGGAGCCTGCACAGAAATTGCCTTGCCTTTGTAAAACACAATATCAACGTTGATACCGTCTTTAAACCATTTAGAAGCATCATCACACTGTTCATATGTCAAGCCAAGCTGATCATATGTTTCATTATCCATAAACTGATACATCTCTCCGTCATCATACAGATACTGCATTGTTTTGTATTCAATCACAGGCACTTCAAACTTGTCACCCGCATGCACTGTTTTTTCAACCACTTTGCCGTTTAAAAAACTTTTCATTTTCATACGGACAAATGCTGCCCCTTTTCCCGGTTTTACATGTTGGAACTCTACTACTTTATACGGAACTTCCCCTACTATCAGACGCACATTTTTTTTGATATCACTCATACCGATTGTTGCCATTCACTCACCTTTAAAAATATTTTTACAATTCTATAATAAATGGGCTTAGAAGTCTCTAATAGCATTGCAAATATCTGATTAGTGACATTTTATTATTATTTGCTATTTTAAATCGCAAGATTAAGCAATTCTTAATATATAGAGGCGTACTATTTATAAAAAGCAAACTGGAGCTAAAAATGGAAATTTCATCATCATTAAATACTATAACTGTAAAAGGCAATATCAAGGCTATAAGCCATTATGAAGAAATAAAAAACGAAATTGAAAAGATGATCGACAATTCTCCGGATATAAAATATATAAAAATTCTCATTTTGGAATCCATCTCCATTACCTCCTCTATTATAGGATACCTGTGTAAACTCGTGGACGACGGGATAAATCTTGAGGTACACATACAAAATGAAGGTTTGCATGAACTTTTGGATGATTTGAATCTGGTTCCTTTATTGAATGTAAAAAAACTCTCCGCGCATTGATGAATGACTATATATCAGACATATATAAAACTTTAAATATATTATGTGTTGAAAACGATACAAAAACGATACAGATATATAAAAACATTTTTGCCGATATGTTCAAAAATGTATATTGTGCCAAAAACGGTCTAGAAGGTTTTAACAGCTTTCAAAAAAATGAAATAGATATTGTTATTACCAGATACAGTATGCCGATATGCAACGGACTGCAAATGAGCAAAAAAATACGCAAAGTGGATACTTCTGTTCCAATAGTACTGGTAACTTCTTTTCAAAGTATTGAAATTCTCAAAGAAGCAATTGATCTGCATATTGCAAGCTTTTTAAAACGACCTTTTACTGTCTCTTCTTTAGTCTCAATATTCAATCAGGCAGTAAAATCCATCATAGTTGACAGATGTATTATGAAAGAACAGGACCAAAAAATAAAATACAGCAATTATCAGGAAGGTATTACTTTTGCAAAAGAAAAAATTATTACAAAAAATGATTTGGAAGAGGACAACAGGCTTCTAAAACTTACATGTAAAGCCGTCTATAAGCCAAAAGACACGCTCAGCGGAGACAGCTATATTATACGAAAGTTAAATGAAAATGAGTATTTTATCTTTTTGGTAGACGGTATGGGCAAAGGCATCTCTGCTTCTGTGACTGCAATGCTGTGCAGTTCTTTTGTCAACTACTCTGTTGATTTGCTAAAAGAAGAAAAAAAACTGTTTTCGCTTGAGACATTACTCAACTCGCTAGTGAAGTTTATACGACCAAATTTACTAAAATATGAAGTACTTTGTGCGCATTTTTTACATTTTAAGCACAATACCCTGAGTTATGCGATTTTTTCTATGCCTCCTGTACTCTATATGCTCGATACACAAGAGGTCTTCAAACTCAAATCCAACAATACTCCTCTGGCATCCTATACAAAAAAATTTACTGTTGACACACTGGATATACAAAAACTTAAAAAAATGATTCTCTACAGTGACGGTTTGAATGAGAACACGGTTCATAATTCACAAGAGAGTTATAATGCATATATTGCAGAAGATTTTATGCAGGCAGACAGTGTTGAGGAATTTGAAAATTTGTATCAAAAAAAGATAGAAATACAAGAAGATGATATCACCTATATTTTACTGACATAAATTAGCTATAATTTCACAAAATTTTAAAATGAGTGGAGAAATATGGAATTTACTTTAGATGCAACTTCAAAAAATGCCCGTGCAGGAACTCTTAAAACAGCCCATTCCACCATTAAAACACCTGTTTTTATGCCTGTCGGTACTATAGGCAGTGTGAAATCTTTGGATGCACATGATGTTTTAGAATTACTCGGTGCCGACATCATTTTGGCAAACACCTACCATATGTATCTGCGTCCGGGTGATAAAACAGTTTCCAAGATGGGCAAGCTTCACGGCTTTACACAATACCCTAAAAGTTTTTTGACAGACAGCGGCGGTTTCCAGGCATTTTCATTAAGCGACATCTCAAAATCAAAAACTGACGGTATAGAGTTTCGCTCCCACATTGACGGCAGTAAGCACTTCTTTACACCTAAAAAGGTAATAGACATCCAACACAATCTCGGTTCTGACATCATGATGATTTTAGATGATTTGGTTGCACTGCCGGCAACACAGGAGCGCATAAAACTCTCTATAGAACGGACAACTGCCTGGGCAAAAGAATCAATAGAGTACTTTCGTGCAAAGCAAAAAGAGGGTGTGGGCGTTGAACAGAATATTTTTGCCATAATTCAAGGCGGTACAGACAAAGCGTTTCGAACAAAAAGTGCGACCGAACTGTGTGCTTTGGATTATGACGGTTTTGCCATCGGCGGGCTCTCTGTAGGAGAACTCAACAATGAAATGTACGATACGGTAGAACATACCGTACAATATATGCCAAAAGACAAACCCCGTTACCTGATGGGTGTCGGTACACCGGAAGATTTAATAGAAAATATTGAACGCGGCATCGATATGTTTGACTGTGTAATGCCCACAAGAAATGCAAGAAACGGCACGCTTTTTACCTCATTTGGGAAAATAAACATCAAAGGGGCCAAGTTCAAAGAAGATCCTTTACCTATAGACCCTGAGTGTCAGTGCCTTACATGTAAAACATACAGCCGTGCCTACATCAACCATCTATTTCGTGCGCGTGAAATAACCTACTTCAGACTTGCTACGATTCACAATCTGCACTACTATCTCAATCTGATGAGAGAGGTTCGTGAGGCTATTTTAGCAGACAGCTTTGCAGAGTATAAACAAATATTTTATGCAAAAAGAAGTTGATTTTCAAGTAATTTAAACATAAAAGCAATTCAGCCCGCACTGAAGTACGGGTTCCAAAAAGACTTCGGAATCGGTACTTTCTATACCAAAGCATGGCTTAAAAATAAAACCAAATTTTTTTCTGTAATAACTTTCCTGCCACTCTCGCCCGCACTGAAGTACGGGTTCCAAAAAGACTTCGGAATCGGTACTTCAGTGCCGACTGTTGTTACTTTTTATCACTCTCTTCCGGCATTGGAATAACAGTTCCAAAAAGTGCTTCGCCGTTATAAAGCGACTGGGCATTGTGGATAACTTTTTTTTCATTTGTGTCAAAAAGCACAATGTCTGCTGCATTTTGTCCTACCTCTATAATTCCTGCTTTCGTATTGATACATTTGGCAGGATTTTGTACAGTCAATTTTACTAATTCGCTCATAGAGATCATCCCTGATTTTACCAGTTTTGTATAATAAATCGGCAGTGCATCTTCTAGTGCTTCACATCCATAGGCCGCATCAAAGAACGCCACTTCTTTATTTACAGGTGAATTTGGCTGATGCAAAACACTCAGAACATCAATATCACCATTTTTTAAAGCATTTTGCAAAAGAATGACATCTTCCCTGCTTGCTAAAGGAGGATTGAGTTTTGCCGTTGTATTAAAACCTTCACAGGCTTCATCGGAATAAATCAAGTGATGCACGGAGACTTCACAGCTTACATGGACACCCTCTTTTTTTGCCTTAGTGATAAGCTCTATAGAACGAGGTGAGGCAATGGACTTAAAGAGTATTTTAATATTGAAATATCTTGCTATTTCTATCATTCGTGATACATGTAATACTTCACTCAGCTCAGGAATTCCTGCCAGTCCGAGTTTTGAGCTGACATCTCCTTCAAGCATTACACCGGCATTAATCAAAGAGTTGTCCTCAGGCTTGCAAAAGAGTGTTACGTCATACATCTTGACATATTCTGCTATTTTAATAGCAATATTGTTTTTTGCTATCGTGCTCATATAAGGGGCCACAACACCTTTTTTTAATAAAATCGCGATATTTGAAAGCGCCATATCTTCTTTTAAAGCGTTCAGCATAAAATCAATCTTTACGCCCTTGATATCTTTGACACCGTTTTGTGCAAATTCCAAAACAACTTCATTGTCAATAGCAGGTGTTGCATCGGCATTTAATACAATATGCCCTACTCCGCCTTTTCTTGCCTCTTTCGCAAGTGTTTTTATATTTTTTGCATTTAAAGAAGAATCCAGCACTCTTACATTGGTATCTATAAGACTCGGCAACAGATAGGCACCTTGGGCATCTATAACATTTTCATCCTGCAAATTTTCACCTATGGCGACAATCACACCGTCTTGTATCTGTACATCGACATTTCTTTCTCCGTTTACGTCACACACTACGGCATTTGATATAAGCATTTCAGACCACCTTTGATATAATGTCCGTATTATAAATTATTAAGGCTTAAAACTCATGAAAATTCTGGTATCAGCACTCGAACACTCTGCAAATATGCATCTCAAATCATTACAAAAAGAGTTGGCCGATGATGTTGAATTTATAGGTATCTTTGATAAAAATCTGGGAGAGCCCATTGTGGATTTGAGAAGCCTTGCTATTATGGGTTTTGTGGATGCTTTGAAAAAATTACGGTTCTTTTTCAAACTTGCAGACGAAATGACAGAACTTGCAAAAGAGGCGGATAAAATACTGCTGATAGACTCTTCCGGCTTCAACCTGCCTCTGGCAAAAAAAATCAAAAAAAGATACCCGCAAAAAAAGATAATCTACTATATACTGCCCCAAGCCTGGGCCTGGAAGAAAAAACGCATTCCCGTGCTTGCCAAAACTATAGACAGGTTATGCTCTATTTTACCTTTTGAGCCGAGTTACTATCCAAAAGAAGCTCCTATAGAATATGTCGGGCATCCATTACTTGACCAAATTACACACTTTAAAGAATCCCTCAGGGACGAAGTACAAAATGTCGTGTTTATGCCCGGCAGTCGAAAAGGTGAAATTACAAAACTCATGCCTGTTTTTAGGGAACTTGTGCAGCACTTACATGTAAAGGCAACACTGGTTATACCTGAGCATTTTTCCCAGACAGACATCAAGTCATTATATGGAGATATAAGTAATTTTGACATCACGCATGAACCGCATAATGCCCTTTACAATGCAGATTTTGCTTTTATCTGCAGTGGAACGGCTACACTTGAAGCGGCACTCATAGGTGTGCCTTTTGTTTTGAGTTACATTGCAAAACCGTTTGATTATTTTCTAGCAAGCAGACTTGTGAAACTGGATTATCTTGGTCTTGGGAATATTATGTTTTCACAGTATAAAAAGGAGGCACTGCATCCTGAGTTTATTCAGAAGGATGTGACTGTAGAAAATCTTTTAAATGCTTATAAAGAGTATGACAGAGAGAAATTTTTACAAAATTCCCAATCTTTAAGAGAATATCTACAGCATGGGAGTTCTCAAAGAGTGGCAGAAATTCTTTCCCATTAGCGTCAAACTAATGCCTTTATGTATCTTTTGGTTTGCGGGCTTGAATGCTTATTTTTTTCCCTGTAAGCTTTTCTCTTGGCTTCCCGTCATAACGGTGATTACGCTCGCCGCTTTTTCCTGAAAATTTTGCTTTGCCGTTTTCATCTTTGCCTAAAAACTTGTTGGGTGCTTTTTTCTTTTTTGCCCATTTGTTCTCTTTTTCATCATCCTTTGTAAAATCACCTTTTGGCTTGTCAAACTTCGGCTTTTCCTGTGTAGAACTTTCATACCGTTTTTTAGCAACTTCTCTTATCTCATCTTTTGAGAGTTTTTTTCTTTTTGGTTCATCTGAATCTTTAGACTCTTTTTGCGGATATGCAAAACCTTCAACTGTTTCTTGTTTAATGGCACGTCCAAGCAAAGTTTCTATAGCATGCAGGGCTTTTTGCTCACTCTCATCCAACAGCATTACGGCCTTGTGTGTAGCTTTTGACACTCTTGCTATATAGACGATGGCTTTGATCGGCATATCATAACTGATCAAAAAACCACAGGTCAAATCTTTGTTTTTTACAAGTTCTCTATCTTCTATGACCGGAATCTCTTTATTGTCCAGCTCTTCTTTAAGTGCTTGAGAATTGCTTGCACAAACAATTAAAATATCTTCATTCTTGTTTTCTTCTATAATTTTATTTAAAAGTTCTGTTTTTTTATCATCCGGGCAGGGATAAATACGATGGTTGTTTGGTTTAATGGCAATGGTCTCAGCAGGCATTTGGTGTCCTATAAAAGTATTTTTGAAATTATACCCACAAATGCCATAAATTATGCTATTATAGAAGAATAAACAAAAGACTTGTTTAAGTCTTCATTAGGAAAAAACGATTCAAAAAGAAATTACATTTAATTCACTCGGTCTTTCAGCGCCGATTTTAAAAGCTGTCAAAGAACAAGGGTATGACATACCTACACCCATTCAGGCAAAGGCGATTCCCGTCATTTTACAAAAAAAAGATATTTTGGCAGGTGCACAGACAGGAACAGGAAAAACCGCAGGTTTTACACTGCCTCTTTTGGAGTTGCTTTCACGCAAAAAATCTTCAAAGCAAAAGCATAAAGTCCGTGCACTTATTTTGACGCCGACACGCGAGCTTGCACTGCAGGTTGCCGAAAATGTCGCATTGTATGCCAAACATACCCCTTTTAAATCAACTGTTATTTTTGGCGGTGTAAAGATTAACCCGCAGATTACACAACTGCGAAAAGGCATTGATATTGTCATTGCAACACCGGGACGTCTACTTGACCATATTTCCCAAAAAACAATCGATTTGAGAGAAATAGAGTTTTTGGTACTAGATGAAGCGGACAGAATGCTCGATATGGGTTTTGTCAACGACATTAAAAAAATTGTCAACATTATTCCAAGCGAACGCCAAACGCTGCTTTTTTCGGCAACCTATTCGGATGCCATTAAAAAACTCTCAAACCAGTTTTTAAGATCTCCGACACTTATCGAAGTAGCCCGCACAAACGAGTCAAACACCAGTGTAGCACAAAGTGTATACCCTGTCGACAAAGCACGAAAAAGAGAAATGTTAACACATCTTATCAACGAGGGCAAATGGCAACAGGTTCTTGTTTTTACCCGTACCAAGCACGGCGCAAACAAACTCAGCGGACAGCTTGAAAAAGAAGGAATATCCGCCGTTGCCATTCATGGGAACAAAAGCCAAAATGCACGAACAAAAGCACTCGCAGACTTTAAAAAAGGTGATGTAAGAGTTTTAGTGGCAACCGATATTGCAGCACGAGGCATAGACATCGACCAACTCCCTCATGTCATCAACTTTGAACTGCCAAATGTCAGTGAAGATTATGTTCATCGCATCGGACGAACAGGCCGTGCAGGAAACAAAGGAGAAGCTATATCACTTGTGTGTGTTGATGAAGATGAGTTTTTGCAAAATATAGAAAAACTGATAAAAAAAGATATACAAAAAGTATGGCTCAAAGGTTTTAAACCCGATCCGAGCATCAAAGCAGAACCAATCAATATGGGTGGAAACCGAGGCTCAAGAAACAAGCCAAGAGGAAACTCCCGCGGCTCAAATGCCAACAGAAGCAGAGCAAGAAGATAACTCTTCTACTCTGTAATATCTTTCAAAATAGATTCGAAATCTTTTTGTGCTTTTAAGAGTGTCGCTTTCGCCTCTTTGTCTTCAACTTTTGCAGAACTCAGCCAGTTATACACAGCCGGAAAACCTACGACAACTTTATTTTCTCCTTTTTTCTTATACAACATTGTTGTACATGGTGCAAATGCCGATGCTTCAGGTCTGCTTTTTGAAACAGTATAAATAACCGGCAGTTTACAGATAGAATAAGTAATATAAAAATCAAACGGTGACTCTTTTGTTCCGTCTTGTGTAAGTACTTCGTTGAGATCCATAAACTGGGGAACAACAAACCCGTATGGTTTAAATGCGCCTTCAAGGTTCATTTGAAGTTCATCCAGCACATCATCAGGGTCTTCATCCTCATCTACTTCCATCTCATAAACTGTTACTAAATTATGTGATGTTTTTAAACTGTCTTCACTGTAAGTATGCTTTGCTTTTGGAAAATTCTTTTTTATCACTGCAAGCACGTCTGTTTCTATCTTTTTCAGAAGAGACAGGTCTTTAATCCCTAATATTTTTCCCTGTGCCTCTGCGCTCAACACAGAAAAATGCAAAGTATTTTCATTTTTTGCCTGATAGATTCCCATACCCATCGGTGTAAAAACACCCGCTTTTGGATACTTAATCACCAAATCTCTTGTGTATTTTTTACTCCAGAATGTCATTAAAGTAAAGACTTTGTATTGTGTCTCTTTAAACTGTTTTTTAAACGGTCCTATCATATTGCTGTTAAGCTCTACATGGAAACCGCCGTTGTTCAGCGCCTGTTCAATAGTATATGGAGTAATTTTTCCATCTTTGTTTTCTATACTGAAAAGATGCAAGTCTCCTTTTGCCTGGAGTGAAACTGCACAAAAAAGTACAATTGCCAGTGTAATTAGTTTTTTCATTTTTCTTTTCCTATGGTTTAATATAAATCCAACCTGCTTTAACACTCTCCAGCAGTTCAACCACACCTGCGGTTACTACAACGGAGCCGTCAACAAGGTCTTCTTTTTTTATATGCAGTGTCCGCATTGTGTTTCCACACGCAACAAATTCTACATCATACTGCATCAGAGCATCTACGCGCACAGCAGTCTCTTTCACATGTCTGTCCAAAAGTTTTATCCCCTTGGAATAGGCAACGATTTTCATCTCTACTTTTTCCGGTCCGTAAAACTTCAAAACATTGTTTGCGACACTGAGTATGTGATCCAGTGCATGCGGAGAATCTTCTGTGACTGAAAAGACAATTTGTCTCGGATTGTCTATAGAAGGTTTGGGCTCTGCATACTCTGTATCTGCAAACGAGAGAATACAAAAGCTTAGTAAAATTAGTGTAAATTTTAGCATGAATTATCCTTTATTTTATGTTTTTTGTTAAATCTTTAAAATCCTGAATATTCCATGAACCCGGAATCTGTTTAATTATTTTTTGATTTTTGTCTACAAAGAAAAAAGTCGGTGTAAAATATACATGTAATCCCAAAGGCAGTTCATCAAAATCAAGATTCAATTCCACGGGAATGAAACGCTCTTCTATCCATTCTGACATTTCCGGATCATCAAAAACCTCTTTTTTCATTTTGATGCAGTACTGACAATCCGAACGTATGACATCTATCATAATAATTTTATTGTTTTGTTTTTGGATTTTTAACGCTTCTTCATAAGTATGAAATTCAAGACCCCATAAAGAAAAAGCACTTAACAAAACTAAAAATATAATTTTACTCATCTTCCCACTCCAACATTCTATAAGCTGTTTCTACATTCTGTCTGTGGATGGAATCATAAAAAGGGTCATTTTCATACTTTTTCATTTTAACCTCATTTACAACATCAGCGATATCTTCACCCGCTTCCAGCCTTTTTTTTACTTCTTTTTTTAAGGTTTTCAGATAATTATAGGTAAAATCAACGGCTTTTTTATCTATATTTTCTCCATGCCCGCCAATAATATACTGAACATCCATTTTCTTTATTTGTTCAAGAGCCTCCAACCAGCCGCTTATATCTCCATCTCGAAGTGAGGGAAGTCTTTGATTAAACACAAGATCACCTACAAAGACAATTTTTTTACTTGGTATGTAAACGTAAAGATCACTGTTTGTGTGCGCTTTATGATTTACACTTTTGATATATACTTTGTTTCCGTTAATCTGTAAAACTTTTTCTTTTTTTACAAAAACAGTCGGAAAGACCTGTGTCGTTTTTTTATATGCCTCGGCAGATATTCTTCTTTGCATGCGTGTTTGTTCCAACTTAGGAAGTTCTTTAAATGCCTCTGATCCTATGATTTTGGCACCAAGTGTCGCATAGTAACTATTTCCAAGCCAATGATCATCATGAACATGTGTGTTTATAACATAAGAGACAGGAAGATTTTTGATAGCTTTCATCTTTTGATATGCCTGCTGGGCATACTGATACGTGGGACCACTATCTATCACAAGATAGCTGCTCCCAAGGGTAACAAAACATGAATTGGACATGTTTCCGTTGTTATGCTCATCCATCACTTCTGGTAGCCCAAAAAAGCAGTGAGTGGTGATCTCATCTACTTTTTCAGGCTGAAGTTTGTAATCGTAAGAAAGGAGAGAATGAAATAACACAATACTCAACAAAAATGACTTCAAAGCATAACCTTTATAATTGTGATTAAACTACTTCTCTTTAGAAGAAGTAGTTATACTCTAAACGGTACTCATTGTATGATACATCTGTCTTACCGTTTGTCGGTTTCGCGTCAACCATACCGAGTCTGAATTTTAATTCACTGCTGTGTCCGATGTTCTGACGAACATCCATATGAATAATATTGCTATCAGCCTGTACACCTGGTTTATTGTCATCAAAATCCTGCATTGCGTATCTGACCATTACACTGAATCCTGGAAGAATTTTTGCTTTTCCAAAGTCATATCCTGCGCGAAGCATAATAGTTTGAGTGTTTGCATACCAGTTATACTGAGCCATTGCACGAGTAAATCCACCCGTCGGGAATCCACGCCATGGAGCAACGATATCTGCTTTGTCAGCTACTTTTGAGTACCCTAAACGGCCTAAAAATGCACCTTGTTTAAAGTCAATTCTAGCACATAACAGATTTGAATCCAAAGAGTTCGGATTAGTATAGTTTGTCTGATTCCCTTTTAAGTTTGCCACACCGTAGTTGGCACCCAAAGCATCATACTGCATCATATATCTCACACCAGGGACAACTTTCATTGAACCGACAGGAATAGTATAATGTGCTTCCAATGTAATATTGCTCACAACACCGGGAACTGTTGCATAACCTACACTTGCTTTGAGGTTTTTAACAGACTTGTTTGTCACAGTACCGACTATAAGTTTGTTATCCTGTCCTATTCTTGCAACTGTGAGGTTTTTGTTTATTGCCGAATCATCATTTTGGTTCCATTTATTGTTTGGATCAAATGCGAGAACATCATGTGCAACTGTATGATCTCTTAGTTTTTGTTTTGTAAAATATGCAAGTTTTACCGTAGTTTTTGGTAAATCTTTACTGACAACAGTAAGACCGTCAAAAGTATTTGGTATCATCTTTGTATCATTTGATTTTGTAAACACTGTCTCAAACATTTGACGACCAACTTTAACAGTTGTCTTTTTTGTAGCATCATACTGTAAATATGCCTGACCTAAATCAGTAATACCATAATGCCCGCCAGTTGATAAATTATATCTGCTGAATGTATCTTTACCCGATTTTGCATATTTTGCATCTTGTTTATCCATACGAAAGAAATCTAAGTTTTGTGATGTATACAGGCCAACAGTTCCGCTGAACCCTTTAAACGGAGCAGATTTATAGATTAAACTACCACCGACACCATTGTTTTTGTTATCTTTTTGCTTTCCGCCAGTTGCATAATTTTCTACATCCCAGTCCCAATAGAAAAAGTTTGTTCTGAAACGACCGTAGAACATACCCTCAGTAAAAGCTTCTTTCAAAGAATCAACTGGAGATGGAAGTTTGTTATACTTCACTTGCATGTTCCCTTTTAAAGTAACCTTATCTGTCTTTAACGTTGCCTGTGCTGAAGTAGCCATTAGTAGTAAAGCAGCAGTTCCAGCTGCCAATTTAATCATATTTTTCATTTGTTTCCCTTTTATTTGTTTAAAAAGTGTTATAATAACCTTGTTTGATTATGTTATTGTTAACACATTCAGATACAGGAGGCAGTTGCAGCTGCCTCCTGTTCCTTTAGCAGCCTCTTGACCCCTTAGTCGGACAGCCACAACTGTAATCTAGTATAGTAACATTACCTTTGTTACTCACATCAACCACTTTTTTCTTTTTAATATAATCACGTACAACATCATAAACCGGACGAATTTTGTCAGTTTGCAAGTTGGCACCTGCTTTTTGCAGGTTCCCACCCCATGATGAGACTATATATGTTTTCTTCAAGTCTATAGGTTTACCTCCAATCTTAAGATTTGATATTCTCTCACCCGCTTTGTTTGAAACGGCGATAGAATAGGTTACACCGCCAAGACGGCTCATATCACCACCCTGCTGGTATAGAGGGTTTGCATTAAAAACATTATCTGCAATATCTTCTAAAAGTGTTGCAATTTTTTCACCTTTTAACTCAAATGTATACACATCAGGATAGGTAATCCCACACATCTCATATACATTGTCCATTAAAATATTGTCACCGGCAAGCACTGTTGTTCCCCATCTGTACCCTGGAGTAAAAGAGACATCACATTTCATCTCATCCATAATTGCATCATTGATGAGCTGATCAAATGTTGAGAAGAATGTATCACGCTTATAAAGCATTCCTTTTGTTCGGCCTAACACTTCATTAAACTCTTTGTCAAAAGGAGCATACAATTCATTGACAAGCTTTACACCCTCCGGATCTGCCGGAATAATATGCGAAGCAATAGGAATCAGTTTGTACTCATATCCGTTCACTTTTCCGTTTTTTGCATCAATATCCAAACGACCTATATATTTTCCGTGACTTCCTGCAATAACAATAACAGTACCGTTAATTACAATAGGTTCCGGTGAAGGGTCATGTGTATGACCGCTTAAAATAAAGTCGATACCTTTAACTTTACGCGCCACTTCCTGATCAACGCTGAATCCATCGTGCGAAAGCACAACAACGCAGTCCACTTTTTTCTCATTTTTCAACTCATCTACATATTCTTGAAGTGTTTCAAGTCTTAAACCAAAACTCCAACCCTCTGTAAACTCTTTTGGGTTCGCAGTAGATGTAAACGGAAAGGATTGTCCGATAATTCCGATTTTTGCCCCACCACGCTCTTCAATAGTATACGGTTCAAAAATCAACTCTTCATACTCATCAGCAAAAGGATCATCACCTATGATATTTTGAGAAATAAATTTCGCATCAAGCATCTCAATCAGCTCTTTGACTCTCTCTTTCCCATAGGTAAATTCCCAGTGCCCGACCATAGTGTCAATTCCAAGATAATTTTGGGCTTTTACAATAGCTTCGCCAGCGGTTTTCAGTGCCACACCAGTTCCCTGCCATGTATCACCGGAATCAAGGAAAAGTACATTCTCTTTTCCGCGTTCTTTTATAATGTGATTTGTCAAAGTTTTAATGTGCGCGATACCGCCCATTTTTCCAAACTTTTTAGCCAATTTGCTAAAGTCTATATATGTGTCGAAATATGCATCAAGAGAACTTGGTTCAAGTCCATAATGCTTTGCAAATGCTTCACCACATAAAAACCCAGGTGTTCCCACAAGGTTTGGAGCAGAGATCAATGTTGAGGGCTCTCTCCAGTACAGTGGTTTTATATGTGCATGTAAATCACATATATGCATCAGTGTAAAATTACCCATTGAATTAAACTGGTATATATCTTTTAAACCAATCTGCTCTATTTTTTGTGAACTTGCAAAGCTGCTTGTAGCTGCAGTCAGTCCAAATATCGCTGCAATGTGCATAAAATCTCTTCTAGAAATTTCCATTAATTAACCTTCTATCTTTTTAAACCAGGGATTGAAATTTCAGCGCCCTTTGCTTTATTTGTTAAATACACTTCAAGTGCTACCATCTGTTTTGAACCGAGCGGTATAACTTTTAAAAGTGCATTTTTCATACATCCCTGAAAACGGCGTTGCAGTGTTCTTAAAGATGATTTTGTCATTCTGTATGCCGGCCATGTTGCCGCAGCTTTTGCACCTTTTGCACCTAAATCCGGAAGCGGCTGTGTTCTTAAAATACGGCCGACTACAGCAGGAGCATGACAAGAGTTACATGAAAGTCCGCGACCGCCGCGTTTTGTCATATATGTCTTTAAACCCAGTGCATAAGCTTCTTTCATCTGCTTGTTTGCTGTTACATCTATGTTTATCTTTTCGCCGTTTGCAATAGATTTCACATATGCCACCATTGCAAACATGTTTCCGCTTTTAAGCTTCAGCGGTTTGTGTCCGCCGTCTGCCATCATTGCCTGCAGAACCTGGTCAATTCCTACAACCATGTCAAACTTTTTGATATAACGGGGAAACCCTGCTATATATGCCGGCAGTTCATCTTCGGTCACACCAAGATATTTTGCAAGACCTTCGTCTCCACCCATATAACCTAGTAATTCTTCACCGTCAGCCACCATAATGTCTGCAGGATTGTTCTCTGACATCTCTGCGTACATTGCACGGTCTGCGTCGCTCATTGCAAATTGCTCACCACCATAAGATAATGAAGCAAGCATTGCAACTGATAGAGCTATTTTAATACCTGTTTTCATTTGATTATCCTTTTGGTTTAATCTTTTTGGTTTTTTCGTGCGCTTCGCCAGTATTATCCGTATATTTAACAGTCAGTTTCCCTTTGCCGTTAATTTTCATGTATGTAGTAAATACAGGGTTTACAGATAATGACTCCCAGACTTTCATACTTGTAATTTCTTTTCCGTTATAAATAAACTTTACACTGTTTATATATTTTGCCGGAATAATTTTTTTCGTTTTTTTATCTTTAGCCATACCTGTATGCATTGGGTGCATAACCATAAAACTAACTTTGACTATCTCGCCGTTTTTATATCTTTTTGGCTTGATTTTAATCAGTGACTTTCTTTCTTGCATTTTCAATTCCTCTATTTTATATTTTTCTTGACTTTAAATGTTTGGTTAGAATCAACCACAACCACCAATAGTTACTTTAACACTTTGAGAAGCTGTTAAAAACTCTCCATTGCTCAACTCTACCAAAGCAGTTACTTTTTGCGTACCACCAAGTTTAATACGTGTTGAAAACATTGCTTTGCCGTTAGCAGGAGTCAAATAAACATCAATTGTACGAGCATTTGAATTTTTTCCTGTTAAAATATGAATAGCTTTTACATAGTTACTCTCAGTCATTGGAGAATCAACTGTAACTGTTACAGGAACAACTGCACCGTTTTCCGCAATTTCCGGAACTTTTAATTTTACTTTTTTTGAAGGTTTAGGGGTTTTCCCACCTGTTATCGTGTTTACAGCAGTATTATAATCCATTTTATTTGGACTTATAGGTTTCGAACCACCGGCAAAACTCATCGCTGGCATAACAGCTGATACCGCAGCTACTGTTCCTAGTTTTTTGAAAAAATCTCTTCTTTGCATAGTTTAAATTCCTTATAATTATTTTGGAGCAACAATATATGAAGTAATATCACATATTTCTCTTGGAGTGAATAACTTGGTTGTTAAGTTAATTGTCATATGAGTATCCGGATTGTCAATACGGGCATCAGCTATTTTTTGAAAAACAAACTGGTTGTCTCTTGCACCACTCTCTATAAAGTTTTCTCTATAGTCAGTTAAATCAGGACCTATATTACCAGCACCTTTAGCACCTTCTATATTATGGCAGGCAACACAGTTTCCGTATTGCTTGACTTTTCCGTCTTTCGTTTTTCTAGACAAACCTTTTGGCGGGTTTTTCTTTGCCTTCTTTCCGTTTAAATTATGGAAAATATATGCACCTCTTGCTATTGCATCAGGGTCAGTTGTTACACAACCGGCTGGCATACTATATACTTTTGGTGGTGCTAACAAATCTTTTTCTATCATCTTACTCGCATCCGGATGTGTTATTACTTTGCTATAATCAGTAGCAAATAATGAAACACCCACAAGTAATGACATCATAACAGTTTTCTTCATTCTCGTTCCTCCTATTTGTTTTATGGAGTAAGTGTAACTACTAAATGTAAAATTTATGTAAAATCAGTTTTATTTATATTTAATTTGTCTTTTTTTTAGGAAATGTGTAGATAAACAGACTTCCCTGCTTCGGAAGTGACTCTATTTCAAGTTCTATATTTTCTTTGTCTATGATTGCTTTTACTATATTGAGCCCTATTCCAAAACCGCCTTTGCTGCTGTCTTCTCTGTAATATCGGCTAAATATCTTTTCAACTTTTTCAATGCCTACACCATAGTCTTTAAAACTCAAATGGCATTTTTCATTTTTCCTAAAAAGAGTAATATCAATATTTGAATTTTCATACGAGTATTTTATGGCATTGGATATATTGTTGTCTATGAGACGCTGCAGTTCTTTGTCATTCATATATACCATTCCGCACTCCTGTATTGATGCATTGATCTGAATATTTTTCATTTTGGCAACTTCATTAAAATACTCTATACGTTCTTTTAAAAACTCGGCAAGATCTATATCTTTTTTTTCATGATGCAAGCGTTCATATTTTATAAGATAGTCCATATCATTGTAGATATTAGAGAGTACTTTTGCGGCAGCTTTCATTCTCTGCATATATTTGTTTTGTTCATATTTTCTGTTGTAAAGATCAATATTTACATTAATGATAGAGAGGGGTGTATTTATTTCATGCATGGAGTCTTTTATAAAGTTGTCCAGCTGCTTGTTTATTCTTTGAAAAGGTTTGGCGAAACTGCCTAAAAAAAAGAGACTCAGTATAAAGACAAAGACAACAATGGTAAAAAGGATAATAAACACTTTTTCATACACAGGTGCAAAGGAGATTTCATTTTTCAGTACAAGATATCTCGCACCGAAATATCTCTCTTTGGGCAAGGTTACAATGAGGTAGGCGTTGTTGCCTTCTAAATAATATCCCTCTTTAAAATAATTGATAGGAGTGTCAATCAAGGTAAAAATCGGATGAAAACCTTCGTCATAAAGACCTGACTGAAATGTTTTAAACCTTGGGTACTCAAAATATTCATCATCCTGGTTAAATTCTTCCATCGCTTTTACCACCAAAAGAGACTTTTCTTTTAAAAAAAGTTCATTTTGAATAGAATGGATATTTTTCATATAGACGAAATAAAAAAACAGAGGCGTCAGCAGTATGCCGGAAACCAAAAAAGTATAAATAAGCGCATATTTTGCCGAATATTTATTATCTTTCAATAATGTACCCTAAACCGCGTCTGTTTTGTATGACTGCCTGTGGAAGTTTCTTTTTAAGATTGTTGAGCTGAACTCGTATTGTAGCCGGTTCCACATACTCTCCCCATACTTCATCTTGAAACATTTCTGTAGAAACTATAGAGTTTTTATGCTTGATAAGCACTTCAAGCAAATCTTTTTCTGTTTTTCTCAGTACAATCTCTTCATCATCTTTCGTCAGTTTGCTTTTTTTCAAATCATACACCAGACCACAGCCGAGTTCTACACTGTTACCGTCATTTTGCAAATGACTTGCAATTGCCTGATCTATACGCAGTTCAAGCTCTTCGAGATCAAACGGCTTGCGGATATAGTCACAGCACCCTCTTTTGTAACCCTCTTTTAAATCATCAACATCCGTCATTGATGTTAGAAATATGGCAGGTGTTGTAATTTCATCTGCACGCAGTTTTTTTAAAAGTTCAAAACCGTTCAAAGAGGGAACATTTACATCCAAAAGAAGCAGATCATAACTTTTATCATAAACAGCATCATATGCTTCAAGTCCATCCGTAATCCCGTCTACTTCATATCCAAGATCACTCAAAAATTCTTCTACGCTGATACGCAAAGAGTATTCATCTTCCAAAAGTAAAATTTTCATTTAATTTTCCCGTCTATTTTTTTTACAATTTTTCTGTTAAGCATCATTTGAATCAACTCGTCTTTGGAATATTTATCAAACTTTTCATAGGCTTCGTCAAAAAACAACTGTCTCTCTTCTTTGTCTATTACATCCTGCAGATAGACCATTGATTTGGCACTGTAGTCTTTATATATGTTGTTTTGATATTTTTTTTCTTTGACAACATCATACAGTCCGCTTCTTGTAACATTAATTAAAAAAGAGATATCATCTTCCGGATTTCTAAAATAATCCAAATATCTTTTTGGCAGTACAAAGACAAAAGCTCCTATTATTGTACCACTTCCGTCTTTCATATTTTCATAAAAAATATATTTTTCATCTGCATAAACAACACCGTTAAGCTTCAGTTCTTTAAAATCAATATGGTTGAGGGTTTGAATATGTGCATAATTATAGTTTCTGTTTGCCAGAACATAATTGTCAATTGTCAGGTTTTGCATCATCAAAACTGCAGTATCTGTGTGTTTTACATCGAGTAACACATACAAATCAACACCCATGGAGCTGAAAAAGTCTGTTATAGATTTAAAAAAAGAGATAACTTCCACAAAGCCCAAAAAGTTACCGTTTTTATATACAGGCACTGTTGCCTTTATACCCAGACGGCGTCCGATTTCTACAGAGGTACGGGGATTTGTATGCGTATAGAAATATTGCAGATCCAGTCTGTAGTCACCTATCGGCATACCGGCATAAATGTCATCCCAGCTTCTTGCAAAGATATTCAGCTCTTTTGTAATGACCTGGGCACGTATATGCATACCGGTGTTTTTTCCAATACTCTGTGTAATATCTTCTAAAATTTTATAGCCCAGATCTTCATCATCATTTTCCAGGGCATTGACAAGTGCTTCATTTTTTGAAAGGAGCAGCGCAATTTTCAGATCATCCATTTCATGAGACTTGAGCTGTGAGTCAAGTGTCAGCCGCATTTGATCCATAATATGGTAAATTTTTTCTTCTTTGACTTCATTTTTGTAGTATAAGGTCAGAAGCAATGTGATCAGTATAATGCCCCCAAAAAAGATTACTATTTTTTTTAACAAATAAACTCCGCCTCTATTCTTTAATCCAAATTACTGAAGATGTTTTAAGAACGCTTCCGGTTCTATAAATCCTACAATTGTTTTGGATTTCTCTACATTTAAATCTTTGTCAAAAAAGATCATCACAGGAGGACCAAAAACACCATATGCCTTACTGAGTGCCTTTTCTTTTGCTCCGTTTGCCGTAACATCTGCACGAATCAGAACATATTCACTTAATTTTTCTTTTACTCTCGGATCTGCAAAAGTCACCTCTTCAAGTTCTTTACATGCCGTACACCAGTCAGCTGCAAAATCAAGCATTATTTTTTTACCTCTGTTTTTTTCCAACAAAGTATTGAGCTCATCCAATGAGGTTATCTTTGTAAATATCAACTTTTTCTCATTTGCAGGAAGCACTGTACCTGCTGCCTGTGATTTTAAAAATCCAAGTGGCTGTTTTATACTTGGTGCGCCTGCTAAAACACTCATGAAAAGTGCCAAAGAGTAGAGAAACAAGAGTAAAGACAGACTCCGCTTGAAACTGTGTCCGTCTTTGTCAAAGGCTCCAAAATGAACACTGAATCCTATTCCGACAATTGCATACATCAAAGTAGTAACAGATGACGGCAGTACTTTTTCAAGCATCCAAATAGCAACACCCAACATTAATGCGCCAAAAATTTCATTGACCATAACCATCCACGGACCAGGTTTAGGCATAAACTTACCGGCACTTACACCGACTAAAACAAGTAAAACACCCATTCCTATACTCATACTAAAAAGTGCAGCCCCGCCTAAGAGTGCATCACCCGTTTGTCCTATGTATACCAAAGCACCTGCCAAAGGAGCAGCAACACAGGGACCGACAATAAGTGCTGAGAGAAATCCCATAATGGCTACACCTATAAAACCGTTACGATTTGTATTTGTACTTACTTTGGTTACAAGTGCATCAGGAAGTTTCAATTCATAAAAACCAAACATACTTGCAGCAAGAGCAACAAAGATACCTGCAAAAGAGTAGACAACCCAGGGATTTTGCAATGCTGCTTGCAGATTAGCTCCAAAGACTCCTGCTAAAACACCTGCAATTGTATAGGCAACAGCCATTGCAAGTACATAAACCAAAGAGAGGGCAAAAGCTTTTTTTGTCGTAAGTCCTTCACCCTGAGAAATTATTACACCGGAAATTATAGGAATCATAGGAAATACACAAGGCGTCAAAGAGAGCAACACACCAAACCCGAAAAAAGTTGCCAAAATAACAAAAAAACTGCTTGATTTTATCGTATCTGCTATAGAGTCAGTCTCTGATTTTTTTTCTGTTTTTGCACCTAACGCATCGTTTGCCGAAGAGAGTTTGTCTGTATCCACAGTGAGTGTAAACTCTTTTGTACTTGGTTCATAACACAAGCCCTGCTCCGAACATCCCTGGTAAGAGATTTTTAATTTTATTGTTTGCATCCCTTTCAAGGAAGCATCTTTTTTCAATGTAACAATAAAATTCGGTGACTTGATATAAACTTTGTCGCCCTGGTGCTCAGATACAGCAGGCTTTGTGATGCTTTGTATGGACAAACCTTTTGCATCAATCAGTTCAATTTTTAATTTATCAACATACAGATAAATATCTTTGGCAATTTTCACACCTGTTTCTATCTGCATTGTGTCATTGACTTTGGCATAAGGTTTAAATGCCTGGTCCGGCATTAAAAAAGCGCTTGCATGAAGCAAGCCGAGGCTAAAAGTCAAAATTAAAAATATTTTAATCAACAGTTTCATATATCTGTCCTTTTAGGAAAATATTACATTTTTGTATGTATTCTTTGCGTAATTGTATCTCATAAATATAAAATTTGTGTTAATAAAAATATATTATAATTCTATATCAAAGAAAAAGGTTTTTAAAAACATGCTAGATTTAGATACTGAAATATGTGTATGCAATTCGCTGACTCTAAAAGATATAGCTGATTGTATAAAAGAGAATAATTTCACAACCCTCCAAGAACTCCTGCAAAACGACATATGCCCTATGGGTGACAAATGTGAATCATGCAGAGATGAAGGATATCATAATGACGGACTCAACCTCCCGATGGTTTTGGCAATGGTAAAAAGAAAACAAATCTAAATATTATTTTTGTACATCTTTTGGTATGACTATGGTAAAAGTTGTACCAAACATTGAACTTTCCACACTGATACTCCCTCCAAACTGTTTTTCTATAATCATTTTTGACATGTACAGTCCAAGGCCTGTTCCGTTTTTGCCTTTGGTAGAAAAATAGGGTTCAAACAATTTGGACAAGTGTTCTTTTCTTATACCTCCCGCTTTGTCAGTCACATCAATCTGAATCTTCGGACCGCTCTGTTTACATGTAAGCTTTATAATCTTATCTTCTGTTTTTTTATTTTCGTATGCTTCAATGGCATTGTTTAACAGATTCAGTAAAACCTGTATCAGTTCATTTGCATATACATTTGCAGACAACTCAGAATTACATTCTGTTTGGAGCTTAATTTTATTTGACTTGAGTCTTGGCTCAACAAATTTTATTGCTTTTTTAAGCAATCCTCTCATGTCAGTCTCTTGAGGAGCTTTGTTTGGGCGAAAATATGTCTTGAAATCCTCAATAGTATCTGAAAGATACACAACAGAATCACTGATATCTTCCAAAGTCTGCATAATATCCTCTTTGGAAATATTTTGTCCCATAAGATATTTTAACTGTAAATTTGAAATTTGAAGCGTAATTGTATTTAGGGGCTGTCGCCACTGATGGGCAATCATACTGATCATTTCTCCCATTACAGCCTGTTTTGACTGTGCAGTCAGAATTTCATCTTTTTTTATCAGTTCTTTTGCTTTTTCCTGTACTTTGTGTTTTAAAATTTCATTTGTCTCCTGCAGTTCTTTTGTTTTTTGCTGCACTCTTTGTTCAAGTGCCGCATTGAAGTTTTTCAATTTTCTTTGATAGTAAATCATAATAAAAAAAATGATTGCAACAACCCCTAAAACCATCCATAAAAGAAAGTAATCAACTCTTTCATGATACCGCGTGAGTCTCCAGCTGTTTTTTATTGCTTCTATCTTCTCTTTGGAAAGACTCTTCAAAGCTTTTTGCATAATTGAGTACAAGACCGGTTCATCCTTTTGCACACCGATACTTCCATGCAGCAGCCTCTCTTTTGCCAGGAATCCATTGATCTTCAGCTTTCCGTATCCATATTTGTCAATAAAATAGTCCGCCTGTTCATCTATGGATGCAATAGCATAGGCTCTGCCGTCGAGCACTTTTTTCACCATTGTATTTTTATTCTCTTCCACTTCAATATTTAAATAGGGATACAGATAGTTTAAATAATTTTTAAATGAGTTTTTTTGCACCAGCAACAACTTTCCTTTTAAAAACAGAGGGTTTTCAACAAAGGATTTGTCAAGCCTGCTTAACAATGTGAAATGGGTACTGCTAAAAGGTTTTGTCGGTCTGACAGTAGTAAAATACCTGTTATTCGTTGCCACGACTGCAAGTAGTTTGCACTTTTTTTCTTGCAGTTTTTGGAACAACTCTTCTTCTGAGTGTGATTCTACAGGAATAAACTCAAAACCTGTTTTATTGCCAATCATTGCAAACACATCAGCCATAATACCAATGTGTCTGCCGTCTTTAAATCCGTCAATCGGAAAAAAATCATAATTTACACACAAAGATATCTTTTTATGCAGCTCTATATATCTTTGTTCCTCATCTGTCAATGCAAGTCCGTTTATCCCGGGCTTTACAATAAAATCATCCAGTGTTTTTCCCGCACCCACATGAAAATCATTTTTAAAAAGCTGCATCTGTTTATGCAGGAAGTTTCTGTCTATGGAACCTATGTCATATATAAAAGGCAATATCAGTTTGTTGATTGTTTCTGCTTCATATTCCAATGTCTCTGTGTCCAGCTGTGGCGCATATTTTTCATGAATAATTTTGGCAATCTCTTTTCTGTGCGAGAGAGCATATTCCCAGCCTTTTATGGAAGCTTTTTTAAAAGCATGCACCCGGTAGGGATGGTTTTTCAGTTCAGCAGCGGAGGTAAAGAGTTCCTCCTGCAAGACAAAGAGGTTATCATTTGAGGGATCCAGAATATTATATTTTACACCGAGTTTGTCAAGTTTGTGAGGCTGATCGGAAATAAAGGCCGTCATAGCATCGACTTCACCTTTTGCAAACTCATCCACACGGTATGTTTGCGGAACCATTTTAAGATCACTTATCTTTACGCCGTATCCATCCAAATAAGGTTTAAAATTAAGCCTGAAATCATCAACAAGCGAAGACATCACTGTTTTGCCGATCAGATCTTTGGGAGAATGGATAGAAGGCTGTGTAATCAATACAAGTGCGGAACGCTTAAAAAATGACGCCAACAGAATCAGGGGTTTTCCCTGCAGATACTCCAGTAAAATAGAAGAGTTGTAAATACCGTAATTTGCTCTTTGTGAGAGAACCTCATCAACGACATCCATCCCCGTCCTGTACTCTTTGATCTCCACATCCAGACCGGCATCACGGTAAAATCCCTTTTCTTTGGCAGCAATAAATCCCGCAAACTCAAACTGATATTTCCAGTGGAGTTGCAAAGAGACTTTTTCCAAGGCATCTGCAGCGTGTCCTCGGTTTGTATCGGCTTCTGTGAAACCACATAAAAAGAAGAGTATCAATAGGAAAAATCTCATTCTCTGCCTTTTAAAAATTTTAAAACTGTTTCAAAACTGCCTTCTATAATTTTTGTAGAACAGGAGAGCATTAGATTAAGCGGATAATCAAAATCTTCTATCACTCTTGCATCCAAATCGTAAAAAGATCCCTCTTTTGCAAATCTTTCATCTTCTGTAAATCTGTCAATATAATTACAGGCAGGACTTAAGTATCCGTATACCTCTTTTTTGAGTCCATAGGCATATCCGCACTCAAAAACAGTTCCGCTGTCAGGCTCTTTCCCGCGAAAAGGATTTAAGTTGGCTATCACTATGTCAGCCTCTTGTATCATTGCAATATTTGCATCAAATATATCCTGTGCAATTTTATGTTTTTGCTGTGAAAAATCAACAATGTTGTCAAGCGGGTAGAGACCTTCATATCCATATTTTTGGCACAATTGCACTAAATTTTTTCCAATTGCAACAGAATCAGGCTCAAAAACATCAGGTCCGGCTATATAGATTTTTTTCATACAATACTCTATTCACTAAATTCAACACTATTGTATCATGTTTTTATACAAGTTGTGTAAATTACACGCTTAAGCAAAGCATCAGCCCTTTTTTCATACCCTACCATACAAAATCAATGCCATTAAGTTAAGAAATAAGTTTGATGTTTTCTTGGAACCCAGGTTTTACCCTAGGCTTTAGTTTTGAAAAACACAAAGCCCGCACTAAAGTACGGGTTCCGAAAAAATTGCTTAACTTAATGGCATTGACCCTATAAAATACAAGAGGTTACAAACTATGTCAAACAGATTAGCAAACGAAGATTCTCCATACCTGCAGCAGCACAAAGACAATCCCGTAGACTGGTGGCCGTGGTGTGAAGAGGCTTTTGTTCAGGCAGAGGCCCAAAACAAAGCAATTTTCATCAGCATAGGCTACAGTTCCTGTCACTGGTGCCATGTAATGGAAGAAAAAGTATTTGAAGACAAAGAGTGTGCGGATATTTTAAATGAAAGTTTCATCTCTATAAAAGTAGACAGAGAAGAGCGTCCGGATATAGACAAATATTATCAGGAAGTATATATGCTTTTGAATCGTCGCGCCGGAGGATGGCCGACAAGTATATTTTGTACACCACAGAACAAACCCTTTTTTGCCGCCACTTACATACCGCCTGAATCAAATTCTGGCAGCATAGAAGGCATGGGTTTTAAAGAGATTGCACAACTTATAGCAAGAAAAGTAAAAGAGGGAGATCCCAAACTCTTTGAAAATGCCAATGAGATAGAAGGCTTTTTGGGTCAAAAAGAGCATCCAAAAGAAGCGACTGTGTTAAAAGAGGAGTTTTATAAAAATTTTCTGCTCCAAGCCAAAAACAATTATGACGCACAAAACGGCGGTTTTTCAGATAAACCGAAATTTCCACGTGCTTCCACTCTTGATGCCCTGCTTGTTGTTGCAAGACTCTACAATGATGCCGATGCAAAAACAATGCTGACAAATACACTCAAAAACATGATAAAAGGCGGTATGTATGACCTTGTAGACGGAGGCTTTTGCCGTTACAGTGTAGATGAAAAATGGCTTGTGCCGCATTTTGAAAAGATGCTCTATGACAATGCCCTGCTCTGTGGTGTCTACACAAAAGCCTATTTGCTATATGAGGATAAAACATATTTGCATATTGCAAAAGAGACAGCAGACTTCTGGTACAACTTTATGAGTGAAGATGGACTTTTTTACAGTGCAAGTGATGCCGACAGTGAGGAGGGAGAGGGAAGCTACTTTGTTTATACCTATGATGAAGTTTATACGCTTCTTGTTCAAAATGGATATGAAAATGCAAAAGAGATGTGTGAAACGATGCATGTTACGCATCACGGAAATTTTGAAGGCAAAAATATCATTCGTTTCGAAGAAGAGATTCCTGCATGGTTCAGTGATGTAAAACCACTTCTGCAAAAAATTCGACAAAAAAGAGACTACCCTTTTACAGACAAAAAAGTACAGACATCATGGTCGGGTATGATGATAAATGCTTTATTTTTGCTTGGAACTGTTGATAGCAAGTACAAAGAAAAAGCCATAAAAAGCCTTGATAAGCTTCTTGAAACACTCTTTATTGATGGAAAACTGTATCATACGGCACTCATGCACAAAAAGCCAAAAGTTGAAGCTTTTTTGGAAGATTATGCATTTCTCTCACAGGCACTTCTCAGCGCTTTTAAATACACACAAAATGAAATGTATCTTATACATGCCCAACGGTTTGTCAACAAAGCACTGGAAGAGTTTTACGACAAAGGACTGTGGAACTTCAGTAGCGGCGAATTTGCTGTAAAAGCCGAAATAACCGATACAACATATACAAGTTCCGTCAGTATTATGATAGATGTTCTACAAACCCTCGGAACACTTCTTGAAGATGAAAAATATACCCATTTTGCCTTTAAAACAATGGAATACAACTCTTATGAACTCGGGCGTAAGCCAATTTACTACCCCTCTATGCTTATACAGGCTTTACGATATGTCAAAGGAGACAGAGTTATAAAAACAAGCGAACAAAACATTTACAGCTACGCGTACAAACTGGCAAAAATAAAATATCCGTTCACACTGTTAAAAAGAAGTGAAACAGATGATTTCATAATATGCGGAGAGAAAAGCTGTTTTGCAAATACACAGGATGTGGATAAGATTAATCAACTTGTTGAGCAATCTTTCTAAACTCTTTCCACTTTAGAAAAAAAGCTTCTTTAAGCTTTTTTTTCCTCTTTGTATTCTCTGCTTCAAGTTGTTTTGTAAAGGTAAAAAGTTTTTTGTTTTTTTGGGATTGCAGAAAAACTTTGTGCAACTCTTTTGTTACATATATATCATGAAGTTTTCCTAAAATATCCTGTAGTTCTTTGAGTGTGTTTCTGAAAGTATCTTTATTTTGCAGATAAGCGGAAAACAGCTCTGTGGCATATCGCAGTTTTTTTAATTTAATTCGTAATTTGTGCGCCTGTTCATCTTCCAGGACAGCCCCTATTGTGGAACCGTATAAAATTATTTCATTTGTATAGCTTTTTAAAAAATTTTCGGCAAAAGGAATAATGTTTTTTTCCAGAGCGGACAACTCCTTTTTTTTAAGCTTTTTTCGCCATTTTTTTGTTTGTATCCATCTTCTTAGTTCTCTTATAAGCTTTTTATATTTGTGAGACTTTAAATACTTTTGAATCTTTTTATACTCTTTTTCTCTGTAGTGGACAACAATTTTATAAAGCAGCGATTCTGTAGAAGACAATGTCTCTTTTTTTAGGTATGTTTCCATGTAAACATCAATATCACGGGCTCTGTTGCAATAAGAGGCCACGGTTGCAATTTTTATGTCAATTTTTTTTGTAATTTTTTTTGGTATTACGGATTGAAAAGTAAACAATACAGAGCGCATCCTTCTCAAAGAGACACGCATTTGATGCAGGGGTTCGGTCTCTTTTTTTGCAAGCACAGCTTTTTTGTATTTTTTTATTTTTTTAAAATCAATTTCCAAAAAATTTTTAAATGCTGATTCAATACTTACATCCATCTTTTCATACCTTCTTGTACCATTATAACATAGAACAAAATTTATGTTAAGGTGAAAGTGATTATAATAAATCAAAGGATAAAAAGATGGGACATGAAAGAACTATGCTCGAAGATGAGATAAAAGAAGGTACTGATTTAAAAGATATTGTACATGAAGACAGAAGAAAAAATAAAACAAAAGAGAAAGACACTGAGGACAAAAGAGGCAAAGACCCTCATAAGAAACGTGTTGCCGTCTGGGTAAAAGATGAAGTCCTGCGATATGAAAGTGAACTCAAAGATTTACAGATAGAACTCTTAAAAATGCAAAACCATGTCAAAGAAACAGGACAGAAGGTTTTAATGATTTTTGAAGGTCGTGATGCTGCGGGAAAAGGCGGGACTATCAAACGTATTACAGAACATCTCAATCCTCGTGGTGCAAGAGTAGTAGCCCTTGACAAGCCCAGTGACAAAGAGAGAACACAGTGGTATTTTCAAAGATATGTCCAACACCTGCCATCAGCCGGAGAGATAGTCCTTTTTGACAGAAGTTACTATAACCGTGCAGGTGTTGAGCCTGTTATGGGCTTTTGTACACAAGAGGAGCATAAAGAGTTTTTACATGAAGTTCCCGAATTTGAAAAGATGCTTGTCAATTCCAATATAAAAATTTTTAAATTCTATTTTTCTGTTTCAAAAGCCGAACAGAAAAGACGTTTTGAGAAGAGAAAAACAGACCCGCTCAAACAGTACAAACTCTCACCGGTGGATGAAAAATCACAAGATTTATGGGACAAATACACCATAGCGAAATATTCTATGCTCTTAGCATCTCATACAGACTATGCACCCTGGACAATCATTCGTTCCGATAACAAGAAAAAAGCCCGTATAAATACCATCAAACATATATTAAACCATTTTGACTATCCGAAAAAAATTGACAAACAGAAACTCAAAGCAGATGCTGACATACGTATTTCTGCCAATGATGAAATCAGAATCATGGAAACAGAGATGACCTTAAAAAAAGACAATGCGTAGGCGTGTTACAAAAGGGTTGTATATTTTTAGCTATAATTTTCTTTTTCAATGAAAGGGCACCTCATGCTAAAAGATTTAGGAAAATTTATTTTTATGATTGAGCTTGGCTTCAAATATATAAAAATTTTCAAACAAACCTATTTTCATCCGTTTATCACACAAAAATATGCCTATCAGGAACTCTCAAAAGCAAGACAGGAGTATTCAAACAAGGTTTTGGACTTTTTGAATATCAAAGTAAAACCTGTAGGCAAACTTCCAAACAAAGACAAAATTCTTTATGCAATCAACCACCGTTCTCTGCTTGATATTCTCGTGATGGAAAATATTTTTTCAAGATACAGCAAAAGTGGTGCCTGGATAGCAAAACAGGAACTTTTTGAAGACCCGATATATGGCAAATTTTTTCAATACAGCGGATGTATTCCTGTAGATTTGGAAAACAAAAAAGGACTCGTACGCTTTTTTAAGACCATCAAAAGAACACTTGCCAAAGTTGATGACTTAAATATTTACATCTTTCCAGAAGGTGAGAGATACAATGGAGAAGGCATTAAACAATTTCAAAGCGGTGCTTCAAAAATAGCCAAAGCAAACAACCTTGACATAGTTCCTGTATATATCAATGACAAACTTGAAAAGGTATTTAAAAATGCCCCTTACAATGAACCTTACACTGTTGAAGTCCATATAGGCGAAATCATCAACTATGAGAATTTGGAAGAAAAGTATCTTGAATTTTATAAATCAGTAAAAGAAAAAACAAAAGGAAACAAATGAAACTTGGTGTAAACATTGATCATGTAGCAGTTTTACGAGAAGCCAGGCAGGTAAATGACCCTGATATTTTGCAGGCACTTTACGTCGCCTGTGAAAGCGGTGCTGATCAGATTACTATACACTTACGAGAAGACAGAAGACATATTCAGGACAATGATGTTACAAATATTTTGCAGTTTTCAAAGGTGCCTGTTAATTTGGAATGTTCGATTAATAAAAAAATACTCGACATTGTCAGTAAGGTCAGGCCTCATCGTGCAACCTTGGTTCCTGAAAAAAGAGAAGAAGTTACCACAGAAGGCGGACTTGATGTTTTTGCCTATGAAAATGAAATATCCTATGCAATTGAGCAACTCCATGACGCCATCATTCCTGTTTCGCTGTTTGTTGACCCCTCTACAGATGCAGTAGAACAGTCAAAAAAGCTCGGAGCCGAGATGGTCGAACTTCACACCGGACTTTTTGCAAATCTTTTTGCGATGCTTCACTCCTCTTTGCCAAAATCAAATCACTCTGTAAAAGAACTTGAATTTCCAAGATATGAACTCAGTGACAGACTGGAAACTGCCCTCGAAGAGTTAAAACTCTCTGCAAGATATGCAAAAGAACTTGGTCTCGAAGTAGCAGCAGGCCATGGACTCAATTATCATAATGTAGATGAAATCATGCAGATTCAGGAGATTACAGAGTTGAACATCGGACAAAGCATTATTGCCCGCAGTGTTTTTACCGGATTACGTGAAGCGATACAAGAGATGAAAAGAGTTACAAGGCGATGAATAAACCAACAATAGCCGTAAGTGTCGGTGATGTAAACGGTGTCGGACTGGAGATAGCACTCAAAGCACATGAAGAGATTGCTAAAATATGCCATCCGGTTTACTGCATCAATAAAAATATCTTGCAAAAAGCCTCTGCACTGTTACATGTAAGCATCCCTGATGATTTCACACTTTATGAAGTTGCGGGAGATTTTGCTCTGCAGCCGGGAAAAGTAGCTGCCAAGAGCGGTTTGTACGCCTATGATTCTTTTATGGCTGCCGTGCGTTTGTGTGAAGAAAAAAAAGCCAAAGCCGTTGTAACCTTACCGATACACAAAGAAGCCTGGATGCAGGCAGGACTTGAGTATAAAGGACATACAGACCTCTTACGCAAACACTTTGGCAAAGAAGCCATTATGATGCTAGGATGCCATAAAATGTATGTGGCACTTTTTACAGAACACATTCCACTCAAAGATGTTGCAAAAAGTATAAAATACAAAAAACTCAAACAGTTCTTTTTGGATATGCACAATACAATTCCAAAAGCCCCTGTAGCCGTGCTCGGTCTTAATCCGCATGCTGGAGACAACGGTGTTTTGGGGCATGAAGAGCTTATAATCACGAAGGCAATAAAAAGTGCCAACAAAAAAATAGGCTTTGAACAGTTTGTCGGTCCAATGGTGCCTGATGTGGCCTTTGCACCCTACTGCCGCAACAACTACAACTATTTTGCAGCAATGTATCACGACCAGGGACTTGCTCCGCTCAAAGCACTCTATTTTGACGAAAGTGTTAATATTTCACTTAACCTGCCCATCATACGCACATCAGTCGATCACGGAACTGCTTTTGACATCGCCTACAAAAATAAAGCAAAAACACTGAGTTATATCAATGCTGTACAGGCAGCATTGGATTTCATTAAATCTGAAGAATCAATTCCTTTAATAAGTTAAAAAAACTGATATTTTTTCCGAATCCGGGTTTTAACCTTGGATGTAGTCTTTTAATACCCAAAGCCCGCACTGAAGTACGGGTTCCAAACAACACTCTCTTCCCGAAATCGCTGTTTCAGACCTGAAAAATACCAAAAATGCTTTTGAAGCCCCTTTTCCAAACAACACTCTCTTTCCGGAATCGGTACTTCAGTGCCGACTGTTGCTGCTTTTTGTCACTCCTGTTCCAGTTTGAAAGATAAATTCCATAAATTTTTTTAAATGATAATTATTTTCCTTTAAGATTAGTTCTGTTATACTACACCTATAAATATTCAGAAGGAAGACAAAATGAAAAAAATCGCAGCACTAGCATTAACAGCCGCTTCGTTAATGGCATCATCATTGGTTCAAGATGCAAAAAACGCAGGCCTTATGCCAATTCCGAGTTCACAAACTGAACTTTTAAAACTGATAGACAATCCGAAAAATCCTATCACAAAAGCAAAAGTAAAACTCGGTGAAAAGCTTTATATGGATCCGCGTCTTTCACGCAGTGGTCTTATTTCATGTAACACATGCCATAATTTAATGGAAGGTGGAGATGACGGCGTAGGTCCTTCAACAGGACATATGTGGAGACACAATCCGCATCACTTAAATGCACCGACAGTTTACAATGCAGTGTTCTTCGGTTCTCAGTTTTGGGACGGACGGGCAAAAGATTTGGAAGAGCAGGCACAGGGACCGGCACTTGCCCATCCTGAAATGGCAGCAACAAAAGGACATATAGAAGAAGTAGTCAAATCTATGCCGGAATATGTAAAAGCATTTAAAAAAGCATACGGTGACAATGTAAAAATCACTTTTGAAAAAATTACGGACACTATTGCAAATTTTGAACGTACACTTGTAACACCGGCACCGTTTGATGCATTTATGAATGGTTACAAAGAAGCAATGACACCAAAGCAAAAAGAGGGTCTGAAAACTTTCATTCAAGTTGGTTGTGCATCTTGTCATAACGGTGTAGCACTTGGCGGTGAAATGAATGTATTGAATGTGGCAGCAACATACAAATACATGAATACAGGTGACTTTAAAGGTGACAAAAACGGCATGGTAAAAGTACCGACACTCAGAAACATTACTGAGACTGCACCTTACTTTCACAATGGTATGATTTGGAACTTAAAAGATGCTATCAAAGAGATGGGGCGTATTCAACTTGGAATGAAAATTACGGACAAACAGGCTGAGTCTATTGAAGCATTCTTAGGTTCATTAACAGGGAAAAAACCGCATATGATGATGCCTATGCTTCCTGCTTCAACAGATAAAACTCCTAAACCGAACTTAAACTAGTTTTATAGCAACATAATGTTGCTATAAAATATCTTCTTCACAGATATATCTGATTATCTCTTTTTTCAATTGCTTAAATTCAGAATTTTCCACATTTTCAAGAGTATACAGTAATCTGTCCAGTGATCTGTTTTTTCCCAAATAAGGTACAACTTTTTTCAAAAATTTCTCTTTATCCCCAATACTCTGCAACTCTTTTTTGATCCTTTTTTCTTTGTCCGTTCTTGTAGTATTTTTCAGTACCTGATACATGTAAACTAAAAACAGTGCTGCAAATACTCCCGACAAAAAATAAACTGCTTTTTCCATCATAGTTGTCCTTTCCTTCTTTTTTGTTGTATCTTCAAACACAGCATCTTCCACATGTATCGCAAAAGCCTGTGTTGTTATCTCTTTTACTCTTTGCTCCTTGATGTCAAAATATTCTAAAGAAACAGAGGGAATCGTAAAGTTTTTATCCGAAACAATTTCAAAACTTTTTTGATAAATTTCTTCCTCTCCCTGGTGCAGTTTTTTTGTACTTTTTTCGTATACGGTTGCACCTGCTATACTTATGTTTATATCATCAAAATTATTGATATTACCCTCGCCCCGCAGAGAGAGTGTGAATTGTACCGGCTGATTTTTTTGGACATATTTGACATTCACACTTGCATGAAGCTCATAAGAACCCATAACAGTAAGATTATTTGGAATTTTTTTCACTTCCAGGTTCAGAGCATTAGAATAAATATTTCGTTTTGCATATTTTGGGATTGAGAGTTCTATTGTAGCTTTTATGGGATTTAAAACAAAAGTCCCGCTTTTTTGGGCTATGATTTCATAGCGAAGCTCTTCGACCCATTCGCCTTTATCGTTTTTATACTCTTTGTCACTGATTTCCTGCAATGCAAAATCATTAAAACGGGGGGTCTCAACACTATAGTCTTCTACATCATCTTTACAGACAAGCCTTACATGTAACAGAAACTTTTCTCCTGCCATCGGCGTTATATTGCTGATGCTCATACTGAATCTATAATCCGGTGAATGTGTTTGTGTGCGTTTTTTCACCTTTACATGTAAAGGCTGTGTCTTTTCAACCTTGCCGTCAACTTTGATACTAAAAGCAGGTAATGTAACATCTTCGGTCGGTGCCAAAGAGTAAATTTTAGTCACTTTGTCTGCTTTTTTCGCATGAATCAGCGTTGCCTCATGGAAAGTTCTTACATTTTGCACGATATACCCGTCTATATACTCTATCATTGGAAATGTAACATGAAAGCCTTTTGCAACCACGCGAAACTCCAAAGTTTCTGTTTTGACAATCTCTTTGGGTGCAGTTGTTTGTACCCATGCATACAGTTCCAAAGGAATACAAAAGAGTAAAAAAATTATACTACCAAGGTTTTTTACTGTCACTGCTGCTCCTTTTTGTCCGGATTTTTTGCAAGAAAACAGGAGTTTTTTGTTTTTGTATTATTTTTATCCATTTTTCTTCCTCTGACAAAACCAGTTTTTGCAGTTTTATCTTGTATTTTGAACTGACTTTATAATCATTATTCATTTGTTCAAGCCTGTTTTTAAAACATACTTTTGCCGTGCCTCTGCTGAAAATCTTTTTGAGTTTTTTTCTTTTTTTAAGCTCCTGTGTAATTATCTGTAAATTCTTTTTTGTCTTATCAAAAACATGCAGTTGCAAAGAATGCTCAAACTGAGACTTTGCCAGTTCCAGTTTCCCTCTTTGTACATAACAGTTGCCGATATTGTGATAAATTTTTGCATTGAACAGTTTATCTTTGCCGAGTGCTTTTTTATAATACTTTATTGCCTGTAAATATTCATGTTTTTTATACAAAGCATTGGCAATATTATAATTAACTGCGCTTGTAGGCTTGAGCTTTTTATAACATTCTACCGCTTGCTCATACTGCTTTGTTGCATAAAAAGACTTTGCTTTTTGCAGTGTAATAAAATCGAAAGCACCCGCATTTACAGGAGTATTTAAAAAAGTCAGCTGCATCAGAGCAAACAACACTGTCAGTTTAACTGTATGCTTTTTTTTCAAGCCAAGTATAAAAACAAAATAGAGAATCAACAGTGCAAGCCCCAAAGGATACATAAACAGTTCCTGATACTGTTTCATATCATATGCATCAGCAGATATCTTTTGCGAACTCTTTTGTATGGCATTGAGAATTTTTTCTATGTCACCCTCTCCCCATTTATATTTTGTATAATATCCATGACTCTTTTGCACCATATTGTTCAAGGCATTATTTTTCCTGGATGCAAAATCAATGACATACAGCCTTAGATGATTTTTTCTAATATATGCAGTTTCATCCACTCTTGTGACATCTTCAGCACCGTCACTCAGTAAAATTATATTTTTTGTTTTTTCCGTATGCAGCATTTTTTCACTTGCCTCAAATACTCCAAAGAGATTGGTGTTTGGCTCAAATTTTTGCTTTATCTGAGCGTTTTTAAGCATATAGGCAAGAGCCTGTGTATCTTCACTGAGAGGATAAAGCATATAGCTGTTTTTAGCGAACAACAGTACCCCTGCATGTAAATGCTCTGCTTTTTCGATGAGTTTTACAAGTTTTTCTTTGGCTAAAGTGAAACGGCTCGGATAAATATCTGATGAGTTCATAGATTCTGAGACATCAAGTGCAATAACAGCCGAACTACTCATCTGTTTGATCACCGTATTTTGTTTCAGATATACAGGACGGGCAAGTGCGATTATCATCAAAGATATGACAAGTAAAAAATATCTGTAGCGCATGGAAGCTTGTATTAACTGAGGATGTAATAAGAGTTGTTTGATCACTGCCTGAGAAAAAACAGTTTCGAGAATATTGTTGCTCTTTTTAAAAGAGAAAACAAAGAGTAATGCAGGAACAACCAAGAGGTACAGTACATAATCATATAAAAAGAACATTTACAACACCCCTCTCGTTTTTACATGTGCTGCAAGCAAGATTGCGCACAACAACGAAAACAGAAGAAAATAAAAATATATATGCTCTTCTACATCTAAAGTATTGTACTCAAGTTCACTTTTTTGCAGCCTATCAATGCGTTTGTAGACTTTGAGTAAATCTTTTTTATTTTGCACTTCAAAGTTTTGTGCACCGTTTTTACTGGCAATAACCTTCATCATGTTGCTGTAACTTTTGTCTATGGTTATCGTATAAATTTTTATGCTGTATTTTTTTGCCAGTTTCAGTGCAAATGCGAGCGGAATTTTACTTGCAGAGTCTTCTCCGTCACTCAACAGTATAATGATTTTTGACTTGCTTTTTGCATTTTTCAAAAGCGCTGCAGAGGAGACGAGAGCATCAATCAAAGCTGTGCTTTTTCCAATAACCCCCACTTCAATCTTGCCTACGATATTTTTTTGCGCCTCTTTGTCAAAACTCAGAGGAGAGGCTATAGCGGCTGTTGTACCAAAAATGACCAAACCTATTCTGTCGCTCTTTCTCATATCTATAAAACTTTTCACGACCTCTTTTACCACATCCAGTCTGCTTTGTTTGTAATTTTTTTCATTAAAACCATAAGTACTCATAGAACCGCTGGTATCAAGTGCCAGCACAATATCAACTGCATTGCTCCTGACTGCTTTTATTTTTTTCACTACAACAGGATCGCTCAATGCAACAGTCATACATGTAATCATAGCCCATTTTAAAATTTTTCTTGCATAGTGTTTCTTCTTAACATGCAAGAGCAGTTGCAAAAAATGAGGCATATAGAAAGATTCTTTTTCCTGATTGAATAACAAAGTGCTCAAAACAAACAAAGGAAGCAGCAGCAAAAAAAAGGGATATGTAAAATGAAAGGAATTAAGCATAGAATTCTCTTAGCGTATCTAAAAAATTCTCTATTTCATGAGAGAGCTTTTGCGGTATCTGTAGAGATTTTTGTTGGTATTTATAGAGAAAAAGCTGTGAAATTATATGCTCAAGCTCTTTTTTCTGCTCTTGTGTTTTTGCCAGTTTTCTTCCGTAATAGGTAAAAAGATAGGCACTTTGTTTGACATTATAAAAATTTGAATGCAGCAGTATTTTCAAATAGCATGTTTCGTCTGTTTTATTTTTTTGCACTCTTTTTTTATAAAAATAAAAGAGTGCAAAAAACAGTATAAAAAAAAGCAGTATAAAAAACACTAACAGATATAAAGAGTTGTCCGGTACTGTTACAGGAGCAAAAATATCATTTATTTCATTCATGTTTTCTCCATAAGACCGATAATTTTTTCAGCCGGATCTTCATCTGTGTAAATTTTCACAAAACGGACTCCTGCTGTTTTGAGTTTTTTATACAGCATCTCATCATTTTGTACTATTTTTTTTCTATAGGAATGGAGCGTTTTTTTGTTAAGGCTTATCTCTGCACTCATACCCAAAGCCGGGTCGGTAATATTCAACTCTCCAAGTTCTGCAGGATTTTCTTCAAAACGGTCACGGACAATAATAAGTACAAGCTCATGTTTCAGACTCAATGCCATCAAATTTAAATCATGCGTATCAAAAAAATCTCCGATTAAAAACAGAATGCTCTTTCTTTGAATTTGTCTGTAAAGAGCCTGTGTACTGTACGAATAATCCAAAGTTTTTCCAAGAACATCGAAACTGTCAACCTTTTCTGCCAGTCTTCGCACAGCAAAGAGCTGTTTGGTCTTTTGCGTACACAAAAAGAGTGTATCACTGCAGATATAGCTCTCAAAGGGATTGTTTTGCTTGACACAGCTGTAACTGAGTAATGCACAAATCTGAGTCAGTAAATCTTTTTTCAGTATTTTCGTTCCAAAATGAAGCGAACCGCATAAAAACGGAACAATCACTACGTTGAGTTCTTTTTGCTGATGAAAAACTTTCACATAGGGTTTTGTAGTTTTTGCACTTATAATCCAGTCAATATGCCTTATATCATCTCCGCTTTCATACTCTCTGAGTTCTTGGAAATCATATCCCTCGCCTCTTTTTTTTGAAATATTTTCCCCTGCAATTTTACTAAAGACTTCTCTTTGTGTTTTGATAAGGATTAGTGCAAGTTTTTTATTGGACTCCAAAAGTGTTTTCAGCATGCTGTTACGGTATTTCTATAGATTCTAGGATTGTTTGAATAATATCATCACTGCTTAACCCCTCTGCAATGGCGTCATAACTTAAAATGATACGGTGTCGCAATACATCTTTGATGCTCAGAGCAATATCTATAGGAGAGACAAAATCATTCCCTCTTAAATAGGCTCTTGCTTTGACGGCTTTGAGCATATTTATCGTTGCACGCGGACTTGCTCCAAAAGCTATATATCGTTCCAACGTCTCAAGACCGTATTTTTTCGGATCTCTTGTTGCAAAGATCAGTCTTACTATATAGGTACTCAACTCCTCTTCGATATAAACAGCTTTTACCTCTTCTTTCATCTCTTCGAGTTCACTGGCCAAAAGAACCGGTTCAATGGTTTCAAAAGTCTCATTTGCAGCTTTTTGTGCTATTAAATACTCTTCATCTTCTGTGTTATAACCGACAATTACTTTAAACATAAAGCGGTCTAACTGCGCTTCGGGCAAAGTATAAGCGCCCTCCTGCTCAATCGGATTTTGTGTTGCAAGCACCAAAAACGGAGGTTCGATTTTAAAACTTTCATCACCAATTGTAACCTGTCTCTCTTGCATGACTTCCAAGAGTGCCGATTGTACTTTTGCAGGCGCTCTGTTTATTTCATCTGCCAAAAGCAAATTTGTAAAAACCGGACCGTGTTTAATTTTAAACTCTCCGGATTTGACATCATAAATCTCTGCTCCGATAATGTCTGACGGCAGTAAATCAGGAGTAAACTGCACACGTTTAAAATCCAGGCTCAATGCTTTTGACAAGGCATTGACAGCCGTTGTTTTTGCAAGACCAGGAACCCCTTCAAGCAATATATGTCCGTTTGTAATAAGTCCGATAAGCAGAGCATCAATCATATTTTCATGACCGATGACCCCTTTTGCTATTTCTTGTTTTAATAATTTTATCTTGTTTTTCATATATAAAGTGTAGTATTAGTTTGTAAAAGATATGTAAAATATATCTACAAAGGAGTTTTATTATGGACACAGATGAATTTTACCTCACAGACGAAGAAAAAAAAGCACTCAAAGAGATAGCAAAAGCAGCGCTTTATGAAGCTGTTATACATAACCGAAAAATTGCCCTCGATGAAGAGAAAGTACCTCCAAAATTCAAACTGCACCTCGGTGCTTTTGTCACACTTAAAGAAAACGGCAGACTCAGAGGCTGTATAGGACGATTTGAACCGGATGAGCCTCTTTATCAAGTCATTATAGATATGGCAATTTCCGCTTCACGGTATGACACCCGTTTTACCCCTGTCACAAAAGAAGAACTTGACAATATAGAGATTGAAATTTCAGTGCTTACACCGAGAAAAAAAGTCAATTCTGTTGATGATGTCATTGTCGGCAAACATGGAATATATATTGAATACGGTAATAAAAACGGTACCTATTTACCGCAAGTGGCAACAGATATGGGATGGGATAAAGAGCAGTTTGTAAGAAGCTGCTGCATTGAAAAAGCAGGAATTGCACCAGAGCATTGCAAGGATGCAACGCTTTATGTATATGAAGCGATAGTCTTTTAAGACTTCCTTCATCCTCTTTGGGACCTATTTTATTTCAAGCAGCCTTGAAAAATACTCTTGCGGATGTTTACACACAGGACATTTTTTCGGTGGTTTTTTTCCATAATGAACATGCCCGCACACTTCACATATCCATGCTTCTTCTTCATCACTTTCAAACTCATGTCCGGAAGTTAGACGTTCTAAAAGCATTTTATACATTTTTTCATGCTCAATTTCCACTTTGCCAATAGCCGTAAAAAGTACAGCTGCTTCTTTATCACCCTCTTCTTTGGCAATTTTTGCAAAATCAGGATACATATCAGAATTTTCATAATGCTCACCGTTAATGGCATCTTGAAGATTTTCCATTGTCTTGCCAAAACTCTCTTCGCTGTTGTTTTTGAGCCTGTTGTGGAGGGCAAATTCTAATTTTGCATGCTCTTTTTCATTGTTTGCCGCTCTTTGGAAATGGGCAGCTATATCTCGGTAGCCTTCTTTTTGTGCTACTTTTGCATAAAATTCGTATTTGTTTCGGGCTTGAGATTCTCCGGCAAACGCTTTCATAAGATTGACTAAAGTAAGATTTTGCGTAATCATCTCCATTGCCACGCCACAACAATGCAGTTCTCCTCCCCCGACTGCCTGTATTTCTACAATATTTCCACATTTGTTACATCTATACGTTTCATACTTTCTCATAGCAACACCTTTATATTGAAATTTTCCATCATTATTGCACATGGAAACTTAAGGACAGCTCTCAAAACCCTGATAAATAAAAAACAGACTCTCCATTCAGAACAATATTATTATATTTTCAGTACAATAAATATATTTTTTAATTTTTACAAGGATTTTGACACCATGAGTTTTTTAAAAGAGTACGATGAAGAAGTTTATAACTTGTGCGAAAAAGAGTTAGAGAGACAGACTAACCATCTGGAAATGATAGCAAGTGAAAACTTCACACTTCCGGCAGTAATGGAAGCTATGGGTTCGGTTTTTACAAACAAATATGCTGAAGGGTATCCGGCAAAACGCTACTATGGCGGATGTGAATATGCTGACAGCGTAGAACAGCTGGCTATAGACAGAGCATGTAAACTTTTTGGGTGCAAATATGCAAATGTGCAGCCACATTCAGGATCACAGGCAAACGGAGCTGTTTATGCGGCACTTTTAAAAGCAGGTGACAAACTTTTAGGTATGGACCTGAGCCATGGCGGACACTTGACACATGGTTCCAAACCAAGTTTTTCAGGGAAAAACTACTCCAGTTTCACCTATGGTGTTGAACTTGACGGACGTATTAACTATGACAGAGTTTTAGATATCGCTAAAATTGTACAGCCTAAAATCATCGTATGCGGGGCTTCTGCGTATGCCCGTGAAATTGATTTTAAGAAATTTCGTGAAATTGCCGATGAAGTCGGTGCAATTCTTTTTGCAGATATCGCACACATTGCAGGTTTGGTAGCCGCAGGTGAGCATCCTAGTCCATTCCCTCACGCACATGTAGTTACAACAACTACACACAAAACACTTGCAGGACCTCGCGGCGGTATGATAATGACAGATGATGAGGATATAGCAAAGAAGATAAACTCTGCTATTTTCCCGGCTCTTCAAGGCGGACCGCTTGTACATGTAATCGCTGCGAAAGCAGTTGGTTTTAAACACAATCTTACACCAGAGTGGAAAGATTATGCGAAACAGGTAAAGAAAAATGCTTCTGTATTGGCTGATGTACTTATGAAACGCGGCTATGATGTCGTAAGCGGCGGAACTGACAATCACTTAGTGCTTGTCAGTTTTGTAGGCAAAGAGATCTCCGGAAAAGATGCTGATGCAGCTCTGGGAAATGCAGGGATCACTGTCAATAAAAACACTGTTCCCGGAGAAACACGAAGTCCTTTCGTAACATCAGGTATTCGTATCGGTTCACCGGCACTTACATCTCGCGGTATGAAAGAAAAAGAGTTTGAACTCATCGCAAATAAAATGGCAGATGTTTTGGATGATATCAACAATACTGAACTTCAGGCAAAAATAAAAGAAGAACTCAAAGAACTTGCACAAAATTTTGTAATATACAACCAACCAACATATTAAGGTTCCCACATGACTGCCATGGATTTAAAACTTATAAAAATGGTAAGTGACCACTACTGGATCAAAAGAGATACGGTAGTGAACAAAATCACCTTTAAAGGGCGTACTTTTTACAATAAATTTGAAAAAGTCAATGCGCCTTTAAACCAGTCTGTGATTAACAAACATATAAAAGGTGAAATAACTGTAGCCCATTCGATTGTGGACAAAAAAGGGATTGTTGAAAATATAGTTATTGATTATAACGGCAGAGATCCTGAAAGATTCTATCACAAAGCACAGCTTCTTTTGCGAGAAGAAGGTTTTATTAACTTTACAGCCTATGAAACAAAGACCAAAGGGCATTTGCATCTCTATATTCACAAAGGGCATACAACACTGCAAGAAGCGATACAACTTGGCAAAATGATCAGTATGAAACTGGCTGCAAAACAGCCAAAACAGTGGAGAATGTTTCCGACAAATGATTTGCCTGATGAATACAACATTTTGACACTTCCTTATGAAGTCTATGCAAAAGAGAGAGGCGCTTCGTGGTCGAAGCATATGTGATTTTGTTCTTTAGGTTATTTTTGGTATCATAGAACAAATAAAAAATTGAGGGTATAATAGTATGAATGATAAGAATGAACTAAGTGATATTGTCCTGAATAAAAACGGCTCTTCCAGCTCAAATAAAAAAATAATTCTCGCTGTTGCCACATTGGGAATTATTCTCATAGTAGTTGTAATGCTTATGAATTCACTTAATTCCAAGGGGACAGACAATTTGCCTCAAGCTATACTGCCGCCGGAACCTCAAGCCAAAACTCTTGCACAGGAAACACCTGAAGAACCTCTTTTTGAAGAAGTGGATGTCATACAGGAAAATAATTCTGTTGATGAAGATTTAGATAAAATCGCACAAAAACTCAAACAAGAAAGTAAACAAGAACATAAAACAGTTGCTGCACCACAGAAAAAAGTAGTGACTCAAACCAAAAAAGTGACACAGAAACCCCAGATAAAACAGAAACCTCATGGAACATCAAAGGTAAAGTATTATATACAGGTGGGGTCTTTTTCAAAATATGAACCAAATAAAAAATTCCTAAAATCTATTACGGATTTAGGCTATAAATATAGATATCATAAAGTTACAGTCAATTCAAAAACACTTAACAAAGTATTGATTGGACCATTTAAAACACAAAAAGAAGCAAATAATGCTAAACGTGTTATTCGTGCCAAAATTGAGCCGGGTGCATTTTTAGTAAAATTATAATTTTACAAGGGTAATCTTGATATATTCTAAACAATTTACACAAGATCAGCTGGCACCTATTGCCGTTTATTCAAAACTAAAAGAGTTTTTCAAGGAGGAGGTCTCCTACCTTTTTGAAAGTGCCGGACAGAGTGAGGGAAACTACAGTTTTATCTGTATAGGTGCGAGAGAACGCTTACAGTTTATAGACGACAAAACAGTCTATACAGACAAAAACGGTACAAAACATATTAAAAAAGAAAATCCTTTTTCCTTTTTAAAAGAGTATTATAAAAATATAGATACAGACGAATATAAAAATGCCACAAAAAAACTAAATGTCGGTTATGTGGATGGATTTATCGGCTATATCGGTTATGATATGGTAAAAGTCTTTGAGCCAAAACTTCGATTATTCATGGACAACCTCAAAGACGAATTGAACACTCCGGACTTAGACCTGATTTTACCAAAACTTGTCCTTGTCTATTCCCATAAAAATCATCAGATTACACTTATTTCGACACTCAAAGAGTACAGTGAAAAATTTCAAGCCATTGAAAATGATTTAAAAGGCACATATACTTACAAACACAGAGTCTTCAACATTGGAGAGGACAAAGGAAGCTTTGCCCATACAAAAGAAAAATTCTTTGCCATGATAGACAAATCAAAGGAGATGATTAAAAGCGGTGATGTTTTTCAAATTTTGATGACAAATCGTTTCACCAGACATATAAAAGTGCACCCTTTTAGTTTTTATCGTATTCTTCGTACAAAAAATCCCTCCCCTTATATGTTTTTAATGGAGTATGAAGATTTCAGTATCGTCGGCTCATCGCCTGAAGTTATGGTGAGACTCACAGATACACAATTGCTTCTTCGCCCAATTGCCGGTACAAGAAAACGCGGAACTACAAAACAAAAAGACAAAGAACTTGAAAAAGAACTGCTCGCAGACCCAAAAGAGTTGGCTGAACATTTAATGCTTATAGATCTTGGCAGAAACGATGTCGGCCGGGTTGCCAAAACCGGTACAGTCAAAGTGGAAGATATTATGCATATAGAGCGTTTTTCACATGTTATGCATATTGTTTCTGATGTGGTAGCAACACTCGATGATGACAAAGATATGTTTGATCTGTTTATGGCAACATTTACAGCAGGTACTATGACCGGTGCTCCAAAAATTCGTGCTATGGAACTTATAGCCGAATATGAAGGCTTAAAACGCGGTTTTTACAGCGGCAGTGTCGGATACTTCGGGTTTGACGGAAATATGGACAGTGCAATTGCCATACGGACAGCCCTTGTAAAAGAAGACAAGGTAGTTCTTCAGGCAGGTGCGGGCATAGTCGCAGACAGTATAAAAGAACTGGAGTATCTTGAAGTAAACAATAAACTGGGTGCGCTCATTCACTCACTTGAAGATTTAGATAAAAAAGACTAAAAGAGATACAATGCATAAACTTTTCTCCATCTTTGGAAATCCTGTTTCACACTCCCGCAGTCCTCTGATGCACAACAGCGTTTTCAAAAATCTTAATTACAATGCCTGCTATACACGCACGCTTCTCAAAGATGGCAACAAACTCAAAGAAACCTTTTTTTCTCTGGGCCTGAGCGGTGCCAATGTCACAGTACCACACAAAGAGAGCGCCTATGCTGCCTGTGATGAAGTTCGGGGCTTTGCAAAAAAAATCGGAGTTGTCAATACACTTATAAATGAAAACGGAAAACTTATCGGCTACAATACAGATGCTGATGGCTTTATGTATGCCATAAATGAGTTTAAAAATATACAAAATATTTTGGTACTTGGTGCAGGCGGCACAGCAAAAGCTCTTGTGCAAAAATTTTTAGAAGAAGGTTTACATGTAAGCATACTCAACAGAAGCAAGGCACGCCTTACATACTTTGAAAAACTTGACTGTGAATGTTATACATGGGAAAATTTTCAGCCCAGTCAGTATGACTTGGTTATAAATACAACAAGTGCCGGTCTCAAAGATGAAAATCTGCCTGCACCAAAAGAGATGATTGAAGCTGCTTTGCAAAATACCCACTATGTTGCAGATGCCATATATGGCAGAATTACTCCCTTTTTACAACTTGCCAAGGAAAAAGGTCTTACATGTAAAGACGGTGCAGACATGCTTTTGGGACAGGGAGTTTTGGCAAATGAACTTTTTTGCAACTTTGAACTTGACAAAGAAGCCATAAAAAAAGAGATGCAAAAAAGTTTTCTTTACTAACGAGAAAAGCTAAAACCTATAGAAAGTTTTGTGATATCTTTGTTGTAATCTATTAAAGACTCTACATATCCACTAAAAAGTTTTATATACAGATATGATTTGTCTTTTCGTAAAGGGTAAGAATAAGTCGCTTCAACCGCTCCTCTCATACTGTCTATATTCCCTCGTGCCATCAGACTAAACATATGTTTATTATAAAAATAGGTAAATTTTACCTTTGTATACCCTAAATATTTCATTAAATCAGGATTATCACTTAAATTTGCACTTCCCGGAAAAGGTACCAAAAGTGTTAAGTCTGTAATAAGCGTACTATGTTGCAATCGCAATGTTGTATAAAAATAATTTATACTTTTAGAGAGATTAAAACCATTAAATTCTGGTATATACTCTGTATTCGGCTGTCCGTTTGATTTATGTGCAATAGCAAATTTTAATGATCGCATTTGAAATATTGAGCTTTTGTCACTAATGGGAAAAACAACAAATCCTTCAGGGTTATATAAGTTTTCTCTAAAAGGAGAAGATGTAACATATATCTGCCAAAAAGCCTGTTGCGTATATGCCAAAGAGTATTTTTCCCCTAAACCAAAAATATTTTTAAAAACTTGCAATTGCAAGCTCACTTGAAGTTCAGCTTCAAACTTATCATATGGCACAATATCGAGTTTATGATTTATATACTTCTTATTTGCAACACCAAAAGGTAAAAGGTAATTTGCTTTATAGGGACGAAGACCAAAAGAGTTATCAAGCCATTTTTGCATATTCTCTTTTGAAGTATCATTTGCAATATTTTCAATATTTATTTTACTTTTTGTTGCATCAGAGATTTGTTCTGCCTGGAGCACCGTTACTATTAAAATCACATATAAAAATAATCTCATCTACACCCTTACTCTATCTTCTAACGCTCTCGTTAATGAAAGCAAATCTATATTTTCCAAACTGACTCCTGTCGGGACACCCTGTGCTATTTTAGAAAAATTCAAATCATATATGCCAAGTTTGTCTTCTATATACAGAATGACGGCATCATTTGCTATTGAGGGCGTAAGCGCAAACAACACTTCTCTTATTCCATTTTGTACAATAGTTTCCAGATGTGTCATACTTAACTCTTCGAGTGATTCCAAAACAAAATATTTTCCGTCAAACAGGCCATTCTCTTCCAAAAGCAAAATATCTTTAGCATTTTCAACTATGCACAATAAAGATGTGTCGCGTGTCTCGTCACAGCAGATATGACACAGTTCATCTTCGCTCATGCCACCACACTCTTTGCATTTTTTCAGACTCCCCAGGGCATCTTCAATAGCATGTGCTATTTTCATCCCTGCAAATGTATCATTCATAATCATATGATACGCCAGTCTTGTCGCCGACTTTTTTCCTATACTCGGCAATTCACCGAGTGCATCAACAAGCCTGTTAAATTTTTCCAAGGAGCTGTTCATTCATTCACTTCTTTTTTATTTGGCATAAATAGCCATAACTGCAATGGTGATTGTAGTTTTCCGGCAATTTTCAATGCATCCTCTCCACTGCCTAAAAACAGATCTGCCCGTACAGGACCTTTGACAGCCCCACCCGTATCTTGGGCAAAAACGATATTATTAAATTTTTCTTTTCCGAAACTTGATGACAAGTATAGCATATTTCCCAACGAAATATATTTTTTATCAACTGCAATAGAACTTTTCTCTCGAAGTTGTAACCCTAATGCACCTGTTGCACCTTTGTCTCTTTTTGTAAAAAAGACAAAAGAGGGATTGTAATCAAGTATTTCATCGATCTGAGAGGGATGTTCCTCCAACCATTTACGGATACTCTGCAAAGAGATGTTTTGCAAAGAAATTTCTCCTTTTTGCACCAAATACTTTCCTATTGATTTATATTTATAGCCATTTTGGTTTTCATATCCTATATACATCGTCGAATTATCATCCAAGATTACCTTTCCTGAACCCTGTACCTGTAGAAAAAATCTGTCTATTTTAGAATCACAGTAGCAAATGACCGAGGCATTTAAATCATGAAGCTTTGCTTCTTTGCGGCTGTAATAAGGAACCAGCCTGTTATTTTGTATCTTTCCTCGAAGCCTGTAGTTTTTGAGTTCGGGATATATAGAACTCAGATCGACAACAACCAGATCCTTCGGTGTTGCATAAATCGGATATTTGTAGGTATCGCTTTTATGAAAAGAACCGTGTATCCGTGCTTCATAGTACCCGGTTAACAAGCCCTCTTTATTTCCACTTTTATCAGCTATTGAGTAAGGGGTGAAGTTATTAAGCAAAAACTGTTTTGCATCTGTTACATGTAAGGCTTTTTGACATAAATTTTTATAGATTTTTTGTCCCTGTGTACTTTTACAGTTATTTGTAAAATTATTTAAGAATTCATCATAATTTTGTTCTTGAAATCCGGGAAGTTTTGAAAAAGATGTTTTGGTAAAATTTACATTTTTTATTTTACTTGGCTGTGGCGACTGTGTATGTTTGTTGCACCCTAAAAAAAGTGTCATCATCAGGAAAAAAAGAGTTGTTTGTTTCATAAACAGTATTATATCATCTAATTATTTTTTTTTAAACTACAAAATGGGTATAATTTCAAAAAAATATTTAAATAGGATTTTATTATAATGGAACACTTAAGCTATTATGAGATTTTAGAAGTATCACAAAATGCAGATAAGGCAACTATCAAAAAAGCTTACCGAACTTTGGCAAAAAAATATCATCCGGATAAAAACTCTGGGGATAAAGAGGCAGAACACAAATTTAAGCTTATTAATGAAGCCTATCAGTGTTTGAGCAATGACCAGCAACGCAGTATTTATGACCGTTATGGCAAGGAAGGTCTCCAGGGAATGGGCGGCGGCAGTCGATCTTCTTCAAGTTTTGATGATTTGGGGTCTATGTTCGAAGAGATGTTCAGCGGATTTGGCGGCGGACGCACAAGACGCCAAAATCCTGCCGATATGGACAAATATCCGCTTGACATGAATGTCGATATTGTCATTGATTTTAATGAGGCTGTATTTGGCTGTGAAAAAGAGATAAAATACACCTATAAAAAAGCCTGTGAATCATGCAAAGGTACAGGAGCAAAAGACGGCAAGCTCTCAACATGTCCGCAATGTAAAGGACAGGGGCAAATCTATATGAAACAGGGCTTTATGACCTTTTCTCAAACCTGTCCGGTATGTAACGGAACAGGTACCTCAGCAACAGACAAATGTAGAAAATGCCATGGCAAGGGTTATGAAGAGGTAAAAGAGACTATTACCATCTCTGTGCCAAAAGGTATTGACAGCGGGAACCGCTTACGCGTTTCAGGAAAAGGAAATATCGGAAAAAAAGGAAACCGTGGCGATCTTTATGTAACATTTGAAGTCAAACCTGACAAACATTTTATAAGAGATGACAACGATGTATATATTGAAATTCCGGTATTTTTCACGCAAGCTGTTAAAGGAGACACCCTGACAATACCTTCTTTAACAGGCGAACTTGAACTAAAACTTGACATCGGAACAAAAGACAAACAACGGTATGTCTTTAGAGGTGAAGGGATAGAAGATGTCCATGGACACGGAAAAGGTGATTTAATCGCTGTGATCAACATCCAGTATCCTAAAAAACTGACTGATGAACAAAAAGAACTTTTAGACAAAATTCAAGACTCTTTTGGCATAGAATCAAAACCTCATGAAGGTATTTTGGATTCAGTGATAGACAAAATGAAAAACTGGTTTAAGTAACCCTTATGAATAAAACACGCCTTAAAAATCAACTCTCATCACTGGCTCTTTCCATGTTTAGAAAAGATTTTTTTGGCATATATCACGGTTCAATATCTTCCAAAACAGACAAAAGCCGCTTTATCATCAACACAAAAGAGGCTATATTTGACAACATCAATGAAGAGAGTCTTATAGAGTTGTCTTTCAAACAGGACTACAGATGGAAACAGGCAAGTATAGACGCCAATATTCACCAAGGCATCTATTCTCATATTTCAGAAGCAAAATTTATATGCTTCAGTATGCCACAATTCACTACAGCCTATTCGCTTGAACATAACATTATCATTCCAAAAGATTATTTTGGATATACAGAGATAGGCTTGGTGGAAATAATCGATCCCAAACAATTTGAAGACTGGTATGAAAGAGCACAAAGTGAAATTATTTTGTATTTTCAAACAAAAAAGACAAATCTGATGGTGATTCGCGGATATGGGGTCTATGCATACAGCAGAGATATTCATGAAATGGCAAAAAAACTTGCCATTTTGGAAAAAAGCTGTCGCTTACTCATGTTAGGTGATTCGTGTAACTCTCTTTGTGATTATGACTAAAGCCCTGTTATGGCTTCATATGCCACATCCATCATAGTATCTATCTCTTCCTTAGTTATCACATAAGGCGGCATAAAATAGACTATGTGTCCAAGCGGACGCAGTAAAACACCATGTTCAAGCCCATATTCATATACTTTTAGCCCTATTCTCTCTTTAGCATCATAGCCTTTGAGTTCCACAACGCCAACCATCCCTGTCTGTCTGATTTGTTCTACATTCGGCAATTCTAAAAACCTTTGGAGTTTTTGTGACATATAGTCTGCAAGCTCTCTGTTCTTTTCAATAATATTTTGATTTTCAAAAATATCAAGTGTTGCATTTGCAGCGGCACAGGCTAAGGCATTCCCTGTATAGGAATGAGAATGCAAAAAAGCTTTATGCTCATTATAGTCACAGTAAAATTTTGCATATATGTTATTGGAAGTCAGAACCACAGAAAGCGGTAAATATCCGCCGGTCAAGCCTTTTGAAAGAATCAGGAAATCAGGGGATATTCCTGCTTTTTCACAGGCAAAAAGTTCTCCTGTTCTTCCAAAACCGACCATTACCTCATCGGCTATAAGATGAATATCATATTTTGTACATATTTCCCGAACAAGTACCAGATACTTTGCATGATACATATGCATATAGCCTGCACCCTGTATAAGAGGTTCTAATATCAAGGCACTGATTTGTGATGCTTTTTCCTGACACAGTTCTTCAAACTTCTGCGCTGCTTCTACAGCTGCCGTCTCACTCATGTCAACAGGGACAGGTGTCTGAATTGTTTTGATCAAAAGAGGCTCATAGGTCTCTTTGTAAAGTTTCACATCTCCGACACTCAAAGCACCTATGGTTTCCCCGTGATACGAGTTGCTCAGTGAAACGAAAAGAGACTTTTTCTTTCCGTCGTTATAATGAGCATGATAACTCATCTTCAAGGCAAGCTCAACAGCAGATGAACCGTTATCTGAGTAAAAACACTTATCCAAGTTAGCCGGTGTTAGTTTTACAAGACGCTCAGAGAGCCTTATAACCGGTTCATGCGTAAAACCTGCCAATATAACATGTTCCAAAGTATCAAGCTGTTCTTTTATTTTTGAATTAATATATTCATTCGTATGTCCAAACATATTTACCCACCAGGAGCTGATAGCATCTATATACCTGTTTCCCTCAAAATCTTCCAGATAAATACCGTGTGCTTTTTTAATCGGAATAAGCGGCAGCGTTTCGTGGTCTTTCATTTGTGTACACGGATGCCAAAGGACATCCAGATCTCTGTTTTTCAATTCATTGTTTTTCATGGGCAAATTATACCTTTTATTTTCTCTCTTTATCAAGTTTTAATACGAATTTACATAGAATATCAAACAATATCACAAACAAGGTTTTTATTATATGATTACATGGATGCAAAGACATAAGAAATGGCTTATTATAACTATATGGATTTCAACAATAGCATTTGTTGGAGCAGGCTTTGTCGGCTGGGGACAATACAGCTATGGCAACAAAGCAGGTGCTGTTGCAAAAGTGGGAAATGTTGAAATTACAAACGGTGAACTGCAAAAAACCTATTCTCGTCTTTATGCACAGTATAATCAAATGTTTCAGGGAAACTTTGATGAAGAAAAAGCAAAACAGTTCGGATTGGACAAACAGGCACTCCAACAGTTGATACAGCAGGCATTGCTTATAAATCTTGCACAGTCTTATGATCTTATCGTAAGTGACGAAGAGATGATTGAAGCACTCAAACAGCAAAAAGCTTTTTACAAAAACGGAGCATTCGACAAAGAGACATACAAGCTTGTCCTTTCCCAGAACAGACTGAGTATCAAAGAGTATGAAACCGAGTTGCGAAAAGAACTTCTTATACAAAAAACTTTGAAACTGCTTCCTGTAAAAACATCAAAAAATGAAGAAAATATTTTAAACACGATTTTCAACATCGCAGACAAAATAAACTATAAAGTTCTTGCACTTGATGACATTCAGGTTTCTGTAGACAATGAAGCATTAAAAAAGTTTTGGCAAAAACAGAAAAACAATTTTATGAATGATGTTGTTTACGAGGTTACTTTTATCAAGGTAGCCCCTGTAACAAAAAAATTCAGCGATACAGAGATTGCGACATACTACAAAGAAAACAGAACACATTTCAAAGGCAGTGACGGTAAAATTTTAACTCTTGAGGCAGCTAAAGAAAAGGTTCTTAGGGAGCTTAATGCAAAAGCGATGAAAGACAAAGCCTTACGAACATATATAGCATTTAAAAAGAACAAACTTCCGGACACTGTAAAACCGCAAAGTACTCAAATCTCAAAATCAAACAATCCGTTCAATGAGCAAACACTCGATACAATTTCCAAACTGGCACTGACGAAACCATATACAAAACCGATAAATATCAATGGAACATACTATGTTTTTGAGTTAACAAAAACAATACCTGCAAAACCAAAATCATTTGAAGAAGCAAAAGCGGAAATTTTACCACTCTATATAACACAAAAGAAAAAAGAAAAGCTGATGAAACTTGTCAATGATTCTGTAAATACTTTTATAGGCAAAACTTCTGATTTTCTTACTGTGACTTCTGTAGACAAGTTAGCACCTCTAAGTAAGCAAGAAGCTGCTGATTTCTTACAAAAACTGTTTGTGAGTGATAAAAAAAGATCTTATATCGGTCTGAATAACGGAAAAGTTGTTTTATACAACATTTTGGAACAAAAACTGCTTACAAATAAAAACAACAATGTTAGCGACACTGTCGCAAAATTAAAAAATACTCTGTTTAACGAAGGGCTTATAAAAACGCTTCAAAACAAGTACCAAACTGAGATTTATATTCAAGGACTCTAAATTGAGTAGAACTGTTTTAGCCATAGATATAGGTTCGACAAAAATTTGTGCAATCATTGCAGAAATCGACAATAATCATACAATCTCAATAACCGGTGCAGGCACAACAAAAGCACAGGGTTTAAAAAAGGGAAGCATAACAAACATTGAACTTGCTTCAAGAAGTATAAAAACAGCAGTTGAAGATGCAAAACGGGTATCAGGCAGCAATATCAACACGGCAATTGTTTCCATATCCGGAGCCTACACAAAAAGCCTTAACTCAAATGGCATTGTAAACATTCAATCAAAGGAGATCTCCTTTGAAGAGATAAAACGAGTTATGCACACTTCTTTGTACAACGCCAATATACCAAACGAATACGAAGTTCTGCACGCACTGCCTTTTAACTTTAAAGTAGATGACCAGGACTATATAGAAGATCCGCTTGGGATGAATGCTTCAAGACTTGAGGTTGAAACACACATCATAACGACACAAAAATCAAATCTGAACAATCTTAAAAAAGCTGTCAGGGGAGCTGGTGTCGAGGTGGAGAATGTAGTCCTTAACAGTTATGCTTCAGCCATCGCAACACTCAATGAAGATGAAAGAGAGTTAGGTGCCGCAGTTATTGATATGGGTGGTAATACAAGTAACATTGCCATTCACTCAGGCAATTCAATTCGCTACAACGAATTCTTGGGTGTTGGTTCAAACCATGTAACAAGTGACCTTTCCATGGCCTTGCACACACCGCTTAATGTTGCAGACAAAGTAAAACTGACTTATGGTTCACTGCTCACGCCAAGCAATGATTTAATAGAACTTCCTATTATCGGGGATGAGAACTCTACGCATGAAGTCTCTCTGGAAGTTGTCCACAATGTCATATTTGCAAGAGTCGAAGAGACATTAATGATACTTGCTCAGTTTATAGAAAACAGTGGGCTTAAAGAGCAGATTGGAGCAGGTATAGTCCTCACAGGCGGTTTTTCAAAAATGGACGGTATACGTGACCTGGCTGTAGCAACCTTTGGTTCTGTCCCTGTTCGTTTGGCAAAACCTATTGAGATGAACGGTCTTTTTGACTCATTGCGCGGTCCGGAATATGCAAGTGCTGTCGGACTGGTTATGTACTCTGCTTCTCCTTATACCCCTTATGAGATTGATGTCAACAAAAGAGTCCGTCATACTAATGAAGAGCCGACAGTAACAAACAGTATTGATCTGTCCAATGAACCTGTTATACCTATAGTCTCATCTGAAGAACAAACAGTTAGTGATAAGGATAAAATGGTAAACTTAGAGACAGCAAAAGAGAAAAAAAGTGATGAAGCTGGAAGTTTCAGTAAATTTTGGAACTGGGCAACCCAGTTATTTTAAAGGAGTGAAAGAATGGAACCATTTGTAATAGAAGAAGCACAGAGCCCTACCGGTGCAAGAATTATAGCTGTCGGTGTCGGTGGCGGCGGTGGAAATATGATAGGACATATGATTAATGAAGGTGTAACAGGTATTGAGATGATGCTTATCAATACCGATGCACAGGTTCTCAATGAAACAAATGCCGCTTCAAAAATTCAAATAGGTGCAAAACTTACAAAAGGTTTGGGTGCCGGAATGAAACCAAGCATAGGCAAAGATTCTGCACTGGAAAACTATGATGAAATCAGAGCAGCACTTGAAGGGGCTGACATTGTTTTTATCTCTGCAGGTCTTGGCGGAGGAACAGGAACAGGTGCTGCACCTGTAGTTGCCCAGATAGCCAAAGAAGTTGGAGCCCTTACTATTTCAATCGTTACCAAACCTTTTATGTTTGAAGGAAAAAAACGTTTAAAATTAGCGGAAGAAGGATTAGAAGAACTCAAAAAAGAGAGTGATTCTATAGTAGTTATTCCAAATGACAAACTTTTATCAATCATCGACCGAAGACTGGGACTTAAAGAGAGCTTTAAAATAGTAGACAGCGTATTGGCACAGGCTGTCAGCGGAACATCAGGTGTTATCCTCTCAAGCGGGGACAATGATATCAACCTTGACTTTGCCGACTTGCAAACTGTTATGAGTCACAAAGGTATGGCACTGATGGGTGTGGGGGAACATGAAGGTGAAAATGCAGCCTATGAAGCGATTAAAGCGGCAATAGAGTCTCCGCTCTTAGACAACATGTCCATTAACGGTGCAATGGGTGTTTTGGTACATTTCAGTATGCATCCTGATTTTCCTATGATGGAACTTGCAGAAGCAATGGAAGTTGTCCATGAAAGTGCACATGATGATGCAGAAGTTATCTGGGGAACCTCTACAAGCGAGAAGATTCCTGAGAACTATATCAAGATTACTATTGTTGCAACAGGTTTTGAAAAAGAACTGACAAACAATGAAGATTTTGTCAGTGAAACACCTGCTCCTGTTCGCGCCAAAGTAAGACCAAGACTTGTCGTAGGCGGCGAACTTGACGGTGACTATCTGGATATTCCTGCTTATATGAGACAACAACAAGACTAACTCCATTGCACTCTTTTGAAAAAATAATGAAGGCCAAATCACTCCTTGGTCTTCGCGAAAAAGCTTCTCTCAAAGAAATAAAAAACAAATATAAAAACCTTATGAAAAAATGGCATCCTGACAAACATAAAGACAACTATGAACAGGCAACGCAGATGAGTATGCAAATCAATGAAGCCTATCAAATTATACTTGACTACTGCAACACTTATGAATACCCTCTTGATGAAGAGAGTGTTAAAAAATCAACCTACACACCTCAAGAGTGGTGGAACAGTAAATTTGGGGACAACCAACATAATGTTTAAAGCCAAACACCATTTTTTATATAATATGCAAGCGGGTAGTAACTTACAGCTGTAACATACAGAGTTGTAAAAAAAAGCGATATCTTATATTTTGCATTTTCATCTTCTTGCCTGAAAGGAACAAGTCCCAGAACAATACCAAAAAAAGTACCGATAAATAAAAATATATATAACAAATATCCTATATAGTTATAATCTTTTTGCAGCAGACAAAACGGGCAGTGATGTGTTGGCAGTTCGTATATATACGTTCCAAAAAAACCTATGAGTGAGACCAGGGCTGCAATAACAAACAGTAGATTCACAAGAGAAAACAGATATCTGTTTTTTATTTTGTATGCCAATACAATAAACGCAAACAGAGCATAAAAACTTCCAAGAAGCATTACCGGGTTTACACTTAGCAAATGTGCCATGTAGGTACCGTCTGTTGTAGAAAAAATAGCACCGCAACAGTCTACAACACTCTTTGTATCTATAGAAAGAAACATCAGGCTCTCCAGCCCTATTTCGAGAATGAGTAAAAAATATGCAAACAGATATATTTTTAACTTCAATTGTAAATATATCTGTTGTTCTGATTTCATATCTTCATTGTTAAGTACCAGCCAGTAGGCAAAAATATATAAATTGATAACTTTAAGTATCAGAAGATAGGTACCGTATTGTGTTGCATTGACGACACCGGCTCCACACATTGCCCCGGGTAAAATATTTGAAATATCATCAAGAGTAAAAATAAAAAATATAAACAATAAAACCTTGGTATAAAAAATAAATTTTATAACTACACTTACCAGATAGCTTTGTTTTTCCAGATTATACTGTAATGGAGTTGTAGCATTCCGGTCGTATCGGGAGACTATTTTCACACTGTAATAAAATGCAAGAGTGGCGAAAACAACAAAGAGCAGATTCAGTATGTCTATTGTCAATACTTCAGGCGTCAGGAGCATAGCAGTTTACCATTATGTATATCTACAACACGATCCACAAAATCCAAATCAAAAAAAAGAGGGTCATGTGTTGCAACGATGACAGTTTTGTTCATAGACTTTAATTCTTTAAGAATTTGTATGAATTCACAAGAGAGCTTTTCATCCAGATTTGCAGTCGGTTCATCTGCCAGAATTATTTTTGGATTGTTTACATTTGCCCTGGCTATTGCAACTCTTTGCTGTTCACCACCCGAGAGATTCTTTACCCTCGCATCTTTTTTATGTTCAATGTCAAACATCTTCATTACAGAAAAAAGCTTTACATGTAAAGCCTTTTCATCCAGGTTTAACGGCACCAATGGCAGTAAAATATTATCACGAACACTCAGCGTCGGAATCAAATTATATTTTTGAAATATAAATCCGATATTGTCTCTTCTGTATCGGGAGCAAAAATGATCCGGCAGTTTTGAGATATGTTTGTTTTCAACCAGGACATCTCCGTTTGTCGGTTTGAGCAGTCCGGCAATCAATGAAAGTATGGTACTTTTTCCACTGCCACTGACCCCTTTTAATATGACAAGTTCTCCTTCGCCAATTTCCAAATCAATGTTATCCAAAGCTTTTATATCATCATAAATTTTGCTTACATGTAGCAGTTTTATCATCGTATTACCTCATCAGCATCAAGCGTAGCAATTCTCCATGACGGAATGATTGTTGCAAACATATATACAGGGACACTGAGCAAAAAAAGTAAAAGCAGTATCTTATAGTCAAGCACAAAGGGAAGCGTAAAACTGTTTGCAATATCATTATAGTCTATAAATATGTTTTTGAGTATCGGCGCATTTAAAATATACACATAAAAGAGAGCCAGGGTTATTCCCATAATATAAGCGATAAAAGAGATAATGAGACCTTCATATATGCGTGCTTTAAGAACATCATCAATTGTCCAGCCTATTGCCTTAAGTATGCCTATCTCTTTTTTTTCTTCACTGCTGAGTCCGCTGGATTTATCATAAACAATCATAAAAAATGTAAAAAGAGTAATTGTAAACAGAATTAAAAAAACAGTGCTGGTATAATTAAACTGGTTTTCAAGTGCTGTTTTCAAATCTTTTCTCGCAACAATTTTAAAAGTTGGAAACCTATTTTGAATCTTTGACATTATGGAAGGAAGTTCCAGAGGGTTATTGACACGAACAGCCAAATCTGTAGCCTCACTGTTTGTGTAACCAAAAATTTCTTTCACAGTATCTTTGTTCATAACAATCATATCATTTGATTCCAACTGTGTTGCGGCTTTGAATGTTCCGGCTATATAAATTTTTTTTACTGATAAATCAGGAGAAATAAAATTAAAATATTCTTTATAATAACTTGCATCCAATATGCGTTTGACTCCCTCTCCTACAAGCATAGACGAAGCATTCAGTTCACTGTTTTTTATTATATTTTCAAAAGTAGCATTGTATTGATTTTCAAATTCATCTATACCTACTACAATAAATCTTGCATGCATATGTTTAAACCAATAATATCCCCATACACGTGCATTTACATCAGATACACCTTTAATATTTACAATGCTATCTATCACATGCTCATCCACAGTGGTATCTCTGCCCGCCTTTTGATTTGTCACTATAATTTGCGGTTGGGCATCAAGTGTTGATTCCAGTTCATACTTCAGCGAGTTTTGCACAAAAAAGAATGACGCCAACAGAGTAATGAGCAGTGTCAGTATTATAAGAATAAATATATTCTTTGCTTTATATCGTAAAATATAATTGATGGCATATTCCAGAAGATGAAAATTAATCTTTTTCACGGTATTGTCTTAATAGAGTTGTTTTTCAGCGCCAAAACAAAATTGGAAACAGTTGTCATTTGTACAAATTTTTTCTTTTGCATACACTCTTGTTTTTTCAGCGTATCATTCATCTGTAGATAAAATATCTCTCCCACACTCAAAAGCACTAAAGCACTACATGTAAAGAGACAAAAGCGGCTTTTTTTATTCATCCAGTTTATACACATCTTCAGGCGTTATATCATCAAACTTGAGTATCTTTTTTCCCTTGTGGTCAAGATAAAACCGTTTGGCAGATGCTTCATCCTTAAAAGCTATCAACTCATTTCCCATAGGTCCGTACACATCACTCCACATAACAAAATAGGCCTTTTTTGCATCTATAACCTGCTGCGTATAATACTCTTGCACCAACATATGTTTTATTTTCTTCGGATGTTCAAAATAGTACTTCATCATATCTTTAATTCCGTCAAAAGATACATTTTTGTCAGTATACTCTATACGTGAAATCCAACTTGGATATTTATATAAAAGCATACCGCACACAGGACATTTTTCATCTTTTGAAACAGTAAGTTTGCAAAAGTGTCTGTATTTGCCTGAGACTCTTTTAACCTCCCACAGATAAAGCGCCAATGCCTCCAAGTATTTTTTATTGAGTGTTGCACAACTCTTTTTTGTAAGCAAAGCATTTGAGAGTTCTTCATAACTGTTGTATCTCTTTACGTCTATATCAGAACATTTTTTCTTATAAATTTTTTCACCCATAGGATAAAGCTTCTTCTCTTTAAAGGCCTGTGAATAATTCGGATAAGAAAAAAGAAGTGTTGAAAAAAGAGGAACAAGAATGAAAAATTTAAAAATTGACATAAAACCACCTAATACAAAAATATGTTCAGGACAAATCTTATCAAAATAGTGTTAATTTAGCGTTAAAGTTGCCTGGAAGGTACTCTTAAGAGCATCAATCTTCTGACAAACAGAACCAAAAGAGCAAATGCCAGTATTTTAAAATCTATCTCACTTGCAATATGAAGATGTTCAAAGGTATCGCTTTGTGTAGCTTCTGCTCCCAGTGCCTGCATAGAAAGGATTTTTGGAACATACACTGCAGAAAACATCAAAGATGCAAATATCACTGTGACAGCCGCTGCAAAACTGATGGCATCACGCTGACCCATTTTATAAGCCATAGTCTCATACAAAGCGACAAAAATTGCTACAAAATAGGTCCAATATGAAAACCTGTGAAAAATTTCTCCCATTATAATACCCGCATTATAATGGTCTATCAGCAAGTTGACTGTAATCTTGTCTGTATGAAAAATAACAGGCGCAACGATAGCACCTAAAACCAAAACAGCTCCAAAAGTAGCTGCTAAAACAATAAAATATGTAAAATCCAGATAAATATTTTTTTTCATTTTGTAAAACCTTGTTATATTTGTAATGTAAATCCGCGATCGAACGAGCTGTAGTCTTTGTAAAAAGTTATAGATTTAAAATCTTTTCCTTGCATATAATCCTGTATTTTATCTTGTTGGTCATAACCAATCTCACAACTAAAAAATCTAATCTTTTGTCTTAAGACTTCATCAAGAAGTTCTTTAATAATTTCATCACCGACCTCTCCCCCAAAAAGTGCATTTTGCGGCTCATAGGAGAGATTTGATTCCAAAGCAGTACCGTTTTCAATATACGGCGGATTTGAAACCAGATAATCAATTTTTTCACAAACCGGTTCAAGCAGAGATCCTAACCGCAGTTCAATCTGCTCCTGCAGTCCAAATTTTTCTATATTTTTTTGTGCCACATCCAAAGCTTTTTGAGAAATATCCACTGCGATGATTTTAGAGTTTTTAAAAGTCTTTGCAAGCATTATAGAGATGATGCCGCTCCCTACTCCGACCTCGGCAAAAGTGAAAGCACTCTTTTTATCCGGTACGTTTTTGATCACTTCATCTATCAGCAGTTCTGTTTCGGGACGGGGTATCAGGGCGCCCTCGTCTATGTAAAACTCTTCACTGTAAAAGCTTACCCGCTTTGTGATGTATTCAAAAGGTTCATTGTTTTGCCGTCTTTGTACCCATTCAAAAAACTGCTGTGAAATTTCTACAGAACTGTTTTGATGGGTAATGAGCCAGAGTTCATCCACTTCAAGATATTTCATTAAAAGCAGCTGTGCTTCTCTTGGGGCTCTTTGTACACAAGGCTGTAGATTCTGTGTAACCTCACGAAGTAAATCTTTGACTATATATCTGCTTCGCATTTACCCTCAGTACCGCTCTTTTCTATATATCCCACATCCATGCCGAGTTCCTTTAATCGTTCAATCACAGGAGGATGTGTATAGTGAAAGAAAATATACAAAGGATGCGAAAGCGGAAAACTTTTGTTTTCATTTACCAGTTTTTTCAGTGCATTTGCAAGTTCAATTGCACCTGCGCTTCCGCCAAGTTCACTCCCCGTCTTATCCGCTTCATATTCGTTATGCCGACTGACAATTCCCATAACAGGCATCATTACAAAACCAAGTACCGGCATAAACAGCATCAGTAAAATCATAATGACATAGGGCTGTTTGGAAACACCGAGTTCCAGGTAAAGCGAATCCGGCAGATTACCAAAGATTGCAAACATTGCAAAAAGCATCACACCCACCAAAGCAATGTTTTTATAAATATCCCCATGGGCAAAATGTCCGAGTTCATGCCCTAAAACGGCTAAAAGCTCCTTCGTTGTCAGTTTTTTAAGCAAAGTGTCAAACAAAACAACTTTTTTAGCTTTTCCGAATCCGCCGAAATAGGCATTGAGCCTGTTATCCCGCTTACTCGCATCACTTACAAAAACACCCGAACTTACAAAACCTGTTTTGTCCATAAGTCTTTTAATTTCACTGTCAAGTTCTGCATCTTCAAGCGGTGTCAGTTTATCAAAAAACATTGCACGAAAAGTAGGATAAAGCATATTTATCAAAATCACTATCGCAAAAACAAACAAAAAGCTCCACAGCCACCACAACTCAAAGTTTGCAATGATTTCATAAATACCCCACACAACCAGAGAACCAAAAACAATTGTCAGAAAAAAAGAAATAAACGTATCTTTTATCCACTGTCCAAGGGTTGAATTGTTAAAGCCGTATTTTGCATCAATCACAAATTTTTCATAATAGGAAAAAGGCAAAGAAATGATATAGTTTACAACTACAAAACTCATGACTATAGCCACATTCATCAATGCCTGGTTTGACAGAGTATAGTACTGTTCAACAAGGTACTTTATCCCAATGCCGATCCAGGCAATAAACACAAGATAGTCAACAAAAGTATTTACAATCGAGAGTTTTTCTTTTTCAACAGCATAATTTCCCGCTTTTAAGAAATCAGCAGCAGACAGCAAAACCGGTGTTTTTCTTTTTATGAGATTAATATAGCCTATCTGCATTACACTTGTATATATCATTATCAATACATAAAAACTATATATACCCACTATTGTCATTAACATGCCACTACCGCCTTATTTTAATTGAGAAATTATAGCTAAAACTTATCTAATTGGAATACTTTTGCTTAACGGAACGATTGTTATTTCATCTTTTACAGGAATAACATCTCCTTTGTCATCAAATATATTATATGCGATCATATATACAGCGCCTAAAAGAAGACCGGCAATGATAACCGCCCATACAATTCTCTTTTTTTCGCCTTTTAACGTATTGTAATCACCCATATCTTCTAATCTTGGTTCTGACATCATTTTCCATCCTTTATAAATATTTTGTGAGATTGTATCAAAAATAAATATAAGCTGATGTGATAAAAAAGAGCTAGTTTGACGATTTAAGTCTATTTTTTATTTTGTTTTATCGTCATTTTAGAAAAATTCAGTTACTCAAGTATATAATCAACAACTTTTGATTCTACAGTAACTTCTTTGATAAAAGAGACCACTTTGAGATGCTCTTCATGTGTCGCATATGTTTCAAGATCTGCTTGGGTTGCAAATGTTGAGTAAAGAGAGAGGTCCATAGCTCTGTCTGATTCATTAAAATTAATACCAACTTCAATGGTTCTGAGCACATCAATACTTTTTTCCAGACTTTCAAGTTTCGCTTTTGCCTTTGCTATATTTAAAGCTTTGTTTTCATCTTTAAATTTAAACATCACTATATGGACTATCATTTTTCAACCTTTAGATATTTCTTGCAATATTAGCAAAGATTTTATAATATTTTGCTAAGATACCTGTATGAAAGAGTTATACGGTGTAGGAATTTTATTTTTTTATTTTTTGAAATGGCCAATCGCCGTTGTTTATCCGTACATGCTGACACATGGTCTGCAGCATAATCCAATTCTGGATATTTTATGGGTCTACTCTGTATTTTTAATCTTCAAAGACCTTTACATGTACATCAGAAAAAAGAGTGACAAACTATAAAATATTTTTCCAAAAATATTCTGCAATAAAAACGATAAAAAATATTCCAAGTAAATTCAAAACTATTCCGTATTTCAGCATATCTTTTACCCCGACAGCTCCGCTGCTCATCGCAATAGCATTGGGCGGTGTGGCAATAGGCAGCATAAAAGCATAACTGGCACACAGGGTAGCCACCATCATGAAAAGTGTTGTATTTATGCCGGACTGCTCTGCTACAGAATAGATAACCGGCAGCATTATCGAAATCAGTGCCGTATTGGATGTAATTTCTGTTGTAAAGGTAATCAATACCGCAACACTCAACAGAAGAAGCAATGGTGAAAGTTCAGTCATATGTAAGAGATATGATGCAACCTCATCTGCCAGTCCGGTTTGTGCAAAAGCTTTTGCAATAGAAAAACCCGCACCAAATAAAAACATTATGGCATAAGGGATTTTTTTACTGTCCTCTTTCCATTGCAGTATATTAAAAGGCGGCATAAACAGTGCCAATCCAAAACCAAGCAGTATGCCACTCTCACTCATACCAAGACCATTCCAATAGGGTCTTACAGGAGCGTTGACAAACAAGACTGCAATTAAGCCCAACATTAAATACATCACTTTTTTCTGTGATGGCTCTAAAACTTTTTTTTCTATTTTTGTCTGTATCGGTATTGCATTGACACCGTAACTCAGTAAAAAACCGACACTTGTCAACATAAAAAGAGAGAGTGGCACAACCATAAATATCCACTGAAAAAACGGAATAAGCTGCATATTGTGTTCTTGCATAATACCGAGCAAAATCAAATTTGGAGGTGTGCCGATGGGTGTCAATATACCTCCTATACTTGCACCATAAGCAATAGCAAGGGCAAAACGCATTTTTAATTTTATATTATCTGTTAAAAAAACTGCAATACTGATAAGTAACAGGGTTGTTGTCGTATTGGACAAAATGGAACTTAAAAGAGCTGATGTCAGTGCAAGAGAAAATATCATCCCTCTTGGTGTTGCAGGAAACAAACCCAAAAGTTTATTGGCTACATGTAAATGCAGCTTTGTTTTCTCAACCGCTATTGCAAGTAAAAAACCGCCAAAAAAGAGATAAATGATAGGATTGGCATAATTTGTGGCAGTCATTTTTGTATCTAAAATCCCAAAGGCAGGAAAAAGAACTATCGGTAAAAGAGAGACTACGCCCAATGGCAGACCTTCGTTTGTCCAAAGCGTTACAAAAAAGGCTATACACCCTATAAGGGTACTCTGTTGGAGTGTAAAAAAGACTCCGCTTAGAGCAAAAAAGAAAAGTCCTATACTCAGTGCCACTGCTATTTTCATATATATCCTGCTTTCTACTTTGTCAATAAATCTTTCAAACTTTCATGTGGGTTTTTTCCCTCAAGTGTCAGATACACTTCTCTCGCAATAGGAAGATACAAACCATGTTTTGCAGAGATGTCTTGCAGCGCATACGCAGTTCCTATTCCCTCTGCAACTTCGCCCAATGCTTCAAGAATTTCTTTTTGAGTACGGCCTTTTGCAAGACCGATTCCCACTCTGAAGTTTCTGCTCATGGGAGAAGAAGCTGTTAAAAACAGATCACCTGCACCACTTAACCCTATGAAACTCTCCTCTTTTGCGCCGTATGCAATGCCAAAGCGTTGCATTTCAACCAAACCGCGAGATATCAACGCTGCAGCTGCATTATTTCCCAATGCCAATCCATTGCATATGCCTGCGGCAATCGCAATGACATTTTTGTATGCACCGCAAACTTCTGCGCCTGTCACATCATCTGAGGTATATGTTTTGATAAAAGAGGGAAACAAACCACCCAATTCTTGAGCAAGTTTCTCATTCGAGGAGTTTATAACCAAGGCAGTCGGCAGTGACTGCATCACTTCTGACGCAAAAGAGGGACCGGATAAAAAGGCTATGTTTTCATCGGGAACATACTTTTCATATATTTCATTTAAAAACTTTCCGCTTGTAGCCTCTATGCCCTTCGATGCCACAAGAATTTTTTGGTTTTTAAATACAAAATTTTCTTCAAGCCAGCCTGCTATCTGCTGTGCAGGTACTGTAATCACAAGATACTCACATTCAAGAATCTCATCTAGAGTGACAAAATTGTCTAAATCTCTCGGAGTTCTAGACGTTATAAGAACACTGTTTTTTTCACTCAGGGCAAATGCCAAAGCACTGCCCCACTTACCTGCTCCAATGACTCCAATTGACATATCGCTTACTCCCAATCAAATTTTCAAATTCCTGTATATCTTTTTCATATCCTACAATTACGAGAATATCACCGCTTTTTATAACATGCTCTTTTGCTTTGTTTGAATATATAAATTCACTCTGCATATCTTCGTGCATCACAGATAATACCAGTATGCCATTATATCGTGTCCAGTCTATACTTTTAAGTTTTTCATCTTTAAAATGACTTGTGTCATCAATTTTAATTTGTGCAATTTTGAGATCACTCTCTTCATATAAAATACTGTGCAGTACCTTGTTTGATACCGGCTTTTCCAATACATTTGCAATAATATCCGATGTCGTTTCTACAATCGGAATGACTTTTGTGGCTCCTGCCATTTTCAGTTTATCTGAATTTTCTTTATTTGATGCAATCGTTATAATTGTCAGGTTTTTAAAACTTGAACGCAGTGATATCGTTAAAAATATATTTTCGGAAGGGTCTTCCAATGCACAAAAAGCTATTGAATTTTCAATATCCACATTGTTTTCTATATCTTCCCACTCATCACTTAAATCAAAAAGTTCCACATCATACAAACCCTCTTTTTTATCATTGTCATCCAAAGAATACACTTTGATGCTGTTGTATTTGTCTTTTACATTTTTAATTATTTCATAGGCGTATTTATTGTGTCCAAATATCAATGCTGTAGTTTTAGTCATCATGTACTCTTGTATGCAAATATTTTTCAAATTCTTTAATATACACCTGATATCCAATGACCAGAAGATAATCTCCGGCCTCCAACAAAGTGCTGTCTAAAGGGTTAAAATAAAAACGGTCTTTTTCATGCTTATACACGCCAAGCAAAACGATACTGTAGTGTTTATTGTTCAAATCTCCGACTGTAGGAAAGTTTTCTACAATTCTTTTGGTGATGCCGATCTCATCGATAATTACATCAGAATCCTCACTCCTAAGCTCATGAATCACTTCAAAAGCAACAGGCTTTCCTACCAGCTCTTTAGTTATAAGTCCCACAAGCTCCTGAGGATAAACTATTTTATTGATGCCTACAAACTCCAGTTTGTTACGGTTTGCATCATTGTTTAACAAAGACAAAATCATAACATCTTTGTTCAAAGAGCGTATAGTCAAAGCGGCATAAACATTGTCTACATCATTTTCACGCAGACACAGCACTCCTTTGAGTTGTTTTTTCATATCTATGTTGAGTTTTTCATAGCTTTCTTTATTGCCGGGATTATAATTTAATGTAGTATACCCGTCCAGTTTTGCATTTTCCACCCTTTGGGTATCTTCATCAAGAACGATAATGTTATGCCCGCTTTTTGAAAGTTTTCTGGCAACTTCCCTGGCAACATTTTCATATCCGCATATCAAATAAAATTTTTTTAGTTTGGCAATATTTTCAATTGTTTTTATCTCTTTGATCTCTTCAAGCTTCTCGGTAAAAGCAGAAACAAACAAAGATGTAGTAAATGCCAAAACTGCAATACCTGCAATGATAACGATGATGGATACAAAACGCCCTTCGCTCGTTACCGGAACTATATCACCGTATCCCACAGTTGAAATGGTCACTATAGCCCAGTAAAGTGCTTCAAAAAGAGTATCAACAGGAGAGTCTGCCCTGTTGCCTTCCATAACATAAATCAAAACAGAAGAGATAAAAATAACGACAAAGGCAAAAATACCAAGCGTAAAAAACTCAAACTTTTTTGTTGCAAGAACAGAACTCAGTATTTGCAAACTTTTGGCATACCGAAAAAGTTTAAAAACCCTAAAAAGAATAAATATACGCAACAGTCTCAATTCATGGAAAAACGGTAAAATTGCAAGAAGATCTATAATGGCTTTTGGTGATGCCATATAGCTGAGTTTTACTTTTGCGATCTCTTTAAACGCCTTGTAAAGATTAACCTCTCGAAGCAAAAATGTATCATGTTCCGCTCGTTTGACAATAATTTCACTGACACTGCTGTTTACCCACAAACGCAACATATACTCTATAAAAAAAATGATAGAAATTACATAATTGCTAAAAAACATCAGGTAGTCATTTACATGATGTTTGACTTCCCGAATTAAAACACCCACACTTATAAAAATAAGCAGAATCATAAAGATATCTATATATCTTTTATATTTGCATTTGTCATTCTCTAAAATATTGTAAAAAAAGTTTTTAAAAGACTGATACTTTTTTGAGGTATTTAAAAAATAGGCCGCATCAAGTATCAAACTTTTTATCATAGAAGTTAACCCAGTTTAGCTTTAAGAATTTCATTGACAACCTGTGGATTTGCACTTCCTTTGCTTGCTTTCATCACCTGACCGACAAAGAAACCGAAAAGTTTCTCTTTTCCGCCTTTGTACTGGGCAACTTTATCCTCATTTGCATTGATAATTTCATCACACATCGCCTCGATTGCTCCGGTATCTGTAACCTGTTTGAGTCCGAGTTTGTCAATTGCACTGTCAACATCTACAGTTTCATTCTCCATTAAAAAATCTAAAACTTCTTTCGCCGCTTTACCGCTGATGGTTTTATCATCTATTCTTTTGACCAAAAATCCAAGCTTTTTTGCATCTACCGGAGAGTTCGTTATATTTATCTCCCCTTTAAAACGGGCAGGCAATTCCACAGTCAGCCATGTAGTAGCCGTTTTTGCACTCACCCCTTCCTCTTGCAGCATTGTTTCAAAAAAGTTTGCCGTCTCCACGGCAGAAGTGATTACCATAGCATTGTATTTATTCATACCGTATTCATTCACAAAACGCTCTTTTTTTGCATCAGGCAGTTCAGGAATTTGTGTATATTTTTGCATCATTTCATCTGTTACAACACATTTGAGCAGATCAGGTTCCGGAAAATATCTGTAATCAGCCGCTTCTTCTTTTCCTCTCATAGAACGTGTTTCCTGTTTTACAGGATCAAAAAGACGTGTTTCCTGACAAATCTCTTCTTCATATGTTCCATCTTCCCATGCATCAATCTGACGAGCCACTTCAAGCTCTATAGCACGCTGAATAAATTTAAAAGAGTTGATGTTTTTAATCTCGACACGGGTATACAGCTTTTCATCTCCTTTAGGACGGATAGAGACATTTACATCCACTCGAAAAGAACCCTCCTGCATGTTCGCATCACCTATATCCAAATAGCGGATAATCGAGTGGAGCTTTTTCAGATAAAGAATCGCATCTTCAGCACTGCGCATATCCGGTTCACTTACAATTTCGAGCAAAGGTGTTCCGGCACGGTTTAAATCAACTTTTGAAATATTGCCGTCATGGATGTTTTTACCGGCATCAGCCTCTATATGTGCCCGATTGACACGAATCGTTTTGTGTGAACCGTCTTCAAAATCAATTTGCAGTTTCCCGTGTTCCACTATAGGCGTATAGAGCTGCGTAATTTGATAAGAAGAGGGAGAATCCGGATAAAAATAGGATTTTCTGTCAAAATAAGAAACTCTGTTAATCGTAGCATCAAGGGCTGTACCGAGCATTATGGATTTATGTATAACTTCTTTGTTAAGCACAGGAAGTGCACCGGGCAGTGCCAAACAGGTCGGACAGGTATTTGTATTTTGCTTATGGTTAAAACTCGTAGGACACGAGCAAAAAAGTTTCGTTTTTGTATTTAATTGTACGTGGACTTCAAGACCGATAACTACTTCAAACATAAATTTCCTTGTGAAAATAAATTAATTGTTCTTATTTTAACCAATGTATGCTTTAAAGGACGTTATGAAGTGACTTGAGTATAGATTTTTTCTAAGAGTTTGGTTTGTTTTTTCGCTTCCTGCAGTCGCTGTTTATTGACTAAAAAAGCATCTATTGCGAGAATAAGAAAGAGTGAGATAAAGATATATACCATCGTGGTAAAAATCGCTATTACGATTCCGAAATTGATAAATATCTTGAAAGTAAACAGAGCACCGAACAATACTATTGCCCATGATGCTCCAAGCAAAAAGCTTATAATTTTTTCATAAATGTCTTTTTGCATTGAGAGAAATTAGATAGTCTCATCGACAAGTAATGAACCACCAAGGTAAACATATGTAAGCATCATAAAGATAAACGCCTGTAAAAATGCCATAAATGTCAACAGAGCAAACGGAACAATCGGCAATATCCAAGGAGCAAGCATCAATATTACCATCAAGAACATATCATCCCCTTTTACATTTCCAAAAAGACGGAATGTCAAAGAGATAATACGGGAGATATGAGACACAATCTCAATCGGGAACATTAACCAGTACAGCCACCAGACAGGTCCAAGAAAGTGCTTGAGATAAAGCAGCAGACCATGCTCTTTAATACCAACATAGTTGTAATACACAAATACTGTTATAGCAAGAGCCAAAGGCATTTCCAACATTGCTGTAGGCGCTTCAAATCCTGGGAATATTCCAATAATATTTGCAATTCCAACAAACAAACCGATAGTTGCTACCAGTGCAACATATTTACGGGCATGCAATCTGCCCATTACATCCGTACCCATAGACCATACACCCTGCACGTATGCTTCCATCAGGTTTTGTGTCCCTTTGGGTACAAGTTGTAAATTTGACATAGCCACTCTCGCTAAGATTAAAGCTATACCGGCTGATAGCAACATGTGACTCATAAAAATAAACGTTTTATCTTCTGAGATAAGTCCGAAAAAAGTAAACAGTTCACCCATAGGTGTGCTCCCTTGTCTTTAAATATTGACGCAATTATACTCAAAGTTGCATTAAATTATTCTAAGTTTTGTTATAATCATCCCAAGAATATTTTAATCGAGGAGGATTTCATGAATATTTTAAAATCCGTTACATATATTACATTGAGTGTTTCATTGCTTTTTGGGGCCTCTCAACAGGAAAACAAACAACTGCAGAACATAGTAAGAACAGGACAGAAAAGTTCCATGCTGCTGCTAAAAACCCTGGGTTCCAATATGAAAAGAAATATGAAAGCAGGCGGTCCTATGCAAGCCCTTGATTTCTGTACACAAAAAGCCTATACCCTGACAGAGGAAGTGAACAAAAAGCTTCCAAAAGGAGTAACAGTCAAAAGAATCAGTACAAAATACAGAAACCCCGCCAACCAGCCGCAAGGTAATGAACAAGAAGTTTTGGCATCACTTGAAAAGCTCCAAAGCCTACATGTAAAGCTACCAAAACAGTTGATACAAAAAGTAGATGAACATACATACAAATACTATAAACCATTAGTAATAAACAAACAGGTGTGCTTGAAATGTCATGGAAATATACAGAATGAAGCTTTAAAACGTGCCATTGCCCAAAGATATCCGGAAGATAAAGCACAGCACTACAAGATGGGTGACTTGAGAGGAGCCGTCGTTGTTACGATTAAAAAGTAAATAAAGTAGAGTTTTCTACTTTATTTGGCAAATTCCACAGCCCGACTTTCCCGAATAACATTTACTTTAATTTCACCCGGATACTGCACACGATCTTCTATCTCTTTTGCAATTTCTCTTGCCATCAGAATTGACTCATCATCATTTACCAAAGTTGCATTCACGATGACTCTGACTTCCCGTCCGGCATTAATCGCATATGCCTGTTTGACACCGCTGTGACGCGATGCGATATCTTCTATTTCGGTAACACGCTTTAAAAAACTCTCCAGAACTTCTCTTCGTGCACCCGGACGTGCCGCTGAAAGTGCATCTGCAGCACAAACCGCACCACACTCTATGGAGTTGATTTCCTGTTGTCCGTGATGTGCATAGATTGCATTGATGACAACTTCATCTTCATTGTATCTGCGACAAATCTGGGCCCCTAAATCAACATGATTTCCATCCATATCATGCGTCAATGCCTTGCCTATATCATGCAAAAGTCCTGCCCGTTTTGCCAAGATCGGGTCTCCCCCCATTTCTGCAGCCATAATTCCGGCAAGATGGGCAACCTCAAGCGTATGGGCTAACGCATTTTGTCCGTAACTTGCGCGGTAACGCAGTCTTCCGATTAATTTCATAAGTTCCGGGTGCATTACACCGATATTCATTTCTGCTATCAGTTCTTCACCTTCTGCCAAAATTTTGGATTCAAACTCCTCAGAAACTTTTTTAAATATCTCTTCTATTCGCGCAGGCTGAATTCTTCCGTCTTCTATAAGCAACTGCAGTGTTTTTGTTGCAATAGCTCGACGATACAAATTAAAACTGCTCACAAGAATAGCATTTGGTGTGTCATCTATAATGATATCCACACCAAGAAGAGTTTCCAAAGCCTTGATATTTCGCCCTTCTTTACCGATAATGCGGCCTTTGAGTTCATCACTCTCCAAATGAACCAGATTTGTCAATCTCTCAGAAGCAAATTCTCCGGCAAAACGACTCGTTGCCTGTGCCAAAATAAAATTGGCTTTGCGCTCCCCTTCTTGTCTGGCTTCATTTTCATATTTTCTTACAATATGTGCTATCTCGCCACGCGCCTTTTCTTCAATTTTATCAAGAAGAATTTTTTTAGCCTCTTCCTGTGTCATACCTGCACTGTGTTCTATGGTATGGACTGCTTCATCTATTTTCTCTTCATACTTTTTTTTCAGTGAAGCCAGTGATTTTTCATTTCTTTCCAGGTTAACTTTTTGTGCTTTGATTCTGTTTAACTCATTTTGAATGTTTTTTTCTTCATCCTGTATCAAGCGCTTTAGACTTTGTTCTTTGCGTAAAAGTTCATCTTCTCTTTGCGCAAAATCTGCACGTGCACGTTCTTTGGCACTGTCAAAGGCTTTTTGTGCTTCATGCTCTATTTCACGTGCTTTGAGTTTTGCACGTTCCAGAAGTGTCTGTGCTTCATTTTCAATCGCCTTTGCTTTGGCAACCGCCTGTTCAACATATACATCAAAGTTAGCACCGGTTATCTTTTTAGAAATTAAAAAACCAACTACTCCACTTACTGTTGCAATTGCACCACCAAGCAGTATTTCGTTTAACATCTAATAAACCTTTTTATAAAGACCTTAGCTACTCCGTTTACGCAGTGTTCTTGTCGGGGTTATAAGTACATCACATGCCACATCATATGCATCACATATCGAACTCTCTGTGTGACAAAATACCGGTTGTACAAAAATAGTATATGGTTTTTCTTTTAATTTTGCAAAGAAACGATCATACATCCCTTTTCCAAAACCAATTCTCTGTAAATTACCGTCAACTCCCACTGCTGGAACTATAGCTATATCAATTTTATTATTTTTTTTTATTGTATTTCCCGCTTCAAAAATATCAAATTTTTTTTTCTTTAGCGGTAATCTAAATGGTACCATTTTAAAACTTTCGCCTTGCATAAACGGCACAAAAATATCGTGTTTTTTTCTCATTTTTTTAAGCACTTTAAGGATGTCCGCCTCATATGGCAACGGATAAAAAAACAATATTTTCAGTCTTTTGCCGGTTTTAAAATATTCCAACTCTTTTAAGAGTGCATTATTTATTAAAAAATCTTTATAAAACTTATTGTGTTGTGATGCTTTTTTAATCTTTTGAAGACATATTTGCCTGAAACTGTTTTTTGTAAGAGTCATATTAAATCTTTATCGCTATAATTTTGCATATTTTACACAAATAAACAAACAAAGGCAAAAAAATATATGAGAAACACTCCACTCTTAACTACTTTACTGGCAATCGGATTACTTTTTGGAGCCTGCTCAAAAGAGAAAGAAAACACCCGCCAAGAAGCAAATTCACTCCTTGCAACAAATGAAATCGTTTTAACATCACTCGACAACAAACAGCTTGTTGTCGAAAAAGCAGACAATGGACTGCAACTTGAGGGGGCAAAAGGCAAAGTAGTCATTTATGATATATTTGCAACCTGGTGTCCGCCTTGTCAGGCGGAAGCGTCACACCTTGCCTCACTCCAAAAAAAATACAAAGATAAACTCATCATTATTGGGATTAGCGTTGAAAACAATATTCCAAACGAAAAGCTTGAAACATTCAAAAAACAATATAATGCAAACTATACTCTTGTCAATTCAAGTGAAAACTCACGTATCATCAGTGAAATAGCAAAAGAGTTAAAATTAGGCAGAGACTTCGGAATTCCGCTTATGGTTTTATATAAAGACGGTAAAATAATCAATTATTATCAGGGTGCTACAGAAGAAGAGTTTATCGAAAGTGACATTAAAAAAGCGTTAGGAATATAACAATGTTTGGTTTTATAAAAAAATCCCTCAGCAAAACCGTCGCCGCTATAAAAACAGTCGCTCCAAAGAAAAAAATCACTTTTACCAAAGAAGAACTCGAGGACATTTTGCTTGAAGCGGATGTAGAATATGCTTTGGTCGAAATCATTCTCAACGAAATATACCAAGACAAAATCACACGTGAAATTTTGCGTTCCAAACTCTTGGCGACACTGGCATACACCTCTTACAAAGAACCGGAGTTCACACCGCCTTTTGTAGAACTCATAGTCGGCGTCAACGGTGCCGGAAAAACAACCACTATTGCAAAACTCGCTTACAAGTACAAGCAGGAAGGCAAAAAAGTTTTACTCGGTGCAGGCGATACCTTTCGTGCCGCAGCCATCGAACAGCTGACACTTTGGGCAAACAGACTTGACATTCCCATTGTTTCTTCCAAACAGGGACATGACAGCTCGGCAGTTGCCTATGATGCCATAGATTCGGCAAAGGCAAAAGGCATAGACAACGTCATCATTGACACCGCAGGGCGTCTGCACACACAGACAAACCTGGCAAATGAGCTCAAAAAAGTAAAACGCATCTGCGACAAAGCCCACAAAGGCGCACCGCACAGAACCGTACTCATCATAGACGGCACACAGGGCAATTCCGCAATAAGTCAGGCAAAGGCCTTCAATGAGATGATAGGCATAGACGGCATCATCATCACAAAACTCGACGGTACGGCAAAAGGCGGCAGTATCTTCTCCATCGCCTATGCCTTGGAACTTCCTATAATTTACGTAGGCACAGGAGAACAGCCGGAAAATCTCACACCGTTTGACAAATACGAATTTGTCGATGGTCTGCTTGATGCCATTTTTACAGAAGATGCATAACTCTGCTTTTATATTATAGTACTTCATAAAACATACGGATAAAATATGGTTCAAACCATAATTTTATGATATAATATTTATGTTCAAACAATAAAAGGACTTCTAATGCTTCAAACTCTTAAAGATTATCAACTGAACTATTTACGAGTTTTAAAAAGTTCCTATAAGCGCTATATACACAAAAATATAGATTTTTCTCAAAAAATGATAGGTCTCATAGGTGCCAGAGGTGTTGGAAAAACAACTTTCTTATTACAGTATTTACAAGAAAATGATCTGCCTCTTGCTAAAAAGCTTTACTTTAGTGCAGATGCAATAGAAATAGAATCATTGTTTGAGATAGCATACAACTTTTCAAAAGAGGGTGGGAAGCTACTTGTCATAGATGAAATTCATAAATATAAAAATTTTGAAATAGAGCTAAAAAAAATTTATGATATGCTTGATTTACATGTAATATTTTCTGGTTCAAGTGCATTGCAATTAGATAATTCTAAAGGAGATTTAAGCAGACGAGCTGTTCTATACCATATGAAAGGTCTGTCTTTTAGAGAATTTATAGAGTTAAAGAGCTCAAAAAAGTTGCCAACTTTTACATATGAAAAACTTTTTGTCGACCATGAAAATATAGCGTATGAAATATCTTCCAAATTAAAAATTTATGAGTATTGGACGGAGTATCTAAAAATGGGATACTACCCTTTTTATTTTGAAAATGAGGGAAGTTATCTGCTTAGACTCCAAGAGACAATCAATACGGTTATTGAAGTAGATATACCCTCTATTTTTCCGATAGAGTATGATAAAATTATTAAGCTTAAAAAGCTTATAAAATTTGTATGTGAATCTAAACCATTTAAAATCAATATTAAAGAGCTCTCTGTAAAAATAGGTACAAGTGATTACCATACACTCTATAAATATATGGAGTATTTAAAAAGAGGTAAAATTCTTAACCTTTTAAGAGCGAAAACCAAAGGCGATAATATTTTCACTAAGCCGGATAAACTTTATTTGGGAAATACGAATCTTCATTATGCGTATTGCCAAAATATTGAGATAGGTACGATTAGAGAAGTTTTTTTTATGAGTATGTTTGACGATGATGTTCTAAGTGTACCTGCAAAAGGTGATTTTTTAATAAACAATAAATATTTGGTAGAAGTAGGCAGTAAAAATAAAACTTTTAAACAAATAAAAGATATACCAGACAGCTTTGTTGTTGCGGATGATATTGAAATCGGGCACGGCAATAAGATTCCACTCTGGTTGTTTGGGTTTTTATATTAAAATTTATCATTAAAGCAGGTTGAACATAAGGTAGTAAAAAGGATATTCAATCACAGGGGTGGAATTAGAAGATATGTAACAAAAGAAGAAAATCAAGTTTTTCACTCTCTGAGACATAATCCAAGTTCACAAATGCTTAGAAATGCAGTACACCAAAAACTTCCGAAAGATTTAATAAACAGAATACTTGGACATGAACCTGATAAAGACACTACTACTCAGCAGTATTTTAGTGGGTATAGTGTTAAGGAACTTTTTAAGGGAATTAAGTGGTTGGAGTTTGGAAAATTATAGCTTGATAAATATTTATATTATCAGTTGTATCATTTTAAGCTTTTCTATATATAATTTGTAGGAAGTAGAATAATCTGCAACAGATGTTTGATGTGTCAATATAAAGAGTTGCAAAAATATTATGCAAAAAAAAATTAATACAAAATTACCCCTCTCAATGCCATTAAGTTAAGAAAATAGCTTGATGTTTTCTCGGAACCTAGGTTTTAACCAAGGCCTTAGTCTTGAAAGGCACAAAGCCCGCACTGAAGTACGGGTTTCGAAAAAGCCGCTTAACTTAATGCCATTGGACTACCCCCCCTGTGATTGGCTCTTTCTATTTTATGACAAAATGTCATTTTTTTAATACAAAAATAAAAAATAGATTATAATGCTTCAAATATAAATAAGAGATGATCATTATGGCTAAGAAAAAAGTACTCTTTGAGTGTCAACACTGTGGGCTTACCACACCTAAATGGATGGGAAAATGTACCAACTGTGGTGCCTGGGACAGCTTTGTTGAATTAAACGAGCACCAGCAGGAAGTTGTCAAACAGACAAAATCAACGACATCATCATCGGCTAAAGCTGTCAGTATTAATGACATTGTAGAAGAAGAAGTCTATAGATTTTCTTCACTCGACGATGAGCTTGACAATGTTTTAGGAGGAGGCATTGTTCCCGGTTCACTCACACTTATAGGAGGAAGTCCGGGTGTTGGCAAATCAACCCTCTTGCTTAAAGTAGGTTCAAACATTGCATCAACAGGCAAAGATGTACTGTATGTTACAGGAGAGGAATCAGCCGGACAGATAAAACTGCGTGCAAACCGCCTCAAGTCAAACCATGATTCACTCTACCTTTTAAGTGAAATACGACTTGAGCAGATTTTGGTTGAACTTGAACACAGAAAATATGATTTTTTGATTATTGATTCTATTCAAACTATTTACTCGGAAAACATCTCTTCTGCTCCGGGAAGTGTTACACAGGTTCGCCAGATCACTTTTGAATTGATGCGTATTGCCAAAGACAAGGATATAGCCATTTTCATTATCGGGCATATTACAAAAGAAGGCTCTATTGCCGGTCCTCGGGTTTTGGAACATATGGTTGACACCGTTTTGTATTTTGAAGGGGATTCTTCCCAGGAGCTGAGAATTTTACGAGGCTTTAAAAACCGTTTCGGGGCAACAAGTGAAATAGGTGTTTTTGAGATGAAAGCCGAAGGACTTGTGAGTGCCACAGACATTGCTTCACGCTTTTTTAACCGTAACTCCTCTCAAAGCGGTTCTGCACTTACTGTCATTATGGAGGGTTCCCGTCCCATCATTTTAGAAGTTCAGGCGCTTGTGTCAGAATCACACACGCCAAATGCAAAAAGACAGGCAACCGGCTTTGACAACAACCGACTAAATATGCTTTTGGCACTGCTTGAGCGAAAACTGGAGATTCCGCTTTCGGGATATGATGTTTTCATCAATATAACAGGCGGTATTAAAATCACCGAAACAGCAGCCGATTTAGCCATACTCGCAGCAATTATCAGCAGTTTCCGTGACCGTGCCATCTCAAAAGAGACTATTTTTATAGGTGAAGTCTCTCTGGTTGGCGATGTTCGAGAAGTATATGCCCTTGATGCAAGGCTCAAAGAGGCGAGAATGCAAAATATCACCAAGGCACTTGTATCTAAAAAACCACTTGAAAAGACAAGTATAAAAACATTTATAGTCGATGAAGTAACAAAACTTTTGGAGTGGTATTAAATTATACATTTTAAAGTTATATTTGCATAATTTCGTTGTATAATAACTCTATATTTTCAAAAGGCAAAAAATGATAGATGCAGAGTTTAGAAGCGAAGAACGATTTTCAAGATTGTCACTGGCTTACGAATGTGCGAAAGAAAAAGATGATGTATGTGCAAAAATAGAATCAATAATCAATAAATATGCTTTCAAGCCTGACACATATACAACAAAAGTCGCTAATGGAAAAGAAGTTTTGGTTATTGAATTTCATGATGACTGTAATCGTGAAGCCGGACCGATTTTTGAAGAAATAATCAAGTCTCTTGATGTTAAAGTTATTAACTGAAAATAAAAATAATTATTTTTCTGATATACTAACAAAAATAAAACTGTAATTTCAAGGAAGAAATATGGCTGAAGAAAAAGAAACCGAAGAATCCGCACCCGTAGAAAAAAAATCCAGTAATTTGCTGATGATTATTATCATTGTTGTTTTGATTCTTATCATAATCATAGGTGCTGTAGTTGCCTTTTTGTTAATGGGTTCAGATGAAGAAGCAGCAGTCAATAATGCTCCTCAGGCACAGGAAAGAATGGCAGATACACATACAAGCAGAAAGAGTGTATCTAGCAGTTCATTTGACAACAACAGAAAACTGAGTGATATCGGTGTCTTATATCCGCTGGACACTTTTACAGTTAACTTAAAAAGTGATTCCGGGAGAAGATATCTCAAAGCAACAATGTCTTTAGAACTTGATTCTCCCGAGCTCAGTCATGAACTTGACTCAAAAGCACCGGTACTTCGGGACAGAATTATTCGAATACTCAGTTCTAAAACTTTAGAAGAAATCTCTTCCAAAAAAGGCAAACAAAAAGTTTCACAACAAATTATGGATACACTGAACTCTATGATTACTGACGGAAAAATACAAGGTATCTATTTTACTGAATTTGTTATTCAATAATTAATGATTGGTATAGATATCATAAAAGCATCGCGTATGCAGCATCTGATGACGCGGTTCGGCGACAAAGGGCTTCGCAGATTTCTGTCAGAAGATGAGATCAGACTTGTAAAGTCCTACAAAACAGCAGCCGGATTCTGGGCTGCAAAAGAGGCATTTTCTAAAGCACTGGGAACAGGCATAGGTGCCGAATGCTCCTTTTTCGATATGAGAATTTATAAATCGGAAAAAGGCGCTCCGCTTTTTGCACTTTCAAAAAAGATCATTGAAAAATTTAAGATTACTGATGTTGCTTTATCGATTACACATGACGGAGACTATGCCATCAGTGTTGTCAATATAGAGTTTTTAAACTCACCCTCCTCCGACAAAATCAAGCAGTTCTAGTTTATCATTATCTTTTAAAACTTTTTTATCCCAGTCATTTTGCTTTACGATTTCCATGTTTACTGCCGCTGCCATAACTTTATCAACCAAATCAAGTTCTTTTAAAATTTCCAAAAGCGTTGCTCCGTCTTGAAAGACTTTACTGTTTCCATTCACTATTATTGTCATTAATATTTCCCGTTTCTATTTTTTAAGGTACCCTTTTTATAATTGTACCAACTTTACTTGAATATCAGTGTAATATTACATATTATAATTGAGAAATATATTCTGCCAAAGCTTTGATGTCTGCATCAGAAAGTTTTGTCGCCTGTCCTTTCATAACAGCTTTCATGGCTCCGCCGTATGTTCCGTCTTTATAGCCTTTGAGCGCCGTTATGATTTTTGTTTTGTCCCATCCTTTAATTATCTGAGATTTTCCTAAAGCTTTTTTCTCAGCATGTGCTCCGTGACAACTTGAACAAGCAGTAAAAAGTTTTGCACCGTCAGCTGTTTTTGTCTGGGGCACATCTTTTGTTACCTTTTCTACCACTACAAGCTTCTTTGTTTCAATGGCTTTTTGCACTGCAGCAACTTTTTGCATTGCATCATTTTGTCGGGTTTGAACAGGTTGTTTTTGGACCGTTTGTACCTCTTTCGCAACTTCTGCTGTAGCCGATACATTCTCAGATTTTTTCTCGTCACTGCATCCTGCAATCAACATTGCAAGTACAACTGATAATACTATCTTCATTTTCATATTCCTTAATTGTTTATTAGTTATTGTACAGTATAATAGCTTTAATTTAATAAAGCGATGAAAACTATGAATTTTGAACCCTATCCATTTGAAAAATTAAACAATTTACTGCAAAATATACAACCAAACAAAGGCTATTATCCCTCTGTTCTCACAATCGGCGAACCACAGTTTGAAACACCTGATTTTATACAAAAAACATTAACTGACAATACCGCACTTTTAAAAAAATATCCAAAGACCAGCGGCGAGGCGATTTTAAGAGAAGCGCAAAGAGATTTTATAGGCAAACGCTTTGGTGTCACGCTGAACGATGCACAAATCATTCCCACATTCGGCACGCGTGAAGTTCTTTTTAACTTCCCGCAGTTTTTGCTTTTTGACAAGAAAAATCCCGTTATTGCCTACACAAATCCTTTTTACCAAATATACGAAGGTGCAGCAACAGCGACACGAGCAAAAGTGATACATTTGAATTTGAGTGAAAAAAACAGCTTTAAACCAGAAATCAACGAAGAAGAGCTGGCAAAGTGTGATCTGGTTATACTTAACTTTCCAAACAATCCTACTACGGCAACGCTCACTCTTGACGAACTAGGCGAGTGGGTCAAACTCGCGCTCAAACATGATTTCGTTTTGCTCAATGATGAATGTTACAGCGAAATATATACAAACAGACCGATGCCTTCACTCCTAGAAGCCGCGTTACATGTAAACAATGACACATATAAAAATGTTTTAGTGATCAATTCCATTTCCAAGCGTTCTTCTGCACCGGGTCTTCGCTCCGGTTTTATCGCCGGTGATGCCACAATACTGGGAGAGTATATGAAGTACAGAACCTACATAGGCTGTGCCTCACCCCTTCCTCTGCAATATGCGGCAGCAGCGGCTTGGAGTGATGAAGAACATGTTGCCAAAGCAAGAGCTGTCTATCAGGAAAACTTTCGTATAGCCCAGGAGATATTGGGAACAAAAATTCCTGATGCTACATTTTACCTCTGGATACATGTCGGTGACGCGCTTGAATTTACTAAAAGATTATACAAAAACTACAATGTAAAAGTACTTCCGGGCGAATATCTCGCCCGAGAAGATGCAAAAGACGACAACCCGGGCAAAGGGTTCATTCGTATTGCACTGGTTGAGAATCCCCAAAAAACAAAAGATGCACTTGTAAGAATTAAGGAATGTTTAAATGAGCAAAGATAAAGAGTTAAAAGAAAAAATCCTCAAAGCCCAGCAAAGCGGTGACATAGCAGCACTTTATGTTTTGGAACAGCAGGCACATGACAGTTTCGATGAAGAAACACTGCAAGGTTTTTATGCAAATATTCTTGATTTGGCGCTGGAAAAGCTTACCGAAACACTCGAAGAACACAGAAAAATGGATATGAACGAAGTGCAGGATTTTGCAACCCTGCGTGCTTTGTATGAATATGCGATAGAGCACTACTCCGCCGGTAAGACAAATGATGCTGCTGCCCTCTTTGAGGTGCTCAGCGGGCTTAGCAATGACGAAAAATTTTCAAATGCTTTAAAACTGCACTGGATAGCAGCAGAGGAAAAAATTTCTTTTGATGACTTCCTTGACAGAATTGCAGATTTGGAAGCGACACAAAGAGCGGGAACTTTTTACATAAGCGAGTTTCAGCAAGAGGCACAAAAATTGCTCGACACAATGAAAGACAAAGGCATACAAGCATGAAAATACACTTCATCGGCATCGGCGGCATCGGTATCTCAGGACTTGCACAGTATATGCATTACAAAGGGCATGAAGTCAGCGGTTCTGATATCAAAGAGACTGTTATTACCAAAAAACTGCGCGCTCTTGGTTTACATGTAACCATACCTCATTCTGCGGATGCCATTACGAATCATGACCTGGTAGTACACTCTGCTATTATCCGTCCAGACAATCCAGAAATTATTGCAGCCAAAGAAAAAGGCATAGAAGTGCTTGCCCGCCGTGAAGCACTGCCTAAAATTCTGCAGGACAAAAAAGTCTACTCTGTTGCGGGAGCGCATGGAAAAAGCACAACGACGGCAATTCTCTCAGCTATTATGAGCGGTTCTGCCATTATCGGTGCAGAATCCAAAGAATTTGGCTCAAATGTCCGTTATGATGCAACAAATGATGTTATGATTTTTGAGGCTGATGAGAGCGACGGCAGTTTTATAAACTCTAACCCGCATTGTGCCATCGTCATCAATGCCGAGCCTGAACATATGGAATATTATGACTATAATTATGAAAGATTTTATGATTCGTACAAAACATTCATAGACCTTGCACCACTCAAAGTTTTAAATGCCGAAGACCCATTTTTGGCAACACTGGTCAATGAAGTTGAAGCCAAGTGGCTTTATCCCAGCAAAGAGATACAAAACATAGAGTTCGTACTCATAAACAATCAGCCCCATACCCGTTTTACCTTCCGTGATTTTGGGAGTTTTGATGTCTGGGGATTTGGCAAGCATATTGCCATTGATGCAGCCCTCGCGATACTTGCCGCACATGAATCCATGTCCATAGAAGAGATACGCAAAAATATTTTAAACTTCAAAGGTATTAAAAAACGTTTTGATATTGTCGGATTTGAGCACGACAGTGTCATCATAGATGATTACGGGCATCATCCTACAGAGATCAAAGCCACTTTTGAATCGGTCAAAGAGTATGCCATGCTCAAAGGTTTTGACAAAATTACAGCCATTTGGCAGCCGCACAAATACTCCAGAACTATTGACAATCTGGAGGAATTCATCAAATGTTTCGACGGAGCGGCCGAGCTTATCATTCTTCCGGTATGGGCAGCGGGAGAAGCACCGCGCGATATTGATTTTCAAGAAAATTTCAAACATTACAACCTTACTCTAGCGGACAAAATATCCCGCAGTAACAATACTATAAAAGTTATAAAAGACAATAAAGACTTGGAAACACTTGATAAAGGTCTCATCATCGGTTTTGGTGCAGGTGATATTACCTATCAAATCAGAGGCACACTGTAATGGCATATATATATGGCTTAATTATAGTTACCCTGCTGTTTGCAGCCCTGCATTACTTTACAGAGCTTGACAAATTGCAAAAACTTCTCATCGGAGCTGTACTGTTAGTCGTTATTCTCGGTGCTGTTGCCTACAACAAATACAATCAGGCACAAAGAGATACAATGCTCAATGCAATTATAAAATACAAACAGGGAAAAACGATTACATGTAACGGCGTCGATGTCAATGCAGACATATACTCCCTCAGTACAGGAACCTACACCTTCATAGGCAAAAAGAACACACCCCACTATGCAGAGATGATAAGTGCAGACAGTTGTGAATAAAACTGCTAAAAGTTCCCGAGTCGATACCCTCATCCACCAACTTGACTTAGTTGAACATATAGAACAGTTTAAAAGTTTTTTTTCCCGTGAACACTCTTTGTACATTGAAGGTGATCAGGAACTGCATTTTCGTTACATCAAAGAGTTGGATAAGCTGGAGTTTAAAGCCCCGCCTAAAGTAAGTGATTTTTTTGAAATCAAAGGACATCTCAAAAAACACGGTGTCTTAAATTTTGAACAGATTTTTGAGATTGTCAAAATTGTGCGCTATTTTCGTTATTTTAAAAACAGAGAACTTGAGGGCCTAATCGGAGAATGGATGGAAAAATTCATCATCCCGGAACAGTTTTTGGAAATAGAAAAATATTTCACAAATGACGGAAAATTTGAAGAAAATCTGGATGAAAACCTTTTTACGCTCAGTAAACGCATACAAGAGCACAAAAGCAACATCTCAGGCGCACTCAAAAGAATGATGTCAAGTTCAAAACTCGCCGGTTACCTTGTCGATACACAGGTTCACTTTGTAAACAATGAAGAGTGTCTGCTTGTGCGTGGCGGATTTAATCATGTCCTTAAAGGTGCCATACTTGGCAGAAGTACCGGTGGATTTTTTTATGTTGCACCCGACAGCGTACTTAAATCAAAAGAGCAGATTCGTTTTATAGAGCAAGAACGTGAAGCAATATTTTACGAATATGCCAAAGAGTTTTCAAAAAAACTCTATGAACTGCAGCCTTTTATCAACTTTATAGACAAAGAGTTTACCAAATTTGACAACTATCAGGCACGGGTACTCTTTGCAAAAAGCAAAAACCTGCAACTCGTCAAAAGCAAAAAAGATACAAAAATAGTGCTCAACAGTTTTATTCATCCTGCTTTGCATAATGCAAAACCTATCAATGTTGACTTTTCCAAAAATATTTTGATGATTACGGGTGTCAATGCCGGCGGAAAAACCATGCTTTTGAAGTCCATATTGGCAGCTTCTTTTATGGCAAAGTATATTATTCCTATGAAACTTAATGAGACAAAGTCACATATAGGCAATTTTAAAGCGATACAGGCCATTATAGATGATCCGCAAAATGTCAAAAACGACATCTCGACTTTTGCCGGGAGAATGCAGCAGTTTTCCCGTATATTTGAGTACAAATCAGCACTCATCGGAGTCGATGAGATAGAACTCGGAACAGACTCCGATGAAGCGGCGGCGCTTTTTAAGGTCATTCTCGATGATTTAATCAAACGCGGACAAAAAGTGGTTGTAACCACCCACCACAAACGCCTTGCTGCACTGATGGCGGATCGTGATGATGTGGAACTGATGGCTGCCATTTATGATGAAGAGCAGAGAAAACCGACTTATGAATTTATGCAGGGCATCATCGGGAAAAGTTACGCATTTGAGACAGCAAGCCGTTACGGCATCTCAAATACCATTGTCAATGAGGCAAAAAAAGTCTATGGCGACAACTCGGAAAAACTTTCACTCTTGATCGAGCGCGGTTCACAGCTTGAACGCGAACTCAGGCAAAAACATCAAAAAGTCGATGAAAAACTGGATGAAATTCATAAAAAAGAGCATGCCCTCAAAGAACAAAAAGAACAGCTTTTGCGTGAACTTGAAAAAGAAAAAGCAGCACTCAAGCACTCTTATGATGTTGCCATAAACGAAGCCAAAAATGCGGCAAAAGCAGGCGATGTCAAAGAGATTCACCGTGCAATGAACAAAGCAAACAAAAAACTGCCAAAACAGACACAAAAAGAGGACAAAAGAAATATAGAGTTTAAAGTCGGAGACAAAGTCAAATACCATTCCCAAAAAGGGACGATAGTCTCCATGAAAGGCAAAAACGAGGCGACCATAGAAGTGGACGGTATGCGTGTTCGCGTCAAAACAAAACATCTCAAACCTACACAAATCATCAAACAGAAACCAACAACAAACTTCAATGTGCATGTAGAGAAAAAAGCGGGGCTTAAGTGTGACTTGCACGGTTTAAGAGCCGAAGAAGCCTGTGAAGTCTTAGACAAATTTTTAAGCGACGCCCTTATCAACGGTTGGGATGAAGTCATTGTCTATCACGGCATAGGCACGGGAAAACTCTCTTATGCGGTCAAAGAGTTTTTAAAACGCCACCCGCGAGTGAAAAAATTTGAGGATGCCCCACAGCATATGGGTGGATTTGGAGCAAAGGTAGTACATCTGTAATGGCAAAATCAGTTGCAATCATCGGAGGCGGTGCAAGCGGGCTTTTGTGTGCCATCTTTTGTGCAAAAGCAGGTTTACATGTAACGCTCTACGAACAAAATACCAAACCGGCAAAAAAAATTCTCGTCTCTGGAAACGGACGCTGCAATATTACAAACAAAAATTTACATGTAAACGATTTTTTTTCTCAAAATCCGAACTTTGCAGAGTATGCCATCAGGAACTTCGGCTTTAAAGAGTTTGAAAAATTTGCCGCATCAATCGGACTGCTCTTACATGTAACGGATGACGGAAGAGCCTATCCGCTGAGCAATGAAGCCAAAAGTGTTGCCAAAATTTTTATAGAATATGCCCTGAGCCTTGGCGTTGTTTTTCATACAGAGCATAAAATTACCGATATAAAAAAACTGACAAACAGTTATGACAGTGTTGTCGTTGCCAGCGGTTCGCGTGCTGCTTCTCATTTGGGCGGCAATGCCGATGCCGAGGAGTTTGCCAAAGCCTTTGGGCACACTGTCATTGAAGCCTATCCCTCTTTGGTACAGCTGCATTTAGCATCAAATACTGCGAAAAAAATGAGCGGAGCCAAACTCAATGCCGAAGTGACTCTGCTGATTAACCATCAAAAAGAGACAACAGTAAAAGGGGATGTGCTTTTTACAAATTACGGTGTTTCCGGTTTTGCTATTTTGGATATCTCCCAGCATGCCTCACAAGCACTCTTGGAGTACGGGGCTGTAGATATTTCCATCAACCTGCTTCCTGAATTTACAGCACAAAAACTCTCTGCCCATCTCTTACATGTAAAGAAAAACATGCCTGCGTTTACTTTTTTGGATGTATTGGTCGGCTTAGTTCCCTTAAAAATAGCAAACGGTATTTTGCAGGACCTGCATCTCAACCCTGAGAGCAAAAATATAGATACAAAACTCTCCAAAAAAATAGCAAACCTGATGCTCAACTGGCGATTTGAAGTAACAGACACGCATGGATTTCGGCACGCAGAAGTCAGCGGCGGGGGCATAAATACTTTAGAAATAGACAACAAAACATTTGAATCAAAAAAACAGAAAAATCTCTACTTTATAGGAGAGTGTCTCGATGTCGTCGGCAAACGCGGCGGATACAACTTTGCTTTTGCCTGGGCAAGTGCCTATGCGGCGGCCAACGCCATAAGTGCAGATTAAAATATAAACAGATAAAATATACTTATATTAAAAAAGGTTGCTTGTATGTCCACACCGCTTATAATTCTCATAGTGCTTGCCATAGTTCTCATTCTTATGTACAACTCGCTTGTTGCCAAGAAAAATCAGGTTGAAAATATTTTTGCTTCGGTGGATACGCTTTTGAAAAAACGCTATGACCTCATACCAAATCTTGTTGCCGGTGTCAGTAAGTATATGCAGCACGAAAAATCAATCCTTGAAGATATAACAAAACTCCGTGCCCAGGCAAACAAAACAAATCTGAGCAACAAAGAGAAAATAGATTTGGACAAAAAAATGAGTTCTGCTCTTGGCTCAATTATGATTGCGGTTGAGAACTACCCTGAGCTCAAAGCAAATGAAAATATTCTGCATCTGCAACATTCGCTCAATGAAGTAGAGGCACAGATCTCGGCAGCCCGCCGTGCTTACAATCAAGCCGTTACGGATTACAACAATGCACTTGAACAGATTCCTACAAATATCATGGCAAATATGATGGGATACAAGAAAAAAGATGTTTTTGTCATCAGTGAAGACGAGAGAAAAAATGTCAATGTCAAAGAGCTGTTTTCTTAAGATATGAAAAATATCAGTGAGTTAACAGATTTTTACTATAAAACACTCTTCCCTGTTTTGCAGGAACTTGAAAATAAAAGAGAAAAACTTAAAAAAAAGATTATAAATACCGGTATTGTATATACTGTTATTATCCTGCTTTTTGCCTTTGCACTTTTAAAAAACATCCAAAACATTGAAGCCTGGATTTTTGCAGCAGTTGTGTATCTCGCTGTGGGCGGAGGCATATACAAATACCTCATCAAAGATTATACCGCCCAGTTTAAAAGCCTCATAATTGAGCCCTTGATTCAAGAGATCGATAAAAATCTCACTTATCTGCCAAATGCGCATATTGCACAAGAGAATTTTACCCGTTCAAAGATTTTTACCGCACGGCCTGACAAATTCAGCGGCAATGACTATATTCGAGGAGAAATTGATGGAATAAAAATAGAACTCTCAGATATTCATGCCCAAAAAAAACATAAAGATTCAAAAGGCAGAACAAGCTGGAGCACAATATTTCAAGGTCTTTTTATTGTTTGCGAATTTAACAAACATTTTGCATCCCAAACCGTCATTCTTCCCGACAGTGCCCAAAATACATTTGGCACGCTCATCGGCAACTGGCTGCAGGCAAACAATATGAGCCGCAGCGAACTTGTAAAAATGGACAATATTGCCTTTGAAAAAGAGTTTGTTGTCTATTCAAACGACCAAATTGAAGCACGCTATATTTTGACACATACACTTATGAGCAAACTTCTGCATTTGAAAAAAAAATCAAAACACCCTCTCTATGTCTCTTTTTTGGGAGGCAATATTTATATGGCAATAGAGTATAATAAAGATCTTTTTGAACCGTCTGTATTTCATTCACTTTTAAAGTATAAAATAGCAATGCAATATATACAAACCCTGCATTTGGCACTGGGAATTGTCGGGGAGTTACAACTTAACCAAAAACTATGGAGTAAACGATGAAAATAAAACTAACACTGGCAGCACTTTTAACCACCCTCAATTTGTATGCACTTACAATCGGGGAAGCACCAAAAAATGTAACAATAGAGGGTGAAAAAGGAGGACTGGTAACAGGAGGCGCATGGAACTCAAATATGCTTAAAAATAAAGTATTTGTCATGTTTTATGTTGATCCTGATGAAAAAGATGTCAATGAAGATTTTTCTCAGGCACTGAAGAAAAAACACTACAGAGAAAAAGGAGCGTTTGGCAGTATTGCCATTGTCAATATGGCGGCAACATGGAAACCAAACTTCGCAATCGAAGCCATCCTCAAAGGCAAACAAAAAGAATTTCCAAAAACGATCTATGTAAAGGACAAAGACAAAACTCTGGTAAAAGAGTGGAAGATAGCGGATGATGCTTCAAATATCGTCATCTTTTCAAAAGACGGCAAAGTCCTCTTTTACAAATCAGGAAAAATGAGTGAAGACGATACACAAAAAGCATTTCAAATCATTGAGGAAAACCTATAAATGGAGAATGAAACAAACATCCTTGCTCTGAGTATCAAAGACCTTTTTACAAAAAAGATGCTAATGTATTCCATCATGCCTTTTGTCATCAGTATGCTAATTTTGTATATTCTCTTTTTTATCGTTGCCGGTCTTGGTGTTGACCAGCTCACAACCATGGAGATACAAAGCACACAAACGACGATCCAAAACGGCATACCCCATACAGAGAGCTTTCAAGCCACACTCGCAGGTACAGGCATCATGAAGTTTCTTATGAGCAGTGCACTGACTTCCTGGATAGCCACTTTTCTTATCTATACCATAGGCGGATTCATGACATTGTATGCTTCTATATTTGTAGCACTGCTTGTTATCGGCTTTTTAACCCATGCTATTTTGAAAGAAATTCACTACAGGCACTATCAGGATGTAGCAATGATAGGCTATTCCAATGCAGCAGAAGGCATATTTTTAACACTGAAATGGATGTTTGTTATGATTGTCCTGTTTTTTGTATTTATTCCCCTGTATTTTATACCCGTTGTAAACATCATAGCATTTAATTTTCCGCTGTATTACTTCTTTCATAAAATGATGATCTATGATGTCTCTTCGGCAATCTGCACCAAAGAAGAAGCGATGAAAATCAGGTTTTTTCATGCCAATACACTCAGGCTCAAGACACTGGGACTCTATCTGCTCTCACTCATCCCTTTTGTTATATTTTTTGCATCTGTTTTTTATGTGATATATCTTGGACACAGTTTCTTTTTAGAAACCAGAAAGTTACGCAATGAAAGCTAATATGGCATTGTGTCCGGAATCGGTACTGTAGCACCGACTGCTGTTGCTTTCCTCCCACTCTCGGCCCACCCTAAAGGATGGGTTCCGAACAAACTGCATATTCCACGGAATCAGTACTGTAGTGCCGACTGCTGTTGCTTTCCAGCCACTCTCAGCCCACCCTAAAGGATGGGTTCCGAACAAACTGCATATTCCACGGAATCAGTATTGTAGTGCCGACTGTTGTTGCTTTCCTCCCACTCTCGGCCCACCCTAAAGGATGGGTTCCGAACAAACTGCATATTGCACGGAATCGGTACTTTAGTGCCGACTGTTTAGAATTAAAAGTACAGATTCGAAAAACTACTCTTCCTCTTTTTCTTCCTGCATTACCATTTTCCTGTAAGCTTCATCTTTTGGAACCATTCCGGCTTCATACAAAAACTGGCTTGGCACAAAGTTCTGTTTTTTAATCTTGTCGTATTTGGCATAACTCAAATAGAGTATATCTTTTGCCCGTGTGACCGCCACATAAAAAAGCCGTCGCTCTTCATCAAGACTCCCGCCCCGCTGCATCAGTTTTCTGTTTGGAAAACGCCCGTCCATCAAATCTATCACATACACTTCTTTGTATTCAAGCCCTTTGCTTGCATGCACACTCAAGAGATTAACCCCCTCTCCCTGCGTCAAGTCGGATGAACCCAAAATCATCGCATTTAAAAAACGTTCATGCTCAGAATAAGGTTTTGAGAGCTCTTCTAAAAGCAGAGTTTTTCTCTGTATTCTGCTCAGTGCTTCCGTTTTTTGTTTCTCATCAACAGAACCGTCTTTGAGTGTCGCTCTTTTAGTTGCAAGTACATCGGATATATACATGTAAAGCGATGAATTTGCAATTTTTTTCACGACTGTTTTTGGCTGTTTCACCCCTTTTAGATCACGAAAAAGCAAGTAAAAATTATGCAAAAAAGTCGCGCTCTCTTTTGTAAGTTTTGGATGTTTGAGTACCGGGTTTCTCATAAATTTTGCTTCAAATCCGAGTTTTGCATATTTTCCGACGGCACCGAGTTCTAAAAAATCATCAAAAAGACCGAGCTGATGGTTGAGTTTGCGCTTTTCAAAAGGATTTTTCATCCCCTCATCAGGCGCATAGAGTCCGTAAAAAATACTCCCCTGCCCTAAAGCTTTGAGTGCAATATAGAGCTCTTTTGCCATAGCAGAGCCAATACCCCGTGCAAATTCAAAGAGATGAATAAAAGCCATCATATCCGACTCATTCACAAGCAACGTATATAAATCAAGAATAGCCTTAATTTCACGCGAATCAAAAAAGCTTGTGCCGCCTTTTCGCTTACAGGGAATATCAAGTTCACGAAGTCCAACTTCTATACCATCAGCCGAGGAGTTGTTGCGGAAAATAACGGCTATCTCTTCTTTTGGTGTCTGCGTATCGCGAATCATGGCAGCCATGGCATGATACTGGTCAAACAGCTCATCAAATGCCAAAAGTTTTGGCGCCTGCGCATCATATATACGTGTCACTTCCAGTTTTTTCGGATAAATTCTCTCATTATGCTCAATCACCTTGTTTGCAAGAGAGAGAATAGGCACAGAAGAGCGGTAGTTTTTTGTCAGAGTATGCACAACCGCATCAGGATATTTTGTCGTAAAGGAGCCTATAATCCCGATATCAGCACCGTTAAAAGCATAAATACTCTGATCATAATCCCCCACACAAAAGAGCGAAGGCGGGTTCATCGCATCTATAAGCGTTCCCTGCAGGGCATTGGTGTCTTGATACTCATCCACCAAAACCTCTTTATATCCCAGTTCGTCATTTTTGCACATCTCTCTGAAGTTCAACAGCAAATCGTTAAAATTTAAAAAACCGTACTCTTTTTTCAGTGCTTCAAATTCATCGACTATATCGGCATATATCAGAGCAAAGAGTTCATGTTCGGGATATTTTTCTATAAGCCAATCTTCAAAATTATTTTGCAGTTCCGTATTTTGGTAAAAAGAGTACAAATCGTACAGATAATTCCCGCCGTAGGGCTGTACTTCAGCCTCTATATGCATAAAAGAGCGCTTTTCAAAGACAGAGCGAAAGAGTGTTTTGAGTTCTCTCTGCTGTTTGAGCACCACTCGTTTGTCTCTTTTTTTCAGCCATCTGTAACTGACCGCATGAAATGTTCCCGCATCAATTTTTTTGGCAACACCCGCACCGAAATACTCTGCAACACGTGCCACCATCTCTGCTGCCGCCTTGTTTGTAAAAGTCAGCAGAAGAATTTCATTTGGTGCAATGCCATTGTTTAAAAGATGTCCGATTCTGCCGACAATAGTCGAGGTTTTTCCTGTTCCGGCAGAGGCAATGATGAGATTTTTACTGTAAGGAGATGTTGCAGCGGCATACTGTTCTTCATTTAATCGGGACAACGGCATAAACAAACTCCTTGGGCAAAAATTTTAAGAGTGTGATTATACTTATTTATTGTTAAATTTATTTGGGATATGCTAAAATCATTTAAATTAAATGTTTTAAGGCAAGCCATGGAAGAAAATAAAAAAATATTAGAGATTGTTTCGAATGAGGCAAAAAACTCTATCGCACAGATTCCTGTTGTCACACCTACTATTTATGCTTCAGTTTTTTCAGACTTTGCCAAGAAAAACAATCTTGAAATAGAAGATGAGGAAAGCCTTTCAAGAAAAATTATAGAAACTGAATGTTCACGATTTACAACTTTACAAAATGAAACATCCAAAAATGTACAGGCCTTAAGTGAAAATACAAACAGGGCCATTCATGCTATTGAGAACAAAGATGAAAAAATTCTCAATCAGGTGTTGCAAGAGACGCAATATCTTCGTCAAGAAATTGAAAAACTCAAAGAATCTGTTTACAAAGATGAACTGACCCACGCATATAACAGAAAATGGCTTCATGATACTCACCTGGACCCGCTTGGCAATACTTTTGTGCATAATGGAACGCTTGCTATTATAGATCTGAACTATTTTAAACAGGTGAACGATACACATGGCCACATTATCGGTGATAAAGTTTTAATATTTTTGACAAATGAACTGAAAAAATTAAAAATTCCTGTCATACGCTACGGAGGTGATGAATTTATCATACTCTTTGGCGACAGTGTCTCCGAGGAAAAAGCAAGCTCTTTTTTAAATACAATCAGAGAAAATGTTCTTGGCAAAAAATTAAAAGCACACAACGACACCTTTCGTGTCAGTTTTTCATTTGGTGTAACCAAATTTAAAAAAAATGATCTCCTGCCACAGGTTATAGAAGTAGCTGATAAAAATATGTACAATGATAAGATAGAGATAAAAAAGAGAGTAACCGGCATATAGCAATTTCTAAGCAAATACTCACCTCTTTTTGGATATAATCGCGCAATTTTAATTTAGATAATTTAAGGCGCGCACTATGTCAGACAACAAATACAATCCACAAGAAACCGAAAACAAATATTATAAAATTTGGGAAGAAAGAAAATACTTCGAAACAGACGGAAACAAAGCCATACAAGAAGAAAATAAAAACTTCTCTATTATGATGCCACCGCCAAATGTAACAGGACGACTGCATATCGGGCATGCTCTTACCTTTACACTCCAAGACATCATTACCCGCTACAAACGCATGGACGGCTACAAAACACTTTGGCAGCCGGGAACGGACCATGCAGGAATTGCCACACAAAATGTTGTTGAAAAACAACTCTTAGAACAGGGACTCACGAAAGAAGAGATAGGACGCGAAGCATTTTTGGAAAAAGTCTGGGCATGGAAAGAAGAATCTGCCGGCATAATGACAGAACAGCTTCGTAAAATGGGTGTAAGTCCTGCCTGGGAGAGAGAGCGCTTTACCATGGATGAAGGTCTGCAAAAGTCAGTCAAAGAAGCTTTTGTCCATCTCTACAATGAAGGTTTGATTGTTCGCGGAAACTACATGGTAAACTGGTGCACACATGACGGGGCCCTCTCAGATATCGAAGTAGAACACGAAGAAGAAGATGGTAAGTTTTACCATATGCTTTACCATTTTACAGATGGCAGCGGCAGTGTTGAAGTGGCGACTACACGACCTGAAACCTATTTTGGAGATACTGCCGTCATGGTACATCCTGATGATGAAAGATACAAAGACATCATAGGAAAAGAAGTTGTTTTACCCCTTCTTGATAGAAAGATTAAAATTATTGCAGACGCTTATGTCGATATGGAGTTTGGAACAGGTGTCGTAAAAGTCACGCCTGCACATGACCAGAATGACTACGAAGTCGGAAAACGCCATGATTTGGAATTTATTACGGTTTTTGATGAAAAAGGTATTTTAAATGACTATGCCGGAGAATTCAAAGGCATGGAACGCCTTGAAGCACGAGAACCTATTGTAAAAAGACTCCAGGAAGAGGGTTATATCGTTAAGATAGAAGACCATAAACATCAGGTTGGACACTGTTACAGATGTAAAAACGTTGTAGAACCATACATATCAAAACAATGGTTTGTTCGCAAAGAAGTCGCTGACAAATCAATACAAAAAACAAATGCAGGTGAAGCAAAATTTTTCCCGCCGCACTGGATAAACTCTTATAATTCATGGATGGGTGAACTCCGTGACTGGTGTATAAGCCGTCAACTCTGGTGGGGACACCAGATTCCTGTTTTTTACTGCGGGGATTGTGACCATGAATGGGCAACAGAAAATGAACACCCGACTGAGTGTCCAAAATGTGCTTCAAAAAACATCTCTCAAGACCCTGATGTACTCGATACATGGTTTTCTTCTGCTTTGTGGCCATTCTCTACACTTGGCTGGGGTCAAGGTGATACCGAGATGGACAAGCTTTTTCAATCACAGGATATGAAAGATTTTTATCCAAACTCTTTGCTTATTACCGGTTTTGACATTCTTTTCTTCTGGGTTGCAAGAATGATGATGATGGGCGAACATTTTATAGGAGAACTGCCGTTTAACCACATCTATCTGCATGCGCTTGTGCGTGATGAACACGGTCAGAAAATGAGCAAATCAAAAGGCAATGTCATTGATCCTCTTGATATGGTCAATAAATACTCTGCTGATATATTACGCTTTACTCTTGCCATTTCTGCTGCTCAGGGACGCGATATACGAATGAGTGTTGACAAACTCGAACAAAACCGTAACTTTACAAACAAACTCTACAATGCAAGCAAATACCTGCAAATGAATGGTGATACTTTTCCTGATATGGAGAGTTTTTGTGTTGAGACCGATCTTGGTCGTTACATGATGAGCCGTTTGAATTTTGCCACAAAAGAGGTTCGTACCTATCTTGATGAGTACAAGTTTAACGATGCCGCCCTTACAATGTACCGTTTCTTATGGAATGAATTTTGTGACTGGGGTATTGAGTTGAGCAAAGCAGACAAAGCATCCATCATAGAACTTGGTGCGATTTTCAAAGAAGCCATGAAACTCCTGCATCCGTTTATGCCGTTTATCACAGAACATCTCTACCATGAACTCAGCGGCACTTCTTTGGAAAATGCTGATTCTATTATGATTAAGAAATTTCCACATAAAACAAAGCAGCGCAAAGAAGAAAAAACATTTGCCATCATTATGGATGCCATCGTCTCCATTCGCCGTGCAAAAGTTTTGGTTGACTTGGCAAATCAGAAAATCCAAAAAGCCTATGTGAAAATTGACGGTCTGAGCGAAAAAGAAAAGGCAATGATGTTGCCTTTTATCGCAAAACTTGCAAAAGTGGAAGATGTAGAATTTACCGATACAAAAATAGAAAATGCGGTCAGTGACATCGCAGACAGCTGCGAAACTTTCATTCCGACAGATTCTATTGATTTGACGCCGATTATCAACAAACTGACAAAACAGGATGAAAAACTCCAAAAAGAGATAGGCAAACTGAGCGGGATGCTGAACAATGAACGCTTTGTTGCGAATGCTCCGGCAGATGTTTTGGCAAAGAATCGTGAAGCACTCAAAGAAGCAGAAGCCAAACGTGAAAAAGTTTTAGCACAATTAGATTCACTAAAGGCATAATTTGTTTGATATAAGAAAATACACTTCTCCAAATATAAAAAACGATATTTTATCAGGTCTTGTTGTTGCAGTGGCACTGGTACCTGAAGCTATTGCTTTTAGCTTTATAGCAGGTGTCAGTCCTATTGTAGGGTTGTATACTGCTTTTATCTTAGGTGTTATTACTGCACTTATCGGCGGAAAACCGGGAATGATCAGTGGAGCTACCGGCAGCGTCGCTGTTGTTATAGTCGGGCTTGTTATAGAAGCAAACCTAAAACTCACAGCCCAGGGGTTTAGCGGAGATGAGCTCTACTTCCATATGCTCCACTATGTTTTGCTGGCAACCATCATAGCAGGACTTATTCAGGTTGCTGTAGGAGTGCTGAAATTTGGAAAATTTATCCGTCTTGTTCCCCAACCTGCTTTGTATGGTTTTGTAAACGGTCTGGCAATCGTTATTGCCATGGCACAGTTTAAATTCTTTGAGGGACAGGGTTTAAATATGTATGTTATCGTAGCCATTACCATGTTTATAATGTACTTCTTGCCAAAATATACAAAGGCTGTTCCCTCAGGACTTGTTGCCATCGTCCTTTTAACACTTGTGGTGTATTTTACTCATTTAGACACACTCACAGTCGGAGCATTGGCCGATTTGTCAGAGTTTAAAGGGAAACTGCCGCATCTCATTATTCCCGATACGCTTTTTAGTATGGATGCCATTGTCATGGTTCTTCCTTATGCTGTTATTATGGCTCTTGTCGGTCTTATAGAATCACTCTTGACACTTGCAGTTTTAGATGAAATGAGTGGGACAAGAGGCAGTGGAAACCAGGAGTGTATCGCTTTGGGAACCGGAAATATCGCCTGTGGATTTTTTGGAGGCATGGCGGGATGTGCAATGATCGGGCAGAGTATCATCAACTATACATCAGGCGGTCTCGGACGGCTTTCCTCTTTTACGGCAGCCGTCGGACTTTTGATCTTGGTCATCTCTTTAACAGATGTTTTAAATGCCATTCCAGTCGGTGTTCTTGTGGGTATTATGTTTATGGTGAGTATAGGAACATTTGAGTGGTCGAGCTTCTCACATCTCAAACATATGCCTCGTGCCGATGTTTTTGTAATGGTCGTTGTGACAATTATAACAGTTGTAGAAGATTTGGCTGTTGCAGTCATAGCCGGTGTTATCATCTCTGCACTTGTATTTGCATGGAAGCATGCGCGCATCTGGGCAAAAACACATACAGAAGCAGACGGAACAAAAGTATATGAACTTGAAGGTCCGCTCTTTTTTGCAAGTGCTACAACTTTTTCAGATAATTTTGACATTCCAAATGATCCGCCAAAAGTTGTCATTGATTTTAAAAATGCGAGAGTATTGGATTTTTCCGGTGTCGAAGCCATAGATTCTCTCGTAAAAAAATACGAAGATGCCGGCAAAAATCTTCTTTTGCGCCATTTAAGTGATGACTGTAAAAAAATCATGAAAAAAGCCGGACCGCATTGCAGTTATGAAGAAGATGATCCGACATACAAGGTTGCTATTAATTATTAAATTGTGTTTCAATGTGAAACATGATTTTAACTTTTAACATTTTCAATACATGTAACGATATCTTTTAATCTATATCAGCATATCATTAAATATGAATTTAAAATCTTTGCAGATAAAAATTATCCTTATTTTTTCTCTTCCTGCCATTGCATTACTTTACTTTTCCTATTCTTTGGTAAATGAAAACTATATCAAATATAAGAACAGTACTTCCTATGCATTCTCTGCAAAACAAACAAAAATTCTCAGTAAACTCATTCATAATTTACAACTTGAAAGAGGATTGAGTGCAGGGTACCTTGTTTCAAAAGATGAAATAATCCGAAAAAATCTGGAAAAACAGTATAAGCATACAGACAGTGCCTATCAGGATCTGATTCATTTTTCAAATGCATATCAGTATCTTAAAAAGCAGTTTCATTCTATTACGGCAGTGAGAAGAAAAGTTCTTAAAACACAAATCAGCTTTTGGGATGAAATGCAATATTATAATACCCTCAATAAAGAGCTGCTTCAGGCTATTACTGCACTGATGCATAATTTAGAATCAAAATCATATAACGGCAAAGCCCTTATTGAACTTCAAAAACTTAAAGAGTATGTGGGACAGGAAAGAGCGTATGTTTATAACCAGATACTCGCTCCCAAAAAAAATGAAAAGTATATACATTATATTCATCTCCTGCAGGAAAAAGAGAAAAAGCTCCAGACTATTTTTTACATATGTGCTTCAAAAAACACACAAAATATTTTCAAACAACTCATACAAAAAGAGACTGTACAAAAAACAGCTGCCTTACGAACAATGTTTTTTCAGGATAAACTCTCATCCAAAGAAGATGCAAAAATATGGTTTCAGACTGCTTCACAATACATTACACAACTTTACAATGTGTCAAGCCACATTCTCAATACCATTGTAACAGATGCCCTGCAGACACAAAAAGATATAAAACGGGTTTTTACATATACAATTATCTTCTGGATTCTCTCTTTTATCTCTTTTTTTCTCCTCCTCTATTATATTAACGCTCTAATCAGAAAAGAGGACAAACTTCTTGCAAAAATACGTATAGCTTCCCATACATTCGACTCACACGAGGCTATAGTCATTACTGACAAAAACGGTGTTGTACTTGAAGTCAATAAATCTTTTACCAGAATTACAGGATATAAAGCAAATGAGATTATAGGACAAACCACAAAGCTGCTAAAATCGGGCAAACACAGTAAAGAATTTTATGCCAACATGTGGCATCAACTCCTTTCATCCGGACAATGGAAAGGTGATATTTACAACAAACGTAAAAACGGTGAAATTTATCCTGAAAGACTCTCCATTACTGCTATTAAAGATAAAAACGGTGAAATTATTAATTTTATTGCACAGTTTTATGATATTTCAGACTTAAGAAATGCACAGGAAGAGGCTCAATATCAGGCAAATCATGATTTTCTCACAGGACTCATGAATAGAAAAGCTTTATTGCAAAGACTCCATGAAGAGAATGCAAAGGCAATCAGACATAGCTTTATTCATGCTTTTTTATTTATAGACTTGGATAATTTCAAACAGGTCAATGACACCTATGGCCACCATGTCGGAGATGAACTTCTCATTCAAGTCTCACACAGAATGAGAAGCATCTTAAGAGAAGAAGATATTCTTGCAAGAATCAGCGGTGACGAGTTTGCAATCATTTTAGTAAATATAGCAGAGACAAAAGAGGCCGCCAAAGAGTATGCACAAAAAAAATGCCACTCTATCATAGAAGCCCTCTCTCGTACATTTGTCATTGAAGGAAATGAAATTCACATTGGTGCAAGTATAGGCATTAAAATCTTTCCCGATGAAAAACACAACATAGAAAATATTATGAATGATGCCGACAAAGCCATGTATGTTGCCAAAAAAAACGGAAAAAACAGTTGTTCGATTTACAGTGAGATTTGAATCCTATTTTACATAAACAAAGCTTTCGGGTATGACAGATCTGTACTTGGGGATACTTTGTCCCAAAGAAGCATTTATATATGTCGGATCCGCTACAACATACCTTTGTCCTGATACCTGTACACTCTCCCCTGCCATCGGTACATGTAAAGCAGTACTCATGTGATCTTTATACTGAACACCCACAATACCAATACCAAACAAATCTTTCACCAAACGGGCATACAATACAGCTCTGTCCTCGCAATCTGATTTTTTATAATAAAGTGTTTCCTCTGCAAACATAACTTTTTCTCTGCCAAACTGTTCCTGATCACGCTCATATATAAAAGCTTTTTGTACAAAATGCAGTACAAAATCCAAAGCTTCACTTGCTTTTTTGTTCTCAGTATATTTCTTGATATCCCCTGCTATGTCTTTATATGTCTCATACTCCAAAGGTGCATTGAAAAAAACTTTATATTCCACCTGAGGATATGTTTTCATAAAATCTATGAGATTTTGGTTATACCGATAAGAAAAAGTGTAAACTTTTCCATGTTCTTTAAAAGAAACAGTTTTTGTTTGGATTTTTTTTGCAAGTACAGGAAGTGTTTTTAACGTAAAATCAAGTGCTTTTGTTGCATCAGGATAATCATTTTTATACGTATAGACTTTTGCAATATTTTCTTTGTTATATTTAGAAATGACATAAAATTTTCTATTGTCCAGTGTATAGTTTGGTGTAGAGTAGATCTTGCCTTTGACGCTGTGAAGTAAAACTATATGTTTGTCTGCACCCAAAGCTACACGGACTCTGTAGCCAAGCTTATTCAACAAAAACCAGCTCAATAATTTTTCATTATCCGGTGTAGAAAAAAGAGTATAGGAGAGTCTGTTTATTAAAAGATAAACTCCCCAGTCATTGAGATGCATCTCTTTACATGTACTCTCAATCCCGTACAAAAGGCTGTCGTAATCACTTGTCGCCACAACACTGAAAAAATTCTCAATCCCCTTTTGTGTTCTGGGATAAAAGTTGGCGTTTTTTATTTTTTTATCAACATCAAATCCCAAAGATGTTCCAAAAAACTCAAAAACTGTATTGTCAGCTTTTATTTTTTTTTCCTGAGGAGCGGATTTTTTCTCAGCAAAAGGTTTTATCTTTATCACTAAATTCGGACCGACACTTCGAACTTTTTTTTGATGCAATGCCGGCACAGTCTTTGGTTTTTTCTTTTTATATAAGGGTGTTGAGATATACGCACTGTATTCTTCCCACTGCTGCTGAAGATATTTGTTGAATTCGCTGTCTTTTTTATCTTTAAAGCTGTTAAAAGATCCCGTCTGCACCTTTTTAAACTCCGCAAAACTCCCTGCATATACAGAAGTTAAAAAAAGTGCTGTAACAAAACTAAAACGGCCAAATTGATTGAACAATTTTCGTCCCCCATCCCTGTTTTGTAGCACGATCCATATCTCCCTCCGTTTTATATAATATTTTTGCATCACTGATTTGTGTAGAGTTGATTCTGTTGTATTGATCAATATCATATGGACGGATCACACCGCTTAACTGAATTATCTGCTTCTGGTCATCTATCAGAATCTCTCTTTTTCCAGAAATATAATAATTTCCGTTTTTTAAAATTTTTACAATTCTTGCCGAAATAGTTGTTGTAAAGCTTGCATCCTTTGTTGCACTTCCGGATCCCTTATAACTACTGTTTGATGTAGAGTTAAAACCTACATTCGTAAATCCGTTCAAGTCTGCTACTTTGGAGTTTACAGCAGAATTGAGACCTGTACTTGAAAACAACCCCCCTCCAAGAGCACTTGTATCAGCCTCTTGCAGCTGCTTTGTACCGGTATTTGAACTTTGTGCAGTTTCTGAAATAACTACAGTTACAATATCACTGACATGCATAGCCTTGTGATCAGAAAAAAGAGGATTTTCTCCCTGTCCGAATATACTGCCAGTCGAGGCAAAATCCTGCTGTTCTTCTTTGGCAGGCATCTGTTCAACATAGGCAGGCGGTTCAAAATTTATCTCGGGATCAGTTAAGTTTGCTGTACATCCGTTAAACAACACCACAACACAGAGAAATACAAAAGCAGTCAATTTTATTTTTTTCATCAAGAAAGTCCCTTAATTTTGTTATAATACTAGCAATTACAGTTCCATAAACAATAAACAAGGATTTTAGCAATGTCATTACGAGAAACAATCAACCAAGATGTAAAAAATGCCATGAAAGCAAAAGATACAAAAAAAAGAGATGCGCTTCGCCTCCTTACCAGTGCTTTTAAACAGATAGAGGTAGATGAACGAAAAGAGCTTAGTGATGAAGATGTCATAAAAATTATTCAGACACAGGTCAAACGCAGAAATGACGCGGCAAGCCAGTACAAAGAAGCAGGCCGTGAAGATTTAATGCAAATAGAACTTGATGAAATCGCCTACTATGAAGTTTATCTGCCAAAACAGCTCAGTGATGAAGAACTGCAAAATGAAATCAAAACCATCATTGAAAAAACAGGTGCTTCAAGCATGAAAGAGATGGGAAAAGTTATGGGCATGGCAAGCAAAGAATTAGCCGGACGTGCCGATGGAAAACGCATCAGTGATGCAGTCAAAAAAGCCTTGGCTTAAATCTTACCAGTCATCCAGGACGAAGCCCTTTGGCTCGTCATTTTCTACTTCTTTTACTTCAATATTTGTATTTATTTCAGGTGCAACAACTTTTTTTACTTCTGTTTTTTTCATCTGCTCTTCAAACTGCAACTCAAGCCCTTTACTCGTCATTATAAAGCCGTTTACATGTAACTTGCCGTCATGAATTTGTTTATGATGCTCTTTGCACAAAGGCACAAGATTATGTTTGTTGTCTTTGTGAAAATGCCCTATAAAACCTGCATCATCAGCCAGTGATTTTTGCGATATATGATGCACATCTTCTGCCACCGCACCGCAGATAACACATTTGGTCACATAAAGCTCTTTGTTGTACTTGGATTTTTTCTTTTTCACAAGCAGTTCAAGCTCGTCATAGTCATTGGCAAGACGTTTTCTGATGGCATTGGCATTTTCCAAAAATTCATTGTCCATATGGAGCGATTTGGCAAATTCCAGTCCGTATATACTGCTGCCGCTTCCGGCTTGAAGCACACGGTTAAATATCAGTGTATCTCTCTTCTCATCATACTCCACACTCAGGTGCAAATCGACAACATTGTCAAGCGAAGTAATTTCATCCATCGTCGAGAGCTGATGCAGGTGTGTTGCAAACAAAAACAGACATCGAGTATGCGAGAGCTTTTGTATGGCTGCAGCGACAATGGCAACGCCCGAGAGCGTTTCTGTTCCGTGGCTTATTTCATCTCCCAAAACAAGCGATTTCACGGTTGAGCGGTTGAAAATATTTTTAAGTTCAAGCATTTCCACTGCAAAGGTAGAGAGTCCCTTTGCCAGATTATCCTTAGAAACTATGCGTGTAAAGAGAGAATCAAAAATACTGAATTTCATCACCGCAGCACTCACAAAAAAACCTGACTGTGCCATCAATACCGCAATGCCGATACTCTTCATCAAAGAGGATTTTCCGCTGGAGTTTATACCGTATAAAAGGACTCCGTTAATGTCATGCCCGTCATGCACAGCCACATCAAGCATCACCGTTTTTGGATGAGGCAGATCCATATAGTCACGATTTCCCATCACGATATCATTGGGAACATAGAGCCCTCCCCGCTCCTGTACTTCTATCAAAGGATGGCGCAGTTGCATAATCTGCATAAAATTTTCATCCTCTTTAGCTTCAACTATCATCGGTCTTGAATGTTTGTACTCCTGAGCCACTTTTGAAGAACTCACTCCCACGTCCAGATCAGCCACATAGCTGATAACTCTGTCAAAAAGAAGTGAATAGCGTCGCTCAAAAAGTGCCTGAAGCTGGATATAGCGCTCTTTTACCAAAACAACAATTTTTCGGCGGTTTTTCATGATATTGTCAGAAAGTTTGTCAGTAAAAGCAGAGGTGATTTTGACATTGTTTGTCAGTTTTTTTACACTGAAATCTGCAAAATCTTCCCGCTTTTTGAATTCACTCTCAATCAAAGAGAATCTGTTTTTGCTCAAAGAGATGTAATAGCCCTCTTTTTCCAAAAGTCCCAAAGTTACCATTTTTGTCGAACTTCCTGCATTGACACTTGTCAGAAGTGCTTCGATTTTCAAAATTATATCTTCAAAAGCAAGCATCATTACACTGTTTTCTTTGACCAAAGTATCTATTGCCTCATCCACACCGCTCATCAAAAAGTTTTCATCTACCGTGGCATTGGTAAAACGCCGTGATATATCCAAATCTATCGTTTTAGTTATATCACGTAAGAACTCTTCCACTTCACTCTCATGAAAAGGCGTTTTTTGAATCTTATGTTTTTTGACATAGAGCATCAACTCTTTGACACTTACCATAGAGTCATACATATGATTCATCTCAAAAGGATGCAGTCTGCCAAGACTTAAACGGCGAGAAAGTCGCTCAAGGTCATAAACACCCCGCATCATTTCATCCAAATACCTTACATGTGAAGCAACCCGTTCTATAAGGTTATAGCGACGTTCAAGTTCGTCTTCTTCCATTATCGGATTTAAAAGACGCTCTTTTAAGAGTCTTTTTCCTATAGCCGTTGCACTCTTGTCAAGCATTTTTAAAAGTGTAAACTCTTTTTTGTCTTTGGAAATTATCCCCATCTGCTCCAGTGCATTGTTGCCCAGATACATAAAACGGCGATTGTCTATAAGACGGGGCATCGCCATCTTCTGCACTATATGATAATCATGTTCTATCACAAAATTGATGAGAATTGCCAAGGCTTCGGTAATCATAGGGGAGCGTTCCAAATCCAGATGCTCTATAGGAGAGAGCAGTGAACGAATCTGATATACCTCTTTAAAAAGTTCATTTTGAAACTCTATTTTTGCCCGTTTGTTGTTCACAGAATAGTGATAATGTTCGGGGATCTCCAGATACTGCATCACATGACGCTGGTCATCAATCCCGTCTAAAAAAGTCACAACAATTTCACTCGTTCTGTAAACATTTAAAAGATTAAAAATCTCATCAAGTGCATAAGCAGGATCTTCACTTGTCCCGTGTGTCTCATACAGCCATGTTTTCCCCGTGGTTACGTCAATGGCAGCATACCCTACCGTATAAATATCACGAAACTTGTCAATCAAAACAGAAACAATGTAATTGTCATCATTGTCAATAATATGTTCAAAATTGGTACCGGGTGAGACAATTTGAGAAATATAACGACTAATCTTAGGAGGATTTCCCTTTTGCTTGACAACTATAACCGTATACTTCTGCTCCTGAATCAAACGGTTTAAGTAACGTTCAAACGAAACAGCAGGCACACCGGCGAGCAAAGGATTCTTTTCAGAATTTTCAATAATTTTTTTATTTTTTTTCGTAAGCTGTATATTTAAAAGTTCCGCTATCTCTTTGGCTTTTCCAATCTGTTCTTCATCATTATTGACTTCATACACTTCAAAAAAAGTACCGATTTCCATAAAAACAACTGTATCATTCCCATACTTCTGCTCAAAAAACCGTTGTAAATCAAAATATATCTGCGTTAAAAGTTTTTCTTTATTGTTTAATATTTTACTGACATCTGATGACTGCATGGAACTCTTTTTTACTAAGCTTTATTTAGAATATGATTATATCATAAGAAGGATTTAAAAAGCGGTGAAGAGGTGTCAAGCGCAATCCAAAAATGTACCAAAGTACAATATATCACGACAGAGTTAAGAAACAGGCAGTTTACGCTTATACTGCTTATTTTAACTCCGCCGTTGACATCACACTTACAATTTGTGAGACCGTTCAAAATTCCATAAGTTCAAATCATAAATTTGACAGAAGTATTGAAATATATGTCTAACGGGATAGGACAAGAAAAAAACTGATTTTTAAAAAGGTGCTTGAAAGTTCGTATTTTTGGGGTTTGTAGTGGACGAGGAGAAACTCGAAAAAAACCTATCCTGTATTTTATTTAATATGCTATAATTTAGTAAAAACATCGGAGTTTTTATTATGACTATTCGTATAAATACAGATTTTATCGATTATGTTGACTATATTGATATAGCTCAAGAAGCATTAAAAACTGCCCCTAAAAAATTGTTTGAAAAAATGATACGTTTGATTATTAATAGTATTCATACTCAAGAAATAGAATTAGAACGATTTTCATTGCAACTGGATGATATGCACACTTTTCCTGTTGATAATATAGAAGAATTTTATGATACTTTATTAAATGCTATTGATGACATAAAACTTTTTAAAAAGAAATTAGAGCAAATAAAAGGTAAAGATATTCTTTTTGAAGAACTTTATATCCAAGTAGATAAACTTTATACTTCTTTGATTATTTTTTTAGACAGGATAGGTCAATTAGAAGTTCGTATTCTTCAAGAAAATAAAAAATCTGCTTAATATTATGGAGATTATCAAACTTCGCAATATCTTCGTACTGAAAAACAACTAATTAAAAAATATGTTCTTTCTCAAATCCAAATAAATGATACTTTAGAACTTTTTGAACAAGATCCAAATCATTCATCTTTGCACTATAAAAAAATGAATTGCAAGAAAGATAAAGATAGATATTCTATCCGAATTCCAAATACTCAATATCGTATTTTAATGAATTGTACTATTGATGTTATATATTTAGTTTGTGTATGTAGTCATGATGAGTATGATAGAAGAAATCGAGGGTGTTAGTAGCGAAATATATGTCTAACGGGGTAGGACAAGAAAAAAACTGATTTTTAAAAAGGTGCTTGAAAGCTCGTATTTTAGTGGTTTGTGGTGGACTAGGAAAGATTCGAAAAAATCCTATGCTGTTTATTTGACTTCATACACATAAAAGGTGTATAATTATACACATAAAGGAAGTGACATTATGAATACTACAAGATTAAATATTACATTACCTACATCACTTGATAATGATATTAATCGTTATGCCAAAGAGCTTAATACAAAAAAGAGTCATCTTATAGCTTCTGCCCTTGATATGTATTTTGATTATATAGACTTAAAAGAAGCAGAAAGAAGACTTGAACTTAAAGAGCCTACAATTTCATTTGATGATATGTTTCAAGAGTTAGGTCTTGATGTATCAAATTGAATTTACAGTTACCGCAAAAAAAGATTTTAAAAAAGTAAATAAACCTGATTTAAAATTTATTCGTGATAGTTTAAAAGATTTTTCGGAATTATTTTCTAAAGAATATGAAATTGCATTAATGCAAAAAGGTAAGATTAAAAAGCTTCAAGGGCAAAAAGAAGATTTATATCGTTTAAAACTTCGTTCTTATAGAGTTATTTATAAAAAGTATGATGATAAACTTATAATTTTAGTGATACATGTAACTACTCGTGAAAGTGCTTATAAATAGGCGTTTATTTGCAAAATATAATAAAGTGTGAGAATGTTCACTTAAGTACGATAATAACAAATAGTGGCCTGATTTTGATAAAAAAATATTCTGACAAATCCCTATATTGTTGACTTGCAAAAGATTTAAAAAAAGCTATAACTTGGCCACAATTACAATTTGTGAGACCGTTCAAAATTCCCTAAGTTCAAATCATAAATTTGACAGAAGTATTGAGATATATGTCTAACGGGGTAGGACAAGAAAAAAACTGATTTTTAAAAAGGTACTTGAAAGCTCGTATTTTAGGGGTTTGTGGTGGACGAGGAGAGATTCGAACTCTCGGTACCGTTGCCAGTACGCATCCTTAGCAGGGATGTGGTTTCAGCCACTCACCCACTCGTCCTTTTGAAGAGTGAGATTATAGTCATTATTTCATAATAATTAGCTTAAATCTGTGCTAATATTTTTTTAACGACCTCAGCAGGGTTCTCTGCCTGATAAATCGGACGTCCGACGACTATAAAATCAACAAGTGCTTCTTTGGCATAGGCAACATCGGCGACTCTTTTTTGATCCCCTGCATCTTCACCAAAAGGACGAATACCAGGAGTGAGTGTCATAAACTCTTTACATGTAAACTCTTTAATAGCCTTGCTCTCATACGCCGAACAGACAACACCGTCAAGTCCGCTTTCCATTGCATCTTTTGCAAACTGATTTGCTTTTGTTGCTATGTCCGCTTCATATATTGCCTGAAATTCCTCTTCACTAAACGATGTCAAAGCCGTTACAGCCAAGACCAATGGACGATTTTCATACTTTTCCAGTCTTTGCATCACGGTATTCATGGCACGTTTTCCTGCACTTGCATGAACATTAAACATATCAACACCAAGTCCCATAATTGACTCGGCGGCATCTGCCATGGTATTTGGAATATCATAAAGTTTCAAATCTAAAAATATTTTAAAATCGGGGTTGATTTGCTTAATAGCCTGCAAAAATGCTTCGCCGTCGCGAATATAGGTACGCAGTCCGACTTTGAGCCAGACATCATACTTTTTTATTTTTTCAATTAAAGTGAGATTTTCTTCTTTCGTAGGTAAATCAAGGGCAACACATAATTCCATACTAACTCTTTTTTGTGGAATTATAGCATGAAAAACTAAAGCCCAGACTGAAGTCTGGGTTCCAGAAAAGTCTTATTATTTGGACTTCACCATTGCTTCAATTTTGGCAACTATGCTTGGATCTTCCAGAGTTGAAATATCCTGAGTAATTGCCTCGCCTTTGGCAATTGAGCGTAAAATACGACGCATAATCTTTCCGCTTCTTGTTTTTGGAAGTCCCGGTGCAAAAACCATATCATCACAGACAGCAATGTTTCCTATCTCTTTTTTGATGATATTATTAATAATTTTTGCCTCTTCAACCTCATCAGCCACGCCTTTGTCATCTTTTAAAACGATGTAGGCAAAAATACCCTCGCCTTTGAGTTCATGCGGTTTTCCGACAACGGCAACCTCGGCAACATTTTGATGTTTTTTGATGGCTGCTTCAATTTCAGCAGTTCCCATTCTGTGACCGCTGACATTAATAACATCATCAGTACGTCCCGTAATCGTGATATAACCGTCTTCATCATACACAGCACCGTCACCTGTAAAATAGACAGGTTTACCGTCTTTTTTCACATCACCAAAATAGGATTTTATAAATCTCTCTTCATCTCCCCAGACACCGCGAATCATCGAAGGCCAAGGACGTGTGACACACATATAACCTCCCTCTCCGACTTCAACTTTCTCACCGGTTGCCGGGTCCAGAATCTCTGCCATGATTCCAGGAAGAGGAAATGTTGCGCATCCCGGTTTGATAGGGGTTGTCCCAGGAAGCGGAGAGACTATATGCCCGCCTGTTTCTGTCTGCCAGTAAGTATCAACGATAGCACATTTGCTTCCGCCAACCTCTTCATAATACCATTTCCACGCAGGAGGATCAATAGGCTCTCCAACAGTTCCAAGTACTTTTAAACTACTCAAATCATACTTAGCCGGTTCATCTTCACCCATTTTATGCAATACACGAATCGCAGTAGGCGCAGTATAGAACTGGTTGATTTTATACTCTTCTACCATTTTCCAAGGACGACCCGCATCAGGATAGGTCGGAACACCTTCAAACATTACCGTTGTCGCACCCATTGCAAGCGGACCGTAAACTATATAGGTATGCCCGGTAATCCAGCCGATATCTGCTGTACACCAGTAGGTATCATTTTCTTTGACATCAAACACCCATTCCATTGTCATCTGTGCCCACAGTATATATCCCGCAGAATTATGCTGCACACCTTTTGGTTTTCCTGTTGAGCCTGATGTATAGAGCAGAAAGAGCGGGTCTTCACTATCCATAACTTCCGCTTTACATGTAACGTCCTGCATTTTGATCAATTCATTATAAGAGTAGTCACGCCCTTCAACCCATCGTATATCTTCATTGTTTCTCTCAACCACGAGCACTTTTTTTACCGGTCCACCTTCTGCCAAAGCCGCATCCACTACCGGTTTGAGCATATACGGTTTGTCTTTTCTGTAAGCTCCGTCAGCAGTGATCACAACTTTTGCATCCGCATCTTCAATTCTGTCTTTGAGTGCTTCTGCAGAAAATCCGCCAAATACTATAGAGTGAATGGCGCCGATTCTGGCACAGGCAAGCATCGCATAGGCAGCTTCGGGAATCATCGGCATATAGATGACAACTCTGTCCCCTTTTTTGACACCAAATTCATTTTTCAACAGATTGGCAAAGCGGTTTACATTGTAGTAAAGTTCCAAATAGGTAATAATTTGTTTGTCGCCGCGATCTCCTTCAAAAATAATCGCCGCTTTATTCTTGCGTTTGTCTAAATGACGGTCAATACATTGTTCTGAAACATTTAACTTTCCGCCTTCAAACCATTTGACAAAAGGGTAATTCGATTCATCCATCACTTTTGTAAACGGCTCTTTCCAGCTCAGCTTTTCTTTGGCAAATCTGCCCCAAAATCCTTCATAATCTTCAATTGCTTCATCCTGCAAATCATGATATTCACACATGTTTTTGATTCTGGCAGTTTTTGCAAACTCTTTGTTTGGTTTAAAAATCGGTTTTTTTTCTATTTCTGACATTTATTTTCTCCTGTGTTAGTTTTAAGTAATAAGACATAATTAATTTCACTCGCAACAACAGATAAAAAGTTTAGATTCAAGGCAAACTTTACTCTGTGATGTCATTCATCACTGAGTGAAGTTCAACGCAGAAGATAAGCCTTTTATCTGTTGCCCTACGGGTGAAGACAGAAGCTACAATCTGCTTCGTTAAAATCTTTTGAAGCACAATAAGTGCAACTTCAAGATTTTGCCTTGCATTTTATAGCTTCTGTCTCCATTGAGAATGGAATTAATTATGCCTTATTACTTTTAAGTAAATCATTGCTGTCATAATGGCATCATTTACAGCATTATGCACACCCATTTGAGGGATATTACAGTTTTTCAAGATTGTATCAAAACGCAAATCAATATTAGCTTGCGGTATCATTGCAATTGTTTTATCAAAATATATTTCAGAAACTTCAACCATTTTGTTTGGCAGAGTGATTCCAAGCACAGGCTTTATATATTTGTTAATCATCGCAACATCAAACTCAAGATAGTACCCCACCAAAGTGGCACCTTTGATATAATTCAAAAACTCTTTAATTCCTTCCAGCGGTTCTTTTGCATTCTCCAGGTCACATGGACGGATTCCGTGTATTGTTATACTTTTTGCATCAATTGCTCCAAAGTTTTTCAAATAAACTTCAAAAGTTTGTGATGTCAGTATTTTATTATTTTTAATCTTAACTGCACCTATAGAAAGTATTTCATCTTCTTTTGGATTGAGGCCCGTGGTTTCTGTATCGAAAACCACAATTTCATCACTTTGTTCAAAAAGAGAAGAAAAAGATTTATCTTTGAGTTTTGACAGATTTCTCTTTTTTTTCATCTGTTCAAACATAGAAAAAAGCATTACGAAACCATTTCCAAATGAAAATGAAAACTAATAAACTTTTTCAGTTTATCTACCACTTTAAAACTGTCTTTGAGCAAATCCCGGCTTGTTTTGTCCAAATCTTTTGGATTTATATAATTGATATCTTTTTGATCCTTTGCATACAGCATTGTTTTGAGCCTCACAGACAACAGAGTATCAAAACTTTCTATGAGTTCTGTCGCAAAAACTTTATCAAAAACACCTCGGTTGTTCAACTCTTTGATACGTTCGATTGTATTGTTTTTTTTGATTTTATTCTCCAGTGCCAGACATTTTATGCCGTGAACAATTGCAAATATACCGCCTTTTTTCAAATCCAGTTTGTTTTCATGCTCTTTGTCAAGCTTAAAACCGCTAAAAAGAGAAATAGGTGTTTCAAAAAAAAGCGTTGCTTTTGCAAGATGTGCCAAAACATCATCTCTCTTCTCAAAACGCGCAAACAAATGTTCTTTTGCCGCATTCACTAAAGTACAATCACCCGCAACACACTTTGCATCTAAAAATATACTCAAGTTTTGTAAACTGTTTCCTTCAAAACTTGCTATCCAGTTATCTATTTCATTTTTAAAGTCCCCTAAATTACGACGCCAGTACGCATTACTGACCATAACATTGCCCTCACACTTTACAAACCCTATTTCTAAAAGCGCCCTGTTGAGTTTATGCATAGGCTCTCCAAAAAGTTCTGTATCCATATCATCGGCAATGATCAGAGCATTGTCCTGATCGGTTTTGAGTATCTGCTCCTCTCTGCCCTCAGAACCCATTATCATAAGAGCACATTTTTCCTGTAAAGATTCATCAACATACATCGTAAAAACTTTTGCATATATTTTTTGATTGAGTGTTGCAACAAGTTTGCTGATATAACGTACTTTTACACCATTGGAATCAAGTGTTGTTACAAGATTTTTCAATCCGTTTTGAACCTCTTTTAAATCATCAATGTTCTCTGCTTTGTCTATTTGCACAGAAATCAGGTAAGAATGGTTTGCAAAATAACTCAACAAATCCAACTGCTCTAATATTCCGACAATTTTATCACCCTCTTTTACAACCAAGCGCTTAATCGCATTATGTGTCATAAGCACCAAAGCATTAAATAAAAAGTCACTCTTCTCAATAGCAATAATATTTTTAGATGCTATATGCACAATGGCATCACTCACATCATATTTACCCATCAAAACCTTCTCTCTCAAGTCCGTATCCGTAACTATACCGCAGCTGTTTTCATCCCTTACGAGAATACATGTAGCCTTAAGATTTTTCATTTCTTTTAAAGCATCTGCTATTGTTGTGTCTTGTGCAACAATACAAACAGCATGAAGATAAATATCTTTTACCTGAGATACCAAAAAAGGAGTTAATTGACTCTGCTGTGAGTATTCTTTTAAATGTTGATGGCGTGTAATAAAATCTTGTAAAAAATACTCTTGTATGCGTTTGTTTTGTATCAATTCCAAAAAGTCTTCTTTTTGAATCTCATAGCAAATCAAATCTTCACTGACAACAAACCTGTTTTGTGTTGTCCCGTAAATCAAAGCATCCGCATCAAAGCTGTCACCTTCACCGTAAACAGTATGCAGTGTGTCATCAATATACTCGGACACATATCCTTTTATGATGATATAAAAAGCAACAGATGGAAGGTTTTTGCTGATGAGCAGCGTATCTTTAGGGTAATATGCAATGTCGATTTTTTGCATCAGCTTACTCAGTTCCTCTGAACTGAGTAAGCCAAAAGGGTGAATAGACTCAATAAGTTTTTTTTGGTCTAAGATGCTCATAGTTAATGCTCGGATGCACCCTCGGCACCAATACCTGTCTGACTTCTGATGTATTGTGCTTCAAAAGCCTCCATCTCTTGTGCTGCAGCCTCTGATTTGTCCGTTACTGAGAAAAACCAGATACCGACAAAGGCAACACTCACAGAAAAGAGTGCCGGATATTTATACGGGAAAATCGCTTCGGCATTGCCAAAAATCTGTACCCAGACAATCGGACCAAGGATGACAAGCATGACAGCTGTAGCCAGTCCCAAGGTTCCTCCGATGACAGCGCCACGCGTTGTAAGTTTTTTCCAGTACATGGAGAGTAAAAGTACAGGAAAGTTGGCAGAGGCTGCTATTGCAAACGCAAGCCCGACAACAAAAGCGATATTTTGCTTTTCAAATGCTATCCCCATAATAATAGCTACGATTCCCAGCACAACAGTAGCAATTTTTGAAACTTTCATCTCTTTAAGCCCGTCAATTTCACCTTTTTTGTACACAGAAGCATACAGGTCATGTGAAATTGCAGAAGCACCTGCCAGTGTCAGACCCGAAACAACGGCCAGAATTGTTGCAAATGCCACAGCAGAGATAAATCCAAGGAAGAAGTCACCGCCAACAGCATGAGACAAATGTATGGCTGCCATATTGTTTCCGCCAAGAATAGGAAATCCGCCGCTTATGGCCTGTTTTGCCAGATCCAGATACTGAGGATTTTTATACACCATTACAATTGCGCCAAAACCGATGATGAACGTCAGTATATAAAAATAACCGATAAAGCCTGTTGCATAAAATACCGACTTTCGTGCTTCTTTTGCATTGCCTACTGTAAAAAATCTCATCAGGATATGAGGGAGACCTGCTGTACCGAACATCAAGGCGACGGCTAAAGATATTGCAGAAACAGGGTCCGAAACGAGTCCGCCCGGAGACATTATTTCTATACCTTTTAATTCTGTTGCATGGGCAAACAATGCTCCAAAACTGAAATCATAATGCGCCATTACAGCAATAGCCATAAAAGTAGCTCCTGAAAGCAGTAAGAATGCTTTGATAATCTGCACCCAGGTTGTTGCGAGCATACCGCCAAATGTTACATAAAGAATCATTAAAACACCGACCAGAATAACCGCTACTTCATACTGCAGACCAAACAAAAGCTGTATTAACTTTCCAGAACCGACCATTTGAGCGATAAGGTAAAGAATAACAGTTGCAATAGAACCAAATGCAGCCAATATACGAATAGGTTTTTGGCGTAGTCTGTAAGAAGCAACATCCGCAAAGGTATATTTGCCTAAATTTCGCAAAGGTTCTGCAATAATGAATAGAATAATCGGCCAGCCGACCAAAAATCCGATCGAATAGATAAGTCCGTCATACCCTTTGAGATAAACAAGTCCGGAAATTCCCAAAAAGGATGCCGCAGACATATAGTCTCCTGCAATGGCCATACCGTTTTGCAGCCCTGTAATGCCACCGCCTGCTGTGTAGAAATCTTTCGCAGACTTTGTTCTTTTGGCTGCCCAGTATGTTATGCCCAGAGTTGCACCGACAAAAATAACAAACATAACAATTGCCGGAACATTCAGCGGCTGTTTTTGAATTTCACCGTTGATAGTTCCGGAGGCAAATGCCGCGATACTGCCGAAAATTAAAAATAAAAATATTCTGTTAAACATCTAGGCGCTCCTTTAATTTGTTTTTTACTTTGTTTGCCAGATCATCAAACTCACTGTTTGCTCTTTTTGTATATATGCCTGTCAATATAAAAGCAAATACGATTACAGCCATACCGACAGGAATACCTATGGTTGTAACTGCCTCACTAGAGAGGGGCACTGCCAATGCCGAGGGATCAAAAGCTATTGTAAGTATAAATGCAAAATAGACTACAAGCATCGCTATTGTTAATTTTAGAGCAAAACCCTGTCTTGTCTTTACAAGTTTCTGGTAATCAGGATCTGCTTTTATCTGTTGTATCTGTTCTTTGGTCATAATTTTTCCTTGTATTAGAAATTATAGTTTGCAATGAGTCTGTACTCATTCCAACCGGTGTCACTTCCTGGAGTTGCTTCCGCAAATTTTCTGGGAAAATTTCCGCGAAAACGAAGCTGCAGTTTTTCAACTGCTTTTGGGTAGTATTTGATGTCAAACCCAGCTTCTGTTGCTGTTCTTGCTATACCGTATCCGGAGTTTGCATCTGTATCAAAAGCGACATAATAGGCAGCAGTTGAAAGGTTGACTCCATGTTGTTTGAAGTTATAGACAGCAGCAGCTTTTGTTGCTTTTGTTCCCGCTAAAAACATATGACGGGTCACCATACCTTGAGTATATGCCGGCATGCCGCCAAACTGTGTAAGTATCGCATTTTTGTAAGAATCATCTCCTGCATTGTTTGAAGATGTTTGGGAGTAGGCAATATATGCAGCAAAACCTTCATATTTTGCCCCGATTTTACCCGCCCAGTAAAAAGAATCTACCTCACCGGACCCTCCCAGCGGAGAGTACTGCATATATTTTCCGCCAACACTGTTTTGTTTAATCATCTGCACTTTTACAAACGGTTTTACATTGCTGTTGAGCAGACAGTTCCAGGAGACTCCTGTGTCAGCGTAGAGTGTATTGTAAAGATTCCATGCATAATCATTTGAGACATCTACATGAAAGTTTTTCGCTGTATATTTCAGTTGAATATTTGTAACACCGGCAGTTTTTCTTCCGGTTGTTGCAAGTCCCAAGTTCAGATACTCTCCGGTTTGTACTCCTGTTGAAGCATTGATCCCTCTTGAAGTGTACCCTGAAGTAGCGGCAAGTATTCCGCCGGCAGAATAGATATTTGAGAATGTTCCATAAGCGATTCTGTCTACATGTGCTATCTGAAGAGTAATATTTTTCACATCCTTGCTTACAAACTTGTATGCTCTGAAAGTATTTGGAAGCGTTCTTGCATCATCTGATCCCATCATTAAAGAGTCATATCTCTGATAACCAAGCTTGGCATCACTTTTTAGCCCGTATTCACTGAAATTGTATCCAAGATATCCCTCACCTAGAATTGAATATGACTTGTATCCGGTTCCAAGAAGTGCCGGTGACTGGGCAGTGTGTTGCTGTATACCCAAATCCTGCACTGTATAAAAAGCCGCAGCCAACCGAATACCGCTTAATGCAGCTGTTTCAAACTTGAGATGACCGCCTAAAACAGCAGCATCTCTGTGCGTATCTGCCCCTGAACCACCCTGATACTGTCTGTCCACATAAAACATTCTAATCTGACCGCTTGTTTTTCCTTTTGCAAACATGTCTTTTATGTCATCAGAAAAAACATGCACCTCTTGTTTCTCTTCAACACCGTGCTTTAACTTTATATTTACACCGTCGTAATCAGCATATACACTTGTCACCAATGCTGTAACAAACATACTTAATGCAATTTTTTTCATGTAATCCTCCACTTTTAGATAAGATAATCATAAATCCAAAACATAGCATTAACGTAGCAATTCATATTTTTAACAAAAAATTGCAATTTAATCTCTGGCGTGTATCAATATGTAACAAACAATACCCTGCTCATTTTTCTATCATATATCCCATGCCTCTGACATTAACAATAATATCTTCTTTTAAACTTTTTTTCAGTCTGTTAATCTCTGCTCTTATGGTTGCATTATCTACGATTTGTTCATCCCATACATACATGCGAAACTGTTCAAAATCAACTATTCTGCTTCTGTTTCTGGCTAAAATATCTATAATTTGCGATTGTTTTTTTGTAAGAATCTGGGGAGTGTTCTGAAACAAAAGTGTATTGTTTTCCTGATCATACATATAGTTTTTTGAAAGCCTGAGAAAAACCAGAGGAATATCTTTGTCTGTTAAAATTCTGTCAATTTTCAAAGCAAGTTCTTTTAGGTGAAAGGGTTTTTTCAAGTAATCATAGCATCCCAGATCATAGGCACGGGAGATATCTTCTATATCTACCAGAGCGCTGATATAAATGCTGGGTGTATGAATTTTGATGGCATGAAGCTTTTCCAAAAGTGTCAATCCGTCTATATTTGGTACAGAGATATCCAAAATCAATAAATCATAGTCGTCTTTTTGAAGATTTTCAAATGCTTCAAGACCGTCTGTAAAACTTACAACAATATGTCCCTGCTCCTGCAGATACTCCTGTATGGACTCGTTTAGCATTATTTCGTCTTCCAGCAAAAGAATTTTCATTATTCACCCATCATTTTAAATTTATATTCAAATGCAGTCAGTTTGTCAGTTGATGCAATATCTATGCTCACATTGTCTTCTTCACAAATATTTTTCACCAACTGCAGTCCCAATCCAAATCCTTTGACATTGTCATTTTCCCTGTAGTATGCATCAAAAATTTTCTCCGGATCTTTTATAATTTTGGACTTGCTTGATACACTAAACATTACATCTGCTCCTGTTTGCTTTACATGTAAGAAGACTGTTTCCTCCGGCAAAGTGTATTTGATGGCATTTGTAATAGTATTGTCTACAATACGCTGAAGTTTTGTTTCATTAAAATAAATATAAACCTTGTCCAAATCACTGCTGTATTTAAAATCAATTTTAGACAGATGTGCAACATCTCTAAAAAACTCTATCCGCATGCCGAGATACGAAACCAGTTCAATTGAAACTTTGGGATACGGCACCTGGTCTTTTTTTACCAAATAACTCAAATCATCATATATATTAAATATATTTTTTGCAGCCGCTTCTATTTTGGACAATTGTCTGTCCTTTTTATTTTTCATTTCATACAGTTCTATACTCGTCAAAATAACACTCAGAGGCGTGTTTGTTTCATGCACAGTGTAGCGTAAAAACTCTTTTTGTGCGGCAAGTATCTCTTCTGAAAACTTTTTTTCTTCTAAAAGTTTTGCATTTGCCTGTTCTAAATACAATGTTTTCTTTTGTACCTTTTTTTCAAGAATAAGATTGATCTCTTTTAATGATAGCTTTTGCTGATTTATTGTCTTTACCATTTCATTTGCATACAGAACCATCTCTTTAAATTCTTTAAAAAAAATCTCATCAGGACTCAGCAATGCTTCCCTGTGTGCCGCATTTTTAAAAAAATTTAAAAATACATGCATATCATTTTGAATCAACGCATAAAATATCTTATACAACCCGAGCATGATTGCAAAAAGTATAAAAGAGAGTGTCACAATAGCCAGAGTGTTTTTTATCAGAAGCCTTTTGAGCTGTTTTTGTGTATCTCCGTAATCAGCCACACTGTGTTCCTGCCTGTAAAGCGCTTTTTCATAATCCTGATAATTTTCTTTTATCAGCAAATAGGCAAATATAATGACAAAAACCAATATGACAACAGTTGTAACGGTATTGGCCTGCTTGATAGTCAAAGATGTAAATCTGTTCTTTTGCATTTTTTATCCCTGTTTTTCTCAACAAAATTATACCGCTTTTAATTCCAAACTTAATTTTAAAAGCACAAGACATATTTATAAAAATTTAACTATAATAACAAAAAAATAAAATAAAGAGGTTTATATGTTTGGAAAAGCACAACTCAAAGAATACAATTTAAGCGAAGAAGAATTATCAAAACTGCAATATGCAAAAATCGTAACAAACAAAGGCGATATCTGGATTAAACTTTATCCGGAGGAAACACCAAATACCGTTGCAAACTTTGCACATTTGGCACAAACAGGATTTTATGACAATCTCAGCTTCCACCGTGTAATCCCCGGTTTTATGGCACAGGGCGGTTGTCCGCAGGGAACAGGAACTGGTGGTCCGGGCTGGTCTATAGCATGCGAAACCGATAAAAATACACATAAACATGTCAAAGGAACACTTTCTATGGCACATGCAGGACAAAACACAGGCGGCAGCCAGTTCTTTATCTGTTTTGTTCCCTGCCCGCATCTTGACGGTGTCCATACAGTTTTTGGCGGTATTGAAGAGAATGATGCTGAAAGCTTTGCGGTTTTAGATTCAATTGAAGGACAGGATGAGATCAAAACTATAGAGATTCACGAAAAAAGAGACTGATTTTTTCGCAGGCAAGGTTAAAACCTCAATCTCGGAACCGGCACTTCAGTGCCGGCTGTTGCAACAGCCTTGCCATTCTCAGCCCGGACTGAAGTCCGCGTTTTGAAAAATACTCATAACCTAAAACATCTTTCAAGGAAAAACCATCTTAGTACATATTTGTTGCAGTGTTGACTCACACTTCTTTCTGGAAAAACTTCAAAAAGATTTTCCAGATGAAAAACTGACCGGCTTTTTTTACGACCCGAATATCCATCCCTATTCCGAATATCAGCTGCGCCTGCTTGATGTCAAGCGCTCCTGCAAAAAACTCGGTATCGAATTGATTGAGGGTGAATATGACTATGAAAACTGGCTTGAAGCAGTTCGTGGACTGGAAAATGAACCTGAAAAAGGGGCTCGTTGTGAAGTCTGTTTTGACAAACGTTTCACAACAAGTGCAAAAAAAGCCCTCGAACTCGGTGAAAAAAAAATAACAACCACTCTGTTGGTAAGTCCGCTCAAGTCCCAGGAACAGCTCAAACGTGTCGGTGATGAATTTTATAAAAGTCACGGTGTTGAGTTTGTAGCCGTTGACTACAGAAGCGGCGGCGGGACACAGGATCAAAGCCGTGTCACAAAAGAAGAACAACTCTACCGTCAGGACTATTGCGGCTGTATTTTCGGGCTTACCATGCAGCGGGATCAGCAAAACAGACTGATGGATGAAATGTTTTCACCAATTTCAGGACAGACACTTCCTGCCTCGATTGAAGAACGTCTTTACATGTACACCAAAAGAAACGAACTGGAAGAGGAAGGCAAAGAGTACAGAATAATTAAACAAAAATTTCTTAACTATAGACAGTTTGGCTTTAAGCTCACAGCAGGAAAAAAAGAGAGCATAGAAGCCTATGCTATGAGTTATTCCACACTGCCGAGAAAAAAAGCACAGGGGCGCATAGAATTTTCACACAATGGTGTGTATTATTTTAATCGTGAAGAGATAAAATTTATCACTTTGCAAACCTACAATGACTTGGGCAAATCAACTTATAAATCTCTCAAAGAGCTTATTTACAACCCCTTGGACTTTGAAAAAGAACAGAGACTCAGAGCTGTTGTATCGGGCTCAAATTATGATATAACTCCCATAATAGTTGTCAAAGATATACCGGAGACAAAGCTTAGCATTGAATTGAATGCAAAAGTATATGAAGATACCAAAGAAAAACTTATTATCTTTTCTTAACAATAAATTAGATAAAATATCAAAAAAATATTGTTATAAGGTTTATAAATATGCTTATGGATGTTACAGAAATACAAAAAATTCTTCCTCACCGTTATCCTTTTTTGTTGGTTGACAGAGTTACTCAGCTAGAAAAAGGAAAATCGGTCACTGCTTACAAAAATGTCTCTATTTCAGAGCCTGTTTTTCAGGGACACTTTCCTGGCCATCCTATATATCCGGGTGTCATGATTTTAGAAGGCATGGCGCAAGCCGGCGGAATATTGTCATTTTTAAGTATGGGAGATTTGACGGAGGAAGAGATTGCAAACAAAGTAGTCTATTTCATGAGCATCGACAAAGCAAAATTCAGAACTCCTGTAAAACCGGGAGACAAACTCGAATACAGAATTTCTGTCATAAAACAAAAAGGTACTATCTGGATGCTTAAAGGTGAAGCATATGTTGATGACAAATTAGCAAGCGAAGCGGAACTCAAAGCTATGATAGTTGACAAGTAAAGGATTTATTTTTGTCTCAAATATCTCAACTTGCCGTTATTGAAGACGGCGCGACAATCGGAGAAAATGTTACAATCGGACCGTTTTGCTTTATCTCAAGTGAAGCAACGATTGGCAATGGAACAAGCATAGATGCAAACAGTTGTATTTACGGAAAAACAACTATCGGCAAAAACAACAAAATTTTTTCACATGCAGTCATCGGTTCAATTCCGCAGGACCTGAAATTCAACGGTGAAGATGTTGAACTTATCATCGGCGATAACAATACTATCCGTGAATTTACCCTTTTTAACCCTGGGACAAAAGGCGGCGGCGGAAAAACCATCATAGGCAACGACAACCTTTTTATGGGATACGTTCACCTCGGACATGATGTCATCATCGGCAATCACTGTATCTTGGCAAACGCGGCAACACTTGCAGGACATGTGGAACTTGGCAACTATGTTGTCATTGGCGGCATGACACCAATTCACCAGTTTGTCCATGTAGGCGATTATGCCATGGTGGGAGGCGCATCAGCTTTGGCACAGGACATTCCTCCTTTTTGTATGGCAGAGGGAAACCGTGCTTCGCTCAGAGGACTTAATTTAACGGGACTCAGAAGACATTTGTCAAGAGATGACATCAATGCCCTCAAATCAGCCTACAGAGAACTTTTTGAATCAGGCAGACCACTCAAAGATACAGCAAGCGAACTGCTGGAAAATTCAGACAATCATTATGTAAAAGATTTATGTAACTTTGTCATTACAACAAAACGCGGAATTCCGTTTGAAAGGAAAAAAGTATGATACACAGACATTGCAGCTTTTGTGATGCAAGCGAAAGCGAACAAAACCCTCTTATAGCAGGCAACGGTGTTTACATTTGTAAAAACTGTGTTGTTTCAGCTTACAAAATAATGTTTGGTGATGAAAAAGAACTTGCAAAAGAGAACAACAGCGAACTTGTTGATGCAGTACACAAACTTATGACACCAAAAGAACTGGATGCTTTTTTAGGTGAGTATATTATAGGACAGGAAAGAGCAAGAAAGCTCCTGAGTGTTGCTGTTTATAATCACTACAAGCGTATATTTAAAATGCACAAATCAGATGAAGATGATACAGAAATTTCAAAGTCAAACATTCTGCTCATCGGTCCTACAGGAAGCGGTAAGACACTTATGGCACAAACTATTGCACGGGTATTGAATGTCCCTATCGCCATTGCGGATGCAACAAGTCTGACAGAAGCCGGATATGTCGGTGAAGATGTTGAAAACATTTTGACAAAGCTCATTCAGGCAGCTGACGGTGATGTAGAACGGGCGCAAAAAGGCATCATCTTTCTTGATGAAGTTGACAAAGTTTCACGTATGAGTGAAAACCGCTCCATTACCCGCGATGTTTCAGGCGAAGGTGTCCAGCAGGCACTTTTAAAAATCATCGAAGGTTCTTCTGTCAATATTCCGCCAAAAGGGGGAAGAAAACATCCAAATCAGGAGTTTACAGCTATTGATACTACAAATATTTTATTTATCTGTGGCGGTGCCTTTGACGGACTTGAAGATATTTTAAAGCGCAAACAGGGTGAAAATGTTCTTGGTTTCGGCCAGGAAAAGAAGACAAAAGAAGAGAAAAAACCGACTTTTGACATGGTTGAACCGGATGACCTCGTACATTACGGACTTATTCCTGAGCTTGTCGGACGTCTGCCTATCATTGCATCACTCAATGAAATCACTGAAGATGACATGGTACGCATTTTAACAGAGCCGAAAAACTCACTTGTAAGACAGTACAAAAAACTTTTTGCCATAGATGATGTGGAACTGAACTTTGAAGAAGATGCACTCCGTGCCATTGCTAAAAAGGCCATCAAAAGAAAAACAGGAGCACGGGGACTTCGCGCAATTTTAGAAGAGAGTATGATAGATATCATGTATGAACTCCCTGAATACAGCGGTTATGAAGTAATGATCACAAAAGAAGTCATTGAAAATGGCGAACAGCCTCTTTATATTAAGAAAACAACACAAAAAACAGCATAAGGCACAATAAATGATATTTAATAAAATAGTCGGACTTTTTTCAAATGACCTTTCTATCGACTTGGGAACTGCCAACACAATCGTCATAGCAAAGGGGCGCGGGATTATCATTAATGAACCTTCTGTTGTTGCTGTCAAAACCGAAAAATATGGACAACAGCGTGTACTCGCTGTCGGACATGAAGCAAAAGAGATGGTGGGAAAAACTCCGGGAAATATCAAAGCCATCCGTCCTATGCGTGACGGTGTTATTGCCGATTTTGACATGACTGAAAAGATGATTCGCAAGTTCATTGAAAAAGCGCACGGACGAAGTTCTTTAATATCTCCCCGTATTATCATCTGTGTGCCTTACGGCTTGACACAGGTTGAAAGAAAGGCTGTTCGCGAGTCTGCTTTAAGTGCCGGAGCACGCGAAGTTTTTCTCATAGAAGAGCCTATGGCAGCAGCTATCGGAGCCGGCATAGATATTCGGGAACCACAAGGGAATCTTGTTGTAGACATTGGTGGCGGTACAACTGAAATAGGTGTTGTCTCTTTGGGCGGTTTGGTACTCTCAAAGTCCATCCGTACAGCCGGAGATAAAATCGATCAGGGAATCGTCAACTATGTAAGAAAAAAATACAATCTTCTCATAGGAGAGAGAGTTGCCGAAGAGATTAAAATAAACATTGGAACAGCTGTAGAACTTGACCAGGAACTTACAATGGTTGTCAACGGACGCGATCAGGTTGAAGGACTGCTGAGTTCAGTGGAACTGACAAGCGAAGATGCCAGAGAAGCGATGAAAGAACCGCTTAAAGAAGTTGCCGAAGCCCTCCGTGATGTTTTAGAGAGAATGCCGCCTGATTTAGCCGGTGATATTGTAAACCACGGTATAATTTTGACGGGCGGCGGTGCTTTAATCCGTCAGCTGGACAAATATCTCTCAGATATCGTCAGAATTCCTGTTTTTGTCGCAGATGAACCTCTTTTAGCCGTTGCACGGGGAACAGGAAGAGCTTTAGAAGAGATAGACCTCCTGCAAGAACTTTTTGAGAATGAATAAAAAATCGTTTGTCTATTTTTTTATCCTGACAGCACTCTTTGTGGGTGCTTTATACTACAACAATCCTATTCAGTCTCCCATTGTTTCAGCACTCAACACCATAAAATCAAATTATCTTGACAGTATAGAATTTTTTAACAACAAAACAGACAAATATTTATTTCAGGCGCAGGAAATAGAGAATCTGAAAAACAGACTGAAAAAATATGAAAATAATCATCTTCTCCTGCAGCAACTCACTTCTGAACTCAAGGATTTGTACAAAGAAAACAACTCTTCACTCAAAACAGATCCCAAAGTAGAGCTTGTCCGTGCAATATCGTATGAAAAATTTGGAAATATCAACAGATTATGGATGGATATTCCAGAGTATAATGCCTCAAAAATTTACGGCTTAACCTACAAAGAGTTTGTTGCAGGAATAGTGATAGCAAAAAACAACAAACCTCTGGCACTGCTTAATTCTGATATAAAGAGTGCCTATTCTGTTTATGTAGGGAAAGAAAAAGCACCCGGTATTGCACATGGCAACAATGCCAAAAATATAGTTATCAATTTCATACCGGCCTGGTTCAGTATCAAACCCGGGGATGAAGTGATCACATCAGGTCTGGACAATATCTTTTTTAAAGGTCTCAAAGTAGGAAAGGTTCTTTCTGTTACAAGATCACAAGGCTATCAAAATGCTGTTGTTGAACAATATTACAAGGCGAATGAGCCGGGTTATTTTCATATAATAAGGAATCTAAAATGAAATATTTCATAATCTCAGTGTTGTTATTTTTACATCTTACAGCCCAAGAGAGCAAACAAGAACTTACAATCGGTGCAGGACCGTACTTTCAGAGTCAACCTTACAAAGAGGCTTCTGCCCTTGTTTTGCCTTCACCGGTAATATTTTTTGACAACTCTGTTGTATATGCAAGATGGAGCAGATTCGGTCTTTACTTTTTAGGAGACAAAAAAGCGGAATATTCCTGGGGATTTTCCTTTACTGTACAGCCGAGAACACTTGGCTACAAGGCATCAGACTCAGTCTCTTTGCAAGGAATGAGCGACAAAGACTCAACAATGGAAGGCGGGATTGCTTTTAGTGCCGGCTATAAAAACTCCAGCTATATTGAAGTAATGCTTTTGGCAGACATCCTCAACAAATATAATTCATGGGTCGGCAGTGTAGAAATTGGTGATAAGTACACAGCAGGTCAATTTACTTTTTATCCAAGTGCTGTACTCTTGTACCAACCCAGAAAATTTCTTGACTATTATTACGGAGTCAAAAATTCCGAAGCAACACTGCAGCGTCCTGCTTACATGCCAAAGGGAGGATTCTCATTTGCCGTGCAAACATATATTAAATACCCTCTGAGCAAGAAACTCTCAGCCCTTTTTAACATAAGAGCAGACAGAATTCCAAACAGTGCATACAACAGTCCTTTGGTGAACAACAAATTTATTTACTCTGGACTTGCCTCGCTTATCTACACTTTTACCTACTGACTAAACTCCTATTAAGTGCCTTTTGGCTATAATCTCTAAATTTATATAACCATATTTAAGAGGGAACAAATGCCAAAACGCACCGACATAAAAACTATTTTACTTATAGGTTCTGGCCCGATTATTATCGGTCAGGCCTGTGAATTTGATTACTCTGGAACACAGGCTGTTAAAACATTAAAAGAATTGGGTTACCGCGTTGTTCTCATCAACTCAAATCCTGCAACCATCATGACTGATCCTGAATTTGCAGACAGAACCTATATCGAACCTATCAAAGAAGATGTTATCGCCAAAATCATCAAAGATGAAAAAGTAGATGCTGTTTTGCCGACTATGGGCGGACAGACTGCACTCAATGTTGCAATGAGTATGTATGAAAAAGGAATGCTTGAAGGCGTGGAGTTTTTAGGTGCAAACCCCGAAGCAATTAACAAAGGCGAAGACAGACAGCTTTTTAATGAAGCGATGACAAAAATCGGTATGGATTTGCCAAAAAGCAGAAATGCCTACAGTGTTGAAGAGGCCATAGAAGTTGTCAAAGAGATAGGTTTTCCGGTCATCAGTCGTGCATCCTTTACACTCGCAGGCGGCGGTTCCGGTGTGGCGTATAATATGGAAGAGTTTAAAAAACTTGCCCAGGAAGGCATTTCAGCTTCGCCTGTCAATGAAATCGAGATTATGGAATCTATGCTCGGCTGGAAAGAGTATGAAATGGAGGTTATCCGCGACAAAGCGGACAACTGCATCATCGTATGTTCCATTGAAAACTTTGACCCTATGGGTGTGCATACGGGAGACTCTATTACGGTTGCCCCTGCATTAACATTGACAGACAAAGAGTATCAAAGAATGAGAGATGCCTCTTTCGCAATTTTACGTGAAGTCGGCGTTGACACAGGCGGTTCCAATGTTCAGTTTTCAATTGATCCGAAAACAGGACGCATGATTGTAATTGAGATGAATCCGCGTGTATCGCGTTCATCTGCACTGGCAAGTAAGGCAACAGGGTATCCTATTGCCAAAGTAGCCACTCTTTTAGCAGTCGGATTTACCCTTGATGAAATTGAAAATGACATCACGGGAACACCTGCAGCTTTTGAACCGGTTATAGATTATGTTGTTACAAAAATACCGCGTTTTACATTTGAAAAATTTCCTGAAGCCGAAAGTACACTCAGCACATCTATGAAATCAGTCGGTGAAGTCATGGCAATCGGCCGTACGTTTAAAGAGTCTGTTCAAAAAGCACTCTGCTCTCTTGAAACAGGACTTTGCGGTTTTGATGACATTGAAGCGGATGATGAGTTTGTCAAGCATGAAATCCGTCGTCCCAATGCTGACAGAATTCTTTATGTTGCCGAAGGTTTTCGTCGCGGCATGAGTATACAGGAAATGTTTGACACCTGCCAGATTGATCCATGGTTCTTATATCAAATACAAGAGATGATGGAAACAGAAGCAACTGTCAGCGATAAAATCCTTTTTGATGAGGAGTTAATGAGAAAAGTAAAAGTTGACGGTTTTTCTGACAAAAGAATTGCACAGCTTATAGCAAAAAATTCTCAAGAAACAGTGAGTGAAGACCTGGTCTATGAAGCAAGAAAAAAGCTTGGCATCAGCCTGGAGTATAATGAAGTTGACACCTGTGCCGCTGAGTTTGAAGCACTCACTCCTTACCTCTACTCAACAACAAACATTACAAAACTGCCAAATATTACCAATCGTCAAAGCGACAAACAAAAAGTGCTTATTTTAGGCGGCGGACCAAACAGAATCGGACAGGGGATTGAATTTGACTACTGTTGTGTACATGCGGCATTTGCACTTAAAGAGATGGGCATAGAGACTATTATGTATAACTGCAACCCCGAAACGGTTTCTACCGACTATGACACATCTGACGTTCTTTATTTTGAGCCAATAGATTTTGAACATGTAAGAGAAGTGATAGAAAATGAAAATCCTGATGGCATCATTGTTCATTTCGGTGGACAGACTCCACTTAAACTTGCTGATTCTTTAACAAAAATCGGTGCAAAAATTTCAGGAACTCCATCATCCGTCATTGATTTGGCAGAAGACAGAGAGCAGTTTAGTGATTTTGTAAAAGCGCACAATCTTAAACAGCCTGCAAACGGTTTGGCACGCACAAAAGAAGAATCATTTATTATAGCCGAAAGACTGGGCTATCCTGTTCTTGTTCGTCCTTCCTTTGTGCTCGGCGGACGCGGCATGCGTATAGTATATAGCGAAGATGAGCTGCGTCAATACATGGATCTTGCCATTTCTGTCTCCAACGAAGCCCCTGTCTTGGTAGACAAATTTTTGGATCAGGCAATTGAGCTTGATGTGGATTGTATCTGTGACGGCAAAGATGTCTACATCGGTTCTGTTATGCAGCACATCGAAGAGGCAGGAATACACTCGGGAGATTCGGCTTGTTCACTGCCTCCTATGAATTTGACACAGGATATGATAGAAAAAGTTGAGCAGCAGACAAAAGTCATCGCACTCGGCCTTGGCGTTGTCGGACTGATGAATGTACAGTATGCAATTTATCAGGATGAAATTTATCTTATTGAAGTCAATCCTCGTGCCTCACGTACAGTTCCTTTTGTCTCAAAAGCAACCGGTATGCCTCTTGCAAAAGTAGCCACACGTGTTATGATGGGCAAAGACTTAAGAAGCTCATTAGCCTACTATGACAAATATGAAATAGTTGAAGAGCACAACGGTCTGCTTCGTCCTCGCCTCAAAGGGCATGTATCTGTCAAAGAAGCAGTATTCCCTTTCCATAAACTTTACGGTGCCGATTTGGTACTGAGTCCTGAGATGAAATCTACGGGTGAAGTAATGGGTATCAGTAAAAACTTCGGGGTAAGTTTTGCAAAAGCACAACTCAGTGCAGGAAATAATATTCCGACAGGCGGAACATGTTTCCTCTCTTTTGTTGATACAGATAAAAAACATGCTCCTGAAATAGCAAAAGGTCTGGTTGAACACGGCTTTAAACTTGTTGCAACAAAAGGGACACAAAAAGCCATAGAAGAAGCGGGTATAGCATGTGAAGTGGTTTTAAAAATTTCAGAAGGCCGTCCAAATATTGAGGACAGCATGAAAAATGATGAAATAGCAATGGCAATTAATACATCTGACAACAACACATCAAAAAAAGATGCTGTTGTCATTCGCCAAGAAGTGCTTAAAAGAAGTATTCCTTACTTTACAACGCTCAGTGCAGCAAGAGCACTGATACTCGCACTCGATGAAATGGAAGATGAAAAATGGTCAAGCTCAACAGCCCTGCAAGATTTTTTAGTATAAAAACAAATATTATTCTCTCACAAACCGACACTACTGTCGGTTTTTTATCCCAGGATGCGCCTAAGCTGTGTGCAGTAAAATCACGTCCAAATACCAAACCTTTCATTGTTGTTTATAAAAACTTTCAAGCACTGAAGAAAGACCATAAAAGAGTACCAAACACTCAAAAAAACAGAGTCAGACGCCTTAAAAAAACAACCTTTATAGTAAAAAACCATGCTTTTCGGGTTGCAGAAGATGTGGCAGACTCTTCTTGTTTGAGACAAAAGGAATGGACATACTCCACATCTGCCAATGAAAGCGGTAAAAACTTTTCAAGAACTTTTTGTGAGCAAAAAGCTGATATAATAATAGAAAACAAGAAAGGACTCTTTGAAGGTCAGGCTTCAAAACTCTATAAAATCAACCATAAAAAAATAAAGAGGTTACGATGAGCAAACTGTTCCAGGCACTGCTAAGCGGTATGTTTTTTACATTCATACTTGATTTTTTCATTATATTAGGCGTGAAACTGAATTATATCGATTTTTATGGTGTACATGTATACTACAATATTTTATTTGCAGATCATCAAAATTTCTTTTTGTTTTTATTTTTTTCTATACTTCTTGGCTATTTGGTAGTTTATGCCAGCACAAAAACAGCACTGATTGTTATAGGTTCTCTCTTTGTCCTCTCTTTTGCAACGCTTATTCCTCCTATAGGAAAAAGCATTGGAGAAATGATGCTTATGAAAAAAAACATTACACTCAAAACGGATAAATTTTTCTATCATGGTGATCTCTACTATGATGGAAGAAAAAATGTAACATTTTACGATTATGAACTAAAAAAAGTTATAATTCTAGATAAAAATAAAATTCGAGGTCAATATTAGCATGAAACATATTTCTTCAATTGCCAGCGGTGTTGTATTAGGAACTGCAGGTGTTTTAATGATGAGTACGCTTACAGGATGTGAGCAAAAACAACAAGAAGCACAAAATAAATTTTTGGTTATAGAACAACAGCCAAACGGAAAGTATAAAGTTGTCGAAGAGATGCCGACACAGGGCCCTTCACGTGCAATCATCAGAGAACGTGATGAATTTGGCAGAGTAACAGAGCGTTTTATGAACGAAGAAGAGATGAAAGCTTTGGCTGCACAAGAGTATCAAAAAGTACAAAACGGTACGAGCGAAACACTTCAAGATAATTCAGGCAGTGCAGGTATGGGACTTGCCGGTACTATTTTAGCCGTTGCGGCAGGAAGTTTGCTCGGAAATATGATAGGCAATGCGCTGATGAACAACAAAAGGTTTTCCAGAAATGCAAGCAGTGTCAACAGAAGTGCCTACAGCCGTTCGGCAGCAGGCAAGGCAGCAAGAAAATCAACAAGCAGCAGAAAAAGCTTCTTTGGCGGCACCTCAAGAAGCTCGAGCTACAGCAGAAGCAGTGGCGGATTTTTTGGAGGCTGACACATGATAACTACACAAAAACTGAGTCCAATAGACGATGAAACCTTAGAAGAGATAGGCTTTACCTGGCATACTGATTCTGACGGCAGCAAGTATGTCAGCGATGAGCTTGTAGAAGTGACCCAAGAAGAAGCAGAGGCCTATTATGAGGCAGCAAATACTCTTTATGACATGTATGTCGAAGCAGCCGAATATGTCATCAGCAATGATCTCTTTTTTGATTTGGGCATTCCTTTTAACCTTATAGAGAGTATTAAAAAAAGCTGGGAAAACGATGTCCATTGGCATATTTACAGTCGTTTTGATTTAGCCGGCGGTATTGACGGACAGGATATTAAGCTTATAGAATTTAATGCCGACACCCCAACGGCGCTTTTTGAGACTGCACTTTTACAATGGGCAATTTTAAAATCCAATGATATGGACGAAGAGCGTCAGTTTAACAATGTATATGAGGCCATCAGTAACAATTTTAAAAGACTCGTTACACTCTTTGATGACACAGACAAATTTGAAGAATTCTATGACGGCTGGAAAATACTTTTTTCTTCTGTTGAAGGCAATGACGAAGAAGAAGCCACCACAAAACTGCTCCAGCAGATGGCAACAGATGCCGGATTTGTTACAAAGTTTGAGTTTTTGCAGAATGTCCGCTTTGATGAAGATGGCATTTATGACAGTAATGACATAAATTATGAGTACTGGTTCAAACTCTATCCGTGGGAAGACATTGCAGTTGATGAGCCGGAACTCGCCACAACACTCACAAATATCATCCAAAACCAAAAAGCCATTATTTTAAACCCTGCCTATACTTTACTCTTTCAGTCAAAAGGAATGATGGCAATTTTATGTGAACTGTTTCCAGATTCGCCTTACCTTCTTAAAACCTCTTTTGAACCGCTTCAAGGACTCAAGCAAGTTGAAAAACCTGTTTTTGGACGCGAAGGTGCCAATACAAAGATTATCGAAGCAAACGGAAGTATCAGCATTCAGACTGAAGGTCCCTATGCGAATCATAAAAAAATCTACCAGGAGTATGTAGATTTTCCAAAAGATGTTCATGGAAAAAAATATCAGGCAGGTGTTTTCTTTGCCTATGAAGCCTGTGGACTGAGTTTTAGAAAAGGCGGAGATATTTTAGACAATATGAGTAAATTTGTAGGCCATGTTATAGTATAAACACTCAAAAAATAATTTCTGAGTGTTTGTACTTTACAATCTTTGTGGCATTTCATCTTTAAAAGCAGTTTTTTCTGCTTCTTTTAATAACTCCAGTGCACCTTTGTCTATCATCTTTTGGGCAAGCTCTTTGCCTAAATTTTTACTTTCCTCTATACTTCTTACGATTTTTTCCTGCATAATATGTGTTCCGTTTGGAAAGCCAAGCATAACTCTAAAAACAACATTATCATCTTCTATAACAGCATTACAGGCAACAGGAGCCGAACATCCCGCTCCGATTTTTGATATAAAATCTCTCTCAATCTGTGTACATGTAAAGGTATCTTCATCATTGAGACTTTGTGCAATTATCCGTACCTGTTCATTGCCGGTTACAATTTCAATACCCAAGGCAGCCTGCCCCATCGGCGGTATCATCATATCAAGAGAAAGTTTTTGGGTATAGGGAATATCTTTGAGCAAATCAAGTCTGTTAAGTCCTATCCATGCCAAAATTATCGCATCATACTGCCCTTCTTGTAACTTTCTCAGACGTGTATTGACATTCCCCCTCAAATCTTTGACTTTTAAATCAGGTCTTTTTTGCAAAAGTTGCATTCTACGGCGCAGACTTGTTGTCCCAACCACTGCTCCCTCAGGCAAATCTTCAAGTGTTTTGTAAGTATGTGACAAAAAAACATCACTTTGGTCTTGACGTTGCGTCACAGCTGCAAGTTCCAAACCATCGGGAATATATGTCGGTACATCTTTTAAACTGTGTACAGCAAACTCGGCATTGCCTGAGAGCATCTCATCTTCAAGCTCTTTGGTGAAATGCCCTTTTCCGCCGATGAGAGCCAAAGGTTTATCCAAAACCTTATCGCCGTTACTTACTATTTTATTAAGCACTACTTCTATTTCAGGAAAACTTGCTTCAACTCTTTCCTTGATATGATATGCCTGCCAAAGTGCCAAGTCTGAAACGCGTGTTGCTATTGTTAATTTTTGCATTACTTCACTTTTAGGTATTTTTTCTTTGTATTATCTACAGAACCGTCAAGATAAACCGTCGGTGTTCCACCAACCATAAGATCAGTGGCTACAAGTCTGTCGTGGTTAAACTGCTTGATTACACTGGAATTCTGAATATCTTCAGGTGTAATATTTGTCCCTTCTGCTTTATTAAATGCTTCAAGAATTTTTTTGACACTTTTTTCTCTTGGATTGATTGAAACATTATAAAGTTTTAATACAACATCTTTTACACCTTGATGTTCTGCGGCAATTGCTGCTTTGACCAGTGTTACTGAAGCGGGATGAATTCTTTCGAGTGGAAAATGATAGTAATATACAGCAAATTTTTGGGGCTCTTTTTTCATATCTTTAATCGCCCCTGGTACAAATCCTCTACAAAAAGGACACAGTGGGTCTGAAAAAATGACTATTTTGTGTTTCGCATTGGCATTGCCGTAAATCAAATTTTCTTTTGCATAATGTCTGGCTTTTACTGTTGGTTTAACCTTGTCGACAAGACTTTCTCCTGTACTTATATCTGTCAAATCTTTTGTAATCATCTTTCCGTTTGAAAACCAAATCATTTTTTGGCGAATTACCTGCTTTGGCTTGTTTTTCAAAACAGCTTTCACATTAACAATATAGGCATTCCATTTTGGAAGTTGTTTGAGTGGTGTAACATCCTCCACTTTTACATCTACTGATTTGAGTCTTGGATTTTCACTAAACTTGTCTTCTAAAAAATATTCTATATTTTCACTTGCGTTACTTGCATAGAGAAAACTACTTAAGAGCAGAGTCGTGCTCAATAATTTCAACATCAATGACATCTGAATCCTTTGTTATATTATTTTGTTCCTCAAAAGAAGAATTACATTTTCCTGATTTTACATTATAACGGTTAACAATCATACTCGTAAAAACACCAAACTGCATGAGTATACCTAATATGTCTGTTAAAAATCCAGGAATAATCAGCAGTATAGCACCAATCAGGGTAAAAAGATTTAATTTTTGAAACTGCTCGAGATCAATACAGTTATAAGAGACTGCCGTCATATTTTCAATCAAACTTTTTCTGAAATTCACTAAAATTGATATCCCTATAAATGCAGTAACAAGAATCTCAAAAAAAGTGGCAAGTCCTCCTATAGCAGAAGAAATCTGCACAGAGACAAGCACTTCCAAAAAAAGGTAGAGTAAAAAATAAATCATTTAAATCAGTTCCATAATTTTATCAAATATCTCTTCTCTCTTGATATCTCTTTTTTCTTTTGTTGCTCTGTCAAAAATCTGCACATGTCCATTTTGCAACTCTTTACCGATAACAACCGTATACGGGAATCCGATAAGTTCCGCATCTTTCATTTTAAATCCAAAACGTTCTTTTCTGTCATCGAGCATTACCTCTACATTTGCATCCTGCAGCTGCTTATAAAGTTGTTCGCCTGCTTGCACCTGCGCCTCATCTTTGATGTTACTTATCATAATATTTACCATATACGGTGCTGTTTCTTTTGTCCAGATACAGCCATTTTCATCATGATGCTGCTCTACAACTGCTGCTACAAGGCGTGAAACACCCATTCCGTATGTTCCCATAATAAAAGGCTGTGCTTTTCCGTTCTCATCTAAAAACTCGGCTTTTAAAGCTTCAGAATAAGTCGTTCCAAGTTTAAAGATATGTCCTACTTCTATACCTTTTGTAAAAGAGAGTTCACCGTCACAGTACGGGCAGATATCCCCCTCATTTACTTCTGCTATATCTGCGAAATAAGCAGCATTGCTGAGCACTGACAAATCTACACCTATAAAGTGATAATCTGCTTCATTTGCCCCACAGATTAAATTTGTGGCATCTTTTAAATCACTGTCAATGACATGTTTTGCCTTGTCTTGATCAAGCGGCCCTATAAAACCGGGAATCAGCCCTGTCTCTTTGAGTTCTTCTTCTGTCACATCCACAATATCAAGGGCTTCTGTTGCATTGAGTGCTTTTACTTCCTGAAGATTATCGCATCCGCGTACAAAGAAAAGAACAATTTCACTTGCATCTTCATATATAACTTTTTTTGCAACACATTTAACCGTATAATAAGGGTCAATTTTGAAAAACTCTGCAAGTTCATCTATTGTTTTTATCTCTGGTGTTTTAAACTTATTAAAAGAAGCTTCAGGAGCTTCAGGAATATTTGAGCGTTTGCTTCTTGAAGCTGCTTCTATATTGGCACCGTATTCACACTTTGAACAAACAGCAATTGTGTCTTCACCACTCTCTGCCAAAACCATAAGCTCTTTGGAACCGCTTCCACCAATGGCACCACTGTCGGCTTCCACCACTCTGAAATCCAGTCCCATACGAGAAAGTATCTTTTTGTAGGCTGCTTCCATTGCATCAAATTCTCTGTCTAAATCCTCTGCTGTAGCATGAAAAGAGTAGGCATCCTGCATAATAAACTCACGGCCACGCATAAGCCCGAAACGAGGACGGGCCTCATCACGGAATTTTGTCTTAATCTGATACAGATTTAATGGCAGATTTTTATAAGATGTCACACGGTTCCGGACAACATCAACCATCATCTCTTCATGCGTAGGTCCAAGTACGAAAAGGTTGTTTTTTCTATCGTGAAAACGAAGCAGTTCTTTACCGAACTTTTCTATTCTTCCACTCTCCTGCCACAACTCTGCGGGTGTTACAAAAGAGAGTTCCACTTCCTGGGCACCTACTTTTGTCATCTCTTCATTAATGATATTTTCTATTTTTTTAATCACTCTTTTTGCTAATGGCAGATAATTATACAAACCTGCAGCAACCTGTGTAATAAATCCTGCACGAGATAAAAATATATGACTCGGAAGTGTAGCATCTGATGGTGCCTCTTTGGTTGTCGGTATAAAAGCTTTACTTCTTCTCAAATTTTAATCCTTTTTTAAATGGTGTTTGTATTGGTCTGGAATATTGTCATGTTCATCATTAAGAATATACTGCATTGCTCCAGTGACAGAATCACTTTTGGCTTCATGCGAGGCTGCACGCATCTTTTTTGTCATATCATGCAAAAATCTTTTGATTGCCTGATGCGCCATTTTTTGTGCTTGCTTTTCATATTCTTGAGGCAGAAAACCTTTTTTAATCGCACGTTTTGTCTCTTCCTGTGCGGCTTTTTCGGCTTTTTTATAAATCTCTTTTATGATAGGTTCCACATTGAGTGTATCAAGCCACTCATAAAATTCCACAACACTCCGTCCTACAATTCCGTGTGCCTGTCTTACATACTGTTCTCTTTGTGCTTTGTTTGCATCTACAATATCTTTTATATCATCCACAACAAAAAGAAAAATATTTTTTCTGTTTTTTATATCAATATCTCTTGGGACAGCCAGGTCAAACCAGAATCTTTCAAAATCTACATCTTCTATAAGTTCGTTGGTAATTATAGGATAAGAAGAACCTGTAGCAGTAAATATAATGTCAAATTCGTTAACCGCTTTGTCCAGGTCTCCAAATTCATATACTTCCGCATTGCACTCTTGTGCCAAAGTCTGGGCTTTTTGCTTTGTTCTGTTTGCAATAAAAGTTTCCACCCCGTCCGAGATAAGGTGTTTTGCGCAGATTTCACTCATTTCACCTACACCAATCACAAGTGCTTTTTTTTCACGTAAATTTTGAACCTTTTCTTTAATCTGTTTTATTGCTACAGAAGCCACAGAAACCGGTTTTGAGGATATATCAGTGAGATTTCTTACCTTTGCAGCACATTTAAACGCATGAGAGAGTGCTCGTGACATTTTCTTATCCGAATAACCGCGTTCATGAGAGAATTTAAAAGCATCTTTTAACTGTCCGGCAATCTGTGTCTCACCGACCACCATAGAGTCTATAGAACTTGCAACCGCAAAAAGATGATGAATAGCACTGCTGTCATCAACTATCTCAGCAGTTTTTCGTAAAACCTCTTCTGACAAACCACCTTTAAATGCCAGTAACTTCATCATATGTTCTGTTGCTTCTTCAATGTCACTGCAGCATACATACAACTCCATACGGTTACATGTAGCCAGCATGACAGCTTCACTGATATTAGGCGATTTGAGCAGTCTTTGCAGACATGCCTCTTTCTCTTCATCCGTATAGGTGAATTTTTCTCTCAGTTCCAAATCACTGTTTTTATGGGAGAGACTTACAATTAAATAATGCATCAATAACTTCTTTGTATCATTGTATCTAAAATGGCAACTAAATCTTTATCTTCGTGCAAAGCAATCTTCGCCTCGTTTGAGAGTTTCTGTGCCAGTTCAAAAGATTTTTCTATCGTTTTATGTTCTTGCATTTTCTTTTTCATCCATAAGAGTTCTTCTTCCGTAGGTTTTTTCGCATGCAGAGATAGAAGCTTTTCCTGATCTTTTGCTTCAAGTGCATTATAAAGATAAATATACGGCAAAGTACATTTCCCCTCTACATAATCATTCATCGCAGGTTTTCCAAGCGTTGCTTCGTCTGCTGTAATATCAAGAATGTCATCTATAATTTGAAATGAAAGTCCTAAGTTACGTCCGTAAAGAGCATATTTCTCTGCATCTTTTCCTGCTAGCAGAGCACTCGCTTTTGCAGCTGCTTCAATGAGTGTAGCAGTTTTGAGATAGAGCATATCAAGGTAACGCTCTTCATCACTGTTAAAACTTTCTGCCATTCTGACATCCATCATTTCGCCCTTTGAGAGTGCTGTAACCGATGAAGCAATTGTCTGTGCTACCGCTTTGTCAAAGGCAACAAGTTCCGTAAATGCTTTTGAGTATAAAATATCTCCAAGCATGACAGCTGTTTTGCTTCCGTCTGTTGCATTTACCGATGCTGCTCCGCGTCTTGTCATCGCATCATCAATAACATCATCATGTAAAAGTGAGGCAGCATGAATCAGTTCCACTATGGCGGCTAAAAGAGGAGCGTCCTTATGTTCTGGAGCAATTTTAAGAATAAGCTTTGCCCGAAGTCTTTTTCCGCCCTGCAGCATGGCAAACAGACGGGTCACTTCATCATAATCACACTCTTGTATCAATCTTTTTATTTGTGCTTCTACTCTTTGCATTTATCTCGTCTTTTGTTTATTTTTTGCTGTTTCTAATCGTATTTGCTCTTTATCATCAGAGAGATAAAGCTCAAATTTTGCAATATTTTTTTTTACATCAAACTCTTTAAATTTAACCAGTATATAGGGTATATTATAAAAATCTGCTCCAGGAGTTTTTAGTGTAACCCGAAAACTTTGATTTTTATGATTCAAGTACAGTATATTTTGCGCTACATGCTTATCATAAGAACGCAAAACCACCAAACCTTCATTAGTGTACAAAGTCCATCTAAATGTAAAAAGTCTTGTTTTGTTATCGTATTTTACAAGAATTTTCTTTGGCTCATCCTTTTTCAATGAAATTTCCTGCACATCCCGTAAGTCACTTGCAAAAACAGCAGTGCTACAAAGAAACAATGCTGTCAAGAAAAACTGTAAAATACTTTGCAACTCTTATTCGCTTTGAGAAAGAATATCACCCATAAGCTCTATGTAAATACTTTTCGTTTTGGTTGCAACCTCATCCAGATGACTTGCTTTATATCGGGCAACTGCCGTATCAATATCATCACCGACCTCTTCTTGGAGCATCAACTCCATTGCAGCAACTTTTTCAACAAACTTTTCAAGTTCCTGTCTTACTATATCATTGTTCGCATTAAAAACAACATCCATAAACTTTGATCTCGGAGAACCTCCAAAAATATCATCTTCATCTTCAAATAACGCGCTGTAACTCATACCTAATCCTTTTTATTTTACTATTTGGGTACCTACACCCTCTGATGTAAACAACTCTAAAAGCATAGAGTGTTCAAGTCGCCCGTCAATTATGTGTGCTTTATGCACACCACCGTCTATCGCTTCAAGACAGGCATCAACTTTTGGTACCATCCCGCCGTGAATCGTTTCGTTTTCTTTGAGCACTTTTACTTCATCTTTTGTCAAGGTTGCAAGAAGTTTTTTCTCTTTGTTCAAGACCCCCGGAGTATCTGTCAAAAATATTATTTTGTTTGCACCTATGGCTTTTGCAACATATGATGCACACAGATCAGCATTAATATTATACCCGGGATGTCCCATCTCTTCACCTGCGGCAATAGGGGCTATCACAGGAATAAAGCCTTCTTTTATCAGATTTAAAACAACATCTGCTTTGACATTTGTAATATTCCCAGTCAATCCCCACTTGGAAAAATCTTTCGCCCTTGCACGGATAAAGTGTGCATCCTTACCGCTGATACCTATTGCTTTTGCATCATGAGAGTTCAGCAAAGAGACTATCTCTTTGTTAATCTCACCACTGAGTATCATCTCTACAATCCGCATTGTCTCTTTTGTCGTGACACGCTGTCCGTCTATAAACTGCGTATCAATTTTAAGCGCTTCGAGCATATCGGTAATTTTTTTTCCACCGCCATGAACAATTACAGGTTTGATACCTACCAGATACATAAGCAAAATATCTTCTGCAAACTTCTCTTTTAATTCGGGAGATGTTTGTGCCGAACCGCCATATTTTATAACGACAATCTCTTTTCTAAACTCGCGAATAAACGGAAGTGCATCAAGGAGTGTTTTTACTGTTTCAACTTTTGCCTGCAATATTTCTATCCTTTATGCAAAATAATTTTGCTATTCTATCCAATCTTCTATTAATGCTACTTAAGTAACTCTTCTTGTGATAAAACTATGTTACAATCTTTCCAAAATATTCTAAAAGGAAGAAAAATGTGGAAGTATCCTATAGATGAGAATCTGTTTGACAAATTTAGTAAGTATTCAAAAATTACAGGTGTGATTTTTATTATTCTCGGAATAGTGGGTATTATATACCCTGTATTTATGACCCTGGCAACAGTCACCTTTGTGGCATGGCTGATGATGTTTGGTGGTTTTATGGCCGGGTATTTTACCTATATAAGTGACAAAAGTGATGTTCTGGGCTGGCTTAAAAGCTTTGTGCTTATCGGGATTGGTGCTTTAATGATTTTTTATCCAATGACAGGAATTGGCACAGTCGGTCTGCTTCTGGCTATATACTTTTTTATGGATTCTTTTGCCAGTTTCTCTCTTGCGATGAATATGCGTCCTGCAAACGGCTGGATCTGGTGGATGATTAATGCCCTTTTTTCCATGTTAATCGGTATTTTATTTATAGCAGGATGGCCTTTTACCTCCACCTACCTTATAGGTTTGCTTGTCGGTTTCAGTCTCTTTTTTGACGGATTTGCCCTGCTTGTCACAGGGTCGATTTTTAAAAAAATGAACCGATAAAATGCACAAGACAAAAGCATTTGGTCTCTGGAGTGCCGTCTTTTTAGGTATAGGCTCCATGGTCGGTGCCGGAATTTTCATAGTCATCGGTCAGGCAGGGGCCATGGCTGGAAATATTGTCTGGATCTCTTTTGTTTTCGGTGGGATTATAGCTCTTTTAAGCGGCTACTCTCTGGCAAAGCTGGCAGTACGCTACCAGTCACGCGGCGGGATAGTCGAGTATCTGGTCCAGGGTTTTGGAGAAAACATTTTCTCCGGTTCTATGGGTGTCATGTTCTATTTTTCCCAACTCATTGCCATTGCAGCCGTTGCCAAATCATTTGGAACCTACAGCGCAACTTTTATGCTCCACGGAGATACAGCCTGGGTCAATATATTTGCCATAGGTATTATCGCCTTTTTTACCCTTATCAATCTTATCGGTGCCGTTTTTGTTGCGAAGGCGGAAAACATCATTGTCATTATCAAACTCGGAGTCCTTGTTACCTTTGCTTTTGCGGCACTTTTTACGATACAGCCTCAGCTTTTAAGTGTAGCGGACATGCCTCCTGTAAGCGGTATGGTCTTTGCCATCGGAATTACGTTTTTTGCCTACCAGGGTTTTAGTGTGATTACAAACTCAGTCGAGGATATGGAGAATCCGAAAGTGACCATGATGCGTTCTATGTTTGTCGCCCTGCTCATTGTGGCAGCTTTATACATACTTACAAGTATCGCTGTTTTAGGAAACCTGCCGCTTGATAAAATTATTCAGACAAAAGACTATGCTCTGGCTGAAGCGGCAAAGCCCATCTTTGGTGAATGGGGATTTAAAATCATGGCCGCCACAGCACTCCTGGCAACAGCCTCGGCTATTAATGCAACACTTTATGCCGTAACTGACATAGGATACACAATGGCAAAAGAGGGAAATCTTCCTGAAATATACGAATATAATATCTACCGCTCTTTTGAAGGACTCATTATCAGCGCGTTGCTGATTATACCGATGATACTCTTTTTCAACCTGGCGCAAATCACAACTGTTGCCGCTATAGTCATGCTCATCGTTCAGGGAAGTACACATATTGCGCATTTGAATCTTCTGCAGGAGAGTGGCGCAAAAAAATATCTTGTTGTTTTGGCAATTTTTTCCATGTTTGGCGTTGCGGGGATTACTCTCTATTCTACCTATAAAACCATGCCTGAGATTGCATACTATCTTATAGTGACCTTTGCACTTGCTTTTACGACAGAGTATCTACTGCGATACTTCAAACAAAGAATCATTTCTAAACAAACGCACTAAAGACACCTTCTTTTACTTTTACTTCCAGATCCAGAAGTGAAAGGGGCAGTCCGAAATGCTCAATTTTTACATAATCTTTAAATGTTACCAAAAGAGAAGTCGCTGCATCTTTTTGTAAAATTGTTTCAAGTTCTTCTTTTGTAAAACTGTGATGGTCTTCAAAATAATGCTTTGCAATAACAGCAGGAAGATATTTATCAAGTCGTTGCGGCCTTGCTATAGCGGTCACAAGACTCATTTTTTGTGTCGGGTTCACAAGCTTTACCTTACGAAAAAAATCTTTCTCCTCTTCTACATGTAAAGCCTCTTTCCCCGGCCACAGACGCTCTCTAAAAGGACCTGCAGGCAGACAAAAACTGTTCTTTGATTTTACATCTATGAGTATATCTTGCTTTTTGATATCATGTTTGGAGTAGGCATCATCCAAAAAAACTATCTCACAACCCAGCTCTTTTGCTTTTTGTATGGCTCTTTTTCTCTCTTCACTGACTATGACTGTAGCATTTGGAAGTTTTTTGGCATATATCATCGCTTCATCCCCGCTGCTTTTGACATCACATAAAATTTCATTGCCGTTTTTGACAACAATCAGGCCTTTGGATGCTCGTCCATAGCCACGAAGTATAATCGCAGGTTTTTTGTGCTCTTTTGCCAGTGCAATAACCAATGGAGTTTTGCCACTGCCGCCGACAGTCAGATTACCAACGCTGACAATTTCCATAGCAAAATCCTCCGGTCTCTGTACTTTGTATCGAACATACATAATAATACAATAGAGCCAACTCAGCGGAAGCAGTAGATAGGAGAGAAGTTTTTGCAAAGGAGTTGGGTTGTAGAAATACTCTTCAACCCAGAAAACGAGCGTTTTTTTCAATTACACTCTCGTTTTTGCTATTTTTTTGATTTTACTTATAACTGTTTGTACATCTTCATCAGTCATACTTGCATAAATCGGTAAAGAAAGTACCTGTTGGAATGAACGCAGTGCTCTTGGAAAATCATTAACACGCAGGGCATATTTGCTTTTATAATACGATAAAAGATGAAGCGGAATATAATGCAATCCTGCCCCGATTCCCTCTTCTTTGAGTGCTACAGCAAAAGAATCGCGGTTTTTATCTATTTTTACTATATAAAGAGAAAAAGGATTCTCTTCATTATCCATATCCGGAGTAATAATGTGATCTACCCCTTCAAGTCCTTCACTGTACATTTTGGCAATCTCTTTTTGTCTTGCGATGTTTTCATCCTGTTCTTTTACCTGCGCTCTGATATAGGCTGCATTTAAATGGCTCAGTGCATAATCATTCCCAATATCTACAACATCATAAATATACTCCAAAGCATTTTCATTGCGTACCATTGCATGATTTGCCAGCAACCTTGCTCTTTGCATAATATCTTCATCATTGGTCACAAGCATCCCGCCGTTACAGATATTTTTCTTTAAATGCGGAGAAAAGTTAAAACAGACTATATCTGCACCTGTTGCACCTATTTTCACTCCCTTGTATGTAGCACCAAGAGCATCGCTTGCATCTTCAACAATTTTGACATTATATATGGAAGCCATCGAATAGACTCTGTCCAAATCTACAGTCATACCGCCAATATGCGTTATAATAACCGCTTTGAGCTTTTTGGATTTGTTTTCTTCCAAATAATTTTCTAACTTGTTGAGATCAATATTATAAGAGTCTTCGGCTATATCAATAAAAACAGGCTCAGCATCAAAATGGCGGACAACCTCAGGTACACTCGGATGCGCATTTACACTGCAGATTACTTTGTCCCCGCGTTTTAGGTCAAGTGCAAGCATGGCAAGGTGCAGTGCCGATGTGCCGTGCGATGTAGCAAGCGCATACTCTGATCCGACATACTCACGAAACTCTTCTTCAAGTTTTGGTACCTGATACAAATCTTCTCCGTCGAGTACATCACTCACATTAGAGTGTGCCTCGCGGGAACTTTCATACTTACTAAAAGGGATACTCAGTTTTTCATTTTTCATTTTTTACTCCTAGGTTTTATAATGTAATATCACGCGGATAATTAAAGTCATGATTCAATGTTCTTGAAGTCAACTTTGCAATCACAGGCATCTTTCTTTTGAAATGATTTCTAAAAATTCTTTTTATAATCATATCCAACATCCGTTCGTCAACACCCTTTTGTATGACTTCTTCACGCGAAAGTCTCTCATCCACATAGAGTTTCATCGCTGCGTCAAGTTGAGCATATGTATAGCCCAAATCAGCCTCATCACTTTGACCGCTCCACAAATCAGCCGAAGGCGGCTTTTCAATGATACTTTTACTTACATGTAAGTACTCGGCTAATTCAAAAACTTCGCTTTTGTACAAATCTCCTATGGGATTCACTGCCGACGCCAAGTCGCCGTAAAGTGTGCCATACCCGAGCATTAATTCACTTTTATTGCTTGTACCAAGTACCAAAGCATTCTCTTTTGCCGAAATATCAAACAATGTTGCCATTCGCATGCGTGATGAAAAGTTTCCTTTTCTGAGATTATCCATATCAGGGTGCATCTCTTCATACGCTTGCAACATTGGAGCAATACTACAGACAACACAACGCATATTGAAATCGCGACACAATTCATCCGCATCATCAAGTGAGTTTTGTGATGAATATTGTGATGGCATTTTAACACATAACAGGTCATCTCCAAATGCTTTTTTCGCCAAAACAGCGACCACAGCAGAATCCAGTCCGCCACTCAAACCAACCACTGCTTTTTTTATACCTGTCTTTTTCACTTCATTTTCCAAAAAAAGAACCAAATAGTCAGTTATCTGCGAATATTTACTCATAATATATACTAAACCTTTACAACTTATTAACAAAAAATATTATATCTAAAATTTGTAACAAATGTTTTTTTAAGAAAAGTGATTTTAACGTTTTTGTAACAAATTTATTGTAAAATTAAGATCTAATTTTATTTTTAAAGGTTTTATAATAAATTCAACAACAATAATATCCAAACTTAAATTATTGGTATCACTGCCTTTAATCATTATATTTTTTGGATTTGTACTCTTAATGATACACAGCTATAACAATCTTCAAGGCCTTTCTCATCTTAAAAAAGACGCTTTGCATATACAAAATATTTCTCTTTTGATAAACTCTCTTCAAAAAGAGAGAGGCTACAGCAGCGGGTATCTTGGCTCCCATGGAACAAAATTTCAATCACTACTGCGCAAACAGCAACAAAATACAGACAGTATATATGCTAAAATCATCTTTTTGCATGAAGATTATTCTCCCGACAAAAAGACACTTGCAAAACTCCGAAAAAAAGTCCAATCACTCTCTCTTAGCACTATAGATGCTTTTAACGAGTATACAAAAATCATATACCATCTGTTGCAAAATCATCTCATGATCACCAAAACAATCAAAGAAAAAGAGATTGAACAGATGTTTCATGCCTACACAAACCTGCTTTTTATGAAAGAAGCCGCCGGCAAGATGCGAGGTTCCCTCAGCGGATTGTTTGCCCAGAAAAAACAAAACTACCAACTTGTATTTACAGCTATGCATGCAAAAGGCGAGTATGATCTGGCACAGCAAAACTTTTTAACATATGCTTCTGATGAGATGATGAAAGAGTTTCATACAATTGCTCAGGGGAAAAATTATCAATGGCTGCAAAATGTATTTAAAAAGTATACAAAACATCAAAATATTTCTGTCACACAGGATCCAAACGAATGGTTTGATAAAGCTACAGCTATTATAGAAGCATTTAACAGACTCCAAAAACTGGAATTTGCCAATATTAACAGTTTGATAAACAAATATGCCTCAAGACTCAAAATAGAACTGATTATAAATATTTTTCTACTGGTCCTCATCACTTTGATTATGCTTTTGCTTGGAGTCAAAATTAAAAACAGTATTTTGAGAAACTTAAAACTGTTAAGTGAATACAAAAATGCTGTTGACAGAAGCAGCATTGTTTCCAAAACCGACAGAAGCGGAAGAATCACCTATGTAAATGATAAATTCTGCATAATTTCAGGCTATACAAAAGAAGAACTTTTAGGAAAACCGCACAATATTGTCCGTCACAAAGATATGCCAAAATCACTGTTCCGGGATATGTGGCACACTGTTTTAGAAAAAAGAGCCTGGTCCGGCGTTATAAAAAACAGAAAAAAAGACGGAAGTTCTTACATAGTCGAAGTGACCATCAGCCCTATCTTAAATGAAAGAGGAGAAATTGAAGAGTTTATTGCCATCAGAAATGACATCACACAGATTTTACAACTCCACAAAGAGATAGAAGAGACGCAAGAAGATATTATTCTCAAAATGGGTGAAATTGGTGAAACACGAAGTCAGGAAACAGGTTTCCACGTCAAACGGGTAGCCTTATATTCTCAGATCTTGGCAAAACATTACGGCTTGGGGGAAAAAGAGACAAAATATCTCACTATTGCTTCTCCGATGCATGATATAGGCAAAGTTGCCATTCCTGATCATATCTTGAACAAAAAAGGCAAGCTGACACAAGAAGAATGGAAAGTGATGAAAACCCATGCAGAAATAGGCTATCAGCTCTTTAAAAACTCACAAAGAGAGCTTTTGAAAACTGCCGCAGTCATTGCGTATGAGCATCATGAAAAATATGACGGCAGCGGCTATCCAAGAGGTTTGCGTGGAAAAAATATTCATATTTACGGACGCATTACTGCGCTTGCGGATGTTTTTGATGCTCTTGGCAGTGAACGTTGCTATAAAAAAGCATGGGATGATGAAAGAATTTTCAAATTAATACAAGAAGAAAAAGGAAAACATTTTGACCCTGAACTTGTCGATATTTTCTTTGAACATCTTGATGAGTTTTTACATGTAAGAGATAGCTACAATGATATGCACTCTTACACAAAAGTTTAGAAGAAGCTTTAAAAGCTTTTTCCAAACCCTATACTTGATTTGTAGTTTATATCATTTTGTATTCCGTTAAAATTCTGATAAAACGGTTTTGACAATGTTATAAAAAACGAGTAACCGCTGTGCATGGCGACCTGTGTTCCTACGGTCGCAAAAACAACATGATGTCCTGTGTTGTAAGCGGTCTCACCGCCAAAATCATCTTTATACGCTTTTTCTCCGTTGATTTCAGCAAATAGCGATACAAAATAGCCAAAATCTTCTTTTTCATCTGCTCTGCAAAACTTCTGATTATGCTGGTGCGCAAAAAGTTTGTATGAAAATGCTGCATTGTAGGTAAAAATATCCCCCAATTGACTCTCATCAACACCCTTTGTATTTTTTTTGTACAGTATGTTTGCATGCAAAGAGAAAGTGTCAAAATCTTTTGTCAGAGCAACTCCGGCAAAAAAGTCCCATGAGCCGCTTCCTGCCTGCAAATCCGCTTCAAGAACTTCTCCTGCATCTGCTATATCAGTTTTGCCTGTTGGTGCTTTTATTCCGGCTAAAAGAGCAACTTTGAACTCTTTGTCATACACTTTATACTGTAAAATTGTAGAAATATCACCTATACCCTGAGCATTTCCATGCGGATGTACTGCATATAAACCATTATCTGCTTCACCTGCACGAATATTTATACGCGAAACATAGGGAAGTTGCATACTGAGTGTCAATCTGTCTGTGAGCCCGTAAGAGAGTGAGAGAGAATAGGAATCTATTGCATCAATATTGTGCAAATGACTTGAACCGTTTTGCATCGCTGATATTATGGTTTGATCAGAGAGTGTGTTGTTCTGGACACGCTCAGCATTTACGCCAATGTAGTAGTTTCCTTTTTGCATTGTATTTGCAGAAAGTGTATACGCGGCGCTCGAGCCACCCATTCCCAAGACATGCGAAGAGTTGCATGCCCATAAAGGCGTTATAGCAGCTGATGCTGCCAGTGATAGTATTTGTAATTTTTTGAAGAGTTTTTTTTGCATAAGTATCCTTATTAATAATTAAAAAAATTTGAAACAGTTGTTTTTGAAAATTAAGAATAACTTGGGGGAGCTCTGGGATTACGAGGAGTGTAAATTTCGTTTATGTATATAAAAAGAGTAGAAACAGGCACAAAACAGAGTGTCTGCCCAAGTGTAGGAAGATAGACCGGTTCTCTTTGAATATCACCATCAAAGATATTGGAGGAGATACTGCATATCTGACAATCTTCATGTACTTCCAGGTCACTGTGGTGATGAAAAACCGCCATAAGTGTCGCAACTACAAAAAGAGCGGCAAAGTATTTTCTGAGAATCTTTCTTATTATCATTTTTGAATTATAACATATAATTTATATCAAATAATCAGCACACCTCTTTTTTTGCCATAATATTAAGTTCATTACATGTAAAGCCTGCTGCTTTTCTTGCCTCAAGATTTAAATTTTTAGGACGCAAAAATCCTTGCGGATAATATTTGTCTATAATTTCAAAATAGACATCTTTGTTTACACCCTCTTTTTCACAGGCATACTCAAACCAGACATCGCCCTTTTTCACATGAGAAACCTCTTCATCAAGGATTACATGTAAAGCATGTGTAATTTTTTCAAGCATAGTATTTTTTGGCATTCTCTGGATTTTTTGCAGTATCATCGGTGTAGCATCCAAGCCGTTGGCTTCGAGATAACGGGGAACTACTGCCATACGCTCCAATAAAGTCTGTGTTCGCTGACTTGCTTCAAAAAGAGCATTATGCACCTCCACATCGCCATACTTGCTCCCAAGTTCATGCAACAGTTCTTCAAGCAGTAAAAAATGGCGTATCTCATCATCTGCAACTTCCAGCCAGTCATCATAATATTTTTTTGGCATATTTGTAAAACGGTATGCCCCGTCCAGTGCCAGATCTATAGCAGAATATTCTATATGTGCTATGGCATGCAGCAAATTCACCTGTCCCTCTTTTGTTGTGAGGTTTGTTCTTTTTGGAACATCCTGAGGCGGTACTGTCTTACATGTAACACTGTATGAGGGTTCTGAAAACTCTTTTGCTTTGTACTCTGTTTCAAAAACGGCGTTCCCTGCTTTGTAATGCGCATAAAAATCATTAAATCTTCTGATTTTTTCTTTGGGTGATTTTGTCTGTAAAATTAACTCTAATTCTTTATAAAAATTCATACCGATATGATGCTATAATAACACTAAAAAAGAGATTATAATGCAGATAAAAAAACAGCCTATGGGACCGTATCAGACAAATTGTTATATTGCTACAGTTGATGGCAAAGATTTTATAATTGACCCGGGTGTTGGTGCCACTGGGTGGGTTTTGAACAATGTTACAAATCCTGTAGCCATATTAAATACACACGGTCATTTTGACCATGTGTGGAGCAATGCAGAGCTTCAGGAGAAACTGGGGGTCAAACTCTACACACCAAAAGGTGACATTCCTCTGCTTCAAGACAATACCTGGATGCCGGATCTGCCGCCATCTACTCCTGATGTAGCCATTGAGGGTGACGAAGAGCTTGATTTTGACGGTACAAAAGTAAAATTTACCCATTTTCCGGGACACTGTCCGGGGTGCTCCACTATTGAAATCGGGCATGCAATGTTCAGCGGTGATTTTATTTTTCAAAGAAGTATCGGCAGAACGGATTTTCCTTACTCCAGCCCTGAAGATATGAAAAAATCTTTAGAAAAATTCAAACAGATTCCTTATGACAAAACTGTCTACCCGGGACACGGGGACAATACTTCGATCAAACAGGAACAGCAGTATGCAGACTACTGGATCAACCAACTCTAAAGGAAAATAATGCAAGATCATTTTAAAGAAAAAGCACAAAACTGGGACAGCGGTGACATACGTGTGAAGGGCGCAAAAACAATTGCTGATGCTATAGAAAAAGAGATACCGCTGAGTGAGCATATGGAGATACTTGACTTTGGCGTGGGAACAGGACTGCTTGGATTTAGCATTGCTCCCAAAGTAAAACAGGTTTACGGTGTAGACACCTCGGCAAAAATGCTCGAAAAACTTCAGGAAAAAAACACACCGCAACTGGCAATAAAAGCCTATCATCAAGATATTGTCAAAGAACCGCTCAAACAGCAGTTTGACGGACTTATCAGCTCAATGACACTGCATCATGTAAAAGATTTGGATGCTTTTTTTGCAACAATTTATAAAAACATTAAAAAAGGCGGTTTTATTGCCATTGCCGATTTGGAAAGGGAAGACGGAACCTTTCACTCGGACAATACAGGTGTGCACCATTTTGGATTCGATGCCCAAACACTGCGCGACATCGTCCAAAAACACGGATTTGCAGATGTAAAAATACAAAACATAAATACAATCAAAAAACCCCATAAAGATTTTGGAATATTTTTACTCACAGCAAACAAAGAGTAAGAGGTGGGCTGAACCTTTTTACTCTGGTGTTCCGCTCTTTTGCTCTTCCTCATCCAGCAGTTTGAGTTTTAAAACATGCTTGTCTGTTATAACAGTTTTAAATTCTCCTTCAAAAACTTTTATATCCAGAACAAAAGCCTGTACATGTACATTTCTTTTACGCCCTTCTTTATGTCTTACTTTTGCAACAACATCAACAACATCATGCAGTTTTACAGGAGAGAGAAACTGGCAGTCACTTGCTACCAAAACAACATTTCGTTCGTTTACTGCAAGCATAGCTGCATAATCAGCAGCACCAAAAATAAAACCGCCATGAATCAATCCGACCTCATCAGCAAGCATATCAGGAATAGTCTCAAGGCTCAATTCCACATATCCCTCTTCCATCTTTATCACTTCACCGCAAAGATTTTGGTTGACCTTTTCATGTGTTTGAATCATCACTTCATTTTCTGTATTTCTATACTCTTCAAGTTCTAATTCATCATCAAGTTGTTCATTTTTCATTATTTTTTATCCTTTATCAGTTTTACATAGACTCTTTGCGGCGCAGGATAGCCTTCTACTGTTTTTGTGTTATCATCCGGATCAAGGAAGTCTTCCAGTGACTGCCCCTCTATCCACTCTGTTTTACGCTGTTCATCAGCATCTGTAACAGAAGTACGTAATACTTTAAATCCATCAAATCCGGCACGCAGACACCAGTTTTTCAATGCTTTTATCGTCGGTACAAAATAGATGTTGGGTATTTTGGAGTAAGAAAACTCAGGACAGAGTGCCATCTCCTCATCGCCATCTATATAAAATGTATCTAAAATCACTTCGCCTTTTTTGTCCAATCCCTTATAGAGTGATTTTAGCATGGCAACAGGATCACTTCTGTGGTACAAAACACCCAAACAAAAAATCATATCAAATTTTTCGTCATATATCGGCAGATGTTCAACACCCAAAAGTTCATACATGATGTCACTTTTTACAAAATGATTGATGAAATCAAACTGTGTTTTATAGAGCGGTGAAGGATCAAAACCGACTAAAAGTTTTGGTTCGTCTTCTTGCATCCGAAACATATAGTACCCGTTGTTACAGCCTATATCGGCAACTCTTTTGTTTTTTAAATTAAAATAGGGTCTGAGCAGATTGTATTTTATATTACTTTTCCACTCACTGTCTATAAATGTTTCACCGATTTGAAAGGGTCCTTTGCGCCATGGCATCAGCATTTTTGCCGTTTCATACACTTTTTTTTCATCACAGACACCGCTGATTTTTACCACATCCCCAAACGTAGCATTGCATGTAACTGCCTCAAGGCTCTCAATCGCTTTTCTCAGGGGTGCTATGTTTTTCCACTGCATCCATTTTTGTCTCTCTTGTCTTAATTCTTCTAAGTTCATTTTATGCTTTTTATAGTTAAGTTTAAGTACAATTATATCTAAATAATAATTAAGGATTTTTATGCGATTAGAAAAGAAAGCGACCGTTGTTTCAAGCAGTGTGGCTTCTGTATTGATACTGCTTAAACTCACTGTCGGAATATTAAGCGGATCTATCGCCGTTTTGGCATCTGCCATTGATTCTCTCCTCGATTTAACGGTTTCGCTCTTTAACTATTTTGCGCTTCACAATGCAGAAAAACATCCGGATGACAAATTTCACTTTGGACGGGCAAAACTTGAACCGCTTGCGGCTGTCATGGAAGGAACAATAATTTCGCTCTCGGCACTTTTTATTCTATATGAAGCAATTTCTAAAATAGTGCATCCTAAAGCAATGCAGCACATGAATGAGAGTATCACTGTAATGGTGGCATCTTTTGTCATCACAGGTTTTTTAGTCCTCTTTTTATCATATGTGGCAAAAAAAACAGGAAACATGGTTATAAAAGCCGATGCGCTGCACTACAAAACAGACATATTTTCAAACGGTGCTGTTCTTTTTGCACTTGTAGCCATCCAGTACACAGGAGAGTATCTTATAGATCCTGTTTTAGGTATTGCCATTGCATTTTATATGATTTACTCTGCCATTCCTATAGTAAAAGAAGGAGTTTTGATGCTTCTTGATGTTGCCCTGCCAAAAGAAGATATCGAGAAAATAGAAGAAATTCTCAAAAATGAAAAAGAGATTACAGCCTACCATTACCTGCAGACACGTGAAGCAGGTTCGCATATCTTTATCTCTTACCATCTTGTCTTTAATGTGAGCATTTCACTCTACGATGCCCATCTCATATCAGACAGGATTGAAGCAAAAATAAAAGGACTTTTTCCGGATAAAAAAGTCCATATCCTCACTCATATGGACCCATATGATGATTCAGACATCAATGAAGAAGAGGAAGAATGGTAATAAATAAAAATATGTTATAATTTGCACATGCCTATACAAGATATAAATAAAAACGAATTTAAAAAACTTTTTGAAATAGCGATGGATGTTGCACATGTCGGATACTGGGAATGGGACATAAAAACAAATGATGTCCTGTGGAGCCGGCAAAAAATCGAAATATACGGTGAAGATGCTGATGATTATAAACCCTCCTTTGAAAAATTTTTAAATGTAATTGATGATGAAACGAAGGCGATTGTCTTTAAAGAGATTGAAGATGTTTTAAGCGGGAAAAAAGACTTCTACAATCTCGAGCACAAAATTAAACTTAAAAATGGTAAAGTCGTATGGGTACATGAAAAAGCTTTTCTTGTAAAAGACAAAAATAACAAACCAATCAAAATGATTGGTATCGTTTATGATGTAACAGATAAAATTCTAGCCAAAGAAAAACTTGATTTAAGTAATAAATACGCTAAACACCTTGAAACACACGATCAACTCACAAACCTGCTCAATAAAAAATCTTTATTTGAAAATGTAGACACGCTCATAGCAAAAAAAGAAAAATTTTCACTTCTCTTTTTAGATATAGACAATTTTAAAATGTTCAATAATACATACGGACATATCCATGGTGATTTAATTTTACAAAAAAGTTCAGAAATTTTAAAAAGGTTATTCTCTGAAGATTTGTTATATCGCTACAGTGCAGATGAATTTGTTTTATTGCTTGACTCTTCTTATGACATTACTCAGGCACTTCAAAGTATAAAATTAACATTTATGAAGCCATTTACTGTTTCTGGGATACAGGTGAAAATAAATTTTTCCATAGGTATCTCAAAGTTTCCCAAAGATGCAAATAGTACTCAAAATATGATAACAGATGCGAATACTGCTTTACAAATAGCAAAAAATATGAAAAATGAAACTGCTTTATTTTATAACTCTGATATGGGAGACAATATAGCACAACAACATTTTGTTCTTGAAGAATTAGAAAAATCTGTTCAAAATGAAAGCTTCATTCCATACTATCAAGCAAAAGTAGATTCAAGAACAAAAGCCATACTCAGTTTTGAAGCACTTGTAAGAATGCAAAGTAATTCTAAAGTTATACCTCCAAGTTTGTTTTTAGGTATTGCAACTAAAAACAATATCATTAATGATATCGACTATATCATGTTAAAAAAATCTCTGCATCAATTAAGACAATGGCACGATATGGGGAAAAAAGTTTCAGTATCGGTAAATTTTACTACCGGAGATTTTAATAGTATGAGAGTTTTTAAACTTCTTGAAGAAAACAGTGACCTACTACAATACCTCACAATTGAGGTAACAGAAAATGAATTAATGAGCCTTAATATGCAAGAACTCCAATCCATTGATGAACTTAAAAACCTAAGTATTAAACTCTCTCTAGATGACTTTGGAACTGGATACTCATCACTGCAATATATTCATAAATTGCCACTTGATGAGATTAAAGTCGACAAAGCATTTGTTGATAAAATTCCTGGACATAAAAAGGATGAGGATCTTGTTCGAATTATAAAATCAATTGCCGATACCTTTAACTTAAAATGTGTTGTTGAAGGAGTTGAGACAAAAGAACAAATTGACTTCTTTAGCAACCTTGGTATTCATACTATCCAAGGATACTTCTATTCAAAACCTGTTGATGCCAAAACTGCTACAAAACTTCTTATAGATGGCTTATAATCTTTTTGCTTTAAAGTTTTTATTGGCGATATTTTCCAAAAAGACTGTGGCATAGGAACCTTTTGGCAGTGTAAAAGCAATGTTTAAAATATCAAAATGGTTTTTATACTTACATGTAATATCTTGAGGATAGACCAAAGCCGCCCGACGCATGCCTTTGTCATATAAAAACTCATCATCATATTTCGCTTCTATTGCTCTTGCCTCGCCTCTTGCACGGTACACATTCCGTCCGGGCAAAAGTCCTGTCGGTACTACTTTTTTTGCCTGAAAATCCTGTTGAGGAGTATTTTTCGGCGTAAAGAGTTTTTCTTCATCTGAAAGATAAACATCCCCCTCTAAAAGCATAAACTTTCCGCCGTTTTTTTCTCTGCTCAAAAGAACTCTCTCTTTCAACCAGTCATTGAAATACAAACTCTGATAAATAGAAACAAGAAACTTTTTCAGCTTTGCATCGTTTACATGTAAGTCTCCGGCTATCATCGCACGGGCCTGTTCTATTGAATCTTCATCCCGTCCAAATCTTTGATATCCAAAATAGTTGGGCAAGCCGTTTTTTTCACTTTTTCTAGCCAGCTTTTCAATACGTCCTGCTTCAATCTGTGAAACACCAAAAAGATTGATGCTAAAACGGTTTCCGGCCAGATCACCCATCCGTATGGAGTGGGTATGTCTTGTCGTATTGAGTATTTTTATCTGAGGATGCCTAAATTTTTTGAGCTGTTTTTCATACTTCGCTTCGACAGAAATATACTGTGTCGTTGTTGCATGTTTGTCTTTAAGTCCTGCATAGCCTATTTTTTCAGCAGGTATGTTGAGAAATTCAGCAAATGCTGCTATCATATCCCAGGTTGTGAGTTCTACTTTCTTTACATGTAATACAACAAAGTTACCATTGCCTTTAAATGCCAAAGGAATCTCATCTACTGTAAAGTCTTCCTTGTTTTGTTCAAATTTAAAATGTATGGTCTCTTTGTTTTCTAAATATTCTCTGTTCAAATGTCTACTTCTTTTTTATGCTAATTGTATCTAAAAAAAAATGCATTTGCATGATTTTTTAATTTCAACTGTACCGCATCAATTTTTTTTTGAAAACTTGTCCCATTTATCAATTGGTCCATATAAAGTTTTGCCAATCTGCTTTTTAAACTGTTATGCTTTGGATAATACTCTTTGATTAAAAAATAAACATACTGTGCCAGTTCATCTTTTCCTATGAACTGATGTTCATTGTTTTCTCTTTTATAAACAGCACAGCTAAGCCCTTTTTTGATTGCATGAGTAATATTTTCAGCAGACCTTTCTTTTGCAAATACAATGCTAAAACGCTCTCCCACTTCATGATCGCTGTCATGCGCATCCGAATTGGCAAACGGTGCCAGATACTTGTGTTTGTTTCTGATTTGAAGCGCAGTCAGGTGTGTCATGTTGTTATACTCTTTGATTTTTTCCTCTCCAAAAACTTCAACACCGTCAAGATGCGAACTTTTAAGCATCTCTTTGTAAAAAGCCTGATGAAGATGGTACTTTCCGTCTCTGTATACCCAGTTTGGATGCGCCAGGATGGATACACCCTGTGCCTCTTTTATTTTTTCGATAACCCAAATGTTTTTTGCATAATGAAAAAGATCAATTTTTGTATCTATCTCTTCTTTTTGCAGTCTTTTGACAATATCCTGAAGCTCTTTTTCATATATTTCGCTCTTTTCTCTCTGCTTTTGGATAGATTTGTCTGCATTGACAGATAATATATGTCCGTTTCCCTGGGCAATCGACATATCTTTTTTCCCGCCGACACTCACTTCCTCACCGGGCAGTACCAAAATATCTATATTGTTCTGTTGTACTTTTTTTATCGCCTCAAGAGAGCCTTCGTAGCTGTCATGGTCAGTAATGCTCACAAAATCCATCCCTGCCTGCAAAGAGGCCAAAGCCATTGCAAAAGGTGTTGTTTTACCATCAGAATACACAGAATGCATATGCAAATCACCCTTGAAAGGTCTTAACTGTATCATCTCTTTGTCAACGCAGTAAAGACAAACGGACTTAGACTCTTTATAGGTAAAATTGACTTTTACAATAAACTCTCCAAGATAGTTCATGGTGTATGCAAATACAATATGATTGTTTTGTACAGTATAGTCTATCTTCTCTTTATGATAATAATCCCCTCGTGAGAGGACTTCTACAGATTCAATATTACTCGTATTTTTAAGAGTAATTTTGTAAGCGGTATTTTCATTTTCCACCACTACATTTGGTGTTATCTTCATTGATTTTCCTGTTTGTTTTTATAATTTTGGCATATTCTGTACTTGCTTATCTCAGAAAAAATCCGTATACAGCTGATATTCCAAGCGTATACATACCTAGCAGATAGACATTCCTCGGATTTCCGGAAAGTTTTGGTGTTTTAATTTCTGACACATTCAGTATCGCAAGAGTTACCCCGCTTATATATAAAACGGCAGAAAAAACTTCATGCGTAAAAAAACCTTCAAACAAAAAAATGAAAACCAAAATAAGACTGTTGTTATCCAATGCAAGTCCTGTATATTTTGTTCCTCCGGCAAGTCCGTATGTACTGAAATAACTGAGTCGCACAGCAGCCGCACTTATCATTATAAATGCGCCTATAAGGTATACAGGCTCAAAATGTCCATAACTCAAAAGCAATACAGCAGGCGTCACACCGTAGCTTACAATGTCTATCAAAACATCCAACTGCCCTCCGAATTTCGCATCTGTAGAAGTTCTTCCTTTAAGCCTTCTGGCTACCAAACCATCCGCCCAGTCAAATGCAACAGCCCAAACCATACCAATCATAGCCGCATAATAAAGACCGGTGATACTAAAATAGATGGCTAAAAGTGTACAGGCTAATCCTGAAAGCGATAAAAGGTTGGGAATATCTCTCACATAAGAGAGAATCGTTGGTTGTTTGGTCATAAATTGAATCCTTATCAAATTTTTACTGAATATTAAATATATTTATGGTATTATATCTAAAATATCTTAATTATATTACAAAAGGAAACAAAATAATGATTATATATACTGTCGGAACTTTTGATTTATTACATGTGGGGCATCTGGCCTTATTAGAATACTGTAAAACACTGGGGGATACACTTGTAGTCGGTGTTGCATCTGATCAGGTTGTCAACTCTTACAAACCAAATGTTCCTGTTGTTCCTTTGGCCCAACGTATGGAGATGCTCAAAGCACTCAAATGTGTTGATGATGTAAGAGCATACCACGAACTTGAATATGTCACAGCCTGTGAAGCAGTAAATGCAGATATTTTTGTCATTGGAGAAGACTGGGGCGATCAACCGCATAATATAGCAGTAGAAGATTACCTCAAATCAAAAGACAGAAAAATAGTACAGGTCAGTTATAATCCACAGACTTCTTCTACAAAAATCAAGCAAAATGTTATTGCCCAACTACACAAGGGAAAATATATGGCACATATCCTGTAACAGTATAAAAGTTACAATAAAACTGATACTTACAATTCCAATCTTTTTAGCATCCGATTTGCAATCGTTATATCTTTTTTAATTGCCTCTTTTAAGTTATTTAAAGAGTCAAACTTCTCATTGTTTCGTATAAAATCAACAAAACTTATTTCAGCTTTTTCTTTACATGTAACCACACCGTCAAGTATGTGTGTCTCTACCGCAAAACTGCCGTCCGTTGTTATACGGTGTCCTATAAAACTTACCGAGGGATGAAAATGTTCTTCACCGTCAATGCGAGTAAGCGTTGCGTACACTCCCTCCTTCGGCAGTAAAAAACCCTTCACTCTCAGGTTGATTGTCGGAACAAGTTCCCGGGAGCCCAGACCCTGTCCGTCAACTCTTATACCGGTAATCATATAGTTGTGTCCGAGAAAATCATTGGCACCTTTTATGTCGCCTATTTGGAGTTTTGCCCTTATTTTATGCGAATGTACCGAATCGTTGTTATGTTTGACCTCGTCTACCACAACTACATCTCCTTTAAATAATTGTTTTAAATCTTCATAGGAATATTTTCTGTCTTTGCCAAAATGAAAATCATATCCCACAACTATTTTTTTTAATTTCGGAAACTTTTTTTGTAAAAAAGCAACAAAACCCTCTCCGTCCAAATGCCGTATATCATCAAGCTTCAGATAGACAATACGATGCTTTGTATAGCGTTGTCTAAATCCGTCAGGTGTCAGGTTGGCATATCCTGTCTCAATCACAACAATAGTACCGTTGTCATCAAGCTCACGAAAAAGTGCCTGATGCCCGATGTGCATTCCGTCAAATCCGCCTATGGCGATTGATGTGCTTTTTCTCATATTTGCACCTTCATTTTTTTCTTCTCTCTCAGCATTATAATATATCTTTTTTAAAGTGATAACAATACTCTAAATTTCCCTCTTTCCCCGCAAGTTTTGAGGGAGATTTTTTCACCAACTGCCAGTTTTTCAAACGGCAGGCATCTTCAAACCTTTGCATTGCCCGTTGTATTGCCTTTGCATCCTGTACAACACCGTTTTTGTCACGTTTTGCCTCTCTCCCTACTTCAAACTGCGGCTTAAAGAGCAAAATGATATCACCCGAAGCAAGCCTGTCAACAGCATCCAAAATATACAGCAAAGAGATGAAGGCAACATCACTGACAACCAGTTCAAACGGTTCATCCGCCTCAAACCGGCGGATATCACAGCCTTCATAAGTATTGACACGATTATCTTCACGCAAAGAGTGATGCAACTGTTCCCGTCCCACATCAACACAACTGACTTCCCGCACACCTCTCTCAAGCAAAACCTGGGTAAATCCGCCCGTGGAAGAACCGATATCCAAAGCTCTTTTATTGCTTACATGTAAATCCAGTTCATCCAAAAAATATTCAAGCTTCAAAGCAGCACGGGAAACATATCTTTTATGCTGCACCACTTCCACCCTGTCATCTTCTTCTACTCCAAAGGCCGGTTTTTTGACAGTTTTGCTGTTTACAAGAACCAGTCCGTTTTTAATCATAGCCTGCGCTTTGTTACGGCTTTCACTCAGGCCGTTTGCTACCAAACAGTTATCCAGTCTCATGCAAGCATCTCTCTCATTTCCTCTTCCGTAAGTGTTTTGACACCCAGACTTACAGCCTTGTCATACTTGCTGCCTGCATCTTCGCCATAAATAAGATAGTCGGTTTTTTTGCTTACACTGCTTGAAACTTTTGCGCCGAGTGCTTCAAGCTTCTCTTTTATAACAGGTCTTGGCTCGCTCATAGTTCCCGTGAGTACCACCGTTTTTCCTTTAAAAGGATTTTCGTCTGCTTCTTCTCTTTTTTTCGGCGGCACCGGCTGTAAAATCTCTTGAAGCTTAAGCACAGTATCTTCATTCACACGCATAAATTCCAAATAGCTCTGCGCCATCTCTTCCCCTATGCCGTCAATGCCTACAAGCTGTTCCTGCGTTACATGTAAATATGCCAGCCCAAAGGCTTCGGCTATCATTTTTGAAGCCACTTCGCCGATATGCTCGATTCCGAGCGCATTAATGAAACGCCAAAGCTCACACCCTTTTGCATTCTCTATGGCATTGAGCAGGTTTCTTGCTTTTTTCTCTTTAAAGCCTTCAAGCTTTAAGAGTTTTTCTTCATTCAAAGCAAATAAATCAAGTACGCTTTTGACAAGTCCCGCATTAAAAAGCTGCTCAACTATTTTACTGCCGAGTCCGTCAATATTGAGGCACTGCTTGGAAGCAAAATAGATAATGGAGTTGACAACCCGTGCCTCACATTTGAGATTTTGACACTTTATAAGCACATCTTCTTGCAAGAGTTCGCTTCCGCAAACAGGGCAGTGTGTCGGACGGAGAACTTTCTTTTCATCTCCCTTGCGTTCCTGTGTCAATACTTTGACGATTTTTGGAATCACATCCCCGCTTCGCAAAATAATCACCTTGTCCCCTATGCGGATGTCCATACGCTCTATCTCATCAAAATTATGCAGTGTCGCACGCTCAACCACGGCGCCCTCTATCTCTGTCGGCTCAACTATGGCTACGGGAGTCACAACACCCGTACGCCCGACCTGCAAAATGATGTCTTTTACGCGTGTTATCTTCTCGACTGCCGGAAATTTATAGGCCACCGCCCAACGCGGTACTTTTACCGTATATCCCATATCTATCTGCGCTGCGATTTCGTTCACCTTGACAACCATTCCATCAAGCATCATGGGGTAACTCTCACGCTCCTCTTTCATACGCTCATACATTGCTTCTATCTCATCATAGCCTTTTGTTACGGCACGAAGCGGCGGTTCGCGAAAACCGAGTTCATAAATGTAAGACATTTTATCACTCAGAAGCTTGTGCGGCAGAGTGTTTACACCGACACCGTAGGGCAAAAAGACAAGATTTCTTTTTGCGGTAATATTCGGATCAAGCTGGCGAAGGCTCCCTGCTGCAGCATTACGCGGGTTGGCAAAAGGCGGTTCTCCCTGTTTGAGACGCTCTTTGTTGATTTTTTCAAACTCGTCTTTAAATATAACTACTTCTCCGCGAATTTCAATCAGCTCTTTATGCTCTATGCTCAAAGGAACCGTGCGAATCGTTTTGACATTTTGCGTAATCAGTTCACCCACTGTTCCGTCACCTCTGGTAATGCCCTTTTGCAGTTCACCGTTTTCATAGATAAGGTTGAGCGATGCACCGTCGTACTTTGGCTCACAGTAAAAGGTCACATTTTTGTCAAGCCGGTAGGTTTTTTCCAGCCATTTTTTCAACTCTTCGGCATTGAAAATATCCTCCAAAGACCACATACGCGAGAGATGACGTGCTTTTACAAAGCCCTCGCTGACAACATCTCCGACTCTTTGCGTAGGCGAATCTTTTAAAACATCTTCAGGGTGTGCCGCTTCATACTCTTCCACCTCCTTGTAAAGTCTGTCATACACCTCATCCGTCATAATCGGATCATCCAAAACATAATAATGATATGCCCACAAATTTAATTTTTCTACTGCCTGTTTATACTCTTGTTTATTCATACTGAAATATTATCTTAAACTTGCTAAAAAAACATCTAACCGCTAACAATCCGCTAATACAAAACTGCTATACTCCTCCTATAAAACATAAGGAGCGTAAGATGAAAAAGATACTCATTCTGTCACTATTATTAGCAGGCATAAGTTATGCAGATGAAAGTTTTGCCCAACATGAGGCACAAATGCAACAAATGCAAGAGCGAACGCAACAATACACAGGTTCAGGTACAGGAGAAAAAAAACAAAACAAGTACCAATATAAAAGTGGTTCCCAAAATCAGGGAAGCGGTTCAGGTTCTCAAAATATGTACCAGGGTTCTCACGGAAAAGGCGGAGGAAGAAGGTAAATATTTTACTCTGTAGACTTTTATTTAGTCTTAACCTGCTAAAATTAGGAAAAAATTATGGATAATAAATATGACACTGATTTTAGCAGACTCAAAAGAAGCACAGCAAGCATACGCACTCGTCACTGCTTTACAAAAAAGATTTGTTGACAAACTCGATACTCTTTCAAAAAAGTTTGGAGCCGATAAAAAGTTCAAAGAAGTTACCTGGCTCAGAGATGCCGGACTTCACGGGGGCGGAAACAGATTTGAAGCAAGAGACAAAAAACTGTTCAATACCGCAAGCGTGAATGTCTCACAGGTACATTATGATGACAAACCTGAAAAAAACCTCAAAAGTGCCACCGCCATTTCAACCATTATCCATCCTGCCAATCCGCATGTCCCCTCTGTGCATATTCACATCAGTCTGACAGAATTGCGTAATGCACCCTCCTATTGGCGAATTATGGCTGATTTGAATCCTGCTGTTGCCTATGAAGAAGATAAAACTGCATTTGACAAAGCCTTGCAAAACCTAGGAAGCAAAAACTATACAACAGGCGCAGAACAGGGCGACAAATATTTTACAATTCCTGCCCTGCAGCGTACACGCGGCATCTCTCATTTTTACCTTGAAAACTACAAAACAGACAACAAACAAGCCGACGCCGATTTTGCAAAAAACTTTGGAGAGGGCATTATAGACACCTACATCCACATTATAACAAATGCTTTACAGACAAGAACAGAAATCTCAAAAGAGGCACTCCAACAGCAGCTTGACTACCACACACTCTATCTTTTCCAGGTTTTGACACTTGACAGAGGCACTACCTCAGGACTGCTCATTCACAATCAAAACGATATCGGCATAATGGGCTCCTTGCCTTTACATGTAAACAAAGCACTTTTACTTTCTTGGAAAAGCAAAATGCAAAACCCCCAGGATGAACTGGTACAAAACATTGCAGACGCCATAGCCGACAACGGAGTCATCGACACACGCACCAAAGAAAAACTCGCCAAAACAGTACGCACACATTATAAAAAACACCCTCAGGCACTCAGCATGCAAGCCAGCGGAAACACAATCCCAAATACTGTTGGGAACCATCAAAACTAATGTATTGCCATTAGTTAAGAAAAAAAAATTGCTATTTTTTTAGAATCTGGGTTTTAACCTAGACGTTAGGTTTTAAAAACGCAAAGCCCGCACTGAAGTACGGGTTCCGGAATATAGCAACTCCCCGGAATCAGTACTTCTAACACTAAAGCATAACTTGTGAGAAAAACTAAATTTTTTCTGTAGTACCGACTGTTGCTACTTTCCTGCCACTCTCAGCCCATCATAAAGGATAGGTTCCGCAATACAACAACCTCTTGGAATCGGTACTTTAGTGCCGACTGTTGCTACTTTCCTGCCACTCTCGGCCCGCACTGCAGTACGGGTTCCGAAAAAGCCGCTAAACTTTATGGCATTGAAGCTCCCTCTGGTGAAATAGTTATAAACAACATATCCCAAATAAATTTATACTTTGGTATAGAGCCACTCTCTTTTCGAGTACAGATACCAATAGATAATGCCTTTTATCAAAGTTTCTATATTCATAATTGCAAAAATCACAACAACTCCATAGCCCATATGATAGGCTGTATACGAAGGAATCACACGGAAAAGCCACAAAGAAGAGACATTGACTTTCAGGGTGGTTTTTGTGGCACCGGCTCCTCGAAGTGCTGCAGAATAGACAAACATAATTGCAAGTGGAATCTGCGCCAAACCTACCAGTATAAGGTACTTTGAGGCAACTGCAATCGTCAGAGCGTCTTTTGTAAAAAAACTCACAAGAAACTCCGGAAAGAGTATCATAATCAGCCCGACACTTCCCATAAACACATAGGCAATCCGTCCGGAAATTATCCCCATATTATAGGCTTTGTCAAAGTCTTTTTTTCCTATATTTTGTCCTACCAGCGCCATTGCGGCGATGGCAAAACCAAAACCTGGCATAAAGGCAATGCCCTCAACACGGAGTCCGACCTGATAGCCTGCAAGTTCTGCCGTTCCGTAAGCAGTGATGATGGAGACAAAAACCAAAAAACTCATACTCGATATACCACGGTCAAGTGCTGCACTCCAACCGACTTTCAGGACTCTTTTTATATCCTGCGTGCGAATAATCGGCACAAAATCAAGACTCGAATTCATCTTTTTTATAAGTATATAGTAGGCAACAACATTAAATATATAGGAGATGACCGTTGCAATGGCGGCACCTTCAATACCTCTTGCTTCAAAGCCGAAATGACCGAATATCAGCACGTAGTTCATAAAAGCATTCATAGCGGCAGAGGAGAGTTTGATGTAAAAAGAGCTTTTTGTATCTCCTGCGGCACTCAGGGCATTGTAAAGCAGGTTATCCAAAAATATCACGACAATACCGAGTGATAAGACTTTAAAATAGATACTGCCCTGCTCTACCACTGCAGGTGTCGCACCCATCCAGCTGTAAAAATGTGTGCTGCCGAAATAGCCGCCAATCGTTACAAAAAAAGCCAAAATCACGGCAAGAATAACAAGTGAAAAGAGAAGTGCCGAAGCTCTGTTTTTTCTGCCCTGCCCGATAAATCGCGAGATAAGCGCATTGCCGCCTATGACATACAGCGTCATCAACACATTGATAATCATCATAAACTGCATACTCATACCGACAGCTGCAAGTGCGGCAACACTTACCGTTCCCACCATCAGCATATCTATAAGCACCTGTAAAATATCTACAAGATGCTTGAGCGCTGCAGGAAAGGCAAGAGAGAGAACTTTTTTGGTATCTTTTGAAATTATTTTTGAAAAAATTGTGCTACCTCTTGCATCGTTTCTATCAGTGCCTCTTTTGTAGAAAATTCCAAAACTTTTGTATCTCTGACATTTTCACCCGGCGGCGTATAATCAAACACAAGCACATAATGTATCAACTTGACTTTCTCACCGTACAGATCAAACCATTCCAGACTCATTTCGGCAATTTCACCCTGCATATCAATGACAACTGCACCATACAGACGCGTCAAATTCTCCAAACTGATGTCACCCTCTTTTGATTTGTAAATCATTCCTCTCCCTTGTCTAAACTTTTTTTCATTGCACCGTTTTTCATCTTCAAATATGCCAAAAATCCGAATATGGTGCCTGTTACGATAAAACCCGCACCAATCACATCCTCTTTTTGCACTGCCATTATTATCCAGCAGATATCTGCAAAAAGATAGACAATCACTGCCTGATAAATCTTTCCTTTATAGGTAAGATAGGCACCAATGTTTAACAGCAGTCCGCCAAGTATTGCAAAACTCATCATGAAATCTCTTCTATTTTTTGACTTTTGAGTACATATTTATAGTAAAGCGCGCCTACAAAAAAACCGCTGCCAATTATAGCCGTAATTGCCTCTAAAGAAAATGAATGTGCTGCCAAAAAGCCAATCATATACGAAGTAAAAGCTGCCGAAGACAAAAACAGCATGTCATTATAGGCAACAATCCGTCCATAGTATTTTTTTTCTATGTTTTTTTGCAAAAGTGTATAACTGTAAGACCATAAAGTCGTTGTAAAGAAACCGACAAGCACGCTCGCTGCCAAAGAAAGATAAAAATTATGCATTGCAAATGCCCATATCCAGACAGCTGTCCCCTGGGCTATAAATACATAGACAAGCCTTGTGTTGTTAATCCATTTTCCGATATATACCGGACCGATGACAAGACCTACGGCACGGGCAGAATGCAGTAGCCCAAGAGCCAGTGAAGCCGCAATAAAAGAGGCATAATACTCATCAACCATCAAGGCCACCAGGGCATCAAAAGCGGTAAGACCGACAAAAGAGTGGATAAGCATCAGATGGAGAGCTTTTGGTGTTCTTTTGAGATAAACAAAAGTCTCCTGCATCATTTTAAAAATATTTTCTTCGACTTTCAGTATTTCTATTTTAATTTCTGTATAAAAGAGCAGCCAAAAAGCTATAAAAAACATCAATCCGTCAAGCATAAAGGCCGTTTTTATACCAAACCAATAAACCACAAAGCCGCTTACCGCCATTCCCAGCGTATAGGAAAACGACCAGATAATAGAATGCAGTTCATTAGCGCGCTGCAGCTTGCTCCCATGCAGGATTTTTGGCAAAAGCGACATCTCTGTCGTAAAATAAAATGAAGCTGCCGCCATTTTAAAAAATATCAATACATACAAAAGTAACAAGTCCGAGACCTGTGTCACAAATATCAAAGAGACAGTAGCGACTATTTCCACCGTGATAAGCAGCAGCATCAGTTTTTTTGGATTCATCCTGTCTATAACAGGACCCGAAAACGGAGCCTGCAAAACACCGGCAAAAAAGTTCAGCATTGCTACAAAACCGACAACAGAGGCGGATACATGTAACTCAATGAGCAGAGTATATATAGCTACATTGGAAAACCAGGCCCCAAAATAAGAAATCAGCTGAATTGTCGAAAGCTGTCTTAATACTTTTTCTTCTTTGAGTAATTTTATATATTCTTTCATAAACGCAAGATTATCATAAATATTTTAGAATAAACACAAAAAAATAAAATATTTTCTAAAGTTATTCACGGCATTGTCGATTTTGTCATTACTAATTACACTTTTCGCAAAGGAGTATGTCATGGATGGCATTGCAAATGTTGCAAGACAGCAGCAGTCACAGGTAGGTTCGGCAGAAATTCAGGGACGATCACAAAATCAGTCACAGCAGGTACAGCAGACAGCACAGACAAGAACAAAACAGGCTGATGTTATTAAAGAAACACAAAATTCTGCAGCTGACAATACAAAAAATACAAACGCCCAAAAAGATGTTGAAAATCTGGTAAAGGAGCTCAATGATGCACTTTCTCCGCTCAATACAAGTATAAAATTCGGAGTAGACAAAAATGACATCTTTTATGTAGCGGCGATAGATACAAAAACAAATACCGTTATTCGAAGATTTCCGGCAGAACAGGCACATGATTTTCTTCCAAAAATGCAAGAGGTCAGCGGAATTCTATTTGACTCTAAGGGGTAAAGTGTACTTCACAAAGTACTGCATTTACTCTTGAACCTTCTTTACATGTAAACACACCTTTGGTAAGTTTTATTAAAAAAAACAAATACAAAATTCATAAGCAACTTCTCACCTGTTTTTCGTTATAATCGCGGTAATTATTTTATTATCAAAGGTTTTTTACATGAAAAAAAGTGTTAAAAAAGTTGTTTTGGCATACTCTGGCGGACTTGATACCAGTGTTATACTCAAATGGCTGCAAGACGAATACAAATGCGAAGTTGTTACTTTTACAGCAGATTTAGGACAAGGTGAAGAACTTGAACCTGCACGTGTTAAAGCACTTGAACTTGGCATTAAACCTGAGAATATTTTTATTGATGATTTACGCGAAGAGTTTGTAAGAGATTTTGTTTTCCCGATGTTTCGTGCCAATGCTATTTATGAAGGGGAATATCTTTTAGGGACATCCATTGCACGCCCTTTAATAGCAAAACGTCAGGCTGAAATTGCAAAAATTACCGGTGCTGACGGTGTAGCGCATGGGGCAACAGGAAAAGGCAATGACCAGGTTCGCTTTGAAATGGGATACCTTGGACAGGACTCTACACTTACCATTATCGCTCCTTGGCGTGAATGGGATTTAAATTCTCGTGAAAAACTTTTGGCCTATGCGGCACAGCATGGCATTCAGATTGAGAAAAAAGGAAAAAAATCCCCTTATTCTATGGATGCCAACCTTTTGCATATCTCTTATGAAGGCGGTATTTTGGAAGACCCTGCAGCAGAGCCGGAAGAGTCGATGTGGCTGTGGACAACTTCACCGCAAAAAGCACCGGATACTCCCGAATACATAGAGATCGAATACAAAAACGGTGATCCGATTGCACTCAACGGAGAAAAACTTTCACCTGCCACAATGCTGCAGACACTAAACGAATATGGCAACAAGCACGGAATCGGTCGTGTTGACATCGTTGAAAACCGTTTTGTCGGCATGAAAGCCCGCGGATGTTATGAAACTCCGGGCGGAACGATTATGCTCAAAGCACACCGGGCAATAGAATCCATCACACTTGACCGTGAAGCAGCGCACCTTAAAGATGAGATGATGCCTCGTTATGCAAAACTTATATATAACGGTTTTTGGTTTGCTCCTGAGCGTGAAATGCTGCAGGCAGCAATTGATCAAACACAAAAATGGGTGGAAGGAACAGTACGATTAAAGCTTTACAAAGGAAATGTAACCGTTGTGGGAAGAAGTTCTGATGTTTCGCTTTTTAATCCTGAATATTCTACTTTTGAAGAAGATGAAGTTTACAACCAAAAAGATGCAGAAGGTTTTATAAAACTCAATGCATTGCGTTTTATCATTGAAGGTAAAGCAAGAAACAAATTTAAAAAATAACTAGAGGAACGAGATATGAGTATAATAAAAATTGATATGAATTCACCGGAATTTCAGGCGGAACTTGAAAAAACAATCAAATTTACAGACAAGGTCAATGCACAGTTCGGTTGGGTATACAACCCGCAAGAAGAAGTGAACGAAGGCGTACAGATGGGCCTTGCACGAAACAAGATGATGTACAAAAAAAGATTTTGTCCCTGTTTTATGGTTGAAGAAGTTGACGGAAAGCCAAAATCGGTTGATGACAGAATCTGTCCTTGTAAACCTGCCATTGAAAAAGAAATTCCGGAGGGTGGTGTCTGTCACTGTGGAATTTTCTGTACTCCTGAATTTGCCGAGAAAAAGCGTATTGAACTCGGTATGGAAGAGGCCGCACACAGCCATTCCAGAGGACTGACAAAAGAGGAGTGCGAAATACTTGTGAACAAAGACGAACTTGACGGTGATGAACTTGTATCCCTTTTAGAAGCACGTGAACTGAAAATGGTTGATTTTAAGCTTGTAGATGTACGCGAATATATGGAATGGCAGATGGGGCACATTAAAGGTGCAGACAAACTGGTACCGACAAGTTCATTTTTTCAAACATGGGAAGAAACAAACTACGGTAAAAATGAAAATATCATACTCTACTGTCATGTAGGAAGCCGTTCTGCTCATGTTGCAAGAATTCTTACAGACAACGGTTATACAAAAATCGGAAACTTGACAAATGGTATTGTTGCCTATCCAGGTGAAATAGAAAGATAAAATAAAACTAGGAATAATCTATGAAAGTATTATTAATTAAAGATGTAAAAAGTTTGGGTAAAGCCGGTGAAGTCAAAGAGGTCAAACCAGGTTATGGTCAAAACTTTTTAATTAAAAAAGGTTTTGCCAAACCTGCAACACCTGAGATTATTGCTGAACATGAGGCAGAAATCAAAAGAAAAGAAGAAGAAGAAAAAGCTGAAATAGCAAGACTCAAAAAGATTGCAGAAAAACTTGATAAACTCGAAGTTGTCATTACAAAAAAAGTTGGCAACAACGGACACCTGTTTGGGGCTATAACCAAAGAAGAAGTCGCAAATGCACTCAAAGAACAACATGACATAGAGATAGATAAAAAAGCCATTACAGACAAAACAGCGATTAAAACAATCGGGGAACATGATTTGGATTTGAAACTCGGTCACGGAATTCATGCAAAACTCCATGTAGATGTTCAGGGAGAGTAAGAATTAATGTTTGATGCTACTACCATACTGGCCTACAAAGGTCAAAAAAAAGCCGTTATCGGCGGTGATGGTCAAGTGACCTTTGGAGACAGCGTTTTAAAGGGCAATGCAACAAAAATCCGCAGGCTGCATCACGGTAAAATTCTGGCAGGGTTTGCCGGAAGTACTGCTGATGCTTTTAATCTGTTTGATATGTTTGAAGAATTTTTAGAAAATAAAAAAGGAGATTTGCTCAAATCTGTTGTTGAGTTTTCTAAGGCTTGGAGAAAAGACAAAGTGCTGCGTCGTCTTGAGGCTATGATGATTGTTTTGAACAATGAACATATATTTATTTTGACGGGAAACGGCGATGTGGTTGAGCCGGAAGACGGACAAATCGCTTCTATAGGAAGCGGGGGAAATTTTGCCATTTCAGCTGCACGCGCATTAAAAAAGCACGCTTCATTGGATGAAGAGGAACTTGTCAAAGAGTCTTTACATGTAGCGGCAGATCTTTGTATATATACAAATCACAATATTAAAACACTCATACTCGATGGAGAAGCGCAGTGAATTTAACACCAAAAGAAATTGTAGAATATCTGGACAATTATGTCATTGCTCAAAAAGATGCGAAAAAAACCATTGCACTTGCTTTGCGAACACGCTACAGACGTATGCAGCTTGATGATGAACTCAAGAATGAAATTACTCCGAAAAATATTTTAATGATTGGTTCAACCGGTGTCGGAAAGACGGAAATATCACGCCGTCTGGCTAAAATGATGAAAGTACCGTTTATAAAAGTTGAAGCAAGCAAATATACAGAAGTGGGGTTTGTCGGTCGTGACGTAGAGTCTATGATTCGTGATCTGGTTGTAAATTCCATCAGCATTGTCAAAGCGGAACAGGAAGAAGCGAACAAAGACAAAATAGAAAACTACATTATCAATAAAATCACAGAAAAACTGCTCCCTCCCCTTCCTGCCGGTGCAAGTGAAAGCAAAAAAGATGATTATCAACGCCTCTTAGAAGCTATGGAAAAGCGTATAGAATCCGGTGAAATGGATGATAAAGTCATAGAACTTGAAATAGAAAAACTCAATATCGAATTTAATGACACAAATTTACCGCCGGAAATGGCCAAAGTGCAAGAGAGTTTCTCCAAAGTCTTTGCCACAATTAACAAAGAAGACAACAAAAAAGAGGTAACGGTTAAAGATGCCAAGATGCTTCTTCGTCAGGAAGCAACCAATAAACTTCTTGATATGACAAGAGTAAATGCAGAAGCATTGAGACGGGCGGAAAACGGAGGGATTATTTTTCTTGATGAAATAGACAAAATTGCACTCAGTGAAAAAAGTCAGGGACGGAATGACCCCTCAAAAGAAGGAGTCCAGAGAGACCTCTTGCCTATCGTAGAGGGAAGCAGTGTTTCAACAAAATACGGAACAATCAATACCGATCATATTCTCTTTATTGCAGCCGGTGCTTTTCATGTCAGCAAACCAAGTGATTTGATTCCGGAACTGCAAGGAAGATTTCCGCTTCGTGTAGAACTAGAAGCTTTAACAGAAGAGACACTCTATCAAATACTAACGCGTACACAAAACTCTCTGCTTAAACAGTACCAGGCTCTCTTGGGCGTTGAAGGCATGGAGTTGATATTTGAAGATGAAGCGGTAAGAGCCATTGCAAAACTTGCACACCGTGCCAATGAAACGGCTGAAGATATCGGTGCAAGACGTCTGCATACTGTGTTAGAGAGAATACTTGAAGATATCAGTTTCAATGCAGATGAGTATAAAGGAAAAGAGTTTGTCGTCACAGCAAAGCTTGTGCATGAAAAACTCGATAACGCCGTAGAAGATGAAGACTTATCAAGATATATATTATAATAAGTTCAGACACTTGTGTCTGTAAAAATAAGTAAGGTTTGTAAAAATGACTAAAGCTGGTTTCGTTTCCTTGATTGGACGTCCGAATGCAGGTAAAAGCACTCTAATGAATTCCCTTTTGGGCGAAAAAATTGCAATGGTAAGTCAAAAAGCCAATGCAACAAGAAAGCGTTCAAATGCAATTGTTATGCATGAAAATGCACAGATTATTTTTGTCGACACGCCCGGTTTGCATGAAAAAGAAAAAATGCTCAATCAGTTTATGCTTGATGAAGCCCTTAAAGCAATGGGTGATTGTGATTTAATCGTCTACCTTGCACCGGTGACTGATTCTACCGAACATTATGAAAGATTTTTAAAAATTAACAACGGACGGGTGAAGCATATTATTGTTTTAAGCAAAATAGATCAGGTTTCGCAAGAAAAACTTTTTAAATCGATTAGTGCCTACAATAAATATGCTGATCACTTTGAAGCGCTTATTCCTGTAGCAATTCCCCGTAAGGTAGGTCATAAAGACTTATTGGACACTATTGCAAAAAACTTACCGGAATCTCCTTATCTGTATGATCCTGAGGATTTGACAAGTGAACTTGTTCGTGACATTTATGCAGGATTTATCCGTGAAGCTATTTTTGAAAACATCAGTGATGAAGTCCCTTATGAATCAGATGTCATTATTGACTCTATCGAAGAAGAAACAGGAATTGACAGAATTTATGCCACAATAATTATAGAAAAAGAGTCGCAAAAAGGAATCATTATCGGAAAAGGCGGTGAATCCGTCAAACGAATAGGCAAATCTGCCCGAGAAAAAATCGAAAGACTCAGTGGGAAAAAAGCCTATTTGAACCTTCAGGTAACAGTCAAAAAAGGCTGGACAAAAGACAAAAATTTCCTCAAAGAGATAGGATATGACCATGGGCAATAGGTTTTACTTTTTTGTTATAAGTATTATCTGTACACTTTGTTTTTCAACTGCTGTGTTTGCTTCAAACAATGACATTTTAACAAACTATCGACTGCATGGCATTAAAAATATTCAAAAAGAGTTGGATAAAAGCCTTAGTGATAAAAATTATTGGCAGGAGTTTCTCAAAAACAAAGACACCCAATTTGGCTATATTGAATCCTATACAAATATTTTACTGTGTAACAAATCAAAATCAGAACTGTTAATTTACTCCAGAGACAGCAACAACACATACAGGCTGCGAAAAGAGTACAGTGCTTTTACGGGAAAATTCAAAGGAGACAAAACCAGAGAAGGCGACCTTAAAACACCTGTTGGCGTTTATGATATTGTAAAAAAGCTATCAAAAGTTGACTCTTTTTACGGTCCAATGGCATTTGTGACTTCCTATCCGAACCTCTATGACAGATACAAAGGAAAAACTGGACAGGGTATCTGGATTCACGGACTGCCAAGCAATCAGGAAAGAGACGAATTTACAAAAGGGTGTATTGCCATCAATAACAAAAGCATAGAATGTCTTAATAAAAATATTGATATCAAAAAAACAGTATTGATTATAAAAGAAGATACAGGCAGCAACAATACTGTATCAAAAGAGACCCTGGCACTGCTTTTATCCAATCTGTACGCATGGCGCTATTCCTGGCTTTATAATAATCTGGAAGATTATCTTCACTTCTATGCACAGGAATTTAAAAGATTTGACGGTATGAATCTTGAAAAATTCAAGCAATACAAGCAAAGAGTTTTTAGCAAAAATGAAAATAAAATCATACTGTTTCGCAATATAAACATCATTGCATATCCCAATATTGAAAACTTATATAAGATAACCTTTAACGAAGAGTACAAATCCGACAGTTTCTCTTTTCATGGAAAAAAGATATTAATTGTACGCTTACAAAACAATCAATTCAGCATTATAACAGAGAAATAAATGTCTCTGATTTTCAATATATGCCTGGCACTTCTTTTTTCATCTGTTCTCAATGCAAATATTCAGCTTATCAAAAAAGAAAACAGTGACTCAAACACCACTCTTTTAGTTATAGGCGGAATTCACGGTAATGAACCCGGCGGATATTTTGCAGCTTCAATATTGGCCACACACTACACTGTAACATCTAAGAATTTATGGATTATTCCAAACTTGAACAAAGAAAGTATTATGGCTAACAAACGTGGCATTCATGGTGATATGAATCGTAAGTTTTCACATATCAAAAAAGATGACAAAGACAGAAAAATCATCCAAGAAGTCAAAAAAATAATACTTTCAAAAAAAGTTTCTTTAGTCTTAAATTTACACGACGGACATGGTTTTTACCGTAAGCAGAACCAAGGCAGTATATTTAATCCGAATGCCTGGGGACAGACCTGTGTTATTGACCAGTGCCGACTCCAACAAAAACAGCTTTTTGGCGACTTAAACACTATTGCAGAAACAGTCAAAAACAATATCAATAAAAAACTCCTGAAAAAGCATCACAGTTTCAATGTAAAAAACACCAATACAAAGTATGAAGATGAGGCAATGCAGCTTTCTCTTACCTACTTTGCTGTTACAAATGACAAGCCGGCATTTGCCATTGAGACAAGTAAAAATCTCTCCAGCTTGTCCCAAAAAGTCTTTTATCAACTCCTGGCAATAGAAGAATATATGAAAATAATGGGAATCGCCTACAAACGCGACTTTGAATTAAATGCAGCACAAATCACGAATATAATAAAAAACTATGGAACATTAGTAATAAATCACAATATTTTGTTAAATTTGAATGATATAAAAAACTCTTTAAGCTATATTCCGATAAAATCAAAAAGTAATGAGTTTTATTTCTCCCATCCGTTGGGAGAAGTAAAAAGAAAACAAGGCAGATATTTGATATATATCGGGAATAAGTTAGTAACTACACTCAAACCCCAATATTTTAAAATGTCGGATTATTGTCCCGAAAAATACACAATTGTTATAGACAATAACGAAGTTTCTTTGCCAAAAGCTTCAGAATTTTATGTAAGTGACGATTTTAAAATCGTCAAGAGTAAAAAACACCGTGTGAATGTTATAGGTTATTATAAAAAAAACAGAGTAGATGAGAGTCAGATAAATATATCTTTAAAAGAGTTAAACAAACACTATTCAGTTGATAACAATAACAAAACATACAGGATTGAGTTTTACAAAAATGATGAATTTTGTTCCATGTTATTGGTTCATTTTAAATAGGATTATAGTTAATGAATACATCAACACAGCACTCTTTTTCAAGTGTATTATCAATTAATCCATACAAAGAGACATACTTTAGTGGAATATCAAGTTTCATCACAGAAACAACAAGTCCAAAATTTTCAAAAGATCAGTTTGTAATTTCATATATCAGTACAAAAGAATTTATAACTGCCCAGATTGCAATCAGTAAAAATATTCCTGAGGAAGATTTGTTTGATGCTATCAGTAACAAAGCATATGATGAACTGGCCCTTGATCAGGCAGTTGAGTATAAAATTCGGTACATAGAATCATTTGACACATTAGATGAAGAAAACAGATATTTTCATGTCTTTATCGTAGACCCTTTGGACATAACCAATACTTTTATAAAAATTATTGAAAAAGTAAAATATATTGATGTCATCATTCCTTCGCCTCTTTTAATCAAATCACTTTATACAAAAGAACTCATCGACAGTAACGGTGTACACTGTTTTATATATATTCAGGAAAATGATGCATTTTTGACTATTTACGGCAACAAGGAATTTGTTTATACCAAATCTTTAAAATATTCTCTTGTAGAAATGCATGAGCGTTTTTGTGAACTGTATGGTGAGAGAATTGAATATAACGAATTTATATACTTTTTTTCAAAAGAAAATCTTAAAGAAACTACAAGCGATTACAAAGAATTTTTTATTCGTCTTTATAAAGAATTGTTTGCAAATATCAATGATATTCTCACCTATGCAAAAAGAGCATTTGATATTGAAAAATTTGAGCATGTATATATAGGAGCACAGCTTCCCACTGTAACAAAACTTTATGAAATGCTGGAAGTTGAGTTAAACATAAAGTCAAGTGAATTTGAATTTGATTACGGTTTTGAGACCGAAGATGAATATGTTGATCAGCTTCATGCACTTATGCATATTTATACAACACTGCCCAAAGATGAAATATATGAATGCAATTTTACTGATTACAGACGACCGCCGAAATTCATCAAACGAGAAAGCGGCAAACTTATAATTTTAATATTTGCTTCCTTTGCTCTTGCGTTTGCGTACCCTATAACATACTGGATACTTACGTATGCACAGACTCTGCAAGAAGATCTGCTCAAACAAAAATATAAAGAGATTCATAATATCAAAATAACCAGAGAAGCCACTATTAAAAACAGGAAAGCAGACAAAGAAAAATCATTGAAATTGCTTGCCAAAGAAAAAACAGAATACTCTGAGAAAAAAAACACTCTTATGAAAATTCATGAAGTAAAAGTTGATTATCCCATGAAAGCAAAACTTTTGACAATGTTCACTAAAAACTTAAACAAGTATGGTGTAAAGATTGAAGAAGCAAAGTATGCAGAAGATAATAAAACAAAAACACTGACTTTTTATTTAGTTGCCAATAATGACAGAAAGATTACACAACTTGTTGAATATCTCACTAAGATTTATGAAGGAAAATACAAGTTTATCCTTGAAGAGATTGTCTTTGATGAAAAAACAAATAAATACTTCAGTGAATTAAAGGTGCGTATATTATGAAAATAAATCTTGAAGACTATCTCCATAGAATAGATGCAGCTTTTAAAAACAAAACCCAAAAAGACATCTATATGACTTACCTGATGGTTGTCGGTATCATTTTTACCTTTGCATACCTTCTGTTCTGGGACAGTTCCTTTGACAAATTCACACAGACAAGAGCCAGTGTGCAAAATCTCCAGACAAAGATAAATGCCGATAAAACATTTCTGCAGCATAATCCAGAATCAAAAATTCTACAGCTTGAAAAAGAAATCAGGAACATAAACAATGAGATAATTGTCATAAAAGATACCAACTCTTATATAAAAAGTAAAATTGAAACTATTTCATCTTTAATATATGATGAACGGGCATGGGGTGAATATCTTGATTCCATAGCGACTAATGCACAAAGATATAATGTCAAACTGCTTACTCTGACAAACAAATATGCAAAAAATGAGAGTTCTTTTGGGCACATACTCGATATTACAATTGAATCAACTGCGAATTATAAAAACACCTTGAAGTTTATCAATTCATTAGAGCAGAGTGAACTGGTCGTTGATATACACAACTTTGATATAAAAGCTGATCAGGCGTTGATTTCTGATTTAAATATATCTGTATGGGGGATTACATACTAATGAAAAAATTCTACTTGATTTTAATGCTCCTTCTGACTTCACAACTTTTTTCCAACAATCTGGCATGGGTTGATGAGCAGATTGAAGCCATTAAACCACCAAGAATCGGAGTTTCTGAAAAAGAGATTGCAAGGATAAAAGATCCTTTTATTTTTTTACACAAGAAAAATGATTCCAAAAAAAACAAAATAACCAAAAAAACAGTATTTGGTGCGCATGCAAACTACAAAAAAGTCACGCAACACAGCACTGTGCATTTCAGGCTTGATGCCATCTTAAACAAATCAGCAATGATTAATGGAAAATGGTATAAACAGGGTAAATATATTTATGGTTATAAATTGATTAAAGTCGGTAGAAATTCTGTTCTATTAGTTCGAAAAAATAAAAAACTTCTGCTTTCAACAAAAAGTAAAAGTAAAAAAATAAAAATCTATAATAAGTAGGGATCTCAAATGAAATTTATACAAACATCGGTTTATGCAACAATAATGACCGCGATGCTTTCAACAACCAGCTTTGCAGATTGTTCTTATGAGCTTTTTAGTATCAGTTCTGCAAAAAATACCAAAATCATTGACTTTGTAGAACAATTGAGTGATGAATGTGGTTTCAGTATCATAGTAACTGATCCTCATGCCGAACAATTCCTGAAAACCAAACTGAATAAAACAAACTTAAAGAATTTAACGATTGATGAAGTGTTAGATATTATATTGACACAGCATAACCTTTCCTATACTCTTGAAAACAACCTTTTAAGAATATCTTATTTAACAACAAAAGTTTTCAACATAGACTATATTCTTTCACAAAGAAAAAGCACAGGCAGTACAGATGTCACGCTCAGTTCTTCCTCAAATGCACAACAACAGGGAGGAGGAGCTGGCGGTGGCGGCGGCAGATCTTCCAATTCTCAAAGAGGTGCCGGTGGAAACTCAGGAACCGGCGGAGGCAATTCTACATCAGATACAGGTGTAAAAATCGAAAGTTCTGATGAAGTTAAATTTTGGGAGCAACTTGATACAGAGTTTCAGAGTATTCTCAACCGTCCAAATGACATCTACAAAGCAACGCCTCCAATTATAAACAAAAATGCAGGTCTGATAACTGTAACAGCTACAGATAAACAGCTCAAACGTTTTGAAAATTATCTAAAAAAACTACAAGACAAGGTAAAACTCCAGGTACTGATTGATGTACAACTGCTCTCCGTTACCATGAGCAAGGGAAAAACAACAGGTATAGACTGGAAACAGCTGTATGCTCTGCAAAATGTCAAACTCTCTGCAAGTACAGCAAACTATAACAATATCGGTACAACAATACCTGCCAATGGAATTATTACAGATACCGCTGCTACAGGCGCGGGTGCATCACAACTTTTTACTATGAGTGCCGGCGGACAACTGACAGAGGTTATCAAATTTTTAAAAACACAGGGAGATGTTACTTCCATATCGAATCCGAAAGTTCTTACTTTAAACAACCAACCGGCACTTATTACAGCAGGGACAGAGTATTTTTATAAAATCCTCTCATCAACCAACCAACAGGGAACAGGCGGCGGAGTCGCTGCTACGACCCAAACCGATTTGGTCAATTCTGTCTTTGCCGGTGTTCTTTTAACAATTACTCCGGAAATTTCTGATGACAAAACAATTACTCTGAGAATAAATCCCTCTCTCTCAGAAACAACAACAGATATCTCCCAAACACCAAATACAGGAAGAGATATGCCGCCGGATTTAAACCGCCGTCAACTCTCTTCAGTTGTAACTGTCAAAGACGGCAACAGAATTATTTTGGGCGGGCTTATAAATTCCAAAAACACAAATAATTCAAATCAGGTTCCAATCTTAGGCAGTATTCCGTTCCTTGGTAATTTATTTAAACATGAAGAAATGGTAAAAACAGTTGAAGAACTTGTCATAATTATTGAACCGCATATTATCCATAAAGAAAAAGATTCAATCTCTTTAAGTGATTTAGGTTATGAGGGACTGAGCGACGAATTACTTACACTGGAAATGGCCTCAAAAAAGAAAAAAGAGATAAAACTGAATCAGACTGATGACAAGGAAGAAGGTAAATAACATATGGAGAGTATCTTTGCAAATTCAAAAAATGTTTTCTTAGATACAGTCAATGCCAAGGACTATATACAACTAGACAGAGTTTCCACAATCTATAAATCCTTAAAAGACTCTATATCCAAACCATTAAAGATGGTACTTCTTTTTGGAAAACCGGGAACCGGAAAAAGTATGTTCCTGAGCAAACTCTATGATGATTTAGTGCAAGAGTGCGATATCTATCTTTATGAAACACCTATTTTAGATGAAACAGAATTTTATAAAGTCCTCGCTCAGGATATTTTCAACATCCAATATAATGACACCTTAAACTTAACGCAGTTTATGAAAATTGTAAAAGAGAGAGCTGTTGAGAAGGTACCAATTGTTTTACTTGATGAAGCACAGCTCTATTCTGAAGTTTTAATGGAAAAAATAAGACTTTTATCAGACACAAGATGTATTAAATTTGTTATAACCCTGCACAAAACAGAAAAAGAAGATCTCATCGCAAAAGAGCATTTTCAAACAAGAATCTGGGAAACTTTTGAACTTGAAAATGCATCAAAAGCAGAACTCAAGATTTATATACAAAAAAAACTTATGAAAGCAAACTGTTTTGATACAGCAAATATGTTTCACACTAAAACAGTAAATAATATCTACAAACTTACACAGGGGAATCACAGAGATACCAATAAACTGCTTTATACTCTTTTTGACATTTATCATACTTATGAACAAAACAGTCATTATTCATTAAGTACTACACATATTCCCAACAAATTCATTGAAATGGCTGCCATACACACAGGACTTATCAATGCTTAATATTCGTGATTTGGAGAAACGTTGGAAAATCTATAAAATAAAATCATTTTTACCTTACTTCATTGTCAGTATTGTTTTGTTCGCGATTGTTCCTGCTGTTTACTACTTTTATACAGCCAACAGTAAAGCTGAATCACAAAAAAAGCCTGTAACAGCAAAAAAAACAGTTCAAAAATCAATTCTTCCGCCAAAAAACCAACCGTCAGCAGTAAAAGTCAAGCCGATAAAAAAACAACCTGCGCCAATAGCTGTACAGCCAAAACCAGTAACAGCACAACCTAAAACAGTTGTCGCAGACAAAACAAAAGAAACCTCTTTCCAAACACTCAAGCCATCAATGAATTTTATGAAAAACATTCAACATGAAGTAAGACAACCACAATACAGATATAAACAAACAAAGCACAAGCATTTCAAAGAAAGAAAAGTTACAGAAGCTGTTCAAGATATCTCAGTCAAATCGCCTTCAATAAAAAAAGAGAAAAAAATCAGTATCACTATCCAAAGAAAAGAGACCCAAAATGATATTTTTGAAATTATCAAGCGTTTTAAAAAGAACAAGAACCCTGCTTTGAGTCTTTTTGTCGCAAAAAAATATTATGAACTTGGAAACTACAAACAGGCATATAATTATGCACTGATTACAAATCAGATTAATTCCAATATTGAGGCAAGCTGGATTGTTTTTGCAAAATCTCTTATGCAGCTTCACCAAAAAAACAAAGCAATCCATACACTACAGGAATATATAAAAGTTTCACACTCAAGTAATGCAGAAATTCTCTTAAATGAAATCAAATCAGGAAAATTCAGATGAAATTACTACTGCTAATCATGGTTACATGTAACCTTTATGCCTATAATATAAAACAAAATTTATTTACTCTATATCAAAATAAAAAATATGAAGAGGTCTGCACCATAGGTTTTAACAATTTTCAAAGATATAAAAAAGATGAAGAGTTTGTCAGTTTATATGCATTTGGCTGTTTACATTCAGACTATATAGACAGATTGTCAATACCAATAACAATGCTGAAGTTTTCAAAAGAAGCTCGTGCAAACTCAGCCTATTTTGCAGTTATTTTGATGCAAAAGAAACTTTTATACCATGCCCTTATCGACGGATATGAATTATCTCAATATGTTTTGCCATCAACAGATTATATATTGTCAAAAGTCTTTGATTTATATGTAAAACTTGGAAAACACAAACCCAGAACCTTTTATCTGTTCAATGATCCGACAGATAAAAAACTAAGCTATAAACTCTATATTTCAAAAGATGACAGAATAAGCAAGATGATTATTGAAGAATATTATGATACAATAATTTTAAAACGTCACATATACTGGTAGGAGTTATTGTGGATAGAATAACAACTGATTTACTTGCCAACGGCTCAATTATGAAAAGCCAGGTTGACAGACTTCTGGCAAAAGGAATTAGTGAAAATTTAATTCTCAGAGATATCACACTTTCCGGATTCATGACTATGGATCGTCTTGTAAGATTTATTGTGCAACAAATAAGAGAAGGTGTTTATGATCTCTCCATTATAGACAATTATGATTATATAGAAGAAAAAGCAGTCCTGCAAAGGCTTGCAAAAGAGCTGAATCTTCTTTTTGTTGATCTTGATTCGATTGATATGGATTACAATCTCATTGAAAAAGCGCCTCTGAACCAACTTGAAAAACATAATGCTATTCCTGTTTCACAGGATGATCTGAGTGTTACTGTCGCTTTTAGTGATCCTTTAAACATGGATGCACAAGAAGCTGTCCAAAGACTCTTTCCAAGAAAAGTTCTTAAAATTGCTTTGGCAACAAAAAAACAAATTGTATCCTATCTCTATAAGATCAGTCTCAAAGACAGTATTAAAGATCTGGTCAAAAAAATACGTGATGAACTAAATTCCATCAGTTCTATTGAGGAGCAACAAGAGGCCTCCTCTATTTTACAACTCATAGATGTTGTTTTAAAAACATGTATTAATGCACGGGCAAGTGATGTCCACATCGAACCTACTGAAAAAAACTGTGTGGTTCGTGGACGTGTTGACGGAAAACTCACAGAAATGTTTATTTTCGAAAAAGACATCTATCCGCCTCTGGCATCAAGACTCAAACTGCTTGCAAATTTGGATATAGCTGAAAAAAGAAAGCCGCAAGACGGCAGATTTTCAACTTCTGTAGGGGCAAAAGAGTATGATTTTCGTATATCAACACTGCCCATTCTTTATGGCGAATCAATTGTTATGCGTGTTTTAGACAAACAAAAAGCGCTTGTAAAACTGGAAGATGCCGGGATGGACGCCAACAGCTATCAAAAACTGCTCAAGGGTCTCAAAACTCCTTATGGAATTATTCTGGTTACAGGCCCTACAGGAAGTGGTAAAACAACTACTTTATATGGTGCATTAAATGAGCTGAGAAATGTTGAAGACAAAGTTATTACTGTTGAAGACCCCGTAGAGTACAGAATGAATCTTATTCAACAGGTACAGGTAAATGCAAAAGTAGGTTTGAGTTTTGCTGATGCGCTCAGGTCAATTTTAAGACAAGATCCGGATAAAATTATGATTGGTGAAATTCGAGACCAGGAGACTCTCGAAATTGCCATAAAAGCAGCACTTACCGGTCATATGGTTATATCTACGCTTCATACAAATGATGCAATCAGTGCAATACCCAGAATGGCCGACATGGGAATAGAACACTACCTCATCAGTGGTGCACTTGTAGCCATTCAGGCACAAAGACTTGTACGAAAGATATGCAGACACTGCAAAGCAGAAGACACACTTTCAGCATCCGTTTTGGAAGAGATAGACGGGGTTGTGCCCGAAGGGACAATCTTTTACAAAGGCAGAGGGTGTAAAGAGTGTTCAGATACAGGATATATGGGAAGAGAAATGATTTGTGAAGTACTTAATATTTCAGAAGAACTCTCTTCTTTGATTGCCAAAGGTGCATCAAAAGAACAGATGCTTGAACAGGCAAAAAAAGAGGGATTTGTCGGACTCTTTCAAAATGGTATCCAAAAAGCAATTGACGGAATAACCAGCATAGAAGAGATATTAAAGGTAGCCAAGGGATGAAGTATTTTATAGCCACTGTTTTAACAAAAGGAAGAAAAGAGGAGATTGGACTCTATGCTGAAAACAAAAAAGAAGCAAACAGTTATGCCAAACTGAAATTTTCCGGTATCATCATCAAGGTTTCAGAAGCGCAGGAGCCTCTTGAAGTACAACTTAAAAGATTTAAAACAAATTTTTTATCAAATATAAAAAAAAGAAAAATCAAACCTGATGCTCTTATTGCTGCTATCCGGCAACTGGCTGTTATGACAAATGCCGGTATTTCCATCCATGATTCTCTGACAGAGATAGCAAATGCAACAACAGACGAAGCCCTCAAGAGTGTTTTTTCAAAAATTGCAGAAGATATCAATGCAGGACACTCCATTTCATCTGCCATGCAGAACTTCCGGTATGAACTTGGAAATCTTACAATTGCGATGGTCGAACTCGGAGAAAAGACAGGTAATCTGGATGAAGCCTTATACTCTTTGGCAAATATGCTTGAAGAGATACGGGCCAATGTTGTAAAGTTTAAAAAAGCGATGGCATACCCGCGAAATGTCATGATTGCCATGGCTATAGCGTTTACAGTTTTAATATCCTACGTTGTCCCTCAGTTTAAAGCTATATTTGAAGAACTTCATGCCGAACTGCCTCTGCCGACAGTTATTCTTTTAAAACTTGAATATATTTTCAATAACTTCGGCCCCTATGTTTTAGCCGGATTGGCTGTAGCATTTTTAATATTCAAATATCTTATCAACAATTATGAACATATAAGATACGGTTGGCATAAATTTTTACTGAGAGTTTATCTCATAAAAAATATTATTAAATTTGCAACTTTAAGTAGATTTACCCTTGTATTTTCTGAACTTATCCGTGCCGGAATTCCAATAGCTGAAGCTCTTGACACCGCCACAGCAATGGTAGACAATCTTCCTCTCAAAAGAAAACTCCAATCAGTCATCAGCACTGTAGAAAAAGGAGGAACACTGAATAAAGGACTTGAGGAAACAGGACTTTTTGAAAATATGATTATTCAGATGATTCGTGCCGGAGAAGACAGTGGTACCCTTGATACGATGATTAAAAAAGTTGCAGAATACTATAAGATGCGATTTGATGCCATTATAGACGGTTTAAGTGAAGCCATTGAACCAATTATGCTGCTTATTATAGCTTCTATGGTTATATTACTGGCACTTGGTATTTTCTTGCCAATGTGGGATATGGGCAATGCGGTGCAGGGAAGAAGATAGCTACACCGCACTAACAGTTGCTACTCTGGCAGTTTTGGAAAGAAAATTTTTCATATTTTCTTCACTGGCTGTAACCGTATAAGAGACTTTTTCATCAAACTCTTTTTGAGAAACAGTGACAGCAAACTCTTTGCACTCATACTCTATAAAGCGCACATCACTGTAATCAAAAACAATTTTTTGCGTCAATTCTTTTTTATACTCATACAGCTCTGCTTTTTCAATTACTAAATTCACAGCATCACTGTATGCCCTGACCAATCCGCCCGTTCCTAACTTTGTACCGCCAAAATAGCGTACGACAATCACGGCAGTATTGATAAGTTTCTGTCCTTGCAAAACCATCAGAGAGGGTTTTCCCGATGTTCCGGAAGGTTCACCGTCATCACTTGAGTGTTCAACTGTTTGATCATACTTATTCAGGTATCTGTATGCCGTTACAAAATGCCGTGCTTTAGGATGTTCTTCTTTTAGTTTATGAAGCAGCATTTCATATTTGTCGTATGGCACCAGGTAAGCAATAAACTTTGACTGCTTCACTTCAAGAGTATTTGCATACTCTTCTTTTATAGAGTACATGTAAAGTATATTTTACGCTAAATTGGTATAAACTTTTTGAACATCCTCATCATCTTCGAGTCTTTCTAAAATTTTATCTACATCAGCCTGCTCTTCTTCGCTGATTTGTATCGGAGTATTTGCAATTCGCTCAAGTGTTGCTTTTGTAATTTCTACACCCATTTTTTCCAGTGCTTCATTCATCGTACCAAAACTTGTATAGTCAGCTGTCACTAAAACAACTCCGTCTTCTGTTTCTATCTCTTCAAGCCCTGCATCTATAAGTTCAAGTTCCAGTTCTTCTATATCCATATCTTCTGAAAGTGGAAATTCAAAAAGAGCTTTTCTCGAAAACATAAATTCCAAAGAACCGTTTGTAAGCATTTCTCCACCGTTCTTATTTAAAATACTTTTGACATTTGCTACTGTTCTTGTGTTGTTATCAGTTGCACACTCAATAAAAAGCAGTACACCGTGAGGCGCTTTTCCCTCAAAATTTACCTCTTTCATATCGGCACTGTCTTTGGCAGTCGCCCTTTTTATAGCCGCATCAATATTGTCTTTTGGCATATTTTCAGCTTTTGCATTTAAAATTGCAGTTCTAAGCTTAGCATTCATATCAGGATCACATCCACCCTCTTTTGCCGCCATTGTGATAACTTTACCAAGTTTTGGGAACAATTTGGACATTGCTCCCCATCTTTTTAATTTTGATGCTTTTCTATATTCAAATGCTCTACCCATAAAAAAATTCCTTATTCCGATTATTTTTGAAATTATACCATTTTAGGTGTATAATACGACACAAGGAAGATTAATGAGGCTCAGTTTTAGATTAAAACATCATTTTTTCAGTGCTTTTCGCGAACTCTTTGTACATCATCACGGTTCATTGGAATTTCGTGCAAAAATTTTTGCCCTGATAATTGCAGCCAATAAAGAAGCAACAGTGGAAAGCTATATCCTTATAAAAAATATTGGACTGGATCTCTACAAAGAAGATACTAACAGAGCAAATCTTCTGATGCTTTCAACAAAAGAACTTGTCAAAAAAGTACAAGACAACAATGGTTTAAATATTGACGCACTTGTTTTAAACATACAAAAAGAGTTGAAAATAATTCCCAGATACGCACATAAAATAGATATCGATTCACTTCGCAGACTACTCCAGTATACTTATGATACGGACACTTTGGCCTACCAGGAAAATATTTTAGAATTTTTACAAAAAATTAAAGATGAAACACTCAATGACAAAGGATAACCTGTGGATATACAAACATTAGCACTCCATGCCGGATATGAAAAAGATACGCAAGGGACTATGGCGGTTCCGATTTATCAGACAACTGCCTATGAGTTTCGTGATGTAGAACATGCTGCGAATCTTTTTTCATTAAAAGAACTCGGCAACATATACACACGTCTTAACAATCCTACAACGGATGTTTTTGAAAAACGTTTTGCAGCACTTGAAGAGGGTGAAGCAGCCATTGCTACAGCAAGCGGTATGAGTGCAATCTTTTTTGCAATTGTCAATGCAGCCCAGGCGGGAGACAACATTATTTGCGCCAAGCAGCTTTATGGAGGAAGCTTGACGCTCAGCACGCATACACTCAAACGTTTTGGCATAGAAGCCAGATTTTTTGATGTGCATCAACCCAAAGAGATAGAAGCACTTATTGATGAAAATACAAAAATAGTCTTTTTTGAATCATTGACTAATCCGAGCATTGATGTTGCGGATATAGAGGCAATTACCTCCATTGCAGACAAATATAATATTTTAACTGTTGTTGACAATACAGTTGCAACCCCTGCTTTGTGCCGTCCTTTTGAGTTTGGAGCAGATATTACTGTACACAGTGCCAGTAAATATACTACAGGTCAGGGGCTTGCCATAGGCGGAATCATGGTTGAGAGAAAGAATCTTGCAGAAAAACTCAAAGACAATCCGAGATATGCTCATTTTAATGAACCTGATGCTTCATACCACGGACTTGTCTACACAGATGTCGGGCTTCCTCCCTACACACTTCGCGCCCGTCTTTCCCTTTTGCGTGATTTGGGTGCTGTTGTCTCTCCGTTTAATTCATGGCTCTTTATTCAAGGAATGGAAACACTTCCCTTACGCATGAGAGAACATTCAAAAAATGCACTTTTACTGGCAGAATTTTTAGAATCACATCCTAAAGTAAAAAAAGTAAACTACCCTGGCTTAAAAAGTAATCCTAACTATAAAAATGCCCAAAAATACTTTCAAGACGGTTTGTGCAGTGGACTGCTCAGTTTTGAGGTTGAAAATTTTGATGAAGCAACAAAAATTGTCAATGCCACAAAACTCTATTCACTTGTTGTCAATATCGGTGATTCAAAATCGATTATTACGCACCCTGCTTCGACAACACACCAGCAACTCTCACATGAAGAGCTGCTTGCCTGTGGTGTTCCTGAAGGTCTGATTAGAATTTCCTGTGGTTTGGAGAGTCCAAAAGATTTAATTGAAGATATGAAAGAGGCACTTGAAGCATAATTAAGACTCTTTTGCTAAAATACTGTTACTAATTTTCGGAGAGCAATCACCTTGTCTTTAAACCTGCAAACGCATACAGAACATTTTACAAACCCGCTTTATCTTGAAAGCGGGCGTATTTTAGAACCGTATGATATTATTTATGAAACCTATGGCACACTTAATGAAGAGAAGAGCAATGTAGTGGTTGTCTGTCACGCACTTACCGGTTCACATCATGCTGCAGGACTGTATGAAGATGATGCAAAACCCGGCTGGTGGGATGGCTTTATCGGTCCGGGAAAAGCCATTGATACTGACAGATATTTTGTAATATGCTCAAATGTCATAGGCAGCTGTTTTGGTTCCACAGGTCCTATGAGCATGCAGTACCCCCATCACGAACCCTACCGTTACAAATTTCCGGTTGTCAGCATAAAAGACATGGTAAAAGCACAGCGTATTTTGTTTGACAGGCTCGATATTCACAGAGTACATGCAATAATCGGCGGTTCCATGGGCGGTATGCAGGCACTGCAGTTTGCCATACACTATCCAAACTTTGCCAACAAAATTATTGCAATGGCAACAACACATGCAACACAGCCATGGGCAATAGCTTTTAACAAAGTTGCGCAGGAATCCATTCTCAATGATCCTGATTTCAAACAGGGATATTATGATCCGAATCTTCTCAAAGAACAGGGACTCTCCGGGATGGCAGTCGGTCGTATGGCGGGGCATATCAGCTTTTTGTCTCCAGAATCAATGCGTGAAAAATTTGGCAGAGAGTATAAACTCACAGATGGGCTGTATGAGCTTTTTGGAAAGTTTCAGGTAGAGTCTTATCTGGAATACAACGGGTACAATTTTACAAAATGGTTTGATCCCTTGTCCTATCTTTATATCACAAAAGCCATTAACATATATGACCTGTCTCGAGGATTTGACTCGCTGGATGAAGCACTTAAAAGAATAACCTCTGCTCTGTATCTGATAAGTTTTAAAAATGATCTGCTGTTTAAAAACACTGAAATGCAAGAAATGGCACAGATACTCAAAAAAATAGGAAACAGAAATCATGATTATATAGATATTGACAGCAACTATGGTCATGACGCATTTTTGGTAGAGCTTGATAAATTTGAAAACAATGTAAAGGATGCACTCAATGGCTAAAGAAAAATTTGAAAAAAAACTCCAAAATGCCAAAGAAATTTTGGAAACACTTATGAGCCCCGAGATTACACTTGAAGAAAGTGTAAAAGCCTATGAAAAAGGCATGAAAGAGTTGGCCGAAGCACAAAAAATGCTTGAAGAAGCTCAAATCAAAATTCAAAATTTAAAAACTACGCAATGAGAGCGGCAGTTTTACAGCTCAATGCACAGGGAATGAGTTCTACAAAACTTTATAACTATATTCGGGTAGCCAGTAAAAAAGGCGTCAAAGTCCTACTTCTTGGTGAATACGTTCTCAATCCTTTTTTCAAAGAACTCGAACAGATGTCTGTCTCTATGATAAAAGAGCAGGCACTCCATCAGATTAAAATCCTCAAAGAACTCTCTTTAACATACAGTATAACAATAATCGCTCCCTTGGTTATTGTCAAAAAAGATAAGATTTACAAATGTATTGCAAAGTTTTCTCCAACATCTGCCTCTTACTACAATCAGCAAATCCTTATTAACTATGCCCACTGGAATGAAGAAAAATTCTTTGCAAATGCACTTGCACCACTGCTCTCCCCTATGGTTTTTAAAATTGACGGCTTCAAATTTGCGGTAATGAACGGATTTGAACTTCATTTTGATGAATTTTTTGCTAAACTTAGAAATAAAAACATAGACTGTTTGCTTGTACCGAGCGTTTCAACTTTTGACTCTTATGAGAGATGGAAAGCATTAATACTCACAAGAGCATTTACACACAATATGTATATACTCAGAGCCAACAGAATCGGTGAGTATCAGGACAAAGAGTTTGTATGGAAATTTTACGGTGATTCTATATTGGCATCCCCGAATGCGGAAGTTTTAAACCATTTGGGAAATACTGAAGAGTTAATGATAGTTGATATGAGTCATACAGAGGTAGTGCGCTCTCGTCGCACATGGGGATTTAAAGAAGCTATCAGCAAGAGAGCATTAAAACTTACAAAAAAGGATTTATAATGATGGAGTATTTTCACAGACAGGTGCAACTTTGGGGAGAAGAGACACAAAAAAATCTTCAAACAAAAAAAATAGCAATTGTTGGAGCAGGAGGGCTTGGTTCTTCGCTTGCCTTTGCTTTGGGATCAACAGGAATCGGAGAAATCCACATTATAGATTTTGATGAAGTCAGTCTGCATAACATTCATAGACAAATCGCTTTTAAACTAGGAGATGAAGGGAAGAACAAAGCAAAAATAAATGCTGAAATTATACAACAGCGATGTCCCTTCACAAAAGCTGTTTCCCATGAGTGTAATTTTGAAGAGTGGAGCAAAAAAAACATTACAGTGGATCTCATTTTAGATGCCACAGATAATCTTCCTACACGCGGGGATATTAACACGTATGCAAAAAAAGTCAATACACCCTGGATTTATGGAAGTGTAGAAGCATTTCACGGACAGGTCTGTTTTTTTGACAAATCATCTTTTAATGACGCCTTTAAAATTGTACAAAAAACACCCGCAGGTATTGCAGCACCGATTGTGATGCACATAGCATCTCTGCAGGCAAACCTTGCTTTGAGATTCTTGGCGGGTTTACATGTAAAGAAAGATTTACTTTATTATCTTTTTTTTAATGAAGAAGGAGAATTGATTACTCAGAAATTCGGATTGCCAACAGCGGATTAGTTACAAACAAAAGAGGGAACGAAAAATGTTATGTTTGCCCCTTATTTTAACCCGCCAATTCTAATATCAAGTGCAATTTTTTAAAAGTAAGTTGAAAGGTAGGGTTAACTGATAACCTGCTAATCTATTTCAACCAAAAAATAAAAATTGGCAGAGCATAAAAAAATAGTTCCAAGAGTGTTGAAAAATTTTGTTGAAAGAACAATACACCAATTCAAATTTAAAGTTCGTTGTTTAGGGGGTTTATAAGTGGTGGGTTCTGAGTGACTCGAACACTCGACCGCTCGGTTATGAGCCGAGAGCTCTAACCAACTGAGCTAAGAACCCACTTATTGTTGGTAGGTCGGAATTATACAAGGAGCTTCCTTATATAATCCTTATTATGCGGTTACTACTGCGTATTTATCATCCAGATGGAAAATATATCCAAATATCTCCAAAATGAGTACAGTGATGTTTCTGTCACCCCTTTTTCTTTTAGCTCTTCAATGAGCGGCTTATAGAGTTCCAGCCATGTTTGACGTGCTTTTGCATCAATGCGAAACGGTGCGTGACGACCTACCATTTGCGGTGCCCCTCTGTTTTGATTAAAATACTTCGGTCCTCCGCATATTTGAATGAAAAAGTCTGCCGAATTCACTTTTGCTTTTTCAAATTCCACATCATCCTGAGGAAAAAGATGAGAAATATCACTCTGTTTTATTGCATCATAGTGTTTGGAAATCAGTTCCCTGATGCCTTCCTCCCCTACTTCCAGTAAAAACTCCGGTATTGGTTTTGTCACCGGTGGTCTTACACCAAACTGTGCCTGACTTATTTCTAAATTCATTTTTATCCTTTGTTTGCTTGAGGTGGTTTGATTTTATATACAACAGCATAAAGCAAGGGGACATACAACAGATTTAACACTGTCGCCCATGCGATACCATACCCCAAAGATATTGCCATCGGTTGGAGTATTTTTGCCTGACCTGATGCAAAAAATATAAGTGTTAAAAGCCCCAGTACAGTTGTCAGCGATGTCAAAAGAATCGGTCTGAGTCGTGTTTGCGCTCTTTTCATCAGATCTTCTGTATTTTTGGCATTTTTTATAAAATCTACCATGATAAGCCCGTCATTGACAACAACACCTGCAAGCCCTACTATACCTATGAGTCCCGGCATAGTCAGGTTTAGCCCCATTATCCAGTGTCCCACATAAACACCCAGAAGTACAAGAGGAATTGTACTGATAACAATTAAAGATTTTCTTATAGAATCAAAGAGCCACACCAAAGTAATAAAAATTAAAAATATTGCTATAAGCGCCGACTGCATCATCTCTCTTTTGTTTTTGTTATTCTCTTTTTCTTCTCCTTTGATATCTACAGCAATGCCCTCTTTTTTAAACTTTTGCAGTGTCGGTTGAAGTTTTTTCATGAGTTCGGATGATGTTATAATTTTTTTGTCTGTAGAAGCATAAACACTGCGTACTCTTTTGCCGTTTTCTTTTTTAAGCGTTACAAAGCTTTGTATATACTCAAAATCACATATCTCTTTTAAGGCAACATATTTGTCTGATCCCGGAACCTGCAATTCAATTGTATGTATGGAACGTATCTCTTTATTTACATTGCTGTCAAGTCGTATACGCACCAAGCCCTGGTCATTAAAAAGTTTTCCGTATTCCCCTTTAAGATAATATGCCCGCAGTTCATTTGAAACATCCTGTTCGGTAAAGCCCAGTTCCTGACCATATCTGTTTACATGTAACTTTAATTCTTTCTCACCGAGCGTTGCATCATCCGCTATATTGTAAACACCCTTGATACCTGCGAGTTCTTTTTCAAGAATTTTCAGATAGGGTACAACACTTTGGGCATTTTTTGTACTCAAACCAATTTCGACATCATGTGCTATCACCCCTGCGCCAGGTACTTTCACAACAAGTTCTTCAAAAGCTGATTTTTGATTTTTCAATACTTCTTTAATCTCTTTTGCTATCTCTTTTGCATCTTTTTTACGTGTTTGTACTCCAGGGTTGTATTCTATAGAGAGATAAGGACTGATGTATGTATCAAAAAAATTCTCAGGCGCACGCTCGTGTAAATCTATAAATATATGAAACATATTTTCACCGAGTTCGGCTCTGTTTTTGGCATCCATTTTAAAACCGATAACAGAAGTTACAGAGGAGACATCTTCATTATTTATATTTTGAAGGATGATATTCTCCAGTTTTGTTACAATTTTTTCCGTATCTTTGAGTTCATTGTTAATATTGACCTTTCCATAGACATATATTTGAGTATTGTCAAAATCCGGAAAAAGCTGAAATTTTGCATTTTTAATCATTACAAATTCAAGTAAAACAATGCTCACAACAATAACACTCAAAGAGAGAAACTTTCTTCTAAAAAGAAAATGCAGGGCTGTACTGTACCAGTCATGCATTTTCTGCCAAAATCGTTTTGTAAAACTCCCTTCTTTGGAGACTTTCAAAAAGTCATGTGCATGCAAAGGAAGAAAATAAAAGGCTTCAAAGAGTGAAGAGAGTAAAAGGACCGTTATCATTATAGGAATTATCTTAATAAACATTCCCATTTCACCTGTCATCAAGAGCATAGGTAAAAATGCAAAAACTGTTGTAAGCGTTGCCGTGAGTACGGCAGGAAACATTTCTGCCGCACCTGTTATGACCGCTTCTTTTCTATCCATCCCCTCTTCAAGGTGCCTGTAGATGTTCTCGGCTACAACTATTGCCTCATCAACGAGCATTCCAAGCGCAATCAGTGCTCCCAGAAGAGAGAGCATATTAAGACTGTCTCCCAATATCTCTGTTACAATAAGCCCTATCATAAAACTTACAGGAATACCGAGTGCAACAACAAAGGCTATACCTCTGTTGATAAAAATCAGCATTGCCAAAAAAACAAGCATCAAACCAAACATTATATTTGAAAAGACGGTATTGAGGCGGTTTTTAATCCATACAGAAGTATCTGTATAGATGTTATAATCCAAATCAGGATGTTTTGCTTCTTGTTTTTTTAAAAGTTCTCGTATCTCTTTTACCAAAGCAATGGCATTGCCGTTTTTGCTCTTTGTGACATTTATTGAAATATTTCGTACCCCATTATAGTGGGAGAGTTCCACCTCATCACTCAACTTGAAAGAAACCTCTGCAATATCGCCGATTTTAACTCTTTTTCCACCAACATCAATCAGTGTATTTTCAACCGCCTTTTGTGTCTTTTCACCGTTGTATGTAGAAATATAAAGATGATTTGCTTTTTGCTTGATAGTGCCTATGGGGAAAATCGAACTTATTTTGGAGAGTTGTGCGACAACCAGTGTTGAGGAGAGTCCGTAAGCTCTTATTTTTTGCGGATTAAGCTGTATATCCAACTCTTCATCGGCATCACCACGAATTGTAATGTCGCTCAAATCTTTAAACTTGCTTAATTCTGTTTTGAGTTCATCTGCATGTTTTAGCAATGTTTCTTTAGAAACATCTCCGGAGAGAGCTATAAGAACAAGGGGAAATGCATGTGTTTTGATTTTGGCAACAGGCTCATTCATATCCGCCGGCAAATCTTTTTTTACACTGCTCACTACATCTTTGACATCATTGAGTACCGTAATATTGTCCGAACCGTTTTTAATGTCTGCACTGATACTGAATGAACCGTTTTTGATACTGCTTTTTATATCTTCAAGTGCATCAATATTCTGCAAATCATTTTCAATACTCTGTACAACCATTTTGTCCAAAATATCAGCCGATGTTCCGGCATAACCGCCTTTTATGGTTATTTTATCCATATTCATCGGAGGGAAAATCTCTTTGGGTATATTGATATACGCAAAAATGGAGAGCATAAAAATAAAGAGTAATAGTATATGATTTAAAAGTGGTTTTTCTATAGCAAATTCTATAAACTTACGAATCACTGCTGTTCCTTAAAAGAGAGTATCTAGTATTTGATTTTTAAATTTTATCGACTCAACAGAAGCACGGATGAGTTTGTTTTCTTCTTTGAGCGTATCATACTCTACTTTGAGTTTTGCAATATCTCTGCTTTTAAAGTAAATTTGCTCTGTAATGTAAATTTTAGGAAATGCAAACATGGCTATAAATGTCAACACCAGCAACATATATAAAAAATAGTTCAGACCTAACTTTTGTTTTGATATGACCAGATTATCAAGTTCATCTAAAAGTTCGTTCTTTTCACTCATTTTTCACCCATTTGGAACAGACGCATTTTTGCGCTGCGGCTCCTGACATTTTCTTTGAGTTCTTCATCTGTAGCCGTAATCGGTTTTTTCGTTAAAATCTTTCCTAACTGATTATTGTTTCCACATGTACAGCGAAATGCCTCAGGAGGACATATGCATGATTTGGACCATTTGGAAAACTCTCTTTTAACAATCCTGTCTTCAAGAGAGTGAAAAGATATTATTGCTACTTTTGCATCCGGCAGTTTTGCTTCTTCTATGCTCTTGAGCAGTGATCTGAGTTCACCGAGTTCATCATTTACTTCTATGCGGATTGCCTGCATCAAAAGTGTTGCAGGATGAATTTTCTTGCCTCTTGGCATATGTGGTTTGACGGCTTCACTTAACTCTTTTGCAGAAACAAAAGGACGGTTTTGCACAATAGCATTTGCAATTTTTTTATAGTTTCTGAGTTCTCCGTATTCTAAAAGTATTTTTTCAAGTTCGCTTTTAGCATATTCATTCACTACATGTAAAGCACTCAGTGGTGCTTCTTTGTCCATACGCATGTCAAGTGTCTCACTCTCGTACGAAAAGCCCCTCTCTTTTTGGTCAAGCTGCAAAGAAGATACCCCTATGTCTGCAAGAATGCCTTTAATTTCGCCGGGATCAACCTCTTGCAAAATTTCTTGCATCACATTTGAAAAACGGCCTTTTCTTATACTTACTCTCTTACCGTATTGTTCAAGACGTTTTGTTGAAAAGTCTATAGCGGTCTGATCCTGATCAATTGCTATGAGTTTTATATTTGGATTGGCTTCAAGTATCATACAGGAGTGTCCGCCGTACCCCATGGTACAGTCTATCACTATACCCTCTTGTAAATCTTTAAAAGCTTCGACAACCTCTTTATATAAAACCGGAACATGTGGAATATTTTGCAAAAGACACCCTGTCAATAGAAATTTATTAGTGATTATACAGCAAATTTGATTTAGGTTTAATTTTTTATACTGTATGATTTACTCCAAGAACAAAAAAAGGGTCTTCTTATGGTTTTACAGTATCAAAATGAGTTACTTGCTCTGGCAGCTATATTTCTGCTCATACTCATTTATCTTGGAATAAAACGAAAAAACAAAACAGAAGCTGACACAAAAGCGGCTAAAAAAGAAGAAGCACTCAAAGCAGAGCAAAGTGGACAAAGTACTGCAACACCACAAAAAAAGATTCAAGAAAAAAAAATACAACATTCTGTGCCAAGGCATGCAAAGATAACAAAAGAAGATTTTAAAATATTTGCCGGGGAAAGAATTCTTTTGGCCGAAGACAATCTCATCAACCAAAAAGTAATCCTTGGAGTCCTTGGAGACAGCGGTATAGAAGTTGTTGTGGCAAATGACGGACAGGAAGCACTTGACATCCTCAAAACAGACAAAAATTTTCTCATTATACTCATGGACGCGCATATGCCGAGAGTTGACGGGTTTGAAGCCACCAGAGCTATCAGACATGATCCGCAGAACAATCATATCCCCGTCATTGCACTGAGTGGAGATACGGCAAGTGATGACATTAGAAAAATGAAAGAAGCCGGTATGGATGAACATCTTGAAAAGCCTTTGCAGGTCGGTGCGTTGTATGATATTTTGTATCATTACTCAAGCAGAATCTCTTCTGCTGAAGAGAATTCTTCGGATTTACCAACTTTAGATACACACAGAGGATTGCAGGTATGCGGGAATGACAGTGGTTTTTACCATGATATTTTAAAAGAGTTTCTTGTCGCCTACAGCAACTCAGCAGAGGAGTTGGAAATTTTATTCAAAAACAATAAAACAGATCAGGCTGACAGTCTGTTACTTGACATCATCGGTGTCTCTGCAAATATTGGGGCGGATGCTTTAACTGCCTGTGCAAACGATATTAAAAACAAAATAGCCAAAAATGAAAGTAGCGATCTTACTTTATATAAGAAAAGAGTTCAAGAACTTATCCAAAGCATTGAGAATTATTTTCTTACATGTAAGTAACGGGATAAGCCTAAGCAACTTACATATAAGAAAAACTATTACCAATCTACACATATAAATAATTCCTTAAATAAATAACAAAATTCATTCACCTAATGTAACACTAATTATAAAAATAAGATAAAATCATTATGTTAGTCAATAAAATTGATTTATATCAATATTATTGGTATCAGAAAAGACTAGAATACATATGATTCTAAAATATTAACAGAGTTTAAGGAGTGTAAAATGATCGATCCATCTATAATCAGACCGGAAATTGCGTTGGATGATTTTCTAACTATATTTGTATCGTCAGCACTTGTGTTAGTTTTTGGAGGATTTTATGTTGGTATATATACTGCAGTAAAAGTTAAACTACTAAAACCGTGGAGTATGCTTTTTGCATACATGTTTTGGGTATTGACTGCCTATTGTTTGTATTTAATGGGAAGTTTAATGCATGTCGGGGAATTTACTGCAAAAGCTTTAGTTGTCGCAGCAATTGGATTGTTTTTACTTCCATTTGCTGTTTATTATATGCAAAATCAGGTTCATGAAGAAAATGAACACTGATTGTTAATATATATTTTGACAATAAATTTATAGGAGGATACAGTGGCTAATAAATCTGTATGGAGTGACAATCGTTTCTGGCGAAGAACAGCAACGTGGGTTACAGGTTTTGCATCAGTTCTTTTAATTTGGCTAACGTTTGATACGTCAGCTCAGATTGCAATGGGAAATGATCAGGATCTACAAAACAAGGTGACGAAGAGGGTTCCAGGACCTACCGTTATAAATTACAAAATCACGTATGAAATGAGCGCAAAACGTGGTCATGAAATTCCTGTGATTGGGGAAAAAGAAAAGTTCTTTGGTAGAGATGACTATTCTGAAGAAGAAGCCGGGGCTTTACTTCACTTAGGCAAGTTGGGCTCACAGGCCAAAAACTGTATGGATTGCCATACTCTTTTAGGAAACGGAGCTTATTACGCACCAGATTTAACAAAAGCATGGTTGGACCCTGCATGGGGACCAGATGGTGCGATGCAGGCTTTAACGGGGAAAAACACAAAAGAAGAGGCGATGGCTGAATTCCTTATGCATCCGGACCAGTATCCTACACATGCCCGTATGATGCCGGACTTAGGTATCACAGCAAAAGAGGCTAAAGGTTTAGTTGCTTTCTTGAAACATATGTCATCTATTGACACAAATGGCTTCCCAAGAAACTTTGGAAAAATAAAAGGAGCAGTTCATGGCAAGTAAATATTTAACAGGTGTCGGAAGTGAATCAAAACAGTTGGCAACATGGTACTTTACATTTGCAGCTATTCTCTTTGGCGCCCAATTACTTTTCGGGTTAGTGGCAGCGATTCAGTATGTAATGCCTGGTTTTTTATATGGCGTTCTGGACTTTTCAATTGCCAGAATTATACATATTAATGCACTCGTTGTTTGGATGGTCTTTGCAATGTTTGGTTCTGTTTACTGGTTACTGCCGGATGAGACAGGAATTGAAACAGTCGGTATCAAAATCGGAAAGCTTTTGTTTTGGATTTTTGCAGCAGCAATCGTTGTCGTTGTACTTGTATACCTGTTCATTCAGGTAGGTCCTGCAGATGCAACAACAATCTGGTTTATTACAGAGGGTCGTGAATATATTGAAGCACCTCGTTGGGCTGACTGGGGCATTGTCGTTGTAGCTCTTGGATTTGTCGGAAATCTTTTCTTAACAGGAATGAAAGGGGAACAGACAGGAATTGTCACCGTTCTTATGGCAGATATGATTGCCTTTGCAGGTCTTTATTTGGCCGGTATGTTCTTTACGGACAATATTTCAGTTGATCAGTACTGGTGGTGGTGGGTAATCCACTTATGGGTTGAGGCTACCTGGGAAGTTTTCGTTGGCGCGATTGCGGCTTACGGTCTTATTACTATGATTGGTGCGCACCGTAAAGTTGTTGAAATGTGGTTATGGATAGAAGTTGCAATGCTTTTCGGTTCAGGTATTCTTGGACTTGGACACCACTACTTCTGGATTGGAACACCTGAGTACTGGTGGGAAATCGGAGCATTATTCAGTGCACTTGAACCGTTACCGCTTGTAGCTATGTTTATTCACGTTCTATATGACTGGGGTAAAACGCAAGGTGCAGAAATGGCAAATGAACATACAGATGAAGATCATGTAAAATCTGTTATTACCAATCGTCCGGCATTCACATGGTTTGTCCTTAATGCCTTTGGTAACTTCCTTGGTGCCGGTATTTGGGGATTCTTCCATACACTGCCACAGGTAAACCTATATACTCACGGTACGCAGTTTACTTCGGCACACGGTCACCTGGCCTTCTTTGGAGCCTATGCGACTATCCTTGTCGGTATGATGTATATTGCGGTACAGGGTACAAACGGTATAAAAGTTATGAAACATACCAAAGCATCTCTATGGGCTGTTAGCCTGATAGTTAGTGGGGTAGTCGGCATGACCGTAGCACTTACGATTGCAGGATATGTACAGGTTCTTGTTTCTCGTGCACAAATGGGTGCTACCTGGGCAGGATATTTTGACGGTCAAAGCGGAATGTGGTTTTCTCAAGCAATGGATTGGAGACTCATTATGGGTGTTGTTACATTCACAGGTTTCATATTCTTGGCAAAAGATTTACTTACAACTGGTAAAAATCCAGTACACGAAAGATAAGGAGATACAATGTTTGAACCATTTACAGATGTCAACCCGAGTTTTTTCGGTTGGCTTAACCAAGGTCCTTTGACCTTAACAATTTTTCTGCACACTATAATAATACTTCCAATGATTTGGATCTATTTTCAGGAGAAGAAACGTTTGGAAAATGAAAACTAGTCGGTATTGACTCTTTATTGAGTCAATATCTAATCATATTTTAGAAGGAGAAATAAAATGAGATTAGGTAAATTAGTTATATCAGCTGCAGCGTTTGCAGTTGTCAGTTCAGGTCTGTTTGCGGGTACTTCGCATATGGATGTTGAGAAAATGTTCGAAAAAGAGTGTCAGGGTTGTCACGGTCCAAATCATGAAGGGGGCGTCGGTGCGGATTTACGTCCTGCAAAATTAGAAAAGAAAAATGCATACAATCTGGCTGAAGTTATTTTAAATGGTCGCCCCGGAACTGCAATGCCTGCATTTGCAAATAAAATGAATCAAGCAGATGCACAAAAAATGGTGGATTATCTTCAGCATTTCAAAGGTAAAAAAATAGAAGTCCTTACGCTCGATGCGGTAAAACAAGGCTGGAAAAAACTTAATGATAGAGCAAAGCTATTAAAAAAATATCCGCATGCAGTGGATGTAAAACATGTTACGGATATTTGTTTTGTTACAGAACGTGATGCAGAAAGAGTTACTTTTATCGATGGCACAAGTGGTAAAATACTTTCACGTCACCCTGCAGGTTTCGCTGTTCACGTAACAGTAACAAACAAACGTCAGCCTCGTTATGCATACTCAATCTCTCGTTCGGGTTTAGTCACTATGTTTGACCTTGCATCAAAAGGTCAGCAAAAAATTGCACAGGTACAAGTCGGTTCCGATTCTCGTGGTTTAGCAGTTTCACCTGATGGAAAATACCTCATGGCAGGAAACTATGTTCCGGGCGGTGCAATTTTAATGGATGCAATGACACTTGAGCCGTTAAAAGTTTACCCAACTTCATCTGTAATTAATATGGACGGAGATATCGGTTCATCTCGTGTAGCAGGTATCTATGATACTCCATACGGTCCATATATTGCATTTGCACTCAAAGATGCAGGGCATGTCTATATTATAGATTATTCTAAACCAAACTTCCCAATTGTCGGAGATATTCCAAATATCGGTAAAATCCTGCATGACGGTTTTGAAAATGAAGGAAAAGAAATAGGCCGTTACCTAATGCAAGCTTCTCAAGGAAGTGATGTAATGGGTGTAGTTGACTTTAAAACAAAATCTTTGGTTGCCAAAGTATACACAGGTCCGGGAAGCAAGCCGCATCCAGGTCAAGGTTCATCATGGTATAATGACAGATACGGTCAACTCTATGCGACAAACAGTATGAATGTCGGTGATGTAGTTATTTGGGACAGCAACTGGGATGTTGTTGCACATGTAAGAACTGCAGGCGGCGGTCTATTTGTCGGTACAAGTGAGCATACACCGTTTATCTGGTCTGATTGTGTACTCGGCGGTCCAGATAACTGGAATAAAATCTACCTTATCAACAAACAAACATTAGAGACTGATAGAATTTTGACAGTCGGTACAAAAAAAGGAACTATTACAGATCCTGTAACGCATAAAACACTTTACAGTTGGAAAGTCCCTACTGTTAAAGATAAAAAAGGCAAAGTAATTATTCCTCGTATTTTACATGCTGAACCTGCTAATCATGGTCATTGGACAATGGTTTCAGAGTGGAATGCCGGTCGTATCGGTATTTATGAAGCGAAAACCGGTAAATTTGTTAAATATATAGAAGGTTTGACAACACCGACGTTTACATATTCTATCGAACACAGACAGTCTATTCCTGGCGCGTAGACTCTACTTTTATATTTCTCCCTTTTTTGGGAGAAATCCTCTCATTACTTGATATAAATCATCTTTTTTTTCATAATATTTTTTTATAATTATATATCTAAGCTTTTTATTTAATTTTTCCCTGTTTTTTGGGATTTATAAGCAAAATTTCAAGTAAATTTTCGCTACAATATAAGCAATATACAGTTCTTAAAAAAGGGAGATGGAGTGAAAAAACTGATTATTCTTTTTTTACTTTTTTGCTCTGTGGCTTTTGCACAAAAGCCAGATGGTAAAAAAGTCTTTCAAACTTACTGTTGGGGATGCCATCATCAAACAGCAATGGCCTTTGGTCCTCCGTTTTCCCAAATTGCCGCAAAAAGAACAAAATCTGAAATAGAAGCCTATATCGCTTCTCCAAAATCAATGTACAAAGCTTTTGGCTACAAAAGAACTGTTATGACACAGCTTCATCTCAATGCACAAGAGCTCGATGCCATCAGTGACTATATTCTCTCTTATAAAGGTAAAAAATAATGTTTCGATTGTCAAATCTTATCGCCTCCGTTGTCGAAGAAAAAAAAGAGAGGATTTTAGACGGCAGTATCGCCATTTGGAACTTTACCAACCGCTGTAATCTCTCCTGTCTGCACTGTTACTCAAAATCAACCTTGGATGAAGTAGATACCCTCACAACTGGGCAGATTAAAAAAACCATCCTGGAGATGAAAGCCAATGGTGTAAAATTTATCATCTTTTCAGGCGGTGAGCCCTTAACAAGAAAGGACCTCTTTGAAATCGCCGATTTTTGCAAAGAAAACGGTATCATTACCTACCTCTCAAGCAACGGGCTCTATTTTACAAAGGGCAATATAAAAAGAATTACCGATACCTTTAACTATGTCGGTGTGAGTATAGACGGTGATGAAGCCACACATGATTACTTCAGAGGGCTAAAAGGGGCTTTTAAAGAAACATTAAAATCTGTTTTGCTTGCCAATGAAACAGGCGCAAAAGTCGGTATTCGATTTACTATGACAAAAGACACCATCAATTCTTTGGAATATATTTTTGATTTGGTCGAAAAACACAATATTCCAAAAATATATATTTCCCATTTAGTCTACTCTGGACGGGGACTTGATAACTTGAAAATGGATTTGACAAAAGAGCAGAGAAAAAAAGCGGTTGATTTTATACTTAACAAAGCATTTGAGTATTATGAAACAGGGCGTGACATAGAAATAGTGACCGGAAATATGGAGATGGATGCGGTTGCATTTCTCAATAAGTTTGCACAAAAGTATCCGGAACTTAAAGATAAAATGAGACAAAGACTTGTAAAATGGGGCGGCAACTCCGCAGGTCGAAAACTCCTCAACATAAACAGCGAAGGCGATGTGCGTCCTGACCCGTTCTTCCCGCTTATAGTAGGCAACATTATTCATCAGGACTTTGGTGATATCTGGCAAAACGGAGCATTATTGGATGAGCTGAGAATTCATCCAAGAAAACAAATCAGCGGTATTTGCAGTACATGTAAGCAGATAGATATATGTAACGGCGGCAGTCGCGCACGTGCGTATGCAATAACAGGTAACCTGTGGAGTGAAGATCCATCCTGTTATTTAACCCAAGAAGAAAGAGAGACAGTATAATGAAAATAAGAAAAATTTTAGCAGTTGTATTAACAGCCTTGTCTTTACATGTAAATGCAAGTGCACATGAAAAAGTCTTTGTTGTTGAGAGAGAGAGTAATTCGGTAGCAGTCATAGAAGACGGGCTCCCAAGAAACCATATGGAGCATATGCACAATATGAATCATGGTGTTATGAAGTTTTATGGCAAGGACGGCTATCTTATCTCCCGCGACGGCTATATTATAAGATTTAATCCTGTCAGCGAAAAAAAACTTTCCGAATATAAAACAAGCAAAAGTGCCATAGGGTTTGTCATTAACAAAAACTATGTCGCCGTTGCCAACTATGATGACAAAAGTGTAGATATTTTATCCCGTAATCTGCAGCCCATACAAAAGCTCAAAACCGGTTCACGCAATGTTGGTATAAAAATCTATAAAAACTATCTTGTTTTTTCAGAGATGGACAAAGACACGATTGCCGTTTACAAAGACACAAACAAAGGCAAAGGCAAACCGCATTTTGTTCTCTACAAAGAGTTTAAAGATGTGGGAATTATGCCTTTTGACGCTTTACTTGATGGCAATAAATATGTCAACGGCTTTTTCAACAGTCCCTGGATAGGCGAACTCAACTTGGATACCATGAAATTTAAAAAAATTCCATTACAGTTGGGAGAAAGAGAACCGGTTTTAAAAGTACCGCATTTCGGTTTCTGGTCAGTGAGCCATTCTAAAATCTTCATTCCTGCGGTGGGAGACAACAAAGTTTTTGTCTTTACTCCAAAATTTAAATTTATTACAGCTATTAAAACTGAAGGAATGCCTGTTTTTACTGCCCTTTCACCGGATAAAAAATATTTGGCTGTGACATTCAGCGGTAAAAAGTTTCCGATCATTCAAATCATAGATACAAAAACACTCAAAGTCATTAAAAGATTTCAGTTTGACGGCAAGGTGTTACATGTAAGATGGTCCCGGGAAAAACCTTATCTGTATGTTTCTGTCAATGATGCTAACAAAATCGCTGTAATAAATACAAAAGGATGGTGGTTAAAACGCGAAATTTTTACCATCAAGAAGCCTTCAGGTATTTTTATTTATGAGGAAAAAAACAATGAGTAGAGTTTATTTAACCGGTGCCGGACCCGGAGATATTGAGCTGTTAACAATGAAAGCACACAGAGTTATCGGTGAGGCCGATGTCATCATATATGACCGTTTGGCAAATCCGGAAATATTAGAAATGACAAAAGACGGATGTGAATTTGTCTATGTCGGCAAAGAAGACGGCAGGCATACACTTCCTCAAGAAGAGATAAATGAAGTTATTTACCAAAACTCGCTCAAGCACAATGTAGTTGTCCGCTTAAAAGGCGGAGATCCTTTTGTCTTTGGACGCGGCGGAGAAGAGGGAGCATATTTGCATGAAAGAGGTGTAAAATTCGAAATTATTCCCGGCATCACCTCTGCAGTCAGCGTTCCTGCCTATGCCGGCATTCCGGTCACTCACCGTGGCATTGCCGTGAGTTTTCGAGTAGTTACAGGGCATGAATCCCCAAACAAAAAAGAGTCCCAGATTGCCTGGGAAAATTTCAAAACAGATGACACCATCGTATTTTTAATGGGACTGCATAATCTTTCTAAAATTTCATCAAAACTGATAGAAGTAGGCAAGCCTGAAGATTATCCCTGCGCTGTCATTTCACGCGGTACGACAAAAGACCAGAGTGTTGTTGTCGGAACACTCGGTGATATTGTGCAAAAAGCAGAAGGTGTACCAACTCCCGCACTCATTATAGTCGGAAAAGTTGTTACACTCAGAAAACAGCTTGACTGGTTTCATCACTAATAGTTTTGTAACTTATACTCTTTATACAAGAGTGCAGCTTCGGGATTTCCTGCGTCTATAGCCTTTTGGGCCCATTTCTTTGCCTCTTTGAATTTGTTTTGTGTAACATAGATTTCACTTAACAGATAACAGGCTTTGGTATCACCCTCTTTTGCATTTTTTTTCAGCCACTCTGCGGCTTTGTCAAAATTCATTGTCTGCATATAAATACGGCCTACATTTTGCAGCGCTTTTTTATGCCCCGCTTTTGCCGCACGTTCTAACAGTTCGGCTGCTTTAGAGATATTTTGTTCTACTCCATACCCGTTGTAATACATCAGCGACAAATTATAGGTTGCATTGATACTCCCCTGCTTCGCTTCTGTGTCTAACAATGAAAATGCTTTTTTATAATTTCCGGCATGAAAGGCTTCAAAAGCAGCATCTGACCCGTATAACAATGCACTCAGCAACAGTATAGAAAGTAATTTTTTCATACAATTCCTTTTGTCATATATAATACAATAAAGAGGAGAGAAACAGGGCACCCAAAAATGTTACCGCTAACATTACAGAGCGTTTTTGAGACTCTTGTATCCCGTGATGTGCCTCCAGATAATCACTGAGTCGAATTGCCGGATAGATTGTAAAAATAAACATTGGGAAAGTCAGCACCAAAATAATCATAACATCGTGAAGTGTCATCAAAATTCCTCGAAATTAAATTTTTCTTTATAATTATTATTATATCATATAACAAAGGGGTTACTATGAAAAAAATCATAATTTCGACGATTTCGATACTTTTAAGCACTCTGCTTTTCAATGCCTGCTCAACAGCAAAAATATCATCCGAAGATGTAAAAACAGCTGATTTCACACACTTCAAACATGAGATTCCACTCAAAAAAGTCCATACTCTCATTCGCGAAGCCGGTGAAAAAAACGGTTGGAGAATCACTGAGTTTAAAGAAAATATGCTTATCGGAGAAAAAGAAGAAAATGGTAAAATGAAAGCAGTTACCATTACTTTTGCAAAAAATTATTTTAATATCTCACCAAAAGACGCTGATTTGCAAGAAGCTATAAAAAAAGAGGTTGAAGCGACAGAAGAGTAGTTATATTTATATACTTTTGATACACTTGATGCAAGAAAAAAACAAAAGGTATTGAATGGATTTTTTTAAATATATACATGCGGTAGGCACCGGTCCAAAAGGCAACAGAGATTTAAGCTTTGAAGAAAGCAAAGATATGATGGAGCAGGTTTTGAACCAGAGTGTTCCAAGCGAACAAATTGCCGCATTCCTGCTTGGATGGAGACTCAAGCCTGAAACGACAGAGGAGTTCCGAGGAGCTTTAAGCGCATGTGACGAATATACCCGCAAAGAGAATATTCCGGATTCAATAGAATTGGGATACCCTTTTGACGGTAAAGCAAAAAATCCGTATATATTTCCTCTGGTTGCGCAAATGTTAGAAAAGACAGCATTGAAACTTGTCATTATGGGAGATGAAAAACAGCCGGCAAAAGATGGTATCACCACTAAAAATATATGCCAGGAGATAGATCTTCATCCAAATATTAAATATTTTGACAGAAAAGAGTATTGCAACAAACTCCATAAGCTGACAGATATCAGAAACAAACTGGGACTCAGAAGCGGGTTCAATACAATAGAGAAACTTCCAAAAGCTGCAAACAGCAAATATGCCATTACAGGCGTCTTTCACAAACCTTATGTCAAGAAATATGTTGAAATTTTTGCAGACAGATATGAACGTTTTGCCTTAATTCAGGGGAATGAAGGAACACCGGAACTTTTCAGCAAAGGACGCCTTTGGATGATTGAAACAGATGAAGTCAAAGAGATCATTATAGACCCGCAATACTACGGCATACATTATAAAAAATCCTGGGACCAGATCACTCTTGCAGACTCACTCGAACAACTTAACAACCCTTCTGATGAATATTTAAAACTGGCAAAACTCAATGCCGCAGTCTATCTTTTTATAGCCCAACAATACAAAACAATTGATGATGCTTTTGAAGCTTTGCAATAAAAACATCAAGGAGTAAACATCTACTTTTGCTTTAAACACCCGGCTATATCACTGGGTTTCATATGTCCTCGCAATGCCTTGCAGCGAAAGAGCTCATTTTCGTCAAGAAAAAAGAGCGTTGGATATTGCACAGTATAGAGCATTTCTATAGGAAAACTCTCTTTTTGTTTTTGATAGACTATAACAAAAACTGCATATTTTTCAATAAGCGATGAAACTTTTTTGCTGTTGATAATTTTAAAAAGCTCTTTATTGCAGGCAGCAGAGTGTTTTTTTGTCAGATAGACCATCAGTATTTTATTTTCCTGAACAGCTTTTTGATGGGCATTGCTGTAAGAGTTTTCAAGTATAAATGATTCTCCCTCCATGAAAAAGAAACAAAGCAATACAAGAAGTCTAATCAAAATCTTTTTCCAGATCTGCTATTGTAATTACCGGCGGATCCGGAAGTTGCGGGTATGCCGCTTTGACAATATTTGTCACCCATTGCGGATAAATTCTAAAGTTAAGCTTTATGTTTACATGTAAAGGATACTGCAGCTCTTTTTGCAATGAAAATTTTTCTACAACCCGTTTGCCTGCAGGGATTCTTGTATCTTTGAGCAGTTTTTCATATCGCCAAAAAAACAATCCTACCGGTTTGCCCTCTTTGTCTCCAAATACTTTGTTGAAAATGACAGAACCTTTTTGAATCTCTCCCTCTTTATTCAGTTTTCCGCTGCTAAAAACAATTTTTCCGCTTTTGTCTTTTACTGTTATATCAAGCCAGAGTTCCCGAAAATCTGCCGCGCCTGTCGGGAGTTTGTGTCCAGCCCCCACATTTTTTACACCTACAGACAAAACCCCTTTGTCAAGTTTCACATCCAGTTTTGCCGATGTTTTTAAAAGCTGTATGGACTGAGACTCATTCTCTTTGTTTTTCAAGCCGGCAAGAAAATGGTTTCCGCCTGCAAAATAGTGTACTTTGATATCCTTTTTATGTTTTCCCCCGAGAGTTGACCTGCCTTCAAGCGGAGAGAATTTTCCGTTTTTCAAATAGGTCATATGGCAGTCGATACACTCTTTGTGCTCCTTTGGCTTCTTCGGATTGTTGTAGGGTGATTTTTTCCACTGTTCGTACGTTGAGACAACTTTTTTCCCGCTATGCGGCAGAAACTCATTATGACAAGAAGCACAATACTCGCTTTTTTTGTATAAAGGTTTCATATACTCCTGTTTATGAACCTTTGGCTTTGCATTGATAAGCTTCTGCGTGATCCAGACTTTCATATCTGCATGCGCATCTTCATACAGATATTTTTTTCTTTTTGTAAGATTAAGACTGTAGGAACTGTTTCCCGTCGGCTTTGCATCTGTTATACGGTGGCATGCAATACAGGAAACACCCTGTTCAAGTCTGTTTGGATGTTTTTCAAATTCATTTATCAGATTTTTTGATCCCTTGGTAAAAAGCGGTTCCGGCATAATATTGTCTTGCATAAAATGTGTAGTTCTTTCCTGATGCATACTCACGGCACTCGGATTGTGGCAACCCATACACCATTGTCTGAACTCTTTGCCTCTGTCCATTTCGGCTAAATTTTCAAGCACCATATAGTATGGATTGGAATCGGCAAGATGCCTGTGGTTTGAATCCGCCCATTGTTGAAAGACAGCCGGATGGCAGGCCTTACATGTAACGGAGTTTGTCCAGTCTATGCTGTGGTGATGTTTTGCACCGTCTGTAAAGATGATATTTGTCAGTTTCTCTGAACTTGAATAGGCATAGTTTGGGAAGAATATCAGCAAGAGAGGAAGAACAGCTGTCATTTTTTTTACTGCAAAAAACTTTCTCAGATGCAGTGCAAAAAAGAACAGCAAGACAAAAGAGCCATAAAGATGTATATAGTATGAGATAATACCATAGATATCACCGCCTCTGTTGCCTATCAAGAACAGGTACGTTCCGCTGACGAGCAAAAACACAAACACAAAAGCAAATGCCAATCCGCTTTTGCTTTTGTGTTTCATAATTATCATACTCTCATAAATATGCTTATATAAAAAAGGAAGCACAAAAAACAGTGTAAGGACTACAGAACCAAAAATGTGAAGAAATTCTATCACTCGAAAATAGGACCATTGCAGCGAAAAATAGTTCATCAGCAAAATTCCACTGACAAACATAAAGAGAATATCAAGGTTTATATATAAAATTTTCATTGCAGTTCCTTATACTCGACAACATCACCTTCAAGTGACTTTAAAAATGCTACGATTTCATCTATCTGTATCTCTGTTAACTCCATGCTTAACTGATATTTCCCCATAATACGGACAGCTTCCCGTAAATCAAATACGGCTCCGTTATGAAAATAGGGAGATGTTTTCGTTACATTTCTTAAAACAGGTACCCGAAAAAGCTGTTCATTGTTTTTTCCCAAAAAGCCGCCTTTATTTTCAAATGGATATCTGCTGTAGGGTTTGATATTGAAATCAAAAGCAGCTACATCACGACCGATAAACTCTGTGCTGAAAATTCCCGTTACATCTATGATATGATTATAATTGCGTGTCGGAAACTTTTGAATTGTCTGTCCTCCGACCGTTATACCGGTATGGCATCCCTTACATCCAAGCTGAATGAAATTTCTGAAACCTCTTTTTGCCTCCTCACTCATAGCAGAGTCATCACCCTCTAAAAATCTGTCATAGGCACTTCGGGTAAGCAGCGTTTTCTGATATACATCCAAAGCCTTACACACATTTTCAAAAGTCACTCCGTCTTCAAAAACTTTGTCAAACTTTTGTTTATATGCATTGTTTTTTTTGACTCTTTCTTCGACCTCTTGCGTTGATAAATTCATTGTATATTTGCCATGTATCATCGGAGCAATAGCAGATTTTGAAGTTGTTGCAGACCCGTCCCACATTCTGTATTTTGCCAAAGCAGAATTTAGGATTGTAGGGGTATTTAAATGATTGGGAGCGGTTTTTCCTTCTGTACCAATAGCAGTTGCAAGTCTGTCACTGCCGCTTTGATCTTTTATATGGCATACCATACAGTCAGTTTTGGCCTGCGGACGAGTCAGGTCATCTAAAAACTGCTTTTTATTGTGCGGATTTTCACCCAACATATGACAAGAAGCACAACTGACTGATGTGTCCTGAGAAAGTATTTTGTCAAAATACAAACTTTTGCCCAAGGCAACTTTCTCTTTTGTTATCGGGTTCTCTTTGGAATCAAGCAGTTTTAAAAAGCCGCTATACTCTTTTGGTATAGGAGACATGCCTCTGCTTAAGGCAATTTCCCGAAGTTTCTCATCACTGTAAATTTCTTTTGGTTTGTTTGGGATTATATAAGGGAGCAGTTCTATCCATACAACAATAATAAAAATTGCCAGGAAAGTCAAACGTAGCATAATGCACTCCCTTTATAAAACGAATATAAGATTAGATACCAAAAAACTTTTTCAGCCAGTCTCTTTCTTCTTTTGTCTCTATATAGATTTTTCTCACTGTTTGATTTGCATCACCAAGGACGACAACATCATTTCCGATAACTTTCAAATGTTTTTTTCCCCACTTCTGGTCCAGTTCATCCATACGGTACAATGAATCTGCCGCATCCGGTTTCTCTTTGGTCCCTGTTCTTGTATCTACAATGGCAAGACCCCCGATTGTTTTTTCAAACTTATACGGACTGTAGACTTTAATCTCTTTGTAAATTCTGTGCGGCTTTGTATCCGGGGTAGCTTTTTGTATCGCTATAAACCCAAGTGCAAAAAATGCAAACAACATCCCTAAAAACAATCCTTTTTTAGCATTCATTACTGACTCCAATTTTCTATATATTTTTTTGCTTTTTCATCAAGCATTTTCATTCTCTCTTTTCCTTTGGGCAAACTTTTACGCAGTTTTTTCATCTCCTGCAAAAACTCCGAAATTCCACCTGGAATCATCTTTTGCAGATACTTTCTTAAATGTTTTGCCATTGCAGGAGAAGCACCTGAAGTTGATATTGCAATAATCAGATCCTCTTTTTTTACATACGAAGGAAAAATAAAATCACAATAGGCCACTGAGTCCACAGCATTACACAAACAATTGTACTGCTTGGACTCCTCAAATATCTCCGCCTGCAGTGCAATACTGTCCACAGCAACCACTACAACAGCAAACTCCCGTATATCACCTTTTGTGTACTTACGCTTTTCATACACAAGATTTTCTTCCTGTATACGTTGCAGCATCTCTTGTGAAAATTCATTTGCAATGATATGTATGTCTTTTGTAAAATCAAGAAGATGTTCCAACTTTTCATACGCAACATTTCCGCCACCTACTATAAGAATTTTTTTACCGTCTAATTTTAAAAATGCCGGAAAATAAGCCATTCCAAATACCCTTACTTAAGTTTTTGTAATCTAATCATAACATATACAGACATAAAGTTCTTGACAAATATCAATTTAAATTTAGATAAAGATAGATACAATCATTATGCTAAAAATTAATATAAAGTAATACAGATGAAACAAGAGATACTTTCAAGAATACAGAAAAAGTTTCCGTTGGTACAAAAACCTTTTGAGGTGATTGCTGATGAGTTGGGTATGCGAGAAGATGAAGTTTTAGAGATATTGCAAGCAGAAAAAAAAGCAAATATCATACGTCAGACTTCCGCCATATTTGACACAAAACGCCTGGGGTACAAATCATCTCTGGTTGCGTTTAAAATTCCCGAAGAAAAAATCAACAGTGCCGTAAAGATTATCAATGCCCATCCCGGTGTTTCGCATAACTACGAAAGAAACCATGATTTTAACATCTGGTTTACCATGGCAGTTGCACCTGATTCTGTTTTGGGTTTAGAAAGAACAATACAAACGCTTGCCAGCCTTGCAGAGGCAGATGATTATATTGTTCTGCCTACCCTGAAGCTTTTTAAGATCAATGTCAAACTCAATACGACAGGAAAAGACGAAAAAAAAGAAGAGGTAAAAAAAGTTGTCCATAAAGATATAGAACTGACACCTTTACACCATAAAATTATTCAGAGAGTACAGTATGACATTGACTTTGTCAGCGAACCGTTTGCTGATATCATCAATGATCTTGATATAGACTACGAAACCTTTTTCAATACCCTGCAGGAGTTGCAGAAAGCCGGTGTCATGAGACGGTTTGCTTCCATATTAAACCACAGAAAAGCAGGTTTTAATGCAAATGCCATGGTTGTCTGGGATATTGATGAAACACTCGGCGATGCCATAGGTGCAAAGGCAGCGGCTTTTTCTGCCGTAAGTCACTGCTACCTGCGTCCAAAATACAAAAACTGGCCCTATAATCTCTTTACAATGGTCCACGGAAAAACGACCCAAGAGACAAATGCCATGATTGCGGAGATGGCACAGGAGATAGAATCAAAAGACTACATGCCTCTGTACTCATCAAAAGAGTTTAAAAAGGTAAGAATTGAGTATTTCACACCCAAATTTGCCGAATGGGAAAAAAAACATGCTACAGTTGCATAAAGGAGAAATATAATGGAAAGATTTTTTGAACTGGAAATTGCATATATTGTAATAGGAATATTTTTTTTGGCCATTACCGCCTTTGTCACAACAAGGGATTTTATGCCAAAAGGTGCCTTTAAAAAAGGAATGTCTGGTATATTTGCCATATTTGCCATTATGATAGGTATTCATTATTTTGTAACTACCAAAAGAATGCAGGGTGTCAAAGAAATCTTTAATGAAGGCAAGACTGTTATCTGTGAAAACAAGATGAGAAGAACCATTTCACAATCTGTTTTGATTTCAAAAAAGCTTGGATGGAGACTTGATGGTGATTACTTCAAAAATCCTGATTTTATCAGAGATTTTCATACGGCAAGATGCGTAGACTATTCACCTATTGCCCCAAAAGATGAGACTGAAAATGATAAGTAAACTCAAAAGATATGGTATGGCTGTCATTTTTTTGTTTTTAGTTGTCATTTTAATGCTGCTGGGAACCCTGGGTGTCAAAGATTTTGGAGATCAGATGTTTAAAGATGCAAATATTACAATTACCCCAGAAGGAGAAAGGATACATTTATGAGTTTGACATTTTTGTTGAGTATTGGAATTGTTCTGACAATTATCTTTCATTTTTTAGGCGTGTATGCCGGTGCTAAAAAAATAGTATGGATTGCCATTATTCTTATATGGGCTGCTGTTATTTCTGTTGCAACAAGTGAAGTCAAGCCGAAAGCCTATGATGATATAAAAAGAATGCAGGGTAAATATAAAGATACAGACCGACTTATAGACGAAGCGATGCCAAAAGTTTCGGTATATGAAATGATACTGATAAAAAACAGTTATTTAAAACATGAGCCTCAAGAGTAGGCTCATACAATCAGGCAGCACCCAGTGCTTTTTTGACATTTTCATCAGCCATGGAAATATTCCACTGCGGTTCCCAGACAACTTCTACATCAGCACTTTTTACATTTGGCAGTTTTTCTACTGCTTCTTTTACCCATTGCAAAATCATCTGATGCATAGGACAGGCCTTTGTTGAAAGCGTCATGACTACTTTAGCATTCCCCTCTTCATCACAACTGGCATCATAGATAAGACCCATTTCCACAAGATTAAAACCTACTTCCGGATCTATAACCGTTGAAATTGCCTGAAATAATTCATCTTTTGTATACATGTAATTCTCCTCTTCTAAAATTTTATGCTTTAAAATTTATCATATAAAATACATTTCTGATAAATGCCAATGTTCCTATAAAAAGAAAAGAAGCACCGGCATGCAGCAATGCATCACCTTTTGTAAGTATTGCGATGGTAATCAAAACAACACCGACTGCACAAAATACAAACTGAGCCTGCGAACTTTTGTACGGTACCATATCTGCCAGCATCGGAACCTTCTGTTTCCCTACCAATGGTGAAAACTTTTCAAACCAGACCAAAAACGGAATTATTTTGTAAATATGCCCTGTAATCAAAAAAGCAAAAAATCCAAAAAAGAACAGCCACATAGAGGCCAGTAAAAATTCCTCTTTTTGTGTCAGAAAATAAAACACGACAATCACAATGGAAACCAACATGGAAATATAAGAGAACATCAAAGAGACCGCATAGATATCGTTCTCTTTTCTTGGTCTTGTACTGTAAATTATATAGATAAGATAGAAATAGACGATCATCGAAACAGCTGCCAAAGCATAGCCGGTATAGGCCAGTATATCTATCTTAAAAAATGAAGATATGACAACACTCACAACAGCCATACTCATCATAATCAAAGAAATCTTTAACGGTTTCAAAGAAAAGCTGTGTGAGAGCGTAAACATAGGAACAAGCACAATAGAGAGTCCCATAATGGTTATCGCAATGTAACCGCCTAAAACCGCATAGACATGGGCCTTCAGCAAGGATGCAATATCCAAAGAAACTGTTCCGGCATAAGAGAGTGCCATTAAAAGCCCAAAAATTATTCCGAAGAACAAAAAAGTGTTTGAAATAAGCAGACTGCTCATCACCAAAGTTAATTTTTTGACTTTAAATATTGTTAAAAAAATTTCGCCTACAAATATCAGCATAGATATCAATACAGTCACACCGCCGTAAGGCAGCAGCGCGGGAAAATACAAAAATCCGAACACCATGAGCAGTGTACCCGTGAGCAGCAACGGCCAAATTGCATAAAAAAGTTCTACACCAAAGTGTCCGACTTCAAGAACAACCGGAACCAGTTGTGCCATTGCACCAAAAATCACCATCATGACAAAACCCAATAAAAACAGATGTACAAATGCCATCATATCCGGGTTGACAAAAGAGAGATTTGCAGCATCAAATGAAAAAAGATAGACTGATGCAAAAAAATAAAACAGGCTCCCTATCAGGAAAAAAGGAGCTATCAGTTTAAACGGCGGTGCAAAGTCCTGCGATATTTTTACCATTACTCAACTCAACCGCCACAACTTGTCTGTGTCAAATCAGATTCACTTGCAGCATCTTTGTTATATGAAAAAACAACTTTTACCAAACCGTCATCCAGCTCTTGTATATCATACTTCACATCATCTTCAAGTTTTGCAAAAAGTCCTCCCGGTGCTTTATGGTTTATCATCACCAAAGTGTCATTAGTTCCTTTTATAAGAGCCAAGCCTGCCATTGCATTTACCATTGGGTGTGGCGGCCCCTCTTTTGATGTATCAAAATAATAGGTACTTTCTCCATCTTTTTGCAATTTATAAAAATCAACGGTAGCGCCGTCAACAACTATTTTTTCAGCTTCATTGGGTATATGTGACATTATCAATCCTTTTACTTATAAGATTTCATGATTGTAATCAAGAAAGCGTAATAACAGGTTGACCAATATCAATAAAAAGAGAAAAATCACTCAAAAAGGATGGTTAATGCCTCTTTGTTTGTAATTTTGTATGAACTTGCCTCTTTTTTTACAAATTCTAACTTTGTAAATTTCTTCAGTATTCTCGAGAGTGTCTCGGGAGTCATGTGCAGATATTGTGCAAGCTGATTGTTTTTCATCTTCAGTGCCTCGTCATTTTCACAAATATATTTTGCAACTCTTGCCGTTGAGTCCAGAACAACATTCAAGGCTATCACATTGTCAAGATGCTTGATTTTTTGGGTCAGTGATTTAAAAAGAGCCAAAGAGATATCTTGATTTCCAAGAAAATACTCTTTGAATTTTTCAAAGTCTATCTCTAAAACACTCCCGTCACTTTCAAAAGCAGCAGAAGCAGGATAAGGAATACCTTCAAAAACCGCCATTTCGGCCACCATGCTTTTTGGTCTAAACCGATGCAGAATAATTTCATTGTTTTTTGGATCTATTTTATAAATTTTCACAACACCTTCAAGCACCATCGTAAGATGCTGTGCTTTGTCTTTTTCATAAAAAAGAATTTCACCTTGAGAAAAACTTCTCTTTCTTGTGATTGAAAGTAACAGTTTCAACTCTTTTTCATTGAGATTTTCAAAAAAAACAATACTTTTTAATTCGTCAATTGTCAACATCATCTTATCTGCCCGCTTCCGTAAATTTTGTATTTATACGTTGTCAACCCTTCTATTCCCATAGGCCCTCTTGCATGGAGTTTGTTTGTACTGATTCCCACTTCTGCACCAAAGCCAAAAGCGCCTCCGTCTGTAAAACGGGTAGAGGCATTGACATAAACTGCCGCTGCATCAATGTTGTTTAAAAATTTCTCTGCTGTAGTGATATTTTCAGTAACAATAGCTTCCGAGTGTCCTGAGCCGAAACGTACTATATGCTCAATTGCCCCGTTGACACCCTCAACAACCTTCAAATTTAAAATATTTGCCAAATACTCAGTATCATAATCGGCATCTGTCGCCTCTGCAACACTGATTATTTCCTGAGTTTGCACACAGCCCTTTAATTGTGTATTTGCATTGTCAAACGCCTCTTTTAAAAGAGGAAGTACCTCTTTTGCTATTGTTTTGTCTACCAACAGTGTCTCCATAGCATTACAGACACCCGGTCGTTGTACTTTTGCATTCAATGCAATTTTTACAGCGCTCTCAATATTTGCGTCCTTGTCTATATAGGTATGACACTGCCCTTTGTCATGTTTGACAACACTTACCGTTGCATTTTCACTGACAAATTTTATAAGCCCTGCTCCTCCGCGAGGAATAATCAGATCTACATATTTATCCATTTTGATAAGTTTGGCCACACCTTCACGGGAACTGTCCGGAATCAAAGATATAAGAGATGTCGGCAAATCATGATTTTCCAAGACTGCTTTTAAAACTTTTGCGATTGCTTTGTTTGAGCGTTCTGCTTCTTTGCCGCCTTTAAGGACACAGACATTTGAGCTCTTAAAACAAAGAGCAGCTGTATCACTCGTAACATTAGGGCGTGATTCGTAAATTATACCGATAACCCCAATAGGAATACTCACTTTTTCTATTTTCAGCCCATCTTCAGTCAACCACCCGTCAAGTACGCGTCCTACCGGTTCTTTGAGTGCAGCTATCTCTTCTACAGCCTTTGCCATGGACTCTATTCTCTCCTCGTCCAAAAAAAGTCTGTCCATCAATGCAGAACTTAATTTGTTCTTCTCACCTTCAAGCATATCAATAGCATTTGCTTCTATAAGATCCATAGTATTGGCACGTAAAGCATTTGCCATTTCATGTAGTATTTTGTTTTTATCACGTCCGCTCAAACTGTTAAATACTCTACTCGCAGTCTTTGCTTCTTTTAAAAATTGTTCCATATCCTCACCCATTTTTTAGACTTTATTTTAATAATGTTATACTACCATAAAACATTTAGGACTTGTATGAAAACAATTACATTTATCGGAAATGGCAATATGGCACTCAGCATTGCCAAAGGTTTAAAAAACAGTTACAAAATAGAAGTAGTTGGAAGAGACCGTAAAAAGTTAGACAGTTTTGAAGAAAAACTCGGTTTACATGTAAAGAAATCTCTTCTTGATAATTTTAATATTGAAGATAAAAATATTCTCCTGTGTGTAAAGCCGGCAAATGTAGAAGAAGTGTCAAAAAAACTGCAAGGCAGAGCAGAGGTACTCTATTCGGTTTTGGCAGGAACAGGCATTCAAAAACTCAAAGATCATTTTAACACATCTGCAGTTGTAAGAGCTATGCCAAACCTTGCGGCGAGTGTTGGAAAATCCATAACAACACTTACAGGAGATACCGCCTATAAAGAAGAAGCACAAACGCTTTTTAATTCTATCGGATCAACAAGATGGCTGGCAAACGAGAAAGAAATAGACATAGCAACAGCTCTTGCCGGCAGCGGTCCTGCTTATCTTGCACTTATTGCAGAATCTTTAAGCGACGGAGCAGTCAAGCAGGGACTCAAACGCGAAGATGCCATGGCTATTATGCGTGGTTTGTTTGACGGTTTTGGAGAGCTTATCCAGGAAATACACCCTGCACTGCTTAAAGACGGTGTCATGAGCCCGGGAGGAACAACAGCAGCAGGATATGCTGCACTCGAAAAAGGAAATGTTCGCAATGCCTGCATCCAAGCAATAGAAGAAGCCTATAAAAAAGCAGTGAAGCTGTAAGACTGGGCTGCTTTAATACCCGTCTTCTGCTTCATAGGTTAAATACAGAATCATAATCCAGATCAACAGACAGACAGAGACTATTTCATACCCTATCAGCCAAACTACAGGAAATGCATTGAGATTCAGTAACTGAAAGCTTTCCCAATTTGCATTTGCTATAAATAAAAATAAAAACAAAGCTCCAACGGTATAGGGGATACCGACAAAATAGAGTATGTATGCAACGAATTCCCATTGTTCGGGAATAAACAGATAATCTTTAAAATCGACTTTTTGAGAACCAAAACTTGTACGCTTTTTAGCTGTTTTTGCTTTTCTTCCATGAAAAGACTTTGCACGTCTTTCATTCAGTATCAGCTGATTGTAATAAAGCATATTCCGCTTCTGCTTTAACTTATCCTCAGTTGTTGTTTTATTCATAATTTTTCCTATTAAAGTTATTTTACATCTTTAATAGTTAATGACAACTTAAACTGTTAATAATAATGATTTATCACTTTTTGAAAATGTTATAAAAATTTAAGTATCTCTTCTTCTATTTCCTCTTTTTCTATCACTGTTTTTTGCACTATCGGTTTTGTAAACAACTCTTGTATCATCTTTGGAATTTCAAAATTTGCCACTCTCGATATTGATTCTAACGCATCAATATCTTTCATATCAATCTCTCCTGTCAGTGCATTTGCAATTACCGGAGAAAATTTCGTCCACTCAGCTGTCGAATAGGCAATAGTCTTAATCTCAGGTTTTGAACATGTTTCATAGGATTTCATACATGTAGCCGTATGCGGATCCATCAAATAGTTATATTTTTCAAAAGTCTCTTTGATGTATTTTTTACCCTCTTCTCCTGTACAAAAATCAGCATCAAAACACTCACGAAGCTTTGTAAGTTCATCCGCTGTCAATTCATAGAAATTATTTTCTTCAAGATTTTGCATTAACTCTTTTGTTCTGTCTTCTCCAAACAGATCGAACAAAACTCTTTCAACATTTGATGACTTTAAAATATCCATAGCAGGTGATGTCGTACCGATAACTTCACAATTTCTCAAATCATATTTCCCGTCACGAATCAGACGCGTAAGCACATTGTTTTCATTTGATGAAATAATGATTTTTTCAACAGGCAGACCCATTTTCCAGGCATAATATCCCCCAAGAGCATTTCCAAAGTTCCCGCTTGGGACGTTCAGATACACTTTTTCACCCATTGTGACTGCATTTTGACGAACCAGCTCCAGATAAGAGTGAATATGATAAATAATCTGAAATATTATACGTCCAAAATTGACTGAATTTGCTGCTGAGAGTTTCATATCTTTTTTTTGCAATGCATTCTTGAAACTTTGTGAAGCCAGTAAACGTTTTAAAGCGCTTTGTGCATCATCAAAAACACCGTTTATCCCGATGACTTTTAGGTTTAGTGCATCTTCTGTCACCATCTGCAGACGCTGCACATCACTTGTTCCGCCATCCGGGTAGAGACATGCAACTTTTACATTTGCTTTGTTTTTAAAAGTTTCAAGTGCCGCAGGACCGGTATCTCCGCTTGTTGCAGCTAAAATCAAATAATTTTCATTTAATCTCTGTGCGATAGAAGAAAGAACTACACCAAAGGGTTGCAGTGCCATATCTTTAAATGCGCGAGTAGGCCCGTGATACAGTTCACTGATATAGAGGTTTTCTTTGACTTTTACAACAGGGACAGGATTGGATGCATCATCAAATTTGTCATACAGACTCAGTGCCTCATCAATCACTTCTTTTGCTATATCTATTTCAAAACGATCCAACATATCTGCTGCAAGTTCTTTATAAGAAGAGTTCAAATGCTTTTGTAAAAATTCTTCTCCGAGAGCAGGAAGATTTTGCGGGACATATAAACCGCCAAAAGATGCTATAGGACTCAATATTGCTTCCGAAAAGGTAACCGTTTGCGGCTTTTTCTTATCTACGCCGCGTGTTTGAATAAAGTTCATATTTTTTCTCTGTTTTTTATTTTTGCAATTATATCAAAATCTATTGAAATAAACGTATCGGATTAATATGATTTGTTTTTTGTGTGACTTCAAAAACAAGTTCATCTTTAACCCTGCCGATTGTTGCACCTTTGGCAATCTTTTTCCCTTTTTTGACATTTGGTGCTATCTGTGAAAGATTTGCATAAATCGTATGGAGTCCGTTTTTGTGTTCGACAATCACAATGTTGTCTAAAACCGCTGTCTTTGCCGCATAAATCACTTTACCGTTGAAAACAGTTTTTACTTTTGCATTAGGATATTTTGGTTTTAAAGAGATAGACTCATTAAATATCTTTATACCGTAAATAGGATCTGTATAGGTACCGTATTTTTTTGTAATTGTATACGCATTAAGCGGAGCAATCGTTTTTCGTCCTCTGTACCTGATTGTCTTTATTGCCTGATAACTGCTGCCGTGTTTTTTTACTTTTGGCAGATTTTTTCCAAGTTTGTTCTGACGTTTTGCAAAAGCCAGTTTTCTCATCTTTTCTTCTTTTGCTCTTTTAATTTCATCTATTTTTATAAGATTAAGCTTAGAAAGAGTCCTTTTTAAAGCATTTTGCCTTCTGATAAGACTTTTTAACTCTTTTTTGTAGGACTCTTTTGCCAAAGTCAGTTTTTTTAACGCTTTTTTGTTCTCTTTTTTTCTTCGGATTACTTCTTTTCTTTTTTGATCTATACTTGCGATTGCCACTTCGAGTGAACTTACATGTAAACTGATTAAATCTATATTTTTTTCATTTTCAAAAAATTTTCTGCTTAAAAGTTTTGCTTTGTCTTTTGAAGCTTTCAGCATAGCTTTTAAAACTTCAAACTCCATGATGGCTTCTTCGTTTTCAGGATACTCTTTTTCCAGAACAACTGATAAAGAGACAGTTTTGGCTATAACAAAAATCAGATCCTCTTCGAGTTTTTGTCGTTTTTTTTGAAGTGCTTCCTGGGATTTTTTTAAAATTTTCAACTGTTGTATATTCTCACTGTGACTGCTCTCTTTGAGAGAGAGTTCTTTTTCCAACTGTTTGAGATAACGCGTTTTTTTTGCCAACTCTGTTTTTTGTTTGATGATAGCTTTGGCCGTCTGTGCCATTTTCGCATTAAGTACAGAATAGTTCTTCGTATAAGACTGCAGCGCAGAACTTGTTTTGTTTATTTTTTTATCTATTGCTGTTGATCCGAATACAGCACTGCTGCATATAAAGAGTAAAAAAAATAATACAGCTCTCATCAGACCTCTTCTTTATGCCCTAAAACTATAAAACCTGCCAGTAAAATAGAGACTGTTATAGAAACACCAAGCATAATCAGTGAATCATACACTTTGTCAAAAATCACAACAGATATGCCTATGTTTGCAAACTGTTCTTTTACCCACGGACTTGAGGCAAAATAGGAAAAAGCTATAAATGAAATACCAAAAGCTATAAATGCATCAACAATGGAAAGCCGAAACAAAACTGCTGAACGCAACCATGTAGGCGCACCGAACAATCCCATTATATTCATTCTTTCATTGTGTTTGAACTGCCATATGCGAAGTTCTTTAAATATTAAAAGTATCGTAACAAGCAAAATAGATACAGCCAAAACAGATATGACATTTTTAAAAAGCAGCAGCAGTTTATAGGTTGTGTCATGTGTATTTGAAAAAGTTTCCACTTTTGTAATATACGGGTATGCTAAAAGCTCTTTTTTTATTTTTTGCAACTCAACAGGTGTCGGATATCTTTTTAATTTAAATTTATAAAATTTCGGCAATGTTATTTTCAACAGTTCTATATTTCTTTTGTTTATCCCGGTATTGAGTTTTTTTATAATCTCATCAGGAGAAAGCTGTTCGACAGAAGAGAGTGCTGATATTTTATCCGTCAACTCTTTTGGCTGCAATGTTTTTTGACTGACGACCACAAGTGAATAGTTGTTTGCCAGATTCTCTTTATAGGCATTGATAGATCTGTCTACTATAGTAAAAATCTGCAATGAAAACAGTATACTTACAAGAGCAATGACAAGAGAGATATGGTTTTTAAATGACTTCATGTACCTCTCCGAATTCTATATGATAGTGCTTGTAATCAACCTTCATTGTTTCAGGAATATGGTGTGTGACCACAATAACAGTAGTTTTAAGCTGCTCATTTGCACCTTCTAAAAGATTCCAGATCAGCTGTGAAGAGTAATCATCAAGATTACCTGTCGGCTCATCGGCAAGTATCAAAATCGGATTATGTGCCAAGGCTCTTGCCATGGCTACACGCTGTTGCTCTCCGCCGCTGAGCTCTAAAGGATACTTCCCCACTTGATGCTGCAGTCTTACATGCTTAAGCAGAGAGTCAACCTGACTCTGTGTGATACTTTTTTCATAGCCGTTTATAATCAGCGGCAGCATGATATTCTTTTCTATCGTCCACTCTTTTACAAGTTTATAGTCCTGAAAGACAATGCCGAGATGCTTTCGCAAAAAATTCAGCTTTGCATTTGAAACACCCTTGAGTTCAACACCTCCGACAACAAGACTTCCCTCTATGGGTTTGAGCGCACCATAGAGTGACTTTAACAGTGTTGATTTTCCGCTACCGCTTGCTCCGGTTATAAAAACAAAACTTCCCGAGTCTATAGAAAAATTTGCTTTGTTTATAATGGTTTCATCTTTGGAATAAGCAAGAGAAAGGTTTTGAGCAATAATAACTTTATCCATGTAACACCTTGTTCAGTTCTTTGTGTGCTTTGAGATTACTGCGTGATTTTAATGGGTACTCTGGATAGTAAAAAACTTCTTCATTATTGATAATAAGATACAAATGTTCCGGTCTGTCAAAACTCCCCATTGACAAACGCAGCATAACCCCTTCTTTGAGTCTGTATACACGTTCAAAATGTATAAAACCGCCTTCAAAACGAAAAGTCTTATTATGCAGTGCAATGATTTCTTCCACACTCAAGCCGGGTTTTGTAAAAGTAAAGTCACCTTCAATAGCCAATTCCTGAGAAAACTCATCATTTATCATTGTCACATCATAAATGTTTTTTTCTTGTTTTTTCCATCTGTCTTCATATTTTGAACTGATGGCTATATCTTTGTTTTTGTTAATTTGCAGTGTTGTTTTGTCAAATGCTATAAAGGTTTCATAAGAGTACACATAATAGTTTTCACTGTCTGTTCTAAGCTCCAAAGTCCCGCCAACTTTCAATACACGACGGGCCTCTTGGATAAAAGAAGTTGAGATAACTCTGCGATGCGGTTTTTTATCCCACGGAACAGGAAAATGCACATAAATAGCCCCGACGATATTTGAAGGAACAAGCTCCATAAAAAGCCTCGCATCATAATCAAGCACAAGTAAATTATCCAGCTTCTGTATAACGCTCTGTTTGAGTACCTGTTCTATGGAAGGACGATGAATCTCCAAACCTATAAAGAGCACATCAGGATTCTTTGCTGCCTGATGCAGCAAATGCCGTCCAGAGCCAAAGCCTACTTCAATGCGGACCTCTTTGTCCTGTGGAAATTCATTGGCAAAATATTCTATTTTTTTGAGTGCCGTTACTTCCTGCAGATGTATATTCTTCGGTGCCTGGGGTACATTTGAAGCGATTACATGTAACCCTGCAGCTTTTGCATATGCCAAAAGTGCTTTATGTACATTGTGTATGGAAGCGGGACGCGTAAGCTTGTCAGTTTTGAGCAGGCTTCTGTTCTCTTCTTCTTTAACCAAAAGAAAAAAATCTTCACCTTCTACAGTTGTTGCAATGAGTTTTTCATCGGCATGCAAAACATTTGATGCAATAAAATTAAAACTCACCTCATCACAAAGCTTTGGAAAATCAATTTGTTTAAATTTTTCTATATGTAAATGTGGCATTAAATCTCGTTTAAATCTAAATCTTTTACAGGAGTCACTTTCTCTTGTGTGCTGTCTGTATCCTTTGTGTAAGTTTTGACAGGAACCTCTTTCACCGGCGAACTCTTTTCTCCATCTACCACCTTGGTAAATGCACCAACTTTTATTTTGACTTCAGTACTCGGTTTTGAAACTATACCGTTTTCATCTATACCGTAAACAGTATATGCATACATACTGTCTGCAGCAATGTTTGTATCAATAAACCTGTTTGTATGAATATTCTTATACTCTTTTTTTGTCTCTTTAAACCAGCCTATCTGGCGCTTTCTGACAATTTCATAAGATTTGATTCTTGCGTCTGCAGTTTTCCAGGAAAGTTCTACTCCTGAATCAGTAAGCTGTATTGAGGTAATAACAGGAGCATCAGGCTTTGGCAGTGTCATCCCCATAACGGTATTTTTATCATGTTCGCTTTCAAGCCCGTCTTTATCCACAACACTGACTCTGTAAAAATAAACCTGCCCGTCTTTGTTAATATGATCTGTAAAGCTGTTGTTATACAGTTTGGCTATCAGTTCAAAAGAGCTGTCTATGTCTTCGCCTCTGTATAAATAGTATTGATGAAAATCTTTTTGTTTTGAAGCAGACCAGCTGATTTTTATCATTTTTGGCAAATTTTTGCTTGCACTTATATGTTCTACACCTTTTGGCAGTGCCTTTGTTACAGATTTTACAATCTGTGAAGGTTTTGAAACAATTCCATCATAGGTCTTTACCCGAATTCTGTACAGATATACGGCATTGTCTTTTAAACCTTCATCAATATACTCGGCATTCAAGCGCCCTTTCAGTATTGCAATTTTTTTAAATGATTCATCTTCAACACTCTGGCGTTCAATTATATAGGATGCAACCCGTTGATTTTCATGCGGTCTCCATATAATTTTCGCACTTCGAGGAAGTCCGGCAATGGAGTGTATCCAGGCTACAGATTCCAGGACAGGGAGAGTGCTGACATTATATACTTTACTGAGTTTGCCCTGGGCATCTTTGGAAACCACCCTGAAAGCATAACTGTATTTTGTACCTGGTTCATTCTTTGCATCAAGATAATGTGTTTTAAATCTATTGTCTATACGGTCATAATAATCCAGTTCTTTTGTGGCTTTTTTCCCTAGAATTCTTTTATAGACATAAATACCGTTTACACGCGGATCTTTTATACTTTTCCATTCAAAGGCTACCGTTTTCATATCACGCATGATTCCGTTTTTTGTAAGCATTACAACAGGCAGCGTAGAGTCTATAGCAACTTTTTTCTTTGGCAGCGGGCTTATTCCCTGACAGCCACTAAGAATCAGCAGTGAAACTGCGCATAATGTACTCAGGCTCAATAACTTCATTTAAAATCTCCGTATCAAATTTTTTATAAATTGTTTCTCGCATTATAGCATCAAACTCTGCTTGAAAAGTTAACTTTTCTTTTGTTGAAGGATGAATAAAGTAAATCATATAGGCATGCAGCAAAATACGTTCCGAGTTCTCCTGTTTTGGGCTCAATCCATAGATATGATCCCCCAAAATATGACGGTTCATACTCTCAAGGTGTACCCTTATCTGATGGGTTCTTCCGGTAAAAAGCTTACAGGCTATAAGCTGTGTCTGTTCATCTTCACTCAAAGCCAGATGTTTAAACATCGTTTTTGCATACTTTGCATGTTCCAGTCCGGATGCCATTTTCAAACGGTTATGGGCACTTCTGCCTATGTTTGATTCTATTGTGGTAATTTCTTCTTTTAGAGGGGGCACTATGACAGCTATATAGTAACGCCCCATACTTTTGTCCTGCAACTGTTTTGACAAAAATTCATGGGCAGCATTGTTTTTGGCAACAACCATTGTGCCACTCGTTCCTTTATCCAGACGGTGCACGATACCGTGACGCTCTTCCCCGCTTATAGTAGAAAGTCTGATACCTTTGTGCTTGAGCCAGTCAACCAGGGTTGCTTCTTTGACACTCGGTGCAGGATGGACCGTTACTCCGCTTGGCTTGTTTATGACCAGAACGTCATCATCTTCATATAAAATTTCAACATCAAAATCTACATCAAGTGCTTTTTCCTCTTTCGCCTCAGGAAATTCTACCCTGACTGTCTGTCCTGATTTAAGTTTTACACCCGGACGGGGAACTTTTTTTCCATCGACAAAGACACATTTATGTTTGATCAGTCCTGCTATCTGCGAACGGGTCTGTCCTATCTGTGCAGTCAAAAAAGTATCCAGTCGTTCAGGATTTACGCATTTGTATTCTTGTGTGTTTATCATTCTTTACAGCCTTTATGATACAATCATAATAATTTTATTTTGGAGTTACAAATTTGTGGAGATTTGATAAGAGTATTTTATCACAATTTGACTTTTTTTCCATCATTCTTATCATTCCTTTGATAATTATGTCTCATTGGCTCATCGGTGAAGCTGTCCCTGCTCTTGCTGAAAAACAGCTTGCCTATGTCGGTGTTGCACTTTTGGCTTTTTTGGTTGTATTTTTATTGCCTATCAGACGGATGAGCTGGCTTATCCCTTTTATATACTGGGGCAATATTGCCCTGCTTTTTGCAGTAGAACTTTTCGGACACTCACGCCTTGGAGCCCAAAGGTGGATAGAAACACCCTTCATCAATGCCACCATACAGCCCTCAGAATTTGTAAAACCTGCGCTTATTTTAATGCTTGCCTATCTTATACATAAAAATCCTCCTCCTCAACAAGGCTACAGACTCAAAGATTTTTTACGCATAAGCTTTTACATACTGCTCCCTTTTGTTCTTATTGCAAAAGAACCGGATTTGGGTACAGCCCTTGTTTTACTGCTTATAGGCTATAGCGTTTTGTTTTATGTAGGTGTTTATTGGAAAATAATAGCCACTATTGTTGCAGGAATTTTGATTCTGTCCCCGCTTGCCTATAAATTTATGCTGCATGATTATCAAAAAGAGAGAATTACAGATTTTTTAAGTGAAAAACCATCGTATCACGTACAGCAGTCTATCATCGCTATAGGCTCTGGCGGATGGACAGGAAAAGACAAAGAGAATGCGACACAGACACAGATGAAATTTTTGCCTATCGCCACAAGTGATTTTATTTTTGCCTTTGTTGTTGAGCGAACCGGCTTTTTAGGAGCGTTAGCACTCATTTTACTCTATGCTATGCTCATCCTGCATCTTTTGAGTCTGAGTATATTTAACAATGACTACTATATTAAAGTTGTAACTGTCGCTATCTCTTTTATGATTTTCATATATATGGGTGTCAACATTGCCATGACTATAGGCTATGCCCCTGTAGTCGGCGTACCTCTGCCTATGTTTTCCTACGGAGGCAGCAGTTTTTTAAATTTTATGATACTGTTTGCCATCATGCAAAATCTCATCACATTCCGATACAAAGATATGTATGACAAAGGTGGGACAAAAAGCTTTGTATAGTCTCACAGACTATTTTTTCAGTTCTCCCGCCAGTCTTTGATACACAGCAGAACACTCTAAAAGCTCTTTATGTGTACCGCTCGCCACTATAAGCCCTTTTTGCAGTACCAAAATTTTGTCAGCATGCTCAATTGTAGAGAGACGGTGTGCGATTGTCAGTGTGATTTTATCTTTCGTGTAGGCATCAAGTGCTTTTTGTATACGTTTTTCACTCTCATTGTCCAGTGCCGATGTTGCTTCATCAAAAAGCAGCAGTGAAGCATGTTTGTATATTGCTCTGGCAATGGCAATGCGTTGTCTCTGCCCACCTGAAAGATTTGCCCCTGCTTCACTCATCATAGTATAGATACCCTCTTCAAGCTGCATCACAAAATCATAGGCATCCGCCAGTTTCAGAGCTTCTATGACTTTTGCCTCATCTATACTTTCTTCACCGTAGGCAACATTGGCAGCCAGGGTGTCTTGAAAAATGTAGATACGCTGTGAAACAAGTGCAATATGATGTTTGAGTGACTTTTGCTTGAATTCTTTGATATTGATGCCGTTAATGAGAATCTCTCCGCTGTCGGGATCATAAAAACGCAAAAGCATATTCATAAAAGTAGATTTGCCCCCGCCACTGTCCCCTACAAGAGCAATATGCTCTCCTTGGTTGATTGTCAAAGTAATACCATCTAATATATTGATATTTTCATACTGCAAAACAACATTTTTGTATTCAATTTTCCTAATATCCTCTTTGAGCTCTTTTGTACCCTCGACGACACTGTTTTCTTTGTCTATGATTTCAAAAACACGCTCACTTGCCGCAAGCGCATCCTGAATTTTCGAATAGGTTCCGCCAAGTTTGCGAATCGGTTCAAATACAAGTCCTACTGCCGTGATAAATGCTGTAAACTCACCAACAGTCATTTTACCGTCAAAAACCTCTTTACCCCCGACATACACGACCATGGCAAGTCCTGAAACTGCTATGATCTCCATAATAGGCGAAACAAGGGCACCGACATAAATGGCTTTCATATTTATCTTGAAAAAGTTCCAGTTTTCTACACTGAAACGGGAGACTTCAAATTTTTCTGTTGCATTGGCTTTAATGATTTCACTGTTGTTAAAAACTTCTGTCAAACGCGATACCAAATCGGCATTTTTACTCTGGGAACGGTGTGAATATTTTTTGAGTTTTTTGGCAATAAGCATCAAAGGGTAAATAATCAAAGGCACAACAATAAGTGTATAAAAAGAGAGTAAAGGGTTGAGATAGACAATGTACCCCACGAGTGCAATAACCGTTAAAAGGTCACGAAACATATCAGGAAGCATATTTGAAACAAAATACTGAATTCGGCCTATGTCATTTGTCACACGAGAAATAAGCTCTCCGCTCCGGTTTGCATACAAAAATGCCATATCAAGATGAATCATTTTGTCTAAAAGTATTTCACGAAAACGGGTCACAATACTCTGTCCGATGTACTCCATGAAAATTGTCTGAATATACTTTCCAATCGCTTTTGTCACATAAATGGCAATAAGCCCAAGAGGAATAATGTAGAGCATTGTCTTGTCTTTTTTAATGAACATATCATCCATCATTGGCTTCATAATCTGTGCAGTTCCCACAGTTGACACAAGAATGAGCAACCCACCAAAAATGACAAGCAAATAGTAGAGTTTATACTCTTTTATATAAGGCCAAAACCGTTTAACAATCTCTTTCAAATGCACTCCGTTAAGTTAATATGACATTTTACACTAACTATCCTATATAAATGTTAATTGGCTATAATTACACAAAAAAAACAAAGATTCCTATGAAATATCCTTTACATGTAACCCTAAGAAAAAAACTCTCGAGTATTCTCAATGGTGTGCTTTCTTTATTTTCTCACAAATCACAGCCTGCTCAATATATTGACAAAGAGCGCATCAAAAGCATTGTCATAATACGGCCAAATTACCGAATAGGGAACCTGCTTTTTTTAACGCCTCTTATCAACGAACTTTCAAAAGAGATGCCAAATGCCAAAATAGACATCATTGTCGGTATGAAACTTGCCGGAAAAATTCTTGAACCTCTGCCAAATGTTGACAAAGTCATAGACATCCCCCGAAAACTGCTTTTGCATCCGCTTGAAATGTTTGCCTATATCAAACAGGCCAGAACAAAACAGTATGATATTGCGTTAAATATTTCCGGTGGTTCCACCAGTGCCCAAATCGTCACGGCACTCACAAGAGCAAAATACAAAGCCAGCTTCGCAAGTGACAAACTCTGGGCAAATTTCACACATATTCAAGAAAGAGGCTTAAAGACCTACAGGCATATGGGACTTGAAAGTCTGGAATTTTTACGGTTTTTCAAAATTGATTTTCCCAAAAAAATGCCAACGCTTGATATAAAACCGACACAAGAGGAGAAAGAAAAGGCAAAGCAAGACTTGCTTTCACTGTTACATGTAAACAACATTGATACCGATACAAAGGTTATAGCCATCTTCAGAAATGCAAGATTTGACAAAAAAATAAGTGATGAATGGTGGAATGAATGGGTAGATACACTCCTTAAACTTGATGAGAATATTGTTATCATAGATATCCTTTCACCCGATATTCCTACAAAACTCAACGAAAAAGTTTTGGAATATGCCAACAAAGATTTAAGAGTTTTAGGGGCGTTTTTTCAGGCATGTGATCTGTATGTCAGTGCGGACACAGGACCTATGCATCTTGCAGTCGCTTCAGGTGCAAAAGTTTTGGCACTTTTCAACAAGACAGATATTCAAGTCTACGGTGCTTTGGGAAAACAGAACAGAACCATAAACATAGAAAAACTCTCACCCGGGGATGTTGCACACATTACAACTGACTTTCTCAGTACTGTCAGTCCGGACTAATTGAGTCTCAATGCCACCGCAGTGAAGTACGGGCTCCGAAAAAACTGTTTAACGTAACAGTATTAATATACATTTGAATAGATGATGTGAAAACAGAATTTGATGATTGAATAAGTATACTGAATGAATGAAAAGAGAATGGCGCGGTGGATGGGGCTCGAACCCACGACCCCCTGCGTGACAGGCAGGTATTCTAACCAACTGAACTACCACCGCAACCTAAAATTATGCTTTTTGCTTTACTCGGCGTTAGAACCTTTCGCTCAATCGTCACATAGTATAACTATGCTCCTCTTTCACTCTAGAACCTGCCTTGATTAAAACAAAAATCAAGAATTTTATAAAAAATTGTCACATTTTCTTTTTTAAAGAAAGAAAAAACTTGTTTTTTGCATTAGTTGTGCTTAAGTTTTTAGTGAAGCGTACTCAAGTACGTGAACTAAAAATTTGAGTGCAAATAATCAAAAAATGGTGGGCACTACTGGACTCGAACCAGTGACATCTACCTTGTAAGGGTAGCGCTCTACCAACTGAGCTAAGCGCCCAAAATTATGTTTCAAACACCAATTAAAATGGCGACCCCTAAAGGATTTGAACCTCTGTTACTACCATGAAGTGATAGTGTCCTTGGCCACTAGACGAAAGGGTCACTTTCTTCAATAACAAGGTTATTAAAACATATGGCGCGGTGGATGGGGCTCGAACCCACGACCCCCTGCGTGACAGGCAGGTATTCTAACCAACTGAACTACCACCGCAACCTAAAATTATGCTTTTTGCTTTACTCGGCGTTAGAACCTTTCGCTCAATCGTCACATAGTATAACTATGCTCCTCTTTCACTCTAGAACCTGCCTTGATTAAAACAAAAATCAAGAATTTTATAAAAAAATTGTCACATTTTCTTTTTTAAAGTAAGAAAAAACTTGTTTTTTGCATTAGTTGTGCTTAAGTTTTTAGTGAAGCGTACTCAAGTACGTGAACTAAAAATTTGAGTGCAAATAATCAAAAAATGGTGGGCACTACTGGACTCGAACCAGTGACATCTACCTTGTAAGGGTAGCGCTCTACCAACTGAGCTAAGCGCCCATTCAATAAAATAAATGGTGTCCTGTGATGGATTCGAACCATCGGCCACATCATTAAAAGTGACGTGCTCTACCAGCTGAGCTAACAAGACATTTGCCTCTTATTGTTAAGAGGTCGAAATTATAGACAAATAGATTTTAATTGTCAAGATATTTTCTCCTAAATTTAGAAAAAAGTCTCTTTATCAAGCAAAAGCAACATTTTTACTGCCATAAGGGCACTCTGTTCCTGCACATAATTCCTGTCACCGTGAAAATGCAGATGCTTCTCAGTGTGTTGCGTTTTACTTCGTACACCTATATACACCGTACCGACCGGTTTAAATTGTGTACCTCCTGTGTCTCCGGCGATTCCGCTTACTGCCAAAGCATAATCTGCTCCACTGACATTGAGTGCACCTTCACTCATTTCTCTGACAACTTCGGCACTGACTGCACCGTTTTCTTCAAGTATGTCATGATCAACCGCCAACCAGTTTTCTTTGAGTGTATTGGAATAAGTTACCAAGCCTCCCTCTAAAATTTTTGATGCGCCGTTGTGTTTTGTAAAAAAGTAACTGAGCAGTCCTCCTGTGCAACTCTCGGCAAATGTTATTTTTTTTCCTGAATGTGAAAGTTTTTCTATGATATACTCAATAATATTTGATGATGCAATAAGCTTTTTAGGCAACAGGTTTTTTGCTGCATGAATAAATTTGGTAATATCCCCGTACTTGTTACTCGTCACATCTACTCTGTGCCACCCTTGCACCTCCTGTGTTACATCAATATTGACTTCATATGTTTGTGCGATTGGAGTCAAAATTGTCACTATAGTGGATTTGTCTTCTTCAAATATATGTATGGTTGCCCGTATCTCTTCATTTTTCAAAAGCAATTCGGGCATTTTTTGTCCTTCATCCATCTGTACTACATTTATCAAAGAGCTTTGAAATTCCAAAAGATAGGAACGTTCCGCAAACAATGAAGCTTTCTGCGGTATGAGCATCCCCTCTTTTAAAATCTGATTATCACTGGTTGCAGTGCATATCACTTTTCCGACAGTTGAAAAGTTTTGTTTACATGTAACGATAATAACCCGGTTGGATGCATGGAGTTCTTCTTCAAGATAAAGAAAAAAGGAGTTGTCACTGTCCTTAAAATAAGTTATATTATCTATAAAACCACTGTTTTTTTCAATATCCCGCAAAATATATTCCTGTAACGATTTGTTATAAACAAATTTATTTCCAATGATTATCAGATGTGTTTTCATACTCTGTACAGCCTTGTTTGAAGAATTTTATTTGGCTTATTATAACACTTTTATTAGGTTTTAAACACTTAAAAGGTATACTGCAAAAATTTATAATAATATTTTGAGGTTTCAATGGACTACAAAGACACACTACTTTTACCAACAACTACGTTTGCCATGCGAGGCAACTTAATAAACAATGAACCGAAGCGTTATGCTGCATGGGACAAAAAGAAAGTTTATCATAAAATGAAGGCAAAACGTGCCGGTGCAAAACACTTCACCCTTCATGACGGTCCTCCCTATGCAAACGGGCATATTCACATAGGTCATGCACTCAATAAAATTCTCAAAGATATTATCATCAAAAACAACTATTTCAACGGTAAATCTGTCCGTTTTACTCCGGGCTGGGACTGTCACGGACTGCCGATTGAGCAGCAGGTTGAAAAAAAGCTTGGCGGAAAACAGAAAAAAGAGCAGCTTGAAACTGCCGAGATAAGAAAACTTTGCCGCGAACATGCTGCGAAGTTTGTAAACATTCAAAAAGAAGAGTTTAAGACACTTGGAATTATTGCTGACTGGGAAAAACCGTATGTGACAATGGACTACAGATTTGAAGCAAATATTTTCAGAACACTCTGCAGTGTTGCAAAAAAAGGTCTTTTGATTGAGCGCAGCAAACCTGTCTTTTGGTCATGGGCTGAACGAACTGCACTGGCAGAAGCCGAAGTTGAATATGAGGACAAAGAAGACTACTCGATTTTTGTAGCATTTGAACTCAGCAATGAAGCCAAAGAAAAACTCGGACTGGACAAAGAAACAAAAGCAGCACCGGTTATCTGGACGACTACACCATGGACAATTCCTGCAAATACGGGGATTTCGCTAAACCCTGAAGAAGAGTATGTTCTTACAACTGAGGGTTATATTGTTGCAAAAAAACTATTGAATGCTTTGGTTGAAGACGGCATTCTCAAAGGCGGTGTCGCCAAAACTTTTGATGCGACTCTGTTTGAAAACCTCAACGCCATCAACCCGCTCAATGGCAGAAATTCCCGTATTGTTTTAGGGGAGCATGTTTTAGTTGACAATGGTACAGGTTGTGTGCATACCGCTCCGGGTCACGGTGAAGATGACTACCGTGTCGGACTGAAATATGACCTTGAAGTTGTTATGCCTGTGGATGAAACAGGATGTTATGATGCAACTGTTGTGCGTGATGCTTTGATTCCGAATGCGCAGGATTTTGTAGGGCGTCACATCTTTAAATCAAATGAAGACATCATTGAGATGATGGGTGAGAACGTGTTACATGTAAGCAAATTTATGCACTCGTATCCGCATTGCTGGAGAAGTCATACACCGCTTATCTATCGTGCTACAAAACAATGGTTTATCTCTGTTGATGAAAAACCGCAAGACGAGGAGAAGACACTCAGAAACATTGCCCTTGATGAGATTGAAAAAACACTTTTCATACCGCAAACCGGAAAAAACCGTTTGACTTCTATGGTTGCGAATCGTCCTGACTGGTGTATTTCCCGCCAGCGCGACTGGGGTGTTCCTATTGCATTTTTCAGAGTAAAAGAGACTGGTGAAGTTTTACTTGATGAAAAGGTGCTCAACTTTGTAGCCATGATATTTGAAATGCAGGGAAGTGATGCCTGGTACTCTATGGACATCGCACAGCTTCTCTACCCGGGAAGCGGTTACAAGCCCGAAGAGCTTGAAAAAGTAACAGATATTTTGGATGTATGGTTTGATTCAGGTTCTACCTGGAATTCGGTACTGAAATCCCGTAATTATGATGCGGGAGACTACCCTGCTGACTTGTATGTCGAGGGGTCTGACCAACATCGCGGCTGGTTCCAGTCATCACTCTTTTTATCTTCTGCGGTTGAGCACAAAGCACCCTACAAAGGTGTATTGACGCATGGTTTCACAGTAGATGAAAAAGGTGAAAAGATGTCCAAGTCAAAAGGCAATGTCATCGCACCCGAGAAAGTTTTAAAAGAATACGGCAGTGAAATTTTACGCCTATGGGTTGCTTCATCAGACTATCAGGGTGATTTGAAAATTTCTCAGGGGATTTTAAAGCAGACTTCTGAAAACTATCGTAAACTGAGAAACACCTTTAGAATTATGCTTGCCAATATCAATGACCTCGAGAACCTGACACCATACGAAGATATGGGTGATTTGGATAAATGGATTTTAAATGTTGCACAAAACACGCTTGATGAAGTACATAAACATTTTAGTGAATATAACTTTGTCAACGGTATGAGCACACTCAACAACTTTATTGTTAACGAACTCAGCGGCATGTATATCGATATGACAAAAGACAATCTTTACTGTAATGCTAAAGATTCTACGAGAAGACGTGCAAGCCAAAGTGCAATGGCAATCATTACAAAAACACTGCTTTTGATTATGGCTCCTGTTATAACCTACACAGCAGATGAGATAGTAGACAATGCCCCTGCCATCATCAAAGGTGATGCCGAAGATATTTTTGACATGACCTATGAAAAAATTGAAGCCGGTGACATACCTTTTGATGCTGAGTATATGGTAAAAGCCCGTGAAGGTTTCGGCGCAGAAGTTGATAAACTCAAAAAAGAAAAAATCATCAAAAACACCCTTGAACTTGTCATTTACACAGAATCAAAAACTGTCCTTGAGATGAACAGTACCGATGCAGAAGACTGGTTTGTTGTTTCCGGAATTTTTGAAGACAAACCAGAAGAAGAGATTATAGCCAGCTTTAAAGTTGATGAAGACACCTTCAGCATCGCAAAAGCCACACTGCACAAATGTCCAAGATGCTGGAAATACCAGGCTGAAGCAGAGGAGTGCCTTTGTAAAAGATGCCAAAGCGTAGTCAATGATTAATTACAGTGAGCCCGTTAGTACAACATTTATCGGAACAACCATACTTGCTGTATTTGTTATGATTGGCATAGGTATTTTAGCTGTTAAAAAATTTAAAAAGGAAAGTTAGTGATTACATTAAAAGAAGCGCTTGCAATGAGCAAAGATGAACTTAATAAATTTAAAGATGAATTACAAACAAAAATAGAAGCAAACAAAGATTTAAATGCTTATATAGATGTAAATACTTTTGGTGAGGGCGTGCCTGTTGCCATTAAAGACAATATTCAGGTCAAAGAGTGGTCTGTTACTTCTGCTTCAAAAATTTTGCAAGGCTATATTGCGCCTTATAATGCCACTGTCATAGAAAAACTTTTAGCTGCCGGGCTCTCCCCTTTTGGTCGTACAAACATGGATGAATTTGCCATGGGTTCGACAACTGAGACAAGCTGCTACGGCAAAACACTTAACCCTGTCAATCCTGAACATGTTCCCGGTGGAAGTTCGGGAGGAAGTGCCGCTGCAGTTGGAGCGGGTTTGGCTATAGCTGCACTTGGCAGTGATACAGGCGGAAGTATTCGCCAACCCGCAGCGTATTGCGGTATCGTAGGCATGAAACCGACTTACGGAAGAGTCAGCCGTTACGGTTTGGGGGCTTATGCTTCAAGTCTGGATCAAATCGGACCGATGACACAAAATGTAGAAGATGCTGCTATTTTGTATGACATTATCAGTGGGAGTGATGTCAAAGATTCAACAAATGCCATGAGAGATGACAAAGTCAGTGACAATCTCAATCCTGAAAGAAAACTCACTATTGCCATTTTGCCAAAGTATATAGAAAATGCGAGTGATGATGTGAAAGAGGCTTACAGCAAAGCAGTTGAAGCACTCAAGGCACAGGGGCACACCATTGTTGAAAAAGAGATGATGGATGCAAAATATGACATTTCTGCATACTATGTGACGGCTACAGCAGAAGCAACAACCAATCTCGGGCGATATGACGGTATACGTTACGGCAACCGTGTTGAAGGTGCAAATTTAGAAGAGACCTACTACAAAACAAGAAGCGAAGGTTTTGGGGATGAAGTCAAGCGCCGTATCCTGCTTGGCAATTTTGTGCTCTCAAGCGGCTACTATGAAGCCTACTATGTAAAAGCACAAAAAACACGCCATTTGATAAAAGAGGAGTATGCAAAAATCTTTAACGATGTTGACTTGATTCTCTCTCCGGTTGCTCCGAATGTTGCTCCAAAATTCGGAGAACTTGCAAATCCGATGGAGATGTATCTGAGTGATATCTATACAATCAGTGTCAACCTTGCAGGTCTGCCTGCCCTTTCATTGCCAATAATGAAAAATGCAGCAGGGATGCCTGTCGGACTGCAGCTTATAGCAAACGCCTATGAAGAGCAGACACTCTTTGACGGTGCTATGAGCCTTGAAAAAGAGATTGCCTATAAATAATGTAATGACAATGAGATAATTTTTTGCTACTATTTTAAAAAAGGAAGTAAAATGGCATATTTTGACAATGTAAAAGTAAAAGACAAACTCTACGGCTTGGTTTTTGGCCGGGGAAAGGTTTCTCAGGTTTTTGAAGATTCTCATTACAAAATGATGGTAAAATTTAAAAACGGGCATGAGGTTCCCTATACAGAAGACGGTATACCAGGCTGGGGAAATTTCAAAAAACAGACGATTTTTTACAAAGATGATATAGATTTGACAGATGTTGATTTTGCCCCTGTCACAAAAGTATTGAGTCCTAAAAAAATCATTAAACTCCGGGAAAAGAAAAAGCTCGAAGTCAGACTGCCCTCGGGAATATGGACAAACTGTACAAAATGTGTAGCAAGTTATGTTGAAGATATGCTCGAATCTGAGAACTATCATCTCTTTAGAAAAACACCTAAAAAAGGATAAGTCATCACATATACAATCATTCATACCATACATATTTTTGCTGTTTTTATTTACGGAGGATTTCTCTTTACCGATAATCTTTTTATGGCAAAGATGAAACAGTCATTAACGGAAGAAGAACATAAAAAGGCACGTGAAGCCATTATGATACATGTACGAAAAGTTGTACCCAAGGCTCTTATTGTTGCTGTACTTTCGGGAATGTATCTTTTTTCACAGGTTTTTGGAAAAATTTCCCCTGATGGATTAAGCAGTTTTCAGATAGCTCTTTCAATCAAAGCCTTTTTAGGTCTTTGGCTTGGTTTTCGCGGTGTCAATCAGGTATTTTTCGGTATACAGCCATGGGTATTCAAGAGCCATATTTTCCCTTTTGTTCTTGTCGTTATTATCATTTTACTTTCCCAGTTTATGTTTTTAGATTTTACCTCTTTTTAACCACAAAAGAGGTATAATGCAAAAATTTCTAATAATTAATTTTATACTCTGCAAAAGGATACCCCATGAGAATTCGTAAACGCGCCCTGACATTTGAAGATGTACTTTTAGTACCACAGTATTCGGAAGTACTTCCTAAAGAGGTCTCACTTGAGACAAAACTCACTCGTAATATCACTCTTAAAATTCCTATGGTTTCGGCTGCTATGGATACAGTCACAGAATACCGTGCGGCTATTGCAATGGCAAGACTCGGAGGTATCGGAATTATTCATAAAAACATGGATGTCGAAACACAGTGCAAACAGGTCAAAAAAGTAAAAAAATCTGAAAGCGGCATTATCATTGATCCGATTTATGTCCACCCGGATGCTACTTTAGCGGATGCAGAAGCCTTGATGAAAGAGTTTAAAATCTCCGGTGTTCCTGTTGTAGACGGACATAACAAACTTCTTGGTATTTTAACAAACCGTGATATGCGATTTGAAAAAGATATGCGAAAACGTGCAGACGAAGTAATGACAAAAATGCCGCTCATTACTGCAAAAAAAGGAATCTCTCTGGATGAAGCCGCTGATATAATGCACCAACATAAAATAGAAAAACTCCCTATCATAGATGATGAAGGCTTTTTAAAAGGGCTCGTAACCATCAAAGATATCAAAAAACGCATAGAGTATCCAAACTCGAACAAAGATGCCTTCGGTCGTCTGATAGTTGGCGCGGCTATCGGTGTCGGTCAGATGGACAGAGCCAAAGCCCTTGTGGATGCCGGTGCGGATGTTCTTGTTCTGGATTCTGCACATGGTCATTCCAAAGGTATTTTAGATACTGTCAAAGCGATTAAAGAGTCTTTGGAAGTTGATGTAATTGCCGGGAACATTGCAACCAAAGAAGCGGTACTCGCACTTATAGAAGCAGGCGCCGATGCTGTAAAAGTGGGAATTGGTCCCGGTTCAATCTGTACAACACGTATCGTTGCCGGTGTCGGTGTACCACAAATTTCCGCCATAGATGAGTGTGCGGAAGTCGCCCGTCCCCACGGTGTGCCTGTTATCGCAGACGGAGGTATCAAATACTCCGGCGATATTGCAAAAGCACTTGCTGTCGGTGCAAGCTGTATTATGGCAGGTTCTCTTTTAGCGGGTACGGAAGAGTCTCCGGGTGAGACGATAATGTTTCAGGGACGTCAGTACAAATCATACCGCGGTATGGGCTCTATCGGGGCTATGCAAAAAGGAAGCAATGACAGATATTTCCAGGAAGGTACAGCCGCTGACAAACTTGTTCCCGAGGGAATTGAGGGACGTGTTCCCTTTCGTGGTTCAATCGCCGGAATTGTGCATCAGATGATGGGTGGATTACGCTCCGCTATGGGCTACTGCGGCAGTGAAAGCATTGAAGCTTTCTGGGACAAGGCAGAATTTGTTGAAATCACATCAGCAGGACTCAAAGAATCTCATGTCCATGATGTCATTATCACGCAAGAGGCACCGAACTATCACGTATAGTTAAATTTTTAAATACATACTTTAATGTTCAATCAATGTATTATAATATATAATAGATTATAACACTGAGGAATTAAAGTATGAACCTTCTGCAAGATGTAAGAGAGTACACAGATTTAAGAATTTTATATGTCGAGAACAGACTCTCGGTAAGAAACAAAATTCATTCTCTCCTGCAAAACCTTTCTTTACATGTAACGGTAAGTGATAATGTCAAAGAGGCGCTTTCTCTTTATAAAACATACTATTCCAAACACAGTAAATATTATGATATAGTTGTCCTTAGCCTGGATTTCACAAACTCCCAGGGCATAGAACTGGCAAAAGAGATTAAAAAACAGCATGAAAATCAGGTTATTGCCCTTATAACACAAAAAGGAAGCTCTCATTTTTTTCCGGAGGCTATCGGTTTAGGAATAGACAAATATATCAGTGAACCTCTTAAAAATACAGATGATACACTGCTTGCCCTACTGGAACTTGCAAAAAAATCTCTCCTTGTACAGGAGTTGGAAAATAAAGCATTTTTGTTACTGCAAAAAGAGAAAATGATTGATGAAAATATCTTTTTGACAGTTTCGGATATTCATGGAAATATAACAAATATTTCGCAGGCCTATTTGGATTTTACAGGCTACACAAAAGAAGAAATACTTGGCAAAAATCACAGTATTTTTAAAAACCATGATATCCACAGAGAAACCATAAAAAATTTGTGGGAGACTGTCTCTGCCAATAATACCTGGGAAGGTGATTTAAAAAATACAAAAAGTACAGGTGAAGAGTATTGGGTACATGCAGTTATTACACCTTTGCATGACAAAAGCAAAAACATCATCGGTTATACCTCTTTGTTAAAAGACATCACCTATCAAAAAAGACTGGAATATTTTTCTACTCTTGACCCGATTACCTCTTTATATAACAAACAATACTTTCATAACTACCTCAAAACAGAATACAAGCGTGCCATTTGGAAAGAGGAATTGTTTGCCCTCTTACTGATTAAAATCGATGATGAACCCATTGAAGATGAGACAATCCTGCAGGTATCTCATTTTTTACAAGAACTCAAAAACCCGCAAAATTCTGAATTATTTCGGATAGCACACAATGAATTTGCTCTGACTGTGCACAACAAAGAAGATGAATATATAAATGATACAGCAAAGAATATTCTTGAATTGAATACTCTAAAATCCTTACATCTTTCAGTAGGTGGCATTAATCTTGATACGTCAAAATTTTATCTTAACTGTGATGATTTATACAGCATAGCCGATGAAAACCTGCATAAAGCGCAAAAAAACACTGTGATGCTTGATGTCAACGAATATGCCATTAAAAATCTCAAAAGCCTGGATAGATTTACAAAACTTCCAAATCATACCGCACTGCATGAAGATCTTTCTCTGCTTAAAAAAGAGGCGATGCTGATAATTTTACATGTAAACCAGCTGAATGTGTTAAAAGACCTTTACGGCAATGCTGTTGTCCAGGATATCATTAGACAAAAAACCAGAGAACTGCATAATATAGTCCATGACGAAGAAGTGACCTTATATAATCTTAATTTGCAGGAATTCGCATTTTTAATTACAAATAAAAATCTTTTTGAGAAGTATTTACTTTTAATGCAGCACTCTTTACTGCTTCCGACTGAAGCAGAGGAAAATGAAAGCAATGAATCTGTAGTGGCTGACTTTACAGCAGGTATAGCCTACGGTATAGATACTGTTTTGGCACATGCAAACATTGCACTGCAAGAAGCACTTATTTCACAAAAAAAATACAAAATCTATAAAAACAGACAGTCCCTCAAAGATGAAAAAGCACAGAAAATTCAGAGACTTAAAGTCTATAAAACAGCACTTTACAACGGTGACATCATTCCGTATTTTCAACCTATTATAGAGGCAAAAAGCGGAAAAACTGTCAAATATGAAGCATTGGCAAGAATACAGACAAGCAGCGGTGAAATTATCTCGCCTTATTACTTTTTGGATGCGGCAAAAGAAGATAAAACATTTGAATTTTTTACACGACAGATGATGCAAAAAGTATTTAATGTCTATGCAAAAAACAATATTCAAATTTCTATCAATCTCAGTTATGAGAACCTCAACTCTGCCTCTATGCTTGATTATATAAAAAACCGTTTGGAAAAATACGGAGGGGAAAGAATTACATTTGAAATACTCGAATCAGAAGATATTGACGATTATGCTGTTGTCGAAGCCTTTATTTTATTTGTAAAAAAATACGGATGCAAAGTGGCTATTGACGATTTTGGTTCGGGCTATTCCAACTTTACAAATATTTTGAGACTGCATCTTGACTATATAAAACTCGATGGCTCACTGATAACACAGCTCAATAAAGATGAAAATATAAACAATATGGTACGGGGGATTATACAGTATGCCAAACAGGCTGATATTCGTACCGTTGCCGAATTTGTCAGCACAGAAGAACTGGCGCTGCTTGTCAAAGAGTTTGGAGTCGATTTTCTACAGGGTTATTACTATGGAGAACCGCAGGCTCCAAAGTACTATGGGCTCACTTAAAGAAAAGATACTTGAAATGCTTTCTTTTGTGTCTCCATCGTAGAAATCCGCTTACCAGCAGCAACAGTAAAGACAAAGCAGCTGCATCATTTACCCATATCCACCAGGAAGCGAAAAAACTGCCATCATGCAGTGTTAAAAGTACAGAGTAGAGTGTTGCCTCATGAAACTGTGGTAACTTTACACTCTTTTGCACAGGGCTGAAATATTCTACTCTGTTCTCTTTTTCTATAATGTCACGGAACATATGCGGTGCATTTTTTAAAATTTCAAAATGCTTTGCATCCAAAATACGGTTGGGGGCTCCCATTCCGCTGACATACAGGAGTTTTCCTCTTCGTATCATTCTGTACGCAAAACCTCTGTTTTCCAATTGCCATTTGTTTAAATCCCTACTTTTGTAGATACCGTAACGATTCCCTATTCTATACACTTTCCCGTCGTAGTCAACAGCCCAGATGTCAGCTTTTAGAGTATTGTATATTGGTGGTAAAACTTTATGTGGAATTGTCACAGATTTCATAAATTTTCCAAGTGCTGACGCATGATCTAAAAAAATTCCGGTTGTCAATAAAATAAAAAGAGGGAATATAGAAAAAATAACAAAAATATTTGCATGTGTTTTTATCATTTTTCTTGCAAACTGTGCCTTTTGTTTAGAGCGTATCAAATACCAAATGATATATCCGCTTATACTGAGCCATAATAAAACCAGTGCCCCGTAATCATTGAGAAAAAGAGAAAGGTCTTCGTCAAAAAGTCCTCTTGCATAGTGTAAATCCCGTATAAATCTTGAAAGTTTTATATCTTCTTGCAGTGCTTCTTTTGGCAGAAGTATTTCTGTGCTTGTTGTAACTTTTCTACTCTTTATATCTACTACATACACTCTCTCTTTCTCTTCAACCGCTACCAGTTTATTTTCATATAAGGCCAAGGAGCTTATATATCTGTTTTTAAGGACCAACGGTGTCAGTTTTTTAAAATCATAGCAGTATACGCCCTGCGATGTTGCTATGTACAGTGTGTGTTTCTGCTCCCTTATCGCATTACACTGCAGAGAACTGATTTTTTCAAAATGCTTTCCTGCATCCGTGCTTTTAAACAGACCCCGTTTACCGCCCGCTATAACAGTACCGGGGTTTTTTTTATCAATATAATACGCTTCAAAAAGCCTTTTGTCCGCCTCCATACTCTTTTGCGGCACACTCTTGAAAGTTATCGTATATAAAAAACTCCATTTGTCATGATCCAGTAAAAATCCCGTAAAAGCCAAAAGAGCCAATACTGCGGCAAAACTCAATCCGACAATTTTATGAAGTTTATAGATTTTTACCATTTATACTCTAAGCCCGCATAAAACTGTCTTGGATCACCGGGTGTATAGTCTTCTCTTCCGTAGGCATACCGAGCATTGACAGCATATCTTTTATCTGTAATATTGGTAATTTTGGCAAAAACTCTTACCCTCTTTGAGTAGTTATAATTCATTTTAACATTGCCGATACTGTATCCGTCATATTTCTCAACCGTATGTGCATCATCCATCCAATAGGAACCGACATATTGCCATTCGCCCTGCAGGGTAACTCCTTTGAGAGCGTCCGGCATATAAAAAAGACGTACATTTGCTATATTGTTCGGTGCTCCTGCCATTTCATTATCGCCAAGAACAGGATCATTGTCATAATTGTGTTTTGTATAGGTATATGCAACTGCCGTCTCCAGTTCCCGAGATATCTCCTCTTTGAGTGTCACTTCTACCCCTCTGTGTATAGAACTGCCACCATTGCGGTAACCGCCGGTATTTCTATCTCGTATGATGGTATCCTCTATAGTCATATAATAGACTGCCAATTCAAAAGATGTCTTTTTGGAAAAAGATTTTTTTAATCCTATCTCGTAGGTATTTGATGTTTCGGGATCAAGGTTTATCTGTTCGTATCCTGCCTTTACAGAATACAGACGTGTTGCCTGTGGAATTCTAAAACCGTTTGCATACCGTGCATAAAGATTTAAATCCTTCGCAGGAAAATAACTCAAAGCCAGTTTGGGACTTAGATAATTATAGCTGTCATCTCTGTCTGCAGGTCTGTAATATCTTCCCGAGGCGTCATAACTGTTATCTGCGAGTTTATTATCATAACTGTAACTGTTATAGTCATATCGCAAGCCGGCACTCACAATCAGGGCACTCCACAGTTTGTATTCTGTGTGGATGTAAGGGGCTATGGCAAAATAATTTACCGTATAATCATACAATGCCCCTGTAAGATAGGTAGCACCGCCCCATCCTGTCGTTGTAATATCAAAATCCTGATTGTATTTCAGAGAAGACTGTGTATATTCTGTATCAAAGCCAAAAACTATTTTCCCCCATTCTTTTTCATAAGTATTTCTCTGTTGCAGGCCAAAGGTATAAATTTCATTATCATTGCTTGGAAGATTTGTTTCCCAGGTTGCAACATATCTGTTTCTGTTGTAACGCAGATACGGAATCAGAGAAATTTCCAAATCATTATACCTGTAATTATTCAGTTCAACACTGACCCTCGCATAGTCAAACTTTCTCTCTACATCTGTTTTTTGCAAGGCTGTATAATAATTCGGATCATCACTTGCAGCCGTTGAGCCGTTTGTTATATTTGCATAGTTATTAAAGCTGTCAGCCTGTTGTGCCACAGTTTTAGAAAAATTTGCAATAATTTTTATATCATTATCGTCGTTCACTCTTTTGTCATAACGAAAATTGGACTCAACTCTGTCAGTTTTTGTATGCTCCCGCCAACCGTCACTGTGCATATAAGATATATTTGCACGATATCCGCTCTCTTTGTCTATAGCATCACTCACCTCCGCACTTCCAAGGCCGTATCCGTAGCTTCCGCCCATACCTTTGAGTAAAACAACCTTCTCTTTTGAAGGTTTTTTCAAGGATTGTACATCAATGGTGGCAGCAACGGCATCGGATCCATACAAAGCAGTTCCTGCTCCCTTTATCACTTCAACAGACGAAGCACTCTGAAATGTAGTATAGGCAAGCCCGTTATGATTGAAAAAACCGCTTGACTGCACAGGGATTCCGTCCTGCATAAAGAGATAATAGGGACCGGTATTCACAGGCATACGAATGGATGTCATATGTCCGATAACAGAACCGGTTTGTTCAATACGCACACCGGAAAGGGAGTTGAGCAGGTCTTTTTGAAATATAACCTGATCAAGCTCTATCTCCTTTTCCCCTTTCGTGCTTATACTCAGAGGCTGTTCTAAAACACTTTCTTTCACACCTGTTGCTATCACACTGACAGGACTGATTTCTACCACACTCTCTGCTGATGCCAACGATGCACACAAAGATAAAAACAAAATTTTTCTATTCATTACATTTCTCCCGCAAAATATGTAAAAGTGTATAGAAAAAGTGTTACATTAGTATTAAGTAAGATTTTTTACGCTATCTTTAGGGTATGAAAAAAAATATTAGATATGCAGGGTTTTGGATACGCTTTTTTGCTTCATTTTTTGATACGCTCTTTTTGGCTCTGCCTGTAGGTATCATTATTTATTTTGTAAGTGATGGCAACTGGTTTGATTTTGTACAGTACCAACACAATATTCAAATGGCAATGAACGGGAATATACATGCTCTTGACCAACAGCCCCATACCTCTTTAACATGGGAATTTGTTTTTGAGATTTCAGTTTTGCTTGTAACAATTCTTTTTTGGGAAAAATGGCGCGGAGCGACCCCCGGGAAAAAATTTCTACATGTAAAGATAGTTGACGCCTTTACATGTAAAGATATAAACAACAAACAGGCGATTACACGTTCTTTGGCCTATATCCCCTCATTACTGTTGTTCGGACTCGGGTTTTTGATGGTGGCTTTTCGAAAAGACAAAAGAGGACTGCATGATTTAATTGCCGGAACCATTGTAATCTATGATGAAGATGCTACTCCTCACTCATAAAAAAACTATCGACTGAGATGTTTTTAAAAGCAGCATTAAGTGAAGTAAAAAGCTGAGGGTGTTCTTTTTCCATTGATGAGAGCATCTCTTTCATCTGTGCTCTTGCATAGGGCATTTTGACATCAAAACGCATGGCAGGACAGGCTTCATCGCCTATGGCTTCTATGCCGTTGTCTTCCACAAAAGCACGCAGCTGACGTTCACGCATCTGAATCAGAGGACGAATCACAACAAGCCCGTTTTGGGCTGTATATTTCGGAGCAAGACTGCGCATCTGTCCATTGTAAATAAAATTCATAAAAAAGCTCTCTGCCGCATCATCCATATGATGGCCAAGTGCAACCTTGTTACATCCCAGTTCTTTGGCAACACTGTAAAGATACCCTCGCCGCATACGGGAAAAAAAGCTGCAAAAGGAAGAATTTTTGCGAATTTTTTCTTTTGCCAAATCATAGGTCTGGGTCTCTTTTACTATATGTTCTATACCATATTCCCTGCAATGTGCGGAGAGTTTGTCAAAATTTTCACCCATTCCGTAGCTTACGGTAACGGCAATAAAATCAAAGGCAAAAGGGGCCCGGCGCTGCTGCTCTTTCATCGCATGAATCATTGTCAGAGAGTCTTTACCTCCGCTGAGTCCGACAAGAATTTTGTCCCCCTCTTCTATCAAGGAAAACTCGGCATTTGTTTTACCGAGTTTTGACATAATTTTTTTGGAAAGTTTAACCGACAAGTTTATCAACCATTTTCATAATAAATTCAGCGGATTCCACAGCACTGGTCTCTAAAAATTCATCAAAAGAAAAACTTGCATCCATGTCTGCCGCATCACTTATTGCACGAAGAATAAAAAAAGGCACATCCAAAGCATCACATACAACAGCAACACTTGCCCCTTCCATTTCCAGTGCATCTGCATGAAACGTCTCTCCAATCCAGTTTTTTCTTTTTTCATCTGCTACAAACTGATCACCCGTTGCAATAATACCTTCTTGGACATTTTTGCCCATCTCTTTTGCAACCTCTTTTGACAGGGCTGTCAGTTCTTTGTCTGCTTCAACATAAACAGCACCCTCTGGCACATATCCAAAAGGATGTCCAAAGGCTGTAATATCAAGATCGTGTTGGGCAAGTTTTGTAGCTACAATCAAATCTCCTACTTTTAGCTTTGGCGATATTGCTCCGGCAACACCTGAAAACAGAAGTTTTTGCGCTCCAAAATGTTCACACATGGTGGTTGCCGTCAATGTTGAAAATACTTTTCCTATTTTTGAATAGGCTATGACAAGATCTGTGCCTTTGTAATTTGCTTCATAATATTTGTTTCCTGCATATACAGTCGTTTTGTATTCACCTAATTTTTCTAAAATCGGTGCGATTTCTTCAGGCATTGCACCCATTATTGCTATTGTCATATTTATTCCTCGATTGTAAATGTCTGTATTGATTTTTCAAACAGTGGCAACTGATGCACTCTTTTGCCCTCTTTTTGAACGATACAGCTTCCGCCCCAAAAGCCAAGTCCGTCTTCAAATCCCACACGGTTGACAAAAAGAAGCTCTGCACGGCACTCTTTTGCAACATTGCTGATAATTCCATACCATTTGTCTTGAATATCCAAAGATTTTTCATTAAATCCGCGAGCCGGGGATGCCACAAGAACGATAATCAAGTCCGGATCAAGGCTGGTGAGTTCTTCATGCACACTGGTATGCCACAAATCCTCACAGATGAGCATCGAAACTTTTTTTCTCCCCGCAACAAATGATTCAAATCTGTCACCGCCTTCAAAATAGCGTGCTTCTTCAAACATTCCGTAATTTGGCAGGTGTACTTTTATATGTTTGGAGAGAAGTTTTCCGCCGCTGTAGTACAGTGCTGTATTTCTAAAAACATTCCCGTCTTTGAGTGCTGCGCCGACAACAATATCAATATCTTCGCTCAACTCTTCAAAAACACTCAGTTCTTCAAGCAAATAGGCATCTTCAAAAAGTTTATCCTGAAGCAAATACCCACTTAAAGAGAGTTCAGGAAAGACTATAAGATCTGAACTTTCTTTGACATCATTTATCCAGACAACTGCCTCGGTAATATTTGTACGGTTTAACTTCGGTGAAGTTTGTGCAAGTGTGACTCTCATATTAAGAGCAAATTTCCTCTTTCACTTTTTGTAATGATGCCATATCTGATATATTGAGTGTTTTCAACTCTTTTGCAATTCTTCTGTTAAGACCTTTTAGTACAACTCCGTTGCCAAATTCTATGGCCAGATCAACTTCAGGCGCTATTGCCTGAATTGACTGTTTGTATTTTACCGGTTTTACAAGCTGCTCTTTTAAAAGGTCAACTGCTTCCGCTTTTGTACTGTAGGGTTTTGTTGTCACATTTGAAATCACAGGGGCTTCAAAATTCTCTTGTATCTGTGTTTGCATAATTTCGGCAAGAGATTCCTGTGCAGGTGCCAGTATATCACAGTGTGATGCAACAGACATATTTAAAAGCAAGGCTCGTTTTGCTCCTGCTTCTTTAAAAGTCTGCTCCAGTGATGCCAGGTCTTCTTTATTTCCCGCAACTACAAGTTGTCCGTCCTGGTTATAGTTGGCAGGCCATACCTGTTTGCCTTCGTTTTGTGCATCACTGCAGATTTTTTCCACACTTGCGTCATCAAGGCCGACAATTGCCATCATACCGGCATTTTTTCCTTCACAGGCTTCTTGCATAAAAGCACCGCGTTTATGCACAAGTTCTACGGCATCTACATAATCAATGGCACCTGCTGCACATAAAGCAGAAAACTCACCCAGAGAGTGTCCTAAAAAAAGTTCGGCTTTAGTGTCGGGACAGGCCTCTTTGAAAAGTCTGTATGCTATCATCTGAACAAGTAAAATTGCCGGCTGTGTATAGGCCGTCTGTCCCAGTTTTTCATTTTCTTCAAAAATAAGTTCTTTAAAATCCACACCGATTCTTTCACCGGCTTTATCAAACATTTCGCGTGCAGTTTCAGAATTTTCATAAAAATCTTTTCCCATACCAACTGCCTGAGAACCCTGTCCTGCAAATATCATAGCTATTTTTTTCATATTTTTCCTTCTATATATTTTTTATTTTCTGTTATCTTTTTTCGTAATGTGTTTCTGTTTAAACCCAGACTTTCAGCTAACTGTACCTGTGATTTAAACTTATGCAGACCTGCTTTGAGAAGCGGTACTTCATAAAGATACAAATAGTTTCTGTAATCACTCTTGGAACCAAGTTTGTCGTAAAGATAATGTTCAATAATGTCCATTAGCTCACTGTCTTGAATATCTTGAAGTAAATAATTTATCATCACCTGTCTTTTTAAAGAGATGGCATTTTGGGACAAATCAGGCTTAAAATTACTTACGTCAAAGTTACTGCACTCACCAAATAACACAATAGCTTCGCTCACAAACTTTTCGATTAATGCTTTGACATCTTCCATTCTCTCTCGTAAAGGAGGAATATTAAACTTCACACTGAAAAGTTCATCAATTGCCCGGTGGGAAAAAGAGTCTTTTGCCGTTGCTATAACTCTTACATTGTTTTCTTTTACAGCCTGTACCAAACGTTCAATATTGGGTGAATTGTCAAGATTTGTGATTATGATAGCTTGTGTGTTTTCTAACGAAAGAAGCAGCTCATCAAAATTAGATGCGTCAATTATAAATGCATCAGGGAGAATAAAAGAAGCCAAGGTCTTTTTTCCAACACCGTGTTCACCTGTAATAAGTGCATTTACCGTAAGTGTTTTTAAAAGAGTCGCTGTCTTTTTAGCCTGGGAGGAAGCCTCACAGGCAGTTAGAAATTTAGTTACATCCACAACCGCTGCCGCCACCTGTTCCACAACAACCCTCTTCATCAGAAGGTTTGTTTTCTTCCGGAACACCAGTCATTGCTTCTTCAGCAGAGGCATCTCTTACATTGTTAATGGCAACAGTGAACATTAAATCTTTTCCTGCAAGAGGATGATTAAAATCAATGACAACAGTATCATCTTTGATTTCTTTCACTATAACCTGCACAGTTCCGCCATCTTCACCCTGACCGTAAAGAGTCATGCCCTCAGTTAAATCAATTCCGGCAAACTGCTCTTTTGGAACCTCTTGCGTTGCATCTGCATTATATTCACCATAGGCATCTGCTGCTTTAACTAAAATGTCAGCTTTGTCACCTGTATTCATATCTTTGATTCCGTTTTCAAGTCCTGGAATAATTTGTCCTTTTCCGAACATAAATACCAATGGAGCTCCACCTTTGTTACTGTCTACGATTTGATCGCCATCACGTACTTCATATTCCATTGATACAATTTGATTGTCTTGAATTGCCATTATTTTACCTTTTATTTTTTTGGGATTTTATCATAATAATCTATATTATTGCTGAAAAGCATCTTTTACCCCAGTTTAGTCTAAATGTTTCTTAGCCTCTTTTGCTTCTTTTGAATGAGGATATTTTGCAATTACAGCATTGTAAAATGCCTTTGCATGTGCCTTGTCTCCTGTTTTATCCATCGCAATTGCAGTATGTAACAACAGTTTTGGCATATACGAAGCTTTGTCATACAAAGAAGCACTTTTTTTAAAATATGAAATTGCCTCTGCATAATTTTTTCTTTTAAAGTTCATCTCACCTATCATATAATGTGCATAGGCCGGTTTGTATTTTCTTTTAATGAGTTCTTTATAGTTTTGAATCGCTTTTGTATAGTATCTTTTGTCAAAATTTGCTTTTGCCTGGTTGTATAACTGCGCACTGCTTATTTTGCCCGGTTTCACACTGTTTTTTCTAGACTGCATCTCTTTTGCAATCAATGTTTTAAAATCATTGATATCTTTTACAAGAGTATTGAATGTATCTTTGCTTACATACTGGGCATTTATTTTATCTACGACTTTTGAAAGCTCAAAGATCATAGTTTGCAGTTTTGCTATCTCATCTTGATTCTTCTGTACTTTTTCAGCCAGCCTGGTTTGAAACTCATGAATATTGTCAAGATTTACTCTGTTTTGCTCTTTGAATTTTTGTAATTCTCGCTTATTTTCATGAGAGCGTACACTCAGATTCTCTACAACACTTTGTATACCGTCTACCCTTTCACGCAATGAATCAAGTTTGCTGGCTTGTGATTTTGTATTTATGGCAACTTTTTTTAAAGTATCTTTTGTTTGCAAAATAACTTTTTCACTTTGAGTAAGTCCGTAGGGTGTCGGTGCGGTCAAGTCGCCTGCTCCGAACGCAGAAGGTTCAGAAGCAAACGATAAAGAAGAGACAAAAGTAAGAAGTAATAAAATGCGTATATTACTTTTCATCTATAAAACTTATGGTAAAAGTTTGAAATTTACACGACGGTTTTTAGCCCAGCATTCTCTTGTGTGCTCAGTACATACAGGATTACTCTCTCCGTAACTGACCATAGAAATACGAGAAGCGTCAATGCCCTCGGCAACCAAAGCTTTTTTTACACTGTTTGCACGTTTGAGTCCAAGTGCAAAATTGTACTCATCACTTCCCCACTCATCACAGTTGCCTTCAAGTTTTATATTAAAAGACTTTGCAGTAGTTTTTCCAAGTTCTGCTGCAGTATCCACTTTCTCCTGCATGTCAGGTCTAATGTTATACTTGTCAAAATCAAAATAGACTGTAGGGAATTTTGATTCAATTGCACTGGCACTTAACTGATTGCTGTTGAGTGTATTTGAAGATGAACTAATTTCCGCATTTTCACCTGTCACAGTTTCAGTCATCACTTCTTCAACTTCTTGTGCTACCGGTGCTGTGACTTCTTCAGTCTTTGTGTCGACTGCCGGTTCTTTTGTACTACAACCACTGAAAACCAAAAGTGCTACTACAACACTTGAGAGAACTATACTTTTCATTATTTATTTCCTTGCTTTTAAAATTGATATATTATACCAAAAAAATGTAATAAGTGATGAACACTTAAAACTTTACCAGTCCATAGATTGTATTTTTCCTGATTTTAGAGGAAAAAGATAGTTTTTATTGTGCATCAGCCGAATAATGCCAATGGCACTTTGCGATTTGTAGTTTTTTATAAATATAATCGCATCACCGTCTTTGGAAAACCTTGGAAACTCATTCACTCCTGTCGCAGTGAGCCTGCGAATAAAATCGGTCTCTGTGGAGATAAGATGCAGATTAAATGTATTTGCACTAAAAGCATTTGAACTCTCACGGGCCTCATAGACTACATAATGTCCTTGCGCACTGCATGAAGAGTTTGCTTTTCCATAATAAACCAGCTGTTCCACAAGCCCGTTGTCCAATCTTTTGGAAAACACGTTGGGATAGCCTAAACGGGATGAAATAAAAATAATTTTATCATCTCCCATAAACTGTCCGTTTACATCTATTCCGCTGTATGTGGTAATTCTTTTATATTTTTTTGTCTCTGTATTGTAAAGATAAATATCCGGCTGACCGTCTCTTGCCATTGTGAGCAGCAGCTTTTTTCCGTCTTCGCTGACATCTGAACATACCATCATCCCGTCAGAAGATATAATGTTTTTCACTTTTGCAGTTTTAATATCAACATATTTCAAAGTAGGTTCAAAAGAATCCAAAGATGTATAATAAAATGCGGTCTGTGCTTTGTTCGCCCATTTTGGAAAGATATTCAATCCGCCTGAGATGATTACATGCTGGTAAGAGAGTGTATAGTCCGCAATAATGATTTCACTTTTTTTAGGCGCAACTATACGGGAAAATATAACTTTTCTCTTCATCCATCCAACAGAAGGTTCACCCATAAACTCATTGATATCATAAGCCATTGCATGAGATATAAACATATAGATTTTTTTGTTGTTTACTCTGTATCGTTTTGAAAAGACTACTTCATTTTGGTGAAACAGAGTCATTTCAATATTTAAAGCTTTGTTGTCATCCTCAAACAGTTTATAGCGCAAAACATAATTCATATCTTTATTGGCAACAAGTACATTTGTATCATCAAAATCGGCAAACCTGTGATGTCTGTCAACATTAAATAAAGAAATAACATTTAAATCTGCTACCAAAGATTTAAAAAAACGCAGCTTGAATGTGTCATCATAGCTGATCGACGCATCTTCAACTGCCAAAGAAGGCAAAGAGTCTGCTTTTTTCACTACTTCTATAGTTGCATCACCTGCAAAAGCAAGGCTGATTAAAATGAACAAAGAAAAAAATATTTTCAAAATCTACTCCTTAGAAATTAATATAACAATCGTTCTGCTCGGTCTGTTTTTCGGGTTAACAGGAAATACAACATCTTTTAATCGTTCTTTAATCCTGTCTGCTTCTTCATTGAGTGCTTCATTCTTAGAATAACTCAGTATTCTAAAATCAATAAGTTTACCAAAAGGGTCAAGTTCGATTACTGTTTTTACACTGTTGCCCTCACTGTTTTGCGGCACATTAAAATGTTGATAAACAATATCCTGAATTTTAGCCAAATATTCATTAACTTCATTCGCAGCAGATGTTGCTTCACTTTTTGACGGGTCATGACTTGCCTGAAGTGTACTGATCTTTTGTGTGACAGACTCTCTGTCTTCTTGTTTTGTGGGCCTGATTTTTCTTGTAATCTGTTCTATCCGTCTTTTATTGTCAGTTTTTTTAACTTTTTTTACATTGTTGTCTATTTTTTTTGTCCATACATCACTGAACAGATTATTGATATCTATGTTTTTTACAACTTTTTTAGTTGCGGGAACTGTTTTGGAACTTTTCTTTTTCGTCGGGTGCTTTGTATTTGTGACATTAATTGAAACAGAAATATAATTTTCTTTTTTATAGCCATATGCTTTTGTTTTGGAAGCATGAAACATCATATAAAGAAATGAGAATAAAAAAAATACAAAAAGAAAGAGTGACAAAAAGCCACTTATGTAAAAATAACGGCTGTTGTTATCCATTTGTAGCTAAAGATACCTCAGTGAAACCTGCCTGTTTAACCGCAGCAAGCACTGACATAACTATACCATAGTCCAAACGTTTATCTGCACTGATTAATACAGTTGCTTTTTTATTTAACTTTCTTGCATACAATGAAAAGTTATCCATAAAAGCATTTAAGAGATAGTTGTCTTTATTGACTTTTATATTTCTGTCTTTGTCTATTGTTATATGCACAGGAGGAATCTTCGAGAGTTGCTCAGTTGTTGAGCCCTGCGGCAGTTTTATATTTTCTTCATATATAATATTTGGAGCGATAACCATTAAAACGACAAGCAATACAAGCATTACATCCACAAGGGGAGTAATATTGAGCTCTGGTTTTTCTTCCCAATCATACAGCACTGTTTTACGCCTTACGTGCTAAAATCGCATCACTTTGCATTTGGAGATAGCTTATAAGTTCATATGACTTTCTTTTTAAAACCTGATGGTATGTATAGGCGAATGTGGCTACAAATATACCTGAAGCGGTTGCCACTAATGCATCCGAAACGCCACTGGCAATAATTGACATACCTCCGCTGTTTTGTCCGATATGAGAAAATGTATCTAAAATAGAAACAACTGTACCAAACAGTCCGATAAAAGGAGAGGTAGAAGCAAAAACAGAAAGTACAGAAAGTCCTTTTGTCGCTTCTTTTGTCGCAGCAAGCATACCGAGTCCTAAAACTTCTTTTGAAACAACATTACTGGTTTTTATAAAATTATTTAAAAAAGAGTTTTCATTTACAGTAGTAGCTCCAAGTAAAAGTGATTCAAGAGAAGCACTTTCACGAGAAAGCCAGTTATTAAGAGAAAAATAGCGGTAAAAAAACACCCAGTTCAATACTATAAAGTATAAAGAGAGCAGTAGCAATACTCCGAGAGTCACAGGGTGGCTTTTTAGATAAAAATCTATTAAATTATTAATCATACGGTTACTATATTAACTTTTGTGCGGCAGATTCTATTTTTGCTGATACTGATGCGATAGCAGTGCTTGAATCTGCAATTTCATTAATAAGTTTTTTTGCTGCATCAAGTGCCTGCGCAATCTCAGATTCAGTTTCACCGCGAATTGCAGCAGCACCTTCAACCAAAATAACAACTTTTTCTTCATCAACTTGAACAACACCCCAATTAACAACAATAGACTCGACTGATTTATCTTCTTTTTCGATATCTACCACGCCAGCTTCTAACAATGTAGTTAGAGATGCATGACCTGCCAGAACACCAAACTCTCCCTCTTTTCCAGGAAGAACAACACTGACAGCTTTACCATTATAGATTTCACCGTCAGGCGTTAGGATTTCAAGTTTAAATGTATCCATTACAGTCCTTTGTCTTAAGCAATATGCTTATTTATTTTTCTCATTCTTAGCAATAGCTTCATCCATATTTCCGACCATATAGAATGCACTTTCAGACATGTGGTCATAGTCACCGTTTAGGATGCCTTTGAAACCTGCAATTGTGTCTTCAAGTTTAACATATTTTCCTGGAGCACCAGTGAAAACTTCTGCAACAAAGAATGGCTGAGAAAGAAACTTCTCAATTTTACGGGCACGTTCAACAACATTTTTGTCATCTTCACTAAGTTCATCCATACCAAGAATCGCAATAATATCCTGCAAATCTTTATATTTTTGAAGTGTTTGCTGTACACCGCGAGCTACATTGTAGTGCTCTTCACCCAAAATTTGCGGATCAAGCAGTCTTGAAGTTGAATCCAATGGATCAACCGCAGGATAGATACCTTTTTCCGCAATTTTACGGTTAAGAACCGTTGTTGCATCCAAGTGGGCAAAAACTGAAGCCGGAGCAGGGTCAGTCAAGTCATCTGCAGGTACATATACTGCCTGTACAGAAGTAATTGAACCGTTTTTCGTAGATGTAATACGATCCTGCAGTGCACCCATTTCACGAGCCAATGTCGGCTGATAACCAACAGCTGAAGGGATACGTCCAAGAAGTGCAGACATCTCTGAACCTGACTGTGCAAAACGGAAGATGTTGTCAATAAACATCAATACATCAAGTTTTTTCTCATCACGGAAATACTCAGCCATAGTAAGACCTGTAAGCGCAATACGGTTACGTGCTCCTGGAGGCTCAGACATCTGACCGTAGCACAGTGCAACTTTGTCAAGTACGTTCGATTCTTTCATCTCGTAGTAAAGGTCATTTCCTTCACGAGTTCTCTCACCGACACCGGCAAATACAGAAAGACCGTCATGCCCGTGTGCAACATTGTGGATAAGCTCCATGATGATAACTGTTTTACCGACACCAGCCCCTCCGAAGAGTCCGACTTTACCACCTTTTGCATATGGAGCAAGCAAGTCAACAACCTTAATACCTGTTTCAAACATCTCTGTAGTTGTTGACTGATCAACCAATGGTGGAGGATCACGGTGAATTGACCATGTTGGAGCATCAGTAACCTGCTCTCCTCCATCAATTGTTTCACCAATTACGTTAAAGATACGACCGAGTACTTTTTCGCCAACCGGAACACTGATCGGTGCACCTGTAGCTTTTGCGTCCATACCACGAACCAAACCTTCACTCATATCCATTGCAATCGTTCTAACACGACCGTCACCTAAGTGTGCTGCAACTTCTAATACCAAACGATGTTCACTACCTTCTAAATTAACATTCACTTCAATTGCTTCGTTAATTACTGGAAGATAACCATCAAAATCAACATCAACAACAGGACCCATTACCTGGCTAATTTTTCCAATCATATTTTTCTCCATTATTTCATAGACTCCACACCACTGATAATTTCTATCAGCTCTGTAGTAATAGCGGCTTGACGCGCTTTATTGTATTGTACATTTAAACTTTTTACCATCTCTTTTGCATTGTTCGTTGCTGTATCCATAGCCTGCATACGTGCAGAATGCTCTGCAGCAACTGAATCAATCAAAGAGTAGTACATATTGTAATTTACATATTTTTCAATTAAAGACTCAAGCATTTTATCTTCATCTTCTGCTTCAATTTCCATCATTGATTTTGATTCTACTTCTTTACAATCAAAATCATTTACATCAATAGGTAAAACATTGTTTACATGTAACTCTTGTGTTATCATGTTTTTATAGCCGTTATAAATAATATGAACAGCATCCGTTTTACCCTCTTTGTAATCTTCGATAGAAGTTTTTATAAATTCATCAGATCTCGTTTTATTCGGCTTAGAACTTAAGTTTATGACAGTATCAAACATTTCAACTTCATTATACTTATAGTATTCTATCCCTTTTTTACCGATTCCGCGTAAACGCACTTTTACTTTTTTCTCTTTGTACTCTTTTAGAAGTTTATTCACAGCTTTAATTGTTTGAATATTAAAACCGCCGCATAAACCTTTATCTGCAGTTACAAAAATAATGTCAACCATTTTTGGGTTTTCAATTGCTGTAAAAAAGCGATTTTCCAACCCTCCAACTCTGTTGCATTCTATGCGTCCAGCTATTTCGGCAATGACCTGATTCATTTTTTGAGCATAAAGACGAGAACGTTTTGCAAGTTCTTCTGCACGGCGAAGCTTGGCAGTCGATACAAGCTTCATCGCACGAGTCGTCTTTTGAGTGTTTGAAACACTCTTAATCTGTCTTTGAATATCTTTCAAGTTTGCCATAAGTTATTCCTTAGTTAGCTACAAAGCTGGCTTTGAACTCTTCTAGTGCTTTCATCAATAGTGTTTTTGTTTCATCATCTACTTTTTTAGTACTTCTGATATTTTCAAAGATCTGAGGATATGATGCTTCTATAAACGGATACAGTTCTGCTTCAAAACGAACAACATTTGATACATCCATATCATCCAGGAAACCTTCATTTCCGGCAAATATAATAACAACCTGTTTTTCAGCAGGAAGTGGTGAAAAAGGCCCCTGTTTTAGAATTTCAACCATTCTTTGTCCACGCTCTAACTGTTTACGTGAAACTTCATCAAGATCAGATGCGAACTGGGCAAATGCCTGCAGTTCTCTAAATGATGCAAGATCAAGTCTTAATGTACCTGCCACCTGTTTTGTAGCTTTAATTTGCGCAGCACCACCAACACGAGATACTGAAAGACCGACATTGATCGCAGGACGAACACCTGAATTAAACAAGTCAGTTTCCAAGAAAATCTGACCATCGGTAATAGAGATAACATTCGTAGGAATATATGCCGCAACGTCTCCGGCCTGTGTTTCAATAATAGGAAGAGCAGTTAAAGAACCGGCTCCGTTTTCGTCAGACATTTTTGCAGCACGCTCAAGTAAACGAGAGTGAACATAAAAAACATCACCAGGATATGCTTCACGACCCGGAGGACGACGAAGAATCAGTGACATTTCACGATATGCAACCGCATGTTTTGACAAATCATCATATACAATCAAACCGTGTCTTGCATTGTCACGGAAATACTCACCCATAGTAACACCGGTATACGGAGCTAAAAATTGAAGTGCAGCAGCTTCAGCAGCAGTAGCAGATACAATAATTGTATATTCCATTGCTCCGTGATCTTCCAGACGACGAACGATTTGTGCAACAGTTGACTCTTTTTGACCGATGGCAACATATATACATACAACACCGTTGCCTTTTTGGTTGATGATTGCATCTAACGCAACTGTAGTTTTACCGGTTTGTCTGTCACCGATGATAAGTTCACGTTGCCCGCGACCAATCGGAACAAGTGCATCAATTGCTTTGATACCCGTTGCAAGTGGCTCATGTACAGATTTTCTGTCCATAATTCCAGGTGCTTTTTCTTCTACAAAACGAACTTCTGTAGTATCAATCGGACCCTTACCGTCAATCGGTTCGCCAAGTGCATTTACAACACGGCCAAGAAGGGCATCCCCTACAGGAACTTTTAGAAGTGTTCCCAAACGCTTCACGCTCATTCCCTCACGAAGTTCAGGACCAGAACCGAGAATAACAACACCAACGCTGCTCTCTTCCAGGTTTAGAACCAAACCTTTTGTTCCCTCTTCAAATTCTACCATTTCTCCTGCCATAACATTGCTCAGTCCGTAAACCTTCGCAACACCATCGGCATAAGAAACAATTTTACCTGTTTCATTGATATCAACACTTAGTTCAAAGTTGTCGATACGCTCTTTAATTATTGAGCTGATTTCATCAGCTTGAATTTTTGCTACCACTATTGTTCTCCTCTCATTGAAAGTTAAATTGCTTTTATTATATGTTCTATAATTTGTCTGTCTATTCTGTCTTTAGAAAAATTAATTTCTATACCAAGACCTTCTACTTCTACTTTTATACCGTTAAAGTCATTTTTAACAAATGTCAGGCTGATAGTTACATCATACTTTTTGCCTAAGCCGGCACTCAATTCTTCTATTACTTTTGAATTGATATCTGTATCACTGTAAATAACACCTTCATAAGTTTTAGCCGCTTTTGCCAAATCACTTTTCAATTCCTGTGCAATTGCCGGAATAATATTGATACGTTTGTTTTCTACCAACAGCTTGATAAAGTTATTGATTTTATCAGAGTTGGCACTTTTTACCGCCTCTAACAAAATCTTTGATTTTTCTTGAGCTTTTATGCTTGGGTTAGCAATAATACTGACAAACTTGTCATTTTTAAATGACTCTGCCAAGGCAGAAAATACTGTTGTCATATTTTGCATAGATGCTAAGTCAGAACCCATACCTAAAGCTTTTATGTATCGTTTTGCAATCAGTTCTTCCATATCAGGCAACCTTTTTCAAAATGATATTAGCCATAGTTTCTCTGTCAAAACTATCACTGCTTTGTTTCAATGTCTCTTTTATGACATCTTCAACAACACTGCGAATCATTTTCTTTTCTTCAAATTCTTTTTTGAGAGCAAATTTTTTCACCATAGCTTCAATATCACTTTCTGCCTGTGCAATAATCGTGTCATTCAAAATTTTGTTCTCTTTTTTAGAAACAATCGCCAACTCTTCAGCAAACTTTTCAGCCTCAGAAATTTTTGCCAATGCCTCTTTTTTAAGAGCGATTGATTCATTCAGCTTTTCCTGAACCTTTTTCAATTCGTCAGCTATTGCCTGACTTCTTGATGCAAAGAAATTCTTTACAGGTTCCCCAACTAGATACCAAACAAGCCCGGCAAATAACAGAAAGTTTACAGTTCTTTGAACTATGTCTGTTCCTGCATGCTCGTGCCCAGATGCCAATGCATAAGTTGATATCATTAGCATTAATACTAAAATTCTACTCACATTACACCTTTATATCTGACTAAATTTAGCTTTTACAGCTTCTTTAAATACCGGAACTTGTGACATTAAGTCAGAAGTCAACTCATCTTTAGATTTTGCAAGTGATTGCTCAAACTCTAAATACTCTGCCGCGAGTTCAGCACGTTTTGATTCTAACTTACTGTCAGCTAATTCCTTAGCATCCGCGATAACTTTTTCTCTTAGGGCCGCAGCTTCCAGCTTGGCATTCATAATTATTGACTCTGCTTTTGCTTTGAGCTCATTGATTTCATTGTCATTTGATCCTACTTTTTCAAGATCTTTTTTAATGTCATCATCACGCTTTTGCATAAAAGAAAGTAATGGGTTATAAAGCCAACTGTTCAGAACGGCTATAAGGGAAACAAATACAACAAATGTAGCCAAAAGTAGTATTGGATTTATATCTAACATAGCACCTCCTAAAAGTTGCGTGATTATACTATTATAAAATTGAAACGATAGTTAAATGGAGGTATAAATTTGTTATTTGAGTGATTAGTTTCTAAAATGTGTCAAAAATTCATCAATTTCATCTTGTGATGCAAAACTGACGGTTATTTTATTTTTAGAAGCCTTTACATGGAATCCAAGTGCACTGAATTTTTCTTTTATCTGTGTAAAATCATAATCGGCATCGCTCTTTTTGACAGACTCAGTTGGTGCAGGCTCTACATTTTTCATGTTTTTTATCATAGCTTCAACTTCGCGTACACTCAGTTTCTGCCCTATAATCGAATTGAGTATCAGCTGCTGGTCTTTTTCATTTAACCCAACCATTACTTTTGCATGTCCTGCTGAAATCTTTTTTTCAACCAGTGCCTTTTGTGTCTTTGGAGCAAGCTGCAGCAGACGCAGAGTATTTGTTATATGGGTTCTGCTTTTATGAATAATATTGGCAAGTTCGTCATGTGTTACATCATGCAGCTTTATAAGTTCTGTATATGCTTCTGCCAGTTCTACAGCATTTAATTCTTCTCTTTGAATATTTTCAATCAACGCGAATTGCCGCATTTTTTGTTCATCAGAGTTGAGAACTACTGCCCGTATCTCTTTAAGTTTTGCAAGCTTTGAGGCGCGTAGTCGCCGCTCTCCTGCAATTAAGATATAGCCGTCAATATCTTCTGTTACAACTATAGGCTGAATCAGTCCGTCATTTTTTATAGATTCGGCAAGTTCCAGAAGGGCAGTTTCGTCAAAGGATTTTCTTGGCTGAAAAGGATTCGGTCGGATATCTTTGAGCGGAATCTCCAATACAGCATCATACTGGCTTCCTTCATTTTCATATGCTTCGTCTATTTCTCCAAGAAGAGCGTCCAGCCCTCTGCCTAATTTTTGTGACTTCATTATCGTATAATCGCCTGTGCTAAATTTTGGTATGCAATAGAACCGCTTGATTTTACATCATACAAAATTGCAGGTTTTCCGAATGACGGAGATTCTGCAAGTCTTACATTTCTCGGTACCACTATATATTTATCTGCAGCATCTTTAAACAGTTTGCCTTTAAAATGCTGACGCAAATCTGCAAATACCTGTTTGGACAAATTGTTTTGTGATGAAAACATAGTTGGAAGAAAGCCTCTTACCGCAAGTTTCGGATTAATTGATTTTCTTACCAACTTGACAGTATTGAGAAGCTGTGCCAACCCTTCAAGTGCAAAAAATTCACACTGTATCGGAATAATGACCGAGTTTGCCGCTGAAAGTGCATTGATTGTCATCGGACCAAGCGCCGGCGGAGAATCTATAATAATATAATCATACTCTTTTTGTACATTGGCAATCGCTTTTTTCAAAACAAGTTCACGCCCTTTGGCTTTGTCTGCATCATAATACTCTTTTTCTATTCCCACAAGACCTATGTTTGAAGGTGCTAAATGCAGCGTAGGCAGGTCTGATTTGAGAATAATTTCTTTGAGCTTTTTTGTACCTATAAGCACATGATAAATATTAAACTCATAATCATTTCTGTGAAAGCCCAATGATGTCGTGGCATTTGCCTGCGGATCTGAGTCAATCAAAAGCACTTTTTTTTCTGCAACAGCAAGTGACGCTGCCAAGTTTACAGCGGTAGTCGTTTTGCCTACTCCGCCCTTTTGATTTGCAATTACTATTACTTCACTCATCGCCTGCTGTATATCCTCTCACCATTTATATTCAAACTGCCATCACTCTCGAGTACACAAGACTCAAGTGATATTTTTTTACCATCACTATGGGTAAAAAACTCCTTGTTGTTTTCAAATTCTAACTTATATTTGCTAAAAACTTGCTTCCATAAAACCTTTTTTTCTATATTTTTCAAATATGCTGCAATTAATATTTTTCTGTTGAGCGTAATGTCCAATGATGCAAAGCCCTGTGGTGCTGTTACAAGGTTTATTCCCACACCGCAGACAAGTGTATCGTCTACTCTGTTTGTAATCATTCCGCCTGTTTTTTTTGTACCTATATAAAAATCATTCGGCCACTTTAAAAAAACTTTTGAACCAAATTCAGATAAAGTTTCTTTGAGCAGATAAGAAAAGTACAGTGACACAGATTCTAATTTTAAATCATGAGGCAATTGTTCTGTATCGAGTGCAAAGGACAAAAAAAGATTTCCTTTTTGGGAACTCCATTCGTTGTTTCGACTGCCGATTCCCTTTGTCTGAATATCTGCAACCACAGCCACAGGAGCAGTCAGCTTCTTGTTTTTCAACTGTTCTTTTAAAAAAAGCTGCGTTGATGGCAGTGTATTATAGTAATGTATCTTCAAGTCCGAGTCTTTTCCCGTTAATATAAGAGATAACATCCATCTCTTTTTTTGACTGTGGCTGTACCTTATAAATACGAAGAGCCCCCTGCTTACATGTAACGACAATACTTTTTTTGTCTATTGCAGTTATTTTGCCGGCATCAGCATGTTCTTCATCTTTTTTTTCAAGCTGTATCTCTTTTAGTTTCAGTCCGCTTGCAAGATAAATTCCCGGCCATGGTGTAAAAGCACGGTATTTGTTATAAATCTCCTGCGCATTGTCAAAGACAACTGCACCGTCTGCTTTTGTTATTTTTTTACAATAAGAAGCATGCGCATCATCCTGTTTTTTGGGCGTATATGTATGAAAATTGCGCAGCACATCTATCGTCATATCAGCAGCAGTCTGTGTAAGCTTTTCAAACAACTCTTCAACCATCATCTCCTCACTGACAGAGACTTTTTCGATTTTTAAAATGTCACCCGTATCAAGCCCCTCTTCCATAAGCATGGCAGTTACACCGGTTGTCTTGTCACCGTTTAACAAGGTTTGCTGTATCGGACTTGCTCCGCGATATTGCGGTAACACCGAAGCGTGAAGATTGATACAGGGTGCATGATCTAAAATTTCTCGTGGTAAAATCTGCCCGTATGCAGCCACTACTATAAAATCACAGGGAATTTCAAGAATCTCTTTTACAGTTTCCTCATCCCGAAGTTTTTTTGGCTGATAGAGCGGAATGTTATGCTCTTGCGCAGTAAGCTTCACAGGAGGAGGCGTAAGTACTTTTTTGCGCCCGACAGGTTTGTCAGGCTGTGTATAGACGGCAACAACATTTATATCTTCTGTTGCTATTACTTTTTGAAGAATTTTCTGGGCATACTCAGGTGTCCCCATAAATATTATATTTTTCATTGCTAACCTTTACATGTAAAGAGAGTACCGCCCTTGTGGGAACCTTCAAGCATAAAACTTTTCACATCACTTAAATCAAAACCACTGGCAAGAAATGTATCTATGTTTGCCTGCAGAAGATATTCTGCGGCTTTGAGTTTCGTAACGATACCGCCTGTAGCAAAAACATTGTTTGGAGTGACTTCTTTATGCAGTTCTTCCTCACTGATTTTGTTTACTGTTTTGAATGCTTTTGCCTCAGGATTTTTTCTTGGATCGCTGTCATAATAGGCATCAATATCTGAAAGAATCACAAGCATATCGGCTTGCATGTCTTTTGCTATATATGCTGAGAGCTGGTCATTGTCACCAAGTTCAAGTTCATCTGTTGCCGTTGCATCATTTTCATTGACAATAGGAAGCACACTGTTTTGCAAAAGTGTTTCAACAGTTGCGCGCACACGCTTAATATCAGAAGGAGTATTCAAATTTGCAGCAGTCACTAACACCTGTGCTGTCAGTATTTCGTATTTTGAAAACTTGTTCGCATATTTATTCATCAAAATAGGCTGGCCTATTGCGGCTAAAGCCTGTTTGTTCGCAATATTGTTTCTATCGAGTTTCAGCTCGGTATAACCACCCGCAACTGCACCGGAAGAGACCAAAATCACCTCATGCTCTTTTTTTAACTCGCTTAGAAATTCTACGAGAGAACGCATACGATCAAGTGCTATATTGCCATCCTGGGTTAAAACGGCACTGCCTACTTTGACTACAACACGCATGGAATTACTGCCTTGTTTGCTGTACTAAATTAAAGAGTGCGTACTTTAAAGGTTCAATATTTTTGTTAATCGCGGAAGAAATAGGCACAACAAAATAAGGTTTTTCTCTATCATACCCTAATGTTTCATCAACACTTTCCTGAATAAAATAAGGCAAATCCTCATCAAAATCAAATTCACTTCCCTTGCTGGACTCAAGATCAAGCATCTTGATAAATTCGGCGATTTTTTGGGAAACTTCTTCTTGAGGCACTATATCTGTTCGTGTTAATGCTATTGCATATCGCGAAGTGCCCAACTTTTGTGAAAAAGAAGCTACTTCGTCTTTGAGTACCTCTATCTGTTCTTTGAGATCTCTGTACGATGCCAAGTCTATCATAAACAGCAATATCTCTGTTCTTTCGATATGACGAAGAAATTCGATTCCAAGGCCCTTGCCTTCATGCGCTCCGCCGATAATTCCGGGAATATCTGCCATAACAAATGATTCATAATCTCCGATATTTACCTGACCGAGTTTCGGCGTTAATGTTGTAAACTCATAATTTGCAATTTCAGGTCTTGCATTGGACACAGTAGAAATAAGCGTAGACTTTCCGACATTTGGAAAACCGACCAGTCCGATATCTGCAATCAGTTTCAAATCAAGCTTGATATTTCTCGTTTCACCCTTTTCACCGGGCTGTGCATACGTCGGTCTTTGGTTTGTCGGTGACTTAAAGTGTGTATTGCCGAGTCCGCCTTTTCCGCCTTGCAGAAATTTCACTTCCTGTCCGTCTTCAACCATATCAAAAAGAACTTCACCGCTTTCCTGGTCAATAATCTGTGTTCCGGGTGGGACAATAATGACTTTTTTTGCCCCTGATTTTCCGGTACAGTTTGAACCTTCGCCGGGTTTGCCGTTTTCAGCTTTTATATGCATTTTTCTCTGGAAGTGTGAAAGTGTATGCGTATTGTTGTCGCACTTAAACCATATATCACCGCCTTTTCCGCCGTCGCCACCGTTTGGACCACCATTGAGTACAAACTTTTCACGGCGAAAAGCCACACACCCTTGCCCGCCTTTTCCAGAACTAACTGTTAATTCGACACTATCTGTAAACATTCGTGAATCCTTTTTATGGCTTTATGCCATTGTAAATACTTAAGAAAATACTATGAATTATAAAGTAACTTATTAAATATTTTGAATTTTCTTTGTGGAATATGTTTCCATCGGATATGATGGAAACAAGAGGTTTTATACTGTAGAAATTACGCAGCAGGTATAATGGAAACTTGTTGACGCTTTTTGTCTTTTCGCTCAAACGCAACAACACCGTCAACCAAAGCAAATATAGTATGATCTTTTCCCATACCTACATTTTTGCCTGGATGAACTTTTGTTCCTCTTTGACGAATAATGATGTTACCGGCCACTACAGCCTCTCCACCAAATTTTTTTACACCAAGTCTTCTACCAGCCGAATCACGATTATTCTGTGTACTACCCTGACCTTTCTTATGTGCCATTACTTATCTCCTTAATTTATTACGCAGCTATTTTCGTGATTTTAACACGAGTATAGTCTCTTCTGAAACCACGTTTTACTTTAGAATCTTTACGACGACGCTTTTTGAAAATTACAACTTTCTTGTCACGTCCTTCTGCAATAACTTCAGCAGTTACAACTGCACCCTCTACAAAAGGAGTTCCGATCTTAAGCTCTCCGGCATTCACAGCCAGAACCTCTTTAATCTCTACCGTAGCACCAGTGTCAAGAGATAATTTATCCAATGATAAAACATCACCCTCTTGAACTTTATACTGCTTACCACCATTTTTAATAATTGCGTACATCTATGGTCCTTACATATTTTTAGCTTGTATTTCTACAAAAGTCCGGAATTATACCCATTCAAGCTTTAAGTCTTGATTAAACAAAAAGAAATACCACTTAAAAAGAGTAGTCTGTCACTAATGCCACGGCATCTATTTCTACCAAAGCATTCTTAGGCAGTGTTTTTACCGCTACTGTTGCGCGTGCCGGCTTATGTTCACCGAATGCTTTTTCATATATTGCATTGACTGTGGCAAACGAGTCCATATCTGCCAAAAAAATTGTTGTTTTTACCACATCCTGTAAAGAGCTTCCCGCTTCTTCCAAAACTGCCTGAAGATTTTTTAAAACTGCAACTGTTTGAATTGACACATCTTCTTGAAGCAGCTCATCTGTACCTGAAGCCGTTAACGCAATCTGTCCTGATGTATAAACGATTCCGTTTGCCACGATTGCCTGTGAATAGGGTCCTATTGCCGAAGGTGCTTTATCTGTCTTTACTTGTTTCATAGTTTTCATCCTTTAGTATTTCATAATGTTCCTGGGCATTGTCCATAAATGCATTGAACATCTCTTCGTCTCTGTATCCTAAAGATGCATACAGTATTTTTCCTGTTTCATCCAAAAAATAGTGTCTTGGAACAGGAGATGTTTTCAAAAATTTCGGTATTGCATGTCTGTCTCTTGAGAGTAAAACAGTAACAAATTCTTTATTAACTCTCTCTTTAATCTTTGTATTTTGCAAAGTTGTCTTTTCAAATTTTTTGCACCACCCGCATGTGTCAGAAATGATTAACACATAGATAAGCTTATGCTCTTTTTTTGCATCTGACAATGCTTTAAAATAGTCATGACTCCACTGAAGCGGTGCACAAAAAAGAGTGACACTGAAAAAGAGCAGCACAAAAAGAGATTTCACTGCCTGTTCCACTCGCTGATAAGCGTTTTAAAAACGCTATAGAGATCTTGCACCTCTTTTTGTGTTGTTCTCTCATTTATCGAGTGAATGGTGTCATTTTTTACACCAAACTCAACCACATCTATACCAAGAGGTGCAATGAATCTTGCATCGCTTGTTCCGCCTGCCGTAGAGTGTTTTGGCACTTTACATGTAACCATTTCTATAGCCGTGTCTATTTTTTTGACAAGTTTCGTATCCGTATCTGTTTTAAAAGGATAGGAACCTTGTGTCAGACGCAGTTCATAGTCCAATCCCTGTAAATGTCTGGCAACAAATTCTTCTACCTCTTTTTGTGTGGTTTTTGTATTGTTGCGCACATTAAACATCATTTTCAGCTCATTGGGTGTAACATTTGTCACCTGCATACCGGAACGAATATCGGTAATGACAAACTTTGAAGGTGCAAAAAACTCATCTCCCTCATCCAAATCAACACCTGCCATATCACCCAAAACTTTTGCTATTTGGTGTATGGGGTTTATCGCTTTTTCGGGATAAGCTGCATGCCCCTGTTTTCCTTTAAGAGTAAGGTACCCGTTAATAGAACCGCGGCGTCCCACTTTTATGGCATCGCCAAACTCTTTTTCGCATGTAGGCTCTGCAACCACACAGGCATCCGGAAGCATATTGTTCTTTTTCAAATATTCCAGTACTTTGACCGTACCGTTCGTTGCTTCACCCTCTTCATCCGAAGTTAAAAGCAAAGAGAGCGTGCCTTTAAAGTTTTTCGTATCTTTTACAGCCTGAATAAAAGCGGCGAGTCCGCTTTTCATATCCTGTGCGCCCCGTCCGTATATATAGCCCCCTTTTTCCACGGCTTCATACGGGTTTGTATCCCATCCTTTTCCTGCAGGAACAACATCAACATGCCCGGCAAAACAGAGATGCTCACCCTCGGAAAATCTTTTATAGATAAAAAGATTTTTAACATCTTCAATATCAATTCTTATCGCTTCAAAACCGGGAAGATAATCCTCAACAAAATTCAAAATACCGCCATCATCCGGTGTTTCACTTTTTGAGTTGATCAGATATTTAAAAAGTTGAATCACATCCATCATTTAATTCTTTGGGTTTTCATAAAACACATAGGGTGTTGAATAATTACTGATTTCAAAGTAGACTTTTTTCTCCCCTTTATCAACTACAAAATTTCTGTTAGTATCTATATAACCATACCCGTAGCGGTAGTTTCTCGGTGTATTTCCGTCTGTACTCGTCGCTGTGGTAAGTTTGTCAATTTTGATAAATCTCTGCACCAGTTTGCCGCCCATATAAATATCAAGCACACCGTTTGTTCCTGTCCAGTTTTGGATAGAGCGTCCTATTTTATTTTGTGCTTCTTGCGTACATCCGCTCAAAAAGAACACTGTGAGTGTAAAAAGCAGAATAATAATTTTATTTTTTTTCATAATTTTCTCCGAATTTCAGTTTCTTTACTGCCAACTCTTCATCTTCTTGCCGCATTAATGATTCACCGACCAAAAATGCGTCAACCCCTGCTTTGCTTAAATCTTCAAGCTGTCCATGCTCGTATATGCCACTCTCCGCCACAATAATTTTTCCGTTTGGTATTAAAGGAATCAATTCATAGCAAAGGTTCATATTCATCTCAAACGTCTGCAGATTTCTGTGATTTATTCCGATAATATCTGCCCCGGCATAAATAGCTTTTACCAAATCTTTTTTGTCATGCACCTCAACCAAAACTTCCAATCCCAAGTGTCTTGCATAGCCCAGCAAATCTTTGAGCTCTTTCTTGCTTAAAGCTGCTGCAATAAGCAAAATAAAATCAGCCCCAAAAACCAGAGCTTCAAGTACCTGATATTTTGAAATAATAAAATCTTTTCTTAAAAGAGGAACAGAAACATATCTGCGAATACCTGCAAGATAATCAAGAGAACCTTGAAAAAAGTGCGGTTCCGTTAAAACAGAAATAGCACTTGCCCCTCCCCGTTCATAGGCCTGAGCAATGGCGAGCGGATCAAAATCTTCACGAATGACACCCTTTGAAGGCGAGGCCTTTTTCACCTCAGCAATAATTCTGTACGGGTCTTCCTCTGTAGCTTTTAAAAACGGAATTACATCACGCGGCTGTCTGGCATTGAATGCAAGAGAACGTCCTAACCAGTCCAGAGAAAACTCTTTCTCTCTTTGTATCAGATCTTCTTTTGTTTTTTTAATAATATCATCTAAAATCATTTTTTCTTCTTCCCCTTTTTGTGTTCTAAACTCTTTTTGTAACATGCCTCTATTTTCTTTACATGTAAGAGTACTTCAGGATTGTCTCCGCCTTCCATATTGACTACCCTGTCCATCACTTTTTTCGCTTCAACACACTTTCCCAGTTTATAATAGCCCCATGCCAGGGAATCCAGATAAAATGCAGAATCCGGATTTGTTTTTAATACTTTTTTGATGTAGTACATACCTTTTTTGATATCCAGGTCATGATCAATCAGAATATAGCCCAAATAGTTTAGATAGAGTGGTTCATCTGTCTCTTTGGTAACTTTTGTCAACTTTTTTACTATAGATGCCAAAAGCTTTTTTGTCATTTTCTTGCTGTGTGCTTCATACTCATAAACAGCACTTTGTCCCAAATATTTTATATCCCCGCTTTTTTCATAAAGTTTCTGCGCCAAAGCACTTGCTTTTGCATAATTTTTCCCTGTCGTATAGAGTTCTAAAAGTACCGTATCATCTGCATGTGTCTCTTCCAAAAAGTCAATAAGTTTGACATAGTCTCTTTTATAGGCATATATACGGATTATTTTTTGTGCGACTGATTTGTCTTTTTTTAAATTGTAGAGTCTTTTATATACAGAGAGCAAACCTTCAATATTGTTTTCATTACTGTAAATTCCGATCAAACGGTTACAAATAAGCTGTGAGCATCCGTGCATGCGTGTATGTGTCTCAAGATAGGCAATCGCATCTTTTTTCCTGTGCAGATTAACATACAGAATAATTGCCATTTTATCAAGTATTTTTTCGTTATACTCTTTCATATACGCACTGTTAAGATACTTTAAAGCTACATCAAATTCCTGGTTTTTGATATACACATCACTGGCTAAAAGGTAATCCTCTGCTTTTTGTGTTTTTTTTGCAAGTGCGATTGAGAGTTTTTTTGCATAATCGAGTTTTCCCATTTCCGTCAAAGCAATGATTTTTAGACGGATAAGCGCTGGATCAGAGAAAGTACCCTCTGTTATTTCATCAACTTTTTCAATCACTTTTTCATTCTTTTTTGCCAAAAGATAGTTATGCAAAGAGCGATACAGATACTCTTTTTTGGATGCTTTGTCATAAAGTTCTTCAAAACGCTTTGCCGCCACATCATAATGTTTTGTAAGTTCAGCATTTAACGCAAGCATAATATAGAGATCTTCACCCTCAAAAGCTTTTTCATTTGAACTTATCGGTCTGGGATGCGTTGAGCATGAAACAAAAAACAGCGACACTGTTACTAAAAGGAGAATTCTAATCATCTATTATTCCTGGACACTCAAGTTTTAGCTCATCAACTCTGGTTTTGTAATAATCCCAAAAAGGAAATGTTTTACACTGATTTGGACGGGCACTGTATATTTTACACCCATTTGTTTTTCTGTCATAAAAAACACATTCATAGGAGTCATTAATTTTATTTTCTTTGATAGAGTATTTATACCCTTTCTTAAAGAGATATTTTAACGCAAATTCATTAACATCCATTGCTAAAACTTCTGCAATTGCAAATATTTCATTTTTAGTGACATATATATAACCACTCTCCCCTGTACAGCATCTGCCTTCGCATGCAGCACATGCACTGGCATCAAAAGCATAAGGATAATTTTCTTTTTTTATTATATTTGACATTTTATACTCTGTGTATTGGCTTTTTTATAAATGTTTTGTACTTTTTGTGAAGGATTGTCTCCCTCAAAACTTATCAATGGAGGCCAGACCTTCATCATTGCCTTTGAACCGTTTCTTGCATGTATCATTACAAGTGATGCACTCCTGTCAATTTTGGGGTGGACAAACTGCACATCCACTATCTTCATTTTGACTCTCTCAAGTTCAACGCAGACATTTCCAAACTGTGTCGCATCATAACAAAATATAAAATGTGAATGTGGCCGCAACAAACGCGACACCTTTTTAAAAAACTTCTCTAAGGGGAGGTGTACATTATAGCGTGCATTAAATAATATCTCATTTTGGCTTTTTTGTACACCAGCCGGATAGAACGGCGGGTTCGAAATAATATAGTCATATTTCTGCACTTCTTGCATATCCAAAAAATCACACTCATGCAGTCTGTACGCTATTTTGTTGACTCGGGCATTCGTTTTTGAAAAATGCCTGAAAACTTCCTGCTTTTCCACTGCTTCAAGTTCTATTTTTTCATTGTCTCTTGCAACAAGCAGTCCTACCACTCCGCAACCTGCACCTACATCCAAAACTTTCCCTTTGGGATGAAAAGAGTTGATAAAATCGTACAAAAAAAGAGAGTCGCTGTTATAGCAGTAACCAGAATCCGGTTGGTAAAGAAGCATGAATTAAAGTCCCTTGGGTTATAATATTGCAATTATATCATAAGGGCAGATTAATATGATTATTATTCCGGCAAGATTGGCATCCACACGGTTTCCGCAAAAGGTTTTAGCAGACATAGGAGGCTTGCCTATGGTGGTAAGAACGGCACAAAGAGTATCACATTTGGATGATGTAGTTGTCGCGTGCGATGATGAACGTATCATTACTACATGTAAAAAGCATGGAATCAAAGCTATGCTGACATCCACAACACATAAAAGCGGTACGGACAGAATTCATGAATGTGCCACTATTTTAAATTTATCGGATGAAGAACTTATTATCAATGTACAGGCAGATGAACCTTTTATAGAGCCTGATGTTGTTGAGTCCCTTATACAAAAACTCAAAGAACTGCAAAAAGAAAAAAAAGATTTTATTATGGGAAGCTGCTACAACGCTGTTAATGCACAAGCGGCAGAGGATTCCAATCTCGTCAAAGTTGTGCTCGATGCAAACAGCAATGCCGTCTATTTTTCCCGTGCTAAAATACCATTCAATCAAAGCGGAGAAGCTGTCTATTTCGGACATATCGGTATTTACGGTTTTTCTAAAAAAAGCTTAAAAGAGTTTTGTTCACTCCCTGATGCCCCTGTTGAAGACATAGAAAAACTAGAGCAGCTTCGTGCAATATACCATGGAAAAAATATAGCTATGGTCAAAGTGGCGAGTACGGGTTTTGGTATAGATACAAAAGATGATTTACAAAGGGCGATTGAGATTTTTTTATAAAAATTAGTTTACATGTAAGGAAGAAGTCCCTTAAAAGGGACTTTTAAAGAAAAAGTTTAAAACTTAGATATTGTCACGGATGCCTAAATCTTCGATGAGTTTCATATAGGCGTCTTTGTCTTTTCTTTTGAAGTATTTCATCAAACGACGACGCTGACCAACTAATTTCAGTAATCCCAAACGAGATGCGTGATCTTTTTTGAAAACTTTTAAGTGTTCTGTTAACTCTTTAATTCTTTCAGTTAAAAGTGCAATTTGAACTTCACTTGAACCAGTGTCATTTTCACTGCGACCGTATTTCGCAACTATTTCTTGTTTTTTAGCCGAATCTAAAGCCATAATAGCCTCCTGATAGGTATAATAATCTAACTCAAATGCACAATGCAGAAGAATTGAAGCGTGATTATAGCAAAACTTTTCTTTAAATTTTATTTTTGTTTATTTCAGCAGTAATTTTGGATATAATATCATTTTAAAAGTTTAAATAATGAAAGTAAATACATGCTTATAACCCGTGCCAGCGAATATGCCATCTTATCACTTATACTGCTTTGCAAAGCAGAAGCGCCAATGGACAGTGATACTCTTTCCAAAGAGCTTTCTATCTCCAAAAGTTTTTTGGCAAAAATTCTTCAGTCTATGGCAAAAGCGCAGATTTTAAACTCATACAAAGGTGTCAATGGTGGTTTTGCACTCAACAAAGATCCCAAAGATATCAATATGCTTAGTGTCGCGTCCTGCGTAGAAGGCAAAGCACCTACTGTTTTTGAGTGTGCTCCCTCTTTGGAAGACTGTCCTTCCGAAAAAGCCAGTACATGTACAATATGGCCTTTTTTACACAAACTCCAGGGGAAAATAGATTTGTTTTTGGCAAACTTGACTTTGGCAGACTTACTCGACGACTAAATTTGGTGAGACACTGACACTTGGCAAGAAAATTGACAACAAAACAAAAAATCGGAACCTCCCTTAACTTTTTACTAGGCAAACGTGATCTTGGTGTTGTCTTTTTTGTAATGGCAATACTCGCCATTATCATTGTTCCTCTGCCTTCTTCGATATTGGATGTTTTGCTGACAATTTCAATTGCCTTGTCTGTTTTAATCTTGCTTATTTCATTATATGTACCAAAACCGACAGACTTGACTACCTTCCCGACACTTATACTGATTCTCACCCTTTTTAGGCTTTCACTCAACATTGCGACAACCAGAATGATTTTAAGTCACGGTTATGAGGGGCCGGAACAGGTAAGTGATGTTATTACAAGTTTTGGTGATTTTGTTGTCGGGGGAAACTATGTTATCGGAATTATCGTTTTTTCCATTTTGGTTCTTATAAACTTTATGGTTATCACAAAAGGTTCCACAAGGGTTGCAGAAGTTGCAGCACGTTTTGTACTTGACTCTATGCCCGGAAAACAGATGGCGGTTGATGCGGATTTAAATGCAGGACTCATTGATGATGCCGAAGCAAAACAACGCCGTGCAGAAATTCTTCAGGATGCCAATTTTTACGGGGCGATGGACGGTTCTTCAAAATTTGTCAAAGGCGATGCTGTTGCAGGTATTATTATTACTCTTATAAATATCATCGGCGGTTTTCTCATCGGTGTTTTTCAGTACGATATGAGCGTTGCAGACAGCGCTTCTACCTTCACACTCCTTACAATCGGGGATGGTCTTGTCAGCCAGATTCCGGCACTCATTACCTCAACTGCAACCGGTATTATCATTACCCGTTCCTCAAGTGACGGTGACAATTTTGCCGAAGGCACTATTTCACAGATGATCGGAAATGCAAAGATTATGATGATAGTCGGCTTTATCATGCTCCTGTTTGCTCTTGTTCCTGGCCTGCCTACTGCTTCTATGGGATTTGTCGGAATAATATTCGCCCTGCTTGGGTGGTCTATCTACAAATATGAAAAAGGGGAACTTTCCATTTTGGATGTTGAGAATCTCCTTGGTGTCAAGACAAAAGAAGAGACAGAAAAAGAGAAAGAGAGAATCAAACCGAAAAAAACGAACGAAGAAATTGCAAAAGAGGAGGAAAATGCGCTTGATGACATACTCAAAGTAGAAATGCTTGAATTGACTTTGGGATATCAACTTATAAAACTGGCTGACAGTTCCCAGGGTGGTGATTTGCTTGAACGTATCCGTTCCATGCGAAGAAAAATAGCAAATGACTATGGATTTTTAATGCCGCAGGTCAGAATACGTGACAACTTACATCTCAAACCTAACCAATATCAGGTACTGCTTAAAGGCATTGCCATTGGTGAGGGTGAGATCATGCCTGATAAATTTCTTGCGATGGACAGCGGTATGGCTACAGGAGAGATTCAGGGAGAACCGACAAAAGAACCTGCTTTTGGACTCGACGCCCTGTGGATAGCACCGGAACAAAAAGAAGATGCCATTATCAACGGATACACCGTTGTTGATCCTGCTACAGTCATCTCCACACATATGAGCGAACTCATCAAACGCAATGCCGAAGAGCTTTTAACCCGTCAAGAAGTACAGTCACTTATTGATAAAATAAAAGATGATTATCCTGTAATCATTGATGACGTTTTAAAAGTGGCTTCTATCGGTCTTATTCAAAGAGTTCTCAAAGCACTGTTGCATGAAAAAATTCCGCTCAAAGATATGCTTACTATTTTAGAGACAATTGCAGATATTGCCGAATACACAAAAAATGTTGACCTTATAACAGAACAGGTAAGAGCCAGACTTTCTCGCGTCATTACCCAAATGTATGCAGGGGATGACGGGGTGATACGCCTTTTGACATTTGATACACAGACTGAGCAGTTGTTACTGCAAAAATCACAAGAACAAGACGGTGTGAGGAACCTCATGCTCAATGTAGGAGAAATAAATGCCCTGATTCAGGCAACAAGCACAAAGGCTGCAGACTTACTGCAAAAAGGGATTTCCCCTGTTATTATTATCGTCGATCCACAAATCCGTCGCAGTGTTGCAGAAATATTTGAGAGATTTTCTCTTGATGTTGTAACACTCTCTCATGCAGAAATTGATTCGAGTGCTACATTTGAAGTGATGGGCTCTATTTCAATTCAAACACAAGAAACAAATAATTAAAAGGGTACAAATGAAAAACAGAACTATTCATCATCTTTCACACATTGATTTGGATGGCTACAGCTGCCAGCTGGTCATGCAGTACACACCGTACAAAAGATTTAACTACAACTCCAATTACGGAGCAGAAGTGAAACAAAAGCTCGACCTTATGCTGGAAAACATCAGAAAAGCAAAAGAAAAAGCTTACATTCTTATTACGGACCTGAATCTTACAGCGGATGAATCCCGTTGGCTCAGCCATGAAGTAAAAAAAATGAATGACGGTGCATTTGATGTCAAATTACAACTTCTTGATCACCATGGAAGCGGGGAAGAGAGTGCAAAAAAACATGAATGGTACTATCTTGATACCAGCCGCTGCGCTACAAAAATCACCTATGACTATGCAAAAGAACACTTTGAGCTCAACGAACCTGCATGGATGGAGAAGTATGTTGATGTTGTTAATGCAGTAGATTTATGGAAACAGGAAGAACATGACAATTTTGAATACGGGAAAGTCTGTATGCGTCTTGTGACAGAAACAAAAGAGCTCAACCGAATTATGTTTCCTGATGAAGATTCAAACTACAAACTCACACTGTTGCATGAAGCGGCAAAATTCATTCATGAACCTGATGCTCCTATTTTACTTGATGAAAAAATCCACTCTTTAAAAAAGAATTTTTTCAAACGCGACAAAGATGATACACTCGACAATCTTGCCACACGGTATGTCGTTGAACTTATGGGCAAAGCCAGAAGTGAAAAAACAATCTATTACAAGGGATACAGAGGCTACCTGAGTTATGGAATAGGAAACACCTCCATAGTCGGCAACGGATTTTTAACAGCCTACCCTGAATATGATTTCATTGTGGATGTCAGCTATCGGGGAACAATGAGTCTGCGTGCAAGCGACAAGGTAAGTGTTGCACAGATATCCAAAGAGTGGGCAAACGGCGGAGGTCACCCAAATGCTGCCGGAGGAAGAATTATGGGATTCAAAGAGCAGTTCCGTTATGACAAAGTCAAACAGCAGATTGAAAAAGTCATCAACGACAAAGAAGCTGTTGCCGGGGATTTGGAATATAAAAAAGAGGACTAAGCCTCAAGGCTGCTTTATCTTTTTTGAGAGTTTATAAAATAGCGTTCCACTCCATTGGCAAGCCCCTGTGCCATTGTTTTTTGGTAACTTCTGCTTACAAGCCGTCTGGCTTCTGTCGGATGTGTTATAAATCCGACTTCTACCAGAACAGAAGGCATTTGTGCCCCTACAAGCACCCAAAACGGTCCTTCTCTGACCCCTGCATCTTTCACATTCTTATATCTGCTTTTGAGTGTTGCTAACGCCCCTCTTTGCAGATCAATTGCCAGCTTGTTCGATGCAACAATATTGTGTGAATTTATTGTGTTTAAAAAGCTTTGCTTTCCGTAATAGTCCATCTCATCCAAATCTGCCGAATTTTCCATTTCTGCCACTTTTTTTGCCCTGCTTGAACGGGATGTTGAAAGAAAATAGCATTCCAGTCCACAAACTTTTTTGGCATCTTTGCGTCCAACTGCATTGGCATGGATACTGATAAAGATATCTGCATTTTTTCTGTTTGCATATTTTGTTCTGTTTCTTAATTTTATAAAGCGATCACTGTCGCGTGTCATGTACACTGTAAAACCTCTTGCACGAAGTATACGCTTTAACTCTCTTGCTATACTTAAGACCACAATTTTTTCTCTGTATTTTCTGTATCCTATGGCTCCCGGGTCTTTTCCGCCATGCCCCGCATCTATGACTATGATTTTATTTCTGTCGAGTCTTTTGGGTGACTTTTTCTTGTATTTGTTAAATACTGCAACACTCTTTGTTTTTACTGACTTGTTGATAATTTTTATAGAAAGCTCTTTGCCTTTTTTGAAAAAACGGATTTTTAAAGGAGTTTTGTTTTGAATAACCAACCGCAATGTATTTGGATTGTACTGTGCCAGTTTAATTTTATCAACCCCCTCTTGTTTGAGAGTATTTGACTTCTTCAACATGGAAGCATGTATATCAAAAACATATTTATAGATGCTCTTTTTTTTATCATTGAGCGTAAAATAGTTCACCTGTTTCTTTTGAAGATTTTTATCAAACTGTAATACCAGTCTTTTATTATAAAAGCGAACTGATTTTAATTTATGTGAAGATGTGACTTTAATGTTTTTTTTTGCTTTGTAATTTTTTCTGGACGCAGGGGAGAGGTGTTTATACTCCTGTTCATATCTTTTTACATCAATATGTAATTTATGTCCACTGGAGATTATCCCTTTTAGAGCGGAGTGTTTAAGTTTTTTATCTCCGTTCAACAATGCTCTTAAATACAGATTTTTATAATCATTATATGCACGAAACTGATTGCTTTTACTCGAAGATTTTAAAAAAGAATCTGCCCTTTTTAAAATCTCCTGATCATTGACAGCATGTAAAACAGTAATAAAAAAAAGTATGAGAGCAAAAACTTTTACCATACAGTATTATTCACCATGCATAAGCTTGTCAATAAGTTCTTTTACTGTAATAATTTCATTTAGTTTATAGCCATTGGTTCCAGAGAAAAAGAGTCCTGTTTCCAGGTTGCCCTCATAAGCATCACTTAATCTGTCTGCAATACAAAAACCGACAATTTTAGCCTCTTCTCCCCGGTTACACGGTGCAACACAGTTTGAAATACACTTAATTGCAGGACCTTCTCTTTTTTCTACCATATGAGTGAGATTTGTCACAACTCCCTGTGCAGGGTATCCCACAGGAGAACTCATCAGTTTAATATCACCCTCTTTTGCATCAAGAAGGACTTTTTTAAAGTTTGCATGCGCATCACACTCATAAGTACCGATAAAACGTGTTCCCATTTGAACACCGCTCGCACCGAGTTCCATCATGGCTTCTATATCGTTTTTGTCCCAAACACCACCTGCAGCAATTACCGGCATGCCGCCCCATTGTTCTGCTTCTTCTACAACAGGTTTTACAAGGTTTTCCAACTGATATTCAGGCATTGAACACTGTTCGTATGTAAAGCCCTGATGCCCACCGCTTTTGGGACCTTCAAGAATAACTGCGTCAGGAAGACGGTTATAGCGCTTCTGCCATCTTTTACAAATAATTTTCAAAGCTTTTGCAGAGGATACAATAGGTACAAGCGCTACATCAGGATAGCCTTCTGTGAACTCCGGCATATTTGTCGGCAGCCCTGCACCTGTTATTACAATATTGATACCGGCTTCGCAGGCATCGCGAACAACACGTCCGTAGTCATTGATAGCATACAAAACATTTGCGGCCAAAGGCTTGTCGCCACAGATTTTTCTGGCATTTTTTATTATTTCGGTAAAGCCCTCTTTTGAGTAAAAGTTTGCTTCGCTCAAAGGCCTGTCTGCTACCAGTTTTTTTGCAAACTCTTTATCTTTGTAGTAACCTGTTCCAACAGAACTGATAACTCCAAGTCCGCCTTCTTTTGAAACAGTACCAGCTAACTGATCCCAACTGATCCCAACGCCCATACCACCTTGTACTATTGGTTTTTCAATCTCATATTTACCAATTTTTAAAGACTTGAAACTCATTTTATTTAACCTTTAACTTTGCAAATTTTCTTTTTCCAACCTGTAACAGGTACTCTCCTGATGACAATTCCAACTTTTCATCAGATACTTTTTTCTGGTCTATTTTAACACCACCCTGCTTGATATCTCTTCTGGCCTGGGATGTTGAGGGTTCCATCTTGCAGTCAACCAAAGCTTTTGCAATCCAAATCGGTCCCTCACAGCTAAACTCTGCAATATCACTTGGAATTTGGCTTTTTGAATGGACCTTGTCAAACTCTTCTTTTGCATTTTGTGCTGCTTCTTTATCATGAAAACGCGCTGTGATTTCCAATGCCAAGTCTTCTTTTACTTTTTTCGGATGTAATTTTCCTTCTTTTACTGCTCTCTCAAGTGCTGCAATCTCATCAAGACTTTTATCGCTCAAAAGCTCAAAATATCTCCACATCAGCTCATCGGATATACTTAAAACTTTACCAAACATATCATTTGGTTCATCTGAAACACCAATATAATTTCCCAGAGACTTACTCATTTTCTGGACACCGTCAAGACCTTCGAGAATAGGCATCATTAAAACAGCCTGCTGTTTCTTAATATTATATACTTTTTGCAGCTGTCTTCCCATTAAAAGGTTAAATTTTTGATCTGTTCCGCCTATTTCTATATCAGATTTCAAGTGTACACTGTCATAACCCTGCAACAACGGATACATAAACTCACTTGTGGCAATTGCGACATTTGTTTTAAATCTTTTTGAAAAATCATCACGCTCCAGCATACGTGCCACTGTTAAATTTGAGGCAAGCGCTATTAAATCAGCTGCACTCATTTTTCCCAGCCAGTCATCATTGTAGACTATGTCTGTTTTATTCTCATCTAAAATTTTAAAAGCCTGTGTCGTATAACTCTCAATATTTTTGATTATATCTTCTTTTGACAATACTTTTCGTGTGGCATTTTTCCCTGTCGGATCACCAATTGTTGCCGTAAAACTTCCTATAAGAAACTGTACTCTTGCACCATATTTCTGAAAGGTTGCAAGTTTTTGCAAAAGAACAGTATGTCCAAGATGCAAATCCGGTGCAGTCGGGTCAAAACCGGCTTTTACCGTATATGTCTTTCCCTCTTGAAAATAAGCTTTTAAAAGTTTTTCTATTCTTTCGTTGTCAATAATCTCTGCACAACCTCTGTTTATCTCTCTTAAAGCTTCATCTATCATTTTTTCTCTCTATATTTATTTAATTTTTATAAGCATCATCAGTTCTCACCAAATTGACAACTTTTATTTTAGACTCTATTTTAGCACGAAGTGAATTAATATCAGCTTCTTTTGCCTCAAAAACAAGCTCACAGTACTTAATATAATCAGCACTCTCTTTGCCCAGCTCAATTGCATTGATATCCACATCCAATTTAACCAGGAAACTTAAAAACTCAGCCAAAGCACCTTTTTCATTATGCAAAGAGGCAATCAGTTTGTATCGGTAAATTTTTTCCTGCTTCCAGCGGACAAAGACCATCGGATCATGTGCATCGAGCATTTTTGTAGCATTGTTGCACAGTTTGTGATGAACATGCACCTTTGTTTTATCCAAAAATCCCATAATTTCATCCCCGTGTTTAGGATGACAGCAGTAATCAAACACTATATCGGTAATGTTTGTTGTAGAGAATATCTCAATACCTGCAATTTCATACCCTTTGAGTTTGAATCTGTGTCGGGAAATAAACTTTTTAAATCTGTTGTTTTTACTGATTTCTACTATATATTTATGAATAACATTCTTAAAATGTTCTATGTCGTTAGGAATAGAGGTCACACTGTCACAATGATGTTTCAAAAACCATTCCTGCACTCTCGCGAAATTCAGCTTCATTGCAGTTGCAACAATACTCACAGCCACTTTTGCATTAAGATCGCGTATTCTTGCATTGCAGTTTAGTTTCATATTTGTTTTGGCTTTTGATGTTTTGACCGCATCAATCCAGGAACATCTTGTAACAATTTCATCTCCGGTAATAATTTTTACTATATCACCATTATTGAGTTCGCTCATTAAAGAGGCTTTTGTTTTGTTGATTAAAGCGCTCACAGCTTTGTTTCCGACTTCCGAGTGTACAGCGTAAGCAAAATCAAGTGCCACTGCTCCGCGGGGAAGGGTAAAAGCATCACCGGACGGAGAAAAAACCGAAATGTCTTCAGAATACAAATCATTTTTTATCAATGCATAAAAATCCTCTACAGACTCATTTTGGTACTGCAGACTGTCTAACCAGTCCAGCTTGATATTGTTGCCGCCGCTTTTATATTTCCAGTGTGCGGCAACTCCGAGTTCAGCAGTTTTATGCATATCATAGGTTCGAATCTGTACTTCAAAAATTGCAGCATCATGAAAAACAGTTGTGTGAATGGTCTGGTATCCATTGTCTTTTGCAACAGCAATATAATCTTTAAAACGTGAGGCAAGCGGACGAAAATTAAGATGAATAAGCCCCAAAATCGTATAACACTTTACAGGGTCTTTTGTAAGAATCCGAACAGCCAAAAGATCCAGCACCTCATCAATACTCACACCTTTTCTCTGCATCTTCAGATAAATAGAATATTTATGTTTTATTCTGGACAAAATCTCAAAATCATCTTCACAAAAGCCATTTTTCACAAGAATCTTCATTATTGATTCTTTGATTGCATCAAGTTTCATCTCAATTGCATGATAGTTTGTCTGAAGATAATTTTCTATTTCCTGCTTTTCCTTGGGAAACAAATAGCCGAAACTTAAGTCTTCAAGTATATTTTTTAAAAATGAAATCCCCAATCTGTGTGCAATAGGGGCATACACAACCAATGTCTCTTCGGCAATTCGTTTTTGCTTGTGAGCGGGCAAGGCATCAAGGGTGAGCATATTGTGCAGTCTGTCACACAGTTTGACAACAAGCACCCGTACATCATGAATACTGGCAATAAGCATTTTTCTAAAAGAGAGTGCCGATACAACAAGCTTTTCATCAGAATTGGAGGGAATGAGTTCATGATCTCTAATCGTATCTATTTTTGTAAGTCCCTCCACCAAATGGGCAACATCCTTACCAAACAAATCTTCTATCTGTTCAATAGTAACAGGAGTGTCTTCAACTACATCATGCAATAAGGCAGCAATAGCCATCGACTCATCATTTGTTATAGAAACAACAATGGAGGCTACTAAAATGGGATGGATTATGTAAGCTTCACCACTTTTTCTATACTGCCCTTCGTGTGCTTTTATAGAAAAGTCTAATGCTTTTTCAAGTGGTTCACTTTGGGGTATTTGAGAAAAAAGATAAGCTATTGCAGATTCAACATCATTGATGTGTTTAACCTGTTCTATATCCATTTGACTCAAAGGCAAAAACTTATTTCTCTTTGTCGCTAAAGCCTTTGACTCTAATAAGTCCTTCAGCTATTTCCATAAGCGCCAAATCAGTTGACTTGATACTGCTTGTATTGACATTTAATTTGCTTGGAGCACCGTTTTCCAGTTCATCACATCTTTTTGCAACTGCAATTGCCAGTTGATATCTATCCATACTTGGATTTTCATCTAAAACTTTCGCTGTTAATTCTTCAACTTTCATTCTCTGTTTTTCCTTTAGTTTATTTTACTATTGAGCAGTTGCTCATATTGCCATTTAAAATATCCAATAAGTTACCTTGCTTGGACATATCGCAGACAATAATAGGCAGACTGTTGTCTTTTGCCAGTGCTATTGAGGTATCATCCATAACTTTTATATGATCCTGCAATGCCTGGTCATAGGTCAGTTCGGGCAATTTCACCGCATCCGGGTATTTGGCAGGGTCCTTGTCATAGACACCGTCAACTTTTGTGGCCTTGATAATAACTTCTGCACCGATTTCAACAGCTCTAAGTGTTGCTGCCGTATCTGTAGTAAAAAACGGATTTCCCGTCCCTGCTGCAAAAATAACAACACGTCCTTTTTCAAGATGGCGTGTCGCTTTACGATTAATATACGGTTCAGCAATCTGTTCCATTTTTATAGCGGTTTGCATACGTACCTGCATTCCGGCATGCTCACAGGCCTCCTGCATTGCTACACCGTTTATCACAGTTGCAAGCATTCCCATATAATCTCCGGATGTACGCTTAATAATTCCGTCTTGGGCAGCAGTCACACCACGAATGATATTCCCGCCTCCAATGACTATACCGACTTCTATACCTGCATCAACAAGAGTTTTAATCTCCTGGGCAATATACTTTAAAATCTTTGTATCGATTCCATGACCTGCTTCTCCAGCAAGAGCTTCACCCGAAAATTTAACTAAAACACGTTTGTTTGCCATGCATATACCTTTTTATAAAATCCGTGAATTATACTTAAAATTGGCTTTTGTTTTGCTTTGAACTATTCAATCTCTATCAATTGCAGCCTTTCTCGCTTTTTCCATTAATGCATCCGGATTTGCAGCCCCATCCGGATACACAGATGTACCTATGGAAACCTTAAAATCTATAGTATATTTTGTATTGAGTTCGGGAGCCTGTGCAAATGATTCCTCTACTCTTTGACATACTCTCCTGTAATTTTCTTCTTGTAAATATTCATTAAAAACAATTATAAAAGAGTCATCACTGATATGTCCGATTATATCCTCACTCCGTGTACTTTGCAGCAGTCTGTTACTTGCTTCAAGCATAAATTCCTCTGCCAGCACTTTGGAATGCAGCTGAACTTCATGAAAATTTTTTATTTTTATTACCATAACCAAAAAAGATTTATTATGTCGCAAAGCTCTTTGTATCTGTTCAGAAATTACTATTTTAACATTTTCTTTATTTGGGAGAGAGGTGACAGGATGATAGTAGGCATTTTTTATGAGTCTGTTTTCATCTTCCAAGCGTTTTTTTATCTTTTTTCTGTATTTGATATTAAAAAACAGACTTGCAAGCAAAAGTATACTGCCTGTAAAAAGAGTGTATTGATACAGTTCACATTCCTGCATAATTATGACCGCCATTTTTGAAGTTTTTGGACTGTTTAACTTAACGGGATTTGAAAGGACCCGTAAATAATTATAACATAACTTCTATTGTTGCAAATGCACCTCTTTTTCTTTATAGGCAACCCCTTCATAAACGACCTTGTGATGTGCAATCGCTCCGCTTGATTGTTCCTCTTCAAGTATCAGACCCTCCGGTACCTCTTCTGAGTGAAGCTGTATTGCCGTTTGTTTGAAATTAGGTTCCCCTGACTTTGGACAAAAACTTTCATTAGTCAACGTATTGACAAGCTGTTCATTAAAATGGAACGGGACAAATACCGTGCCTTCGCGTACACTTGATGTCACCCGTACAATAACATCATCAATGCGCCCCCTTGGAGATGAAAGACTCATTCTGTCACCGCTTTTTACTTTGAGTTTGACCGCATCTTTTGGATTTATGTCCACCCAGGCTTCAGGAGCCAAATTGTCAAGAATTGCTATATCTCTTGTTTTTGTTCGTGTATGCCACTGCTCAACTGTCCTTCCAGTGTTTAAAATAACGGGAAACTCAGGGCTTACAGGCTCTGCCATCGGATGCCATTGCACACATACAAGTTTTGCTTTTTTATCGGATGTTCTAAAAGGAATATCTTTGGTGTAGAGTCTTTTACTCCCTTTTGGGAACTGTTCGTTACATGGCCATTGAATCCCGCCCAACTCTTCTATAAGCTCATAACTCATACCGCTGTAGTCACACAACTGTCCTTTTGAGACTTTTTTCCACTCCTCAAAAGCATCACGAGGCTGGCTCCAGTTTGGAAAAAGCATTTCATTCACACCTTCAAAATATTTTGAAAATTCAAGAATGATATCAAAATCGCTTTTTGCCTCACCTATCGGTTCTACTGCTTTGTTCGCCTTGTTGCAGCGACGTTCAGAATTCGTATAAACGCCCTCTTTCTCACCCCAGGTCGCAGCAGCGAAAACAACATCTGCTATTTGTGCCGTATCGCCTAAAAAAGCATCCTGCACGACCAGCAAATCAAGTTTTTTCAGTGTTTTTCGCAGTTTGTCCTGATTGACAAAACTAACCAGCGGATTTGTCGCCGTTATCCAAAGTGCTTTTATTTCACCTCTGTCTATGGCATCAATAATTTCGGCATATTTATAGCCACGTTCACGCGGAATAATTTCCTGAGGAACATTGACAATTTCCGCATATTCTTTTAAAGCCTTTTCATCCCCAAAGTTTCTGTATCCCGGAAGAGATGAAGTGAACCCTGTCTCACGTGTTCCCATCGCATTACACTGCCCTGTTATACTAAAAGGCCCCGTTCCCTCTCGACCGATATGCCCTGTCAAAAGATGCAGATTAATGATGGCACTGACAGTATCTGTTCCCATAAAAGACTGGTTCACACCCATTGTCCAACCGGTGATAACACTTTTACTTGAGACAAATTCACGTGCGAGTTCATACAGGGTTTTGACATCAATGCCTGTAATGTTTGCCACCTCCTGGGGCGGATAATCCTGCAAATGCTTTTTCAGCTCTTTGTATCCGTTTGTATTTGCTTTTATATAACCTTCATCTTCCCATCCCTGCTCCATCACAATGTAAGCCAGACCGTTGTAAAGCGCCAGATCTGTACGCGGTTTTACAGGCACATACACATCTGCCATTTGGGATGTTTTCGAGGCCCTGGGGTCTATAACGATGACTTTCTTTTTTGGGTTTTTGTTTACATGTAAGGTAAGTATCGGATGATTGTCCGCAATATTGGCTCCCACCAAAAAAATAGTATCGGCAAGTGCAAAATCTTCATATGAGCTTGTCGGACCGTCACTGCCAAGAGACTGTTTGTAACCCATAACAGCAGATGCCATACACAAGGTTGTATTGCCGTCATAATTATTTGTGCGAAGACCAAGCTGGACAAATTTACCCAAAGTGTAAAATTCTTCTGTCAAAAACTGCCCTGTGCCAATGACAGCAACGGCTTTGTTTCCGTGTTCTTTTTGAATTCTCTTAAATTCACTGCTTACTTTCGTGAAGGCTTCATCCCAAGTTGCAGGTTTCAGCTCACCGTTTTGTTTTATCAACGGGGTTTGAATTCTATGGGGAGAGTTAAGCATTTGATGTTCACTCAAACCTTTTGGACAGAGTGTTCCCTGATTGACAAAATGTTTTGGATTGCCTTTTGTGTAAACAGCTTTACCGTCTTTGACACCGATGTAAAGTCCACAGCCGACCCCGCAGTATCCACAGGTTGAAAAGACCCATTTATCGGGTTTTTTTGCATCAGCTATCATGCCGAATGTTTCATCATGCGAGAGTTTGTATTTCTCTTCTTTTATATCAAACCCTAAAAAATCTTTTAATTTACTTATCATCGTTGTTTCCCTACAAAAAATCCACCTGCCATTCCAAGAGGAACAACCGTGGTATAAAATAAAAATCTATCACTTATTTCACTCACAAAGGCAATAATGATTGCCAAAAAAAGCATCACAGAAGCCGTTACATGTAACGAAGCGCTTACAAAGACCAAAGTAAACAGCGGCAGTACCACACCACCGAGTATCAACGTGGCGAAACGAATCATTTTGAGCTTATGAAAATTTTCATTTAAAAGTCTTTTTGTCCGTTGCAGTTGGTATGCATTCTCTTTGGCATCAAGTGTTCTTATATCTTCATAAGAGAAAAAAAGCTGCGCCAAAGCACCGAGCATACCCAAGGTCGTCAAAGGAATAATCGCTTCATGCACGCTTGATACGGAGCTGATAAATGCAACGAAAAAGATTCCGATATATGCCACACCGAAGAACTTGAAGTTCGTTGTAATCCTGTTCCAGGAAGGACGGGCACGAATACGGTAAATCATACTTTGTGCATAAATTCCATAGATTCCCACAGCTAAAGTCAGTGCTTCAAGCAATAAACGCAATATATTGGAGATATCGAAAAAGTATACTGCCACCACAGCACTCATAAGCCCCGTAAAAACACCCAAAGCCAAAGCCTCGCGGGAGAGCCACGAGGTTTTTATATTTTTCATGGCTGTCATCGCCAAAAACGGACGCCCAAGGTGCAAGGCTGAGAGAGGCAGCCCGATTGCCGCGGGAAGCATCACAAGCAGTGCCATAATCCAGTTGGTACTCTCAAATCCAAACAGACTCATAAAGTCTCCTAAAAAGAGCGCCAAAAACCCACCGAGTGAAATTTGCGTCAAAACTGTCATAAAAACAAGAGGCAGTTCTTTATGTGCAGGTTTTAAGATGTGTTCATCCATCTCTTTCATATCATCCGGCAGATTCTCGGGAAGCGTGTAGCGCGTTGTAGAATTTGTTATGCGTGCATCCGGCAAAAACGGCATGTTTGCCTGTTCGTCTATGTCACGTTCCAGCCACTCTTTGACATTGACAACCTCAATCTCAATAGCTCCTGCAGGACAGGCCTGCACACAGGCAGGAGACTCTCCGACATCAAGCCGTTCATGACACATATGACATTTTGTAACAATATTTCTCTCTTCATGAAAAACAGGAACACCGTACGGGCAGTTCCATGTGCAGTACTGACAGCCGATACAGGTATCGTCATCATGCACGACTATGCCTGTTTCGGCTATCTTTATATACGATTCCGTCGGACAGCCTGTGAGACATTCAGGATCTATACAGTGATTGCAACTCATAGAATTGAGCATCTGGGTAAAAGCCGGAAAATCTCCGCCTTCCATCTCCCCGACACGACGCCATTTTATATCGGCAGGATTGTTGTTTTGTTCGTTACAGGCAACTTCACAGCACCGACACCCGACACAGGCAACAGCATCAAAATGAAAACGGTACTGTTCCCCCTCTTTTAACGGCGGTATATCTATAGAGTAATTCCCACATTGCATCCCTGTATCGGCTTTATACTCTATAAAATTTTCTAAAGGTGTCTGCATGTAAGGTATCTCCATATAATAGTGATGAAATTATACTCTATGCAAATGAATATTTTTATAATTCTTTGTTTAATTTTTAATCATCACCTTCCATATCCTCTTTGTCCATAACTGCCCCGACAATAAGCAATCCTATGACAAAAAGGCTTACTGCTCCAATAAAAAAATAGTGCATTAGCGTTTTCCTTTGTCTTTGGCCAGCGCCAAAAACTCTTTGCGTTCATCAACAGATCCAAAGGCAGAATTTTGAAAAAAAAGTGTATCATGCAGGCTTTGCACCAAAATCCCGTTTTCAAGTTCTATTATCCTTGTAATTTCTTCCCAGGGAATGCGCTTTTTATCTTTATGCAAGCCTTCTGTGTCAATAATAAAATGCACTTGTGTATCTTGAGGCATATTTTTTTTGTAAAAATTTAACAACATTCTTTTTCGCAGAAACCATCTTCCAAAATACCAGTAAAAGACCAAAAAGGTTGAAAGATACAAAATACCGTAACTTTCATGCTTCAAAGCACCGACAATACCAAACTGCACCAAAGCGACAAAAAACCAGCCTATATATCTTTTGGCAGAATGACGCATATCATAATCATAAAAAAGCTTGCTTGTCTGCAGCGCCAGTTCTTTGTTCCAAATATAATCAACACTGATTGTTTTAGACATGTTCTTCACACTCATGAATCAACAAGTCCTCTTTTTTGATACACTCTTTTTCTTCCAGTGCTTCCAAGAGTTGTAATGTCTGCAGATAAAGCATTTCGTAACGCTGTTTGTTTTTTGCATACAGTCTGCTCTGCTTTTTACCATACCAGTAGGCAAAAGCAACAGAGGAGGCAAAGAGTGTATATATCCACCATTGCCACGCTTTGAGATTTAGCAATACTATAAAATACTGCACAGAAAAAAGAACAAAAAACTCAATGGAAAAAATGATGACAAGCGTGGCACTCTGTTCAAAATCAAGTGTATATTTTTCCAAGACACGCAATTTTGCCAGATTTTCATTAAAGGTTTGCGCTTCTTGTTTGCATTCATCTTTGAGATTTTGTACATTGATATCTTTGAGATGGATATTGCTCAAATTGTATTCGACATTTGTCTGCATGTAATCTTGCAGAATTTCCGGATTTTTCTCTAATATCTGAAGAATTTCTTCTTCATTTACTCTGTTTTTCCCGGTAATTCTTTGCACATCCTGCAAAACCAAATCGTACAGTCCTATAGTCTTGATTTCACGTGCAACTCGGTCTAAGTTTATCAACTGTTTTTTCCTATTATTTTAATCTCTTACTGAATAAATTCTAAATCTTAAAACTTTCCAAACATGACTATTATGTTTGCAATCTGTTCGGAACCCGTACTTTAGTACGGGCTTTGTGTCTTTAAAGACTAAGCCCTGTCTGAATTCCGAAAAAAATATGAAACTTTTACTGCGCAAATGCCGGATCATCTGCCGGTTCCAACTCTTCTTCTATCCCATAAGAAGCCGTTGCATCTTTTGCAGGCAAAAATATACCGATTAAGCCTTTGATACCCACACTCATAATAATATTGTATAAGAATACTGCCCAGGCGACAAGCAGCATCGTTCCAAAAATAGCGGCGAATATCATGTCTGGATTAAACTGCCCATCCACATAAAGGTGACGACGGAGCATCCCGTCAAGTCCTGCCATTCCCATAAATGCGCCCATACCGATACCGCCAATAAGATGCAGCCAAAAATGTGTATTTGCCAGTTTGTGAGAATAGAGTTTTGTGTTGTTTGTTACCAATGGCCATAAAACATACAGAGCCGAATAGAGTGTCATATACAATCCGACAATCAAAGCAATATGCACATGCGCACCGATAATCCACTGTGTATTGTGCAACACTCTGTTCATCCCCATATCTGCCTGGATAATTGCAGCAGGCACAGCCAGACCAAACCCTACAAGTCCGCCGAGAAGATATTTTAGTTCCATAGTCATTTTCAGAGGACGGGCCTTCCAAAGTGTCACAAGGGTAATAAAGAGTGCCAGTCCCTGGGTCAGCAGTTCAAAGGCAGTCACCATCTCACCGGAGATAAGTTTCATCATTTCAGGTTGTCCCTGATCACCAAGAAGGTGATGCGACCAGACCATCCAGGAAACCAAAAGCTCAAGCATTAACGCCGCACGGGCAACATTTTCCATAAAAAGCTTTTGTCCGGTGATTAATGTGGCAAGCAAATACCACGAACCTGCCACATAAATCAGAACCAGACCATCCGCAACCAAATCAAGCCCCCACCAAAAAAAGTTCTTGTACAAAAGGGCATCAATCGCCGTGACATCAAGTGCATGTCCGCTTGCATCAAAAACCAAATAAACCAGGATTAAAATACCTGCACCCAAAATCACCAGTGCATCCAAGAAAGTATCTACCGTACCGCGGAAGATTGCCACAACAGGAAGTGCCAAAGCCGGCTCTTTTGTATAAGGCTGTTTTCCTCTCAGCTTGTTGATAAGATTTAAAAATCCGTCTATACCAAATCCTGAGATTAAAAGTTCTTTTGTTGTCTTGTTTTTATGAATACCTACCCGCGCAAAAATTGTTGCATATATATTGTAGATAAAGCCTAAAGTTCCAACCATAATTAATGCTACACCCAGAATAAAGACAATACCGCCAACAACATTAAACTGGTGTGTATCGGCAGGAAGCGGCCAGTACAATGTATATAACGGTGCATACTGCCATACAAATGCGGCTATCCATGCCAAAGCAGTCCCTAAAGTAATCAATATCCAGGTCCAGTTGGCAAGTTTTACACTGTAAAGCGGTTTTTTCGTAAGATATGGCACCAAAAAGGTAAAAGCACCAAAGACCAGCTGATAGGTCGAACCGAATATACCGACAATCGGGTGTACCGTCATGATGGAAAAGAAATGTTCCGGATGAAAAAACTGCTCAGGCAGAGGATTGAGCGGCACATGCCCGACCTCAACCATTCTCATAATCATACCCTCCAAAGCGACCAGTCCGTAAAATAAAAATGCCATAACAACCGGTCTGAGTGTTACCTTTTGCAAAGCATTTAAGCCTTTATGGTCAAAATTTGTACCATTTATTAATGTATTTATATAACTCATTGAATGCCTCCATTATCTTTACAGCCTACGACTTTAACGAAATCTTTCACCAGCATTAAATCTTTACCGTCTTCGCTGTACTGTCTGGGTCCGGAATATTCAGTGGATGTTAAATCAAAAACACCGTTATGATTAAATGTCCATAAAATATCATTGGAGTCCAGGATACCGTTGACATCCGTGCCGGGATTGACCTGCATCTGCATCACCATGGAACCGTCTTGACGAAAGAGTCCAAACCCATACACCAGATCTCTGCTGTGTACATCAAACTCAACCGTTTGTCCACACTGTATAACTATCTGTTTTGGCAAACCCAGCCACTTATGATTTTTAATCTCAAATTCATACTTTGCATCCGGTTTGATGTTATGTCTGTCAATATCCTGTGACACCCACGGAATTGTATTGTATGTAAAAATATGGTGTCCCACACCGCCTGCAACCAAAAATGCCATATACCAGTAAAATGGAATACGAAAAACTGACTTGGCATCTTTTTTTGTCAGGTTATACCCAAACCATGCAACAACAGAAATAATCATTGCAGCATATATAGAGTAAGCAACCCAGTGAAAAGACAACAATTCAGCCGAATTTGTAAATGTCATGATAATGCTCTCCTTAAATTTTCACAAATTGTATAAAAAACGAGAATTGATAAAATTGATATATATCAAGAAAATCACTCTTTAATATGAAAATTGTATAATTTCTAATCTTTTGAAAATTCTAAATTGATTACTTTTTAATCAATAATATTTTTAAATCGGAAATATTTTTCACTATAATTACACTATTAAATTTCATTGGAGAATGTATAATATGGCAAGTTTTAAAGCCCTCAAAGGTCAAGGCGATGCAAAAACACTTTTTGCAGCTTTTCTTTATTTTGATTTTAGCTTTATGGTCTGGACCATGCTAGGCCCATTGGCAACAGAAATCAGTGAATCATTGGCAATGCACGGATTTATAATGAGTGCCTCACAAAAAGCCACACTGCTTTCTATTCCGATTTTGGCAGGAGCACTGCTTCGTATTGTACTTGGATTCGGTGTTGATAAATTCGGTGCGAAAAAAACAGCGCTTATGAGTCAGGCAGTTGTTATATCTGTGCTGTTTTACGCCTATTTCAGAGGAGAGACCATTACCTATAATGAACTCCTGATTGTAGCTGTCGGTCTCGGATTTGCAGGTGCTTCTTTTGCGGTTGCATTGCCACAGGCAGGACAGTGGTATCCGCCAAAACTGCAGGGAGTCGTTTTGGGAATTGCAGGTGCCGGCAATATTGGTGTTGTTGTTGACTTTATGTTTGCTCCAAAAATAGCAGAACTTTGGGGGTGGCAGGCAGTCTTTTTAGTTGGTGGAGCATTATCAACCTTAATCTTTGTAACATACATCTTTTTGGCAAAAGATGCACCAAAAGAGGTTTACACGCCCCGTCCTAAAAAACTCAAAGATTATGCCAAACTCTTACGTGACAGAGACACTTGGTGGTTTAACCTCTTTTATGCAGTAAGCTTTGGAGGATTTGTCGGATTTGCAGGATATATGAAAGTTTATCTTATGAACACCTATCAAGCAGATATGAGTAGTTTTGGACTCAGTGTATTTAATGAACCCAATGTTAAAGTCATTGCCGGTTATTTTGGAGCGCTTACAATTTTTGCCGGTGCAGTCTTGAGACCTGTCGGTGGTGCTGTTGCAGATAAAATGGGTGGTGTCAAATCACTTTATATCTTTTTTGGTATTGTAGCCGCATTGGCAATTGTAAATGCAACTGTTACTCTGCCGTTTTGGGTTGCAATTGCAGTACTCTTTGCAATAATGGCAAACCTTGGCATGGCGAACGGGGCAGTTTTTCAACTTGTGCCTCAGCGATTTGGCAAAGATATTGGAATCATGACGGGGATTATCGGTGCAGCCGGCGGACTCGGGGGTACAGCCCTTATTAAAACGCTTGGATGGTCAAAAGGTGCCTTTGACGGCTATTCGGCTGGTTTTATGATATTTGCCGGTGTTGTACTTGTAGCTATCATGGGAATAAGTTTGGTAAAAACACGATGGAGAACAACCTGGGGCGTTGCAGCCGGCGGAAGAATATAAATGAGAAAATGGAGAATATTTTGCAATTACAAGTATTAGAAAAAGCATATGAAGCTAGAAGTAAAAAAGTTAATAAAATCGAAACAGTCAAAAACCTTAAAAATCCTATGGAGGCTTTTGAAAAGATAACAGAGTATGCACGAGAGGGATATGATGCAATTGAGGATGAAGACAAAAAATATTTTTTGAAATGTTTTGGGATCTTTGACAAAGACGGTCTCACGCCGAAGCAGTTTATGATGAGAGTCAGAGTTGCAGGGGGACACCTCAACGCAATTCAGGCAAAAAAAATCGGAGAAATTGCAAAAAATTTCGGTCAGGATTATATTGATATCACAACCAGAGCACAAATTGAACTTCGTTTTTTAAATATCGAAGATATGCCTGCTGTTTTAAACGGACTTGAAGAAGTTGGACTCACCTCCTACCAGACAGGTGTGGACAACTTTAGAAATATCGTCACAGACCCATTTGACAAAGACGGTTTTGACAATGTGCTTCCTTCGTATGATTTACTTAAAAAAATCGAAAAAACATTTTTAAAAAATCCGGATTGGATCTCAACACTGCCGAGAAAATTCAATACCGGGATTTCAGGCTCCCTCGCAAACAGATGTAATGTTTTTGGACATGACTGTTCTCTCGTACTTGCACAAAAAGACGGAGTATACGGTTACAATATGTTTCTTGGCGGCAGAGTCGGTATGATTGCAAAAAATGCAGACATATTTTTGGCAAACGAAGAAGAAGTTTTACAGGCCTACGGTGCACTTATAGCAATCTTTCAAAAGTATGGTTTCCGTGACAACAGAAACAAAAACAGACTGCACTTTCTCATTGAGGCTGTCGGCATGGCTGAAATTTCTGCAGCCATTCGTGATGTTGCAGGCGTAAATTTTGCCACCGCCGGTGACACAATGACACAAATAGATCCTGTAGACTCAGAACACGGAAAAATCCAACTTCGAGACGGTTCATTTGGAGTACAGATTATTGTACCTTCGGGAATATTTACAGGTAGCGATCTGATAAAAGTATCCGAGTTAAGCCAAAATTACGGCAATAACGAAATCAGATTCAGTGTTGAACAAAATATCTACATTCTAGGTGTCAAAGACACGGCTGCACTTTTAGAAGATCCCTTTTTTATAAAATATAAAAATATAAACACGCCTTACTTTAACAACCTTGTCGCCTGTGCAGGAACCAAACACTGTGCATTTGGCGTTATTGAAAACAAAGAGGATGCTATAGAAATGGCTGCATATTTAAGTAAGGCCGTTCCTCTTGAATCAGGGAGAGTACGAATGTACTGGTCTGCCTGTGTCAAAGGCTGCGGAACGCATGAAATAGGAGACATCGGTTTTGAAGGCTGTAAAGCAAAAGTGAAAGGACAAACCGAGGACGGTGTCCACATAACCATAGGCGGAAAAATCGTCAGTGAGGGGAAGAACGGGTATACCGTTATCAAATCTGCTCCACTGAAATTTTCTAAATACTTTGTTGAGACTCTTGTATTAGAATATAAAAAACTGCGTTTAAAAAACGAATCATTTGAAGCATTTCATGACAGAATTTTAGCACAGTATTCTCATGCATATCTCGGTTTTTATATGCAACTCCAAGCTTATTTACGATTAAAAAACATTGCTATTGATTTAAATATCAATAAAATTCCAAAAACAGGACATATTGAAGAGTTTGAACTTTTTGAACTTGGCCGTAAGCTCTATTTTGCTCTCTCCAAACAAGAACCGTATACGGCATACAACAGATTTACAAATGAAAATCCAAGAGAAAAACTGATACCTCTCAATAAAATAGTTTCCGATATTGATAAGAACATCAATGAACTTGTTTTTAAGATGCTGGATGTTGAAGCAAAAAGAGCCGTTGTTTTTTCTGAACTGCTTCCATTAATCAACTTGGCTGACAATGATTAAAAATTAATCATTATAAACCTATTAAGTATACAGATTTAAGCTATACTTATTAAATAAAATTATAAGGAATTCATATGAGTTATGTAAAACCAGAGATAGTTGTAGATGGAATGGTAACAGCCGGAGTATACAAATCAGGATTGGGTGTAAAAGATTTATTGATACGCGGTTCCCTTGCGGGTGCTCTTCTTGGGGTTGCTACAACCCTGGCTATTGTTGCTTCTACTCAGACACATCTGCCTATTGTCGGAGCGCTTATTTTCCCTGTCGGTTTTGTTATGATTGTTTTGCTGGGATTGGAGCTTGTAACCGGAAGTTTTGCTTTATTGACGACATCTTTGTTTGACAAAAAAATCGGGTTCGCAAAACTCTCTGTAAACTGGTTCTGGGTCTTTACAGGAAATCTGCTGGGCAGCCTGCTTTTTGCAGCTCTTTACAGCCTGGTTGCTACAAAATTCGGACATGTGGAATCATCTCCTGTCATAGACATGATTAAGCATATTGCAGAAGCAAAAACAATCGGATATGAAAAAATAGGTGCAGACGGTATCTATACCGTCTTTTTAAAAGCTGTTTTTTGTAACTGGATGGTGTCTTTGGGTGTCGTTATGGCATTGACAGCTACAACAACAATAGGAAAAATTGCAGCTATGTGGCTCCCGATTCTTACTTTCTTTGGACAGGGGTTTGAACACGCCGTTGTAAATATGTTTGTTATTCCTGCAGGCATAATGCTTGGTGCAAATGTAAGTGTGTCACAGTGGTGGCTGTGGAATGAAATTCCGGTAACTTTGGGAAATATTGTTGGCGGAGCGATTTGTACAGGTATGGCTTTATATTACACACATAGAAAAAATCAGGCATAAAAACTCTTTAAAATAAATGCCGTTTTGCTATAATCTACTTTACATGTAAAGGGGCAATATGGCAAAAGGTAATATTAAAACTTCCGGGTTCTCACTTGCAAAGACCAAAGAACTGACTGGAGATGATTTTTATGATATGGCAACTATCGGCAACCTGAGTGTTGCCATAGTCTGTGATGGTGTCGGCAGTGCTGAAGAAGGTGCCCAAGCAGCCAAAAGAGTGACTTCCTACCTTATAAACAACTTTAAGATTCGCCCAAAGTCATGGTCAATCGAAAAATCTATAAAAACGTTTATCAATTCCATAAATACAATTCTTTATAAAGAATCACAACTCAATTATGAACGCAGTGAACTTATCACAACCCTTGCTCTCGTTGTTATAGAAGGAAACCGTTTATACGGCGTAAATGTCGGAGACAGCAGAGTATATCTCCTCAGAAATGCTTCACTGACACAGCTCTCATCTGACCATGCCATGCAAGAAGAAGGATATGAAAATGTCCTGACTCAGGCTATTGGTATCAGTGAGGATGTAGAACCCTACTATTTTGAAAATATTATTCAGAAAAATGATAAAATTCTTCTTTGCAGCGATGGTTTGTACAATGTACTTTCTGAAAATGAAATAAAAGACAATATTTCAAAAGGAGCTATTGCTCTTGTCAAGCGAGCAAGTAACCATACAAAAGACCATCTTCCTGATGATACAACAGCAGTTGTGTTGGAAGTACTGAATGCTGATGAGATAGAGATACTCAAACAGCAAAAACTGGATATTCCACGGTCACTCAAAGCAGGTCAGACCATAGACGGCTATAAACTTGAAAAACCTCTCATACAAAATGAAAGAACCTGGCTTGCAAGTAAAAAAACAAAGCAATATGTTATAAAGTTTGCACCGGTTGAATCCAAAGAAGATAATCAGATTTTAGATCTGTTTGTCAAAGAAGCATGGAATGCCAAACGTCTCAAAGCAAAGTTTTTCCCAAAGGCTGTCATTCCAAAAAACAGAAGTGCCCGATACTATGTTATGCAGCTCTTTGATGGAGAAGATTTAAATAATTACCTGGCATCACACTTACATGTAACGATAGATGATGCTGTGGAACTTGCGCAAACACTTTTAAACATGTCTCAGTTTTTACTTAAATATGATCTTGTACACGGTGATATCAAGCCAAACAATATCATGATTGCCAAAATTGACGATGATAATACTGAATACAAGGTTATTGATTTTGGCAGTATTACAGAGATATTTTCAGAAGAGTCCCGCGCCGGTACACCGAGTTTTTTGGCACCTGAACGATTTCAAGGCGAGTCCATAAGTGAAACAAGCGAAATTTTTGCCATTGGTGTGACACTCTATTTAAGTCTTACGGGGAAATACCCTTACGGCGAGATAGAACCCTTTCAAAACCCGACATTCAAAGAAGCCAAAAAACCGAGTTATTACAATTCAAATATACCTGATTGGCTTGACAGTGTTATCATGCGTGCTATTGCACTTCAAAAAGACCAAAGGTATGAGCATTACTCTGAGATGAAATATGAACTTACACATCCGCAGAAGGTAAAACCCTACTTTATTAAAAATGCACCACTCATTGAAAAATCACCCTTACTCTTTTATAAGAGGGCTTTTACTATAATGACAGTTATAAACTTTATACTTATCTATTTGGTATTAAAATAAAGGGCATCCCTAAAAGGAAATTTATGAACTGGTTCCACTTTTTCCGGCCAAAGTCCTATTGTTCAAAAAGCTTTGGAAGAGGTATTCATGCAGATATCGCAGAAAATGAAGAAGAACTCTTTAACAAAGCCTACGAAGCCTTTGAAAAAAAAGAAATTTTAAATGCCTATACATTCTTTTTCAACTCTCTGATGAATTACAAAAACGGTCTTCCCAATCAAAATATTATACTCACCCGGGAAAAGGAGTCTTTGAAGTTTATCCTGTATCAAGGCAGTGCAAAGATCAACGGCTTCACAACAAACAAAAAACTCTACGCCGAAGTGACTATGGTCAAGGCAAAAAATGCAAATGTTGCACTCAAACGCTACGCACTTGAAAGAAATTACCAGTTTACCTATGTAAATTACTGCAGTGACGGCGACCATATTAAATTAAAACTCAGTCTTGACAATATTACTATGACCCCCAAGAAAGCTTTTTATCCTTTAAGAGAACTGGCACTGAATGCAGATTACGACAAAGAACACATGCTTAGTGAATTCGAACAAAAAGAGTTAGAGGACATCGGCCACATTCAAAAACTTGACACTGCCGAGTTACATGTAAAGTATAAGTATTTACATATTTGGACAGAAGAGCTTAATGCAAAAATACAGACATTGCCGGCAGAGGACAGTATAGGTATGCAGGCATTTCTATATCTAAACTTTTTATTTAAAATTGACTATCTTTTGGTACCAAAGTCTAAAATCTATCAAAAAATGACAAAAAAACTTCAAAATTATTTTGCAGATGAAGAAGCACTGCCAGAAGTAAAAAATGCGGAACTTGCAAAATATATTTTAAGTCTTGAAAAGCTTGATTTTGATGACTTCAGTCAAAACTTTTATGAAGCCAAATACACATTCAGCCAAATTGAAAAAAGTTCTTATGATGAGTTTGTTGACTTTATAGAAGAATCACTTATAAAGCTCAGATGGTACAAAAACAACCGCCATCCTCAAATCATACCAACCATTTACAGTTATATAGCCTTGTATGCTCTGTATAACTACGGATTGAACCCTGCGGCCAGAAAATTACTCCATATTTATATTTGTGTCATTTATGCTGAGTATATGAATGCGCTGGGATGCAAAGGATATTATGATACGCAAAAGAACCAGTTTTTAGAAAGTGAGATAATCTCTCAAATTGACGAAACAGTTTCCAGGTACAGACATCAGTATAAACTGCTGAGCGCTTTTGGTGATGAACTTGATTTCAGTTCACTCAATGATTTTTCAAACAGTTACTTCAGTGCATTAAAAAATCTGGATTTTCATGAGGCCTAGCAAATGAATACGCAAACTCTTTTAGAAACCTACATTGAAAATATTATACAGATAATGACACCCTATGGCAGCGGAACAGGTTTTATTATAGATAATCTTATTATTACAAATTCGCATGTATGTTCGGGGCTGAGAGAAGTTGTAATCAAAGCAGAGCACTTTGAGCGAAGTATTGCAAAAGTTATTTATGATGACCCCTATTATGATTTGGCATTTATAAAATATGAATTCAAACAACCAAAAAACCCGCTTAAACTTGCCAAAACCAACGTAGAAAACGGTGATACCACCATAGCCATTGGGCACCCTTACGGTCTTAATTATACAGCGACAGAGGGAATTGTTTCCCGTGCAGCCAGACTTATGGGAGACCTTGAATATATTCAGATTGATGCTGCCATTAACCCGGGAAACAGCGGAGGTCCTCTGTTAAATGACAAAGGGGAAGTTACAGGAGTCAATACTTTCATTATTCAAAATGCAAATAATTTGGGTTTTGCACTCCCTGTACATTATCTTCAAGATGCACTCACCGCTTTTAAACAGCTCGGAGTAGAAAATGTCATTAAATGCCCTTCGTGCAAAAATCTTATCCAAGAAAAAGATATAAAAAATGACTACTGCCCAAAATGTGGAGCAGAACTTGAAATAGCCAGACTCAGACGAAAAGGCTACACACCTATAGGCCCGACAAAACTCATAGAAGATATACTGGAGTCCCTGGGCATAAATGTTACCCTGGCAAGAAGAAGCCAATCATCCTGGAGAATAGACAAGGGAACTGCAAGAATCAATATAAACTATTATGAAAACGGCATTATTATAGGAGATGCCAAGCTTTGCGGTATTCCCAAAGAAAATATTGAAAAGATGTATGATTTTTTGCTCCAGGAGAACAACAAACTCTCCTATTTACAGTTTTCTATCAATGAAAACAGCGTATATCTTTCCTATCTGGTTGTAGACTCCTCCTTAACAAAAGAAGAAGGAAAAACTGCAATAGAAAAGTTAATCAAAGATGCAAATAAGTATGATAATATTCTCATAAACAAATACGGTGCTCTGCGACAGAAAAAAGACACTGAGGACTAAAGGAAAACATAGATGACAAAATTTTTACAATTTGATTGTGACTTGGATACTTTTATAGAAGAACTGCAAAAACATCTCAATAAAAATAACAAAAAGATAGAAACCTTACTTGGGCAAAAAGAAAAAACCTATGCAAACTTTGTCAAACCACTGGAGATGATGGATGAGTATCTTGAACAGTTTTTTACACCCCTGTCTCATCTCAATGCGGTAAACAACTCTGAAAAAACACAAAAGGTCTATACAGAAGCACTCCCTCTTATTACAGAGTATTCGACACAGCTTTCACAAAACATTGAAATATACAATGCATATAAAGAAATAATGCAAAAAGAACAAACATCCCTCAACAGTGAACAAAAAAGAGTTTTAGCATTAAATATTTTACATTTTGAATTAAGCGGTGCCCATCTAGATAAAAAAACAAAACAGAGGCTCCAGGAAATAAACTTGAAAAAAAGTGAACTTTCCAATAACTTTTCTCAAAACCTGCTTGATGCAACAAATGCCTACGAATATATAATTACTGATGAAGCAGATATAGAAGGTTTGCCAAAAAGTGAAATAGAAAATGCCAAATTTGAAGACGATGGCGTTGTAAAATATAAATTGACACTGCAAATGCCATCATACATAGCCTATATGACCTATGGAAAGAACAGAGCAATTCGAGAGGAACTCTACCGTGCCTATGTTTCACGCGCACCCCAGAATGCAAAAATAATTGATGAACTGTTGGCACTGCGACAGGAGATGAGTCAGCTTTTAGGGTTCAAAAACTATGCAGAACTTTCTCTTGCTACAAAAATGGCCGAAGATACAAAAAGTGTTTTAGGGTTTTTAGAAAATTTACTTGAAAATTCAATTCCCCAGGCAAAAAATGAACTGCAGGAACTTCAAAATATCGCTCCACACAAACTGGAGAGTCATGATACCTCTTACTATGCAGAAATATTAAAAAAAGAGCAATATGACATAGATGAAGAGGAGTATCGCCCTTATTTTGAACAAAAAAATGTTATTGCAGGGATGTTTACTTTCTTGGATAAGCTTTTTAATGTTACATGTAAACAGGTGAAAGAAAAATTGTGGCATGAAAAAGCCTATGCCTATGATGTGTATGAAAATGACATACTCAAAGCCCGTATCTATCTTGATTTAGAAGCAAGAGAATCAAAACGGGGCGGAGCATGGATGCATAACTGGCAAACACACTGCATAGATGAAGCAGGCAAAAAACAGCTGGCCTCAGCCTTTATAGTATGCAGTTTTCCTCCATCAAATGATACAAATCCTTCACTGCTTCGTCATGATGATGTTGTCACTCTTTTTCATGAAACAGGACATACTTTGCATCATATCCTGAGTGAAGTAAATGAAAATGAAGTAAGCGGTGTCAATGGAGTAGAATGGGATGCTGTTGAATTTCCGTCTCAGTTTTTAGAAAATTTTGCTTATGAGCCTCAGGTTCTCAAAATGTTTGCAAAACACTATGAAACAAATGAAACTATTTCAGATGAAATGATAGATAAACTCGTAAAAAGTAAAAACTTTTTATCTGCAATGGGTATGCTCAGACAATTGGAATTTTCACTCTTTGATTTTAAACTGCATACTAAAGTTTACAAGGGAGATGAAGTGCAAAATCTGCTTGACACCATACGAGAAAAAACCGCACTGATAAAACCGCCAAAATACAACAAGTTCCAAAACGGATTTTCACATATATTTTCAGGTGGGTATGCTGCAGGATACTACAGCTACAAATGGGCCGAAGTTCTGAGTGCAGATACTTTTTACACCGTAGTAGATGAAAATATTTTCAATTCCCCTACAGCAAAAAAATATCAAAATATCATCTTGCACCGTGGCGGTTCACAAAATATGCAAGAACTTTTTCATGAACTGATGGGAAGAGATGCCGATACAACGCAACTATTAAGACTCAACGGTATAATAAAGTGAGAGTATTCTTTCTTTTAACTCTGCTTATCACATTAATGTATGGAGAAACAACTTTGAAAATTGCAACATATAATGTTGAAAATCTTTTTGATTTGCAACGAAACGGACATGAGTATAAAGAATATATTCCTTATGCAAAATCAAATTGGAATGATAAAAATTATAGAAAAAAACTTAAAAATATTGCAAAAGTCATCAAAGATATCAATCCCGATATCATTGGACTCCAAGAGATAGAATCTCTTCAGGCACTCAAAGATCTACGATATACTTTAAAAAGAGAAGGAGTTTATTACCAGTACTATAAAATTGCCAATTTAAAATCTACAACAATCAAAGTAGCCATTTTGAGTAAAATTCCGTTTGTATATACACATGAAATTGCTGTCACATCTTCCTACAGATATAGAAATATTTTAGAAGTGAAATTTAAAATAGGCAATGAAGATTTGTATATCTTAATTAATCATTGGAAATCAAAAGCAGGTCCGGAAAGCATGCGTATAGTCTCTGCAAAAAAACTCAGAAAAAGAATTGAAGAACTGGGAAAAAATAAAAATATAATTGCACTTGGTGATTTTAATTCTGATTATGAAGAGTATGAAATTTTTAAAAGAAAAAGAAAACATAATGACACAGATGGAATAACAGGTATCAATCATATACTGGGTACTATAAAGTATCAGAATTCATCACTAAATATACATCTGGCACCTTATGATTTTTACAACTTATGGTATGACACTGAATTAGAAAAAAGATACAGCTATATCTATAGAGGCAAAAAAGAAGCAATGGACAGTATTTTAGTCACAGCCGCACTTCTTGATAAAAAAGGCATTGATTATAAACCACATAGTATCGCTGCTTTTGAAAAGCCCTATTTGTTTAAAGGAAAAGAGATTTACAGATGGCAGACAACCAGGAGCAAATTAAGACGTCACAAAGGGAAAGGCTATTCAGACCATCTGCCTGTCATAGCAGAGTTTGTTCTGCACTGAGACACCATTCAACAGGCTTTTTCTTATGTTTGATCAAATACTCATTTGCTCTGGAAAAAGGTTTTGAATGAAAAAAACCTCTGTATGCCGAGAGCGGAGAAGGGTGAGGAGATCTAATAATACAATGTTTTGTTGTATCGATTAGAAATTCTTTTTTTTGTGACGGTCCACCCCATAATATAAAAACCAAATGTTCTTTTTCATCAGAGAGTTTCTTGATAACTGCATCGGTAAACTTTTGCCAGCCAAAATCTTTATGAGAATTTGCCTTCCCCTGTTCAACAGTTAAAACAGCATTTATCAACAAAACTCCCTCTTTTGCCCATTGTGTCAAATCCCCGTTTTTCGGATATTTACAACCTATATCATCGACTAACTCTTTGTATATGTTTTTTAGCGAAGGTGGAATATTACATTTTGGACAAACAGAAAAAGCAAGACCGGTAGCCTGATTTATTCCATGGTATGGATCCTGTCCTATAATTACAACTTTTACTTCAGAAGGCTTTACTAAATTAAAAGCTCTAAATATATTTTCAAAATTGGGGAATACAGTTTTTGATTTATATTCCAAAGATACTTTTTTAAGAAGTTTGATAAAATATTCTTTATGAATTTCATCATTGAGAAAATTTTTCCACCCGTTTTCCAATAACATTCTCTTTCCATTTTTTTACAATTATATAAAAATAATACTATGGATAAGATTAGTCGTTAGATGTAAAGAGTATCAATGATTATAAAATAGTTAAAGAGTAAGAAAAAATCTGATCAACTAGGCAGCGACCTACATTCCCACAAGTGAAACCTGCAGTATTATCAGCGATGAGAGGCTTAGCTTCTGGGTTCGGAATGGGGCCAGGCGTTTCCCTCTCTCTATAGCCACCTAGACAAGATCAGATATAAAGACATCTGACTGATGTATTTATATCTGATCTTATATCAGTTAAGAGTTGAGTAATATCAATTGTTAAAGTCAACAAACTCTTCGGAACCCAGACTTCAGTCTGGGCTAATTGGCTTAAAAGCCTAAAAGGCAAGGTTAAAACCTTGTTTCCGTCATACTAAATAACTTCTTAACATATCTCTTATTAGTATATATACACTAAATAAGGTAGTGAAGCAATTGTGTTCATTTAAGAACTTGGTAAAAAGACAAACGTACTATTAGTACTGGTCAGCTAAACACATTGCTGTGCGTACACATCCAGCCTATCAAGCTTGTAGTCTTCAAGCGTACTTCAGGGAACGTTCATCTTGGAGTTGGCTTCCCGCTTAGATGCTTTCAGCGGTTATCTCATCCGTGCGTAGCTACCCAGCTATGCCCTTGGCAGGACAACTGGTGCACCAGTGGCACGTCCAACCCGGTCCTCTCGTACTAGGGTCAGCTCTCCTCAACGTTCCTACGCCCACGGAAGATAGGGACCGAACTGTCTCACGACGTTCTGAACCCAGCTCGCGTACCGCTTTAAATGGCGAACAGCCATACCCTTGGGACCTGCTCCAGCCCCAGGATGCGATGAGCCGACATCGAGGTGCCAAACCTCCCCGTCGATGTGAGCTCTTGGGGGAGATCAGCCTGTTATCCCCGGCGTACCTTTTATCCTTTGAGCGATGGCCCTTCCACACAGAACCACCGGATCACTATGACCGTCTTTCGACTCTGCTCGACTTGTATGTCTCACAGTCAGTCCGGCTTATGCCATTATACTCTACGAAGGATTTCCAACCCTTCTGAGCCGAACTTTGTAAGCCTCCGTTACTTTTTAGGAGGCGACCGCCCCAGTCAAACTACCCACCAGACATTGTCCTCGCACGAGATAATCGTACGGAGTTAGCTATCAGAATATTCAAGGGTGGTATCTCAAGGTTGCCTCCTCCAGAACTGGCGTCCTGGATTCAACGGCTCCCACCTATCCTGCACATGAATATCCCAATAGCAGTGTCAAGCTATAGTAAAGGTGCACGGGGTCTTTCCGTCTTTCCGCGGGTAGGAGGAATTTTCACCTCCACTACAATTTCACTGGATCCCTTGTTGAGACAGCTCCCATCTCGTTACGCCATTCATGCAGGTCGGTATTTAACCGACAAGGAATTTCGCTACCTTAGGACCGTTATAGTTACGGCCGCCGTTTACTCGGGCTTCAATTCATGCCTTCGCCGAAGCTAAGCAATCCTTTTAACCTTCGAGCACCGGGCAGGCGTCACACCCTATACATCCACTTACGTGTTAGCAGAGTGCTGTGTTTTTGGTAAACAGTCGGGAGGGACTCTTTGCTGCGACCCGTCAGTGCTTTGGAGAGTAAATCTCCTAACACTTAGGGCACACCTTATACCGAAGATACGGTGCTAGTTTGCAGAGTTCCTTAACAAGGGTTCATCCACGCGCCTTAGAATACTCATCTCACCCACCTGTGTCGGTTTACGGTACGGGCAACATTACATCTCGTTTAGAGGCTTTTCTCGGCACGACAGTATCAAGGGTTCTGGTCGCTCTCCGAAAAGATTGACCAGCCTGTCAGATCTCGGTCTCATGTAGCGCGGATTTGCCTACGCTACGACCTACGTCCTTCGAGCCACTATTCCATCAGTGACCCCCTTTAACTCTATGCGTCCCCCCATCACTCAAACGATGTAATGTCGGTATCGGAATATTAACCGATTTGCCATCGTCTACCCCTTTCGGACTCGACTTAGGTCCCGACTAACCCTACGATGACGAGCATCGCGTAGGAAACCTTGGGTTTACGGCGAAGAAGATTCTCACTTCTTTTCTCGCTACTCATGCCTGCATGCTCACTTCCATCCGCTCCAGTACTCCTTACCGGTATACCTTCAGCGCTGAATGGAACGCTCTCCTACCACTTACAGTAAACTGTAAATCTAAAGCTTCGGTGTTTATCTTAGCCCCGTTATATTTTCGGCGCAGAATCGCTAGACCAGTGAGCTGTTACGCTTTCTTTAAAGGATGGCTGCTTCTAAGCCAACCTCCTGGTTGTCACAGCAACTCCACATCCTTTTCCACTTAGATAAAACTTTGGGACCTTAGCTGTTAGTCTGGGTTGTTCCCCTCTCGACATAGGATTTTATCACCCTACGCCTGACTCCCGAGGTTACACGTATAGTATTCGGAGTTTGATAGGGTTTGGTACCGCGGTAAGCAGCCCTAGCCCTGTCAGTGCTCTACCCCTATACGCTAATGCTCGAGGCTATACCTAAATATATTTCGGAGAGAACCAGCTATCACTGAGTTTGATTGGCCTTTCACCCCTATCCACAAGTCATCCCAAGAATTTTCAACTTCTACGGGTTCGGTCCTCCACTGGCTCTTACACCAGCTTCAACCTGCTCATGGATAGATCACTCAGTTTCGGGTCTGCAGCATCTGACTATGTCGCCCTATTAAGACTCGCTTTCGCTACGGCTTCTCGTTCGATTAACCTTGCCAGATACCACAACTCGCAGGCTCATTATGCAAAAGGCAGTCCGTCACACTTATTTAATAGTGCTCCGAATGATTGTAAGCCATAGGTTTCAGGTTCTATTTCACTCCGCTCACCGCGGTCCTTTTCACCTTTCCCTCACGGTACTTGTTCGCTATCGGTCTAGTAGTAGTATTTAGGGTTGGAGGGTGGTCCCCCCATATTCAGTCAAGATAACACGTGTCCCGACCTACTCGTTCCATACCTTAGTTCCACATAAATGTTTTCGCTTACGGGAGTATCACCCTCTATGCTCATCCTTTCCAGAATGTTCTGCTAACAAATATGCTAAATGTATGCGCCCTATTCCAATTTCGCTCGCCGCTACTCTCGGAATCTCGTTTGATTTCTCTTCCTCTAGGTACTGAGATGTTTCACTTCCCTAGGTTCGCCCCACCCGAAGGTGGTAACACGAATCGCTCCGTGCTGGGTCGCCCCATTCAGAAATTCCCGGATCAAAGCTTCTTGGCAGCTCCCCGAGACTTTTCGCAGCCTAGTACGTCTTTCATCGCCTCTACTAGCCAAGGCATCCACCTATGGCCCTTAATATCTTTTTATTCTATGTTGCGTTCACTACCTTATTTAATGTATGAATACATTAAACAAGATGAATGATCTGTTATTGTAGTTATTTAGTTTTTAATTATATCTCTATAATTAAAGTTGTTGACTTTAACAATTGTAATTTAATGATCGTTTGGTTTTTAAACCAAATATAAATTCTTATGACTTTAAGAACTTATATTTAATTTAAAACTTGTTTGATTTTTGAAGAAGTTGTGCTTGAAAAATCTGCGTAGCGTACTTTTGTACGTAAGTAGATTTTTCAAGTGCAAATTCTCAAAAATGGTGGAGAATAGCGGGATCGAACCGCTGACCTCCTGCGTGCAAGGCAGGCGCTCTCCCAGCTGAGCTAATTCCCCATTTTATAATCGTAATTCAAATGAACACAGATCACTGAAAACTAAGCAAGTAAGTAACTTTTGAAACAACCAATAAACTATTTCTCGTGTGAGATTTTCTTGTGTTGAGCCACTCAATCGAATGAGTGCTCTTTACTCTAGAAAGGAGGTGATCCAACCGCAGGTTCTCCTACGGTTACCTTGTTACGACTTCACCCCAGTCGCTAATTCCACCGTAAGCGGTAGCCCCCCGAAGGTTGGCTTCCCGATTTCGGGTGAAATCAACTCCCATGGTGTGACGGGCGGTGAGTACAAGACCCGGGAACGTATTCACCGTAGCATTGCTGATCTACGATTACTAGTGATTCCAGCTTCATGGAGTCGAGTTGCAGACTCCAATCCGAACTGAGAGACGCTTTAAGTGATTAGCTCCACCTCGCGGTATCGCAACACTCTGTACGCCCCATTGTAGCACGTGTGTAGCCCTAGCCATAAGGGCCATGATGACTTGACGTCGTCCTCACCTTCCTCCTCCTTACGAAGGCAGTCTCCTTAGAGTGCTCAGCTTAACCTGCTAGCAACTAAGGACGAGGGTTGCGCTCGTTGCGGGACTTAACCCAACATCTCACGACACGAGCTGACGACAGCCGTGCAGCACCTGTTTTCAAGCTCCCAAAAGGGCACCCCGCCATCTCTGGCAGGTTCTCTCAATGTCAAGGCTAGGTAAGGTTCTTCGCGTATCTTCGAATTAAACCACATGCTCCACCACTTGTGCGGGTCCCCGTCTATTCCTTTGAGTTTTAATCTTGCGACCGTACTCCCCAGGCGGTTCACTTAATCTGTTAAGTGCATCACCGCCCTGACTAGCAGAGCGACGACTAGTGAACATCGTTTAGGGCGTGGACTACCAGGGTATCTAATCCTGTTTGCTCCCCACGCTTTCACGCCTTAGCGTCAGTTATGTTCCAGGAGATCGCCTTCGCTTTCGGTATTCCTAGTGATATCTACGGATTTTACCCCTACACCACTAATTCCATCTCCCCCTCCCATACTCTAGGTCGGCAGTTTCAAATGCAGTTCTACAGTTAAGCTGTAGGATTTCACATCTGACTTGCCAACCCGCCTACGCGTCCTTTACGCCCAGTGATTCCGAATAACGCTTGCACCCTCCGTATTACCGCGGCTGCTGGCACGGAGTTAGCCGGTGCTTATTCATATGCTACCGTCATTTTCTTGACATATAAAAGGAGTTTACACACCGAAATGCGTCATCCTCCACGCGGCGTTGCTGCATCAGGGTTTCCCCCATTGTGCAATATTCCTCACTGCTGCCTCCCGTAGGAGTCTGGTCCGTGTCTCAGTACCAGTGTGGCGGATCATCCTCTCAAACCCGCTACCCGTCATAGCCTTGGTAGTCTCTTACACTACCAACTAGCTGATGGGATATAGACCGATCCCTTGGCGGAATCCATTTCCCGACTTATCTTGTGATAAGAAGGAGTATCCGGTATTAATCATCGTTTCCAATGGCTATCCCGGTCCAAGGGGCACATTATCTATATATTACTCACCCGTGCGCCACTCGTCAGCATAGTAGCAAGCTACCATCTGTTACCGTTCGACTTGCATGTGTTAAGCACGCCGCCAGCGTTCATTCTGAGCCAGGATCAAACTCTCCATAATTGTTATTACAGAAAGATAAGTAAACTTATTACTGATCTTTTGCCCAAGATTATTAAATCATTGGCTTTGTTATTTTAAGTCTTAATAAAACTGCTTAAGGTTCTATTACTAGACTGTATAGTTATCTATTACTATTAAGGGAACCATACAGGTAAACCTGTATGGATTTCAAAATAGAATAGACGGTTGTTGTTTATTAGTTATTTCTAAGTAATTTATCTCTTTAACTCTAAAGTTAAAAAGTCTCTTACTTGCTTAGTTTTCAATGATCTCAAACATTTTTAAAAGCTTCTACTTGAAGTCTCTCTAGGCCTTTTAAATCAGGTCTCTCTGTTTGTGGATGGGAATTATAGGGGAGTATTGCTTAGAGACTGCTTAATGTTTGGTGGGTTTTTTAAAAAGTTTTTGAAGTTACTGTTTCTTAATATTTTTTTCACGTCTATAGCTATAATATGTGTGCATACCCGGTTTCCGGTTCTATCTTAATTACAATCTCATTCCTGTTATTCGCACTCGTTTTTGGATTAATACAAAGATCCAAACAAAGCTTTATATAAATTGCTGATGTCGCAATTCTATCAACAGCAGAATTTAAAGCAACCATAGAAGTTGAACTTGTATTCCCTCTGTATGGTCTGCCTATATGATCAAACAAGATTCTTCTTGCTCCTGAGCCTGTGCTTCCTCCTGTCACTGTAATAGCAGCAATACCATATTTCTTGCCTATGTCCAACTCTTTTGAAAGATGTTTTGTTTCAGAATTGTCAAAATTATTATTTGCAACACCAATCAAATACTTACCTTTTTTTAGCGGATTTTGTGCTACTTCCACATCAGTATATGTATTGTTCGCGCTTGGATTACCATCATACGCTCCACCAATTTTGGCAGGAGAATCCGAAAATATCATGTAAGAGTTTGTTCCGGCAGCCGTGGAAAATGCCAATTGCCACTTTTGCCTAAACCAGTATGGATCATTCGCATCAAACTTGTCATCAATAATTGCCAAATGTTGTGTATACCTTATATGGGAAACCAATTGTATAGCTGCTTCCTGTAAAGGATTGGTCTTGGTGTGCGGAATTATAACTGCTGCCAATATACCAATTACAACCACCACAAAAACAATTTCTAAAAGAGTAAAAGCTTTTTTCATGAGTGTAGTATATCAAAATAGAATAAAAAAAAGGGGGGGGAAAGGAATGAAGATAAGACAAAGAGTAACCTCTTTGTCTCATGCAGAATAATTAAATTTTTTCTGCTTTTTTTACATCGTAAAGAATATCATCCATCGGATGTCTGTACATTGGCATAGCAAGACGTTTTTCATCAAGAACATGCCCGATAAAACCTATTGAACGACCAACTATAAAGAATGAATTGAGAGTACCTGATTCGATAAATTCATTGATTTCTTCTTCAGAGTATCCCAGTGCTCTCCACATATCAACCATTAAGATACCTATAGTACCATCAACATTTAAGATAAGGTTCTCTTTTTTTGATGTTGTTAACGCTTCAACAGTTTTTGCATAATCCAGCAGTGGAGTACTTGGAAAATGTTCTGCTGCGTAATTCATAAGACCCGTAACACGAAGATCCGGATTTTTAAGAGATTTAATACGGTGACCGATACCTGGAATTGGTACGCCTTCACTTTTCATATATGCTAAAAACTCTTTTGGAGAAAGATTGTTATCATCAGCATATTTAAAATATTTTGCCGCACCGTCAATTGCACCACCAAATCTCGGACCAATTGTCAATAAACCGGTTACAAGTGATTCAACAACTGATTTACCTGCACGTGCTGTTACTTTTGCATTATGCGCACCAGAAACCGCAGGACCGTGGTCTGCTACTGTTTTTATAACTGTTTCTATAAAATCTGTCGCCCATTTTGGATACTGTTTTTTAAACCATAAAAGTGAAATAACATCACCGATGCCTTTACCTGTATCCGGAGTCGCAACAGATGAAATAGGAAAGCCTGCATATGTAGCCTCTTCCCCTCTGTCATCAGAAATAGTACAGATAAAGTTTTTAGAACGACGCATTTTAGGAATAACATTGATTTCAGGTTCTTCAATTTCCCCAATAATGCCTTTTGTTTTCAAATCATCATAAACTTCCATGATAGTTGCCGGTAAATCGTTAAATGTAGCCGGTACATGTATACCAGCTTCAGCCATCGCTTTGTTTTTAGCTTCAGCAGTTTCACGCTCAGCATTTGCAGAAGCACCAGCATGCCCGAATTGAACACCGGAATCATAATACTTAGCAATAGTACCGATACACCATGCAATAATTGGCTTAGTAATTTTTCCGGATTTTACTGCTTCGATTACTTTATACTCTTCTGTACCACCGACTTCACCCAGTAAAATCATATATTTTACATCCGGGTTTTCTTGCATACGCAATAAATTGTCAATAAAAACTGATCCTACGAATCTGTCACCACCGATAGCAACACCTTCTGCAATACCGTCAGCATTAATTGCAATGATGTTTGAAAGTTCGTTAAAAAGTCCACCAGAGCGTGTCACAAGTCCACATGAACCTGCACGGTGCAATTTTGAGTTGATAATATTTTCAATAGTACCACCGATATTGGCAATTTTAAATGCACCCGGAACAATAGCACCAACAGTTGCAGGTCCTATAACAGTTACATTGAGTTCTCTTGCATAGGCATTCATGCCACGGGCAAGTCTTTCCGGAATTCCCTCAGCTGTGATCATGATTGTTTTAAAGCCGCCAAGGTTTAAGGCTTCCATTGTTACATCATAAGCCGTTCTGAATGATGCAAAGTTTAAAAGTACATCAGCTTGCGGCTGAGCAGCTTTTGCTTCTGCTGTACTTTTGTAAATAGGGACCATAATCTCATCCGCACCCCAAAAAAACTTTTCAAATTTGTTTGAACTCGTAGGTGCAACAATTGCCGCAACAGATGGTGTTTCTCTTTTGATTGTGTAATCATAGTCAAGCATTCTCTGGATAGCAGTTTTGTTGTTATTCCAAAAAATTGCTTGTGTATCTCTAGTAAATAATTTTCCCATCTTTTCTCCTTACTTCTCTTCTAATGCCATACGCACGATGTCTGTTACATGTGTTTCCGGACCATATACTTCAATGTTTAAACCTAATCTGTCAGCAGCTTCTTTGATGTCTTTTAAACCTTTTTCATAGTTTGGACCACCACGTCTGACATAAATTTTTATACCTACATCTTTCATTTTATCGGCGTAATTTTCAAAAGCCTGAATAATACCTGTAAATGTTTTTGCAACATCTGTAAAGTTTGCAATCGCTCCACCAATGATTAAGATTTTATCACGCCCTTGAGGATCTTTTTCTCTTGTCATTAAATCAAGAAGTGTTTCAGCATAAAATTTTGTTTCACCCGTAGTTGGACCACCTGAGTATTCACCATAGTTCGCTAAATCTTCAATACCTGCAAAATCAGCAATAGTATCAGCGTATACAACTGAAGCACCACCACCGGCAACCATAGTCCATATTCTAGCTTCAGGCTTCAGTAATGTAAGCTTGAGTGAAGCACCTGTTTTTGCATCTGCTTCCTCGATTGCTTCAACTTCCGGAGATTTTGCTTCCATACCAAATGCAGTTGGATACTCAACATCACCCCACTCTTCTACCATCATAAATCCGGCAGTATCATCCAGTTTTGCAACCATGTCTAAAAGCTCAATTTTTGTTCCCTGCATAACAAATGGATTAATTTCAAGGTATGCAAAATTTAGTTCACGATACGCTTTAAAGAAACCGATTGCAAATTTTGCAAAATTTTCTTTATCTTCTTCTTTTACGTCTGCAGGAATATTTGCTTTTATTTTCTCGGCGATCTCTTCTTCTGTAGCAGTAATCGGGAATGCAACTTCGGTAACTTTTTCATCCCATCCCTCTTCAACTTCCATACCGCCTTCAGCTGACATGTAGAGAACATCTTCATCTCCTACCACAGTTGCTGAAATATAATACTCTTCAGACTGATCATGCGGAGTAAACGGCTCAACAATAAAGTGAGTCAATCTGTCTACTTTTGGCTCACCTGTCGGAGTATCTCCCTCAAATGAAAAATAGACTGCCACATCTTCTTTCGCTTTTTCGTCAATCCATGCTGCAGCTTTTTCTAAAGTAACATCACCCGGTTTTTGATCTTTAAAAAGCACTAAGTTATTTTTACCACGTTTACCAAACAGCATATCCGGTTTTACAACTAATGGTTTTTCTTTTAACCATGGTTTTTCTTTTGCAGCTTCAAGCAGTTCCGCACCTGATGTTACCAGAACCGTCTCGTATGCATAAGTGAAATCTGGAAAGTATTTATTCCAATGTTTTGCTAAAATTGACTTCGCGTCATATTCTCGTATCGCTTTTTGAGCCATAGAAACTCCCTATTTTGATATTTGTGGACTATTCTAGCATAAAGTATCCAACAAATATCTTTGGTTTATATTAACCATTAAATAGATTTATTTATTGTTTATTTTAGTAACATTAGCCTTATACAGTATTTTATTTTTGTAACGTATAGTAACATCACTCTTAATATTTGAATGAGGTTTTAGTTCTTGTAAAACATTTTCATCACATTTATCAATAAAATAAAATTTTAATCTTTTCTGCATATCCTGGTTGGTTTTCACACACAATATATTCATTGCTTTTAACTCGGTTGCAAGTTTTTTGGCAATATGCATTTTATATGCAAAATGTTTTTTTGGATTGTCTAAAAGTAAATACAGTTCTTTGTTAAACATTACAATTAGGGTATTAAAAATTAAAAATACAAAGGCCAACACAAATATTGCTCTGTATCTTTTCCTGAAGTTTGTCAGTCTCACCCTGTATGAATGTGCAAAAGTTTTCGCCGCCAAAGGCAGCGCTAAAATCAGATAAGGTGCAAATAACTCAAGTTCGACACGTTGTCTAAATGACAGGAGTAAAGAAAACAATAAAGCAGTTGATGCTATATACCATATTTGGTCATTCTCGTCATTAAGGTAACCACGATACAGCGTATAAAAAATATATATAAATATAACAGGGGTAAAAATAGCACTGTAAACTCCGATTGTGTCTAAAAAATGACCACTCGGCACACCGGATATATTTAAACCATAGATATAAACAGACAAACCTGCGAGAAAAAGATTGTATAAAAACAATATTTTATTTTTTTGAAATAAATAAAATATTGCAAGTCCTACAAACAAATAAACAAAACCCGCATCTAAAAGTGCATACAAAAACAACAGAATATTCAAGTAATAATCATTCAGTTTTTGACTCAAATATATGTACAGAAACAGTCCAAAGATAATCAAACCGGCATGACTGATGACAAGAGCAGCACTGACAACCCCAGGTAAAAGTACAAATACTGTTACTAACCATAACCTGTTTCTCTCTAATGCCAAGTATTTTGCAGAAATCGCATATAAAAGCCATGCACTTAAAAGATGTAAAAGTATCATCACAAACCGTAATGCAAAATCATTTTGTCCAAATATTTTTAATGAGAGTTTCACTAATTGCTGTAAGAAGGAAGCATCTCCGTACAAAAGTGATGCTTCAGAGGGAGAGATGGAAATTTGCGTAGTTTGAAAAATAAGAATAGATGCATCCAATCCAAGTATCAGGAATAAGATGATTCGATATTTCATAATTTTAGAAAATTTCCAATAATTTCATGTCCGTATTCGCTCATTATAGATTCAGGATGAAACTGCACGCCGTAAATATCTTTATCTTTTATTTTTAGTGCCATTATTTCATCATCATCCATACTGAAGGCTGTCGGTTCGATACTCTCCGGTATACTCTTTTTATCGACTATCAGAGAATGATAACGTGTTGCCGTAAATTCATCCGGCAGAGTGTCAAAGAGTTTACATGTAGAGTGTTTAATCTTTGATGTTTTACCGTGCATCATATTTTTGGCACGCACGATATCTGCACCAAAAGCCTGTGCAATACTCTGGTGCCCTAAGCATATACCAAGAATCGGCAATTTGTCCTGAAAATAATTTATCACTTCCAAGGTTACACCTGCCTCATCAGGAGAAGCCGGTCCGGGAGAAATTATAATTTTTTCCGGATGAAGATTTTCTATCTCTTGCACACTCATCTCATCATTGCGTATAATTTTTAAATCCGCTCCAAGTTCCCTGCAATACTGAACAATATTGTATGTAAAACTGTCATAATTATCTATCATTAATATCAAAATTTTTCCTACTGAGTAATCTATATATTTTTTTGTAGTATAGCTATATTGCTCTTGTATTTTACTTATTAGTTTCTTCATTCAATGCAATATTGTCACCTGTTCCAAGCAGGACGCCTATCCATTGTGTATTTTGATTGGCATCAAAAATAATCTTTGCCATTATTGTTAAAGGAATTGACAAAAGCATGCCTACTATGCCCAAAAGCCATCCCCAGAACATGAGTGAAAGAAAAACTATCAGGGTGGACAGTCCTAAACCTTTTCCCATAATTTTAGGTTCAAGAATAGAGCCTATGACTATATTTATCACAGTGTACAACACCATGACTGCCAAAGCGCTCATGCCTCCCAGCTGCACTAAAGTAATTAAAACTGCAGGAATGGCTGCAATTATTGAACCTATATTTGGGATAAAGTTTAACATAAAAGCCAATACTCCCCATAAAAAGGCATAATCTGTACCTAAAAAATAGAGACTCATCCATATGATGGCACCGGTAAACAATGAGATGAGTGCTTTGAGTACCATATAGTTTTTTATTTTAGAAAAAATTCTTTCTATATGAGCCATTGTCTCTTGATGTCCGTCAGCCAGTTCCACTTTTTTTACAAAATATTGTGATTCAAGCAGCATAAATATCACTGTTAAAATAATGATAAAACCATTTGTAAACATAGCACCCATACTTTGAATAATACTTGTTGCGAATTTCATTGCCTGTTTCATATTTATCAGGTTTGCTATATCCTCAGTTGAAATTTCTATACCGAAAGAAGCGGTATAGTGTGAAATAAGCTGATAATATTGCGCAAGTTTTTGTGCATATGTATCAATATTGGCACTAAAATCATGCACTGAATTACCCACAAGTTTTGCAATCAGCGCCAAAAACAGAATAAAGACTGTTATTACCAAAGTAACAGACACAATATCCGGTATCGACTTTGACTTAAAATAATTATACAAAGGAGAGAGGATAATTGCAATAAACAAAGAGAGTAAAAACGGAATAATAATGACTGATGCACTTTTTATGCCTGCCAGGACAATCACCACACTTGCCATAACGATAAAATAATAGCCTATTTTATGCTCTTTCATACGTTTTCCCTTTAGCTTTGAATCTCTTGCTGATTTGTAATCTGCTGTAAATAGTTTGAAATATTAATAAGTGAAAAAGTGACTAAAAAAATCATTAAACCTGGGAAAAAACTCACCCACCAGGCAATGTCAATAACATCTTTTCCTCCACTTAAAATTGTCCCCCAGCTCATCTGAGGTGCGACAATTCCCAATCCTAAAAAACTCAATCCTGACTCTGCCAAAATAGCACCGCCCACGCCGAAAGTAAAACTTACAAAATAGATCGGAGCCAAAACAGGGGCATAATATTTTAAAAGAATTTTTAATGTATTTACCTTTGCGATCTTGAGTATTTTAATATAAGGCTGGGAAGTAATTTTAAAACTCTCAGAGCGTATCAGCCTGGCGGTTGTCATCCACCCTGTAATTGATATAATAACAATCAGAACCAAAGCAGAGGCATTGACATAACTGACCAATGCAAGCAGTAAAAAAAATGTCGGAAATGTCAAAAAAAGATCGACTGTAATGACAAAGATCCTGTCCACGCTTCCTTTGAAATATCCGGCCATCGAACCCAGAATCAGTCCAATAAAAGAAGCGACAAAAGCACTCCCTGCCCCAATAACAAGAGAAACTTCTCCTCCGGCAATAAGGCGAGCCAATATATCCCTTCCCAGCCTGTCCGTGCCTAAAGGGTGCATCAAGGAAGGCGCCAACAAAATTGCTTTTGCATCTAAAGCATAGGGGCTGGCATGGTATAGTTGTGATCCGAAAAACGAAAACAGGAAAATAAAGATGAGTATAAATATACTGAATTTAGGCATAAAGCTATTGTTTAATGCCTAAAAGTGTCTGCATCATTTGATCAACAGTAGTAATCACTTTTGCGGCAGCACCGTAAGAAGTCTGATACTTGATGAGATTTGTCATCTCTTCATCAATACTTACTTTTGTAATAGAATTATATTCCATCTCTGTCGCATTAAATTGCGTAGAAACAGTTTCATTCCTTGTTATGGCTGAATTTGTTGAGATGCCTACATAGGTACTGGTAATATCAAACATCCCGTATGTTGTCGTATCATACTGCTCATTTCCTACCTGAAATTTATAGGATTCAAACTGTTGCTGAACCATATCAAGAGCGACTCTGTTATCACCTGCATTGGATGAATAGCCAGCATGTAATTGTGTCGGATTATTCCTGTATTGTGTATTGAGACGAATATCTCTTGCATTAGTCCCCTCAAAAAAGGAACCAAGCCCTATAGCACCTGCAAAATTTGTTCCTGATGCAAATGTATTATCAGGTAAGTTGTCAACAACGGCAAATGTATAGCCTTGCGAATTGGCAGCTGTATTCATGCTGAGTTCAAGTTTTATATCACCATTCGCATTTGGTGCATAATTAAAGATCATATAATCATCAACATCATTATTGGCATTTGCATCACTGTTGTCATCTTTATTTGCGATGATTTGCCCCTCAATTGAGTTGGAACCACTGATACCTGACATAGAGGTTGCAGCATCAATGTTTATCGTCCTTTTTGCCACCTCATTGCCATCTATATCATACACTACCACATCAAAAGAACCGGGATTGATATTTAAAGGGGAAGTCACCAAAGGAGTTGCCGGATTAATATTAATGTTATTTGACTCCATTCGGGATCTGGCACTTTTTGCATACAGGTTGTTTGTTGATTCTATGAGGCCCTTGGCAAAAGCATCAAGATCTGAAACAACATTTTGCAATACACCATCTGTCGGCATACCACTTGTTGTATCAACAGCCCGACCTCTCAGATTGAAAATTGCTCCTATCTTTCCATTGGTTATCTCTTCTTCCATAGGAATAAGTGTACCGTCCTGTCGTTCATAGGAGAGTTCATAAAATCCATACGGATTATTCCCTTTTTCAATAGTGAGCGGATGATATGTACTGCCGTCAACAAGATTAAAACCGTTAACACTAAGTGTATAACTTCCGGTTCTTGTATTTGAATTGGAATCTATCTGAATATTTGATTCCAACTGTCCTTGATTTACTTCAGCGCCTATCAATCTGGATAAACTTCTTTCTATAACATTTCTTTTATCCCGTAAATCATTTGCAGTGTATCCTCCACCCGCTTCAGCAACATCAATGGACTTGTTAAGATCTGCCAACTGCTGAGCCAGACTGTTTACCTCAGTAATATTAACATCAAGCTGGTCATTTACCTGCATTTGTAAATTTAAAACCTGGTTTTGTGTTTGGGTTATATGCTGTGTCAGTGTTTCGGTCTGTTTTGCCAATGCAACTTTTATGGAATCATTATTTGGATTATCAGCAAAAGTCTGCCACATATTATAGTATTCGGCCAGGTCCGCTTTAATTCCGACACCATCTATTTCAGGAAAATATGTTGAGAGTTCTTCAAGTGTTTGTCTTTCAAAATCACTGTATTCTTTATCTGCAGAAACACTGCTGTATCTGTCAAACACAAAATTGTCAAATACTCTTTTGATATCCTGGATTTCAACGCCATTTCCAACATTTCCTGCACTCGTAATCAAAGGATTTGCAGCTGAAGTGATCACTCTTTGACGGGTATATCCTTCATTTTCCGCATTTGCTATATTGTTTCCTGTTGTATTTATTCCGACTTGTGCTGCGCTTAATCCGCTGTATCCGATGCTGAGTGTATTAAAAATTGAAGCCATTTTAAACCCTTACTTCCAATATTGTAGAGTCTTTGGATGCAACCTTGTTGTACCCCTGCATTTCTGTCGGTACTAATCTTTCCAGGAAGGTATTGTATAAATTACTCACGACAACTACTAACTTTGCATACTGTTTATTCACTGTTCTGAGTTCTGACAAGCTTTGTTTTAATTCATCCAATAGTTGATGCTGTGTTTCATCTAATAATTGGGGAAGTTCAACATCCGGATGGGATGTAATTAACGCAGAAATTTCGTAATCTATCATTGCTTTTTTTGCTTCAAAGCTTTTTAGTTTTTCTTCTTTTATGGAGAGTCTTTCAAACTGATGGTCATGTTGCGCTTTTTGGATATCTTTGATATCTGATTTTGTTATTGAAATTAAATCTTTTAAATCCTGTAAAGCGCTCTGCAAATGATGACTCAACATGCCATTCTCCTGTTAGTTTATTTCTAAAGTAACTCATCTGCCATTTTTTTAGATAATGCAGACAAATCTACTTTGTATTGTCCTGAGTCTATAGACTCTTTGAGTTGTTCGACTTTGCTGCTCTTGTTTTCCACAGCAGTTACTGAAGTATTCTCTTTTTTTTGTGTGTTTGAAAGTGTATTGTTCACATAGGCACTCCCCAACACTGAATTATTTACTTTTGAAATCATAATTCATCCTTTATATAATAAGTTTGTTTTATTGCTATTGTTATATCGGCAATAACCAGAACTTATTAAGTTGATTTTATGAATTCTTTTGAGATAAATAATCATAAAGCATTTGCGAAAATCCGAAACTTCCGGCACTTGCTTTAGAAAGCTCATCTCTGTACATTGATTTATATATTTTATCTCCCGGATCATTTTGTGATGAAAAAAGATTCTTATCATCTTTCATCGCATTATCCATCAGCATTTTTACTATAACGGCTTCAAAAGCATCTGTCTGTTCTCTCAGAGCCTTATCCTGCACCTTTTCGTCAATCCTGGGTATTGCTTTATTCGCTGTAGCCATTTGTGCCTGGGCATTGACAGCATTCATTGAGTAACTCATCATATCACCTTCAATTCTGCAGATATACTCCCTGCACTTTTCATCGCTTCAAGTATAGATATAATATCTTTTGGTGAAGCTCCGAGTTTTTGCAAAGATCTTACAAGATTTGCCACTGTTGTTGTTCCCTCTTTGGTATAGACTTCATTCTCGTTTAAACCGATAACCAGATTATTATCAACACTCATTGAACCTGCAGGCTTTGAAATCTTTTTCTGTTCAACAATCTTTATCGTAATATCTCCGTGTGTTAAAACTACCGGTTTGAGTTCTATATTTACTCCAGCAACAATTGTTCCTGTTCTTTCATTTATTATGATTTTATCTTTTGGATGATAATCCATGTCGATCTCCTGAACCTCAGCCAAAAACTCTATCATAGAACGATTTTGTGGACATTTCAGTTTTATACTTCTTGAGTCCATAGCTATTGCTAACTGTGTATGATAATAATCATTAATTGCCTTTTGAATTCCAACAGCATTCCTGAATCCTGATTCTTTAAGAGATAATGTTGCATATTTTTGATGAAACAGATCAATATTGATTTCTCTTTCAATTATCCCTCCGTTAAAAACAATTCCTGTAGTAGGGTGTGACGCATTTCCTGCACCTCTTGTGTTCAGTCCGCCTATACTGATGGCTCCTTGTGCCAAAGCATAAATTTTTCCGTCAACCCCTTTTAAAGGTGTCATCAGAAGTGTTCCCCCTTCTAAAGATTTTGAATCTCCTATAGAAGAAACGGTCACATCCATTTTATCACCCTGTCTGGCAAAAGGTTTCATAGTAGCAGTTACCACAACAGCAGCAACATTTTTCGACATGATGTCAATTGGGTCCATGTTTATATTCATTGCACGAAGCATATTGGAGATAGACTGAAGAGTAAACCTTGAGGTAGTCCCGTCTCCGGTTTTTTTCAATCCGACGACAAGGGAATAGCCTATAACCTGATTGTCTCTTACTCCTACAATATTTGACACATCCGATATCTTTGTAGCATAAAGAGTAGAGAAAAAAAGTATAAACAGTAAAATAAATTTCATTAGCAATCCTTACATGTAAAGATAAACCAGCAAATTTTATTCCATATTATTGTTTGTAAGATATGTTAACGTAGTATTCCCAAATTTTTTTGATTTTTTTACCTTGTATATGCCTAAGAGTTCAGGAATCTTCAGACCGCTCATATGTTCTACAATAATCATCTTTACATGTAAGGCAGGCAGTTTTTCTATAAGTTTCATAGTTTTTTCATAAATCTCTTCCATACCCTCACGGATACTGAACGGAGGGTCAATGTAGAAGAATGCATCTTCATTCGATTTTTTCAGTCTTGAGAGAACTAACTCAATATTTTCAAAACTGTCTCCGGCAAAGACTTCACAGGCAGACGGGTCTGTCTGTGAAATATTTTTTTGAAGTGTTTTTAATGCTTCTTTGTCTTTTTCCATAAAGTATATTTTTTTTGCACCACGGCTGAGTGCTTCAAGACCTATTGATCCACTTCCTGAAAAAACTTCAACAAAGTTTGCATCAACTATATCAAACTGTAAAGTATTAAAAAAAGATTCCAAAACTATAGACTTGGAACTTCGTGTAGTGACTTTTGACGGGAGCAAAAGTTTTTTTCCCTTATATTTTCCTGCAATAATCTTCTTGCTCAGTTGTTTACTTTTCATAAAATGCTTTCACCGCTCTTAGAATATTTTCCTGATACTCTTTTGTTAACAACTCAATTCTTTTTTCCAATACTTCAAAGTTCATTCTCTCACTCGTGTTCTCATCTTCAGGCTGAGTATTTGTACTCTCAGGATAGAGTTCATTATATTTTTTTTCCAAGGCCAAAATAAGCTGTGACTTTGAAAAAGGTTTCAATAAGTCTGCTCCTTCTTTCGTTGAAATATAAAAACATCGGCTCTCATTCAAACACTCTTCATCACGAATGATTATGTCACTTTTTTTTGATGAACTTAAATACTTTGCCAAAAAAAGTTCTAATGACTTTTGCAAAAGCGGAGACTGGCATTCAACAGCTACTTTCATAAAACTATCCTCTCAAATAATACTCAAGCGAGTACTTTAAATCTTCATCCAAATCTTCCAGACACAACATCCAGTTCACATAATTAATATCATGTTGGACTATCTCTTCTATATATTTTCCCATATATTTTCCAAAGGGAAATTTTTCTAAAAGCACTTTTTGAAAACTTAATTCTTTCATCTTTTCTACTGTTGCATACTCAAGCAGATATTCAAACAATAATTTTGTTACAAATACATCATTGAGTGCATTATTGGAGCATAAAGCATCTTTAATTCCATACTGCTGTTTAAGCGCATTCTCTTGTCTGTACAGCTTGAGTTCATAGCGTAAAAACTGCAATGAAAACTGTTCGCACTCTTTGATAAGATGTTTTGTGACTTTTAATGTATCTATTACAGCTCCTTGCCATTGCAGACCCGAAACAGCAAATTTTTCCAAAACGAATTGTACATTATGTGCAATTAAAGTATTTTCAAAAGTATTGTTTTTTTGTAATATTTCATATACTTGCGTCATTTTAAAAAGCTTTTTATCTTTGATCATTTCATTTGTAATATGATGAATACTTGAAGCTGACGGCGGTATCTTTTTTCCTTCGTTTATAAGTTCGTAAAATACCTTTTCATCTTTTAATAATGCAACGGAGCACACAACATCGCCTGCTTCAATCCCTGTAGTCTGCACATCTGTAAAAATCAACATTTTTTTACCTGAACTTTTTTACATTTTACACTGAGGACAATGAAAGAAAAAAAACCGGCAATTAGTATAAATATATGCAGAACATACATATTAAACCATGTAAACACGCTCTCATATGAGCTAAAAAGCTTCATAACAATCACTGCCACAATCATTTCTCCTGCAACTGTCCATATCATCAGCATAAACCATTTTCGCCATACTTTCAACAAATCACCATATCCAATCTCATCTATAATCTCTCCTGTTTCTTCATTCGTCTCTTCTTTGGGACAACCTAACAGGACAAACACATACCCTTTTATGCATTTATTAAAAATATATTTCAGACTTCTAAATAAAACAATCAAAAGCGCAAAATTCCATGACACCATAAACCAGAATTTAAATATAGTCAAAAGTGCCCTTGTTATTTCATTGTCTAATGTACCTGTTGTTCCCTGGCTTATATATATTACCAGTGTTATAAAAGCAGCAATAAAAAAAGTCAGCAACGCTGTATACAATGTCAGTTTTACCGCCCACTGCAACCATATAAAAAAATAAAATCTACTCATTCTCCTGCCCGAATCTATTTAGCATATCATGATAATGTTCAAGTGTCATAAAACTTTTTTCAAACCTGTAGCGAATGACAAATTCCACTACCTTCTCTTTTAGTTCAGTGGCAACATTCTCAACTCTTCCAAAATAGGCCAAAGAGATATTTTTACTTTTTTGTATTGCGTTTTTGTCATAATGAATTGCTAAAATCTGTAAATATTTTCCTTTTTTAATTGTACCAAGATCCTCCTCATTTAGCGATACACCCGAAAGGTTCACAGCTTTAAAATGAAATAAATCTTCAAATTTTGCTACTTTTTTGTCTATATCCAACTCCCCAAACAGCTTTTGTAATATTTTTAAATTTTGCTTTCTCGCCGTCTCATAACTGGAAATTTTATTTGTTAAATGTTTCAATCTGTCTAATGCGGAACTCATGTGTAAATCCTTTAAAAAATTAAGTATATCAAAAATAAACTGTTTATATAATCATCTCAACTTTCGCACATAAAACCTAACTCTTTTTGTGTATAAGCACTGAGAACAGCGATAATCTGTAAGAAATTTTTATTGTCCTTGACAACATTTTGTATTTCAGAGATTTTTGTGAGTATTTTTATAAAAAGTTGCATCGATATTGCCAAGGATTCAAGTTCACATTCTAAATCTCTAAAGAGTTCCCCAAGTGTTTGAGGCTCATGTTTTAAGCGGTTGATATAGCTTACAATGTTATATGCAAACATTGAGAGTGTAATTTTTGCAATGAGTGCTTCATAGATTCTATTCTCCTCTTGACCCAAACCAAAGAGGTTTCGTAAGTCTTTATAGCCTTGTTCAATATTCCATCGCTTTTTATAAGTTGCTAAAATCTCTTTAGCACAGAGTTGCAAGTCTGTAGAGATAAAAACAAGTAAATCTTTACCTGTATGAAGAAATACCAACTTCACCTTGCCTAAAACAGCATGCTCTACAATTTTATCAAAGTATTTGTAAGAAATTTTACCGTGCTTGCCACTCTGTTTGTGGCGGATATTTTTTAAACTGTCATAGATCGTATTGAGAGTTTTATTTTTACCTTTAAAATTCCAAATGAGGTTGTTGTTCGGCAATCTTGCAATCACAGGCATACCTAAATTCTCTGCCTGTTGAATAAAATTTGGTTTAGCATACCAACTATCTATAAGGAGATAATCAGCTTCTACACCGTTATCTAAGGCTCGCTCGAGCATCTCAATTGCAAGGATGTTTTTACCTTTGGTAATCTCATTTTTTCGCTGATGAGCGTTGCTTCTGTGATGAAGTTTTGTTGTAAACTCTGATATATCTTTTCTTCTGCTATCATTCATCCGAAAAGAAAAGTCAAGTTGAAAAGTTGAATGTGAATCTGCATAATTGAGAGATACTATATTGAGTGCATTGATGGTTCGGTGTTCTTTATTGCTCCATATATATTTGCAGCTACCTTCAATGAGTTTGCCTCTCTTTGGCTCTACTGTGTCATCAATAATAAGCAGACGATGTTCACCCTGTTTATACAGTGGTTTTATCTTTTGCAAAAGTGCTGTTGTGCTTAAGAGTAAAAGTTTTCGCCAGTTATAACGACTCTCTTTTATAAATCGATAGTAGGCATCTTTACCAAATGCACTCTCACTCTGTTTGATAAAGCTTGATTGGCGTTTCTGCATCACAAGCATATAGAGAAAATGCAGAATTATTTGAAAGGGTGGATATCCAACTTCTCTTTTTATGAAGTTACTTTGCTTTAAAATCTTTGTGATTTTTATCTCTTGAAGCACTTCAAGTATTGGATTCTTTAATAAACTCTTCATAGCATAATTGATATAATTTGCAAGCTCCATAAAATAGCCTTTATAATGATGTTGTAGGAACAAAATTATACTAAAAAGTGGCTATTTATGGGCTTTTAGACTCAACTTAAGTTCGTAAATTTATTGAAATCTATGTGCGAAAGTTGAGTAATCATATTAATCAGGGCATCTCTAAAAACCCTGATATACCTCAAAACCAAAAAGAGAAGCTACTCGTAGCTCCTGCATAGTTTTGCCTTGCATTAGCACTTTTGCTATAATGTTGAGATATATCAGGGTTTTTAGAGGTGCCCTTAGATATAATGCCAATTATAAAATTTATGAAAATACAAAGAGACCTATGGATTATTTAAAAATAAAAAACAGTGCTTCACTCGAAGGTACTATAAATATCTCAGGTGCAAAGAATGCATCTCTACCTCTTATTGCTATGTGCATACTGGCCAAAAACAGTGTACATATGAAAAATTTACCACAGGTTGTAGATATAAAAACGCTTTTAAAACTCCTGTCAAATCTTGGTGCAACCTGTGAATTTTCGCAAGAAAGTGTTATCGTCAATACATTTGATCTACACGAAACAAAAGCCACCTATGATATAGTAAAAACCATGCGTGCTTCTATTTTGGTTTTAGGACCGATTTTAGCACGTTTTGGGCATTGTGAAGTCTCTTTACCCGGAGGATGTGCAATTGGACAGCGTCCAATTGATCTGCATCTTAAAGCCTTGGAACAGATGGGTGCAAAAATAGCTATTAAAGCAGGATACATCGAAGCAAGAACGCCAAATGGCTTGCACGGATGTGAAATAATTTTTGACAAAGTCACCGTTACAGGTACTGCAAATATTGTTATGGCCGCCGCTCTTGCCAAGGGGGTAACAACGATTACAAATGCAGCCAGAGAACCTGAAGTTGTCCAATTATGCGAAGTACTCAATGCCAGCGGCGTGAAAATCAACGGCATAGGCACAGCAATACTCGAAATACACGGTACAGACGGACAACTGCTCAATATCAATGAGTTTTCTATCATTCCGGACAGGATAGAAGCCGGAACATACCTTTGTGCGGGGGCCATTACAAAATCGCAACTCACATTGACGAATGTTGAACCGAAACATTTGGGCGCAGTTTTATCCAAACTCGAAGAGATGGGCAGTACTTTTACCCTCACAGACACCACAATTACAATTCACCCTGCCGCGCATATCAAACCTGTTAAAATTGTCACACAGGAATATCCCGCATTTCCAACAGACATGCAGGCACAGTTTTTGGCACTTGCAACACAGGCAGACGGTGTTTCAATTATAGAAGAACGACTTTTTGAAAACAGATTTATGCATGTCAGTGAATTACAGCGTATGGGTGCAGATATAACATTAAACGGTCATATTGCAACAGTGAGTGGAAAAAGCAATCTGTGTGGGACTGATGTCATGGCAACGGATTTACGTGCATCAAGCGCATTGGTTCTCGCTGCACTTGTTGCAACTGGAGAAACACATGTACACCGCATCTACCACCTGGATCGTGGATATGACTCACTTGAGAAAAAACTTTACCAGGTCGGTGCCAATATACAAAGACTCAAAGAGTAGATCTTCTACTCTTTAAAAACTATCATCTCATATAAACTCTTTTTCGTGACAAGTGACTTTTCCGGAGCAACAGAATGTGCATTTTTGACTACTTCAACTTCGTGACGAAGTTCTGCTATCTCTTTTTCCATTGCATCTATTGTTTCTTTCAAATTAAGAATAATATCCACACCTGCAAGGTTCACACCCAGTTCACGTGTCAATCGCAAAATTAATTTAATTTTATCTATATCCCGTTGCGAGTAGAGTCGTATTCGTCCGTCAGAACGAGATGGATTTATTAAGTTTTCCCTCTCATACTGTCGTAGAGTTTGAGGGTGTATATCTAATATTTTTGCAACAATGCTTATTAAATAGACTGGTTCATCATAATGGTGCATAGCAATACCCTCCTTTTATACTGTCTTTGGTAATTTTTCTTTCATAATTTTTACTAATTCAGGATCCAGATCTTCAACTTTTGGCAATACAATATTTGCTTTTAGATACAAATCACCTCTTTGTTTCGTTTTACGATTCATAGCCCCCATGCCTTTGACACGAAAGCGCTGTCCGTTTTTCGTATTTTGCGGTATTTTAAGTTTAATCTCTTTTTCCAGAGTCTGTACAGATATTTTGTCACCAAAAAGTGCCGCATACAAAGGCACATCAATAGTTTTGACTAAATCATCTCCCTCTCTCTCATACTCCGGACTCGGTGCTACATGTATGCGCAAAAAGAGGTCTCCGACTCTGCCGTTTTGTGCATGGCCTTTGCCTTTGACGCGCATTCTCTCACCGTCTTTTACACCGGCAGGAATTTTGATGTCAAAACGCTCGCCGTTTACAGAAACAGAGTGAGAGCCGCCTAAGATTGCTACGGCAAACGGGATGGTTACATTTGCTTCTATATCAAGGTTTGGTTCTTGATAGCGTTGCCCTCCGCCAAATCCGGAACTGCTGAAGCCAGAGGCTCCGCCTCCTGCACCGCTAAAACCTCCAAATCCGCCGCCACCGGAAAACATCTGACGCAGTATTTCATCAAGGTCTACATTTCCACCCTGACTTTGAGAAAAATCATGGAAATTCTGACCACCGAACATTGCATCACCGTACTGATCATACTGTGCTTTTTTCTCTTTGTCGCTCAGCACTTCATAGGCTGCATTTATTTCTTTAAATTTTTCTTCCGCACTCGGATCCTTATTAACATCCGGATGGTATTTGCGGGCTAACTTTCTGTAGGCTTTTTTGATTTCTGATTCACTTGCATTTGGAGATACTTCCAATGTTTCGTATAATGATTTGCTCATATTTATTCCTTCTAACTTATTTAATTATTCATAGATTCTCATTAGTGGAATTATATCATATTACTTGAGTGTATGTCAATCAAGGTAAAGGAACCTTGATAGATTTAATGTAAGAAGTGGCGGATACCTGAAAAGTAGAGACTCATACCAAATTCATCGGCTGCAGCTATTATTTCTTCGTCGCGAATAGAGCCTCCTGGTTCTATAATATTTTTAACTCCTGCTGCCGCGGCTGCATCTATAGAGTCACGAAACGGAAAGAATGCTTCGCTGGCAAGGGCTGCGCCTGTTACGTCAAGCCCCATATCTTTTGCTTTTTTAAGCGCACACTGTGCAGCATCTACACGGCTGGTCATTCCCATACCGACAGCAACCATTGCGGAATTTTTCACATAAACGACACAGTTTGATTTTGTCAGGGATGCTACCTTATAGGCAATTTCAAGATCTTTCATCTCTTCAGGTGTTGCTGCATTTTTACTCATAAGTTTTGCATTTTTCACTTCATCATCCTGCACCCTGTCCGCGTCCTGAAAAATAAATCCGCCGTCAATATGTTTAAAATCTTTTGTATCATTTGCCAAAATCAACTTCTCCGCACCCATCTCAAAAAGTTTAATTCTTTTCTTTGCTGCAAATACTTCCTGTGCTTCTTCGGTAATACGTCCTGCTATAATCACTTCAATAAATATTTCATTCATTTTTTCTGCCAATGCTTTGTCAACTGTGCCATTAACGGCAACCACACCGCCAAAAGCAGATACAGGGTCACATTTGAGTGCTTCTGTATATGCTTCGAGTAATGTATCTTTAATTGCAAAGCCACAGGGATTACCGTGTTTTGAGATACAAACAGCATTTTCATCCCCAAAGGCAGCTGCAATTTTAACCGCACCGTTTAAATCATTTAGGTTGTTAAAACTTGCTTCGCCTTTGAGTGTCTTAAAATTATTTGAAAAATGTTTGTCAAATTCATAGAGGGCACCTTTTTGATGAGGATTTTCACCATAACGAGTGTTCATTACTTTATTGCCTACAATAAACTGTTTTTCGCCGAAACCTTCGTTGAAACGTTCATTCATGTAGTTTGCAATCATTGAATCATAGGCTGCAGTATGTTCATACGCCTTAATCATAAAACCGCGGCGAAACTCTTTTGTATTTTTTTCATTCTCAATCGCATCAATAACGATGTCATAATCTTGTACATTTGTTACAATTAGAACAGCATCAAAGTTTTTTGCAGCCGAGCGAACCATTGCCGGACCGCCGATGTCAATATTTTCTATAATTTCATCAAAGTCATCCGTTTTTTCTATTGTTTCCTTAAACGGATAAAGGTTGACACATACCAGATCAATCGCTTCAACCCCAAGCTCTTTTGCCTGGTCCAAATGTGACTGTTTGTCACGACGATGCAAAATCCCACCGTGAACAAAAGGATTTAAAGTTTTCACACGCCCTTCAAAACATTCGGGAAACTTTGTTATCTCATCAATTTCAATAGCATCCACCCCATTTTCTTTCAACAACCTGTATGTTCCGCCGGTAGAAATTATCTCATACTCATTTTTTACCAATGATTTACAAAAATCTACAACACCGTTTTTATCACTTACACTTACTAATGCTCTTTTTTTCATTTGACGCCTTGATTTAAAATATTACTGCTATTTTATCCAAATAGAGTTTAGAAGATGGTAAACTTAAAAAAACAATTTAAGGAAGCTATAATGAAGCAAAATATTGCCATACTCTGTTCTGGCGGAGATGTCTCCGGCATGAATCCGGCATTGAAAAGATTTGTTGAATACAGTTTACAAAATAATTTAACGCCCTACTTCGTGTATGACGGATACGAAGGACTGATTGACAACAATATTCATAAAGCGAGTTATTGTGATGTTTCGGGCATTATTAACCGTGGAGGCACTAAAATAGGAAGTGCCAGAAGCAAAAGATTTATGCAGGAGAAGTATAGAAACATAGCAAAACAAAACCTTGATGCATTACATGTAACAATGCTTATTGTGCTTGGGGGAGATGGTTCTTTTCGTGGTTTACATCAGTTTTACAAAGAGCATAACATAAAGTTTTGCGGTATTCCTTCTACTATTGATAATGATATTTCAGGCACAGACTACTGTTTAGGAGTAGATACGGCACTCAATATGATAAAATTCTCAATAGACTCCATCAGAGATACGGCATCTTCTTTCAAAAGGGCTTTCATTATTGAGACCATGGGAAACAAATGCGGTTACCTTGCACTTGTATCTCATTTGACATCCGGTTCTGAGCTTTGTTTAATTCCTGAAACAGCCTATAATTTAAACGCGTATGAGCAAAAATTCAAACAAGAGATACAAAACGGACGAAGATATTTTATTGCTATTGTAGCAGAGGGGATAAATGAGGATTCTGAAGAGATAGCACGATGGTTTGAAGAAAAAATCGGCATTGAATCAAGAGTAAATGTACTTGGTCACCTGCAGCGCGGAGGAAATCCGACAGTAAAAGACAGACTTATGGCATATAAATTTATTACGTATGCGATAGATGCTTTGCTGGATAATAAAAACGAAACTATTGTTTGTTATACAAAAGAGGGGTTCAGGTATAAAGAGATTGATGCGGTTGTGAATACACCCTATCAGTTAGATGAAGAGCTTATAAAATTTATAAACTCTCCAGAAGCAACAGGTGACTAGAAATCACCTTGTGCAGCACGAGCAGGAATTCCTTCCATTGCGTCTTTTACTTTTAAAGCAGCTTCCAGCATTTTTGGAGGTAACGGGTATCCGCCATGAATTGCAAGAGTCATATCCATACTGATTAAGAAAGCGTCTCCATTACCATAACGAACATACATAATTCTACATGGCATAAAACCACCATAATAACGTGAATAATTCAAGAATATTTTTGCAGTCGTAAGGTTACACAAAGACCAGATTCTTGCTTCTGCCACTTCATTTGGTTTTGCATCCTCTTTTGTATACATCTTAACATAGCCTGTAAGTCTCATGTTATACTCTTCAGTAAGTGCAGCTATTGACTCTTTTACATCATCACCGCTCACACCTTCTTCAACCTTCCACTCTTTCATCATTGCACGTGCAGGGTCACCGTATTTTGCAACTTTTGTAAACATTTCATCATACGCATCCATAGCTTTGTCGTCAAGTTTGTGTTGACTCGTAACTGCCACCCAGCCCATATGCATTGTAGAACATCCTGTTGCAAAAAATGCAACACTCAGTGCAATTATTGCAGTAATTATGTTTTTTCTCATTTATCTTTTCCTTTGTGATATTTTCGTGATTATTATATACCTAAACGGATTAAAGTTTTATAAGATTTTGCTATTACTATAAATCTTGTTCAACTATTTTTCTAAAAGTAGTAAAATAATTCTCTTTGAGGCTTTTTATACTCATATTTACATCATTTATTCGTACAGTATCTCCGCCGACTGTTCCAATTTTTTCAACAGACATTGATTCATCAAGCATCGCTTCAAAAGCTTCACAGTTTTCAGACTTTACTTCAATAATGGCTCGACTCATACTTTCTGCAAAGATATCCCGATCATCAGCAACACTCATATCTACATCGCAGCCAAGTCCGCTTGTGGCTGCCATTTTCGCTAATGCTATTGCAACACCGCCGCTGCTTGCATCTTTTGCGCACTCCAGCAAATGCTTTTTGTTTGCTTCTATAACCAAATCCCAAAGTGCAAGCTCTTTCTTGTAGTCAATTTCAGGTATAACTCCGGCAACAGTACCGTAAAGCTCTTTCATATATAAAGAACCGCCGAATTCTGATTTGCTTTCGCCTATCAGATAAAGCGCATTTCCCTCAGATTGAAAACTTGACATTAACACATTGTTTTCATCATCATTCACACCTACGGTTGCAATAGAAGGCGTTGGAAAAACAGAAACACCGTTTGTTTCATTATAAAGAGAAACATTTCCGCCAATGACCGGAGTTGTCAGCTCTGCACATGCTTCTTTTATACCCAAACAGCCTTGGCCAAACTGCCACATAACTTCAGGGTTTTCCGGATTTCCGTAATTAAGACAGTCGGTAATTGCCAACGGTCTTGCTCCGCTCATGGCAACATTACGCCCGGATTCAACAACCGCTGCCGCTGCTCCCATTTTCGGATCTATATAACAATAACGCACATTACAGTCAGCTGACATTGCCAAAGCTTTTTTATTCTCTTTTACGCGGATGACGGAAGCATCAAGCATGCCTCCGTTTTTAACAGTATTTGTCTGTACCATAGAATCATATTGTGTATAAATCCATGATTTATCAACTACTTCCATAGATTTTGTCAGTTTTTCAAACGCTTCCTGATTTGACACTCTGTCAAAATCATCAATACTTACTTTGTGAATATCATCAAGGTAAGCAGGTTTTTTCATAGGACGGTTCAGTTCCGGAGCTTCTTCACTAACAGGGTCAACAGGAACCTCAGCACATTTTTCTCCATGCCAAAAAAGCTCCATTTTTCCGGTATCTGTTACCTCGCCTATAACTGCAGCATCCAGATCCCATTTTTCAAAAATATCGATAATAGCCTGTTCTGAACCTTTTTTGGCACACAAAAGCATACGCTCTTGCGATTCACTGAGCATAAAATCATAAGGAGTCATATTTTCTTCGCGCGCAGGAACCTTGTCAAGGTGCATAATCATTCCCGAACCTGAACGTCCCGCCATCTCAAAAGAAGAAGATGTAAGTCCGGCAGCTCCCATATCCTGGATTCCGATGACATGATCCGTTTTAAAAAGCTCCAGACATGCTTCCAAAAGCAGTTTTTCGGTAAAAGGATCCCCTACCTGAACCGTCGGACGCAAAGATTTGCTCTCTTCGGTAAAACTGTCCGAACTCATAACAGCTCCGCCAAGACCGTCACGACCTGTTTTAGCACCTACATAAAGGACTGGATTTCCTGTCCCCTCTGCCTTGCCGTAAAATATTTCGTCACTTTTTGCAATTCCCAGAGTAAAAGCATTGACAAGAATATTTCCGTTGTAACACTCATCAAAACTGGTTTCACCGCCGATGGTCGGAACACCCATACAGTTGCCGTAACCGCCGATTCCCTCAGTGACACCGCGCACCAAATAACGCTGATGCTTGGAAATATCATCTTTGTTCAAAATATTGCCAAAACGCAGTGCATTCAAGTTTGCCACAGGACGGGCACCCATTGTAAAAACATCACGCATAATTCCGCCGACACCGGTTGCCGCGCCCTGATAGGGTTCTATAAAACTCGGATGATTATGTGACTCCATCTTAAAAACTGCCGCATATCCATCACCAATATCAATAACACCGGCATTTTCACCAGGTCCCTGAATAACCCATGGTGCTTTTGTAGGAAACCCTTTTAAATGGACTTTGGAAGACTTATACGAACAGTGTTCACTCCACATGGCTGAAAATATACCTAATTCAACCAAATTCGGTTCACGTCCTAAGATCTCTTTAATATGTATATAGTCTTCTTGCGAAAGCTTATGGTTGGCTAACTGTTCATCAATGTTTTGTAATTGTTGGCTCACGGGGGTTTCCTAAAAATTGGTTTTTAAAAATGAATTATATCCAAGCAATGGTAAAAGTTGTTTTAATGAAAAGAAAAATCACTTTTTGTGCGAATATTCTTTTTCAGAGAAAAGATATTTTTATACTCTATTTTTTCAATTTCATACTCTTTTATCTGATTTGGCAACCTGACTTTGACCTCGTCGCCTGCACTTTTGCCAAGCAATGCTTTTGCTATAGGAGAATGAACGGATATCAGTCCGTTTTCCGGTTCGCTCTCAAGCACACCGCATAAAGTATACACCTCTTCTTTATCGGTTTCAAGATCAACCAATGTAACGGTACTTCCAAAAGAAATACGTTCATGTACATGTAAAGAGGGATCAATGATTTGTGAGTTTTGAATCATTTTGTTGAGATAAAAAAGCCTTTTGTCAATAAAACGCAATTTCTCTTTTGCCGCCTGATAGTCAGCATTTTCACTTCGGTCACCAAGTGCGGCAGCTACAAGTTTTTCATGCGCCACCTTGGGTTTTTCAACTTCGAGCAGATATTTAAACTCTTCTGTAAGTTTATCATACCCTTCGATACTCATAGGTTCTTTCATCAACTGCTGTTCCTAATGCTCGTACCCTATAATATAATATGTTTCTTTATTTGGTAATTTGTCTGTTTTTACCTTGAATTTTCTGCTGAAATGCTCTATCTTTTCATGTGCTTCCTGTGCTAACTCAGGAGTAGGTGACTCTACTTTTATTTTAAAGTAATCTTTTGTATTGGATAAAGCGACATAGGCATTATTTACTTTGAGATGATCATTTAAATCCAAAATATGCTTCTCTATTTTTTCATATCCCGGAGTATTTTTTTGAATTCTTTTGAGTTGCTGCACCAAAGCTTCATTTGGTACATATCGCAGTTGCGTCAACATTGCATCATTTTGCATATCTGTTTCCTTCTAAAATTTTTATGAAAAATAATAACAGTTTTTTGTAAACAAACATCAAGAAAAATGATTACTTCAGTATGTATTTAGCTATTGAGACTATAATTACACTACAAAGACTATATTTAACAAGAGAGAAATTAAATGACTGAAGATATATTAAAAAAAATCAAGCAACTCCCGCCACTTCCGGAATCTGCTCTTCAAATAGAGAAAGTTTACAAAGATCCAAACTCTACATTTAATGATATGGCAAAAATTTTAGAAAAAGACCCTCTTTTGACAGCCGATATCCTTAAAGCGGCAAATTCACCGCTTTACGGTTTCTCCAGAGAAATAAATGCTATCAGTCAGGCAGTCGGTCTCTTTGGTATGGGTACTGTTCGCGGATTTGCATTAGCTTCAATCGTGAAAAAAAGCTTTGATCTTGATTTGTCGCCCTACGGCATTACAAACGAAATGTTCTCTGAACTCTCAAAAAAACAGCATGCGCTTACTACGGCCTGGTGTCTAAAAAGAGAAAACAGGCTTATGGGTATTTTATCCCCTGCTGCCTTTTTGGTAGAAATCGGAAAAGTACTTATTGCACAGCAGATTATAGCGGACAAAAAAGAAGCAGAGTTCAAAGCAGTTATGCAGGAGTTACAGGATGTTGAAGCTGCCGAAAAAGAGATTGTAGGTGTAGATACACCTGAAGTCAGTGCTACAATATTTGCACAATGGAAATTTGAAGAGGGACTTGTTGATGTTATACGCAACTGTCAAAACCCCGATGCAGCCAAGGAAGAAGATAAAAAAGCTGCACAGATTCTTCATGTAGTTCGTATCACTGTTCCTATAAACGGTGTAATCACAAACGAGAGCATTCAAGCTGCAAAAGAGTTAATAGAAAAATACGGACTTGATATGGAGAGTTTCGATCAAGCCCTGGAACATATAAAGAGTTAAATGCATTGAAATCACTACTTATACGACTCACTCATGGACTCAATGAACAAGACATCACGGAAGAGGAACTTCCTGTAGTACGCGAATGGCTTGCAAAAAAATACCTGACACACAAGCATAATATATACAAATTCAATTCCAAATACCGTGCCGGAGTTTTAGGACTTGTCCAAAAAGGAACAGCCTATTTACATGTAATAGGCGAGAATATTAAAGACCTCTATATCAATGAAAACAATCTCGGACTTGCCAATGAAGGGGATTTGGTTATTGCTCAGAGACTTTTAGGGCACAGAGGACAACCGAGTGCCAAAATAGTAGAAATAGTCGGAAAAGAACAGACTTACAGTGTCGCCTACATCATAGAAAAAGAGGGACACAAATCTTTAGTTGATCTTAAAACCGAGTATCCCGTCGGTGCTGAGATGTCAACAGAAGAGCTCAATAACTATGCAGTGGGTGACCTTTTTAAAGTTGACAACAATGAAAATAAAATCATGGAAAAAATAGGCAACATCAAAGACCCGAAATCTGATGAGAAAATTGTCCTTGCCCAGTTTAACAAGCATGATGCATTTGATGAGGAAGTTTTAAAAATCGCTCGCTCTTTTCAGCCTGTTGATGCTTCAAAGTATCCAAAAAGAAAAGATTTAAGAGATTTGACATTTTGTACAATAGACCCTGTGACTGCAAAAGATTTTGACGATGCCATCTACTGGGATGACAAGAACACAACCCTTTATGTTGCTATCGCAGATGTCAGTGAATATGTCACACCTTTTGGTCCCATAGATACCGAAGCAATCTACAGAAGTTTTTCTATTTACCTGCCGCATCGTTCTATTCCTATGCTCCCGAGAGAACTCAGCGAAACTTTATGTTCCCTTCAACCCCATGTAGACAGACTTGCTTATGTATTTGAAATCAAACTTGATGTAAAAACTCTTGAAGTCGTAAAATCTGAAGTGTATGAGGCACTTATGCACTCTGACAGAAGATTTAACTATGAAGAGATTGACCTCTTTTTAGAAAATAAGCTGCAGGCAAAAACAGAAGAAGAAACAGAGATATTTGCCTGGATAAAAAAGCTCAAAACAGTTACCGACAGATTACGGGCAAAACGTCTGCAGGAAGGTTTTGACTTTCATTCTACAGAAATAGAGATGACTCTGGATGAAAACACAAACCTTGTCGCCACAACCCTTGCCCAGGAGACACCTTCTCACGGACTTATAGAGGACTGTATGCTCTTAGCAAACAAAGAAGCGGCAAAACGTTACAAAAGAGGGCTTTTTAGAATCCACGAACCGCCAAGTCAGGCAAAACTTCAGAAGCTTTACCAGGAGTTAGCCGGCATAGGCATACATGTAGAGATAAAAAACACTATCAAAGAAACAATAGACTCCATCCAAAAACAGGCCAGAGAGATGGGTATTGAAGCGGAAGTGGATACACTGATTATTCAGTCCCAGATGCAGGCACGATACTCCCCTGTAAATGTCGGGCACTTTGGACTGGGTTTTAAAGAGTACACCCATTTCACCTCACCCATAAGAAGGTACAGTGATTTAATTGTGCACAGACTTTTAAAAGCGATTAACAGAGGCGACACACAGGAGCAGTCTTATGTTTTAAGAAATATAGAATCACTCAGTATGGCTATCAGTGAAAAAGAGCGTGAGGCTATGATTATAGAGTCCGAATACAAAGCACGCAAATATGCAAGATGGGCAGAACAAAACCTGCACAAAGAGTTTAAAGCAAGAATTACCTCTACAGATCCGGAACTGCGTGCCCAGTTGCATGATAAAATCATAGGTGCAAGACTGCATTTTACATCGGGTGCGGATGTAACACTTTTTGAAGATGTCATTGTTCGCATTGATAAAGTGAATATAGCAAGAGCCCGAATATATGCCTCTGTAGTCGGGAAAATAGAAAACAATGTATAAAAACGAGTTTGACAAACATATACAAAACAAGAGTATCTCCAACAGCTTTATCTTTTTTGGAGAAAGTACCTTCTTGATAGATATGTATACAAAAATGCTGACAAATATAGAAGAAGCAAATATTCTCAGCTATTACCATGACGAATATGATTTTAACTCTGCAAAGGCACATCTCTCGCAGGGTTCACTCTTTGGAGACAGAAATATCCTTGTCATAAAAAGCGAAAAAAAAATTCCCAAAAAAGAGCTTGATCTGTTTTTATCCTTATGTGACAAAAATACAGAAAATATTTTTGTCTATGCCTATTACGGATCAGACCATAAAACCTACAACAATAAAAAAGCTTTTGCCAAAACAAATGTCATGAGTGTAAGATTTTTTCACCCAAAAGAGTATGAAGCACAAAATATTATTTATGCCCTTGCCCAAGAAAAGCATGTCAATATTGATAAATTTACAATTTCCCATCTCTTAAAAATTCACAATGGAGATGTTGCGCTTGCATCGAATGAAATAGAAAAGTTTCGTGTTTATGACAGAGCCATTACAACAAAAGATGTTGACAATCTGGTATATGGACTTGCAAGTATCAACCTTGACGACTTTATAACAAAACTGCTTGACAAAAAAGATTTTCGTCCTGATTTACTTAATATACTCGAACATGGCGAAGATGAAATAAGAATTATTACAGCAATTACCGCCTATTTGACACAGCTTTATATGTTTAACATATATATCCGAATAAACGGTGCGCCTAATGCTTTAGAAATTTTAGGTTACCCTGCACCCTCTTTTGTGGTAGAACAAAAAGCCTCTGCTGCAATTAAAATAAAACCGCAGACATATGCAAAACTGCATGAATTACTCTTAAACAGTGAACTTCAGATGAAAAGTTCAAGTGGTGACAAAAGCGCGATTCTCTTTTCCAGCTTAATCCGATTACAAAAACTGCTTTAGAAAACTATTTTTAAATATTTGTAGTGTATAATTCTATTATGAATAATTATACAGATATATTACGTCAACATCATTTAAAAGCAACACCGCAAAGACTGGAAATTGCAAATGCACTTCATGACAATGGACACATGACAATAGAGCACCTGTATGAAGTCATGCTGAAAAAATTCAATTCTATCTCACTGGCTACTATTTATAAAAATATTAATCTTATGATGGAGAATGCTTTTATACAGGAAGTAAAAATTCCAAATGAGAAATCAGTATTTGAACTGACAAAAGAAACACACTCCCATGTAATCTGCAGACAATGTCATACAATTCAGGATATTGTACTGGACCTGTCACAAACTGCCCAACTCGCTTCACAGACTTCTCATTTTAAAATTGACAAAGCCGACCTGGTTTTATCCGGACTTTGTCAAAAGTGCCAAGAACTTTAACATATACTCAGTACAATTGCTGTATAATACAACATTAATTTTTCCAAGAAGGAACTCCTATGCGTGGTTATAAAATTTTTGCAGGATCTGCCAGTGTTGATTTTGCGAAAGAAATTTGTAGTATTTTAGATATTCCCTTAGCGAAAGCTGATGTTAAAAAGTTTAGCGACGGTGAAATTTCGGTCCAGATTGCAGAATCTGTCCGTGGTCGTGATGTATTTATCGTACAGTCAACCGGTGCTCCCTCAAATGACAATCTTATGGAACTGTTAATTTTGACTGATGCCCTCAAACGCTCATCAGCTTCAAGTATTACCGCTGTTGTTCCCTACTACGGTTATGCGAGACAAGACAGAAAGGCGGCTCCCCGTGTCCCGATTACGGCTAAGCTTGTAGCAAACCTCTATGAAACTGCCGGCATAGACAGAGTCGTAACTATAGACCTGCATGCCGGACAGATTCAGGGATTTTTTGATATTCCGGTTGACAATCTTTACGGTTCTATTACCTTTGAGCAGTATATAAAAAGCAAAAACCTCAAAAATCCTATTATTGCTTCTCCTGACATCGGCGGGGTTGCGCGTGCGAGATACTTTGCATCCCGAATGGGTCTTGAAATGGTTATCGTTGACAAACGCCGTGAAAAAGCAAATGAAAGTGAAGTCATGAATATCATCGGAAATGTCGAGGGACATGATGTTATTATGATAGACGATATGGTTGACACGGCAGGAACAATGGTCAAAGCGGCCACTGCTCTTAAGAACAAAGGAGCTGTTTCTGTGATGGCATGCGCTACACACGGTGTTCTCAGTGGAAATGCTTACCAGAATCTTGAGAACGGTGAGCTTGATGAGCTCATTATAACCAATACCTTAGAATCAAAACCTCATTCAAAAATAAAAGTCTTGAGTGTTGCACCACTTTTTGCCGAAGTAATTCGCAGAGTCTATCACAACGAGAGTGTGAACAGTCTTTTTGCATAGGAGTATCATTGAAAAATATTAGGAACTTCTCAATCATTGCCCATATTGACCATGGAAAAAGCACCTTGGCTGACAGAATCATACAAGAGTGCGGTTCTGTTACCGAGAGAGAAATGGGTACACAGATGATGGATACCATGGATATAGAACAGGAACGCGGCATTACCATCAAGGCACAGTCCGTTCGCCTTGACTATGTCAAAGACGGGGAACATTATATTCTCAATCTTATAGACACACCGGGTCATGTTGATTTTTCTTATGAAGTGAGTAAATCTTTGGCATCTTCTGACGGAGCCCTGCTTATCGTTGATGCCGCACAGGGTGTTGAGGCACAGACAATTGCCAATGTCTATTTGGCGCTTGACAACGACCTTGAACTCATTCCCGTTATTAATAAAATTGACCTTCCTGCCGCCGATCCTGATAAAGTCGCCGAAGAGATAGAAACTTCTATAGGTATTGATGCCACAGATGCTGTCCTTGTGAGTGCAAAAACAGGCGTCGGGATTCGTGACCTTATTGATGCCATTGTTGAGAGAATTCCGGCACCTGTCGGTGATCCGGATGCACCTACCAAAGCAATTATTTATGACTCCTGGTTTGACCAGTACCTTGGTGCCCTGGCACTTGTACGTGTTTTTGACGGAGAAATTAGAAAAAATCAGACGATTAAACTGATGTCAAACGGTGAAGAGCATCAAGTCCTTGATTTATTATATCCGCATCCTTTGAAAAAAATCAAAACACAGGCTATAAAGAGTGGTGAAATCGGCATTGTAGTCTTAGGGCTTAAAGAGGTAAGTGTGGTGAGTGTCGGTGATACCATCACTGATGCGAAAAATCCCACTGCCCAACCGGTTGGAGATTACGAACCTGCTAAACCTTTTGTATTTGCCGGACTCTACCCTATAGATACCGACAAATTTGAAGACTTAAGAGATGCACTTGACAAACTCAGACTCAATGACTCCTCCCTCTCTTATGAACCTGAAACATCTATAGCACTCGGTTTTGGTTTTCGTGTAGGCTTTTTGGGTATGCTGCATATGGAAGTCATCAAAGAGCGTCTGGAGAGAGAATTCGGACTTGATCTAATTGCCACAGCCCCTTCGGTTGTCTACCATGTGTACCTTAATAACGGGAAGATGGTAAAAGTGCAAAACCCGTCAGAATTGCCCGAAATCAATCATATTGACAGAATCGAAGAGCCTTATGTGAAAGCCACAGTGATAACCCCCAGTGAGTATCTAGGGAATATCATGAATCTTTTGGTCTCAAAACGAGGTATCCAAAACAAAATGACCTATCTCAACGAAGAAAGAGTAATGCTTGAGTATGAAATACCTATGAATGAAATAGTCGTGGATTTTTATGATACGCTCAAGTCCATTTCAAAAGGCTATGCTTCTTTTGACTATGAACCGACCGAATTCAAAGAGGGCGACCTTGTCAAACTTGATGTCAAAGTTGCCGGAGAGGTCGTGGATGCGCTCAGTGTAATTGTCCCGCGAACCTCTGCGCTTTCTCGCGGGCGAACACTTGTAAAAAATATGAAAGAGCTTATTCCCCGTCAGCTTTTTGAAGTAGCCGTACAGGCATCACTGGGCAATCAGGTCATAGCCCGGGAAACAGTCAAGTCAATGGGAAAAAATGTTACTGCCAAATGTTACGGTGGAGATATTACCCGTAAACGCAAACTCCTTGAAAAACAAAAAGCAGGGAAAAAACGAATGAAATCCATAGGCAAGGTGCAGCTGCCGCAAGAGGCTTTTATGTCTGTTTTAAAAATGGACTAAAGCAGATTTTATGAAATGTATAGTGTGTGAAAGTTATACTTTTACACACATATGTTCCGCCTGCCAGACAAACTTTCTCTCCCCTGCTCTTTACAGAAGAAAACTCCCTAACGGTACCGACATCCTCTCTTTTTACAAATATGAGGAGATAAAAGAACTGTTGTTTACGAAACATACCGATATCGGTTTTTATATTTATACTATTTTAGCAAAACTCAGCTTTAAAAAATTTGCCAAAGAATTTCATACAAAAGAGAAATATCTCTCTTTGGCAATAGATGACAAAAGTACAAGTGGCTATTCGCACACAGCACTGTTAAACCATGCACTTAAAACATACAATATCCGTCCGCTTTACAATAAACTTCGGGCACAAAACAGTGTTTCGTATTCGGGTAAAAGCAAACAATTCAGACAGGAAAATCCAAGAAACTTTCAACTGAAAAAGTTCAAAGATGATGAGAGTATCATTTTAGTTGATGATATTATCACAACAGGGCAAACACTTGCACAGGCCTGTACAAAAGTTGAAGAACAGGGCCAAACCGTCAGTTTTTGCCTTACCCTGACTGATGTAAGTCTAAAATAATCCTTTCAACAGATTTCCGACATCTTTTCCTATTCTTTTTTGTATCTCTTTTTTAATCGCTTTTGTTGCCTCCTTTTTGATAATCTGCTTTGCATCTACCCCGATTTTCGGTCTGTTGATATTTCCTTTTAGCGTAACACTCAAAGGATTGCCGTTCGCATTAATATCAATTTTTGCATCAATTGTATTGGCTTTTGTGTCAATTTTTGTATTTTTTGCCACAATGGAAGATGTATTTGACTTTAAATCCAACGAGGCAACAATTTTTTCTTTCTTTATTTTTGCATCTACATCTCCTTTAAAACGCTGTTTATACAGGTCTATATGTGCATATTTTTTTGTCAAGTCAAGTACCTGGTTAGGCATAAACGTACCATCGAAAAGCAATCCTTTAAAGTCACCTTTTTCATCTGCGAGATTATAAAGAAATTTTCCGTCTACAGAGGCCTTGAATATTTTAGGATACAGCAGCATATCAAGAACATCCAAAGTCTGCAGTGATTTTAAATTTGCAACAAAGTCATCATTGTGCAGTTTTGCATCAAGTTTGCCGCCGGCTATATTTGAAAAAAGTGTAAAATCCAAATCTTTTGCTTTTTTCAGTATTCCATTGGCAGCCAAAGCACCTTTGAGATGCCGTTGCGTTGCAAAATAGAGTTGCTCAAGATTAGGAATTTTTACGGTATAGTCCGTCTGCAAAGAAGCCTCTTTTGTATCAAAACGTGCTTTTTTAATCACAAAATTCGCAAGCGTTGAAGAAAAATTTAATTTCGTGTCAATGATATTCTTACTGAGTACTGTATGGGTTTCAGCATGAAACTTTGTTCTTGGCATCATACTTTTAAATTTATACGCTTGGGTAATGTACCTTGTGTCTGCCAGCCCCTTTGTAATCTGAGATGTCACAACACCCTGCAGATTTTTCGGATCAGCATTGCTGATGTTCACATGCATGGTAAACAGCGCATCTGCATAATGAGGCTGTTTGAGCATATAAAGCAGTTTTTGAAGCTTGAGACCTTTTATATCCGCTTCAATGCTTTTGGGTGCAAAATCATGCAGTGTTGCTGTAAATGCTGTGTTTGAAGCAGCCAAGTCACTTTTTCCTTTGAGAATCATTTCTTCTTTATTGCCGACTACTGTTCCGTTGAGATTTAATTTTCCTCTTATATCAGCCGAAGTTATCGGTTTTAAAACAGCCAGCTCTTTTACATGTAATGCGTATTTTGCCTTTACATGTAACGGTGCCGGAACTATATTGCCTTGCGATGTCATTTTGGCAAGGTTAGAATTGAGATTATATCTATAATCAATTGCATCGCCTTTGAGCTTTGCATCCAAATTCATTGCAAATGCTGTTGGAGGAATAGTAATATTGAAATCTTTTTTCATCACGCTTGCGTTTAATTTTCCATTTTTTGTAACAAGAAGAATATCACCGTCAAGTTGATGCGGCGTAATGTTTGTAAAATTGACATTCAGATTCACCTGGGCACTCGCATACGGTTTTTGATTGATCATATGCAGTAAAGAGGCTAAATCGGCACGCGCTACTTTGGCAATAACTGCAGTGGGACTGAAGTCTGTCATAACAATTTTGTAGTCTGTTTTACTTTTGGCAACATCACTCTTTCCTAAAACAGTAAACAGTTTGTCATTCCCCTGTACCCTTCCCTCTGTAAAAAAGGCATCCTGCAACTGCATTACAGTCAAAGGCTGCAGCGTTGCCAGTTCTCCTAAATCAACACTGTATTGTATATCAAAAGATTTTGAAAGAATCGAATAGGTTCCTGCAGCTTTAATTGTATTGTTCTCATTTAATTGCAAAATTATTTGAAAATCACTCATTGATAAAGAAAAAACCTTTAGTTTAGAATCAAGTTTCGTCTCTTCTCTGATTTTACTCTCTATAGCGGGTTTTATCAATGAATTGCCAAAGCCTGTAAAGAGTATGACATACACGAAAATAAATATACCTACAACGCCAATAAAGAACCAAGTTAAATATTTCATAATATTTCTCCATAAATTTGTAGTATAATAATACTCAAGTGAAGCTTCATTACAGTTTTAAGAAGATGAAAACAAACTTGACAGGATGTGACTAAAGTTATTTTATATAAATCACACAACCATTACTTGACATTATTACACTCAATGTGTATAATACGTTATCTTTTCAAGAAAAAGGAGATATGAATCATTATGTCTGAAAAAGAAAATACAAATAATAACGAAATAGAGAATGATGAAGTCGCTGCTGAAGCTGAAGCAGTTGAAAACGAATTAGATTTACTGCAAAAAGAACTGGCAGAACTAAAAGACAAGTATGCACGTGTTCATGCTGATTTTGACAATATTAAAAAGAGACTTGAACGTGAAAAATACACTGCGGTTGAATATGCAAACGAAAAATTTGCAAAAGATATGATCCCTGTAGTGGATTCTCTTGAGATGGCCCTGCAGTCTGCTAATGCAGATGCCGAACCTCAGGAACTTATAGAAAAGCTCAAAGAGGGTATTGAACTTACACTCAAGCAATTTACTACAGCACTGGAAAAACACGGTGTAACAATGGTATCACATGAAGAGCCGTTTGATCCGAATATTCACAATGCCGTACAGAGTGTTGACAGTGATGAAGTTGAAAGCGGACAGATTGTCCAAACCTTTCAAAAAGGTTACAAATATAAAGAGAGACCATTGAGAGAAGCTATGGTTGTTGTTGCAAACTAGCTTTGAGTAAATGCAACCTAGGTTGCAAAAAAAAAATTTAAAAGAGCGTACAATTACACTGTTTTAAAAAATATAAAATTCAATTAAACTTAAAAAAAGGAAGAAAAAATGAGCAAAGTAATAGGTATAGATTTAGGAACAACAAATTCATGTGTGGCAGTATATGAGGGTGGTGAAGCGAAAATCATTCCAAATGCAGAAGGAAAAAACACAACACCTTCAGTTGTTGCATTTACAGACAAGGGAGAGGTTTTAGTAGGAGACCCTGCAAAACGTCAGGCTATCACAAATCCGGAAAAAACAATTTCATCTGTCAAAAGAATCATGGGTCTTATGATGAATGAAGAAAATGCAAAACTTGCACAGGAAAAAGTAACATATAAGATTGTAGACAAAGACGGTATGGCAGCAGTTGATGTTGCAGGAAAAATCTACACACCACAGGAAATTTCAGCAAAAATTCTTTCAAAACTAAAAGAAGATGCTGAAGCGTATCTTGGAGAAAAAGTTACTGATGCTGTAATTACCGTTCCGGCATACTTTAATGACAGCCAAAGAAAAGCGACAAAAGATGCCGGTACTATTGCGGGACTGAATGTACTTCGTATCATCAATGAACCGACTGCATCAGCACTTGCATATGGTTTAGAGAAAAAATCTGATGAAGATGTTTTGGTATATGACCTGGGTGGTGGTACATTTGATGTAACTACACTTGAAATTTCTGACGGAACATTTGAAGTTCTTTCAACAGACGGAAATGCATTCCTTGGTGGTGATGACTTTGACAACAAAATTGTTGACTGGTTAGCAAGTGAATTCAAAGCAAGTCACGGAATTGATCTTAAAAATGACAAAATGGCCCTACAGCGTTTGAAAGATGCTGCAGAAAGTGCGAAAAAAGAGTTAAGTTCGGCAACAGAAACAGAAATCAACCTGCCGTTTATCACAATGACAGAAGCAGGTCCGCAGCACTTGGTTGTAAAACTTACCCGTGCTAAGTTTGAAGGGATGATTGAACCACTTGTAGATGAAACAATGGATCATGTTCAAATTGCAATGAAAGATGCAGATTTAAGTAAAGGCGACATCAAAGAGATCATCATGGTTGGTGGTTCTACTCGTGTTCCTTTGGTACAAAAAAGAGTTTCTGACTATTTTGACGGCAAAGAGTTAAATAAATCAGTAAACCCTGATGAAGTTGTTGCTGCAGGTGCAGCTATTCAAGGTGGTGTATTACGAGGAGATGTTAAAGATGTTCTTTTACTTGATGTTACACCGTTATCACTTGGTATTGAAACACTTGGTGGTGTTGCAACGAAAGTTATCGAAAAAGGAACTACAATTCCTGTAAAAAAATCTCAAATCTTCTCAACTGCAGAAGACAACCAGCCGGCTGTTAGCATTAACGTTGTGCAGGGTGAGCGAGAATTTGCAAAAGACAACAAATCTTTAGGTCTGTTTGAACTGACTGATATTCCGGCGGCACCGCGTGGTGTACCTCAAATTGAGGTTACGTTCGATATTGATGCCAACGGAATACTGACAGTTTCAGCAGTAGACAAGGGAACTGGTAAAGAGCAAAAAATTACAATCTCAGGTGCTTCAGGATTAAGCGAAGAAGAGATTGAAAAAATGGTTCAGGATGCAGAAGCACATAAAGCTGAAGATGAAGCAAGAAAAGCTGTTGTTGAACTCAAAAATCAGGCAGATGCATTGATTGCACAAACTGAAAAATCAATGAAAGAGATGGGAGACAACCTTGCAGCTGACGAAAAAGCAAAAATAGAAGCGGCTATCAAGGATCTTCAAGATGTTCTAAAAGATGAAAACTCTACAAAAGAGCAAATTGAAGAGAAAGTAAAAGTACTTACAGAAGCAAGCCATAAAATGGCAGAGCAGATGTATAAAAAAGAGCAAGGCGGTGAAGCCGGAGCAGCAGATGCAGCAAAGAAAAAAGACGATGACGATGTTATCGACGCTGAGATAGAGTAAACACTCTGTCTCAACCCCTTCTTATTTAAAATCCTTCCTGGCTATTTGCCAGGCAGAATAAAAATCAACTATTTTCCCACCATATTGGGCCTGAAAAGCCTGTGCGTCTTTTAAAGATTTGAATGCATATTTACTTATTCTACTCATTGTAGCGGGTTTTTTACTTCCAACAACATAATAAGCTTCTGTTACAGGAACAAATTTCAAAGAACTCACATCAACAACTTGAGGATTTTCCAGTTCAGCACCTTCTTTAATATCTTTTGTCAAACAATGAATAGAACAGTACTGATGTGTTATCCCATTCTCTTTTGCCGCATGATTTGTTTTATAGAACTTTACCAAATTCATGCCGCATATATGGCAAGATTCTTTATGCTTTCCTTTTTGCAACAAAACAGCTTTTTCCTTAGAAACACTTTGGAACATTCTATGCACCGTTTTTTTTGTTTTATGAGGAGTTGCTTTGTGCAATGAAGTGCTGCATCCCGTCATCAATACGAGAGACAGTGAAACAAGTAGTGCTTTAACCATGTATTTTCCTTTATTTTTTTAGCATTTTATCAGTTTATTATTACAATAGTGTTAAGCTTGTCTTATGCTAAAAAAAATGAAACACTACCTCAAAGAAATTATCTTTTTTGTGATTACGATGACTCTTTTTGCAAATGCTTTAAGTTTGTACAGAAGTCAGGATTTATCACAGAGTCCCTTAACTGTTGACAGCTTTAAACTTATAAATAATCAAGAATATCAAGTAGTAAAAAACAAACCGGTTTTAGTACACTTTTGGGCTAGCTGGTGTCCTACATGTAAGCTTGAAGCTTCAAATATAGAATTTTTATCGCACTATTTTGAAGTCATTACCATAGCTGTGAAGTCAGGGAGTGATGAAAAGCTTCAAAAATATCTTGATGAAAATAATTACACTTTCAAAGTTGTCAACGACCAAAATGGAAAACTCTCCTCAATATTTCATATTTCCGGATTTCCGACAACTTTTATTTATGACAAACACAAAAAACTGGTATTTAGTGAGGTTGGATACACTTCAACGCCGGGGCTCTATCTAAGAATGCTGTGGGCAGAAAAATAGATGTAGCGTCTCAAACACGCTTACACTAAAGCATCATATATCCAATTCCCCGTATGGTTTTTATGTACTCTTTTGTATTTGCAGGATCTATTTGTACCGGAACAGATTTATGAACCAAATCCGCCCAGTATATCGTCCTGTACATCTTCAACAGGGACTTCTTTGTGATTGGAAAGAAAAAAGGATAAATCGTTAATATCCTGATCACTCAGTTTTTTCGCAAACTGCGCCATCATCTGCTGTGAAACACTGCTGGCCTTTCCTGCGCGAAAATCAATCAGTTTCTTTTTCAGGTAACTGCTTTTTTTGTTTGCAAGTCTCGGATAGGTACTGCTTCCTTCGGCAGATGGTCCATGACAGCTTGAGCAGGCATTGGCAAAGAAAAGCATTTCACCACGATTGTAAGCATCTGAATCTGCATATATTTTCGTTAGCAGGATAACAAATAAAAAAATAAATCTCATTCTCATCTCCTCTTTGCTATAATTGTATCAAAAAGTAGTGACAAATTGAATAATTTTACCTTTGAATATCCTTATGTTTTCATCCTTTTACTTTTGGTAATCTGCATATATAAATGTCCTCTTACGCTCAAAAAAATTATTTTCCCGCACATACATCTCTTTTCAAAAAAAACCTCTTTCATCAACAAAGAAAAACTGCTCTATTCCCTGATTCTCTCCTCTATGATTTTTGCACTTGCCTCACCAATTGTATATGACCAAAAAAGTTCTTCCAAGCGAAAAGGAAGAGATTTGGTTTTTGCTCTTGATACCAGCGGTTCCATGGCGGAGAGTGGATTTGACTCAGAAAATCCGCAAAAAAGAAAATTTGATGCACTCAAGGAACTTTTAGCTTCATTTATATCCAAACGTTACAACGACAATGTCGGTGTAGCAATATTTGGAAGCTATGCCTATCCTGCCATTCCTTTGAGCTATGACATGAAGAGTGTTGCATTTTTACTGGATTTTTTTGATGTGGGCATTGCAGGAGAAAGTACCGCTATAGGAGAAGGACTGGCAACTGCACTCAAAATCCTCAAAAAAGGAAAAGCAAAAGAAAAAGTGATTATTCTAGTGACAGACGGCTATCAGAACAGTGGTGCTGTTTCTGTAAAAGAGGCGGTACAAAGGGCAAAAAAGCAGCATGTGAAAATTTATACCATAGGTATAGGAGACACCTCCTCTTTTGATGCCAATCTTCTCAAACTCATAGCAAAAAACACAGGTGCAAAAATGTTTGCGGCTAAAGATGTCAAGATGCTGCAAGAAGTTTATCAGGAAATAGACAAACTCGAACCAAGTGCCATTCGATCAAAACATTATCTTCATAAACAAAATCTCTTTATCTATCCGCTTACTTTGGCATTGCTCCTGCTGTTCTATCTTATTACAAAACAGAAAAAGGAAGTTTTATGACACTTTTGTATCCCTGGATTCTTTCTTTTCTGATTCCACTGTATTTTTACTATAAGAATGATATAAAAGAGACACAGCAAAAGACAAAAAAGCAAAAGAACCTGCTCTACCTTTCTCTGTTTTTTATGCTCATCGCACTCAGTCGACCGGTCATTACAAACAAACCGATCGAGCAAAAATTTGATGCACAGGATTATATTATAGCCCTTGATGCATCCTTTTCAATGCAGGCGGATGACCTGAAGCCAACACGCTATGAAGTGGCAAAAAAAAATATTGCCTCTTTGCTTAGGCAACTGAATCAGGATCGGTTCAGTATTTTTGCATTCACCTCCAATGCCATGCTCATCTCACCTCCGACAACAGACAGTACCATCAGTATGATGGCACTCAACTCTCTGGAGCCAAAATATATATTAACAAAAGGAACCTCCCTGCTCTCTTTGTTTCAAAGTATTGCCAAGACTTCCTATAAACAAAAAAATCTCATTATTTTCACTGACGGGGGCGAGGACAAAGATCTTGCCAGCCTCGTAGATATATGTAAAAAAAATAGCATCATTCCCTATATCGTTGCAACAGGTTCAACAAAAGGAACCACACTGAAAAAGAACAACAAACCTATTTTGGATAATAACGAGAATCTTGTAATTTCAAGAATAAATCCACTTTTAAAACCGTTGGCACAGGAGTGCGGAGGAAAATATTATGAATTAGACACAGATGCAGATATATCAAAGGAAATCATCAGCGATCTTCAAGAACAGGATACTGCTGTTGAATCAACGACAAAGGTACTCAGCTACCGGGAACTTTTTATTTTTCCGCTTTTTATAGCGCTGCTTAGTTTCTTTCTTGCTGTAACAAAACTGCACCAACTCTTTGTTCTTCTGCCTTTTATCATTCTGCCGTACCCTGTTCATGCGGCCTCGCTCTTGGATTTTTACCATCACAACAAAGCAAATCAGGCATACAGGCATAAAAACTATGCAGCTGCTGCACAGGAGTTTCTCAAGCTTTCTCCCTCCCCTGCAAGCTACTATAACAGTGCAGTTGCCTATTGCAAAGCAAAAAATTACAAAAAAGCTGTAGAACTTTTTTCACAAATACGTTCCACTGATCCAAAACTCAAACAAAATATTTTTTACAATCTCGGCAATTGTGCTGTTGCCTTGAAAAAATACAGCCGAGCAATACGCTACTACCAAAAATCATTGGCACTTGGATTTGACAAAGATGCTTTTTACAATCTCAGCCTTCTGTATAAACTGGGACTTCAGGATGAAAAAAATCTCGGACAAATGCTTCCAAAAACCAACAGGCAGCGCAAAAAGCAAGACGATAAAAAACAAATGCAGAAAAAAAGCACAAACAAAAGTGCCTCATCGTCCAACTCACAGCAAAAAGCTTCACAAAAAAGCAGCGGCAGCGGAAAAAACAGCAAAAAGAAAAAAGAGAACCAAAATCTTCTACATGTAAAGAAGAAAAACAAATCAAAATACAAGCTGGGATACAGAGCTTATGAACTCATAAACAAAGGATATACAAATGAAAAACACCCTTGGTAAGATATTTTTGCTTTTTATACTTTTTACTGTCTCACTTTTTGGTGCAGGCCAGCTGGCAACCTACAAACTTACAACCAATAAAAAAAGTGTCCACATCAAAGAACCTCTGCTCATTACCTTTCAGGCGGAACAGAAAAACCACAGTGATCATATGTTTTTTTCCTTTAATGTGCAAAAAAGCCCTGATTATGAAGTAAAACTTTTACAAAAAAGCATACAGGACAAAGGCTACCACAACACGAAGACAATCTTTAAGTTTATTCTCTTTGCACTCAAAGCAAAAACACTGCATGTAAATTTTGATTTTATTATTCGCACCGCCAGTGACAAAGCTGTCAAACAAAGTTATGTTGATGACCATGATGACAGTATAGCCATCAGCACCTATGATACAAAAATAGCGCTCAAACCTTTAACACTCAAGGTAGAAAAATTTAAAAAACATGTTGACCTGGTAGGAGATTTTAAAATCAGCTCTACAATTGACACCGATGAAATTGACCAGTACGGGATTGTCAATCTGCATTATATACTCTCCGGTACGGGTTACAAAGAAACAGCATTGAATATCCTCAATACGCAAATTGAAAATGTAAGCATATTTTCAAAAAGAAAAGACAAACTTTCCAGGCTTACAGAAGATGGGTATATTATCAATACAGAATATATATATGCCCTCAGCGCGGCAGATAATTTTACAATCCCCTCTTTTGCGTTAGAAGTTTATTCCCCGCGCAAAAACAGCTATTACACACTCCATACAAAAGCATATAAAGTCAAAGTAAAAAAAACAAATCCTGCACTCTTGTTAGACAAAACAAATGCCCCACAAAATGAAGCATGGATAAATTTTGCGCAGATAAAAACTTTTTTCATCTATACCCTGATTTTTTTAGCCGGATTTTTCACCGCAAAAATCAGTCAAAAATCATTTTTTACCAAAAAACAAGAAGAAGAGTTTGCAGATATTAAACGCGCAAAAGATGCAAAAGAATTGCTCTTGCTCTTAATAATGAATTATCAAAACAGAGGTTTAGATGAGGAGATTGCAAAGCTTGAGGCGGATATTCATAAAAAACATCCCCTCAATCTCGGAAAAATAAAAAAAGAGATACTGAAAAAGCTTAAGTAAAAAACTCGATATAGACTTTGTCAAGATATTTTTTTGCTTTTTCCGCTTTTTGAATTTTCGGTTCGAAAATCTCTTTCATTGCCGGATAGTTTTGCATATATTCTTGATACAAATCACATTTCATATCCATGTGTTTTTTAAATTCATTGACAACAGCCTGCATGTCTTCGGGTGTAGCAATCCACTGCATGAAATTTTTAAACATTCTCTCACGTACATCTATGGCAAAAGATTCGCCCAGTTCAGCTGCTATGCGTTTTAAATCCCATCTTGAAAAATAGATACCGCTTTTTGCCGGAGGCATAATCTCTGCATAAATGGCCTTTAAATAGTCTGGATAGTCTTCATACTCATCTTCTGCACAGCTTCCGTCATCACAGGCAGCCTGCATTGCCTGTTTTTGCATCATTTCAAATTCGTTTCTTAATTCATTTAAATCTTTTATATCCATAATTGTCTTCCTATCTTATATATTTTTCAAATATTTCTTTTGCTAAATCTTCGCCAAGCAATGTACTGTTTTTCTCAAGATACGTTCCGATCAGTCGTTCACCGTCTCTTAAAACAAAATCACACTTGTTATACACCTGTACAAATTCATCTGCTTCATCCAGCAGTTCTACTGCACTCTCCTGATATTCTTCTGCTATATATGCACCGTTGACATGAGACTTTTTCATATTTGAAAGTGTATAATAAAAATCATCTTCGCGTATATTCATCGGTATCATCATGGCATCGGCATTATTTGCTTTTATCTCTTTGTTAAGTAAAATAAACAGTCTGTTTGGACTGGCATGTTCAGCAATAAGCCCAAAGAGCTTTGTCTCTTTTTTGATCCCGTCATCAGCATTCATTGTCTCGACTTCTGCCATTCTTTCACTCATTGTATCCCCCATAGTTCTTTTGCTTCTTCTTCTTCAATCCTGCATCTGTTACAGATTTTCTCTCCACCCTGATAGGCAAAAAAGTTCCCGCATTCATCACATCTTTTAATGTCAAAACGCACCAGGGTTTCAATTTTCGGTTCAAAAAAAGTACTGAGCGAAAATGTTTTTCTCAGTGTGAGAGAATGCGGTTCGCAGACATCATGACAGCTGTGACACTGTACACAGGCGAGCGGATTAAAATCAATTTTACTGCCTCTGTGATCTGAGCTCAGAGCACCGGTCGGACAAATTCTGTAACACATCTGGCAATTGGTACATGTAGTCTCATCCAGATCCTTTTGTGAAATAAATGAGATGTCCTCTACAGAAATCGTATGATACATTTCAGGCACTTTGGCACGTTTCATAGCCATAAGCAACAGACTTCGCCTGTCCGGTATATTCTTCTCTTTGATTTTCATAATATCTTTTGCTGTAACTGTATGTGTCTTTACATTCGTATCACTCGCATCAACTTCATTTTGGAGTTGCTGCTTGATGGATATTGCAGTTTTGACACCCTCTTTTGAGAGCAGTTTACGCCGGCTTAAAGTATCACTTTCTTTTTTTATTTCAAAATTCAATGCTGCAACATTCAGGCTTTTTTCCTGTTGCATCGCTTCAAGCAGGAAATTCACCTCTTCTGCTCTGTTGTTTATAACAGCAAGATTTGTTTTTGCTATTTCACACTCTGCACAGGGTCCCACATCCAAAGTAATTTTTTCTGAAGATATCAATGCAACACTCAATAACTCTTCAACACTCAATGAGGCTATACAGGGGAAATTTTCGTCCTTACATGTAAGCACACTCTTTTCATCTTCTAAAAACTGGAAAATATAATTCATTGGGTTAAAATCATCCAGTGTATATGCCGCAGTAGGGCAAACTGCATTACAGCCTCCACATCCAACACATTCACTCGGTGTAAAAAAGATTGCAGAGTTTTCCAGATGAATTGTTTGAACAGGACATGCCTGCACACATTTGTCACATATTGCAAACTTGTTTGAAGTATGCACGCATTTGCTGACATCTAAAGTTAAAAGGCTCATGCTTGGTGATTATATCCGCTGTTTTTTAATTCTGTGAGGTATTCAAAGTCACTCATAATGAACTCCAAAGCCAAATCAGCCGCATCAAAATAAAAAGCCGTGCCTGCTTCACTTTTCACATTTAACAGATACATTGGCGCCCACTCCAAAATATGGTCTCGCATAAAACCGTACTGAATCTGTGCTATCTCCTGTGCCACTTTAGAGTTCCCCTCTTCAAGTGCCTTTAGCTCTGCTCTGCAGAGTTCATACATAAACTCAAGTTCAATCGCTATATGGTCAGCAGCCATAACCCGTGCTTTGTCAAGCTGTACATTAAATTCAAAAGCATTAAAAATGGCCTGTACAGGATTGTCGCCACCTGTTTCAAGCATCTGATCATCTCTCGTGTAAAATGATTCATACGGAATAAGATGGAGTAAAAAAAGGTTAGTAAAATCAACATTCAGATATCTTTCTATCAAATCTTTTGAATCAAGCTCTTTTCGTTTTTTCCATTCTTTGAATGTTGGAAAAAAAGAGAGCATATTTTCGTCTTCTTCTATTGATTTTAATAGCCCTTCATCAATTTCACTCATCATTATTCTTGAGATAAGTGCATACAAATTTATTCTTGCAATCTGCTCTTGTTTTAAATCATTATTCATTAAAAATGTGCCTTTTGGAAATTTTCTTATATTAGAAGTATAGTAAAGCCACACTTGAAGTGGGCTTTACCTTTGTTGTTAAACGTCTTTTATATTGAACTCATAAGCCTTTTGGCTTGGTTTCACCGGACGTTTAATATGATATGGACGGCGTAGTTTGTCTGCCGCAGTCAACGGACGAGTCAACTGATCTCTCCATGCCTGATACACTTTAAAGTTGTTTTCATAGTTCACTTTAATATCACCTATTTTGTCATCAGCACCTGCTTTGGTAATGATAACTTTTTGGTGCCAGCCGTGGTTTCCGGCAATAGGATCCGGATGACAAGGGGCTACCGCATTTTGCCATGCACCACTGAGTCCATCCCACCAGATATTGTCAAGATCTTTGTTGTACTCTTTAAACTGCCATGCATGATGCGGTTTGATACCTTCAGTCGGTTTCATTGTTCCGACTTTTCCGTCATCAGTCATTTCATATTTAGGAGAACCCAAACTCATAATACCAAGCTGATGCTCAAATCCCGGAATAGTTACAGAGTCTTTGAGTTTCCAGCGGCCTGCATGGTGTGAACATGCAAGAACACCAGGACGTGTTGCTTCAGTTGGCACAGCCATTGCAATAAAGTAACCGCTTTTAATACCTGTAAGAGTATCCTGTATTTGTACTTTAACTGCATCTCCGCGTTTGATACCGAGTTTTTCAGCATCTTTTGTATAGATCCAAATAGGATTGTGGTTTTGTGAAATCTCCATCAAGTGTTTAGAGTTCACAGAACGCGTATGAATATTGTACGGCAGACGATAAATCGTATTGAGTGCAAATTCATTGTCCGCTTTCATATGCTTATGGTGAACCTGTGTTACAAGGTGTACCATTTTGTCGCTCTCTGCATCATTTCTCGGATAAATTGGAATAGCATACTCCGGCCATTTCCATTCTTCAGCCAACCACTCAGAGAAAAATTCAAGCTTTTTACTCAATGTATGGAAACCTTCACGAAGTTCTCCGTCAATTTCAGCACCGATAGATTTTTTGAAGTTTCCGTCTTGTACCCATAATGCACCGAATTCATCCTTGGTAACTTCGTCTTTGGAATATTTATGACCGTGTGCATGGTAATATGTTCCGTCAAATTCAAGTTCTTCTTCCTGAGGCTTGTATACATCAGTTTTTTCTGTCCAGGCACCATGATCTCTCATGTAGCTGTAAACAGGGAACTCTTCTTTTGCATACAGTTTTGTCGCTTCGGCTTTTAATTTCGGTAAAAGACTCATCGCCGCATCAAAATACTCAGGAACAGTTACCGCACGGGACGGATCTTTTTTACTTGCCCAGTATTTTCTGATGCCCAATGAACCATCCGGATCTACATAATCTACAATTAGATTTGGCCAGAATTCACTCTCTTCCCATACTTCACCCAGACCGAATTTCATGTGTGCTTCAAGTGTAGCACGTTCCGGTCTTTTTGCTTTCCAACCTGATTTTTCAGCAGCAACACGAAGAACCGCCTGACGGAATTCTATACGCTGTTCCGGTTTTGAAGGCGTTGACTGTTGATCGTTTCTCTCACCCGCAAGTCCAACAGGAAGTACATAATCACAGTACCAGTTTGTTTCAGACCAGGTAGGAGAGAGGTTAAATGACAATTCAAATTTATCTTCACGCTTGAGTGCTTCTATCCATCTGAATCCATCCGGATTAATCCATAAAGGATTGTGCATTCTTGGAACATAAACAGCCATAGATTTAGGAATCTTCAGTCCGCGTTTCGTCCATTTCTCATGCCATGCATCATCCATCATAATCTGTGGCATCATGTAACCCATCTCATATGTTGAAATAGGATACTCCGGCGGCCATGCAATTTCATTCCATGCATCAGTTTTTTCAGGGTGTTTTCCTGCAACTGTGGCTTTGTCACCTTTTCCTGCAACTGAAATTTCATGCCAGTGGTGCATACCTACTCCACCGATATCTCCACGCATAGCTCCGACAAAAACAAGAGGCAGGAAACCTGCACGTGTATTCATCCAGCCACCACGGTGACCGATTGGTCCTGCACGCCATAAATATGTAGCAACTTTAGCTCCTGCAGGTACAAACATCTCCCACAGTTCATCCAGTTTATATTCCATACCTTCGAGTTTACACTCTTTAACAACAAACTCTTTAGTATACGGAGCGTACAACTCTTTTGCAACTTCTATAAAAGACTCATAACTGTCATCTTTTGGCATTTTAGAGATATATCCGTATCCAATCATCTTTTGCAGATAATCTTTGTTGGCCATCAGTCTGTCCCAGTTAACCCACTCTTTTACAAATTCATGATTTACAATATCTGACCCGTCTTTTTTCTTTTCATTTAAAATACGGTTTGTCAAATATAGATAAAGTGCTGCTTCTGTTCCCGGCCAACACGGAATCCATAAATCCGCCATACCCGCTGAGTTACTCATTCTAGGGTCAATAACAACCATTTTTGCACCACGTTTGCGCGCTTCAGCAATCAAACCGGCTGACTGTTGGAAATAGTGACCCGCATCTGCTGCATGTGAAGACTGTAAGAATATCAGATCTGCATTTGCCCAATCCGGTGAGTTTCTGTCATCATTTGCCCATTGGATAGTTCCCTGACGAGCCCCTGCTGAACAGATATTGGTATGTGAATTGTATCCGTCAATTCCTAAAGATTGCGGAACACGCGGACCAAAGCCGTTTTCGTTTGGACGACCGACATGATACATGATAGATTTTTTAGAAATCTCATCACCTTTTGCAAGTGTGTCATGCATTTTCTTCCCGATAGCAGCCATTGCCTCATCCCATGTTACACGAACCCACTTTCCTTCACCACGTTTTGAACCCGGCGCACGTTTAATAGGAAACGGAATACGATCAGGATCGTACATTTGAGAAGTTACAGCATACCCTTTGGCACAGTTTCTGCCTCGAGAACCTGTGTGTAATGGGTTACCCATATACTTTCTTACCGTCATAGTATCTTTGTTAACCCATGCAGTTAGACCACAACCCGCTTCACAGTTTGAACAGACTGTTGGAACAATTGTATAGTTGTTTACCTGGATACCGTCAGGATTGTCGGCAGATCGGACGCCATGGCGTTCGATACCGCCACGTTTCCAGTCATCTCCGTCGAGCTCCGCAAAATTGTCCCACTCTGATTGGTCAGGATAAAAAGAAATTGTATCAGGAGTGTTTGTAAACTTACTTTGGCTAACAGATTCGGCAATTGCATCTGTTGCAAATACCCCTTTAGCAATAGCTACACCAGCTACGCTGAATGCAGCACCTTTTAAAAATGTTCTTCTACTTTGTAAATACATTTATACTTTCTCCTTAACTCATTGGTAATAATTGTGGAATAACTAGCCAAACATGCTTCACTACCCACAGACCTACGATAGCTAAAATAGCTGCGAGGTTTAAAAGACTGCTACTGTTACTTACTCGTGAAAGCGCAACCAGTATCATTGGTAAGATATATGCAACCCACTGTCCAATCCAGAACATTGTAGCATACTCACCATCGCCTTTAACATAGCCTAAGATAGCTGCAACTTCTTCAGCTTTCATAGCACCGAAAATATACTCTGACATATAAATAATAAATGCCATTAAAGCACTTAATCCTAAAATCGCTCCAAAGAAATTTTTCGTTTCGTCGCTTAATTTAGAACCGCCGAGAAGGATAATTGCCGCAGAACCGGAAAGTGTTGCTGCCAAAATCATTTGTGCTGATTCTGTCGGCATCTGCCATAATTCTCTTGCTGTTGCTTCAGCCATAATACCGGCAGTATAAAGTGTTACTGGAATTGCCAGCAGCGTTACCCAAAAAAGTGTTTTATCAAAAAAGGCGGTAGGCTGTTTTGTCAGCAAACATTTCTCTTTTCTGATCATTACTGCAATCATGACAAATTCAAGACCTACAAAGAGTGTTGCCATCCAGGCACCCACTGTAATTGCTGATGTCCAGTGAGGATAAAAGAATATATGCCACATTCTCCACATTTGATGCAGGTCCAACCATGTGAAAACCAGGAAAATATTCATAAAGATAAAAGAAGCAATCATAACCGGCGTTCGCAGTCCGTTCATTTCACTCGGATTTTTCTTTAATAAAAGAAAAAGCATAAATACCAGACCGGTACCGATACTTTTTGCCCACATATTCATTGTTACATACCAACCCCAGAATATATCAGGAATTGCAACATCTAGAGTTACTACAGCATTTGTTGCTGCTAAAGTTTCATGTACCATTAGTGATGCCCCCCTAGTGGAAGTGTTGTAATATTGTTAAACAGGTTATACCCTTCTTCTCTTCTTGATGCAAGAGGATTAAGACTCGCTTGTCCTGCTCCGACATAATAGTGATGAGGATTTGTTCCCTTCTCAGGTTTACGAACCTGTACATCTCTGTGATCTTGAATATATCTTGAAATATTTGATGCAGGATCTTCCAAGTCACCAAAAATATTTGCTTCTACCGGACATGCAACCACACAGGCCGGCATCATCGAAGATGCAATACGGTGTGCACAGTAGGTACATTTATCAGCAGTCTGCGTTTCAGGATCAATGTATATTGCACCGTACGGACAGGCCATTACACAACCGGCACAGCCGATACATCTCTCTTTATCAATGTTTACAATACCATTCTCAATATAGTGAAGAGCGGATACCGGACAAATTCTTTCACATGGTGCATTTTCACAATGATTACATCTAAGAGGGGTGAATGTTCTCTTAGTTTCAGGGAAAGTTCCCACATCTACATATTTAACACGAAGTCTCCATGTACTAAGCGGAACTTCATTTTCCACTTTACATGCGATCTCACAACCTTTACAACCCATACACAGGTGTAAATCAACTAGGAAACCTAATTGCATATATTCTCCTTTGGCCTTCAGTGGCTTTTTTAAGATTTATAACTACGACTTATTAACACTAAAAGAAGCCCTTATGCACGGCATTTCAGGCTTTTTTTACTGTAGATATATTAACGCATGAACCTTAAAGAAGTAATAAAAGAGTGATATATTTTTGATAATTTTTTTGTAATGGGTATATCGGGAAAATTAATATTTCAAAGATTTATATTAGTTATAAAATAAAATTTTATAACTAATATATTATAATCAGATAATTATTTATTTTAGGCGAACACGGACAGACTGTTCATGAGCCGTTAATCCTTCTGTATTTGCAATCAAAGCGCACTCTTCTCCAATCTCATTGATAGCATTTTTACTGAATGAAATAATAGAACTTTTTTTCATAAAATTTTCAACACCAAGCGGTGAATAAAATTTTGCTGTACCCCCAGTAGGAAGCGTGTGGTTTGGTCCTGCAACATAGTCGCCTATAGCCTCAGGTGTGTTGTGTCCCAAGAATATTGCTCCGGCATGCTTGATATACGGCAAAAGTTCAAAAGGGCTCATCGTAGCGACTTCAAGATGTTCGGGCGCTATTTTGTTCATCAAATCAACGGCTTCATCCATATCTTTTGTTACGATGATTGCCCCTCTTTCTTCTATGGATTTTCTGGCTATTTCCTGGCGTGAAAGTTTTGTTAGCCATATTTCGATTTCATCTTTTACAGCATCGGCCAGTTTTTGCGAGGGTGTAATCAAAATAGAACTTGCCATTTCGTCATGTTCTGCCTGAGAAAGCAGATCTATAGCCAAGTGGTTGGCCTTTGCACTCTCATCTGCCAAAATACCTATTTCACTTGGCCCGGCTATCATGTCAATATTGACTTCACCGAAAACCATTTTTTTTGCAGTTGCCACAAAAATATTTCCGGGTCCTGTTATAACATCCACTTTCGGTATTGTCTCGGTTCCATACGCCATTGCGGCAATAGCACTTGCACCACCCACTTTATATACCTCACTCACACCACAAAGATGACAGGCAGCGAGTAAAAGCTCATTTGGTTCATTATCCGGTGTCGGCGTACAGATAATAATATTTTCAACACCTGCAACCTGCGCAGGAATAACATTCATAAGCAAAGATGAGGGGTAAGCTGCTTTTCCTCCCGGAATGTAGAGCCCTGCACTCTCAACCGGAGTCACCTGCTGTCCCAAAATCGTTCCGTTTGCTTCTGTATCAAACCATGATTTCGGTTTTTGCTTTTCATGATATGCTTTTATTCTGTCATAGGCAAGATGCAGGGCATCTTTAAGCTTTTTGTCAATATTTTCATAGGCTTTTTGCATAGATGCAGTCGTTATTTTCAAGTCTGCATCATTTTTTGGTGTCCAGTTGTCAAACTTACTGATATGTGATCGCAAAGCCAGATTTTTATCTGTTTTTATATCTTCAATAATATCATTTACTATGCCGCTTACATGGGCAATATCCATCTTTCCGCGCGCTAAAAGTTCTTCAAACTTTCCATCAAAATCATTATCACTGGATTTTACAAATATCATTACTTTTTCACTCTCTTTTGATTTGTATTAAATTCTTTTTGCACTATCTCTAATGCCTGTAAAAACACATCTTTTTTTGCATATCCCAAAAGTGGCTGAAACATAGGATCACCGTTTGGTAACAAAAACCATATTCCCGGAAGGCCCGGAGTATTTTGTGCCAGTACAGCCGGAATATAATCTCTTTTGTCCGTCCATGAACGAACAGCAATAAAATTTTTATTTATCTTTTGCACAACTTTTTCATCTTTAAGTGTTGTTTTATCAAGAAGCAGACAGTATTTGCAAGAGTGACTTGAAATAATAAAAAGAACAGGTTTATGCTCTTTTTGTGCCTGAACCATCCCTTCTTGATAGTCTTTTGCCCAGTGTATCTCATCAGCCATCAGAGATGTTGTGAATACAAATGCCAGTACCAATAATAATTTACCCATGTTTTTTTACCTTTTTTAAGAGTTCTTTTGCACATTCCTGTGCTGATTTTCCAGTAACATCTATGATGATATCTGCCAACTTCAGATACTGAGGTCGTCGTTCATCATAAAGTTTTTTTGCTTTTTTCAAATCAGCAAGCAACGGTCTTTTTTTCAATTTTCTTGTTGCATTGGGGTGTTCTTTTAATCGTTTAATGATAGCATCAAAAGGAGAATCCAATAGAACAATTGTACCTATTTTTTGTAAATTTGTCTGTTTGTAGAAACCGCCGCCGGTAGAAATGAGCGTATCATGTACACTTGTTTCCAGCCATTTTGCAACCCGTTTTTCCAGTTTTCTAAAATACTCTTCACCGTTTTCTTCAAATATCTTTTTAATTTTTCTGTTTTCCATGCTTTCTATAATGTCATCAGTGTCTATCGTCATATACGAAGAATATTTGAGCGCTTCGCGCGCTATACTTCCTTTGCCTACACCCATGAAACCTATTAGTACAATGTTTTTCATTTGATATCCCATACAAATTTAAAATGATTTTATCATATTTAGCATAAAAGTTTTCCATTTATCAACTGTTGGTATAATATCTTCTTTAAAAAATCAACAGTAGGTTTATTATGAAAAACAAAAAGTTTATCACTCTAGGATTTGCATCGGTTGCGACATCAATAGCGCTTATGCTTTCTTCTTCTTTATTTGCAGAGAGTTCCATAAAAGATGCACAGGCTTCTAGACTTCAGGCTTTGGAGAAATTCACGAAAGTCATCAGCATAGTACAACAATATGATGTTGATGATGTAACGATAGAAGAGCTTATAGACAAAGCACTTGACGGTATGATGAAAAATCTTGATGCCCATTCAAATTATCTGACAGAAAAAGATTACAAACGATTAAAAGTACAGACAGAAGGTGAATTTGGCGGGCTGGGAATTACTGTTGGTATGAAAGACGGTGCACTCACAGTTATATCCCCTATTGACGGAACACCGGCAGATAAAGCAGGGCTCAAAGCAGGTGATATAATTTTAAAAATTGACGACAAATCTACTATTGGCATGACCATAGATGAAGCGGTATCCCTTATGCGGGGAAAAGTCGGAGAACCTATTGATTTGCTCATCGTCAGAGAGGGAGAACTCAAGCCTCTTTCTATCCATATTGTCCGTGATATAATCAAAATAGAATCTGTACACGCAAAAGTAATAAATAATGATATTTTATACATACGCGTTGCCAGTTTTGACAAAAAAGTTGTAGAAGATGTTACGAAAGAGATAAATAAACGCAAAGCTTCCACTAAAGGTATTATTTTAGATTTAAGAAACAATCCTGGCGGATTACTTGACCAGGCAGTAGGTCTGGTTGACTCTTTTGTAGACAGCGGCGTGATAGTTTCCCAAAAAGGAAGACGAAAAATTGAAAACAAAACCTACAGCGCTCATGCCTCAAACACTCTGACAAAGGTTCCTTTGGTTGTTTTGGTCAACGGGGGAAGTGCCAGTGCCAGCGAGATTGTCAGTGGGGCTCTGCAAGACCACAAACGCGCTGTGCTCGTAGGAGAAAACACTTTTGGCAAAGGAAGTGTACAGGTTGTCCTGCCTATTACAAAAACAGAAGCAATAAAACTTACTATTGCCAGATACTACCTCCCAAGCGGAAGAACCATTCAGGCGGTAGGCGTGAAGCCTGACGTAGTCGTTATTCCAGGTGAGCTTAAAACACATAAAAATGAGTTTGCCATAAAAGAAGCAGACCTGAAAAAACATCTGCAGGAAGAACTTGAAAAAGTTGACGGGAAAAAAGAAGAGACTAAAGAAGATAAAAAAGATAAAAAAGATATAATTACGCCAGAAATGCTCAACAAAGACATTCAACTCAAAGAAGCCGTTGACATCATAAAAGCTCTTGTTATAATGAAAGGATAAAAAACGTGAAAAAAAAAGAATTACTTTACGAAGGTAAGGCAAAAAAACTCTACGCGACAGAAGATGAAAATTTAGTCATTTCTGAATTTAAAGATGACTTAACAGCATTTAATGGCGAAAAAAAATCCAGCGAAGTCGGAAAAGGAGCACTGAACAATAAAATTTCTACAGAATTGTTCAAACTCTTGGAAAAGAATGGCATTCCTACCCATTTTGTGAAAATGCTTGATGACAATCACATGCTTCATAAAAAAGTTGATGTTATTCTCATAGAGGTCATTGTTCGCAATATTGCAACAGGAAGTCTTACCCGCAATCTTGGTATTGAAGACGGTACAGTTCTTCCTTTTACTCTTGTAGAATTTGACTACAAAAATGATGAACTTGGTGATCCTAAACTCAATGACCAGCATGCACTGATTCTTGGACTGGTTGATTTTCAGGATGAGCTTGACAAACTTCGCCGTATGGCTCGACAGGTAAATGATATTTTAAAGCCTTATTTTGCTCAGAAAGGTTTGAATTTAGTTGATTTTAAACTTGAATTCGGAAAAGACAAAGAGGGAAATATCATTCTCATTGATGAAATTTCACCGGACAACTGCCGTTTTTGGGACATACAAAGTGGTGAAAAAATGGATAAAGACAGATTCCGACAAGGACTAGGTGGCGTTACAGTAGCTTACGAGCAGGTATTAAACAGAATTTTAGGAAAATAACAAATGAAAGCAATAGTAAATGTATTTTTAAAAGCAGGCGTATTAGACTCGCAGGGAAAAGCTGTACATCATGCCCTTAACTCTCTGCAATTTGGTAATGTTGAAGATGTTCGTGTAGGCAAACAGATCATACTCAAAATTAATGAAACAGATAAAGAAAAAGCAATGTCTGATGTGACAAAAATGTGTGAAGATCTTTTGGCAAACACCGTAATTGAAGACTATACTATAGAGCTTGTATAATGAAAGTTTCTATTTTACAATTTCCGGGAACGAACTGTGAATATGATACACAGTATGCTTTTGAAAAACTTGGTGCGACAACACAGATAGTATGGCACAAATCTACAACAATACCCGAAGATACTGATTTGCTTGTAGTAGCAGGAGGGTTTTCCTATGGTGATTACCTCAGAAGCGGTGCTATTGCGAAATTCAGCCCTGTTATGTCTGCAGTAAAAGAGTATGCAGAAAATGGCGGAAAAATTTTAGGTATTTGTAACGGTTTTCAGGTTTTAACAGAAGCAAGACTTCTTCCCGGCGCACTGAAGCGGAACGAAGGGCTGCACTTCATTTCAAAACATCACCATCTTCGTGTAGAAAACTGTGACAATATTTTTTTAAAAAAACTGCATACCGGCGATGTTGTAAATATACCAATAGCACACCATGACGGAAACTATTACATAAATGACGAGGGTCTGGCAGAGCTTGAAGCCAACGGACAAATACTTTTGAAATACACTGACGCAAACGGTGAAATACAAAATCCTAACGGAAGTGTTGCAGGCATTGCAGGTGTTTGCAATAAAGAAAAAAATATTTTTGGCCTTATGCCGCATCCAGAACGCGCTATGGAATCTCTCTTGGGAAGCGATGACGGAATAAAAATGCTAGAAGGATTTTTAGCGTCGTGATCAAAGCACTTTTAATTGCTCTCATTTTCATCACATCACTTTTTGCAAATAAAGTGATTTATCTCAGCTACGATGAAATTCCGACAAGAGTTATTAAAGGTGAAATATTTCCCGTAACTTACAAAACACTCTCAACAGTAAAAAACTTTGATGATGTTTTGTATGAATTTTCAAATCATCAAGGTATCAAAATCCTTGATGAAGCACCCCAGAGAGTGCAAAAAGGAAAGTATTATTTTGATACTTTTCATATGCAGGCAACACAAAAACAGGCAAAACTTCCCGATATTGAAGCTTTTTTAATGGCACCCCATGATTACAACAGCACAACGCTTCAAGGTCCGAACCTTAATGTAATTACACTCAATCCCGGGGAAAACTTTTCCAATATCATAGCCAATAGTTTTACTGTTCAAGAGTATAAAACAACAGTGTATGACGATACACACAACATTGTTATATTTGTTGCCTCAGCACAAAACGCTGATCTGAATGAAATCCGTTTTAAACATGTATACAAGCAGGGACTTGAATCAATTTCCGGTAACTACAGGGAAGGGAAGATTATATATTTTGTTATTATTGACAAAAAAATAGAAAATTTTTCTTTTTCCTATTTTAATTTGCTTAAAAATGATTATGCTTTAGTCACAATCCCGATTATAGTCAATGATGACAGTGTTACCACACAAAGTGACTTGCGACCGCGAGACCAGTCACATGATACGATCAAGATGTATATAGCGGCTGCTGTGGCATTCTTAGGTTTTATTCTAATTCTTGTGCGTCGTAAATATTTCTATCTGATTTTTATTATCATACCATTAATTTATATAATTTATCTGGCAATACCCCAGAAAAAAGTATGTATCAAAGAGGGTACACCTCTTTATCTGCTGCCGGTAGACAACTCTACTGTATTTGAAACAACACAAACACAATACCATTTAACGAAAGAAGGACAGGTGCGAAACTTTATAAAAGTAAAACTGAAAAACAATAAAATAGGCTGGGTGAAAAATGAAGATACTTGCTCATATTAGTTGGGCTTATGCCACGTTTATTATCTTTACAGGGCTGACTTTTTCCATAATATTATATCCGATTTTACCTCGTCCCTATGCAAGAAAAGCAGTAGCATGGTTTATCAAGCTCACTACATTTTTTTCTACAACAGTCGAAGGAAAAGAAGACCCCGATGCACAAATGTTTTTAGTAAACCACCAAAGTGATTTGGATATCGGTATTTTGGAGACTGTTACAAATAAAGATATAACATGGGTTGCAAAAAAGTCTCTTTTTGATGTACCGTTTTTTGGTTTGGCAATGAGTATGCCAGAAGATATAGAAGTAGAAAGGGAGAGCAAAACATCTCTCATCAAACTGCTTCGTGCTGCCAAAGACAGGCTGAAAAAGAAAAGAGTCATTACAATGTTTCCAGAAGGCACACGTTCAAAAGGAGCCAAAATGCTCCCTTTCAAGTCAGGAGCCAAAGTCATCGCAGATCAATACAAGCTCAAAGTGCAGCCTATCGTTCTTATAGAGACTGCAAAGTGCTATGATCTGAAACGTTTTTATTATGTTCCCCGAAATATAAAAGTTGTTTTTCTTGACTCTTTTATTGCTGATAAAAATGATCCGGACTGGTTAAATGAACTAAGAAAAAAAATGCAAAAGGTATATGATCATGAGCTGGCAAACAATACTTGCAATAGGTAGCGGCGGATTTATCGGAGCAGTATTACGCTCATACATTAACGGGCTTATTTCCCACAGAGTACCGCATGAACTCCCTTTTGGGACACTTGGTGTCAACCTCATAGGAAGTTTTATTATGGGTGCGCTTTTGGCATATTTTATGTATTCAACTTTTTTAACACCCCATATGAAATCTTTTCTCTCAACAGGAATTTTAGGTGCATTGACCACCTATTCCACCTTTGCCATTGAAAGTTTTTTGCTTTTGGAAGGAGGGAGTATCGCGTTGGGGCTTTTAAATATGGCACTGAATGTTTTTGGAACAGTATTTATGGCGGGAAGCGGTTATTATCTCATCAACCATTTTTTCAAATCCTGATGACCTCATCTGCGCACCAGGATGCCAAGTCCATGTCATGGGTAATCAAAAGCATTCCCATTGAGTCAAGATTTTTTATAAGCATTTTCATCACTTCAAGCTGAATCACATTATCAAGTGCCGATGTCGGTTCATCCAGTAAGAGGAGTTGCGGCTTCATAAGCATAGCTCTTATGATAGATGCACGCTGAAGCTGTCCGCCTGAGAGTTCATGCGGCAGTTTTAAAAGCAGATCATACTCAAAACTCATATTTTCCATCAAACTGTTGAGATTATCCAAAGATGCCACATCTTTTATTTGGTGCAATAATGTATAACTCGGATGAAAGGAACTGTAAGGATCTTGAAAAATCTCAGACACCCTTGAAACTTTAATCGTACCGTTTTGTGGTTTGAGATTTCCGAGTATAAGTTCAAAAAGTGTACTTTTACCGGCTCCGCTCTCTCCGACTATAGCCTTTAACTCTCCCTGTTTTAAACACAGTGAAAAGTTTTCAAAAAGAGGCTTCTTGTTTGTATAGCCAAAGCTTACATTTTTTATCTCTAAAACAGTATCTTGCAAAAATCAGCTCTCACTTTCTGCAGGATAGGCCTGTTCAAGTTTTTTATACAGCTCATCAGGAGTCACATCAGCGTGCTCTTCCCATATTCTTTTCATCACAACGTTATCTTCTTCACCCTTCCAGATTTTTATATAACTGCCCTCTTTGTATCCGTGATCCTGACGGAACTGATTGAGTATATTTTTTCCTACATAAAGACGATAAAGCGTCTCTAGATTCAGACCGCTCATACTGACCAAATCAAAAAATTCTGATACCAGTTCTTCTAAAGCAATGCTCTCTTTTGAGACAGCAATGCGTATAAGATTTTCAATTTTTTGCATCACATCCTCCTGCGATGCAAATGCTGCAGTATCGGATTCTATGCCACCGAGTGCTTTCAAAGCTGATATGTCTATCGCTATATCTTCGATGCCGCCTTGTAAATTTTTACTGTATTCTTCTATTGCCAGGCTCATAATAAAATGCCAGACATCTATAACTTCAATCTGGTGATTTTGCCAGTCAGGCTCGACATCTATACTCTTCCAATGCTTCCAGCCAAAACTGTCCACCATCTCTGCGCACTCCATATATATACAGCGTTTCCAGTTAATAGACTTGCCGTTTTTTGTTATGCCTTTTGTCCACTCTTCACCATTGGTTGCATCGTTGAGCTGATTTTGCAGTTGCAGCATCAAAAAAATTTTATTATTCATCTGTTTCCTTTTAATCTGGAAGAAATTCATTTCTTTATTTTATCTAATATGCTAGAATTACTTACTTAAAGAGAGAGATTTATGAAAAGAATTAATTGTAGAAAATGTGAATACTATTATGTAACCTGGGAAGCATCAAAACCGCATGGATGCAAAGCGTACGGATTTAAATCCGCACAGATTCCCTCTATGGTGGTTTTAAACAGCAGTGGGGCTGATTGCTCCTTGTTTAAAGTGAAAACGGTTCGTAAATAATTTTTTTTCCAAAACCCAGTCTGTTATCAGTCAATTTAAAATAATGCACTTCTATTTGCCAGAGTTTGGGCATCATTGCCAATGCATACGGAAAGGTTTTAAAATAAAGTTTTTTCAAAGCACTGTTTTGCAGTTGCTTCATTTCCCCCCGAAACTGTAAACCCTCAATTTTTCCGACTTCCTGTGTTTCAAGTAAAATATTCCCTGCAATAAACGGATTTTTTAAAATATGCTTTACATGTAATGTCTCTTCACTGCTTGCTACGATAAAAGAGAGACTCTTCGTGTCATACGCATAAAAAAGGCTGCAAACGCTAAGTCGGTCCCTGTCTGTTGTTGCCAGGCTCATCACATGATGTTTTTGAATAAACGCAGTAATTTTTTTTAACTCTTTCTTCATTTAGTTTTGGAACATAAAATTTTCCAGTTTTTCCGGATCTGTTATATTGCGTTTATCGAGCATCATTTTTGCCGTTTCATCCTGAACAAGTATTTCAAATATTTCAAAAGGGTTTGTCATGTTATAATAACTCTTAATGAAATCAAGCAATATTGCGAAATTGTCATTTTTTGCTGTGTATCTTTTGTACTCTTTATACTCATTCCAGTTTATATCAGCCACTTATTTTCCTCAATGCATTTTCAAGTCTTTGAACGACCTCTGCCATTTTAGCAGAGCTGAGCGCAAAATTCAAGCGCATAAACCCACTGCCTTCTCTGCCAAAACTGATACCGGGATTAAGTCCGAGTTTTGCTTCTTTGATAAAAAAGCTACGGAGCTCTTTGTCTTTTAAGCCCATACCGCGACAATCAATCCATGCCAGGTAGGTCGCCTCAATCGGTGTTACCTTTATAAAGTGCGGATACTTTTTTGCAAGTGCGCTCAGCATTGAATAGTTTTCATATAAATGAATTTTCAATGCTCTAAGCCACTCTTTTGCTTCTTTGTAGGCAGCTTCAAATGCTACATGTGACAAAGATGAGCCTTGGGCAAAATGCACTTTGTCATATGCTTTTTTAAATTTTTCCCGCAGCTCTTTGTTCGGGATGGCTACTGTGCTTATTGCAAAACCTGCCATATTAAAAGTTTTTCCTACGCCAATTGCGGTAAGTGTAATATCTTTTGCCCGTGAGCCTAATGCGGCAAACGGAGTATGTTTGTATGGTGCATAGACCAGATCAGCATGTATTTCATCCGCAAAAACGACAATATTATGTTGTAGACAAACTTCCAGTATCTGTTCAAGTTCCTCTTTTTTCCATACTCTTCCCACAGGATTATGAGGAGAACACAGCAGTAAAAGCTTTGTATTTTCATCAATTTTTGCTTTCAAATCTTCTATATCAAATTCATATTTTCCCTGCTTGTTACATGTAAGCGGATTTTTGACAAGTTTTCTGTTTAATTGCAAAACACTGTGGAAAAAAGGCGGATAGACAGGTGTTTGTACGATAACACCCTCTCCCTCTTTTGTAAAAGCCTCTATAGCAGTATGCATCGATGCTACAACAGAATGGGAATAGAACATATCTTCCAATGCAAAAGTAACATTATGCTCTTGTTTCATCCATGCAATCTGTGCCATAAATGCGGACTCCGGTACCTCTTCATATCCCATCACCGGATGTCGGAGTCTTTTTTTCACAGCATCCAAAACACACTGTGGTGTATCTATATCCATATCTGCTACCCATACAGGAAGGACATCCTGTGTACCGAAAAGCTGTTCTCTTAAAACATATTTTTCCGCATTGCTGCCTTCACGTTCACTGGCTGTATCAAAACTGTACTTCTTCAACGCTTTTTCCATACACTTACCTGTGAAACGGTATGTTGATATTTTCTTGCTGTTTCTTTTATGACAAACTCCAAATCTTCTACATGTAAAAGCTCAAATTTATCATGCAGAATATCTTTCAGGCGCTCTATTGTTCTGACTGCATTCCCGTTTTCATCTTTGTATCCGCCAAGCCAAAACTCTTTTTTTGTAGAGCTTTCCTGCCATGTATAGGGAGAGGTAAGCATCAGTATACCGTCGGCATTGAGTCTTTGGTCTACCGTGTCCAAAAAGAGTCTTGGGTTGTAAAGTCTGTCTATGAGATTCGTCGCCATTATCAAATCATACGCAGTGAAATCAGGCTTCAGGTTACAGGCATCTCCCTGCCAAAAAGAGACTTTCTCAGCCAACTGCTCATATCCCAAATCCTGCAGAGTCACTTTTTTATTGATACTGAGTTCACCCTCTTCCTTACATGTAAACGCAACATAGCCTGCTTCTTGTAATTTGGAACCGACCTGAATGAAACGTACAGAAAAATCTATACCCTCAACTTTGTCAAATATTTTTGCAAGCTCGAAACTGGCTCTTCCTGTTGCGCAGCCTAAATCCAGTGCTTTTGTTGTATTTGTTGCATATTTTGCAGCAATCTTTGCACAGGCTATGGCAAAATTTTCAACACCAAAATGCGTGTCACCATACTGAAATTCACAATACTGTGAAACAAGTTCATCACTCTCATAGATATCTCCACGGTCATCTTTGCTGTTTTGTGTTATAACATAGCGAAAACCGGCATTTTGAAAAAAGTGTTTTCTAAATGCATACCGAGAGTGTTTCATGATTAGGTTTCCACTGCTGGCCCATGATGAACCGAGTATCATAGCATGCTTGTCATCAAAAGTAGGCACAGAAAAGTCGTCATAGGCCGCATGCACTTCAAAACCTTTAAAAGGGCGTATCGGTGTTCTGCTCCACTGCCATACATTTCCTATAACATCATAAATCCCGTTAAAACCGAACTCATCAACAGGACAGGAGGAAGCATAATGATAAAAATTGATATTTGCACGACTCTCATGCAGGGCAGGAACATCTTTAAGATTGGCTCTTTTATATATCAATTCATATTCTGCCTCACTTGGAAGGAGATACTCTTTGTTCTCTTTTTTGCTTTTGTATCTGCAAAATGCTTCTGCCTCAAGAGCATTCACATCCACAGGCCAATCTTGCGGCATATCTATAATCTTGCTTAACGCTCTGTACTTAAAGACTCCGTTTTTTTTGACCCAAAAATGAGGATGCTTTGCATTGGATTTTTCTAAAAACACCAACCCTTCTTTATCCCAGTACTCTTTTGTCTCATATCCGCCGTCATTGACAAACTCCATAAATTCGCCATTGCTGACAAGAAATTTACAAACCTGAAAATCTTTAACAACTTCTTCATAGCTGCCATATTCATTATCCCATCCATACAGATGATGATTCTTGGCTTTTCCCAGAGTAACTGTATCGCCCTTGAGTGTTATCATCTCATTTTGAGGCGCATCTGAAGAGTGTGTACAGATATTGAATTCAGGAACATCTTTGATATATTCCAGAGGCATTTGACGATGCAGCACCAAAGATGTCTCTATGTGAATACGCTCATGCTCTATCCCCATCAGTATAATCCACATTGGTGAGTCCTGTTTTATCGGTAAACTAAACTCCAACTGCATGATCAATCTGTCTACCAGTTTTCGAACAGCATCCCGGTAATTTTTCACTGCAGAGACTTCAGGCCACCTGTAGCGTGACTCGTCCAGATCATCCCAACGCATTTCATCTACGCCTACAGCAAACAGAGACTCAAATTCAGGATTTATTCTTTCATAAATTATTTGCATACTTACAAGTCTGTTTACAAAAAAGGTCGCTGTATGTCCAAAATAAAATATCATTGGATGACGGGTCGGTTCGCTTTTCTTGTAAAACACAGACTCATCTTGCAACAATTCAAAAACTTTTTCAAACAGATCAAAGGTATTATGGAAGTACTCGCGTATCTCTTTGCGTTTTTTCTCAATATTTTCTCCATCAAGTGTGACCGGGTACATACTTAGTTTACTCAATATTTTTCCTTTTTCTATTTATCATGGCTTATGTTATAATCATTATATGAAATTTTATCAAAGTAAATTATTAAACAACTACTCAAAACTCACACATGCCTTTACATGTAAGGAAAGCGGGAATTTAGCCTTTCATGTTCAGGATAATCCAAAAAATGTACTGCAAAATCATAAAACTTTGGCAAAAAAACTCCATTATGACTATAAAACACTTGTACACATGAAACAGATTCACTCAAATATTGTAAAAACAGTTGATAAAAACGACAACTTTTTCAATCCTCCTACCTGTGACGCAGTGATTACAAATAAAAAAAACACCCCTCTGCTGGTAATGGCAGCCGACTGTTCTCCGGTCCTTTTTTATGATCCCAAACAAAATGTCATTGCTGCAGCACATGCCGGCAGAGCGGGAGCCTTTGAAAATATTGTTCAAAATGTTCTTAACAGTTTTGTCAGTAGTTTCGCATCAGATATGAAGGATCTTCTAGTCACCGTCGGACCTGCAATATGTCAGAAATGTTATAAAATAAATGAGCAGATTTACAAAGAGGCAAAAGAGAAAGAAGTCAGTTATGCTGTTGATAAAAAAGGAAAGAAATTCTACCTGGACATCAGAGCAATACTCCAGAAACAGTTCTGTGCAGCAGGTGTTTTAGCCAAGAATATTGAGATATCAGATATTTGCAACTGTTGTCATTCTGACAGATTTTATTCTTACAGAAAAAACAACCCTACCGGAAGATTTGCAGGGATTATTATGCTTTAAATTTCATAAAAATATGTTGCATATGCCTTGTCAAGTTCAGAGAGTTTTACATGAAAAACAGCACGGACTTTCTCCTGAATATCTTTCCAAAAAGAGTCCAGCACTACACTTGCTCCAACATTTTGCCCTACTACAAAAAGTTCTCCTTCCAAGGCTTCTACAATATCTAGAACGATAATATTAGAAGCATCTGTGACCAGTTTATACCCGCCGTTTACACCTCTTATACTTACAACAAAGCCGTGCTTTTTCAAGCTTGAAAGAATTTGTTCAAGGTAACCGTGCGAAATTTGCGTCATCGCAGCTATCTCTTTTATCTGCATCAGCTTGTTTCTGGGAGAATTGTACAACGCATGCATTGCTGCAACACCATACAGGCTTTTTGTAGACACTCCTACCATTACATAAATCTTTTATATAAATAATACATTTTGCATCCCAGACAGTAGTTAAAAGCAACTTCCAAAAACAGACATACAAGAAAAACACCACTCATAATATAAAACAGCATTTGTGCATGCAATAGATCAAATAATACTATAAATACTAAAAATATCAACCCAAAATATGTAGCCAGTCTTTTAGCCGCAGCATCTTCAAATTTACTCTTTACATGTAACAGCTCTTTAGTTCTTGCAGACAGGAAGTACAAAGGGCTGTAGTTTTTGTCAATAAAAAGTCTTATCATAAAATCTGCAATTAAAAAAAGCACAATACCCCTGGATGATGTACCAAGATAAAGACTGAAAAGCAGTAAAATATAAGATGCATTAATTCTGACAATATTAGCATCAACTTTGATAAATGATATAGGACAGGACTTTTGACTCATGCCGACTCCTTGTATTGATTGTTGGAATAATAATAAAGAAGTCGCTTAAAGTCAAGTAAACATAGTAGGTTACTAAGGTTTATGGTTTATGACTTTTTTTGCCAGTTGTTCAGGCAAGAGTTCTAAAGACTCTTCTACAACTCTGGTATTGCCGTGTGTGATAAATGCATCCTCGTATTCAAAAGATACAACGGATATATTTAAAATATTCTCCTTTGCCAAAAACTCTAAAATTGCAGAGCCGACACCGCCATACTTTGCCGTATCTGAAAAAACAAACCATTTGTTATACCTGTTTGACAAATCTTTGAGCATCTCTTCATCAAGCGGTTTTACAAAACGTAAATCGAGAATACTTACATCTTCCTTCATGCATTGTGCTGTTTGATATGCCCGTCCGACACCATTTCCGTAACCGATAAAAAGAATATTGCTCTTTGCCGTCTGTAAAAGCTGGGATTTTCCAAGTTCAAAAGGTGCAGACTCAGGCAAATCAGTTTCTGTAAAAGAACCCCTTGGATAACGCAAAGAACACGGATGCTCATATTTTGCGGCAAAACCCATTGCCTGATGAAAACTCTTCTCATCTCTAGGTGCAAACAGTGTCATATTTGGAATAGTCCGCAAATAACTGACATCAAATACACCCTGGTGGGTTTCTCCGTCTTCTCCAACAATTCCGGCACGGTCAAGTGCAAATACAACAGGCAGATCCATCAAGCAGGTATCGTGAATTACCTGATCATAGGCACGCTGCAAAAATGTAGAATAAATACTGCAAAAAGGTTTAAATCCCTCTTTTGCCAGTGCTGCCATAGAAGTCACGGCATGCTGTTCTGCAATAGCCACATCCCAAAAACGTGTCGGATATTTTTTTATAAGCTCACTTAGCCCTGTACCGCTTGGCATTGCTGCTGTAACACCGACAATCTTCTCATTTTTTTCACATAAAGAAAGAAGAGACTCGGTATATATCTGTGTAGCGCTTTTTGTTGCGGCTTTTTTGGCAGAACTGCCGCTGGAGAGATCAAACGGACCGACACCATGCCATTTTTCTTCTTTGCCTTCTGCAATTTCATACCCTTTTCCTTTAAGAGTCTGTGCATGAATTATAACCGGTTCATTGAGTTTTCTTGCCGTTTTGAGTATCTCTACAAGTTGTGCAATATTGTGCCCGTCTATTGGACCAATGTAATTAATCCCCATCTCTTCAAAGAGTATACCCGGAGTAATGAGTTTCAAAGATTCTTCCATGCGCTTTGCAATATATCTGGCACCGTCACCAAAGTTGTCGACAAAACTCTCCGTATTTTTTTTAAATCTTTGGTAAAAAGGAGATGCCATGGCAGAGCTGAGCATTCTGCTGATTGCACCAATAGGTTTTGCTATGCTCATCTCATTATCATTTAAAATAATAATCATCGGGTACTTTCTCTCACCCAACTCATTTAACGCCTCATACACCATACCTGCCGTCATAGAACCGTCACCGATAAGCACCACGGGAATACGTTCATTTTGCTGACCTTTAAGCGCTATGGCTTTGGCAGCCCCGACTCCCAAAGATATGGACGTGGAACTGTGTCCTGCCACAAAATAATCATCGCTGCTTTCGCTTGGTTTTGTATAACCGCATATTCCCTTAAACTGTCTGAGTGTATCAAATTCTTCCCATCTTCCTGTAAGCAGTTTGTGGGCATACGCCTGGTGTGATACATCAAAGATAAAAGGATCTTTTTGAGAATCAAATACTTTATGCATTGCCACAATTATCTCTGTAGCCCCGAGAGTAGAACTCAAATGTCCGCCATTCTTACTCACAACTTCCAAAATTCGTTTTCTTATATCTTCACTGAGAGCTTCAAGCTCTTTAATACTTTTCTCTTTTATATTCATTCTACTCACTTAAAGCTGCCTTTTTTACTCTCTCAAATCTTTTTGATATTTGTGCATCAATATTGCCTGCATCACTCAAAACTATAACACCGCCTTCACTTACTGCACTTTCAGGCAAAACTTTTACATGCTCAAGTTTGGTAAAATGTTCTGCGATAGCGCTGTGATCTTTTGGATTGACCTTCAGTGTTATTTTAGAAGCATTTTGTAATTCCTGTATCAACTCATCACTGAGTTTTTTAGCAATCTGTGAGGAATTTTCACTGACTTCAATCTGTACAACCTCTTTTGCAATGTCTATGGCCGCATGCAGCAATTCGTTCTTTATCCCTTCTAAAGCTTTTTCAAATTCACTCGCACTCTCTTCAAGTTTTTGTATGGAGTTTGTCAAAAGCTCGAGTTTACTACGCAGTGTTTTGTCAATCTCTTCTCTTGCTTTTGCCTCTCCGGCCTTCAAGCCTTCAGCAAAAGCCTCTTCCCTGGCTTTTTTCAGTTCTTCTTGAAACTCTTCTTCTTTGGCTTCGAGTCTCATTTGCAATTTTATAAAGTTTGATGACATTTCATCTGTTTTTTTCATTAAAGACTCTATAAGTGAATCTTTAGAACTCGTACTCAGAGCACTCGAATCAACATCCGAAGCTCTTGCCTTTGGATTGTCTTCTTGTGTAAATACCTTATTTTCTTTTTTTTGCTCTTCTTTTGAGCCCATTGCAATAACTTTAAAACTGTATTTTTGCACATTATGCTCGTTAATTTCATTTTCAGATATTATAGTTGCCATTTTTTACTCTATCATCTCTTCGCTGGAGCCCATTTGGATAGTTCCCGCTTCAGCCAACTGATTGACCACTTCCACAATTTTTCTCTGAGCCGCCTCAACATCTTTCATTTTGACTGCTCCCAGGAACTGCATCTCTTCTTCAAAGGCTTCTCGAGCCCGCTCACTCATTGCAGAGAAAAACTTCTCTTTTAACTCTTCCGGAGCAGATTTGAGTGCCAGCATCAATTCTGCTTTGTCTACAGCCTTTAAAATCTCTGCAATAGAATTCTTGTCCAAAGTCACAATATCTTCAAAAGTAAACATCATCTCTTTAATCTGTGTTGCCAACTCTTCATCGACCTGCTCAATATTTGCCAAAGTCGCTTTAGAGCTTTTTGCACCAAGGCGGTTAAAGATATCTGCAACCGCACGTGTTCCGCCAACTTCTACTTTATAAGAAGCAAGCGATTCAAGTTTTGATTCAAGAACAGCAGAAACCCGTTTGATGACCGAAGGGGAAATGTCTCCGAGTTTTGCCATACGCATCGCAACTTCACTTCGCAAATCATCCGGAAAATACTGCAATGTGTCGGCAGCCTCAGTAGGGTCCATATGTGCCAAAATCAAAGCAATTGTTTGTGGATGTTCATTGATAATAAAGTCTGAAAGCTGTTGTGGTTTGATTTTTGAAAGATAGGCAAAGTTTTGTGTATTTTGCATGCTTTTTGAGAGTTTGTCTAAAATCTTTTTTGCCTCTTCGGGACCGAGTGTTCTGTAGAGTAGTTCTCTTGCATACTCCATACCGCCTGATGTCATATACTGACCCGACTGAAATATCGCATGAAACTCTTCTAAAACAGCAGTTGCTATTGCCTTGTCAATAGTTCTGTTTGCTGCAATATATTTTGATATTTCAGTAATAGCCTCAACACCCATATTTGAAAATATTGCCGCTGTTGCGTCTTCACCCAACTGCAGCAGAAGTATGGCAATTTTTTCTGCCATACTCATTTCATCAAGTGCGGCCTGTTGCTGCTGTGTTAAAGTAGCCATACTTACTTCCTCTCTTTAGATGGAACTTCAGACTCTTCACTCAAAAGAGCCTCCAGCAAAGAAGCCACCTCTTCAGGTCTATCCTCCGCCATAGTTTTTACTTTTTCCAGGATAACCTCATGTTTGAGGTCATCTTCATTAAAATTACTTCCCATACCAAGTTGCTCTTCAACTTTTTTACGCATTTTTTGTACTTTTTCGACCAAATCATCGCCCTCTTCTTCATCCAGTTCCAGTGAAGGCGCAACAAGTTCTTCTTCTTCTTTTGACACTTCAAGCATCTTATCCGCAAACGGAGCAATGACTTTTTTGTACAAAACAAACAACAGGATAAACACAAACAGATATTTCAGCAAACCGGAAAATGGAGCCAAATATGTTTCACTGAATGCAATAGCTTTGTTGACTCCCTGAGCCCCTCCGCTTACAGATGCTCTTTCAAACTGCAAATTTTGTACACTGATTTGATCGCCTCTTTTAGGATCAATACCGATAGAACGACTGGCAAGAGAGGTTAAGGCATTTATGTCCGCAGCATCCAAAGGCACATACTCCATCTCATCAGTTGGATTCCCCTCTTTGTCCAGTTTTGGTTTGTATTTTCCGTCAACGACAACTGCAGCCGTTATCCTTTTGATTCTTGCAAACTGACTCTTTGTAGTGCTGACGGTTTTTCCGACTTCATAATTCGTTGTGCCGGAGTTTTTTGAATATTTCTCCACCATTTTATTTGAGGCAAGTCCCTGTACCGGACCAATGTTGCTTACAGTTCCAGGAACGCCTCCGACTTCTTTTGGGGCACTTCCTTCTCTTTTTTCTTCATTAACCTGTTCGCTTCGCACAACATTTTCAGGATCATATTTTTCGGAAGTAGAGTTTTTTTGTGAAAAATCAAATTCTATGGTTACCTGTGCCACAACCTTGTCACTGCCGCCTACAAAAGGTGCGATAACATCAATGATTTTTTCCTGCTTTTTTTTCTCTTCTTTTATTTTATATTTTTGCTGAGCAATAGAGAGTTCACTCATCTGCGCCATTTCATCGTCATCACCAAGTGTTACGCCGTCACTGTCAATCAACATTACATTAGAAGGTTTTAGTTTTGGCACAGCTGCTGCGACAAGATTTTTAATTCCCCTGATTTGCTTGGAAGTAAGCATCCTTCCCTCAACCAGCTGCACCATTACAGAGGCTGTCGGATCAACCTGTTTGGAGACAAAAAGAGTCTCTTTCGGCAGAGCAAGGCTCACTGTTGCTTTTTCTACAGGGGAAAGTGCACTGATAGTACGGGAGAGTTCACCTTCCAATGCGCGCAGATGCTTGATTTTTTGATCAAAATTTGTAGCACCGAATTCCTGTTTGTCAAAAAGTTCAAATCCCACGCCTCTATTTTTTGGAATACCCAAAGAGGCAATAGAAATCCTCTCTTTGTACACAATATCACGAGGCACTTTGATAACATTGTTTGCTTCAATTTTATAAGGAATATTATCTTTGTCAAGCTGTTCTACAACTTTTGCAGCTTCAGAGGGTGTCAGAGAATCAAAAAGTACTTCATATCTGTCAAGTGAAGTTTTTTTAGCAGTAAAAACAACTAAAAAAATCAAAAAAGCAACAATACCTATTACAGCAGCTGCTATAATCATTTTTTGCTGTTTTGTAAGTTTTGCATACAAAACTGATAATTGCGAAAAAAGTACTTTAAAATCCATCAACTTCCCATCTTAAATTTTATAATAACAGTGATGCAAGTTCAAAAAAACGGCTGTTTTGCTCTTTTGTTCCGACAGTTACACGAATTGCATTCAACCCATAACCACTTAAATCCCGTACTATCATTCCTTTACGCAATAAAGCATTAGAAATTTCTGTCGAATTTTGTGTGTTATTCAGGCATAAAGTAACAAAGTTTGTATAACTCTCTATTATATCTATTTTTTGCTCATTTGCAAACTCTTCATAGCGTTTCATCTCCTGGAAATTTAAAGCGATACAATTATTTACAAATTCCTCATCTTCAAGTGCAACACTGGCAGCTTCAAGCGACAATGTCGTTATGTTAAAAGGCGGTCTCAGTTTATACAGTTCTTTTATAATATTTTCTGACGAAATACCATACCCGACACGCATGCCTCCAAGTCCGTAGGCTTTTGAAAAAGTACCCAGATAAATGACATTTTCAAATTTTTCAACCAACTCTTGAGGCATGATTTTTTTACTTTTGTCTTTATATGCAGCATATTCCATATAGGCACCGTCTACAACAACCAAAGTATCATTGTCGATTTTTTCTATAAACTTCATCAATTTGTCTGCATCTATTGCATCCCCTGTCGGGTTATTCGGTGTGCACAAAAAAATTATCGCAGGATTTGTCTCTTTATAAAGCCCATAAAATTCATCTAAATCATGCTCCTGTGATGCAGTTCTCACAATCTCTGCCCCGACATGTTTCGCATAAATCTCATACATTGCGAAAGTCACACTGTTCATCAGTATTTTGGAATTTTCATCAGCTTTTGCATGCATAATAAATTCTATAACCTGGTCACTTCCGCTGCCGATAATAAGATTTTTGTGCTCTGTTGCATATTTTTTTGTTAACGCATTTTTAAGTTTAAGCATACTGTCATCAGGATAAAGTGCCATATTCGGTAGAATTTTTGCCACGGCACTTTGTACTTTGGGGGAGCATCCATACGGATTTTCATTTGAAGCAAGTTTTACAATATCTTTTGGTTCTATGCCGAATTCACGTACGACAAGTTCTATAGGCTTGCCCGCCTCATAAGTTTTGATATTTTGTAGTTTTTTATTAAATTTCACTCTTCACCCTTTACGTAACTTCCAAGCCAAGTGACTTCGTCTTTATGTTTCTGTATGACTTTTTGAATCTTTTCCTCATCTATATGACCATAAAAGTCTATATAAAACCAGTAGCCAAAACCACCTTTGTCTCTTGAGGGACGAGACTCAATTTTTGAAAGATTTATCTTCTCTTCTTCAAAATCCTGTAAAAAACGCACCAGAGAACCAGCTTCAACAGCGTCTTTTAATCGTACCAGTATCGAAGTTTTATCATTCTCGCTGACAGAATTTTTAAAATCACTTAAAATGACGAAACGCGTTGTATTGTCTATGGCATCTTCAATGTTTTCAAACAGAGTAGGAAGTCCATACAGTTTTGCTGCAATATGAGAACATATTGCAGCCGAATTTGGCTCACGTGCCGCCAAAATGGCTGCTTTTGCCGTCGATTCTACCGGGATCAGTTCAACATTGATCAAACCATGTTCATTTAAAAATTCCCGACACTGCCCAAAGCCTTTGTCTTTTGAGTAGATTTTTGTAATATCCTCAAGTTTTTCCGCCTTTGTTGCAAAAGACATGTGAATCGGCATATAAAGTTCTGCAACAATTTTCATAGGACTTTTTGCAAGCAGATCAAGTGTCTCTCCAACAATTCCGTCACGGGAATTTTCAATAGGCACAACTGCAAATTTGGCACGGCCGGATTCAAGTGTTTTAAATACAGAAGCGATAGAATTTAACGAAAGATAGTCACTCATAGCCCCAAAACGGCTTTCAGCCGCCTGATGCGTAAAACTCCCTTCAGGCCCCAAATAGGCTATACGTTCCGGCAGTTCCAAATTTCTTGCCACAGCAAAAATTTCTAAAAATATTGCTTCTATCGCTTTGTTATTTAACAGTCCGCCCTCTTTTTCATTCAAAGAAACCAGTCTGTCAATAATTGCTTTTTCACGTTCTGGTCTATAGATTGCGCCACCGGTCTCTTTTTTGATTTCTCCGACTCTCTGGACAACTTTCATACGCTTATTCAACAGTGTAAGCATCTCATTGTCGATCGCATCTATCGCTTCTCTACAGTCATCTAAAGTTTTCATTATTGCTCCATCTTGTGGCGGATTAAAATATCCTGCATATTTTTATATATAAAATCGGGGATATTTGCTTCTTTTAAAAAAGGGACAATTTCCTCGGCACTTTTATATTTTCCGCTTGTTACAAAGAGTGTTTTCATACCAAGCTCTTTTGCTCCGCCCAAATCACCTTTTACATCATCACTGATAATAGTTATATTTTGAAAATCTGCGGCAGGGTTTTGTCTTTTAATTCTTTTAAGTGCTTCATTGTAAAATGCCTGACTTGGTTTGCCTACAACATCATAAGAACAGCTTGTCGCGAATTCAAGCATCTTCAAAATCGCACCTACTCCAGGATAGCGCCTGTTATTTTTTGCATAAATAGATGTCTCATGCATACCGACAAGTTTCGCACCATCAAGTAAAAAATCTATCATTTGTGCATATTCATCCGCAGAAAAATCCTCTTTTATGGCAATCAGTACGGTTTTGGGGTTTTTGTAGTCAAGTTTGTATCCCATGCTTTGCAGTGTTTGTAAAAACTCTTTTGCACCATATGCAGCCACAGCCTCTTTTTCGACACGGGATTCCAGAAGCATTAAAGGATCAAGGTACTTTGTCGCGTCAAATTCAAAACCCAGTCTGTTTAGATATGCCAAAAAATTCTGTGATGCTTTTTTTGTATTATTTGTTATGATCATATAAGGAATATGCTCACGATTGAGCATTTGTATAAATTCCCTGCTTCCATCTATTGGAGATTTGTCTTCATCACTGATAAGCGTTCCCTGCACATCTATAAAATACATTTTAATCTACTAAAAATTCTTGTTCTAGACAGATAAGATCTTCAAAGCACTCTCTTTTTCTGATAAGTCTTGCTTTGGAGTTTTCAACAGCGACTTCCGCACTTCGTCCACGTGTATTGTAATTGCTCCCCATTCCAAATCCATAGGCACCGGCACTGTGAATCACAAGCAAATCATTTCTCTTTAGCTCCGGCAGAGGATAGTTTTTCGCAAAAAAGTCACCGCTTTCACACACCGGACCGACTATGTCTACTTCTCTCACCGGACCATTATTGTCTGTAATTGCTTCTATCTTATGATATGCATTATAGAGTGACGGACGCAGCAGATCATTCATTGCACCGTCAACAACAACAAATTTTTTATCACCATTTTGTTTTTCATAGAGAACTCTCGTCACAAAGTATCCTGCATTTGCCGTCAAAAATCTGCCTGGCTCACACAAAATTGTCAAGTCAAGAGCAGTGAGTGTCCCCAGAATGGCCTGTGCATAATCATAGGGCTTTATCGTCTCTTCATTATCATATTTGACGCCAAGTCCGCCACCAACATCAAAAAACTTCAACTCTATATCAATAGCCTGCAGTGAACGCACCAAATCTGCAACTATTTCGGCAGCCTCTCTTATCGGCTGCAATTGTGTCAGTTGTGAGCCTATATGAAAATGAATACCGACAGGGTCCAAATATTGAGAATTTTTAGCCTTGATATACATACGTTTAGCACTTGAGAGATCCACACCAAATTTATTGTCATGCAGTCCGGTAGAGATATAAGGATGTGTCTGCGGGTCAATATTGGGATTCACTCTGATACTTATGCGTGAAGGCTTGTCCAGTCTCTCTGCAATAGCCTCAACCCGATCAAGCTCCGCTTCGCTTTCAACATTGATATATAAAATATCTTTTTCTATCGCTTCACGTATCTCCTCATCACTTTTGCCGACACCAGAAAATATAATTTTATATGCGGGAATTCCTGCCAAAAGAGCACGACGCACTTCACCAATAGAAACACAGTCAGCACCACTGCCCATTTTTGCAAAATGACGAACAACACTTAAATTTGAATTTGCTTTTACTGCATAAGCAATAATAGACTTACGTCCCCTGAATGCTTCTTTTAACTCTGTATACTGTGCGGACATATAATCAAAATCATATACGTACAAGGGTGTTCCATACTCATCTGCCAATGCTTTAAAATCAATCATAAAAATTCCAAATATTTTTTAGATGATTTTATCTAAAATGTGCTTAGAAGTGCCTAAGACAGTAGTGTTCTGTGTCTATACCACTGAAAAAAGGCCAATAGAGCCAATATCGCAACAGGAAGAACTATCCCGACTTCACTCGGTATCACTTTATTGTTTGCAAGCTTTATCAGAAAAAAGAGAATTCCCCAGGTGAGCAACGTTGCCAGGATTGCACCAAATGTAAAAAGAGAAACATTCAAAAATCGTACACTCATTGGGACAAAGAAAAATATTATAACAATGAGACACGGAACAAAAAAAGGATAGATAAATATTTTATAAAGTGCTGACTTGATATTATCCGTATTAATGTTTTGTTTATTCAGTAAAAGCATAGCATCCACGGCATCTATAATTGTAAAGTTCACTTTTCCCTCATATACCTGGTCAAGCATTTTAGGGCGAAACCCTTCTAAAATTTTCAAATCTTTTGCTTTAGTGACTTTTATTCCGGGTGAGGCAAGAGACAAATCATCAGGCTTTGTAATAATATCAGCCTGCCTGATAAACCAGTAGTTATCTATGTATCTGGCTGACTTGGCAACAACCACTTCTTTTAAAGACTCATTTGTAACACTAAACACACGAATATTCTTCGCAGTTTCCTGCAAAGGAAGCAGTTTTGAAAAATATATATACTTTCCCTTGTACGCAAAAAAAAGATCGCGTGTGGGACTTAAATATTGCGAATTCTTTTTAATATTTCTGGAAAACTCTTCTGCTCTGGCAAAATTCGACCAGGCATGCAGCGCTATAAACAGAACAATAACAGCGGTAGAAACAAGAACAAAGGGACGCAAAACATCTACTCTTGAATATCCCAAAGAAAAGAATGAAACAAGTGCATTGGAGCGAATAAGATATATTTTTGTAGATATCATTCCAAATACCAGTGCGATTGGCAGTAAAATATCTATGGCAGAAAATGATTTGTACACCAGATAAATCAAAATAAGGTTTGCCGATGACTTGGATAAATCCTGGGCACTGCCCATATAGTCAAAACCGACAACAAACAGAACCAAAGCTGTCAGTATAATCAAAAAATATTTTATATAGTGCCATGAAATATATCTGAATGCTAACATTCCATTGCCTTTTGGGAGTATTTGCACCGTGTCTCTTCCAATGAATGTGTCAGTAAAAACTCCACTGCATCACAACATTTATCTATCCATTCCGACAGACATTTTTGTTCTGTTGCACTGAAAGGGCTTAATACATAAGAGGCCACTTCTCCCTTATGCGCTGGTTTTGCTATGCCCATTCTTACTCTGACATATTCACGGGATATTTTTGAATCTATTGATTTAAGACCGTTGTGCCCGCCATGTCCTCCGCCTTTTTTAAAACGTAAGGCACCAAAGGGAAGATCCAAATCATCATGTATTACAACGACATCTTCGATTTTGTAAAACTGCTTTACTTTTACAACAGATTCTCCGGAAAGATTCATATATGTCAATGGTTTTAATAAAAAATGATTTTGAAATTTATAGAGTTCACCTTGAAATGATGAGGAGGAAATCTTACTGGCATTATGACGACGAATCAATTCATCTATAACCATAAAACCGATGTTATGGCGTGTAGCCTCATAGTCGGATCCAGGGTTTCCCAGCCCAACTATAAGCATATTGCTACTACTTAGCTTTGATAATACTTAGTACGGCAACACGGTCAGCATCTGTAAATTGTACATTTTCAGTTACTTCGATGTCACGAATAAGCTTAGCGTCGCCAATATCCATATCTGTTACATCAATTGTAATTGCTTTTGGTAAATCTTCAATCTTTGCTTTGACTCTCAAACGTCTTTTTGAAATATTTACAAGTCCTTTGTTTTTCACACCGATTGAATCACCGACCGCTTCAACAGGAACCATATAGTGTGTTACAACACCTGGCTGTGCCACCATTAAATCTACATGTAAAAGTTTTCCTGTTACCGGATGAGACTCATATGCCTGAACAACAACCTGCATCTCTTTTCCATCAATTGAAACAGGAAATGCCAATGTGTTTTTATTACGAACAGTACGGATATACTCATTTTCTTTAAATGCAGCATTGATATTTTCAAGCCCTTTTCCGTAAATATTCGCAATTAGATAACCATCACGGCGAAGCGCTTTTGTGCCCTTTTTGCCAATACTCTCTCTAACTATACCTTCTAACATATGAAGTCCTTTGTCTTTTAAAATAGGCGCAATTATACAGTTTTATGGATTAAACTTTACTTTAAATCAAAAATATCATCATCGTCAGAAGATATTTCAACTTTTGGCAGTTCATTTTCTTCAGCCATATCTGCCATTGTCCCGCTTATAAGTCCGTTCATTTTCAGTTCTACATCAGAAGCACTCGTCGCATTGTTAAGCGCTTCTTCTTTGGAAATAACACCTTCATTGTAGAGATCCAGAATAGCCTGGTCAAAACTTTGTGATTTGTAATGCTCTTTTCCTGCTTCAATTGCATCACGAATTTCGTAATCTCTGTTTTCCAAAATAAGTTTTTCAATTGTCGGAGTCCGTACCAGTACTTCAAGAGCGGCGCGGCGCTTTCCGTCTACAGTAGGTATCAGCCTTTGAGAAACTACTCCCTGCAAAACACCTGCAAGTGAAAGACGCACACGATTTTGCTCATCTGTCGGGAACTGGGCAATTATACGGTTGATCGTCTCTTTCGCATCCACTGTATGCAGTGTTGAAAAAACAAGGTGACCGGTGTCTGCCGCGTGCAAGGCAAGGTTTATCGTCTCCTGATCCCGCATTTCCCCTACCAGAATAATATCAGGGTCTTCACGAAGTGCTGCACGCAGAGCTGTTCCAAAAGAGAGGGTATCCTGGCCTACAGAACGCTGATTGATGATACAGTTTCTGTCCTTGTGCACAAATTCGATCGGATCTTCAATGGTAATTATGTGCTTTTTCTTAGTAAGATTAATCTCATTGACAAGTGCTGCAAGTGTTGTAGACTTACCGCTTCCGGTCACACCCGTCACAAGAACCAAGCCTCTTTCTCTTTGTGTAAAACTTTTGACAATATCCGGTAAATAGAGTTCTTCAAATGAAGGAATTTTGATAGGAATCACACGAAATACTGCCGACACTCCGTCCATCTGAAAAAATATATTGACACGGAAACGGTTGTTTTCATCATAAGGATATACCAAATCGAGTTCTTTTTTTTCAACAAACTCGGCAAAACGCCCTTTTAAAAGTTCTTTTGCAAATATCAGGGCATCCTCTTTTGTTAAAATACCACCGGAAAACTGGACAATATTTCCATTAATCCTTGCCCGAATTACAGCATTGGCCTTTACATGTAAGTCACTGCCTCCCACCTCAATCATTTTTTTCAGATGCAGGCGTATTTTTTTTAACTGCTCAAATGTCAGCTTACTGACATCAACCTCTGTATTCATAATGCCTCCAATATCTCTTGGAATGCTTTTTTAAATGCTTCCAAACCATCATCTATTTGCTTTTGCAGTACTTCATCCATTTTAACACCGGTATCTTCTATCTGTGTAAAATGTCTGTTAATGATTTTTTTATCAATCGGCAAAGCTGCTTTTTTAGAACCATTATGCGCATGAAACGCTTTTATGGTATCTACAGGGGCTGTATTGACACTGTTATACGCCAACAGTTTTTCGATGTAATAATAGGGCGGCAGAGAGTCGTCTTTTACTCCGGTACTGGCAAAAAGAGCCCTGCATCCCTCTACATTCATACTCTGTATCTCTTCATAGATGACAGAAGTATTGTATATGCCTGTCAATCCTGTTTCTATACCGTTTTCTTTTAAGAGTATATCAAGTGCCCGGTCGATTCTGCTGACAAAAATACTGATAACAGTAGGCACGCTTTTGCCATATATTTCACTTCCTTTTTCAAAAGCCTGCGCACAGTATATGGCTTGGGATTTTTTAAAAATCAATGTTGCGTTCACAGGGATTCCAACAGATGTCAACGCCTGCATCGCTTCATACCCAGCTTCTGTGGCCGGAACTTTTATCATAACATTTTCTCTGTTTATCGCCTTAAAAAGCCTTTTTCCCTCTGCAGCAGTTGCCTGTGCGTCATCACACAAAAAAGGATCAACTTCTATACTGACATATCCGTCATCCCCTTTGTCGTATAAGGGTTTTAAAATATCTGCTGCTTTTCGTATGTCATATATTGCCACTGCTTCATATTTTTCTTTTGGAGAAAGCGCATCCAGTGATGCAAGTTGCTCTTTGTATGCAGGAGAGCTTAAAATTGCATTCTTAAATATTGCCGGATTTGAAGTGGCTCCATTGATTATTTTTTTGTCTATAAGTTCTTTAAATTCTTTGTCCAGGTAATCTCTTTCTATAAAATCAGCCCATAATGAAAACTTCAAATCTTCTATATACATTTTATCTCCGCTCTTTTGTAATTTATTTAAGAACACCTTCACTGCCATTAGGTTAAGTATTTATTGGAGCCGGCACTGAAGTACCGGTTCCGAGAAAGCATTAATTTTCTTAACTTAATGGCAGTAAAGGTGCCATTCATCTATTATAACCCAATCAATCTAAAATTAAGCTAGTTTCTTTGGTACTGTAAAATGGAATACAGTACTGTTATTTTCACTCTCAACCTCTATTGTTGTATGAAACTGTTTTTGCATTATCATTTGTGACATGTAAAGGCCAAGTCCTGTCCCATTCTTGCCTTTTGTACTGAAATAAGGTTCAAAAATAGAATCAATATGCTCTTTTTTTATCCCTCCCGCATTATCTTCAATTTCTAACTGCAAGGCATCTCCCCGGTTCTGTACACGAATAATTATTTTCGGATCTTTAATCTCTCTTGCAATCAGTTCATCAACGGCGTTATTTAAAATATTCAACAGTACCTGAATAAGTTCATTGGTATATGTATTGATAACTGCACTGTTTTTTTGCATATATAAAATTTTTATATATGTTTCTTTGAGTCTCGGTTTAGTAAAATTAATCGCTTTTTGTATCAACTCGTTTATCTCTATGGAGTTTATCTCTTTTTTGGGATGAAAATAGGTTTGAAAATCATCAATCGTGGCCGAAAGGTAGGCAATAGTATTGTTTATCTCTTCAAAAGCGGTTTCATATTCTTTTTCTCTGATCTCTTTTCCCAACAGGCGTTTTATCTGTAAATTTGATATATTGAGGGTGACAGTTGAAAGAGGCTGACGCCATTGGTGGGCTATCATGCTTATCATCTCGCCCATAACCGCCTGTTTGGACTGTACAGACAATATTTTATCTTTTTTCGTCAGTTCATCCAGCTGCTTTTTGAGCATATTTTTCTGTTCAATGATTAAACTTGCCGCTTCATTCATACGCTTTTGATAAAAATAGATAATGATACTTACAAGAATAAGCACAAAAGAGATATACGTCACCTGAAACAGAGAATACGATACATGTACAAAAGGCTGTAGCGGTGCGATGAGCAAGAAAAACACCATTGCCGCAACCCAAAAAAACACATACCTGTCACTTCCAAAGTAGAGAAGAATAATAGGGTAGGTAAAAATCCATATATGTTTTAATTCTTCAGGCTTGCTCATATAAACCAGGAGTAAAAACAGTATACTGTACTGCAGAGTCATCAAAAAAGATATGACTTTAAAATACTTTTTATTGATACGTAAAGCCAACATGAGTCCAACAGCACTTAACAATAAAACAGTTTCTACAGGAATAAGCGCCGGCGTTGCTCTGAGAATATTTGCACTGATCCCAAAAATCAATCCGGCAAAAGAGAGTAAAAAAACAATATTCACCATTTGAAATTTATTTTTTAATTCACTTTCATCTTCTTTAAAATCCCAGCCACTGGTAAAAAAGTTCTCTAACAATTTGTTTTTCATGGTAAATATATCTTATCCTGCAGTTCTTTATACTCACTTTGTACATCACTGTCCAAAGTAATTCCACCGCCGCTTTTATAGAAGTACCCCTTGGCACTCTTTTGTATAAAACGTATCATCACACCGCTGTCCAGGCTGTCCCCGTCAAACACACCAAATACTCCACTGAAAAATCCGCGGGCATAGCCTTCAATATCTTCAATAATATTGACGGTACTTTTTTTGGGTGCACCGCTTATACTCCCCGCCGGAAGAAGTGTTTGCAATATTGTACCGAGTTCTTCCTGCCAGTTTACATGTAAAGAACCGCGTATATGGGAGCTTATCTGTAAAAGTTTCTTCTCCCCGGCTTCTATTGTCTGTATATAACGAAATCTCTCTACTGTAACATCAGAAGCGACCATGGAAAGATCATTTCTAAGCAAATCTACTATCATAATATGCTCAGCCATCTCTTTTTCATCGGCTAATATTTTTTTCTCGGCATTGACTTTGGCAGCATCAATAGTGCCTTTCATAGGAAAGGTATGAATCGTATTGTCAGCAATCTGTATAAATTTTTCAGGAGAAAAGCAGAGAAACTCATCTTTATATCGCAGTTTATAATGCGCATTTGCCACCCTGAACATCTCTTTTAAAGTAAGGTCTGTTTTTACAGGTGTCTGTTGGGTAAGATTGAGGATATAGGTCTCACCTGATTTAATCTTTTCAATAACAGCATCAAATTTTTTTTTATACTCTGAAAATTTTATGGGATCAGTCTGAAGAATATGCAAATGTTTTTTGAAACTGTATTTTTCGTTAATACAAAACTCTATATCTTCTTTTTCCAGGTCTTCAAGAAGAATTACCTCAACATTTTCCCCTTTAAAGTCACTTATAAACAAAAACGGCTTTTTCTGTTTTGCCAAAACATTTATTTTCTCAAAACTCATGCAATCAGTTTTTTGAGTATAGCCATTCGTATATTAACCCCGTTACTCACCTGCTCCAAGACCTTGCAACGCTTATCTTCGAGCATTGCATCACTGATATCGATATTTCGATGAACTGGTCCCGGGTGCAGGAGTATAATCTCTCTGTCTCCAATGAGTTCCTCCGTTATACAAAAATCGCTTGCATAGTCTTTTAACGAAGCGTAACTTTGCGAAGAGTGTCGCTCTGTCTGTGTACGAAGACTCATAATAGCATCCACCTCGTCAATAATCTCTGACAAATAATGAGTTGTTCTTAGACGGGTTTTTGGCAAAAAATGCGGTGGTGCCACCAAAATCACCTCCATTCCAAAACGTGTTAAAAGTTCTATATTTGAGTTTGCAACACGGGAGTTTTTAATATCTCCGACAATAGCGATTTTTTTTCCTTCAAGTGAGCCAAAGTGCTCCTTGAGTGTATACAAATCCAAAAGCGCCTGAGAAGGATGGGCATGGGCACCGTCGCCGGCATTGACAATGCTAGCCTTGGTATGCTTTGAAAGAATCTGGGGCACACCCGCATTTTCATGACGGACTATGATGGCATGTGGTCCCATAGCATCAAGATTCATTGCCGTATCTACAAGTGTTTCACCTTTTTTTGTAGAACTTTTTGCAACATCAAGATGCACTATTTCAGCACCGAGTCTTTTTGCGGCTATTTCAAACGAACTTTTTGTTCGTGTCGAATTTTCAAAAAAAAGTGTAATAATAATCTTGTCTTCTAAAATTCTTTCAAAACGGCCGTCACTGAATTTTTTTGCATCTGCCAACAACCTTTGTATCTCTTCTTTTGTAAAATCATCAGTACGTATTAAATGCTGCATTTTTATCCTAAATTATATAATTTACAAATTATACAGGAGTTGGCTTATAGTGTCAATATCCTCTTGAATTTTCAACACACCAAATCCGCTTTTGTCAAAATAAGGCCGACTGATTTTATCAAAACCAGCCTCTTGATCCCGGCAGTTAAATCCAACTACATGCGCAATATTTTTATCTTCCAAAGCTTTTTTACTCAACAGAGTATCATTAATGCAGCCCAAAGAGCAGTGTGTTACCAGGAGTGCGGGTGCTTCAAACTCTGCTATCAGGTCAATAATCATATATTTTTCATCCACAGGCACATATAATCCGCCCGCCCCTTCGATTATCAATACATCACACAGTTTCTCAAGCTTTTGCACAGTTACATGTAATCTGCTCTTATCAAGTGCCGTACCGCCTGATGCGACAAAAGGAGCGGCAGGAAGTTCATATGATACAGGAACTATATCTTCTACATGTAAACCCAAAAACTCCGGATTTAATTTTTGCACCAATGTCAAAAGTTCACTTCCATCAGGATAAAAACCATCAACAACACCTGTTTCTATCGGTTTCATCACACCTACACGCAAACCTCGCGAAGCAAATGACTCCAGTAGAAGTTTTGTAGTATATGTTTTGCCTATATCGGTATTGGTAGCTGTTACAAAAATACGTTTTGCCAAATCTATTTCCTTTTTTCAAATTATATCATAGAAAACCAAACTATATATTGATAACCACTATCGATATTAATATATACTTAAGAAAGAGCATGCTACAATTTCAAAAATTGATACTAATTATCATTAAAAGGCTTCTTATGTCAGACACAATACTAAAATCAAAAATACAGACTCTGCTGCAGCAATCTGCTTATGACAAAAGTGTTAAACTCATTTGTCCTATTGTTAAAATACTTTCTATGAGATATCCATATCTTTCAAAAAATAAAATTTATACACTCACAAAGTCTCTTGTATAGCATGAAGATAAAAGAATATATCGGTTCTATTATAGTGAAGGTATTGAAAACAGCAATGATTTAAAAATAGCACAAGAGATGGGTGTTGACTATATACAGGGGTATCTTTTTAAAGAGAAGTTTGTAAATATTTGGAAAAATGATGAAAATATATGCAGATGATCATCAGCACACTGCCAAATGGCAAGTGCTGAGAATAAAATTAGTTTGTATCTTGGTTGACAATTTTATTTGCTGAAATCCAAGGCATCATTTCACGTAACTTTACACCAGTCTGTTCAATCAATGAAGCACGGGCATTTGCTCTTTCTGCATTCATACGAGGATACCCGGCCTGACCTTCAAGTATAAAGTCTTTTGCAAATCTGCCGTCTTGAATCTCTTTGAGAATCTCTTTCATTGCCTCTTTTGATTCTTTGTTGATAACACGTTTGCCAGAAACATAGTCACCATACTCAGCAGTGTTTGAGATAGAGTATCTCATATCAGCGATTCCGCCCTCAAACATCAGGTCAACGATAAGCTTGAGTTCGTGAAGACACTCAAAGTAAGCCATTTCAGGAGCATATCCGGCTTCTGTCAATGTTTCAAAACCGGCTTGAACCAAAGAAGTAACACCGCCGCAAAGAACAGCCTGCTCTCCAAAAAGGTCAGTTTCTGTTTCATCTTTGAAAGTTGTTTCAATAATCGCAGTACGCCCGCCACCGATTGCAGAAGCGTAAGAGAGTGCCAACTCTTTTGTAGTTCCTGAAGGATCATTTTCAATAGCAATAAGATCCGGAATACCACCGCCGCGTACAAATTCAGAACGTACGGTATGTCCCGGAGCCTTTGGTGCAATCATAGTAACATTAATATCTGCAGCAGGAATAATACTCTTGTAGTGAATGTTAAAACCATGACCAAAAGCGATCGTATCGCCCGCTTTTAAATTTGGTTCAATCTCTTCTTTGTAAATTCTTGCCTGATCTTCATCAGGAAGAAGAATCATAACAACATCTGCTTTTGCAGTAGCTTCAGCAACTGTTAAGACCTCAAATCCTTTTGCCTCGGCTTTTGCCCAGCTTGCGCCGCCTTTACGAAGACCGACAACAACATCTACACCGCTGTCTCTAAGGTTTTCAGCGTGTGCGTGCCCCTGAGAACCAAATCCTATCATTGCAACTTTTTTGCTTCTGATTATATTAATATCACAATCTTTATCATAGTAAACATTTAATGCCATTACATTTCCTTGAGCTTCATGGGTATATCCCTTGAAAAATTTGTCGCATTATACTCTATTAATAGTAAAACTTTTATTATACTAAACTTATAACTTCTGTTAAATTATCTGAGTTAATCTCATACTCTGTATAATATGAAAAAATTTGGAGAAAAAATGAAAAAATTCAACCTTTTTAATGAAATCATTACAGTTGATAAATCGGAACTGCTTAAAGCAATAAACTCTGCAAAAGAGTACGGCATCAATATAGACGGAGCAATAAAATATGCGCCTTTTAACGAAACAGAAATCCTCATTTATCAGGGCAGGCATACACCTCTGCCGATGAATGCACTCTCATCGGCAAAAACACCTTCTCTTGCAGAAATATTTGGTAACAATTATCAAATCACCGAAAATGAACAGCAGGTACTTATAAAAGCATTTTCCAATTGGCAGGAGTTGATTAGAGTGAATACACCCCGTGCCTCCTATGATGATACAACAGGCGACGGTGTTGACAAATTTGCCGATGAAACACTTGAAGAGATAGGCTGGAATGCAACAGAATTTGACATAAACTACAGAACGCTTGTTGATATCCTTGAAAAAGAGTGTGAGGGAACACTGCTGTGCATAGAACAGGAAGATCCGTATAAATTCAGCGGACTGGGTTTTTTGGATGATAACACACATGCAAAAGAAATTCTTTTTTCCTACTGTCAAAATGAGATTAAAAAATTAATGAGCGAAAATCCTTTATATACAACAGAGAAACTTACTGACGATGAAAAAGAAGCAGCTGAGTATTTCAAATGTCTTTAAACAAACAAAAAATTACTATAGAGTATAAATACAGAGGATCAATAGAGTTTCCAGATACTCCTGAAGCGAAAGATATTTTTTTTAAAACAAAACAGGCCTATGCGAATCATGAAAAAATGAGCATAAACCTTCTGTTTTGTGATGCAAAACTGGCAAAATTAAAAAAGTATCAAAAAGGCGGCGCAGAAAAAGAGCTGCTGAACCTGGATTTTTATATAAACCTGGGTGAAATTCTGGGTTTTCCCACAAATGACGCCCAACAGTTAAAAAAGCGTATTCAAATTATCAACGACACGGCACATTCAAGTTTCAATATTACAAAAAGGCTCAAACTTATCAACAAAAAACAAAAATCACAGGCCAAACAAAGTTATCTTTTTTGGGATATAGAAAATTTTTCAAGTATTGCCTCGATTTTCAATGATATTATCGAGCCTTACAAAATTTCTGATACCAATATTTTTTTAGCAGCAAACCCTGATTCCCTCTATCTTAAACGAGCGGAATGGGAGGCAAATTTATATGATTACGGCAAAACACTCAACTCATTTAATTTTATAAAGTGTGATCATGGAAAAAATGTGGCAGATGATGTTTTACTGCAGAATTTTCAAGATGCCGGATTAAAAAATACAAATGTCTTTATTTTGACTTTTGACAGAGAATTAAAAGAACGTTTCAGCGAAATAACCCATCCAAGTAATAATCTTTTCATAATGGCTCAATAAGCTTTTCCTGTGGTTCGCCAAGGTAATACCCTTGCGCATATTCTATACCAATTTCTCTGACAACATCCAACACCTCGGCAGAGTGCACAAACTCTGCTATGACTTTTTTCCCAAGTTTTTTTGCAAATACCACAATTGTTTCGACAATCAAGCGCGAATTTTGATCCTGATGAATATTTTTAATCAGCGAACCGTCTATTTTCATATAATCACATGAAATACTTGTCATATATTGAAAATTGGCAAATCCGCTTCCAAAATCATCAATGGCAATAGATGCGCCTGATGCATAGACTTCTTTTGTAAAATCGTTTACGATATTTTCGTTCGTATACTCCTGTGTTTCCAGAATTTCTATTGTTAACTGCTTTGCAATATTATACTCTTTGATTTTTTCAAAAAGAAAATTTCGCATTTTTTCGCTGAATATGTCACTGAAGGAGAGATTGATGCTAAAGTCCAAACCGTTGCCGGCAAAAAAAGAAAATGTTTTTTCTATCATAATTTCGGTTATTCGAGGGTAGAGCCTTATTTTTTCACTAATTTCAAGAAAAAAATAGGGAGAAAGAATTTTTCCATCAGCTTTTCTCAGGCGTACAAGTGCTTCATATTTTTCAATTTTTCCTGTTTTTATACTAAAAATAGGCTGATAGTACGGAATAATGTCATCATTCTCTATCGCTCTTTTAATCTCATTTGCCATTTGCAGATTTGACTCATATTTTTTTGCAAGTTCTAAAGATTTATTGAAAATCAAATAGGGTTTGTGCGCTTTTTTCGCAGCTTTAAGCACCATATCGGCATTAGCCAGACCGGTTTTTTTCTCATTGATATATGCTGCTGAAACAGTCACCGAAACATGAATAACCTGATCTTTTACCAAAAACTCTTTTTGTTCTATATTACTTATAAGCTGTTGAATGGTATTTTCAATAACAGTATAGGTTTGTTCTTTATTTGAAATAATGGCAAACTCATCCGAAGGTAACTTAAATAACTCCATTCCCTCACGTTTTGTAAATTCATGTAAATATTGCGACATTTTCACCAACACAGTATCGCCTACCGCATGCCCGTAAAAATCATTTATAGTAGTAAAATCATCAATATTTACCAAAAAAACTGTTTCACCCACACACTCATCTATCCTGTGAAGCAGACTCAATCTGTTTGGCATCTCTGTCAATTTATCAAAATATGCCTGTTTGTAGATAAACTCCGCACTTCTTTGCACTCTTTTTTCAAGTTCGGCATTTAACTCAGCCAACTCCTGCGATACGCTGTTTGCAAGGTTTGCAAGGGCATATTCTGTACTCACTGCGAAATCTTTTTTGTGTATAACACTTTTTCTGTGAACACTCTCGAGTGTTTTATTGCTTTCGCTTAGACCAAGCAGAGTAATGGATTCATTAAGCAAATCACTTTTTTGATTAGAAAAAAATTCTCCATAAGTAAAAAAACCGCTTATGTCGCCAAGCGTAGAGAGTCCTTCTAATTCATACTCTATATATTTTTCCATAAAACGTCTTCTTGCCATACAGGAGTAAACAAATACGGCTTCGGGTTGAAATTGAAGTCTGTCAAATATTTTATCCAGCTGATATTCACCGCTTTTTAGCAGATTATCAACATTGCCTACACCAAAACGGACTTTCTCACCCTCGTCAAGATTGCCGGCAAAGGTCAACGAACCGTCTTCGTGTTTAAACAGTACTGCCCTGCCTATGTTCACCCCGTCTTTTTCAAATATAAGTGGAAATTCTATACCGATTTTAGGAAGATTTTGAGCCAGTTCTTTGCCCATATATTTTGCATACATATCTACGGCGCTTATACCGTCTATTTCATATACTCTGTTTTTAACTGCTTTTGTAATTGTAAGCTTCTTGCCTATAGGTGTCCAGTCAAAACTGTAGTGGGTAAAAACATTCAATGCATCAGAATTCAAAGTAACACCGACTGCTCCATTCTCAGTAATATGCTTATTGTTAAATACAAAAGTTTTTTTGAGTTCTCCGTTGTCACCGGCCAACCCGCCTGAAACTACGATGTTTGGATTAATACTGTTAATGCCCTTTAGGAACTCTTCCCCGTTTGTGTGGAGTCCGTCAGCAAAACTGATGAGTGCTTTTGTATTGGGACGAAGAATTTTTCTTAATAATTTTTTACCGCAGATATAGCTCATTTGTGTAGAATCGGCATGCTCAACAAGGATAGCCTTCAACTCTGTCTTTTCAAATTTCGTAAAGGTTACAACATGCTTTGATGCAATATAAATATCTGTATTGTGCAAGGCACCATCTGTTGTTGTCCCGATAATCGTAGTCTGGGGATAAGTTGTTGCAAAATAGTTTTGTATCTCTTTTATCTCTTGTAGATTATTATTTGCACAAAATATTTGTATAAGTGTTTTAGAGTCTGAAGCAAAAGGCTTCATTTTTTTTAATTCTGATATATTCTGAAACGTTATAGTTTTATTTAACATAGTTATATTGTAGTAAACTGAAGCTTTAATATCATTGATACCATAGCAAAGCAGTAGGAATATTGCTGTGAATGTTAAGATATCTCAGGGGTTTTAGAGGTGCCTTTAAGTTGTAAAAATCTTTGTAAAATAATCATTGCTGAAAGTGAGTCCACTCGACCATCGCGGATATATTTTATTTTACCTTTCATCATCTGCTCCGCTTCAAGTGAGCTGCCGGCTTCATCCTGATAAAAGATTTCTCCCTCAAAAGCAACCAGATTCATAAAATGTTCAATACGTCTGCGCATCTCATCTTCACTGCTCCCGCCCAGAGGAATGCCTATGACAACCGCATCAGCTTCCCACTCTTTTATGGCTTTTTTTACTTCCAGTGAAGCCTGGTTGCGGTTTTTTCTTATAATGGCGGGAAGAGGTGTAACGATCTCTTTATGTGCTGAATATGCCAATCCGATACGTTTGAGCCCCAAATCTATTGCAATATATTTCAAAACTATTTACCCAGACAAAAAGAGCCGAACATTTTATCAAGCATTTCATCATTTTCAAACGGACGGGTAATGCCTGCCATTGCCTTTACAGCTTCATTGAGATGAAAAGAAAATATTTCCAATTCCTGATCCTTGAGCGGTTCAAAAGCCTCTTGTATATTTTGCATTGTCGCTTCAACTGCAGAAATTTGACGCTCAGAGATAAGCATAATCTCATCACTTACATTGTTTGAGTCCATAATTTCTTCAAGCTTTTTAACCAAAGCCGTCACATCACTCTTGGAATTCAATGCCAAATCAAAAGCCAAACCCGGCAAGTCAAATTTTTCTTCCAGGTCTATTTTATTTTTAACAACAAGTATCTCTTTTTTTTCTTTGTTTGAGGCAATAAGTTTTACTATTTCTTTGTCTTGTGCATCTGCAACGCGCGAAGCATCAAACAAAGCTATAACAATATCACTTTCACGGATTGCCTCAAGGCTACGCTGTATTCCAATACGCTCTATTTCATCGTTTGATTCACGAATACCGGCAGTATCTACAATTCGTATAAGATGTGTGCCTATTCTGACCTGTTCTTCTATTGTATCCCGTGTTGTGCCGGCTATATCACTGACTATCGCACGGTTATAATTAAGCAGGGCATTCAAGAGTGAACTTTTACCAACATTTGGCTTCCCGATAATAGCCACCTTAAACCCTTGCATCAATCCCTCTCTTGACTTTGAGGCAATAAGGGTTTTTTCGAGCAGTGTATAGAGTTCCTCTAGTTTTGATTCTATCTGTGCTACCAAATCCTGAGGCAAGTCTTCTTCTGCATAATCTATAGTAACCTCACTGTATGCCAGAATATGAATAATCTCATCTCTGACCTGCTCTATAAATTCTTTCAAAGAACCTTTCATCTGAGAAGCCAAAATTTTTGCCGCATCTTCACTTTTGGCTTCTATAAGCTGTGCTATGGCTTCTGCTTCACTCAAGTCAATTCTTCCGTTTAGAAAAGCCCGTTTTGAAAATTCACCGGCATTGGCAAGACGTGCCCCTGCTTTGAGTGTTGCTCTGAGAATACTCTGTGCAACTATAAAACCGCCGTGACACTGTATCTCTACAACATCCTCAGCAGTAAAAGAGTATGGTCCCTGAAAGTAAATAACTATCGCTTCATCAATAAGCTCATTTTCATTATTGTAAATATTTGTGAGTGTGGCATGTCTGGGGATGAAATTCTCTTTACATGTAAGCTGTTTTGCTATTGTCAGAGCTTTTTCACCACTCAGACGAATAATAGCAATAGAGCCAATGCCATTTGCTGTTGCAATGGCAGCTATAGTTTCATTCATAGTCTAGTTGTTGTGATAATCATTAATGATTATGTATTTCAGACCGTCTTTTGTAGAACGGATAACTACGTATTTGTCCGGATACCGTTCACGCAACTCTTTGAGTGCAATTTGTACCAGTACACCGTCAAGTATTTTTGTCTGTGCCCGTCCGTCTCTGTCAATATTTTCATAAACATTTGTTAGGTATCTCCCAACCGACTCTTCCTGGTTTTTTAAAAACTCTGCTATCTCAAGACGTATTTGCAAACCATATTTTGTATTAATCCAATTAAACAGCATATAAGAGAGCGCCTTGTATCTATAGCCCTCTTTTCCTATAAGAAGTGCTGCATCTTCACCCTTAAACTCAACCAAAAGTGTTTCTTTGTCATAGGCTGAAACTTCAACTTTTTCTATGTCAAAACAGATAAGAGCAAAGAGTTGGTTAATGTCTTTTTTAACCTCTGTAACAATTGTTTCTATATTTGGAGTATCGCTCACTTCTTCTATTGCTATGTCATCATATTCATCATCATAGTCTGCTGTATATGCAAGCCCACTCGCCAAATCTTCTTCGAGTTCATCTTCATCCTGATCACTTACAAATGACGTAGGCATAATTGTATCGTTGAGCATTGTATGCTGTTGTATATCATCATTTGTATCCGGCAAAATTTCCGGAGCCTTTTGAGGAGTCTTTTGCGGTTCTTTTTCTTCTTTGGAAATCTCATTTTTTATTGTTGCAACTATTATGGCTTTCTTTTTAAAAAAGCCTAAAAAGCCACTGCTTGGAGCCTGTACAACTTCAACAGCCAGCTGCGTTACAGAGCAGTCCAGTGCAGTGGCTGCATCTTTGAATGCACCTTCCAGGGTTACTGCCTCAATCTTAATCATTACTTTTTCTCACTGCTTTTTTCAATTGCCGCTTTTGCATCTTTGGCATTTTTGAACTGCTGATTTACAATATACTGCTGTGCAATTGAGAACAGGTTGTTTGTAAACCAGTACAGCACCAATCCCGAAGGAAAAGTTACAAAGAAAAATGTAAATATGACAGGAAGATATTTGAATACTTTTTCCTGCATAGGGTCTGTAAAGTTGTTTGGTGTCATACGTTGCTGTAAAAACATAGACGCACCCATTAAAATCGGCAGCACATAGTACGGATCCATACGGGACAGATCGTTAATCCACAGAATCCATGGCGCACCCTGCAGTTCAACAGCATTCAAAAGTGTTCTGTAAAGCGCGAAAAACACAGGAATCTGCAATATCATAGGGAGACATCCGCCCAATGGGTTGGCACCGTGTTTTTTATACATCTCCATCGTAGCCGCATTGAGACGTTGCGGATCTTTTTTGTACTTTTCTTTGAGCTCTTTGAGTTTCGGTGCCAGTTCTTTCATTTTTTGCATAGAAACCATACCTTTGTATGTCAAAGGATAAAGTACAATTCTGATAATTGCCGTCAATGCAATAATAGCCCATCCCCAGTTTCCAAAAATTCCGTGTAACCAGGAAAGCAGTGCAAAAAGAGGTTTGGCAGCAAAAGTAAACCAGCCGTACTCTATAGCATTTGTCAGCATCGGATCAATCGCTTTAAGGACTTTATGCTCTTTTGGTCCGATGTATCCGTGTATGTTCTCTTCTTTGCCTGCTTCAAAGTAGACAACAGGGTTGTCATCTTTTCCGCGTTCAACGATGACATTCGTATCTTTTTTAAATCCATAGAGTATAATCGCAGTGTACTGGTCAAATGATGATGCAAGTTTTACACCCTGAAATACTTTTCTGCCCTCGGCATCACCGTCTTCAATAATATGCACAACATCATCATCTGTATAGATGAGTGCACCGGCAACTGCCATAAGCTTTTTGGAAACCTGAGGTCTGTCTCCCAGATAAACATAATATCTGACATCCTGCGATGTAGATATTTTTGCATCATAATGCCCATCTGCATAAAATGTCAGTACTTTTGTAACGGTAAGATTTGACAACTTTTGTGTCAGCGTAACAGTAACCGGCTTGTCGGATAGCTCCACACTGCTTACATTTGCACTATATGCCACTTTTGTAGCTTCATCATTAACAGCATCATCACTGAAACGGATATAAAGCGGTTTCGTTCCAAATTCCGGAATAACCTGTGCGTGCAGATTGTCATCATTTCGGAACTTTTCTTCAAGCAACTCTTTTGAAGAGATACGTCCGAGCGTGTCAATTTTTAAGATAAAATTCTTGTTTGTAATTGTAACGATGGTATTGGATATGCTTTTATCTGCTTTTTCTAACTCAGATACAGCATGTCCTGACGCCTCTTCTACTCGTGATGCAACATCTTTGTTCTGTGTATCTGTTAAAGACGCAGCATTTTCTGTTTTAGCATTCTCTGCTACCTTTTGTTCTTTTGGCGGAAATATCGCAGTATAGCCTACGAAAAAAATTATTGACAATAGTACGGCGACTATCAGTCTTTGGTTTGGTGACATTTTGTCTAACACAAATTACCCTTTATATAAAAAATTTTTTATGATGTAATAGCGGTTTTTTTTATTTGGAACCAACCAATATTTTACAGTATCAATTTCAAGTTTAGCGGGCTCTAAAGAGAGTTTGTCCAGGAGTGGATACTCTATTCCGCCGTCAAAAAATTGATTGCAACGTAGTATTCTAGTAAAAGAGTGGTAAAAAGCACTTGAAATTGAATTATTTTCGAAATTTATACGTGCATATTCGCTACATGTAGGATAATAGCGGCATGATCCATAGCCGATAAGTGTAAAAAATTTCTGATAGAACCATAAAAGCTTAAGTAAAAGTTTTCGCACGGGTTAATACTTTATGGAAATCATTGGTGAGTTTTTCAAATGGTGCGTCAAAGATTGCCGCTTTTGCAACAAATACATAGATACCATCTTTTAGTGAATAGGAGTACTCACAAAAAAGCGCACGAAGACGACGCTTCGCCCGATTACGCTTTACCGCATTGCCAAGTTTTTTGGTGGCGGTAAAACCTACTTTGCGTACTCCTGGTTGAGGAAGGAAAAAGAGGACAACACTCTGAGAATGCTGGTTTTTTCCTTTGTTGTAAACATATTGAAACTCTTTATGGAGTTTCAGTGTGTTGAATCCGCCTATACTGTCAATTTTTTACGACCTTTGGCACGACGACGATTAATGATGTTACGACCATTTTTAGTAGCCATTCTGGCTCTAAAACCGTGTGTTCGCTTTCTAGGTGTATTGTGTGGCTGGTATGTTCTTTTCATTCGACATATCCTTATCTGATTTAAGTTCGGAAGTTTACAAAAACTTTACTTAAAGCGTGGTTAAGATTCTTAAGAAACCTTAACTTCCACCTCACCGTTTACAACGGTAAATTCAACATGAGAGCCCTCTTTCACTGTACCTTCAAGAATCAAGTCAGCCAAACGGTCTTCCACAATTTCGTACAATGCTCGTTTGAGCGGACGTGCTCCGTATACAGGATCAAATCCGGCTTCTGCAATATACTCTTTTGCCTCTTCACTTAAAGAAAGTTCAATATTTCTCTCTTTAACTTTGTTGACAATCTCGTTAAAGAATATATCGACAATCCCTTTAATTTGTTCTTTGCCAAGCGCATTAAAGATTACCACTTCATCAAGTCTGTTCAAAAATTCAGGCTTAAAGGCTTTTTTGAGTTCGGCCATAACCATGCCTTCAAGTTCAGGACTTCCTGAATGAGTGATAATTTTGTCACTTGCAATATTTGATGTCAGGATGATAATAGTATTGCTAAAATCAACCGTAACACCTTTGTTGTCTGTCAAACGCCCGTCATCAAGCACCTGAAGAAGCATATTGAACACATCAGGATGTGCCTTTTCCACTTCATCAAAAAGTACAACAGAATAAGGTTTTCTTCTTACAGCCTCTGTAAGCTGTCCTCCCTCTTCATAGCCGACATATCCAGGAGCTGCACCCACCAAGCGTGACACAGCATGTTTCTCCATATATTCACTCATATCAATTCTAATGAGCGCATCCTCAGAGTCAAACAAGAACTTTGCCAAAGTTTTTGCAGTCTGTGTTTTACCGACACCTGTAGGCCCAAGGAACATAAAACTGCCTATAGGTCTGTTCTTATCACTCAGACCTGCTTTGTTGCGTTTAATAGCACGAGCAACAGCATGCGTCGCCTGTGACTGTCCTACAACTGTTTCATTCAGCACATCTTCCACATGCAGGATTTTGTCTTTCTCGCTTTGCAGCATTTTATTTACAGGAATACCTGTCCATCTGCTGACAATAGAAGCAATTGATTCTTCATCAACAGAATTTTTCAAGAGAGTTCCCTCTGCCTGCATTCTGTTCCACTGCTCATTTAAGGCTTTTTCTTCTTCAATGAGTTTTGGAATTTCTCCATACTCAATTTCTGCAGCACGGTTAAATTCAGAACGGCTTTTTGCAAGCTCTGCTTCACGGCGTTTTGCTTCTATTTCAGCTTTAATAGCTGAGATTTTTTCAAACACCTCTTTTTCTGTTTGGAACTGAGACTCAAGTTTTCTTACTTTTTCTTCAATATCAGCCAACTCTTTTTCTATCTCTTCAAGTCGCTTTTTATTCGCAGGTGTCTCTTCCATCTTCAGTGCTTCTTTTTCAACCATAAGCTCTGAGAGCTTGCGTTTTGCAGCACTCAGTTCATTTGGTTCAGACTCTATTTGCATTTTGAGTTCCGCTGCTGCTTCATCGATCAGATCGATCGCTTTATCCGGCAAGAATCTGTCTGCTATATATCTGTCAGAGAGTTTTGCCGCAGCGACCAATGCACTGTCTGCAATACTGACATTATGGTGAGCTTCCAATCTCTCTTTGATTCCGCGAAGAATCTGCAGTGACTGGTTTACACTTGGTTCATCCACAGCGATCGGCAGGAAACGACGTTGCAATGCAGCATCTTTTTCAAAATATTTTCTGTACTCTTTGAGCGTCGTTGCACCGATTGTATGTAATTCTCCACGGGCAAGCGCAGGTTTCAGGATGTTTGCCGCATCCATTGAACCCTCTGATGCTCCGGCACCGACTATAGTATGAATTTCGTCAATAAACAGAATAATATTCCCGTTTTCTTTGACTTCATCTATAACCGCTTTGAGTCTGTCTTCAAACTCACCACGGTATTTTGCACCGGCGATCAATGCCGACATATCAAGCGCAACCACACGCTTGTTCTGTAAAGAAGTTGGAACATTGCCACTTTGAATTCTCTGTGCAAGTCCTTCAACCAGTGCTGTTTTACCAACCCCAGGCTCTCCTAGAAGCATTGGGTTGTTTTTCGTTTTACGGATCAGAATCTGCATTGTTCGCGCTATCTCTTCATCACGTCCGATAACCGGTGCGAGTTTTCCCTCCGCTGCTTCTTTTGTCAAGTCAATACCATACTTGGAAAGTGCTTCTAATGTTTCATCCGCTGTTTGCGAATCAATTTTCGCACCGCCGCGAGCTGCTTCAAGCTCTTTGCTCAACTGCATGACATCAACATATTTTGGCAGTATTGTTGAAAACGGCTCTGTATTTAAGTTTGCCAATATATATGTATCTACAGCAAGATAAGAATCTCCGTTTTTTGTCATCAGACCTATACCGTTTTCAAGTGTTCGTACAAAATCCTGGGAAAGTTTGATATTTTCTTTTGTCACACTTGAAGATTTTGGCAGTTTTTCTGCCATACTTTTAATATCTAATTCCATTGCGACTTTATCTATACCCAACTTGTTAAACATTTGGTTCAGTACAGAATCCGAATTTGTTAAAAGTGCCCACAAAAAGTGTACCGGTGTCACTTCCTGATTTTTGTTATGTAAAGCTAAAGACAACGCACTCTCAATCGCCTCTGTCATATTATGTGTTAGTTTCTCAAAAATGTTATTCATCTCTCAATCCTTTTTTTTTATTTATGCTGAAAGTATACCTTTTTGCAAAATATCATTTTGCTACTTTAGTTGCAAAGCGTTACAATTATACCGACCTGAGTCTTTATTTGTCAAGGAAGTTAAACAAAATCATTCATTAGATTTTTTAGCACTCATAATAATCTCTCCTACCTAAAGGAACAAACACTTTGTTCAAATATTAGTCAATTCAGCAATAAAAGCACACTTTATTTTTAAGCATAACAGTCATTATTTTTATAAATCATCAAAAACATGACAAACCACAATAAATTTTCCAATAAACTAACATTATTGGTGTTTATTTATTTTTTAATATATGAGTCATTTGTGTTATAATGTTCGTTGATAGAATAGTTATCCGCTCACTGCGTGACCGGATAACGGGGGCACGGGTTGAACACCCGCTAGTCATCTGTCGCACAGCGCCAGATAACAAGCGGGAGGAATGAGCAACAACATCAGAAAATAAATTTTCAGATGTCGCCGTCATTCACCCGCGCCCCCGTTATACGAAGTAAATAAAAGGTAATATATTTTGGAAATAAAAGATTTAACAGGATTAAGTAAACCACTTACGAAACTTGTAGAAGTTGCAAGTAAAGGAATTGGGACACTATACAAACCTCGTGCTATTAGGAAAGAAGCAGATGCTGAAGCAAAAAAAATTCTTATTGAAGGTGAAGCAAAATTAGAATTACTTTCAAGAGTTCAAAATAGAGTTGTTAATCAGGAAATAAATCGCCAAATTAATCTTGAAGAAATTATAGAAAAATCAATTCCTCATTTAGATGAAAATGTTACAGATGAAGAAGTTGATGATGATTGGAGAATGAGATTTTTTCAAAAAGCACAAGATGTATCTAGTGATGAGATGCAAGAAATTTGGTCTCAAATTCTTGCAAATGAAGTATCAAAACCAGGAAGAATTAGCTTAAGAACATTGGAAGTTGTTTCTAATATTTCAAAAAATGAAGCAGAAATTTTTCAAACAGCATGTTCATTAACAAGTAATAATACTTCAATATACAAATTTAAAAATCAAACTGCATTTGATAAATTTGGTTTAACATATAGTCAAATTATTTTGTTAAGAGATGCTGGGCTAATTTATGATAATGATAATTTGGTTAGCATATTAAAAAAGATTCCTCAAATCAACATTACCATATGGCATTTGGGAGATAAGATATACCAAATTACAGATAGTAAAAATCCAAACAGAGAAGAATATAGATTTGAACAAATAAAATTAACAGTTGCAGGTGAAGAATTGTGTAGGCTTTTAAATATAAAAAAGAATACTCAATATACAGAAGAAATGATAAAAGAAAAATCAGAAGAAGGTTTAGAAATTAAAGAAGTACAAACATAACAAGTACGAGGAGACCAATAATTTACCCTAGCGGAAAAATTATTGCTCACGAAAACCGTTGGGTACAAAGGAGTAATTATTAATTATTTAGAAAAGCCTTTTGAAGAGTATACAAGACATTTTGCTGAAATATTTGTTGGAACAAAGTCAGTAAAAAAAACAAAAATGAAATGTCTTTTATGGTTTCCAAAAGATATTGGCGAAGAGCCACATTTTTATTTACTTATTGAAGATTACAAAGAGTATAAGTATTTTCAGCAATTACTTAAAAAACATCTTAATACTATAAATATAAAAATCAATATAACAACCTTAGAAGGTACACCTTATCAATGTCATATAATAAAAAAAGCATCTTTTTCAAATTCACAAATGACAATTATCGCAGAAGATTGGTATGAAGCTTTTGTTAAATATAATTTTCCAAAATATGCATTAACCCAAACTACACAAGATGAATTACAGGAAAGCAAATTTTGTTTTTTTATATCAGAAAGTAAATTATTATCCTCAAATGTCTCTACAATAAAACATTTTACAGGTGAAGTTCAAAGAAGTATAAATTCTAGTATCCAAATTAGAGAAGAAGTATTGCATTTAGGTATAGAGTCTATAATTACTGATAAATATATTGGATTAAAAAGCTCAAATATACTAGAAATAATTCCTAATTCACCTATTAACTCATTGATGGCATTTTATAAAAATATTCAACCTATCGCTGATTTGATATTAGTTTTAACATCATTTGCTGAAAGACGTAGATTAAATTGGTATAAATGTGAAGGTTCAATAGGTACAAATTATATTGAAAATTATCATACTAGAATTTCTTTTTATAAAGATGAAAGAACAGTAAGGTTGATTAGTAAACCTGCTTTTGAAAGATTTTTGAAAAATAGTTTACAAAATATTGAATTGAAAAATATTAAATATATTACAAAGCTGTTACTATCATATCTTTCAGGCATAGACTACTCAGTTAATGCAAAAATAATTCTCTGGAATTCAATTCTTGAAAAAGTATTAAAAAATAATTTTCAAAAGAAGAAAGATGCATTAAAAGAGGAACTTATCAAGCAGATGAATATATTTGTATTTGATTTATCACCAATACAAGATTTAATTGATATAAGAAATACTATTGCACATGGTGATGATGTAAAAACAGATAAATTATTTCAACTATCTGATGAATGGCAAATCTTAATTGAACGAGTTTTATTACGAGAATTAAAATGGGATAGTTTATCTAAAACTGATGTACATTTAGATGAGATAAAGCCATATGGATTATAGTCGAAATACCCAACAAAACCTCGTAACCAATAAATTACCTAGCGGCAATTTATCGGCTATCTTCAACCGTTAATGGAATTAAATATTTTTATCTTTACAAATTTATATTATTATTGTACAATATTGTAAAGATAAAGGATTGACTATGAAAAGAGCAGTTAACTTAAGATTAGAAGAAAGTGTGATTATGACACTGAATCAATTAACAGAAGAATTAGATACAACCAAAACAGAAGTAATAGAAAAAGCCATAATCTTTTTTTCAAAACAAAATAATTTAAAGCATAATCAATTATTACAGTTTGCAGGTAAATTAAAAAGTAATGATGCTGATACTATGTTGCAAAGTATTACTGAAGATAAGAATTCTAAAGACTTTGAGTTAAACCTTTAATGAAAAAATATTTAATTGATAGTGATATATTAATATATTTTTTAAAAGGGAAACAAGAAGTTGTTCAAATGCTATCTCAAATTCCAATAGATGATTTATATATTTCGAGAATAAATTATACTGAATTGATTTATGGTGCATACAACTCTTCAAAAATCAATCAAAATTTAAAAATTATAGAGCCCTTTTTAGAAAATTTTAAAATATTAGAATTCACTCAAGCATCAAGTTTAGTTTTTGCAAAAGAAAAAGCTAGATTGAAAAAAAATGGCAATATAATTGCTGACATGGATTTAATGATAGCAAGTATAGCTATTGCTAATGATTGTACTCTCATTAGTAATAATATTAAGCACTTTGACAGAATACAAAACCTAGAACTTAAACCAAAGCTATAACAAGTACGAGGATCCCTAAACGTGCCGCTCAGCTTCGCCGTTTATATGAGTCCTTTTTTCTCCTGACTTCCGCGATAACTTTTTAAATAAAACTTAACCTCGTAAAATAGGTACTTTCAGAGGATAAAAAGGCACGATTTGTGTGCCTCGGGAATATATTCATAGAATTTGTTATCATTTTATATGAGATTAAAAGTCAGAAAAAAGAAAAATAGCAGTGGAAGTATCAGTATTCATATTGTTGACAGAAGCAATCGAGGCTATAAAGTAGTTGAAACTTTGGGTAGCAGTAAAGATCCAGATGAGATTGAGCAACTTTACCAAAAAGCACTGGGGCGTATTGATGAACTTGAGTATAATCTTTTCTATTTTTTACAAACTAACAGTAAAAAAGAGTTGTTAAAAAAGCTGCTTGCAGAATATACAACACAAGATTTTATACCTATTGGTGATGAGTTAATATTTGGGAGATTGTTTGATGATATAGGGTGTAATAAAGTTTTTGAAAAGTTACAAACAACATCCATTCGTAAAGTTTCAGAAAAACAGTTTTTATTTCGCTCATTGGTAATATCAAGAATACTTTACCCCGGCAGCAAATTGGAGCTGATACACTATTTGGACTACTTCAAACATCAAGAGATGACAACAGATACAATTTATCGCTTCTTGGATACTATCTATCAAGAGGAGATAAAGACACAAATAGAGCAATGTGTATTTGAACACACCCAAAAAGTGATGTCAGGAACTATCACTGTAACTTTCTATGATGTAACAACACTCTACTTTGAAAGTGAGAGTGAAGATGATTTAAGAAGAATCGGTTTTTCCAAAGAGGGAAAACTTGCCCGTCCCCAAATACTCCTTGGTCTTTTTACAACTCTAGAAGGGTATCCACTGAGCTTTGAAATATACGAGGGAAATAAATATGAAGGGCATACCCTTATCGATATACTTCAAAAGTTTCAAACACGGTTTCAACTCAAAGAAAAACCGATAGTAGTTGCGGATAGAGGGATGCTCACCCATGCAAATATTGCTTTTTTAGAGAATAACGGTTATAAATATATCCTTGCCTATAAAATCAAAAATATTGACAATGTACTCAAAGAGCAAATTGCAAATTTGACATTTATTGATGATGGGACTATCCATACCATTGATATAGATAAAACGATAAATTATATAGATGAATTTGGCAATAAACAGCAACTCCCTATCAGACAGAAACTGATTCTTACCTACTCCTCCAAAAGAGCAAAAAAAGATAAAAGAACAAGAGAGAAAGCGTTAGAGAAAATCAAAGCAAAACTCTCAAAGAAAAATATTACAAAAAGTGATTTAAAGCTTTCATATTATGCAAAATATTTGGATATAGATGAGAAGTGCAGTATTAAATACAAACTCAACCCAAATAAAGTAATGCAAGATGAAAGACTTGATGGTATTAAAGGGTTTGCAACAAATGATTTTTCACTCAATGCCAATGATGTTATAGCACATTATCAGAATCAGTATGATGTTGAGAGAGCTTTTAGAATCTCAAAAACAGATTTACGCATTCGGCCAATATACCATCGCGTTGAGGAGAGAATAAAAGCACATGTACTTATTTCGTTTGTATCATATGCAGTTTACAAAGAGTTTGAAAGAAGATTAAAGTTGCATGATGTCAGATTTAAGTTCTCGCAGAAATTACTAAGAAAAATTATTGAACATATTACAGCTTTAAAAATTGATGATGAATTACTGCCTATAAATCCATCACCGATTCAGAAGCAAATCCTTGATATTTTTGAAAATTGAAAATGTGTGCCTTATCGCGGAAGTCAGGAATAAATTATACTGAATTGATTTATGGTGCATACAACTCTTCAAAAATCAATCAAAATTTAAAAATTATAGAGCCCTTTTTAGAAAATTTTAAAATATTAGAATTCACTCAAGCATCAAGTTTAGTTTTTGCAAAAGAAAAAGCTAGATTGAAAAAAAATGGCAATATAATTGCTGACATGGATTTAATGATAGCAAGTATAGCTATTGCTAATGATTGTACTCTCATTAGTAATAATATTAAGCACTTTGACAGAATACAAAACCTAGAACTTAAACCAAAGCTATAACAAGTACGAGGATCCCTAAACGTGCCGCTCAGCTTCGCCGTTTATATGAGTCCTTTTTTCTCATAACGAGCAAGCATACTTTTGTTACCGCTCACTCCGCCGCTATGTATATACATAATGTTTTCATCAGTTTGTTCCAAAAGTGCCTGCCACATTGCCGGAGCATAAAGTAAATCAAACTCAATTCCCTTTACATGTAAAGCCTTGTATATCTCATAAAACTCCTTATAGGGTTTTGCAAAATGGTATTTTCTCTTTGGTTCCAGGATAACAAGATTGTCCGGAATTTCTGCCAAAGCACGCATTTGCTTTTTGAGATAGCTGCTGTCCCCTATGCAGGGTGTTGTATAAACTCTGTACTCAGGTAAAGCAAGTGCTAAAAAAAGTGCTGTTGTCCCTGTACCAGAAGGTGTTGCAACTGCCTTTACATGTAAGTCTCTGCTTTGTTCCTGTATCTCCTGCGCTAAAACTTCCAATCCTGTTTTTGCTTCCTGTACTGCGCCACCCTGATCAACAAAACAGGTTTTTGCATTTACATGTAAGCGCAAAGAAGCAATAAACTCTTTATAAAAATCATTTTCTATCTCTCTATGCTGCATACCTAATTTCAGCGCATGCGCATAGTTTCCGCTGCCTTGCTCTTTTTGTGTTGCAGAGAGTTTTTTTGTATAGTAAAGAAATTTCCATTTTTTTTTCTGACACAAGGCGGCCAACGCCAGCATAGCATTAGACTGTGTTCCGCCGTAGGATATCAGCGTATCATAAATGTTGTCTGGAGTATTTAAGAGCGTGTAGAGTTTTCTGTATTTGTTCCCTGCCAAACAGGGGTCAATGAGGTCATCGCGTTTGACAAAAAACTCTCTCTCTTCTAAAATAATTTTAGAAAGAGGAGAGTTTTGCATGCCTAACTACTTAATAGATGCTTTTTTCTGCAGTTCATCCATTTTTTTCTTCATAACAGCTTTAAATTTTTCCATTTTCAGACGCTGTTCTATAAATGCTTTTACCTCATCAAAACTTCGTGTCAATGAAGGTTTTTTGTCTTCCACATAAATAACATGGTATCCAAACTGTGTTTTAACCGGCTCTGATGTCACTTCGCCTTTTTTCATAGAAAAAACTTTATCATTAAAAGCAGGTACCATTTGCCCTTTACTGAAATATCCAAGATCTCCGCCTTTTGATCCGCTAGGTCCTGTTGACTCTTTTTTCGCAAGCTCTATAAACTTTTCTTTGAGTTTTTCTCCGCTTAAATGTTTCAACTGCGCAATGATTTTTTCTGCTTCCTCTTTGGTTTTTACTAAAATATGGCGGGCATGCACGCTCTCTTTTTCATTAAATTCTTCTTTGTTTTTGTTATAGTAGTCTTTTAACTCTTTTGTTGAAATTTTAATGCCGTCTAGCAGTTTCTTCTGCCAAACCTGAATAGCAAGCTCTTTTTTCATTCTTTGTTCAAGCTTATTATATTCATTCTTATACTCCGCAGAGTTGATGATACCGGATTTTTTTGCATCATCATAAATCAACTCTTTGCCTATAAGCTGTTGTAAAACCTGTTGTCTGAATGCAGCCTGGCGATCAGCCGGTACCTGGTTAAAACGCCCCTGTGTCGCCTGCATCAGCTCCTGGTCAACTTCTTCTTGGGTAATTGGTTTTCCGTTTACTGTCACTAATGTTTTTGCACAGACGACTGAACCTGTCAACAACAGGGCAGATAATAGCATTGTAATTTTATTCATTATAGAGTTCCTTACTAAATTGATAAAGAGAAGTTTAATAACAATATATTAATAGTTATTAAACAGATTCATTTTCATAGCTTATTTTAAGGTATTTGTCTAAAATATACTCCAGTTTGTCTCTTGTTAGCGGCTTTGAAAGATAATCATCAAGCCCCTCTTCCAAAAGCATCTCCTTGTCCCCTTCCATTGTCATTGCTGTCAGGGCAACAATCGGCGCCTGTGATTTTAGGAGCATCATATCTTTAATCTCTTTGGTTGCAACAATCCCGTTCATATACGGCATATCTATATCCATAAATATAATGTCATATTTTTTCTCTTTATACATTTTTACCGCTTCAAGTCCGTTAGAGGCGGTAGAAACATCTATGTTATACTCTTCCAGGAGTATTTTTATCAGACGCTGATTGATAAGATTGTCTTCCACAACCAAAGCCTCGGTTTTATCTTTGAGAGTAAGTTCATTTTTATCTTCATTGGTATATTTGTAGCTGTTTGCCATATACAGATGTTTGGCTATCACACTGGCCAGCAATGGTTTTTCTATCACTTCATCAATAATGTGTGTCATCTTTGTTTGCAGTTTTTCATCTTCATCCAAAAGAAAAACAACAGGTGCCTGCTTTTTATATGTCGCCAGATCCAGTATCCACGATGAATCACCCTGGTCACCTACCACATAAAGCTCATCTATATCTGTATAAATATCAGCATTGAGTTCGGAAGATTTTGTCACATCAATAGCAAAAGAACGCAAATAGGTCGTTAAGAAATTGGCATCATCAACTTTTTCTTTATCCAGTAAAAGCACTTTTGCTTTTTTATTTGGCATCATTTTGTAGTTTTGCCCTCTTGAAGCTTTAAAATCAAGAACAAAATTCACGTAGGTACCGTTGTCTAATTCACTTTTTATACGTAATTCTGATCCCATCAACCGTACCAGACCGCTTGAGAGGCTCAATCCTATGCCGAGTCTCTCATCTGCATGACTGCCTGCGGTAAAAGGTTCATCCATAAGAGATATCTGTTCTTGAGACATCCCCTGACCATTGTCTTTGACACTAAAACCGACAGAACAGGCTCCGTTTTGGAGTCGTTTTAAAAGTTTTACTTCTATAATAACCTTGCCGCCATGCGGTGTAAATTTAATTGCATTTTGAATGATAGAACGCATAACCTGCAAAATTTTGTTTGCATCACCTTCGAGTTCCTGTGGCAATTTCGGATCTATAAAACTCATAACCTGTACCCCGTTGTTGCTTGCCTTGTCAAAACATGTATATATGAGTTTTTCCATTGCGACAAGAAGATTAAAAGGTTCTGACTCCACTGTAAGACGCCCACTTTGCAACTGCGCCAAATCCAAGAGACTTTCAATATTATTCATCAGATTTTTAGAAGAGTAATCAATCATATCAAGGTATTCATTTTGATGTTCATTGAGACTGGTTTCTTTGAGCAGCTCTATAAATCCGAGAATACCATTCATCGGAGTTCTAAATTCATGCCCTATATTGGCCAAAAATTTTGTTTTCAGCTTTTCAACCTCTTTCACCTGTAAACGTGCTTTTTCCAACTCTGTAACATCTTTTAATTCCAAAATATACAGCTTCATGTTTTTTGAATACCTGTGACACTTTGCTTCAATACTGAGAAGTTGTCCCTTAGCATCAGTCATATTTACCCTGTAACCATCGCTTTTGTACTTTTTAATATAATCCAGCCAACTTTTGTCAGACTCGGTAAAAATCTCTTCACTCTCACTCAAAAACATATCACGAATACTTTCATTGGCTCTTTTAAAATCTTTTATATCAAAATAATTCATTGTAGTGAAAAAAGTTTTATTCGCACCTATCCATCCTTCACCTTGTAAAAAATAGAGCATCATTGTATCACTGCTGTCTGCCACTTCAATAAAGAAATCTTTGTCCAATTGTGAAAAAAGTGTCTCCTTTTTTTTGCCTGTATCATACACATGCGTGTTTTTTTGTTTTGAAAACAGTGAAAATATGCCCATATTTTACCCCTTTTTAAAAGTCATTGCTTTGATTATAACATATAAGTTGCTAAAATACATTTATGAAAAAAGCAACAAAAAAAGAGATCCAAGAGATCCAAAAACGCTTTATGGAGCGCTACAGTGATGCGGTCACAGAACTGCATTATAAAAATGCCTATGAACTGGTAATTGCCGTAGCACTCTCAGCGCAATGTACCGACAAAAGAGTCAACCTTATTACTCCTGCCCTGTTTGCAAAGTATCCGACGCCTCAAGATTTGGCAGATGCTGATATAGAAGAGGTGAAAAAGCTTATTAACACCTGCTCCTTCTTTAACAACAAAGCAAAAAACCTCATAGCCATGGCAAAACGTGTTGCGGAAGTGTATGACGGTGAAATACCAATGAATGAAAAAGACCTGCAGACCCTGGCAGGCGTCGGACAAAAAACAGCCCATGTTGTGATGATAGAGTATACCGGTGCGAACCTAATGGCAGTAGATACCCATGTATTTCGTGTCGCACACAGACTTGGTCTGAGCGATGACAAAACAGCCAAGGCGACAGAAGCCACTTTGGTAAAAAAATTCAAAACCGACCTGCATGTACTCCATCAGGCAATGGTTTTGTTTGGAAGGTACATCTGCACTGCCAAAAATCCTAAATGCGATGAATGTTTTTTAACAGAGTTTTGCAGAACAAAAGAGAGTTTCAAAGTTTAGGTATGCAAAGTGCTTGGAGATTATTATGATACGCATATATTTATTAGTTTTATTCATGCTTTTTTTTAACGGCTGTCTAAACAAACACGGGATTTCTGCAAAATACTACAGTGACTGCAAAGAGTACTACGATTTTCAGGGATATTATCACAAAGAGTGCGGAGATGATGACATCATTACCTATGAGACAATGGGCAAAGAAATAAAAAAAAGCAGCGCAAAAGTCAAAAGTTTCTTTGGTGCAAAAGAGCAGCCAAAAGCAGAAAAAAACGTCTGGTAGGTTCTACTCTTTTACAGCAATAAAAGTAGCAAAATTTGCCCAGCGCAAAAGTACTTCACAATGAGAGAAACCTGCATTTAATGCCATTTTTATATTTTCTTCTTCACTGTAAGGCACCAGTACATTCTCCAGAGCTTCGCGTTTTTGCATGATTTCATACTCGGAATAGCCCTGCGTTTTTTTAAAATCATAATAACATTCAATCAACTCTTTGTTAAGTTTGGGATGATGAGAGATGACTTTTTCGCTAAATATAAATACACCCTCTTTTTTTAATGAAACGGCTATTTTTTTTACCAGCTCTTCACGAACAAGAGGACGAATAAACTGCAGAGTATAGTTACTGATAAAAACATCTGCCTCTTTATAATCATAGCTCAGTATATCCGCATTGCAAACTTTTATGTCGGCACCATACGCTTCACATTTCTTTCTTGCACGCGTGAGCATTGCTTCAGAGTTGTCAAGACCTATAAGCTCTGCCTTGTTTGAGAGTTTTCTGTGAATACTCAGCAGTGTTGATGCGGTTGAACAGCCAAGATCATAGACTCTCCCATTTTCATTCAGGTTTTTCAGTGCAAAAAATTCTGTAATTTTTTGCGCCTCTTTGTAAAAAGGAACACTCCGCTCAAGCATATCATCAAAGACAGCTGCCACTTCTTCATCAAATTCAAACTGTTTTTTTATCGGTTTTGTAAATACTTTATCATTCATAACTGGAATTTTATCAAAATAAGCCTATAATTGAGCAAAAAAAGGATATTAATGGAACTTTCACTCTCTTCTTGGATGATGATTGCTTTTTTACTCGGTCTCGGTCTGAGTGCATGGAAAATGTATAAATTTATGCCGACAAAACAACTCAAAGATGATGACACAACCCCTCAGGCACAGACAGAATTAATGGATTTGATTTTAAAAATCATAAAAGGCAGTCATGGAGAACTCACAGAAAAAGAGTTGCATGAAATGGTCACAAAACACGAAGATTTTGACAAAGAGCATTTTTGGAGATTTAATGAAAACAAACTAAGACAGCTGTTACATATACACTATACAAAAAATCCTGATACAAAAAGTATCAGGGATATTCACAAAAAACTGCACTCTTAGTTTCTGTTCATGGCATTCAAGTCTTTATAGGCCTGAATAACACGCTCAACCAGACCTTCCTGTCCGGCACGCAGCCATTTTCTTGGATCATAGTATTTTTTGTTCGGTTTGTCTTCACCTTCCGGATTTCCGATTTGACTCTGAAGATAATCATGATACTTTTCTATATACTGACGAACGCCGTTCCATGTTGCCCACTGAGTATCGGTATCGATATTCATTTTTACAACACCGTAACTGATCGCTTCACTGATTTCTGAAGGCAAAGATCCTGAACCGCCGTGAAATACAAAGTTGACAGGTTTCTCTTTTGTATGCAGTTTTTCCTGAATATATTTTTGTGAATTGTCTAGTATCTTAGGTGTCAACTGTACATTTCCCGGCTTGTAAACACCGTGTACATTTCCAAAGGAAGCGGCTATTGTAAAATTTGGAGAAATTTCACTCAACTCTTTATAGGCAAGAGCCACCTCTTCGGGTTGGGTATATAAAAGTGCATTGTCAATGTTTGTGTTGTCCACACCGTCTTCTTCTCCGCCTGTACAGCCTAGCTCTATTTCGATGCTCATACCGATTTTGTTCATTCTTTCAAAATAGGCTTTACATGTACCGATGTTTTCATTTAAAGACTCTTCTGAAAGATCAAGCATATGGGAAGAAAACAGTGGTTTTCCCTGTGTTTTATAATAACTCTCACCTGCTTCAAGCAGAGCATTTATCCACGGAAGCAGCTTTTTTGAGGCATGGTCAGTATGCAGAATCACCGCAACACCGTAAGCCTCTGCCATCATATGTGTATGAATCGCACCGGCCACCGCACCAATAATTGCCGCTTTTTCACCATCATTGCTTAAACCTTTGCCTGCATAGTAGGAAGCACCCCCGTTACTGAATTGTATAATCACAGGAGAGTCGGCTTTTGCAGCAGCTTCCAATACACCGTTGACAGAGTCAGTATTTACAACATTGACAGCAGGTATAGCAAAACCATTTTCTTTTGCATATTCATAGACTTTTAAAACATCATCACCAAAAAGGACCCCGGGTTTAACAATATCCAATACACCATTACTCATAATAATTCCCTAAAAAATTTAATTTTACAATTATAATATATAGTTCATTTAAAAGAACTTTATGCTAAAATCAGAATCCCAAAGGATACATAAAGATGAGTGCTTGTGAAGAAATCAATACTGATATAGTTTTAATAGATATCATTAATTTTTCAATGCTTACCATACAGCAACAGTTTGAAATCATCAATTTTTTGACACGCAGTTACAAAAAAATCATACAACGTCTGCTTGAAAGTGCAAAACTTCCTGTAGAAGAACTTATTTTGGGGTATATCCCGACAGGAGACGGATTTTACTGCATACTCACACCAAAGTTCAGAGGCTACGGAACAATTTTAGGGCTGAGCTTTCATCACTTTTCGGAGCAGCTTTCAAAGAAATTTTCCTATTTTCATGGCTTGCGTATAGCAGTGCATACGGGGAGAATCAATAAATTTACAGACATTTTAGGGCATCAGAATTTTATAGGCACAGGACTCAATGACTGTGCCCGATACTTGGAAATTAAAGACTTCAGTATTTCAACGGTAATGATCTCTCATGAAGCATATTACAATTTTAAACGTTTCATTTCTGTGCATAAAGAATACAACCAACTTCTTCAGGAAAGAGAATTTAAAAAGTCCACCCTCTTTGCTTTTCAGGACAAGCATGGCAATGAAAAAAAGGGATACCGTGTATGGCTGAGAAAATCAGGTATAATTATTCCTCCAATTTATAAAGGGCACCTCTAAATTTTAACACCCGGTGTTTCAAAAAGGACAGTATATGAAATTTACACTCGATGAATATTCAAAAAAATTTAAAATGTCAAAAGAGATGATCAGTTCAAAACTTCGCAGCAAAAAGTTAAATTATATCGTTGAAGATGACACTGTTTACATAATTGTTCCCGAGGAAGCCTCACCGCAACCACAACAAAGACCTCAGCAAAACACTCCGCCTGCAAAACCACGGACAACGGTTGCCATGGTTTTGTCATTGTACCAAAAAGAGAACCTGCAGCTCAAAGCTAAAATTGTCCAACTCGAAGAGAAAATAGACAAACTCATCAATGACAAAGAGCAGATGCTCCGTGATGAGATGAGTAAAATAGAAAGAGTTTATGCCACAAAAGACGAGCAGTTAAAGCAGGTTTTGGAACTGCTCAACACAAAACTTCTTGCCCAAAACAGCAACACGGTACATGATGTCGAACCTTTGCCGCAAACACAAAAAACCATAGAGGTGGAAAAAGACAACCAGATTGTTGAACTCAAAACCTATTTGAAAACACTTGATCTGGAGCCCTACCAGAGAAAAATCATCAAAAAAAGATTTTTAGCCGTGTATGACAGCGATATCAGAGTCATTAAACAAAACGGTAAACTCTACCTCGATTTTGCGAAGTATGATTACAGTGATTTGTTAGAGTATTAATGAATGCCAAAAAAAACAGAACATAAAATTATAAAAACCCGTCATATCAAAGAAGCATTGCAGACATTTGCGCAAGAAAATTTTATTCTTCCGTCAGAATGTGACTTTGTTATAAACAAGACAGAAACATATATAAAAAGCAATGCCAGCACTTCTTTTGAACTTTACAGCAAAGAGATACAGGAAAAATACAAAGATAAAGAAAAAATACTCAATGAACATGTGGAATTTCAACAGCGCTATACTGTCACGCTGATGAAAAAAGAAAAAAGAGATCTTGAACTTGAATATACTATAGATTTTTCAAAATTTTTCACACATCCTTTTTTGATACTGTCACCGGATTCAAAAATTCCCTATAAATCACATCAGCCTGTTGAGTTGTTAAAAATACTCTTTAGAGAATGCAACAAAATCAAAGCGTATCATAAAATACTTGTGAACATATTTGATGAAGAGATGAAAAAATCTCTGAAAATTTTAGTGAAGTACATATATGCAGGCAAATTTGTCAAACGTGTCAAAATTCCTCTGTTTGAAGGAATAGAGCCTGTTCTCACACGTCCGGGTAAACTTATTTTTTGGTTTAAAGAAAAAGCACATACAGGCGAAGTTATTGAAGTAGATGAAAATGAACTTCTTGTTGAGTATAAAAAGCCTGTATACGGACAAAACGGACTCAATGCTTTTGGTGAATATATAGACGCAAATTTTGCCAACAACATGGATGACCTACAGGCAGATGTTGATGAAAAATCTATTAGAATAGAGGAAAATGCAACATCAAAAAAATATATAAGCAAAATACGCGGATATGTACATTATGACGGCAAAGAACTTCTTGTTGACAATCGCATAAAAGTCAGTGAAATCACAAAGCACAAAGACCTTGTAGAAGACCTCGAAGACAATAATATTGAAATAGTGGTGACACAGCATGATACAGCAAGGGATACCATAAAAGAAGGGGTGACACTTGTTTCAGAGAGAATACATGTAAACGGTTTTGTGGGAGCAAAAAGCCGTCTTGAAGCGATAACCCTTGAAATTGAGGGAGCTACCCACCAGGACTCACTCCAGTATGCAAAATATGCAACCATTAACAGACATAAAGGTACATTACGATGCCATGAGGGGAAAATTTCTCTGCTTGAAGGCGGTGTGGTACATGCAACCACTGTAGAAATTGAGGCTTCCATAGGGGGTGCTGTTTACGCCCAGGATGTTACCATCAAGCACGTGAAAAACAATCTAAAAGTTTATGCTTCGAATTCTATTACCGTCCGGCTTGTATCCGGTGAAGACAATCTCTTTAAAATAAACTACCGTGATGTCCCGATAGTGCAAAGCAAAATGCAATTTATAGACAAAGATATCAAGGAACTCAGGCATAAATTAGAAGGAGCAAAAAGACACAACTTAAGTAAAGTTGAAGAGCTGGAAAAAGAGATTACACGCCTTAAAAAAGAAAAAGAGGCAATACACAACGCCTACAAAAATGCAAAAATTACTGTCAAAGAACCTTTCAAAGGTTTAAACAACATTGTCTTTACTATTGACAATGCCCATGAAATAGCCTACAAAACAGATGCAAAATTCTATCCTCCCTTTTATCTTGAAATACAAGAAAACATCATCACCCTTCACCCTGTCGCAAAATCCATAGTTATCGAAGAAAAATAGTATTTTTTTAATTTTCTTTGTTTATTCTTCAAAACTCCATACTCTTTACATACGGTAATCCGTATACAAAATACATTAAATACATCATTATAATATATATAAATTATATAATACACATTAATCAATATTTATCATACGATAATTATCAATTTATATTATAAAAAATGTATATTTAAGTATTTATTCCGTATAATATTTTTTATGCAAATAAATGATTTATTTAACATCCTCCATAACTCAATAGAGTCTCAATACAATGGGAAAAAGATTTCCCTTAAAGATATGGCTAAAAGTCTGGGGATTTCTATGCGTACATATCAGGACTGGAAACTGGGACGTGCCAAACCACAGGCTGCGGCAACTGTTATAAAAATGTTAGGTAAATTAGATGATGATGAAATTATCAGGGCTGTAAGAAAAATCAACAGATTAGAGGAGTAGCGGAATGGGGATACTGACTAAAAATGAAAGAGATGGTCTTGAAGATGTGTTTTTATCAATACATACATCAACAAATAAATACAAAAAAATCAAAGATTTATCAGCTTTAATTATGATGCCTAAAACGACTCTAAATTTCAAAAAGCTCTTAAAACAGGCTAAATGTGGACTAAAAGAAACAAAAATTTCAGATTTTCTTCTTAAATACACCAAAAAGAAGAAAAATTTAAGCAAATAAACTATAAAGTATCTGTAGCTGAATTATTTCAGGGCAAATCTTAATCCAAGGGTAAATTTATGAATAAAGCACAATTCGTTGAGTTAGTACAAGAACACGGAAACTACAAAACTAAAGTTGAAGCTGAAAATGCAATTAAAGCTTTCACTGAAGCAGTAATAGAAGCCTTAGTAAAAGGGGAAGATGTTTCTCTTGTTGGTTTTGGTAGTTTTGCGGCAGTACTTCAAAAAGGTAAAACCGGTAAAGTTCCGGGTACAGATAAAACTTATACGACTCAAGATAAAATGGTTCCTAAGTTTAAAGCAGGTAAAGGTCTTAAAGACCGCGTTGCAGCTGGTAAATAACTATTTAATAGTATTGCTTTTGAGAAGCAGTACTATTCTTTCTTTTCCCCTATAATTTTTGAACAAAACCCTCCTTTTATATAAAATACAAAACAGACTTGCTATACTACGCAAAAAGCATAAGGAAATTCAATGAAAATAACAAAGAGTGAAGATGAATGGAAAAAAATTCTGAGTCCTGAAGCTTTTTCGGTATGCCGAAAAAACGGCACAGAAGCCCCTTTTTCCGGAAAATATTATGATAACAAAAGTGATGGTATTTACAAATGTATCTGTTGTGGTGCCCCGCTTTTTGAATCAGGTACAAAATTTGATTCAGGAACAGGCTGGCCAAGTTATTATGAAGCTGTTGAAGGGGCTGTCACTGAAATAAAGGATATGTCACACGGTATGATTCGTACAGAAGTCAGATGCAGCAGTTGTGATGCTCACTTAGGCCATCTTTTTCCTGATGGTCCTGAGCCTACGGGATTGCGATACTGCATCAACTCTGTATGTTTAGACTTTGAAGAAGAATAAGGAGCTTTTTAATGAAACGAATTTTACTGGCACTGGTATTACTCTATACGACTCTTTTGTTTTCAACTGAGAATAATCCGCATGTTGTCCTGCAAACAACACAGGGAAATATAGAACTTGAACTTTTTCCAGATGCGGCACCTTTGGCGGTTGAGAACTTTCTTACACATGTAAAGGAAGGCTATTACAACGGTGTTGCTTTTCACCGAATCATTCACAATTTTATGATTCAAGGCGGTGATCCGACTGAAAGCGGCAGAGGCGGTGAAAGCATCTGGCATAAAGAGTTTAAGGATGAATTCAAAGCAAATCTTGTTTTTGACAAACCCGGTATTTTGGCAATGGCAAACAGAGGCCCAAATACAAACGGCAGTCAGTTTTTCATCACAACAGCTCCGACACCATGGCTTAACGGCGGCTATACAATTTTTGGAAAGGTTGCAGATCAAAAATCCATGCAAACTTTGCAAAAACTAAACAATGTCGCTACTTCCGGGCGTTCTGGCGGAGACAGACCGCTGGAACGTCAGGAAATAATCAAAGCATACATAAAATAGATACTTTATGTATGCAAGGCCTTAAAAACTTTAAGCGCTTGCAGGTGCTGGGCGACATCATGCACCCGTAAAATGGATGCACCGTTTTTTACTGCTTCAAGATGAAGAGTCAGTGTGCCGGGAAGCCTTTCTTCAACAGAAGAAGGTGAAATTTTATCTATCATGGATTTTCTGGAAGCTCCGACCAGCAATGGCTTGCCCAGCGTTAAAAAGTGCTCAAGGCTATTTAAAAGTCTTATATTGTCTTCTACTCTTTTTCCGAAACCTATGCCTACATCAAGCACAATTTTTTTCACTCCAAAACTTTCAGCTTTTTCTACTCTTTTGCTAAAGAAATCATATACATCCTCTATAACATTTTCATAATGGGGGTTTTTCTGCATCGTTTGTGGCGTTCCTTTCATATGCATGATTACCGCTGTTGCATTATAAGCCGCACAAAGCCTGCATACCTCATCGTTTTGCAAACCGGTTATGTCATTTACAATACTAAAACCGCTCTCCAGTGCCCTTTGTAAAACTTTTGGTTCATAACTGTCACAACTGAATTTTACCTTTTCATACAGTTTTTCTTCTTTTATAAGTCTCAAAAGCGGTTCTATTCTTGCCAATTCCTCTTTTACACTCACATGTGGAGCATTTGGGCGAGAAGAGACAGCACCGATATCTATTATATCTGCACCCTCTTGAATCATAGTCTCTATGGTTTGTATTGCTTCTTTTTCTTTGAGCCTGCTTTGTGCGTAAAAACTGTCATCATTCGCATTAACAATACCCATAATTTCTACTGCATCCGGCTGACGAACCTGCGCAAACTCTTTGAGTTTTTTTGCTAACTCTTTGAGTCCAAAAGGTTGTGCCAACTCTTTTTTTGCCAAAACTTTCAGCTGTTTTGTATTCGCAATGAGTATGCAGTCAACTTTTGGCTTTGCTGCGATAACTGTCCCCCGGGGAACAGCCAAATCAGCCCCGATGGAGAGAGCATCCTGTTTCAAAATATTGGCAGCCCCTACATGCAAATCATATATATATAAAATATGCATTGTTGCTTTTGACGCCAAAATTGTAATACCGCCCGAATCAACACCAAGCTTTTGCAATGCATCTTTTATATTTATTTCATTTGACAGTTTTTCTACTCTCACTGTCTCTCCTGTGCAAAGCTCATAAGCAGCATTGCCAAAACACTTTGAGGCCGTGAATTCAGATCAAGCAATCTGTAGGCCTTGTCAAAATTATCCAGCTGCAATGGAGAAAGTATGAGCCTGTCTATAACAGTTGCTCTGTAAAAAAGCGCTTCAACCAAAGCTTTGGCTTCTGTTTTAGAGACTCTGGCATGCTGTTTTAAAAATGCAAAAACCTCTTTATAGTCAAGTCGTGCAAGTGTAATATCCAACTCCATAACACTGTGATGGAGCTGGTTCTTTAAAATCGGCAGTCGTGAGCGTACGGTAGGCAGCAAGTTGGATTTCGTCGGGGAGATTATAATAAACTCTATATTTGCCGGCGGTTCTTCCAAAAGTTTTAGCAGAGAGTTTTGTGCCACATCAGTAAACTCAAAAGCTGCGATGATGATATACTTTGTCTGTGCTTCGCTGATGTACGCTTCAGCCGTTACAAGTTTTGCATGTTCAATTTTAAAATTTTCTTCTATAAACTTTACAACCCGGAAGCCCTGCAGTTCATTTTCCAGTTTTTCAGCAGCTTCCTCCACATCATTTGCAATGAGGATATGCCCTTTTATTGCATCAGGAACTTGCATCAACCTCTCCAAACATTGCAGCATTCAACGAAGCATCAAAAAGTTTGTAGAGCTGTAACAGTTTGATATCCAAATCCGTATCATAGGATTTGAGTGTAAACGCATTGTTGAAATCTTCATCAAAGATCCAAAAATAACTTTCATCTTTTCTTTTGGCGATATCGCTGCGTTTATCATCTCCTTTGCCGATGTACCAAAAAAAGTAATCGCCCTTAAAAGAGAGTGAAATCATATCGTCTATAATATCTATCATTTCACCACTGCCTACACTGTTGTAATGGGTATAAATGTTGTCAATGCTGATGATAGGTATCATAGGGCGTTCAAGCAATACTCCGTTTAAAGAACTCAAAATGTAATTTTCAAACCACTTTCTTTTTTCGTCAGTAATTAGAATAATTGTTTTGCCATTAAGAATCTGTTCCAATGCGTATGCAGTTGTTTTAGACCACTCAAACCGGTGTTCTTCAAGCCAGCTGAGACTGCCGCCCTTTTCTCTTATGGCATCCAGGCTCCATTGTGCAAAATCCGGCATGTAAGTACTTATTTGTCTAGCTCATAGGTATTGTGCAGAGATCGCACCGCAAGTTCTGCATACTTTTCGTCTATAACCATGGATACTTTTATTTCTGATGTTGAAATCATATTGATATTGATATTTTCTTTTGCCATCGTCGAGAAGGCTTTGGCAGCAACACCGGCATGCGATTTCATACCAACACCCACTACAGAAACCTTGCAGATATCTTCATTATAAGAATCATCTTTGATTTCACCGCTTTGTACAAAGGTGTCTACAACAGATTTTGCATCATGCAGATCACTCACAGGTACAGTAAAGTCAATATTTGTTGTATCATCAACCGCTTTGTTCTGAATGATCATATCCACATTTACCTCGGCATCTGCCAATGCATTAAAAATATCAGAAGCAATGCCCGGTCTGTCTTTGACACCCATTAAAGAGATGCGTGCCTGGTTTCTGTCTAACGCAATTCCGCTTACTAGTGGTTTTTCCATAATATTTTCTTCCTTTGTAATTAATGTTCCCTCATCATCGCAAAAGCTGCTTCGTGTTACGAGATTGACATTGAGTTTTTTTGCCAGTTCTACAGAGCGGTTTTGTAATACTTTTGCGCCTAATGATGCAAGTTCAAGCATCTCTTCATAAGAGATTTTATCAAGTTTTTTTGCTTTTGGTTCAATTCGCGGATCTGTTGTAAAAATACCTGTCACATCCGTATAAATTTCACATAAGTCAGCTTCTAATGCACCTGCGATAGCAACAGCTGAGAGATCGCTTCCTCCACGTCCGAGTGTTGTGACATCTCCGTCTGTGTTTACTCCCTGAAAACCGGCAACTACAACAACTTTGCCACTTTGCAACGCACTTTTCATAGCTTTGGGATCAATCTCTTCAATACGCGCTTTGGTATGCTGCTTGTCAGTTACAATACCCGCTTTTCTCCCCGTCATTGCAACAGCATCAATTCCCATCTCCTGCAGTGCAATAGAGAGGAGTGCCGATGTCACTCTTTCACCTGAACTCAAAAGCATATCCATCTCTGCACGGGCAGGATTTTTTGAAAAATGTTCGGCATATCCAACAAGTTTGTTTGTTTCTCCGCTCATTGCCGAAACAACAACTACTACATCATGCCCGGCTTCTTTTGTTTTTGCCACACGATTCGCTACATTTTGTATGCGTTCCAAATCACCAACACTGGTCCCACCGAATTTTTGAACTATTAGCATTTACAACAGCCCCTCTCTTTTAAAATGATTTATAACTTTTTCATATACAGACTGCTTAAAATGCGGTGTAAAGTCTAAAACATCCTCTATTGCCACAAATTTATAGTTTATAAACTCGGGATGCTTTGTATCTAGGTTTATTTTGGCATCTTTTGCGAGTTTGAGTAAAAAATATTTTTGTGTCTGTCCCTTATACGGCTTCATTTTACTCGCAATTTTAGGAGGAAAATCATAAGAAATCCACTCTGGATATTCTGCTATTATTTCAGCAGAGTCTGTCCCTATCTCTTCTTCCATTTCACGGAAAAGAGCCTCTTTGACCTCTTCGCCTTCATCAATGCCACCCTGTGGAAACTGCCAAATGTCAGTCAAATCATTTCTTTGTGCGATAAAAACATCTTTTTTTTGCGGATACTCATTTGAGACGATTATCATAGCAACATTGGGACGGTATATTTCTTCTTTACTCATATAAGCACCTGTATTTAATTGTACGCGATTATACAGCAATAGCAATTAAAATAAGTTTATCCGGCTATAATTTCACTATGTTAGTTTATATTCATATTCCTTTTTGCGATTCCAAATGCTCTTACTGCGCTTTCAACTCTTATGTTGACAAGTTTCACCTCAAAGAGAATTACATGTATGCCCTTAAAAAACAGCTGCAGTATGAATTGCAAAGATTTCAGGCAGAAAAAGAGACTATAGAAACTGTTTTTATAGGAGGAGGCACGCCTTCAACCGTTGCCCCGCAGCTTTATGAAGAAATTTTCGACCTGCTTAATCCCTATCTTGTGAAAAACGCAGAAATAACCAGTGAAGCAAATCCCAACTCTGCAACAAAAGAGTGGCTTGAGGGCATGTATACTCTCGGAGTGAACCGTATCAGCTTCGGAACGCAGACTTTTGATAAGGAAAAACTCAAAATTTTAAACAGAGCACATACCCCGCAGATGTCTTCAGATGCTGTTCACAATGCCTCTGCTGTCGGCTTTAAAAACATCTCATTGGATTTGATTTATGCTACCCTGGGTGATACAAAAGAACTTCTTTCACATGACATACAAACAGCGCTGTCTCTGCCAATCAATCACATCAGTGCCTATGCCTTAATGATTGAAGAGGGTACGGCCTTTGAAAACCGTCCTCAAATGTCAAGTGAACAGCTCTCACTTACAAAATGGATTTTCAAAGAGATTCAAAAGCATGGGTTTTCACAGTATGAAATAAGCAATTTTGGAAGCTATCAATCTCTTCACAATCTTGGCTATTGGCAATATAAAGACTATATCGGTGCCGGAGCCGGAGCTGTCGGCAAACTTGGACTAACAAGATTTTATCCCTTAACTGATATAGAAGCATATATCAGCGATCCTCTGTCAATCAGACAAGAGATACTCACACGAGAAGACAAAAGACTCGAACAGATCTTTTTGGGTCTGCGCTCTGTTGTCGGCGTAGATCAGGATATATTAAATGCACAGGAACGGCAAAAAGCAGAAATTTTGCTCAATGAAAACAAAATCGTGTTAAAAAATAATATTTTATACAACACAGATTACCTTTTGGCAGATGAAATTGCGCTCTTTTTGACCTCTTGAAGATTTTTTAATGATTCTTTGGATAAAATCTCACTATCAATAAACTATGAAGGCTGAATATGTTTGGTATGGGTTTTACAGAGATGCTACTCATAGCAGTTGTCGCTATTTTATTTCTAGGTCCGGACAAACTGCCTAGTACAATGGTCGAAATTGCTAAATTTTTTAGAAACGTTAAAAACACGATAGGAACAGTAAAAGACTCCCTTGAAGAAGAGATGAATTTAAGTCAGATAAAACAGGAAGCACTTGCTTATAAACAAGAGCTTCTCAATGCCAGCGAAAGCCTGAACAAAGTTACAGACATTCCTGCGCAGGCCGGTGCAAAACTTACAAACCTCACAGACAATCTTTTAGAAGATGATGAAGATACAATCGAAAAAGCACCTAAAGAGACGCAGGAAGTGACTTTTAAGAAAAAGAAGAAAGAGAAAGAAAAAGAAAATACAGAGAAAGAAGAAGAAAATAAAAATGTTTGATGAATTAAGACCGCACCTTGTAGAACTCCGAAAGAGGCTGGCTATTTCAGCAGCAAGTTTAATAGTTATGTTTTTTGTCATGTTTTACTTCCATGAACCTATACTTACATGGATGGTACAGCCACTCAATGATGCTCTGACAGAAGTCGGCAAAGTCTCTGTCAATGCGGCAAACGGTATGATTACCACATCACAGGTTGGCGGCGCATTCTTTGTCGCATTGAAAGTTTCCTTTTTTGCAGCGATTGTCGGAGCCTTGCCTATTATACTTTCGCAAATTTGGCTTTTTATCGCGCCTGGACTCTATGCCCACGAAAAAAAGATGATCATTCCTTTTATTGTCGGTGGTACAGTTATGTTTCTTGTGGGTGTTCTTTTTGCCTACTATATTGTGACACCTTTTGGATTTGACTTCCTCATTACCTTCGGTTCATTTAAATTTACTCCGCTTATTAACATCGAGGATTATGTCGGATTTTTTACAAAAATCATGTTTGGTTTCGGTCTTGCTTTTGAACTGCCTGTGTTTGCCTACTTTTTGGCACTTCTCGGACTTGTTGATGACAGACAGATGACGGCATTTTTCAAATATGCAATCATTATTATTTTTATAGTTGCAGCCCTGCTGACTCCACCGGATGTGTTAACACAGCTGCTTATGGCCGGTCCGCTTGTGATACTCTATCTGCTTTCTATTTTGATAGTGAAAATGGTAAACCCTGCCCCGCCTTTGGAAGAAGAAGAAGAAGATGATGATGAAGAGGAAGAAGATGAAAGCAGTTTAAGTGTTAAGCATCATGATGAATATGATGAGCTTACAGACAAAAAGGACAAAGATGAGTAACCAGGAGTTACTCACTGCAAGCTATGACTTCACTCTTCCTGATGAACTTATAGCAAACTATCCTGCTTCTCCCCGTGATCATGCAAAACTTTTAGTCTACGACAGAGCCACGGACACAATTACACACACCTTTTTTTATAATCTTGAAAACTTTCTTTCTCCGGAGTGTGCTCTCATTTTTAATGATACAAAAGTTATAAAAGCAAGACTTTTTGGAAAAAAACAGAGTGGCGGGAAAATAGAACTTCTCATAAACAGAGCCATTACTGCACACAATATCAATGTATATATTCGAGGAAAAGTGAAGAGAGACACAGAGATATTTTTTGATGACAATCTCATGGCAAAAGTGACACAATTAAATGAGGACGGCAGTCGTGAAGTCAATTTTTACCAAAATAGCATACTCTTACGGTTTGAAGATTTGCTTCCTGTGATAGACAAAATAGGGCATATCCCTCTTCCTCCCTACATTCAAAGACCAGATGAGGATGAAGATGCTGATGAATACCAAAGCGTATTTGCTTCGCAGGAAGGAGCCGTTGCCGCACCTACCGCTTCGCTGCATTTTACATCCGAGCAGCATAAAAGAATTTGTCAAAAACACAAGCATGCCTATATTACTTTACATGTAGGAAGCGGTACTTTTAAACCTGTGGAAGCTGAAGTGATTACAAACCATCCAATGCATTCGGAGTACTATGATATTTCAAAGGAAGCAAAAGAGATTTTGGATTCTGATATTCCTGTCTTGAGTGTTGGAACAACATCAACAAGAACTATAGAATTTTATGCAAGACACAAAGGACAAATGAGGGGTGAAGCAAATCTATTTTTACATCCAAACAACAAACCCTTACGCGTGAATCATCTTTTGACAAATTTTCATCTGCCAAAATCAACACTGCTTATGCTCGTTGCATCTTTTGTCGGGCTTGATAAAACGCATCAGCTTTACGCTGAAGCGATACAGGAAAAATACAGATTTTACTCCTACGGCGATGCGATGCTTATTCTCTAAGCACCGCTGTTTCAGCTTCTTGTAATTAAATTATTCTCTTTGATTTTTTTGATAATACTGCTTAAAAAAGAGACTTTCTTCTCTTCATCAGCAAGAAGAGAGACTGCACCAAGATTGAATTTTTCCATTTTGGAATCCAAATAGCCTGTATTAAATTTTCCTGCTCTAAACTCTTCATCCCGTACAATTTCTCTGTGAAGAACAATATTTGTTTTGAATCCTTCAATATAGAACTCATCCAGTGCTCTTTTGGCTTTTCTCACAGCACCCTCCCAGTCCAGAGACCAGACTATGAGTTTTCCAAGCATAGAATCATAACATGTAGGCAATTCATAGCCTGCATAAAGGCTTGTATCAAGACGCACGCCCGGTCCTCCAGGTGTCAGATATTTTGTAACCGTACCGGCAGTCGGCATAAAGTTGTTTTGCGGATCTTCAGAATTGATTCTAAATTCAATGGAATAGCCTCGAAACTGTATCTCTTCTTGTAAAAATTTCAATTTGTCTCCGCCGGCAATCTCTATCATTCTCTGTATAATATCCACACCTGTAATCGTTTCAGTTACAGGATGTTCCACCTGCACTCTGGTGTTCATTTCTATAAAATAAATATTATCCTGTTCGTCAACCAAAAACTCTACTGTTCCGACACTCTCATACCCCAGTCTGAACATTGCTTTGATGGAAACTCTGTAGAGTTCTTTGCGAACCGCATCATTAAGCAGTGGCGACGGTGCAATTTCAATAACTTTTTGATGACGACGCTGAATCGAGCAGTCTCTCTCTCCCAAATGCACAATATTGCCATATTTGTCAGCAACAATCTGGACTTCGATATGACGAGGATTTTCAACATATTTTTCTATAAAAACATCCCCTTTTCCAAAATATTTCACCGCTTCATTTGTAGCAGATTCAAACATTTTAGAAAACTCTTTTGCCTGCTTGACAATTCTCATTCCTCTGCCGCCGCCGCCGAATGCAGCTTTGATAATTACAGGAAATCCTATCTCTTTGGCAATTTTTTCACCCTCTTTAACATCTATAACCGGTGTGTCAGTCCCTTCTAAGACAGGAACACCGATTTTTTTCATCGCAACTTTGGAAGCCATTTTGTCACCAAAAAGTTCAATGTGCTCTGGTTTGGGACCTATGAAAATTATACTGTTCTCTTCACAGGCTCTGGCGAATTCAGCACTTTCAGATAAAAATCCGTATCCCGGATGTATGGCATCGCAGTTTGCTTTTTTTGCCATTGAAATTATTCTGTCATAGTTCAAATATGCTTCAATAGGATTCCCCATTATAGGATAGCATTCATCTGCCTTGGCAACCCAGACGCCTTCCACATCAACTTCTGAAAACACAACGACTGTTTTTATTTCCAACTCTTTACACGCACGAATAATTCTCAGCGCTATTTCGCCTCTGTTTGCGATCAACATTTTAGATATTTTTTGCTTCATGTGATTCTCCAATATTTTAAACTGCAGTATTATAAAGTTTTAAAAAAATTATCTCTATACTTTAATTGGCATTAAAGTTATCTATTTTTGTAATTTTTATTTTCTAATTTTGCTATAATAAGAATTATGAAAAAAACAACTTTAGAAAAAAAGATAAAAATCTCCAATTATATTATGTATTACATCTATACCAATATAGATACAGATATCAATATGGATGAACTTGCCCAAAACCTGAAAATCAATAAATTTTACATGCATAAGATTTTCAAAGAGATATTCAACCGAAATATATATGAAAGTATAAAATCCATACGCCTGCAAAAAGCTTCCAATCTGCTCTTAACCAACAAATACTCCACAATATCCGAAGTTGCAAACTCCTGTGGATACTCTTCGCAGACTTCTTTTATACGCGCTTTTAAAATCCGCTTTGCCATGACACCCAAAGAGTGGCGAAAAGGGGGCTACAAAAAGTATTCGAGCAAAATCCTCAAACAGTCTTTAATAGCCACAAAATCAAAGGCACAGTTTCATACCATTACACCTGAAATTGTGAAGATGCCTGAACTTTCAGCATACTACATAAGACACAGAGGATATAACGACAGCATAAAACAGACTTGGCAAAAACTCCAAACATGGGTGTTTAGCAACAATCTCACCAACTACAAAGAGATTGCACTTCTGCATGACAATCCGGCAATTACACCGCTTGACGAGTGCCAATATGTTGCCTGCATCGTCAATGAGGATCCAAATATTACCGTGAATGACAGATTGCCAAACTTTAAAATCTCAGGAGGGGTGTACGCGAAATTTGATCTGCAGGGAGAATCCGGAGACTTTTTGAAATTTATTCATTGGGTATATCACAGCTGGCTGCCGCAAAATGAGTATGAAACCACAACAAAACCCCCTTATGTCGTTTATAAAAAAAACAAGTATTTATCCAAAGACAATAAGTTTGACATCAGTCTTTATTTATCAATCAGTTACTAAGATAGACTCTTGCATTTTTTATCTCTACGGTTCCGGCCAGTTCTGCTTCAAAAATTTTTGTCGGATATTTTTGCAAAGCGTCCTCATAGGTCGGATTGCTTTGACAATAGTACAAAAACTCATCCAAAGCCACTTCTTTACATGTAAACCCTGCAAACTCTGCTACAAAAGCATCTAGATTATAAATAGCTTTTGCTTTTGCTTTTGCAAGTAAATTATTTGTCGCTTCACTCTCTCCTATACGATGTGGTAAAACATATACCTCTTTTCCCATTTTCAAAGCATACTCAACACTGCGCATCGTTCCTGAGTTAAAATCTGCATAAGTCACTACAAGCACATCTCCCAAAGCAACAACTATTTCATTTCGCAAAGGGAAATGATATTTGCGAGAAGGAGTCCCTTCTTCAAACTGACTGAGTACCAAACCGCTTGTCTCAATATCTGCAATAATATTTTTGTTGATTGCAGGATAGCGCTTGTCAAGTCCTGTTGCTGCAACCATAATGGTGTTTTTTGCACCGGCAGCCTTATGTGCAATGGCATCAACGCCCAAAGCACCGCCGCTTACTATGCAGACACCCTCTAAAGAAAGTTTGTGAGAAAGCCGGTGTGTCAATTCTCTTGCATATTGATTTGGTTTTCTGCTTCCTACAATTGCAATTTTCTTTTTATGCAATAATTCACTGTTTCCTTTGTAAAAAAGTTTCTCCGGATAGTGCTTCATAGCATCAAGTTCGGGTATATGAAAATTTATTTGCTGCATTGCAAAGTCAATATATTTTATTTATCTGCACTAACTCAACATCTTTAAACAAAGCCTTAGATTCAGAGAGTGCCTGCAGTGTATTTTTATGAGGATGGCCTATTGCAATGGCACTACCATGTGCCTTTGCAACTGCAATAGCTTTTTTTATCTGTTTTAATATATATGGCTTGTCCATGTGATGATCCAAAAAAACATCGCGCGCAACATATTTCAGTCCGAAATTTTTCAGTACTTTTGGCGCCATTGTTTTAGCAGTCGTTCTGCTGTCTATAAAGCGTATATGGTTTGCATTTAGAGCAAAAACCAGTCTGTTCATTGCTATTTCATTTGATGTAAACTTGCTGCCGGTGTGATTGTTGATATAAGCGACTTTTGGAAACAGTTTTTTAATATCTTTTATTTTTGCGGAGATTTTTTGCTGAGAATCATGTATGCGGAGAGTATGCGGTTCCTCAGCACTAAAGTGCATTGCTTCCATCGGTAAGTGTACCATATAAAACTTTTCATGTGATGCAAGTTTCGCAGAGTCGGGTCTTGCTACACGTGGTGGCAGAAAAGACATAGTAACATTGAGATGCAAACGTTTTACGGCTCTTACCTGAGATGCGGTCTGCATATCATCTATGATGATAGCCAATTTCGGTTTTGATGTATAAATCTGCACTTTTTTCGGTTTTTGCTTTGGAGGGTTTGCCAGGGTTTCATTATCTATTTCATGTGCTGCGGAAACGTATGTTTTTGTCTCTTTTTTCAGTACCTCCTGCAGTCTTTTGTTTACACTTACAGCTGGTGCTTTTGGAATTGTTTGTGCTGACTTGTGCTTTGTTATTGACTTTTCTTTTTTATGCATTTTTCCATCATTTGCTCCAAAATAATACCCTGTAATTAAAGATATTAAAACAAGGGCTGTCAGTGCTAAAAACCATGCTGTATATTTTAATAAAGAAGAACCGGTTTTTTTCTTCGTTCTTCTTGTTCTTTTTTTTCTTTTTGCCATCTACTCTTCATCTTAAAGTTAAATTTATTGAAACTATATCCTAAAAAAATAAAAATCTTAATTTTATTGCAGTTTGTCATATAGATCTTCGGCAGTGGTATCGAAACGGTAAAGCAGTTTTTCAAGCTCTTTGATATCGAACGCTTCTATACTCTCTTGAAGTTGCAATGCATACTGCTCAAGAGGTTTTATATCATACTCTGCTGCCAGGGTACAAAGTCTTTTACTAAAATCTTTTGTATCAGAAAAGCTATGCGTCTGCAGTGCTTTTTTATAAAGAGTCTGTATCTCTTCTTCTATAGTTTTTCGTATCTCAGCACTGTTTTGTTTTGCTTTTTCACTGAGTTCAAATACCTCTTTATCTGGCTTATCAGGCATTTCCGCCTCATCAACTGCCAAAAATTTGCTTAATTCCACAAAAAGATCATACTTCAAAACAGGCTTTCGTAAAAAACCGTCAAAATGGGTATCTTTGTACTCCTGCTCATTTTCCATAAGCGAAGCTGTTAATGCAATAACAGGACACTTGGAGATTTTTCGCAATGCAGTTGTCACTTCATAGCCATCCATCTCAGGCATTTTTATATCCATTAAAACCAAGTCCGGCTGCTCTGTTTTACAAAGCGCTATCGCTTCCAAACCGTTTTTTGCCGTTATCACTGTAATTGCAGTGTTTTCAAAAATTTTCACTATCAAATCACGATTACTTTCAATATCATCAACAACCAGTATTTTTGCTTTTTTAAATTTTATATTTTTTAAATTTTTTATACGAATATCGTCCTGTGCATCATTCTCTGCTATTGATGCTATGCTTACATTATAGAGGTGCACTTTAAAGACAGTCCCTTTTTTCTCTTGGCTCTCTACAGAAATATTGCCTCCCATCATTTCACACAAACGTTTTGATATACTCAGTCCAAGTCCTGTACCGCCGAACTTGCGTGTATCCTGTCCGTCCATCTGCTCAAACTCATTAAAAATTTTTGCCAACTGCTCTTTTGGTATACCGATACCACTGTCCTCGACAGAAATCTCCAGGTTTAATTTTGAGAGATGCTGATCAATATCAAATGCTTTTACGCTTAACTTTACAAAACCTTTTTGCGTAAATTTGATTGCATTTCCTATCAGGTTGAGTAAAATTTGGCGTATGCGTACTTCATCGAGTAACAGACTTTTAGGAATGTTGGTGTTTACATGTACTACAAAATCCAAATTTTTCCTCTCCACCTCAACTGCAAAGATAGAACCCACTTCATCAGCCAATGCAAAGAGATTTGTCGGTTTTGTCTCTATAATCAGTTTTCCTGCTTCTATCTTGGAAAGGTCAAGTATGTCATTTATAAGTGTCAAAAGCGTATGACTTGCATTTTTCACAGTTTTTATATGGCTTTTTAACTTTGGATCCTGTATCTTTTCACTGAGTATATCCGAAAAGCCGATAATAGCATTAAGCGGTGTTCTAATTTCATGGCTCATATTTGAAAGAAATTCAGATTTTGCCTTTGTTGCCGCTTCGGCCTTGTCTTTTTCTATTTGCAGCCTGTGCTGTGTTTGCAAAAGTTCTTCCTGTGCTTTTTCTCTTTTTTTAATCTCTAATGCCAGTTTTCTGTTCCAATAGACAAAAACAGCAATGATAAAAACAACACCGGCCAGAAGTTTCCATAAAAGTTTATAATCAAAGCCATGTGCATATTCTACAGCTATCCAGCGTGACTCTATTCTGTGCCTGTCTTCTTCTTTTATTGCGCTGATTACTTTTTCAAAAATAGATGCGAGTGCCGGCAAATCTTTTTTTATACCCACACTGAACGAAAGAGTGTCCTGCAATTGTCCGGATATTTTCAACTGGTTTGGAAATTTTGTCTGCACTTGATAGCCAACACCTATAAGCGTGCCTATATAACCGAACAACTCTCCATTTTGCACCTTTTGCAACCCTTCCGTTATGCTTTTGACATCAATAAAATCTATTTTTGGATATTTTTGTCTGTAGCTTTCGTTAAAAGAGTAGTCTTTTACTATTGCCACCTTTTTACCTTCGAGTTGTTCCATACTGCTGATATAGGTAACATCCGGTCTTGTGGCAATTACCAAAGGAGTATGCAGATACGGCTTTGTAAAGTGCAGATATTTTTCTCTTTGCGGCGTTTTTGCAACCAAAGAGAGTATTTCACACCTCCCGTTTTGTACAAAAAGAAGTGATTCGCTCCATGTTTTTGTCCGGACTACTTTTATGGGAACAGGAATATTTTTTTGAAACTCTTTAAAATATTCGGCACTGATGCCAATATATTTTCCATCTTTGTCAAAAGCTTCAAAAGGCATCCAGTCAGGTTCTATACACAGAGTAATCTGTTTGTGCTGTTGCAACCACCTTTGCTCTTTCTCACTCCATTGCAAACTCCGGGAGACTTTTGTATCTGTTTGAGAAGCCTCAAACCATTTATCTGTAATTTTTTGCCGTTCTTTATCACTGATATCCTGTAATGATTTTTCTATTATTGCAAACAGCACAGGCTTGTTTTTGTCTATAGCAATAGAAACTTTTGTATCCATTCCCGGAACATTATTTACAATTTTTAAATTTGAAAGATAATCCTGTTTCATTATATAAGAAGCCACTGCAATATTGCCTATGTAGGCATCAACCTTTGAAAAAGAGAGTGCTTTGAGAGACTCTCGGTTTGAGGAGGTAAGGTAAAGATGAATATTCGGATAGTTTTTTTGCAACCATTCATGCAGATACGAGCCCCTGTTTACCGCAACCGTTTTGTTATTCAGTGCATCCATGTTTTTTATATCTTGCCGCGTAGCCTGTGTAACAATAACCAAGGGCATCTCAACATAGGGTGTTGTAAATTTTAAAAATTTTTCTCTTTTTGGTGTCTTTGCCGCACAACTCAGACCGTCAAATTTTCCTGCTTTCATATCGCGCATAACATCAGCCCAAACTTCTGATGTAACAGCAAATGTCAAACCGCTTTTTTGGCTTATGAGCTTTAAAAAATCAGCTGCAATCCCTGTATGTCTTCCCTGTTTATCTACAAATTCATACGGAGGCCAACTGTAATCTGCTCCCAAACGAACGACGGGATGCTCTTTTATCCACTCTTTTTCCTGCGAAGAAAATGTAACTCCAAAAAGAGCCGAAGTATAGAAAAATACAAAAAAAAGAAAACTAATCCTGTGCAATTGCAATGAATTCATCAAGATGTTCTTTAAAAATAGCAACCAATTCCGGATCAAAATGATCTCCACTGTGTTCTTGTATATAATTGACTGCATCATCTATACTCCAGGCATCTTTGTAGACCCTTTTATGTGTCAAAGCATCAAACACATCCGCTAAGGCTACAATACGGGCAAATATGTGAATATCTCTGCCCTGAAGCCCGCGAGGATAGCCCGCTCCGTTGTATTTTTCATGATGTTCATAAGCAATTATATCTGCCGCTTTCATCAGTTTTCTGTTTGAGATTTTCAGGTATTTATGGGCAATTTCAGTATGCGTTTTCATCACTTCAAATTCTTCTTTTGTGAGGGAACCTTTTTTGTGCAAAATATTTTCAGGAATGCCCATCTTCCCAATGTCATGCATAGGACTTGCATGATAAATCACATCAGCATCTCCCTCCGAAACAGCAGGATGATACTGTGCCAAAAGTCTGCTGTACTCCGCCACACGTTTTATGTGTCTGCCTGTCTCATCCGATACAGATTCAACAAGTTCTGTTAAAATAAAAATCATCTCCTTCTGATTCTCTTCAAGTTCACTGTATATACGTTTTTGTTCCTCTTTTAATTTTGTCCGCAAAGACAAGTTGTGAATTTGAAGTATTTTTTTTGCAGTATAAAGTTCAAGATGTGTTTTTGTTCGGGCCAGAAGCTCATTCGCATGAAAAGGCTTTGTAAGGTAATCCACCCCGCCTACTTCAAATGCTCTGGTCATAGAGTCTATATCTGATTTTGCAGTTAAAAAGACAACAGGAATATCTACGAGTCTTGGATCGTTTTTCATCCGTCGGCATACTTCATATCCGTCTATACCAGGCATCATAATATCAAGCAGTACCAAATCAAAATTATTAAAATCCAGAAGGGCTAAAGCTTCTTCCCCGTTTTTGGCATATGAAAAGTCATACCCCTCTTCTTTGAGAATATTCATCGCTACCTGAATATTTTCTATCACATCATCCACAATCAAAACTTTATAACTCATACTCTCATCATGCCCTTCATACTGTATAATTTAAATTAATCTATTTAAACTAAAAACAAATAAAGAACCACTTAAAAGAAGATAAATATATTCAATTTGCTTTTTTTAAGCAAAACTTATGTATAATTTCGAGTTCCTTTCTCTTTGTAATGTCAGAATTGGCACTATATTCAGATCCGAAAGGGAAACAAAAGCCTAGAATTAGGCAATACCAAGAGGAGATCATACTATATGAGACACTACGAAAACCTAGTAATCGTAAAACCTACTTTTACTGCAGAAGAAATCCAGGCCAGCGTCAAAGCAGTTGAAGAAGTTATTACTTCAAACGGTGGAGAAATTGCAGCGACAAACGCTATGGGAATGAGAAAATTAGCATACCCAATTGAAAAAAACGAACGTGGTTACTACTATGTAATCTACTACTCAGTAGCACCTGCTGCAATCGCTGAAATTGAAAGACGTTTCCGTATCAACGAAGACCTTTTAAGATTTATAACGATCAAATATGATTCAAACCGTGAAATAAAAGCATGGAATGAACTTGTAAAAAAAGCAAACAAAGCACCTGAAGCTCCAAAAGCAGAAGAGGCTCCTGCAGCTGAAGCAAAAGCAGAAGAAGCTCCAAAAGCAGAAGAAGCAACAGAAGCTCCGGTAACAGAAGCAGCAGCTGAGTAATAGCATTCGCTATAAAATGAAGGAAAACTTATGTTCAATAAAATAATTTTAGTTGGTAACTTGACGCGTGATATCGAACTTAGATATTCTCAAGGGGGAATGGGAATTGCAAAAACTGCAATTGCTACAAGCCGTAAATTCACCAGCAATGGAGAAAAGAAAGAGGAAGTCTGTTTTGTAGATATCACATTCTTCGGAAGAAGTGCAGAAGTTGCAAACCAATACCTCAGAAAAGGAAGTAAAATCCTTGTTGAGGGAAGATTAAACTTTGAACAGTGGGTTGACCAAAATGGACAAAAAAGATCGAAACATTCTGTTATTGTAGAAACTATGCAAATGCTTGATTCCAAGGGTGACAACCAAGGCGGCGGTTATAATGCACCGGCACAACAAAACAGTGGATATAGCGCACCTGCACAGGGAGAACCGCAAGGGTATCAACAGCCGCCTGTGCAACAACAGCAAAGTTACCAGGCACCACAGCAGCAAAACAGTTACAATAACAATCAAGCAGCGTCTCAGAGTCGTGAAATGCCAAGCAGCAGCTCTATTCCTGAAATTGATATAGATGAAGATGAAATTCCGTTTTAGAAAAAAATAGATACAAAGGGTATACCATGTCAGAAAAAAGAAAATACAAAAAAAGATATTGTAAATACTGTGAAGCAAAAGTTGACTTCATGGATTACAAAGAAGTAGCAAGTTTACGTTTTTCATTATCAGAAAGATATAAAATTATGCCACGTCGTTTAACAGGAAACTGTAAACGTCACCAAGATATGATTACAGTAGTAATCAAACGTGCTCGTGCAGCAGCTTTAGTTCCTTATACTGTAAGCCGTAAGCAAGTTGTAACTGCACCATTTGAAAACCTGAAATAGGTTTTCCTGGTGCTTTTGCACCACTTCATCCCTTAAACTTTCCCGACAAACACCACTTAGGAATATTTATTGCTATAGTTTATCTAAAAAAGCAGTCCTATGAAACTAACTTTATTTATTTTACTGATATTCCATAATTTTTTGCTTCATGCAAAAACATCTGATGATTTTGCACTCATTATTCATAAACCTTTTCAGTCAGGTTTGGTTGATATCACCCAAAATTATGACGGAACCTTGAGTGCTCTTGGTTTTACATATGACTTCAAAAAACAAAGTTTACATGCTGACAAAACATATAATGATCCTTTTGCATACCTGCAGAACATTTCAAATAAATACGGTGCCAAAATAGAACTTATTAAAGTGAATGACAAAGCACAAATCATACAGTCGAAAATCATTCCCCTTACACAATTTGCAAAACCGGCCTCCTTTGTAAAAACACCTGCGAATGGATATATTATAGGCGGATACACAATGGGTGGGTCACAACTCTTGGTGTTACTCGACGCTGCTTTGCATCTGCAGCGATCAGTCTCCTTTGGTACTAAAAACAATAATACAATCCATAAACTTGTTAGCTTGAAAGACGGCGGAGTATTAGCAATAGGCACCTCTTTTACTTCCAGATCAACGCAAGACAACATGTTTCAAAGCGGTTTGGGCAATGATGATGTATGCATAAGCAGGTTTGACAAAGATGCACATCTGCTGTGGACTAAAAAATACGGCACACAGTATGATGATCAGGGGATAGATGCTTCAGAAGCCGATGACGGTTCAATAATAGTTCTCAGCACAACACATACAAAAATGAAAACAGCTGTCAACATCTCAAGATTAACCCAAAACGGCGATAATATATGGCTCAAAGAGATTCCGGACAATGGTTTTAATGAACCTGTAAGTTTACTCAGGCTCAAAGATCATAATTTTGTCATATCATTAGCCAAAACAGATACCATGCACAAAAAGCAAATACGCCTTGTAAAATTTGATATATATAAAAACATCTTGATTGACAGTGAAATCAGTACAACATACTCAAGCCAAATCAACGATCTCAAGGAGTTCAGTGACGGCACATTAATTGGAGTTGGCTTTGTCCGGGACAGTTTCAATACTGATGGTCTGGCGATGATAATCAGCAAAAATCTGAAACTTTTAAAACAGGAACATTACGGAGGAGAAAATTATGATGTTTTTAACAAAGCTGTCATTTTAGCAAACTCCCAGGTAGGTGTAGCCGGTATACATACAGACAAAAATTCCAATGAAAACAATATGTGGATTCTCAAACTCAACAAAGATGCTACAATTGCCCAGATTGCAAGAAACACACTGGATTTCTACACGCAGCTGCGTCAGTTGTTTCAAAAAGAAATAGACACGAAAAAAGTTATCATAAAAAAAGATCTAACTATTGAATTTACTGCTAAAAATCTTTATTTTAAGGCAGGAGAATACAAACTCGGCAAACAGCAAAAAAAGTTTTTTAGAGAATTTTTTACAAAATTAGTAAATTTTTTATATACACACAGAATGCAGGTAAAAACTTTAGAGATCAATGGACATACTTCCAGCGAGTGGAAAAACAGTACCTTTTCAGGGAGATTTTTAAACAATGAAGAGCTCTCTATGAAACGCTCCTATGAAGCGTTCAAGTCGCTTTTCTTGGTACAAAACCCGACAAAGCAAAAATATTTAACGCATATTTTAAAGGGGAGCGGTCTTAACTATAGAAATAGAATTATAACCAATCACACAGAGCATAAAGAAAAATCAAGAAGAGTAAGTTTAAAAATCATTTTAAACAAACACTCTCGTCATTAACCACAGGTCGGGACTTCACCGTCTGCTGCATATTTCCAGACAAAGTCATAAAGGTTTTTCACATCTTTTTCTTTCATTTTCTTAATTTTTTTCACGCCATGAGGACAAATTTTCATCCATTCTTCTTGAAGTTTTCCAGACTCTTTTAAAGAAGTCCAACCTTTACGGTCATGTTTTATCGCAAATACAGCTCCATTTTTCAGTCCGTCTTTCTTACAGATTTTCAGCTTTTTTAAATAAAACCTTTGCCCTTTGCTTGCATCAGCTGTCGCACTTGTTGTAAAAACAGACCCGGCCACTGCAGCAGCCAATAACAATGAAGTCATTTTTTTCATTTACTTTCCTTTACATCTTATAACATTGTGATATGTTACTGACATCTTCATAAATTATAGATTAATCTATACTCTGAAACTGAGCCTTGTTTTATCCTGAATTAACTTTTTATAGAGCTTGAATTTTGCTTTTTCCAACTCTTCATCAGTATATGCAAACTCTTTTTTAATTATCCCTTGAGCAATCCCTGCCGTATCCATTGCAAAAAGTTTCAGCTCTTTTTTTGTCAATTTTGCTTTGAGCGCCGCATAAAGTTCTTTGTCATCTTCTATCAGATCTACAGTATCAAGTCTACAAAACTCTGCAAGTTTTTCTCTAAAACTGTTGTCATTATGATATTGTCTCCACACTGTACTCTCTAGCATTGTATTTCCTTTAATATTTGTGTTAAATCTTTTGTTTGTATTATTATATTTGCTTCACGTTTTAAAATCTCTCTTGCGCAAAAAGCAATCCGAGTCCCTGCATGGGCAAACATTGAAAGATCATTTGCGCCGTCACCGCAAACCAATGTCTCTTCTTCGCTTACACCCAAAATATTTTGAAGTCTTACCAACATATCGCCTTTTGAGAAGTTAAACATCATATCGCCGCCCACAAGTCCGGTAAGCTTTCCGTTCTTTACATGTAAAGCATTGGAAAAATCAGCATCATATCCTAAAATATCTTTTGCATAGGAAGTCGCTGTTCTGAAACCGCCGCTGAAACAGACAACTTTCATGCCTCTGTTTTTCAATTCTGCTATGGTCTCACGTGCTCCTGGCATATAAGGCAGATTATGTGCTATTTTTTCAACAACTGTATAATCCAGCCCTTTTAGCAGCCCTACTCTTTGCTGTAAAGATTCAAAAAAATCAAGTCTTCCACTCATGGCCTCTTCTGTGATGCGGGCGACCTCTTCGCCTATTCCCAATTCATCCGCAAAAAAATCAATTGTTTCACCGTCCATTAATGTAGAATCAAAGTCAAATACTGCAAGTTTTAGCATAAATTTTCTCTCTTTTGTATATAATATCGCAATTATAGCGAATTAGGATTTTTTTTGTTTGACACACTGATACATAAATTAAAAAACGACAGATATATTACTCTTGAAACTACACCCGGGCATTCGGCAACTTTTACACCGACGATAGACAAAATAGAAACACTCGGGCTTGCAGATTTAGTCGATGGATTTTCCACCACAGACAATCCTTTGGCAAAACTCAAGTACAATGCTCTTTTTGCCGCCAAACTGCTCCAAGAGAGATTTCACAAGCCTGTTATTGCAACGATGAGTATGCGCGACAGAAACAAAATTGCCCTGCAGTCTGATTTGCTCGGGGCAAACGAAGTTGACATCAGAGCCATCCTGGCACTCACAGGAGACCCTGCCACCATCTCTGACCAACCCAATACAAAAGGTGTTTTTGAAGGTGACAGCTCTTTGCTTCTGGACATCATTGCCGCTTTAAACTCCGGTATGGATTATGCGGCAAAACCTTTTAATGTTGCACCAAAACAGATACACCCCTTTGCAGTTGTCAACTCCTATGCAAAAAACCCAAAAACACTCCAAAAAAAGATGCAAAAGAAAATTAAACATGGAGCAGTAGGTATCATAACACAGCCGGTATATGATGTTGAAAATGCAAAACAGCTTTTGGAACTCAAAGAAAAAGCAAACAAAGAGTGTTGCCGTGAAAATAAAAATGCAGAACTTATTTTAGGAGTTTTTCCTATCACGAAGCTGCGCACTGCACAGTTTTTATCATCCCATGTACCGGGAATCAACGTCCCTCCCTGCTGGATAGACAAACTCCGAGAGGCAAATACAAAAGGTGCAGAGGAGGAGTATAAAGTGGGATTTGAGCTTAGTAAAAAACTCTTTGAAGAGCTTAAGCAGCTCCATCCTAAGATTCACCTGATGACAGCGAACCAGTTTCAAATAGCCAAAGACATATTAGTATAAGGAATAAAATGATTGATTTAAAACTATTGCAAAAAGATTTTGACGGTATAAGCAAAAAACTGATGCGCAAAGGCGTTGATGCAAAGCTTTTGGAAAAAGTGAAAATAAAATTTGAAGAACTCAAAGAGGCAAAAGCCCACTTTGAAACCCTTCAGGCTGCGCAAAATGCTATGAGCAAAGAGTTCGGTGTATACAAACGTGAAGGCAAAGATGTCTCAGAGCTGAAGAAAAAAGTCGATGAAAATAAAATCCGTATTGCTGATGCTTTGGAAGTGCAACGCCTTCGTCAAGAAGAACTCGAAGCGCTTGCAATGGCTATACCCAATATGCCTGATGATGATGTGCCAGACGGCGAAGATGAAGATGACAATGTCGAAATCAAAAAAGTGCTCACACCAAGGGAATTTTCATTTACCCCAAAAGAGCACTGGGAACTGGCAGAACAAAACGGCTGGATAGACTTTGAACGCGGTGTCAAACTGGCAACTTCGCGCTTTTCTGTCAGCTTTGGCATGGGTGCAAGACTGGAACGCGCACTTATAAACTTTATGCTTGACTTTAACCGTGAACGCGGATTTGAAGAGGTCAGCGTTCCTGCACTTGTCAACAGAAAAGCCCTTGAAGGAACAGGACAGCTTCCAAAATTTGAAGATGACTTATACAGAGTAGAGGATCCTGAGCTTTTCCTCATTCCTACAGCCGAGGTTCCTCTTACAAATCTCTATCAGGATGAGATACTCACAACAGAGGAACTGCCAAAAACAATGACTGCCTATACTTCATGTTTTCGAAAAGAAGCCGGGGCTGCAGGACGGGACACAAGAGGCATGATACGCCAGCATCAGTTTCATAAAGTAGAACTTGTAAGCATTTCTACACCGGGTGAAAGCGATATAATTTTTGAGAATATGGTCACATGTGCCTCTGATTTACTCACTGCTTTGGAATTACCGCACAGACTGGTAACTCTGTGTACAGGAGATTTGGGTTTTTCCGCGGCTAAAACAATCGATCTTGAAGTATGGCTGCCCGGGCAAAACAAATACCGTGAAATTTCTTCTGTAAGCAATACAAGAGACTTTCAGGCAAGACGTGCCAAAATCCGTTTTAAAAACGGGAAAAAGAATGAACTCGTACATACCCTCAACGGTTCTTCTCTTGCCGTTGGCCGCACACTTGTAGCCATTATGGAAAACTTTCAAAATGAAGACGGAAGCATAAATATTCCTGAAGTTTTACATCCTTATCTAGGGATGTAAATACTTTACAAAAAAGAATTGTTCACATTCCTTGCATTTAAATTTTTTTTAAGATATACTTCCAACAAGAAAAGATGATTCTAGTTACATCTTTAGATTGCTTTATATTGATAACTTCTTTGTTTCCAGTACATTCACCTAAAAGAAAAACTTTATATTAGATTTTTATCATCAAAGAAATTTGATGTACTCAAACAAACAAGGATTTACAATGGCAACATTACAAAATGGAACAGTTAAATGGTTCAACAGCGACAAAGGTTTCGGATTTATCGAAGTAGAAGATGGCGGCAAAGATGTATTTGTACATTATCGTCAAATTAATGACAACGGACACTCTCGTGTTTCACTTGACGAAGGTCAAAAAGTAACTTTTGAAGTCGGTCAGGGTGACAAAGGTCCACAAGCAGAAAACGTTACAGGTCTGTAACATCTTCACAGCGGGCAGTTTATCAAAACTGTCTGCTCTTTTTAACATCCACTTTAGACTCAAATATCGCGGAATAGAGCAGTTCGGTAGCTCGTCGGGCTCATAACCCGAAGGTCGCAAGTTCAAATCTTGCTTCCGCAACCAAATCACAAAAATTACAACACTTATGTAGCCAGTTAATTTTACCAAGGATACGCAGTAGTGAATATAGAAATCATAACAGCAAGAAATGAACATTTACAAGAAAATACCATCTTACATGCTATAGCATCCCTCGGATATACTGCTGAAGTTCATGAATGCCACACCATACAAGACCTACACCAGACAGTACAAAGAAAACCTCACTTGGCTATCCTTACTCTTAACAATATTGTCACTGAAGACGGAGAAAAAATTTGGCTCTGTGAATTTTTCAAAAAACACAATATCAACTTTACCGGTTCAGATAAAAAAGCTTTGCTCTTTGATGCAGATACAGAACTGGCAAAATCCTATCTTAAAGAAAAAGGCATCAGTACATCAAGATATTTTATTGCCGATGCAGAAAAATATTTGCGTGATTACGACATACCTATTAATTATCCCCTGGTTGTTAAACCTGCCCGTTCCCTGCAATGTCAAGAAGAAAACAAATGTTTTACTGTCAATAGTTTCAGCGAATTTGAAAAAAGTGTTTCTTCTCTTTCTAATAAATATAATGTTCCTGTTTTGATTGAAGAGTATCTCGATGGAGAAGACTATCTTGTATCCATCATAAAAACAAAAGAAGATGCTATGCTGATCTCCACTGCAAAGGTTTTACGATCAAACAACGGAAATAAAAAAATTCTGGAAAATATTGAAGACCAAACAATCAAAGAGAGTGTTGAAAATCTTGCAATAGATGCCTATATTGATCTTGGTATCAGAGATTTTGGGCAAATCAGTATAAGAACAAACCAAAGCGGTCAGTGTTTTTTTATGCGGACAAATCTCAATCCTGATATTACTGACAAAAACAGCTCCTTTATTGAAACTTTTGCAGCAGGACTTAACCTTGATTATGATGCAATCATTAAGCATATTCTGCAGGAGTGCAGTAAAAGAGATTAATTAAGAACTGCAATTATATTAAAATTATTTATAACTATTAAGTTTCTTTGCAATAAGATAGTAGCATATCCTTTAAGGAGGACGCTATGAAAAAAAGACTCTCAAAATATTTCAACATTTATGTCATCATTGCTTTAATTGGCGGATTTTCCTTTTTATATCTTGTATCTTTTGCCTTTGTTCTCAATGATGTAGCAACAGGATCAAGTTTACAAATGAAAAAAGCAAAAATAGAAAAACAAAGACAAATTTGTCTCAAAGACCCAACACAATGCTAAAAGAGGCGAAAGAGTTTTATTTACTCTTTCGTGTTTGAATAACGCACCACAAATATAAAAAGACTCAGTACTGCAACCATGATACCTACCCCTGCTATCAGATAAAATGCATGTATCATTTGTTCATAATCACTCAAAGCGATTTTAAATAGAGGATTTGTGGTTAAATGATAGGTTATGCAAGAAGTCTAATAAATATTGCTTTTTGTATATTGAAATAATTTCTTTCATAATCTACCTCGCTTCATACATTACATGTATGCATCAAATCAGGTAGTTACTGCTATAATACTCCTTAAATATAAGATATAATGATATTGTTTGAGAGATCAGAGCATTGGTACTTTTTTTGCTTATTCAATACAAAAGATGCAATATTTAACAGGGTAGTCAATGGCTGATGCACAAGAAGAGATAATAATCATAGAAGACAGCGATGCAGTATTACATTCGCATGAGCAAACTGACGAATTTCTTGATGAAAATGATGAAGAATCCAAACAGAAAAAAATCATTCTTTTTGGAGGAATAGCTGTTATTGTTGTGTTGCTTATTGCTGTTACTGCACTCTTGCTGATAAAAAAATCCTCTACAAAAAAAGTTGACAATTTCAGTCTCCTGGAAAACAAGCTTGAAGAAGCAAAAGCTCCCGTTATAGAACAGAGTAAACTTGAAAATATGATTGCCAAAGCAAATTATCTCTATGCAACAGGCGCAAAAGAAAAAGCTCTGGCTCTTTATGAAAATATTGCCTACTATTCGCAGGCCATCTCACAATACAATCTTGGTGTTGCCCAAATGAAAAACAAGCAGTATGCACTGGCATTGAAAACATTTCAGAATGCGATACTCAATGATGAGAAAAGATGTGTAAGCGCTATAAATGCGGCAGTATGTTCATTACATGTAAAGGATCAATCCAGTTTTAAATACTACATCGACCTGGCTTATGCCTATTTGCCATATGAGATCAATTCGCCTTTGTACTCATATTACTATACCCTTATAAGCTATTATAACAAAAACTATCTTGGTGCTTTAAATGCTCTCAAAAATACAGATCATCCTGCATATCCGGTTATACAAAATCATTTAAGCGCGAAAATCAATGCTTTGTATAACAATAACTATGATGCAATTGATGCTTTGGAAAAAATAAATGAAGAGGTAGATGATTTCAGTCTGGCTCTGCTGTATGCGCGGATAGGTGACTTTAATCTTGCAATTGACCATCTCAACACTGCTATCGCAAAAAACAATCAGCCACTCAGGGCAAAATTGGCACGCAGTTATATAAACCTTAAAGCAGGACATACAAAAAAAGCGGCATCACAACTCAAAAAAGTTACAGATGAATATCCGCAAAAAATTTATAAGATTTATCCGGTAAGTGTCAAACTCAAAGATGCTTTATTTGACCCCCAAAAAGCTCAAACCCTCTACAGGAAAAAAATTCAGAATTCAAAATTTCTTAATTTTCAGAAAATATTTTATTTTTCACCCTATAAAATTTTTAATGCAAATCAGACAATCAGCTACATTAGAAAAGGAAATGCAAATATATATATTGACAATATCCAATCTGCCCAGCAATACCTGAAAAAAAGCTATTCTGCATCAAATGTTGATATAGGCATAACAAAAGCCATTAAAAAGGCTCTTTCTTTAAAAATTCGAGAGGCAAACCAGGATTTGCAGCAACTTGTTAAAATACAGCCCAAACACTCTATTTTACACTATAATTTAGCCTTGACCTATGCACAAATGGGAGATATGCTCCAGGCAAACAAACACTTTTTACGTTCCTATCACTTAGATGCCAAAAACTATCTTTCCGGTGTTTATGCTGTCATGACCAGTAAACTTATAAATAAAGATTACACAAAACTGGAATCTATTTTGAAAGATTCCCTCTCCGGCGAAAACAGCAGTGAAGAGATTGACTTGTACAATACTCTTTTACATATCAACGACAATGATTATCTCTCAGCAATTGAATGGCTTGACAAAGACTACAAACAAAGACCTTTGTATCTTATGCTCAAGGTACTTATTGGAATGAAAACAAAAAATTTGGACAGAGCAAAATCTGCTGCATCCAAACTCACAGTCATCTTTCCTCATGATATCCTGCCGCATATGATCTATATAGATACGCATTTTACTGGGTATAGCATACCAAAATACGCAGAAGAGGTCTTGAAATACTTAAACACTCAGCAATTCACCTATACTGATTTATATTACGGCCCTTTCATTACAAGATACACATATATACAGGAACATTTAATCACCGGAAGGCTTTACTACCTACAAGAGCAGCTAAAGTATGTTTTACAGACAAAAGATACTGATATACAGGACATAGAAAGTGCTTTGGCTTTGACACTCCTGTATAATAAAAACTTTGAAGAAGCCTATACCCATTACAATCATTTAATTGACGAGTTGAAAGTACAGGATGCTTATACACTCTATTTGGGAGCTGTTGCATCAACTGCGGCCAAACATCATGCCAATGCAATAGCATTGCTTGAGTTGTCAAAAATGAAAAATGAAAATTTTTATGAAGCCAGATATGCACTCGCCCTTTTGTATATGGAGATCAAGAACAATGAAGGAGCAGCCATTCAACTGCAAAAAATAGATGATGACAGCTTCGAATCAGAATATTTTGAATTTAATATCGATACAGACAAACTCTTGTTTATGAAAGAGCATCCCAATGGATAATAAACTGCTTTCTAAGTAAAATAACCGATTAGAGAGTGAACTGTCTGGACTTCATTGTTTACTTTAGTGTCCAGTCTGAAATTCTTTGGAAGATACAGTTCGGTAACACTGTTCGTTGCAAACCCGTATCTTGTCCCTTTGTGCAAGGTTTCTCTGACTGGGATTTCTATAGCAATCGGCGCAAAACTCTGCTTGAGTCTATGGAGAACTTTTATTTTATTGTTATGGGTATCTACAAACAAAAGTTCTGCACGTTCATTTAAATCATAAAAGAGCTTTGATTTTTTTGATGTTCTTGCCCCCCTTGTGGTTTTGACATTCTCAAGACGTCCGCTTAAAGGGATCCGCAATATACCGACATTTCTGTAATCTGATTCTATAACTATTCTGTAGGCATACTCACCGCTTTCAAGTGTATCTATAGATTTTACAGTGCCGTCAACAGGAGAGACTACGGCTTTGTCATCCAAAAAAGTATTCTCTCTTTCCGGATTTCTGAAACTGTACATAAAAAACAGTGCAAGAACAAAAGCAGAAAATGAAAAAAACTCTAAATCCAAAAGCCCAAATACCAGGGCGGCAAGCAAAGCATAAAAAATATATTTATACCCGTTTTTGCTTATAATAAAAAGGTTATTTTTCATCACTTTTTCCGTCACTGTTCTCGGTGTCTGTCATGGTGGCATCTGCTTTTAGCTCTTCTTCAATGCTCTCGCTGTTTTCTACAACTTTAGACTCTATGCCATTTTCTTTTTCAAAATTTATAATAATTTCTCTGACTTCGTCCCCTGTAATATTCTCTTTTTTATAAAGCAGTGCAACCATTGCTTCAATCGCCCCACTGTACTCTTTTAAGCGGTTGACAACGGCTTTATAGTGCTCATCCAATGACTTTTTGATGTATTCATCCATCTCCTCTGCCATTCTTTCACTGTACTCACGTGTCGCCTGCTGCGGACCGCCCAAAAATGACTGACGGGATTTTTCAAGCACCATAAGTCCTGCAATATCACTCATCCCGTATGTTTGAACCATTGATTTTATAATGTCTGTGGCACGTTCCAGGTCATTGCCCGCACCTGTAGAAATTTCACCGATAAATACTTCTTCGGCAGCACGCCCGCCAAGCAGAGTATCTACTTCTGCCCACAGTTCATGCATCTGCATCATATATTTGTTTTCTTCAGGCTTGTTCAGTGTATAACCAAGTGCTGCCAAACCACGAGGCACTATAGAGACTTTGGAAACTTTTTTTGCTCCGTCTGTTGTCTCTGCCATCAAAGCATGTCCGCTTTCATGGTAAGCAACAATTTTTTTCTCTTTAGGATTGATACGGCGAGATTTTTTAGCAAGTCCTGCCAAGGCACGCTCAACCGCTTCATACATATCTTTTTGTTTCACTGTTTTTTGACTTTTTCTTCCCGCAAGCAGTGCTGCTTCATTGACTATATTTGCCAGGTCTGCTCCCGCGAGTCCCGCTGTCAAACGGGCCAACTCTTCCAAATCCACATCTTTGTCTATTTTGACATTCTTTACATGTACTTTCAAAATTTTGACACGCCCTTCAAAATCCGGTTTGTCAACAAGGACCTGTCTGTCAAAACGTCCGGGACGCAACAGTGCCTGATCTAAAATTTCCGGTCTGTTGGTTGCAGCTAAAATTATGACAGGCGTATCTGTTCCAAAACCGTCCATCTCTGCCAAAAGCTGATTGAGTGTCTGTTCCCGTTCATCATTTCCGCCCATAACACCGCCGGCTGCACGGCTTTTACCGATAGCATCTATCTCATCTATAAATATAATACTCGGCGCATCTTTTTTAGCCTGTTCAAACAGATCTCTTACACGCGCAGCACCCACACCGACGAACATCTCTATAAAACTCGAGCCGCTGACTGAGAAAAAAGGTACTTCCGCTTCTCCGGCAACAGCCTTTGCAAGCAGTGTTTTACCGGTTCCGGGACTTCCGACCAGCAAAACACCTTTTGGAATTTTTGCACCGATTTCCACATAACGACCGGGATATTTCAAGAAATCTACAATCTCCTGCACCTCTTCTTTCGCTTCTTCCACACCGGCTACATCATCAAACTTTGTATCCGGTTTTTCCGAATTAATCAGCTTTTTGGAATTTCCCATTCCGAGCAGTCCCCCACCCATACTTTTTTGCATACGGCCGGCAAAAAACATCCAGATGGCAATGATAATCAAAAATGGGAACAGCCAGCCAAACATCTCGGTAAACCAGTTTGTTTCACTGAAGCCTGTATAGTCGATTTTTTCTTTGTCCAAAAGCTTTATTAGTTCATTGTCCCCTTTGACAACTCTTGTTGTGTAGATTTTTGAACCGTCTGTTGATATAGCCCTGATATATGTCTGGCCTATTTCAACTTTTTTTACTGCTTTTGATTTCACAAGCGCTTTAAACTCTGAATAGTCAACCGGCTTAATTCTTGTTGTTGATGTTCCCATCACAGAACTGTTGCCGGCACCTTCTCCAACCATTACTTTAAACAACAAAATTACTACTACTGAAAATATTGCAAATGTTATCAGTGGATTTTGATTAAAAAAGTTGTTATTGTTGTTTTTGTTTTCGTTATCTGCCATTTTTATTTTTTCTCTCTTTTTAAAACTAATGTAACCCATTCGTCCTGGGCTATTCTTTGTGTTATTTTACAGTCTTTATAAGCATTGAGAACTTTTTCTTCATACTTATTCAGTATACCTGATAAAATCAAGATTCCGTCCTCTGCCATTGCTTTTTTCAGATCATTTGCAATAAAAGTCAACACATCTGCAACTATGTTTGCCACGACTATAGTGTACTTTTCATCCAAATTTGAAGCAGAACCTTCCCATATGGAGTGAAATTCCAAATTATTCAACTTTGCATTTTTTATAGAATTTTCGACCGATACAGGATCCGTATCACAAGCATCCACGACAGCTCCAAGTTTCATAGCTGCAATGCCCAGTATACCGCTGCCGCAGCCTACATCCAAAACTCTGTCATTCTTTTTCACATGTTGAGAAATTGCGCGCAAAGAAGAAGCAGTTGTCGGATGATGCCCTGTACCAAAAGCAAGCGCCGGATCTATTACTATGTTTATCAGGTTTGGATGATTGTCATTCCATGTAGGATGGATGTAAAATTTATCTATAACAAGGGGCTCTATACTGTTTTTATAAGATTCTACCCAATCATTGTTTTGGAGTTTTTTTTGTGTACACTCTACGTCTACAGATTTGCCGAGTGCTTTTTGTAAGGCCTCTGCAAACTGCTCAATCCCCCACATTATAGTGTCGAGTTCTTCTTCACTTCTTATAATGAATCCGTTGTCTGTCTCTTCAAACCCGATCGGTAAAGTATCTGCCAAAAAATCTGCAAAGAGTTCATGATGTGAAGAGACTTTCACTACTAATTCGTAGTAATGCTCTTGCATTACTCAGATACACCCATCACGGCAGCAAGTTTTTCTTTTAAAACCTGAGGCGTAAACGGTTTTACAATATAATTGTTTACTCCGGCTTTAAGTGCTGTAATAACCTCTGCTTTTCCACCTTCAGTCGTAACCATAATGATAGGTGTATCTTTAAAGCGCTCATCCGCACGAACTTTTTTGACAAGCTCAAGCCCGTTCATCTCAGGCATATTCCAGTCTGTGATCAGCATATCAATATCAGGATTTGCGTCCATTTGCGCCCAGCCTTCAACACCGTCTGCACCTTCAAGTACATCTTTATAACCAAGTCGAGCCAATGTATTTTTTATAATACGGCGCATTGTAGAACTATCATCAACAACAAGTAATTTCAATTGAAATCCTTTACATAATATTTTGCATAATTTATATCTAATAATAGCAAAATTCTGTTTGTTTTGCTATTAATTTACCAATTTAAACATTTTGGCTAAATCCAACCTGCCCTCATAATAAGCTTTTCCTATGATAACACCATCCACTTCACCCGTGGCTATCAAAGCTTTTATATCATCTTCATCTTTCACACCGCCGCTTGCAATTGTGCTTATTTTACCGGCTCTTGCGATATCAAGTGTAAAATCTACATTGACGCCGCTGAGTGTACCGTCTTTGCCGACATCTGTGCATATTATCGCCTCTACACCGGCATTTGCAAACTCTTTTGCCAGATCAGTCGCACGCATGGTACTGACTTCGCCCCAGCCTTCGACTGCCACATATCCGTCTATGGCATCTATGCCTACTGCGATGGGATATTTTGCCGCCATATCTCTTACAAACTGAGGATCTTTTACCGCAATAGAACCTAAAATAATCCTGTCAATTCCGATATCCAACATCTTTTGAATCGTTGCTTCATCACGAATACCACCGCCAAGTTCAAGTTTTACATCTGAGTTTTGACGAATTTTGATGATTTGTTCAAGATTTTTAGGCTCTCCCGCAAATGCACCGTTTAAATCAACCAGATGCACCCACTCCGCACCCATTTCTTCAAATTTTTTCACTAATTCATAAGGCTCGTTTGAGTAGATTTTCGCACTCTCCATCAAACCTTTTGTCAAACGGACTGCTTTGCCGTCTTTTAAATCTATTGCCGGATATAATGTCATATTTCTCTCTTCCTTTTCTCTTACAGTTGTATAAAATTTTCTAAAATTTTCAAACCGTTTTTATGGCTTTTTTCAGGATGGGGCTGTATTCCCATTATATTACCGTGAGCAACGGCAGAAGTAAATTTATAGCCATAATATGTTTCTCCGATAATGTCATTGGCATCTTTACATGCAACATGGTATGTATGTACAAAATACAGATAATGCTCATCATCCAGTCCTGCAAACAGAGGATGCTCTTTTGTAAACATTCTGTTCCAGCCCATATGCGGAACCTTCAAAGGTTCATTGAATTTTTTCGTATCAAACTTTACAACACTGCCTTTTATAAGCCCGAGCCCTTCATGTTTTCCAAACTCTTCGGAATTTTCAAACAAAAGCTGCATTCCGAGACAAATTCCAAGCATCGGTTTGTCACTCTTTGCAAATTCCTTTATGGACTCTACCATATTCCGTTCATGCAAATGCTGCATCGCATCACCAAAAGCACCGACACCGGGCAATATCAGCTTGTCATACTCTTTAAATTTATCAGGATTACTCTCAACTACTGTCTCTTGTCCAAGCTTGGCAAACGCATTTTTCACACTTGCCAAATTTCCCATGTTATAATCAATTATTGCTATCATTATTCATCTATCTTTAATTTTGTAAATTTGATATATATTGCCAAAGAGACTATCAGAATACCTACACCCGCAATAATATACATAGAATAGATCAGCTTGTTTGGATCCGTAATTGCAAACTTGAATACAAGCATTAATGCTTCAATGGAAAGTGCAATAATGATAGAACCCAAAAAGCGGACCATCGTTTTGTGCGGGCCTGCTATGTCATGTTCTTTATAGCGTCCTAATATCTCCTCTTCAATAAGGGTTTTGGAAAGATCAAAAATTGCCAAAGAGAGTGTAAGCAAAATTGTTGCTTCAAAAACATCTTTAATCTGAAAATGACCTATTGAAATTCCATATTCAAAAAAACTCTCTATCCCTTTTACGAAAAGCAAAAGTGCTATAGCCACCAAAGCAAATGCAAAAGCACCATAAGTCCACTTGAAAAATTCTCCAAAGAATATATCCATTTTATTGAGATGTGCAATTTTCAACACTTCTTCAAGCGGCATATCAATACATGCCACATACCTGAGCGAACCGTTTTCATCAAATATAGGCGCTGATGCCGTTACAGTCAAATCACCTGTAATGAGTGACGGATATGGATCGGTAATCGTACATCTGCCTTCTCTGACTGCACGATAGTAGTATGCACGGTCAGCACGAATCTTTCCTATATCATCATCTATCCGATCATCTTTTGTAAAAGTCGGACTTACCTGTACACCCTTGTGGTCAAGAAGATACACTCCCTCACAGTTTTCAAGATCTGCTTTTATTTTAAGCAGTCTCGGCATAATCATATCTTCACTTAAAGAAGGAAGTCTATTGGGAATATTCTTTGAAAAAAGGTAACAAAAATATGCTCTGGCTTTTGTTCTGCCTTCGGCAAAATGTTGAATATCTATAGGAACCATACAAGTCACTCCTTCTTAATTTATTTGAATTATATCAAAGATTTACTATTATTGGTATAATGTCATTGATGAAAAAAGATATTAAAAATATTGCTATTGTCAGACTCTCCGCACTCGGAGATATAATCAACAGTGCAGTTGTATTGCAGTTTATCAAAAAAGAGTATCCTGATGCAAAAATAGACTGGATAAGTGAAGAGATTTTTTCAGATATTTTACAAAACAACAAACACCTGCATACAGTTCACACTGTCAATCTAAAAAAACTCAAAAAGACAAAAAGCTTTTCCTTGCTACAAAAAACATTCGCTGAGCTCTCTATGCTGCCCGATTATGATATTATAATAGATATGCAAGGACTTTTAAAGTCAGCAGCAGTTGCCAGAATCATAGGGAAGAATACCCATGGTTTTGATAAAAATTCAATACGTGAATCTTTGGCCGCACTTTTTTATAAAACGACCTCCTCTGTCCCGTATGAAGAAAATGTTATAAAGCGCAACTGCTTTGTTGTTGCTGACGCTCTCGGATTTGAGATTACGGATGCTATGATTTTAAACAAAGAACCCGTTTTTTCACAAACAAAAGAATTTTCACTGCAACGTGAGAAAAAAAACATTGCCTTTGTGATAGGCGCTTCCTGGCCTTCAAAAATTTATCCAAAAGAGTCTGTTGCGGACATTTGCAATAGACTCCAGGAGCAGTGTTACATTATTTGGGGCAATGCATCTGAAAAAGAGGATGCTGAGTGGATTGTGCAACACTCCAAGTATGCCGAACTGGCACCAAAACTCACATTGGGAGAACTTGTATCTTTTATATCGAGCATGGATCTGCTTATAGGGAATGACACCGGTCCGACACATCTGGCATGGGCGCAAAATATTCCCTCCATTACACTTTTGGGTCCGACTACCACGAGAATGATTTACGAAACGCCAAAAAATACAGCACTCAAATCACCCTCAAAGGTAAATATTCTTAAAATTAATAAAAATGACTTCTCCATTAAAGAAATTCGTCCTGAAGATGTCACACAAAAAGCAAAGGAGCTGTTAACTAATGGGCTATAATTTCCTCCTCGTCATTGAACATATTTTAATGCTAGTGCCGCATAAGGCACGCAAAGCATTTTTTACATTTTTGGCCTTTATCGGCTATAAAACATCAAAAAAATATCGCCGTATTGTCAAACAAAACCTCAACTATGCTTTTGACCACAGAATGAGTGAAGAAGAAATTGAAAAAATTACACGGTACAGTTTTAAAAACCTGTTCTATAACTTTTTACACCTTATGGAAATGCGCCATTTGAGTAAAGAAGAAATTGCCAAGAGAATTACAGTAATAAATAAAAAAGAAATTGAGAGAATTCACAAAGAAGGCCGTGCCGTTATTTATGTGACTCCGCATTACTGTGCCTGGGAACTTGGTGCGGCAGGACTTGCTTTACATGTAGAACCCATTGCTCCTGTTTACAAAAAGCTCAAAAACAGAATCTATGAAAAATGGCTGCTCGATGCAAGAGCAAGATTTGGCAACACCAATCTTGAAAAAACAAATGTTGTCAAACCTCTTATACGCCTTATAAAACAGGGAAAAGCCAGCGGGATTTTAATAGATACCAATATCAATGAGAAAGAGGGTGTTATGGTGAATTTTTTAGGCAAACCGCTGCGTATGACGGCAACGCCTGCTTATTTGGCACGCAAATTCAATGCCGCCATAGTGCCCGTACACATACGAACTGATGATGAAGAAAATTACACAATAATTATAGCTGATGAGATAAAAGTTGATAAAACAGAGAATGAAAAAGAAGATATACAAAAAGCAACACAGCTCCAAGCCGACTGGCTCACTTCCATCATCAAAAAAGAGCCAAAGTTTTGGTTTTGGCTCCATCGTCGATGGAAAAACGACAAACCCGAAATTTATACCTGATTTTTTGTTTCACACTCTTGCGTTCTGGCTTCAAAAAGTTTTAAAATTGCAAGAAAAAAAGCTGTTATTGCAGGCCCTAAAATCATTCCCCAAAATCCGAAAGTTGTCAGCCCTGCAATAATTGCAAAGAAAATAACAAGTTCGTTGAGCTGTGCATCACTCTCTTTGAGCAGTCGATTGTTTATCTCCTTAATTATCAAAGGCTTCACAAAAGTATCTGCTATAATGGAAATCACAATAATTGAATAGAGTGCTATAAAAACAGCATTTGCATTATGTCCTACCGAAAATTCATAAATCATAAACGGAAGCCACATTAAAATTCCTCCTATAACAGGAAGTAAAGAAGCAAATCCGTACATAATGCCAAAGAGCAGGCCGTTATAGCCCATAAAAGAGACTGCTATACCAAAGAGTGCACCTTCAAACATTGCCGTAGCGATGATGGAATAAAAAACAACACTCATAACAGCGGAGAGTTCCCGTGCAAGTAAAGTACTGTCTTCAACAGACATCTGGACAACACGTTTGAGAAACTCTACAATTGTAGAACCGTTATACAAAGCAAAAAAGTAAAAAACAATGACCAAAAAAGCATTTTTTACAAAACCTGCACTGAATGTTCCAATTTTTGCAGCTACATGTAAAGCATTTGTAGTCAAACTGTTGATATCTATTCCTTTTAAAGAATCTGCAAGATAAGGTTTTAAAAAGAGCAGAAATTTCGGTGGATTGGTAATCAGCCCGTTTATATAGAGTTCTATATTTTGCAAACTGCTCGGCTCCAAATTGTTCAGCTTGATTGTGAGTGTTGCCAAAAAGTAACCAAGCGGTGCAAAAAAGAGCATGGCAAGCAGCAGACTTGATACAAATGCCGCCAACAAACGAGAGGAAAACAACTCTTCAAAATAGTTATTGATCGTAGCCGTAGAAATTGCCAATAAAGCGGCAATAGTCATCACAAGCAAAAAAGGTTCATACAGAAGATACATCCAATACAAAGAAGTAGCAAACAAAACAGCTATAAAATATTGTGATTTCATCTAAAAAAGTGTCCCGTCTTCATTTACACATGACATATTTAAGACATCGTAGGTTGCGGGTGTTGCCCGTCTGCCCTTTGCTGTCCGTTCCAAATAACCGTTTGCAAGCAGATACGGTTCCAAAACATCTTCTACCGTTCCCTCATCTTCACTCAAGGCTGCCGCGATAGTGCTCAGCCCCATTGCACGTCCTTTGGCACTTGCTAAAAGCGTCAGCAGACGCAGATCCATTTCATCAAAACCGTGTGAATTGATGCCCAGTTCATCCAATGCATATCGGGTACGCTGATGATTTATATTTTTTTCATCGGCAACTTCCGCAAAATCTCTCACGCGACGCAACAGACGCAGGGCAATACGTGGTGTTCCACGACTTCTTTTTGCAATCTCCAGAGCCGCTTCATGAATGATTTGGCATTCGAGCTTATTCGATGCCTGCACAATGATTTTTGCCAGTTCTTCCTGATTGTAAAAATTCATGCGAAAACTCATACCAAACCTGTCTCTTAATGGATTTGAAAGCATTCCCGCCCGTGTTGTCGCTCCTATAAGCGTAAATCGAGGCAAATCAATCTTGACCGTCTGTGCAGCAGGACCACTGCCGATGATAATATCTATTCTATAGTCTTCCATAGAAGAGTATAGGATTTCTTCAACGGCAGGAGAGAGCCTGTGTATTTCATCGATAAAGAGAATGTCCCCCTCTTCCAGGTTTGTCAGAATTGCTGCCAAATCACCGCTTTTTTCTATCATCGGTGCGGCTGTCACTTTAATATTTGCATTCATTTCATTGGCGATAATCAAGGCTAAAGTTGTTTTACCAAGTCCCGGAGGTCCGTAGAACAAAACATGATCAAGTGCTTCGTCTCTTTTTTTTGAAGCTTCTATAAAAACAGCAAGATTCTTTTTAATCTGTTCCTGCCCTATATATTCACTCCAGGCATCAGGACGTAATGTAACTTCGCTGCTCTCTTCTTCAAGAGAAAAAGTTTCAATATCTACAACTCTTTCCATTAGTATATATGTTCCTCTGTCGGAAATTTACGGTTCACAACCTCATCCGCATACTCTTGCAAAGCTTTTTTAACCAGAGTGGCCCCATCAAGATATTTTTTTACAAATTTTGGAGTAAATTCTTCAAAAAATCCCAACATATCAGAAAATACCAAAACCTGGCCGTCTACATCAGCACCTGCACCTATTCCTATAACCGGTATCGTCACACTTTGTGCAACTTCTTTTGCAACCTCGGCTTTTGTTCCTTCTATCACCATACAAAAGGCACCTGCTTCTTCAACTGCCTTGGCATCTTTGAGGAGTTGTTCTCTTTCATCAGCACTTTTCCCTTTGACTTTGTATCCGCCTTCACTTCTTACCGACTGTGGCAAAAGTCCTATATGTCCACATACTGCAATGCCGTTCTCTGTCAAATGTTGAATAATCTCTGCTTTGTCTGTTCCGCCTTCTATCTTCACACAGTCTGCCGGTGTCTTTTGAAAAACTTTTATAGCATTACGTAAAGCATCTTCTTTACATGTATAGGTTCCAAAAGGCATATCACAAATCACAAAACTGTTTGGTGCCCCTTTACAAACGGCATTTGTGTGATAAATCATTTGTTCCAATGTGGTACTGATTGTATCATTGCGGCCTGCAAAGCTCATATTTAAACTGTCACCAACCAAAATCATATCTGCACTTGGTTCGAGCAGTTTTGCAAAGAGTGCGTCATAGGCCGTTATCATTACCAAAGGCTTTTCACCCTTTCTTTTTTTTATAGCTGTTATCGTTAATTTTTTACTCATTTTAAAACTCTTTATTATATTATATAGATGTATTTTAGCCAAAAATTGCTATAATCTGAACTATACAGGAGAATTATTTTATGGGTGTAAGAAGTGATTTAGAAGAAAACTTTGATTTTGAAATTATTGATGAGTTTTTGGATCACTATGCTATGATGGTTGAGAGCATGGAAGTTATGATTCTTGACCTTTCAAAACCCAATATGTACGAAAGAAGTGTCAATGAACTTTTTCGTGTATTTCATAATATAAAATCAGCAAGCGGTTATTTGAAAATCATACCAATGAATAAACTGGCTGCTTTTGTTGAAGATGAGCTTGAATCTTTACGTCAAAAAAAACCGCCTGTCAGTGATGAAACAACAGACTGGCTGTTAAATATCAGTGATATGTTTGCTGTTTGGAATGACGACTTGAGACAGAACAACAAACTCAGTAAAATAAAATACTCCTTATTAAAAATCCCTGACTTGGAAAAATAATTTGAAAAACTTAGTAGCATACATAACATCCGGCTATCCGGAAAAATCTTTTACAGTTGACTTGAGTCTCGCCCTTGCACAAAGCGGTGTCGACACTTTGGAACTCGGTGTTCCTTTTTCAGACCCTGTAGCTGATGGTCCTCTCATAGAAAAAGCAAATCACAAATCACTTGAACTTGGATTTAAATTTAAAGATTTGCTTGAAATTTCCAAAGAGATTGCCCCTCAGGTAGATACACTCTGGATGGGTTATTTCAACAGTTTTTACCAGCAAAACATGCAAAATCTCATTCCTTTGGCAAAAGAACTTGGCATAAACGGACTGATTATTCCGGATGTTCCCCATGAAGAGGCGTTGACATACAAAGATTTATTTCAAAGCAACGGTATTGCAAACATCTCTTTTGTTGCCCCCACAGACAGCGAAGAGAGGATACAGACTGTTGTCAGCGATGCGCAAAAGTTCATCTATATGGTTGCTTACACCGGTATTACAGGCTCAGGTACGGCAGAAGATCTGCAGCCTTTTTTGCACTCTATCAAAAAATACACACAAACACCCGTATATGTAGGTTTCGGTGTAAACGAAAAAACAGCAAAAGAAAAAGTGCAAGGTGCTGACGGGGTCATAGTCGGGAGTGCTTTTGTAAAAATTTTACTCAATAATGATATAAACTATACGCAAAAAATCACTCAATGCTGTGAACTTGCAAAAGTGATTAAAGATAAAATCAACACTTAGGGCTTTATTTCAAAAAGCACCAAAAGTGTTTTTTGCAGCATATTCTCATTGTCATCACTGACCATCAAATATTTGTTTGCATACATATGTGTCAAGCCTTCAAAATTATCAAGTTTCCAACCGTTTGAGGAGTCAAGTTTAGCTAAAACTTCACTTTTGCACACTCTGAACTCACTGCATGTATCTAAGTATACTTTCATCAAAGCAGTTACCCGTCTGCGTGTCAAATAACTAAAATCACGCAGCAGTACCAAAACAGTATTTTCTGAAAAAAACTCCATGCCTACTATACTGCCACCAGCACTGAATTTAAATATTTGATCTTTCGTATAAAGTGTATGATATTTTACATCTGTATTTTTCAGCGGCAGTTCCGGTGCCGTCACAACACCATATTTGTCATTACATGTAACGGCTTCGAGCCCTTTGTTTTTACTGGCATAATTATTTTTGTTTTGCAGATCTTTATGAATTTTTATTTTCTTTATTTTCAATCCGTTTTTTGAGTACCAAACAACACGCTGTTTTCTCTCAAACGATACCAGCAGTCTGTCTTTGCAAAGTGCCAAACCTTCCGCATCCCTTTTTTTATTTTTTAACGTCTGCCCTTTTTTATTTTTCAAAACATAGGCATCCAGATATTGCAAACTGCTGATTTTATTCTTTCGAATATTTATGAAAAATTTATATAAATATCCCTGGTCACTGACAAAATAAACAAACCCGTTTTCATACACAAGATCTGAAATTTCATGAAGAGGAATCCCTTTTTTCTTTTGAAAAAGCAGCACTTTTGCATCAAGTATTTTTATTTTTTGTTTTGTTACATGTAAAGTATTGTCTGGGGTAATTTTATACGCAGTAATTTGTGCATGAAGTTGTAAAAAAAACAATAAAGCAAAGAAAAAGTATTTCAAAAGTTTTGCCTTTTTTTGGTCTCCCTACGTGAAACCAAAGAAGTTAATATAATGCCTATTTATAGGAGTTTTCTTAATTGTTAAATATTATACTCCCTAAAATTATCCCTAAAAATCAATGTGACTAAATTTATTTATTTTTTTCTTATAGCAGTTATTTGTGTATTTTAGCATAACTTGGATTTTATTTATATGTGAGTAGTTTTGTGTAGTAGGTAGTAGGTTGCCAAACCTACTATGATTATTTAAAGATTAATCATCTCCAAACAGAATAGAGTCCATTAATTCTTGTTCTTGTTTCTCTTTCTCTGTCCGATTGTCTTTTTTTAGTTCAAGCTTTTGTCTTGCAAGTGGATTAAGTCCTAATCTATCGCCGTAAGCTAACATCATCTTCTCGTGGTGTTGCAATACTTTAAAATAAGGATGTAATGTAATCGCCCCTGTATCGCTAACAAAAGTACATTGTGCCTCTGTCGCTAAATGCAAATATTTATGATACATTTGAACAGATAGAGCATATAAGACTATTATCTCTTTGTCGCACTCTTCGTACAAATTAAGCTTTTGCAAGTATGATGTTGTTTCTGCAAGATACTCATATCCAACTTTTGTTAAATTATCAGCGGATGCAATATTTCTACATACTTCTTTAACTTCAGCAGGTAGCTCTATTCTCTTCTTTTCTCTTTTGGGCAGGTCTGTTCGATATTTGCTTCTTTTGTTCTCTATCTCTTTAACAAGCACCGCCACTTCGTGTTCATCATAATAAGTGCGTCTTCCATTTTTCACTCTTTCAAGTTTACCCTCTTTCACATATCTTGATAGAGTCATCTTGCTACAATTTAAGATAATCAAAGCTTCTTTTTGCGTGTGCATCTTCTTAGCCTCCTTATATGTTATTATTTATGTTACCTTTTCAAATATTTTGAAATTTCAAGTTCTTTTCTTCGTGACTGTATGTTCGATAAACAACAGCCTTTAGTTTCCCAGAATTTTATACTGCCCCCGTGTACTCTCATTGTCCTCTGTTCTTCTTATTTTCAGCTGTGATTGTGTTATGACATGAGACACAAACCGTTCTTAAGTTGTCGTAACATAGTTTGCACCCGCCGTCACTAATCTCTTTGATGTGATCAACTATCATCTTTTGATTTGCACAACCACAAACACAACACACGCCACCGTCTCGAATAAGTACCTGCTTCCTAACCTTTCTCCACTTGGTAGAGTTGTAAAAGGCTGTTGCCTCTTCGTTTCTTGATGTCTTGTTGTAGTGCTTGTCTCTTTCAGCTTTGCACTCACTACACTTGGCACCTGTATAGATGCCGTGCTTGCCACATATCTTTCTTGATATGCTTGGCATTTATGCTTCCAACTGATTTATAATCAAGTGCTGCATCTGTTCCATCTTTAAGAGGATCGTCTCTTCAAAAGTTCCCGCTATTGTATGAGGATCTAATCCTCGCAGCTGTTCAATAGCTTTGCCTAAGTCTGGCTTGAACTTCACTATTAAATCTCTGGCAACTTTGAGCTGTTTCGCTTTGTGTGCTTTGCTTGCTTCATAGGGCTTCACATACATTTCATTAATCGGATCAAGTATAAGAGTTTTAAAATCTGCTGTAAGCTCTTCTCCGATAAAATTCAAACAAACATTTTTAAAGAGTACATACTTATCAAGTGCATCGCTTCTTAGTGCCTGACTTATGTGTCGTGTCGGAATTCCCTTATCTTTCAATAGCTTTTCAGCATCAAGCCGTGTGAGATAAATATCATAATTTACAAGTACGCTTCCATTGAGCCAAAAATCTAACAACTCTATTGTAATCTCTTGTTTAATCCCTGCTTCTTCTAATGCCTCGAGGATGTCCTCAAACTCTGTTTTAATCTCTATCGTGCTTCTGTTTGTGTAAGTTGCGGCTTCTCTGTAAGTCATTTTTCTATTTCCCTTTTAAGTATGTGTTTAATGCTTTTATCTTTGCATCATCTAAAAAATCATTGATTGATTGAAACTCTTTTTGAACTTCCAACAACTCCGACAACTCTAATTGTTTTGAGACTCTCTCACTCATCGCATCTTTACCAATGACTTTCACATAGTTATGCAGAGCGTTGATGTTTTGACACGACAAATTAAAATCAGGTTTTGCACTTGATAGTTCGTGTCCTGTTCTCAATATCTTTGCTTTTAAGCCTGTACCTCTTGCATCTTTTGCATCGAAATTCAATATAAGAAGTTGATAATCTTCTTTTGATAATGCTTTTTTCTTCTCATCTGTACCAGCGATTGACTTATCAAGCTTATTAAACTCTTTTATCAAGCTCGGTATTTTTTGAAGTGCTGCGATTATTTCTCTGTGTTCACTCATTTTAAAAGTCCTTTTAACATTTGTATTTTATTCTCATCTTTAAAATCAGCTTCACAATTGAATTTACAAGCCAACTCTTTTAAGGCACTATCTTTTATAGTTCGTGCCATATCCTCACTTATAGGTCTTCCCTCAACTGCTTTTAATAAAAATGATGTACTTGCCATTGCCATTGCCATTCCCTGTTCAGGCTGTGCATTTTTTAATGCGGCAATTATTACTCGCATCTCTGATTTTGCATCATCATTGCCATTATTGAGATTTTTACTTATGCGTGGTATCTCTTTGAGTGCCATCATCACTAAATTTTTATCCATTTTTTCTGTCCTTTTTTAAGATTGTTTATTCTTACATTTATCAGCATCAAAGGGTAGTCCTAAAAATATCTTTTTCAGTTCTTTATCTGTTGCATCATAATAATTTTCAATCAGCGTTTTAAATGTTTCTGACTCATAGAGAAGAGCCGTTAATATTTTGCCAACTGATACGCCTTGTATCTCTCTCAACCGTTCCAGCAGGATAACAATCCTTGTATCAATATACGGTCTTATTCGGCTATTGTCGTTCATTGTTTTTGCCTTGTAATATTGCATTTAAAGTACCTCTAAGCCATTATTTAAACTTAGAAGTAGATTTGTATGTATTTACTCTTTGCTACACTTCTTCAAACTTAATAACCTCATTTGGGTATATTTTCTCTTTGCCTTTGTGAACATTAAAATAGATACTTGCAATTGTTTCTGCCAGATTTTCTTTTTTACTCTCTCCTGCATCATCAAGTAGATATTTATAACAATCTTCTTTACTCCCCATAAAATCAAACTCTATGCCCATCACTCCAAACTCTTCGTTAAATGCAAAAACTTTGCCTGTTGATACTTCCTGCACTATTGCTTCTACTGCTACGAGTTCAATATCAAAGTTATCGACTGCATATAATCCTTTTGGTTCTGCAAGTGAAACATAGTCAATATTTGCACCATTATTTGTAAGAGTAATCCCGCCACTTTTAGAGATCGCTTTTGCAAGTTTTCTCTCATATTTTTCTTTTGTTTTTACTGCTGTATTTTTCATCTTTTTTTGTCCTTTTTTTGTGTTCAGTTTTTAACACCCGATAAAGCCCTATTTCTTGGGCTTAAGTGGATGTTTTGCAAGAATTTCTTAGTATATAACTTAAAGGTATGAGATTTGCACATCAAGACCGCTAAATTTCTTTATACTTTTTGCAATTCTTTTAAAAGATTTTTCAATATCTTTGACCTGTACTTTTTTGAGATAATCTCTCATAAATACAAACTCAAGCCTATTTATTTCTTCTCTAAGTTTCTCTTTGTTTGACTTAGAATAAGTCTTGATATTCATATAATAGTTTTGCTTTTTTTCACTCTTGCTTTTGTAGTAGGTCGTATTCCATCTTCTAAGAGGATCTCTATCTTCACAAAGTTTTTTTATCACTCTGTTCGGTATCTTTCCTTTGAAGTCTATCGCTACATCAAGCCGTGTGACCTGCTCGTTTTGTATATGCTCCAATAAACTGCTTAGTAGCTCACTTAAAAGCTTTGATTTCTCATTGTAACTGTGTAGCCCTGCAAACTCTAAAGTTTGCTTTGTCTGGCTTCTGCTGTGTCGTTTGATAGGCAGCGTCAAGCCTGTTGATGTATGCAAGATTTTAGCTTCCACTATGTTTTTAGTGAGAGGCTTTTTAAATGCTTCCAACCAGGCATCAGGATTGAATACACCTATGCTTTTGACTGTTTCTATGATATAATCATCATTGATAAAATATGCTTCTAAGTTTTTGCTACTAAAGTTCATTGAGTCAATCTTTGCCGTTCTGGGCTTCATTTGATTTTATGTGAGTTGAGAGAAATTTACTCGCTTTTTCTCTTATCTCATTTGGCACATATCTAAGTTTTACTTTTGCATTTCCTTTTTTGCCCCATTCGCTTTTTATCAGCCCTTGAAGTTCCAATTCACAAAAGTATTGATTTGCATTTGATACATAGCTAAAGTCTGTAGCCGTGAGTTTTACATCACTTTCAAGTAGCGTTTTTAATATGTGTAGTTTATGACTTAAAGTTTTCATATTAAGCCACCTCTACATTATCAAAAAGTGTTTCTACTTCTTTAATATCAAAAACTGTTGCGTGATTAGATAACTTCTTAGGAGTTAATCTCCCATCTTTTGCATAGTTCCATACTGTTGTAATTGATACGCCTAAATACACCGCTACTTCTTTAGCTCTGTAATATCGCTTTTCCATTGTAATAACTCCAAACACTCTTAAAAGTGTTCGCCCTTGCCAAAGGGTGGCTATACATCAATTATAGTTTTTTGATGTATTTGTTTAAACTTATTTGTAATGTATTATATTTTTTTTGAGAGTGTGATTTACTACAAAGCTTAAACAAGGAGTTATCTAAGCTTAAGTAAGTTTAAGTTTTAAAGTATGTAGTGTGTGCTGTGTATTTAAATATTTAAGAAATTGATTTTAATTGTAGTATCTAAATGTGATATTTATGCAAGTTTTTTCTAAAATATCATTTGTAATTTTATATTGTCGCTCTTTCAACTCTCCAAACATCAAAGTAATAGAGATATTTGCATACTTTTCTAATGGAACTCTTTTTTTAATATTAAGATAATGTTTAAATATTTTAATAACATAATAAAACTGTATTTTCATCGCATTATCAAGCCCTATCTCTTTACTAATATTTCTAACTAAAATATTTAACTTTATAAGTTCTATAACAAATTCAGCTTGTTCTTGTTCATCTTCCCAAAAAAAAGCACCTGCTGCTGTTTTATTTAAAACATCTAAGCCTTTCCTGACATCTGGAATTCTATCCGCTAACTTAGTGATATTATTTGCAATTTTATTTATATCTGCTGGCGGAACTATAAAGATTTCTCTTTTTTGAATATCTTTTATTTTTGAATTTAAACTATAAAAATCATTACTCCTTAGTACAAGAGAGTCTATTAAATTATATTGCTCTGAAATTTTTTTAATCCATTGTGTTATCATCTTTGCACCTCATCAAGATAATCACTCCACCACTGCATAAGCTCCACTCTCTCATCAAGATACTTGGCACGGTTATATGCTTGGCTTACACTGCTTCCTACACTATGAGCTAATTGCGTATCAATTACATCACGACTAAAAGGGCTTTTTTCATTTGCAATAGTGCTAAACATACTTCTAAAACCGTGAGATACTATCTCATCTTTACTAAATCCCATTCGTCTAAGTGCTACATTAATCGTGTTCTCACTCATGTATCTATCTTTATAGACTGCGTTTGCAAATAAATATGGCTTATCACTTGTGAACTCTTGTAGCTCTTGTATCATCTTCTTAACTGTTGAAGTCATAGGAATTAAGTGCTCTTTTCTCATCTTCATTTTATCAGCTGGTATTGTTATGAGATTATCTTTAAAGTTGATATACTCCCATCTTAACGATCTCAACTCTATCGGTCTTACTGCTAAATATGGAATAATTTTTAAAGCATACTTTGTAACTATCTCGCCTTGATAATTATTTACAGCTTCTAACAGTATCTTTATCATATTATCATCTTTAAAAAATGCATGATGTTTCACTGCCCTTTTCTTGATAACTATTTTCTTATCAAAATCGGCAACAATATTATGCTCTACATACTCCCTAACTATTGCATATTTGTAAATTCTCTCTAAAAGATTTATTGTTTTTTTTGTGCTTTCAAATATACCCTTATCTTGCATTGTATCAACAATTGATAAAATATCAACCCTTTGTATCTCTTTGATTGGTTTTGTTCCTAACGGGGCTTTCACGTGATTATCATAGTAACTTCTCAACTTCTTATGATACTTAGGTGTAACACTCTCTATAATTTGCATAAAAAACTCATCAGCTACATGACTAAGAGTGTTTTTTGCTTCATCTTGTTTTGTTTTAAGGGATAACTTTTCTGCTTTTCGTTCTGAACTTGGATTTATCCCTAAAGCTATTTTTTCTTTTAGTTCATCTCTTTGTTTTCTTGCTTCTTTTAGCGGTGTGCTTGGATAGGTACCTAAAGATATTCTATACTCTTTGTTTTCAAATAGGTATTTTAATCGCCACCATTTACCACCCTTAGGGCTTATAGAGAGATAAAGTCCTCCACCATCAAAAAGCTTGTACTCTTTTGCTTTTGGTTTTGCTTTGCTTATTTCTGTATCTGTTAAAGGTGTCGTTTTTCGTGCCATAGGGATAACTCTTTTCATAAGGATAACAGTATATTACCACTAATCCCTAAAGTTATCCCTTAAATTTGTTAATTGTATTATATTGCAGTTGTTTGTATTTTATAGAATAAGTACTTAAAAGTTCGTATTTTAGGGGTTAAAATGTATTTATTGGATTGCATTAAATTGATAGGTGGTCTCCCTACGTGGACTCGAACCACGAGCTATCCCTTAGGAGGGGACTGCTTTATCCAGTTAAGCGATAAGGAGAAGAAACAGTATTTTTTTATATGAGCAGAAAGATTCTGCTCACAGATACTGTCTGAATGTTTTAAAAAGTATAACTGACACCGGCAAAAATGTTATTTCCGCGCGGACCGTCTATTAAAGAGCCTTCATACTCTCCTATGAGTGCCCAATGCGAAGAGAGACCGTATTCCATTCCGGCAGCATAGGTAAATCCGTCATTGGTTCCGTCAATACCAAAAGCACTGATTTTTTCTTTCTCAATTTCCCATCCTGCTTTTCCAAAAAGAACAATTTCCTCATTTACATGATATCCGTACAGCAAATCTATACCGTAACTGTAATAATCTGCTCCCGCACTTACATCTGCCTCACCAACAACAGATTTTGTAACCGTAGTATGTGTGTATGAAAAATCAAATTCTGTAGCAAAACCATAGCCCAGTCTATATCCCAAATCAATTCCGAAACCCTGTCCGGTGTCACCTTTTAAAATCGCTTCAGGTTCTGTGCCTTTTGCTTCTTCCGTATAATTGTCACCTAAACTCAACAGTCCTTTGGCAACGATATAAAGGTTTCCTTCTTCATGGTGTTTTGCCTCAATATGTGCGCGAGAAGCATCCGCTTCCTCAGGAACTTCGCCGGCAAAGAGTGTTGTAGAAAGCAGAAGCATTCCACTCAGACATAAAAGATTTCGTATTTTCATTGTTTCTCCTTAGAATTATAAACGTATTGTAATCTTTTTTTATAGAAATAAAGCTTATCCGCCAAGTTGCAATGGATACATTACGAAAATCAATGCAAAAACAAGGTCACTCCAAACAGATTCTTAACGGATGCAGTCTAAGAAGCATTAAAGATGCTTTATTAGACATTCCTGATGCTTGGCAAGGATTAATTTTCAAATAAATCACTTGGAGAATATACCCACCTCCCCTACCATGACCAGCAATAAAATTAAATACCTTATCATAGAGCTTCATTAGGGCAATTCCTTCTTATCTTTTCCAGAAAAAGATATAGTTTTTTCTGGGTTTAATCTTACTCATATCACCATTAGACAAAATATGACCAAAAATAAGGTTATAATTTTCTAAAACAATTTGAAGGTGTGTTATGACAACCAATCAAACAGCGAGAGTTTTAGAACTTTTAAAAAGATTTAACAGTGGAGAAAAAGTTTGTATTGATGTTTTACAAAACGATGCAATGTGGTTTGGAAAAAGTGAAAAAACAATCCGTAGAGATCTTGATGTAATCAAAGAGTATTTTCCTGAGAGTTTTGATCTTATTCGCGGTGGCAAGGGTGAAAAGGGATGTTATAAAGCGATAACAAAAGAGATCTTTAACAACTTTTTAGATCAAGACACCTTAGCTTTAATGGTACAGACTTTTAATATTGCACAAAGAAACAATATTTTAGAGAGTTTAAATATAGATGAGAATGATAAGAAAATTATCAATACAAAAATCCAAAAATCAAAAGAGTGTTATGAATTTGTCACAAAACCTTTTGAAACAAAGAAACAGGATGTCAAGCTTCTGCGTGAGATGGAGAGAGCAATCACATACAAGCAATATATCACCATCACACAACAAGAATCCGAAGGGGAAAACAGCTATGAGCTCAAACCTTATAAAATTCTCTTTATCAATGAAAACTTTTATCTTGTGGGTGAGAATGCAAATGAGGCATATCCTTTTAGTATTTTTAGAGTTACAAATATTACAGATATTGTGCTTCATAAAAAAACATTTCATCATAATCCAGATATAGTTGACTTTGTAAAAACCATACAAACCCCCTACCCCAAATATACGCCATCTTTTAGAAAACACCTTATAGAGGTAGTGGTAGAAGTAAGCCCAAAGAAAGCAAAATATTTCAAGATGAAACAATTTTTACCTTCTCAAAAGATTATAGAGCAAAAGAATGATGGAAGTATATTGTTCTCATTTACGGTAACACAGGAGATGGAGATAGAAGATCTTGTAAAAAAGTGGATTCCACATATGAAAGTTGTTTCACCTGATTCTTTAAGAGAGAAGATTGAAACTGATGTAAGAGCATATTTGCTATAATACTTCAAAGGAAATCGTATGAATGTTTTACACAGGCAACTTCAAAAAGTCAAAAAACACTATGATGCACTCAAAGAGTATAAAGAGTTTATTGAAACAATGAAATTTGATTTTTCTAAGGAGCAGTTTTTTTATCTGAATACTCCTCAAAAAGCTGTTTTAGAGGCATATTTAAAACGGTTTTCTGCCCTGCAAGACTATCTTGGAGCAAAAGTTTTTTCAAGTTTACTTGATAGTGCAGGTATTAGTTATTCTAAAATGAGTGAGGTATTGACACTCGTTGAAAAAGAGGAGATTATCTCTTTAGACAGATGGATAGAGTTTAGAAATGTCAGAAATGATTTAGAACATGATTATCCAGATGAACTTCAAGAGGCTTTAAATGATCTGAAATATTGTGTAGAGCAATTTGTGTTTTTAGAAGATGTTGTTTTTAAAGTTTTTGCCTTTATAAGGAGATATGATGCGAGTATCGAACTACCTCAAAAATGAGTTTCAAAAAGCTTCACAAGAGGCTTTTGGAGTATGTAAACTCATACTTTTTGGAAGCAGAATAGATGATGCAAAAGCAGGAGGTGATTTTGATATAGCAGTTGATGCAAACATCTCAAAAGATGGTTTTAAAAAAGCGAAAGTGCAATTTTTTAAATACCTTTTGCTTAAAGATTTAGATTTGCCAATTGATTTGATACATCTTAATAGTGCAAGTGAACTTTTAAAAGAGGAAATTAGAAAAAAAGGTATCTTGCTTTCATAAATTTTTTGCTCAAGACTATAACAAATATATCTTATAGACATAGTATGCCTATTTTTCCTGTTACAATCTCCTCATTATACAAATAAGGAAAAACAAACATGCTAAATTATCTTGCTCAACACACTATTTTAGAATTAGAGTTCCCTGTATCACAAAAATCTTAGGTATACTTAATCTTAGGTATACTTGGACTGACATATAAAGAAGATCAAGCTATTGATATTACTCAATTTGGTATTGACATAAAAGCAACAGAAATTTTAGACCTGCACTCTTATGCAGGTGGTGGTGCTGGTTTTCCAGCTCCAAAAAAAGTTTTTGAAGTAACTATGCAAGAATATGGCAATGAGATTACAAAATATTTGCAAAGTGTAAATGAACAAAACATTTTACTCCTGCAAATCAGAGGAATGTATACTATCGTGATTACAGAAGTATTGGCTCAAATAGCAAAAGATATGGATAAATGTGTAAATGTAATTGGTATAGAACCTTGTATTTATTGGGAAGGTGTTAGTAGAAAAATATTTGTAAATGTGTGGCAACATATAGAAGAGATATGTGACAAAACGATATTTTACCATGCACAGGAACTCATTCCATATTTTGAAAAAGAAGATAAGCTTCATGAACGAAACATAAAAGCAAATAAAATAATGTTACATAGTTTTTATGAAAAATATCAATCTTGTAATGAGAGCATATATACAAACAACATCGTATTTCAGCAATAAAAACAACTTTCTTGACAATATCTCTCCATAGTAAAGAATACTATATCATCGTAAACAAATAGGAAAATCAAAATGTACAACAAAATCATATTGGTGGGAAATCGCACAAGAGATATAGAGATAAGATATTCTCAAAGGTTCTAAGATATGGATATGGATGATGAAAATCCATTTTAGGCTATAAATACGAACAAAATTTAAAAAAGGATTTTCACTATGCAAAAAAATATATTCGTTCTACTTTTACTCTTGGCTTCTATTATTAGCGCAAGAGAGAATGTAACTGTTACAAAAGTGATACCACTCACACTTGATGCCTCACTGCAAAAACAACTACAATCTCTCACACAATCTATGAAAAAGAGGTTTCAGGCAAAGGCTGTTGCAGTAGCTGTTATGGATTCAAAAACAGGAAAGATTCTTAGTTTGGCTGATTCTAACAGTAATGTAGTGAAAGATTTTCCAAAAAACCGCATAGCAAATCTCACATATGAACCTGGGTTTGTTATGGCACCGGTTGTATTTTCTTTAGCATTAGAGAAAAAACTTATTACTCCAGATGATCTTATTAATGGACACCAAGGGCGTTATCAGGTTAAAGGAAGAACTATAACTGACCATCATCCATTTGATTGGCTGAGTGCTGCAAATGTAGTGATATACTCTTCAAATATAGGTATAGTACAAATAGCACAGAAGTTGCCCGCACAAGATTATCACGACGGGCTTGTAAAGTTTGGTTTTACACAACATTCCATAGATGGATTGCGTGGTGAAAACGGTGGTTTTATTCCTGATAGTAAGCGTTTGAAATATGAAATCTATAAAGCGACTACCAGTTATGGATATGGAGTAAAAGTTAATCTTCTGCAACTCCTGCAAGCCTACAATGTTTTTAACAATGATGGCATACTCATAAAACCTAGAATAGTTGCCAGTAGCACAGCACAAAAACCTCAAAAAGTGATAGATACCAAAACTGCCAATGCAGTAAAGAAGATTTTGATAGAGACAGTAGAAAAAGGTACAGGTAAAAATGCAAAGGCGCAAGGCTTAGAAATAGGCGGAAAGACTGGTACTGCTCATGTTGCGAAAAATGGGCGATACATCAAAGAGTACAATTGCTCCTTTGTCGGATTTGTTAATGGAAATAAAAAAAGTTATACAATAGCTGTACTTGTTCAAGAACCTCAAACAAGTCAGTATGCATCTGAGACTGCTGCTGTTGCATTTAAGGATGTTTTGAATATTTTAGTGCAAGAGATATTGATTTAATAAAAAAAATAGGTATCTGAATCATAAATTTTCAGATGCGTTAGATAAACTTAGAGAGTATCAAAGAAAACTTTTTATTTGACTTAAATTATACTAAAAGGTATAATACTAATTACTATAATATTAAAAGGTCTAATATGAAAACACCCAATCCATTTTACTATGGGAATGAAGTATATGATGATGATTTTTGCAATAGAGTTCAAGAGTTGCAGGAGTTAGCACAAGATGTATCTAGTGGGCAAAATCTTTTACTTTATGCTCCAAGAAGATTTGGTAAAACATCGCTTCTAAAAAAATTGAAACATAAATTAGATAAGCAAAAAGATTATAAGGTTATTTTTATAGACCTTTTTAGTGTATCGAGCATAGATGAGTTTATACAAAAATATTTTAATCTCATAATCAATAGTTTTGAAAACAACACCCAAAAAGCTTTACGAAATATAAAAGAGGTATTAAACATAAGACCAAATGTTACTATGAGTATAAATGAGACGGGTAATATCTCCTACTCTCTTTCAATTAGTAAAAAAGAGCAAAATCAAACTTTAGAAGATGTTTTGAACTTACCATCAATATATGCTAAAAAGTTTAATAAAAAAGTAGTAGTAATCTTTGATGAATTTCAAGAGATAGAGCAATTAAAGTTTGAAAAAAAGCTAAGAACCATCTTACAATCACACTCAAGAGAAGTTTCGTATATATTTAGTGGTAGCAAAAAGTCCATACTGAACCAGATGTTTAGCGACAATTCAAGAGCCTTTTACAAATCTGTAAAACATTTTCATATAGAGCAGATAAAATTAGATGAGTGGATAGTTTTTATAGAGAATAAATTTAAACAGACTAACAAAGAGATAGAAAAAAGATACATAAAACAAGTCTTTGATATAACAGATGGTTTTCCATACTATATGCAACAGATAATGTCGATGATATGGGAAAAAACATCTCAAAATGCAGATGATGATATTTTAAAACAGAGTTTAGAGCTGATCATACAAAGAGAGTATGATTTATATAGTTTTATCTGGTCAAGTTTAACTCCAAATCAAAAAAATACATTAAAATACATCGTTCATGTTGATGGGCTTAATCTCTATAGCAACGATCATCTGCAAGAGTTTAATTTCAGTGCAACAACACTAAAAAGTACACTTGAAGCACTTTTAAAAAAAGATATATGCGATAAAAAAGATGACAGGTACTACCTTGTAGATCCATTTATGAAGTATTGGTTAGAAACGATAGGTTGAGAAAGTAAAATGAAAGAAGAAATAGCATTATTAAAAGAAATATATGAGATTGATTTAGATAAACATTTCCAAAAAAATATAACTAAATTAGGTTTATAAGTCCAATTTAGATACAATAAAACAAAAAAAGGTTCTCAGATGCAGTTGGATGAACTTAGAGAGTATCAGCGAAAACTTTTTGAAAATAACAACTTCACATATAAAAGATATTTTCATAAAACTATAAATCTTGATAAAAAGCTTGTTGGTATTGTAGGGGCTAGAGGGGTTGGGAAGACTACTTACCTCTTGCAGTACCTCAAAGAGCTTGATTTGCCATTTTCTAAAAAACTCTACATCAGTGCAGATATCATAACCATTCCATCCCTGTTTGAAGTAGCCAACTCTTTTAGTAAAGAGGAAGGTGAAGTGCTCATCATCGATGAGATACACAAATATAAAAACTTTGAGATAGAGTTAAAAAAGATTTATGACTTGTTAAGTCTCAAAGTTATCTTTAGTGGAAGCAGTGCATTAAGTATAAATAATGCAAAAGCAGACCTTAGCAGACGGGCAAGACTTTACAGTGTGTATGGTTTAAGTTTTAGAGAGTTTGTAGAGCTAGAAAAAGGCATCGAACTCCCCGCGTTTGCACTTGAAGATATTTTGACAAATCATATAGATATAGCGTACAAACTTTTACAAAAATTCAATCTCACACTACTTTTTAGAGAGTATATCAAAAGTGGCTACTATCCCTTTTACTTTGAAGATAAAGAGGATTATCTCATCAGACTCAATGAGACAATAAATACCGTTATAGAAGTGGACATCCCTTCCATTTTTCCTATAGACTACAGCAGTGTACAAAATCTAAAAAAATTAGTACGACTCCTCTGTGAATCACACCCATACACTCCAAACATCAAAGAGCTTTTAGCAAAAATGGATATGAAAGACAACTACAAAGGGCTTTACAGGTTTATAGAGTATCTCAGTCGTGCAAAAATATTTACCACTTTAAAACCTGCATCAAAAGGGGATAACATCTTTGTCAAACCAGATAAAATCTACCTAAACAATACAAACTTACATTATGCCTACTGCAGCCATAACAACACAGGCACACTCAGAGAGGTTTTTGTCGCAAGTATGTTGAGCCAAGCTCACACCATCCAAGCAGCAAAAAAAGGTGATTTGCTTGTAGATGAAAAATACACTTTGGAAGTGGGTGGTAAAAACAAAAAATACAAACAGATAAAGGATATACCAAACTCTTTTATCGTAGCCGATGATATAGAAGTGGGTAGTGGAAACAGAGTGCCCATATGGTTGTTTGGGTTTTTATACTAAGATGCTCTTTAATCTATAAAAGATAATTTATAGACAAAATAAGTCTAACATTTTTCATATTATTTCTAAAACAATACGATGTACTTTTAATTTTTTAGCAATTTCACTTTTAGAAAAATCTACCTCTTTATAAGCTTATATTTGGTATCGTTCTTCTATGGTTAAATGTTTATAACTCATCTTTACTTCTCCTATATTCTGTGGTTAGAATTTGAAGTAAGATTTTAACATTTAACCTCTTCAAATCTAAGTTTACAACTTTTTATTTTCAAATTCTAAAAAAATTGCACTTCAGATTTAAATTTTGGAATGAAGCTCTTTTTAATGTTACCGAAGGAGAGTACAGAACACATTATATACGATACTCTCAAAATAATTAAAAATTGACAAAATATGACCATCTAAAATTCTATACTACCACAAAATAAAAAAAGGAAGAAAACTATATTTAACAAAGTCATATTAGTTAGATACTTAAATAATAGTCATCAACACAGACTCCTAGTTCATTCAAATGCCAAACATAAGCTCCAAATCGGTAAGAATATAACGGATGGTAAAGGTGCCGGTATGAATCCTGAAGTTGGAAGAGCTTCAGCCTTAGAGAGTTATGAAGATATAAAAGAAATGCTTAAAAAAATAGTATAATCACATCTATCATAAAAAAACTGATCTAATATAGCACAGAAGAATAGTTTTACATTAAAATTTATTCATTAGAGGAGAGGAAAGTGATACAAATATCAACAGAAGAGTTACTAGAGAGTTTAAAACTTGGGTATATTGAATATAAAGAGTGCTTAGCAATTGGATCTGACAACGTTGATTTAGCGCATATAAAAGGGTATTGTACAACATTAGAGCAGATATTAATTGCTTATGGCAATATCTCCAAAGAGACAATATTGGAGATAAGAAAACCAATTATAGGTGATGTCTCTTTAAGAAGGAAAAAAAGAAATGCAAAAGATATAGATTATGATGTTCCAACTATCCTTAGAAAGCAGTTGAATTATAAATAAAATGAAAACATTAAAAAAAGAACTTTCTGTTATAAATAGCGAAGATACTGGGATAACAACTGGGTTCAATGAACTGGATAACAGGATTAATAAATTTAGAAATAAAGAGCTAAATGTAATTGCTGCAAGGGTTGGTTTTGGAAAAACATCATTCATTCTAAGTAGTGTATTAGAAAATATACAGCAGAACAACAATGTACTCTATTTTTCATTAGATCTCACAAAGATTCAATTGTTAAAAAAAATAATTAGTATGACAACTAATATTCCATTAAATAATTTAAAAAATGCCACAGATTTTTTAATCAAAGAGATAGAAAAATTTGGAGCTAGTATCAATAATTTGTATATAGATGATTCAAAATACATCACATTTGATTATATTAAAAAAATTTCTAAAAAAATGGTAGAAAAGAACAATATTAAGATGATTGTAATAGATTATTTTCAACTTATTGAAAATCATAATAATTCAAATCTTGCAAGAGAATTTAAAAAATTGGCAATTGAATTAGACTTACCCATAATATTGCTGTCACAGTTAGATAAAAGTATAGAGAATAGAATAAATAAAAGACCATACATCAGAGATATTCAAAATAATTATATTGAAATGGAAGCAAATACAATTATAATGATATATATTCCCCAGTTTTATGAAGAAGATATAGCACTTACTAAAGAGGAAAACGCATTGTTGCAAGGCAAAGAGCCAAATAATTGTTATATCCAAAAACGGGAGCCAGATGTTACTATTTCAATTATTAAAAATATATATGGAACTTCAACTTTAAATTTTGTATTTCAATTTGAGACTGGAAAATTTTTCTCTTTTGAGTTTGATGATAAAATAATGATACATGATAAAGAGATAATGTCTCTATTACAAAAAATGAATGCAACTTTTTGTTATTCATCTGGATTATCAAAAGAAATTATAAAAGATATATCGATTTTATATGTTGATAAAAAAGATATAGAAAATATTCCTGAAGATGTGTTTTCTCTTGTAAATCTAAAAGAATTAATATTAAAAAACAATACTGTTAGAACTATATCTCCAAATATATACAAACTAAAAAAATTAGCTATATTGTCTTTGGCTAACAACCATCTTGAATCATTACCTGCAGATATAGATCGATTGCATAATTTAAGAGAGTTGGATATTAGTAACAATCCTACACTCAAGGTTATTCCTGAAAACTTTTCTAAACTATCTCTCAGATATCTAAGTATAGATGGAAATTTGTTAAATAAAGACATTACAATTATAGAAAATATATATACACTTCAAGAAGTTGTTATCCATGGTGGATTATTATCAGAAGAAGTATTTAAATTTTTAGCAAAACTTGTGCATCTTAGAAAAATTGAATTTATCTCTATAGAAAATAATACTATTGCTAGATCTATAGGTAATCTTACAATAAAAAGCTGTGAAAGAAATTTGGAAAATATTACCTATGAAATGATGACTTAATATAGTTTTGATTTGAATATGCAACTGTTAGAAGAAGATAAGAAGTTAACATTTCCATAAAATATAATTTTAGACAAAATATGACCAACCTTGTAATGTATAATTACATTAAGCAAAACATATTACCTTATCTTTTGATTTGGTAGATCTCTGTTTAATCAGAGATATAAATAGATAAAATTAATGCTTAGGCATTTAGATATAATAAGCTTAATATTTATTATTAGGTATAAAATAGAAAACTTTATATGTTTTGCTTGCTAAATGGAGATTAAATGAAATTTAAAAAGTATTTAAAAAGCAAAGCACTTCACAAGATTTTTGAAAAAAAAATAAAGAACAGTGAAATAACAGGAACAGATGGAATCTCTACAAAAAAATTTAGTAATATTATAGATGATGAAATAAATATCATAAAAAGAAAAATTAAAAATCATACATATAAATTTTCTCCCTACAAAGAACAACTCATACTAAAAGGTCAAGATTCAAATCCTAGAATAATATCTATACCAACTAACAGAGACAGATTGACTCTTGCTGCCTTGCAAAAATTTTTAAAAGATGAAATTAAAGATAGCATATCTGATGATAATGTAAACACAAAAGTTTCAAAGATTATAAAAACTTTAAAACTACAGCAGTATGATAGTTTTATAAAAGTAGATATTGAAAACTTTTTCCCAAATATTGACCATGCGATTTTGGTTGAAAAAATGGAAAGTTACATAAACGATGAAGAAGCGATTTATGTTGTAAACAAAGCCATAAAACAGATAACTATCTCCAAAGGAAGAAGAAAGAACAAACAGAATGAAACAAATGGAAAAGGCATTCCTCAAGGTTTATCTATTTCAAGTATTTTATCTCAAATATATCTAAGTGATTTAGACAAAATATTTGTTGCAAAAAGCAACTTAAAATATTTTAGATATGTTGATGATATTTTAATATTTTGCAATAAAGATGATGTAGAGAAGATAATCTCTGAAATATCTGAACAAATGAAGTTGTTGAAACTAACTATGCATGAGATAAAAACTCACAGTAACAAATCAACTGTCGGCTCACTTAAAGAAGATAAATTTCAATACCTGGGATTTGAGTTTTTTAAAGATAAAATATCTGTAAGAGAAAGCTCAGTAGATAGACTCAGGGAAAGAATTGTTGGGGTATTTTACAAAAATATAAAAAATGATGATGCCACACTTTATAGAGAATTAAATCTAAAGATATCAGGCTGTGTTTACAAAAACAAACAATATGGCTGGATATATTTTTTCAGACAAATAGACAATCTTACTTTACTCTACTCATTAGATGATTTTACAAAAAAACTCTTTAAAAGATTTCACAGAGAGTATGATGAGAAAAAAATCAAGAAGTTTACTAAAACATACTATTTTCTAAAAAGTTACAACGTAGAAAAATTAGATTCAAAAAGCTACATTCCAAACTTTACAAAAACAAAAGGTGATGAATTTGAAGATCCAGACCAAGAAAGTCGTGTAAAAATATCAAAGATAAGACTTAATACAGAAGGACTATTATCGCTTAATGTTGATAAAGAAATAAAAAAAGTGATAATAGATTTAAAAAATGATGTAGAATTTTATTGAAATACGAGTATATAAAAAATCTATCAAGATATGGTGCTTTTAGTTACAATAGAGTACAACCTTAAAAAGTTTATAAAGTGTTAAATAACTAACTATTGTATAATATTTTAAACTTTATTTAAACTATTTTTATAATAAAAAGATATAATATATTATGCAATGGAAAAAACAAAAAATCACTTTAAATAAAGTTATTGTGAAAATATTATGATTTTTACAAAATTATCTATTATTATAAATGCAAAACCTCCATATTTTATAGGTTCACAACTTCGTGGTGCATTTGGGTATGCTCTTAAAAAAGTTGTTTGTATAAATCCTTCTTTTACATGTGATGGCTGTTTTGCAAAAGATAGTTGTCTCTACTATGACTTTTACGAGAAAAAGAACTCTTTTCATTCATATAGGTTTGATTTTGAGTTAGGTTTGAATTATTATGATTTCAATCTTTATCTTTTTGAAGATGCAGTTTCTAAACTACCTTATGTAATTTCGGCTTTTATTAAACTTTTGGGTGAAGTTGGACTTGGTCGAGACAGATTAAAATTTAGCAATTTTGATATATTTGTAAATAATACTCTCATAAACAAAAATGGCACAATCCAACTTCCACAAAACTACACAAAAACCTTTACAATAGAAAATTATTACCAAGATGTTTTAATCAAATTCATCACACCTTTAAGGATTAAAAAGAACAATAGATTTTTAAGAGATGATAACATAGAGTTAAAAGATATAATCAATTCAATCTATCAAAGGCAGATGAAACTCTTGGGAAAAGATTATAGAAAATTTCCTTACAAGATGAAGGGTAAAATAGTAAAAAAAGGGTTAAACTATAAACAACTAACCAGAAGAAGCAACCGACAAAAAACTACTATGAACCTTGATGGCTTAATAGGTGAGATAGCCATAGAAGGCTTAACAAAAGAAGAGTACAATATCTTAAGAATTGGCGAACTTGTAGGTGTTGGAAAAAGTACAGTCTTTGGGCTTGGCAAGATTGAAATTAAGGAGAGTAAGTGAGTATATATAAAAAATATTTTGATGAAAATTTTGACAATATAGTTAAAAATGAAACTAAAAAAATATCACATCTTTTAGATTATGATATGTTTATAATTTGTGGGGATTTTTATGGTATTCAAAAGTTTATATTCGAAAGATTAAGTGCTAAAAATGCAAGTAAAGTTTTAAGAGCAAAATCTGCTTTTATTCAAGTTTTTACAAAGTATATTGCAAAATATATATGCCATAAATTAGGCATAGACGAGGACTATATTTTAATTTCAAATGCTGGTAAGTTTGAAATAATTTCACCCATAAGAGATGAAGCTATATTGCAAAATATTCAAAAAAAGATAAATAACTACTTCATAGCTAATTTTTATGGGCTTAGTGGTATGAATATTTGTAGTGTTACATGTAGTAAAGATGATTTTAATGATAAAAAAAGATATAAAGCACTTAGAACAAAAATAGCAAATGAAGTTGAGATGCAAAAATTTAGTAAATTCTCACTCATCTCAAGAGATGAATTTGTGCTAAATTATGATAACAATATAGACAATCACAACTTATGTTCTATTTGTAACATACGAAAAAAGATTACAGATAATTGTAAAATTTGTGATGAATTTATAAAGCTTGGAAGAATTTTAACTCTAAAAGAGCAAACAAACTATAAAGTAGATTATCTAAAAGATTTTTCTACAACCATACTCATAGATAAAAAATTAAAATCTTATATTTTAAAAGATGGTAAAAACCCAGCTACTTTTGAGACTTTGGCTAAAAATAGTTGTAGTGAGCTTGAGAGTGGAGTAAGATCTTTAGCTATACTAAAAGCTGATGTTGATAGCATGGGTAATTTTCTACAAAATAGTGATGTAACAGATAGCTTTGAAAATTTTGATACTTTTTCAAAAACCCTAGATAACTTTTTCTCTTTATATGTTCCAAAACTTATGAGAGAAAACTATAAAAATACATATACAGTTTTTGCAGGTGGAGATGACCTGTTTTTAGTTGGAAGTTGGGACGAGGTTTTAAAATTAGCAAGAGAAATTCATAAAGATTTTGAAAAATTCATAAAAGGTAAGCTTAGTATATCTTTTGGTATATCTTTAGCAAAACCATCTACCCCTATTAGTTATTTAGCAAACCATACAGAGGAGCTTTTAGAGAGTGCAAAAGAGATAGATGAAGATAAAAATGCAATCTCACTATTTGGTGAAACAGTTAAGTGGGATAGCTACTTAAAAGTGTATGATAAATTGCAAAATAGTTTTAGAGAGTTTGAAAAAGTTGTAAATAACACTTCGTTTTTATATAGACTTTTAGAGCTTTGTGATATGAGTAAAAATATACAAAAAAATATCAAAAATACTATGTGGAAATCAAAACTAAACTATACATTTATGAGAAATGTAGGTAAAGAGCATTTAGAGTTGTTAAAAGTTTTAGATGAGATGATAGAGAAAAATCCAAAGGAGAGCAAGATGTTTTTAAATGAATTTATTTATAAAAGGAGAGAAGTATGAGCAATATAATTTTAGATTATAAAAAAGATGTTGAACTGTTTAATGAAACTGCAAAAAAATGGGCAAACGATATTGGCACAGGAAGAGGTGGAGTGCAAAATACTCAAATAAGAAAATTTTATGATCAAGTTTTAGATTTAAAACAAAAGTCAAAAGATTTAAGTGAAGATGAGTTTAAAACAGATTTACTACCATTTGTAAAGATGTTAAACTCAAAAGTAGCCTATGCAAGTACAAGAAAAAGTGCAGGTGGAAACTTAGTAAATAAAGCATTTGTAGATATGATGGAGAGCTGTATAAAGCAGGTAAATTCAAAAGATAAACTAGATATTTTTAAACTATTTTTTGAAGCAGTTGTAGGATTTCACAAAAGTTTAGAAGGGAGAAAATAAGATGAAAATAGTAAATATAAAAGGTCAAATCGAACTACTTAGCGGTCTTCACATAGGTGGAGGAGATGATACTATGAAAATAGGTGGAATTGATAATGGTGTTATAAAAGATATAAATACAGATAAACCATATATTCCAGGAAGTAGTTTAAAAGGTAAGATGAGAAGCCTTTTAGAGTGGCATATAGGAGTTGTAGGAATTGGTGACGGCAATCCATTTAGTTCTAAACTTTTAAATGATAGTATCTTTAATGATGATGCCAAAAAAAATTATGCTCAGAATCTACTTAAACTTTTTGGAGACAAGGAGTGTGCTTTTGGTATAACTCGCATAAGTGTGGGAGATTGTTCACTCTCTCAAGAAACAGTAGATAAAGAGTTAAAACTTAGTGAAGCAAAGTATGAAAATGTTATAGATAGACAAACAGGAACTGCATCTAACCCAAGACAAACAGAAAGGGTGCCTGCAGGGGTGAAGTTTGATTTTGATATAAGAGTAAAAGTGCTAGATGATGATAATGGAGATGAGCTCGTATCTATGGTAAAACAGGGGCTTGATTTGGTAGCAAATGATTATCTTGGTGGTAGTGGAAGTCGTGGTTATGGTAGAGTAAAATTTCATATAGAGGATTAGTTATGATACTTTATAAAACTACCATAACTCCAACATCAAATTTTGCTACAACTCTAAAAGGTGATACTCTATTTGGTCAGATCTGCTGGGCCATAAGGTATCAATTTAGTGAAGATAGACTAAATAAACTATTAAATAACTATGAAACAAATCCTTTTTTAATTGTATCTGATGGTTTTGCAAGTGGATACTTACCAAAACCAAATATGCCAAGCTTACTTTTAGAAGAAGATGGCAATTTAAAAAAACAAAATCGTAAGAAAATCTGGCTTACTTTAGATGAGTTACAAAATGGGAACTATAAAAAAGCAAAAACAGATATACAGGTCGATAATAAAGACCAAACTCAAAGTAGTGTTAAAACTGCTATAAATTACAGAACCAACACAACGGGCAATGGATTTGACCCATACTCTATTACTGAAGCGTATTTCTCTAAAAAAGATATATACTTTTTAATTGATGATAATTTTTCATTAGATGAGTTAGAAACTTCTTTAAATACTGTTTCTCAAATGGGTTATGGCAAAAAAGCTACTATTGGAAAAGGAAGATTTACTATAGGTGAGTTTGAAGAGATAAAACTAAACACTACTTCAAAAACATTTATGACATTATCACCATCTGTTTTAAATGGCATAAATGCAAAAAATGTTTATTATGAGCCATTTACTAGGTTTGGAAAACATGGAGCAGAATTATCAAACACAAATCCATTTAAAAAGCCAATTATTTTAGCAGATACTAAGGCAGTTATAAACTTTAAAGATAAAACAAACTTAGAGTTTGTAGGCAAAGCTATAAAAGGTATATCTACCCACAACAATACTGTTCATCAGGGATATAGCATGGTTATACCTATAAAGGAGATTTTGTGAAGACTTACTACTTAAAACTAACAGCTCTAACACCATTACATGTAGGAACAGGTGAAGTTTATGAACCTACAAATTTCATCATAGATGATGGCTATTTGTATGAGTTTGATGAGATGTTGTTTATGCAAAGTTTAGATTTAATAACAAAAAATTCATTTTTATCAAAGCTTGATGATTATTTGCAAATAATAGATTTTTATAAGAAAGATGAGATTAAATCAAAAGTAAAAGAGATAGCATTTTCAAAAGTAAAAGTATCTAAAAAAGTAGAGGCAAAATTTAAAACTATAAGAAACAAAGATGGCAGTAAAAATAAAAACCTTTTTGAAATACAAAAAACCTTTAAAAATGTAAATATTCATACTCCAATTATACCAGGTAGTAGCATAAAAGGTATGCTAGATACTGTTTTTAAAATATATCCGGATAGAAGTGGTAGAGTTGAAAATAGTGTAAGACAAAAGTTAATTATTTCAGATACAATTTCACTAAATGCAAATGTAAAAATAGGATATAGTTACAGAAAACACAAAAATCCAAACAAAGAAGCAAGAAGTGATATACCTCAAATTGTAGAGGTTGTAGATAATGACTCTAATTTTATATTTAGTATAAAAACAATTTATGAATTTAATACAATCATAGAAAAATTTAAAAAATATTTCAATCAAAACAGTAGAGAAAACAGCTACTTTAAAACTACAAACAGTAGTTTTGTAGCAAGAGTTGGAAAATTTAGCGGTAAAGCTTTTATGGTAGATGACGGGCATAATATTCTAAATACTTATGATAAACCAATTGCCACACATACACTTTTTGAAGATAATTCACCTTTTGGTTGGGTAAATATTGAACTAATTAGTGAAAATGAGTATAAAAATTCATTAGCAACTATTGAGCAAAATGAGAAAAAATATTTCGATGAACTATCTCATAAACAATATAATATAAAACAAATTCTAAAACAAAAAAAAGAGGAACTAAAAGCCAAAGAAGAAGCAAAGCAAAAAGAGTTAGAAGAGGAACAAAAAAGGCTAAATGAGGAAGCTATAAGAATAGAAGAAGAGTTAAATAGCATGACACCTTTTGAAAGATTTATAGTTGAGCTAAAAGAAAACTATCCAGACAAAAATGCAAGTGAGTCTGTTGTTGTATTTCAAGCTATTGAAAATGAACAAATAGATGAGTTTAAGCAAGAAGCTTTAGAGTTTGTGAAATCAAAGATGATAGAAGAAAAAGTTTGGGACAAACCTAAGAAAAAATCAGCTTATAAAAGAACTTTAAAAATTATGGAGATGTTAAGCTTATAAATTAGACATTTTATAATCACTAATTGCCTTTATGGTTATTTTGGTTTTTGTATTAAAAAAATTTAGGAGATGAAAAAATGGCAAAAATTTTAATTAGTTCGTTAGGTACAGGAAGAAAAGAGGAAGGTTCTTACAAAAAAGCAAAATATAGATTAGACGACAAAGTTTATGAAACATCTTTTATAGCTAAAGCAATAGATGAACATATAAATTTAGACAAGATATTTTTAATAGGTACTATAAAATCTATTTGGGATGAAGCATATATTGTTTTTGATGGTGATAACAGTGAAACTCATGAAGAGTTATACGATAAAAAAGAATTAGGAGAAACAACTTTAGCACTTCTAAAAGAGATCGAAAAAGATACTGATTTTAAGATCAAACCATTTTTAATTGATTATGGATTAAATGAGAATGAGATATGGAGCAATTTTGAAAAATTCATTAAAATTTCAAAATTTATTGAAGATGGAGATGAAATTTATTTAGACATAACACACTCTTTTCGTTCTTTATCTTTAATGTCTTATGTTATGACACAATTTGCTTCATCTGTATCAGATAAAAACTTTACTGTTAAAGCAGTATATTATGGAATGTACGAGTATAGCTATGAAAATAAAGATGGTATTACACCTATAGTAGATATTAAAATATTATTAGAATTGCAAGATTGGATAAAATCTATAGAAGCTATTAAAAGATATGGAGACTTTAATGCTTTAATAGAACTTCTTGAACAAGATAACTCTTTAGAAAAACAAGTAAAAAATACTTTTGTAAATTTGAATAATACAATAAATATCGCAAATATGTCGGCTATGCAACAATTCATTCAAACAGCACATAAAAAATTAAATAGTATTGAAACTTCTTCAAATAAAATTGTAAAACTTTTAGCACCTGAGATAATTAAAATTATAGATGAATTAAATTATGATAAAAAATCAGATTTTCAGTTTGCATTAGCAAAATGGTTTTTTAAAAATCATAATTATGCACTTAGTTATATGGCTTTGTTTGAAGCTGTTGTAACAAAAACTTGTGAATTAAAAGAACCAAATTTAGATAGTTCTGATAAAGATGTAAGAGATAAAATAAAAGGGAGGGTAGATTACCCTTACAATATAGAATTTTTAGAAAATAAAGATAATAAAAATGAAAATTTAGATAGTTTATCTTCTATACGGCATAGTATAGTGCATCAACTAGATAATAGAAAAGATAAGGTCAATCAAGATATTAAAAAGCTTTCATATTTTATTGATTTATTTGAAAAGTATTTTGATAAATAGCTAGTCACTTTATGTCTAAAACTTTCTCTATACTTCCATAAAAAGGAAACTAGACATATGAAAAAATATATATCTACACATAATGGTATATTTCATTCAGATGAGATAACAGCCATAGCATTACTAGAGCTTTTTAGTGATGATGAGATAGTAGTAAAGAGAGTAGAACACAATACTAAAGATTTTAGTGAGTTTGATATGGTTATAGATATTGGACAAAAGTTTGATGGTGTGAAGTTTTTTGATCATCATCAATATAGTGGTGGCAAAAGTAGTGCTGGACTTATTTGGGACTATTTAGAAGTTGCAAAAGAGTATCCTAAAATCTCGAAACTTATAAAGTTGGTAGATGCTAACGATACAGGTGTAAAAAAAGCAGAGCCTTTTGAATACTCTAGTCTTATTAGATGTTTTAATAGTGATGATATAAACTCACCAAAACAAGATGAAGCATTTAGAGATGCAGTTTTGTTTGCTAAGAGGATTTTAAAATCTTTAAAAGATGCACAAGATGAGATATATGAAGCAAAAGAGATAGTAGCAAACTCATATCTATTTAACGCTAATAGCTCTATCTTGGAGTTAGAAAAGTTTACTAAACATTGGTCAAGTTATATAAATGGAGAAAAAACTCCACATATAAAAGCAGTAGTTTGGCAAGATGAAGCAGATGGAAGTTACAAGATAAAAATTGCACCAAAAAAAGTTGGTTCATTTGAGTTAAATGCTAGAAGACTACCACAAAATGGAAGTATGGAGTTTGTACATAGTGCTGGTTTTTTTGCAGTTGCAAAAGATAGAGAAACAATGAGTGAATATTTAGAAGGAAAGATATAGACATGGCACAAATATCAACATTTGAAAAATATATATTTTTATTAGAAGAGTTTGAAAGACGACAGAACAAAACACTTGATGCGTATGATGAAGTGCTACTCTATGAATTAAACCTAAGTCCTAAACAGCTTGGAAGGTTATTAGATGAGTTAAAACAACATTTTGATAATATAGAAAAATCTAAAAATGGTAAAAAAAATATTTATAAACTTATAAAACCCATAGACATCTTTACAGAAGCCTTTGAAAATTCTCAAGAAATAGGTTGGCTTTTACAGATGGCTCATGAGGGTGATCCCGAAATATTTAAAGATTTAGAAAAACTTACAAAAAAAGACAAACATCTATATATGTTTAAAAATACCCCTTTTGAAGATATAAGCAACTTAGAATCAAAACAAAGCTTTTCAAGACTAAAAAGAATCATAGAAGCAAGAGAGTATGCAAAGCTTACCTTTATGTATGATGAAACAGTGTATGACAACCTCAAGTGTTTAAAACTTGTTTTTATGGACAACAATTGGTATGTTGCCTATGCAGATAGTGAAGATAAACTTAGATTTGGTCGTATAAGTTTTATAAAAAGAGTTGATTTTGGGTCAAAAGTAGGACATTTTCAGCCATCATCAGTGCAAAAACATTTAAACTTTTTAGAAAATGAAGTGCAAAACTCTATGACACTGTACGGTGTAGAGAAAAAAGTAGCCACACTAAAAGCCTTAACACCCATAGCAAAATACTTCAAAAAAGATATGAAAAAGTTTCTAACATTTCAAACATTTTTAGAGGAGTTGGCAGATGGTAGCATACTCTTTAGTGTTACATATACACAAGAGTTAGAGATTCTCCCATTTGTTCAAAAATGGCTGCCTGACTTGATCATACTTGAACCACAAGAGTTAAAAGAGGCTTATGAAAAAAAACTTCAAAATGGAATAAAAAATTTATCTAATAAATAAAACAATCTTTTCAACTAGACAATTAATGTCTATTTAAAATTCTATACTTCTTCTATCAAAACAAAGGATAGAAGATGAACAAAATGCTAACAAAAGAACTTTTAAAAAGATTTCAAATTGGTTCACTTAAACATATGACACATATAGATAATCTTGATTCTATTTTTAAATATGGACTCCTCTCACATAACAATCCTTACAAAAAAAGAGACATCAGTAATAGAGAAGTCAATAATAGAAGAGATAAAAATGAGGCTATTTTTTATCATAATGTTCATGATTATGTTCCATTTTACTTTAATCCTCGCAATGCTATGATGTGGAAAAACAAAAATGAAGACATAGTTGTGCTTGCTTTTAGCAATAAACTTTTGAATTTTGAGAAAACTATCATTACAGATAGAAATGCTGCGACAAATGGCGTTAGATTTTTTTATGATGTAAATGACTTACAACAAATAGATTGGAATTTAGTATGGAGTAAGCATTGGAATAACAAACCAGAAATTGTAAAGCAAACAATGATGGCTGAAGTGCTAGTCTATAATAAAGTGGGTATACAAAATCTTTTAGGTATTTATGTAAAAAATCATACACAAAAAAATTATATTATGCAACGATATGCTTTAAAAGAATCTCAGATTATGATAAAACCAGATATGTTTTTTAACTAAAAAGGAGTCAAAAATGGTCACAGAAAAAAAAGGAAATATTTTTACAACAAAAGCACAAACAATCGTAAATACAGTAAACTGTGTAGGTATTATGGGAGCTGGAATAGCTTATGAGTTTAGACTGCGACACCATGATATGTTCACTAAATATCAAGCTCTTTGTGACAATAAACAAATAACAATAGGAAAACTCTGGATATACAAAAGCAAAGAGAAAAATATACTCAATTTTCCAACAAAAAAAGATTGGAAATTTCCGTCTAAAGAGGAGTATCTTACCAAAGGTTTAGAAAAGTTTGTAGCAACTTATAAACAAAAAGGGATTACATCCATAGCTTTTCCGCTACTTGGAGCCGACAAAGGTGGTTTAAAACCTGAAAAATCCCTTGAAATTATGACAAAATATTTAAGTCAATGCGACATTGATGTGGAAATATGGCACTTTGATCCAACAGCAGAAGATGATTTGTATAATAATTTTAAGAATATATTTTTATCATTAGAAGAAGATGTTATAAAAAAAGAATCAAAAATAAGAGCAGATATACTCAAAAAGATAAAAAATGCACTACAAATTCCAGAGATAAATTCACTAAGTGGACTGCTAAGAGTCAAAGGGGTTGGAGATAGATCTTTAGAAAAATTATTTATATATATAGATAATTACAAAAAAGAAAAAACTCTTTTTGACTTTTAAGATGCAAAATTTTCTCATAATATATGATATATTTGACAAAAAACGATTACCAAAAATTAAAAAAATTGCATACTCATATGCACTTGGTGGTCAGAAATCAGCCTTGGAAGCACCACTAGATAAATCTCTAATGACTTCACTCATAAAAGAGTTAGAGGATATTTTAGAAGATGAAGACAAGGTAAACATAGTAAAAGTTGCAAATAAAACCATACTGCTTGGTAAAGCAAAACAGGTAGCATTTGAAAAAAATGGAGTCATCATACTATGAAAATAGCCATAATAGATAAAAAAGACATAACACTTCAAATCCAAAACAATGCTATAAAATTTGAAGAACAAACCATCCCTTTTAGATTTATGGATATACTCATACTCAATCATCGAGCAACACTCCATACAAAAGATATACTAAAATTGACTAAAGAAAATATATCTATACTCATAATCTCATACAATAATGATAGCTTCAGTCTCACAAGCAGTGCAAATACAAAAAACGGTGATATAAAATTAGCTCAATATACTTCACTTGATAAAAAAATAGAATTTGCAAAATATTTTATAACACAAAAACTAATTTCACATAAAGAGCAACTAGAAGTCAATGGTGTAGAAAATATAGATATAAAATTTCAGTTAGAGCAGTTAAAAAATGCAACTCAAATAGATGCGATAATGGGTATTGAAGGTTCATTTGCAAGGTTATATTTTCAAGAATTTTTTAACATATTACCTCGTGAATATCATAAAGGCAAACGAAGTAAAAAACCACCACAAGACCCTGTAAATGCTTTGATGTCATATTGGTATTCACTCTACTACAACATTATTACAGTAAAACTGCTCAGTTATGGTTTTGAGCCTGCTATGGGGTATTTGCACACTCCATTTCGTTCACACAATGCTCTATCTTCAGATATATTGGAACTTTTTCGTTCAGCAATAAATCAAGCTGTTCTATCTGTTTTTAAACATAATACCTTAACACTGGAAGATTTTACAAAAAAGGGTGGAGTTTATCTAAAATATGAGGGTAGAAAAAAAGTTTGGAGCGAGTTTGTTGAACTTGTAGATACTCTTAAACCAAAATTAGATAATGAAATAGCCAATTTAAAAAAGATGATAAATGAAACAAATAATTGTAATTAAAAACTCGAAAACAAAGTTACATGTAAAGCAAAACTATATGATAGTGGATGATAATGTCATAGCATATAGATACATAAAAAGTTTATATATCAATAAACTGTTAAATATCTCTATATCTGAATGTTTAAAACTTTCATCTATTTTCAAGGTATTTTTCATCGATAGATATGGCAATCTTTTAGGAGAGGTGAAACTATATGAAGAAATTTAATGCTCTTGTCTGTTATGATATAGCAGATTCCAAAAGATTAGCAAAAGTTGCAAAAGTTTTAGAAAAAGTTTCAATTCGCATACAAAAGTCCATTTTTTATCTTATGGATACAACAACAAACGAGATTAAAGAGATTGCTAAAATTTTAGAAGAAATTATAGATGAAGAGTATGATGATGTAAGAATATACAAAGTTGATAAAAGCTCATCTTTGCACCTTAAAAGTGCAATAGACCTTAAACAACCAAATATTATAAAGGGTGATGCATGAATATATATAAACAAATTGATACTATCTTCAGTGGTGAATCTGAAGAAATTCCAAAATGGGCAGAACAAATATTAACAGAATTAAAAGAGATAAGAAATATGTTAGAAAATCAAAAAAATGTGTCCAATCAACAAGTGCATACAAGTAGCAAGAGAGAGTTCTATGATTTCATCAATAGATTTAGAAAAAAAATGAAAGCGGATGTTATAAACAAAATTTATCCTACTTTTGAATATAATGGCAAAAAAATAGGTATTGACTTTAAAGGCTTATTATATGATAAAAAAGATTTGAAATTGCTTTCAAGAAGTGAAGCCTATATGGTATACAAATATGCTTACAATATGGAAAAAAACAACAAACATTCAGCATAATTTGGATATAATAAATACTCGCAAAACATAGTTTTTTGAAATATTATTGTTATTTTTTATAAAAGTTTTTTTTAAGAAATAAAAGCCCTGTTTATTGGGGCTTTGATAGATTACAACATTGACCCGATTTTAAGGGGATTGAAACACTTCTTGTTTTGTAGCAGTACGACTGCCTTCTACAATTACAACATTGACCCGATTTTAAGGGGATTGAAACTTTTTAATTCTCTTTCTCGGAGGAACAGTCCTGGAATTACAACATTGACCCGATTTTAAGGGGATTGAAACCCCTCTTCTAGTCCAAGTCTAAAAAGTTTTTTCAAATTACAACATTGACCCGATTTTAAGGGGATTGAAACTTACCGATACCGCACTTCTAGCGATACTTTTAGATTACAACATTGACCCGATTTTAAGGGGATTGAAACGTAACACCGTACCGTCTGGCAATATTACTATTGCCAATTACAACATTGACCCGATTTTAAGGGGATTGAAACGCTACTGCCAATTCAATACTGATAAACTCTTTACCAATTACAACATTGACCCGATTTTAAGGGGATTGAAACTCAGGACTTATAAGTAGTATATAGCTGACGCTATCATTACAACATTGACCCGATTTTAAGGGGATTGAAACAAGAGTCTTGCTCTACTGAACCACCTATACTTACCATATTACAACATTGACCCGATTTTAAGGGGATTGAAACCTCTATGTTACTATTACAGTAAGGGTTGCCACCTATATTACAACATTGACCCGATTTTAAGGGGATTGAAACTAAGGGTTGCCCCCTACTACTATTATTTCTCCTCTAATTACAACATTGACCCGATTTTAAGGGGATTGAAACTACGACCGTTGATTCTTACTAAACCTAAATACATGATTACAACATTGACCCGATTTTAAGGGGATTGAAACTGTATAAGTTAGTGAGAGATAAGCTCATGCTGGTAATTACAACATTGACCCGATTTTAAGGGGATTGAAACCTATGCCCACTAAGAAGTCGGTGCTATAGTTTGGCAATTACAACATTGACCCGATTTTAAGGGGATTGAAACCACCTACTGGCTCAGTAGTGAACTTGGCGCCTATTACAACATTGACCCGATTTTAAGGGGATTGAAACAGCTAATGCTAAGCTGTCTACATATGCCCCATCTTATTACAACATTGACCCGATTTTAAGGGGATTGAAACTGATGCTATGAGGTCGGCAAGTTTTTGGTTCTTGCATTACAACATTGACCCGATTTTAAGGGGATTGAAACTATAGATTAAACATATACCCTGGATCGTCTTCAGATTACAACATTGACCCGATTTTAAGGGGATTGAAACCTATTACAGCTTTCTTAGTTGTTTTTCTAAGCGTATTACAACATTGACCCGATTTTAAGGGGATTGAAACCTTTCAACTCTGCGACTGACACTGCTCGGCATTATTACAACATTGACCCGATTTTAAGGGGATTGAAACATTTATTACATTTGTGTTACACATTTTATATCCTTTATTACAACATTGACCCGATTTTAAGGGGATTGAAACCATCGTGGGTTACTTGTTATGTATTGGTCTACTAACTATTACAACATTGACCCGATTTTAAGGGGATTGAAACATCACCTGGGTTGATCATGTTGATCAGTTCCCAGATATTACAACATTGACCCGATTTTAAGGGGATTGAAACCATAGTGCTATGACTATTTATGAGGCAAGTAGTTTAATTACAACATTGACCCGATTTTAAGGGGATTGAAACCTAATATAGGGTTGACTGCTGGTTTGTCGTTACCGATTACAACATTGACCCGATTTTAAGGGGATTGAAACGCTCTTACTAGCATACCCAAGGCCTTGAGCCTTGCGATTACAACATTGACCCGATTTTAAGGGGATTGAAACCGATACCATCGTGGGTTGGATGCCATGTAGGCATCAAATTACAACATTGACCCGATTTTAAGGGGATTGAAACTAAAAGAGCTGGAGCGCGTGTCAAACGAACCCTATAATTTTAATTGCAAGTTATGCACAAGATTCAGCAAGTCGATGGAACATACATAATAAAAAACTAGACAGTGGCGCTAGATTAGCCATGGGAGATGCAAAAAAGTACAATATTACATGTGCTGTTATGTATAATGACAATATTGACAACAACAATCCTATGTTTGATCTAAACAGACTGTTAATAAAAGAGAATAGCAGTACTATGATTTTGACAAATAAAAATTTAGAAAAAATTATTGGTGATATAAAAAACAAACAATCCTTTATAGATGGAAAGTTACCTGGATTTGATTAGTGATATTTATTATTAAAGTAAAAACTTTATGTTAAGACAAAATAAGTCCAAATAATTTCATATCATTTCTAAAATATTTATAGGGATAATTCATGAAAACTACAGTAAAAATATCAAAAGTAAAAAAAAGAATAACTTGGGGTTTTAACCCTGTTAGCAGAGTTATAAAAAGTAAAAAAATCTACACTAGAAAAAACTTCAAAATTGAATACTGATTTTATATTTTTACTCTTCAAATATGAAAAACATTTTCTTAGAAATAAAATGACTATCTAGACATAATACGACCATAATATTTCATATACTGCTATTATCAAAACAAAAAGGATAGCAGATGAAAGTTACAGTACACGCAGCACAACGGTTTTTAGAAAGAGTCATGCGAAAATCCACTTATACATACAGAGATGTAAATTTTTCTATAAGATACTTGGAAAAACTGCTTCAAAATGTTGTGGTTTCATCCTATGCCAAACCATTTGTCCTCCCCGGGTTTGAAAACTACAAAGCAATCTATAGAGCAAATACGCTCATCACCATTGTTCCAAAAGGAGAAGCTCATGTTTAATCAAACGAAACAAACCTTTGACAAAGAAATCAAAAAGTTTGCTCGCCAAAATATCATCAAAAAACTTCAAAAGCAGGGAGTTGACTATACTTTATTAGATGAAGAAGAGTTTAAAGAGCTTATAGCCGATGAGATAAAAATTCTAAAAAGTGACAGCAAAAAAGTGGGTGCTGGGATTGGAATTGGAATTTTGATTAGCCTAGTTACTGGTATATAAAGGAGTTGGCAATGCTGGAAAAAACACAAAAACTTTATAGCAAAGGGAAAAAGAGTTTAGAGACACTTCTGCGAGAAAAAGCCTATATGGAAGTAGAAAACAAGCTTCAAGAAAAAGGGATTGAGATTGATGAAGTGAGTGATGAGGATATAGAGACACTTGTAGCAGCTCAGGTAAAAGATATGCAGACATCCCTCAAAGGTTTTGGTGTGGGAGCTGCATTTGCTGTGGCTATTTCATTGATAGCGGGGGTGTAAGATGTTGCGAATATTAAAATATCTCTATTTGGCGAACTTTTACAAAAAAGCAAAAAGTCATATCGGCATGCTCATACTTTATGGCGTTGTATTGCTCCTTGTGAGTCTGATTATGAATGACCTCATAAGTGTCTCTCAGGAGAGTGTGGCATATTTTATGTTGCTCATTAAATGGGTAATTGTATTTGCTCTTTTGTGGCTGATAGTTTTAAAAATTATCCGGATTTTCACTATGGCTTCACAACCTTTCTCAAAAGAAAAAACCGATTCCAAAAAAGAGCATTTGCTCTCAAAGGAAAAGTTACTCACGCAGAGTGAACAGATCATGGAAAAATATGTAAAGGCAAAACATGATAACGAAATCATATGAAATAGTAATCGATTTTTTCAAAGATCTTGATCAGGCACTCTATGAAAGATCCCTTCAAGGCGGCAGTAAATATCAATATGACCTTTGGTTAAAAAAAGGGATTATTGCTTGGGGCATTGAAGATTTATACACCATCAAAGAGTTGGACTTAAGCTACTCATTGCTAATAGAAATGCCATCTGCATTGAGCTACCTCACAACTTTAGAACATATCAATTTGGCTGGAAACTATATAGAAGAAGTTCCGCAGTGGGTTTGGAGCATGGGTAATCTCAAAGAGTTGACACTCGGAAATCATATTGCAGGAGGCAATCCCATAGAGAAAATTCCTGCAGATATTAAAAATCTTCAAAAATTAGAGATTTTAGATATCAGAAACCTCCATGTTTTACAAGAGCTTCCTAACGAGTTGTTGGAGTTAAAAAATCTGCTCTATCTTCAGATGACACAAACAACTCTTTATGAGAGTGACCTTATACAAAGGCTTCAAAAAGAGACCCAATGCTGTGTGATGCTTGATGAACCATTCCCGTTTATAGGAGATTTGTCATGAAAAACAGAAGTGATTGCGAAGTGTTGCTTTCAAAAGCAGAAGGAACTTTTTCAGATTTTGCAAAGTGCCTGGAAAACATGGTTGATGAGAAGAAAAAGAAAAGGGATGTTGCCAAGAGTCTCTTTCGTTTTGGGGCATCTCTCACAAAACTCACACTCAGTGCAACCGGTTGTGCTATAAAGAATGCACCAAAAGTTGTAGTAGCAACAGCCGCTATAAAAAGAGAACTTATCAATGAGATTGAAACGGAGTGGAAAGAGTATAAAAAAGAGCAGCGAGAAAAAGCTTTAGAGGAGAAGATCCAACAACTCTCACTTAGGAAGAAAATATGAAGCTTATAGCTGTTGTCATATTTTCATGGTTATTTATTGGCTGTGCAGATACACAGGTGCATCATGAGCGCTACTACCAAACTAAGCTTTGTAAGAAGATGGATGGTATAATGGAATACACCCTCAAAGACAGAACACGGGTTGATTGTTTAACACCTGAGTATGCCATAGAGGTAGATTTTGCAAAAAAATGGGCAGAGAGTATAGGACAGTCACTTTACTATGCAAAAATGACAGGGAAAAAACCTGCAGTAGGATTCATTATCAATAGAGAAAAAGAGCGTCGTTATTTAAAGCGATTAAAACTCATTGCCAAAGAGTATGGCATTACCGTTTTTCTTATCGAAAAATAAAAGGAATAAAACAATGCAAAAGGAAAAATAGTTGTTATCCGTGTTGGCGGAGGCGGAGATGCTGCACTTGAGAGCTATGATGCGATAAAGGATGCTATTTGTAAATAGTTATTGTATTAGCTCTTTTATTGATTCTAAAAATTTCAAATCAACAAAAAAGACATAATGTGTCCATTATTGTTGTTATACTTTTTAGAATTTATGACAGAGGGGCAAAGAATGAACAATGCGTGTTTTCAAGTTGTTGGCGAATCAATTTATTTTTCTAATCCGCTCTCTGCACAAGAGTATGCCAAAAAAAATCCAGGAACTACCATTATAAGAACATCTCAAACAACAAATCAAGTAATACAACACACTCCGGAATCTATACTGCAGCATCTTAACAAGCTTGTCATTGCACAAGATGATGCAAAAAAAGAGATAGCTGTAGCACTCTACTACCATAGCCTCAAAATGTACTATCTTGATGCAAACGGGACAGATTCAAGTGGACCTGTTATGCTGATTGGTCCGACTGGATCAGGAAAAACTTTTATAGTGCAAGAAGCGTGCAAACTCATAGATACTGTCTATATACATGTAGATACATCAAGCATGGTTTCAGAAGGGATAGTTGGGTACAATATAGGAAAACTCGCGGCTGATATACTGCAAAAAGCAGAAAATGACTTAAAAAAAGCAGAGCATTGTGTTGTTTTTTTCGATGAGATGGACAAACTGTTTCATCCGGACAATGATGAATACGGTTCGGAAGTTTCTCATCAGCTTTTACGATTTATAGAGGGTACCACAGTAAATATTCCTAAACAGGACCTGCATAATGGCAGTGAAGCCACTGCACTTTCTACACATAAAATGCAGTTTATCTTAGGCGGTGCCTTTCAATGGATACTTGATAAAAAAGAGCAGAGCAGTTCAGGCAAAAATATGGGATTTTTACATAACAATGATATCCCTAACAATAAAAAACGCAAAGGGGTTAGCCTTGAAGATCTTTATGAAGAAGATGTTCCAAAGGAGTTGCTTGGAAGAATGCATACAATCGTAAATCTCTATCCGCTCACGCAAGAGGATTATTACAAGATTTTAACGCAAAGTGCCGCATCACCACTTCAGGAGTTTATTGACAAAATCAATTTTCATGGAGATTATGTTGAGATAGAGGATAAAGTTATTCATGCAATAGCCGAGTATGCATCAAAAAGTGATCTGGGTGTTCGCTCCATTCGGCAAATTCTTAAAAAACTTTTTGCAGAGGCACTCTTTTTAGCGCCAAATCCCGGAAATACAACACATACCATTAGATACAACAAAGAGCAATTTTATGAATGAGACATCACACAACGAACAAACTTGGACAGAGAAGCTTTTAGCATGGGCAGACGAGTATAAAATAGATGACCTTATAGGAAAAAGTAAAGAGGAACTGCTCTCACTTGAAACTTTAAAGATCAGCTTTGAAGCATCAAAAAAATTAGACGGCTTTATAGCACCAGAGATAGAGTATCTGCAAAACCTCAAAGATCTCACTATAGATACTGTTTATCTATTGGAAGCTCTGCCGCTTGAAATTACAAGATTGAAAAAGCTGCAGAGTTTAAAGCTCATTTCACTGAAACTAAAAATGATTCCCGAAGAGATTGGACAATTAACCAATTTAAAAGAGTTTGTTATAGCTGCCTGTACTCATGTTAAATCTTTACCGCTTTGTCTTGTAGAGATACCAGGTTTGGAAATGCTTGTTTTAGAGAATTGCTTAGACCTTGAGATTTTGCCAATATCGCAAAAACCGCTGCATAACCTTAAAAAGCTCGTTATACAGTCTTTTAAAAGGCTTTGTATATTAGATTTTATCAAACAATTCCCGGAGCTTGAAGAGGTAAGTTTGTGTAGAATCCCTTTTGTAAATTTTCCTATATCGCTGTGCGAATTAAAACATCTACGAGAGTTAAATATGCAAGCAACTAAAATCAAAAAACTGCCATCAGAGATAGCAAATCTAAAAAACTTAGAAGTGCTTATATGTGATTCGCTTACAGAGATACGAGAAGATCTATGTCACTTACCAAAGCTAAAAGCTTTTAATTATGGAAAAAGGGAATTAGATGTACTCCCAGCATCTATAGACAAGCTTATCTCCCGTGGTTATATCAAGATAAAATATTCAGAAACAGTATATATAATTGACACATTACCCAACAAAAAGCTGTTAAAAGAAGGCTTTGAAGTTATAAGCCGCCATGATGAGTATATTCAAGAGGCACAGCAGATGAAAATAATCACCCATCGCTACAAACAAGAACCTCTTGTCAAGTATATTTCACATGAAGAGTTTGCACAAGAGTACCAAAAAATGGATAGATATATTGAGCAGATGGTAAAAAAATTTCTGCATACTGATAAAGAAGAAGAGTTTGGTGATGTGAAAGAGAATTGGGTGCCGCAACGATAGCTTATTTTTGCATACAAAGAACTTTTATATGAGCATAGCAATAAAAGCTATGCTAAAAATCATTGCCCTACATAAGAACCGTCAGGCGCCAAAGTTGCAGTGTTACCACCAACATAAGAGCCATCAGGTGCCAAAGTGCTTGTTGATCCACCTACATAATTACCATTTGGCGTCATAGTACTGCTCGAACCCCCTACATAAGAACCATTTGGGGTTAGTGTTGCACTATTACCTCCTGCATATGTGCCGTCAGGAGCTAAAGTTGCAGTATCCCCGCTAACATAACTACCATCTGGAGCTAAAGTGTAACTACCTGCCAATGCCATTGTTGATGCCAAAACTGCACCTATTATTATTTTTTTCATCTTCTTGTTCCTTTTTTTGAAGTGTAAGGATTATAGGAAATTAGATGGACAAGTTTTGTCAATTAATAAATTCTTATGCCAATTCTGACATCAAGTGTTATTTTTATTTGAGAAGAGTTATACTGAATAACATACCATTAAAATTTATTGGTTAAATAGGTGAGGAAGTTTAAGTATGGTGCGCCCGACATGATTCGAACATGTGACCGCTGGTACCGCAAACCAGTGCTCTATCCAGCTGAGCTACGAGCGCACACCATTCTCTGATTGAGAGGCTGAAATTATATCACTTATAACTTATATAATTATAAAACAGTGTCTAATCTTCAATTTTTACTAATATTTCTTCTACTTTTTGATTTTGCAAATACAATTCATGGTTTTTTCGTACATATGCCTGGAGTAAAACTTTAATATCATTGTTTCCTTCCATGTTAAAATCTTTCATCATCTGTTTCTGTAAAAAATTGGCAAATTTATCTTCCACATCAACATCAAATCTGCGGCCTCCGATATGTAGTCCAATTTTTTTACTCATTATATTATTAACCTAAAATACTTTCGATTTTATTTACAATTTCTTCTATTTCTATATCTTTTTGAGCATTTTCTTCATGCAGTCTTTCAATTTCCTGATTTTTCAATGCACAATCTGCTTTGAGTGTCACGATTTCATTTCGCATCTTCTCATTTTCATCTATGAGCGTATGATATTTTTCAAGAATACTTGAAACTTTTTCACTGAGTTTATTCAAAGCTGTTTGATTATCCATTTGCGTTTCCTAATATTAATTAATAAATTTCTTCTTTAGAATTCTAACATAATTAAAGTACATAGGATAAATATTATCTCTAATTTGCTATAATTTATAGATAATTAAAAGGCATGAAATATGAATAAATTTGAAGACTACTGCACAAAATTTGTACAAAGTATCGGAAGTAAAGAAGGAGCGGTCTCTCCGAGTATAGTATCCTCAGCTTCTTTTTCTTATGGAAGTCCGGAAACAGCAGAAGGGATTTTCAATGGCAGTGTAAAAAAGCCTCTCTATTCAAGAATGGGCAACCCAACAACAGCAAAACTTGAATCAATCATGGCAGAGATGGATGGTGGTATTGGAGCTGTTGCAACAAGCTCAGGGATGGGAGCAACATCTCTTGCCGTAATGTCCCTGCTTTCTCAAGGAGATGAAATCATTAGCATAGGCGGATTGTTTGGCGGGACATACGCACTGTTTGATGAAACTCTCAGCAGATTTGGTATAAAAACTCACTTTTTTGATGTTGACGAATTTGACAGCATAGAAAATGCCATAAACAAAAATACAAAAATAATTTTTTTAGAAAGTGTCGGTAATCCGAATATGAGGCTTCCTGATATTAAAAGAATCGCTGCAATTGCGAATGAATCAAATGTAGCGCTCATCGTTGACAACACTATTACTCCCTTAAGTGTTTCGCCCTTGGCTCTTGGTGCTGACATCACGGTTTATTCAACTACGAAAATCATCTCTGGAAATTCCTCTGCACTAGGCGGTTGTGTGGTTTTTCGCGCCATACATGAAAATGCTGACAAATTTAAGACAGAACGTTACGCATTCCTTGAAAAGTTTATCAAAGGAGCGGGGAAAACGGCTCTCATACCTAATGCAAAAAAACGGGCTTTACGAGACTTGGGAATGAGCGCAAATGCACATGCCAGCTATCAAACGTTACTCGGACTCGAAACACTGGCACTCCGACTTCCAAGAATAGTCAAAAGTGTTGAAACAGTGGCCCTGGAACTTGCCAAACATGGTATAGCGGTAAACCATCCGTGTATTCAGTCTCATCCTCACCATGCACGGTATAAAGAAGATTTTCAATATGGATGCGGAACCCTTTTGACAATTGATATGCAAAGCAAAGAGCGTGCATACGACTTTTTACGTAAAACAAAAATAGCAACAATTACTGCAAACATAGGCGATTCAAGAACACTCGCCCTGCATATGGCATCAACTATATACAGTGATTTTGACGAAAAAACCAGAGAATTTCTTGGAATTACCGACGGTCTTATTAGAATTTCTATCGGACTTGAAAACCCGGTAGAAATTATAAATGATTTTATTCAAGCAGCAAAGTAGAAAAAATGGCAACAAAAACAGACTTAGAAATAGATGAACAGACAATACTGAAATATCCAAAAAAATATTTTGTATTTTTACTCAATGATGATTATACGCCTATGGATTTTGTAGTCGATATTCTCATGGAAATTTTTCATAAAACATATGAAGAAGCGCAGGATATTATGCTTGAAGTACATAAAAAAAACAGAGGTTTGTGTGGTGTTTACACATATGAAATCGCAGAGACAAAGCTTAAGCAAGTACGTCGCAAAGCGAAAGACAACGGCTTTCCCCTAAAAGCCACAATGGAGGAAGAATAACATGATAAGCTCATCACTCAATGATATATTTCAAAAATCTGTAATATTTGCAAAACAGCTCCACCATGAATACCTGACAATTGAGCATATATTTTACCTTTTGTTAAGTTCGGATGAGGGCGCATCAATTATAGAAACATGTGGCGGGAATGTGTCAAAAATGAAAGAAGAACTTGGCGAATACATCAAAAAAAATATGGAAACACTTCCTGCCGATATAATACAGGACCCTTATGAAAGCGTAGCGCTTTCCCGTTTGATTGATAAGATGGTGCGCCATGTTCAGTCATCCGGTCAAACGAATGCGGATATAGGGGATCTTTTGGCAACTCTTTTTGAAGAGAAACATACATTTGCCTATGCTTTGCTCAATAAATACCAAATAACAAAACTGGATATATTGGAAGTAATTTCACATCCTGACACAGACCAGGATGAAGAAGAAAAAGAGTCTAATTTACGAAAATACACAATAAACCTTATAGAAAAAGCCAAAGAAGGAAAAATTGACCCTGTAATAGGCAGAGATAATGAAATTCAAAGAGTCACACAGATACTTTGCAGAAGAAAGAAAAACAACCCTGTACTTGTAGGTGAACCAGGCGTTGGAAAGACAGCAATAGCAGAAGGACTGGCTCTGCGTATTGCAGCGAATGATGTTCCTGACATAATCAAAGACTCCAATCTTTATGCGCTTGATTTAGGGGCATTGCTTGCAGGAACAAAGTACAGAGGAGACTTTGAAAAACGCCTCAAAGGTGTTATGGACGAACTCAAACGTGAACCTAAAGCAATTTTATTTATAGATGAAATCCATACACTTATAGGAGCAGGAAGCACGAGCGGAACAATGGATGCAGCCAATCAACTCAAGCCTGCTCTTGCTTCAGGCGAAATAAAATGTATGGGAGCTACAACTTTTGCAGAATACAGAAACGGGTTTGAAAAAGACAAGGCACTCAGCAGAAGATTTTCCAAAATAGATGTTAATGAACCATCGAAAAAAACAAGCTATCTCATTCTCAAGGGACTTCAAGGCAAATATGAAAAACACCATTCTGTGCAATATACAAACAAGGCATTAAAAACAGCAGTAGATCTCTCTAAACGCTACATTACTGACAAATTTTTACCAGATATTGCCATAGATTTAATTGATGAAACAGCAGCATCATTTCATCTTCAAAAAAGAAAAAAAGAAAAAGTAACCGCAAATGATATTCAAAAAACTATAGCATCCATTGTGGGTATCAGCAATTCAAAAATATCTAATAATGAAACGGCATCTTTGCAACATTTAGAAGATAAACTCAGACAAAGAGTTATTGGTCAGGAAAAAGCTGTAGAGATGGTGACAAAAGCTATTAAAATATCAAAAGCAGGACTAACACCTCCGAACAAACCCATAGCTTCATTTTTGTTTTCAGGACCGACAGGTGTTGGAAAAACCGAACTGGCAATTGCATTAAGTGAAATTTTAGGGATCAATTTTGAAAAATTTGATATGAGCGAATATATGGAGAAACATGCTCTCAGCCGTTTGGTAGGAGCGCCTCCTGGATATGTAGGATATGAGCAGGGAGGACTGCTTACAGAAGCCATCAAAAAGCATCCTTATACAGTTTTACTGCTTGATGAAATAGAAAAGGCACACCCTGAACTCATAAATGTGTTACTACAGATAATGGACAGCGCAACACTCACTGACAATAATGGCTACAAAGCCGATTTTCAGAATGTTATACTGATTATGACATCAAATATTGGAGCTCAGGCCAGAAATGTTATGGGATTCAATAAAGATGAATCTATTTCTAAAAACGAAGAACTAAAATCATTTTTTACTCCGGAATTCAGAAATAGATTAGATGCTATTATAGAATTTGGGCAATTGAGTCATGGAATAGTCGAAAAAATTGTACAAAAATTCATAACAGAACTCAATAAAGAGTTAAAAAAGAAAAAAATAATTGTAACTGTTTCCGATAAAGTTATAAAATTTATTGCTGAGAAAACCTATTCACCGGAAATGGGAGCCAGACCGCTTAAAAGGTATATTAAAAATAATATTACCGATAAACTCAGTGATGAAATTTTATTCGGAAAACTTAAAAATGGCGGAAAAGTAGAAGTGATAATACAAAATGACACTTTAGAGAATGTATACGAAGAAGCTTAATGTATTTGCCGCAGCTTGACAATTATTCACTCTCCTTTCCTGATCCCCATGATGCGAACAAAGAAGGTATAGTAGCATGGGGAGGAGATTTAAATCCCTCTAGATTATTAAAAGCATACCAAAATGGTATTTTCCCCTGGTACTCACAGCAAGACCCTATACTGTGGTGGTCAACGAATCCGCGTCTTATTATGGAGCTTGATGACTTTAAACTAAGACGTTCATTGAAAAAAAAATTGAAAAAATTTGAATATACATTTGATAGCAGATTTCAAGAAGTTGTGCATAAATGTGCTTCTGTTGCAAGAAAAGATCAAAATGGTACATGGATAAATAAAGATCTGGCAGAATCATTCAATGTTTTGCACGGCATGGGTATAGCTCACTCAGTTGAAAGTTATCTTGATGGCAAACTGGTAGGCGGGTTGTATGGATTGACAATAGGAAAAGTGTTTTGTGGAGAATCAATGTTTGCAGAAGTCAGTGATGCGTCAAAAGCTGCATATGCGGTATTGGTAAAACATTTAAAAGTATGGGGATATGATTTTATTGACTGTCAGGTACCGACACCACATCTTAAATCATTAGGAGCAAAAGAAGTTTCAAGAGATTATTATCTTGAACGTTTGTATAAAGTAAATATGGATATTGTAAAAAATGAATGGATTGTTGATAAAAATCTGATCAACTAGGCAGCGACCTACATTCCCACAAGTGAAACCTGCAGTATTATCAGCGATGAGAGGCTTAGCTTCTGGGTTCGGAATGGGGCCAGGCGTTTCCCTCTCTCTATAGCCACCTAGACAAGATCAGATATAAAGATATCGGTAAATACTCCACTTACGCTTTAGCGACGGGAGTATCGGCATTTAGTGCCAGATATACTTATATCTGATCTTACAAGGACCAGTTGAGTGAGTTAATGATTGCTCATTAAGTTAGAATTGGTAAAATCAACAACAGCCGGCACTAAAGTACCGGTTCCAAATAACTACTAACATATCTCTTATTAGTATATATACACTAAATAAGGTAGTGAAGCAATTGTGTTCATTTAAGAACTTGGTAAAAAGACAAACGTACTATTAGTACTGGTCAGCTAAACACATTGCTGTGCGTACACATCCAGCCTATCAAGCTTGTAGTCTTCAAGCGTACTTCAGGGAACGTTCATCTTGGAGTTGGCTTCCCGCTTAGATGCTTTCAGCGGTTATCTCATCCGTGCGTAGCTACCCAGCTATGCCCTTGGCAGGACAACTGGTGCACCAGTGGCACGTCCAACCCGGTCCTCTCGTACTAGGGTCAGCTCTCCTCAACGTTCCTACGCCCACGGAAGATAGGGACCGAACTGTCTCACGACGTTCTGAACCCAGCTCGCGTACCGCTTTAAATGGCGAACAGCCATACCCTTGGGACCTGCTCCAGCCCCAGGATGCGATGAGCCGACATCGAGGTGCCAAACCTCCCCGTCGATGTGAGCTCTTGGGGGAGATCAGCCTGTTATCCCCGGCGTACCTTTTATCCTTTGAGCGATGGCCCTTCCACACAGAACCACCGGATCACTATGACCGTCTTTCGACTCTGCTCGACTTGTATGTCTCACAGTCAGTCCGGCTTATGCCATTATACTCTACGAAGGATTTCCAACCCTTCTGAGCCGAACTTTGTAAGCCTCCGTTACTTTTTAGGAGGCGACCGCCCCAGTCAAACTACCCACCAGACATTGTCCTCGCACGAGATAATCGTACGGAGTTAGCTATCAGAATATTCAAGGGTGGTATCTCAAGGATGCCTCCTCCAGAACTGGCGTCCTGGATTCAACGGCTCCCACCTATCCTGCACATGAATATCCCAATAGCAGTGTCAAGCTATAGTAAAGGTGCACGGGGTCTTTCCGTCTTTCCGCGGGTAGGAGGAATTTTCACCTCCACTACAATTTCACTGGATCCCTTGTTGAGACAGCTCCCATCTCGTTACGCCATTCATGCAGGTCGGTATTTAACCGACAAGGAATTTCGCTACCTTAGGACCGTTATAGTTACGGCCGCCGTTTACTCGGGCTTCAATTCATGCCTTCGCCGAAGCTAAGCAATCCTTTTAACCTTCGAGCACCGGGCAGGCGTCACACCCTATACATCCACTTACGTGTTAGCAGAGTGCTGTGTTTTTGGTAAACAGTCGGGAGGGACTCTTTGCTGCGACCCGTCAGTGCTTCTGGGAGTAAATCCCATAACACTTAGGGCACACCTTATACCGAAGATACGGTGCTAGTTTGCAGAGTTCCTTAACAAGGGTTCATCCACGCGCCTTAGAATACTCATCTCACCCACCTGTGTCGGTTTACGGTACGGGCAACATTACATCTCGTTTAGAGGCTTTTCTCGGCACGACAGTATCAAGGGTTCTGGTCGCTCTCCGAAAAGATTGACCAGCCTGTCAGATCTCGGTCTCATGTAGCGCGGATTTGCCTACGCTACGACCTACGTCCTTCGAGCCACTATTCCATCAGTGACCCCCTTTAACTCTATGCGTCCCCCCATCACTCAAACGATGTAATGTCGGTATCGGAATATTAACCGATTTGCCATCGTCTACCCCTTTCGGACTCGACTTAGGTCCCGACTAACCCTACGATGACGAGCATCGCGTAGGAAACCTTGGGTTTACGGCGAAGAAGATTCTCACTTCTTTTCTCGCTACTCATGCCTGCATGCTCACTTCCATCCGCTCCAGTACTCCTTACCGGTATACCTTCAGCGCTGAATGGAACGCTCTCCTACCACTTACAGTAAACTGTAAATCTAAAGCTTCGGTGTTTATCTTAGCCCCGTTATATTTTCGGCGCAGAATCGCTAGACCAGTGAGCTGTTACGCTTTCTTTAAAGGATGGCTGCTTCTAAGCCAACCTCCTGGTTGTCACAGCAACTCCACATCCTTTTCCACTTAGATAAAACTTTGGGACCTTAGCTGTTAGTCTGGGTTGTTCCCCTCTCGACATAGGATTTTATCACCCTACGCCTGACTCCCGAGGTTACACGTATAGTATTCGGAGTTTGATAGGGTTTGGTACCGCGGTAAGCAGCCCTAGCCCTGTCAGTGCTCTACCCCTATACGCTAATGCTCGAGGCTATACCTAAATATATTTCGGAGAGAACCAGCTATCACTGAGTTTGATTGGCCTTTCACCCCTATCCACAAGTCATCCCAAGAATTTTCAACTTCTACGGGTTCGGTCCTCCACTGGCTCTTACACCAGCTTCAACCTGCTCATGGATAGATCACTCAGTTTCGGGTCTGCAGCATCTGACTATGTCGCCCTATTAAGACTCGCTTTCGCTACGGCTTCTCGTTCGATTAACCTTGCCAGATACCACAACTCGCAGGCTCATTATGCAAAAGGCAGTCCGTCACACTTATTTAATAGTGCTCCGAATGATTGTAAGCCATAGGTTTCAGGTTCTATTTCACTCCGCTCACCGCGGTCCTTTTCACCTTTCCCTCACGGTACTTGTTCGCTATCGGTCTAGTAGTAGTATTTAGGGTTGGAGGGTGGTCCCCCCATATTCAGTCAAGATAACACGTGTCCCGACCTACTCGTTCCATACCTTAGTTCCACATAAATGTTTTCGCTTACGGGAGTATCACCCTCTATGCTCATCCTTTCCAGAATGTTCTGCTAACAAATATGCTAAATGTATGCGCCCTATTCCAATTTCGCTCGCCGCTACTCTCGGAATCTCGTTTGATTTCTCTTCCTCTAGGTACTGAGATGTTTCACTTCCCTAGGTTCGCCCCACCCGAAGGTGGTAACACGAATCGCTCCGTGCTGGGTCGCCCCATTCAGAAATTCCCGGATCAAAGCTTCTTGGCAGCTCCCCGAGACTTTTCGCAGCCTAGTACGTCTTTCATCGCCTCTACTAGCCAAGGCATCCACCTATGGCCCTTAATATCTTTTTATTCTATGTTGCGTTCACTACCTTATTTAATGTATGAATACATTAAACAAGATGAATGATCTGTTATTGTAGTTATTTAGTTTTTAATTATATCTCTATAATTAAAGTTGTTGACTTTAACAATTGTAATTTAATGATCGTTTGGTTTTTAAACCAAATATAAATTCTTATGACTTTAAGAACTTATATTTAATTTAAAACTTGTTTGATTTTTGAAGAAGTTGTGCTTGAAAAATCTGCGTAGCGTACTTTTGTACGTAAGTAGATTTTTCAAGTGCAAATTCTCAAAAATGGTGGAGAATAGCGGGATCGAACCGCTGACCTCCTGCGTGCAAGGCAGGCGCTCTCCCAGCTGAGCTAATTCCCCATTTTATAATCGTAATTCAAATGAACACAGATCACTGAAAACTAAGCAAGTAAGTAACTTTTGAAACAACCAATAAACTATTTCTCGTGTGAGATTTTCTTGTGTTGAGCCACTCAATCGAATGAGTGCTCTTTACTCTAGAAAGGAGGTGATCCAACCGCAGGTTCTCCTACGGTTACCTTGTTACGACTTCACCCCAGTCGCTAATTCCACCGTAAGCGGTAGCCCCCCGAAGGTTGGCTTCCCGATTTCGGGTGAAATCAACTCCCATGGTGTGACGGGCGGTGAGTACAAGACCCGGGAACGTATTCACCGTAGCATTGCTGATCTACGATTACTAGTGATTCCAGCTTCATGGAGTCGAGTTGCAGACTCCAATCCGAACTGAGAGACGCTTTAAGTGATTAGCTCCACCTCGCGGTATCGCAACACTCTGTACGCCCCATTGTAGCACGTGTGTAGCCCTAGCCATAAGGGCCATGATGACTTGACGTCGTCCTCACCTTCCTCCTCCTTACGAAGGCAGTCTCCTTAGAGTGCTCAGCTTAACCTGCTAGCAACTAAGGACGAGGGTTGCGCTCGTTGCGGGACTTAACCCAACATCTCACGACACGAGCTGACGACAGCCGTGCAGCACCTGTTTTCAAGCTCCCAAAAGGGCACCCCGCCATCTCTGGCAGGTTCTCTCAATGTCAAGGCTAGGTAAGGTTCTTCGCGTATCTTCGAATTAAACCACATGCTCCACCACTTGTGCGGGTCCCCGTCTATTCCTTTGAGTTTTAATCTTGCGACCGTACTCCCCAGGCGGTTCACTTAATCTGTTAAGTGCATCACCGCCCTGACTAGCAGAGCGACGACTAGTGAACATCGTTTAGGGCGTGGACTACCAGGGTATCTAATCCTGTTTGCTCCCCACGCTTTCACGCCTTAGCGTCAGTTATGTTCCAGGAGATCGCCTTCGCTTTCGGTATTCCTAGTGATATCTACGGATTTTACCCCTACACCACTAATTCCATCTCCCCCTCCCATACTCTAGGTCGGCAGTTTCAAATGCAGTTCTACAGTTAAGCTGTAGGATTTCACATCTGACTTGCCAACCCGCCTACGCGTCCTTTACGCCCAGTGATTCCGAATAACGCTTGCACCCTCCGTATTACCGCGGCTGCTGGCACGGAGTTAGCCGGTGCTTATTCATATGCTACCGTCATTTTCTTGACATATAAAAGGAGTTTACACACCGAAATGCGTCATCCTCCACGCGGCGTTGCTGCATCAGGGTTTCCCCCATTGTGCAATATTCCTCACTGCTGCCTCCCGTAGGAGTCTGGTCCGTGTCTCAGTACCAGTGTGGCGGATCATCCTCTCAAACCCGCTACCCGTCATAGCCTTGGTAGTCTCTTACACTACCAACTAGCTGATGGGATATAGACCGATCCCTTGGCGGAATCCATTTCCCGACTTATCTTGTGATAAGAAGGAGTATCCGGTATTAATCATCGTTTCCAATGGCTATCCCGGTCCAAGGGGCACATTATCTATATATTACTCACCCGTGCGCCACTCGTCAGCATAGTAGCAAGCTACCATCTGTTACCGTTCGACTTGCATGTGTTAAGCACGCCGCCAGCGTTCATTCTGAGCCAGGATCAAACTCTCCATAATTGTTATTACAGAAAGATAAGTAAACTTATTACTGATCTTTTGCCCAAGATTATTAAATCATTGGCTTTGTTATTTTAAGTCTTAATAAAACTGCTTAAGGTTCTATTACTAGACTGTTGTATGTTCTGTGCCATTTCAAGCACAGAATAATAGTTATCTATTACTATTAAGGGAACCATACAGGCAAGCCTGTATGGATTTCAAAATAGAATAGACGGTTGTTGTTTATTAGTTATTTCTAAGTAATTTATCTCTTTAACTCTAAAGCTAAAAAGTCTCTTACTTGCTTAGTTTTCAATGATCTCAAACATTTTTAAAAGCTTCTACTCGAAGTCTCTTCAGGCCTTTTAAATCAGGTCTCTCTGTTTGTGGATGGGAATTATAGGGGAGTATTGCTTAGAGACTGCTTAATGTTTGGTGGGTTTTTTAAAAAGTTTTTGAAGTTTTTTATTTGTTACTTTTTATAGAAGTTTGACTCAAACAAACTTCTAACTGTTTACTTCAATATATACAGGTTCAGAAAAATTTGGAACATCATCATATGAAAATACTGCATAATATTTATGAACATTCAAATCACCAAAATTATCATACGTATAATTATCACTGCCGCCATAGAGTTTTTGTCCATCATAAGGAGAGCATGGAACCTTGAATCTGTTTTTTACAACAATCACACCTCTGTAGCCATCGTCTTCAGGACTTTCCCACTGCAGTTTTATTATTCCGTTTTCCATACTTGCCCGTAAGTTCTCTACCTGTTTTGGCGGATTTTTCCTTTTACGGATGTAATCCAGAGTTAAAACCGGTTTATCTATTTTTTTATTGTCTATCCAGTTTACATCAGCATTTTTGGACATCTCAGTTTCTGATGAAGCGGAAATTACAAAAAAGGCTTTCTTCTTTTCTTTTGCCAACTCAAGCATTTCCTGAATTGCATATGTATCAAAAACAAATCTCTGTTTTGAAGATCTCTTGATCTCTGTAATACTTACGTCATATCCGATTCTCTCAATAATGTTTCGGTTTTTTATCTTCTCATAGGTAATTTCACCTGTAATCGGTTCCACCAGTTCTATATGAAAACGTAAATTATTCTCTTTTGCATTCACCTGATATGCCTGTAAATCTATATACGCATCAGATACTACGGTATTTTCCATATCCGGTAAATTCAATAAATCAAATTCAATGCATGCATATTTCAGGTTGCCACTTGCGTCATATCCGGATTTAAGCGCATTATCTTTTATATTGTCATGATTGACTGTAAACTCATAAGAAGATTGAATATCCAGTTTTGCTTCATGTATGGTATACGAAATATCAAGCTTTGGTCTGTAGGTTAATCCTCCACTGAATTTTCCATATCCGATATCCCACTGCATCAACTGAGAAGACCTGTCAAGCGGCAAAGAGGTCGGTCCTTGCATTCTAAAATATGCTTCTCGTCTTTTTAAAGCTTTTTCAAGAACTTTTATTTCCTGTTCTGCAAATTGATATTCTCTCCATATACCCTGAGCCAATTGATGTGAAGAGGTTGGTCGATCTATATAAGAAAGCATTTTTGCATTTTTTATATCATCAAAACTGTCTATTTTGTCTATTGTACGCTCATCCATCTGTCCAACCCGCCACTGACCATAGCGCTCAACCTGTACAGCAACCCGGTTCATCGGATAAAATGAAATTTTTGCTGCTGTAATAATCGCATTTTCCGGAATTGTCATTAAGGAAAATCCACACACTCCGTAACACTCCCCTTTTTGTTCTGAAATTCCGACAAACAGAGAATTGTTCCCAAAATGATCTTTGTTCTTTTGTGTCTTTTCTCCGACATATCCTATTTTGCTTGCAATGGGATATAAAATTTTGGAAAACATATTTTCAGCCGGTTTTGTTCTTACCGCAACAAGCTGAGCATAAGGTGATTTAATTGACTTGTCCTTGCAGACCGCACGAATATAATAATAATAATTTGTCGAACTCTTTAAATTGGAATCTGTAAAACTTTTCATTTTTGTCATGGCAATTCGATTGGAGGCCTGCGCAAACCCTTTGAGTTTTGTTGAACGATAAATTTCAAAATAAATTGTTTCGTCTTCTATATACTCCCAGCTAAGTTCTACCTCTTTTGCCCCAATGCCTGTTGCCACAAAATTTTCAACACGTTGTAAATTGTTTTCTTTTTTGTAATTGTTTACTTCGGAGAGAGCCATAATCAAAGCTGGAATATTTTCCTGGATATTCTCACTCATATTCTCAATATAGTCACTGATGTTTCTCGTTCCGACTTCTGCTACTAGCGAAAGGATTCCCTGAGAATAGTAAAACTCGCGTCCGCTTCCTGAAATGAGATGCACAGGCGGTTTTCCCATATGAATGCCGTATTCACGAGAAGACTCTTTTCTTATTTCTTCTGCCATATTTCCCGCCAGAAGATTCAAGTCAACAGCATCCTCCGCATCTTCATGAATAAAATTGTGTGCAGGAAAAAATACATTGCCCTGAGAATGGTAGTCCAAAGCAATTGTAATATTTTTGCGTTCGAGTATAAAATCTCTAATGGCTGCGGTTTCCGGTTCACTGAACGGTTTCGGACCAGAGTAGACATTCGAAGTATAATTTTTGTTCGGGGTAAAACCTACACTGAAATTTCTGTTTAAATCAACACCATAACTTCCGTCAGGATTTTTTCTCCGATTTTTTCTCCAAAAAGAAAAATGGTTTCTTGAGTATTCGAAACCATCCGGATTTGCACAGGGGACCATATAGAGTGTTGTATTGTCCAATATTTTGTTAAGTTGTGGTTCATAATCAATATGTTCTAAAATATATTTTGCAAAAGCAAGAGAAAGTTCTATTCCAATCCATTCTCTTGCATGAATTGTACCTGTGTAAAAAAGTGCAGGTTTTTTCAGATGTGCCTCTACATTTTTAGTAATTGAGACAGCAATGATATCTCTGCTTTCCCATGTTTGTCCTATTGTTTCTACTTTAACAAGATTTGGATGTCTCTTTTGAGCAGAATTAAAAAAATTTATACATTCATCATATGAACTATATTGTTGTCTCAAGCCATTGCCTTCATTTTTTTGAAATGATACTCTTACTTCGTTTTTCTGTCAATTAAATCCACAATTAAATCAATTTTTTTGTCATTAAAGTTTAATCCCATTTTTTCCTGTTCAGGAGTAGCAAAAGCGGGAATACCGTTTACTTCCAAAACAATATACTCTTCTTTTTCTCTGTCATAAATAATATCTACGCCACCAATATCCACACCTGTTGCTTTGCATGCTTTTTTTGCAATACTGACAACTTCGTCATTTGCTTCACGTACAAAAACACTGCCGCCGCTTGTCACATTTGTACGCCAGTCAGTTCCGCTGGCTTTTCTTCCGTAACACGAAACAAATTCTCCGTCAACAATATCAACTCTGAAATCCGTATTGTCATAATCAATAAATTTTTCTACATAAAAATAGCGCAGATCCATCTGATTTAAAAAAGGCATAAGCATATCCAGGCTTGCTTCATTCTCGATTTTGGTAAGTCCCACACCACCCCAGCCATCAGTAGGCTTGTAGACCATTTTGTCCCATTTTTTAATGATTTTTTTAAGTTCATGCCCATCATCCCGATGACACAGCTTATAATCAGCTGTTTTCACACCGCTGTTTCTCAGAACAAACGAGGTCTGAAACTTATCTTCTGTCAAAGCAAAAGACTCATAAGAGTTAATCATCGGAATAATTCGGTTTAATGCCTGATACAGGTACATTTGATACTGTGTCTGTTCCCCTGCATTATAGGAAAAAAACAGATCCAGTGTATCAAGTTTTTCTCCATGATACTCTTTTCCGTGATAGAGTATATGCGCATTTTTTGCAATCGCATGACGCAAATTAATATCGTTTAATACTTCAATGTTTCTTTCTTTGAGTTTTTTAATTATTTTTTTTGCTATTTTATCTCCGCCGCCATTCTTGTATAACCACATGCCGATTTTTCTTTTTTTCATTGACATCCCCTAAAATTTTAAATTTTTTATAAAATACCCAAAGAGCTTTCTGCTCATCTCTATGCGACGGACAAAACTCTCCTTGCTCGCCCGCTCTTTTACTGTATGATCTCCGTCACCAAACGGTCCGAAACCATCAAGTGTCACAACACCACATGCGCTGACAATATTTGCATCACTCACACCGCCTCTTTCTTCTGCGGATATCTGCTGTTGTGTAATCTTTTCTATTTTTTTAAGTAGAGCGATTGAATCCTCTGTTGTCTGCATCACATCTCTTTGTATACCACCGCTTAATGTTGCTTTTACGCCATCAACAACAGAGGTTTGCACAATCTTTTCTATGGCTTTCAACACTCTCTCTTTCTCAGCAGAATATTTGTATCTCAATTCAAAAACCAATTGTGCCTGCGGAGAGACAGTGTTTGCCCCTATTCCCCCCATAATTTTTCCGACATTAACGGTTGTACCTTTGTCCAGGTCTGTCAACTGCACAAGTTTTTGCAGCTTGTATGCAAGTTCTAAATTTGCATCACAGCCCTCACTGTAATGATTGCCTGCATGGGCTGCTTTGCCCTCTATGTCAACAAAGAAAGTTCCTACACCTTTTCGTCCGGTTACAAGTTCCAAATGCGCACCCGCCGCTTCATACACAAAACAATACGCATACTCTTTGGCAAGTTCAGCAGTCAGATATTTGGAATCATCACTCCCAGTCTCTTCATCACTGACCAAAAGAATATCAATATTTTGAATTTTCACGCCTTTACATGTAAGCTGGCGCAGTGCTTCAAGCAGTACAATATTGCCGCCTTTCATATCACATACACCCGGCCCGTATACCCAGGTGTCATCTTCTGTAAAATATTCAAATTTTCCGGGAGGAAAAACCGTGTCAATATGTCCGAGCAAAAGTAATTTTGGAGAATTCTTTACATGTAAAGACTTGTAATAACGATGATCACCGACATTGTTGCGTTTGTAAATGACAGTTTCAAAACCCAATGCCCCAAACCATTCATCAAAAATTTCACCGACAAGGTTCACACCTTCTGTGTTTTTTGTATAGGAATTTATTTCTACGACCTTTTTTAAGTCTGCTATGTAGTTCATTGTTATCCAAATAATGTCTATTTTTATTGATTATACTATGAATTTCTTATTTATGCTAAAAAGTTAGATTAATTTTTACGGAGTTTAAAAAATATGTGTAATGTGGGAATGTTATAAAATATGAAGAAGGCAAGAGCCTAGAAGAATTATTTTCTTCTAAGTTCTTTAATACGGGCTTTTTTACCGGCAAGTGCACGAAGATAAAAAAGTTTCGCACGACGAACACGACCGCGACGAATCACTTTAATTTCATTGATTGAGTCAGAATAAACTGGGAAAATTCTCTCAATACCAACACCGTTAGCACCGATTTTACGTACTGTAATAGTTTGCCCTGTTCCCTGACCACGCTTAGCTATACAAACACCCTCGTAGTTTTGTACACGAGTTTTGTCACCTTCTTTAATTGTTACTGCTAAATTTACAGTATCCCCGGCACGAAAATCTGGAATATTTTTCTCAGCAGTTTGTGCTTTTTCAAAGTTTTCAATATACTTATTTCTCATAAGACTAGATCCTTAATTTATTTCATAAATGAAGGAAACCCTCCATTTGATTTATAACGAGAATGGAAATAATTCCTTTCTCTACGTTAACACTTTGTTTTTCTCGGCGAAAAGCCCATCGCACTGGTGCGATTTAGCGTAATCGTTCTTCCGATTTGTGCTTTAATAGCTGTTCTGGTCTAAAGAATTTGGTCTTTGCTTCAGACAAGGCTAATTTTAGTGAGCGAATTTTACTATGATTTCCCTTTAAGTATTCTGATGGAACACTTAAACCTTCATAGTTTTGTGGTTTTGAAAATGACGGTGCTTCCAAAAGCGGCGTTTCAAAGCTCTCAATCTCCAAAGACTGGGCATTTCCGAGAACACCTTCTTTGTTTCTGCTTATGGCATCACAAAGTACCAGTGAGGCCAGTTCGCCTCCGGTCAGAATATAGTCACCGATTGAAAATACTTCATCCGCATATTTTTCAATAACTCTTTCATCTATTCCCTCATATCTTCCACTCACAAAAGCTATATGGGTTTTCTTTGCCAAACGCTTTGCATCATTCTGTACAAAAGGTTTGGCAACCGGAGTCAAAAAAATGATATGAACATTTTCATCTTTATTTTTCAAATCATCCAGTGCATCAAAAAGCGGCTGTGGATTCATTACCATTCCCGCACCGCCGCCTACTGCCGTATCATCAACTTTAGAGTGTTTGTTCTTTGAGTAATCCCGAGGATTCAAATAGTCTATCTTTATGATATCCTTCTCAATGGCCCGTTTCAAAATCGAATCTTTAAAATAGCCTTCAATCAGAGCAGAAAAAAGAGTAACAAAAGTAAAGCGCATTCAAGAAGCTTCCAGGATATCAACAGCACCACTGAGTGTGATGCGTTTGTTCTCAATGTCAACTTCCACTTTAAACGGTTCAATAAAAGGAACCAAAAAGCTCTTGGCCAAACCGCTTTCGACTAAACTTGCATCCGTAACAATACTTAAATAATTGGTAGTATTGAATCTCTCTATCTCTTTTACTCTGCCAAGACATTTGCCATCTTCATAGACTTCACAATCTTCTAAATCAAACCAGAAATACTCACCCTCTTCCAAATGGCAGTTTTTTCTTGTCTCTTCGTAGGTGGTAAAAAGTTTTGCATTTGTAAACTTTTTGGCATCTTCAGGATTTGCAATGCTGTTAATGCGAACCAATCCACGATTCAAATCAACATCACTTAAAGTAATGCGCTCACTTTTATTGATTAAAAAAGTGGCTCCCTTAACAAACTGTTCAGGAAAATCACACTTAAGATGCAATTTCATATCTCCATGAATGCCGACAGTTTTACCAATCGTTGCTATATGCAACAACTTTTCTTTACTAGACTGCTTCGACATTGATACGGTAACTCACACCATCTTTTGCTTTACATCCGGAAATCACAGTTTTAATAGCACCAATCATCTTACCGCTTTTTCCTATTAATTTCCCTATATCTGCCTGGTTTGCGTAGAGAACTATTTCTGTTATTTCATCGCCCTCTTGAACTTCAACTCTGATATCATCGGGGTGTGATGCTATCAGTCTTGCAAATTGTGCGACAAAATCAGCAATCATAATTAACGACCAGTGATCTTTTTCACACGATCACTCATCTGAGCACCGACACCCAACCAGTAATCAACTCTTTCATTGTCAACTTTCAGCTCTTTTGTCATTGGATTGTAATATCCGATAAGTTCTATCCAACCGCCATCTCTACGTTTACGGCTGTCTGTTACCGCGATACGGTAAAATGGTCTTTTCTTTCTTCCCATACGAGTAAGTCTAATTACTGTCATTTTGTTTCCTGTTTTTTTATTTACCTGTTACCGGTTACATGTATACATATTGAGAGTTTATTACTATAAATGCTAAGTTTTTTTGGGAAGGTATAAATGCAGAAGAGTCTTTTTTCTCTTAAATAATTTTGCTTCCCTCTTACCATCTCTATAGTTGGATGTACACATGTAACCGGTAAACAGGCTACAAATCTTTTTATCACAGAGGTATTGTTTAAAAAGATTTATTTGAAATGGAATTATATCCACTTTTTTCTTAAATTACAATCTCTATCTTGGTAGGCCACCCATACCTCCTGGTCCGCCTGCCTGACCCATCATCGACTGAAGCTGCTTCATACCGTTTTTGCCGGAAAATTTCTTTGCCATTTTCCCTGCATTTTTAAACTGCTTGATCATTCTGTTTATTTCAACGATATCAAGGCCGCACCCTTTTGCAATTCTTTGCTTTCTTGAGTTATTTAACAGGTCGGGGTTTTCTCGCTCTTTTTTTGTCATTGAAGCAACCATGGCTTTGATATTTTTAAGCTCTCCGGAGTTTTCAAAATCAAAATCCTTAATCGCTTTGGACATATTGCCCATGCCCGGAATCATTCCTATGATAGAACTCATGCTTCCCATTTTTTTCATCTGTTCCATCTGTTCTAAAAAATCATTAAAGTTAAATTTGCCTTTTTGAATTTTTTTTGTCAGTTTTTTCGCCTGTTTTTCATCAATAACATTCGTTACTTTTTCCGCAAGTCCTTCTACATCACCAAAACCCATCAGACGGTTGACAATACGCTCCGGTAAAAAGACTTCCAAATCTTCCATTTTTTCACCCAGACCGATAAAACGAAGCGGTACCTGTACCTGAGATGAAAGACCCAAAGCAACACCGCCCTTTGCATCTCCGTCGTACTTGGAAAGAATTACGCCGTCAATCCCGATTTTTTCTTTAAAACTCGTTGCTGTGCGTACGGCATCCTGCCCTGTCAAAGAGTCTGCCACATAAAAGATTTCATCAGGATTTGCCGCTTTTTTTACATTTTCAAGCTCATCCATAAGTTCTTCATCAATAGCCAGACGACCGGCCGTATCTATAAGCACAACATCAAAAATCTTGGAATCAGCATACTCTAATGCAGACTGTACAACATCTACAGGATTTTTTGTTGCTTCATCTTCATACAATTCAACTTCAATTTGTGCGGTAATCTGGCGTAATTGTTCTACCGCGGCAAGACGTTGCAAGTCAGCTGCAACAACAAGTACTTTTTTGCCTTTGTTTTTAAGATAATTTGCAAGCTTACCGGTTGTAGTTGTTTTACCAGACCCCTGCAGTCCTGTCATCAAAATCACAGTCGGAGGGTTGGGAGCAAAGACGAATCCTCGGTTGCCGCCTACATCTAAGAGTTCGTTGAGAGTTTCACGTAAGGCTTCAAGAAACTGGTCTTTGCCTATCCCTTTTTCTTTTGTACGCAGTTGTACTTTTTGAATCAGTTCTTTGACGACTTTATGGTTGACATCCGCTTTTAAAAGATTTTTTTTCAGTTCATTGAGTGCTTTGGAGAGTGCCTTGTCATCATCGTGAAAACGAATCTTTTTTATTGCATTTGTAAACGAATCTGTTAAAGTACCGAACATGAAAACACCTCTTTTATTCTATATAAATTTTTTCGAAATTGTAACTAAGTTTTTCTTAATTATTCAAATGTAACAAAGCTTTTGGGCTCTTTTGCCACAAACTCCATTCCAAGAAGTCTGACTTTATGGGCATGGAGCATCACGCGTTTTGCACGACGCCCGCCATACTGCTCGTCACCGACTATAGGATGGTCAATATAACGTGCATGGACTCTTATCTGATGTGTGCGCCCATTGTGAATAATACATTTGACTTTTGTTTTTTTGGCACTGACAATATCAGGAAAAAACTCCGTTCTCGCCGGTTTTCCTTTTGGAGAAACATTTGAGTAGGCTTTGTTGTTTTTTTTCTGTGTAGTAATTGCTTTGTCTACTTCAATCGGCTCGGTCATTATTCCCTCAACCCAGGCGATATACTCTTTGTAGACTTTGTCATCACGAAACTCTTTGATAGCACGCTGACGAAATTCCTCATTTTTTACAAGCATTAAAACACCGCTTGTTTCGCGGTCGAGTCTGTGCAACAGTACCGCCGGTTTAAATTGACGCTCTATCTCGTCCGAGTTTACATGTGCCGGCTTATCGACTACAACAATGTCATCATTTTCAAAAATAGGCTTAACGTGTTCTACTTTTTCTACTCTGAATATCGTTCGCTCATCAATTTCACCACGGGCAATCATCACTTTTTTGTTGCCGACATACACAAGTCCTCTGTCTATCATAGACTTTGCATTGGAATTGGAAATTCCCTCTTGCTGTGCCAATAATTTATACGCTTTTTCTGTTGCCATTTTACCAGCTCCTTTTAATTTTTTAATATTTTTTGAACCACGGGTTCCAGGTTTATCTGCTCTTCTACCATTGAAGGCGGCAACTCCTTTGTCATCTCAAGTGCATCGGCTATTTCATCCGGCTCAACATACTGCACGTGATGGACATATTTAAACAACTCTTTTTGGTGAAAAAAATGCTTTCCTGTAATTATTTTACATCCGAAATAAGCCGGTTCGAGCGGATTGTGCCCACCGACATCATTTTTAAAAGCACCCCCTAATATGGCTATGTCGCTGATGGCATAAATATTGTTGAGTTCACCCATCATATCGACTAAAATCAAATCACCTGCAAAACTCTTTCCTTCTGAAAAACGGGAAACAGTGGCATTATTTTGCCTGCCGTATCGTTCCATTAAGCTATATACCTCTGCAAAACGTTCCGGATGACGGGGAACAATTACAAGTTTTGCCTCTTTGCTCTTTTCATAGGCAAAAAATGCCTCTAAAATGCTTTGTTCCTCACCAGGATGGGTACTTCCAGCTACAATTACTTCCGCATCGGGCTTTTCGTATTCTTTTGTTTTTTTGATTTCACCTGCCAATTTTATATTGCCAATCACTTCAATGTGTTTTGCACCCAAGGCCAAAAATCTGTTTTTGTCACTTTCGCTTTGAGCATAGACCATATCTACATTCTCTAAAAGTTTTTTATAAAACCAGGCAAACTTCATATATTTTTTGACACTTTTATCTGAAATTCTGGCATTAAGCAAAATAACTTCTGCACCGCGTGAACGCGCTATGCTAAAGAGCAGATACCAAAATTCTGCCTCAAGTACAATAAGCTTTTTCTGCGGTTTGACCCAAAACGGCAGATACATTTCATACGGAAGATAACGTACCTCTGCATTATATTTTTTTGCTTCATTGTGTCCGGTTTGTGTAATCGTTGTCACAAGTATCTTTTTATTTGCCAATAGATCCAGAAGCGGTTTAAGGGCTCTGGCTTCACCTAAAGAGCAGACATGAAACCAAATTGCATTTGTACTGCGAAACGGAGGGTTCTTAAAAAGAAAAAAACGTGCAGGAATTGATTCTTTGTATTTTTTTTTAAAAGCAAGCAATATCAAAAGAGGCAATGCTGTTATAAACAGCATTACACTCAGTACATAATAGAAAAGGAAAAACGGCTTCAAGCCTACTCTTCGTTAACTTTCACATAAAGGATGCGTCCGCAGTGGGGACATGTAGTGATATCTTCACCTTTTATGACATCAGCATAAACCTTATCGCCTATTATCATATGGCATCCCATACATGCCTGTTCTTCAACAGGAACCACTGTTGTGTTTTTTGCCCAACGACGGATTTTTTGATAAAAAGCAAGCCCTTTTTGATTGATATCTGACAAAAGAGTCTCTTTTCTTTTGAAAACCTCTTGTCTCTCTTTGTGTATTTTTTCAAGTTTTGTATCTACATCAGCTTTTACACTTTCCAAATTTGCATTTAACTCTTCCAGAGCATTTTTTGCAGCTTCAATCTGCTCTTTTTTTGCTTCAATGATTTTTTCAAGTCTTTGAATCTCTTCATTTGCAAATGTGACCTGCTCTTTGGCAATCTCTTCTTCAAGCTGCAGCGATTTCATCTCACGTTCTGTTTTTACTTCAGAGCTTTTTTTTACATTCTCTTCAAGTTTTTGTGAAAGTTCCGAGAGATGCAGTTCGTTTTTTGCTTTTTTAACTTCTTCGTCTTTGATTTCATTCGTTAAATTTTCAATATCTGACTCTATGCTCTTTGTTTTTGCAAGAGCCGCTTCATAATTTGCATTTGCTTCTTCAATCTGAGGTTCAAATGCGTCTATCTCTTTATCTATAATTGACAGATCGATTAATTGTTTTAAGTGCTTGTTCATTGGGATCCTTTAGGGGTTTACTTCTACCATTACCTGTATTATTAGACCTAAATATATGTAAATGGGTTTTCTGATGATGCAATTATAACTTCTAAACCTAAAATTTTCAAATGCTTTTGCATAATTTGTGCAAAAAAGTACTCACTTTCATAGTGTCCGATGTCAATTAAAGACAATTTTATACTTTTTGCCTCCATTGCATCATGATATTTTACATCACCTGTCAAAAAGCAGTCAGCATCCAGACTCTTCATCAAAGAACATCCCGATCCTGTTGTCAGGGCCACTTTTTTTACTCTTTGCGCACACTTAACTGTTCTTGCACATTTAAGTCCAAATGCTTTTGAAACATGTTTTGCGAATATATCAAAATCTTCATTCACTTCCAGGTATGCAACAAAACCGTCTTTTTTACAAATTTCGTATCCGAGTATCTCTTTTGCAACATATTCGTTTAAGTGTGTCTGGTCAAAATTTGTATGCATCGCAATATTTGAAATATTTTTTTTAATCATTTTTTGAATCAAATTTGCAGGATATTTAGAGAACTCAAGTTGTTTGAGTCCGCCAAAAATAATAGGATGGTGCGTAATAAGCAGCGTATTTTCATCCAAAGAATCAATCAGTTTTTCATCTACATCAATACTCAAAGCAATTTTTGAAATATCATCTTTGAAATCACCTATCAAAAGACCGGAATTATCCCATGACTCCTGAATATCAAAAGGAGAAAGCTCATTGAGATATTTGTATATTTCCAATATTTTCACAGCGATTCTCCCTTCTTGATTTTTTTCAGTTCCTCTTTTGCTTCTTTAAATTCAGGGTCAAGTTCTATCGCTTTTTCATACATTCCTTTTGCTTCATCAAAATGCTTCATATCAACAAGCAGATTCCCGTAATTATAGTAGGTAATAGGGTTTGTGGCATCAATTTCAAGCGACTTGTTGAGATGATTTCTTGCACTCGCATATTCACCCGCTTTTCTATACAGGGATGCCATCGCCTGATGGATATAGGTATTGTTCGGGTCCAGTTCCAACGCTTCTTTGTAATACTCCATAGCCTCATCATCCCTGTTTTGCTGTGCAAGTGTATAACCCATTTTAAAGAGTGTTTCAGGGTTCTTTGGATCTTTAATATTTGCCTCGCTGTAAATGGCAAGCGCTTTTTGCAAATCTCCCTTTTGCATCTCTTCATCGGCTTTTTCCACCAAAGAGGAGGCATCAAAAGGGGAAAATGCCTCAGCACTTCGTTCACCCTGAGCACCTGTGTGCTGTTGGTCCTGCGGATCTTTAAGTGTTTGTATATGTTCGTAAATTTTGTATGCAAAAAAAGCAGAGGCTCCAAGCATAAGTAACTGAAAAAGTGTCATAATTGTTTTCCTATTTATTTAAAATTAAATTATTATTAAGTAATGTTATAAGTTGCAACGGATCAACTTGTACACCGGCAATTCTAGCTGAAAAATGCAAATGAGGACCTGTTACCCTGCCGCTTTTTCCTGATAAGCCCAAAAGTTCTCCTTTTTGGACAAGCTGACCTGTTTTGACATTGAATTTACTCATATGAAAATAACAGGTATAAATGCCTTCACCGTGATCAATGACAACAGTGCCTCCCGAATAAAATCTTTTTTTGACCAAAACGACTTTTCCGTCATTGGACGCTCTAATCGGTGTGCCTGTTTTCGCCCGAAAATCCGTCCCGCTGTGATACCCTTTCAAGGCTCCGTTATAAATTCTTGCTGTACCAAAAGCACTTGTAATTTTACTCTCCACCGGCAAGATAAAATCTGAATGCATATAGCTTTTGTTTGTTATTGTATGATAAATTTTCATAGCTTCCTTGTACTCTTTTGCGATTCTTTTTTTTATCTTGGGCAGCGTCGGATTTACTTTCGAAGCGCTTACACGGATGGTTTCTTTTTTGTATTTTGCATCTTTGATTGTAAGAGAAAGCTCTTTGTGCTTTTTTATCCCGTTTTGCAGATAAATAACTTTCACGGTTTTTTGAGCAGGTTTGTCGTAGTAGGAGACGGGAATCAAGGCATAATATTCACTCCTGTTCAAAGGATTCGGAAAAATTTTTATCTTTTTTTCTTCAAAAAAGAGTGCTTTGTATTCAATGCCTTTTTCTTTTGCAAACTTCACCAGTACTGTCTTGCCGTTACCTACCTCATCATTGACTATCTTTACATGTAAAGCAAAAAGAGAGGAGACAAAAAAGCACAAAAAAAGCAAAAGTTTCATTAATAATCCTTCATCGCCCTTTGAATGTCTCTCTTTTGGTCTTTCTCTTTTAGATCATTTCTTTTGTCATGCAGCAGTTTTCCTTTTGCTATGGCAATTTGCAGTTTTGCAATGTTGCGTTTGTTAAAATAGAGCTGCAAAGGCACAATGGTATACCCGTCACGTGCTACAGCCTTTTGCATTTTCTCTAACTCTTTTTTGTGCAGAAGCAGCTTTCTTGCCCCGCGCTCTTCGTGCCCGTAATAATGGTGCGTCGTCTCGAGTCTGCCGATATGCGCATTAAACAAAAAAGCCTCTCCGTTGACAAAGCGGATAAAACTGTCTTTAAGATTAACGCGATGCGCACGTATGCCTTTGACCTCGCTCCCTGTAAGAACCAGCCCTGCTTCAAACTTCTCTTCAATAAAATAATCATGATACGCTTTTTTGTTTTTTGCTATTGTTTCACCCATAATCCACTTCCTTCTAAACTGTATAGCCTAAAATATTTCTGCTATTTTAGCATGCATTCATTAAGGTTTGGATTGTTAAAGAGATGTTTATTGTTTTAGTTTTCGTCGCGAACTATATTATGACAGCGAAAACAGGCATGCTCAATATAGGTATAAGCTCTTTGAGACTCTTCTCTTCGAAGTTTACCCGACTGGTTATATTTATTCGCAATAGCGTCTAATATAATCTGAACATTATGTGCAATAATCTGTGCACTCATAATCGCTTCATTGGCTTTATGCTTCTTGTTTTTAGGAAGCATCTCCTCAAATTTTTCTTTATCAGCCAATAAATCATTGGCGTGTTTTGCAAACCGTTCAATCGAAACTTTTATACCCTCTTTATCACTAGTTATAAAGCCTTGTTGAACTTCTCGTAATTCTGTGTTTAAAAGTATCATATTTGACTTAAGATTATATGCTGATGCAGAAGTAACTGACAACGTCAATGCAAACACACTTATTAGTAATAATTTTCTCATCTTGCCCCCCTTATTTTGACAATTTTTATTGTATCATAATATTGAATACTTTGACAAAAAACACTCTCTTATGCCAATAAAATGGTGCAAACTATTAAATTACTCTAAAAAAACTGCTGCCGCTGCCGCTGAAGAAGTAGCCCTCTTTATAGTGTTTTTCCAATTCTGTATACTCCTGCAATGCAGGCGCAAAAAGATCATTTGCTTCTTTTGCATCGAGTTCCTGCAAGATTTCTACTGAAGATTTCTTTTTCAATGCATCGGCTTGAAATCCGTCTATGGGTCTGTAAAATTTTTCTCTGTATGCTTTATAGACTTTTGGAGTGCTGATTTGTATCTTGGGTGTATACATATCAAATGAGAGCGGTGTTTCCTCAAAGGCTTCTACCACTTCCCCTATTCCGCTGACATTGGCACTATTGTATCCATAAATAAAAAACGGCACATCCGCCCCTACATGTAAACCTATTTGTGCGAGTTCATTGAGACTCAGACCCAAATGCAGTACTTCATTGCACATTTTCAGATACGTTGCCGCATCACTGCTGCCTCCGCCAAGACCTGCAAATGCGGGAATGTGTTTTTCAACAGCCACCGCATACGTTTGCATAAGTTTTTCAAGTGCAGCGCTTGATGTAGCCTCTTTCAAGGCTACATATGCTTTATAAATGGTATTTTGTTTTGTATCACAATCAAAATCACCAATTATTTTAAACTCATTTGCTTTGGCTTGAACATCTTGTTTTGATACAAAGGAGAGGACATCATACAAATCATTGACTTTCATAAATCGAGAGACTATCTCATGGTACTCGTTTCTCTTGCCTGTTATTTTTAAAAAAATATTTACTTTGGCATAGGCCTTATACTTTTTCATCCGCTTTTTATTTTCCCAGTATTTTGTTCAAAGACAGAATATCATTTTCGTCTACAGTCCCCAAAGAAGCCGCCTTGTTACTCGCTTTGACCTCTTCGATAAGCTCATTTCTAATGATGGAAATCTCTTTTGGCGCGTCAATTCCGAGTTTTACGACACCGTTTTCTACAGAGATAACTTTTACAACAATATTTTCACCAATAACTATAGATTCATCTGCTTTTCTTGCAAGTACTAACATTCTATCCTGCCTAATTCATATTTTACTCTGCCCTCATTTACTGTAATAATGGAGATGCTTTCGCCATTATCCAGCCAGTATGTGCCGTCATCCTGCAACTCTAAATCTTCTAAAGCAAGAACTCTTCCATACTTTACATTATCACTTTCACCCAAATAGTAATTCTGGGGAATGTTTAAAGATTCTTTGATATTCAAGGCTTTTTCATCCTCATAAACAAACTGTCCTTCATTCAGTCGCTCAAGCATACTTAAACTTCCATGCGCTATACCAAGTTTATGCGCAATCATCTCTCCCAGAGAACGTATATAAGTCCCTTCACTGACACTTGCTTCAAAGGTCACAAAGGGATGGCAGTAGTGAATCAGTTTCATTTCATAAACAGTTGAGTTGACAGTATTGAGAACAACCTCTTTTCCCGCACGTGCCAAATCATACGCTCGCTGTCCGTTTATCCGTTTTGCACTGAAAATCGGCGGTTTATACTCTAATTCCCCCTCTAAAGACAAAAGCACCGCTTCAATCTCCTTTACATGTAAAGGTTCAGGAAGTACAACTTCTTCGATCATCTCTGTATCAAGGGTATCACTCTTTGCACCAAGCCACAAAGTCGCTTTGTATCTTTTAGGTGTTTTGTTCAAAAATCTAAAAAGTTTCGTATGTGAGCCAAAACCTACCAAAAGCACGCCTTTGGCAAAAGGATCCAGTGTTCCGGCAAAACCTGCTTTTTTATTGTTATACTTTTTTTTCAGACTGTAAAGATACTTGTTTGAGCCTACTCCCGAAGGTTTGTATGCAACAAAAAGACGATTCATAACTTCTCTACAAATGATGCAAGAATATCGCGTTTTGTTCCTGCAAAATTAATCTTGAGTTTAAACTCTCTTCCCGACTTACTCACACCGATAATGCGCCCTGTTCCAAAGATTTTATGCCGTACCAGATCACCTTTTTTAAATGCTGTGTTTTTTTCACACTTTAAAGAGCCTTTGCAAAGTCCGGCTTCATTGAAAAAACGGCTTTTTTCCAAATCACTTCTGCGTCCTTTGTAAAATCTGCTCCCGGCATGGCAAAGCGTCAAGGTCTCTTTGGCACGGGTAAACGCAACATACCCAAGTCGTCTCTCTTCTTCCAAATCACTTCCGTCTCCTGTCAGTGGCAAAAAGCCCTCTTCCATTCCTATGACAAAAACATGTTCAAACTCCAGACCTTTGGAGGCATGTATACTCATCATGTAGATACTCTCCCCCTCCACCTGGTCCTGCTCACTTTGCAACGTCAGTTCGTTTAAAAACTCATCCAAAGAACTCTGTGGTGATTTTTTTACAAAATCTCTAAAAAGACCGTAAAACTCATCTATATTGAGAATTCTTTCCTGTGAGTCTTGCATGTTTTTGTAAATATCTTTCAAAGAAAAAGTTTCTTCCAAAGCATCTATAAACTCATAGGTAGACGCCTGCGCAATACCGGCAACCTCTTGAATGTTTTTAGCAAACTCTTTGAGCGTTGCAGCATTTTTCTTTCTGACCAAGCCTTCAAGTTCTTCCATGGATGCCTGAGTGATATATTCATAAATAGAAGTTCCCTTTTTCTGAGCTGCAAGTTCAATTTTATCCAAACTTGCTTTGCCCAGTCCGCGTTTCGGCTTGTTGACTATACGTTTCAGGGAGAAGTCATCATGATGATTTGTAATCACCCTGATATAAGAAATAAGATCTTTTATCTCTGCCCGGTCATAAAATCGCAAACCACCCACAAGTTTATAGTTAATCCCGTAACGGTTCAAGCCTTCTTCTACAGAACGTGACAGAACATTGACACGGTACAAAATAGCTATTTCTCTGGCACGTACTCCGCTCTCAAGCAGTTTTTGTATTTTTGCGGCAACTTTTCTTGCCTCTTCGTTTTCATCATTAGAATTCAGTGTTGTCACATCATCCCCGTTGCCACGCGTTGCTATGAGCTTTTTTCCCAAACGGGACCGGTTGTGCTCGATAAGCGCATTGGCAACTTTTAAAATCGGCGCACGTGAACGGTAATTCTCTTCGAGTTTAAAGACATGTGTGCCTGAAAAATCCTGGTCAAACTCCATAATATTGCGAATATGCGCACCACGCCAGCCGTATATACTCTGATCATCATCACCGACTACACACAAATTGTTATGCACTGTACAAAGTTTTTGTAACAGCTTAAACTGCAGTTCGTTTGTATCCTGGTACTCGTCAATCATAATGTACTGATATTTCTGCGAAGTAGCCTTTGCCAACTCAGGATTTTCATCCAAAAGTTTATAGGTAAGCGCGATGAGATCATCGAAATCAACAAGATTGTTTTCCAGTAAATATTTTTCATACTCTGCAAAAACTTCGGCAATCTGCTTGTAACTGAACAGTTCAGTCTGCTTGTAGGCATCATCAGGACTCATTAAAGAGTTTTTGTATCTGGAAATTTCACTCGCGATAAGCGGTGTCGGCAGCTCAGAATTTATTTTTTTAATGATTCTCTTTTTATCATCTGTATCTATCACAACAAAATTATTGGCTCTGCCCAGAAGATGTATATTGAATTTTAAAAAAAGAAGTCCAAACTTGTGAAAGGTACAAAGAAGAGGAGGATAGGCGACATTTTCTATCATAGAGAGAGAACGCTCTTTCATCTCTTTTGCAGCTTTGTTTGTAAATGTCAGGGTAAGTGTATTTGAAGCGGGAATACCCACAACCTCAATAAGATACGCCAAGCGTGAAATAATTGTTGTCGTCTTTCCGCTTCCCGCTCCTGCAAGAATCAGGACAGGTCCTTCTGTTTGCTTTACTGCTGCTGCTTGAGACTCATTTAAATGATTAAAAATTTTTTCCATATATGTTCACTACTAAGTTGTATTTCTACTTATTATAGCTAAAATGTCATAAATTATTACAAAACTATTGCAATAATTATAATTATGAGTTATAATTTTACTATTATTGATACTTATAGGAATTATTATGTTAAAAGATTTTGCGAAATTACATACTTTTTTGATGGTTATAAAAGAGAAAAGCTTCTCTAAAGCATCAGCAAAACTTGGGATTTCCCAGCCCGCTGTCACGCAGCAAATCAAGTTCATTGAAGATTATCTTGATACAAAAATAGTTGATAGAAAGAAAAACGGAATTATCCTCACAAAAGAGGGCGAAGATCTCTACAGAATCGCTTTAAGACTTGAAAAAGCTATACACAGCAGTGAAAAAGAGTTGTTAAAAATAATCAACAAAGAGTTCACTTTTGTCATGGGTTCTTCTTTTGCAATCGGTAATTATGTGCTTCCGAATTATCTCAGTGAAATAAAAAAACGCATCAACAATGAAGTTTTTATGAATGTGGATCTCTCTTCAAACATTATTGACCAGCTTGAAGATAAAAAAATAGATGTCGCACTCATCGAATCTCCTGTTTTCAGAGATGGTGTCATTTACAGAGAATGGGTGGAAGATGAATTGGTCGTTTTTTCAAACCAGCCGATGAAAAAACATCTCAGTGCAGATGATTTACTCGATTTCGACTGGATTTGTCGCAATGAGGACTCCCACACAAGAAAACTGACATCAGAAGTTTTTGAAGAGATGGGAGTGCAGTGTAATAATTTCAATGTTATCGGTGTTCTTGCCAGTCCGACTTCCATCAAGGAGTCTATTTTACATGCAGACAAGAATGCAGAACGACCTCTTGTCTCTATTATGTCCCGTCATGTCATCAAGTCAGAAATCGAAAACGGCCAACTTTATGAAGCCAGACTAAAAAACCATAAAATTACAAGAAGTTTTTACATAGCCTATCTCAAAGACAGAAAACATGATGCTTTTGTAGACAACGTAGTCAATTATCTGCTCTCGCTTAACAGAGTGTAGATAGCGTCTTATTTTATAAACTTGGAGTTTTCCGGATTTGAGAGAAAAGATGCCATGGAGTTTTTCACTCCGCTTTCGTCTATATCAGCTTCTTGTTTCTTTGTTTCCTCTTTATATGCAGATATATTAATCAAAACCGGAGTTTCATCGATAATAATCTGTAAAATACTCAGCAAGGGTACATGTACAACACTTCCAAAATTTTCACTGCCAAAACCTGCCTCAAAAATTAAAATATCATCCTCTATTCTGGCAGTCTCAAATGTATATCCTGCTAAAAAGAAAAGTGTCAACGGACGAAACTCAGCGTTTATACTTTCCGGTAGTGCCGGTGCAAAACTCACATCTTCAATTTTACATAAAATACCGAAATTCTGCTCTTTTTCAAACAGCAGAACAATCAACTCCTGAATATTTTTTTTCATTAAGTGTGCAAAATCTCTGTCTTGTATTATATTTTCTAACAAATTATATCCCTTATGTTTTCATTTGGTATTATATCAAAATCTATCATAGCATTCATCAGTGCAACCTGCTCGAAATGATTTAAATCCTCTACGGATATATCATCTTCTCTGATTTTCCCGCTCTCGAGCAACCTTGCTCTGGTCGTTCCTTGAAGCAAAGGGTTTTTTGGTGTTATCCATTCATCTTTATATTTAAAAGCGATATTGGCAATGGATGTATCTGTAATAAGAGAATTTTTTACAATAAGTATGTCATCGCAAAAAGATTTTTTTTCCAGCAGCTTCTCTATTTTGCTTCTGTCATAATATTTTTTACAATACTCTATCTCATTATCAAAAACAAGTTTCAGGGTTTGAATACTCTTTTTTTTATACTGATGGTATGTGATGCTGTACTCTTCGCCATCATAGACAACCCTGCACCGGAAAAATCCTGATGCGGGAGGATGTAAAATATCTTGTAATATAATGCCGGAATGCCCAACTGTTTTCTCAAGCCGCTTTTGATGGTATGCAAGATGAAACAGTTTTGCATCAACTGCTTTGATTGTTTCTAAATATTGAATTTTATTCACTGAAAAGTTCTGTACTTAAGTACCTTTCTCCCGTGTCACATAAAACGGTCACAATCGTTTTGCCTTTGAATTCCTCCCGTGAAGCCACCTGCATGGCAGCATATACATTTGCTCCTGAAGATATACCTACAAGCAATCCCTCTTTTTTTGCCAACATTCTGGCTGTTGCTATGGCATCTTCATTACTCACTTTTATCACTTCACTGTAACAGGAGGTATCTAAAATTGCAGGAACAAAACCTGCGCCTATTCCCTGAATTTTATGTGGAGCCGGGCTCTCTCCTGAGAGAATTGCCGAAGCTTCAGGCTCTACTGCAAAAACAGCAATATCTGCAATATGTTCTTTCAAGACCTTCGAAGTTCCGCTAAGCGTTCCTCCCGTCCCTACAGCTGCCACAAAAGCATCCAGATTTTGCTCTGTATCACGGAGGATTTCCTGTGCCGTTGTGATTTCATGTATCTCCGGATTTGCCGGATTTTCAAACTGTTGTAAAATTATAGAGTCCGGTGTATTTTCCTGAATTTCCAGTGCTTTTTGAATGGCTCCGTTCATCCCTTTTGCAGCCGGAGTCAGTACCAGTTCAGCGCCTAAAGCCTTGAGCAGGTTTCTTCTCTCTACACTCATAGACTCAGGCATAGTTAAAATAAGTTTTAAATTTTGAGCTGCACAGTTGGCTGCCAGAGCAATTCCTGTATTTCCGCTTGTAGGTTCAATAATCGTTGTATTTGCTTGAATACGTCCTGATTCTATACCCCTGCGGATCATATTGAATCCTATTCTGTCTTTGACCGAACTTGTCGGATTCATAAACTCACATTTTCCCAATATCGTAGCACCTGTCAGCTTTGATGCCTCATTCAGCCTTACCAATGGCGTGTTGCCTACTAATTCAGTTATATTTTTTGCAATTTTCATTATTTTTCCTCTTGAAGTAATTTTACACTAAAAAGATTATTTACACAAACTTCTATCATTTTGTAGACTTCTAAAAATCCGTCAAATCCGTCAAAAAAATACGGATCCGGAACATCCTGACAATTAAATGCGAAGCATCCCAGCTTTTGTATATTTTTGGCACCCAGTTTCTTGACATGCAGCCTGTTGTTTTCATCAAGTACAACTATCAACTCATATACATCAATATCTTCTTTTGTAAACTGTCTCGCTCTAAGATGGCTGATATCTATGCCGTGCATTTGTGCCACCTTGATTGAACCCTCACATGGGGGTTCGCCGATATGCCAGTCTCCTGTCCCTGCAGAGTCTATTTTTATATCTATTTTATGTTCTTGTGCTATTTTTTTGGCAATCCCCTCTGCCAACGGGGAACGGCAGATATTGCCAAGACATACAAATATAACGGATTTCATATATTTCCTATTCTTTGAGTATAATAAGTATTGCAATTTTAAAGCAATACTTATTATACAAAAAAATAGAGGCAATCATGGCAATCTACAGTAGCGACGGCAAAAAATTACTTAATGTTGAGTTTGATGTAACGCCACAGGTTGGAGATATAGTTGATGACATGCGTGTTTTATCTGTCAATCAAAAAGAGAATGAAGAATATGCCGTATTCTTGCTTGAACCAAATACACGAGTCACCTGTTATGTTTTTGATGAAATTTTCATTATCGGCAAAGAAAGTGGATTTGAAAGTTTAAATGATGCCATTTTTTCCTGGAAAAATGACGAAATCTAAAACAGTGTCATCGCATATGTTTTTGCAAAAACATGTTTAGCTGATTTGCAAAAAGTTCGGCATCTTTTGAACCAAAAGGCTTCGGACCTTGCGTCATCTCTCCCATTTCTCTGATATTCTCCATGAGATTCCGCATTGCAAGATACTGTTTGATGTTGTCTTTGCTGTAAAGTTCGCCTCTGTGATCTATTGCATGGGCATTCTTATCTATAACTCTGTCCGCCAAGGGAATATCTGCAGTGATAACCAAATCCCCCGAATGTACTTTTTGTACAATTTTATTGTCAGCCTCATCTGCACCTGCATCTACAATGACATACTCTATATTTTTTGATTTTCCAATATTGATTTTTTTATTTGCAAACACACAGGTTTTTATGCCGTACTTTTCTATTTGACGAAAAATAATCGGTTTTAAGAGGTTAGGAAAGGCATCCCCGTCTATATATATTCTCAGCATTATATTTCTCTTTTTAAACATTATAACAAATAAACAAACATTCAAAAAGGGCGTATCGTTACATGTAATTATAAATTTGGATTTTTCAGGTTCTATACAAGAACCTGTTTTAATACCTCTTCTACCCGTTTGACCGGTACAATCTCAAGTGCTTCTCTTACTTCTTTTGGAATATCTTCCAAATCTCTTTCATAATTTTTTGCAGGAATCAGAGCTTTAGTCATATCTGCTTTATATGCAGCTATAAGCTTCTCTTTTAATCCGCCAATCGGCAAAACATCCCCTGTTAATGAAACTTCTCCTGTCATAGCGACATCTGAGCGCACTTTATAGGAGCCGAGTATGGAAGATATAACTGTTACCATAGCTATACCCGCACTCGGTCCGTCTTTTGGCGTTGCGCCGTCCGGTACATGTACATGTAAATCATACCGCTTGTAAACCTCACTCGGATCAACCTCTATAATCTCCTCTTTTTCTTTAAAGGTCAGCGGAATATTGTCTTGAGAAATTCTCAGCTTTCGTTTGTCTATAAGTGTTTTTACAACACTCATGGCAATTCTTGCAGACTCTTTCATAACATCACCCAGACTGCCTGTAAGCTGCAGATTGCCTTTGCCTTTGATGCGGATACTCTCTATTCGTAAAACATCTCCGCCTACTGCTGTCCATGCCAGGCCGTTGACTACACCGATAACAGGGACTTTGTCTGTTTTTTCAATCTCAAAGACACTTTTATCAAAAAACTGTTTTAAGTTTTTCAGTGTCACTGATACTTTTGCAACATTTTTGTGTTTTAGCAGTTCCATAGCTGCTTTTCTCGCCATTTCAGCTATACGGCGGCGTAAATTTCTCACACCTGCTTCACGTGTATAACTGTGTATCAGCTCTTTTAACGCCGGTTTTGAAATACTGAGTTCAGATTTTTTGAGTCCGTGTTTTTTAATCTCCTGCGGCAACAGATAACGACGGGCTATCTCAAACTTTTCCTGCGGTGTATATGAACTTAAGGTGATAAATTCCATTCTGTCACGCAAAGGAGCAGGAATACGCCCGACATCATTTGCTGTTGCTATAAAAATTACATTGCTCAGATCCAAATCAAAATTCAGATAATAATCGCGAAACTCGCTGTTTTGTTCAGGATCCAAAATCTCTAAAAGAGCCGCTGTCGGGTCCCCTCTTTGTGAGCGGGTAATTTTATCGATCTCATCAAGCACTATCACAGGATTCATTTTTTTCGCATCTATAAGCCCCTGTGCTATACGTCCCGGCATAGCCCCAACATAGGTACGGCGATGTCCGCGCAATTCATTCACATCTTCAAGACCGCCCAGTGCTATTCTGATAAGCGGACGTTTGAGTGCTGTTGCTATTGAGTTTGCCAAAGAAGTCTTTCCGACACCCGGAGGACCCGAAAAACACAATATCGCTCCAGCACTTTTTTTCGCTGAAACACCGCGAAGTTCAAGCAATTCTTTTACAGCAAAATACTCTACGATTCTCTCTTTTGGTTTTTTTAGCGAAAAATGGTCTTTGTTGAGCTGTTCCTCCACACTCTCTATGCGAAGCGGTTTTTTTGCCAAATCGCCAAAAGGAAGATCCAAAGCCCAGTCAAGATATGTCTGCGTCATAGAAGCATCCGAAGAATCCGGGTGCATACGTGCAAATCGTTCAAGCTGTTTGCTTATCTCTTTGTAGGCATCTTCTCCCATTTTTTCTTTTTTGGCTTCAAGCTTTTTTCTGTACTCTTCTATCTCTTCTTCTCGGGATGTGTCCGTTCCGAGTTCTTTTTGAATCTGTTTGAGCTGCTCTTTTAAGAAGTACTCTTTGTTGACTTTTTCTATATGTGTATGTACTTTTGAACGAATTTCGCGCTGAAGCTTGTTTGCCTCTATCTCATCAATCAACAGATCGATAAGATCCAAAAATCTTTTTTCTGTATCAGTTTCTACAAAAAGCTTATAAGCCTGCTCTTTTTTGAGTTTTACTGTTGAACATATCAGATCAATGATACGGTTGTGATCATGATTTTCTTCTATGGTTCGCAAAAGGTCAGGCGGGAAGTAGTTACTTACAGCAGCCAAAGCTCTCACTTTTTCACGCACGACTTCAAGTATTGCATCAATTTTTAAAGAATCAACCTCTGTTGACTGCATCACGTCTACATGGGCTATAAGCGGATCTTCTGCAACTTTATATAAAGATTTTGCACGGGCAAGCCCTTGAAAAAGTACTTTGACCCGTCCGTCAGGAAGCGAAACCTTTCGCATAATTGAACCTACCACACCTGCGTCATACAGCGCGTCATACTCTCTTTCACCTTCATGTCCTGGTTTTGTCGGGCAGACTATCACCAAAGAATTGTTTTCAATGGCCTTTGTTGCCGCCTTAATATTTTTTTCATCACTTAAAAAAAGTGGTGAAATCATAAAAGGATATAAAAAAAGTTCATCTTCTGCTATCACCGGGATGTCAGCAGGAAATTCTCCGTAGTTGCTTAATTTCATAAATATAGTTTCCTTATATTATTTTGTTTTATTATTGTCTGATTTAACTGTATTTCTAGAGACGACACTCTGTGTATCCGGAATCATAAAAGCATACCAGCTGGATGTACCGTCTCCTTCAAATATTTCTCTGTACCATGGTATTTTTGCACGCTCAACTTCATCCCATTTTATCCACGGTTCTACTCTTAAGGTGCGATAATATGCTGCCGATTCCGGCTTGTCAAGCCTGGTATACAAATCGACAATTTCCTTGTTTAAAGAGGCATCAGCAAGATATAAATTTGTCAGCATCGTATCCACCAAAGAGTAGTACATAGAGTGCGGATAATTTTGCTTGAATGTTTTTGCATTTTTTATGGCCTCAAGTATAAGCCCTTGATCACGTCTTGGATTTGGAAGGGCCATATATTTTGCTTTAATCTTTAAAAATTCCGCGAATTCTCTCTCATTGGCATTTGCATATCTTCTGACATATTCATTTAAAAAGTGTTCAGTAAGCAGATACTCTTCATTGTGCATATGCGCAATTGCAAGAATCATGGTTGCCTCAGGCAAAAGAGGTGACCCGATATGTTCCCCCTGTAAAGAGGAATAATAGTCATCCGCTTTGTCAATATTTCCGGATGAAATAGACTCCACAATTTTGCCATACCAGTAAACAGCCGGCTTGTTGTATTCCTCCACCTCTTTTGAACACGAAGCAAATAAAATGATAAAAGAGAGAGCAAATACAAAAGAGAATTTTGATTTCATATGAAAATATCCTAATTAAATTAAATTGAATGTTATTTTATCCAAAAGTTATATAATAGGGATTAAATAGGAAATATTTTGTTATAATTAAGTTTATGTATAAACAAAACACAAAGCCCGCACTGAAGTACGGATTCCAAAAAATCTGTTTAATTTTAATTTATCCTGCCTATCTCTACTTTTAAAAATTGATAAACAAGATTTACGAGAGATAAATGCCGCTAGAAATTTTATAGCCTATGAATACGATAGTGTCGATGATGAAATACTAAAAACTGTACTACGTGTGTACCTACAATAAATTAGAAAACAGATAAAAAATACAGTTGAAAATAAATAGGAGTGGTGGCCTGTCTCGGAATCGAACCAAGGACACAGTGATTTTCAGTCACTTGCTCTACCGACTGAGCTAACAGGCCATTTGTTTAAAAGAAATGAAATATTATCAGACGCTTACTAAATTTGAGCTTATACAGACAAGACAAACATTAATTCACATCAAAAAGTTATCAAAATCAATCTCCTTTACAGCTGTTTCAGAATAATCTTGAAAAAAAGTGCTACAATTAAGTAAGATTAAGTAAAAAGAGAGGGTGAGCCCTGATTTTGGGTGCGCTTTTTTTTACTTTCGCAATATAAGGAAAAAGTATGCCATATAACAAGAAACTTATTTTTATATTTCTATTTTTAACACTTTCAATCACTACTCTTTTTTCTGATGATGGTGATAGTTGTTCCAATGCAATTGAAATAAGCATAAACAGTTCGACGGATCAAATTTTAAATAATCGTGCTGGGAGATCTAGGCACTCTTATTACTACTATTCATATTATAAATTTAAACCAGCTTCTAGTGGTGTACTAACCATTACTACCAACAATATGAATTATGACAGTGACGCTTGGCTTTATGATAATCTTACCAACTGTCAGAATCAAGACAACTATATAGCATCTGACACTTCTTACAATGATAATATCACTATAACCTATGATGTAGTAAAAGACACTATTTATTACTTGCCAATAAGAAACTACGTGAATTCTAGTGATAACTTTAAACTAAATTTATCTCTTACCCCTTCTATCAGTGATGATATATGCTATGACAGTATCTCAGTCAGTGGACTAAATTTTGGATTTATAAATGTTCTCAGCAAAACAACTATTCCTATCAGAAATATTTCAAATGGTGATTTATCTGATGTACAGGTAGTTCTGGCATCTGATTCGCTTTTTTCAGCTTTTTCAAACTGTGATGTTTTAGATGGTGACGGCAGTGAAACATGTTCACAAACAAGTGATTTGAGTTTTTTCAATACTTTTACAGCCTTTAACAGTGGTGTCACATATGATTTACAAACACTTATATCAAACAATTCAAAAAGTGCTTATGTTGAATCACTCTTTAGTTTTTTAAACAGTAACGATTATGATTTATTGGCAACATATACGAAAGACGGCACGACATACAGTGGAAAACTTTCACAATGCAAAAGTGATACAAACGAGACTTCAGATGGTCGTCCTTTTACCATTAGAAATCCGGATGACACCAGAAATATTCGAGGTAATGTCAAAATCATCGGGAACACTGTTCTGTGTGAAAAAGACAGTAATGGTCAATGCAAGGAAACCTCTGATCCAAACAATAACACTACTTTAAGTTACATTAAAGAGATAGATGGTTTCACCAATGCTTCAAAAGCAAAAATAAGCGGTATTCCGGATACTGCAGAGGTTGTATGGGCAGGGTTTTACGCACAAGGATATACAAATGAATCCCTAGAAACAGTTCGAGCAGACCTCAATTCTCAGCCAATGTACCTTATAGCACCGGATAACACTCTTTTCCCGCTGTATCCGGAAGTGATTGATTCCTTACAGTGGGATGGATACACCTATTCAACCTTTAGTACCGTCAATGCTCTCATTGGAAAAAAAGGGAGTGAGATAAACGGCTGGTGGACAGGTGCAAATATCAAGGCTAGCGAAGGAAAAGATACATCAAACTTGGGCTATTTTGGAGCATGGACACTTGTTGTAATATATAAAGACAGCAGTGAAAGCTTTCGTAACATTACTGTGTTTGATGGCTATACGAATATATCATGTGCTGATTATAGTCGATGGGATGGATGTTTACAAGAGGGAGATGTTTCAATAAACCTTAGTGGTTTTTTAACCCCAAAAGCAGGAGATATCAACTCTACTTTTTCTTTCTTTGCAGGGGAAGGGGATCTCGCCTATACTGGAGATAAACTCTATTTTAACGGCTCTCAAATTGGAAACTCCAATAATGCCATATACTCGCACACCAGCGGATTTGAGAAAGAGCCAAGCTTAACAAACAATTTTGGTATAGATATTCAAAATATAGATATCGGTACATCCGGAGCAGACCTGTTAGGGCACAAAGACACCAGTGCTACAGTACGCTTTACATCAAGTGGAGATTCATACTACCCTAGTATGTTTGTTTTCACAACAAACCTTTATACCCTTGATATCTGTTATGACTACACCTATGGACAAAACGGATACTATACTACGGCACCAAGTATCAAACCTGCACTTATTGATGGAACTTTCAACAAAAGTACACCACTTGACCTTAAAGTCTATTTCAGAAACAGAGAAAATTCTGACACTACTATTAACAACCTGAACATAGATATACTAAACCTTAAAGAAGCCGTTTATCATTTAAACTCTACAAAAATAGCTAAAACAGACACCACTGTGACGAATATTGATGATAATATTTTAGATATTGCATCGGACAAAAGTTATGTTAAGAACATCCCTGTTGGTAGCTTTGGAAGTTTGGATTATTTTTATCTCTACTATAGTTTAAACCTGAATCAAAGTACTCTTTCAGAAGTACCGGTTGACATAGAGTTTCGCTATGATTTGACGGTTGACGGTATTGGATTAGGGACATACAGCACTAAATTAAGTGACATGGATCCTTGCCAGCCGACTCCAGGCTACGAACCGGTTCCGGATATTTTCAATATTGTTCAAGCCGGAGAAACAAAGAGTGATGATCCTTACTATTATTTTAATATTCCAACACAGGTCGTCAACAGAGTGGGGAACTTTTTATTAGAATCAATGGATCCCAATGATTTAAACAAATCAAAAGCTGTCAGCAAGGCACAGGATGTCAATATTACAATGGTAAATATGTCAGGTTTTCATTATACCAATGCAACCTGTACAGATCCTGACAACAGTATTGTAATAGGCACGCCTGTAAGCACACACTTTAATATTAATGATACAACCGTCAGTATTGATAAAGATGCAATGCGTACTGCAGCAGTCTTTTCCAAAGCCTCTCAAAATGCGGCCTTTAGAATTATTTATACAGATGAAAACAACAATACGAAAAGCATCTGTTCAAGAGACAACTTTGCCATTCGCCCGGAAAGTTACTCTTTTAAATTTACAGACTATAATCACTCAAATCCGTCACAAAAAAGTTTTATCATAGACAATAACGGCAGCAACATAAAAACTGCCCACTTGGCTGCGGGGTACAATTACCTCTTGACCATGAATGCAACGGACCATCTTAACAATACACCGGTCCCCGGTTATACCACAAGTAATCTGGATGCCAATATGACATGGCAGGGAACTTCTTCACTTGTTTGTAACGATGAAAGCAATATTACACTCGAACATCCTTTTGTCAATGGTGTTGCAGAAACGAACATAACATGGAACAATGTTGGACAATACAAACTTCATATTATTGATACAAAATGGACAGCAGTTGATTCTCTTTATCTTGATCATCATACATCTCCGTATTTTCAAACAGGAGCGGACTGTATACAAAACTCATCTGCAGTCGAAGATGAAAGTTCTGCTTCCAAGAATGGTTGTGACATATCTTCGGATTATCGTATCGATGATATTCCTCAAGATTTTCAGGATATGCTTGTATTTTATCACCCTTACAGATTTGATCTCAATGCAATTGCAGGAGGAACAGCTGTTACCCCTACTATCGGCTTGCTGTTCACCCCTGTTCCAGGCACCACACCGTATATCTATATGGCAGACATTAACAATACACTGGATGAGAATATGTCTTACCATTTAAACGGGAGCATTACAGCTTTAGGTGAAAACAATGCCACCCTTTCAAACTTTGTAGACCAATGTTATGCAGTACCTTTGGATATAAACATTTCTACAAGCAACAGAGACCTGAATAACTCAAACGGTAATCATGTTCCCTACAGAATACGTTTTCATGACATTAATTCGAGTGGCAATATTATAAATGCATTGGATATTAATATTACAGAAACAAATCCCGCACTGCAGTCTAATGACATACGCATTCAAACTGTTCAAACATATTTTCCTAAAAATTTAAACGGTACTATGCAGACACGCTTAAATATGAACTATGTGAGAGAAAAAGACACTGCTGTCAATCCGACAACACTCACCTTTATAAAGTATCAGGTCAACTGTACAAATGCGGTAGCTGATTGTACTTTTAATGCTGACCTTATAAACAGCAAGACAACAAAAGGGATTAAAGATTTAAATTCGACAATACCCGTCAGGCACTATTACGGGCGTACAAATGCACCGAGACAGACTGTTTTAGGTTCTGACGGCAATGTTTCTGTATACTATGAAGTATTCTGCAACGGAGCTACATGTAACAAATCATTACTTCAAGACGGGAACAGTTCAACATCAACAGACGATCCGCGTTGGTTTGTCAATACCAACCATACTAGCGATGCAGGAACGGCTGCACAAACAGCCACAGTGCAAAAGAATGGTGTAAATGTAAGTATTACCAGAGAAGCCAACGGAAATCATCCTGACTATATTGGAGTACACTACAATGGAAGCAGCGGATATCCGTACAAGGCAACAATGGAAAACAATGCCTCAGGCTGGCTCATTTATAACAAATACAATGCCAATGCCGTAACCAATGAGTTTCAGGTAGACTTTGTCAATCCTAATGCAAACTGGGCCGGCATATATGAAACAAATGCCACAACCAATAAAAATGCTTCTGATAATACCAACAGGAGACTTATGTGGTAAAAAAAAGCGCTTTTACGCTCATAGAGCTTATTTTTGCCATCGTCGTGATTGCAATTACTGTCATCTCTTTGCCAATGATGAATCAGTCCATTTCAAAAGGAATTGATTCAAATCTGCTGCAAGAAGCCATTTTTGCAGCAGCAACAGAACTCAATGAAGCAACAACTGCCCAATGGGACGAAGCTTCCATAGATGAAAACGCAAGTACAACTGTCAGTCAGGTTATAAACCTCGACGGCTTATGTGAAAACAATCAATCCAGTCAACGCTACCGATTAAAACCCGGACATATTCTGGAACCGCTTCATAGAAAATGTTTAAACAATTTAAATCAAACAGCACTCCATTCCAATACCAACCCGGACGTTGATGCAGTTGAAGACAAAGCACATGGATACAGAAATATATTTTTAAACTTAACACCGGGGCAGGAAGGGTACAAGCAAGACTTTAACTCTTCACTTGCCATCAACAACAACCCTGTATTTGACGGAATTCAAAGACCTAATATGAAAAAATTAACCATTACAGTTAAAGATGAAGAAGGTAATGTTGTTACTTCTTTGTTTACCTATGTTGCAAATATCGGCGGCATAGACTACTACAAAAGGTCCTATTAATGAAGAATCGTTTTGCTTTTACTATGCTTGAATTAGTATTTGTCATTGTCATTATGGGAATTATAGGAAAATTCGGCGTGGAATTTTTGGCACAGGCCTATAACAGTTTTATATTTTCAAAAATAAATCATGAACTCCAGTCAAACAGTGAAGCTGCGGTTGAACTCATAGCAAAACGGCTCGAAGGTCGCATAAAGGATTCTGTGATTGCCAGAGAAGCAAATAAAAATTTTGATCCGATCGGAGACGTAAATAATTCAAAAACGTATGCAGTGTTAGAATGGATTGGCAGTGATACGGACGGCTTTCGCGGTATTTCAGATACCACTCCTAATTGGAGTGGCATTATAGATCTGGATGCAGGAAACAGCAATACATTGGTATCTCCGGAGACTAATACCACAAAAACAAATACTTTGATTGCTATACTCTCAAGTGGTACTGCAGGAATAAATGACAGCGCCATCTTCTTTACAGGGGCAGACAGTGACATCCGTACCGGCTATGGATGGGATACAAGTACAACGATAATAAATGCCCAAAAAGGTGCTATGCACCCTGTCCAAAGTGTAGCCGGACAACCGACACAGTTTACATCTTCTACAGGTACAGACTTCAGCGGTGTCAATATTTACGAGTATTACAAATTAGCGTGGACTGCCTATGCCGTAGCTATGGAGGACTATAATTCAACTACAAAAATGGGTAATTTATATCTATATCACAATTATCAGCCATGGCAGGGAGAACAATATGATGACAACAATGACAGCCTCCACAAATCATTACTTATGCAAAATGTGAGTACATTTCGTTTTACGGCAATCGGTTCTATTATGAAGATTCAGGTATGCACGAAAACAAATTTGATTGAGGAGTACTCTTTATGCAAAGAAAAAACAGTATTTTAAAAAGGAAGCGTTCAGGTATTGCCATGATTATGGCGATTGCCGTTATTGTCATTATTGCAACCATAATGGCTTTAGCCATTTCTCTTACTTCCCAAACAACCAAACGCACGACCGATGTCTATCTGTATGAGCAGTCTGTACTTCTTGCGCACAGTGCAGCAGAGTATACACTTTTGCGAATTTCTCAAAATCCCCCCTGTACTGATTTAAATACAACATTCACACAAGACACACTCTACAATATAACAATCAATTTGCGTTATATTTATGATTCTAATGCTTCTTGCATAGCAAACGGAGGCACTCTATATACCACTGTCACAACACCCGAACAAAACGGTTCTGTGCTTATGGACATAACAGTAGATGTAAACGATACAACAGTTGCCAGTGAACCTGTCAGATATTTCAAAAGAACTCTGCAAAAATTATAGATTCGTACTTTTTATTAAACTTTTTAATGGTATAATTTTTTTCCAATAGAATAAAAAAGGATTTAATCATGAATATCAGCATGACAGGAAGAAATGTAGAACTTACTGATGCTTTAAAAGAGCATATTTCAGCTTCTATCGAAACACTAAAAAAATTTAATTTAGATATTATTTCGGTAAATGTTGTTGTCTCTACACAGACAAAAAAGGGCAAAGAACACGCTATTGTTGAGTTTGTCATCAATCTTGCACATAAAAATACTATAGTAATCAAGCAAAATGATGAGGATGCCTATGCTGCTATTGACCTTGCAACCAACAGAGCACAAAAATCACTTCGCCGTCTCCATGACAAAGTAACAGACCATCAAAAAGTCGGTTTAAATGAAGTCAAAGCGGAAGAAGTCGATGTAAAAGCTGCTGCAGAGGCAATGGAAGATGAAATCATTCCGGTAGAACTTGAACTCTACAAGCCTCGTGAAGTCGAAGATGTTTTAGAAGATCTTAAAAACAGTGATAAAACATTTGAAATCTTTTTAGACAATGAAAACAAAACACGTGTTCTTTTTAAAATGGGGAACAAAAAATTCGGGCTCTATTAAACCCGAAACCCGTACTTTCAAGCGCGGGCTTTGAATAACAAAGAAGTTGTTACAGCCGGCACTGAAGTACCGGTTCCAGGGGTTTTCGGAACCCGTACTTCAGTGCGGGCTTTGTGTCTTTAAAGACTAAGACCCAGGTTAACACTTAGGTTTAGAAACAGCTTTTAAATCTTTTTTTACCATTTTAACTATTTCTTCATCTTGCGCAAAATCCACCCATTTAAACCGGCTCCCGCTTTGTACAATTCCTTTGAGCAGATCACCACTCTTTCGAAACTTCAAATCCAAATTTGCTATATCAAATCCGCTTTTGGTATGTATAAATTCATCTAAACGCTCAGACTTTTTTTTGTTTGTATATAAAAAGCAGTAGCCTTTTAAACCGGTACGGCTCACCCTTCCACGAAGCTGATGCAACGTTGAAAGCCCTAAACGCTCTGCTCCAACTATTACTACCGTACTCAGACGAGGCAAAGATATACCCACTTCTACAACTGTAGTCGCTATCAATATGTCGCCTTTTTCTCTAAAATCAAGCAGTACCTGCTCTTTGTCTTTGTCTTTTCCATGAGTCACATAAACATTCTTAAAATTTTTCTCCCAGTAACCCCGTGCCTCGTCTATACTCTGATAATCAAAAGCTTCACTCTGCTCCACCAAAGGGTAGACAAGTAAAACCTGATTGTTTTTTGCAATTTCCACCTTTACATGTAAGAGCAATGCTTGAAAATCATTTCTGTGAATGACTTTTGAACAAATATCTTTTGTAAAAGGCGTAGTAGTAATGAGGCTGACATCTATATGTGCACTCTCAATCATCGCCTGTGTTCTTGGAATCGGAGTGGCTGAAAACTGTATAAAATGCGGTTTTAATGCCTGTTCTGTCACTAATTTTTCAAGCATATTTCTTTGTAGAGTTCCAAAACGATGCTGTTCATCCACCATAATCAGTGAAGCCTGCGGCAATTCTCGATACAGAAGCGCATGCGTTCCTATGATAAAGTCATAAGGACTCAAGTCTGTTTTTTTTGTTTTATTTGTTACAAGTGCAGCTTTGAGTTGAGGAAGATATTTTTGTGCCTCTTCAAAGAGCTGATTTGCCAAAATCGTTGTCGGAGCCATTAAGACAGATCGGTTTGGCATATTCATATAGGCAGCTGCCAGAATCACCATTGTTTTACCGCTCCCCACATCCCCGACAACCATCCGTTTTGCCGCTACATCTTTTTTCAAATCCTGATAAATATCTTCTATAGCTTTCAACTGCTCTTCTGTCAGCACAAAAGGGAGCGTTTTACTCCATGGCGTATACTCTTTTGCCTGTGAAGAGAGTGATTCAAAATAACGTCTTTTTCCAGCTAACATCTGCATATAGGAAAAAAGTTCCGTGTATTTTAATGCCTTGCGTGTTTTTTCACTGTACTCTTTATTTTGTAAAAATTCATCTATTGGAAAATGGAGTGCTAACAGCTCCTCGGCAATATCTTCACGCAGCTTTACATGTAACAGGTTTTCTTTAGTAAGACAATTCTGTACAAGCCGTTGCATAACATCGCTTCTGAGTGCCGTTTTATATTTTGGAGTAATCATCCCCACTTTAGAGACTTTTTTTGGCATACTCATACTGCAGTGCCCCTGCTTGCAGTCTATAACACCGTAATAACAATCCCTCTCTCCTACTTTAAACTGATGTAACATGTAAGGTTTGGGGCGAAAAAGCACTCCCTGAACAGTATGCCCGAGATTGTGTGCAAAAAAAGTAATTTGAATAGAATTTGGGGCTTTATAGACAGACTCAACCGTCGCATCTATGAGCTGTGCTTTTTGTGGAAGTAATTTTTCATGAAGTCTGTAATCTTCATAGGTATGAGGCACCAGCAAGGCAAGTTCCAAAACAGAATTAATTCCAAGCTTACGAAACTTTACCTCTTCATCCTTTGATAAATTCATAATTTCCCCATACAATTCATTTTAAAAATTATATATTAATAAATTACAAACTATCAATATTATTACAAAATGACATATTATGAAAAACGAATCAGTTCATTGGCCTTTTCAAAGGATCTAATTCATTTTAAATTTATAAATTATACTGCCATATCCGGAAACCAGAGTATTAAATTTATAAGTGATATTGTTTTGCGTATTTTCAGCTTCAATATCCATAACCCGTAAACCTAATTCCAAATCCATTGATTCAGCAATATGGAAATTTAATCCTAAATCTCCACCATAATAATTATCTGATATCGTTCTTGAAAAATTATTTCTTGTAAAACCAATATTTACTATTCCTGCATTTAAACCAATAAAACAATTAACAGCTGGAGATACATTTATAAGATACTGCAACTCAACTCCAAAGGTCGTCATATAATCAAAATTTTTGGAATTATAATAACGAGCACCAGCAAATATTCTATAGTTTTCATTTTGTGCACCGACTTTAACTCCGGCACTTCCAAGTTTGTAGGTATCATTATTATAAGGCGTATTCTGTTCATAACTTACACTGCTGTATCCGCCTTCAAGACCAACAAGAGACTGTGTATCGTCCGCCATAGCTGCACATGAAACCAAAGACAGTGCCAATATTATTTTTTTTACTCTTTTTTTCATTTTTTTCCTTTGTTGTTAAAATTCATTCATTATTTTAAGATTTGTCAAACTCACTGTTCCGCTAATTAGAGAAGGACTTGTGAAATTAATATCAACATATGCTACACCACCATAATTACACGAATACATAGTGGCATCAGTATATGGTTTAATATTAACATTTTGTCCATTTGAACCTAAATCCATTGAAGTTCCAACCACTGTCCAATTTACATCAACACCAGTTATAATAATAGTTGCAGAAAAATTTGCATTTTTATAATACTCAGAAGTGTCATTTATCATGATAGGTAGGTGAACAAGACCTTGAAACCCTGTTGAATACGCAAAACTAGGACTAACCAGTCCCGTACCTCTAAGCGTAATCTTACGGGCCTCTCCTATCTTTACAGTAGTATTGTTATCATATTGTTTTCCGATAAGGTTTGCCCAAAGGACAACATCTTTTCCTACAAGATAATAGTCATATTCTACATTTATTCGCATGCTTCCGGTACTGTCAATAACATAGTTTCCTGCATCTTGCGGATAAACATTCGCAACCCATTCTGTTCCAAATTCGCAAGTGTCCTGTCTGTAGTTATGCCCTACCGCAAAGCCCAAGTTCGAAGTATCATTCCCTTCATAGGTATCTTTTAGATCCAATGTATTGCTGTTGTTTGTGTTAATATCCCACTTTCCTGAAGCATTATATGTATATCCGTCTCCGAAAGTAACTAAATAATCATTTGTCTGATCCACATTGTCAAATACATTTGCAGTTGTTGTAAAATTATTATTGGTACTGCTGAGCGTTCCGTTTACTTCATTAGGCTCATAATAAATATAATTTCCAGCGTTAGAAGCTGTAAATGGAGAACTTTGAACATACCCGACAATTGCACCCATTGAAACGGCAGGGTTTGTATTGACAAGATTGTTATATCGGTCTGTAACCGTGATAACCCAGTGTTCTATCATCTTGGCATCATTTTGTTTTGACTGCGAATCTGTTCCGGCGTATGAAAAACTGATAGCACTCGGAGGACCGGAAAGCACAACTATGTTAAAAACTTTCGTTAATGTTTGCTGATTATTATTTGAGTCTGTAAAAACTGCTGTAACTTTTAATGGAAGAATACCCGAAACAGTGTTTGTCTGAAGGTTTACAGTCACATTGTTTTTGTCTGCTATTGTCAGACTACTGCCAGAGTTGCCTTTTGTATCCTCTATTTGCCCCAATATTGGATTTAGCATTTCAATAGTAATAGATGTCACATTACTATCAGGGACAAGAGTATTGCTGTCATCAGTAATAAAAAATGACATTAATTTACTACTGCTAATTCCAATTGTAGCATTTGCATCCGAAAGAGTACTTTTCAGTAAATAGCTGTTTAAAACCGTTTGATTTGCATCAGGGGCAATTTTTACAGTAAATGTTTTTGCTTCCAAGGGATTGGCTTCATGATAGAATTTAAAGACAATATCTGAAGTATTCTCGTCTAATCTAGTTGGTGCTGTATATACAAAATTTGCTATTCCATTTGACACAGCTACAGTTGAACTTGCAAAACCACCTATATCTCGGCCACTTCTCACATCGTCTGGATAAAATATTTTCACATTTCCATCCAAATATGGTGTATTGTCTTCAGATATAACCCTTACGTCTATATTTACAATTTGACTGTTGGTTGTGACAGTCACATTGTTATCTGTTAAAATCACAGTAGGTACAGCTGGTTTATAATTGACTGTCAAACTTGCTGTAACATTGGTATCTTCTTTGTATACAAAAGTAAAATCTAAAGAATTCATAGCTTTTAAAGGATCTGGACCTACAAAGGTAAAAATAGCTTCACCGTTAACTATATTCACTTCATTTTCATTAAATTTACCACCACTGATATTTTGATCAACAATTTCACTTGGGTAACGTACAAAAATAGAACCTGTCTGTAATGATTGATTATTCTCATCAAAAGCTAAAACTTTGATTTGTTCGGTTTGAGCATTACTACTTATGTCAAGAATACTGTTTTCTAAATGGATTTTAGCCGGCGGCGGGGTTGTATCGACTGTTACAACTGTATTTACAGTGTTTAATGTAGTGTTTTTTCCCCTGAATGTCATAGTCAAGAGTGTACCGTCTGCTATTGAACTTGGGGCTGTATAGTTAAATGTGACATGTCCGTTTGTATCGGTCACTGCGCTGAAACTGTTTGCTGTTCCTTTTGAACCGTCAAAGTAATCCAATAATATTGTCTCGTTTGCCACTGGTCTTGAATTATTGTCTTCCAAATAAAGATCTATTGTTTTACTTTGGGATGCCTCTGTTATTGTCACTGCCGATGGAACTACAGATAATGTATAATTGCTGTAATCTGGTTCCGGCGGCGGTGTCGTATCGACTGTTACAACTGTATTTACAGTGTTTAATGTAGTGTTTTTTCCCCTGAATGTCATAGTCAAGAGTGTACCGTCTGCTATTGAACTTGGGGCTGTATAGTTAAATGTGACATGTCCGTTTGTATCGGTCACTGCGCTGAAACTGTTCGCTGTTCCTTTTGAACCGTCAAAGTAATCCAATAATATTGTCTCGTTTGCCACTGGTCTTGAATTATTGTCTTCCAAATAAAGATCTATTGTTTTACTTTGGGATGCCTCTGTTATTGTCACTGCCGATGGAACTACAGATAATGTATAATTGCTGTAATCTGGTTCCGGCGGCGGTGTCGTATCGACTGTTACAACTGTATTTACAGTGTTTAATGTAGTGTTTTTTCCCCTGAATGTCATAGTCAAGAGTGTACCGTCTGCTATTGAACTTGGGGCTGTATAGTTAAATGTGACATGTCCGTTTGTATCGGTCACTGCGCTGAAACTGTTCGCTGTTCCTTTTGAACCGTCAAAGTAATCCAATAATATTGTCTCGTTTGCCACTGGTCTTGAATTATTGTCTTCCAAATAAAGATCTATTGTTTTACTTTGGGATGCCTCTGTTATTGTCACTGCCGATGGAACTACAGATAATGTATAATTGCTGTAATCTGGTTCCGGCGGCGGTGTCGTATCGACTGTTAACAAACTAGTGTGTAAAACTGTTGTATCATTACTCATTCTAAATGTAAGATTATAATCTTGCCCGTCAGCTTTTAATGTAGCGGGTGATGTATAATTAAATACAGCATGTCCGTTTGCATCCGTGATTGCACTAAAACTGTTCATCGTTCCCAATGTTCCATTAAAATAATCTACTATAATTTTTTCATCAGCCACTGGCTTTTTAATACTGGTTGTATCATCTTCCAAATAAACATCTATCGCAATTGATTGATTCGGTTGTGTTATTTTTGAACCTGTCGGTACTGAAACCAGGTTATATTTAATACTGTTTTGTGTAAGGTTAAGATCTAAATTTACATTTACACCAGTTGTTTCGTCATATAAATTTAGCGAAACCAGGCTAGAGAGTCCAGCTGCTTGTAAGGCATTAATGGTATCGACTATATCTGTAGGTCCTGTATATTGAAAATTGGCCTCACCATCAACTACATTCACTTGAGAAGGAAGAGAACCGACATTTATGTTGTTGTTTATGATATCAGCAGGATATTTTACCAAAAGTGTTGTATTTACATTTTTGGTATTTTGATTCGTGTAGGCATCTAAAATTATATTTTTTGTATAATTTGATGATGTAACGATAATATTATCAGGGTTGATTGTCAATTTGTTTAATACTACTGACGTTGTTGTATTAGTACTGTTTGTAGTGGTATTACCTGCTGTTGTAGCGCTGGAATCACTGTTAGTACCCTGACATCCGCTTATTGTAAATATCAAAACCATTGAAGCAATAAAAATCTTTATTATATTCATCTTAAACCTTTATTTCATAGAATTCATTTATAATAACATTATATTATATTTAATTCAATATAACTTTTTAAAATATTTTTTTATTCTTTCAAGTGTAACTTAATGATACGTTTACACTGTCAGATTTAAGCTTTTAAAAAGTTTTTACATTTTTTACTTTGCATGGACTCTTTTGTTGCGTTCTTCTTCCTGTGCTTTGTAAAGTTCTGCACACCCTTTTGAAAGTTCTCGAATTTTTAAAATATAGTTTTGTCTTTCTGTTTGTGAAATTGCTTTTCTTGCGTCTAAAACATTAAATGTATTTGATGCCATCATACATAAATCATAAGCAGGCAGCGGAAGTCCAGCTTCAAGTGTTCTCAGACACTCTTCACTTTTTGCATTAAAGTCAGCAAAGAGCATTTCTGTATCGGCTACTTCAAAGTTGTATTTTGAAAACTCGATTTCACTCTCTTTGTGCACATCTTTATAGAGCGTTTTACTGCCGTCTGGTGCAATATTCCACACGATGTCAAAGACGGTATCAACGCCTTGCAAATACATTGCCAGACGCTCCGTTCCGTATGTAATTTCAACCGCAACCGGATCACACTCAATCCCGCCGACCTGTTGAAAATAGGTAAACTGCGTCACTTCCATACCGTTAAGCCATACTTCCCAGCCAAGTCCCCATGCACCGAGTGTCGGAGACTCCCAGTTGTCCTCTATAAAACGAATGTCATGTTTTGCCAGGTCAAGTCCCAGATACTCCAAAGACTGCAGATACAACTCTTGAATATTATCCGGCGAAGGTTTTATAAGTGCCTGAAACTGGTAATAGGAACCTAGACGGTTGGGATTTTCTCCGTATCTTCCGTCTGTCGGACGGCGAGAGGGAGCGACATACGCCGTTGCCCAGGGCGTAGAATCGAGTGAGCGCAAAAATGTAGCAGGGTGAAAAGTCCCTGCTCCGGCAGGAATATCGTAAGGCTGTACAATATTGCACCCCTGTTTCATCCAGAATTCTTGTAATTTGAGTAACATTTCGCTAAAAGTAATCATTTTTTGCCTTCATTTTATTAATTTTGCAATTATAGCTAAGTTAAACTATTTTACAAACTATATCACCGACTTCTTTGCCTAATGAGTTGGCAACAACATTGCATTTTACTTTGAGCAAAAAACAGATATTATCTCTGTGGCTTGGACTGAGACATTCATAATTTCCCATGCCCTTGCTTATCACCAAGTCCGCTTCATCAAAAAGCTTTTGTGCCTCTTTTGCAGCACGTTCGTAAACAAATCCCGGAGTATTGACACCGCTGTCAACCAGATTGCAGAGTTTCTCAAAGCCGGCTTCTTTTGCCTCTTTACATGTAACGTCATTGATTATAGGATTACCCCGTACCATATAAGTACATGTAAGTTTTGGATAGAGTTCCTGTAAAGTCTCTATAAACAAATAGTCAAAAATATGTTCGCCGACATTATCGCCAAGAATTACAATGTTTTTTGCAGTTTGCAATACTTTTGCAAACGCTTCAAAATCATTGTGAGAAAATTCTGTATGAAAAATTTTCTCAAGTTCTTCCTGCAAATCAAATTCTACCTGAGCAGCCAAATCTATAACATTGCCTGCTACAGCAATTTTTGTGGCTGTCAAAAGTTTGTCATTACATGTAAAGAGTTTTTCTTTTAAAAACGGAATAAAGGACAGGGCTTTTTTTGTTGAGAGTTCTTTGACCTCATCATACAGGTCTTTTTTATCTGCAATCTCTGACATTTTTTCATACACATCTGCAGCAATTTCCGGAGGAGTTTTTGAAAAAGAAAAATCTTTACTCATGCTTTCCACAGTTGTTCTGAGTCTATTTTTTAAAGTTTCATCTGCACTAATTGCATCAGCGACTTTCACACTTTGGTTAATGATACATCCGACACATTCATTATCTATGGTCATGCTTTTCCAGTATGTTCATCAATAGCCTTGTTCCACATAAGTTTATATTTGCGGCGCATAAATTCAACTTCCTGCTGTGAGAGTTTGAGCTGTTCTTGCAGAGTATGTATAGTTTTTCTGTCTTCATCATACAGTTCCTGCAAAGAAGCCAATGCTTCACGTAAAAACTCATTTTCCACCCGGACGGCTTCGAGTGTTTCATCTTTTGCATCCAAAACTTTTTCATGCAGATTGATGATAGTCCCGATGGTTTTTTCAACGAACTCAGGCTGAACAAGCATTTCATGGGTGTTTTTTTTCGCAAGTTCCTTAAGTTTGGCAGGCACAACGGCTTCTGTCGCACCTTTTGACGGATCAATGTAACGAATGCCGTCTTCAATTTTTACACTTAATTTGCCCCTCTCAATCAAATCTTCAATAGAAGTTATATCCAATCCCGTCAGTTGACTGTATTCCTCATCACTCATCCACTTCATTGCCAAACCTCTCTTTTGCTGTAGCTATTTTATAATAGTTTCTATCTCTAAAGAATCCATCTCAACTTTTTTTGCTTTTGCAATACGGTCTTCTTTGAGTTTTATACTGAGTTCTTCATTGTCAAGCGCCAGTATCTGCATAGCCAGATATGCCGAATTAATAGCCCCTGCCTTGCCTATCGCAACAGTAGCAACAGGCATACCTGCAGGCATTTGCACAGTTGAGAGCAGTGCATCTATGCCTGCCAGTGCAGATGCTGACATCGGTACGCCTATTATAGGTTTGATGGTTTTTGAACTTAATACACCTGCAAGATGGGCAGCCATGCCTGCTGCAGCTATAAAGACCTGCGCACCTTTCTTTTCAGCTTCTTCTATGTACTCTTTTGTACGCTCAGGGGAACGATGCGCTGATGAGATAACCATCTCATAACTAACTCCAAATGCCTCTAATGTGTCAGAACACGATCTCATTACTTCATAATCACTTTTTGAGCCTATTACTATAGATACAAACTTCATATTATTTTACCTTTCTTTTAATTTTAACACTCTGCATTATTTTTTTGGAGCTGTATTCATATCTGCACTCGCCGGTATTCTAAAGAATGTATAGGGCGGAAATTTTGTCGGCAACTCTATAGGGTTGACATTGCCGCTGTGAATTTCTTCCCAGATTTTTCCGTTTTGTGCTTTAAGCTGTTTGAGTTTCATAAAAAATTTCCCATCTCTTTCATATGTCGAGCCTATATCGTTATCAACCTTTTCCACTTCACTGCCCAAAGGAAAAACGACTTCCATCTCATCACCGGGAAATGTTTTGTATTTACATAAAAAATGTGTGCCCTCGGCATTGACAACACCGCTGACCTGATGCGTGCCAAGCTGCATGGTGAAGTCCAGGCTCTGGGTATCATGTCTTTCAAATGGACGAGAGACAAGATAGGCATCCGTATATCCTCGGTTTTGCAGAGACTGCAGTTCATACTGGTACCGTTCACTGTCAATCTTTCCTGCATAATAGTCATCTATTGCCATTCTGTATGCTTTTGCCGTAGTGGCTGCATAATATGCTGTTTTTGTACGTCCTTCTATTTTTATGGAATCCACAGCACCGCTGTCTAAAATCTCTTGTATGTGTGAAGCCAAATTCAGATCTTTTGAATTCATAATGTAGGTACCGACACCCGGGTCCTCTTCAAGCTTGAAAAGCGTACCTGTTTCCGGATTTGCCGCATATATTTCATAAGGAAATCTGCAGTCATTGGCACAGCTTCCGCGATTTGGCACACGCCCGCTTTGCAGGGTTGAGATCAGGCAGCGCCCGCTGTAGGCAAAGCACATAGAACCATGCACAAAAACTTCTAGTTCCAAGTCAGGCAAAGCCGCTTTAATCTCTTTTAAGTCACGTAGAGAAATTTCTCGTGCAGTAATAATGCGTGTCGCACCCATTTCATGGTAAATCTGTGCATCAAGTACATTCATAACATTTGCCTGTGTTGAGAGATGCAGAGGCATATCGGGTACCAAATCATGGCACAGTTTCAACACACCCGGTGTCGCTACGATGAAAGCATCGGGCCCCAGTTCACCCATTTTCACAATATGTTTTTTCAGTAAATCAAGCTGGGAATTAAATGGAAATCCGTTTATTGTTGCATAGACTTTTTTTCCGCGTTCATGAGCATATTTGATACCCTCTTCAAAATCTTCAAAACTAAACTCTTTTCCGGAGCGAATACGCAGTGAGAAATGACTGACTCCGCCATATACGGCATCTGCACCAAAATCTAGTGCAATTTTTAATTTTTCCAAGGTTCCTGCGGGGGAAAGCAATTCTACTTTTTTATTATTCATTGTTTTGAAAACTGTTCCAAAAGCGCTTCTATGTCATCTGTAGAAGCCAGCTCGTTGTGCGTGTCTCCCGCAATGTGTATGGCGGAAGAGACACGTTTGTCATCATCAATTTTACCCTCAAAGAGCGTATTCATATACTTTGACAATGCACGCATGACATTGATAACCCGCTCAATTTTCTGTCTGTGAATATCCTGGTACTGCATGATATCCATAACACTCATGATAGCGTCTCCGCTCTCTTGCAAAACTTCTATGACACCGTTGATTTCATTCAGAGCTGTTTCATTTTTTTCCAGCTGTGTTTGGAAGGTTTGCACATCAGGGAATTTTTCACACAATTTTGTAAACAATTCTATATTTGAATGAAGAATTTCACTTACTGTATTGAGACTTTCTTCTTTTTCCATCAAATTGCTGCTGATATTGTCAATAATATCAAAAATCTCACTCGCTTTTTCTTCACTCTCTTTGGTAACATCGTCAAGCTGATGCACCATTTTGTTTTCATTTGTCGCAGGAAGCGGAAGTTCGGCTGCTTCAATGCCTGCTGTTATCGGGTCTTTGGAAGATTCATCTTCCTTGTCCTGCGAATTTTCATCATCTTGGGTATGCTCATCCTCTTCAGACATATCATCCATATCCACACCACCGCTCATTAAGGCGTCCAGTTCTTCTTGCGTCATAAACAGTCTCCGTAATTGAATAATTTATTAATTCACACTATAATAGCATAAATTATATAATACGAGAACAAATATGAAAGTAGACCTCCATAACCATACACCATTGTGTAACCATGCCCAGGGCACAATAGACGAGTATATCAATGCTGCCATCAGGAACAATACGAAAATATTTGGCTTTTCCGACCATGCGCCTATGGACTTTGATCCAAAATACAGAATGTCATTTTCAGAGATGCAAAAATATGAAAAAGACATTCTTGATGCAAAGAAAAAGTATGCTGATACAATTACTGTTTTGCTTGGCTATGAAGTTGACTACCTTGAGGGGCATATGGACAAAAGAGTGCTCACTGCCGATGTTGACTACCTCATTGGTTCTGTACATTTTATAGACGAATGGGGTTTTGACAATCCGGAGTTTATAGGAGAGTACCAAAATGAAGATATCAATCTGATATGGCAGAAATATTTCAATGCTGTCGAGGCTATGGCCAACAGTAGACTATTTGACATTGTCGGACATCTGGACCTTATAAAAGTATTTAAATTTATGCCGACGCAAGACATCAAAGAGATAGCAAAAAATGCTTTGCATGCCATAAAAAATGCCGACATGGTGTTGGAAATCAATGCAGCCGGCTACAGAAAGCCTGTCGGTGAGGCTTATCCCTCAAAAGAACTCCTTGAAGAGGCATATAAACTCAATATACCTATCACTTTCAGTTCTGACGCCCACAAACCCGAACAGGTGGCTATGTTTGACAAAGAAGTCACACAGCTTGCCAAAGATATCGGCTATTCAGAGTGTGCTTACTTTATAAACAGAGAGCGAAGGTTTTTACAGTTTTAGCTTTTCGTATTCACCACCCACATAGAAAAAAGATCCAAATAGTTCCAAAAAGATTCTATATATCTGGGAGAAATACCTTCTTCTGCAAGCGCATTCAAAAGCGGAATGTAAAGTTCCAGCCAGACTTTTCGCGCATTTTCATCTATGCGGAAGGGTGCATGACGCCCAACCATTTGATGCTCTCCCCTGCTTTGTGTAAAATAATCAGGACCACCTGAAATTTCTATCAAAAAATCAGCTGCATGTTTTTGTGCCTCTGCAAAATCATCATCATCAAATACAGGAAATAAAAAAGCAATATCACTGCTCTTGATGGATTCATAATGTTCAAACACCAGTTTTCTAAACCTTTCTTCTCCCACTTCATTAAAAAAACCCGGATGAGGCTTTGCCACAGGAGGTCGTACATCAATTTTTCCAGCTGTAATTTCTAACTTCAAAACTTTTTTCCTTTACATGTAGTTCATTATAGAGAATTATACAAATTATTGCTATAACTAAATTTAAAGTTTGGATTAATGATAGCACTTGTATAATACTTTTATAACAAACAAAATAAAAAGGATTTACTAATGGGTAAATATATAGAACTAACTGGTGCAAATTTTGAAGCAACTCTTGCAGAGGGTGTATCTCTGGTAGACTTTTGGGCGCCATGGTGTGGGCCGTGTCGTATGATTGCTCCTGTTATTGAAGAATTGGCGGAAGATTATGACGGAAAAGCTAAAATCTGTAAAGTCAATACTGATGAAGAGCAGGATATTGCTGTAAAATTCGGTATTCGTTCAATCCCTACTATTATGTTTTTCAAAAACGGTGAAATGGTAGACCAAATCGTAGGCGCACAGTCAAAACAGGCTCTTGCAGAAAAACTTGACGCTCTTTTAGCGTAATCTCAAGGACTTCAAAAGTGGCCGGAAAGGGAGGCAAAAGCCTCTTTTCTCTTTCCACTCTTCTAGCATCTTTCTTTGGTGCTGCAATGATAGCAGGCGCTTTTGCCTATTTCAACTACAAATTTTCAGAGTATAAGTTTATTAATTTTAAAGAGTTCGTTTATTATGAAAAAAATGATGTTTTCACGCCAGTAAGTGAAGAGTATATCGTCATTTTTTATTCTTCAAGAGATAAACACACAATGAACAGACTTGCAAATTTAGATTTAAACCTGCCGATACTTGCCATTGACTACTATAACAGGGTCCGGGAAAACACAAAAACAACTACTTTTTTAAGAAGTGGGACCAACACATCTTTAAAATTCATACAGCGCTTCAATATCTACAACTCACCATCTATTTTTTTCATAAAGAGAATAAAAGATTCCCTTTATAAGCAAAATAGTATGATACGTAAGCTTGACAATTTAGACCAATTAGAGGAGATAAAATCATGACTTTAGACTGTGCAATTATAGGTGGGGGACCGGCGGGTCTTACTGCAGGACTATACACTACACGCGGCGGACTTGAAAATGTTACAATGTTTGAAAAAGGTATGCCTGGCGGGCAGATTACACAGAGTTCCGAAATAGAAAACTATCCGGGCGTAACAGGTGAGATAACCGGAATGGATCTGATGATGCCATGGCCCGAGCAGTGTCAAAGATTTGGACTCAAACATGATATGGCAGAAGTAAACCGTATAACAAAAGATGGCGATCTCTTTCATGTACTCAAATCAGACGGAACAAGCATTGAGGCACACAGTGTTATTGTTTGTACCGGTTCCTCTCCCCGCCGTGCAGGTTTCAGGGGAGAAGACGAATTTTTTGGCAAAGGGGTCAGTACCTGTGCAACCTGTGACGGATTTTTTTACAAAGGAAAAGAAGTGGCAGTGATAGGAGGCGGAGACACTGCTCTTGAAGAAGCCTTATACCTTGCAAAAATATGCACAAAAGTCTATCTTGTTCACAGACGCGACAGCTTTCGTGCAGCACCAAATACAGTAAAAAGAGTCAAAGAAAATGAAAAAATAGAACTTGTACTCAACTCTGTTCCTGATGAAGTTTATGGCGATGCAAGCGGAGTAAACGGATTGAAAGTCAAAGACAAAGATGGAAATATAAAAGATATACAGGTTCCCGGTGTTTTTGTGTTTGTGGGGAACAATGTCAATAATCAGACACTTATCCAAGAAGACGGAACTTATCTGTGTGATGTGAATGAGCAGGGACAGGTTATTGTAACCTTAAGCATGAAAACTTCTGTTCCTGGACTGTTCGCTGCGGGTGACATACGGATAGAAGCACCGAAACAGGTTGTTTCAGCAGCCGGAGACGGCGCTGTTGCTGCGCTTTCTGCCATTTCATATGTTGATGAATTACTAAATTAGGAGTACCGATATGACTATAAAAGATTTTATGACAAGTAAACACAGAGAGTGTGATCATCTTTTGACTCAGGCAGAAGATTTTCTTGAAAGCGGAGAGTTTGACGAAGCTCTTTCCAAATATTCAGCCTTTAAAAATGAAACTCTCCTGCATTTCACAATGGAAGAGGAGTATCTTTTTCCTATGCTTGAAGAAAAATCAGGGATGGGAAGTATGGGACCGACAAATGTTATGCGAATGGAGCATGCACAGGCAAAGTCACTCTTTGAAAAAATGGATGAAGCCTATAATGCCAAAGACAAAGAAAGAGCTTTTTCTCTTGGAGAATCCATGAATATTCTCCTGCAACAGCACAATCTCAAAGAGGAGCAGATGCTCTATACCATGATGAACAGTGCCCTGGCAGAAAATGCAGAAGAAATCGTTCAAAAACTACAAAACTATGAAAACTAAAAAAGAGATTATTCTGGATGTCAGTGAGCTTGAAGCGCCCTACCCTCTGGTAGAAGCCATCAATGCTCTTAATATTTTACAGGATGATGAAGTGCTGATATTTCGCCATCGGATGAACCCTCAAATGCTTTTTCAAAACATTTTGTCCCTTGGTTTGCAATATGAAATTATGAAAGAAAATGAAAATGAGTTTGAAATGAGGATCTATAAATAATGTTTCAAGGTCTGAGTCTTGAACAGGCACCCCCTTATGCAATTCCAATAAAATTTTATCTCAGTGGTGCCTTTTATCTTATACTTCTTTCAGTAGCCATTGTAATCTACGGATTTTCTATAGGTTCACGGTTTGATTATGAAGTTATTGCTTTGACACATCTGCTGACTCTGGGTTTTATCACACATGTCATGTTCGGCTCACTCTTTCAAATGTTGCCTGTTATGCTGGCAACACCCTATACAAATGTCATAAAAAATGCAACAATCGTTCACATTGCTTTAAATGCAGGAATTCTGAGTTTTGTTGTTGGATTTCTCACAAATACGCCACTCTTGCTCTATCTTGCAGGAGCAGTGCTGAGCGGAACATTTTTCTATTTTGCAATACTCTCTTTTAAAACAGTTTTGCTCAGCCAGGAAAAAAACACGCTGGTACAAAATTTTGCAGCTTCTTTTATAGCTCTTTTTGCAGCAGCTCTGTTTGGAGCTTTGGCACTGCTTGGACATTTTGGATTTGTTGACACATTGCGTTATGGAAACACTCATATTGCTTTTATGCTTTTTGGCTGGGTCTTTTTACTTATAGTCTCCGTATCATATAAAATTATTCCTATGTTTTTTGTTGCAAAAGAGTTTCCGATATTTTTACAAAAAAGACTCTATCCTGCACAACTTGTATTTTTACTTTTATTTGCATATGCACAACTTCAAGAAAAAATGCTGCTTCTCACTTTAACACAGATACTGCTTTGCGTACCAGTCATCATTTTTGCTCTGTTGAGTATACAAATTTTACGAAAAAGAAAACGGGCAAGAAAAGATGCCAGCATCCAGCTTTGGTATTTTGCCATGGGCAATGCTGTTCTTGCGTCTCTCCTTTTTACAGGTGCAAATATTTTACATGTAAACCTTTCTTTTGCTATTGGTTTTTTTACTCTCTTTGGCGCTGTATATGCCCTAATCAATGCAATGCTTTATAAAATCATCCCTTTTTTGACCTGGTTTCATTTAAGTTCAAATATGGTTTTTGATGCGGAAATGGGCAATGTAATACCAAAAAAAAAGATGCAGTATCAGATCAATTTGTACTATCTTTCCTTTTTTCTTTTTCTTTTTACGGCTTATTCGCGTATTTTTTTAATACCCGCTGCTATACTCTTTTTCTTTTCGTCCCTGCTGCTCCTGCTCAATATACTCAAAGCGCAAAAGTATTACAATGAGTATATGAAAAAGAAAGTAGTATTTGAGTAATATTTTGCTATTATAAGAAAAAAAATGAGGATATATTATGATAAAAGTAGGCATATTCGGTGCGAGCGGTAGAGTTGGCAGACTTTTAATAGAAGATTTAAAAACAACAGATGCAATGAGTTTGAGTACAGTATTTGTCAGAAATTCACTTGATTTTTCCATAGATCCTTCAGTTCTGGTTACTTCTGATATGCAGGCATTTTTGCATGCGGCTGATATTATTATAGATTTCTCACTACCGGATGCCTGTGAGATACTTCTGGAAGAAGCAATGAAAACTCCCAAACCGTTAGTCATCGGAACAACAGGACTCAATACACATCAACTCAATCTTTTAAAAGAGGCAAGTGAGCGCATGCCAGTGCTTTATGCCACAAATATGTCCCTGGGTGTAGCACTTCTGAACAAACTTGTTTATCAGGCTTCAGCAGCCCTTGAGGGATTTGATATAGAAATTGTAGAAATGCATCACAGACACAAAAAAGATGCGCCAAGCGGTACGGCATTGACACTCAGCCAGTCAGCAGCAGCCGCAAGAGGATTGGATCTTGACAAAGTACGCATCAGCGGCAGAGACGGGAACATCGGCGAAAGAAGCAAAGATGAAATAGCAGTTATGGCTCTGCGTGGCGGTGACATCGTAGGACGCCATACCGTCGGCTTTTACAATGACGGAGAATTTATAGAACTCAACCATACAGCAACTTCAAGAAATACTTTTTCTAAAGGTGCCCTTCGTGCCGGAAAATGGCTTGCAGACAAAGAAGCCGGTCTCTACAGCATCAGTGATTGTTTGGAACTTTAATTTAAAGTTCCAATGCACTTTTTGCCAGTTTGGCCCAGGAAGATTTTGGGTCAGCGGCTATTGCTTCCTTATATGCTTTTTTCGCTGCATCATCTCTCCATAGTTTATCAAGTACACTGCCTAAAAGATATTTTTGCCGTGCACGTAATGTAGGCCTTAATCCCAGTTTATCCAATGATTTTATAACTTCCAAAGCCTTGTTGTACTCTTTTTTATCCATATATGCCTGGTACAGTGCAAATTCCACATAAGGACTCTGCGCATAGGAATTTGATTTGTTCTGTATCTGCATTACTTTTTTTGCATATTTTATTATCAAATTGTCATCATGTCGTTCGTTTCCGAGTGTTACCATTGCAACATAACGTTCTATATCTTTATAGTCGAGGCCAAAGATTTCTTCGATTTTTGCCATTGCATCAATCATCTTCTCTTTTTGCTCTAATCGTTCATATGTATCAAACAGATATCTGTAAACCTCTTTGTATTTTGAATTTTTGTCATCTTCTATCAAAGTAATTAAATCTTTGGCTGCATCCAGTACATCACTGTAATTTCCCGTAGCAAAATCAACTTTTATGTAGCGAAAGAGCCATTTTTTTCGCTTATCCAAATCTTTGGATTTTAAATTTTTACGTGCTATACTTTTTGAAAGCTGAAAATCTCCGCCTTTCATTGCACATTCATATATACCGTCATCCCATTTATCCGAAAGCGTAATGTTATATTCATTTGATATGATTAAAACCTGTTTACAGTTTTTCTTACGCAGAGACTGTTTCATCTCTCCGATAGCAGCATCCTGTATAATTTTTTGGATATCTTTATACTCTGTCCCATCCAGAGATTCCAGGGATTTTTTTAAAGAGAGCACCTCTTTGTATTTTCCCTCTTTTAAAAGTAATTTTGCTTTTTCATACAGTGCGCGTTTGCCTATAGTATCGTTTTGATACTCTTGAATAAGCTTGTCAAATTCTGCCAGTTTTGCTGTTGTATTTAAATCAGAAACTTCAAAAAAGAGTGCGTCTTTGGCAACCTGAACAGCATCCACATAGTCTCCGTCAGGAAACTTTTTCAAATATTCATTGAGAGCAGCCAGAGCCTTCTTTTTCTCTTTTGTTTGAGCAAGCCATAAAGCTTTGTTTTTAAGCAACTCTTCATATTCATCATATGTGGCATCGATCTCCTGCAGCAAAGTATCGGCTATAGCTGCAGCAACTTTATAATACCCCTGATTTGCAAATTCCTCCATCATCTTTTGTGATGCTTTAAAATCTTCCATAAAAAAGCCAGGATCTGCCTGAATAATTTTCATCGCATACTGCGAAGCCTCTTTTGGCTTGTAAGAAAGATACAAAGAGGTTAAATGGTATGCGGCATTTGCTGCCACCTCTAAATCTTTCGTCTCATACAATGCTTTTTTATAATACTTTAGCGCTTGTTTTGTACCACCTGACTCTTCAAGCATCTCTCCCTTGTATATATATCCCAGTTGTGTAAATTTACTTTTTGGATGTTCTGTAAACAATCGGTCATAAAAGTAGTCAGCATTTGAATTTTCACCGAGTTTGGCATATGCTTTTGCTACCAGGGAAAGGACCTCTGCAACATTCTCATCAGAAGAGTATTCTCTTAAAAACTCTTTTGCTGCACTTACTACATTATCCCAGTCTTTTATTTTTGCATACACTTTAATTTTATAATAGAGCAGCTCTGCTTTAAAAAGCGTATTTGGATAATCATTCAATATGTCATTTATACTTTCAAGACACATTTCATACTCTTTGTGTTTATAATACTTTTTTATTTTCAAGTACTCTTTCACATCTTCTACATTTTTGATATATACCGGGTTTCCCTGCAGGTCCAGACTTCCTACATACGGCAGTTTGTCTTTGTCAAGGTAAAAAGGAAAATCCAATGCAAGTGAAGAGGCTTCCTCCTGCTTAAACAAAGGAAATGTTTTTTTGTACCCTAGAACACTCCAATGGTCTGAATATGTTACATTTGCATTAAAAACTTCATTGTCTTTTGTGAGATCAAATATTTCCGGAATCAATTTTATTTTGTAAAAAGGCTTGATTGTAACAATAAATTTTTCATCTTTAAAAACTGTATTTACTTTAAAAAAATCATTTTGAATATGCTTAAGTTTTCGCACTGGTCTTTTTAAAAAAATACATCGAATTTCCAAAACTGTATCAAGATCGTTTTTAATTTCTTTACATGTAAAGCGTTCAGTGTTTCGAATATCAAGTGTAGAGTATTTTATGAAGTTGTCCTTTGCACTCTCTATGGAAATTTCAAGTGCAAAAGAATTTGTAAGAACAAAGGCCAGGAGTATCCATTTTAGCAAATTTTCTCCCCCTTGTTTAAGATTTTAGACTATTAATATCCACTGTTATATACAAAAGCTGTAATAAACTCTAGAAGCGGGTTTATAGCAACAAAAGCAAATATAGTTCCTACTGCTGCTATACCGATAATAGTTTTGAGCGCCAATGTCGCATTGGCAACATATATCTGTCCGCTCGCACCGACAACCGGTTCTTTCATAAACATATATACAATAAGTTTTAAATAGTAATACCCTGCTATTGCTGAGTTTAGTGCCATAATAAGTGCAAGGATTGTATAACCGCTTGTTACCGCAGAGCTGATCAGATAGATTTTACCCCAAAACAGTGCAAACGGAGGGATTCCTGCCAAGCTCAGCATAAACAGTCCCATAATCATTGCCGGTACCGGTGCGGTTTTAATCATCCCCGCAAATTTGTCATACGAGTGGTCTGACATTTGATGTTCCGGTAAGCTTTTTTGACGGGAGATCCATAGCATTGAGAACGACCCGAGGTTTGTGAATGTAAACAGAACCCAGTATAAAAAGAGTGCGCTGTTTGCCTGTGTCGTTCCTATTAAAATAGCAGCCATCACAAAACCTGCATGCGAAATTGAACTGTATGCCAGCATACGTTTTACATCTGTTTGCACCAGTGCCCACATATTTGCCACTGTCATCGTAATAATGACAAAGGCATATAAAACAATATCAAGCCATATAATGCCACTGTGGACTAAAAATTCAAAGAATCTCATAGCCACGACAAAAGCAGCTATTTTTGGTACGATTGACATATAACCGGCCATTGGTGCAGAAGATCCCTCATACACATCCGGAGCCCATGTATGAAATGGAATAAGTGATAATTTAAAAGCAAAGGCTGCCAGCAAAAACGAAACACCTACAAGGACATATCCAATGTCAGCATACCCGTTTGCAGCAAGAACCAAGGCAATTTTATTAATTTCTACCGAACCCGTCAATGCATAAAAGACCATGGCACCGAAACTGAAGAAACCTGCGGCCAAGGCACCCATTGTAAAGTATTTCACAGCAGCTTCAAAAGATTTGTCACGGTTATGCATAGCTATGAGCGTGTACAATGCCAAAGATGCTGTTTCCAAACCGACAAATATCAAGATCAGATTATCTGTAGCAACCATAAACTGGAAACCTGCAATCATAAACAAAAAGAGTGCAAAAAACTCAGGATAGGAAAACTCATGAAAGCGTTTGTTTGTCAAAGCCAACGGAATAAAGAGCATTGATGCTATAACGATAATAAACTGAGCCAACAAAGCCAGACCGTCTATCAGCATTACATCAAACATACCAAGTACTGTACCGTTTTGGGTAAAAATCTCTGAGGCATCAAGCAAAGAGAAAAAGTCCATTGCCAAAAAGAGCAGGCTCAGTACGACGTAGAGTGATTTGTGAAGCCCACCCTTGATAACATCAATCACTAAGATTAACAATGCACCTACTACCGGTATCAGCATAGGCGCCAGAGTCATTACATTTAACGACTCCATTGAAATATTTATCGGCGCTAACATTAGTGAACCTCCTCTATAATAGTTTTTTCTATAATTACAACTTTAGGTTTCACTAAATTTGGAATTCTTTCTTTACCTAATTCTGTTGTAGCTTTATTGTGCATTAACTGTACAATTGATTTCACACTGTTGTTAATCGGTTCCAACACAGGTTTGGGATATATACCCAGCCATATGGTAATTACTCCAAGTGGCAGGAGGGCAACCCATTCTCTTTTATTGACATCTTTAAGATTTTTATTCTCTTCTTTTGTTACCTCACCAAAAAACATTTTTTTGTATGCTGCCAACATATAGATGGCACCGACAATAATCGCTGTTCCGGCTAAAAGTGTCAAAATGTGAGACTGTTGGTAAAATCCGAGAAGCGACAAGAACTCACCTACAAAGTTGATTGTAAGAGGCATTCCGACAGAAGCCATTAACATCAGACCAAATATTGTTGCATATCTTGGCATCACCTGTGCCAAGCCGCCAAATTCACTCATCATCTTCGTATGGCGTCTGTCATAAATAACACCTACGAGCAGGAACAGAGCTCCCGAAACAACACCATGTGCTATCATCAAAAAGATTGAACCCGAGATACCTTCCACATTCAGTGCGAATGTTCCCAGAATAATAACACCCATATGCGAGATCGATGAATATGCAACAACCTGCTTGATGTCTTTTTGCGCATAGGCAACCATAGCAGTATACACAATCATAATAATTGCGATGATTGCGATTGGAACCATAAAAAATGCCGAAGCATCCGGAAACATTGGTAAAGAGAAACGAATGAACGCGTATGTTCCCATCTTTAACAGAATTGCTGCAAGGATAACAGAACCGATAGTCGGTGCCTGTCCGTGCGCATACGGTAACCATGTGTGAAACGGAAACATCGGTACTTTAATAGCAAAACCGATAAAAAATGCTGCAAAAAGCCAAAGCTGGAAAGACTCTGGTAAAATCAGTCTGTACCAGTCTAAAATAGCGAAACTCCAGACACCTGTTGCCTGATAGTAAAAATATGCCATAAAAAGCATACCGACAAGCATCACAAGCGAACCTGTAAAAGTATACAGGAAAAATTTAACAGAGGCATATATTCGCAACGGTCCGCCCCATGCACCGATGATATAAAGCATAGGTACAAGCGAAAGTTCCCAAAAAATGTAAAAGACTATTGCATCAAGTGCCACAAAAACACCGACCATTGTCATTTGTAAAAACAACAATGTAATAATCATATATTTTACATTAGGCGTATCTGTTAAACTGGCTATTCCTATCATAGTAAAAAAAGCTGCAAGAATAACAATAAACAAAGATATACCATCCACTCCAAGTATATAATTGATTCCAAAAGAAGGAACAAGCGGCAGACTCTCCATAAACTGCATTCCGGACACATTGCCATCAAATACATACCACAGCCACAGTGAAAGTGCAAACTCTATAGCAGCGACAGAGATACCGTATGCACGCATACTCTCTTTTTGTATCATAAAACCAAATACGGCTGCGAGTGCCGGAAAGAAAATTAATAACGATAAAATATGATCTAACATATACTAAACTCCTAGAGCTGATAAGAATAGTACAATCTCATCAGAATATCTTGCTGCAAGCCCAAACACCACAGCGAGTGAGAGCAGACCAACTAAACCTGCTACCATCCATTTAAGCATAGTAGATAAGTTACCACTTTGCATTTTCCTAGTTTTCTTACCGGTACCATACACAATACCTGCAATCCCGTCAACAGTAGCATCCACAATTTTCATATCTACTTTTGTCCAGAAAAGTTCAGAAGCCTCTCTGTACGGTTTTACAAGGTACTCTTCGTAAAAATACGGAATATAGTACTGATTAAACAGCAGTTTATAGATAAATGAATTTTCTATCGGACTTGTGCCATCCGGAACACTGCTCCATGAAGCATATTTTTTATATGCATACAAAATAGCAAGTGCTACAAAAAGCTGCGTACCGACCAACATAATCCATAGTGTTGTATGGGAATGGATATGATACTCATGCGCACGTAAAATTTCTTCGATCATGCCAAAGAACGGTTCTTGAAAAATTCCGGCTATCATAGCAAGAATAAGCAACGGACTCATTGCAATCAGCATAAATCTATAGGCTTCATGCGGATGAATACCAAATATCTTGTAACGTTCTTCACCGTGAAAGATCAGTGCCACAAGTCTAAATGAATAAAATGCTGTCAGACCTGCCGTAAAGAGCAGTACACCGTAAATCACAAAGTGATGCTCAGCAAATGCCGCTTCAAGAATCGTATCTTTGGAAAAGAATCCTGCAAAAGGAAAGATTCCCGCCAAAGCCAATGAGGCAATTGTCATCATAATCCATGTCCACTTCATTACTTTTTTCAGTCCACCCATCTTAAACGGATCAAGTTCATCATGCATCGCATGCATTACATTTCCCGCACCAAGGAACAACAGTGCTTTAAAGAACGCATGTGCCATTAAGTGAAAAAGTGCAACCCAGTAAGCACCAAGACCTGCTGCGGCAAACATATACCCTAACTGAGAAAGTGTAGAGTAGGCAATGATTCTTTTCATGTCACGATTCACAAGGGCCATAGAAGCTGCAAACAATGCCACAAATGCACCAAGTGAAGCAATAAACAATCCGACATGAGGAATCAAACTGTAAAGCTCATTCGAACGCACTACAAGATAAACACCCGCTGTAACCATTGTTGCCGCATGAATAAGAGCCGATACAGGAGTAGGCCCTTCCATCGCATCTGCAAGCCATGTATGCAGAGGAAACTGTGCTGATTTACCCATTGCACCGATAAATAAAAATATACCTATCCATGTCAATGTGGCAGTATCCAGCAATGGCATAACGGCAAATGCTTCATCATACTGCAGTGTACCTGTATTCCAATAGACTAAAAAGATACCGATAAGCATACCAAGGTCGGCGATACGGTTCATGATAAACGCTTCATTGGCTGCCCATGTGGCAATTTGTTTATGATACCAAAAACCGATAAGACCCCATGAACACAGACCAACACCTTCCCAGCCTATAAAAAGTCCTGCGAAGTTGTCACTCATGACAAGAACCATCATTGAAAACACAAATGCTGACAGCCATGCGAAGAAACGGTTAAAACCTTTGTCGTGATCCATATAACCGATAGAGTAAATATGTACGATAGTCGAAACCAAGGTAACAACCATCATCATAGTTACCGAAATCTGATCAACAACAAAACCAAAAGGAATGTAAAGATCTCCGGTTGCCATCCATGTCATCATCTCTACATGTACAGGCTCTCCGCCTTTGAGTATATAAATCAACAGGACTGTACTTGCTGCAAATGATGTCAATATCATAAGACTGGCAACAATACCCGTAAACAGTTTCTTTGGTGTCGCTGTAAACAACGCTGAAAACAAAGAACTTACAAGCGGAGCAAAGAGTGCTATGTATAAATATTTTTCCATTCTTTATCCTTTCATCGCTGTTAACGCATCTAAGTCAATTGAACTGTGGCGTTTATACCATACTATCAGAAGTCCAAGACCGACTGCAACTTCTGAAGCTGCAATAGCAATTACGAAAAATGCAAACATCTGACCAGTCAAATCGCCATAATAATGCGAAATTGCTGCAAAAGCAACATTAACTGCATTTAAGAGTATTTCGGTTGCAAAAAACAGTAAAAGAAGGTTTTTTCTACGCATAACACCTACTAAACCAATAGCAAATAAAATAGTAGATAAAACAAGATAATGATTTAAACCTATTTCCATCATGAAAGTACCTTTGTGTTATTTTGTTCTTCAATTTCAGCATCATTCATCAGTGTAATTGAAAGATCCATTTTCTTCCCTGCAAGGACGATACCTGCTACCATTGCAACAAGCAGCATAATTGCAGCCACTTCAAACGGTACTAGATATTTTGTAAATAAAATCAGTCCTACTTCTTGAGTATTGCCTACTCCTTCAATTGCCGGATAAAGAGCAACAATATTTTCAGATACCATCGGCGCTGCAAAAATAACAACTACCAGAACTGCTGCCAGTGTTGAGAGTCCGACGATAATGTATTTGTTTCCCTGTTTCTCTTTAACTTCTCTTGTCGTGTCAAAAAACATCATACCAAAAGCATATAAAGCCATTACTGCACCAGTGTAAACAATTATTTGCACTGCACCTAAAAAATCAGCACCCAGAATAAAGAAAAATGCTGATATGAAAATCATTCCCGCTGCCAATGCACTTAATGCATATAACGCCTGTGATGTTGTTACTGTGATGAAAAACATCGTTATCGTCAGAAATGCAAACAAGTAAAATGCTACCGCTTCAAACATAATCCAAACTCCTTAATATGCTAGAGGTGTTTTTTTAACACGCTCATCTTCATGTGGTGTAATCGCACCAAAACCTTCAAACTCCATTTGAGTTCCGGCTTTCATTTTGTCAAGTGGCGTCAACATATACGCATAGTCAACAAAATGCTCACGCTGTTCTGATGCCTGTTCATACTCTCCGCCATGAGTAATAGCAAGTTCAGGACAAACTTCCGCACAGTAACCGCAAAAAATACAACGCCCTAAATTAATTGTATATTCGGTTACTTCTTTTCGTGAATTCTCATCTATCTTTGTATCCATACGAATACAGTCAGATATACAGATTTTTTCACAAAGTCCACATCCGATACAACGTTCAGTATCACTTTCCCAAAGTCTTTTCATTTCATGCACGGCACGATAACGAGGACCTATAGGCAGTTTCTCCTGCGGATACTGTACCGTATGAATATCAAACTTGATCATTTCACGAAGCACTACCCATAAACCTACAAAAAGTTCGGCTCTGAAAGTTCTTTTTACGACACGTTTAAATTTACCCCAACCATCAGTAGGATAATCTTCAATATCAACTAAAAAGTAACCGTTGTCAGCTACATTTCTATCATTAAATTGTTCCATTTTCATTCATTATCCCCTTAAAACATCATCACAAAGCCGGTGATTACAACATTAATCACGGCCAATGGCATTAGTACTTTCCAACACAACCACATCAACTGATCCGGTCTTACATCCGGCCAGGCAGCTCTTGTCCACAAAAAGAAGAAAAAGAAAAATGCCACTTTTCCTATCAGCCCCAATGCGCCAAGCATACTTCCGTCACCGTATCCGCCTAAAAAGATAAGAGGAATCACAAAGGAGATAAAGAACATATTTGCATACTCGCCAATGAAGAAAAGACCCCATCTCATTCCAGAGTACTCTGTTCCAAAACCGTCAATAATTTCATGGTCATTTGCTATCAGGTGAAACGGCGTACGTCCGGTTTCAGCAAAAGCCGCGATCCAAAATAAAACAAAGGCTACAGGCTGAGACCATATAATCCAGTCACTGATACCGCCTGCCTGATAATTGTTAAAATCAATCAGAGACAAAGAACCCACCATCATAATCGGCGCCAGAATAGCTAAACCGCTGACAACTTCATAAGAGATGAAAACAGCTGCCGTACGCGCTGCTGAAAGCAGGGAAAATTTATTTGCCGAAGCCATACCGCCAAGCAAAGGTCCGTAAAGTCCGACTGCCATTACACCCAGAATATACAAAATACCGATATTCAAATCAGCTACAATAGGATGTACTGTATAACCGAACACTGTGAATTGTGGAAAAAACGGAATCGCTGCTGCTGCCATAAATGCAGTTGCCGCAGTAATTACAGGTGCAATTTTAAATACCGGACCCACTACGTTTGTAGGAATAATATCTTCTTTTGTAAAAAGTTTTATACCGTCTGCTGCCACCTGCAACAACCCGTATGGTCCGACATACATCGGCCCTAAACGACGTTGCATAAATGCAAGTATCTTCCGCTCAAAATATGTACCGATACCTGCCAATGCAGAAAATATAAGTAGAATTACAACGACTTTTATGATCGTTTCAATTAAATATGCTGTATCCATATATTACCCCTTTTGGATTGAAGCTGTACTAAAACGGTAGCCGTCAAAGAGTGCTTCTGAGTTTAATTTTTTATCAAATGTAGGTAAAACCACTATATCACCTGCAATTTTATTGTCACACACAACTTTTGCAGTCAGTTCACCTTTTTTAGTTTTCACTGTGACTGTATCACCCTCATTGTAATCAGTTTTGGATAAATACTCTTCACTCATGTAAATACCGCTTACTTCGTCAAGATTTGTTGTCTTGTAGGTAAATTCCGTAAACTGTCTTACAGGATTTGCTAAATAGATTATACACCCTTCTAACTTATCTTCACTGAATTTTTCTACACTTTCATCTTCACTGGCCTCTACTGCTACATTTTCTAACACATAACCTCTTACTTCTGTACCGTCATTTTCATAATGATTTGGCAGGTTATCGAATTCTTCTGCTTTAAATCCTCTCGCAACAGGAAGTTCTACAGTGTAATCTATAATATTTTCTGCTTCAAAATCAAGCGCTTTTGCAATATCGTTTAATTCATATCCCTCATATCCGATAGCCGCATTTGTAGGGTTGACACGTTTGTTTACAGATGTCAATGTTCCTTCCTGCTGATTGATCGCCGGCATATCCAAATCACCGTCGCCAAGCCCGGAGAGTACAAAATCGCCATCAGTATTGTACGCAACCGTATAAGAGCCTTTCTCATCATCAAGGTCACAGATCAGCGCTACACCCAATGAGTTTGTAAGTGTTGGAATCATGGTAACTTCAAAAGCTGAGTATTTTTCCAGCAAAGCAACCAGACGAGCCAGGTTTTTTGCATTTGGATGCATATATAAATCTGGTCCAACCATAAGCGCAAAAGTCTCTTTTTTCTTCAGGTTCTTTTCAAGTGTTTGCATAAAACTATCATCAAGACCAAGTATTTCCAAGAGTCTGTTATCATCAATCTCTATTTCTTTTGCAATCTTTGTAGAAACCATTTTGGTTTTTTCTACTTCAATTTCTTCTTCTTCCCCTGTTTCTTCATTGACTTTTGTCTCTTTGACAAGTTCCACAACTTTTTCTTTCACAACTTCTTCAACTGTAACGGTTTTTTGTGAATGAAAAGAAGCAAGGTAGTCCACAATATCAGAAGGCAGTTTTGATTTGTCTGCAAAAAGATCAAGCAGAAGATATAATGCTGCTTCTTCTTGAAGAGGAGCATGGGCAACTGTCATGATAGACTTCCCTATACCCTCGATAATCGGATCTTTTACAGGATGAAAATAAATTCCTGCGCCTTTTTTTACTGTCAACGAATTATTTAATGCATAGCGTGCATTTGGATTGTCAGTTTTGAGTGCCGAACCGACAGAGACTATAAAGTTTGTACTATGCACTTTTTCCAGATCGCCTTTATAGAGTTTATGTCCACTGATTTGTGCATAATTGTTTAAAAAATCCTGAAATGCTTTTGCTTCCGGATTGACAAGTCTGTATCCGAATTTTTCTTTCATTTTTTGAAGCAGGTAGGCTTCTTCATTGGTAATTGTAGATGTAAAAGCTATTGTATCTGCCTTTTTAAAGGCCTCTACTGCATTTGCAAATGCAGTCTCGTCTTTTGTAACACCGGCATTTTGATAATCAAATCCGTAACGGCCTGCACCACAAAGTGAAACATAGTTCCATTCGTTCATAACACGGTATATTTTATCTTCAGGATTGTCAATACTTGTATGTTTCAGATCATAAGTTATCTGACATCCCGCAGAACAGTGTCCACAGGTTGCAGGAACCTGTTTTAACTCCCATGCATTGGACTTATACATAAACTGGGTATCAACAAGTGCTCCGACCGGACAGACTGCTGCACATTCGCCGCATGAGGTACAGTCAAGAACATCAGTTCCGTTTGTCAAACCAATGACAGACTTGTTGAGTTTGTTCCACATTGCATATGCGTCTTTTGGCATACTCTCTTTATAATCTGCATTGATAGGATCAGAACCGCGCGGAATTGTTTTAAGTGAATTGTCACCTATCATATCCTTACAGGCAGTAACACAACGTTCACACACGATACAAAGGCCCGGATCATAGTGTAAATGTCCCCAGTCATGAGAACTTCTGTCTACATCTTTAATGGAATAATGTTGTGAATCAACACCCATCTCAAGTGTATAATTTTGCAGTTCACACTCACCTGACTGGTCACATACACCACACTGAAGCGGATGGTTCACATCGTATACTTCCATGATGATTCTGCGCTCTTTTTCTATAGACTCAGTCGATGTTACTACCTGCATTCCCTCTTTTGCTTTTGCATTACAGGCATATACCTGTTTTCCATTTGCTTCAACAAGACATATACGACAGGCTAGAGTCGGGCTGCATCTTGTTAAATAACATATTGCAGGAATAAATATGTCATTTGCACGGGCAGCATTTAACAAATACTCACCCTCTTTTGTCTGAACATCTTTTCCGTCAATGTTTATGGTAATTTCACTCATTATATTACTCTCGCTATTTTGGATTTTTCAAATCTATATCTGCTAAAATCCTGACCTAAATCGAAGGTAGGATTGAGTGCTATAGTTCCTTTTAGTTCTTCATCTTGTTTAAAAACTCTTTGTATTGTTCTTGATGCAAAGCTTATTTCAACTACATCACCATCTGCAATCTTTGCAGCTGCCGCAAACTGAGCCGAGCCTCTTAATGTTGTGTCTTTTTCCAACTGATGTGTTTTATTTGTAAACGCATTAAACTGCAAAACAGGGTTACAATTATAAATTACACTTCCGTTAAACTCAGGCAACTCTTCAATCGGTGCTATTTCTGAATCTGCTTCACAGACAACTTCATCTAAAATATAGCCCCTTTTGTCTTCACCGTAAGGTGTTAAAAAATTCTCCAAATCATCAAAAGCAATTGCTTTAAAACCTTTTGATGTGTCGAGCTCTTTTGTATAGTCAATAGTATTTTCTTTTTTCAGACCAAGAGCATTTGCTATATCATTCAAAGTATATCCTTCAAAAGGAAGTGCCACATTCAACGGAAGTACCTGATTGTCAACATTGACAACTGTTCCTTCCACTTGATTAAGTGCCGGCATCGCTAAATCTGAATCTTTTAAAGATGACATTATAAAGTCACCTTCTGCATTATAAGCAACAATGTTGCCTATATTTTCATCAGTGTCGAGTTTACATGTAAGGGCAACCCCTGCAGTATTTACTTCTGCAGGAATAATCAGTAATGAAAATTCAGTATATTTTTCAATCAAAGCTGCAAGTTTCGCAATATTTTTTGCACGCTTATGTGCAAATACATCACTTCCGATGATAAGTACATGCTTTTGTGCCCGCTTGAATGACTTCGTCATTAATTTAAGTTCATCATCGCCCACATTGCTTTCAGCTTCAAGGTAGCCCAAATCCAAATCATCTAAAAATGATCTGGTTTGTTCGTCCACATCACTGTTTTGAAGAAGCTCATTTGCCAAAAGTGCCATGACACCCTCTTCTGTACCCACTTCATATTTCATAAACTGTGTAGCGGTATTTTTCATAAGCGCATCTTCAAGCGGATGCGCATATACTATTTTTGCACCATTATGCTGGGATGCTGTTCGCACAGCATAGCGTACCATCGGATTATCCGTCGCCAAACGTGTGCCGATAATAATAATCGCGTCGGCCTGTTTGACGGCATCCATCGAAGCACTGTGATGCAGTTTACCGCTTACTGAAGAATAAGATTTCATAAATTCAGCATACAGTCTTGCGTCCTCATTAAAAAGTTTTATCCCAAGTTTCTCTTTTAAAAGCTGTAAAATATGTGCCTCTTCATTTGTAATAATTGAAGAAAAGCGTATAGCATTTGCATTTTGAATGGCTTCAACTGCCTTTTTAAATGCTTCTTCGTCTTTAGAGGCGCGATTTTCAAAATCAAATCCGAAACGCCCTGCTCCACATAATGAATTGAATTCATAATTGTTTTTCACTCTGTAAATAGAATCTTCACCGTTGATACCGACGTGGCGTGTTTCATATTCCAAAGCACAACCGGCAGAACAGTGGGCACATGTTGAAGGAATACGGGAGAGTTCCCATGCATTTGCAGAGTACTGGAAATCACTGCTTACCAAAGCACCGACCGGACAGACTGCAATACATTCACCACAAAAAGTACAATCCAGTGTATCCGCATTTTTTGGGATAATCACAGAAGAGTATCCGCCGAATTTTACTTCAATAGCATCATCGCCTATAACTTCATTACATACATGTACACATTTTTCGCACATAATACATAATGCTGGGTCATAATTAATCAGTCCCCAGTGTTCCACTTTTCTGAGTTGGTCTTTTGCAGAAAATTCCTGTTGTGCTACGCCAAACTCCAAAGTCATATTTTGCAGATCACATTCTCCGGATTTGTCACAAACACCACACTCCAATGGATGATTTACATCATAGAGTTTCATGATATTTGTACGTTCAAGCTCAAGCTCGGCAGAGTTTGTTCTGACTTCAATACCCTCTGTCGGAGGTGTGTTACAGGAGAGAACAAGCCCATCTACACCTTCTACCTCGACAGAACAGATACGGCATGATGCACAGGGTGTCGTTTTTGAAATATAACACATAGTAGGAATATAGATATCATTTTTTCTCGCAGCCTGAAGAATTGTCTCCCCTTTTACTGCTGTAACATCTTTGCCGTCAATTTTAAAATTTATAATTTTACTCATTTACGACTCCCCTTATGCCTGTACCATTGCTATATAATAACAACGCATACATCTCTCAGCTTCACTTAAAGCCTGTTCCTGTGTGAAACCAAGATTTACTTCCGCATTATTATGCTTTCTCACTTCAACATCCAAAACAGAAGAGTGCTCACGAGGAAGACCCGGCAACCAGCCGGTAACTTTCTCTTTTTTATCATAAACTTTCAGTTTTACAAGATGATCTTCCATAATCTCATCATCAGTCAAGCTTACTTCACCGGTCTGTACATATCGGGCCATAACAGAAGCCGCACGTTTGGCTTGACCGACCGCATTGACAATCGTCATAGGACCGTATTCACAGTCACCTGCGGCAAAAATACCTTTGCGTGATGTCATATAGTCTTTGCCGTTTGTCTTAATAGTCGCCCATGAAGTCATCTCAATGTCCCACTCTTCAGGCAGTAAATCCAAATCAGCCGACTGAGAAACAGCAGGAATCAGATAGTCTGCTTCAATGGTATAGGATTCACCCTCTATTTTTACAAGCTGTGCACGTCCGCCGTTTGGATCAGGAACAAGCTCAAACTTGTCAATCAGAAGTTCTCGTAAAATGTCATTTTCATCTGTCGTAATTTTGTTTACAGCGGAGTGAAACAGAAACTCGACACCCTCTTCAACCGCTTCATGGTACTCTTCATAGGTTGTATTGCGTATAATGGTTTTTTCATCACGACGGTATATCATATAGACTTTTTTGGCATTGGCCCGAATTGCACAACGTACAACATCCATTGAAGTAAATCCGCCGCCCACGCAGACCACGGTTTTGCCTGTCAGGTCCACATAGTCTGTAGTAAGCAGATTCTCTTCCTGCACCTCTTTAGGAATGGTGATGCCGTATTTTTCATACAGATTCACACGGTCAAGAAAATCAATAGCGCCCCAGTAACCCTTAATCTCTGGTCTTTCATTTTCACAACGGACTTTTTTGGAGATCCTTGTCCCTACAGCCACCATCGTTGCATCATACTCTTTTTCAAATCTGCGCATATCGTCGGCACCGATTCTCGAATTTGTGATAAAGTTCACACCCATATCGCGGACACATTCTATATCCTGATTGTATTTGTCAACCGGCATACGGTACTCAGGAACACCCACAGCCACTTCACCGCCTAAAACAGGGAGATCCTCATATACATCGACTTTTATGCCTTCTGCAGCAAGATAATACGCAGTCGTCAGTCCCGCTGGACCTGCACCGATAACAGCAACTTTTTTGTCAATCGGCGGCTTCTTCTCCATCGGATGAAAAAATTCATATTCATGGTCTGTTTCCCAGTCTGCACCAAGGCGTTTGAGTGCCATAATTGAAATAGGCTCATCAAGATTGGTTCTTCGACAGGCATCTTCACACGGATGCGGACAGACACGTCCACAGGTATGTGCAAGCGGCATTGTCTGGCGTGTTGCTTCCAGGGAATCGTCAAAACGCAAGTCTCTGACACCTTCAATATATCCGGGTATATCAACATGCGCAGGACAGGCATCCGTACACGGTGCTGTTATTTTTGCTATATAGCCGATTTTTTCATCATAATGTTTTGATTTTTTCTTTTCATTGATACACTCCAGAAATGTATCTTCGAAATGCGTCATTAAGTCCAAAATAGGATTTGGAACTGTTTTCCCAATCTCACACTTGGATGTTATCTGCATACTTTTACCAATCTCTTTTAAGTGGTCCAAATCAGCCAATTCACCTTCACCACGAGCAATTTTATCAAGCTGGTCATATAAAATACGGCCACCCCATCTTCCAGGAGCACATCTTCCGCATGCTTCTGAATAGACTTGATACTGTGCAGCATATTCCATCGCTAAACGAATAACATCCACATCCTCATGAAACAACGAAACACCGTCCCAGCCGATAAAAGCTTTTGAATCACGGTGATCATCATATTGTGCCGGTAAGTTATAAGCTGACTCTTCCCACTCTTCTTGTGGTTTGCCGATATTGTTAACAAGCTCACCATTCCAAGTAGAAAAATATACTTTGCTCACATTCAATCCCTATTTTTTCACTACGATAGTCCAGTCGACTTCGTTAAATTTTAATGAGTTATACAGTTCATACCCACACTCTTTTACCAAATCAGCACTTCTTTGGATCGGAGAAAAATCTCCTATTTCAAAAAGAAATATCAACGTCTCCGTCGGTTTGTGTTTTTCTTCTAAAATCTCTTTCATACGAGGTTCAAAATTATCTTTTAAATGTCTTAAATCATATCGTTTCATTATCTGTCAACCTCCCCGAAAACTATGTTCGTTGTACCGATTATTGATACAACATCCGGAATATAGTGACCCGGTAAAAGGTCGGTTAAGATTCCTGTATGCCAGAATGAAGGCGCACGCAGTTTCAGTCTGTACGGATACGGACCGCCTTGGGAATTGATGTAGAATCCAAGCTCACCTTTTGGTGATTCTGTAGGAACATACACTTCACCGACCGGCGGTCTCATTCCCTGTGTTACAAGAACGAAATGCTGCATTAATGAGTAGTTTTGTGTCATTATGTCGATTTTCGGTGCCGAAATATACTTCGGTGCATGTGCCATCAAGTCAGTCTGACCGTCTTTTTCACATTTTTCATACATTTCTATACATTGGTACAGAATCTTCGCACTTTGACGCATCTCTTCCATATAAATACGGTAGCGGGCAAAGTTGTCACCTTTGTCTGAAAAAGGAACATCAAACTCCACTTCATCATAAAGTTCATACGGCTCTTCTTTACGAATATCCCATGCAACACCTGAAGCTCTGAGCATTGGACCTGTACAGCCCCATGAAAGTGCCATCTCTGTAGAAATCACGCCCACCTCTTCCATTCTCATCAGCCAAATACGGTTAGAGTCCAAAAGGTCTTCATAATCTTTGATATTCTGCGGCAGTTTATTTAAAAATACTCTGAGCTGGTGTAAAAATCCATCCTGCAGATCGAGAGGGACTCCACCTATACGAATTGCTGCATGTGTCAAACGTGCACCACAATAGCCTTCGATAATATCCATCAGGTATTCTCTTTCACGGAATGCAAAAAGAAAAACCGTCATAGCGCCGATGTCAAGTGCCGTCGTCGCCAGCCAGAAAAGGTGAGACATCAGACGGTTGATTTCTAAAAGCAGCATACGGATAACTTTTGCACGGCGAGGGACTTCAAGCCCGATAAGTTTTTCAACAGCCAGAGCAAATCCGTAGTTGTTTGAAGATGATGCGATATAGTCCATGCGGTCTGTCGTCGGCATAAACTCGTTATAAATCATGTTTTCAGCCATTTTTTCCATACCGCGGTGCAAGTATCCGATATCAGGATGTGCTTTTACAATCTGTTCTTGTTGCAGATGCAGCATTAAACGTAATTGCCCGTGAGCAGACGGATGCTGTGGACCAAAGTTTAATATTAGTTCATTGTCATCTCTGTCAAATGTTATATTTTCAAAAAACGGTGTTAATCTGTTTTTTACCTGTGCCATATTTTATACCACCTTATCTTTGCGGATCATCAATAACTACTGATGACTCTTTATCAAGTTTTTTGATGAGGAAAACGCCGCCTTCTTCCTGATACGAATGCGTAACTGCCGGCTCGTCACCGGTAATTTTTGTACCCTTTGGAACTTCATGTCCAAGACGTGCAAAACGCTCAGAATCGTATCTGTCCACTCTTGCAGTATCGCGAAGTTCAGGACCTATGATGTCACGTGCTTCTTTTCCGTAAATTTTATCTACTTCATACCATGCTGCGAATTCATCCCCTTCAAGAGGATATGTTTTCAAAAGAGGGTAGCCTTCCCAGTCATACGGCATTAAAATTCTTTTCATAAACGGATGGTTGTTCGCTTCAATGCCAAACATATCAAACATTTCACGTTCACTCCAGTCAGCACTTCTGAAAAGCTTTTCAACACTGTCAACAGCCTCTCCGTTTTTAATGAAATATTTCACACGGATACGTTTGCGCTTTGTCATGGAAAGCATCTGATAAAAAATTTCGAATGTATCATCTTTTGCCAGCCAGTCAATAGCAGACATTTCTGAAAGCTGTGTATATTCCAACTCATCACGCATCAATTCAAGCACACCGTAAATATCATGCGCATTGATGTATACGACCATTTGTTCCACTTGAATATAGGCCTCTTTCACTTCAAATTTTGCTTGAATCGCCTCTAAATCTGCAGCAAAAACCGCATCTTCTTCTACCGCTGTTTTCGGTACCTGCGGCGCTACATAAAATCTGTCTGTATAGTATGCCTTTGCCTGTACATTGTCTTTAGGTTTATACGCTCTCATATTACAGTAACCTTTTAGCTTTTTGTGCATTGCCTGCTTTGTTTGCACGAATTTTCTTTTGTAACAACATTACACCGTACTGCAGTGTTTCCGGACGCGGTGCGCAACCGGGAAGATACAGATCAACCGGAATAATTCTGTCACATCCCTGCACTGTCGCATAGGTATTGAACATTCCACCTGTATTTGCACATGAACCCATTGATATTACCCATCTCGGTTCGGTCATCTGGTCATACAGACGTTTGATGAACTCTGCATGCTTTTTGGTAAGTGTACCGGCAACTATCATAACATCCGCCTGACGGGGACTCGCACGGAAAATTGTTCCGTAACGGTCAAAGTCAAATCGTGAAGCACCTGATGCCATCATTTCAATACCGCAACATGCAAGACCGTATGTTAGTGCCCATAGAGAATTAGAACGTCCCCAGTTTACAATTTTATCCACGCTTGTCAGTGCTATCGGTAAACCACCGTCCTGTGTATAATTTACTTTATGTTGTGCCATTCCAGCGCTCCTTTTTTCCATGCATATACAAAACCTATTGCCAATAACAATATAAACATTATCATTTCAGCAAAACCGAACCAACCAAGCACTTTAAAATCTACTGCCCAAGGGAACATAAATACTATTTCCACATCAAAAAGCAAAAAAAGCAATGCAAACAGATAAAACTGCGGTGATACCCTGTTTGGCTGCTTAGTAATTTCAGGTCCACATTCATACACTGAAAGTTTGATTTTTTCACTGTCTTTACGTGCCAATGCACGACTCGCCAATCGGGCGACGACAGTCGTTGTAATAAACGCACCAAATGTTATAACAAAAAGTACAAATACCCCAAAATACGGATTTGAAGTCACTATATGCTCCATATAACCTACCTTTTATTTTAAAAGTTATATTTATTAAAAATATAACTGATTTTTATATTTGTTTTCTAACGATGAAAAACGGTTTTTGTTACAAACCTATTTTCATTTGTTACTAGAAAAAACAGTTACTGCACTATAGCAAAATGAATATTAAAAAAAAGTTTTGTGGAAGACAACTCATACCAAATGTCACTTATCGCAACACTGATACGAGTAAATATTTTGTTAGTTTAAAAGAAGCTTTAAAATTATTTGTTTAAAAATCCCATAGATTTCTCACTGTCAAAGTTCGCATCTTTTTCACGCTTGATTTCATCAATAAAGTCATCAAGCGTAAAGAGCGGATTCTCCCGCACAGCGACTTTATAGGCTGTGTTTTTGATTATGAGACTAATCTGTCCACCGGTAAGAGAATATTCTGCAAGCGCTGCAACATTGAAGTTGTCCTCATAAGGTGCTTCTTTTGGTAACATTTTCTTCCAAAGCTGTACCCGTTGTTCTTTGTCCGGTTTTTTAAACTCGATTTTGTAATTAAATCGTCTTGAGAAGGCTTTATCGATGTTTTCGAGCAGGTTGGTTGTTGCTATGAGCATTCCTCTGAAATTTTCAATCTGTTCCAAAAAGATATTTTGCATCTGGTTGTGCATCTGATCCGAGCCTGTGATATTACCGCTGCTTCTAGCACCTAAAAACTGGTCTGCTTCATTGAGTAACAGTATAGGTTCTGTTTTTGTTTTTTCGCTCAATTCATAAAAAGTATCAAAGATTTTACGGACATTTTTTTCACTCTCTCCTACATACATAGAAAGAATCTTAGAACAGTCAAAGGCCAAAACCTGGCGTTTGAGTGATTTTGCCAGAGAGTATGCCGTCATTGTTTTTCCTGTCCCTGCAGGTCCGTAAAAGATTATTCTGGCATCTATACCACTTTTTTTATCTTTTATACCCCATTTTACAAGGCGGCTCACAACTTCTTTATCTACCTGTTTCATCAGGTTTTCAAGCGTCTCTTTTGTTTTGGAATTAAGCACGACATCATCCAAAGAAGTCTCAGGTTCTACCAGTTCAAAAATATCCTGTTCTTCTACCAAAGCATTCAGTTTTAAGCGTGTTACTTTTTTTGTTTTTTGCGGATGAATAATTTTTTGTAAGACATCGTCTACTATATAGAAAGAACGGCTGATTCCGCCAAAAGGATTGAGCATCTCTTCATAATCTATAATCCCATTGCTTAAAAGGTTTGAGCCCTCTTCTAACAATGAACGGTTTTTAATACGTTCATACTCATCAAGCGAAATCAAATCTATCAACGTATTCATCTCCCGCAAAGAAGAATCAGTCGATCCGTACTCTTCACGAAGCAGTGCAATAAAAATTACCTGCTCATAGTTGCTCATTTTCTTCTGTTTGAAAAATTTGTCCAACACAAGATTTTCAGAGCTCTGTTTTACCCGCTCTTCAATGCGCTTTTCAAGCAGTTCGAGTTTGTTTTGCAGTCTGTCAATACCGAGAGAATGTTCATGTACATTTTGACGAATCACACTCATTTTCTGATAGAGTTCAATCCGGAAAAACTGATCCTGCAGGTACTCAAGATGGTCAGAGTAGGGCTTTACTTCAGGCAAATCCAAATCCAGTGTGCCGTCCTGTAAGAGTTTTAAAAAAGCAGGTGTGAGCCCTACTGCAGTGTTTAAAAGTTCAAGCGGTGTTACATCCGCTATTTTTACAGGAGTAAAGCTTTGCTGATGCAGCCAACCGAGTTCAAGCAGACTTTTCAGTTCTCTTAAATGTACCAAATGTTCATAGTTTTCACTTTTGTACAAATCCTGCAGCAAATCTAGGACAAGTACATCATCCTGTCCTTTCATATACCTGTGCGCAATATACTGCAGTATCTTTGCTTCATTGATACTGCATTTTAGATGGATAAATATCTCCGATTTTTCAATCTCTTTTTCGTTTAAAAAGTTAACTAGTGTTTTCAATTATTTCCTTAAAATTTATACCCTAAACCGGCTGAAACAAGCAGCGCTCTAGAGTTGCTGAATGTACCGTCCAGTCCGTTTATATTCGTCGTTCCAGAAATTGTTCTGTCTTTTTTTATGGAGTACAATGCTGACAAGCCTATATCCATACTATCATTTATTTGATAACGTCCGCCAAATGAAAAAGAGTATGCATTGCTTCCCGGTGATTCAAAATTGAGTGTAGACTCCGGCGTTGGAGTTTCATCATAAATCGCACCTGCCCGTAAAGTTACCTTGTCCAACTCCTGCGTAATACCCAAACGAAATGTGTTTGTATCTTTCCAGTTTTTAGGTTTGGGATTATCAAAGGCAGCAATCAAAACCGGGTTTGTAAGTGATCCGTCATACTCAAAATCAAGAGATTTATAGGCAGACCAGTATGCTTTTTCATAAACAACTTCTACTGTTGTTTTTGTCTTCTCAAATGTATAAGCTCCGGCAAGCATCAATGTTGCAGGGAGAGGAATACTCACACTTGCCTCACCGTTATATGAACCTGCAGGAATGGCTCCTCCCAATGCAGCCGTTGATGAGAGTCTCGCGCTTCCTTCTACCGTCAAATTTACATTCGAACGGTATGTGGCAGCCAGTTCCAGTGCTTTTGTCGGGTGGTATGCCAGGGCGAGATTATACCCGAAATCCAAAGAGCTTCCTTCAAGATCACGGCTGATATAGGATGTTGCCAAAGGAGATGCATTGACAATTGCGCTTTCACTGCTTTTTACAACCCCGCTTGTATGCACCGCTCTAAAACCAAATGCCAATGCCAGGGTGTTTGTAATTTTATACGCAACACTTGGGCTCACTTCTACAATCTTTAATGTAAACTCCTGAGAAACAAGTTTGGCAGAACCCTCTTCCCATTGTCTGCTCAGTCCGGCAGGCACAGTGATACTCAAACCGACACGCACACCGTTTTGACCAAGTTTTGGAGAGACATAATGGAGTGAAGGAAGAATAAAAGTCTGTTTTTCCGAATTGAGTTCTTCTGCGCCTGTAAGTGTTTTTGCGTAAGTTCCCTTAAAGTTTGTAGAGCTTAACCCTACATACATCAAATCCACTTCTGCATGTTGTGCATCATCCATAAAAACCATATTTGCCGGATTGTCATATGCAGCATCGGCATTTTTTGTATGGGCAATATTTGCTCCCCCAAGAGCAACTGAGTTTGTAGAAGTTTCCGGAATTTTATATCCGCCCGCCATTATTATCGAACTTGCCATCAATGACATAAACACTGTTTTTTTCATATTTTTTCTCTTTTTGATATTTTCTGCGGACAATACTATCTTATTTTTCCTCAAATATCTATAAAAGACACAAAGCCCGCACTTTAGTGCCGGCTTAGAGCTGGAACGAGTATAAAAGTGCTATCTCCTCAGCCCATATCGTTTCATCTATCGTTTCCAGGATAAGCGGTATATCATCCATGCGTTCATCGTTCATGATGAATCTAAACGCATCCAGTCCGATTTCACCCTTGCCCAGTGAGTGATGTCTGTCCACTCTGCTCCCCAAAGGCGGTTTTGAATCATTCAGATGCATCCCGCTCAGATACTCAAAGCCGACAATCTCACCAAATGCATTCCATGTTCTCTCATAGGCTTCACGCGTGCGTATATCATAACCCGCAGTAAACATATGACAGGTATCTATACAGACACCGATTCTTGATTTGTCTTCTACCTTGTCTATGATATATGCCAGATGTTCAAACTTATACCCAAGGTTACTGCCCTGCCCTGCCGTATTTTCTATGACTGCTTTGACATTTTGTGTTTTATCAAGTGCCAGATTGATGGACTCGGCTATCACATCCAGACATTTGTTTTCGATTTCCTCTAAAAGGGCCTTGTCTTCTTTTTGTTTTTTGGTAAGTTTCGCCAAATGGCTGCCGGGGTGAAAGTTCAGTTTGTCTAGTCCCAAAGCATCACAGCGCTCCAGTTCATCTATAAAAGCCACGCGTGATTTTTCAAGTTTATCAGCTTCGGGATGCCCCAGATTTATCAAATAACTGTCATGCGGCAGTACATGTTTTGGTAAAATTCCGCTCTCTTGCAAAGCAGTTTTAAACTTTTGTATCGTCTCATTGTCAAGAGGTTTTGCAACCCACTGTCTTTGGTTTTTCGTAAAAAGGGCAAAGGCTTTTGCACCTATGGCTTTGGCATTAAGCGGTGCATTGTACACACCGCCGCTTGCACTTACATGTGCGCCTACATATTTATGGCCTGTCATCAGTTTGGTTCCTTAATTTTAATGAGTATATGGTTTTTTTTGTCTTTAAAATAAATTTCTCGGGAGTTTACCCTATATTTTATATCTACATCTGAAGTTTTTATATTTTGTATAAATCCGTTATCTTTTTTTAAGCTGTTTTTACCGTCATATATTTCTTTCCCCAATATTACGTTTTGCAGCAAAGAAGGAGGATAAACACCAGACAAATACTCTTGATTAAAACTGCTTTTGCTCATACATCCCTCATTCACACAGATCAGATGATTTATATGAATGCGCTGAAGCACATGCCCCGCAACAAAAAGTTCCAGTTCTATCGCATCTTTGCTGTGCCGTATATAGCCTATGTCAGAAAACTTTAGTCTTGGAGATTTTATAATGACTATTTTTGCCTTTGTATGTTCATAGTTTTTTATACTGCATCCCCCAAAGAGAAGAAGTATAAAAACCGCTAAAAAATATCTCATCTATTTTTCTAAAAACTTACCGCATTTTTTTGTTGCAGTGCCGCCGAATTCTCTGATTTCTCGTGCTGTACCGTTTTTTGCTATCACCTGTCTTTTACACTCGTCTTTTGCTATACACTCTTTATTTTCACATCCTATATCTTCGGGTACCTGTGCCATATCCGCTTTCCTTATTAAAATAATTTGATGAAATTATAATATATTTTTGTCAATTTGCAATACTTTTAAAAGATTTCTTTTTTCTCTGCTAATATTAAATTATGAAAATCCATATTGACATCGACTGCTTTTTTGTCAGTGCAGCTCGTATACTTGAGCCTTCTTTGGAACACAAACCTGTTGCCATCGGCGGAAGAAGCGATACAAAAATATTTACCAAAGACGCAAAGAACCAGAGAGTCAATTTTGAAAATTCCGGTTCGTTTGTACCGACTTTTTATAAAGCCTATGAAAACGGGGATGATCTCAAAAGTTTTCAGGACGAAGACGGACGTATCCGCGGTATTCTCACAACTTCAAGTTATGAAGCCCGTGCCTATGGCATCAAAACCGCCATGAGTATTCGACAGGCTCTGCAACTCTGTCCGCATCTCATCATCAAAGCACCAAATATGTCTTTGTACCAGGAGCTTTCTCACAGACTCCATGACTTTCTAACACGCAAAATTCCGCTTGTCGAGCAGGCATCTATTGACGAATTTTACGGAGATGTAAGCGGATGGATAGATGATGAAGAGATACCACAGTTTATAGACAGCTTGCGCCATGAAATCAAAAAAGAGCTCCAGCTTCCTGTCTCCATCGGTGCCGCATCCACACGCTACATCGCAAAACTTGCAACAGGCTATGCCAAACCTTTTGGATGCAAAACGATTACAAAATACGAATTTGACGGATTTGTCAACCCCATCAAAGTAGAAGATTTCGCAGGCATAGGCAAAAGTATGAAAAACAAACTGCACAGTGCACAAATCAAAACACTCGGGGAACTGCGAAAAAGACGGGGAACTCTGGAGTCATGGGGACCGTATGCAAAAGAGCTCTATAAACGTGTCAACGGAGAAAGTGATGCGCAGATTAAAACGACCCATCAAAGAAAATCCATCGGAATATCCAGAACTTTTGATCCGCTCTATGACAGAGCAGAACTGCTCAGACGGGTGCACATTCTTGCCAGACATCTCAGCTTTGCCATTATAAAACTTCAGGTAATTCCCACTGTTTTTCATTTGGGTATTGCCTATGAAATGCATCAAAAATCTCATAAAAACATCTCTCAGGCAGAAATATTTACCGAAAAAAAGTTTGATGCCTTATGCATTTCTCTTTTTCATGCGGCTGACATTCACAAGCGTCTTTGTGTCATTCGTTTGAGTATCAACTGTTCAAGCTTTACGAGAGATTCAAAAAAAGAGCTCTCACTTTTAGGCTTTGAAGAAGAAAGAAAAATGTATATGCTTACATGTAAGACACAAAAACTGCGTGAAAAGTACGGTATGGATGCCCTCAGATTTGCAAGTGAACTCTAAAATCAACATCATAATCTAAACTTATATTTAAAAAAACAAAAACTACTTCGAAAAGTAACAATTATCATTATTTTTTCTTATTTTGTACTAAAATTCATTGTTTTTCACATACTTCAAATTAATTTAAGCTTCTCTTCCATACAATAGCTCAAATATCACAAAAATATCAAAAAAGAGTGTGGGGAATGTGATGATTATATTTGTTTATTTTATAGTTATTGCTTCTGTTCTCTCTTATATTGACAGTAAAAAAAGAGTTATTCCGGACAGAATTATACTTCCGGCATTTGCAGTGTTGGTTATTTTAAAATGGTGGGATGCAGACCTGTCTGTGTATGATTTATATGCGGTCTTGATTGTACTTGTCATATTTATCATCCCTGTTATTTTAAATATGGCTTTTGGCGGCGGTGATTTACGATTTGGTGCCTTTTGTGCCCTTTTTGTAGGTTTGTCACAGGTTGGGTATTTTATCATATTTTCAGGGCTGATACATCTTGTGATTTTAGCTGCTCTGAAAAAGAAAAGCTATGGCTTTGCTCCGGCTATGAGCATTGCCGCAATACTGAGTTATACAATAGGAAAATTATGAGAAGAGGTTCTGCAGCACTGGTACCATTGTTCCTGGCAATTATGCTGCTGTTTTGGTTTATCTGGTTTATGGGCGGAGAGAATGACAATCTGCATAAAGTAAATCAGCTGGAAAATCTGCAGCATACGCAGGAGCGTCTAATTATTGCAGCCTGCCAAAAGAAGCAGGAGCTTTATGATGCAAACAGAAGTCTCACCGATGCGCAGTTGAATGAAAAAGTGAGTCAATACATTCATAATATTATGGTGTTAAACAACATAGATGAAAACTAAAAAAGGGGAAAAAATGAGAAAAATCATACTTGTAAGTCTGTTTGTACTGACGCTGGTACTCTCGGCGAAGACAACAACAAATGTGACGTTGCAGACACCGTATGAAGAAGAGGACGTGCAAAATGACTATGGTGACAAGATTATGTACCAGAATGTCAAAATCAATACGCAAAATTTTAAAATCAACAATTTTTGGGGAAAATTTTCAGATGCCGCACAGGACCAGTCCAATTTTACAAATATTGCAACTGCCGCAAATGTAAAACTTACAATAGAAAATGTCTTTACATGTAAAGACGGCGGGCTACCGGAAGAAGGCTGTTCAGGGCAAAAACCGTTTTTGATTAATGATGGAACTTTAGCTAATCCCCAACTGCAAAAAGATGCCATGGGACAAATTTTGCCTACTGGTGAATATAGAATTCCTTTTGATTCCGCACAAAACTATGATCCTGACCATGATGATGCTTTTTATGCTTTGGATGTTTTTCGAGACGGCAAATATTACCAGGATGACAATACAAATGATTATAACAATGAAAAACCAAGAACTTTTTTTGGTTATATGGTAAAATTAATAAAAACATATTTTTCTCCGCAAAACGACACTACGATAGTAGATGCTTTAACCCAAGATGAAATAGAATCTAGAAACAGATATATGGCAAACATTATTTTTGGACTACAGCAAAGTTATAGAATAAAAAAAGAATCTAACATTGATACAACTAGCATTAATCAGGCTTCTACTACAAAACAGCCCTCTTTGCTTGATTATAATGCTTTAATGATAAATGATATCACAGGATGTGACGGCATATTTTTTACTTTTAGCCCAAACAGCCTTACATGTAAATTTCAAAATTTCTTTGGTATGAGTCAATGGATGCCGTTTTTTGGAAACGATACAAGTTTATTTGGTAAGGATATCGTTGGAAACAGCATACAATCTAATTCGGTTTTAGAAGATACAGAAACAACACTCCTAGCACTAGCAAGTAAACTCGACAATAAAAATTATGTACAGCCAAAAATTGATCCAAATACCGGGAAAATAAGTCTTCTTGGACAAATTTTCAAACCTATGACATACATGATGGGTTCCATGTTTCGTTTTTTCTTTGGAGAAAATTCAAAAAATCTCACAGAGACCGTCAGTGTTAATTTTGATTTTGTAAATCACATGCCGCTCACATTTATGCGGGTAGAAAATGGAATCGTCCAAGGGTTTGATTATTTTAAACTTTTAGGCATTGAGAGTGTTTACGGCACAGAAGTGCAGCAGTGTACGGTCAAACATACGGCAAGTCTATTTGGATTTTTAAACTGGACCAACGATAAAAAAACGTTTACGGAAGGTATCACAACAAATACGGAGTTTGATATGAATTCCGGTTTGTTCGGTTGGGCAACTGCTTCGAGTCAATACGATGAATTAAATGTAACGCAGGAGAAACATTCGTATTCAACACATGACATCGTCAACCTTTCAACAAACGACTGGCTAAACTGGTGTAAAAGAAATCAAGGAAAGCAAAAGAAAGGTTTATTTGGACGGTTCTTTGAGAACGTTGAGAATATTGTCAGCTTTGTCTTATATGGAAAACAATCAACAAAAGAGTATGACGCACAGGTTGACAAAGTATTACGAGATGATGATTGGAGCGTTGTCGAATACAAAGAAAAAGTACACAAAGGACTTATTCTCCATCTGAAAAAAATAGACATTGAAGATATTAACGCATCCACTCCAGGAACAACAACAGAGTTTGAAATCATTAAAGTCTCACGAGGCAGTCAGAACAGAAATGATCAAAACAACAACCAAAACAACAACCAAAACAACAACCAAAACAGTAACAGTCAAAACGGAGGAATGCATTAATGATAATAGCCTATGTATCAAAGGTCGACAAAGAGTGCTACAATGATCTAAAAGACGAATTTACCGATGTCAAAAACTTTAACTCCATCAATGATTTTATCAGTTTTTATGCTGTAAGCAAAAACCGCGATGTGGTACTGCTTTACAGAGTTGAAAGTCTTGAAGATATCGAAAAAATTAAAGATATCCATTTTAACAATAATATTTATATGATCGTTATAGGCAAGAATGATACAAAATTTTCTCTGCTGGCAGGAAAAATCGGTGTAGATGTATACCTCAGTGAAGAAGAAGCCAATTCGGGACTTATCACAAACCTCATCATCAAGTCACAAAGCATTATAAAACAAAGACGCGGAAACAGTAACATATCTGTATTTACAGGTATCAGCGGAGGCGTGGGTACAACAACAATTTCTATGAATCTTGCAAAAACACTGGCACAGGACCATCCAGACAAAAATGTTTTATATCTTGATTTTGCCTACACAAAAGCTGTTTCTAACCTGTTTTTTAATTATCCGCAGCCTAAAAAAACCATAGTTGACATATCTAGTGTGCAAAATCTGGATATGCAGGAACTCTTTGAAAACGGTTTGGAAAAGCTGAATGACAACCTCTATTTTGTGCCGGGTGTACAAAAACATACAGACAGAGAAGAGCTGGAAAAACCTGAAAACATACAGATGTTTTTAAACTTTATCATGTTTATCAAAGAAAAATTTGACTTTATCATTATAGATGTCGGGGTTTTTGAAGATGTCGATTTAGAGATAGATATTCAAGAGATCGCAGACAATATTTTTGTCATTACCGAATTTTCCATTCCTTCCATGTCTATTTTAAAAACATATATAGATATCATTGACAAAAGCGGATGGTACTCCAAAACACACATCATAGCCAACCGTTCAGACTCTTTTGGAAGTGTTACCCAGGAGGAGGCAAGAAAGATACTCTCAAAAGGCCTAAAACACAACTTTGAAATTGCTTTTGCCTTGCCGAATGATGCTGTTCATTTACGAGAGTGCTGGAATGAAGCGCAACTTGTCTGCGACGAATACCCGGATTCGCCTTTTATGCTAAAGCTCAAAGAGTTTGGAGAAAACTTTTTTATTCATGATGCTTCTTTGTATGAAAATGCCCACAAAGGCGAACACTCTTTCTGGTCCAAGGTGAAACGATGGCTCTAAAAGAAAAAATCAAAGAACGGCACAATAGCACTGAAGAGAATGTACAGATCAAGAGTACTGCTTCAACTGTACATATTGAAGAGAACCTCTGTTCTGAGTTTTGTTTCCCGCTGATTTACAGAAATGAAGAGTATTTTCAGCTTGCCTGTTCTATATATGATGCTTTTGTCGAAAAACTCAATATTAACGGAAAACTTACAGAAAAAATGATACGGGAAGTTGTCATCAAACATATCTCTGAGTTTACTTTGCCAAAACCTGCCCTTAAAACGGAAATAGCCGACTTTGTTATAGACAATCTGCTCAACTACGGTCCGATTTCAACGATTATGCGTCTTGCAGGACAGGGGCTCAATGATATTTTGGTCAACACAAAAGATTATATTGATGTTATTTACAACGGCCAGACTATAGCAACACCGTTTAAATTCAGGAATGAAGAAGATTTGCGCCGTTTTATTAACAGAATGCTCATGGCTTCAAACAGAAAAATCGATGAGTCACACCCTATTGCCTCTGCAAAACTGCCTGACGGCTCACGTATAGAGATACAAATACCGCCTGTTTCTGCAAACCTTGACAGCGACGGCAATCCCGGCTCCTATGTCACTGTGAGAAAATTTCGCGAGATTCCTCTGCTTTTTGAAACCTTGATAGACTCAAATATGATTGATTTGAAAATGGCATATTTTCTCATAAAAGCCATACGAGGCAAACTTAACATTGTTGTCTCCGGCGGTACATCAAGCGGAAAAACAACTTTTTTAAATGCCATTACCCGTTTTATAGACGAGGGCGACCAGCTGCTCACCATAGAAGATACAAAAGAGATGAAACCGCAAATGCCCTGCCATGCAATTCGCTCCTTTGAGGCACGTCCGCCAAACGAAGAGGGTGCAGGAGCGATCACGATTGAGAGCCTGTTACGTACGGCTTTGCGTTCAAGTCCACGACGTATTATTGTCGGGGAGTGCAGAGGTCCAGAAATTGTCACGATGCTCAATGCCATGAACACGGGACATCCGGGTTCTATGACAACAATTCATGCGGATGACACCAAAGAGGCAATTGTAAGAATTGAAAATATGTTTTTAGAAGCACGTCCTACGGCAAATATGACCTTTGTACGCTCACAAATTATCTCTGCTGTTGATTTGATAATACAAATCGTCCGTTTTCCCGACGGAACAAGACGCATCGTCAAAATATCTGAACCGGAAAAACGCATAGAAGAAAACGGTGTCGTTTCCATGCTGGACCTGTTTGAATTTCAACGCAATGCCAACAGTGACAATCCAATGGATTCAAGCGGAAATTTCAAAGCAATTTCAGGTTCTTCGCGTGCTATATTAAAGATGATGCAAAACGGTGTCACAATGGAGAGCCGTATCTTTGACAATGATTATGTTGTCAGCAAAGAGATGCTTACAAACGAGCTTAAGGAGTTTCATCCAAAAAGAATGTGCGGATGGAAAACAAACTATATGTCTGAGATTATACAATCCTCCTATATCTCAAGCAAAAGCATATTAGAAAGATGGCCGAACCTAAAATAATGACTGAATTACAAATAGACATATTACTTATCTTTGTCATCACAAGCAGTGCTACTGCACTTGGCTATATTCTCTTGGCAGAGTATAAACGGACAAAACACATTAATTACATCAAGCATGTCATATCACTTGTGGATGTAGATGAAGATGACATTTTACGGGAAAAACATTTAGAAAGCAAAAACACGCTGAAAAACAAAATAAACGCTCTGATGCTTCAGGCGGGATTTCATTTTTCTCCCTACATTTTTGTTCTTGTTTTTTTCGCATTTTCTCTCCTGGCAGGGTCTCTCTTTGCACTTTTTCTACGCCACTGGAGCGGGTATCTTATAGGTATCCCCTTTGGTTCGTTCATCTTCTACATGATTTTACGTGCCATTATAGACAACAGAAAAAAGAAATTCAACAAAGCACTTGCCGTTGCCATTTCAGTGCTTGTAAAAATGATGAAAAACGGTATTGGGTTTGAACAGGCACTCAGCAAGTCAGTTTCAGTTTCAGGGTCCAAGCTTTTTCGTGACATATTTGCAAAATTTTTCCAGGAAAAAAATACTATCGGAGAGATGGAGGCTTTTAACAATTTAAACCAGTTTATCCATTCCAAAGAACTCCGTATCTTTGCCTTGGCGATTAAAATAGGGCGCGCGAGCGGCGGACAGTTTTCCAATACTTTGGAAAAGGTTGAAAAAACGATCAGCTACAGAGAAAAAATGCAGGAAAAAGTAGATGTTGTTACAAGAGAAAGCAGTGTAGGCTCATATGTCGTTGTTTTAATTACCATCTTTTTATACTTTTCGCTGAATGGGAACTTTGACGGAAAACTGCATCAGTACTTTATGGAATCCCAATACGGAAGATTTCAGCTTTTGGGTATTGCTCTTTGGGTATTTACCGGCATAATGATCAATAAAGTATTGACAAGGGTACACAAATGATAGAACTGTTTTCATACATTACTCTTTTCATCTCTCTTGGCATTATCGCTTTTTTCCTCTCTTTGTATGCTTATGTGCATTATAAGCACAGGAGACTTTTAAGCGCCATTTTTGCCAAAGAAGATGACATAATTATCACTGACAATTTCAGTGCAAAAAAAGCAGAATTTAAATTAAAGCTTCAAAGAGCGGGACTTACACGCAAACAGTTTAATGAAATAGTATTTGCAAGTATTTTGGCAGGCATCTCTTTGATATCGCTGATTTTTATTATGGATTTTAGTTTTTTAACTGAGCTTTTTTTAGTTCTATCAGGTGTTGCCATAGCAATATTTATGCCCTATGTATATGTTGAAGAACAGATAAAGGCAAGAATCAAAAGAATAGAAAATGATTTGCCTATCTTTATAGATTTGCTGATTATCATTCTTGAAGGGGGCGGAGGACTCAACAATGCCATAGACAAAGTAACAACAGAAGGTGCAAGTGTTTTAGGTCCAGACCTCTTAAGTGAGTCTAAAAAGTTTAAAAACGAGTTTATAACATACTCAAGCGATGTAGCGTTTACAAATCTTGTCAACCGTACAGGAAGTGATGCAATTGCCACTATTGTCGGATTTATGCGACTTTCCGAGGAAACAGGAATCGGTGTCAAATCTATATTTGAGAATCAGGCGCAGGAGCTTAAATCAATGGAAATGCTAAACATAGAGAAAAAAGCCGCAACGATGAATATAGGCATTACGCTGGTCATGTTTATATTCATCTTACCGGCAGTCATCGCAATGATAGCATTTCCAATGGCAGCAGATGCCTTAATGCCGGGATTTTAAAAGGGAGTAATATGAAAAACAGAAAAACAAGAATAATCATGGGAATAATGGTCGGACTGGTGCTTTTTAGCTCCTCCGTAGCACTGCTTTTATACCTCAAACAGGGAAAGACAAAAGAGCACAAAGAAGCAGAAGTTGAAGTTTTTGTTGCGGCAAAAAACATACACAAAGGGGATGTTATTAATGCAGATTCACTTAAAAAAGCACATCTTGCCAAAAGCTATATCAGTTTTAATCCTTTGACAGACGCGGAGATTATAGGCCGATATGCCAATGTAGATATCTACAAAGGGGAACCTGTACGTCCTGAAAAGATTGTTGCGACACCGCCAAAAACCGAGCAGGAAGCAGAGGCGAAAAAGCAAAAGAAAAAAGAAAAACAGGTACAGCCTCAAAAGACAGAAGCACCACAGCAGGTCACCAAAGACACACTCTCAGTCGCACTCTCTCTTTTTAGAAACCAGGACACATCTCTGCGTTCGGGAGATTTTGTAGATATAGCCTGTGCCATTCCTTCTGCAAACAAAAAAACTCCAGATCTCTTTTATACAAAATATGTCGCTTTACATGTAAAGATAGATACCTTTGTCATCAACGGGAACAGACAGACAAAACTTCTCAGTTACAATGAAAAGCAAATGCTTACCAAGGCAGATACTGTCATATTCCAAATGGCACCAAAAGAGATTAAAAACTTTTTGGCGTATTACTATAAAACACAGGCGCTTAACAGTAAGCGAGTCTATAATCTTCACAACTACGGAGGGCAGTTATGGATGATAAAAACACCCAAAGAGATCAACGTCAAGCTGCAAAAACAAAAAGAACTTCTCCTTGTAGACAGAAAAATGTTTAAAAAACAGAGAAAAAAACAGAGAAAAAAACATGTACAAAGAGTGAAAATATCCTATGAAAACTAAACATAATTTTCGCAATGGATTCGGTATGGGCCAGATTATGGCGATGCTGCTTGTTGTTCTACCGACTTTGGCATTTATCATAACACTGATGACAGACTACTGGAGTGTCATGCAAGAGGATTACAAACTCAAACTCATAGCCAATCAGACCTCTACCGTACTTGACAGCGAACAGGATCTCAGAAGCAATACTCTCAATGCAACACTCGATACAGAAGTAGGAAGCAGACTGTGTCCAAAAGGAACAACCATAAGCTTTTCTGCTCCGGCCGATGCAACCTTGCCTGGTCAGGTCATTGTAACCATAAAATATACCCATAACGGTCCCTATTTTAAAAACAAAACCTTAAGTACACAGATGCAAACCTATTCGTATCATGATCAAAACATATCAATCACCGGCACCTGCCAATAAAAAGGGGAAAAAATGAAAAAAATACTACTATATCTTGGAATCTGTCTGCATCTTTTTGCAAACGACATTCTTGTCTTTAACAATGAGTACCAGGTCCTACCCTTGCAAAAAAAGATCAAAAAACTCATTGTCGGTAACAGAGAAAATATTAACGTTTCTCTTTTGGAGAGTACGGCAAAAGGAAGTTTGCTTAAAATATTTGGTAAAAAAACAGGCAACACCTCTATTCTTATCATTTACAGGGACAACTCCATAGAAAATTATCATGTCTATGTGAATGAGAATCTCGGCTATATTCAAAAAATGATCAATATCATTGAACCGAATCTTTCACTCAGTATGGTCGGTAACGACTCTGCCGTCATCACCGGTGTATTTAAAGATCCGCATGACAAAAAAAGAATTTATGAGATTTTGAAAAAAGGCGGTGTAGATACAGACAAACTGATGGATTTGACAAAAACACGCAGAGTCAACAAAATGATTCGTACAAAACTCTACCTCATTGCCGTAGACAACCAAAGAGCAAAAGATTTAGGTGGTGTTACCGGACTGGGATTTTTCAACAAATATGTCAATGCAACAGCCAATGCGGGTGCTGCAAACTCTGCAACATTTAGTGGTTTTTTACTTGACAACCTGGGAAATTTTACAACAGCAACCGGAAAATCCGTTCTTGCTACACTCAATTTTTTACAGACAAAAGGCGTTGCTAATATACTTGATGACACGGTGCTCATTACAACAGAAGACAAAAATGCAACCTTTCGCGTAGGCGGGGAGCTTTATATCCCGACAGGTATTATACAAAACACAGGAACGGCACCCACCATTCAGGTGACAGAAAAAGAGTATGGTCTCAAACTTACACTCACAAGCAAGTTTATGCAGACAGAGGGCTATATGCATATAAACGTGGATATTCAAGACAGTGCCATAGATACCAATCCTGCCAATAATGTTGCTCTTGGAGCCGGCATTTCCATTCCCTCTTTTATCAGTAAAAACATTCAGACAAATGTCGTTGTAAAATCTGAGCAGGTTATAGCCCTGGGTGGTCGCCTGCACAGTGAAAATTCCAAAAGTGAAGAAAAAATCCCTTTGTTTGGAGATCTTCCTTTCCTGGGCGAGCTTTTCAAGCATAAAGTTGAAAATTTAAACACAACAGATTTGATCTTTTTACTTGTCCCTGAGATTGTGGATGCCAATGAAGAGATAGATGACACTGACTTTTACAAAAATTTTAAAGCGCAAAGTACTGTTTTTCATGCAAAGGTGACTGACACTCCGAAAAAAACTCCCGATACAGAGCAAAACACTACAGAAACGGCACCATCAGAAGTATCACATATTTCATTTCCCGCTCCGATTATAATAGATGAAGAAGAAAGTCTGCAAACTCCACCGGAAGAGAATGCCACACAACAGACACAACAGACACAACAGACACAACAGAAGATAGCACAAAAAACACAAAAAGCAGCACAAAAGACACATGAACTTACAATGACAATGCCAAAGAAGAAAGAAACAGCAGTAAAAAAAGAGACAAAACCTTCTCTGCAAACCTATGCTGTCAATGCGAAAAAGATATTTCTCAGAGAAAAACCTGTAAATGGAAAGCGTGTTAATGTTTGGAAAGAAGGGCATAAGTTTACATCAGACATCTCCAAAACAATCAACGGTGCAAGCTGGTTAAAAGTAAAACAGGACTGTTACCGTACATGTAAAGATGTAAATACAAGTGTATGGATTTCACAAAAATACACAAAAACACTATAAGCTAGGTTAATAATTGGTTTAAGTAAATATTATTTGCTTTTCTTATATAAAAGTGATATACTTATCACAACTTTATCACAAAGAAGGAGAGAATATGATAAAAAATCTATTCAAACGTATTAAGTCACAAAAAGGTCTGAGCGGTGTTTTAGTTGCTCTTTTATTAGTAATTGTCGGTGTTGGATTGGTAGCAGGTGTAGATACATATTTAGGGAAAGCCAAAAAGGCTATTACGGATAAGACTTCAGCAAATCTGCTAGCAGATCAAAATATTACTGTACCATAATATACTTAACAAAGTTTTTCGGAACCTAGGTTTTAAACGTTAAAGCGTAACTTAGAAAGTACGGGTTCCGAAAAAGTTACTTAACTTACAAACCATAAAGGCGAGGCGAAAGCATCACTTCCAAAAATATGTTACAATTAACATATGACAAAGACAAAACTTCTTGAGCAGTTTCGCTCTTTTTATTTTAAAAACTACCCCGATGATATGGAGACGCAGATCTCCTACTTCGCAGTATTTGGCGGACTTGACTGGGAAATTGACACGACAAAGCCTATTGAAGAATTACTCCGGCTGCTTGTATTGGACAATTTTGAAGCTATAGATGCACAGATGAGAGAACTCACTCTCAACAATACCCTCAACCGTAAACTTCTCAAAGCCCTTGCAACAGGAGACAGACGTATCTTTTCTGCCTTTAACAAAGCCGGACTCAACAATGCCAACGGTGGAGCGGCACTCAATTTTTTGCAGGAAAAGGGCCTGATTCAACTAGAATATTCACGGGAAGAGCATCCTCGAGACAAATATCCAAACATAAAGCTAAAAAGAGAAGAGGCACGCCACCGCATATCACACAAAGTCCTTTTTACCCACCCTTTTGTCAGGTTCTGGTTTTACTTTGTCATACCCCATATCAAAGAGATTGAGGCACAGAAATATGATGCCTTTTTCAAAGATTTTACCCTGCGCCACAACAGTTATACCAGCCTGGTATACGAAGAACTCTCCGAAGTCCTGCTGAACTATCATCTTCGTGACGCACATATACGCAGCAGCGGCAGCTACTGGGATGCAAAAATAGAAATAGACATTCTGACCATCACACAAAACGGCCGTATCTATGTCGGAGAGTGCAAATGGACAAACCACATCATCAACAAAAAAGAGCTGCATAAAATACGGGACAAATGCCAGAAACTCGGGATTGAACCGACCCAAATCGTTTTGTTCTCAAAACGGGGGTTCTCCAAAGAACTCACCCAGCTCAGCGGTGCAGGTCTGGCACTTTACAGCAGCGAGGACTTTCAGGCACTGCTTAAAAAACGCTCTCTCAAGTAAAAAGTATAATTAACTGACAACACGCAGTGCCTGGTACGCTTCTTGCAGCAGCTGAAATTTTTGTGTGTAATGTTCTACCAGATAAGGACTTTCATGAAAAATTTTGTCCGGATGATAAACTTTTGTCAGTTTTTTATAGCTTTTTTTCAAAGCATCCTGCGAAGCACCGATCGGACATTCTAAAATCGTATAAAAATGTTTTTTCTCTTCATCAAAAGAGGCTTTGCATAAATCTCCGAAAGAAAAATTTGCAAAATCCGAGTAGAGTTTGGACATAAAATGATTGTCATAGGTATACTGAATCTGATAATGCAAGATATGACGCTTGTTTAAAGCACGTTCCAGCCTTGCTTTTGACCTAAAATCACTGACATCCACCACCAAAGAAATATCTGTTCCCCGCTCCACATACACTTCAAGCTGTGAGCGCATATAGTTGAGCACCCATGAATTCGGACTGTCCAGTGAAATAAGCACCGTATCTTTATCATATGCATAGAGATGTACTTTTATAGTTTCAGGCTCTTCCATCCTGTTGAGTTCTATTTTAATCGGCTGATTGCCAAACTTTAACATGGAACGTAAGAAAAATTCATGATTGAAATCATGTGTTTTCGCATGAAACTCACTTAACTCTCTTATGAAATTCTCTCTGACCTGCGTTAATGACTGATTTTGAAATACAAGTACAGCTTTAGGTAAAAAGAGCATACCACGGGCATGATGATTTAAAAATTCTCTCATCCAACTTGTATTTAAGGTATCAAACCCTGTAGTGATAAGAATAAGATTATTGCGCAAAACAATTTCCATATATCCTACCTTTTTTGAAAATATATAATTTATAGCAAAAACAGTTCCACTTTGAAAATAAATTATATCTATTAATTAAGACAGCTTTGAGAATATTTATAGATATTTTGAGTATAATTGCATCATAATTTAATTACAACTTATCAAGGAAAAAAATTGCGCGAAAATATGAATGAAAAGTGTGCTGTTGTTGGGATTTTTGGTCATAAAGAGGCTTCAAAGTTAGCCTACTTTTCTCTTCATTCTCTCCAACACCGCGGACAGGAAGCAGCAGGTATCAGCTCATCTGACGGAGAAAAACTCCATACTATCAAAGATCGCGGACTTGTCATGAGCGTCTTTAACGAAGACAAACTTGCTACTTTAAGCGGATCAAGCGCTATAGGCCACACCCGCTACTCCACAGCGGGAAATGATTCCATTCTTGATGCACAGCCTGTATTTGCAAGATACGATTTGGGTGAGATGGCAATTGTTCACAACGGTAACCTTACAAATGCTGATGAAGTACGTGCCAGACTGATCAAACGCGGTGCAATTTTTCAGACATTTATGGACACTGAAAATCTTATTCATCTTATCGCCAAAAGTGAGCAGGACAAACTTCTAGACAGAATTATAGATGCTGTTCAAAAAATAGAAGGTGCTTTTTCTCTTGTCTTTTTAAGCAGAACCAAAATGTTCGCTATGCGTGACCGTTTCGGATTTCGACCTTTAAGTCTTGGGCGTTTGGCCAACGGCGGCTATATTGTGGCAAGTGAAACCTGTGCCTTTGATCTTGTGGGGGCTACTTTTGTCCGTGATGTGGAACCGGGAGAACTTCTGATTTTTGAAGAAGGCAAAGCCCCTCAAAGTGTAAAAATCTTTGAACCGACACCAAAACACTGTATCTTTGAATATGTCTATTTTGCCCGTCCTGACTCTTCTGTCTTCGGACAATCTGTATATGAATGCAGAAAAGAGATGGGAAAAGAGCTGGCAAAAATTCAGCCTGTTGAAGCCGATTTGGTTATCCCTGTGCCTGATGGTGGTGTACCTGCTGCAATCGGTTATGCACAGGAGAGTGGAATTCCCTATGAAATGGGAATTATGCGCAATCACTACATAGGGCGTACCTTTATAGAACCGACACAGGAGATGCGTGATTTAAAAGTGAAGATGAAACTCTCTCCTATGACAGACATTATCAAAGGCAAAAGAGTTGTCGTTATAGATGACTCTATAGTCAGAGGTACAACTTCAAGAAGAATCATCAGAATGCTGAAAGAAGCAGGAGCAAAAGAAGTCCATATGCGTGTCTCTTCTCCTCCGACTACCGATCCGTGTTTCTACGGTGTTGATACACCAAGCAAAGAGAATTTAATCGCTGCAAATATGGGTGTGCAGGAAATTTGTGATTTTATAGAAGCCGACTCTTTGGCCTATCTGGATGAAGCATCACTCTTAAGAAGTGTGAATGCGACACAGGATATCTACTGTACAGCCTGTTTTACTGGAAAATATATCGTTTAATGGAACAAATTTATACATACGGTAATTATTTAAAAAACAAATTTGGTGTAAAAGTACACAAGGTTGGCATCAATATTTCCGGCTTCACCTGCCCGAATATTGATGGAACCGTGGCCAAAGGAGGCTGTACATTTTGCGAAAATGACTCTTTTTCAGCCAGTACTGATGCCGTTGTGGAGCTCAAAGGATTTCACTTAAATCTTGAATCAAAAGAGAATCCTTTTTTGCAAAAACAACTCAAACAGCTTGAACTGCAGTTTGATGCCATATCAAAACGCCAGAAAAGAGAGTATGGCGCAAAAAAATTTCTTGTATACTTTCAATCATTTACCAATACCTATGCCCCTTTTGAAACCCTCAAAGCACTCTATGAAAAAGCGCTCTCTTTTGAGAACGTGGTAGGGTTAAGCATTGGCACACGTTCTGACAGCATCACAGAAGAGACACTTGCCTACCTCTCAGGCCTTGCCAAAGATAAAGAGATCTGGATTGAATTTGGCATTCAGTCTGTATATGATGAAACACTGGAAAAAATCAACCGTGGGCATGACAGCGAAAATGTTAAAGAGTGGATTATCAAATCAAAAGAGGCAGGTCTGAATGTTTGCGGGCACCTTATCTTTGGTCTTCCGGGAGAAACGCAGGAAATGATGCTTGAGACCTCTAAAGCCGCTTATTCATGGGGAATTGATTCTGTAAAATATCACCCTCTGTATGTTGTAAAACGCACTGCCTTGGCAAATGAATTTAACCGTGGAGAGTTTACCCCAATCAGTGAGCAGGAATATCTTGATGTGCTTGTAAAATCTCTTCTGATGAAACCCAAAAATGTCAATGTCCAAAGAGTGACAGCAGGCATTGATGATGATTCCCTCTTAGCTCCAAAATGGTGCCGCAACAAGAACCAACAGATAAAAAATATTAACGCCGCACTTAAAAAAGTCGGTCTAAAGTATTAATGCCCGTATGCTTTTGCAAATTCCGCAGTACTTCTGAAATAGGGCGGATATCTGAAGTATACTCTAAATGCCTTTGCCTGACCGGGTTTGAGATTTCTGGCAACAACAAACTTTTTCGTAACGGTTTGCGGTTTGCGTGATCCCATTCCAAAACCTCCGGAAAAAAAGTCCATAAAACCGCTGGGTTTATAAAAATTCCCGCCTTTTACATTTCCTGTTGCATGCCCTTTGTTGACCAGTTTTATTTCAAAAGTCACTTTTCCTACAGGAAATTTTCCGACATTTCTAACAATACCGTAATAGGCTATCTCTTCCGTGCTCAAGAGCCTTTTGTTGTGCAGTTTTTCCAACTGCACCTTTTTCGTATACTTATCAACAATCATAACAGAAAAAACAGCCATAAAAACAGTCACCAAAATAATAGAAAATATCATAGAATAGACTAGTTTTTTGTTTTTTTGTTTCACTGCACTCACTATACCGGCAATACTCAGTAAAAAGATTACAAAGAAAACTATATAGTGCCAGTAATTAAAGAGTGTCATTTACAATTTCCCTCCAGAGATACATTATAGTCTTTTTTATATGCAAACGGTTCTATGATAATTTTAAACTCTCTTGTTTGCCCTTGTGCTATATCAGGTTCCAGAATCGACATTTTTTGAAATGGTTTTAATCGTAAAAGATAGTTTTTGTACTTGTTCTTTGTAACCCTGTAGACTTTTGCAGTGATTTTACACTCGGAAAAATCGAATTTGGATTCATTTGTGATACTTCCTTTAACCACCAAAGCCTCCACAAAATGAAGTCTTTTTTGCGAAAGCAACTGGACAGAATTTTTAAAAAGATATTTGTGCATCTCGATATAACCAAGCGTAGGACCGAGAAGAAGTATTGCAAATCCAAAAAGAACAAAAAAGATCGCAAGAATTATCTTTTTTCGAAGGAGAAGTGCAAGAATAATAAAAAGAAGAAAAAGAAGAAATGACATACCAAAAAGGATATAATCATACGTTATTAATCCATGAATAAATGCCAACAGCTTCTCTTTCATATTTTACTTACTCTTTTCTTGCGTTTTTTTCAGCGATGCCACTCATGTCAAATCTACGGGCAAGCTCCTGTTTTATTCTGTCTGGTGATATATTTTTAGAAGCGAGCGCCACAAGCATATGGTAGGTCAAATCTGCCGCTTCATACACCATCTCTTTCTCATCATTGTCTTTATGTGCAAAACAGTATTCACCGGCTTCTTCAACAACTTTTTTCAAAATTGTATTTTCCCCTTTGCTTAAGAGTTTTGCCGTCCATGAAGTGGCAGGGTCTGCACTCTTTCGCTCTTGAATCGTATGATAGAGTGTATCAATAACACCGTATGCAGCCTCGGTATTTACCTCAACTTCAGAAGTAATCTCACCGCTTTGCAGCTCTGTAAAAAAACATGATTTTCGTCCGGTATGGCATGCCACGCCGTTTTGATTGACTTTTATCAGGAGCGTATCATTGTCACAGTCAATAAAAAAAGAGACGATTTCCTGTATATGTCCGCTGCTTTCGCCTTTTTTCCATATACGCTGTTTGCTTCTTGAAAAGTAGTGTGCCTGCTTTGTTTTGAGTGAAAGTTCCAACGCCTCTTTATTCATGTAGGCCATCATCAGCACTTCATTGGTCGTGTTGTCCTGGACAATGACAGGCAGAAGCTCCTGCTTCTCCCAATCTACTCTATTGACTATTTCCTGCATGCTTATCGTGCCGTCGTTCTTTGCTGAATATTTTTTGTATCAACCCAGATATTTGGTGTTGAACCGCCCGGTGTCAAGAATATTTTTGCATCTTTGTTGACTCTGAGTGCATCATTAAACTTGTTTTGTACTTTCATCTGTTCAAGCTGTAAAAGCTTCGTTGTCAATGATTTTGCAATTAAAATATTTGCTTTGGCATTGGCATCTGCTTCAATCGTTACGGCATCTGCTTTACCCTGTGCTTCAATTCTTGCTTTTTCAGCGATACCGCGAGCTTCTGCGGCACGTTTGAGTGCTTCTTGTTTCGCACGCTGTACTTCCTGTTCTGCCTGTTGTACCTGTTGTTTAGCCAGTTGTACTCTCTCAATCTGTGCTTTTACTTTTTCCGGCAACATAATATCACGAAGCTGAATTGACTGCAGGATTACCGGAGAGTTTTTCAGACTTTTGATACTTTCTCGTATGCCGTCTTCTATCGCAGTTGCAATTGTATTACGCATAACAGGAATAGATTCGGCATCATACTTTCCTACGACATTACGCACAACATCACGAACAACAGGATTGATTATTTTGTCTTCCCAGCTGAATCCCCAGTTTGAGATTGTCTGTGCGGCAAACTGTGCATTGAGTCTGTACTGAACAGTCAGTTCAATCGAGACAGGCAGACCACGTTTGTCAAGCACTGTAATGGCAGGCTTTGAAATAATCCCCGAAGCATTTGAATTTGTTTCTACACGTGATGCATAGTTGATAATACGGACCTTCGTATCCACCGTATATACTTTTTGAATCACAGGAATAATAAAATGCAGTCCCGGAAGCAGTGCCTGGTCCTGATACTTTCCGTTTGTACTTAAAATACCCCGTTCACCCTCTTGAATAATAATAAACGGCTTTGCCAGAACAAGCATCACAGCAACAGCAATCAAGAAATATGTCAGTGCTGCTTTCCCCCCGCCAAAATTAAAATTCAAATTTGGCATCTGAGGTCCTTTTGGACCACTGCCACCGCCTGAGTTAGAGTTATTAAATCCTCCGCCTTCACTTTTCTTCTTGTTAAAATAGTCATTCATATCTGATGCCATTGTATTCCTTTTTTTACTTTTTAAATTTTCCTGCCATTCTCAGCCCGCACTAAAGTACGGGTCCCGAAAAAACCGCTTAACTGAAGGGCATTGACCCTAAAGAATGAGTTCCAATACAGGCTGTTTCCCGGAACCGGTACTTCAGTGCCGGCTATTGCAACTTTCTTGCCACTCTCAGCCCGGACTACAGAAAACATTTAGTTTTCTCTAAGTTATGCTTTAGTATTGAAAGTCCAGGTTCCGAAAGTCTTCTTAATTTATCTCATCTACATAAGTAAGGTAGTGTTCGTATTTCTTGTTGCGACCAAATACAATGTCAAAATACCCGCTCTGAATAATTGCCGTAATCTCCCCGCGGGAACCTCTGCCTATCTCTCTGGCGTCAACCAAAGCAACAGGCGTGATTTCTGCAGCCGTTCCTGTCAAAAATGCCTCATCCGCCACATAGACCTCTTCTCTTGTGATACGGCGTCGAGTCACTTTGTATCCAAGGTCTTCAGCCATTTCAATGACAGTTTTTTGTGTGATGGAAGCTAAGGCGTTATCACTTGGCGGTGTAATAATCTCCCCGTCTTTTATCATGAAAAACGAGGCCCCGCTTGCTTCTGCAACATAACCTTCATCATCCAGAAGCAAGGCTTCATCATATCCGCAGTCAATCGCTTCATATTTTGCCATTTGGGAGTTCAAATAGTTTGCAGTTGCTTTGGCTTTTCCCATATTGGATGTGTTTGCCGGGCGTGTCATAGAGACAATTTTCAGACGAATGCCTTTACGCATACCCTCTTCCCCAAGGTAAGCACCCCATTCCCAGGCGGCAACAGCTGTTTCAACCGGTGCGTCTTTGTGGTAAAGCCCCATAATACCATAGCCTAAAAACGAAAAAGGACGAAGATAGACATTGTCCCCGGTAAATTCATTTCTTCGGATGAGTTCGATCTGTGCAATGTTTAACTCTTCAACAGTATAAGGAATATTAATCAGTGTCATTTTTGCCGACTCTTTGAGTCTTTTGGTATGATCATTCAAACGAAATATCGCATACCCTCTGTCAGTTTTATAAGCTTTTGTTCCTTCAATTACACCGTTTCCATAGTGAATTGTATGTGTGAGTACATGTACCTTTGCATCTTCCCATGCAACAAATTTTCCATTCATCCAAATATATTTGGCTGCGTCCATTAAAATCTCCAAATTGTTAATTGGTGATATTTTATCTAAATTGCTATTTACCTAATAGGATTTGAGTACATTGTTTATCTGTACATACGCCTGCAGCGGTGTTGTTTCAAAATAGGCAATACCCTTTTTCTGTGCAAATTCCTTTGTCATTTTTTGGATTTTCAGCAGATTGAACCTGGGTGCTTTTGGGAAGAGATGATGCTCTATCTGGGTATTTAATCCTCCGTAAAACCAGTGTACAAATTTCCCGCCTTTTAAAGAGCGTGAGGTACGCATCTGCAACTCCATCCATGAAAGTTTTTCGCCCACTTCTTTGTCAAATACTTCACAGCCAAGATGGTTTGTTATAAAACCAAATGCCAGCCAGACAGAAAGTGTAAGATTCAGTGTCAGGTAAACAGTAAATGCTTGAGTCAGAGGTAAAAAATAAAAAACGCTTCCCCAGATTACAGGCCAATGCAAAAGCATCAATCCAAGCTCACCCCATTTTTTACGTTTTATGACAAAATTATAAGACTGTATAATAAAAGCAGGATACATAAAGAACATAGCACCCCAAAAAACAAGATATTTGCTCTTGCGAAGCCATGTTTTGTTGCCTTTGTTGTTTGTAAATGCTCCATCAAATGCCAATATGTCAACATCTTTTTGGACAATATTGCACCAGGTATGATGGTTGACATTGTGTTTGAAATCCCACCAGGAAGAGGAGTTCGAAAGGATAAACGCTGAAAACGGATAGCTCAGTTTAAAAGACAGACGCTTGTTTTTAAAATACTGTGTATGCAAAATATCATGCGACACAAAAACGGCACGCGTAAAAACCAGAGACATAAACAGACCAAGACCTGCAGCTGCTGCAAAAGAATTGTCAATGAGATTTTTGTGATAAAAAAGTATCACATAAACAATTCCCATACTTAAAAGTATCGCTGTCATTTCAAGGCTTCCTCTCACAGGAACACGTTCTAAAAGACCTAAAGCACGGACTTTTGATTTTAATTCATCAAAATCATACGAAGATTTCGTCATTTTTACTCACTTTGTTAAAATTTATTTATTATAGCATAAAATGAAATTTGTGATTTTAAAAAAATAGAAAATAGAAAGAAGTTACATGTAAAGCGGTGATGCTTTACATGTAAAAAAGGAGAAATGAAATTTGAAATCTGTTTTTAGAAGAACCACTGAGAAGTAACTTTTATTCTGCGTTCTTTCTCGTTTCCTATGTTTGCACCATATTTGTCTTCCTGGAATGTCAATCCGGCTTTGATTGAGTTCCCCATTAAATACCAGTTTACACCGGCTATTTTGGATGTCAAATCGTAACCGTCCAAATCTTTAAATTTGTCCCAAGACTCATATCTGACAAAGGGAGCAACAAAACCATAGTCTGCAAAAACATATTCACCGGTTGCATACCAGCCGTTGGATTTTCCTCTTGTCGTACTCGCCCAGTCTTTTGCAACACCGTCAAAGTCAAAATATTCTGCTTGAACAAAAGCACCTTTGTAGTGTGCTGACATTTCAAGATTTAACAGTTTGTGATCCACTGAAGTATTTACACCACCTGTTGTTGTGTACTGAATATCAGGACTTACCCAGTAACCGGCACCCACTTCAAAGTGTTTTCCCTGCCCAAAGTAACTTTCAGTTCTTTTTTTCTCTTCCCAGCCGTCAAACGGAGAAAGAACAATTTTACCACCATAAAAGAAGTTCTTCTGCATAAAATTACTGCCGCCAAAAGTTGCACCCGAAGCATCATGAAGTTTGCCAGAGTAGACACCGTCACCTATAGCTACCTGATAGTGTACTTTCTTGTTCCAGTTACCGTAAACCTGTGCATTTGTACCACGACGGTTATGTGTAATGTACTGTGCCGCTTCATCCGCTACATGAGGACGGTCAAAGTGTAGCACGCGCGCTGATTTTACCGTTTCGGTACGGGAGATATCAATTTTTGCACGGAAAAGTTTAAAGTTGACCAGTGACGAACCAAAAGGTTTTTTGATTTTTACATAGGCATCACCGACATTGAATGACTGCTCTCCCTTGTCTTTATAGTTCGCTTTGTCATTTCGTACATCCATTGTAAAAGAAGCATACTTGTTAAAACCCGCTGCCACTTCAAAACGAACGCGTCTCAAATAAGCATCATAATAACTTGTTGTCGCACCTGTTGCCAAATCTTCCACACTTCTGTTTTCAAATGTACCCTGAATACGCACACCTGCTTTGAGCCACATATCAGGATTGTCCTGTGCAACAAATTTCATATTAATATGCGTCTGCTTGCCTAATAAAAAGTTTGGAGATTTCTTGTCTACTATAGTAATATTTTGTTTTGTATTTCCAAGACTGTTTGTATCCAACAGTGTTCTGTCCGGTGCAGGCTGTGTAAATACTTGTCCGTTAGCATCTTGATACAGTTTGATTTCATTAGCATTTACAGCAACTGAACTGAGGGTTAAAGCAGCTAAGGCTGATAAAACGATTTTATTCATTTTTGAATTCCTTTTTGTTTTGTTGGCGGAAGTATAAAATATCCAGGTTACATAAAGGTTACAAAACGGCAACAGGCAACAACCCTATACTATAATTGTAAATGATACAAAACAATTCAAGTGACAATACTCTTGAGGTTTGTCACAAAGTTTTTGCCGTTTTGTAACCTTAGTGTAATAAAAAAAGTCTATACTTTCATAACTAAAATTAAAAAGGTGTAACAGATGACAAAAGTAATCAAGTTAGCTCTTGTAGCTTCAGTTCTTACAGGCGGACTCAGTGCAAATGATGTACTCAAAGGAAGTGGTGCTTCTTTTCCATATTCGGTATATCAAAAATGGACAAAAGCCTACTATAAAGCTACTGGTATCAAAGTTGACTATATTTCAAAAGGTTCTTCAAAAGGGATCAAAGATGCGAAAGCAAGACAGGTTGATTTTGCAGGAACAGACAAACCATTGTCACCTAAAACACTTAAGAAAAACAACCTTTATCAGTTTCCGGGTGTTGTCGGTGCAATCACAATGGGCTATAATCTTCCGGGTGTTTCTGAGTTGAAACTCAGCAGAAGTGCAATCGTTGCAATCTCTGAAGGGAAAATAAAATACTGGGACAACAAGTTGATCACTGCTGCAAACGCAGGATTGAAACTGCCACATGAAAAAGTAACATTTGTTCACCGTGCAGACGGGTCGGGAACAACATTCAACTACACATATTTTTTAAGCAAAGTATCCAAAGAGTGGCGACATACATACGGTGCAAAAAAATCTTTGAACTGGCCTGGCAACCAACATATCGGTGGAAACAAAAATACAGGTGTGGCAAGTCTTATCAAACAGACTCCCTACTCTGTCGGATACATCGACTATGCGGATGCACAGAAAAACGGCATTGTAATGGCTTCGGTTGAAAACAGAGAAGGGCACTATATCAAACCTGAATTAAAAGCATTTCAGACAGCTGCTGCAAAAGCAAACCTGGATCCCAAAAAAGATTTTTACTCTATTATTGCCGATCCCAAAGGTGCCGACTCTTATCCTATCGTAGCTGCTACATTTATCCTGGTGCCTGCTGAAAAACCTGAAATGGATAAAAAAGTAACAGCATTTTTTGACTGGTCATACAAAAACGGTCAAGAAATTGCAAAAAGTTTAGGTTTTGTTCCATTACCGGACGCACTTACAGACAAAATCAGAAAATACTGGGAAGAAAAAGGGATTAGATAATCTCTTTCTTCAAAAAAAAACAAATTTCAAATTTCACTCTCTCCTTATTTTATGTTACACTTTTTGTGTAGCATAAATTTCTTTCCTTAATGTAATCTCTTTGTAATGAAATTACAATATAATATCAAAATAAATTTACTCTAGGGTTTTCTTATATGGAAAAAATATTTCAAAAGCTCTCTTTATCAAGTGCTTCTCTTGTGCTCGTTATACTTATTGGCATATTTATCACTCTCTTTAGCGCTGCAAAGCCCGCCATTGAAGAGTTTGGACTCCATTTTCTTGTTGATCCGACATGGAACAAAGAGGTTCCTGTGGAGAGTGCTGCCGGCACAATAAACACTGCTGTAAACATCGCAGATGAAAATGCCATCGAGGATGAAGATGATATGATTCTTGATGAAGATGAAGAGTCTCAGACAAAAACACTTTATGGCGGACTTGTTCCGATAGTCGGAACAATTCTTTCTACGCTTATTGCCCTCTCTTTTGCACTGCCTATTGCTATGGGTATTGCTGTTTTTCTGGCTGAAATCGCTTCAAAAAACATCTCCAAGTTTGTCGGTATGGCCATTGAACTTTTGGCGGCAATTCCGAGTATCATTTTTGGTATGTGGGGGCTCTACTATTTTGCCCCCATTATCTCCGATACCTTTGGCGGCTATCAGGTCTCTTTGTTGACCGCCGGACTTGTTCTTGGCATTATGATTCTTCCCTTTATGGCAGCCATCACCCGTGACAGTATGAATACAACCCCTGATGTCCTCAAAGAGTCTGCCTATGCGCTTGGTGCCACAAAATTTGAAGTGGTCAAAGATATTATATTTCCCTACTCAAAGGTTGGTATTATAGGCTCTATCATCTTGGCACTCGGACGCGCCTTGGGAGAGACTATGGCTGTTGCATTTTTGATTGGAGCAGTCTATTCACTGCCTGAAAAGATTACTGACCCTACCATCTCCATTCCTGTTGCTATGGCTGTAAACTTTGGCGAAGCCAGCGGACTGGGAGAAAGTGCACTCTTTTATCTGGGTCTGATTCTCTTTGTAATGAGTTTTATCATCATTTCAGTTGCCAAATTTTACTTTTTGAAAAAGGCTAAATTATGAGACTTCTGCTAAACAAAATCTTTTTGGCACTTTCGGTAACTTCTGCACTTATAGGCATTGGTTTTTTAGGATGGATTCTTGCCGTCCTTTTTATCAAAGGACTCTCTTCGCTTCATTTAAGCCTCTTTCTCAATGACCTTGTTGACGGGGGACTCAGAAATCTTTTGGTGGGGCAGCTTGTTCTTGCCTCTTTGGCAGGTGCTATAGGAATACCGCTGGGAATGCTTGCAGGTATTTATATACGCGAATACGGAAGAGGAAAATATCCGGAACTGATTCGGGATTTGAGTGACATCATGATGTCCGCACCTTCTATTGTAATCGGAGCCTTTGTCTATGCCATAGCCGTTGCCCCTTATGGAGGAGCCAACGGATTTGCCGGTATTTTAGCGCTTACCATTATGATGGTTCCTATCATCATCAACACAACAGACTCTATGCTCTCTCTTGTCCCCAAGGAGTTACGAGAAGCAGGTATTGCCCTTGGTGCATCAAAATACCGTGTTATCCTGGACATCGTTATAAAAGCCGCAAAAGTGGGAATCATGACAGGTATTCTTTTGGCATTTGCAAGAATTGCCGGTGAAACGGCACCGCTGCTCTTTACAAGTGAAACAAGCAACTATTTCAGTCTCGATCTCACACAGAGTTTTCCCTCTTTGACTGTCAGTATTTATAATCTTGCCAATGAACCTGAAGAGTCGAGTCGTGATCTTGCCTGGGCTGCTTCATTTATACTGACAATGATGGTTTTAGTTATCAACCTGCTGGGTCGATTTATCACAAGAAACAAACACAAATAACTAAGGAAACAAAAATTATGCCTGTAATGAATATTAAAAAATTCTCTTTTACCTATCCTGGGGCCGACGAACCCTCTTTAAAAAATATAAATCTATCCATAGAGAAAAATAAAATTACTGCTCTTATCGGTCCGAGCGGTTGCGGAAAATCAACACTTTTACGCTCTATGAACCGTATACATGACCTGTATCCCGGTAATAAATATGACGGAAAGATTGAGTTACTTAATGAAGCAACCGGAAAATATCAAAATATTCTTGAAATTAAAAAAGAGAATGAATTTATAGAACTCCGCCAAAAAGTCGGTATGATTTTTCAAAAACCGACACCTTTTCCTATGAGTATTTTTGACAATGTTGCCTACGGATTGAAAATTGCAGGCATCAAAAACAAAAGTGAACTTGCCGACCGCGTAGAGACAGCACTCAAGGGCAGTGCATTATGGAAAGAAGTCCATGACAGGCTCAACAAGTCTGCAATGGGACTCTCAGGCGGACAGCAACAGAGACTCTGCATTGCCCGCGCAGTAGCAGTCAAACCCGAAGTCATTCTTTTTGATGAACCGACCTCCGCCCTTGACCCCATCTCAACAAGTGCCATTGAAGAACTGCTGGTGGAACTGAAAAAAGATGTCAGCATTGCAATTGTGACACACAATATGCAGCAGGCTTCGCGTATCAGTGACTATACTGCATTTATGTACCTTGGAGATTTGATAGAATTTGACAAAACAGAAAACATCTTTTTAAATCCTAAAGAGAAAAAAACAGAAGACTATATCACAGGTAGATTCGGATAAATTATAAAAAACAAAGGAGTCAAAAATGTTACCTACATTTAGAACAAGCCTCGATGAAATAAGAAAAAAACTTACACATATCGGAGAAAATCTTGTAACTGCCAATACACTCATTCTCCAGGCATTACAAAACTGCGATGAAAAAACCTTTAATGATGCAAGAAACAGCATCAAAAACATTACGGCAAAAGCGGATGAAATTGACAATGCAATCATTAAAGTCCTTGCTCTGTATACACCCGAAGCAAGAGACCTGCGACAGGTTGTTGCCTACTTTAAAATAAGCAATGAACTCTCACGCGCATGCTCCAATACAAGAAGTTTCATACGGGGATTTACTGATGTATGCAAAGACCTTGACGTCAAAGAGATTAACGAATATGCAAGCCTGATGCAGACCTCAACGGTCAAAGCCATTACAACAACAGTAAGAATGATCAATGTTGATGACATGGATGAACTTCAGGAGATGTATGAAGAGGTACTTATCGAGGAAAACAAAGTTGATGACCTGTATGAAATGATAGAACGAAAGCTTGTAGAACAGGCCGAAGGCTCGAGTACCTTTGAAAAATATCACAAGATGCTCAGAGCACTTCGAAAAAGTGAAAAAATCGCCAGCAGGGCAATCAGCGTGGCAAACCTGCTGGTATATATCAAGATCGGTGGAAACATCCACAATTAAATGAAAAAAATTTCCCAAATAGTATTAGAGAAGTTTCTAGCACTCTTTTTAGCACTCTTTTTAATAGTGAGTGCTATAGTCTACTATTGGGTATATGAATTTTATCTTCACTCTTCAAAAGAAGCACTTATGCAAGCCACTGAGCTTGTCTCTTTCACTATCAACAAAGACACAGACCTTGATGCACTTGCAAAAAAGGTAAAAAAACAGCTCCATTTGCGCCTAACTATTATAGACGAAGAGGGCAATATCCTGGCAGAATCTGACAAAGACAAAGATACTATGGACAACCATAAATACAGAGACGAAATTGTACAGGCAAACAGGGAAAAACACGGCTACACCATACGCCACTCACATACCCTTGACAAAGATCTGCAGTATGTGGCAAAAAAATACACCATCGACGGCAGAGTTCTCTATGTACGGGTTGCACGTGAAATCAAAGGTGTCCGCAGTGAAATCATCAACCTTGGCATTAAAATAGCCTTTGTTTTACTGCTCTTTTTTCTTATCGTTCTTTACATGTCCTACAGAATAAATATACAGATTCAACATGAAACAAAAAGAATAGTGGACTTTTTAAAATCTTTGACAAAAAAGAAAAAAGATACCTATATAAAATCTGACTTTTCCCAGGAATTTTCCCATATAACAAACCTGCTTACAAAAGTTTCACAGATTCTTGTCAAAAAAGAGAAACAAAAAACAAAATATACGCAAAAACTCCAAAAACTCAATGAACAAAAAGATGATATTATTTCTGCGATATCCCATGAGTTTAAAAACCCTATCGCGGTTGTAAACGGCTACTCACAGACACTTCTTGATGATGAAAACATCAACCCGAGTATACGAAAAAAATTTCTTACAAAAATCTATACAAACGGTACAAAACTCAGTGAGCTTATAGATACCCTCAGACTCTCCATGAAACTTGATGGCGGGCACCAGGCTTTAAATACACGCAAAGTAAATTTATATAATCTGGTACAAGAAACAGCACAAAACCTGGGACTGCATTATAAAAACAAAAAAATTATTGTCAATGGAGACAAAACCCTGGCCATAGAGATTGATCCGACACTTTTTGGCATTGTCATTACAAACCTGATAGAAAATGCTTTTAAATATTCCGAAGATGAAGTCATAGTCAATATCAGTCAAAATTCACTCGAAGTTATTGATACAGGAATAGGTATTTCTGAAAAAGATTTGCAAAGCATTACAAACAAATTTTACAGAGTCCACTCGAACCGATGGAACAACTCTTTGGGTCTGGGACTCTTTCTCGTGAACAATATCATTCAGCTGCACAACTTTAAACTTGTCATCAGAAGCAAACTGAATGAAGGCTCCAGTTTTACTATTGTCTTTTAACTCTCCTGCGTAAAGTCGATGATAAATTCAGCTCCCTCTTTTGTATTGCTTGCATGTAAATGTCCGCCCATATTTTGTTCAATTATTATCTTTGACATATAGAGTCCTACACCTGTACCCATACCCTGCTCTTTTGTTGTAAAGTAGGGTTCAAACACTCTTTTTATAATTTCCTCCGGTATTCCGCCTCCGTTATCTGTGATAATTATCTTTTTGTTTTTCAGTATAATGTCTATTTTTCCATACTCTTTACGGTTGTGGACAATGGCATCTTTTGCATTGGATATAATATTGAGAATAACCTGCTGAAACTCACCTTCAAGCCCATGAAGCATAAAATCCTCTCCATGCAGTGATATTTCAATATTGTGACTTTTTAACTGTGCATTTACCAAAGAAAGAGTGTTTTCAATGCTCTGTTTTACCCAAAAATCCTGTTTGACTTTATCGACTCTGAAAAAGTTTCTAAAATCATCTATGGTTTGACTCATAAAGTTTATTGTCTGTGTCTGTTTGTCAATAAATTCATCTATAAACTCTTTGTCAATTAAACCCTCCTCATAATCATCATCAAGATTTTGAATATTGATATTGAGTGAATTCAGCGGTTGTCTCCACTGATGCGCTATGGCTCCGACCATCTCCCCCATCGCAGCCAGCTTTGCCTGTTCCTGGAGCATTTTGTCTTTTTGCAGTATCTCGTTTGTACGTTTTTCTATCTCTTCTATGAGGTGTTCATTGAGCTGTTGCAGTTGTGTCTCAAGTTTCTGTCTTTTGCTGACATCTATCAAATAGCCTAAAAAGTGCGTTATTCTCCCTTTTTTATCACGAATAAAAAGCGTTGTCTGTTCTACCCATTTTTTTGTTTTGTCTTTTGTCGTGATTTGATATGGCTGATGTTTTAAAATATCTAAATTCTTTTCAAATGCTTCTGTAAGTTCATGGAGGGCGTTTTGCAAATCCTCTGCATCTATCAAATCAGGATATTCGATTTCACCGTTTACAAACGCCTCTTTTGTATATCCTGTCAAAGAGGCAACATTGTTTGAGACATATTCGACACTCCAGTGAATATCATTTTGCCATCTAAAAAGAGCAATATCTCCTTTGTCAAAAAGTTCCAGGAGTTTTTGTTGTTCCTGAGCTGTTTCTTTAAGTGCTTTTTTTCGAATAAACTGTAGATAAAAAAGATACACAAGCAAAAACAAGCCTAAAAGCAAAATCAGACTGATAAGCTTGAAGTTGTACAAAATAGACTGAATATTTGAATTATCTGCATATAACACAAGATAGGCTACTGTCTGCTTTGATTTTACATTTTTAACAGGTAAAAAAGAGACAACCTTGACACTTTTTCCTGTTTTTTGATACAAAGAAAAAGCCTTGCATTTTTGCATATTTTCTTTTATCTCCTGCTGATGTTTTTGAATAATATTTTCTTTCAAATACTGCAGATACTGTGGTCGAACCCCTTTTGTATAAACAAACATGTAGTCATCTGATTCTATACTTGTTTTATAGTGTGCTAAAAATTCTTTGTCTTTATACCATTTCACATCAAATACTTTTTTATTGACCAAAAAATGTGTGTAGAGTCTGTTTACTTTGGCAAGTCTGTTTTGAAAAGATTCTGAGGAAAAAGATATTTCATAGGCACAGATATACTTTCCCCCGTCAAACAAAGGAAAAACATTACGAAAACCATGCGCAATACGCCCCTGCTCAAACCCTGCAATCGCTTTATGTGTTTTATTGACATACTCAAAAGTATAGCGAATACCTGTTAAATCATCCCCGTATCTGTCCGGTTTGTGCATGCGTAAAAAAGAGACATTGTCCGGGAATACAAACTGCATTTGTAAAACACCGCGTTTTCGAATTTCACTGTATTGCTTTTTCAAATGTTGATACAATTCTTTACGCAGGAACTCTCTTTTTGCCTCCGTTACATGTAAAGCCTCCTGCAATATACGCAAAACCGTTGCATCATTAGACACAAAGGCATTTAAAGAGGCTGCATCTGCCTTGTCTGTCTCATTTACTATTTCATAATTTATTTTCAAATGCCTGAGAACCGAAGAGAGCTCTCTTTGAATTAAGTGGTTTTTATGATAGTTGTTCAGGTACTGGCTTACCACAAACAAAAGTAAAAATAAAAGTAAAAATTTTATTTTCTGTTTCATTTTTTACTTACCACCCGGTTTCTTCCTTTCTCTTTTGCACTGTATAAAGCTTCGTCCGCTCTTTGGAGCATTGATTTGAGCGTATCCCCTTTTTTATAAGCAGTGACACCAAAGCTCAGTGTAATCTTTCCATATTCCTGAGCATGAAGTTCTTCAACTTTTTTTCTGCATTTTTCAAGAAGCAGCTGTGCGTCATTAAGTGCTGTTTGCGGCAAAAGCATAACAAACTCTTCTCCGCCCCATCTTGCTATAGTATCGGCACTTCGGGTACACGAAGTCAGTATATTGGCGACAAGTTTCAAAATATCATCCCCAACCAGGTGTCCGTATCTGTCATTAAAAAGTTTAAAATGGTCTATATCTGCTATAGCCAAAGAGAGGGGATAGCCATATCTTTTGACCTGAGAAAGCTCATACGCAAAAATCTCTTCAAACTTGTTCCTGTTATAGAGTCCTGTAAGCATATCATGGTTGGCTTTTTTTGTAATGGCTTCTCTTTGTTTTTCTATTTCAGTTACATCTGTAAAGTTCATCAGAAACTGTGTTTCATTAATCTTGGAAATATTGACCAAAAATGATTTTTTCTCATGTTTAGTGTTTACAATCGTTGTAATTCTCTGTGTCTCATTCAAAGAGTTTATAAAATCATACAGACTGCTGCCTTTTTCCAAGAAAGCCTGTATGTTTTTCGTATTGATACTGTCCTCTTCATTTGAAAAAATGTTAATAATAGAATGAAATTTTTCATTAAATTCTTCTACACTCTCTACTCCAAAGTATTTCAAAAAAGATTTTGAGGCAAAACTGACATGTTCAATATTTGCAATAACAGACATACTGTTTTCAGAATCTATAATATACTGCAGAATTTCTCTCTGTTCTTCATACTCTTTTTCAATAATGATATTTTTGGCAAGTTTTTCTATCAAAGCGGTTAAGGATTTTTTTTGCACAGGTTTAAGCAGATACCCCTCCACCTGCAACTCTATCGCTTCCAGCAGATAGGCACTTTCACTGTGTGCTGTTGTAAATATAACCTTTACATCCTCGTCCATCTCTTTTATAGCCCGAATCATATCAAGACCGTTCATTTTAGGCATTTTAATATCGCTTACAACAATATCAGGCTGATACTTTTTAAAACATTCGAGTCCGACAATACCGTTGTTGGCTGTATATAATTTTTTGCTTATCCGTTTGAGTGCACGGGCATAGCCTTCGCGCACGTCATCTTCATCTTCTACATACAAAATCCTTATCTGTTTTGCATATTCAGGCATGAGCATCCCTTTTCAATATTTTCCACTAAATTAAGTATACAGAATTATCTTGAATTATATATAAGGAAAAATGTAATCTCTGTGTAACCTCTCTTTACTATAATTTTTCAACGCAATACAAAAAAGAGTATGTATGATTGATGTTGAAAAAATGATTATAAAAAAATACCCCAAACTTAAAAACTCCAGGGTGATCAAAGGTGCAATTTCAAAATTTGCAGATTCTGTAGTCCATGAGAAACAAATCAATGAATTTATCAAAAAGAACAGGCATTTGGGCAGTTTTGAGTTTATTGACGAAGCATTGCAATACCTCAACTTTGATTTTTCCGTCTCCGACAAGGATCTTCAAAACATTCCTTCCTCCGGACGCGTTGTCATTATTGCCAATCATCCGCTTGGTTCTTTGGATGCACTCGCACTTATCAAACTTGTCAGTAATATCAGAAAAGATATAAAAGTTGTTGCAAATGATTTTTTAGAAGTCATCACTCCCATAAAAAATATTTTAATCAATGTCAACAATTTTAAAGCACGGCAAAAAAAAGAAGCCGTTACACAGGTATATGCGGCACTTGATGCAGAAGAGGCTGTCATCATTTTTCCTTCCGGCGAAGTAAGCCGGGCTACTCCGACAGGAATAAAAGACAAGGTTTGGCACAAAGGTTTTTTAAAATTTGCCAAAAAAGGCAATGCTCCTATACTTCCCGTATTTATAGGAGGGAAGAATTCCAAAACCTTTTACTCCGTATCAGCGCTGAACAAAAAACTTGCAGCCCTGCTTCTTGCACACGAAATGTTTAAACAAAAACACAAAGCTATTGAGATGATTGTAGGCGAACTCATTCCTTATGAAAACATCACGCCAAAGGGGATACAAAAGGACAAACTCCTCAAACTCTATAAAAAACATCTGTATGCCCTCAAAAGAAATGAGAGCTATTTTGAAACCCAAAAAGCAATTGCCCATCCCGAAGACAGACGGGATCTCAAAAAAGAGTTAAAATCATCACAACTGCTCGGAGAGACAAAAGACGGAAAAAAAATTTATCTCTACAGCAGCAATGACAACAACTCTATTATCATCAATGAAATAGGACGGCTCAGAGAGCTCTCCTTTCGCAAAGTCGGAGAGGGTATCAACAAAAAAAGAGATATAGACAAATATGACAGATACTATAAACACATTATACTCTGGGATGAGGAAGATCTTGAAATAGTCGGGGCATACCGTATAGCCGAATGTACGGATATCATAAAAAAATTTGGCGTTGATGCCCTTTATACAACAACACTTTTTGACTACAACGAAGCATTTTTGTCTTACCTCCCTGATGCCATAGAACTCGGCAGAAGTTTTGTCCAGCCAAAATACTGGGGTTCCCGGGCGCTTGATTATTTGTGGTACGGCATAGGTGCATATCTCAAAAACAATTCGCATATCCGTTACATGTACGGTCCGGTTTCACTGAGTGAAAGTTATGCCAAAACAGCCAAAGATATGATTTTATACTTTTATGATGAAAACTTTCAAGACAGACAAAATCTTGTCAGGGCAAAAAATCCCTACAACTTTAAAACAGATGAAACACTCATGGCAAATCTTAAAAAAGAGTTCAGTGCACCGGAATACAAAGAGAATTTCAAAACACTCAAAAAAGCGCTTGGCAGTATCAATACAAATATTCCAACGCTTTACAAGCAGTATGCCGATCTGTGTGAAAAAGGCGGCATACAATTTTGCGCCTACAACATAGACAGTGATTTTTCCAACTGTATAGACAGCTTTATAATCGTCGACATTTCAAAAATAAAAGAATCCCAAAAAAAGAGATATCTAAAATAATGAATAATGAGCTCACCCAACACTGGAAAAACAATCTTAAAATTCTTGATGTGGCTTTTCAGCCTATCATCAATATCCATACAGGAACACTCTACGGTGTCGAAGCCCTGTTGAGAAATTTTCAGGATGTCGGATTTAAATCTATCTTTGCACTCTTTGATGCTGTTTATAAAGAGAAACTTTTGTACTCTTTTGATTTGGCACTGAGAGAAAAAGCTTTAAAAAAATACACACAGATACAAAGCTATAAGAACATAAAGCTCTTTTATAATCTGGATAACCGGGTTTTGGAAATGGAAAATTTTTCTACAGGAAATACAACAAAAATTCTCAAAGAGCTCAATATAAAGAAAGAAAATCTCTGTTTTGAAATTTCGGAAAGACAGGAAATTTCCAGTGAATTTGACCTTGAAAAAATACTCCAGCATTATAAAAATGAAGATTTTTCCATTGCAATAGATGACTTTGGTGTTGGCTATTCCGGATACAAACTTTTTTATGATTCCACACCCGATATCATCAAAATTGACAGATTTTTTCTGCAGGGACTTGCGACCAATATGAAAAAAAAGCTTATGGTTCGCAACATCACACATCTTGCCATTCAACTGGGCATTAAGGTGATTGCCGAAGGTGTTGAGACAAAAGAAGAGTACCTTACATGTAAAGACATCGGCTGCCATTTGGCACAGGGCTATCTTATTCAGAAACCTACAAAAAATACACAAAAAATTTATCAGCAATACACAAATATCATTGACATTATAAAGTTCGACAGACGGATAAGTGACAAAAATATTTTACTGAAAAACAATATAGACAAAATTCAGCCTTTAAAACTTAAAACAAAAATGAATCTGGTCATAGAGTATTTTAAAAAGAATCAGAGTGTTCCCATTGTTCCTCTTGTAAATTCCCAAAATGAGCCTGTGGGAATATTGCTTGAATCTGACATCAAAGAGTTTCTTTACTCTCCCTACGGCATGTCTTTACTCTTAAATGAACAGAATAACTCAAAACTGGAAAACCTGCTTCACCCCTGCGGGCATGCAGATATCAACAGCAACACCACTACCCTTATAGAACTTTTTGCGAACAATCCTGAATCTTCAGGCATTATTATTACAAAAAACTCAGGCTATTATGGATTTTTGTCCGCAAAAGCAATTATCAACATGATGCATCAGGAAAACATGATTCAGGCCAGAGACCAAAATCCGCTTACAAAACTTCCCGGAAACACAATGATTGAAAAATACATATACAAAGTATCCCAATCCTCAGCATCCTATCTTCTGTGCTATTTTGACCTCGACAATTTCAAAGCCTTTAATGATGTGTACGGTTTTCGAAACGGTGACAGGATTATTCAGCTTTTTGCAGATATTATGAGAAAAGAACTGCCAAAAGATGTTTTCAAAGCCCATATAGGAGGTGATGACTTTTTTGTTGCCTGGGAGAATAAAGATTTTACCCATAACTCTTTTGACATGAAAATGATAGAAAATATTTTGGAAAAATTTGCTTCCTCGGCAAAAGAATTTTATAACAAAAAAGATAAAGAGAATGGCTATATCATTTCCAAAAACAGAAAAGAGCAAACATGCAGGTTTCCGCTTCTCACAACAAGTGCCTCCTTGCTTATCACTCCAGAGAAAAAATCATGCATAAGTGAAGAGAGTATAAATACAATTCTCTCCTGTCAAAAAAAAGTTGCAAAAAATGAGCCAAAACATCTTGCTGTGAGTTCTTTGATTTAAAAAACTTTCATTTTTATCACAATATGAAACAAATCTGAGAAATTGATTATATTTTCATCATTCTCAAAGTTATAAATTTGTTTTAATAAGATATACTACATGCAGATAAAATTCAGGAGATAATTAATGGGAAAATTCGTTAATAACATAGAAGAGTTCTTTACATTTTGTAATGAAAATGATGTACAATTTGTAGATTTGAGATTTAGTGATATTAAAGGTTCATGGCACCACCTTACATACCGTTACAGTGCAGTAAATGCAGAAAATTTAGAAAACGGTTTCCCGTTTGACGGTTCTTCTGTCGAAAACTGGCAACCGATTAACAAATCGGACATGCTTTTAAAAGCAGATGTTCCGACTGCATTTCTTGATCCTTTTACTGCCGATCCTACTGTGATTCTTATCTGTGATGTATATGACATTTACAAAAATGAATTATATGAAAGATGTCCGCGTTCAATCGCAAAAAAAGCACTTAAATATGCTGAAGAGATCGGAATAGCTGATGCTGCATACTTTGGTCCGGAAAATGAATTTTTTATCTTTGATGATGTTAAATTTGTTGACAATATCAATGAGATGGGATTCAAAGTAGACACAGAAGAGGGTGAATGGAATTCAAACACCGGATATGACGAAATGTACAATACAGGTCACAGACCGGGAACAAAGGGCGGTTACTTCCCTGTAGCACCGACAGATTCTATGGTAGACATGCGTGCTGAAATGATGCAGGTGTTAGAGCAGGTTGGTCTTGAAGTTGTTCTTGGACACCACGAAGTTGCCCAGGGTCAAGGTGAAATCGGTATCGTTTTCGGTGACATCATCACTGCTGGTGACAATGTTCAAAAATACAAATATGTTGTAAAAATGATAGCGCACCTCAACGGTAAAACTGCTACATTTATGCCAAAACCATTATATGGTGACAACGGAAACGGAATGCATGTTCACCAGTCACTGTGGAAAAACGGCAAAAACCTTTTCTATAAAGAAGGCAATTATGGAAACCTAAGTGAAATGGCAATTCATTATGCAGGCGGGATTTTCAAACATGCTGCTGCAGTTGCTGCATTTACAAACCCGTCAACAAACTCATACAAACGTCTTATTCCTGGGTTTGAAGCACCAAGCATTTTGACTTACTCTTCTCAAAACCGCTCAGCTGCCTGTCGTATTCCGTATGGTGCAGGTGAAAAAGCAACACGTATTGAAATGAGATTCCCGGACTCTTCATCTTGTCCTTACCTTGCTTTTGCTGTAATGATGATGGCGGGACTAGACGGTATCAAACATGCTACAATCCCTGTCGGTCCGATGGATGAAGACCTGTTTGAACTTTCTCTTGATGAAATTCGTGAAAAAAACATTCCACAAATGCCGCACACACTTCGTGAAGCATTAGAAGGTCTTATTGCAGACAACGAATTCTTAAAGCCGGTATTTACATCTGAATTTATAGAAGCATACCAGCACTATAAATTTGAACGTGATGTATGGCCGGACGAAGGTCGCCCGACTGCATACGAATTCAAAACTACCTACCAGTGCTAAGCGTTTCTGCTTAGGCTATATGTTCTAAGCTTTTTCGGAACCCGTACTTTCTATGCTAAAGCATGGGTTCCGACAAAATATCTCGGAATCGGTACTTCAGTGCCGACTGTTGCTACTTTCATGACACTTTCAGCCCGCACTGAAGGATGGGTTCCAAAAAGCAACACCCCTCTGCTCGGAATCGGTACTTCAGTGCCGACTGTTGCTACTTTTATGACACTCTCAGCCCGCACTGCAGAAAAAAATTTAGTTTTTCTCACAAGTCATGCGTTAGCATAGAAAGTACGGGTTCCAAATAAAAGCCCATTAAATCAAAAATTCGATATAATTGCAAACATAATAGTCCTGTATAAGAGTGCAGCTATTAAATAATTCAAGAACAAGGATTCTTTATGAAGAATATTCCTAAAGGCAAATACAAGCCTTATCCGAAAATAGACTTGCCAGACAGAAAATGGCCGGACAACAGTATAACCAAAGCACCGATATGGTGCAGTGTCGATTTGCGCGATGGCAATCAGGCACTTATCAATCCTATGGATATGAAGAAAAAACTTGAATTATTTGCACTCTTACTCAAACTCGGTTTCAAAGAAATAGAGGTGGGCTTCCCCTCTGCTTCCAAAATAGAATTTGATTTTTTGCGCAAACTCGTCAATGACAATCTCATTCCGGATGATGTGACCATTCAGGTACTTGTGCAGGCAAGAGAACATTTGATTGCCAAAACATTTGAAGCCTTGGAAGGCGTAAAAAAAGCAACGGTACATTTGTATAATTCAACCTCGGTTGCCCAGAGAAAAATAGTGTTTTCAAAAACACAGGATGAAATTATTGACCTTGCCCTGGAGGGTGTTGATTTGGTCAAAAAATATGAAGCAAATCATAACGGAGAAATATTCTTAGAGTATTCTCCAGAGAGTTTTACGGGAACGGAGTTGGATTTTGCGGCACGGATTTCCAATGCCGTAACGGCTCGCTGGGGAATAAACGAAAACAGAAAGGTGATTATAAACCTTCCTGCAACAGTAGAGATGGCGACGCCTAATATTTATGCAGACCAGATAGAATGGATGGGCAGACACCTGGATAATCGTGAAAATGTCATCATCTCGACGCACACGCATAATGACAGAGGCACATCCATCGCTGCAACAGAGTTGGCACTTTTGGCAGGGGCAGACAGAGTCGAGGGAACACTTTTGAGCAACGGAGAGCGGACAGGCAATGTAGACATCATCACCCTTGCCTTAAATATGACCTCCCAGGGGATAGATACGGGGCTTGATTTTTCGGATATCAACGAAGTGGTGCGAGTTGTCGAAACATGTACAGAACTGCCGACACACCCGAGACACCCCTATGTCGGAGAACTTGTCTATACGGCATTTTCCGGTTCCCATCAGGACGCCATTAACAAAGGGCTTGCCTATCAGCAGGCAAAAGAGGACCCTTTTTGGGAAGTGCCTTATCTGCCGATAGATCCGGCTGATGTGGGACGGACGTATGAAAGTATCATCCGTATTAACTCACAATCGGGAAAAGGCGGAGTGGCTTATATACTCGAACACAATTACGGCTACCATTTGCCAAAAGCCATGCATCCTGAAATCGGTCGTGCCGTGCAGGCATTAAGTGATGAAAAAGGACGAGAACTGGAACCCGAAGAGATATTGGAAGTTTTTAAAAATACCTATTTCAATATTGAAGAGCATATCTCTTTTGTAGACTTTACACTCTCCTCAGATAACGGGAAGGCTACATGTACCTTAACGTACAAATACAATGGAGATGTCATTACATCTGAGGGCGAAGGCAACGGACCGATTGATGCCTGCAAGAATGCACTGATGCAAAAGTACAAAAATGATTTTACTGTTAAGTCATACTCGGAACACTCGTGTGGTGACAAAAGCAGTGCACAGGCAGTAGCATACATAGAAATTCAGACAAAAGAGGTACTCTCACGTTTTGGTGTCGGAATAGACAACGACATCACTGTAGCCTCAATCAAAGCCATGTTTTGTGCTTTAAACAGAACCTTTGGCTAAAAAAGAAGTTCAGATTCTGTTTCATCACTGTAATCACTTCTTGGCGGCTTTGAGATATCACTGAAATACTCTTTTTTTCCATTGATTTTCACTTCAATAATTCCCTCAGGCACATCAAATTTTCGCTTTATCTGAGGGTAGAGTTTCAAAAGATTTCTGAAATAATAAGCAAAGGCGGGACCCGAAACCCGTCCTCCTGTCTCTTTGTGATACATCGGTGTATTGTCATCATTGCCGAACCAGACAACCGTCTCAACAGTAGGGGAATAGCCGGCAAACCAGGCATCTATATTATTATTTGTTGTTCCTGTCTTTCCTGCAATTTCTATGCCTCGCACTCTTGCTCTTCGTCCTGTTCCTCTTGCGACAACATCACGCAGTATCGTCGTCATTATAAAAGCCTGAGTCGGAGCCGTTATATAATAAGAAACATCCTCTTTTTTATAAACAGTACTGCCGCCTTGGTCAATACTTGTAATCAAGTGAGGTTTTACCTGAATCCCGTAGTTTGAAAATGACGTATAATACTGTGCAAGTTCAAGCGGTGACATTGACATGGTTCCAAGAGCGATAGAGAGGTCATTTGGCAGATTTTTAATATGAAATTTTTTCAGTTCCCGCAGCAACTGTGACAGGCCTATGTCATTTACAAGATTGATAGTCGCTAAATTTCTTGAATGAATAAGTGCTTCTCTGAGAGTAATGAGACCTTTATAGTTTTTTTCATAGTTTTTAGGCTGCCATTTCATCTCCTCACCATTTTTTTCATAGGCATATGTCTGGGCAATATCAACAAGTTTTGTAGCACCCGAATATCCCAAATCAATAGCTACCTGATATATAAAAGGTTTAAAAGCGGAACCGGGCTGGCGCCTGCCCTGAGTAGCACGATTATAAGAGCTTTTTTTATAATCTACACTCCCAAGCAGTGCCAAAATATCCCCTGTTTTGGAATCAAGAGAAACCAAAGCACCGTTAAGCTGTGACACATTGACATCCTGGACTTTAAAGGTTTTGTCTTCTGTTTCCTGTGCCTCTTTTTCTTTGTATTTTTCAATTCTCTCTAAAGCTTTGTCATACGCATACTGCAGTGATTTTCTTCCAATATTCTGCAGTTTCAAATCAATCGTTGTATATATTTCATATCCGCCTGTTTTTAAGTCATCAATTCCCATATTTCTGAATCTTCTTGCAACTTCATCCACAACAAAAGGGGCTCTGTTTTGTGTCAGTGTATCATTATATACTACCGGATTTTCAGCCAATGCCTTTTTGTATGTTGCGTCGTCTATCCAGCCAAGTGTATACATTCTTGTGATGACACGATTGGCTCTGCCCATGGAAATATCATAGTTTTTTGTAGGCGCATAGGTACTTGGCGCCTTTGGCAGACCTACAAGTATTGCTATCTCTTTAAGTGTCAAATCAGAGAGCTTCTTGTGAAAATACCCGTCTGCAGCTGTTTTGATGCCATAATATCCGTGCCCAAAATAGATCTCATTTAAATACCGTTCCAGAATCTGCTCTTTTGTCAGTGCATTTTCAAGTTTAAAAGAGTATATCAACTCTTTTATTTTTCGTGAAAGTTTTTTCTCCCGGGTCAATAATTTGTTTTTTACCAACTGCTGCGTAATCGTACTGGCACCCTCAACCATCTTTCCTGCTTTGATATCTTTGATAACTGCCCGAAAAATTGCATCAAAATTAACGCCGGAATGTTCAAAAAAGGTTGTATCTTCAATGGCAACAAGTGCTTCAATCACCCTTGGAGGAATCTCATTAAAAGAGGCATAATATCTATGCTGTTTATCAAAAATATTTGCTATTTTTTCTCCGTTTTTGTCATATATTCTGCTTGTCTGTTTTGGTTTGTAGTCTACTAAGGAGGAGATATCATAATCATAGCTTACCAGGTAATAGCCAAGAATTATAAAGGGTGAGAAAAACCCTAAAATCAGTACGGTTACAAATGTTCTTTTTAGTAGTTTTTTCATGTTCTGAATTTCCTGTTGGCAAAACTGGCCTCTATTAATATTTTTGTATACTCTTGTTGCGGATTCTCTATTATTTCACGCATTTTTCCACTTTCAACTATTCTTCCGTTTTTTATAATAGCAACATCTTCGCACAGTGCCTTGGCAGAAGCTATGTCATGTGTCACAAAAAGCATTTGAAACTGCTCTTTTTTTTGCAACTTTTTTAAAAGCTGAAGTATCACCTCTTTTGTCTGGGGATCAAGTGCGGTTGTCGGTTCATCAAGTAAAAGTAACCTCGGTTTTGATTCTAACGCAATTGCAATGACAACACGCTGAAGTTGTCCGCCTGAGAGTTCGGGGGCGAAGCGTTCGAGCAAATCGTAATGCAGACCGACTTCATCAAAAAGTTCCCTGACTCTTTTTGGCTCACTGAAAAACTGTTTTTTGATTTTTGTCAGTGGAGAGAGTGCTGTAAAAGGATTCTGCGGCACAAAAGAGAGGGTTTTTCCTGCTATGAGTTCAAAATCAAAATTATCTGCAAGCTCTACTCTCATCTCTTTGGGCAGCATCCCCAGAAGCGCCTTGATTGTCAGGCTTTTTCCGCTGCCGCTTTGCCCTATTAATGCCAATGAAGAGGAAATGTCAAAGGAGATGTCCACCAGGGCTTTATTGTTGTAGATAATTTTGAGTTTGGACATTTTCATGACTCTATTCCTGCCAACTCTTTGCAAACCAGTCTGAGCGTATCACTCTTTTCACCGAGTCTTGCAATCAGACGAATTATTGCAGAAGCAACCGTAGGCTGGCGTATCGCCCCCACACTGTAACCGGATTTCAACAGCCTGTTTTTAATATCTATGACCTGTCTATTGTCTCCTATACAAACAGGCACAATCAAACCCTTTACATGTAAGCCTAACTCTTGGGAGACTATTGTTTGGCGAAGCATTATCTCTTTTTTCAGTGTTTCACTGTTTTGCAAAATATATTTCAGTCCGTTATGCGCCAACAGTGTATCATACAAAGAGAGAGCAGTCGCATACACAATCGGTTTTGCACGATTTAAAAGATAGTGTGATATATGTTCTGATGAGAGTATAAAAGCACCGAAACTGCCATAGGCTTTTCCGAGCGTTCCCATTTTAATATGGTTTTGCTTTACGGCAATACCGTAATAATCAAAAACACCCATCAGTTTGTCTCCGACTACTCCGCTGCTGTGCGCTTCATCAACTATCAAAATCGCTTCCTCTTCATCACATATATCAAAAACCTCTTTTGCGCACAAATCACCGTCCATCGAGTAAATACCCTCAACTGCAACGATCTTTCGTTTGGCAGTTGAATGTTTTAGCAAGCTTTGCAACTCCTGCATATCATTATGTTTGAAAAAAACTACATCTATATTATGTAACTGGGAAGCCAAAACACCTGAGGCATGATACAGTTCATCCATAAAAAGCGTATCACCGCGACGGACAAGCGATTCAATCAAGGCAATATTTGCATTAAATCCGCTTCCAAGCACTATTGCTGCCTCAAAGCCGTTTGCTTCACATAAAGCCTCTTCAAAATCCTTGTGTATCTGATGATAGCCGTTTATCAGCATAGATGCCTTGGGATTATTGAGCGGATACTCTGCTAATTCTTTACATGTAAGCGTATGAAGTTCTTTGTTGTGCGAAAGTCCCAAATAGTCATTTGAGGCAAAATCATGCAGGGTGTTGTTAACAATTTCACGTGTCCGATAACGCCCTGCTCTTTGAAGAGCTTTGAGCTCTTTAGCATAAAAATTCATCCAAGAACTACCTTGTTTCTTCCTGTTTCTTTTGCTTTGTAAAGAGCCAAATCAACTCTTTTATACAGAGAAATATCATCGTCGCCTTTTTCATACTCTGCAACACCAAAGCTCATGGTAATAGGCAGAACAGCTTTGTATTTTTCGACACTTTCTCTTATCTTTTGTGCCAGGGCATACGCTTTGTCTTTCGTAGTATTTGGCAGGATCACTATAAACTCTTCTCCGCCGATTCTGCAAAAAATATCGGTATCGCGCAACATAGAAGCAATATACTTTGTATATTCTACCAGTACTTTATCGCCTGTATCGTGCCCATAGTTGTCATTGACTTTTTTAAAAAAATCTATGTCAAAAATAATCAGCGAAAACGGATGGTGATAGCGCTGTGTCAGCAAAATCTGTTCATCCAGTTTTTTATGAAAAAAACGCCGGTTGCCGATCTTTGTCAGTGAATCTTTTACAGCCAGAATCTCCAGCTCTTTTTTATAGTTTTCCTGTTCGGTTATATCGGACAGTATAATTCCGTACAGATTGTCTTTTTTGTCAAGAACCGAAGCAGAAATAGCAAAATAGTACTCTTTGTCGTAAATCCTGACTTTCGTTTTGTGATATACCTCAGAATTTTTGACAATATATTCTATCCAACCCAGACCATTGTTTACAGCGCCGATATATCCTTCTTCTTCTTCAAAAAATTCACATATACAATGGTGTTTTTGTGAGAACTCTTCTATATTTTTATAGCCTTTGAAATATTTAAAAAAAGTTTTATTTGCAGAAACAAGCTTTTTTTCATTACTGACAATGACAATATTTGTAGAGTTGTCAATGATACTTTTATAATAGTGTTTTTGCTTGGCATAGCGATAAAACAGAATACTGATACCCATAAACAAAAGTGTGACAAGAATAACATTCCAAACCAGACTTAATTGCAATGTGACAAAAAGTACGAAGAGATATGCCAGCAGTATATTAATAAAAAAACTGTATCTTTTATAAAAATACATCAGTTTTGCTCCATAAAAGTTTCCAGCACTTCGACACAAAGTCCCATTGCCGTACTCTCATAGCCTCTGACTTCTTTGATGTAGGGCTTGCAAAACCCTTCTACCATACAGGCACCAGCCTTGCCTCGCCACTCTCCGCTCTCTAAGTAACGTTCCAAATCTTGTGTATTAAATGGTTCAAACAGATAGTCTGTCTTTGAAATATCTATTATCTTTTGCTGTTTTGCATGATATATCATACATGTAATGATACTCGTAATATTTCCGCTCTGCGTCATTAAAATATTACGGGCATCATCTTTGCAGCGTGCCTTTCTTAAAATATGTCCCTGGCTTGTAACAACAGTATCGGCTACCAACAGCGGATACTCTTCATAGCCAAATACTCTGAGATTTGCTTCATACTTGCCCAAAGTTGCCTGATAAACAAAGTTTTTCGGGCTGTTTGCGACAATACTCTCTTCATCAAAATCAACACTCTCTTGAATAAAATCAATGCCTGCTTTTTTTAAAAGCATGGCGCGTGTCTGAGATGATGAGCAGAGTCTAATACGCATTTCGCAGAGTCACTCCCAGATAAATTGCAATAATTCCAAATGTGATATTGATGGGAACCATATATTTTCCAATAAGCTCTAACGCTTTTTTTGCACCTGCTGTATCACCTTTTTGTAAAAGTTTCTGTGCTTTGTTGCGTCTGAAAATCATAGCCGCAAGATTAGCCGCCATAATCATCCAGATCACCTCTTTTACATGCACAAGATTATATATATGCATCGCATACTCATCTATCACATTGCCGCCTGCATCAACGGCAGCCGCACGAAAACCAAGTCCGACAGCCATGATGACTGCTGTAATGATAAGTATAACAACAAAAGGCAAAACAATCATAAAGAGCCTGTTGAGTGCCTGTGAAATTCGTTCGAGTCTGTGTAAGGGTGATTCAATTTGTATAAATGAAGGATGCGCTGCAAATTTCATGGCAATCATCCCTCCGACCCAAACAACGGCAGAGATTACATGTAAAAAGACTATCTGTGTTCTGTAATCTGCAAAAAGTTCAATCATAAAATCTTTCATCAATCCAATACCTCTGTAATAAATTTCAGTGCTGCTTCTTTTGCCTCAGGCAGTTTTGAAGCATCTTTTCCTCCGGCTTGGGCAAAGTCAGGACGACCGCCACCGCCTCCGCCAAGAAGCGGTGCTATTTTTTTGATCCAATCACCCGCTTTCGCATCGCACCCTTTGACACCTGCGGCTATGAGCACTTTATCACCTTTGACCTGGAAAAGCATTGCACAGAGTTTGTCATTTTGATTTTTCAGCTCATCTATCTTTTCTTTGATATCCCCGTTAGGCAGTTCATCCACAACTACTGACACACCGTTTATCTCATCTGCTTCAATTTCAACTTTTGCAGCTTCGTGTGCCTCTTTGAGTTCATCTTTCAAAGCAGCTATATTTGATTTGAGCCTGCTGATTCCTGCAAGCAGATCAAGATTTTTCACTTCACTCTGCGCCTCTTTTACAAGTGCTCTTTGCTCACAAAAGTATTTATACGCCGCATTGCCGCACACAGCTTCAATACGTCGCACACCGGCACTCACACCGCTCTCTTTGGTAATGATAAACGAACCGATATTTGCCGTATTGTCTACATGTATTCCGCCACAAAACTCAACAGAAGCGTCTGCAAATTTGACAACACGCACCTCATCTCCATACTTCTCGCCAAACTGGCTCTTCGCACCTGATTTTTTTGCCTCTTCTATAGGCAGTACCTCGGTTTGGGCAGGAATTGCACGCATTATTTCAACATTTACACGTTCTTCTATTACATGTAATTCTTCTTCACTGAGCGCTTTTGGATGAGAAAAATCAAATCGCAGACGATTTGCCTCAACCAAAGAACCCGCCTGTGAAATATGTTCTCCAAGCACATCAAAAAGTACCGCATGCAACAGGTGTGTTGCCGAGTGATGTTTTGTTATCTCATTTCTGGAAATATCCACTTTTGCATCTACATGCTGTCCGACTTTGAGAGAGGCATGCAACTCTATCTTCGAAAGATTCAAACCAAAGAATTTTTTCGTATCAACTACCTGTGCAATGCCTTCAAGTTCTCCAATATCACCACACTGTCCGCCACTCTCAGCATAAAAAGGTGTAATATCTAAAAATACCCATCCTTTTTCTCCGGCTTGCAGTTCTTCCACACGCACATACTTTTCATCTAAAAGTGCCAGCACTTTGCTTGCATGATGCATAGTTTCATATCCGACAAATCTGTTTTCACCAAACTCCTCAAGCAGTGTTTTAAAGTCACCGCTGATGGCATCATCCCCACTCCCTTTCCAGGCAGCTTTGGCACGTCTTCTCTGCTCATTCATCAGGCTCTCAAATGTTGCCGTATCCAGTGAGAGGTTTTTTTCCTTGAGCATATCTTCTGTCAAGTCAAGCGGAAAGCCGTAGGTATCATAGAGTTTAAAAGCCACTTCACCCGAAAACACATACCCCAGGGCACCTTCTCTGCCCTCGGCATTCACCTTGTCTTTAGTGTTTTGCAGTTCCATGTTAAAAAGTGCTATGCCTGATTCTATTGTCTTGAAAAATCGTGCCTCTTCAAGCTCTATCTGTTCTTTGACAACCTCTGCTTTGGTCTGAAGATACTCATACTCCCCACCCATAATATCAACCAAAGTATCGACAAGTTTATACATAAAAGGCTCACGGAATCCAAGAAGATATCCGTGACGCACAGCACGGCGCAGGATTCTTCGAAGCACGTACCCGCGTCCCTCATTAGAAAAATTTACACCCTGAGAGAGTAAAAATACTGCGGTTCTGATATGATCTGCTATAACACGGTACGATGCACCCGTAGCGTACACATACTCTTTGCCTGTCAAATCTTCGACTTTTCGGATAATCGGCATAAACAAAGAGGATCCATAATTGGAAATGGCACCCTCTTTAATGGCTACAACACGCTCCAGTCCCATTCCTGTATCTATGGATGGATGTGCAAGAGGAATTCTCTCTCCGCCTTTTTCTTTGACTTCATACTGCATAAAAACAAGGTTCCAGATTTCCAAAAATCTGTCGCCTTCACCGCCCATATAATCCTCGGGACCGCTAAAATGCTCTGCTCCCTGATCATAAAAGATTTCAGAACACGGTCCGCACGGTCCCGTATCACCCATAGACCAGAAGTTGTCTTTGTCTCCAAGACGCATAATCCGCTCAGGCGCAATGTGCTTTTTCCAGATTTCTTCAGCCTCATCATCACTTTCATGCACTGTTACCCAGAGTTTGTCTTTGTCCAGATGCAATATCTCAGTGATAAACTCCCAGGCATAGGCAATTGCCTCTTCTTTGAAGTAGTCTCCGAAACTGAAATTTCCCAGCATTTCAAAGAAAGTATGATGACGCGCTGTATGTCCGACATTTTCCAGGTCATTGTGTTTTCCACCCGCACGGATACAAGTCTGGCAGGATGTGGCACGAGGATTTTTGGGACGAGGAACCTCCCCTGTAAAAATCGACTTAAAAGGCACCATGCCTGCGTTGTTAAAAAGCAGAGTCGCATCTTCAGGCACCAAAGGCGCTGAGGGAACTCTTGTATGTTGTTTTGATTCAAAAAATTTTAAATACTCTTCTCTAATATCCATGGTTGTTTCTCTTTTATAAAATTACGCGATTATATCCAAAAGGAGCTAAATTTTTTGAATTTATTCTCTTTTTTCTACAAATTAAACAAATTTTTTAAAATTAATGTGCCTCTTAACTATAATAAATTATAATATTTTTCAATTTAATTCACGGAGAGAAAATGAAAAAAACAGTAGTAACAGGCTTGGTAACAATGATAATAGGAGCAAATCTTTTGGCTGAAAAAGTAAGCACATATGAATATGCGGCATTTCAAAATGCAAATGATGTCAAAACGGCACTTACAAAAAACGGTTTACAGGTTGTTGGCGAATATGATGCTATGCAGGACCCAAATTATCATGTCATAGCCTATACATGTCCTACATTGACAAAAGATGCTTCTAAAAAAGACAGGGCATTTGCCGGTGTGCAAAAAGTGCTCGTAAACACTAAAGACAATGAACTCGTGCTTACAAATCCACAATATTTTTTACATGCTTTTATGCAGGATGATTTTCAAAAAGCACATGCAAAAAAAGTAAACACCAAGCTTGCAAATGCTTTTGGCACACTCAAAAATTCAGACGATGCTCTTGATGATGACGATATTGCAGGGTATCACTTTATGATGGCTATGCCGTATTATGAAGATATGATAGAAGTTGCAAAAGGAGAAAAACTCAAAGAGAAACTGGAAAAAAATGCAGCAAAAAACATTGTTTTTACATTAGAAACCGGGAGTGCAACGCTTTATGGTATAGCAATGCCGACTAAGAAAGGTGAAAAATACTATGTTTCTGAAATAAAAGGAGAAAAACACAGTGCATTTTTACCTTATATGGTAATGGTTGAAGGAGACACAGCAAAAATCCTACACCCGAAATACTATCTTGCTATTGCCTATCCAAACCTCAGCATGGGTGAGTTTATGTCAATCTCAGGCACACCTGGAGATATTGAAGACTACTTTACATCTCTTTTTCAGTAATAAGCTCTTTTGCGTGACAATTGATACTTTTGATTTCTCATCAGGTATCTCTTGTCCGGAGCCTTTACGGGGTGCCTTAAAGCAACTTTTCAAAAATGGTATTTTTTAATTTCTTTTTGACAACACTCTCAATCAAACGCATTATCAAGCCTTCATGCTCACTTTTCATCGTTTTGACAGCTCTTGCCAACACACGAATATCATACTGGCCCGGATATATCTCCGGTACTTTTTTATTGAGATTCAATAGTGTATACACAGCGGTAATTGCAGAACGGACAGAGTATTCAACAGTAAAGACGCAATCATCTTTAATCTCACAGAACTGCCCCAAAAAAGCCAGATTCACACTCCCTTTTGGTACAACTTCCGGTCTGTCGCCTTGAAGCCTTGGCATAAACTGGCTTGTTATATAAGGCATCATCACAGGAATAACGATACACTCCTCAACATATGCCTGCATATCCTTGTCATCTATTCCAAAATGGTACAACAGTTCCTTTAACAATTCTTCTCCGGAACATTCACTCATCTTCTTGTCGATAAAATCACCCTTGTTGTCCGGATAGAGCGCATATGCCCAGGCAACTGTATAATCAATTGGCTGGTTTTTATACTGCGGCTGCCTGTTTACCGTAACACTCATAAGCCAGTTCGAATCTTTAATGGTAATAATTCCGCCCGTTGCCGTTTTGTGCGGCAAAAATTTTCTCTCGGCAAAACTCTCCAAAAGTTTGCGCATTTTTGGTCCCCTGGCAGTTATCGTAAACGATTCCCATTTTGTTTTGTCTATATCACTGCAAAAAACTTCCGGTTTGCCGAAAGACGCATCTTTTTGTGCCAGTTTTTTCCACAAAGCCCAGCAGGCACCCTCTTTTCTATTTAAAACAGGAGCCCTCTTCATATCTCCAAAAGAGGAGTTTTCCACCATTGAGCCGTTGGTAAAAAATACCAAATCATTTTCACATGTCTCAATAACTTCTTCTTTGGAGTTTTGCAGCAGATGGATGGCGGTTATCGTCTTTTTCTCTTCCTGAATATCTACTTCCAGATCACTTACTTTGGTGTTAAAAACAAAATTGACACCTTTGTCCTCTAAAAGTTTTTTCAGCGGAAGGGTCAAAGAATCGTATTGGTTATACTTGGTAAACACCAGGCCCCTCATCGTACTCATTCCCGGCAAAAGATGCATAAAACGGTGCATATAGCGCTTCATCTCGACAACACTGTGCCACGGCTCAAAAGCAAACATGCTTCTCCAGTACAGCCACATGTCTGTCTCAAAATAGGATGCCTCAAAATACTCTTCAACACTCATAGTTCCCAAATCCTCTTCCTTTTTCAAAAGCAGTTTTGTCAACTCTTTTATGTGTTTCTCTTCCAGTCCCAAACCTGTTGAACGCTGTTTTTCTCCCCTGTTGTATATTACGCGTACCTTTGAAAAATTCGGATCAATGTCATTGAGTTCTTTAAACTCATCAAGAACAGTTCTTCCCTCCTCCTCCAGAGATGGGACCCCGGCATACAAATCCCACAAACACTCATAATGCTCTTCCATCTCCCGTCCTCCGCGCGCTACAAAGCCCGTTTGAGGATTGCCTGCGCCATCAAGCGCACCACCGGCCACACTGCTCTCTTCAAATATCGTTATTTGATGACCCTGCATATATCCGTCACGCATTAAATACTCGGCAGCAGCCAAAGAAGCTATACCCGAACCAATCAAAAAAGCTCGTTTGTTTTCAATACCTGCGGGTTTGTGCGGATGGACTCTTTGATAATTATTCATGATTGGGTATCCTTTGTATAAAATTTCACTATTATCATTATAGGGCACTTCTAAAAACCCTGGTATATCTCAACATTATAGCAAAAGTGCTAATGCAAGGCAAAACTACGCAGGAGCTACGAGTAGCTTCAAGTGGTTTTAACGAAGCAGTAGTGCTTTTGCTAAAATGCCCTGCGGGAACCAAAAAGAGAAGCAATCTTGCACAAAATTTTCGATCACCGTAGCTACGGCTATGGTTCAAGAAAAGTTTTGCACAATCTCACTCCTCTTTTTGGCTTTGAGGGATATCAGGGTTTTTAGAAGTGCCCTATATTACAAATATAAGGAATACGCATTGAAACTTACTTTTTTAGGAACAAGTGCCGGAAAACCGACAAAAGAGAGAAATGTCACAGCCCTTGCACTCGAATTTGACCAGGACAACAAATGGTATCTTTTTGACTGCGGGGAAGCTACGCAGCATCAGATACTCAGAACCTCTCTTTGCATTGGAAAACTCTCTACAGTCTTCATCACCCATCTCCACGGTGATCATTGCTACGGACTTCCCGGACTGCTCTCTTCAAAAAAACTCGACAAAGCCTTTTCTCCTCTGACGATCTATGGACCAAAAGGGATCAAACATTTCATTGAATGTGTTACAGACACTTCCCAAGAGCATCTGGGATATACGCTCAAAATAGTTGAGACAGGAGCAAACAGGAGAATAAACTTTGACATATTCGTCCTCCGTGTTCTCCCGCTTGTACACTCTGTGGAAAGTTTTGCCTATTTTATACAAGAGCATGGCACAACAGACAAACTTGATGAGCAAAAGCTGCGCCTGGCGGGACTCGAGCCTTCGCCTCTTTATGGAGAGCTTAAACGCGGAAACAGCATTATGCACAAAGGAAAAGAGTTTCTCTCAAAGGACTATATGCTGTCTCCCCTGCCGGGAAGAAGCCTCATAATAGCCGGAGACAACAGTGAGCCTAATATTTTAGGCGCTTATCTGGAGAATCTTGATCTGCTGGTGCATGAAAGTACCTACACACAGAAAGTATACGATGCATTAAAGACAAAATTTCTTCATACTACAGCAAAAAAACTGGGTGAAGCGGCACAGAAACATCACATCAAAAATCTTATAGCTACCCACATCAGTCCAAGATATTCACGGGGAAGTTCCTGCGATGCAGAAATGATTTGCAAGGAGATAAAGTTTGCCTATAAAGGGGAATGTTTTGTTGCCGCTGATTTTGATGTTTTTTATCTTGACAGGGAGAAAAAACTTCAAAAGTTGTAATTTTACACGCTTTGTCTTATGTGAAAAAAAGTTCCCGGTTGGCTTCAAAGTTTTCAACCAAAGTATTGAAACAGCCCCCTAACTCCCGAATTGTTTCCATATTCGGTTCTATATAGATTTTATTTGATTTTTTTTCCATTGTGATGATACCGGCTTCTCGAAGTTCTTTTAAATGTTTTGAGATCGTAGGCAGTGAAAAATCAAAATGCTCGGCAATGGTGCTTACACAGGTTGCATGGGGACTGACCTTGACCTTTGGATCTTTTTTATCAAGAGAACATGTATATCCGCCAGTAAAAACATTTTTAAAAATTAAAAAACGTGTTTCATTCCCAAGCGCCTTGAATATCTTGATTTTTTGTTGCATATCCAGCATTGTTGTCCTTGACATTTTAATTATAAAATTATACCATACTCTCATCTATTTAGTTAAATGCCTAATTAAGCATTTAACTATTAGGTTATTTCAAAACAAAGGAATAACAATGAAAAAATTGTTGTTGATCATTGCATTGTTGAGTACCAACCTGCTTATGGCAGATATTGCAAATAAAATGGTGCTTATCAAAGAAGCCAGAAAAAGTGTGGGAGAGATGCCTGCAAAACAGCTTAAAGCTTTGCTTGATGAGGGTGAAGACGTCATTGTTCTGGATGTAAGAGAGAGTGAACAGCGAGCCGAGGGAAGTATTCCCTATGATGAGTTCAACAAAGAAAACTTTGTAGCCATTACACGCGGCAATCTGGAATGGGAAGCGGCGAAAAAGATCAAAGATCCTGATGTCCTGATAGTAACATATTGTCGAAGCGGAGGCAGAGGGGCATTGGCAGCCGAAGTGTTGAAAAAAATGGGTTACAAAAATGTAACCACGCTCAAAGGCGGGCTCAAAGGCTGGGTAAAAGCAGGATACCCTGTAAAAACAGGTCTGGGTGAAGTTGTACTAAAAAAAGAAAAGTGATTTTACATAAATTTTACTTATCTGGGATAATATAAGGGCATCTCCAATGCCATTAATTCAAAAGGAATGTATAAATGAAAAAAGTGATACTGATTTTAACCTTACTTCTTAGTCTGGTTCAGGCCGAAGATGAAAATGCAAAGGCAGTGTATGATTTGACAACAAAAAATTTGGCAAAATTTGAAAGAAATATACTCAAAGGAATTGTTTTCAACAAAACACTCTATGCAAACCAGCTCAAAGAGCTTGATGTAGCCGTTGTTATCCATGGAGGAGCCTACAGATTTTTTGTAAAAAATCTGGACACTACCATCTTTAAAAATGATCAAAAACTTCAAAAAGCCTACAAAGAGCTCAAGCAGCGTATCGCCACAATGGCTGACACCTACGATGTGGAATTTCTAATGTGCGGTGCGGCAATGGACCGCAACAGGCTTACAAAAGATGACATTGTTCCTTTTGTAACAATTATTCCAAACTCTACCATAGGACTTATCAACAAACAAAATGACGGTTTTGCCTATATTCCTGTAGGAGATTAACAGAGAATACGATAGATGCGAACAATCCCGAGTTAGAGTTTTTTTATGATCTGGATGATGCTTTTAAAGTCTATCTGACTCGTTTGGATTATGTTTCATAAAATTTAATTCATCTTCGATTTTGATATTTTTGTAATATTTGCTCATAAGCTCTGCAGCGATTCCGTTGCCGAGTTTCACAGTCTCTTTTTTCTCATTCAAAACAGGAGTCGTACCATATCCGCAGCTTGGTGACTTGGATTTGAGGATGATACGCTCAACATTTGGATGCAGTTTCATAAAAGTGTTTATTTCGTCTTCCAAAAGCTGTGTAACATCTTTGTTTGTCTCATCTGTCACGATTCTCTTTTTTCCGTGTATTTCCAAAACATTGATACGTTCTCTCGGCGTTCCAAAAAGCGGTGCTTCAGGGCAGAAAGGAATGATTTCATACTTCTTTAAAGCCTCTTCTACCACATCTGTCTTTTTTGTTTTACCGTCATAACGGCAACACTCACCGAGTAAACAGGCAGAAACAATTACTTTTTTTTTCATACAGCCCTCTCTTGTAAAAAAACAAAGCCCGCACTGCAAAAAAAAATTTAGTTTTTTCTAAGTTACGCTTTAGCGTTAAAAGTGCGGGTTCAAAAAAGCTCTTTCATCGAAATCGGTACTTTAGTGCCGACTCTTAGGCTACAAAAGTCTAAATTTCACTTGTCATTTAACAAATGACAATAGACTTCAACTCCGTCATCTCTTCTATGGCAAAACGCGGACCTTCGCGTCCTACTCCGCTGAGTTTCACCCCGCCGTAGGGCTGTATGTCAAAACGAAGTGTCGGCATATCGTTTATAACTATTCCGCCCGCATCAAGCTCCTCTATTGCACGGTTTGCAATGCTTAAATCGTTCGTAAAAACCGAAAACTGCAAACCGTAAGGCGAGTCATTCATTCTTAGGGCAGCATCATCAAAATCCATCACTTTTACCAGCGAAACTATCGGTGCAAAGACCTCTTCGCAGACAATTGCCATATCATCCCTTACATTTGCCATGACACAGGGATAAAATGTTCTGCCTTCCAAACGCGGAACCAGTAAAGGAATTGCACCCTCTTTTATAGCGGCATCAACCCAACCCATAGCACGCTGGCATGATTCATCGTCTATGAGCGGTCCCATAAATGTCTCCTCATCATAAGGGCTGCCGACTTTGAGTTTTTTTGTAGCCGCTGCCATAAGTTCTGCAAATTCATCATATATATCTTCTTGCACATAAATACGCTGCAGCGATATACACACCTGTCCCGAATTGACAAAAGCACCCATGGCGCATTTCGTTGCAGCATAGGCCAGATCAGCCGATTTTTCTATGAATGTCGCGGCATTGCCTCCGAGTTCAAGTCCTATTTTTTTGATACCGGCATTCTTTGTAATAATATTGCCGACAGGAACACTGCCTGTAAAACTGATAACACGGGGAATATCGCTTGTAATTAGTGCATTACCAACTTCTGCATCACCGTAAACAACACTTAATGTATCAGGTACGGCATAATCACTCTCTATAAAAAGCTTTGCAAACTTGTATGCGGTCAGAGGTGCTTCGGGTGTCGGTTTAAGCACTACGGCATTACCTGCGACAAGTGCCGGTCCGAGTTTATGTGCCACGAGATTTAAAGGAAAATTAAAAGGCGTAATTGCCACAACAACACCGGCAGGTTCGCGTCGAAAAAAGCTAAGCGTTTTTTTTCCGCTTGGCATGGCATCAGTATTGATCGTTTCACCGTGCATTGTCCGCATTGTCTCTGCTGAAAGCGTTATGGTTTCAATACAACGTTCAACTTCTATACGTGAAAAAGAGATAGGCTTCCCTACTTCATCCGTAATGGTTTTTGCCAAATCTTCTTTGTTTTCTTGAAGTTTTTTGGCAACATCAAGCAGCCATGCGCAACGCTGTGCCAAAGTACTTTTTTTGGCAAATACAGCGGCATCTTTGGCAATCTGCAATGCTTTTTTTGCATCCTCTTCACTGCATACAGGAGCAGTTGAGACCACTTCCCCGCTGTAAGGCGATTTTCTTTGGCTTACTTCTGCTTTTTCTGCTTCTTTAGAACCGAAAAATATTTTTGCTTCTTTCATCATTTTTCCTAAGATATCATTTTATATTAAGAAAATTATATCATTTTAATTGTAATCCTAATACAATTTGATTATGAAAACATTTATAACTATCCTATTTTTAGCATCTTCTCTTTTTGGATTTGAAACAGACAAATGGCTGCATGATTACAATACGGCAGTAAATCAGGCACAAAAAGAGCAAAAGAACATCTACCTCTTTGTCGGAGCGGACAGATGCCATTTTTGCAAAAGATTTAAAGAAGTAACACTCTCTCAAAAAAAAGTCATACAGAGGCTTCGTCAAGACTATATTCTTGTATATCTCTCACGTGACCGGCACTTCATTCCAAAAAAATTCCAAAGATTCGGCGTTCCAAGACACTATTTTCTTAATTCACAGGGAAAAATTTTATTTGAAAGTTTCGGAGTGCTTGAGCCCGCAGGCTTTTTTACCCTTTTAGACGAAGCCGATTTAAATACAAATAACTAAGAGCAGGCAACATCACAATATCGGTCTCTTATTTTCTTAAAGTCCGCAATATTATTTAAAAATATATCAACAAGCAGAGGGTCAAAGTGTCTTCCTTTTTCTTCTTGAAACATTGCAACAATATCTTCATCCTTCCAGGCTTTTTTGTACACTCTCTCGCTTCCAAGCGCATCAAATACATCTGCTACAGCGGTAATTCTTGCATATATGCTTATCTCTTCTCCTGCCAAACCTCTGGGATATCCAGAGCCGTCATATTTTTCATGATGCTCATACGCAATCGTAGCTGCAATCTGTAAAAGTTCTTTGTCGCTGTGTCTAAGCATATCATACCCCAGAGTAGTATGTGTCTTCATAATTTCAGTCTCCTGGGCTGTATGTCTTGCGGGTTTGTTGAGTATGGCATCGGGTATGCCTACTTTTCCTATGTCATGCATTGGACTTGCTTCTTTTAACATCTGCGCATGAAATTTATCCATACCACTGTACTCCGCCAACAAGCGGGAATACTCTGCAACCCGCCTTACATGATTTCCTGTCTCTTTGGAACGGCTCTCACCGATTGTGCCCATTGTAAATATGATCTCTTTTTGTGTTTCACGTATATCTTTGTTGAGTGCTACAATATCTTTGATTCTGCGGTGTACCTCTTCTTTGAGATACTCATTCATATTTTCCATATTTTTCTGCAGCTCCTGCAAAGCTTTTTTGTCTGTAATGTTTTCTCTCAATGCATGGTAGCCGACAACTTCCCCGCTCTCATTGGTATATGGTCCGATATGCGCATACACCCAATAAAAACTGCCGTCTTTGGCCCTGTTTTTTATCTCGCCATACCATTCTTTTCCGGCTTTGAGAGTAGCCCACAAATCTGCAAACAGCTCTTTTGGCATATCTTTATGTCTTAAAATATTATGGTTTTTTCCTAAAAGTTCTTCTTTTGAATATTTGCTTATTCTGCAAAATGCCTCACTGGCATATACAATTTTTCCCTGCAAATCAGTTGCAGAAAAAATGACATCTCTGTCAAATGTTTTGAGCAAATAGTCTTTATTCATTGTATCATTCAAAAAATTATTTTTCATAAAAAAACCTGTAAAACAAATATCACTTTCTACAGTTTAGCAAAAATTAAATTAAATTGTAATATTTTCCAATATTTCTATGTTTTTCGGGGTGACTATCAGTGCATCAAACATATACTCAGGATCCAGAGTATTTTTTTTCATATAGACCTGTGCGGTTTTTATAAGACGGGAGAGTTTTGCCGGTGTTATGTTTTGAATGGCTAGTTCATAATTTTCACCGCTTTTTACTTCTACGAAATGCAGGATATTATCTTTGAAGGCAATAATGTCCAATTCGCCAAAACGGGAATAAAAATTCTTTTCTAAAATAGTATACCCATGTTCCTGCAGGAATAGAGCAGCCTTTTCTTCTGCTATATTTCCTTTTGCTCTGCTCATGGGTTTATGTCCTTTCTTGGCAATTTTCAAAACAACTCTCAGCCCAGACTGAAGTCTGGGTTCCTCGATATCTTGACATGCTTATATTTATTCGAAACCCAGGTTTTAACCTGGGCTGGTGTTTGCTTAGCAGTTTATTATTTCAACTTGTACCGATTTGAATGCAGCAGTTAGGATTAGCTCATCACTCTTGTCTCCAAATATATTGTTCAGTTTTGAATCTGCATGATGAAATGTTGTATAAAGCGTTTTTGGACGGACTTTGTTGGTAAACTTTACACGAAGAGGATTTGTCTGACCAAACTCTGTTTTTAGAATCACCTTTTCGCTCACAAAGTCTGCCGCATCCTCTTCATGTACCAACAAGAGATCCTCTGTATAGCGTTTCATCAGTTTTTCGGTATATTTTGTTTGTGCAGAGTTGTTGTAATGTGCCATAGCACGGCCTGTTGTAAGATGGTATCCTTTGAGATTTTTGTTTAAAATCTCTTCTACCATCCCTGAGAGTTTGTATCCGTGGTATCTAAAAGCACCAATGCCGTCACGTGTTCTGAAATCTTCGCGATGCAGTACAGGAGTGCCCTCTCCCTCTTCGGTTATCGGCCAGGAAATGCCTTTTTTTTCATTTTCTCTGAGCACTTTGTAAGAAGCGCCTTTAAATCTGTTTGTCGCTGTTTTTCTGACATCTTCCCATATTGCTTCGGACGAGTCAAAACCAAAACCGCCGCCCATCTTTTCATCAAGCAGTTTGATCACTTCCCAGTCATCAGGTAAATCACACTCTACCAAAGGTCTTGAAAGATGTACTTTTCTCATGGCATTGATATAAACACCTGTTTTTTCGTAGGCTGATTTTACACCTACCACTATATCGGCACGTTCGGCAATATCTGTCATAAAAAGCTCTTGCACAAATATCAGTTCCAAATTTTCAAAGGCTTTCGTAATCTTGTTAAGATTCGGATGAATGTGTGTCAGATCCTCACCAATGTTGAGAACACCTTTTATACTGCCGTCAAGCATTCCGTCAACCAGTTGGGGTGTCATTAGCCCTACCTCTTTTGGAGCTGTATAATCAGGCGCATAATACGGAAGCATTCCCATGTCACAGACACCCTGTACATTGGTCTGTCCGCGAAGCGGCATAACACCGGCTCCGTCTTTACCTATATTTCCGGTCATTAGTGCCAAATGCACTATGGCCATAACAGCATAGGAACCGTCCACATGTTCGGTAATCCCGAGACCCCAGAGAATCAAAGACTTTTTGGCCGCATACTCACGGGCAATTTCAGGAAGCATATCCGCAAGATACTCATACCCTTCTACATCTCTGAAAAACTCCGGATTTGCATACGGGTCGGCTAATATGTTTTCCTTGAAATGTTCCCAGTTCTTTGTTCTGTTTTTGATAAAATCTTTACAGTAAAGCTCTTCTTTGATGATAGTGTAGGCTATCATATTTAAAACAAGCAGATTTGATTCATGCGGTGTTACCGCTTTATACTTTGAAAACTTGTGCAGTTTTATCTCACGAACATCAAAACATGCAATAGGCGTGCCCTTTTGTGCCGCTTTTATCATACGGTTTCCGACAATAGGATGAGCTTCTGTAGTATTTGAGCCCATTACGATCATAAATTCTGTTTTGTATATATCATCAAAAGGATTCGAGGCAGCCCCTTCGCCTATAGTAAGACGCATGCCTTTTAGTGATGGGGAATGGCAGACTCTCGCACAGTTGTCCACATGTGGAGAGTTCAGTGTATAACGCGTAAATTTCTGAAAATAGTAGGCACTCTCACAAGAGCTTCTTGCCCCGCCAAGCGAACAGACAGATTTGTCGCCATATTTTGCCTGAATATCTTTGAGCTTCATTGCACCGGCTGTTGTTGCACTCTCCAAATTTGTTTCATACCATTTTTCATCCAGAGAATGAAGCGAATCAGCTATAACAGCTTTGATATGAGGATTCTTTTCCAAAAAGCTTTTTCGGATACGGGGATTTTTAATACGCTCTTTTGCATCAACAAAGTCAAAACCGTATGTTCCTTTGATACAAAGCTTTCCCTCTGATGTAGCACCGTCGGGATGTGCGAATATCTTCTTGATTTTGTTCTCTTTGACATCAACATGTGCGGCAATGTCACAGCCTACGCCACAGTATGCGCACACACTGTCTATTGTCTCTATATTTTCCATTTTCCACCCTTAACTATTACCATATTTTCAATAAGATTTTTTAAGGATGTTTTGTGAAGCTCAGACCGAAGGGAGGATTTGTCTTCATAAAATATTCTTAAAAAATCTGCAATATGCAACTATGAAAGATAGTTTACAATTCTTTGACTTAAAGCTGATGGAAGTAAATTCATAAAACGAATGATTAAATAAAATCTAAGAGGAAAGGCATAAAACTTTTTTCTTTTTTCTATTGCCTTTTTCATACGTTTGACTCCCTCTGCAGTATCCAGCAAAAACGGCATCTTAAATTCATTTTTGTCAGTCATTTCACTTTTGACAAATCCCGGCAAAAGTATGCTTACATGTAAACCGTCTTTTGCATACTTGTAAAATATACCCTCAGCATAGGCATTTAAAGCACGTTTGGACGAAGCATACACTTTTGCACTCGGCATAGTAAAAAGTGACGAAAGCGATGAAACAAATACAATATGACCGCTTTTTTGTGCCTGCAGTTGCGGTAAAAGCACTTCTAAAATCGCATGATTTGCCAGCACATTCACATTGTAAAGATTTTGAAAATCATGTATCGTTGGAATATTTTGCGTATGTCCAAGCGATATTCCGGCATTTAACAGAAGTAAATCAACTGCTCCGACTGACCTGACTTTTCCTGACTTCCGCGATAACTTTTTAAATAAAACTTAACCTCGTAAAATAGGTACTTTCAGAGGATAAAAAGGCACGATTTGTGTGCCTCGGGAATATATTCATAGAATTTGTTATCATTTTATATGAGATTAAAAGTCAGAAAAAAGAAAAATAGCAGTGGAAGTATCAGTATTCATATTGTTGACAGAAGCAATCGAGGCTATAAAGTAGTTGAAACTTTGGGTAGCAGTAAAGATCCAGATGAGATTGAGCAACTTTACCAAAAAGCACTGGGGCGTATTGATGAACTTGAGTATAATCTTTTCTATTTTTTACAAACTAACAGTAAAAAAGAGTTGTTAAAAAAGCTGCTTGCAGAATATACAACACAAGATTTTATACCTATTGGTGATGAGTTAATATTTGGGAGATTGTTTGATGATATAGGGTGTAATAAAGTTTTTGAAAAGTTACAAACAACATCCATTCGTAAAGTTTCAGAAAAACAGTTTTTATTTCGCTCATTGGTAATATCAAGAATACTTTACCCCGGCAGCAAATTGGAGCTGATACACTATTTGGACTACTTCAAACATCAAGAGATGACAACAGATACAATTTATCGCTTCTTGGATACTATCTATCAAGAGGAGATAAAGACACAAATAGAGCAATGTGTATTTGAACACACCCAAAAAGTGATGTCAGGAACTATCACTGTAACTTTCTATGATGTAACAACACTCTACTTTGAAAGTGAGAGTGAAGATGATTTAAGAAGAATCGGTTTTTCCAAAGAGGGAAAACTTGCCCGTCCCCAAATACTCCTTGGTCTTTTTACAACTCTAGAAGGGTATCCACTGAGCTTTGAAATATACGAGGGAAATAAATATGAAGGGCATACCCTTATCGATATACTTCAAAAGTTTCAAACACGGTTTCAACTCAAAGAAAAACCGATAGTAGTTGCGGATAGAGGGATGCTCACCCATGCAAATATTGCTTTTTTAGAGAATAACGGTTATAAATATATCCTTGCCTATAAAATCAAAAATATTGACAATGTACTCAAAGAGCAAATTGCAAATTTGACATTTATTGATGATGGGACTATCCATACCATTGATATAGATAAAACGATAAATTATATAGATGAATTTGGCAATAAACAGCAACTCCCTATCAGACAGAAACTGATTCTTACCTACTCCTCCAAAAGAGCAAAAAAAGATAAAAGAACAAGAGAGAAAGCGTTAGAGAAAATCAAAGCAAAACTCTCAAAGAAAAATATTACAAAAAGTGATTTAAAGCTTTCATATTATGCAAAATATTTGGATATAGATGAGAAGTGCAGTATTAAATACAAACTCAACCCAAATAAAGTAATGCAAGATGAAAGACTTGATGGTATTAAAGGGTTTGCAAACAAATGATTTTTCACTCAATGCCAATGATGTTATAGCACATTATCAGAATCAGTATGATGTTGAGAGAGCTTTAGAATCTCAAAAACAGATTTACGCATTCGGCCAATATACCATCGCGTTGAGGAGAGAATAAAAGCACATGTACTTATTTCGTTTGTATCATATGCAGTTTACAAAGAGTTTGAAAGAAGATTAAAGTTGCATGATGTCAGATTTAAGTTCTCGCAGAAATTACTAAGAAAAATTATTGAACATATTACAGCTTTAAAAATTGATGATGAATTACTGCCTATAAATCCATCACCGATTCAGAAGCAAATCCTTGATATTTTTGAAAATTGAAAATGTGTGCCTTATCGCGGAAGTCAGGAGGCATTTAAAGCACGTTTGGACGAAGCATACACTTTTGCACTCGGCATAGTAAAAAGTGACGAAAGCGATGAAACAAATACAATATGACCGCTTTTTTGTGCCTGCAGTTGCGGTAAAAGCACTTCTAAAATCGCATGATTTGCCAGCACATTCACATTGTAAAGATTTTGAAAATCATGTATCGTTGGAATATTTTGCGTATGTCCAAGCGATATTCCGGCATTTAACAGAAGTAAATCAACTGCTCCGACTGACCTGACTTTTTTCTGAAGTTGAACAAAATCAGTTACATCCACAACAAGCAAAGTAATACTTTTACATTTTGGAGCGAGTTCTTTTTGCAGGCTTCGCAGTTTTTGCTCTCTGCGTGCCAACAAAATAAGTTCAGTATCTTTGTTCGCATATTGACGTGCAAATTCCGCACCAAGACCGGAGCTTGCCCCTGTAATCAGGATTTTCATCTTAAAAGTTACACTATCCTGATCATAGAAGGTTTTGCATTTATAAAATCAAGGGCTTCAAGTTCGCGGATCATATTTTGTATATCTTTTTCCACGGCTGTATGTGTTGATATCAACAGATTTGCACTTTCATTGTCACTTGGACGCTGCAGCATGGTTTCTATAGAGATATTGTGTGTTTCAAATATTTTTGTCAGTCTTGCCAAAACACCGGTTCTGTCTGAGACATTGACTCTCAAATAGTATTTGGACTCGATTTTTTCCGTTGGTTTGAGTGTCAGCTGATTGCCTTCCATCGGTCGGTTAAATCCAAGCATCGGCGTCGATTTTCCGCTTCTTGCTATATCTATGATGTTTGCCACAACTGCCGAAGCCGTTGCATCGCCGCCTGCACCCGGACCGTAGTAAAGTGTTTCGCCGACTTTGTCGCCGACAACAGAGATGCCGTTCATCACGCCGTCTATTTTTGCTATCATCTCTTCTTGTTTAATCAAACAGGCATGTACTCGCAACTCAACTTCATTTTTGTCTTTTTTTGCAATCCCTAAAAGTTTGATGGCATAACCGAACTCTTTGGCAAATGCAATATCGTCCTGCGTCACATTTTCAATGCCCTCAATCAAAATATCTTCGGGTTTTGCATCAATGCCGTAAGCAATGGAAGCCAAAATAAGCAGCTTGTGCGCAGCATCATATCCGCCCACATCAAACGTCGGATCAGCTTCGGCATAGCCGAGTTCCTGAGACTCTTTTAAAATGTCATCGTATGCCACACCCTCATTCGTCATCTTTGTCATCATATAGTTACATGTACCGTTCATAATACCCATGATTGATTCTATATGATTGGCTGACAAACCGTCACGAAGTGCCGTTATAATTGGAATACCACCGGCAACACTCGCTTCAAATTCAAAGGCTTTGTCTTTTGCAATCTCCTGCAATTCATAACGATGGTATGCCAGCAGCGCTTTGTTTGCAGTTACAACAGACTTACCGGCTTTGAGTGCGCGTTTTACCACTTCAAATGCCTCTTCCACCCCGCCCATCAATTCTACGACAATATCTATTTCTTCATCATTTAAAATATCATCTACATTATCTGTTAATACAATGTCCAGACCCCGCTCTTTTTTGAGATTTTTCACGACACCGCTTTTGACGACAATATCAACACCCGCACGGGCAGAAATCACATCCGCATTCTCTTTTAAAATTTGCGCTACACTTGTTCCGACTGTTCCGACACCGATTATTCCGACTTTTATCATTACTTTTTACTCTCTTTTTTACAGCCGTCAAACTGTTTTAAAAATTCTTTTATATTTCTGGCAGCCTGACGAATCCTGTTGTCATTTTCAATGAGTGCTATACGAACATAGCCCTCACCGTATTCTCCAAAACCGATTCCCGGAGCCACGGCAACACCTGCTTCAATCAACAGACGTTTCGAAAACTCCAAAGAACCGAGATGTGCGACACACTCAGGAATTTTTGCCCAGGAAAACATTGTTGCCTCATTCTTTTGTATATGCCAGCCTGCACGCCCGAATGCTTCTATAAGCACCTCCTGGCGGTGATTGTATTTTTGGGTAATCTCGCTCACACAGGTCTGATCGCCGTTAAGTGCAACCGTCGCCGCCACCTGAATAGGCGTAAACATACCGTAATCCAACCATGATTTGATTTTTTGCAAGGCACCTATGAGTTTTTTGTTTCCTACAAAGAAACCTACACGCCAGCCTGCCATATTGTACGATTTTGAAAGCGTAAACGACTCGACTGCCACATCTTTTGCACCCTCTACGCTCATAATAGATGGTGTTTTATAGCCGTCAAAGGTAATGTCACCATAGGCAATATCGGAAATCACATAAAATCTTTTCTCTTTTGCCATCGCAACCAAACGTTCATAAAACTCAGGCGTAACCGTTGCTGTTGTCGGATTGTGCGGAAAATTGACCAAAACATATTTTGGTTTCGGGGAGCTCTCTTTGAAAACCTTTTCCAGACTCTCAAAAAAGTGATCTTCATTCACCCGGTAGTGCTCATCAAACTCTATACCGAATTTGATAACATTGCCTCCGGCCAGAATAAAAGAGTATTCGTGAATCGGGTAGGTAGGATCAGGTACAACCGCCACATCTCCTATGTTTGTAATGGCATAGGTAAGGTGTGCATACCCCTCTTTGGAACCCATTGTCGCCACACACTCTGTTTCAGGATCAAGCTTGCAGTCATAACGGCGTTCATACCAGTCTGCAATTGCTTTGAGGAGTTTCGGAATCCCTTTTGAAGAAGAGTATCCGTGTGTTTTTGTCTTTTGGGCTGATTCGACAAGTTTGTTTCGTATATGCTCCGGCGTCGGTCCGTCAGGATTTCCCATAGAAAAATCTATCACATCTTTACCGGCACGGCGTTCTGCCATTTTTATATCATTAACTTCCGCAAATACATACTTTGGAAGTCTCTCAACTCTATTAAAATTAAACTCATCAAACATTGTTTACCCTATAACATGAAATATTTAGTGCTATTTTAGCGAAAAATTATTAGAATAAAGTTACGGTCTGTAAATTATCTTTTGCCCTTTGGATATAAAACAAGAGAATCTTTGACATTTTTGAGTGTATGCATATCCGATATTTTGATATATTTCGCATTTTTGGGCATGATAAGTGTCAGTTTTTTATAAATTTTATTTTTTTTAAAAAGTTTTAAAAGATGCAAAGAGGCATCATAATAAGCAATATACGGATACCATCTGTTTCTTCTTGAACTTTTGATCGTCAGACTTCTGATCTTTGAAATATCAAGCCAGTGGGCATACAAAGAGCGCTTTAGTTTTATCTCTTCGCCTGTATGCAGCTGAGCGACATTGAGATATCCGTTGCTTATGTCAATGGTGTATGTCCACTCTTTGAGAGAATTTTTTTCTACGTCTATTATATTACAACCGCTTTTTTGCAGTTCGTTTTGCAGTATCAAAGGGTCGGTTGCATACTCTGATGTGAGATTAATACTCCAGGAAAATTCTGAACTGTCAAAATTTGATGCTGTTGTCACATATCTGAAATAGCCCAGGTTTTGCAGCGTGTCTTCCATAATTTTTACAAAAAAGAGAGGATACCCGCTTGTTTTAAAATTGAGCCGAAAATCCTGTGGTGAACGAAAAAAAAGATTTAACAGACCATTGTCTTTGAGTGTCTGTATGACCTTCACCGCATTGACCCTGTCTTTGACATAAAAAGAGGATTTCGGTTCAAAAATCACATTGATAAAATCTTTGTTTGTCTCATAGGATTTCTCACCTAAAAAGCTTTTAATTTTCACATCCAATGGGTCTTGTGTTATATCAGCACAATTTGCAAAACCAAAAAAGAGTGCCATGAGAACAAAGACTTTTACCATGCACTACCTCTGTTGAGTCTTTTAAATTCCTCAAAAGTCAACTCCTTCACTGCACCCTCTTTATACAGGAGTCTTAATGTTTTTTTCGAATTAAATTTCTTTTTCTCTGTATCCGTGACAACATCTATGTAGCCATGCCCAAAAATCAAAAGCCACTCTTTGTCTGGATCAAGATCAAACTCTCCCGTAAATGTCTTTTGATATTTCTTGTTTGTTGCAACATCAATATAACCCATCCAGACTTTTGATCTTGCAATAATTTTAAAACTTTTCTCTACGGCTTTTTCTTTTTTTATTGCAGTTTCCTGTGTCGTGTTTGCATCTTTGAGTGTCTTGTTTTCATCTTTTTTCTGACTGACATTTGTATCAACAGATAAAATCTGAATATTGCTTTGTTTTGGAGGAGGAGTTTTTATTTCTTTATCTGTATATTCCACTGTATAATACAAAGCAGCAAGCAGAGCAACCATTGTAAGTAAAATATATAAAAGTGTGAAGTTTTTCTTTTTTTTCGGTGCTATAAAAATCCCGTCTTCAGTGGTTGTCTCAACAGGATTTTTTTCATTATAGTAGGCAGTTCCGGCATTTTTCAATTCACTCAAATCAATGTTGTACTCTCTTTGGAGTATCGAAATAAAACCAATAAACTGAATTTTGTTCAAACCGTCAAAACTTGCATGTAAAATTGCCTGTATATGTCCTACCGGTATGTGTGTATCTTCATAAATTTTCTGTGCGCCGATATCTTTTAATTTTTGCAACCCGTCATTGTTCATATCTCATCCTGTCCATTAAAATAGCTCCGGCAACACTTACATTCAGTGAATCAAAATCATGTGCCATTTTTATACTGACTATATTGTCTAACTTCGCGCTTACTCTTGCGGTCAGACCTTCTCCTTCATTGCCCAGGACTAAAAGCCTTTTTTTCGCAATTTTTGCTTCTCTGATATCAATACCGCCCATATCAGCACCATAGCTGACAAAACCGGACATCTTAAAATCATTCAATAAGTTATGTATGTTATTTTCAACAGCCAAAGGCATATCAAAAAGTGCACCGGTACTTGTACGAAGCAATGGTTCAACAGCAAGATGTTTGATCCCGCTGACAATAATCGCATCCACACCCAAGGCATAAGCACTTCGTACAATGGCGCCAATATTGCCGACATCTGTGAGCCCTGCCAAAACAACTACAAACTCTTTGTCTAAAAATGTCTGGTAATTATGGAGTTTGTAATCTTCAACTTCAGCCAAAAATCCCTGGTGATTGGCATTTTTACTCATTTTAACGGCTGCTTCATTTGGAATGCGTTTAATTGCAAAATCCATTTTCATAAGGCGGGAGTACTCTTTTTTCTCAAGTTCTTTTGCAAGATACAGAGTCTTTATTTTTTGCGGATAGTTGTTGATAAGATAATATATTGGTTGTTTGGCATAAATTAACATGAGAGTATTTTATCCAAAAAAGTGTTTATTTAAAATTTTTTCATAAATTTACATTAATCTTTGATAGATCTCTTTTGTATTTTCACCTGTAATTTTACTGATAAGTTTTGCCTGCACTTTTTTAGGCAAGTCCAGTGCCAGTATATCGTTTTCACTGACGGCAGAACTGTTTTGTTCATTGGCTGCCTGAATCACCACAACCCATTCGCCACGAAAATTTCCATCAAGTTTTACAACTATTTCAGCTGCAGTGCCACGCAGGTATCTTTGATATTTCTTACTCAGCTCTTTACACAGAAATATTTCTCTTTCAGGTGCTTCTTTTGCAATTTCTAAAAGCAGTTTTTCCAAACGGTGGGGGGACTCATATAAAACTGTTGTATAGCCACTGTGCAAAGCACGCTGCAAACCTTCACTGCGACTGCTTCCTTTATGGTCCAAAAATCCTAAAAACAGCATTTTTGTTTCACAAAATCCACTGGCAACAAAAGCAGTAAGCACGGCATTGGCACCAGGAAGCACATCATAGGAAATATCATGTTCCAGACAATAGGCAACCAAGGCCTGTCCGGGATCACTCACACCGGGCATGCCGGCATCACTGACATAGACAATATTTTGCTCAAAAAAAGAGGGAGAAAGTTTTTCAACAAAACTTTGTTCATTATGAGAATGCAGAGCAATAAACTGTTGGTTCTCTTTAAATTCTGTATTATAGCGTTCTTTAAGAATATGGATGAGTTTTTTGGTAACGCGGGTGTCTTCGCATAAAAGTGTATCGGCATTTCTCAGAGCATCAATCGCTCTGAGTGAAATATCGCCGATGTTTCCAATCGGAGTTGGAACAAGAGTCAGCAAGTTAAAAAATTATTTTTTATTGTAACGTGCGTTAAATTTCTCGATACGACCAGCCGTATCAACCATACGCTCTTCGCCTGTAAAGAACGGGTGACATTCATTACAAATATCAATTCTCATTTCCGGCTTTTGGCTTTTTGTTACAAAACTATTTCCACATGCACATGTTACAGTACAGTCAACTAACTGAGGGTGAATACCTTTTTTCATCTTTTTACCTTTTGATACTCGTCGAAGTACGAATATCTATATATTTTTTAAATCCGTATGGGGGCAGATTTTCTGAATGGAATTATAACCAAATTTTTTCTTAATACAAAATTTATCCGATGATATACTGATTTCTTCCGTTCTCCTTTGCTCTGTAGAGTGCATTGTCTACACGTTTAAAGAGTGCATCCTCATCATCTCCCTCACAGTAAAGCGTTAATCCGAAGGAGAGCGTCACCTTTGGCACCGGAGCAAAAGATTCCTGGAGCATCTTTTTCTGAATCTTCTGTGCTACTTTTTCCAAAGCTTCTACTTTGGCGTTTTTTACAATAATAATAAATTCTTCGCCGCCCCATCGTGCAACAAAATCATCCTCACGTACATTTTTCAGCAAAATTTGTGCAATTTTTTTCAAGACATGATCTCCGACATCGTGTCCGTAATTGTCGTTGACCAGTTTAAAAAAGTCTATATCAATCATCATCATGCCAAAAACTTCGCCATACCGTTTTGCACTTTTTATCTTCTTTGTAACTATGCGGATATACTCCTGTCGGTTATACAAGGCAGTCAGAGGATCATGGATAGTCAGGGTCTCCAACTCCTGGGATGTCATCTTGACCAGATGGGTTAATGATTTTTTTATAGAGTCAAAAGTATGCTTTGGTGCAAAACTTTTTTTCTCGCACTCTGTATAGTCTGATTCTGACAAGAAGAGCGCTGTTGTCGTGACATTTAACAACTCTGCCATCTCAGAAGATTGAAAGAATTCACCAAAAGTAAAAAAACCGCCTGTCGGTGCAATGGCTTCCAAAACACCCAGTTCATCTTCGAGTTTTTCTCCTAAAAGTGCTTTTCGTGCGACACAGGAATATATAAAGATTGTTTCTGCGCAGTGCCGGCTCAAAGCACCGTAAAGTTCATCAAGATGATCTGTCAAATCTTCAATGTCGGCAAAACTAAACCGCACAACATCGCCCACTTCAAATCTGCCTGCATACTGCAAAAAGCCCTCTTGCGTCACAGCAATAGGATCCCGCGCTACAGTAATGTCTCCTTTTTTCAGCAACAAAGGAAAAGGAGCACATGCTTCAGGAATTTTTTCCAAAATATGCTTGCCCAGGTATCTCTTGTATATGTCCAAAACAGGGATTCCGTCAAGTTCATACAAAACTGTCTCTTGTGCTTTTGTCACTATCATCTCTTTGCCGATAGGGGTCCAGGCAAGAATATAATCACTCTTGGCATGCAGTTCCTCACCGCTTAATGTTGCTATCACACATCCGTTGTCACTGTAATTTTTCTCGTCAAAAACAAATGTTTTTTGAAAAAGTTCATCACCGGCTCTTCCTCCTGCAATGACAATATCGGGCATGGTCCTGTGAATATTTTCTATCAATGCTTCAGCGTTACTTTTAAATCCGTCACTGAAAATTATCATCGCTTTTGTATTTTCCCGTACCAGCGCTTTTTGCATCATTGCAACATTAAAATCATCTTCAAAAGAGTAAAGTTTCGAAGCGACTGTACTTTTTTTAAAGAGACTCAAAGAGAGCACAACTTCTTTGTCATACATGACAGCATTCGCTATGCCGCCGGCCGTTGTGGTACCGATGATATTTGCATAGGGGAGTTCTTTTTTGATAAACTGTGCAAGAGAGAGACAGAACTCTTCCTCTGTAATCCCGCTCAATACCTGAACAAGAAGTGCCTTTTCCTCTTTCAGTTTATACTTTTTTACAAATTTTTGAAATGTTTTTTCATCTTTATAAATTATATTATAACTCTTCATTCAAAAATTATATCACGCTTCTCTTAAAGCAATATTTTGCTTGCAACTGCTAAAACTGCACTCTCAGAACGAAGAATCATAGGTGTATCCAGCCGGAACACTTCCTGATTTTTCAAAAACTCTTTTTCTTTGGCTGAAAACCCGCCCTCACAGCCTATCAGTACTGTTGTAAAATCACTCTCACACTCCAGTATTTTGTCTGTAAAATCAAAAACTTTTGTATCCGGATTTTCTTTAATAAATGTTTCAAGCCCTTTACATGTAGCAAATTCCATAAACTCTGTACGCCCGCACTGCTGATTTGAAGCCTGCAAAATCCGTTCAAACCGCTTGAAATCAGGCTTAAAGTTTTTCTGACTGCGCTCGCAGTAGATGAAAGTAATCTTTTTCACCCCTGTTTCGTTCAGACTTGCCAGTACTTTTTCAACAGACCTGTTGTCAATGACACACCAGCCGATATGCAACTCTTTTTCTGCTTTGACTCTCAGGATTTCTGAAGAAATACGCTCAAACACTGCCGTTCTTGGTTCGATTTTCTGCAGCCTGTATATATGCAGCCTCTCTATATCTTCTTTATTGCGAAAACCCAGTTCGTCACCGACTTTGTGGCGGCGTACTTTTATAAGATATTTAAAATCTTCGTTCTTTACATGTAAAGAGTCTTTGCCTGCCTCTGCATTGAAAAGATATACCATTTTACAAAAACCACATCCACAGTGACATCAAAAGCACCAAAACAAATTCTGCCTGCAAAATTGTTCTTGCAAACGGTTTGTATGCGTTAAAAGCATGCTCTTTTTTCGTACTCAGATATTTCAGGGCTTTTAACCTTTTTGTTTCCAAAACAATCAATACAACACCTAAAAAAATCATAGCAATATTTTCTATACTGAAGTGCAGGTGCTTTGCCGCCATCATCACAATACCGGTAAACAAAAGCGAACCAAGTATTGTCATTGTCAAAGGTGTCAAATACAAAGAGTTGACCCTTTTGTATCTGGCAAGCTCCTGAGAACTTATCAGAAAAAAAAGATTTACAAAAATCATCACCAAAATTGCAACCGCAGACCAACTATGTAGGCTTAAACCCATATTATACATTTCATTCATAACGAAATTATATTATAATATGTCCATTAAACAAAGAGTCTGCACAAAGGATATACTATTATGACTGTAAGCATTGAAAAAGCACTCGAACTGATTTATACAAATACGAAACGAAAATCGCTCAAAATACTGCCCATTGAAGAAGCTTTGGGCTATGTACTTGCCGAAAATATTACAGCAACACACAATCTCCCGCCTTATGACAATTCCGCGATGGACGGGTATGCGGTAAAGATAGAAGACTCTGACAAATGTGTTACGGTGTCTTGTACAATTTTTGCAGGGGATGATTTTCAGGGTGAACTCAGACACGGAGAAGCCATCAAAATCATGACAGGAGCAAGAATTCCGCTTGGAACCCAGTGTATCGTACCGGTTGAAGACACACAGGAGTGCCAAAACGGTGTCAAACTTCCCGACAATCTTGTCATCTCAAAGCATATCCGTCTCAGTGGTGAAGATATCAAAAAAGAGACTCTCTTGCTCTGTGTCGGTGACAAAATCGATGCACATCAGATTACACTGCTCGCATCCCAGGGTATCAGCCATGTCAAAGTGTACAAAAAGCCCCGTGTCGCTCTGTTTGCTTCAGGGAATGAACTGAAAATGCACTTTGAGCAGATTACAGAGTATCAACTCTACAATACAAATACACCGACGCTCCTCTCCCGTGTCAAAGAACTCGGCTGTGAAGTGGAGTTTATCGGTACTGCCGCAGATACCCTCGAAGATATTCATACGCACATAAGGAGTGCACTTGACTGTGATTTTATCATTACAAGCGGCGGAGTAAGTGTCGGAGATGCCGACTTTACAAAAGAGGCGTTTGGCGCCTTCGGGTATGAAATTCTTTTTGACAAAGTAGCCATCAAACCTGGAAAACCGACTACTTTTGGAAAAATCGGAAACAAAGTCATCTTGAATCTGCCTGGAAATCCGCTCGCAGCAGCTCTAAATTTTGAGCTTTTCGGAAGAAGCATTATTTATGCAATGAGCGGACAAAAAGACAAATACATCAACCCCATTACTGCCAAAATGAAAAATGATGTCACACTGCGCGCAGGAAGAAGAACAGTCATTCCCGGCTATTTTGACGGTGAATATTTTACGGTTTGTGAGCAGTATGCTCCGGGAATGATTTCTCCTCTCGCAGAGGCGAACAGTTTTATCATCACTGATGAAAACTGTACAGAAATTCCAAAAGAAACCCCGGTAAAGACAATCAGTACAAAGTTCAGCTTCTGCAGTGCAGACTTTATACCTTTAAGTTAGCAGCGTAATTTTACAGCATCCCCATAGCAAGTTTTGCCTCTTCGCTCATCTTGCTTTGATCCCATGGCGGATCATACACCACCTCAACATCAAGTTCTTCAACAGAACCGTCTTCTATCGTATTGGCAATATTTTTCACCATATCTATAATGACCTGGCTCATCGAACAGGTTGGTGCGGTAAGCGTCATGACAACTTTGCATCTGTTTAATTTGCTCACCGGATCTTTTTCACACTTGACATCATAAATCAGACCAAGATTATAAATATCTACCGGAAGTTCAGGATCATATATCTTCTTTAACTCTTCAATAACCCGTGCTTCACTCTCCTTAGGCGTCACATCTCTTATATCACTCATACCGCTTCCTCTTTGCATCTTTTTGCATAAGCATAGACTTTGTTTAAAAAAGCCTCTAAACTCTGTTGACGAACAGGGGAAAGGTGCTCGACTATTCCCAGTTTTTCAAGCTCTTTGGGATCAAAGGCAAGAATATCATCCACCTCCTGTCCGCTGAAAATATCTAAAAGCAGACTCAGCATTCCCTTTGCCATTTCACTGCTGCCCTCACCTCTTAAAACAAGCTTACCATCTTTACACTCACCGACAAGCCAGGCAGGAGAAGAACAGCCTTCTATAAATGTTGCTTCATTTTTTTCTTCTTCAGGCAAGACAGTGTGTTTTTTTCCCAAATCAAAAATATATTCAAACTTTTCGTTTGGTGTTTCAAACATCTCCAGATCTTCTTTGTAATAATTTACTTTGTCCCTAACACTCACAACTCTTCTCCAAACACAGTCTCACAGCAGTGATGGCAGGTGGCTATACACTCCAACTGTCCATGACCGTAATAAACCTTTTCAAAAGAAAGGTGCACATTTTCTCTTGTCTTTTCATCTTCTATCGCATCAATGATTTCATTTGCAAAAGCCAAAATCAACATTTTTCTGGCCTCTTCAAGCATAATACCACGTGAGCGAAGATAAAAAAGCTGTTGTGCATCAAGCTCCCCTATCGTTGAACCGTGACTGGCTTCCACATCATCTATATAAATTTCCAACTGTGGTTTACTCACCATGTAGGCCCCGTCATTGAGTAAAACGGCCTGGGAGTTTTGGTAGGCTTTTGTACCGCTCCCTTCTGCTTTGATTTTAATGAGCGCATCAAAAATTCCCCGTCCGCTCTCTCCTAAAATTGTTTTTGCTTTTTGGGAACTTTTTGCTTCCCTTGCCGCATGCACAATCTGGGAAACTGTGCCTCTTTTGCTCTCTCCCTTTGTATATAAAAGATGATGTGCCCTGAAATCACTTGCGCGCATCAGTTTTGCCTGAATCAACTGAAGCCCGTCGGCATTGCCAAAATCAAAACTGAAAAAGTCTGCACTGCTTTGTTCTGCCAGCTCTATATAATGCGAATGGATCGGTGTATAGATACCCTCAACGAGTGTTTCATCTTTTATAAAAGTGAATCGCGTATCTCTTTGAAGACGGATATCACAGCCGTAGAGCACCAAACTCTCTTTTGCATCACAGCCTATAAAAGATTCAGAAAGTGTCACTTTTATATTTGGTGCAGTCTGCACAACTACCCTGTAGGCAATAAGCGCATTTTCCTGGGTATATCTGTGTAAAATCTTTATGCTGCTGTCATTTTCAAAATTGATTTCAATGACTTCCAAAGAGAGCAGATGCCCAAGATAATAGAGCGGGTCAAAATGCTCTTCAGCAATAGTGCGCCTCTTTGTATAGCCGATTTTCAAGCCCTTTGGCGCACGTACTACAACACCATCAACTATCTCCACAAAATCGGCTTCTTCAATTTCAGACTCTTTTTTTGCGATTGCTCTGTACTCTGCATTGAGGAGTTTTTCAATAGGAAAATACCGGTACTGCTCTGTTTTTTTCGTAGGCAGTCCGAGTAGTTGCAGACGGGATGCCGCAGCTGCTGTTTCTTGTGAGACCACAGAAGAAAGGTTTGCTAAAATATTGGCCAAAACTATCTGTTTCATTTTAAAACTCCTCAAGAGTTGTATATCCCTTCTCTTCCAACTCTGCCACAAGTTCAGGACCCGCAGTTTTAACAATTCTGCCGTCTTTGAGAACATGCACATAGTCAGGTTTCACATACTCAAGAATTCTGCTGTAATGTGTGATAATCAAGAAGGTTCTTTTCTCATCTCTGATTTTGTTAATCCCCTCACTTACTGCCCGCAGAGCATCAATGTCAAGTCCGGAATCAATCTCATCCAAAATAATAAAATCAGGTTCAAGCATCAGCATCTGCAGTATTTCGTTTCGTTTTTTCTCGCCGCCCGAAAAACCCTCGTTGAGTGAACGGGTAATGAGCTCAGGTTTCATTCCGAGTTCCGTTGCCAGACGCTTTGCTTCGCGTAAAAATTCTGCAGCGTTAAGCTCTTCTTTGCCTTCAAACTTTCTTTTTGCATTCACCGCTGTTCGTAAAAAATAGGCATTGCTCACACCCGGAATCTCTACAGGATTTTGAAAACTTAAAAATATACCTTTGAGCGCACGCATTTCCGGTGCTTCTTCAACAATACTTTCTCCTTTGTAAACAATATCGCCCTCACCGACACTGATATCATAATGCCCGACAATGGCTTTGGAGAGTGTCGACTTCCCTGCACCGTTTGGCCCCATAATGACATGAACTTTCCCTGTTTCGAGTGAAAGATTCAATCCTTTTAAAATATTTTTTTCACCTATATTTGCATGCAAATTTTTTATTTCCATCATTGTATTCATCCTACACTTCCCTCCAATGTTAATTCTAAGAGCGCTTTGGCTTCTACCGCGTACTCCATCGGCAGTTGGTTAAACACCTCTTTACAAAATCCGTGTACTATCATGCTCACAGCATCCTCTTCGCTGATACCCCGTTGACGCAGATAAAAAAGCTGTTCGTCGCTGATTTTTGTTGTTGTTGCCTCATGTTCAACCTTGGCATGGGCACTTTTGTTCTCCAAATAAGGAAATGTATGTGCCCCGCACTCGCTTCCTATAAGCAGGGAATCACATTCGCTTCGATTGTGTGCACCTTCAGCTTTGGCCGCCATTTTGACTAGTCCGCGATAACTGTTCTGTCCCCGCATCGCAGAAATTCCTTTTGAGATGATGGTAGAACTTGTATTTTTTCCCAGGTGAATCATCTTTGTTCCTGTATCTGCCTGCTGTGCAAGCGTTGTCACGGCAACTGAATAAAACTCACCCACACTGTTGTCTCCCTGCAAAATACAGCTTGGATACTTCCAGGTGATGACGGAACCGGTCTCCACCTGCGTCCAGGAAATTTTCGCATTGTCTCCCTTGCAAAGACCGCGCTTGGTAACAAAGTTGTAAATGCCGCCTTTGCCCTCTTTGTCACCGGGATACCAGTTTTGAATGGTAGAATATTTGATTTCCGCATCCCTCATCGCAATCAGTTCCACAACTGCGGCATGCAGCTGTGAATCATCCCGCATTGGTGCGGAACAGCCTTCATTGTAGCTTACATAACTTCCTTCGTCTGCAACAATCAGTGTTCTCTCAAACTGTCCTGTGTTGAGTGCATTGATACGAAAGTAGGTACTCAACTCCATCGGACAGCGAACCCCTTTTGGAATGTAGACAAAGGTGCCGTCTGTAAAAACAGCAGCATTCAGGGCTGCATAATAGTTGTCATTCATCGGTACGACACTGAACATATACTTTTTAACAAGTTCAGGATAATCCTGCAGGGCCTCAGAAATAGAACAAAAGATAATCCCGTGCTTTTTCAACTCCTCAGAAAATGTGGTTTTTACAGAAACAGAATCCACAACGGCATCTACGGCAATCCCCTGCAGCTGTTTTTGTTCATCCAAAGGAATGCCGAGTTTTTTATAGGCTTCAAGAATTTTTGGATCAACTTCATCAAGAGAATTTGCTCCCTTTTTTGGAGCCGAAAAATAAGAAATTGATTGGTAGTCTATAGGTTCGTAAGTTACATGTGCCCAGTGGGGCTCTTGCATTTTCTGCCATTTTTCAAGAGCATTTAAGCGCCACTGCGTCATCCACTCCGGTTCATTTTTCTTTTGGGAAATGAAACGAACGGTTGTTTCATTTAACCCGGGAGGCAGTGTGTCCTGTTCTATATCTATCTCAAATCCGAGTTTATACTCGCCCGAGACAGCTTTGTTAATCTCTTCCTGTGCCATATCTCTTCTCCTTTTATACCAAAAGAACAGTGTTTTATATTTTTGTTTGCTTTAAGTATAGCACTCTATTATTAAAAAATATTAAGAGGGCTCAGACACTTGCAGGATTTAAAAAAGTTTCTCCTCTTTTTATCTTTTCAAATAGGTCTTTATCTTTAAAATCCTCTAAAACCTGCACAGAAAAAACAATCTCTTCAAGCTTGATTTCACCCATGTTTTTTGAGTGGGCATCTTCACGAAAACATTGTGCATAACCTGTGGCTGTTTCATGCACTATGACGCTCTCAAGGCGTACTTCTTTTTCTCCGTTTTGTGTTGATGTAAGCGACAAAAGTCTCTCTATCATCACAAAAATGACGCGTGAAAACTGCTCTGCAGAAGGCGACACCGGCAATTGGACCCATCGCGCAGAGTGTTTTTTCATATCACGGACAAACTCCGGATCATCATCACGCCACAGAGCAATCGCATGATCAAAACTCTCCACGAGATCTTTCATGTTTTGCTTCATCAGTCCAAAATCATAGACCATCTGTCCGTTATCCAAAAAGTTGGATGCAAAAAGCAGTTCCACTTTGTAAGAGTGCCCGTGAATCGAACTTCTGCATTTTACAGTTGAGCATCCCCGTACAATATGTGCATTTTCAAATTTAAAAAGTTTTCTGATAATCATGATAAATCCCTCTTGTTCACCTATTTTTAAAGACACAAAGCCGGCACTGAAGTACCGGTTCCAAGAAAGCATTAGTTTTCTTAACTTAATAGTGTTGTCGGAACCGGTACTTCAGTGCCGGCTGTTGCAATAGCCTTGCCACTCTCAGCCCGGACTGCAGAAAAAAATTTAATTTTCTCTCAAATCATGTTTGAGCATTAAAGTACGGATTCCGACAAAACATATGAAACTGCCTTGATGCTATACACCTTTGTTGGCATCCCAGATTCTTATGTGCAGTCTGTCACTGAAATTGTACCCCTTTGCCTTGCAGAACTCTATCAGCGGTTCGGTATTTTCTTCCAACTCTTTTTTGCTTCCTGCTACAGGCATACAGTAAACCTTGGTCTGAGGGGAATGCATGGTGACGCTTTGTATCTCCTCTTCCAGAGCTATATTTATAGACTCTTTGTCAATGGAAAATTTAAAAAAAGCATCTTTTGCATTTGCGGCAATATTGTAAATCACATCACCGCGCAGACGTTTACTCAGGGATTCCCCAGAATTAAAAAGCTTCACTGACAGAGCAAACACACACTCTTTGTATACAGGATATTTTTCAAAATCAACCGCTAAAGAACCGTTTGTTTCAAAAGTTATCTGATGTCCCTTTGCCACCAGCGCTTCCAAAAAAGCAACAAAGAGTGCATCGTTGGCATAAATCAGAGGCTCACCGCCTGTCAAAACAATGTCTACCGCTTCGGGCAAATCATACAAAGAGAGAATATTGAGCAGTTCTTCTGCTTTATAAACAGGCACCCAACTCTGTAAAAAATGCTCTTTATTGACGGCATAAACAGTATCACAGCCGACAACTTCTGTACCGTCATTTGCTGTCTCTTTACAACCGAAACCTTCGCACTTCATATTGCAGCCGCCGAAACGGAAAAAAAGAGAAGGCGTGCCTACATACTTGCCCTCCCCCTGAATAGAGTAAAAATGCTCAACGAGGTAGATCATCCACCCGTCTCGTAAAAAGCCCGGTTGGAAACTTCATCATCTTCTCCGCCCCAGCGATTTTTTTCCGGTTTTGTGCGTACTACTTCTTTTAAAACAGCTGCCGCCCCTTTGATATCACCCTTTTTAATCGACTCCGCAATGCTCATTGCCTCATCAAAATACAGGCACGGTATCAGATTACCCTCGGCAGTCAGTCTTATTCGGTTGCACTGCTTGCAAAAATCATCTCCGTAGGGTTCAATAATACCAAACCGGTATCCGTCTTTCATTCTGTAATAATGCGATGGCGAGGCACCGTCAAAACCTTCATCTTCAAATTCATATTTTTCTCTGAGAATTTCCAGAAGCTCTGATGATTTCAGCCCTGAAATATCCGCTTTGGCAAATTTGTTTTCCATATACTCTATAAAACGCACACTCATATCACGCTCTTTGCAATACTCCAGCACATCCACAATCTCATCAGCATTCATGTTTTTCATAGGTACCATGTTTACTTTGACTTTCAGCCCTACTTTGAGTGCTTCATCCACGCCTTCAAGTACATTTTTCAAAACATCTTTTCCCGCTATAGCCTGTGCCACTTCCGGTTTAAGAGTATCAATACTGACATTAATGCGTTTAAGCCCTGCATCTTTAAGCCGCTGTGCCGTGCCTTTGAGCAAAAAAGCATTGGTTGTCATTGCCAAATCTATCGCAGGTTCATAATCATAAATCATTTGAATAAATTTGTCCAGATCTTCGCGCAAAAGCGGTTCTCCGCCTGTAATGCGAATCTTTTTCACACCCTCGTCAATAGCCACTTTCATAAATTCAAACAGCTCTTCAAAACTCAATAAGTTTTCTTTTGGAACCCATGAAAACGGTTTTTCGGGCATACAGTACTGACATCTAAAATTACATCGTTCGGTTACAGAAACTCTTAAATAATCTACCACTCTGTCATAGCTATCAATAAGCATTATATTTCCTAATTTTAATTCTTGTCATTATATCTTTTCGAGTTGATGCACTTCTTAATCAACTTCAATTTCTACAGTTGCGCATATTATATCATGCAATGCTTTTTTGTCTTTTCTGTAAAATGGAATTGCTAATCCTAAAAGAATTGTTGCAGAAAACAAAAAAGCTGTAAAACGGCACAAAGCCCGAAAAAATCCTATATTTTTATATGTTTTATCGTCAACTACTTTAATTTTATAGGCTTTTTTTCCCGGAGTCTGTCCAAATTTTGCCAGAAGAACGGCGTAAATCAATCCATATGTTGCTACCCCGAAAAATGGTGCCCATTGCGAAGACTGAAATGCTTCTTTGCTTCCCATAACAATATAAGCAATAATATATAAAATAGGTGCATATATCATAAACAAGTCGGTAATGAGTGCTTTTATTCTATCCGGATAACGCGCATAGCGTATGTGAGGTCTCTTTTGTTGTTGTTTTTGATGTTTTGTGTTTTTTTTGATATCTCTAAATCTCATAAAAAAGATTATATCAAAGCTTAACTTTAGGAGGGGTAATAGCGCAGTGTTATTAAGTGAAAAAAATTAATACTTTTTCGGAACCCGTACTTCAGTACCGGCTGTTGCAATAGTCTTGCCACTCTCAGCCCGCACTGAAGTACGGGTTCCCAAAAGTCGCTTAACTTAATAACATTGATTGTAATAACCAAGGAATGGGTTCCCACACAAAGTATGGAAACCCAAAGAAAAAGACTAGTGCAAGTCTCTCCACACTTCTTTTTTCCAAAGAATAGCAAATATTGCAAAGATAATAATATATATCATAACATATTTACCGATTTCTTCTCTTTTGTGACGTTTGGAATCTCCGACATTTTCAAGATGCTCAATCACTTTATCAGCAGCTTCTGCAGTCACACCTACACGAGGCATCGCAGTTCCTTTAAGATACGCTTGAGGATCTTCAACAAAAGTTTTGATGTAGTGCTCTCCGCGAGAACGGATATACATACTTAAATCCGGTGGCAAGGTACCGAGATATTTTGTTAAAGCGTCCTGATAATCAAGCACTTTTGTTTCAAATGCCAACTCATCCTGCTTGTGTTTGAATGTCGGTTTTTCTCCGATTTGTGTCCATGGTGCATGAATTTTACCATCCAACGAATACGGATAGTGAATTGCATGGCATCTTCCACAAGCTGTTTCAAATGCCATATTTGGCGTTAATTTCTCTTGCGGTACTGCAATTGACTGTAAGTAGGCAACCATGTCAGCCACTTCCTGATCCATATCTCCGCCGGCTCCGTAGAACTGCGGCATCGGATAGGATTTACCGCTTTTTTCATTGTATTTATGCTCAAGCATTAAAGCATGTGCAGGGTTTTTAATGAGTGCCGCTAAAAATTTAGCATCGAAAACAACTCCTGCATTTGATAAATCCGGTGGGTTTACACCGTAGCTTTGTGCTGCAGTTACAGGATCCATCGGAGCCGGCATACCGGCAACCTCGATACTGTGACAACCAACACAGGCACCTGCACCCATGACCAGGTCTTTTCCACGTGCAGCATCACCTTTTTTTGTCAATGCCGGTAAATCTTTGTATGCAAACCCTTCACCTTCTACATGCTTGTGCATTTGTGAATGTGCAAACGGCTCAACCAAATAGTATGTCACAAGAGTAAATACAGTTACGACCACTAATATAAATAATTCTTTCACTGTTTACTCCTTAAACTTTTTTTTCAAATTTTGTGATAAATGGAAGTGCTATCCATAAACCGATAAACGTTATAGCCGCATAAAAACCGATAGCGCTAAATACACCTTCTGGCGGAACTTTACCCATTGCCGTCAGTATAATCATGTCAATCAACATTGCCCAAAACCAGTATTTGAACAGACCTCGACGTGACGCAGGCACTGCATTTGGGCTTCTGTCTAAAAATGGTAACAAGAAGAAAATAACCTGTGCAAAAGCAAATGCAATCAGTCCGACATTTGTTGAAAATGGACGTAAAATCTCATAAGACCACAAGAAGTACCACTCAGGGTAAATATGCGTCGGTGTCTTCAGACCGTTTGCAGGGTCAAAGTTTACAGGGTCCATTGCAAAATCATAATGATAAAAGACAAGATAAAAGAAAAGGATGAGGAAAATTCCCACAACCATCATATCTTTTGCCAAAAAGTCATTCATAAAACGAATTACTTTTGAATTTGCTTTGTCGCCGGCCAAATATTTTTTCGCTTCAACATCAAAGTCAATCTCTTCACCGTCCTGGTTGTTTACATGCGGAATACGAAGCGCACCGAAGTGTAATCCGATAAGACCGATGATTGCCAAAGGAATAAGCAATACATGTAACATAAAGAAACGGTTCAAAAATGCCTGTGCAGGAACATAATCCCCGCGAATCCACTCAACCAAACCGTCCATATGTAATCCGCCCATACTAAAAAGATTGGTAATAACCATACCTGCCCAGTAAGACATTTGACCCCATGGGAGCATGTATCCTGAAAATGCTTCTGCTGAAAACGCAACAAATAAAAGCATCCCTGAAATCCAAATCATTTCACGACCGTTCTTGTATGAACCGTAATATATCCCTGTGAACATATGAATGTAGATTATCAGGAACACTACAGATGCCGCTACACCGTGAACATGTCTCCATAACCAGCCGTAACCGACTTCCTGCATTATCGTGTAGTTTACACTGTCAAATGCCAAATCGATATTCGGTTGATAATACATCAGTAAAAAGATACCCGATATCAATAACAGTCCGAATGTAATCGCAAGTATCATACCCATTGCCCATAAAAAGTTAATATTTTTAGGGATCCAATATTCCGTCGCCAAAACACGGTTGAGTGTATCAATGCCAAGGCGTTGATTTAACCAATCGTGCAGGCTTGTTGCTTTTGTAAAATGTGCCATATCTTTCCTTTACCCTATACTTTCAGTGTTATGCCATCGGCAAGCATTTTTTCATATTCCGGTGATGTTTCACCTAACACTACTTTCATACCATCCACTTTAAACGGAGGAATGTCCAAACCACGTGGAGGCGGAGACTTCGTTACCATTCCCGTGTCATCATACATACCGCCATGACAGGCACATAAGAAACTTTTTTCATCAGGGTTGTAACCTGGGATACATCCAAGATGCGTACAAAGACCGACACATATAAGGAAATAATCATCTCCTACTTTAATCAATCTTTTCTTGTCCATCTCTGCAGTTGACTTTCCGGTAATCTGACTTATATTTTTATCGAATGATTCAAGCATCTCTTTGGACTGCTTTAAAACAAAAATAGGCTTCCCTCTCCATTTTTCCACTACCAGTTCATTCTCTTTATATTGAGACATGTCCAGAGTAGTAAATCCGGCTGCTTTGACGCTCGGTAAAGGATCCCATGATCTCTTCATCGCGTACAATGAAGCGACAGCACCCACACCGGCAACAGCACCAAACGCTTTGCCCATAAAACCTCTACGGCTATTATTTTTCATGTTTTCTCTCTTCTTTATTCAATTTTCAATCCTTATTATATACCAAATAAGTTTTAATTATTTATAAATTTAAGCTTTCCTTTAGAAAGTTTGCTGTTTTGTTACTATTTTTTTCAATTATTTCATAATTTCTCGTAAAAACAGTCTCTAATATCACATTTAAGTGATTTTTATCATAATTATAAACGACAGGAATATTTAAGCTTTCAAACAGAGGAATAAAATCCCGTGTGTAATCTTCTCTCTGTATATAAACAGGTTTCCCGCCAGAGGCTAAAGAATCCAGCACTGCCTGTGGCGAAGCTGTGACTAAAACTTCACTCTGCATTATCATCTCATCATACTCTTCAAATTCGAAATAATGAACGAATCTTGTTTTTAACATTTCTTCATAATCTAGAAAATAATAAAATCCAAGCTGCAAATGTGAACGTAAATCTTCTATAAAATCTACATGTTTTTCCAAATCTTTTTCATAATCATCATCTCCGAAAAAATAGGAGAGTGGTACTGTCTTTTCTTTACATGTAAAGTATTTGTCAGCTACAACCACGGCTTTGCAGATACCTTCATCTTCCAAATAGGGAGAGAGCAAAAATTCATTCTCCGCTTTTACCTCATCAGGCTTATCGCTGATTCTCACAAATCTTGAAAAATAGTTTCGCATATCTTCAAGCATAACAGGATTTGCCTCTGCAGAATCAAAAATCAGCTTGTCGCCGTTATGGGCAATTTGGGGGATATTTCTGACAACATCAATCCCCACACTCTTTTGTATGCCAAAATCACGTGCCGCCTGTGCAATGCGATAATCACTTGTCAACAGTGTAATATTTTCATCTTTTAAAGCATTGAGTATCGCCACTGCCCTGCGAAATCTGTCCAGGCCTATTCTGTGCCCCGTATGCACATAATAAAAAGTTCTCATAGTTTTTTTGCAGCCATTCTGATATATATATGCAGTATCTCAATTGCTGCGGGTGTAATTCCGCTGATATTCATCGCTGCCTGGAGTGTCGGCGGAGAAAAAGCCGCCAGTTTTTCCTGTACCTCTTTGGAGAGTCCGCTCACACCCGTAAAATCAAACCCTTCGGGTATTTTGACTTTCAAATATTTTTTCATACGTTCTATTTCCTGGCTCTGTTTGTCAACGTAACGGGCATATTTTCCCTCCACCAAAATTTCTTCTTTTATATAGTCATCATACTTGTCAAGTTCCGGCACAATCGTGACCATCTTTTGTACATCAAATGTTTTACGGGCAATAAGCTGCTGTGCGGTTGAGACATCCTTGAGCGGCTGTTCGTCCATAGATGCCAACAGTGCATTAAACTCTTTGTTTGGTGTAAATTTTGTCTCTTCCAAAAGTTTGGCACCCTCTTGTATCTGCTGGGCTTTTGTTTTGATTTTTTCATACTGTTCATCGGAGATGAGTCCAAGTTCATGTCCGTATTTTCCCAGTCGTACATCCGCTGATTCTTCACGCAAAAGGAGTCTGTACTCTGCACGCGAAGTAAACATTCTGTACGGTTCGTTCGTTCCTTTTGTGACCAGATCATCAATCAGTACACCGATGTATGCCTCATCACGACGTAAAATAAGCGGTTCTTTGTTTTGCAATGCCAAAGAAGCATTGATTCCCGCCATAATTCCCTGTGCTGCCGCCTCTTCATAGCCTGTTGTCCCGTTTATCTGTCCGGCAAGATACAGACCTTTGATTTTTTTGGTTTCAAGCGAGTGCTTCAGTTCACGCGGATCGACAAAATCATACTCTATGGCATAGCCGTAACGGACAATTTTTGCATTTTCCATTCCTTTAACCGAATGAATCATTTCTCTTTGCACTTCAGGAGGCAAAGAGGTACTGAGCCCGTTGACATAGATCTCTGTATTGTCCATGGTTTGCGGTTCCAAAAAAAGATGGTGTCGCTCTTTGTCGGGAAACTTGTCTATTTTGTCTTCGATAGAAGGACAGTATCGCGGACTTTTTCCTGCAATCTGACCCGTAAAAAGAGGGGCTCTGTAAAAATTGCTCTCAATGATTTTGTGTGTCGTTTCATTTGTATAGGCGATATAGCACGGCAGCTGTTTTTTTGTCGCACGGAATTTTTCTCTGTCTGTTCTGAAACTGAAAGGATTCGGCAAGGCATCCCCGTCTTGTTCTTCCATGACGGAAAAATCAATACTCGAACTGTCAATACGCGCACAGGTACCGGTTTTGAGGCGTGCCATACTCAGCCCTGCATCATTTTTAAGCGAAGCAGAAAGTCCGACGCTTCGTGGTTCTCCAAAACGTCCGCCCTCTTGCTGCACCTCGCCTATATGGATTATACCGTTGAGAAATGTCCCCGAAGTAATGATGACTTTTTTGGCTCTGTACTCATTTAACAATGCTGTGCGGACACCTTTTACCTCATCTTCTTCTATGATTAATGATTCAACCGTATCCTGTGCCAAATCAAGATTAGGCGTATTGAGTACAACATTTCTGGCGATTACACGGTACTTGTCCATATCTATCTGTGCACGGCTTCCGCGAACTGCAGGCCCTTTTGTCTGATTGAGTATGCGAAACTGTATGCCCGCTTCATCGGTAATGAGTCCCATTTCGCCGCCGAGTGCATCAAGCTCACGTACCAAATGCCCTTTTGCGAGTCCGCCTACGGCAGGATTACAGGAAGTTGCCCCGACATTTTCCGCAAGCATGGAAATCATCAGTGTTTTGTTCCCCATTCGAGCTGCCGCCAAAGAAGCCTCTATACCGGCATGTCCACCGCCTACTACTATTACATCATAATTCATTTATACATCCTGTTAGCATAGCTTGTTTATATAAGTAGTTTAATTTTTTGAGAATGGGCTAATTAAGGGCACCTCTAAAAACCCTGATATATCTCAACATTATAGCGAAGGTACTAATGCAAGGCAAAACTACGCAGGAGCTACGAGTAGCTTCAAGTGGTTTTAACGAAGCAGTAGTGCTTTTGCTATAATGCCCTGCCGGAGCCAAAAAGAGAAGCAATCTTGCACAAAATTTTCGATCACCGTAGCTACGGCTATGCTTCAAGAAAAGTTTTGCACAATCTCACTCCTCTTTTTGGCTTTGAGGGATATCAGGGTTTTTAGAGATGCCCTTAAATTACTTATATAAACTTACTTTATTAATGCGAATTTTATCATTTTTCAGTATCATTTGCATAATATAAAGTAAATTACCTGAGGTTTTTAAGATGCGTACAGATTTATTTCAAGATTATGTACCCGAAATACTGGTTTATGACCCAGAAATTGACGGCAGTTACAAGCATAAAATACGGGACGAACATCTCAGCAGCAAAGAAAAATTATTAGAAAAAGTAAGAAAAGCAAAAGCAGCCGCCAAAGGCAATACAACAACTTTTAGACAACCAATTCGTACGGAGAATGAAGAATAATGATACAAAAAGCAAACGAAGCCTATAATTCCGGTGATTTTGAAACTGCATACAAACTTTATACACAGCTTGCCCAAGAAGGCAATGCCGATGCGCAAACCTCTTTGGGCTATATGCACCAAATGGCACAGGGGTGTGAAAAGGATGAGGCAAAAACACTGGAGCTCTACACAAAGGCAGCCGAGGCAAAACAGCCTTATGCCCTTTTTAATCTCGCTATTTTATATGAAAACGGTATTGGCGGTGTCAAACATGACATGTTCAAAGCATATGAGCTGCATATGGAAGCGGCAACAAGAGGCGTTCCGCCTGCCATGTATGAAGTTGCGCTTATGCTTGAGCGCGGGCTTGGCTGTATGCAAAACTATTCAGAAGCCGCATTTTGGTATGAAGAGGCGGCAAAACGCGGACATTTGCAGGCATTTAACAATCTTGGCGCACTCTACAAAGAGGGCCATGGCGTGATACAGAACGATGCAAAAGCTTTTATCTGTTTCAAGCGTGCAGCTGATGGCGGACTCACAGAAGGGCTGTATAATCTTGGACTCCTGTATGATCAGGGAATAGGCTGTGAAGAGGATCATGACAAAGCCCTTGACCTGTGCCGAAAAGCTGCCTATCAAGGACATGAAAAAGCCAAAGCTATCATTAAGGGTCTTCAAGAAGACGGTAAAATCGTCTTCTAGTTTTTTAACACGTGAATCGGAACACGTCCCGATTCACTGCGCTAGCCTCTCATGAGGCAGAGGAGAAACAGATATATGTTTACAGGACTAATCAGAGAAGTTGCAACAGTGAAAAGCTTTGTGGGTTCCACTCTCAGTATCAGAGCAACATACAAAGCCGGTATCGGTGATTCAATTGCCGTAAACGGTGCCTGTTTAACCGTAGTAAAAGTAAATCCAGACGGCTTTGCCGTAGAACTCTCTCCTGAGAGCCAAAAACTTTTGGCCATAGAAAATTATAAAAACGAGGTGCATATAGAACCTGCTATGAAAATGGGTGACCGGTTTGAGGGGCATATCGTTCAGGGACATGTTGATACTGTAGGCACCATTAAAGAGATCAAAAACAACGGCAACTCTTATGATGTTTTTATCACAGTAGAGAAGAAATTTATTCCCTATATTGTGCCAAAAGGCTCCATTACCATAGACGGGGTCAGCCTTACGGTCAATGATGTCGACGAAAACAGTTTTCGTCTGACTATCATTCCCCATACAATGAAAGAGACACTTTTTAAGAACTACAAAAAAGGCAGTCGTGTCAATGTCGAGACAGATATGTTTGCCCGGTACGTCGCACATATCATCAAACATCAAAAATCAACTTCACTCTCATGGGATGAAGTAGATCGAATAAGTGCAAATTATTAATTTTTTTCTGTAGTGCGGGCTGAAAACGGCAGGAAAGTTGCAGCAGTCGGCACTGAAGTACCAATTCCGGGAAAATAAATGTCAGGAACCCATCCTTCAGGGTGGGCTGAGAGAAAAAGCAAAGCAACAACAATCAGCAGTGCAGAAAAAAAGTTGACAACCAATGGAGTACAAATCAAAAATCAGATATTAAAAGACAATTTCGGACATAACAGCTTTAGAGAACTCCAGGAAGAGGGTGTGGATGCCATCTTAAAGGGGCAGGATTTACTGATGATACTGCCAACCGGCGGCGGAAAGTCTCTTGTTTATCAGCTCCCGACGATGATGATGGAGGGCATTACTATTGTCATCTCTCCTCTTATCGCCCTGATGCAGGATCAGGTACGCGCACTGCAGGCACAAAACATATCTGCACAAATGATAAGTTCGGCACAAAGTTATGAAGAGGTGCAGGATATTATATCACAGGCATACAGCGGTGCTTTAAAGTTTTTGTATCTCTCTCCCGAACGCTTAAACAACGGACATACCATTGAACTGCTGCACGGTTTACATGTAAACTTTTTTGTGATTGACGAGGCACACTGTATTTCGCAGTGGGGACATGAGTTTCGTGATGATTATCGTGCCTTGGGAAATCTGAAACACAACTTTCCACATACGACAATCGCCGCTTTTACCGCAACATCAACAGACAATGTCACACAGGATATTTTAAGAGAACTGCGTCTTGAAAACCCTCTTTTGCTCAAAGGAAAAGTATTTCGCAAAAATATCTTTATTTCCGCGCAAAGACGCATAAGCAACGGTCATGCACAGCTCAAAAACTTTTTGGCAAGACACCAAGACGAAAGCGGAATCATATATGTGAGTTCGCGAAAAAAAGCCGAAGAACTCAGCACTTTTTTAAATGTCAACGGCTACAAATCTCTTGCCTACCATGCAGGCCTGCCTCAACATGTAAGAGAACAGAATTTTAAAATCTTTGTCAACGACAAGATCAACATTATGGTGGCGACCATTGCCTTTGGCATGGGCATAGATAAAAGCGACATCCGTTTTGTCGTGCATATGAGCCTGCCAAAGTCACAGGAGAACTACTATCAGGAAATCGGACGTGCGGGACGTGACGGTGAAGACAGCGAAGTGCTGTTGCTGTTTAATGCAGGCGATATGGCACAGCATAAACGATTTCTGGCAGATATCGAAAATGAAGAGTACAAAGCCCATCTTGATACAAAAATAGACAAAATATACAAATATGCCACCAGCGAGATCTGCTTTCACAAACAGCTTGCCGAATACTTTAACGACACTCTTGATGCCTGTAAAGAACGCTGCGACAACTGTCTGACATCCGATGACAAACGCCAGGATATCACCAAAGAGGCACAAATGATTCTCAGTACAATCTACAAGACCAATCAGGGTTTTGGAAAAAACTACATCATAGATATTCTTCGCGGTTCCACTGAACAAAAGCTGCTTGCCAACGGTGCTGACAAGCTTTCAGTCTATGGCATCGGCTTGGAACTAAGCAAAAAAGAGTGGTTTGTCATCATTGAACGCCTTTTGGAATTAAAAATCTTACTGCTGGGTGATTTCAGCGTTTTAAAACTCACAAATGATGCCATAGCCGTACTCAAATCACAAAAACTTGTAGATATCAAATCTTCCAGACTCCAGATAAACATAAAAGAGAAAAAGATCAAACAGGCAAAAGAGTTTGATTATGATGAAGAGTTATTTGAAAAACTTCGGGCAAAAAGAGCCGAACTCGCAAGTGAAATGGGGGTACCTGCCTACATCATTTTTGGAGATAAAACACTCAAACACCTTGCCAATGACATGCCGACCAACAAAGAAGAGATGCTTGAAGTAAACGGTGTGGGAGAAAAGAAATTCGCACAGTTTGGAAAAGAGTTTTTGGATGTTATCAATGACTAAACAGGTGACAAAAAATTCAGTTCACTGTCTCGCAAGGGTTGTACGTCAGGGTTACATGTAATCTTGTGTTGCATATTCACCGGTTCAAAGTTGCTTAACTCCCTCAGAGATGCCACCGTTGCAGCTCTGAAATCCTCTCCTTTGTTTAAATAGATATAAAACCCGTTTACATGTAAGGCCAGACGGGTTTTGAGTGCTGTAGAGTATGTTGTCAAAATCGCATCTTTTTTCATACTCTTTTTTATATCACTGAAATACTCCTGTGTCCAGAGCATCGGATTTGCGTCAGGAGAGAAAGCATCCTGATAGACAATGTCAAATTTGTTTTCAAATTTGTTTACATACTCCCGTGCATCCCCTAAAAAAAGTTCTATGCAAAGCGTCTCATCCTCATATCTTCCCTGTGTACTGAGTGCTGTTATTACCTCGTGCAGTATTTTAAATTCCTCCGGATAGTGAAAAGAAGGCAGGGATTGCACCAGTTTTGCATCCAACTCCGGAGAATATATATGCAGTTTTATCTGCGGTGCATATTTTTTGTAATGCAATACTGTTGCCAGAGTATTAAACCCGAGTCCGTAACAAATATCTAAAATAGCTACCTCTTTTTTCTCCTTTACATGTAAAGAAGCAGGGAGTATATGCTTTTTCAAGGACTCATGCAGAGCGCCGTCTCTTGTTGAATGATAGTGCTGGGCATACTCTTTTGAGTAGGCCGTATAGCTTCCGTCTTTTGTAAGTTCCAAGGTATGCATATCTGTGTCGAATCTGTCTGTATCTTTTTTCATGATGCTATTTTACCATTGTGTTACTCAAAATATTGCACAGAGAAACAAATTGTAAAAATTTCTAATAATAAATAATCGTTTAAGTTTAGTTCTGCAATAATAAAGGATAATTATTTTCCATTAAGAAAATAGTTCTTTAAAGGATTTATTATGCAATCATACAAACATACCATTGTAGATGGTGATGAAATCGCAAAATGGTGGCCAAATCAGCTTAATCTTAAAATACTTACACAGAACAATCCGCGTCTGACGCCTGCAACATCAGAGTTTTCTTACAAAAAAGCTTTTGGGACACTCCCCTATGAAGAACTCAAAAAAGATCTTATTTCGCTTATGACGACTTCCGTTTCCTGGTGGCCTGCCGATTATGGGCATTACGGTCCTTTTTTTATTCGTATGGCATGGCACAGCGCCGGAACTTATCGAATCACAGACGGACGCGGCGGCGCAGCAACAGGCAACCAGCGCTTTGCCCCGCTTAACAGCTGGCCCGATAATGTCAACCTGGACAAAGCCCGCCGTTTGTTATGGCCTCTGAAAAAGAAATATGGAGAAAAAATTTCCTGGGCGGATTTAATGATACTTGCCGGAACTGTGGCGATGGAATCTATGGGTCTACAGACTTACGGTTTTGGCGGCGGCCGTGAAGATATCTGGCAGACAGAAGAAGACATTTACTGGGGAGAGGAAGAGGAGTGGCTTGCAGACAAGCGCCATTCAGAGGACAAAAAGCTTCAAAACCCATTAGCTGCTGTACAGATGGGACTTATCTATGTGAATCCTGAAGGCCCTAACGGAGAACCGAATGTTTTGGCTGCCGCTGAGGACATACGGGTAAGTTTTCGTCGAATGGGAATGAATGATGCAGAAACAATTGCGCTTATTGCAGGCGGACATACCTTTGGCAAAAGCCATGGAGCCGCTGATCCTCAAAAGTATGTAGGTCCCGAACCTGAAGCAGCCCCATTGGAACAACAGGGCTTTGGTTGGAAAAACAGCTATAAAAGCGGCAAAGGAGCCGATACTATTTCAAGCGGCTTGGAAGGTGCCTGGACACCGACTCCTACAAAATGGGACAACAGCTATCTTGAAATTCTGTTTAAATATGAATGGAATCTTGAAAAAAGCCCTGCAGGTGCGTGGCAATGGGTCCCTGTCAATCCTGATGCAGAAGATTTGGCCCCTGATGCACATATAGCAGGGAAAAAAGACAAAACAATTATGTTTACAACAGATTTGGCACTGCGAATGGATCCTGAATTTGAAAAAGTTTCCCGCTCTTTTTTAGAAAATCCGGAATTATTTGCCCAAAGTTTTGCAAAAGCATGGTTTAAACTGACACATCGGGACATGGGTCCAAAATCACGTTATCTTGGACCGGAAGTACCGCAAGATGACTTCTTGTGGCAAGATCCGCTTCCTGCTGTTAATGAGGATACGCTGATAAATGACGATGAGACAGAGGCTCTTAAAGAAGAGATTTTACAAAGCTCCCTGCAAATCTCCGAGCTGCTGTATACCGCCTGGTCATCTGCTGCAAGCTACAGAGATTCAGATAAAAGAGGCGGTGCCAATGGTGCAAGAATTGCTCTAGAACCACAAATAAACTGGCAAGTCAACGATCCGATACAGCTGCAACAAGTATTATCTGTTTTGCAAGAAATTCAAAAAGATTTCAATGAAAATCATAAAAATAAAATTTCACTTGCGGACATGATTATCCTTGGAGGAGCAGCGGCACTTGAAAAAGCTGTACACAATGGCGGCTATGCAAAAAAAGTTCCTTTCCTGCCGGGAAGAGTTGATGCAACACAGGAGCAGACCGATGTTCACAGCTTTGCATACCTTGAACCAAAAGAGGGAGATGCCTTTAGAAATTATCTTCCAAAAGAGTCTCAGGTAGCTGCTGAACGTCTTTTACTCGACAAAGCACAGCAATTGACACTGAGTGTTCCTGAAATGACAGTGCTCATCGGTGGGCTGAGAGTGCTCGAGGTCAATTATAGCCAAAGTGACTATGGAGTGCTCAGCGATAAAAAAGAAGTGCTCAGCAATGATTTTTTTGTCAATTTGGCAGATATGAATTTATCATGGTCACCGGCAGATGAAACACACAGCTTGTTTGAGGGCCGCCACAACGGCGAAATTCGATACAGGGCAACACGTGCAGATTTAATTTTTGGTGCGAACTCGCAACTGCGCGCACAAACAGAATTTTATGCCCAGGATGACAAAAAGGAACAGTTCGTAGATGACTTCATTTCGGCATGGGATAAAGTCATGAATTTAGACAGGTTTGATGTTTTATAAAATTATTTGATGATTTCTTGATGAAACACTTCTTTTAGCTCATCAAAAGGGATCATCTCCTGTGTCAAATGAACTGCAAAAGGGGCAGGTGAAGTTTGAGAAAAATTATAACCCGTTGCCCCACATTTGTATTTTATTAAAATATAACCCTATTTTAAGATGTTTAAGAGAGGTACATAAAAAACTTATGTACTTTTTTATGTACTTCATTCTGGTTTAAACTCCTTTATTTGTGTTGGTTTTCTAACCATTTTTCAACTTCTTCAACTATATAAGTAATCTTTCCACCCTCCACTTTTTGGTGATATGGCAAAGGGTTATGTATTCTTCCCCTATAATTTTGCTGTGAAGTTTTTGATATATTATATATTTCTGATAATTCTTTTACTGATATATATTTTTTTGCTTGAATTTTTCTCATCTGTTGTTCTAAATCAATAACTTCTTTATTCTGTTCTTTTTTATCTAAAAGATGATTTAACTTAACAAGTGGCTTATAGAACATACTTATTGTTTTTAGTTGATGCTTTTTCATTGCTTTTCGTTTATCATCATAGTCTTCATTACTACCATAACTTGAAAGCTGTACTATTCTGTCTTGATGTAATTTCTCTGTTCGTAATTTTAAAAGTTCTTCAATAACTTCTTTTATAGTGTCTTTTGATTTCTTATTCATACGATAATTTTAGCAGGATAAACATAATGGGGCAATTTAAATTTTAGGAAGGTTTATGTATAAATTAGAGTTTTATCTCTAATTTATACAATTTTATAAGATATATCTTTAATTGTAAGAGTTTGTAGAGTATCTAAATTAATATTTCTATAATTATCATTTTCCAAATCCCATACTAAAACTAATGAGTTATCTACTTTTTGGTTCATTTCAAAAGAACAAATCATATGTCTTAAAGAGTTGTCTTTTTTTATGAAACTACATTTAAAATATGGATTATTTTTTATTAACTCAAGAGTTTTATACTTACTTATTTTATTCATAACCACCTCCATATTGACACTCATTGTAAAAATCTATAAGGTTCTCATCTATTTCATATTTTTCTTTACCATTATAAAAAGTTTTTCCAACTAAAAAATCTCCATATTCACAAAATTTACATTGACTACAATTATCTAACTCTGAACTATCAGAACATTCAATACACTCATTACATTGATATAGGTTTTCGCAGTCAATACAATCTGTACAATTTTCAAGTGAGACAAGCATACGATAACACTCGTTTAAAGATCGTCCAGTTAGACACACTTTATTATTGTGTGTGTCTACTAAATAATCTTTTCCATTATGTCTTTCAATATCATAATAATCTAAAATAAAACTCATTACACCACCTCCACTTGATTGTACATACTTCGTAATTCTTCTAACAAATTTTCAAGTATATTCATTTCATAATCTACTTTAAAAACATCTTCCCAACTTAGTAGTTCTCCGGAGTCTTTTCGTCTATGAATTTCATTCTGTAATTCATCAAGTTTTTTAGACTGAATATCAACCTTTTCTTTTTGGTCTGATAATTGAGTTAAAAATGTTTTAACTAATATCTGTTCTATTTTTGGTAATTTACTTAAACTTTCTTCTTCTGATGCAGTTAGTTTTAACATATTATTTCCCCCCTCTTGATTTAATTAATTTCTCAAAATCCTTTTTATCCATAATTAAAGATAAAAAAGTATAGTAATTCATTCCTACCAAGTCTTCAAACAAACTTACTGATTCATAAAAATCTTCTTCACTTTCCACATACATTATTTCAAGTGTATTTAACATATCTACTACAACTTCCATATCAGTAATTTCAATACTGGTATATTCTTCATTTACATTTACTGTAACCATTTTTAAGTCCTTTAATTTTATTTACGATACAAATTCATAAGGGAGCAATTTTGTCATGCTATTATGAAGTCTCGTGCCAAAATTATAATCCAATATAAAGTTATAATAAATATAATTTAAACAAATAATTCTATTGTAATTTGCTCTGATTGCAGTATAAAAAAGATGGTTTGGGGTTGTTTTTTTTGATTTGAATTAAAAAAAGTTTCTATTATTATGCTTTTCTATGTTTTATTTGACCTATAATTAAGTCCTTTTCATAAAATTCTAATGATTTTGCAAGGTTTATTGAATGTTCTTCGAAAAATCTATATTCTATTAAATTTCTTAGTTGCTCATCTGTTAAGTCCTTTCTGTGTTTTAACATTTTTTCATAATGAATACGAGTTGCCATCGTTTCATACAATCTATTTAAATCATTTTTTAAATACGATAAATAATCACCTTGAAAAACTGTTGATAATTTTAAAATTTTATTTTTTTCCATACTTTTAAATAATTTATCATATATGTGAGTAAAAAAATATCCTATTGCATTATCATTATTTTGACAAAGATAATCATATCCATATAGATTTGTAAATTCAATCTTATTTATTATCTCTTTGTAATATTTTATTACAGTTTTGTTCAAAGTTAAATTTCTATTCGCTTTTTCAAAGAGATCTATCAACTCTGTCATATCATTACTATCATATAAGTTCATTTTGTGTTTAATATCATAAGTTTTTTTGTCAAAGTATTCAAAGAAAAAAGAATCTAAAAACTCACACCCTTCCTTTTCAAGTAATTTTTTTATGTTTTTTTTAGACATTGATATCTGCTTATTTTCCTCCTTGATTACTTCATTATTATATATAGGAGAATCAATATCTTGTATGGGTTTAAGTTGAAGCAATTTTTCTTGATTAGATGATAATAGCTTTTTATTAGACTTTGTTAAATAATTTTCATCAAATTTTTTTTCAATTTTATCAACAAAATTTACTACTCTTAAAATACTATCGATTTTTCTTACAAGCAAATCTTTTTGTTCTATAAATTCTCTATATGTAATATTCTTTAAATGCTTTTTTATAAGTAAAATTTTTTCATCTGACAATCTATTCAAAGAGCTATAAATAAAATTATCAATAACAGACTTGTATAATTTTTGTGTTCTTTCTTTATCTCTGATAACCAATATAGGATAATACCTTGTCAATTCTTCAATATCATTTTTACTCAAATTAGAATAAATCAAATCAATTCTTACTGAAGAAAAATACAACAATGTAAAATTTAGTTCATTCTTTTTTTCTAATCGCTTAATCCTTTTAAAAACATTACTGCTTAAAATCACTTGTCTAACCTTTTTAAAATTTATTATATCTTTTTTTGTTTTGAAAGTCTTTTTTAAAGACTTCACAAGTAGCACACCCATCAGGGTATGCTATCTTGATAGGGGAACGATTTGAAGTTGTAGTTTAGTGCATTAAAGAAAAGTTGATTTGGTCTGTCATAATTATCCTAAAAAGGAAAATTATGAAACAAAAACCAAAAAACTTTTATACTGAATTTTTATCAATGAAAACGATAAAAGATTTAGTGCGAATAGCTGATTACATTACTGATAGAAATGATAATCATATCAACCACAGCTCAGATAATCATAAAACGGTAGTATTTGACAATCAGACAGATGTTGATAGAAAATTACGAAATATTATCAATATTGCTAATTTTCATACTACACGAATTAAACTCAACCGCAAGGGTGGCAAGCCGAGTTCCCCCGCAACTTCGATAATGATTTCACTCCCTGAAATTATTGGAGAAAAGAGAATATCTCTTGAAGATATGAAAAAACTACATAATATTATGATTCGAGATATCGTATCTAAACTTAATGAAATTTATAAACTCAACTTCACTAAAAATGAAGCACAAAAGTTTATAAATGATTATGTTATTAGTTCCATACATTTTAAAAAGAACAATCCCCATATTAACATTATGCTTCCATCAGTTGTAAAAACTTTTACAACAATTGAAAAAGATAATAAAAAATATCGAGCAACTAATAAAATAAAAAAACTACGATTAGGACTGCGAAAATTCTCTTATCAAACCAAACTATTAGTTGAACAAAATATGCTTAAAATGGGCTATTCTTTAAGTGATTATGTTATTAAAAAGGTTCGTAAAAATAATAAACAAAATCCTATCGCTTCAATGAAGCAAGATATCAAAGATGAGCGATTAAAACAAGAAAAAATTTCTACTCAAATGGTAGAACAGACAGAGGAGCAAAAGAAGTTAAATATTCAACTTCAAAAGCTTGTAAAACGGATGGAAGTTTATAGCAGGAGAGCAGAGGAGGAACTTGCCAAAGATAGGGAACAAATGGACTTAAAACGATTAGAAAAAAATAAACGATTATATGATAAAAGTAAAGATAAATATGATTTACTTAAAAAAGCACTATCTTCTTCTTATAATAATAGCCCAAGTATAGATTTGACACCAAAATAAAAAGGAAAAATTATTATGAATAAATCAACAACTATAAAAATTAAAACAACTAACAATATTGAGAGAAAACTCAAAAAACTACACTCTAAACACGGTATAGTTCTTGCCCTTATCGAAAAATCACTGTGGTTAGATAATGAAAAAAGAGAAGCAATAAAAATGATGGTAAATATTTTTATGGAGTTTGCTGTTGAACTTGCCAAGAAAAAGGGAGTGAAGTGATGTTTTTTTCAATATTTTTCAACTTTCTTAATAGTGTATTTGATATCTTGGAGTTCGTTTTAATGAATAAAATAGATATCTTCGCACCATTATTAACCCCTGAACCAGCGAAAAAACCTAAAAATAAATCTCCTCGACTTGGCTTATAATATACAAACTTAGCCAAAGAGGGATAAAAGATACAATTCTTCTAATATATGAAAAACTCGGATTAGAGTTTTTTATTCTTCCAAAAAACCATTAAACTATACATTGCTAAATATCCACACAACACAATCAAAATGCAAAATATATAGAAGTTATAAAGATTAGTAAATTACCATTCTTAAAAGTATTGAGTTTTACAAGATTTTCAAAGTATCAGTAGCCATAAATCATACAAGTTAAGCCATATAAAGTAAAAATAGAGCCACAAATGATACGAGTAAAAATTTTCAAGATTTTTTTCTTAAAAACTAACTTTTTTTTGTCTTTTATTTTTTTATGCAATAGAATGTGATTATACATAAAAAAGGGAGGAAGATGAAGTTTAAAGATAGTAAAGATTTAATCAAAAAAACAGAGTATCAAAGTATGGTTAGGATTAGGGATATGATTTTAAATATTTTTAACCCTCTTAAATTTACAAATGTTGATTTGCAGGGAATTATACGAAATTCTGATAAAGAACACTTGGAACTTTTTGAAGATATTATTGATATGTCAAAAGGTGATGGATATTTTGAGATTGTAATGTTTGGCGAGCAGTTAGAAAAAGAGTTATATGAAAACAGATAATATTTTAAAAATTTATTCTGTCGCAAAGCACCACGATTTAATTCAAGTGTATTATGAAAACTCAACTCTCAATGAAGAAAAAATATTTAACTTCTTAATTTATTCTATTAAAAATAAGAGACTTTTTAATAAGAAGATAAATACCTCCCATTGGGAGATAAATCAGTTTTTAGGCTTTACAATCAATAATAAAATGATGAAAAATATTTTTACAAAAATGATGCAAACAGTTCTTGAAGTGGCACTCTTAAATAAGAAAAAAGGAAGTTATAAACTAACCCATTTTATACAAGAGATTGAGTATGAAAATGGAAGCATAACAATTACTTTCTCTGATATCTTTATTGATATGATTTTAAACGATAAAAATCATTATTGCAATCTGAATTTTATACTGATTAATAGGTTTAAATCTAAATATAGCATACGACTATATGAAAATATAAAACGATATATGACACACTCAAATAGTTTTATACATTTACCAAAAATGGAAATAAAAACCTTTAAAAGATTGATGGGAATTAAAGAAGATAAATATAAGAGAATTAGCCATTTTAAGAGGAGTGTTTTAGATATAGTAGTTAATGAAATTAATGCTAAAAGTGATATAAAAATATCATATGAACTGTTTAAAAGTGGAAACATTTATACAGATATTTTATTTCATTCAAAATTTAAAGAAAATGATAAAAATATCATTGATACAGCACTATTTTATGACAACGAAAAATTACTTGATTTTATAGATATTTTTTTACCAAAATATGCTGATAAAAAAGTAGTTGGTTTTATAGATAATAAAGAAGTTTATTTTCATAAAACTAATAAAAATGGTGGCAAAAAGCTTGTTATGAATGATAAAATGGGCACCACCGTTTTAGATACCCATATATCTATGGAAGTGTTGTATAATTGCTATATAAATCGTAAAAATTTCGAATGGTTTAACTCTGATTTATATGAGCTATTTTTGCAGAAAAAAAGAAGTGAAAATTATGCTGAAAATTTTAAGTAATATTACAAAAACTCTAATTTCAATTTAAAAGTTTCACAAGTCCACAAGGAAGTATTATCAGTTATTTCCATATATATTTGCTCAAAACTTTCTTGAATATCTAAATCATATACAATGTTGTCAGAAACAACTTTGACAAAATATTGATCTATATGATTATATGCAAAAATAATTTCGCTTTTAGAAAAATATATTTCATTGCTAGTTGTGCTTTTCACTTCAATATATACAAGTTTTTCATCTCTTGTTGATAACAAGTCAAAGGGTGCAAAAGTATCAAAGTTTTTAGAATAGTGCATTAAATTATCAATATTTTGAGTTAATAGACCAAATTCTTTAATATCGTATATTTTAGCAATCTGATTTATTAAAACAGTTTTATTTACTCGTGTTAATTCTTCTTCATGGACAATTTCCTCCGCTTTTAATCCGTTCTCAATTTTAGTCTTTTCTACTGATAAAATATCTATATCATTTTTTGGTTCAACTGTAATAGCATACTCATTTGTAGTTATGTGCTTTTGAATGATACGAGCAACTTTTCTAAGACATTTTGTATTATTTCTATTTATAGCACTATCTTCACATATATGATATAAACTTTTATCAAATCCGTATATGTTTTTTCTTATGTTATATATATCTTCATCAAGAATATTATCAGAAACTTTTTTCAAAAAATATTTAACAATTTTTCTTTTACATTCAGTATTTACAATTGGCTCATAATAATCAGGATTAAACAAATAATGCAAAATATGTTTGGAAGATAACCATTTCATATTTTTAAAATCTTCTGTTGTTAAATCTTTCATTAAATCATATAAATTAATATTTTCAATGATATCATGAGGATTTTGTGTTTTATTTTGAATATATTGTTTTGTGAAAAAATATAAAAAATTTATATCATAATAAATATATTGAGATAATCTTCCATATGAAGCTATGCCATGTTCTAAAACAGTGTTTTCTAAGATATCTTGGTTATAACTATTATTAAGATACATTTTTAATTCAGACAGCTTTGTTTCTCGTTTTTTATCTGCAATTGGATAATTATATAGCCAAATTAAATTTGCAAAAAAATGCCTAAATTTTTTACTTGCACCATTTAATTGAATTTTGTATTTTTCAGTATTCTTTCTATTGGAAGCATCAAAATTTGTAATTATTCTATTTTCAAACTCTATAAATACTTCATTGTCTTCAAAAAGATTCAAATTTTTGTCAAAAAATGAAACTCCATTCTCAAAAAAGCACTCCTTAAACTCTGTAAATTTTTCACATATTTTTAAGTTTTCTTGAGTATTAAAATTATTGTTATCTATAATGCCCCTAAAATCTAAGACAACAATTCAGTAAGATTTATTTTCAAAAAAGTTAAAATAATAAGAATTATGGAGATGAAATTATGAGTAGAAAAAAAGGTCAAACTTACACAGCTGAACAAAAAACAAAAATAGTCTTAGAGATGCTAAAAGAGGAGATGACAACAAGTCAATTAGCCTCGAAGTATGGGGTAACATCACAATCATTAGGGAAATGGAAACAGCAGTTTTTAGAAAATGCTTCTTTAGCATTTGATGTTGGCGGAGCTACCAAAGCCTATAAAGATGAGATAGAAGAGCTTAAATCTGAAAATGAGCAGTTGGCTAAAGCACTCGGCAAGGCAACTGTAAAGGCGGAGTGGGCAGTGGGAAAGTTAAAGAGCTTGGACTTGATTGAAAAAAGAGCTCTGATAGAGTCCAGGCATAAACAACTTTCAATATCAGAGCAGTGTGAACTTATTGGTGTCAGTAGAAGTAGTTTTTACTATACCCCGTGCCTATAAGTGCAGAGAATATAAAAATACTCCATAAAATCGATGAAATCGCTACTGATAATTCAGAATATGGGTATCGACTCATCTATGAACAACTCAAAGAGGATGGCTACAATATTGGAAGAAATAGAGTGCTCAAATATATGGGGATTTTAGGGATACAAGCGATATATCCAACAAAGAAAGAGTCACAAGTATCAAACATCCCCAACATCAGTATATGAATATTTGCTCAAGCAGTACTGGACTCAAAACGGCAAGAAAAAACAGTGTATGTCTCAACACCAATGAAGTGTGGAGTGGAGATATTACCTATATTCGCATCAATGGTGGGTTTTGTATCTTGCTGCTATTATCGACTGGCACAGTAAAGCTGTGCTTGCATATAAAATCTCTAACAGTATGGATGCAACACTTGCCACAGATGTACTTCAAGAGGCACTTGCAAAGTATCCTAAGCCTAAGATATTTAACTCTGATCAGGGGAGCCAGTATACAAGTTATGAGCACACCCAATTACTCAAAAAACATGATATCCAAATATCAATGAATGGCAGAGGCAGAAGTATCGATAATATCGTAATTGAGAGATTCTTCAGAACTCTCAAGCACAGCAATATCTATATAAATGATTATATAACAATCAAAGATTTAAAAGAAGGAGTAGCAGCATATATACACAAATATAATTTTAAAAGATTTCATTCAAGTATAAACTATCAAAAACCAATGAATGTTTATCTTGAATATCTAAAAAATGTGGCATAGGGTAACAGATGAAGATGAAATTAAATTTCTGGAGAAGTTGTCTTGATTTTTAGGGGCATTATAATCGGTGCATAAGTATCTTGACATTTTTCAACTTTATTTTTAAGTATTATATAATAAAAATTTAAAAATTAAAATCTTCATTACTTCTAAAAGTTGATTGAGGGTAGTCTTGAACCTTACACCATTTATAGCCATCTTTTCTATAATAACCAGTCATTTTTTTCTTCACTATTTTAGCAACACTACAATTCTCAAAACTCCCACTCATAGCCCATAAATCATAATGTTTTTTATCTTTGATTTTATAGTTATTTTTATAGGTTTTAGTTTGATATATTTTTAATTTACCGTTGATAATTATATAATTATAAATGATAGTAAAAGCACTAATATTAAGTTTTTCATAATTTTGTATTCCTTTTTAAAAAAATTGATAAATATAAGGTATTTTACCCTATATATTCATATATGTCTGAACCAAATTTATAATAACTGCCTTCTATCTCTAAATCTCTCGCTATTGATTTATAGTCAATATTGTTGGAAATGATAGAGGGAATATTATCAAGGTTGTAACACTCTTCGATTAAATCATATGCTATATCTTCCATAGTCTGGTCTTCATATACACGAACATCATCTCTTTGTTCTATTGCTTCAAAAATATCTGAAACAATATGATTATCAAGTAAAAATTTTATGATTTTTATCTCATATTCACTCATAGCTTCCATAGCTTCGGCAACTTCATTATGTTTTGTAAGGTTTGCATACTCGTCTATTTCCATATACTCACATTCATAGTCAGCTATAAAATATTCTTCGTGAAAATGTTCATCTTCACAAATCTCTTTACCCTCGTTTAACACATTTTCAATACTCTCAGCAAGTAAGTCCTCACTCATAGGTAGTTGATACCACTCTCCAACCAAATGTCCGTTATTGTAAGCCTCTAAGTCTGTTATATATACTCTCATCTCTTGTCCTTTAAATTTAAATATCTTTTTTGAAGATTTTGAGGGGTGTTTTTTCTTCTTAACTTTTTAATTTTAAAAACTTCAAACAAAAATCTCTTAATCTTTCAAATATCTCTTTCGTTAGTTCATCGGGTTTGTAGGATTGTATGAAGAAAATTTTGACTTATAATAACCTCTAAATATGCAATATTTAATGTTAGTATCAGTAGATAACTGGATAGAGTTAAATGACGAAAACTTGAACTAATGATTGAGCTTTGAAAGATTATTGATTTTTTGAAGTTATGATGTGCTAATGAAAATTAAAGGGTTTAGAAATTATTTTTAAAGTTTAATGCCAAAAAAAATTCTGCTACAATTGTACAAATATTACAATTGGAGATTAACATGAATATAAACATAAAAGAATTACAAGAACATATTTTAAATGATATTAAGAATGTTCCCAGTCAAAACAGCTTTGACTACACTACTTTTGGTAAAGAAATAGAAGTTTTCATCACTGACTCAATGTCAAATTACTTTACAAAAATAGGTATTTCAAAGTTCAAGATAGCACCAGATAAAAATTATTTTCCAGACTTTGAATTAATAGATGATAAGATTGCCTTAGAAATTAAAGCTGGAAGAAATAATGCAAATCCAGAGAATGACATGGGAACATTGAATTCTTGGACTAAAAAACTCAATAAATTTAATGATAATATATACTATGTTTTTGTCAAATATGGATGTGATGATGATGATACTGTGAATAAAATCGATGATGTATTTATAGATAAAGTTTATAAATTTATTGGAGAAAATAGAGCAGGTACTTTAAAATATCGTGAAAAAGATGGAAATTTACGACCTAAATCATGGGAAGATTTTGAATCAGGAACATCATATGTTCATAATATTACAGAGTTTAAAACAAAATTAAACTCTACTAATTTATATCGTGCTTATAGGATAGCAGCGAAAAAGATAAAAGATCTTCAAGATTATCCAGAATATATGGAAAAATTAAAAAAAGAGTTTTTTTCTAATTAATATCAATCACCTTTGAACAAGCTTTCAAAGGTATTGATAGATTTTTATATAGTGATATAAGATCAGATTCTTCAAAAGGAGATTCTCTAAGAAGTTCATTAATTGTTATTTTTCTATTATATTTTTTAGCCAACTCTTGTACTCTCAGTTCAATTTCTTTTTTTGTATATACATTTGTTCTTAACTTTTTAACACTTTTTCTATTTAACGATCCTTGATCATCTATATTTTGAAGATTTTTCTCTGTAATTTGTACATACATATCCGATATATCAGATGAACAGTATTTTCTTCCTAATCCTTTCGCTGCAATTGCAGTAGTTCCTGCTCCACAAAATGGGTCATAAACAATATCATTTTTATTAGTACTCATTTTAATAATTCTATTCATTAACTTTAATGGCAATTGACAAGGATGTTCGTCTCTATCTTTTTTATGTTTTATTCTATGTATATCACTCCAAATATTATTTACTTTATCAAAATGTAAATCTTTATTTATTCTAATTTTAATACATTTATTTCTCAAACATAAATCTTTTCTTTCTGTACTAAATTGTAAATTAAAAGTATAGTCATTTGGATTTTTAACATAATATAATAGTGTATAATGTGCTGGCATTACCTTACCCATTGGAACAGATAATGCATCCCAAACTATCCAATTTTTTAAATACATATGTTTATTTAATTCCTCTGCATGATAAATAGACCATTTTGGTATATTAAGAACATATAAACTTCCATTTGGTTTTAATGCTTTCGAACAAAGAGATAACCATTCATTACACCATTTAATATACTCTATTTCCTCCATCCCATCATTGTGATCTTTATATTTTTTTACTAAATTATACGGAGGATCTGCAAAAATTAAATCAAAATAACCATTTGGATATTTATCAATAATTTCTTTCAATAAATCAATAGAATCTCTTAAAAAAATTTTATTTGAATATTCATCATTTATATCTGTATCTGATACTTTTATAGATTTAAGAGTTTGTACTTCTGGAGCTTTAATGATATTTCTTATTGAATTATATAAATTAACTTGTAAAACATTTTCTGTATTTGACATATTTAAGATACGATTTAAAACTTTTTTAGGAATTTTGCAATCTTGTAAATTTAATTCTAATTTATCTATATCTATCTTTAATAATTCAATATTTTCAACATCGGGGTCTTTAATAACTTCTTTTACAACATTGAAATCTGTCCATACATCAGATAAAGCCGTACCATTTTTATTCATAAGATGCTTTTTACCACCCCAATCCTTAACATTTTTTCCACAAATGGTACATGCTTTATAAGGTATTCTAATTTTATTAGGTGTAAATAAAGATAAATTTTTACTTACTGAATATACTAATAAGCCTACATGATTATTAGGTAAATCTTCATCTTGATTATCTCTAACTATATCTATTACATTCCAGTACTTAAATATAAACCTCTTATTCAATTCCAAAGCAAAATAAATTAACTCTTGTGTGATACCATATATATAAATTAAACCATTTTTATTTATATGTTTTTCAATATTTAAAACAATATCTTGTATATAATAGAATGTACCATCCTCTTTATATGGAGTTTTGATTTCAGAAAGTTCAAAATATGTATTTACAATCACAACATCATATTTATCTTCTTTCCATAGTTCATCCGATTTTTTTACTGATATTATTTTCATATATTATATCCCTAAATTTATTTTCAAAGTATAGCAAAGCAAAATCTATTTGCCAAGCTAAAACCTATGTATTATCTATAGAAAATAAAATTTAAATTATTTTCTTATCAATTTCCAATATTTATAATATGCTTCTTCAATATCTTTATATTCAAAACTCAAATAATGGTTAATTACTCCTCTTTGTTTATGATTTAAACAACTATCAGCAAGGACACTATCAATTCTTAAATCTTTAATCATAACAGATAACATCAATCTTCTCATATCGTGTGGAGATATCCTTTTGCCTTTAAAAGTTTCTATACCTGCCGACTTTACTAATCTTTGAAATACTTGATACATAGAACCTTTCTTGACTGTCGGAAAGATTAAACCCGATTTTATAGTTTTCAAATATGGTATAACTTCTTCTGGAATGGGGTATCTGTAATCTTCCTTTGTTTTTGTGATTGTTTTAGGTGCTATAACCATTTTTCTATCTAAATAGCAATCTTCAATGGTTAATTGTCTTAATTCTCCGTGTCTATGAGCAGTCATTACAATCATCATTAAATAACTTCTCATTTCTTCTTTTTGACTATAAGCAAGTGCCTCATACTTTGGAACTGCATTATATAATTTTCTTACTATATCAAGATTATTTTCAAATGTTCTTAACTCTATTTTCTCGCGGACAGGCATATTATATGTTTCTATCATATCAACTACATTAGTATGTAGATTTCCCTTTTTTATCTCCTCTGCAAAGATTGGTCTTACTATTCTTTTAAATTGATTTTTAGTTGAGTTTTCAACATGTGCCATTTCAATATCATATATTTTTCTCAAATCTTCATAAGTAATTTTTGACAACTTTTTATGTCCGATGGTTTTTCTAATATATTTATTGTAAAAATAGTCATAACTTTCCACCGTTCTTGGTCTCCAAGTTCCATTTTTTAGACTTGTGATTTTCCTTTCTTCATATAAGTCATTTAATGTTTCTTTCGTTATTGTAAATGGGTCTCTACCTTTTGAGATTTCAAGCTTTACTTCTTGAAGCCTATAATATGCTTGTTTTTCAGTTTTAGAACCAAATAATTTAGTGAAGTTTTTTGTTGGATATCTTTTAGATAGATATTTAAAACTAACCATAATGGAAGTAGTCCCATTTTTCATTACTTTTGTAGTTATTCCTGGATATTTAGACATAATATACATTTTCCTAATTGAAGTATTAATGTATTGTAGCAGAATAAAAATATTTATGTACTTTTTTATGTACTTCAAAATGGTAAATAGTGGTTCAAAGTGGTTCAAAACATATGCTTCATTTAGCATTAAATACCATAAATAAGGGATTTTATGACTATTTACAAGGGGTACATAAAATTATTATAACCCATTGCCCCACATGTGCATTTTTTTTGCCATAACCAAATCATACTCAGGCAGTATGTCTATGGCATTGGGAGCACGAAATTCAAATTTTTCTAATAGCTCTTTTGTATTTTCTATATCCATTGTCCCTTTTTTTTGCATAATTATCACATTTGCCGTATTTGCAAGTGTTGTGTAGGCAATTCTGAGGAGCAGCTCCGGGTTTTGATGCCTAAAAAAAACATCTTTGAAAATTACAAGGTCATGATCTCTGGGCAATGCACGAAAAGGTTTTGAAAAATTTGGTATATACTCTATTTTAGTCTCTTTGAGAACATCGGGAATTTGCAGCTTTATTTCTGTATAAAGAGCCAGATGAAACTCACCCTCAACTGCTGCAATCATTTTTTGCAAAGCAAGGGTCGTTGCATCAATTTTGTCGGTAATCTGAATATAGTGATTTCCCGGCAGAGGGTTAAAAAGTTCTAAAAACTGTTTTAACTCCATTGTTTCTCCTAATATGCAAGATCATGCAGTTCTCGAAATAAATACGCTTCTACAATCTCATCAATCGTTTTTTGCGTATGTGCAACGAGTACCATCATGGACATATTCATAAAGTCCATAACAGGTTCACCATCGCTGTTTACAACAACGGCTTCAGACCAGTTCTCAAAACCGTCGTATGTGTCACAATGCAGTACCTCTACAAGTTCACCCTCTTCTATACGAAGCTGTGCCCATGTTTTTGCTTCTAAAACCGGTGTAATCTCGGCTGCTTGCACATCTGCAGTGTTCATCGGTACTAAAACCAACATTAGCTGTTTATCTCTTTAAGTTTCTTTTTACTCAGTTGCAGTTTTTTGTTATCCATCACGCCTATTTTATTCGAAAGAATGTCACTGGCAATTTTTTTGGCATTTTTAAGAGAGTGCATTTTATAGGTTCCGCACTGATAAATATTGAGTTCAGGAATATCTTTTTTGCTCTTTACATGTAAGACATCTTCCATAGATTTTTTCCAGGCTTTTGCCACTCTTTTTTCATCAGGAGTTCCAATTACCGACATATAGAATCCTGTGCGGCATCCCATCGGCGAGAGGTCAATAATTTCAACATTTTTCGAATTTAAATGATTGCGCATAAATCCTGCAAAAAGGTGTTCCAAGGTATGAATTCCCCGTCCGTCCATTTTCTCTTCGTTTGGTTTGTAAAAACGCAAGTCAAAAACTGTAATTTTGTCTCCGCACGGTGTTTTCATAACTTTTGCTTTACGCACTGCAGGTGCCGGCATAATTGTGTGGTCAACGGTAAATGAGTCTAATAATGGCATGAGTCTATTCCTTAGTTTATATTACATGTATTTTAGCGAAAAAAATTGATGATAAATTGAAGGATGAAAGCAGGCATGAATTTTAGCCCGGACTGAAGTCCGGGTTCCGAAAAATAAAGAAGTTTTAGATTTACTGTAGTTTGTGCCAAAGTCAGAAAAAGGCTAGGCTAACAGCCTGCCGTTTCTGACTTTTGTGCAAAATGCGGTGAAGATGAAACTTCTTAAACGCGAGCTTCTTCTCGGCGGTTTAAGTACTCCCAGTTTGCATCTACACGCTCTTGCCACTCTTTAATAAGATGTTTGTATTCATCTTTAAAAAGATGCTTGAAACGTCCCTGTGCAGCCAGATATTCTTCAACAGGAATAACGTTTTTTGGTCTGTATGTTATGTTTAACTCATGCCCGTCAATGATTTCATAAAGCGGAAATACCAACGAATCAGTCGCAAGGTCCGTTAACAGCATCGTATCTTTTGGGTCAAATTTCCACTCAGTCGTACAAGGAGAAACTGCATTGATAAATACAGGCCCCTCCACTGCCATACCGTGTTGGATTTTTTTCACCATATCTTTCCATTTGTTTGGAGCTACCTGCGCCGCATACGGAATACCGTGGCTTGCCATAATGCTTACCATGTCTTTTTTGTTTTTCTTCTCACCGTAGCTTACACGACCTGCCGGTGCAGTTGTTGTGCTTGAACCGATCGGTGTTGAAGAGGAACGCTGTCCGCCCGTATTTGCATATACTTCATTGTCTAAAACAACATGCATCATATTGTGCCCACGCTCCATACAGCCTGAAATCCACTGAAAACCGATATCGTAAGAAGCACCGTCACCGGCAAAAGATACGAATTTAGGATTACGGTCAGGCTGCTTGAGACGGCCTTTGCGTTTTAATGCATTATACATGGCTTCAGCTCCTGCAACAGCAGTTGAGCCGTTTTCAAAACCGATATGAATCCATGAAGCATCCCATGAAGTATAAGGATACACTGCTGTACAAACTTCTAAACATCCGGTAGATGCTGAAAGAACCAGGTCATCATTCGTTGCATTTAAAACTTCACGAACAATGATAGAGTGTGCACAACCAGGGCAAAGAAGGTTTGCCCCTTCAAAACGGTCTGCTGATGTAGAAAACTCTTTTAAGTTTTTAATTTTTTTCATTTCACTCATCGTTTTTTCCTATAAAAATTGTAATTTCGGTCCACGAACACCGATAAATTGTTGTAGTGGAGTAAGCACCTTGCCGGCATCAGCATTTGCCTGCAGTTCAGTATACAGGTCTGTGAGATGTCTTTTTGTTAAATCTCTCCCGCCAAGACCATAAATGTAACCCGAAAGTAAGGCTTTTGTATCTGTGTTAAAAAGTGCACCCGCAATTTCATTAAAAAGCATACCCGGCGCTCCGTTTGGAGACGAACGGTCAAGTGCTGCTATAGCTTTTACATCTTTAAGCGCTTCTTGAATTTCAAAAAACGGAAACGGCCGAATAACACGAAGTCCGACAACACCGGCCTTAACACCCTTTTCTCTCATCTCGGTTGCCACTTCACGGGCAGTTTCCACTGAAGTACCCATACATACAACACACACATCCGCATCATCCATATCATATTTTTCAACGATATTGTATTTGCGTCCTGAGAGTTTCTCGAACTCATCAAAGGCTGCTTGAATCTTTGGCATTACTTTTGTCATAAGGTCATTATGCTGGCGTGCTTTATGTTCAAAATGCCAGTCTTCTTCTGTTTGTACTCCGTGTGTTACCGGATGTTCAAAATCAAGCATATCGTTCATAGGCTTGAAATCACCTACAAAACTGTATGCGGTATCATCATCAAGTGTATGCACACCCTGTGCTGTATGTGAAGTCATGAAACCATCCTGGTGTACCATACACGGCAGTCTCACATCATGATCTTCAGCCACTTTAAAAGCGATAAAGTTCAAGTCATACGCATCCTGAGGGCAGTATGCATCAAGCTGTATCCAACCGCAGTCGCGTCCAAGATACATATCTGAATGGTCACCATTTACGTTCAGCGGTGCAGCCAATGCACGGTTTACGACATTTAAGACAATCGGCAAACGCATACCGGAAGCCTGATAAAGCGTTTCAACCATTAAAGCAAAACCCTGTGAAGATGTTGCGGTAGCAACACGCCCGCCGGCAGCTGCGGCACCGATACATCCCGACATAGCCGCATGTTCAGACTCAACCATTACGAATTCACCCTCGACATAGTTGTCTGCCAAAAATTTTGCATATCCCTCAACTATAGGAGTTGACGGCGTAATCGGGTATGCGGAAACAACATCAATTTGACACTGTCTCATTGCCTGTGCAGCTGCAAAGTTTCCATCCCATACTTCGATATCTCTTAATTCCATTTTATCAAATGCCATCTATTTCTCCTTTGTCTCTTTAGCAGGCCAATTTGCTATTTCTGTCTCTTCGTCTGCCTGTTCCGGAAACATTAAAAGTGATTTTGGGTTTGTAGGACAAACCTCAACACAAATTCCGCACCCTTTACAGTGATCCATATCTATACCTATCATCTTTTTGTCTCTTGAAATAATTGAAATATCCGGACAGTAGACCCAGCAAAATTGGCAATCAATACAAAAATCCTTATTAAAAACCGGTTTTTCAATTCTCCAGTCAGCAACACTTGCAGAAAAAGAGCTGTTTTGTGAATACGGACGGTCTTCTTGGAGTGTACCTGCAATATCTTCTACTGCACCATCAAATGTACGAAGCATTGCTCCGATTTCAAATTCGTCCCAACCTGTATTTGCCATCTATAGCTCCTTATTTTACTTCATCATATGCGCGCTGTATGGCGATCATATTTGCATCAACAATTTTCTTAGGCAGTTTATCTAATATTCTCATCATATTCTCTTTAAAGAATTCAATATCATACATACCCGATATCTTCATAAAAGCACCAAGCATCGGTGTATTAGGAATAGGACGCCCAATCGTTTCTTGCGCAATTTTAATACAGTCAACCGTGTAAACATCTTTGCCCTCAAGTTTTGGCTGAGAGGCGACAAGTTCTTCTGTACTCATATGCGTTGTAATGATGTATTTTGTATTGTCTTTCCCGTTTACCGTAACATCTGTTGTGTATACCAAAGCGGGATCTATGACAAAGACATAATCAGGCTCCATATATTTTTCATGATTCATGATTACTTTATCATCCACACGATTATATGCTGTCATCGCAGCTCCACGTTTTGCAGAACCGTAAAACGCAAATGCCTGTACATGTTTACCAGTTGTAGAAATAACGTCTGCCAAACCCTTGGCACCTGTAACAGCACCTTGGCCAGCACGACTATGCCATCTAATCTCTAGCATAAATTCTCCTTCAATTTTCAAGAAACTTACTTTAACAATTTTTGTCAATTCTTAAGCTCTATTTTAGAACAGACCCACTTAAAGTTAGCTTGATAATATGATTAAGATTAACTTATACTATAAAGTGTGCGGTTTTTCTACTTTTCAGGTAACCGATTGCATCCAAAGAATCATTAAATATAATGTCAGAAAACTTTTTTAAACTTTTTTTCTCTTCATATCCACTCAAAACACCGATGGAATTGACACCGGCATTTTTTGCCGACAACAGATCCATCTGTGTATCTCCGATCATCCATATCTCTTTGTTTTTTGTATCAAAACTCTGCAGAGCTTTTAAAATCGGTTCCGCATGCGGTTTGGGATTTTGCACATGTTCTCTGCCTACAAGGACCTCAAATTTATCCATTAATCCGAAATGTTCCATTAAAATCCGGGAATATTTTCCTGTTTTTGTTGTCACTATTCCCAAAGAAGCAAATGCTGCTGCCGCTTCTACGGCCTCTTTGGCATTGGGCAGGAGTTTTGTTTTTTGCGTGGAAATTTCTCTGTAATGCTCTTTGTAGGTAGTGACAAAATCCAAAACAAGCGCTTCATCCACCCCGAGTTCTCTGTACATTACATCCAAAGGATGGCCGATAAGCGCCTTTATCTGTGCATCAGCGGGTACAGAGAAGCCGTGCACTGCAAAAGAGTTGTGAAAACTCTCCAAAATTGCCTCTGTCGAGTCTATAAGTGTGCCGTCCAAATCAAATAATATTATCACGTCAGTTTTTCTCCCATTGTATGTAGTTGTGCCATATACCGCTTTGTGCCGGTTGAATATGCTTTATCTTTTTATTCACGGCCGTGATGGAATTTGGAATATACAAAAAAAGATAAGGGTTGTCCTCTGCAATGATTTTAAACATCTTTCTCCACAGCTCTCCCAGTTTTTTTCTGTCAATTGTCGCCTGTGATTTTTCTATCATTGCGTCTATTTCACTGTTGTGATAGCCTACAAGGTTAAAACCGCCCGGTTTATCGCTTTTTGAGTGCCAGAACATATAGGGGTCGGGTGTAGGTGAGAGTCCCCAGCCCAAAAGAACCGTGTCAAATTTATGCGGAAAAACCACCATATTTAAAAAGGCCTGCCACTCCATGACTCTCAGCTTGACAATTACACCGGCTTTTTTGAGCTGATACTGCAGGATTTCTGCCGCATAGGGGCGAATCGAGCTGGCGTTTGATGTGGCTATTTCAAAAGTAAAAGGGTGCTGCTCGTCATAACCTGCCTCTTTAAGCAGTCTTTTTGCCTCCCCAATATTTTGTGTCGGAGCTTTGACATCAGGATTAAAGGCAATTGTTCCCGGCAGAAACGGACCCGTGCAGACCTTTGCATGTTTTAAAAAAAGGATGTCGATGAGTTCCTGCCTGTCAATCGCCAAAGAGAGTGCGCGTCTGACTTTCGGATTTTGAAACTTCTTTTTTCGCAGATTAAATCCGAGATATGTATAGGAGAGAGTGATTTTTTCATATATATTGAAGTTTTCAAAAAATTTCTGAGTAAGCTGTCTTTCATAGACGAAAGGCTCTACACTGCCGATATCCAGTTGTCCTGATTTAAGCATCAAAAATCTTGTCATTGCATCACCGATAACATGGAAAGAAACAGTATCTATCTTTGGTCTGCCCTCGAAATACGTATCAAAAGCAGAGAGCTCTATATTTTTTGAGTATTCAAGACGCGTCAGTTTATAGGGACCTGTCCCTGTCGGATGTGTATTAAAAGAGGCGTTCATCAGGTTTTTTTCGTTTTTTAAAATATGTTCGGGGAGTATCCCCATCATCCATGTCTCAAGTGCCTTAAAGTAAGGTTTTGTGTATCGTACTTCTATCTTGTAGTCATTGATGATCCTGACGCTTTTGACAAAACGAAAATCTGAACTGTAAGGAGAAACTATTTTATCTGAGAGAAGTGTTTTATAGGTAAAGAGTACATCCTTGGCACTGAATTTTTTGCCGTCATGCCACAAAACATTTTTTTTCAGTTCAAAAACAAGTGTTTTATTGTCTTTAAAATAAAATTTCTCTGCCAAATCCCCTATAATCTCTTTGGAATCTTTGTCATATTTGACAAGCCCGTTAAATATAAAAGAGCTGATTTCCGAGGAAGAAGAATCTGTTGCCAAAACAGGATTGAGCCTTGAAGGATTTGACGATGTAGCCAGATGCAAAGTGGCTCCGTTGAGAGAGCCCAAGAAGAAACTCCAGGAAAAAAAAAGAAAAAAAACCGTCTTTGCCATTACTGTACAACTTTACCGTTTACTGTAAGTCTGCTGTCTGTAAATGCTATATCAAAATAGACACTCTGCGCATCCTCTTTTGCATAGGATACAATCACTGCTGCCGCAGGTGTATCTTCTATCATTTTGAGATAGAGTGCTTTTGCCACTTTTATTTTCATATTCATCTGTGCATTTGCAAGCAGCAACAGAGGTGACATCTTGAGTTTTTTGGCAAAATCTTTGTCCTGTGCTATTTTCAAATCACTTTGAATTTTCATACTGCCAAGTTCTTCAATCCTGTTGAGTGTTATATTTTCAAAGGAGAGGTCCGATACCTTTACATGTAAACCGTGTGCAAGCATGGCAAGCAAGGCCTGCTGTTTTATCTGTTTTGACTGTGTGAGTAACTGCGAAAATTTTTCATAGCTTTGTTTGTCCAGGTCCTCAATAGAGATATCGCTGTTCAATGCTTTGAGAGAAAAATTTAATTTATTTGCGTGAAATATCAAAGTATCTATAAAGCTTTTTGAATGCAATGCCACTTTGCCGTCTTTTTCAGAAGAAGAGGAAGCCATATCCACATTACCAAGAGATATATTGATATCATCCTGAGAATTTTTCATCAAAAACTTGATTTGAAATACTTTAGTATCCGTTGTATAGTGGGAAAAAGATGTAAATTCACTCCTGTTTTGCAAATTATTTATCTCAAAAGAGAGTGCATTTGCAGCATCTTCCAAAGCGAGCTTCATTGTTTGTAGATGAAAAGTCATATTTTCTGCTGCAAAAAGGCTTCCCTCTCCGCTGAACCTGATACCTTCTAACTGCATACGCACATTTGCATTCTTTTTTACACTGTAATGCGTATCTATATCTTTGACAAAGCCGTTAAAATCACTACTGAGCACATTGTACTCTACATGATACAAAAGCCCTTTTGCATTAAGAAAATCAGTAAAATATCTGTAGGCTTGCGGATTGTTTTTTTTCATCTCCTGCATAAGTGTATTTGCAAGCTGCAAAGGATATACCTCTACAGTCACAGCCTTTGAAAAGGGAATATTGCTGTAGGCAACATCTGCGCCTATTGTCGCACCTTGAAAAACTTTCTCTACAGCCGGCGGCACTGCTGATTTTGTGTAAGAACGTAAATAGTTTTGCAGTGCCTGTGTATCTTGCAAAACAAATTCAAAATGCTGTTTTGTGTTAAGATAACCGCTCTCTTTTGTACTCTTTTTAAGTACCAGACCCTGTGACTGCAAAACCTGAATATTTTCATCTATAAGTTTTTGCATGAAACTGTTGCCGAAAAACGGAAAAAGAAGCATTATGAGTATGGTAAACAGTGTGAGAATGAGCGTTGTTCTTTTCATATAAATACCTGCTTTTTTATGGAACAGACATTATATACTAATAGAGTTAATTTATTGTGTACTTTGCAAAGAGGAGATAAAAAAGAATTTTACCAATGCAAAAAGCATTGATAAAAATTCCAAACGATTAACGTTTAGAGAACTGGCGAGAACGACGAGCTTTACGCTTACCTGGCTTCTTACGTTCAACAACACGTGAGTCACGAGTCATCATACCTTCAGGTTTAAGCATTGCTTTTAATTCTGGATTGTATGCTACCAAAGCACGGGAAATTCCGTGACGAAGTGCATCTGCCTGACCACCGAAACCACCGCCTAAAGTAGTAGCAACGATATCAACATTTGTTTCTTGTTTTGTTACTACCAATGGCTGTTTTACACGAAGTTTTTTCGCTTCAAGTCCACCCAACCATGCGTCTAACGAAAGACCGTTGATAGTGATTTTACCGGTTCCTGGAGTTAACCATACTTTTGCTACAGAGGCTTTACGACGACCTGTTGCATATATTTTATTTGCCATATAATCAGTCCTTATTTAGCAATTTGTGCAGTGTGAGGATGTTCAGCACCTGCATAAATTTTTAATTTTTTAAGCATTTTAGCACCAAGCTTTGTTTTAGGAAGCATACCGCGAGTTGCCAACTTATACAGTTTCTCAGGGTTCTTTTCTAAAAGCTCAGTCATTTTAACGCTCTTTGTGCTACCGAAGTACCCAGAGTGAGAAAAATATTCTTTGTTTGCTATTTTTCCAAGACCGTTAAATTTTGCCTTAGAAGCATTGATGATAACTACATAGTCACCACAGTCGATATTAGGAGTAAAACACGGTTTGTTTTTCCCACGAAGTATAGTAGCTACTTCAGTGATCATACGACCGAATGTTTTACCCTCAGCATCAATCAAAACCCATTTTTGATCGATTTGTTCAGGAGTTGCAATTTTTGTAAATTTCATTCTCGAACCCTTCAAGTAATTTTATTTGATGGAAGTATAGCCGTATAAACTTATAAACAACTGAATTTAAGTTATTTGTAAGTTTTGCCGATTAGGGTTTCTCTGCTATAATCTTGTAATGAAAAATTATCTTATTATACTTTTATTCTCCTTTACAACTGTTTTGGCGGGTACTCTCAACATTGCAACCGCGGCAAATGTCAGTTATGCCCTTCCCCGACTGATAAAAGAATTTCAGAAAAACAATCCGCAAACAAAAATACAAATGACTATAGGCAGCAGTGGAAAACTCACAGCACAGATAATGCACGGCGCACCTTATGACATTTTTCTCTCTGCAAATATGGCCTATCCAAAAAAATTATACGAAAAAGGCTTTGCTCTGACCAAACCGGTTGTGTATGCCCGGGGCGCGCTTGCTCTTTTTAGCACAAAAAAAAGAGAGTTTCAGCAGGGAACAGCTCTCGTTCTTGACAAAAATATCAGAACAATAGCCATAGCCAATCCGCAAACCGCACCTTACGGAATAGCAGCGCGTCAGGCACTGCAAAATGCTTCTTTGTATAAAAAAATCAAAAAGAAACTTGTGTACGGAGAGTCTGTCGGACAGACTGTTGCCTATGCAGTCACGGCAGCTGATTTGGGTTTTATCGCCAAGTCAGCACTCTTTTCGCCTAAAATGAAACACTATAAAGAAGGCGTCAATTTTAAAGATGTTGATCCAAAACTCTACACACCCATTGCACAGGGTATTGTTTTGCTCAAACATGCCACAGACAATGCAGACGCACACTCTTTTTACACCTTTTTACTCTCACAACCGGCAAAAGATATTTTCAAAGCGTACGGATACAGTGTACAATGAATACAATTCCAGCAAAAGCAGAGACAATCCAAACAGTACAAAACTTACATGTAGTACACTTTACATGTAATGAGAGCACGCTGGGCATGATGAGCCTTGAATTGCCCCAAACGCTCACACAAAACACAGAAGTTCTCCTTACATGTAAACCCACAGCCATTGCCATAGCAAAAAATCTTCAGGGAGAACTGAGCCATGCAAACCAGTTACATGTAACGGTGCGTTCTATAGAAGTCGGAGAGCTCTTGTCTGTTGTAGAGTTACAGTTTTATGACAATGTTTTAGAGTCCATCATCACAAGCGATTCTTTGCAAAGAATGCAGTTACATGTGGGGGAATCTGTCATTGCACTGATAAAATCAAGTGATTTGTCACTCAAGGAGATAGTTTCATGAGTTTTGAACCCTTTGTGCTCTCCTTCAAACTTGCGGCGTTGACAGCTTTTATTCTCTTTTGTATCGCCCTGCCGCTTGCATGGTTTCTCTCACAGACAAAATCACAAACAAAACCTTTTTTAGAAGCCCTCACAGCTTTGCCAATTGTTCTGCCCCCTTCTGTTTTGGGGTTTTATCTGCTTTGGGCATTTGCATACAGCTCCCCAATCGGTCACTTTTTTGAAGAGACTTTTGATGTCAAACTTGTTTTTTCTTTTACGGGACTTGTTGTGGCAAGTTGTTTTTACTCTTTGCCATTTATGGTGCAGCCTCTTCAAAACGGGTTTGAGAGTCTCAACAAAAATATGCTTGAAGCGAGTTACATTGCCGGCAAAAGCAAACTCCAGACTCTGTTTTTTGTCGCCCTGCCAAATATGAAACCGGCGGTACTCACTGCCGTCATTGTCACTTTTGCCCATACAGTCGGAGAATTCGGCGTGGTTTTAATGGTAGGCGGCAGCATACCGGGTGAGACAAAGGTGGCCTCTGTAGCCATTTATGAAATGGTGGAAAATATGGACTACACTGCCGCTCATATCTACAGCGCCATAATGGTGGGCATCTCTTTTGCAGTACTTCTGAGCGTCTACATCTTTAATGCCAGACACAACAGAAGGTTTGGATTATGATACATATAGATGTCACAAAAACACTTCACGGAGCCCAGGGCATTATGCCTTTACATGTAAAGCTCAATATAAAAGAGGGCGAGTTTGTAGCCATCAGTGGAAAAAGCGGCAGCGGAAAGACCACACTTTTGAGAATTTTAGCAGGGCTTGAAGAGGCTAAAGGAAGCATCACTGTACAAAACAGCGTCTGGCTTGATGCAAAAGGGGCCCTGTCTGTTCAAAAAAGAGCCATCGGTTTTGTTTTTCAGGAGTATGCCCTTTTTGAAAATATGAGTGTAGAAAAAAATCTGCTTTTTGTCAACAATGACAAAAAATTAGCCGAACATCTTTTGGCGCTGAGTGAACTCTCCAGCCTCAAAGAACGCTATCCAAACAGCCTCAGCGGCGGGCAGAAACAGAGAGTCAGCATCTGCCGTGCCTTGATGAAAAAACCAAAAATACTACTGCTTGACGAACCCCTCTCGGCACTTGACCCTGCTATGCGGACAAAGCTGCAAAACGAACTGCTTGTGCTGCATAAAGAGTTTGGCACGACAACCATTATGGTCAGTCACGACCCGAGCGAAATATACCGTCTTGCCTCTCGTGTCATCATTTTACAAAACGGAAAAATCATCAATGACGGCGCACCAAAAGAGGTTTTGCTCAAGACGCAGGGCAGTCAAAAATTTTCTTTTGAAGGAGAACTGCTCGATATTAAAAAAGCAGATGTCATCTACATCGCTGTTGTAGCCATAGGACAGCAACTCGTCGAGGTTGTCGTCAGTTCCACAGAAGCCAAAAATCTCCAAATCGGACAAAGTGTCAGACTCAGTACAAAGGCTTTTGCTCCGACTGTCACACAAAACTAAAGCTTTTTATTGGCTTAACGGTATTCCCCCCCCCGTTTATTATAAACAGATATTAATCTTTTTCATGCTAGGCTATGGTTAATACTACTAGGAAATATAATGATGTCTGAAAAATATTGGGAAATTTTAGTCGTTGATGATGATGTAGCTGTGCATAATGTCATTAAGAAAGAACTGCAAAATATCTTTATTCAAAACAAACCTGTCAAAATCCTCCATGCACACAATGCACAAGAGGCGAAAGAACTCTTAAAAAACAATGCTGATACTGCTATTGCTTTTGTTGACATATCCATGGAAACACCCGACGCAGGCTTGAAGCTTGTTGAACATATAAGAAATGTTCTGCACAACAGCAACATAAGAATTGTCATGATAGACAGCGGAAACTCGCCGGTTCCTCCTGATAAAATTTTTGACCATTATGATATTAACGGCTACAAAGAAAGAGAAGAAATTGTAAGCGGTAAATTTTATCTGATTGTCAGAACTGCCCTCAAACAGTATGAACAGTACAAAGAGATAAAATCCAGCAGAGACGAGATCTATAAAAAGATGACGACCAATAATGTAACCCATCTGCCAAACAGAATCAAACTCTCAGAATATCTGGACACAATGGGAGAAAAATCTCTTATACTCATTAATATAGACGACTTCAGCCTCATCAATGAACATAACGGGTTTGACTTTGGCAATGAAGTACTGCGTGCTTTTGCAAAATTTTTGGAGAAAAAATATGGCAGATATGCCCAGGTTTTTCATCTGCACTCCGACAATTTCGCACTCTTGTGTCTCAAACAGGGAAATGAAACAACCGAAGAGAATATTTTACGCATCAAAGACGATATTGCAAAATATATTTTTAACGTCAACGGTATAAAAACACGCCTGACAGCAAGTATAGGCATTGCACTGTATCAACGCGGAAATATCATCCAAAAAGCGGAGTTTGCCCTCAAAGAGGCACGCCGTTACGGCAAGAACAGTATCCAAAAGTATACAGATGATTTGAACATACTCCGGACGATTCATACCAATTCACTATGGAGTACAAGGGTACGCGATGCCCTGCACAACCATAAAATGCATACTTATTTTCAGCCTATTTTAGAAGTAAAAACCGGTAAAATCATTAAATACGAAGCCCTTGTCAGACTGGAATACGAAAATGAGATCTACTCCCCTTTTCACTTTTTGGATGCCGCACTCTACAGCGGACAGATATTTAAAATATTTCAGTTTGTTTTGGAAGAGGCCTGTAAAAAAGCTGCCCAAAGCACTTACTTTTTTACGGTAAATATCAGCCAGTACGATATGCAGTATCCTGATTTTCTTCCGACAGTCAAAAAGACAGTAAAGAAATATAACCTGTCCCATTCCCGTATTACTTTTGAAATTCTGGAAAATGACAGCATTGCCCACAACAAAAATATTCAGGTACTTTTAAATGAACTCCATACAGAGGGCTTTCGGCTTGCCATAGATGACTTTGGTGCCCAGTGTTCAAACTTTGGACAGCTTAACAACCTGCCCATAGATTTCATTAAAATTGACGGAGCCTACATCAAAAATATCATAACAGATGAAAACTCTCAGATAGTCACGACTACCATTATTGACTTTGCCCACAAAAAAGGGATTCCGGTCATTGCAGAATATGTCTGCTCCAAAGAGGTGTATGATTATGTAAAGGCTTTGGGCGTGGAGTATGTGCAGGGGTATGAAATAGCAGAACCGAAACCTGATCTGCAGGAATTAGACTCCTTGTCTCCTTAGTACAGATAAAAAGCCTTTCCTTCTGACAATCCTCATTTAATTGATTAATAAAAGTTTTATGAGCAGCGATATATAATAGTTACTAACGCATGGAGTTCATAATGTCTACAAAATTTTGGGAAATACTACTGGTTGGCAATGATGCTTTTGTCCACGATATTTTAAAGGAAAAGTTGGGAGATGCCGTCATTTTCCATAAAAAGCTCAAAGTACTTCATGCACACAACGCAGAAGAAGCACGAAAAATCATTCAAAACAATAAAGATATCGCTGTTGCCTTTATAGATATCAATATAGAAAAACTAAGCGGCGGACTGCAATTAATCAACTACATTCGGGCACAAATCAGTACTACAATGCGCATAGTCATTATAGACAGTGTAGACTCAGCTGTTCCCACTGATGAAATTCTTGAGCATTATGATATAAATGACTACAGGTCACGCGCCTGCATAGAGTCTCAAAAATTCTTTCTGACTGTGCGTGCAGCTATCAAACAGTACCAGCAGTTTAAAGACATTCAAGACAAAAAAGATGAAATTTACACTAAGATGACTACAAATGAGGTGACAAAACTGCCAAATCGGCTCAAACTCTCTGAAAATCTCAGCAGTAGCGGCAAGAAATCTCTCATACTTATCAATATTGATGATTTCAGTGTTATTAACAACCACAACGGATTTGATTTTGGAGACAAAGTTCTGCGGGCTTTTTCCCGTTTTTTATTGGAAAAATATACACAGGATGCCCAGGTTTTTCACCTTGAAGCAGATGTTTTTGCCATGCTCTATACACAGGGAGACACGCTCACAACCGAGCAGAGAATTACAAAGGTAAAAGATGATATTTACAACCATCTTTTCTCCATCAACGGTATTAAAATACATTTGACTGCCAGCATTGGTGTTGTCATCGATGACTATGGAAACATTATACAAAAAGCAGAATTTGCCTTAAAAGAAGCCCGTCTGTATGGAAAAAACAATCTGAAGAAATACAGTGATGACCTGACAATTCTCCGCACTATCCATTCAAACTCTTTGTGGACAGGAAGAATCCGGGACGCCCTGAGTGAGCATAGAATTCTTACCTATTTTCAGCCTATAAAAAATCTCAAAACAGATAAAATTGAAAAATATGAAAGTCTTGTCCGCATAGAGTATGAAGGTGAAATCTATTCTCCCTACCATTTTTTGGATGCCGCCCGCTACAGCGGACAGCTCTTTGAAATATTTAAAATAATTCTTGAAGAGGCCTGTAAAAAAATTCAGACCAGTGTTTATAATTTTACCGTCAACATCAGTGACTATGACCTGAAACATCCGCAGTTTATGGCAGTTGTGAAAAAAAATATTGAAAAATACAGTATCAGTCCGGAACGACTGACCTTTGAAATTTTGGAAAACAACAGTATCGCAAAACACAAAGAGATTCAAAAAACGCTTAATATTTTGCATGACCTCGGGTGTAAACTTGCCATTGATGACTTTGGCGCTGAGTGTTCAAATTTCGGACAGCTCAACAACCTAAAAATCGATTTTATAAAAATAGACGGGGTATTTATCAAAAACATCGTTGCAGACAGAAACTCCCAGATTACCGCAAAAACAATACTCGACTATGCGCACCAGAAAAATATTCCGGTCATTGCCGAATTTGTCTGTTCTTTGGAAGTTTATGATTATGTAAAAAAAATGGGGATAGATTATGCCCAGGGTTATGAAATATCGGAACCTAAGCCTGAACTATCTTAACGGTATCTGCCAAAATATAGCATATATGTCCATGCACTTCATCTTCCGTTGTCTTTTATGCCGGTTTTTAAATATTGCTTTGAAAGTTCGAAAATAGGGGGTTATGGTGCGCAGAGGGGGATTTGAACCCCCACACCCGAAGGCACAACGACCTCAACGTTGCGTGTCTACCGTTCCACCACCTGCGCATTTGTGTGGTATAAAAGTGACCTGACTCTTTGGGAGCCAGGTCTGAGGTATATTTAGTAATCTTTGAAGATTATCCTAAATACGGGTTAGCGTAAAGTGCGATTAACGCAATTACCAGTGCATAAATAACCTGTGCTTCGATCATTGCAAGAGCGATGAACATTGTAGTCATAAGTTTAGCACCAAGACCAGGGTTACGTGCAGTACCGGCAATAGTTGCAGCAGCAGTATGACCCATACCGATAGCTCCACCTAATGCAGCAAGACCAAGACCGAGACCCGCAGCGATCATTGAGTATGCTTTAAGAGTTTGGTTGGCAACCTCACCGTCATTTGCGAATGCAGCAGCAGAAAAAGCTACTAAAAGAAAAAGAATTTTTTTCATAATATATTCCTTGAAATAATTACAATCCGTTCGGATAGCGTAACCTCATTACATGTAATGAAGCAACCTGAACATAAATGCCCAGATTTCCCTACTAGAAATTGATAAGCGCATTATATGAAAGTTTTGCTAAATATTCTCTTATGCAAGACCTAAAGAAATTTTATTTCCTTTAAATTCTAAAATTTCCACCTTTACTTTATCGCCTTCACTTAAAATATCACTTACATTCTCCACACGTTTGTCTTTTGAAAGTTTGGATATGTGCAACAGGCCGTCTGTTCCGTCAGGCAACTCTATAAAAGCACCAAAGTCAACGATTTTTTTTACAGTCCCTTCGTATTTTCCGCCTACTTCATATTTTATTTTTTCTTTTTTCGGTGCATTGACAATTTTTTGAATATGCTCTTTTGCTCCCTCTACACCATTTTTGTTTTTACCCGTAATTTTAACTTTTCCCTCTTTTTTATCTATATCTATCGCCACTTCAAATTTTTCTATCATTTCACGGATTGTCTTTCCTGCCTGACCTATAATTTCACCGATAAATCCCGGATCAATATGAAAAAATTCTGTAACAGGGAGTACGCCGTCATTAAATTCTATTTTAGCCTCTGCATCAAGCATAATATCAATAATATGTGCACGTCCTTCTTTTGCCTGGTACAATGCTTCTTTTAAAATGTTCAGACTCACACCGCCGAGTTTGATATCCATCTGCATAGCGGTAATACCCTCTTTCGAACCGGTAACCTTGAAATCCATATCACCATCATGATCTTCAAGACCCATAATGTCAGAAAGAATTGCATAACGCTCTCCGTCACTTATCATACCCATGGCAATACCAGCAACCGTATCACTTGTCTCAAGCCCTGCAGCTTTAAGTGCAAGATACCCGCCACACACAGTTGCCATTGAAGAAGAACCGTTTGACTCCAGTATTTCAGACACCAGACGGACTGTCTGTCCATCAAGGTTGAGTATCGGTTCAAGCGCACGTTTTGCTAAATTTCCGTGTCCGAGTTCACGTCTTTTTGTTCCCATAATAGGAGAAGCTTCCCCTACCGAAAATCCCGGAAAGTTATAATGCACCATAAAGTTTTCATTTTGAGTGCCGGAATCTGTCAAACCTTCAAACATTTGCGCATCTTTGGGTCCGCCCATCGTTAAGACCACAAGAGCCTGTGTCTGTCCACGGGTGAAGAGACAAGAGGAATGCGCAGCCGGCAATACATTTGTATCAATACTGATAGGACGTATTTCTGTCAGTGTACGTCCGTCGGCTCTCACTTTTTCATTGAGTATCTGTGCACGCACCTGCTCTCTTTTAACCGCTTCTATTGCCGCTTTGAGTTCAAGTTCATCCCACTCCAGATTATTGGTAAGAATTCTTTTTCTGAGGTTTCTTAAGGCAGTTGAGCGTTCAGACTTTGCCATTTGGTTCATGGCATCTATGATGTCTTGCATATGACGTTCTTTCACAAAAGCCACCATCTCTTCATTTAAACCGTCTGTTTTGAGTTCCAGAGGTTTTATCTCTTTTTGATACGGTCCAAAGGCCACTTCATATTCAACATTTGAAGCAAAAAGAATTTTTTCTGTTTTATCAAGCACTTCTATCAGTTCATCTTCACTCATTGCATTGGATACATGTGTATCTACCACTATTGTACCAAGACTCGGATCCATCATCGGGTCAAGCATCGGCTCGTAGGTCTCTTCAACCTCAACCTTTTCACTGCCGATGGAACGCATCTCTATCATCAGTAAATCTTTCTTCGTTCCTGAAAGATACAAATCCAGTGTAGAGTTCTTCAGCTGTGAAAGTGTTGGGTTCAAGACAAGCTCTCCGTCTACTTTTGCTGCGCGAACCGCACATACACTGCTGTTTATATCTATGTCCGAAGTAAAAAGTGCAGCCGAAGCGGCATTAAGAGCAAGAAGCTGCATATCAGACTCAGCATCTGCCGAAAATACCATAATGGTAATTTGTGTCGGGTGCCCGAATCCTTTTGGAAACAAGGGACGCAGACTTCTGTCTACTATTCGTGATGTCAGAGTCTCAAAATCACTCGGCTTTGTTTCACGTTTGAAAAACCCTCCCGGAATTTTTCCGGCTGCATATGTTTTTTCTATATACTGTACAGTCAAAGGCAAAAAGTCATCTTTGACAACCTCAGTCTCATCAATTACTACCGTCGCCAGTATTACAGTTTTACCTGATTTAAGCCATGCCGAACCGTTTGCCTGTTTGGCAACATCACCAAAGGAGTATTCTTCTACTCTGTTTTCTAATTCTAATTTTACATCATACGTCATCTGTTATCCTTTAAATCTTTACTGAGTATTTCTTCTATTTCTTCATCTTCCATTATTGTTAAATTCTTATAATACAATGATGTTTCTACATAGTCATCTATATCATACAGAAAAAATATGTCATCTACGAATGTTTCTAACAATTCTAAAACATCTCTTGGCAGTACAGGACTGGCAATATAAACTGCTTTTGGTTTCTGGGCCAAAACTGTTTTGAGTGCAGTCATAAACTTGCTTCCTGTCTCACTTCCCTCATCTACAAGTAAAACAATCTTGTTTTTCATAGGAGGAAACGGTCTTCCTTTGCGATACTTGTATATATAGCTAAGTATATCCTCTTCATGCTTTCTGTGAGCTTCTCCGTAGATATAATCATACTGTATTCCAAAGGCATTAATCAACTCTTCATTGAGGACAATCTCCTCTGTCTCACTGACTCTGGCAACTTCACATTCAGGATTGTTTGGCGCCATAATTGCTTCTAAAAAAAGAATTTCCAGGTTATTTTTCAACTTGCCTTTTATCAGTGAAGCCAATTCAAGTCCGCCTTTTGACACTGCAACAATATTCCACGCTTCTTCTTTTAATTTTTGCATAGGAAGTACATCACGAAGCTTTTGTGCTGCATCTTCCCTGTCTTGTAAAATATGCTTATACTTTTGCATCTTTTTGCATCCTATCTTGTATCATCCGGCAATTTATACGATAAAAAAGAGCTGCCGGCATTTGCTTTCATTAACGGTTTTAATACAATAGTCAAGTATATAAACCTGTCATACACAGAGGAACTTGTACTCCCGACTGTAGTCAAGACAGGTCTGTTGTTTTCGGTATACTGCACTCCAAAATCCCAACATCGCTTTGTGTACAAAAATCCGAAAGAAAAACTTTTTCTCTCTTTTGATTCTAAATCATAATTATAGCTTGTATTGTAAGAATAGTGTTTGTTGTAAGTATATTTTACATTTGATGTGAGATAACTTGTATAGGGCGTATAAGTGGCTGTTTTTGGTAAAAAGGTATTTTTATAGAGATGTGAGAGTGCAATTTTCACGCCATTCCTGTTGAATGACACCTGATTCAAAATCTTTGAAAACTTTTTTTCCTTATAATTATAAAACATGTTATTGTAATAGGACAAAAAACTCGTTATCTTATAGTCAAGCTCATTTTCCAGGTCACCATAGCGTTCTTTTGTATTTTCGTAAGAGATGTTTTGGGAAAGTCTGTGATAGATAATCTCCTGTGCGGTACTGTCATAAAAATACTGCTGAAAGTTTAGCTGTGTATCATTTTGAATTGTTGCTATATTATAAAACTCACATCTTTGTGCAAAATTTGGATCTGCCTTATTTGTAAAATCTGAACAGTAGTCCATATTGTCCTGATAAAAACCGTCTTTCTTACTCCAGCCTTTCGCATTATAACTCACTTCAAAGCCTACAACATGACTAAAATTTGCATATGCCTTTGTTAACTGTGTTGAAACAGTAACAGTATTGTAGTTGCTTGCATAAAAGCCGTCATGATATTCAAAACCCGGAATTGGATTTTGTTCATGCCCGCTAAATTGAGAATGTTGCAGATACAGATTTGCCTTGTATGAAAGATTGACATATTCACCAAACAATGGCGTCTGAAGTGTTACAGGCAGATTTACATCTGTTTGAATTACTTTTTTGTTTATGATTCTTTGAATATTATTACTCTGCACATCAAAGGAGTACAGCAAATGATCTTTCAAAAAAGTATCTACATAATGATGGTATTGAACAGTTGGGAGTTTTTGCAGTGTATTGTCATTTGTCTGGAGTGTCAAATCTTCATAATATTTAAAATAGGCACCTGTATAGTTGTCATTTGTATTATAAAAAAGGTTTACTCGTGAAAGTACCTGTGTTGCAGTTGCCTGCTGCAGTGCATTGTTGTTTTGTGCAAGGTTAATGTAGTCAACATCATTCATATGGTTAATATCTGCATATATTCCGGACTGTCCCGGCAAGTCCAGTCCAAGCCATTGATTCAGAGGATTTGTATTGTCATACTTAAAATTAAATCCGTAATGGGATTGATTTTGCAGATTATATTTTAAATAATACTCCTCGTTTTCTTTAAAATATCCTGCTTTGAATTCTCCGTGTGAAACAGCAGAATCCACAAATCTGAAAGTAGTATAGAGTCCTTTTCCTCTTGTGGTTCTGATCTGTGGATTGATTTCTAAATCCCACCAGTTTTGTTCGGCAATGTAAATCGGCTGTTCATAATAAAACCCTTCGGTTGAGGATACTCCAAAAGACGGCTTCAAAAGACCGGTACGCCGTGTCGTATCAAGAGAGTAGCCAAAATAGGGTGTATAAAATACCGGTATATCGTAAATATAAAGCCGTGCATTGTATAAATTAATCCATTTGGAATCTGTATTGTATTCCGATGAAGAAAACTCCATTGTCCATAAAGGGTCTACAGGATCACATCCACTGACTGAACCTGAAGTGATATCCAGCAGCACTCCTTTTGATTCACCTTCATTTGCACTGATCCAGACATCAGATTTGTTCTCAAGCAGATAAAGCGGTTTAAAATACCGCTCTTTTTTTGCCAAATTGAGTTTTGCATATTTTCCGAGTATCTTGTACTTTTTGTTATGGTTGAGCCGTACCTTCCCAAAGAGTTCCAAATCTTGCGTCTTTTGGTTATACACCGCTCTTTGAGCAGTTAAAAAATAATCTTTGTAAACAACACTGACTCCTCCGTCCGCATACACAATATTGTTTTTTGATTTAACAGAGGATGCATATATTTCAATCTTGTCATCTGCAATCAGAATACCCATACAGGCGAGAAGGAAAAAAAGAAAATATTTAAGCATCTATCACCAAAGTTTTTGCGGTTTTATCATGCCATGCCTGGCGCTGCGGATCAAACATTCCCCATAAAAAACCAAGATAAAAAATCATTTCACTTATAATTCTGAAAACTGCCCTGTTGAGTGCTGCTGCAAAGTTCGGATTGTCCAGTGTGCGCACATCAATAACCTTTATTTTCATTGCCAGCTTCCCTAAAGTAGCCCCGTACTGCATTACAAAAAAAGTCTGATAGACTATTTTCATCGCAATATACTGCAATACATAGGTATTTGTCAGTATAATAATATCTTCAACCGTCTGCGCATTGGCAAATGAATCAGACATCGCGATAATAAGTAAAAAAGAGAGCAGCATTTCATCTATAAAAAATGCCATTGCCCTTTTTTTAACAGAGGCGAGCTGTAAATGTTCTCGGTTGAGAAGTTTTTCAATCTCTTCATTCAAAATTCAAATTCCTAAAGAGCTTGGTAGGCGATATCTGTACGAAGTTTTTTTCCTGCAAAATGAACCTGTCCACATCTCATATAGGCTCTGTCACGCGCCTCTTTGATACTCTCACCCAAACCGACACATACCAAAACACGTCCACCCGTTGCGTAGAGCTTCCCGTCTTCCATTGTAACACCGGCAAAAGATATATGTGTATTTTCTTCTATTTCTTTATGCTTGACATCATCTAAAATAATTTCAGCAGGCGTTGATGGTCCGTACGGATAATTTTCACTCGCCATAACCACACCGACAGCATACTGGTCTGAAAATTCTACTTTGATTTCGCCCAAACGGTTTGTTGCCGCTTTGTAAAACATGTCAGATACGCTTGAAGTCATTAACGGCATAAGAATTTCACATTCAGGATCTCCAAAACGTACATTAAATTCCAGAGTAATCGGCTCACCGTTTACCACCATAATACCGATAAAAAGTACACCCTCAAAAGGTGCACCCTCTTGTTGCATGCCCTCAAGTGTAGGGCGGATAATACGCTCTCGTACTTTTTGGTACAGTGTTTCATCTACAAGCGGAGTCGGGGCATAGGCACCCATTCCCCCTGTATTTGGACCTTTGTCACCGTCAAGCAGGCGTTTGTGATCCTGTGCAGCCGGAAGCAAGATATAATCTTTCCCGTCACATACTGCAAACATAGAAAGTTCATAGCCGTCTAAAAACTCTTCCACGATTACTTTTTTACCCGCATCACCGAAACTTTTTCCGCTGAGCATTTCGGAAATTGCTTTTTTTGCCTCATCATGGGATTGTGCGATGATAACACCCTTTCCGCCACACAGACCATCTGCTTTTACAACGATAGGTGTCTGCAGGGTGTTTGTAAACCTGAACAGCTCTTCTATCGAATCACTCTCTATATATTTTGCGGTAGGAATATTGTATTTTGCCAAAAAGTTTTTCATGTAGACTTTTGAGCCTTCAAGCTGAGCAGCTTCTTTACCCGGTCCGAAAATTGTCAGTCCCTGTGCTTTAAATATGTCAACAACACCATCCACCAGAGGCGCTTCAGGACCTACTATAGTCAAATCAATCTCATTTTTTTTTGCAAATGCTGCCAAATCATTGTAATCTTTGATATCGAGGTTTGTTCCCAGATTGTTTGTTGCACCGTTTCCAGGCTGAAAAAAAAGTTCATGTTCCTCTTCTTCATTTTTTATAGCACGGGCAATAGAGTACTCTCGTCCACCGCTCCCCAAGATCAATATTTTCATTTGTATCTCCATATAATTAAAAAATTTATTTAGCCCACCCTGATGAAATAAATAAACTTTTTTTGCATTAACCCGAGCAGCCGTCGCACTACTGGCTTGGTTCTAAAAGCCGAATTTGGGTGAAGAGAGGGTTGCCTGACGGCGGCAATTTCATCGGCAGAGTGAACATACCTCAAGCGAAACCACCGACACACGACAACCCTACTGATTCACAGGTTGAATATGTAGAACCCGCATATATGTGCTGACACGAACTACTCAGATTAACAAGATAATTATACTAAAAATATGCTTGTTTTTATTTTAGGGAATGCGCTATTTGCATACAACTCTCAATAGTTGTCTCATCAGAGAGAATACAGGAGCAGTTTTTTGGCAGTGCTTTTGCCGTTGTTTTGCCTATAACGATTATTTTATGTGTGTGCAGCAAAGTATGCCTGCTTAAAAAACACTCTACACTTGAAGGAGAGGTGAAAATAAGTATAGCATCCTGCGGCACTGTTACATGTAACAACTCTTCACTGCATTTGCTTGCATAGACAATTTTTTCATCTATGCAGTATCCCTCTTCTTTACATGTAAGGACAAAATCAGAAGCAACAAGTTCAGCACGCAAATAAAGCCATTTTGTCTCTTTTGGGTATTGTTTTATTTTTTCCGCAAGAGTATCGCCGTACCCCTTACCGACAGCCAGGACCTGACCCCCTAAATCTTCAAAACTTTTTGCACTCTGTTTTGAGATACACAGCGCCTGCTTCTTTATATACTCTTTTTTTTCATACTGTTGCAACGCTTTTGATGCCTGCTTTGAGGTAATTATCAGATAATCATATTTGGAAAAATCAATATCAGGCTGAAAAAAAGTAATATCCAAAGAGTTTACATGGTGAGCATCAGGATGAGAAGAGACAGAAAAAAGGTAAATGGGCTTATTATGCATTGAAATTTCCTCGTTTATGGAAATTGTAAAAAGTTTGGTTCAGATTGGAATGTTTTGAGGTTAAGGCATAGTTAAACTATGCTGATTCCTCAATCCTTTCAAGATGAGCCGAAATTTTTCTCAATTTTATTCCCACTCTATTGTTGCGGGCGGTTTAGATGATATATCATAAACTACGCGGTTTATTCCATCGACCTCATTAATGATTCTTCTTGAAATTCTCTCAAGCAGGTCATGTGGCAGATGTGCGAATGTTGCTGTCATACCATCAACTGCTTCTACAACTCTGATACATACCGTGTTGTCATAGGTACGGTTGTCACCCATAACCCCTACTGATTTTACATTTAAAAGCACGGCAAAAGCCTGCCATGTTTTTGCATAATATCCGCTTGCTTTGAGTTCATCGAGTAAAATAACATCTGCTTCGCGTAAAAGATCCAAATCAGGAACATTTACATCCCCCATGATTCTAATAGCAAGACCAGGTCCGGGAAAAGGATGACGGTTAATCATACTCTCCGGAAGTCCCAGTTCCAGTCCGATTTTACGTACTTCGTCTTTAAAAAGTTCACGCAGCGGCTCAATCAGTTCAAAATCCATCCAGTCAGGAAGACCGCCGACATTATGGTGAGATTTAATCACTTCTGAGGGACCGTTGACAGAGATAGATTCAATGACATCCGGATAGAGTGTTCCCTGTGCCAAAAACTTAATACCGTCATGTTTTTTCGCCTCTTTTTCAAACTCTTCTATAAAAGTATGCCCGATAATTTTGCGTTTTTGTTCAGGGTCGCTCACTCCTGCCAGTTTTGTTAAGAAATTATCCGCTGCATCCACAGTAACAAGAGGCGCTTTGAGATTTACTTTGAAAACTTCCTCAACCTGCTCTCTCTCACCTTTGCGTAACAGTCCGTTATCTACAAACACAGGAATAAGCTGATCACCGATTGCTTCATACAGCATTGCTGCCACAACAGAACTGTCAACTCCCCCGCTCAGTCCGCAAAGCACTTTGGCGTCACCGACACGTTCGCGAATGGATTCAATCTGCTGCTTGAGAAAATGCTCCATTTTCCATTTTTCTGTGACGCCACAGATATTTTTTGCAAAGTTGCGAAGCATCAGGTACCCTTCTTCAGAGTGCTGTACTTCCGGATGAAACTGAAGCGCATAGACACGTTTTTCATCATTTGCAATGGCCGCATACGGTGAATTGTCAGATGTGGCGATTACCTTAAAACCCTCAGGAAGTGTTTCTACTCTGTCCGAGTGGCTCATCCATACTACAGTGTGATTGTCACAATCTTTAAAAAGAGGAGAAACATTGTCAGGGTAGCCGACTATGTCAAGTTCTGCTTTTCCGTATTCATGGTGGTCAGAACGTATAACCGAACCGCCAAAATCTACCGCAATCCTTTGCATTCCATAACAGATACCAAGAATCGGAATGCCCATTTTATAAACCTCTTTGTCAACTTCATAGGCATCTTTGTTGTATACAGAAGAAGGACCTCCGCTGAGTATGATACCCTGAGGATTTTTCGCTGCAATATCCTGGGCTTTTGTATGAAAAGGAAGGATTTCACAGTATATTTTATCTTCACGAAGACGACGAGCGATGAGTTGTGTGTATTGAGAACCAAAGTCTAAAACTATAATGCTAACATTTGTCATTGAAATGCCTTTTGATAAATTTATATATAAAATGAGCAAAAGCCCATTTTACAGCAGGGACTCTGCGTCCCTACAACCCCCTAAAGCTACAAAAAACAATGTTTTTTGAGAAAAGAAAAGTTGAAAAGAATTTAAGTTATGAAAGGATACAATAAATAAGATTAATGTTTGATTTGTTCTTGGAAATCCAAGTCTTAGCCATTAGAGACAAAGCCCGCACATAAAGTACGGGTTCCGAAATTTGGATTTTTAATAAAGTCCCATAATTTCAAACTGAACGTACCAGATTATAATAGAGACCGCATATCCCACTAAAATAGTCCATGAATGCTTCATGTGTGAACCGAAAGTATAGATTCCGCGAAGTTTTCCCATAACTCCGACACCGGCTGCCGAACCAAAAGAGATCAGACTGCCGCCGATACCCGCTGTCATGGTTACAAGCATCCACTGGTCTATTCCCATGTTTGGAGAAGATTTTAAAATTGCACTCATTACCGGTACATTGTCTACAATTGCAGAAAGGAATCCGACACCGATATTGGCTGTGGTTGAACCAAGCAACTCATACAGATGATGGATGTATTCCAAAAAGCCTAAAAAGTGCAATGCTCCGACAGCCGAAAGAATACCGAAGAAGAAAAGAAGCGTATCGTTCTCTACCTTTTCCATATTGACATAAATGTTAAAACTGTTCTTTCCTGTTCTTTCAAGCTGGAACGCATAAAGTTTTAAAATAGCCAGACCGAACATCATACCCCACATTGCCGGAAAATGAAAAAATGTATGCCCGAGAACAGCAATTGCAATGGTCAATACTCCCAAATAGGCAACGGTTATTCCACCATCAAGTACTTTGGGTTTCTTTTCTGTCGCTGCATCAAACGGCGGTTCTCCCGAGGGAACGGACAAAGAGAGTAAAAATGCTGTAACAACCCAGCCGACAACAGAAGCAGGAAAGAGGAAAAGAAAGTCCACAAACTCTCCTTTGCCGGCAGTCCATGCCATGAGTGTTGTAATGTCACCAAACGGAGACCATGCGCCGCCTGCATTGGCAGCTACGACAATATTTATAGCTCCCGGAACCAAAAATGCAAGATTTTTCTTGTCAATCGTAAAAAGCACGGTGGAAAGGATCAAAGCAGTTGTCAGGTTGTCTGCGACAGGGGAGATAAAAAATGCCAGCAGACCGGTCAGCCAAAAGAGTTTTTTATAGGTATACCCTTTTGAGACAAGTTTATACTTTAACAGATCAAAAACACCGCGTTCTAAAAGCGTCTCAATAAAAGTCATTGCAACAAGCAGGAAAAAGAAAATTTCGGCTATTTCCAAAATCAGTTTTTCCAGTTCATCATGCAGCGGATCAGGATTCATCCCGTTAATAGCATAATAAATACCGATAAGCATAAACATAAATGTACCGGCAAACAGTGCCGGTTTTGCTTTGTTTATCTCATATTTTTCTTCTGTAGCGATAAAATAATACGCTATAACAAAGACAGCTAAGCTCAGCCATCCTACCCAGGTTGTTGCAAGATTTATTGCTTCGTGTTCCATTAATTCTCCTCTTGTATTGTATGAACCCCTATGGATTCATGCCTGTTTAATGCAGATATTACTATCTCTTTTGCCGTCAGTAAACGAAATTTTAGTAGTTTACCAATATTTTCATTTAAAAGTGCATTAATTGTGGATAAAGCATCGTTTAATCCGCTTTTTGTACGAATTATAGAAACATTTTCCCACATTATTCGTCTGAGCTGGTCTTTTTTCGCCTTGTCCTCTTTGAGACTCATCACCTCATCATGGAGTTCAAATGTTTTCATACTTTTAGGAGTGTCAATATTTTTTAAAATATCATCCACTGCCCTTTTTGCAAAAACCAAACCCTCCAACAGTGAGTTCGATGCCAGTCTGTTTGCTCCATGCACCCTTGTTGAAGCAACTTCGCCAACAGCATACAAATTTTTTACATTTGGCACTCTGGCATTCAAATCGGTGCGAATACCACCGATGGCATAATGAAAAGCAGGCGATATCGGAACCCTTTGCGCAGGAACATTAAAGCCCAGTTCCCTTAGGTTCTTGCAAATATTTGGAAACCTGTGTTCAAAATACTCTTTATCAAAATTTTCACAGTTGAGATACACATGCATACCTGTCTTCTTTTTATATTTATATATTGCCTTGCTGACAATATCGCGTGAAGCCAGCTCGCCTCTCTCATCATAATCAAACAGGAATCTTTTTCCGGTTTCATCCTCTATGGTTGCCCCTTCTCCACGGAGAGCTTCTGTCAAGAGCATTTTTTGGGCATTGTTGGAATTTACAAATACAGTGGGATGAAACTGCAACATTTCCATTCTGTCAAGGGCTATGCCTTTCATCACACAAAGTCCCTGTATATCAGCACTGATACAGGGTGCATTTGTATGGTATTCATACAAAGAACCTACGCCTCCGCTCGCTATAATGACATTTTTTGCATATATGTTTCTGCGCTGTCTGTGATCAAGTACGGTAACGCCATAACATTCGCCATTATCAATCAGCAGATCAACGACTCTTGCATCACTGAGCATCGCATGGGCAGTATGTTCAAGAAGAAAATGGTGCAGATATCTCCCCGTCGCATCACCGCCTGCATGCAGTATCCGTTCGCAGGAATGTGCCGCCTCTTTTGTATAAAGAAGTTCCCCCTCTTCATTGGTGTCAAAACGAAACCCCTGTTCTATCAGGTCATCAATCGCCTGACGTGAATTCTGGCTCAGCACATCCACCGCTTCCGGATCACACAGCCCGTCACCGGCGGCAAGCGTATCTTTTATATGTACCGGAATATCCGCTTCATCACGAGCCAGCGCTACTCCGCCCTGGGCATAGAATGTATTGCATTTAAAAGTTTCCCGCTTATTGATAATAAGCACTTTTTTCTCAGCAGGGATATTCATACTTGCATAGAGTCCTGCCACACCTGCGCCTATTATTACTACATCATATTCAGTCATTACGGTGCACAGCTTTCATTCGTATCATTATTAAACTCTTTCTTTTGAATAATAAACTTCACATTTTTATCCTCTTTTGGTACACTCTGTTCATAATAAGGGGGTGCTTTATAGCCGCACCCGCTTACGCTTAATAAAAAGCTTGCTATAATTAGCCTATGAAAAACAGCAGTGATATTCTCAACTCTCTTCAAAATAAACCTCAATTTTCCAAACTGTCTCAATACAAATGCATTCATAAAATACAATCGGCATTCAGCCCCCCTTTACAAAAGATGATTAAGTTTTCATATATAAAAAATAAAATACTTTTTTTCGTTCTCAATCATCCCGGTGCCAAACAAGAATTTGATAATAGTATACAAAGCATTAAAAGTGCTTTAAAGTTTCACACTCCCGCAGAATGTGAAAATGAAACTATAACAGATATAAAAGCTTTTGTTACACATAAACCTGCTTTACATGGAGACACAACAGCATTGACACAACCCAGAAAAATTGTATCCTACAGGGAAAGAGCAACGGGAAACTTTGACATTCCTGTTCATGATGAAAAACTCAGAGAACTTATTCTCTCTATCCAAAAAATTATAAAAGAAAAAAATGACACTTAAAGAAAAAATCCAACAACTGCCGAACAACCCGGGAGTCTATCAGTATTTTGACAAAAACGGCCATCTCCTGTATGTGGGCAAAGCCAAGAACCTTGCCAAGCGTGTAAAAAGCTACTGGCAGTTTACTCCCGAACTTTGTGCAAATCCGCAGCTCTCTTTGCGCATCTCAAAAATGATAAACCAAACCGTTTCCATGGATTATATCATTGTAAATTCCGAACATGATGCGCTCATACTTGAAAATTCACTGATCAAACAGCTGGGTCCGAAATACAATATTTTGCTCCGTGATGACAAAACCTACCCCTACATTTATATAGACAACTCTCAGGAGTACCCTCGGTTCGACATTACAAGAAAGGTGATTAACTCCAAAGATATCACCTACTATGGTCCCTACTCTGTCGGTGCGAGAGATATTCTCAACTCCATTTATGATATTTGCAAACTTGTACAGAAAAAATCCTGTCTGAAGTCAAAAAAACTTTGTCTCTACTATCAGATAGACAAATGTCTCGGTCCCTGTGAACTGCCAATCAGCAAAGAGCGTTATCAGCAGGAAGTAACACTTGCATCGCAGCTGATTAAAAACAAAAAACTGCTTCTTGGCAAACTGGAAGAAAAAATGGAGTTTTATGCCCAGGAGTTGCGCTTTGAAGAAGCCGCCGAGCTCAGAGACACCATAGAGAGAATAGAACGGTCCCAGATTAAAAGCGAAATTGATTTTGCCACAAATGAACATTATGATATTTTTGCAATAGAAAATTCTGAAAAAAGAGCGGTAGTTGTAAAAATATTTATGCGACACGGCAAAATAATCTCTTCTTCTCATGAGTATCTGCAGCTTCATGAAGGCTTGGATTTGAATGAGCTCTATTCAAGAGCACTGCTTGGATTTTACAAAGATGAAAAGCCTCCCATCGTTGCTCCGATTCTTCTTCCTCAGAGTTTTGAGGACAAAGAACTTATAGCGCATCACCTCACAAAAGTATTTGGTCAAAAAGCACACATTCTCATCCCTCAAAGAGGAAAGAAAAAAGACTTGATTGCTTTGGCAAAATTAAATGCAGCGGAGTTATTGAAAAAAGACAAAGAAACACTTAATGTCAAAATACTCGAAGAACTCCAGGAACTGTGTCAATTGCAAAAAATTCCAAACAGAGTGGAAATATTTGACAATTCCCATATGTCCGGTGTTGCAACAGTCGGAGCTATGGTCGTATATGAAAATGCAAAGTTTGACAAGAAATCCTACAGAACCTATCATCTGGAGGCAAAAGACGAGTACTCCCAAATGCGCGAAACACTTACAAAAAGAGTAGAGAGTTTTTCTAAAAATTCACCGCCGGACCTGTGGATACTCGACGGAGGAGCAACACTGCTTAAACTTGCACTTGACATACTTGAATCCAACGGTATCGCCCTTGATGTCATAGCCATTTCAAAAGAAAAAGTTGATGCCAAGGCACACCGGGCCAAAGGAAATGCTCAGGATATTCTCTATACAAAAGAGAAAATTTTCAGACTCAAAACAAGTGACAAACGTCTGCAGTGGGTTCAAAATTTACGGGATGAAGCACACAGAGCAGCGATCACATTTCACAAAAAAACAAAACTCAAACTTGACCAGGAGAGCAGACTTTTAAGTTTACATGGAATATCGGCTGCAAAAATTCAAAAACTGCTCAATCATTATGGCACCTTTGAAGCACTCAAAAGTGCCACATTTGATGATATTCGTTCACTTTTAAATACAAAAGATGCAAAAACCATCAAAAATTTTTATAAATAAGTTTTTTTTTCACTCCTTTATGATATATTTGTGAGAATTCAAGTGAATCACTAATTATAAGGTTTTTTAATGAGCAAAATTATCCCTGTAGACGAAGAGTATTTTTTTGACGGAAATGTCATTATTTCTCAGACAGATTTAAAAGGTGTTATTACCTATGCAAACAAACTATTTTGCAGTGTATCCGGTTATAAAGCCGATGAACTGGTAGGACAACCCCACAACATACTCAGACATCCGGATATGCCGCGCAGCATATTTGCAAAAATGTGGGAAACTATTCAAAGTGGACAGGCTTGGAACGGACTTGTAAAAAACCTTAGAAAAGACGGTCTGTACTACTGGGTAGAGACAGAAATTCTGCCAATCAGAGATAATGATGAAAATATAACAGGTTATATTGCTGCCAGAAAAGCAGCCTCTCGCAAAGATATTCAAGAAACAGAAGAAACATATAAAAAGATGCTTGAGACAGAAGAGGAATAAGGGATGGAAGAATGCTAATTTATAATTTTCAAAAAGAGTTTTTGGGTATTGACGAAAAAAACCTGCATACACTGGGATATAAAGATTTGGCTGATCTGCGCGCAGAAGTGACAGATTTCGCAGATTTGTTTGTAAAAACACCAGGATATATACATAATTTTCAGCATGTGCACTGGATTGACTATATAACATGTGCAGAGTCTAATGAAGAATCCAAAGTCATCATTAATGCCAATTCAAAAAACTACAAAGCAATAATTACAATTACAAATGCCTACCTTGTAGACAATCCGACTCAAAAAGCCTATATAGTACACTTAAACAATCTGCGAACACTTACAGCGCAGGAGTATGATGCTATTTCAGGAGATATTACGCAAAGAACAATACCGGAAACAGTATCTCCACAGCAGTCACAACCAATCCTTAAGACAACAGAAGAAGCAACAGTCATACAAGATGAGTATGACACTCCGTTACATGTGGAGACACAAGAGAAAGAAGACCTTGATGCAATGCTGGATGTAGGTGACTTAAGCATCGAAACCCCGGAAGTAACAAAGACAGAGCCTTTCGTTCAGGAATCTCCTCAAAAACCGAAAAGCACCTATGTTTTTGACCCCAATATCGCATCAAAAGAGCTTGGTTTGCCACTTGATTTGATTGAAGAGTTTATACAGGATTTTATAACCCAGGCAAACGACTTTAAAGATGAACTTTACAAATCACTTGAAGAAGGAAATATTGATAATGTTAAAACTCTTTCGCACAAGCTTAAAGGAGTCGCAGCGAATCTTCGTATTGAAGATGCACATGAAGTACTTTCAATTATAAATGCTACTTCTGATGTCGATATCATACAGACAAACCTGGATGATTTTTACAGAATTATTGCAAAATTAGCCGGTGAAGAAGATCTTGCCACCATAAAAGATGATGAAGTGCCTCAAAAAATTGAAATTCCGGAACTTTATGATGATGATTTTGTTGCACCACAGGAATCTGAAGAAATTCTCACTTTTAAAGATGATGAACCTGAACTGACTTTGGAATTTAAAGAAGAGCCGGAGATTCAAGAAGAACAGGAAATTCAGGAAGAGACAGAGACGCAGGAAGGGACAGAAACGCAGGAAGAATCAGAAAATGAGAAAAAATATTCTAAAGAAAAAATTGCCAATGAGATAGGCCTGGATTTAGAGAGTTTCAATGAACTCTTTGAAGACTTTATAAAAGAAGCACATGCTATAATTGCAAAAATAAATGATGCTCTCGCCACCCAAGACTACTCTGCACTGAAGCGGCAAGCCTTAAAATTAAAAGGAATGAGTGACAATATGAGAATGCACACTTTTACAAATGAACTTGAAACACTCACACACTCTACAGATAAAGAGACGCTGACACAAACTGTAAAAGAGATAGAAAATATACTTACAGCAATTTCAAAAGAAGAGGAATAGGCAATGCAAATAGGACTAAAAAACAGACTTCGACTTATTAGTTTATTACCGATTATTATTTTAATTTCTATTACAAGTTATTTTGTATATAACTCATACGAAAACTATAAAGCAGCACAACTTCTTCAGGATAAACTTTCCACAAACAGGCAACTCAACAACCTTCTGAGAAATGTTTCCCGGGAAAGAGGTATGACCGTAATGTACCTTGGTAATTCCTCACCAAATACATTAAAATCACTCTTAAAGCAGAGAAAGATCGTTGACAAACAGGAAAAACTCTATTTTCAAAAGCTACAGGCACTTTCACAAAAAGACACGGCATTAAAAAATGCGATGCAAAGTATAAAACATGCCAGAACATTGGTTGATACACATAAAATAAACTTTGAAGATATATACAACAAAGTATACGGTAAAGCAGAAAAAATAATTATCAAGCAGCTTGAAACGATTACGTCGCACCAGCTTGACAGTAAAATCAACACTTATGCTTCTGTTTATATTTCGCTGGTACGTGCAAATGCCTATACTGCAGATGAACGTGACTTTATCTCTTATACCCTTGCCCGTTCAACAGAAATGGAAGAAGAAGAAATAAATCAATGGCTCTCATTAATCGCAAAAGCCGATGCTATCAACTTCTATAACCTCAAAGACAAAAATCTTGAGAAAAAGCTTGATGAACTATTTAAAAGTGATGATGCTCTTGAGCTCTTTGATGACCTTAACTCAGAACGTGCTTCTATTTTAATTGCTGCAGCAAGCGGAGAGTATGAAACAAACCCGGGTGTCTGGTTTGCCATGCTTTCAGAAAAAAGCAACCTTATTTCAGAGGGAGAAAATGTTGTCCTGAGTGCCATGGACACCAGAGCCGTTCAGGTAAAAACAGAAGCTTTACAGTTTTTGACCATTACATTGACAATTTGGCTGATTTCAATCATATTGGCAGTTTTGGGCTTTTTGCTCTCTAATGAAATTGCCAGAAATATTCACAACCTTGAAGGTGTCCTCAGAAAAGTTGCAGAAGACACGAATGAGAGCGACAAAGCAGTTGAGATCAATCTTCATACAGCCAAAGGGACAGAAGAGGCCTACAGTCTTTTGGAAAAAATCATTGAACAGACAAAACGGGATAAAGAAGCAGCACAGGAAGCGAGTGAAGCAAAATCGATGTTTCTTGCAAATATGTCCCATGAAATTCGTACGCCGCTCAACGGAATTGTTGGCTTTACAGAACTACTTAAAGATACAGGACTCAAAGAAGAGCAACAGGAGTTTGTTGAAATTATCGAAAAATCTTCAGAAAACCTGCTTGAAATTATCAACAATATTCTTGACCTTTCAAAAATCGAGAGCAATAAACTTGAAATTGAAGATGTAATCTTTAATCCTATAGAAGAGTTTGAAAGTGCCGTTGATGTATATGCTGTCCGTGCAAGTGAAAAGCACATTGATCTGGGATGTTTTATTGACCCTGAACTTGAACAGCCGCTCAAAGGTGACCCGACAAAAATTAAAGAAGTTCTTATTAACCTGCTCTCTAATGCTGTGAAGTTTACAAGCAGTTCCGGAGCTATCAATGTCGATATCAGAAAACTGCAATCACCTCAGGAAGGAACAACACGTATCAGATTTGAAGTGCAAGACAGCGGTATCGGTGTTACAAGCGAGCAAAAATCCAGGATTTTTGAAGCTTTTTCACAGGCAGACACATCCATTACACGTAAATACGGCGGTACAGGTCTTGGTCTTACAATTTCTGCGCGTTTTATTGAACTGATGGGCGGACAACTTGATCTGCACAGTGAACCGGGAGAAGGAACAACTTTCTTCTTTACACTTGATTTTGAAGAGATAGAAGTTATCAGCGAAAGTGCCAAAGAACAATATCTGGGAATCAATGCTTTAATTTTAGAGTCTGCTCATAAAACAAAGAGACAAGACACCTATCTCAAAGAGTATCTTGATTTTTACGGCGTAAGCTATACAACATTTAAAAACAAAAATGAAATTGAAACACTCCAGCGACAAATAAATTATGATATGCTTTTTGTAGATTATGAATATGCAACCGAAGAAGAATTAAAAGCATACAGCACTCTTCCGCAAAAGCTGATACTTCTTACAAAATCTTATTTTATGAGAAAAATCGACTCTATGGGTATAGAGATATTTAAGACCATATATGAGCCATTAAATAATACCAAATTAAAAGCAGCCCTTGAAAATTACCAAAGTCAAAATTTTACAGCACCAAAATTAAAAACAACTTCAAACAAAGTCTTTACAGTCGGTTCGTCTAAATTTGCAGCAAAAGTACTTGTTGCAGAAGACAATATAATCAACCAGAAACTGATAAAACGGACACTTGAAGACTTGGGACTCACTGTTGATATCGCATCCAATGGACTTGAAGCATTCCAAAAACGCAAAGACAATAACTATGATCTGATTTTTATGGATATCCAAATGCCTTTCCTTGATGGTATAGAAGCGACGCAGGAGATTCTTGAATATGAAGAGGTATACAACCAGCCCCATGTTCCAATAATCGCTTTAACAGCAAATGCACTCAAGGGTGATCGTGAAAGATTTTTAGCAGCCGGACTTGATGAATATACAACAAAACCATTAGTACGTGAAGAGATCATAACACTGCTGAATCATTTTTTAGCAGACCACATTGTGGATGTCAATGATGCAAAGACAGAAGAAAAGAAAACAGAAAAAGCACAACAGCAGGAAGAAGAAGCAAAAGAAGAAGAAAAAGCAGTACCGGAAAAAGAAGAAAAAGCAGTACCGGAACAAGTTCCGGCAAAATACAAAGCTGATATTCTTCTTGCTAAAAAAAGTCCCTTTGAAACAAAGCTTTTTACAAAAATTCTCAGTTCACTTGGATATACTTACGAAGTCATAGACAATATAGATGAATTGCAAAAGAAAATTGAAGAGGAGAGCTATAAACTTATATTGTTTGACAAAGAGACAGAAACTTTAGACTTGAAAGATTTCGCCCGGTCAGTCAAAGAGAAAAGTCAAAAAAACAATCTCTCCACCTACCTGGTATTGATTGTAGATCCGGCTGTACCTGTAAGTGAAGAAGATTCAAAATATGTAGATGAAACGATTAAAAATATTATAAACAAAGACTTGCTGAGACTTGTTATAGAAAAATTTATTTAAGGAAATAACTATGAAAAAAACTGATTTGGTTGTGCTTGCAGTTGATGATGATCTCATTAATTTGAAGCTTTTAAAATCTATGCTGATGAAAAGCGGAAATGTAAAAGAGGTTGTCGAAGCAAAAAACGGCTCAGATGCCATAGGTGTTTTAAAAAGCCGTGATGATATTGACTTGATACTCTTGGATATCATCATGCCTATCATGGGTGGTATCGATATGCTTAAAGTCGTGCGTGCCGATGAAAGTCTGCGTCAACTTCCTATTTTGGTTCTTACAACAGATGAAACAAAAAAAGCAGAAGCTTTGGAGTGCGGTGCAAATGGATTTTTAATGAAACCTATACGCAATGACGATTTGATTGCAAAAATCAAAACAGTCATCGTCTAAACTGCAAAACAGGTTCTGCACAAGGACCTGTTTTTAATACCTCTTCTACCCATTTAAACGGTCTCTATTTTAACGGTATCTTCCAAGATATAGCAGATATAGCCACGCACTTCATCTCCCGTTATCTCTTTCACTGCTTTTACATAGTATCGAACCTGCTTGCGATGTTCCTCGGTAAAATGCATCGCACTTTTTTCCTGACTTCCGCGATAACTTTTTAAATAAAACTTAACCTCGTAAAATAGGTACTTTCAGAGGATAAAAAGGCACGATTTGTGTGCCTCGGGAATATATTCATAGAATTTGTTATCATTTTATATGAGATTAAAAGTCAGAAAAAAGAAAAATAGCAGTGGAAGTATCAGTATTCATATTGTTGACAGAAGCAATCGAGGCTATAAAGTAGTTGAAACTTTGGGTAGCAGTAAAGATCCAGATGAGATTGAGCAACTTTACCAAAAAGCACTGGGGCGTATTGATGAACTTGAGTATAATCTTTTCTATTTTTTACAAACTAACAGTAAAAAAGAGTTGTTAAAAAAGCTGCTTGCAGAATATACAACACAAGATTTTATACCTATTGGTGATGAGTTAATATTTGGGAGATTGTTTGATGATATAGGGTGTAATAAAGTTTTTGAAAAGTTACAAACAACATCCATTCGTAAAGTTTCAGAAAAACAGTTTTTATTTCGCTCATTGGTAATATCAAGAATACTTTACCCCGGCAGCAAATTGGAGCTGATACACTATTTGGACTACTTCAAACATCAAGAGATGACAACAGATACAATTTATCGCTTCTTGGATACTATCTATCAAGAGGAGATAAAGACACAAATAGAGCAATGTGTATTTGAACACACCCAAAAAGTGATGTCAGGAACTATCACTGTAACTTTCTATGATGTAACAACACTCTACTTTGAAAGTGAGAGTGAAGATGATTTAAGAAGAATCGGTTTTTCCAAAGAGGGAAAACTTGCCCGTCCCCAAATACTCCTTGGTCTTTTTACAACTCTAGAAGGGTATCCACTGAGCTTTGAAATATACGAGGGAAATAAATATGAAGGGCATACCCTTATCGATATACTTCAAAAGTTTCAAACACGGTTTCAACTCAAAGAAAAACCGATAGTAGTTGCGGATAGAGGGATGCTCACCCATGCAAATATTGCTTTTTTAGAGAATAACGGTTATAAATATATCCTTGCCTATAAAATCAAAAATATTGACAATGTACTCAAAGAGCAAATTGCAAATTTGACATTTATTGATGATGGGACTATCCATACCATTGATATAGATAAAACGATAAATTATATAGATGAATTTGGCAATAAACAGCAACTCCCTATCAGACAGAAACTGATTCTTACCTACTCCTCCAAAAGAGCAAAAAAAGATAAAAGAACAAGAGAGAAAGCGTTAGAGAAAATCAAAGCAAAACTCTCAAAGAAAAATATTACAAAAAGTGATTTAAAGCTTTCATATTATGCAAAATATTTGGATATAGATGAGAAGTGCAGTATTAAATACAAACTCAACCCAAATAAAGTAATGCAAGATGAAAGACTTGATGGTATTAAAGGGTTTGCAACAAATGATTTTTCACTCAATGCCAATGATGTTATAGCACATTATCAGAATCAGTATGATGTTGAGAGAGCTTTTAGAATCTCAAAAACAGATTTACGCATTCGGCCAATATACCATCGCGTTGAGGAGAGAATAAAAGCACATGTACTTATTTCGTTTGTATCATATGCAGTTTACAAAGAGTTTGAAAGAAGATTAAAGTTGCATGATGTCAGATTTAAGTTCTCGCAGAAATTACTAAGAAAAATTATTGAACATATTACAGCTTTAAAAATTGATGATGAATTACTGCCTATAAATCCATCACCGATTCAGAAGCAAATCCTTGATATTTTTGAAAATTGAAAATGTGTGCCTTATCGCGGAAGTCAGGTGCGGTGCAAATGGATTTTTAATGAAACCTATACGCAATGACGATTTGATTGCAAAAATCAAAACAGTCATCGTCTAAACTGCAAAACAGGTTCTGCACAAGGACCTGTTTTTAATACCTCTTCTACCCATTTAAACGGTCTCTATTTTAACGGTATCTTCCAAGATATAGCAGATATAGCCACGCACTTCATCTCCCGTTATCTCTTTCACTGCTTTTACATAGTATCGAACCTGCTTGCGATGTTCCTCGGTAAAATGCATCGCACTTTTGTAGTCTATCACACTCCACTCTCCCTTTTCATGTTTGACCAACAAATCAAGATAACGCAGATTGTTCTTATAGCGCAGAGCCTTTTCTTTATAGCATGCTCCCCGGGTCAAAGTCAAAAACTCCGGTGCAGCAACAAGCCTCTCTATTCTCTGCTGTATATCATCTATCTCTGACTCTGTGAGCATAAAGCCATATTTGTTCAGCATCATATCTTTGGCACAAGCAAGCGCTTCTTGTGTAAACTCCTGCATCATCTCCAGAGTATAGTGCAAAGCAATTCCAAAATTAATGGCTTGCAAATCTTCTTCATTGTGTTTTTCTAATGCCAACAAATCACTCTGTGTTCCGTAATAGATATTTTCAAACGAAAGTTTTTTATATACCTGCGGTATGTTTTTGGCTTTACATGTAGAGCGCAGTTCTCCGAAGCTTTGAGGTTGTAAATCCAGCAATGCAAATATGGAATCTTTTGGTTTTGCAAGGATGATCAAGTTTTCTCTTGCTCTTGTAAAAGCAACATACAGGGCATTCAAACTGTCTTCTCGTATAAGCTCTTTTTCTTTGGAAAGAGCATAGGCATAGTCATGGTCAATAAGCTCTCTGTTTTTTGTTCTCAGATAAAGATTTTGCAGTTTGATGCCGTCATAATTGTAAATAATGGCATCTCTTGGAGCAGGAGCCTTTTTCAGTCTGTCCATGACAATCACATGCTCATACTCCAGGCCTTTTGATTTATGTACCGTTAAAACCCTCACTCCACTGATATCAGCCGCTGCTGCAGAAGTATCAAGTCTTTCATACTCAAACAAAAGCGCTTCAATATCTGCATATTTGGATACAGCATTCAAAAAGCGAATCAGATGAAAATCATCTTGAAAAAGTCTGTACTCTTCTATACATCTCTTCACAACATCTACAAGCTTGACACTGTTAAAATCTACAGTGGCAACAGCCCTGACCTCCTGATTTATCAAAGCAAAAAAGTTCTGTCTGTAAATCTCTTCTCTGAAATAGAGATATTTCAAATACTCCAAAACAGCCTTGACACTTCTTTGGTTGATAAGCTTTGTGGTTGTCTCAGTCACAACCTCTATATTTTGTTCATCAAGTACGTTTTTAATGACCTGTCCGTCACTGTTGGTCGCACATAAAACGGCAATGTCATTCACATCTGCGCCAAGATCTATCAAGCGCTTTACCTGCTCAACCAGTGCATCCAAAAGTTCCTCATCTGCAATCACTTCGACAAAACCGCCCTGTGCCTCTTTGCGAACAAGCTGAGGAGTGTAGTTTTTTATTTTATCCGCAAAGACTCTGTTGACAAACTCTATAACCTCTTTTTGCGAACGGTAGTTTGTCAAAAGTTTTTTTACCTCGGTGCGGTGTTCTTTTGCCACCTCCCCAAAAAGAGCCGACACACCTCCCCTAAAACGGTAAATAGACTGTTTAACATCCCCCACAAAGAAAAAACTTCCCTCGCTGCAGACACCCGCACCCGAAGTTATCTCTGTGATAAGCGGTTTTAAAATCTCATACTGCAATATGCTGGTATCTTGGAATTCATCAAGCAGCATATGTTCTATCGTTGCATCGAGGCGAAAGTACAGAAATTCGCTCTCATTGAGACGGTGCAAAATCTCATACACCAGAAGCGTCACATCCGAAAAACTGAGTTCTCCCTCATCTACATAGAGTGCTTTTTTTGCCTTTTTGTAAAGTACAACAAGTTCATTCAGAGCATAGAAAAAATTCTGCTCTTTTGCCTTTGCATGCGCCTGTACGGCACGCTGAATTTGCAACAGAGCTGCATCCATTGCAGGGCTGAAGCATTTTTTAAAGACCCAGTAGTTCAGGCTCTCTTTATAGACCCATGTTTTTGCTTTGAGTGCTTCAAAATTTTGGGCAACAACGGCTTTTTGCAGTGTCACCGATGCCTCTTTGCAGTTTTTTACAATATTTTGCAAAAGAGAGAGCCCTTGCATCGCCTCCTCTTCATACGCCTGTATCGATTTTTTTTGAAACTTCAGATGAGAAAGTTCCTCTTTTTTAAGATAAAAACCATCCAGCAGCGCAAAAATGTCACTGACACGTTTGTTTGATTCCAAAGAGAGATTGATAAGTGTCTTGCGTTTGTTGGCAACACTGACTTCTTTTAAAAAACGAGACATCAGTTTGACTTCATGCTGGGCATTCGCCGTTGAGAAATCGGGCATCAAAGAGGCATACAGAGAAAATTTTCTCAAAATCTGAGCGAAAAAGCTGTCTATCGTCATAATCTTCGTATGTGCATTTAAAAACTCGGCCAAAATCTGCGACCGTTTTGCCAAAATCTCTTTGTCAGACATCCCACACTCTTTGGCAATTTCATGCAATTCCATACGTGATTCCAATGCCTGCAGTGTCTCGACAATCCGCTCACTCATCTCGGCAGCCGCTTTATTTGTAAAAGTAAGAGCCAAAACCTTCGCAGGCTCCGCACCTTTAAAAAGTAGAGAAAGATAGCGCACAACAAGCATAAAAGTCTTCCCGCTCCCCGCACTCGCTTCGTAGGCAAGATTATTTTTAAACTTAGACATGAAGATCTTTTATTATTTCAACAGTTGCTTCTAAAAGATTGTGTATATCATTTTGACAAATTTCAAATATTACCTCCGCATCCAAATCAAAATAGTGATGAGATAAAACATCTCGCACTCCCTTTACCTGTCTCCACGGAATATTTGGATACTGAGGCAATATTTTTCCCTCAGACAATTTATCAATATTTTTAAAACCCTCTCCAATAGCAATTAGTCGCATTGAGATACTATCAAGTTTTAAAAGTCCCTCATCGTTTTCTAAAAAATCATCACTCGAATTTATTTTTTGGCATCTTTGAATAATGAGTTCTAATGATATTCGTATATCATCAAGTGTGGATAAAATCATTCTTTGTTTATCATTAAGCATAAATCAAATCTTTTTGAATCATTTCCAGGAAAAAAGGTTTCATATTTTTATGTTCACGCACAATATCCACTTTTATATGCAAATCTTCTTCTATCTGCTCTTTTATTGCAATCATATCAAACATATTAGGTCTCATTTTTACAAAAATATCTATATCACTCTGCGGTGTTGCTTCATCTCTTGCATAACTTCCGAACAATCCAATTTTTTCAACCGCATATTGTTTATGGAACTCGGGGTAATGCTCTTTTAAATAATTAAGTACATCACGTTTTGTCATAATAATATACCTCTTTTTTGCTTTCTTAAGTGTATTATAGCATTTCTGTAAATAACAAACTTAGCCATTATTTTCTCTCAAGACCTCTTCCGTTATTTCATCTGCACTTTTTTCATCGGCATAAAAATACTCTTTTACAAATGTATAATGCCCCAAAATTCAATATCCCACAATACTGTCGTGATTATAAAACATTCCAATCAAGTTTAAAATATTTATATAGTTTAGGCGTGTTGATGATATGGCTTTTCAGACCTTTATTTTCAATTTTACTGTATTCATAAATAATATTTTGCATTATACTTACAATTAATCTCTATTACACATGATGGCATATTCACAAAACTGGCAGGGCTTTGTCTCTTCACATTTTTCAAAGTTGACGGACTCTATGGAAAGAAGATCTTTGATATGAGATTTTAATATTTCTGTTTTTTCTTGCAAAAATGCTTCCGGGATGATTTGAGACTCTTTCAAATCATAAAAACCGCAACGCTCAACATTTCCAAAACCGCCGGCCAAAAGAGCGTAAAATTCAAGCTGAAAGTCCGTTGCCTCTGTGTAGTTGTTTTTATTGTAAAGCATGTAGGTACCTGTTTTATAGTCAAGCACCTCGATAAGATTTTCTTTTTTATCTATTCTGTCTATTTGACCGACAATTTTCATGCCTGCAAAATTCGTTTCTAAAAGTTCTTCTGTTTTGAATACTTTCCAGCCTTTTTTAAACCGCTCTATTTCAGCCTCCGCAAAAGCCTCCAGACGTTTTTTTTGCATTTCAACGAGATACTTGTCAAGCTCACTCTCTCCGCAAAAATCATCCAGAGCTTTGTTGATATCTTTTTTGAGCTTTTCGGTATCCGTATAAAAATTCTGCTTTTCATAGACTGCTTTTAATGCACTGTGCACGACATTGCCTATTTCATACTCCTGAGGCATATCTTTTGGTATTTCATGGTTTTTTATATGTTGGATATATTTATAGTAATATTTACGCTTACATGTAAGGAAGGTTTTGAGCCTGCTGGCAGAGAGCGCTACATTTTTAAAACTGTACTCCTCTATTATCTCTTCTTCTTTTTGAAAACCTGCCTCTCTTTTTTGAAAGAGAATTTCAGCGTAGTCCAGTTCTCTGTACTCATTTTTTTGTGTAATGCCGAGTTGTTTTAAAAACCTTGAACCGCTGCTCTCACTTGAGTTGACATAGGCGATTGCCACCTCTTTTGAGCGTGAAATCAGCATTTGGTAGTAATGTTTCTGCAGGCTTTCCCTGTCTCCCATCGTTGGCAAAGAGGCAGCTTTTCGTATCTGTGTATTTAAAAACATATCTTTATCACTGCGTTTTGGAACATTTTTGTCATCAAAATCTATAATAATTACTGCATCAAAATGAACACTTCTTGTCTCAAGTACTCCCATTACCGTCACTTTGCCCCCACGGACATCATCCACAGTTCTCAAAGCCAGACGCTGCATAAAAATATTCAAGAGTGATTTTACACCCATATCCTGCATAAAAGGCAAAAGTTTTTCTATTTTATGCAACTCCTCGTTCAATATTTTCTTCTCCTGTCTATTGGTAAAAAAAGCAGCCACTTCCTGCATATTTTGTATAAAATCAATCTCTGAAACTTTTTTATAGTAGAGTCCGTGCAAGAGCAAAAAAAGCTCATCTCCCACTCTTTGTATACGTGCCTCATTCTCTTTTGAGTCCTGTTCTATCGCATTTAATGTTGCTTCGATTTTTTTATAAACTCCGGAGTGACGAAAAGACTCCCCCATTGCAAAGTTCAGATTGCACTTTTCATCAAAGCTTTTAAGTATCGGTGCTGCGGTTTCATTGGGCAAAATGACGGCAATTTTTTGGGGATTATATCCTTTTTGTACAAATTCATAGATTTTCTGCTGTACAAAGGCAACCTGCAAAAGAGATTCGCTGAAACTGTTACATGTAAGCTTGTAATCTGTAGGTATTTTTTCTTTTGTGAGCGTTTTTATGTTGTTAAAGTCAAGTTCATATATAAATCCGGCTTCCAGTTCAAACCCGAGTTCGCCCAGTTTGTTTTGCATCTTTTCATTAAAGCGCGTCGCCCAGAAACGGAGTTTTATAGACATAAACGACTTTGCCTTTTGCAACAGTTCAAGCTCAAAGTTTGTCAGATGCCCGTCTAAATAAATCGTCACATTTTGATGTGTTTTTGCATACGCTTCGTTAAATTCGTAAAGCTTTGGCAAAAATATTCTGTCAAGCAGTTTTTTTTCATTGCACAGTTTTTCATAACGTTTGTAAAGTTCTTGCAAAATGACAATATGCTCTTCATACTCGGCATAGACATCGGCACTGCTGAGTAGATTGATATCATAAAGTTCTGCACTCAGTTCTTCATAAAATTTAAAGATATACGAAGAATTTTTGGTAAAGGTAAAAAAATTCCGCTCGATCTGAAGGTTTGCAAAGCCTTTAAAATCTGACGCTTCAAGCAAAAGCAGTATTCTGCTCTCATCATCTATAAATTTATAGCCTTTTACAAGCGTGAGTCTGGCGATAAAATCGCTCATAGTAATGTAGTTGGGTAAAAAGAGTGTCTGTTCTTGTGCAGCAAGCTGCTCGTGACGAATAGCACGGGCAGTCGGAAGGACTATGGTTGTCTCTTCCATATTTAGTACTGCGAAGCTTCCTGGATGCTTCTGTCGTTTATGATGCGGGTATCAGTTTTGATAGCATAAAATCTGCTCTTGTCACCGACATCTACTTTTAACAACAGATTCCAAACACCTTTTTTTGGAAATTTCACATCATGAAATACATAAAGACCCTCTTCAAACACAGGATCTTTGAGCGTTTTTGTGTAGGTGTCAACTTCAGGACGGCTGATTTCCAAAATCATTTTTGCGCCTTTGACCGCTTTGCCCTCTTTTGTAGTGAGGGCATACTTTACATCCGAACCATTTTCTGAAATTCTGTCTGAAACAAATTTCAGTTTATATGCTTTGTCAAAAGCTATTCTCTGTTTGATAAGTTTGTTTGCATTTGCATCTGCATCCTGGTATTTTGTCATATAATCATCACTCGGCTGTATGTCAGCCTTGCTTGTTTCTATAATTGTCCATACGCATAAGCCAAAAACACCTGTAATTGCCAGCCCTATTGCATAAGGCCAGAGTCTACCACTTTTTATAATGCTCATTTTTATGCCTCATTTTATAAATTTTTCTTTTAAAAAGCATAACTATACCATATAAAATAAAACCATAGAATAATACTCTTACATAAAACAAAGACGTTTGATTTGCATCACTGTCAAATCCATGTCCCAACTTGACACCCTTGGCTTTTGCTATCTGCTGCGCTATATCCAGGTAACCGTTAAACATTGCCGCAGAATATTTGTCTGCGACCATTCCTTTTTTTGCTTTTCCGCCTAAAAGAGGCAAAATAGTCCCTCCGGTATTGCTCATAATGCTGACAAAGTCATCCCAGCTTTTTGCATAAAAGGCTGCCATCATAAAAGCCTGTACATAGGATGTAACCGGACTCAGTACCTGTTTTTTGTCAAAATATTTATATAAAGACTGATCATTTGCTTCTATATCTACCTGCGAATTCATTTCAGAGAATGTCAACAATATTGTCGGTTCCTGAAACTGCGATAATATTTTTTTTTCATATTCGTACATCGTCATATTCTTTGGCAGTTCTTTAAGCATCATCAGGCGTAAAGAAATCCCTGTTTTCTTATAAAGCGTACTCCCTAAGGTTTCCACCTCTTCCGTGAATTTTGGGTTGTGTATCACTTCATCTTTATATAAATACTCTGCAAATAAATGTGTTTGAAATAACAGTATGAGGGTGAGGGCATAAAGCCCTCTTCTTAAAAGTTTCAAATAAACTTCCTAACCAACATAAAGATGATTTGGAGTTACAACAGCCCAAAGAGTATATGCAGCCATAATTACAAGGCCCCAAGAAATAATTTTTTCCATTCTAAACTCCTTACTTCACATCAACAACATGCTTAGCATTTTCAGTACTAAACATCTTAATTGATTTTTCATCTTTTATCTTATAAAAGTTTTCAGCTTGAGCATGTTGTACACTTACAGCATTGACACTTAAAAAAGCCAATATGCTAAGTAGTAAAACAGTTGCAATCAGCATACCCGTTACACCGTCAAGAGCAAAAACACTTCTATTTTCATTCATGCTACTCTCCTTTACTTAAGCTCATCACATATGCTGCAATAGCTTCTTTTTGTTTAGGGTTCAGTCTGTCCATTGCTGGCATTTTACCAATAGCCCCTGTTTTACCGTTATCAAGAACATTGATGATCAGTTGTTGATTCCAAGTTGCAATATCCGGAGCAACGTATGCCATGCCTTTTCCGTCAGGACCGTGACATGCAGCACATACATTAGCAAATACTGCCGCACCTGCACTGTTTGCATCTTTTAATCCGCCTGCAACATAATCAGCCACTTCATCAATCTCTTTGTCTGTAATCAATGCACCGGTTGCTGCATTGAAAAGACCGTTTCTATCAGGCATCGGCATCTCTGTTCCTAAAAGTTTGTTGTTTGAACCGTGATTGATAACATACTTCACACTTTTAGCAGATATTCTGCGGTTTAAATCTGCCGCATCAACTTCATTATTGCCGTCAGCATTCAAACCGTGACAAGCAACACACTCAACAAGGTAAACTGATTCACCCATATTTACAAGTTGCTCGCCTTTGATGTTTGCATATTGTTTTTCAAATTCAGCATTTTTTTCTGCAACTTCTTCATTGTACTGACCGATTTGAGAAAATGCATTTACCGGATACCCGATTGTAAAATACCACATACCCCAAATCATTGTACCTAAAAACATAATTGCCCAACCAAAAGGTACCGGGTTTTTATATTCACCTATGTTGTCCCATGACTCATCTGCCAATTCACCAGTTGCCTGATCAACCTGCATCTGACGAACATACTTGATAACCACAAATACTGTAATTATTACAAGTGCCACAGCCCCTGCAATAGCAAGCATATTGACGATATCATCATTGAGACCGCCTTTTTGGTATCCAACTGTTACATATGTTGCAGCCAACATTGCAACAGTTATGATAATTCCCCAAAGATAAAGCTTATTCATATATCTCTCCTATTTTTCTTCTGTCTTTGATACAGGTTTTACCGGAGTATCCCCTATATCATCCTTCAGTGCCATATTACTATAGTGTTCATAATCAACTCCGGTAGCATCTTTCTTTTTTGTATAAAGATGATAAACATAAGAGTATGTCCCGACAACCAAAAATACTATTAAAAAGAAGTACGCATACGCTGCAAATTCATTAAAGTCCACTATATACACCTTTGCTATTTAAGACTGTTTAAATATGCAATTAATGCAACTATTTCAGGTATTTCACCACGTGCCACTGCATCTTTAACGTCTTGATCTTTCATTTTCGCTGTAATTTTTTTCGCTTCTTCCAGTGCCATAGCATGTGCTTGAGCAACAGAATCTGCCATTTTAACTACTGTAGTTGAGCCGTCTTTCATAGGAACAGGCTTGTTATACGGTACACCAAAGAACTGAGCATTTGTCAACTGTGTCGCATACGCAGTATCTATGTCTGCAGTATTTGCAAACATCCACGGATAACCAGGCATAATACTTGAAGGCATTACAGACTTTGGATCTTTCATGTGGTTTTCATGCCACTCCGTTGTTCTGTAATTTCCTACTCTATGTAAATCCGGACCTGTTCTTTTTGAACCCCAAAGGAATGGTCTGTCATACGCATACTCTCCACTTAAAGAGTAGTGACCGTAACGGTCAGTCTCCGCTTTAAACGGACGAATCAGCTGTGAATGACAGGCATTACAGCTGTTTTTGATATAAACATCACGACCGGCCTGTTCTAACAGACTTATCGGTTTAGTTCCGATAACAGGACGAGAAGCCTGTGCAAAGTTTGGAACGATTTCAATCAAACCTGCAAAAGCAATTACTACAAATACACCTACCGCAAAAAAGAACGGGTGTTTTTCTAACCAATGAAACATAATATAATCCTCCCTTTCTTAAGCGCCCATAGGCGAAGCATTTTGTAATTCAGACTCTTCCACAGGACGAGACGACATAGTTTTGTAAATATTATAAGCAAACATAAAGAAACCGATAAGATATAACAATCCACCTGTACCGCGAAGTGCGTAGTATGGATGCAATACATCAACAGTATCCATAAATGAATATGCCAGGTTTCCAAACTCATCGTGAGCACGCCACATCATACCCTGTGTAATACCTGCAATCCACATAGAAGTAAAGTAAAGAACGATACCTAAAGTTTGAATCCAGAATTGTGCAGCCATAAGACTTTTAGAATACAGTTCACGTTTGAATACACGCGGAGCCATATGGTAAAGCGCAGCAATAATCATAAATCCGACCCAACCAAGAGTACCGTCATGTACGTGACCGACAATCCAGTCAGTAAAGTGTGCAATAGCATTAACAGATTTAATCGCCTGGATAGGACCTTCTAGTGTAGAGAACATATAGAAAGTTGAAGCAAGAACCATAAACTTAATCAATGGAGATGCTGCAACCTGTTGCCATTCACCCTTCATTGTCAAAAGCATATTGATCGCTGAACCCCAAGACGGTAAAATCAAGACTACTGAGAAGATAGAACCCATAGTTTGCATCCAGTCAGGAACAGTTGAATAAAGAAGGTGGTGACCACCTGCCCAAAGATAAACAAACATTAAACCCCAAAATGATAGTAAAGACAATTTGTATGAATAAATCGCCTGTCCGGACTCTTTTGGTAAAAAGTAGTAAATCATAGCAATAATAGGCACTGTAAATACAAATGCAACCGCATTGTGTCCATACCACCACTGTACAAGCGCATCATTTGTACCTGCATACATTGAAATTGAATGGAACCAATCACCAATGTTTGTCTCACCTGCAGCAGAAGTTGCCAGCATTGTAGGTATTTCCATATTGTTAAAAAGATACAACATAGCCACACCTAAGAATGTAGCAATATAATACCATACAGAGATATATAAACTTTTCTCACGGCGAATACCGATAAGACCAAAAATACTTACACCCCACAGTACCCATACAACAACAATGGCAATGTCAATAGGCCATTCAAATTCTGCATACTCTTTTGAAGATGTATAGCCCATAAAAAGCGTTACAACTGCTGCTGCAACACCGATAACATATAACCAAAATTGAAGTTTACCGATAAACATCAAAAATTTTGATTCTGCCATAGATACTTTCAGTACCCTCTGACCAACATAAAACCAAGTAGCAAAAATACCACTTACTGTAAAACCAAATGCAACACTGTCTGTGTGCAATGGACGAAGACGACTAAAGTTTGTATATTCAGCCAAACCAGCACCAAAGATTGTATTCAATCCCGGGAATGCAAGTTCAAATGCAATAAATACACCGATGGTCATGCCAACAATTCCTAAAACAATTGTTGTCAACATGAACATCTTTGCAACCGTATAGTCGTACTCTAATGGACGATTCTCCATATATAGCCTCCTTAAGATTCAAAGCAATTAAGTCTTTTAAATGTATAAATACACTCAAAAGACTAATCAACATTTGTATATTAACAATAGATTTGTTTAATCTATCTTAAAAGTGACATAAAAATGACACTTTTTTTAATATCATTCTAAAAGGAAGCAATTAATTAGGAATTATGTGTTTGCTATAAGAAAATTACGAGAAAAGAGAGAGTTTTATCTTCTTATCAAAGATAAAAACTCACTGAATATATAGCGGCTCTCTTTGGGACCGGGGGAAGCTTCCGGGTGATGCTGGACTGAAAATACAGGCGCTTCATGATAACGTAAGCCTTCAATGGTTCCGTCAAAAAGATTTGTATGTGTCACCTCTGCAATCTCTGTAATAGTGTCCGGAACATTATAGTTATGGTTTTGTGCTGTAATCTCAACCAGTCCGGTTTTTTCGTTTTTGACAGGATGGTTGCCGCCGTGATGTCCGAACTTTAATTTAAAAGTATCATACCCGTGAGCAATTGAGAGCAGTTGATGCCCCAGACATATTCCAAACATCGGCACTTTTGCATCTATAAGCTTTTTAATCTGCTCCTGTTCGCGTTTAAGCACCAGAGGATCTCCGGGACCGTTTGACAAAAAGACGCCGTCAATTAATTTTGCATGATATTTTTCTATCAGGTCTTCGGCTATAAAATCATTTGGGATGACTTCTGCCTCGATGCCTGCACTCACAAGTTCATTTAAAATATTACGCTTGACACCAAAGTCAATGACAACGATTTTTGCTTCTGCTTTTGGTGCTTCGTCATACTTGAATGCTCTGTATGAAAAAGTGCTTGAAGTATGCTGATACGGCTCTTTTGTGCTGACCTGTTCTATATAGTTTACATCTTCAATGCGGGGAGCGTTTTGGAGAATCTGTTTCAGCTCTTCTTTGTCGCTTATTTGTGTTGAAGCAACCATCATCATGGAACCTTCGCTTCTGAGCATTTTTGTCAGATAGCGTGTGTCAATATCACAAATACCCATCACACTGTTCTCAATCAAAAAATCATGCAAGGAGTTTTGTGCACGAAAATTTGAATAACGCCCCTGGTATTTTCGCACTATCATTCCCTTGGCATGCGCCTTGGCGCTCTCCATATCCTGCTCATTCACACCGACATTTCCGATCTCCGGCATTGTAAAAGTAACAAACTGTCCGGCATACGAGGGATCACTCATTATCTCCTGATAGCCGCTCATTGAGGTATTAAAAACGATTTCGCCGACCTCTGTTTTGTCTGCACCAAAACTGTTTGCTTCCAAAAAAGTACCGTTCTCCAAATATATCCAGGCTTTTTTCAATGAATAACTCATACGCTTACTCCATTCCTCTTTTCATTAATTCTTCTCTGTAAAGTTTTTCATGCAAGATGTCAAACTCATCTGTTCCGGGAATAAATTTTCTCTTGTACGAACGAATTTTGTCCATTACAGCATCTTCAATTTCCGACGCATCCGCAATAAAAGAAGTAATGGCATTGTAAATAATATTTTTAATACGATTTTCCGTTACTTCAAAATGAATCAAATCTTCTTCATAAAGTTCATCAAGAATTTTGTGCGATATATCCGAGTACCGCTCCTCATAATCCAGAATCACCCCGTATTCGGGAGCCAGTTTTTTCTTAATCATAAAGAAAAGCTGTCTCTCGTCTGCAAGCATAAACTCAATCTCTTCTTCATTGTCCATACAGATCTCATCTACTTTTTTCTCAAGAGCCATCTCCTGCTTGACATTCTCTTCCAATACTTTCTGTGCCTCAAGTGCGACATTTTCAAGCCCTTTTGTCATTGTAACAGCACCGCTTTTGTTTAAATCAACAGCAATTTTATTTGCGATATGGGGAATAGTTTTAAGAGATATTTTCATAGATTCAGCCTGCTTATAAATTAAATTTAAGTATTTTACAATTATTTAGCTAATAGTTGCGTTAACTTTGATGCTTTTTTTGGATCCATCTTGGTTAATATTTTTCCTACTACTTTTGGTTTGAGAGACTGCAAAATAGCCACTGCTTCTATTTCGTCCATGTCCGAGAGTACATTTGCCGCAGCCCCTGCTTTCATTTTTGCAAATGTTTGCGATATTTTATTCATCTTTGTCGATTTCAGCTCTTTGAGAATTTGCGCATCTTTTTCAAGCATTGCTTTTATTTTCTTCTCTTTTTCGCTGATCTGCTCCAGTTTGGCATTCACTTCCTCTTCTTTCAAAGAAAGTTTTGCCTCTTTTTGTTTCAATAACTCTTCAGTAGCCGTTTTCAAGGCATTTAATGCCTGTTTTTGCTCATCTATACGTTCAAGTTCAACCAAAAGTTCATTTTTTCTTTCGTTGAATATTTGTGTGCATTCAAAAAGTTTGTCACTGTTTTGTATCGAAAAAAGTGAAGAGCAGAGAAATGCTGTAAGTAAAAGATATCTCAAGAGGCTTCCTTGCTTTTGTTTGTATAGGTCATTAGAGCAATTTCATCCAAATCTTTTGCCTCTTTGATTTTTATTTTTTTGAGTGCTTTTTTTATCTCTTCATATTCTAAATATTTATACTTTTCATACTCTGTCATGTTTTTTTTCAATGCCTCTTTTGCCTGTTCTACTTCGTTTTTTGCATATTGCAACCATTCCTGGTTATGCTGTATCACGGCTCTTTGTGCATCCAAAAGTGCCCTTCCTGCCATAAATTCTGCTATTTTTCCATGTGAGGGGAGAGAAATTTCCTGCAAAAACACCAGAGAGTCTTCCAGCGCTTTTTTTGCTTTTTGCAGGTTTGTATTTGCCTCTTGCAAAACACGTTCACTCTTTTGCATAATGTTTTTCTTTACATGTACCAAAGAGGTAAAACGTGTTTTCACGGCGTATCCTTATAAAATTATTGTATCTTCTCTTTCCGGTGATGTAGAAATTATACCGACTTTTGTTTTACTTATCTCTTCAATAAGTTTCACATAATCCTGCGCAGATGCCGGCAACTCTTCAAAAGTTCTCACGCCCACTGAATTGTCCCAGCCTTTAAAAGTTTTGTAAACCGGTTTGACATTTTCCAGATCAATCGGTACATAATCTATAGTCTTGCCCTTATATTCATAGGCAACACATACTTTTACCTCATCAAAACCGTCAAGAACATCAAGTTTCATCAGTGCAAGTTCGTCACATCCGTTCAGACGGCTTGCATAACGGGTTGCAACCGCATCAAACCAGCCACAGCGTCTTGCCCGGCCTGTAGTCGTTCCAAACTCATTCCCCTGTTCACCAAGACGTCTACCGGCTTCACCAAGGTCTTCACTCGGAAAAGGCCCGTTGCCTACACGGGTACAGTAGGCTTTTACAATACCTGTCACCTTCCCGATATCTTTGGCATTTAAACCCAGACCTGTACATGCTCCCGCACTTACGGTAGACGAAGAGGTCACATACGGATAGGTTCCGTGGTCAATATCAAGCATTGTTCCCTGTGCACCCTCAAGCAACACACGTTTGCCTTCACTGTCCAGAGCCCGCCATACCATCTGTGTTGTATCCGTAATATAAGGTGCCAACTTTTCTTTATAGCCTTTAAGCTCTGCCAAAAGTTCCTCTTTTTTCGGTGCATGCAGATCCATAACATCAAAAATAGGCTTGTTAAGCGCAAAATAGTCCAAAATAGTCTGACACAACTTCTCAGGATCCAGCAGTTCGCCCACACGATGTCCGATGCGGTTGATTTTGTCAGAGTAGGCAGGTCCTATCCCTTTTCCTGTTGTTCCAATTGCTTTATCGCCTTTGAGCTTCTCTTTTGCCTGGTCAATCTCTGCATGGTATGCAAGATTGAGATGTGCTTTATCTGAAATATAAAGACGTCCCTCAAGATTTTCAAACTGCTCCATCTCTTTGATAATAGAAACAGGAGAGAGAACAACACCGTTACCCACTACATTGATGGCTTTTGGATTCAAAACACCCGAAGGAATGAGATGCAGTGCATATTTGACTCCGTCCACCCAAATCGTATGTCCCGCATTGTGCCCGCCCTGGGAGCGACAAACCATATCATATTCCATTGCAAGTTTATCAACAATCTTGCCTTTGCCTTCGTCTCCCCACTGGATTCCGACAATCACATCTGCTTTATTTGTATACATATTTTCTTTTCCTCTTTTTCTATTGCTCTAATGCTTCACACAAAGTATCTGTATAAATTGCAAACCCTACAGATGTTAAATCTGAATCTTTATATCTTCCGCCCCGTGCATAGACTTCATTGCCTACTATGCATCTGAAAAACAGCTCATCATAATAAAGCATTTTTGCATAATACATTGGTGCCAAAACAGCATTTTCACAGGCAATTTCCGCGCACAGTTCTTTCATCTTCAAGAGTTCTTTTTTGATTGCTTCGGGTACCTTATGAAGCACATCATCTATCTGCTCCACATACTGCAGATAAACAAGTTCGCTCAGCCATTCGACTTTGAGATTCAAAAACTTGTCAATGTTGATATGTCTGAAATCATCTATAGTCAGTTCATCAAACATTGCAACCAGCAACTCGGGTATCTTAATATTGGAAATCTGCATCAGAGGCTTTACATGTAAGCGTTCAAAAATCTCTATTGCCAGTGTTGCCACACAAGAGAGTTTTTTCTCCCCCATAAATTCCACACCGACCTGATACTGTTCGTTTGTCGGGTAGGTAAACACAGGCTGGATATAAAACCACTTTTTCTGTTTCGTATTGCTTCCGAGTCTTTTTTTTATAATGCGTACAACATCTATTGTCGAGTCTGCACGTAAAGAAAGCGCATTGTTCTTTTCATCATTTATACGAATCAGCTCTCTTTGATCTGCAATACTTTGATGCTGATGGTAGGAAAACACAGGAGTTACTATCTCTTCGTAGCCATTTGCATCAAGAATATCACTTGCAGTTTTTTCTATCTGGCGTTTTATCTTGGCGGATTTGCCAAAATAAAGCTTTGAACCATTGGGTATTTCATGTTCAAGTATCATTTATATCTCTTTTTTTTCTAATGCGGTTTTAAAATAAACCTCATTATAAACTTTTGAAGCAATGCCCGCATACTCCAAACGTCCCAAACGGTGCAAGATCAACTCTATCGCATTGACAACCCAGAGAGATTCATGCGGTGCAATCAAGCCCATCTGGTTTATACGGAATATTTTACCTTTTAAATGGTCCTGTCCGCCGGCTACATTTACCCCGTACTCCTCTTTTAAAGCGGAGCGGATTTTTGCCGCATCTTTGTCATCAATGGTTGTCATGCTTTTAGCAGGCACTTTGGGGTAAGAGTGCAGACCTATCGCTTCGAGTGCTGCTCTTGTCGCTTTGGCACGTCTGGCTGTATTGCAATACAGCACGCCGAAACCACCCTCTTTTTTTATTGTCTCCAAAACTTCCAAAAGACCGATAACAAGTGTCGTAGCAGCAGTATAGGCTGTCGTGTTCTGGCGCTGCTTTTTGATTTCGGACGCAAGGTTAAAATAGTAGCCTTTGCCCTCGCCGATTTTATCTATCGCGGCATTGCTGAGTCCGATAATGGCAAGTCCCGGAGGCAGCATAAGTGCTTTTTGACTGCCTGCAATCAACGCATCAATATTTGTCACATCTATACGTTCAACACCGACAGCGGTAATCCCGTCTGCAATAATCATAATATCCGGATTGATTGCCTTGAGCGCCTCTGCTATCTCTTCCACGGGATGTCTCAGTCCGCCCGCACTCTCAGAAATCTGCACAGCCACAGCATCAATGTCGCTGTTGGATTTTACAGCGGCAACAACATCTTCAACACTGACAGGTGTGTCCCACTCATTTTTTATCTCAATATTTTTGAGTCCGTGTGCTTTGGCAATTTTTCCAAAACGCTCGCCGAATTTTCCTGAATTGACACTTAAAAGTGTATTTTTACACAGGTTGACTACTGTTGCTTCCATAGCGCCTGTTCCGCTTGATGCAATCATAACAACTTCATCAGTAGCAAAAAGTTCAAAAAGATGTTTTCGTGTTTTTTCAAAAATAGCTTCAAATTCAGGGGTACGATGGTGCATTGTCTCATCAGCCATGGCATTTCTAACATTTTGCGGTACTGGTGTAGGACCGGGTGTAAAAAGTAACATATGTAATTTCCTGTGAGTTTTAGGTTGTTTAAAAATAAAACCTCGTATTATATCGAAATAAGTTTAAATTTTAAAAAAGAAGGTTCTTTCATGACATTGTCTGACTCTGTTTTACTAGGTATAATTGAAGGTTTTACCGAATTTCTTCCCATATCTTCAACCGGTCATCTGATTGTAGCGAGTCAATTTTTGGGTATAGACCAGACAAATGTCACCAAAGCGTATGAAGTTATCATCCAGTTTGCAGCTATTTTGGCTGTTGTTCTCAACTACAGAGAAAAATTTACATTCAAACATATTTCATTATGGACAAAAGTTTTTCTTGCCTTTTTGCCTATCGGTATTGTCGGTTTCATTTTTTCACACCAGATCAAAGCACTTTTCAGTATCAATATTGTTGCGATTATGTTTATCACAGGCGGAATTATATTTTTGATTGTCGAAAAATTTTATATTCCCAAAGAAAAAAAACTTACAGAAGATGTCGAAGATATTACACTCAGGCAGTCTTTGTGGATTGGTATTGCACAGATTTTTGCTCTCATTCCCGGAACTTCACGTGCGGGAGCAACAATCATCGGGGCCTTACTGGTCGGTTTGAACAGAAAGGCCAGTGCGGAATTCAGTTTTTTGCTTGCTTTTCCCGTAATGAGTGCCGTGAGTGGATATGATCTGCTCAAACATTATCATGAATTTTCTTCTGCAAACATCGAAGCTTTGGCGGTCGGCTTTGTTGTTGCTTTTGTTGTTGCCTATCTGACAATCAAGCTCTTTTTGAAATTTTTGGAAAAATTCACCTTTGTTGCCTTTGGTGTATACAGAATTCTTTTTGGTGTGATACTTTTAACGCTATTTAACTAATGGTACACTTTTTGCTGAGTCTCTCCTGTGAGACATTTTAAATCTATAAGGAGATATCATGCAAAGAATCAGCCGATACAGCGATCACTTACATGTATTGCTCAGTAAATTAGAAAAAACATTCTATCTGGCAAGCCGTAAATTCTTATAAGCTTTTTAAAATTTTACCCGCCAGTTTTAAAGCCTGGGAGCGGTGAGAAAGCTCTTTTTTGACTTTTTCATCCAACTCGCCCAGTGTTTTTTCATACCCCAGCGGTACAAACATCGGGTCATATCCAAAACCGCCTTCCCCTTTTGCCTCAGTAATCACCTCTCCGTGCATCCATCCGTGTACTGTTTTTTCAATGCCTTTTGTTACAATGGCAATGGCTGCCGTATAATGTGCAGGAGAGTTCGTCACACCTTTTGCTTTGATATCCTGCATAAGCTTGTGCAGGTTCTCTTTGTCATCTGCTCCTTCTCCTCCGTATCTGGCACTGTAAATTCCCGGTGCACCTTCAAGCACATCCACACTTATGCCACTGTCATCAGCCAGTACAATTGCATTTTCATTACCCAAAGCCTTATAAACCGCACGTGCTTTAATCAGTGCATTCTCCTGAAAAGTATCGGCATCTTCTATAATTTCAAAAGCATCGATTAAATCTGTATAGGGCACTACTTCATATTCACTGCAAAGTTCTTTGATCTCTCTGACTTTTCCCTTGTTTGATGTTGCTAAAACCAGTTGTTTCAATTTCTTTCCTTAAATTATCTTTTAAATTATATTATTTATCTTTTGCAAATCAATTATAAATAATAGTTGCTCTATAATTACAAAATTATACACTAAAACAAAAGGATTTTTATGTTCAAAAAAGTTTTACCACTCTCCAGTATTCTTTTTCTCAGATTTTTAGGACTTTTTCTCGTTTTACCGGTTCTTTCCGTTTATGCTCTTGACCTGGAAGGGGCCACACCTTTTCTTGTCGGTGTTGTTGTCGGTGGCTATGCCCTGACACAGGCTGTTTTTCAGGTTCCTTTTGGAAGCATGAGTGATAAAATCGGAAGAAAACCGACGATACTCTTCGGTCTGATCATCTTTTTGGTCGGTTCGCTTATCTGTGCCTACTCAACAGATATATATACCTTGATGTTTGGGCGTTTTTTGCAGGGAGCCGGCGCTATCGGTTCTGTTGTCACTGCTATGATTGCCGATTTGGTTGAAGAGAAGCAGCGCGGCCATGCAATGGCAATCATGGGCGGGTTTATCGCTATGAGTTTTGCTGCTGCTATGGCACTCGGTCCGGTTATCGCCGCAGAATTCGGTATCAGTGTTATCTTCGTTATTACGGCGATCTTGTCACTTGTTGCCATTGTTATTCTATTTGTCAAAGTACCGACACCGCCAAAAATAAAACACATTTACCATGGAAAAACAAAAACGGCAGATATTTTAAAAGACCCGAACCTTCTCAGTATGATTATTATCAATGCAATGCAAAAAGGTCTGATGACTGCCGCATTTGTCATTATTCCCGTCTTTTTGACCAAGCCGGAATACGGTTTTGGCTGGGAAAAGAGTGATCTGTGGATGGTCTATGTGCCTGCAATGATCGCAGGACTTATTGCGATGGGACCGGCTGCTGTATTTGGAGAAAAAAGAAATATTCCAAAACAGATATTTTTGCTTTCTATTGTGTTGTTTATCGCTTCATTTGTGATGATGGGAACAACAACTTCAAGTGCCGTATTTATCACTGCCGTTATCTTCTTTTTTGTGGCCTTTAATATGATGGAACCGCTTGTGCAGTCTATGATCAGCAAGTTTGCCAAAGTACACCAAAAAGGTGCCGCTTTGGGTATAGCAAACTCTGCGGCATATTTTGCAACCTTTTTGGGCGGTACCTTTGCCGGACTCTATCTTGATGTCAGCTCCAGAGAGACTTTGGGACTCACCATCGGTGCCATTGGTCTTTTATGGCTTCTGTGGACACTCTTGAAAATGAAAAATCCTACAAGATATTCTCATTTGATTATTCCACAAAATGAAGTCGACTTTGATAAACTCAATGCCCTGGAAAGCGAACATATTGCAGAGTGGTTCATCAATGAAACAGAGCATGTCGTCGTCATAAAATATGCAACGGAAAAACTCGAAGAAGAGACTCTCAAAGCGCAGATAATTAAATAATACTTGACATATATCATCTTCTAAAGAACAGGAATAAGTTAGAATAATCAAAAAGGGATTTGCCTATGCGATTATTCTTCTTGTCAGTCACGCTTGTTTTGGGCCTGCTGAGTATAACCGGATGTGAAAAAAAGTCTGCCGTACAGGCCCACGAAGTCCATTTTGACAGAGATATGTGTGCACGCTGTGCAATGGTTGTCAGTGACCGGAAAAACACGGTCCAGGTCATCAACCCCTCAAACGGAAAATATTACCCCTTTGATGATATTGGCTGCATGGTTCTTTGGTTTCATGATGAACAGATTCCCTGGAAGGACAAAGCTGTTATCTGGGTGACAGATGCAAAAACAGGAAAATGGATTAATGCAAGAACTGCCTACTATGACACTGAAAACATTACCCCAATGGCATACGGATTTTCTGCTCATGCTTCCAAAAATGATATAGCAAAAGATCAGGAGATTATAGATTTCAATGAAGTGCTCAGACGTGTCAAAAAGATCGGAAGATAGGTTTTTTGTCCTCCATAATTAAATCCGGCTCGATAAAAGGAGCAAGTTTGAGCAAAAAATCAAGCAGACTCATCACCGGAGCCGCGTAAAAGAACTTGACTTTGTTGTTCTCCTGCCACAGCAGATCAGCATGCTGGTAGACACGGTAGGGTGTATCGCCTATACCGTCACTGTTTGCATCAAAACCGTCATACCTGTCCCAGTAATTATACTCCACAACATTGGAAGCATCAAAATCACCTCCGATATCCTTGAGCACATCATCAATATTTCCAAAAAATTTATTATGTACAATCATGTTGTCTCTGATAGAGGCGTGAAAATGCAGTGCTTCGGCATTATAGGCTATTTCATTGTTTTTAAAAAAGCGTTTCATTCCCCGCGCTTTTTCAGCCCCTTGAATATAAATACCTTTTGCGTTATAACGCACACTGTTGCCTGTAAATACAAAATTGGAAACACTGCCTATCATCACGCCGATTCCGGCTGCTCCTGTTGAACTGTAAATTTTATTTGCAATAACCTGCGTATCTTTTGCACCCATAAACATCATGCCCACAGAATTATACATGTAGCTGTTGTTTTTAAATATATTTGCATTACTGAGTTCGAGATGTGTTGCAAACCTGTTATGTGCAAATTTATTTTTCTGAAAAAGATTATGATGCGAATAGCGCAGTGTCACATCCCGTGCATCATGAATGTTGTTTGCTTCAATGGTGTTGTAGTGCGAATAGTACAGCTTCAAAGCATTTCCGCGCAAGGCAATATCATTTTTTGCAACAGTGATATCATTTTGCAAAACCAAAGAGTTTTGCACCATATCCATGTCAATTCCATACAATACATTTTTCAGTGTACAGTGGCTGATTTCACAGTACTTTACCTGTTTCAGGCTAATTGCTGCATCAATAGAGCGCATGTTTTTTCCGCTGTTTGTGATAATTATGTTTTTTAAACGTACATGTGCGCTTTGTATCCTGACAACAGAACCTCTTCCTTCTCCCCTGATTTCAACCTGATTGCCAACCCCGATAATTGTCAGCGGTTTCTTAATAAGAATATTTCCATGATAAATACCGTTTTGAAGCTTAATGACGGCACCCGCGGATGCCTGATCAACAGCTTCCTGCAAGGAGTTTGCAAAAAGAGAGGAGATAAAAATTACAAAAAGTATGAGGAATTTCATTCTGTTTTGTACCTCAACATCAGTAAAACTTGTGAATCTCTTCCATAATATCTGCAAATTCTATTGTTTCGCCTTTTTCTTTTAAAAACGAGATAAGATATTTTTCGCTTGCTGCAAGACCCTCTTTTTTCTCTATTTCCAAAAGTCTGGCATACAGGTCCGCTATGATTTCAATAACATGCCTTGATATGGTCTTTCGTGAAGCATGATACCCTATGATTTTCCCGGTGTCTGTGTCTTTTCTGATTTCAAATTCGGTAAATATCCAATAGTAGCGCCCGTCTTTTGCCAGATTTTTCACAACAGCATTAATGTTTTTTCCCTGTTTTATCGTCTCCCATAACAGTTTAAATACTACTTTTGGCATATCCGGATGGCGCACAATACTGTGAGGCTGTCCCAACAGTTCTTCTTCCGTATACCCTGAAACTTCCTGAAAATAATCATTGGCATAAGTGATCTTTCCTTTTTCGTCTGTTTCACTGACGATGTATCGTTTCGGATCCAGCTGAATCTCTTCATCTATTGGTGTCGGTTTTGTCATTTTTTCCTCCTACAGGCTGTCGTTGAGCCAGTTGATAAGTCCTCTGTTAATCTCTCTGAATCCGAGAATGCGTTTTCCCTTGTGCCTTTTTGCAAACTCTTCCGCTCTTTTATATGAGTCAAAAGGCACCAGGTCATCACCCGAAGGAGAGGTCGTATCACTTCCGTACACATAAAAGGCACCTTTGGCTTTGATAGGTTCTGCCGTTGCAAAATCAGTCACATAGATGTTTTTGAAATCACTCTCCTGTTTTATGCCGTATTCAGGCCATGCGGCAGGCCGAAAATAAAATTCAAACATGGATTTTGGAGAAACAAAAAATATTTTCTTTCCGCTTGCCAGTTCTATCTTCGCGACCCATGTCGGATATTTGTAGACTTTCATCTGTCTTATCAGCCCTGTCGTATTTTTGTCATAATTCATCTCATACGAAAACAACAGTGTTGCAAACAGGACCATACTCATAATTTTTTTCATAACAGCTCCTAGACCAAATCTTTTTTCTCAAATATTTTATATCCAAGATACGCAAACCCAATCCCCAAAACAAGAGGATACCCAATAGCAAGCAGTACAAAAGTTGTCTGACTTACAGAGTCAAGTATATAATAGGCAACCGGGCCCATCACTGTCAACTGTGGATCAAACAGTGATATGGCTGCCACCCGGAAAATCTCCATAGGGTTTAACAGTGCTATGGTGATAATCAAACCTTCACTAAAACGCTCCTGCATCATCAGTGATATAAGGGCAATGTCTATAAATGCCAGTAAAAATATCCAAATAAAAAATGCGATACCCAAAGCCACTTCGGATGATTTTACAAAAGAGGAGATAAAAAAAGCAATGCCCAGAAATGTGGCACTCATCGCAAACAAAAGCCCGGTATACAAAAAGAAAATACCCCAGGGAATTTCGGCTCCCTTAAAAGCACCGTAGACAACGGCAATCACCATCGCAAAAACAACAGGCAGATAGACGGTAATAAAGCGCCCGATAATCTTCCCCCAGTAATACTGCTTTAAAGAGATAGGAAAAGAGAGCATATACTCCAAAATATGACTGTCTCTGTCCCCCGAGATGGAACGAACCGTAGTAATCAAAATAAATATAGGCAAAATAACAATTGTTATCTGAATATACATTAACAGCAGACGGCTCAGCCCGCTGAATCCCATTACCTGCGATTCCGTCACCCCTGCTATAAAAAACAGGGCAATCAGACCGCCAAACACAAGGGAATAGACTAAAAACCATTTCGCCCGGATTGACTCTTTTAAATCCAAGTATGCAATTAAATATAAATTTTTCATTTAAAATCTCTCATCTGATACAATTTTTCCCATATCCATATAGATCTGCCTGTTGACCAACTCTCTTACCTCTTCAAGCCTGTGCGTTACAAAGAGCAAAACTTTCTCCTGCTCATTTTGCCTGAGCAGTCTGTAAAAATCATCTCTGGCTTTTGGATCAAGGTTTGCCGTCGGTTCATCATATATGATAATGTCACTCTTCTTTGCCAAAGAGATTGCGATAAGAAGTTTCTGTTTCATTCCTCCGCTGAGTTTGAAAAATGATTTGTTCAAATTGGCATTTATGTCGAGTTTCATTTCATTCGCATAATGTTTCACCAACTCTTTGTCCACCTCGGCACTCACACAGACATACTGTATCAGTTCGTCAATACTGAGCTTGATAGGCGGAGGAAGCTGCGGCACAAAACTGATATGGGACAAAACATCGACTCTCTTTTTTACAGGATTCAATCCGTTAATCAGCACCTCTCCGGCATCAGGATGGTAATATCCCAAAATCGAACGGATGAGTGTTGTTTTTCCTGCACCGTTTGCGCCCATAAGTGCTATGGATTCGTTTTTCCTAAATTCACAGCTGACATTGTCAAGGGAAATATTCTGTCCGAATTTTTTTGTTACATGGGATATCTGAATCATAATTTACACCAAACTTTTTAATCGAAAATCGAAATTGAGCGCATCTTCATGGCAAACATCTATACATCTTCCGCATAAAGTACAGTCCGCACCCGTAATGTACTCTCTTGTGATGCCTTCTTCTTCTCTCTGTTTGTCATATTTTGCCTTTGTGATTTCCAAAACCTGATTTTCAAAACAGACATCATGACAGACCATACAGTGGTCACAGTTGTCATTCCATTCAACACGCAATGCGGAGACTTTTCCTATCATACCATAGGTTGTGCCTATCGGACAGATATATGTACACCAGGCCCGGCGTGAAAAAAAGACCTCAAAAGCCAGCACCACCAAAACCCAGACAAGTGCCAGACTCCAGCCGTACGCAATTGCACGGGAGAGTATTCCCACGACATTAAATGTTTCAAAAACAAGATAGCCGCTTGTAAATGAGAGTATAAGAAAAATTACCCAAAAAGCATAACGGATTCGATGATCAAACCTTCTCTCTTTTATAATTTTTTTATGCACCAGCGTATCATGCCACTTTTCCCCTATTTCGCTCAATATTCCATAAGGACAGACCCAGGCACAATAGCTCCTGCCCCCAACCAAAATATAAAACAGCACAATCGTACTCACACCGATAATGATGTTTATATGCAGATGGTGCTCTGCCATCAGCATCTCTAAAGTTGTAAAAGGATCAATCAGGTGAAAGCCCAAAAAACGCGAACCGTTTAATGTTCCTTCAAGCATTTGAATATCCACAGCAAAAGATAAAAAGAACATCAGATGAATTACTATAACAAGAATCCATCTTTTGGCTCTGTAACTCAGAACCTTTTTCCCCTCTTTTGTCGTGTTATAGAATGTTGACCAGAAAGTTGTTCTTTTTATCGTCTCTCTATTATGATACTTATCCATTTTTATTCCTGTTTCACTGTTTGTGCTCTTGCCGGAAACTCACCTATTTCATTGGCAAACCTGCGTAAATCCTCTTGTGTCATATGAATTAAAAGCCCTTTCATTACCAGGTTTTCTTTTCTTCCCGATTTAAAGTCTTCAAGTTTTTTATAAATTGTTTCCGCACTTTGGCCAAAGAGCTTCGGTCCCATCAGTTTTTTCCCGTACTGCATACCGCTGCCGTCTACACCGTGACAGGAAGCACATTTGCTTTTGTACGCATCACTTACTTTAAAACCTGCAACATTGCCGGCCTTCTCTCGCAATGCACTTAATGCTTCGTTCTCTTTTTCTCTGTCACTCTTTTCCTGTGGTTGGCTCTCTTGCACAGCAGCTGTTCTGTTGCCGATATCTGCAATAATTTTTCCGTGTTCGCCTCCGTTGTATGCACCTCCGTTCATAGCCGTCCACGCCATCAGTCCAAAAATTACAAGTGTTAAGATTCCTACAATTATATTTTTCATTCTCTGCCCCTCATCTTGTTAATCTCTTTATTAAAGGCATATATTTCATCTGCCATAGCTCTAATCTGTTCGTCACTCATCATCTGGATAAGGTCATTCATCAAAGGATTGGACTTCTTTCCGGTTTTAAAATCCTGAATTCTATTGTATATATAGTCCGCTTTTCTCTCCAGAAGCGACGGCCCGATAACCCCGTTTGCATAATCATTGTGACAAGGTGCACATCTGACGATAAAGTTTTTGCTTAGTTTTTTTACCAGCATCGTGACCTGAATCTGTTCATAGGGGCTGCGTACATGTAAATTGGCATCAATGTCAGTACGCTTTTTTGTATTGACTTCCTGCACACTCTCTTTCTCTCCGTAATCATAATAAAACGAGTTATTCTGTGTTTTTCCATTCTCCTGCCGGGCCACTTTCACCGCATGCGCATTTTTATTTTCAACTATTTCAATCTTTGGACTGCTCTTTTGATTTTTAGCAGACAGAGATTGCTCTTTTTGTGATCTGTCCTCTTTTGAGTCACTGCATGCGCTTAAAAGTGTCAGCAAGACCAACGACGAAGTAAGAACAAAACCCTTCATACTCTTTTTTCTTTTATCTGTTTTCATGGGATTTCCTATGTTGTTTTTTCATAATACTGTTCGTATGTTACTCTTGGTTTGACGACTATCGACGGTTTTTGCGTCGGGCAGACCTCTTGACAGGCTCCGCATCCTATACACCCGTCATATATTTCAGGGCGCTTCCCTCCCTGCGCATCCGGAACCATAGCGATGGCACTTAAAGGATTGGGAACCGGGCACATATCGGCACACAGCGTACACTCTTTTCCCTCATACCCGTCAAATTTTTCAAGAAGCTGCAATTCCTGACTTGTCACATTGTTGACAGAGGCGGTAAAGGCTTTCATCTTGTCATTGTAGCCTTTTGGTACCGGAGTATTTGTCATTGCCAGACAGGTATCGGGAAATTCCAGTACGGCAACTCCCATCTGAATATCTTCGGGTTTTGAGCAACTGTGGTCCAAAGCACCGCTTGGACAGGCCAGCACACAGGGAACGGCATCACAGGCATAACATCCCCGGATATTTGCATCTATGTAAGGCGTCCCCTCGCCTGCTCCCTTGGCAATATCTGCCAGTTTTATAGAGTGGTACGGGCACACCTGCAGACACTGCCCGCATTTAATGCATAAACCTAAAAACTCTTTTTCAGGAACCGCCCCCGGCGGACGAAGCCGATTCTCTTTTGCCTGCAAATACGGGCTCAAAACAATACCGCCTCCCAGAACCAGTCCCAAAACACCCAATGTAGAGTACTTTATAAATTCTCTTCTGTCTGTTTTTACTTGCTTTGCCATAGTGTTCCTTTTTTGTTAACTTGAGTCATAATGGTTTTACCACTCTTGGTTTCTTGTCTTCCATCAAAAAAAGCGGTTTCGTAAAAGGTGCCAGTTTTGCCAAAAAATTAAGAAGTGAGATAACCGGTGAAGCATAAAAAAATTTCACATTAGAGTTATAAACCCACAGTTGGTCAGCATACTGATACACTTTATGCGGTGTATCGCCTATGCCGTCGTGATTTTTATCAAAACCTTCATATTTGTCCCAGTAATTTCCCGATATTTCATTTTCGTTTGTCTTGCTGCCTCTGCTGTCATTGACAATATCCTCTATATTTCCCTGTATGATATTGTTTTTAATAATATTATTCTCACTCAGGGAGTGAAAATGCATTGCCTCGGCATTGTATAAAATCTTATTGCCCACTATTGTATTGTGTGTTCCCGGCTCAAAAGGGGATCTGTCTATATAAAGTCCCTGCGCACAGTAGATGACCGTATTGTCTTTTATCGTAAAATTGGATGCATCTTTTAAGCCTATGCCCATTCCTGTGGCACCCTGAGAGCTTTTAATCACATTGCCCACGGCTATGGAGTCTTGCGAATACATAAAAAATATACCCACAGAATTGAGCTCGTAATAATTGTTTTTTATAATGTTTTTCCCCGCATACATAAAATGCAAAGAGTATCTGCCGTCTTTTCCAAAGTTCTCCTCAATCAGATTTCCGTGGGAGTACCAGACAACCATATCCCGTGATTTGATCAGTCTGTTGCCCCGGACAATATTGTCATTGGAATACCACAGCTTTAAGCCATCTCCTCTAAGCCCCAAAGCAAAAGGTTTTGAACTGATGGTATTGTTTTGAATGATAGAATTGTCGACCATTTGCAGATCTATGCCAAACAGACAGTTTTTGATTGTACAGTTGCTTATCTCGCACTGTTTGGACTCACTCATTGCAATAGCCGCATCAACATTCTCATGCCTGTCACCGCTGTTGATGATCGTCAGATTTCTTAATGTCACATACGAGCTTTTGCTTGTTATGACCGTTCCGTTATTCTCTCCGTCAATAATCACACCTGCTTCCTGCCCTATGATTGAGAGCGGTTTGTTAATGACAACAGAGCCTTTGTATATACCTTTTGGGAGTTTCAGAATTGAGCCTGCAGGAGCTTTGTCTATAGCCTCTTGCAGAATATTTGCATTTAATCCGTTACAATACAAAAGCAATACAAATATTCTTAGAAGCATTTTATTTCTCTTCCATCTCTTTAAAAGCTTTCTGTTTTGCGAAAAAAGCCAAAATACTGAAAAAACTGATAAGCAACAGCATGTAAAAACCAATGGTTGGGTAGGAGTGTGTTGTAAACTGTGCTATTTTTCCGTCACCAAACACAGTCGGCATAAAAGGCTTGATTTTAAAAGCACCCCAGTCATGCAGACTGTGCCCAAAATGATACAGCCAGTAGGAGTAATCAGCTATAAAGATAAGCGGCAGTGCGGCAGGAATCAGCATAATGTAATTAAAGATTTTTTTATCATAGGCAATAAACAAAATAATTCCCAAAGAAAGAAATAAAAGAGCATAAATTCCGATTGCACGTTCTATATGACCGCCTGCCCACATAGGGTCCATACCCACATAGTGGTTGATTGTGTTCATTTCATGTACTTCTCCACTGTATCCGTCAAAATGGAAAAAGACAGGTATCCCTTCCGGAAATGCCTCTTTCGGATAATTTGGAGCTTCGAGAGAAACCGCCCAGATAGGCAGAGATGCCGGACCGATTTCAGCCCCTTCTTCTATCATCTTCTCTAAATTGTTTCTGGCGTCTTTAGGTGTTGCAACGCTTTTATATCTTCCTTTGTTGTATAGATTCCATACACTTTTACTGACCGATGAGACTTCATTTGCCTTCCCTTCTTCTATTTTATTCAAGGTTCCGTGAAAAGCTATCATTGGCAGTGTAAATGAAAATGTTAAAATCAGTAAAGCTATTGTGGCAAATATTTTGGCTTTTATGAGACTTGGATGCATATTTTATTCCTTTACTATAAGTGATTATAAACTTAAATATAGACTTAGTTAATTGTATCTAATTGTTTGGGGTAAATTTAATGATATATATCAATTTTTCATTGTGGAGGAGGAAAAAAAGCATTCCTCCTCCCTGTTGACATACTGTTGTGTTTAAAACAGATTTGCATTCTCATCGACCCATTTCAGGTATTCAATGATATTTTTGACTTCTTTTTCATTCATATGCTGATTCGGCATTTTTAGATTAAAGTAATCTATCATACTTTTCACATACGGATCATCATATTTGGATGCAGGATCCATAATGAAGTCTTTGACCCATTTCTCAGCATTTTCATGACGGAGTAAAACACCTGTGAGGTCTGGCCCAGAAGATACTTTACCGATAACATGACAACCGCCACATCCGCCTTCGCCAAATGCCCGTTCACCGGCAGCAGCAGCAGGAGACTGTTTTGTTGCAACTTTTTTCACTAACAAATCTTTGGCACGGATACCGACATCTGCCGTCTTGACCATATACTGCCAAATCATATTTTCAAAAAGAATTGCTTTTTCATAGTCGCCTTTTTTGACGGCTTCATCCGCTTTTTTCTTTTGTTCCGGAATTTTTCCATACTGGTCAAGTGCATCTTCTACAAGTGCTTTGACTGTAGGATATTTTTCGTAATGATTTTCTTTTAGGAACTTGACAACAGACTGAATAACCGCATCTGTTGCATTGTTCACAGCTACAGTCTTTTCATACTCGGCTTTCAACTCGGCTTTTGACATTTTTTTCATTTTAAGCTTTTGTGCGCTGACATATTTTTTGTTTGGATCTTTGACCATCAGATAACCCATCATTTCTAAGTGAAGGGCAGAACAAAACTCTGTACAGTAGTAAGGGAAGACACCCTCTCTGTCCGCTTTGAATTTAAGTTCTACAGTCTCTCCCGGTTCCAATGATCCGTGTACATTGTAGTTATCTACTGTAAAACCGTGTGTCTCATCTTCTGCTCTTTCAAGATTTGTCAGATAAAAGATTACAGTATCTCCTTTGTTCACAGTAACCCGTTCAGGATTAATATGGGAACGGACCAATGTACCGTAAATATATACTTTATTGCCTTTTCTTACAATTCTTTCCTGTCCTGCAAGTGTTTTTCCCACATGCATTTTACCCGTTTTCGGATTTGTACCCATTTTGTAGCGTACTTCAGGATGCAGTTTACTCGCACGAATTGCAACTGCCTGGTGTGGTTCACCCAACGGAATCGGCATATCATACAAAAGGTCCATTTTTCTGCCTCTGATATCAATCAGCTGGTGATTTTGCGGATGCAGAGGACCAACCGGATTAAATCTGTCAATAGCAAGTTTGTTCAAAGAAATTACATATTTTCCCTGCGGATCAGCCGATTTTCCTTCCATACTGCACAGGTGTCCAACATTATAATGCACATTGACTTTGTCAAGGACTTTCAGTGTTTTGTAGTTCCATTTTACAATTTGTGAATCCACATAAAGTGACGTATAGATTTCACCGTCTTTCCAGTTTTTGCCATACTGGTTGTGCAATGGCCCAAGACCCAACTCTACCTGACCGTGTAAAGATTTTTTCATATCCAAAATAGGAATCCCGTAAGGATCTTTTCCTGCATATTCATGGTTATCAATCAGTTTTTTGATTTTACTCCATTTAAAAACAGAAGCATGTGTATCAAGTTTTCCACAGATAGTGATGTATTCACCATCAGGAGAGACATCAACACCGTGCGGAGATTTCGGTTCAGGAATTAAAAACAGTGCATTGTTGGCAACTGCCACACTCATAGGAATAACCTTCATTCCGTTGACAACTTTTACATTTTTTTTGTTTTTAGAAAGCTGGTAGAGTTTTTTCCAGTTGTATACATGTAAAAAGTCAGTATCATTTCTTGACATTCCTGCCTCAAACGGTGGCATTCCGACTTCTATACCGCCTGTGTACATCTCTGTATTGAAAGAGTTTGTAAAACCCCATCCAAAAGAGGCGCCTTTTCCGGCATCACTCAAATCCTGCATATAAGGAGGCATCTCAATCGTAAATGAATCTTTTGGTTTGATACGACCGATTTTTGGATCAAAACTCCATACAGTCACACCGCCCCGATATGTCTCTTTGTACTCTTCTATCGGGTGATAGTTATTGTCATACGGCGCAGCGTACTGACATGCTTCTAAAATATGTTTTGAGTTTGGCGTAAAGAAAGAGCCGCCGTGTTCTGATTTGAAAACAGGATTCACAACAATCTGTTTGGTTTCAAAATCATTTAAATCAATTACAGCCAGACGAGGATTTGCCTTATCGTTGATAATAAGCCATTTTCCGTCATACACCCCTTTTGTCTCAGAGAGTGCCGGGTGGTGCGTATCTCCCCAGGTGATTGATTTTCCCCGGATTTTTCCTTGTGCCAGGATTTTTTTGGAATCCTCGTCATATCCGTAGCCTTGCCATGGTTCCGGCGTAAATACGGCAATATATTTTAATATTTTCATAGATGGAACACCGTAGACAATTATCTGTCCGGACTGTCCACCAGAACTAAATACAATAAATTCATCTCTGCCACCGCTTGGTGTGTATGTTTTTGCAGCATGAATAATATCGTTTTCCGTAAGTCCCCTTGCCTTCATTACTTTTTGCAGTTCACCGCCGATAGCTGCCGACGCAACAGTCGCCATCAGTGAAGTGCCTAAAATAAGTGAAGTCAGCTTACTTAAATGAGTAGCCATTGTATTCTCCTTTTTTCTTTCATTTTGAGAAATTTTCCCAAATGATAGAAAAATCTTAATACACAAAGGCATCTAATAATTTGACCTTGGTCAAATTATTCAATTAGTTTTATTTTTTAAAGTTGTCCAAATGTATTTTCAGAGAATGGAGTTTCTGCAGAGATGTAGTGAGTTCTTCCAAAGATTCGATAAGGATATCCTCTTTTTTTACCAAATTTTTGTCAAGTCTGTTTTCTTCATCCATCACAGCAATTAATTCCAGCAAATTCTCTATACTTTTTTCTGTCTCTTCGAGTGATTTAGAAGCAGCCTGGATGGACTTGCTCGAATTTTCAATTGATTTGTCTATCTTTTGAACAAGAAAATTAAAAGCATCCGCTGCCTGTGTCACATCAGCAATACTGCTCTTTTCTTCTATCGGCTCCACACCAAGTACCGTTGATTTTTGCACAATTTTTTTAGAAGTATGGAGAAATTTCTGAATAAATCCAAGCAAAGATTTTAATTGGGAAAAAAGGTATAAAAGCAAAAGAAGCAAAACAACAAACAGCGTAACTTGAATAGTTTTATTTTTATGCTGCAGTGTGTCAAAATATTTTTTATGCATTTTTATCAGTTTGTTGAATTCTACTACAAGCTGCAGATTTGTATCATAGATATCTTTGACCAGTTTGTCAATTACAATGTTTGTATAACCGTTGTGTATCCGGGAGGCATCTCTGAATTTTTGCACAAGCAGATAAAAGTTATTCCACAGGGAAATAATTTTTTCCGACTCCTGTTTGATATCTTTTGAAAATATCTTATCGAGTATCTCATCTTTGTTGTTCATATTTTCAACAAAAGACTGTATATATTTGTCCAACTCTTCTACTGAAGCATCTTTGTTTTTATACATAAAAAAGATATTTTTCGCAATCTCCTGTGTAAATGCTTTTTGTTCATTAATCACTTTCAAAAGTCGCAAATTTGCTTCATTATGCGCAGCAATATGTTTGGAGTACAGGGCAAGCACTATGGAAAGAAAAAAAATCAATGCCCCTAGAAATTTTATTTTAGTCATCAATTTTATCCTTGTATATATTTTGCAAACCTCTTTGACTGATGATTTTTACCTGCCCGTGTATTATATCAATAATATTGTTTCGTTTTAATCTGTTAAGAACACGTGAAAGTGTTGCCGGCTGAATATGCAGCATCAGGGATATCTCATGGCGCTTGAGTTTGTTAAACATTTGCAAATCATCATAAAGCATCATGCTGACCTTCGAAACAGCATCAAAGATAAATTCCCGATTGATTAAAGATTGTAATTGTAATGATCTTTTTACAATCTCACCCGTAAATTCCTTTTGCAACAGATGTGTTTCTAAAAAATACTTCTTGAATTTTTGATAATTTATACTTAAAACCTGGGAATCTTCAATCAGCTGAATATTTGAAAAGGACCGGAGTTTTTCAGCATCAGTATCCGAAATCTCCGATATCATTGAATCTGCATATATGTAGTGCAGCACAACTTCATTATTGTGTTTGTCAATTTTATAGGCTTTTGCCATACCCTCGCACAGAAAAAACAGTTCATTACACTCTTCATTTTCATACTGAAGCATATACTCTTTTTTATAATGATGCAGCAAGGATATGGATGCAAGTCGCTCCAGGTCTTCATCTTCCAAAGAGGAAAAAAAATTCTGAGACCGTATGATATTTTTAATCGGCATAAGAGACTTATCGACTGATTAGATTCGGGCATTTCTCTTGAGTGATTTTAAACCTGAACAATACCCTGCCTGTTTTTTCGCTTTTGTAAACATAAAGAGTATCAATTCCGGCAAGCAAAAATTTTTCTGAAGTTTTACAGACACCTGTCGTGATTGCTTTTTGCATTCTGCTGTGGTCTTCTTTTTGAACAGTTGCATCACTTTTTTTGCCGGTATCGATAACAAATGTATATACCAGCATGTTCTTGTCATTAATGATACTTGTGACAGTAGTATATCTGTCGACTTTTTGAGGCAGTGTTTTGGACATCTCTTTTGCCGCGAGCGCAGCAATTTGAATATTTTGTTTTTTCAATTCTTCTAAAGGAAATTCCTGTGTATCCAATTCTGGTGTTTGCGCTATTGCAAACTGGAATAAAACTCCAAACAGTATTGCTATTCTCTGTATCTGCTGCATATCTATTTCCTTTTTTAAGGAATATTATACAGAAGAAAATCCGGTGAAAAGATGATATTTATCAATAAATATTATTCTTGCAGCTGTTGCAGATCCGCTTCATCAAACTCTTGGCGAAGAGGAATAACAATACTCACAATAATAAGAACAATACCAAAAATAAAGACACTTAAATTTTCATGTCCCTGAAAGTAGGATACCAAGGTTGTTTTTCCAAGACTCTCACCCATGATTTTTTTAAAAAAATCGAAATAAACAGTAAAGACCAGCCCGCCGAATATTCCGCCGATGGCTCCCACAAGAACATCAATGCGCCCTTCTGCAATAGATACGGGACCGGTTCCCGGACATTTTCCCAGTATTGCCATAGAAATACCAAAAATCGTACCGCCTATAATCAGTCCGCCTAAGATGATCGGCTTTGGATGGTACGATGCATATCCCGCTTCCACCATAAAATAGAGTCCTATAGAGGCTAAACCTATTGCCAAAAAGAGCATTTTAGGCACCACTGTATCTCTGAGCATTGCAAAACCGGCAATTTTTTCAAACTTGTCCACCCTGCTGTACTGAATCAGTACACCAAACACAAGCCCTATCATAAAAACGACAAATACCGAACCGTGGGATTCATTGGAGACAGTCGTAAACATGTTTAAGATTCTATCAAACATCATTTGCCTCACTTTTATAAAATACTTTTCCTGTAATAATCAGACTTAAAAGAACTACTCCGCCAAAAATCATACTGCTTATAGCCGTCTGTGCCATCCCGCTTAAAAAATGCCCGCTTGTACATCCGCCTGCCAGGCGCGCACCTATTATAAGAAAAAAACCGCTGACAAAACTCCAAACAAGCCGTGATATGACTGAAGAGTTTTTATATTTTTTCCAGCCTGTGGGCATAATACTCAAACGAAAAGTTTTTGTGACAAAGACAGAGGTCAAAAAACCGCCTGTCAGAGCACCCAAAAGCATTACCCCTTCCCAGGCACCGGCAAAATGTACCTCTTTGAGATAAGGGTATTTTTCGGGACTTAAATCAAAAAGTATCCCTGCGAAATAAGGCACATAGGTTGATGCTCCAAAAGGCCTGTTTGCTCCAAATACTGAAAATGTAAACAGTACCAATAACGCCATTAAGATTCCGGCTAACCACCACGGCATACGTCTAATCATAATAATCCTTATATAATAAATTACATGTAATTATAATACTATTTTTGTTAATTGATTGTTATCTTACTGATAAGAGAAGAAAATAATAAAGCCTTTAGGCTTTATTATAGAAGAAAATTGAAAAAAAGTTACTTCTTCGGAACGACATACATATTGTAATAACGTCCTTCAAATTTTGGCGGTTTTTCCATTACGGCGATGTCTTCAACCATAGGCCATACCTGCATAAGTACCTCTTTTGCAGCTTCAGGATGTGCCATTTCACGACCACGCAAAAAGACTCTGAATTTTACATGATAGCCTTTTTCAAGGAACTCTCTTGCATGCTTGACCTTGTAGGCAATGTCATTTTCTGCAATTTTCACCGAAAGTTTAATCTCTTTGACAACAATTTTTACCTGATTTTTTCGCTGCTCTTTAAGCTTTTTCTCTTCTTGGTATCTAAACTTGCCATAATCCATAATTTTCGCAACAGGCGGCTTGGCATTTGGAGCAATCAGCACAAGGTCTAAGCCCAATTCATTTGCTTTCGTCATAGCTTCATCAGTAGAGATGACGCCTAAAGACTCACCTCCATCTACATTACATCTCACCTCTGGAACACGGATGTCATCATTCATGATGACGCGGTCTTTGTTTTTACTCAAAAATTTACCTCATTTATTTTAGTTTGTATAAGTTTCAAGAATTCCTCTTCACTTAAGTTGTACTGCTCTCTAGTTCGTCTGTCGCGAATGGCTACAGTTTTGTTTTTAATCTCTTCATCCCCGATGACAACTATCATAGGAACGCGAGTTTTTTCTGCAGTTCTGATTCTTTTGTTTAAAGAATCATTTTTCGCATAGATTTCACTATCGGCATTAATATCGATAAGTTTATCTGATAAAAGCTTAGCATATTCTTTATGTGTTTCTGCAACAGGAACAATTGCTACCTGTGTAGGGGCGATAAACATCGGAAATTCTCCGGCATAATGCTCTGTCAAAATCCCTATAAAGCGTTCAAATGAGCCTAAAATGGCACGGTGAATCATTACCGGCTGAATTTTATCATTCTCTTCGCCGTTATATTCAAGTTTAAACCGCTCAGGAAGATTAAAATCAAGCTGAATTGTTCCACACTGCCACTCACGTCCGATGGCATCGGTGATTTTGATGTCAATTTTAGGACCGTAAAATGCTCCGCCGCCTTCGTCTATTTCATAAGCCAGTTCGTTTTTATCCATTGCATTTTTTAGTGCCTGTGTAGAAATTTCCCACACTTCATCACTCCCGACCGCTTTTTCAGGTTTTGTAGAAATCATCATTTTATAGTCAAATTCAAAAGTAGACATAATTTTATCCACAAAATCAACTACTTCAATGATTTGTTCTTCAATCTGATCTGCACGACAGAAAATGTGCGCATCATCCTGTGTAAATTCACGTACACGGAAAAGCCCGTGCAAAGCCCCGCTTGCCTCATGACGATGCACAACGCCGTATTCAAAGTATTTAATCGGTAAATCACGGTAAGAGTGCAGTTCATCTTCATATACTTTGATATGCCCGACACAGTTCATCGGTTTTACCCCAAATTCAAGCTCATCTATATGGGTAAAGTACATGTTTTCACCGTAGTTTTGATAATGCCCTGATGTTTTCCATAAATCAGAACGGAGCATTTCAGGACCGCGTACAGGCTCGTATCCGCGTTTTCTGTGCGCTTTAAAAAGTAAAGACTCCAGTCTTGCGCGCAGGCGTCCACCGGCAGGCAGCCAGATAGGAAAACCGGCACCGACTTCTTCACGAAAGGTAAACAGTTTCATCTCGTTGCCGAGCTTGCGGTGGTCCCGTTTTTCAGCTTCGGCCAGCATTGTCATATGCTCTTTAAGCGCTTCTTTTGTTGCAAATGCTATACCGTATATACGTGTAAGCATTTCGTTTTTGGAATCTCCGCCAAGATAGGCACCGGAGATTTTTGTCAGTTTAAAGTATCGGATAAGACCGATATTTGGCAGGTGCGGTCCGCGGCAAAGGTCTTCAAACTCACCCTGCTTGTAAATACTGACTGTATCACTCGGAATTCTTTTCATGACTTCAAGCTTTAAATGGTCGTTTTTAAACTTCTCTATCGCTTCTTCTTTTGTAATTTCATACTTTTCTATCGGGTACTTTTTCTTTGCAAAAGAGAGCATCTGCTTCTCGATTTTCTTTAAATCAGCCTCGCCGATTTCAGCAGAAGTTTTAAAGTCATAATAAAAGCCCTCTTTGACAACCGGTCCCACATAAAATTCAGCATCAGGATAAAGTGACTTAATAGCCTGAGCCATAAGGTGTGCCGTTGAGTGACGCAGAACTTCCAAAGACTCAGGAGAGTTGTCAAGGTGAATCTGCTCACCCTCAAAGCCCAGCTCTTTTGCTGTCTGTGTATCTATAATTTCACCGTCTCTTTTTATAGCAATTTCATTCAAAATATATTTTCCTTCTTATAATTCTGTTTTTAATACAGCACCGTTTGATGCGTTAGAGACGAGCAACTGATAACGTTTCAGCCATTTTGATTTTACTTCATTTTTATAAGGAACATAATGGTCTTTTCTTCTTGCAAGTTCTTCGCCGTCTACATTTAACTGTAAGATGTGTTTGTCCACATCAAGTTCTATCTCATCACCGTCTTCTATTAATGCGATCAGTCCGCCCTCGGCAGCTTCTGGAGAAACATGACCGATGGAAGCCCCTTTGGTAGCGCCAGAAAAACGCCCGTCGGTAATAAGCGCAACACTCTCGCCAAGCCCCATACCCTGAATAAGTGCCGTCGGGGCAAGCATCTCCTGCATACCGGGACCGCCTTTTGGACCCTCATAGCGAATCACTACAATATTACCCGGTTTGACTTTGTGCGCCATAATTCCGTCTATTGCTTCTTGCTGTGAATTAAAACAGATAGCCGTACCTTTAAAGTGTCTCATAGAGTCTACAATGCCGGCTGCTTTAATAACCGCACCCTCAGTCGCAAGGTTTCCAAATAAAATCGAGAGCCCGCCAACAGGAGAGTAGGCATTTTCATTTGTATGAATAATGTTTGTATCTTTTATCTCGGCATCTTTAATTCTCTCGCCGATAGTTTCACCGGTAACAGTCAGTGCATCAAGCTGCAAGACATCATTGCCTCTGTTGGAAACCTCTTTCATTACCGCATTGACGCCGCCCGCATCATCTATATCTTTCATGTGAACAGTTGTTAATGACGGAGAAATCTTTGCAATGTGTGCAACTTTTTCTGCAATTGCATTAATATTTTCTATTTTAAAATCAACATCTGCCTCTTTTGCAATGGCAAGCATATGCAGTACAGTATTTGAACTTCCGCCCATAGCCATATCTACGGTAAATGCATTATGCACCGCTTTTTCATTCAAAATATTTTTAAAATTGTATTTTTCGTTATTTTCCATTTTTGCAAGCTCGACAATACGTTTTGCCGCTTTTTTCACCATTGCAATCCGCTCAGGTGTCATGGCTAAAACAGTTCCGTTACCAGGAAGTGCTATACCCATCGCCTCACAGAGAGTATTCATAGAGTTTGCTGTAAACATACCCGAACAGCTTCCGCCGGAAGGACAAGCTTCACACTCTATCTCATACAGCTCCTCATCCGTCATATTACCCTCGGCATGCTGACCGACTGCCTCAAATGCAGTTGCAAGGTCAATCGGCGTACCGTCTTTTTTGTGTCCCGCAGCCATAGGCCCACCGGAGACAAAAATAGTAGGAACATTCACACGGAGTGCCCCTATAATCATACCCGGAACAATTTTGTCACAGTTAGGGATACAAATCATCGCATCAAGTTTGTGCGCATTCATAACAGTTTCAATAGAATCCGCAATAATTTCACGTGACGGCAAAGAGTAAAGCATACCGTCATGCCCCATGGCAATACCGTCATCAACACCGATTGTGTTAAATACAAATGGCACACCGCCTGCTTCACGGATGGCCTCTTTTACTATTTCACCATATTCATGCAAGAAAAAGTGTCCTGGAATAATGTCAATATAAGAGTTTGCAATTCCGATAAACGGTTTGTCAAAATCTTCATCTTTTAGACCGGTAGCACGCAACAATGAACGGTGAGGCGCCTTATCAAAGCCCTTTTTGATTATATCACTTCTCATAAAAAATCCCTGTATAGTAGTTTACATCTTAAAATATGAATGCGATTATAGCACTTTTTTACTATTTTTAACTAAAAACTCTTTACAAAGCAAAAAAAAAAAGCTATAATTCCGGCTCACTTACAAATTGTAAACTGAAATTGCGGGAATAGCTCAGTGGTAGAGCACAACCTTGCCAAGGTTGGGGTCGCGAGTTCGAACCTCGTTTCCCGCTCCATTTAATTTAAGATTGTTAAACTGTGGTACACTCAATATATTGCCCGGGTGGCGAAATCGGTAGACGCAGGGGACTTAAAATCCCCCGGTAGCAATACTGTGCCGGTTCAAGTCCGGCCCCGGGCACCACTGATAATTAACTGAAACTGGTGCCATCGCCAAGTGGTAAGGCCGCAGCCTGCAAAGCTGCTATCCCCAGTTCAAATCTGGGTGGCACCTCCAGTTTTTTAATCATAACTACAAATGTGGATCTTTGGCAGAGTTGGTCGAATGCACCGGTCTTGAAAACCGGCGAGGGTAACACCTCCCAGGGTTCGAATCCCTGAGGGTCCACCATTTATAAAATCAAAAAACATTTACGATACTTACAAATATATATGGGGCATTAGCTCAGCTGGGAGAGCGCTTCGCTGGCAGCGAAGAGGTCAGCGGTTCGATCCCGCTATGCTCCACCACCACATATTCGTTTTGTCCATCAAATTCCTTATTTATCATTTTATGCTAAAATAAAAACATGAATTTTTATAAGAAACTATTATTATTGCCCTTACTGTCAATTTCTCTGTATGCCAACTATTGGGATGATTACAATCTTTTTGCAGAGTATATGGGATATGAAAGAGATTACAACAAAGCTGTTAACATTGCCAAAAAAGAGAATAAAGACCTTCTTGTAATTCTGGTAAGTGACGGATGTCCTTTTTGTCATCGTCTGGTAGATACTATTTTAATAAAAAAAGATATACGAGACTATATCAACAAAAAGTATATAAAGCTTATAATAAATCGCGATACAGATAAAAATATTCCCAAAAAACTTATCAGACCTTTTTCACCGGTTACCTATATTATAGATGCACCCAGTGGACAGATTATTGATGAGATTGACGGCTGGCAGGAAGAGGAAAACTACTTATGGCACCTTTAATGAAATTTTTTACTTTCAGTGCACTTGCTTTATTTGTACTTCTTACCGGATGTGCCCAGCCAAAAAACCTTTCCTATGCACAACAGATACAAGAAAGAACAAAGTATTACTCTTCACTCAGTGAAGAAGAACAAATCAAAGCGGTTACACAATACTGGTGGAAAATACAATTTATAAAAGCCCCTTCGTATAAGGTACAAAAAGCAGCACTGGAAACCTCTCCAAGAGCTATTGAAGAGATTGAAAATCCAACGAAAGAGATTCAGATTCTTGCAGTAAACAAGATTATGAAAGACGGCAGCTTTAACATAGCATTAACAAAACTGATTGAATCATTTGACGAAGAAGCACAAATAGTCGCAGTAAGACATAATCCGCAAATCATTAAATTTATCACTTACCCTTCAGAAAAAGTGCAATTAGAAGCAGTGAAACTCAATCCATTTGTTATCAAAAATATTATTAATGCGACACAAAAAGCAAAACAGGAAGCAGTCAAACGCAACCCGAGAGTTGCAAAGTTTTTACGCTGAAAGATGTAAAAAGCGCACTGCAAAATAACGACACAAGGAGGGACCTCCCCTCCCCTATTGCATATTAAAACCTAGAAGTCAAAACGATAGGCTTCATCTTCTTCTACAATGCGGTTTCCTGAACCTTCAGGCGCATAAGGATAAAGTGTTGCAGAAGCCGGTCCCACATCAACAGAATCGTTATATTTTATATTTTCTGTATAGCGCGAAACATCTGTTCTCCATGGTGAATCTTCCGGAAGCATTTGTTTTGCGTAAGTATCTACCGCATCTGCAAGTTTTGACCACTGAATCCATGAACCGTCATACATGTGTGTTTTGTATCCTAAAATCTCATACGATGCAAAAGTCACAAGCGATGCACGGGTACCTGTTCTGCAGTATGTATATACATCACTGTCACGCTTTACGCCTAATTTTCTAAATGTTCTTTTAAGTTCTCTTTTTGAGAGAAAAGTCATCGATGCATCACGCTCATCGACTATGCCGTCACCATTAAGATCTTTGACAAAGTCTTGAGTGTTAATAACACTGCGGTATTCGAGATTAACAGCACCTCTGATATGTCCTTCAAACGCGGAATAGCACTGCTTATCATGATTTACACCACACTCTTTTGTTTCTGTTTTGCTTCTTTTAACTTCGATTTCAGCATTGTATTCAGCCGCACTTCTGCCATCAATAATAACATCAGATTTTTGGTTTGCATCAACTACATTCATTATATCTTCCATACTGGCAAACAATGAGAAGTTTGGTTGGGTAGGCAGTGTTTTTATAGATTCAAAGTTCTGGCGCTGTGCCGGTGCACGACCGCTTTTTGCGTCACCAAAATCAAGTTTTCCGCCCGGAGCCATCAAATACTCAGACCCCATCTCTGTAAACATTGACTCTTTGCTCGTTACACCCGCTCTTTTTATACGAGGGTTTAACTCAGGATCAAACATATACATTGCCGTTCCGTTCATTAATGAAACATGATCCTCTTTCATTCCCCAATAACTCATTGTCCACAAAAAGCGTGATGCCAGTGCCATATTCTGAGGATCATCTGATGCGACTACAACCAAAAGCATATCTTCATTCGGATTGATATCGTATGCCCAAAAAGCACCGTCCATACCTGTCATACCGCCTGAAAAAATCGGCATAGGAATATCAGAAATTCCGTCATTGCGAATATCGCCTGTTGTAGTACACCCTGCTGTTCTGTCAAAAGTAAATACATGCACATCGTCATGCTTCACAAATGGTTTGCTTCCCGGCAAAAGTCCTACCTGCATCACAAACAGGCGCCCGTTCACACCTGCTGGTTTATTTGCTTCCCAGTCATTAATCCACTTTGCAGCAACGTCTGCATTTACAAGACCGTACTCATTATCTTTATAACTTTTTTGATCGTGGTTCAAACCCCTTACAACTTTTATAGAATGCCCTTTTTTAGAAACTCTGTCAAAAAAGTTTGAAAAAGTACCTGCTTCAAGTGATACAGCCAAAGTTGCTGCAACCAGTATAAGTGATGTTTTGTTCATTTTTACTCCATATTTTAAAAATTTACCGTAACTGTATCACGAAAATATAATTTTTATAATTTTTTGATGTTATAATATAAATTAATAATAAAAGTGAGTAAAAATTACACACTGGCAAAAGCAGTATCAGTTTTTATAAACATTTAAATAAGAAAAAATTATTTGGATAAAATGCTATAATACTCTATATGATAAACCTACCGATACATGACGTCTTAGAAGATGTAAAAAAATCACTGCAAAATAATAACAGGCTTGTTTTACAGGCTCCTCCCGGGGCAGGAAAAAGCACTGTTGTGCCTATCTCTTTGCTTGATGAAGCCTGGCTTGGAAACAAAATGATCATTATGCTTGAGCCGCGGCGCGTGGCTGCCCGGATGGTTGCTTCGCAAATGGCGAAACTTCTGGGTGAACCACTTGGAGAGCGTGTGGGCTATCAGATAAAAATGGACAGTGTTTATTCAAAAAACACCAAAATTCTGGTTGTTACCGAAGCTGTTTTAGTACGCAAACTCCAAAGCAATCAGACTTTGGATGATGTAGTTATGATTGTTTTTGATGAGTTTCATGAACGCAGTATTCACACTGATTTGTCCCTTGCGCTGTCTTTGCAGGTACAGGAACTCTTACGTGATGAGTTGAAAATCCTGATTATGTCCGCCACACTCAATGCAAACGAAATCTCCTCCCTGCTCAGTGATGTTCCCGTGATAACTTCAAAAGGGAAAAGATATGATGTACAAAATATATATCTTGACATCAAAACAAAACAACCTGACGCACGCTCTTTGAATGCTTTGCTTCTCAAAACGACACTGCAGGCATTAAAAAAGCATACAGGAGATATTTTAGTCTTTTTGCCAGGAGTCAAAGAGATAAAAAATTTGCAAAATGCACTTCTTAATACCGTTAGCAAAGATCTCCTCATTGTACCGCTCTACTCTTCACTCTCAAAAAAAGAACAGGACAGGGCACTCTCCTCCTCCTCAAAACGAAAAATCATACTCAGTACAAACATTGCACAGACATCTCTGACCATAGAGGGCGTGACAGTCGTGATAGACTCGGGTCTGGAGAAGCTCTCACACTACAACCATGCCAATGCGATGAATCATTTGGAAATGTCCTTTGTCTCAGAAGATGCCGCCGTTCAAAGAGCAGGCAGAGCCGGAAGGCTCTCAAACGGAGTCTGCTACAGGCTGTGGCATGCATCAAAAATACTGCAACCGTCCACAAAACCCGAAATACTCCGGACGGATTTAACCTCACTGATGCTGGATTTGGCTTTATGGGGTGTTGATGACTTTTGCGAACTGAAATTTTTGGATATTCCGCATCCCGACACTACTCAAAAAACAAAAAAAATTTTGCAAGAACTTGCAATGCTTGATACTTCTTTCAAAATCACCGCTTTTGGCAGAGATGCTCTGAGTCTGGGACTGCATCCAAGATTTTCCTATATGATTTTAAAAGCAAATGATTTGGGCTTTGCCTATGAAGCCTGTCTGCTGGCCTCACTTTTGGGAGAAAAAGATATTTTTAAAGATGCATCAAAAGAGAGTGACATACTGCCGCGATATATACATCTTATTGAGCAAGACTTCAACAGTAGCTATATCCATACATTCAGAGCCAAAGAAGTACTCCGCGAAGCAGAGTTTTTTTATAAAAAACTCAAAAATATCAAACAGGTACACAAAAAAAACAGTTCACTTGACAAAGATATACTCGGGGTACTGCTCCTTTTTGCCTACCCTGACAGACTCGCTAGACGGAGAGACAGCAACAGTAACAAATACATACTCAGCAACGCAAAAGGTGCCATGCTTCATGACGAAGACACTTTGCGCAATGAAGAGTACCTGGTTGTGGCAAATCTCCATGCACATGCCAAAGACTCACTTATAAATCTGGCACTGAGTGTAACAATGACACAGATTGAGCAATACTTTTCTTCCTTTATGCACACCAAACAAACAATAAACTACAACAAAGAGAACAAGAAGTTTGACATAAGAGAAGAGACTTACTTTTTAAAACTGCTTCTTTTTGCAAAACCGATACAGGTTGCAAAAGGGCAAGATTTTCAAAAACTGCTTACAGAGTTAATAAAAAAAGAGGGTCTGGAACTTTTGACATGGAGCAAAAAAGCTGTAAAATTCAAAGAAAGAGTCAATTTTTTACACCATCATCAAGAGTTTGCAGACTTTAGTGATACAGCGCTGCTTGAGAGACTTGACCTTTGGCTGGAGCCTCATCTTGACAACATTGCAAGCATAAAAGAGTTGGAAAGTTTAGATATTTATGCGCTGTTACGCTCACTCTTGACATGGGAACAGCAGCAGCTTTTGGACACTCAGGTACCCCAAAGTATTACAGTACCAAGCGGTTCAAGTATTCATATAGATTACACCGACGTTCACAAACCCTCTTTACATGTAAAGATACAAGAAGTGTTCGGACTTCATGAAACACCCAAAGTGTTAAACGGCACACTCCCTTTACAGATGCATCTCCTCACACCGGCTATGCAACCCATACAAATCACTTATGATTTAAAAAGCTTTTGGGAGAACTCTTATGCCGAGGTCGCAAAAGAGTTACGGGGAAAATACAAAAGGCATTATTGGCCGCAAAATCCTTTTGAAGCTGTTGCTACGAGTAAAACGAAAAAACATATGTACGGACAATGAAATATTGTTTTAGGTTATTTGTGATAATATTACAGTATGTATAAAATAATAATTCTCATCTTCTCTTTTTATGTTACTTTGCTAACGGCAAATGAGCCTATTACACCTTTACCGCAAAGTGTACAGGTCAATCAGGCAAAGGCAAAACTCGGTCAAGCGCTCTTTTTTGATCCTATTTTATCGCATGATAATACTATCAGCTGTGCAAGCTGCCACGACTTATACAATGGCGGAGATGACGGGTTAAAATTCTCTTTTGGTATTCAAGGGCAAGAAGGCTCAGTGAATGCACCTACTGTTTATAATGCTGTTTTTAATTTTCGACAGTTTTGGGACGGTCGGGCAAAAAATCTGCAGGAACAGGCCATTGGACCTATTGAAAATCCTGTTGAAATGGGTTCTAGCTTTGAAGAGATCATACCAAAACTCAAAAAAAGCAAATACAAAAAACTTTTTGATGCAATTTATAATGACGGTATTACCAAAAATAATATTACAGATGCCATCGCGGAATATGAAAAAACACTCATCACGCCAAACTCCCGCTTTGACATATATCTCAGGGGTGATAAAAGTGCTCTCACTCAAAAAGAAAAAGAGGGATATGCACTTTTTAAGTCAAAGGGGTGTGTAAGCTGCCATCACGGAGAGAACATTGGCGGCAATCTTTATAACAAATTTGGTATTTTCAATGAACCAAATTCCGAGTGGCTGGGAAGATACAATATTACCCATAAAGAGCGGGACAAATACTTTTTTAAAGTCCCCTCGCTTCGAAACATTGCAAGGACGGCACCCTATTTCCATGACGGGCGTACCTATGATTTGAAAAAAGCGGTAGAAATTATGTCTCAGTATCAACTCGGTCGTCATATTACAAAAGAAGAGATTGCGAAAATAACTGCTTTTTTACAGTCTCTCAACGGTGAACTTCCTAAAAATATTGAGCCAAAATGAGAAAAAAATTAAAGCATACCGATAAAACTACATTCATACTCTTTGTTTTCATCCTTTTTATTTTTATAATGTTTGTAAACGGCTACAAAATCAAAGAAAACATGAGTCATTTTTCACTCCAAAGCAATAAAATAACCCAACTGCAACTTATAGACAGAGAACTCAATGACTTTACATTCACTGCAAATAAATTCACAAATTATGATACAGTTGACCAGCAAAAAAAACAATTTGAGAAAATTTTAAAAAGCCTGCGTCAGGATATGCAAAAATACAATAAAAACACTGCACCTCTTTTAGAAAAAATTGCCCAAAACTTTCAAAAAAAAGCTGATGATTTAGAATACTTCAAAGCACAAAACTCTGCTCTTATAAACAGCTCCCATTTTCTTTTTGATCTGCATACGACAATTTCCAATGCTGCTGATATTTCTCTTCAGGCAAAGAACCTTACCAATGAGGCTCTTTTTTATATCTTGCGATATGCTTCAAGTGAATATATAGATAAAAAAACCATACAAAAAAAGCTTCATGAACTTAAAATAATTGCCCGCAATAAAAACAGTCAATATCTTTATACTTTTTATATGCACGCAAAAGTAATGCTCCAAACACTCCAATCACTCAAAGAGGTTTCACAAGAAGTACAGACAAATCCGCTTTACAGGCAACTCGAAGCACTCAAGCGTCATATAACACTTGACTATGAAAAAGACTTGCAGCACCAGACATGGCTGATGATAGTATTTTTCCTTGTAACTGTTTCGATTTTATTTGTACTTATTTTTTCACATCTTCAGTCAAACAAAACAAAAAAAGAACTTTTGGCATTTAAATATGCCATAGAACACAGTGACAACATTGTGGTCATCACAGATGCACAAAGAAATATCGTCTATGTCAACGAAACATTTGAAAAAACAACAAAATACAAAGCGAAGGAAGTACTGGGACAAAATCCAAGAATCTTAAAATCAGATATTCAGGACCCGGCTCTCTATGAAGAACTCAATGCAAAACTTGCCAAAGGGGAAAAATGGGAGGGACAGTTTATCAACAAACGAAAAGACGGCTCTCTTTTATACGAAAAGGCTTCCATCGTTCCGATTTTTCTTCAAGGCAAGCTCGTCAACTACATTGCCTTAAAACTTGACATCACAGAGTATATAGAAAAAAACCAGCAACTCGCCCAGGCAGCCAGTGTTTTTGAAAATACAGAAGAATCCATCATCATAACAGACGCAGAGGGAAGGATTATTTCCATTAACAGTGCTTTTACAAACATATACGGGTATACCCTTACTGAGGTCAAAGGGAAAAGTCTTAAATTTTTACACTCGGGAGTACAGGATACAAGTTTTTACAAAGATCTTTGGAATCAACTGATAGAACACGGTATATGGAAAGGAAAATTTGTCAATAAAACCAAAAACGGTGAACTGATTCCTCTTTGGTCAACAATTAAAAAAATCACAAACTCCAAAGGCGATGTTCTCAACTATACTGCAGTACAGACCGACCTCAGAGAGATAGAGACTTCACAGGCAAAAGCGGATTATCTTGCCTATCATGATGCGCTCACAGGACTTTCCAATCGTGTCAACTTTGAAGAGTATTTGCAACATGCACTCATAATAAGCAAAAGAAACAAGGATATTTTAGCTGTATTGTTTATAGACCTGGACCGTTTTAAAGTCATTAATGATACACTCGGGCATGACATAGGAGATGAAGTCTTAAAAACTGTTGCTTCAAGACTGAAAACGACACTCAGAGAAAGTGACTTTATTTCCCGTTGGGGCGGTGACGAATTTGTTATAATTTTGGAAAACCTGACACTTGCAAGCGATGCGGCAATAGTCGCTCAAAACATTATAAAAAACCTTGAAGAACCCATACATGTAAATGAGCACTCGCTTATCACTACGGCAAGTATCGGTATAGCCGTTTATCCGCAAAACGGAGAAGATTCCCAGACACTCATAAAACATGCCGACAGTGCGATGTATCTTGCCAAAGAGTCAGGAAAAAACAACTTCCGCTACTACACACAAGAACTTTCACGCAACATACAGCACAGACTCGACATTGACATGGCACTTCGTAACGCTTTGCAAAACAATGAACTTTATATGGTTTTTCAACCACAATACAGACTCAAAACAAAAACCATCCACTCTGTTGAAGCCCTTGTCCGATGGAAAAATCCAAAACTTGGCAATGTTACCCCTGACAAATTTATTCCTGTCGCCGAAGAAAACGGTACGATTATCCCACTTGGGTACTTCGTCTTTGAAGAGTCCTGCAAAGCATTTAAGCAAATGAAAGAAGCAAACATTCACATACACTACATTGCTATCAATGTCTCCAGTTTACAGTTCAAAGAAGCCAATCTTTTGGAAACTTTTTTAGCCATAGCGGCAAGACACAATGTCCAACCGCATGAGATAGAGATAGAAATCACTGAACGCTTTATAATGGAACACACCATTGCCAATTTGAATATTTTGCAAAACTTCAGAAACTATGGATTTAAAATTTCAATCGATGACTTCGGTACAGGGTACTCCTCTATGTCCTATCTCAAACAACTCCCCACCGATACCATCAAAATAGACAAATCTTTTGTCGATGACATAGCCAACGGCAGTTCGGACAATGTCATCATCGAAGCAATTATAGCGCTTTCAAAAACACTCGGCTATATGATAGTTGCCGAAGGCATAGAAACACAGGATCAGGAAGAGTTTCTGGCTGAAGCAAACTGTGATTTTGGACAGGGTTATCTTTTTTCACGACCGGTTACATGTAAAGAGATTATTGAAAGATTCTCTGAAAAGATTCTGTAAATATTTTTTAACTGGCAAGCTCACTGTATAAAAAATATCTGTTTTTTCCGGATTCCTTGGCTTTGTACATTGCCGCATCTGCTTTCTTCTTTAATTCATGTGCCGAAAATGTATCATTTGGATAAAGCGAAACACCTATACTCGCAGAAATTGTGATACGCTTGTTTGGACAGGTTTTGTGAAGATTTTCAACAAGTCTGTCCAATCTCTTTTTTAATTCGTCTTTTGTTTTAAATGTCATAATACAAACAAATTCATCTCCGCCCAAACGAGAGGTAAAATCAGTTATCTGCTCTATTCTTTTGGATGCTTCTACTAAAACTTTATCGCCGGTGAGGTGTCCAAAAGAGTCATTTATCTCTTTAAAGCCGTCCAAATCTACAAATATCAACGCAAAGTTTTTGCCTTTTAAATATTGATATAAAACTTCGTCAAATAAAAATCTGTTTGGAAGACCTGTCAAGGGATCATGTGTCGCTTTGTAGTTGAATGTTTTCACATCGCTATGAAGTTTTTGCAGCAATTTGAAAAAATACAGAGGAATAACCAGATAAGCAATAAACCAGCCAAAACCGAGTGCTCTGTTTTGTATCCAGAACGGGCTGGTGTTGAGCAGAACAAGCCAGGTAATTAAAACTATACCATAGGTGACAAATCCTATCTTTTCTCCATACCGTACTCCGTACCCTATACAAAACCATAACAGCAAAGCAGGAAAATATGCCGAAAGCGGTCCTGTCAGATACATAACATAACCAGTTGCTGTTGTTTCAACAAAGCTCATAAAAACAATTCGTTGGTTTTGGAGAAAATAGGGATATTTGTAAACTATAAACATATATACTGCAATTAAACTCAGCATCAAAACAGGAAACAGCATAATATACTTATAGACTTCAACACTAAGCGCATGCTCAACAAAAGTATAATACGTAATGGCAATAACCGATACAGCAATAAAAAAAAGACGAAAATAGGTCTGTATATATTCATTGCGAACATACTGTTTTTGCAGATCTATATTCAATCTTAGCCCCTTAAAGAAAAATATGCTTCAAAATCTTGAGCACTCAACGGTTTGGAAATATAATACCCCTGTATCATATCACAGCCATTCTTTTTAAGCCATTCAAGTTGCTCTTTGCTCTCAACACCTTCTGCCAAAGTTGTAACATTTAAAACCTTTGCCATCTCAATTATAATCTTTACAATTTCTCGCTCTTTGTCGCTTTGTATAATTTTATCAATAAAAGACTTGTCTATTTTAAGTGTATCAAATTCCATTTGCGTTATTTGAGACAGTGAAGAGTGTGCTATTCCAAAATCATCAATCTCTACAGATATGCCAAGCTGTTTCATAATCTGCAGAAATTTTTCTGCTGCCGCATAATTTTGTACCGCTGTTCTTTCTGTAATTTCAATTGCTATACTCTTATTGTTCAGGCCATACTTTGTCATGGTCTCTTCAAAAAAATCCAGAAATTCTTCACTCTCTACATCATAAGAAGAAATATTTACGGCAACCGTTACATGCAAACCTTTTTTTTGCCAGATCTGCTGCTGCTTCGCAACATTTGTTATAACAATCTTTGTGATTTTTTTAATAAGCCCAAGCTCTTCTGCGACATGTATCATATACTCCGGCACTATCTGCTTATTGTTTTTATCTTTAAGCCTGATAAGTGCTTCACAGTGCAGAATTTTTTCTGTTTTTACATCTGTTACAGGCTGATAATGCAGCACAAAGGCATTATTTTCTATTGCATCAATGAGTACTGTTTCCGTCTCAATGTATGTACTTAACGTCTCTTTCATTTTAGGCTCATATACTGCTATCTCTTGTTTGTGTTTGCTTGCATAAGAGAGTGCCGTCATCGCTAAATCTCTTACTTCTAAGCTGTTTTCGCTGTCTTGAGGGTATTTTGCTATGCCGAATCTGCAACTGACGGGAATGTGCCTTTGCTTGACAAAAATACTATGTGCACACTGGTTGGCTATTTTCTTGGCAATTTTTTTGAGCTGGTTCACATCTTTAATAAAAAGACAAAATTTATCACCTGCAAGATGATAAACAGAGTCGGTGACTGCCAAACTCTCCTTCATTATATCCGCCACCGCACAAAGTACTTTATTTCCGAATGAAAAGCCATACAGAAGGTTAATATTTGAAAAAGAACGTATATTGATAATCAGCAGAGCAAAAGGCTCTTTATACTTTTTTAGTTTTTTTCTAAGCGCGTTATCATTAGGATAATCGCAAAGAAACTCATGGTAGGTCAGATAATTCAGTTTTCTTGCATCCCTAAGAGCCTTCAGCCCGGTTTCCACATTGTTTTTAAACATATTCAAAATACCTTCAAAAACTTCCGGTTTTGTTATTTTGGCTTGAAAATAAAAAACAATTTTTAAAACTTCTTCTGCATAAGCAACTTTCAGATGTTTTTGCATGACAAAATCTTTTATATCATTCTCGGGATAACGGTATTTCTTTCCTGACTTTCGTGTTAAAACAACCTGCTCACAAAATTCACTCTCAACAAAATGTTTGCATATACAAAACAGGATCCGTTCTTCATCGCTTTGTGTAATAAAATGTTGATTGATTTCAGCTATTGCCTGATTTGCAAATTCATGGAGTTTCAGTACGGTTATTTCATTCCAAAAACCTAAAATATCTAGAATCATATCACCGCGATTCAGATTTACAAGCCTGTCATCAATCCAGATATAAGAGCCGTCTTTGCATACTATTCGGTACTGGTGTTGCATATACTTGTTTGCAACAAGAGCCTTCTGCGCTTTGAGCATTCTGTCTCTGTCTGCTTCATAAATATGTTCCTGCCACCAAAATAAATTTGATTCTGCTTCTTTAGAAGTAAAACCTGTTAACTTTTTTATAGCCTTTGAAACAGTTACCTGAAAACTTTTGTCTTTAAATATACGTACTTTATAGGCCACAATCGGCAAATAGTGCAGCAACTCAGAAAACTCTTCTTTTATCTCTTTAAACTTTGTATTGTCTATAAACCAGATAATACCTGCCGGTTTGCCTTTGTAGACAATAGTCTGCGAAACGGCAATAACATCTAAAATGACACCTTTTACATTTAATCTCAGTTTGTAGTTTTTGATACCGGTATCTTTGCTTATGAGGTCTTTGCGAACATGCTGCGGGGTACTTTTGTCAAGGAGCATCTCTGGAGTATAGGAAAAAAGCTCTTTTGCGTCTATTTTAAAATGCTGCAGTGTGTAGTTGTTTGCATAGACAATATTGGGCTGATATATAAAAATACCTATCGGCACACTGTTGAGTACAAATTTAAGGATTTTTAAATTATCCTGTATGGTACCTATCAGATTTTCAAATTCCTGTTCTTCAAATTTTGGCAAAATTTCTGCTTTACTGTTTTCAATCATTTGTTGCATACTCTATGGAGCGTTTTCATCTTTATTGCAAAAAGTACAGCTAAACAGCGTTTCCGCTTTTCCGGTAATGTCATAATCAGTATCCAAAAAACACAATTTTGTGCATTTTAAGATAAATTTAATAAAAAAGAGTTGAAATGGGGTTTTATAAGGGTCAGGCCCAAAAGGGCCTGGAAGATTATTTTGCCAATGCAGCTTTAGAAGCTTCAACAACTGCAGAAAATGCAGCCGCATCGTTCATTGCCATATCAGCAAGAATTTTACGATCAAGTTCGATACCAGACTTGTGAAGTCCGTTCATAAAAGTTGAGTAGTTCATACCGTTTAAACGACATGCAGCATTGATACGGATAATCCATAGTTTACGGAATTCACGTTTTTTCTGCTTTCTGTCACGGAACGCATACATTAATGAGCGTTCTATCTGCTCTTTAGCTTTTCTGAAGTGTTTACGGCGACCGCTGTAAAAACCTTTCGCTAATTTTAATATTTTTTTGTGTCTTCTTCTGCGAACAACACCTGTTTTAACTCTTGGCATATCTTTCCTTTTGTTTCTTTACCCAGCTACTTTACATGTAGTCAGGGTGCCACTCTCGGGTGGTCTTGCCCAATTACTGAAAATTGGAGATTAATGATACTCTTAGCCTAGCTAACGATCATTTCCTTAATGTTTTTTGCATCTGACTTGGCAACTACTTTTGGAGCATGTTGCTTACGACGAGTTTTTGCATCCTGCTTTGTAAGAATATGGCTTCTAAACGCTGTTCCGCGTTTGATCTGACCGTTCTTCTTCACTTTAAAACGCTTTACAGCGCCTTTTACCGATTTCATTTTTGGCATCGATAATCCTTTTCGTAAAATTTTGGAAATGCAATTATACCCAAACTTTTCTAAAATTTTGCTATACTTCTGCCATGATGATAGATAATTCCATAAAACATATAAAAAATGCCCTCAAAGAACTCGATGACGAAGTACAAAAGATTTTACTCGACTGGAGTATTCCGCTCAATGAAAAAGACAATCTGATGCTGCCGATTTTGCAGCAAAAACGGGTACTTGACCAGACTTTAGAAGATTTAACCTACCTAAAAGAACATCCTCCGACACCAAATCAGCCCTGCGGTATTTCAAAATATAGAGAAGATTAAGAAAAATCTGCTATAATTTCACCGCTTCTCTTTAGACCTGTGCAATGGTGCACTGAGGTAATGTGTCAGGGTAGGAATACAGCAGCACGCCTTAGTACGCTATGTGCCGCAGCCATCTGGAGAGAGGCACCTAAAGCCTAAACTATACAATAGAGAATTAAAAACTTCATCTATCATTGTAACAAAGTAACATTCATTAAAAATTTACACTACCAATTAGGTAGCTTTAAATTTTTATTAAACGCTCCTTCATCACAAGCATAGACAAATTTTAGAAATTCCTATTGTATAGTTTAGGCTTAAAAAATAAAAAAGAAAAACTATGCTCTACATAGTAACCGCTCTCAAACCTGAAGCTCAGGCCTTCGTTGACAAATACAGACTCAAAAAAAACAAACTGCAAAACTATACACTTTTTACAAACACAGATATCAGACTCATTATCAGCGGTATCGGGGTTGACAATGCCAGACTTGCGACGCAGACGCTGATTGACAATTTTGACATTACAAAAGAAGACATTTATCTCAATGTCGGTATCTGCGGTGCACCAAAGCAGCATAAAATCGGAGAACTTTTAGAAATAGGCACTGTAGTGTATCACAATACCGTTTATCCCTTTTGCACTGACAAACATACGCTTACATGTAAAGACGAAGCAGCCGCAATACAACACGAAACACCCGTTGATATGGAAAGTTTTGGTTTTTATGAGGCGGTTGTTCATAATCCTGCCATTGAAAAATTTCATATTCTAAAAGTTGTCAGTGACCATTTTGCACCACACACCATTACAAAAGAAAATACAAAATCACTTTTGTTTAATGTTACTCATGATATAAATAGAGTATTGCAAAAGCATATCTAAATCAGGATTACTTATAATGCGCATCTTTTTACTTTTTTTAAGTCTCTACATAACGCTTCATGCCACAGTGCCTACAGATACGCAACTCAAAAAAATGATAGGGCGCATGCTGATTGTCGGCTTTGATGAAAGTTATGTAGAACCGACGTCCCAAATAGTTTCAGATATACAAAAGTATGATTTGGGCGGTGTGATTCTTTTTGACCGGTTTTATAGAGACAAACAAAGAGTTAAAAACATCCTCTCACCCTATCAGCTGAAAAAACTTACCCGGCATTTACAATATTTTGCACACAAACCACTTTTTATAGCCGTCGACCAAGAAGGCGGCAAGGTCAGCAGACTCAAACCACAATACGGCTTTGTCAAAATCCCCTCTGCTGCTGCCGTTTCATGTATGCCTTTACAAAGAGCACAGCAAATTTACAAGGCTCAGGCTCAAATGCTCCAAAACAGTGGTATCAATGTAAATTTTGCCCCCGTACTCGATTTAAGCACCAACCCAGACAACAAAGTCATAGTAGGCTTGGAGCGTTCTTACGGAAGCAATCCCAAAGAGGTTGCAAAATATGCACAGACAATGATAGACGCCCAGACACGCCACAATGTCCTTTCTGTTTTAAAACATTTTCCCGGGCACGGTTCCTCACTCGGAGATTCCCATAAAGGGTTTGTTGACATCACAAATACCTGGAGCAAAAAAGAACTGGAGCCTTATAAAATCCTCATCAAAGCCCATAAGACAGATGCCATTATGACTGCACATGTCTTTAATGCACATTTGGATGACAAATATCCGGCAACACTCTCTTATAAAATAAATACAGAACTTTTACGAAACAGATTGCACTTTCAGGGTATCATCATCAGTGATGATATGCAGATGAAGGCAATTTCGGCAAACTATTCTCTCAAAAGTGCCGTAACTTTAGCCATTAATTCAGGAGTGGATATTTTACTCTTTGGCAATCAGCTTGCATATAATTCGACACAAGAGATAGTTGAGACTATTTTCAAACAGGTCAAAAATAAAAAGATTCCGCTCAGCAAAATTATAGAATCCAATGCACGAATCACAAATCTGCATTTCAAGAACAGCCTTGTACAAAAGCCTGTCATATTTGAAAAAGAGCGTAAAGCATTAACGCGGGCATATATTCAAAAACATTACGGGCTTACAGTAAAAAATATAAAAATCAAGCCAAAAATCATTGTCCTGCACTGGACTGCCGTTATGGATCTTAACAAAAGTTTTGCCAGACTTTATCCGCAAAAACTGCTCTCTGACAGAGCAGACATAGCAAACGCCTCGGCTTTGAATGTCTCGGCGCACTATTTGGTTGACCGAGACGGAACAATTTACCAGCTGATGCCAGATGATGTTATGGCACGCCATGTCATAGGCTTAAACTACACAAGTATCGGCATAGAAAACGTCGGCGGTGAGGCAAACAAAAAAGAAGATTTAACCCCTGCACAGGTACGCGCAAACATTGCCCTTGTAAAATACCTCAAGCAAAAATATCCTGAAATTACCTACCTCATAGGACATTACGAATATACAAAAATGCAAAAAAATCCGCTTTGGCTTGAGCGTGATGCACACTACAGAACACAAAAAGCAGACCCCGGAGCAGAATTTATGCATAAAGTCAGACAAGGACTGCGTACTTTGCATCTCAGAGGCGCGGATGAATAACGGCTTTTCCTCTCTTGATTGGTTTGTTTTTGGTGCTTATTTTCTGGTGCTCGCCATCAGTTCCTACCTCTTTTCCCAATTCAAAATCAGTTCTTCAAGAGACTATTTTGTCAGTGCAAACACCATGCCTATGCTCGCCGTTGCTGTCTCTATCGTAGCAACTTCCCAATCTGCTGCAACCTTTTTGGGTGTTCCGGAGTTTGCCTATGTCCATGATTTTACCTTTATAGGCTTTTACTTTTCTGCGCTGCTGGCTGTTGTATTTATCAGTATTGTTTTTGTCCCGAAATTTTACAAATACAAAGTTGTCACCGTCTATGAACTTTTACAAACACGCTACGGCGCGCGTGCCAAAAAGCAGGCAGGCATCATGTTTTTGCTTGGACGGATTATGGCAAGCGGGGCACGGCTCTACATCGGTGCACTGGCTGTGAGTATGATACTTTTTTTAGACATCAGTTTTTTTCATATGCTTGTTGCCATCACTCTTTTAATTGCAGGCGCTTTATCCTACACCTACTTCGGCGGTATCAAGTCCATCATCTTCAGTGATATCATTCAAGCCCTCACCTATGTCGGTGCCGGTCTTTTAGTTTTTTGGTATTTGTATGTCTCTTTGCACAATGTAGATATTTTAGCAATCCTGCAAGCACATAACAAGTTACATGTAATAGATAATTCACTTGACGGGAAGTTCAGCATTATGGCACTTTTTAGCGGCTGGCTGCTTTTAAACATAGCCGCTTTCGGGCTTGATCAGGACATGACCCAGCGCGTACTCAGCTGTAAAAACAAAAACGAAGCTGCACAGTCACTCATTCTTTCCATTGTTTTGACTATTCCAATTGTCATGCTTTTTCTTGGCATCGGAGCACTGCTTTTTGTACATTACCAGACAGGTACGGTAAGTCAGAATTTTCAAGGCGAGAGCATTACCATTTTTATGTATTACATCCTCAATGAAATGCCCTCAGGACTGAGAGGGCTTGTAACAGTCGGTGCCATTGCCGCAGCACTTTCAAGCACAAACTCTGTTTTGGGTGCCATGGCTTCTGTCGCCGTTGAAGATTTGTACCGACCGTGGAGATTGCAAAAAGATCCCCATACGAAAGAAATACATTTTTTAAAAGCTTCCCGAAATGCCGTACTTATCTTTGCATTTATTCTCTTTTTTATGGCAATTGTGAGTTATTTTTGGCAAAGAGAAAGTGAACTTTCACTGGTAAGTTTTGCCCTGGGTGTCATGACCTTTGCCTATACCGGGCTTTTAGGTGTATTTTTCTCGGCGGTTTTTACAACAAGAGGAAGTGCCGCGACCGTTCCCTTTGCCCTTGTCGGAGGTTTTGTGAGTGTTTTAGCCTTGCAGCCCTATCTATTTGGCATTCATATAGGATTTGCCTGGCAGATGGTTTTAGGAACCTTGGTTGCTTTTTTGATTATGCAGACAGGGACTTCGCAGACAACTCTCGTAAGCAGTACAGCCCAAACTAAAAGGATAAACCATTAGCTTAAGCAAAAGCTTGCTATCGTCTTGGAACCGGTACTTCAGTCATAAGTATCTACACAACTCAAAAAAGCAAAGAAAGCGGAATAGATATTGCATAAGATTTTAAAAAACAAGAGAGTTTATGCAATGGAAGAGCGTTTAAAAAAAAAGATATATGAGACTGGTAAAAAGTCATATGAATCATAAACAACACAGTACCAATGGATTAAACCTGCTACAAAAGACTGAAGGATTTTCACAAGCACAAAGTGCTTGGAGATTTTACAATAATGAGCATGTAGATATAGAGTCACTCAATGAGCCAATGCTTACAAGAGGGATTGCGACTATTAATAAAAGCAGTGATGAATATATACTTGTAGCCCATGACTGGTCACTGATAAACTATAAAAACCATACGGCAAAAACAGATTGTATACGAAAATGCAGAAGCAATGTAAATAATGCTTCATCAAGAGGATATGAGTTGCAAAGTTCCCTTGCAATTGAGAGCAGCAGCGGCAAACCAATCCTTCCCTTGGTACAGAACCTAAAGACACAAGATAAAGTGCTCTCAAGCTATAATCCTACAATGAAGAGTCATCTTACCCATCTCGGTGAATTAACACAAAGAATAGCTTATATCAATCAATCCCTCAACATACAAAAGAAAATTGTACATGTAATTGACAGAGAAGCAGACAGTGCGGGGTTTTTCAGAGGACTGCAAAAAGAGGATTTATATATAGTACGAGCATTAGACAATGTCAAAGTCAGATATGAGAATGAAGAGATTACCCAAAAAGAGTTGTCCAAAAAAATGGATAAAGGAAAGTATATAAAGAATATCCACTATCAAAATAAAAAAGTAAAAATTTATGTTAATACGGTAGATATACTTATAACAAGAGACAGCTATCAAAAGACAGATACGCCACAAGGTAAAACAATAAAACAAAAAGTAAAAGGCAAGCCAATAAAAAACAGATTTATAGTCCAAAGACTCATAGATGAGAAGAACAATACAGTTGCTACCTGGCTTCTGTTAAGCAATCTTCCAAAAGATGTTGATATAACAAGGATAGGATTGTGGTATTATTACAGATGGAATATAGAAACGTATTTTAAACTGTTAAAAAGCTCAGGGTTTAATTTGGAAAAATGGCAGCAAGAAAGTGCACAGGCTATATTTAAACGCTTGTTTGTTGCCTCTTATGCCTGTTTGCTTGTATGGGAAATTGAACATACAAACAGTAAAAATATGCTGGAAATCAGAAAGTTTTTAGTTCGATTAAGCGGCAGGCTCGTAGCCAGGAACAAGATATCTACCTCTCCGGCTCTGTTAGCAGGTTTATGGACTTTTTTCTCTGCTATGGATATGCTTGAACTTTATGATATTGAAGAACTCCACAGCATTAAAAAAGAACTCAATGACTTTATGCAAATGGAGTTTTAAGTTGTGTAGATACTTATGACTTCAGTGCCGGCTGTTGCCAGCACTTTAACACTTTGAGCCCGCACTGAAGTACGGGTTCCGAAAAAGCCGTTGAGAGCCTAATGGTATTGAAACTTTTTTTTCGTTTCTTTTGCTTTTTTTGGAACACGTACTTTCTATGCTAAAGCATGACTTGGAAAAAAACTAAATTTTTTCTGTAGTGCGGGCTTTGTGTCTTTCAAAACTAGAGCCCAGGTTACAAAAAATTATTACTAAATAGATATAATAATCAAAAGAAACAGGAAAAACATGATAAAAAAAGAACTCTACATCGGTGTTATGAGCGGGACAAGTCTTGACGGCATTGACATTGCTCTGTGTGAAATAGATACTGCAAACTGCAAACTCCTTGCGGCACAGGAGTATCCTTTTCCAGACGAATTAAAAGAAGAAGTTCTCAAACTTACAGCCAATTCTGCCACTTTAAGACAAATCGGAGAATGCGACAGCAGACTCGGGCTTCTTTTTGCAGAGAGTATCAATGATTTTATAAAAAGCAATGCTTTACATCTAAAGAGTATAGTTGCCGTCGGTCTGCACGGACAGACACTTTGGCACGAACCTGATTCTTTGTATCCTTTTTCCATGCAGCTAGGCAACGCAAACATCGTTGCAGCCAAGACAGGCATCACAACTGTGGCGGATTTTAGAGGAAAAGACATAGCCAACGGCGGTCAGGGAGCGCCTTTTGCTCCTGCTTTTCATCAATTTTTATTTGCAGATACACAAGAAAACAGAGCGGTGCTAAACATCGGAGGGATGGCAAATATCTCTTTGCTTTTTGATACTTTTGGCGGTTGGGATGTCGGCTGCGGGAATGTTTTGATGGATGTGTGGATGCAAAAAACTCAACAGAAAAATTATGATGCAGAGGGAGCATTTGCAAAAAGCGGCGAAGCAGATGAAGAACTGCTCAAAACAATGCTTGACGATGACTATTTCAGACAAAAACCGCCAAAAAGTACAGGCAGAGAGTATTTTAATGCCGCATGGCTTGAAAAACAGCTGCAAGATTTTGCATATTTATCCGATGCACAGATACAAAGAACTCTGCTCGAGCTTACCGCCCGCTCCATTGCCAATGACGTCAATGCCACACAGGCGACACAGCTCATAATTTGCGGCGGCGGCGTAAAAAACAGCTTTTTGATGCAACGGCTCTCAAATCTGTGCCATGCCAAAGTGATTGCAAGCGATGCCCTCGGGATCAGCAGTGATTTTTTAGAAGCCATGGCATTTGCCTGGTTTGCAAAGAAACGCCTGCACAAAGAGCCGCTTGCCCTCGCCAAAGTTACCGGTGCCCAAAAAGATTCCGTAGCAGGAGCTATTTATGCAGCAGATTAAAGCATGGCTTGCGACAACACCCTATAAAGATTATGACATACATATTGCCTCTGCCGATGCAAGTTTCAGAAAATATTATCGGCTTTCATATAAAAATCATTCTCTTATTTTGATGGATGCCTCTTTGGAAAAACACTCTTTGTCACCCTTTGTAAACATCACTTCAAGACTCTTACATGTAAAGGTCAAAGCACCAAAAATTCTTTCGCAAAATCTCTCGCTCGGGTATTTGATTCTGGAAGATTTCGGCTCTACAAATCTGCTGGATGTACTCAAGCGTGAAAACTTTAAAAGCCTGTATGAAAAAGCCATTGATGCAATAATACAAATGCAAAGTGCCGATACGAAAAACCTGCCGCTGTATGACAAAAAATTTCTCCATACAGAGATGGATTTAATGCAAGAGTGGTATTTGGAGAAAAAGCTTGCTTTACATGTAAACAAAGAACAAAAGAGGCTGATATCTTCTACCCTTGAGGCGATATCCGGCGTTGTATTGTCTCAGCCGCAAAACATTTTTGTACATCGTGATTTTCACTCGCGCAATATTATGCTCACAAGTAAAAATGAACTTGGTATAATTGATTATCAAGATGCCATGAGCGGGGCGCTTACCTATGATCTCGTTTCGCTGTTAAAAGACTGTTATATTTCTTTTGAGCGCAAAGAGATCGAGGCGCTGGCACTTTTGTTTGCCCGAAAAAAAGGCTTACATGTAAACAGTGAAGAGTTTTTGAAATGGTTTGATTTTATGGGGCTGCAGCGGCATATAAAGGTGTTGGGGATTTTTTCGCGTCTGCATTTGCGTGACGGCAAAGAGGGATATGTAAAAAATATTCCGCTGACACTGCGTTATGTGATTGAAACGGCTTTACGATATGAGGAGACCAAAGAGTTTGGGAAACTTTTACGGCAACTCAGCCCAGACTGAAGTCTGGGTTCCAAAGAGCAATGCAACAGATATTGTGTCTGAATTACATTAGCTTAAAACCCATAAAAAAGGAGAGCATATGATGAAAGCGATGATACTTGCGGCAGGTCGGGGTGAGCGCATGCGTCCTTTGAGCGATACTCTGCCAAAGCCCTTGTTACATGTAAAGGGAAAGGCGCTGATAGAGTGGCATATTGAAAAGCTGGCTCAAAACGGTTTTGAGGAGATCATTATCAATATTGCCCATCTTGGCCATAAAATCCAGGAGTCTCTCGGAGACGGCTCACGGTGGCATGTCAGAATTCACTACTCGAATGAGCAAAACAGCGGAGCCCTCGAGAGTGCCGGCGGTATCAAAAAAGCACTGCCACTTTTAGGAGATGCTCCTTTTTTGGTTGTCAACGGCGATATATTTTGCGAATATGAATTCAATCCGAATTTCAAACTCATCGACGTGTTTGCCCATCTTGTTTTGGTACCCAATCCTGTACACAATCCAACAGGAGACTTTGGACTCAAAAATGGACTTGTAACAAATAAAGACAAAACAATGTACACCTTTTCCGGCATAGGCTACTACCATCCAAAACTCTTTGAAAACGAAGCGTTACAAAAAAGCCCGCTCGCTCCGCTTTTGAGAAAAAATATCGACAAAAATCTTGTCAGTGGCGAAGTATTTAACAAAATGTGGCATGATATAGGCACACCACAAAGGCTTCAAGAAATCAATGAAAACTAAATTTATATTTTTACTGCTCCTTGGCAGTGTACTTTTTGCAAAATATGACAACTGCAATTTTATAAACAAACATTATGAAGATATTTGCAAAAAAGTCATCAAACACGGCGTCAGTTACGAATATGCCAACCAATTTCTACTCTCCTATTTTAAAACACAAAAGTATGATGAAATAACCTGGAAATACATACAGCCTTCAAAAATAAAATACCATAAAGAAAAAGAAAAACAGGCAAACAATGTACTGGTAAAGTATGTCCCAAAGATGGTAAAAAATCTTCAAAAATACAAAGATGTTTACGACTATGCCGAAAATAAATATCATGTCAACCGTGAAATCATTGCCGCCATTTTGCTCAAAGAGACAAAACTCGGCAAAATAAAACCGACACATGATGCCTTTATTGTTTTCAACACCATAGTAACACGCACAAAACCCGATACCCACCGAAACAAGTGGCTCTTAAAAATGGGCAAAACAAATATGGCTTCGATTATAGAACACTGCTACAAAAAAGGTGTCAAACCCCAACAGTGTAATCTAGCAAGCTCCTACGCCGGTGCCATAGGCATCCCGCAGTTTATGCCAAACAGTTTTATCTACACAGACAGCTACAAAGGCAAAGTCGCAGACTTGAGTAAAATGGAAGACGCCATCCTCTCTGCTGCGAAGTTCTTACATGTAAAGGCAAAATTTGACACACTCATTGACTGGAAAAAAATGCCTGATATTCCAAAAACAGAACAAGAGTGGTACGCCTATGCCTACAAATACGACAATGCATCGTTTTGCTATGAGAGAAGCAGCAAAAGCGGCAAAGCGTACCAATGTTTCAGCAAAGGCAAAAAGCACCTGCAGTATATGAGAAAATATGTACAAAAAATTATGCGTTACAACAACTCGTCAAACTATGCCGTCGGCGTCATTCGATTAGCCTATGATGCCCACACTTTACTAAAAACTGAATAATTTGCTACATAGGTTGCATTAAAAAAAATCAAAAGCTGTCATAATTCCTTCACCTTAAACAAAAAAACAAAAGGAGTCAGAAATGGCAGTAGTAGGATTTACAAAATTACAAGAGATTTTTAGAAAAAGTGCATCTTTGGATATTCATAAAGGACATGCGAAAGAGGTCACAGATATAGTGGAACAGAAGTTATATGATATGCTCACAATCGCTCAAAAAAATGCAAAATACAATGGTCGTGATGTTATCTGGGTGGCAGATATGCCGATTACAAAAGGGTTTGAGGAGACTGTCGAAATTTTTAAAAAACTTGAAGCAGAAATAGATGCAAAAGATGTTGCGCAAACGCTTACCTTTTATCCACCGGTTTTATCACTTGAAATTGAGCTTGAAAACAAACTTCCGGAAATAGCAGGAGCACTTTTAGTCACCCTTGCAAAAACAATGAAAGCCATTGATCCTGCAGACAGAGCTGTTGATCACGAACTTATCAGTAAAGCACACAAAGTTCTCAATATTACAATGTAATGTTGAGAAAATACAAGGTGTTTATTCCCCGCCTTGTATCTGTGTTATCAGTACAAGTTCCAGGCTTCCACTCACATAATTGGCAAAAAAAGTGAGTGTCTCCAGATCCTGCGGGGTAAAGTCTGTTTCTTTGTTAAGCAGCTGCATCACGCCCATTACATTTCTCTTTGAATCAAATACAGGAACTGTCAGCATGTTTTCGGTCAGATAGCCGCTTTTTTTATCTATGTGCTGTAAAAACCGCTCGTCTTCATAAGGTTTGTTCACTATCTGCGGTGTCTTGCTTTTATATGTGGCGCCAACTATCCCCGCATCCGCACTGACAACGATTTTTCCCATTCCGTCACTGTGTGTCGTCCAGAGTATCTCATCATCACTGTCCACAATAAATATAGAACATCTTTGTGCCTCTGCAAGAGATTTTGCCTCATCACTTATCAAAACAATTGCATCATCAATCGCATTGGTTGTCATCAGTTTTTTACCGAATTCGGCAATTCTCTTTAATTGTTTCATATTAATCCACTCTCTTTTCTTGATCTAAATACGTATGCAGCAGTTCTAAAAATCCGCTGACATAATGTGCAAAAAATATCATAAAACGGACATCTTCTTCATCAAATCCTTCTTCTTTGTTCAAAAGTTCCATCACCCCGATAATCTCTCTTTTGGAGCTGAATATTGGTGCTGTTATGATATTTTTTGTAATATAACCTGTCGCCGAATCAATTTCGGGCAAAAACTCCGGATGGGCATAGGCATCATTTGCTACAACAGGTTTCTTTGCCTTGAGTGTATACCCCACCAACCCTTTATCTGCACGAAGTGTTATTTTTTTAACTTCATCCGCCAGGGTTGTCCACACCTCATTTGCAGCAGCATCATATATAAATATAGAACACCGCTCGGCACCTATGACATCTTTGACATATTTTGCAATCAGAGGCAGACCATCTTCAAGAGAATGTTTTGTCAACAACTCCCTTGCAAACTCGGCAAGTTTTAATGATTTGTTTTTATATTTCATTCCAAAGCCCTCTTTATTAATCAATTGCAACTATTATAGTGTAAAATTCTACTAAAAAAAAGGAAAGAGAATGAGTAAATACACTATTTTACACAATCCGCGATGTTCAAAATCAAGAGAGGCACTTAAAATATTAGAAGAAAATGGTATTGCTGCCGATGTTGTCAAGTATCTTGACGAACGTCCGAGTGCCGCACAACTCAAAAACATTATAAAAATGCTCGGACTGCAAAGTGCGAGAGAGATGATGCGTACCAAAGAGGCCATTTACAAAGAGCTTGATTTGCAAAATGAAAAAGATGAGGAAAAACTTATTGCGGCAATGGCAGAACACCCAAAACTGATAGAACGTCCGATAATCATAAAAGATGACAAAGAGGCAATCATCGCCCGTCCGCCAGAAAAAGCAAAAGAGTTTTTAAAGAGCTAACTGCTCTATGCTTACTCTTTTATCATTCATTTGGCTCGTATGTTTTGCTGACATTTAAGCACAGTTAGTTTTGTAATCTAAAAAAGACTCTCAACTTGAATTGTGTAAAATAAAATTTTTGAGGATGCTAACAGGGAGCGCGAGTGCGTGACTGCCATCTTTGAAAATGAGTTTTCATGGATACTTGTTCGCTCCTACTTGATAGAATCAACTCTTAGTCTCCTCATTTTTGTTATATCTTTGTTACTTTACACCCTAAAAGTGAAGATTCATGCACAAGGGTGGAATTCCTATGTCTTTCTTGATTTCCAATAGTTAGGTTTTCTTTGAAGTTGCATAACTGCTAAAATTATTATTTCATCATCTTTTTGATAGTAAACTACACCAAAGGGAAAACGATTTGTTAAACATCTTCGAATATCTTTATCAAGCTTTTGCCAAGCATCTGGAAATTCTATAATTCTTTGGATTGTTTTGTAAATTTCATGTGCAAACTCTAAACCCAAATGAGTTTGACATTCTTCATAATAATTTACTGAAGCATTAAGTTCAGCTTCTGCATCAGGGTGAAAAAAATATATCATACTATGCGTTTAATCTTTGAAAAATTTTTTTAAAAACTTCATCCCCGTTAACATGTGAAACTTGATTGGTTTCTATCTCATCTCTACGTCTATTTACCTCTTTAATCCATAAAGAATCTATTGCAGCATTTGAAGGTGTGATACTTGCCAGTAACTTATCAACAATTTTAGTTTTTAAATCTATCGGTAAAATGTCTATTTCTTCAAATAGTTGTTCTTGTTTTAAGGTTAGCATAATGAACTCCATTTTAAGCATATACTACTATTCTAACAAAATAATAGATGCTTTTCTATTAAATTTAAAATCTATTTTCGAAAAACAATGATAAATTTTCTTAAGTAGCTTAGATATAACAACTAAGTTCACCAATAAATACCCGCAAGGCATGGCAATTGTCTTCCTATTTCTAAAGCAAAAGAGTTTTTAAAGAGCTAACTGCTCTATGCTCACTCCGTTATCTTCCAAAAACTTTGAGATGGTTTTGGAGTGAGTATGTTCATACTCTTTGGCATATACAATGCGTTTGATGCCACTGGCAATAAGATTTTTGCTGCATTCGCTGCAAGGTTCCAAAGTGACGTAAATTGTTCCGCCCTCAATGGAGATGCCCTTTCTCGCCGCCCAGATAATCGCGTTCATCTCTGCATGAATTTCGTATGTCTTGCTCCACTCATGGTGCTCTTTTGTATACTCGTCGTTCCAGTGATCACAGCAGTTCGTATAGCCTGCAGGTGTTCCGTTATAGCCTGTACTTAAGATGCGTCCGTCTTTGACAATGACAGCACCGACCTGTTTTGAAACGCATTTGGATGCTGAGGCTATTTCTGAAGCTATGTTTATAAAATTTTTATCGCTGAGCATAGTTTATTTGGGCAGTCTGATAATATTTATATCTGCATTGTCACGAAGCCGTGCAAAATAGTCACTCAAAACCGCTTCACGTTTTTCTGCCATAATCGCATTGATGATCTGCGGTTTCAGCTTTTTCAGATCCACTTTTTTTGATTTTGTTGTCGACTTTACATAACAACACATAAAACCGCCTCTGCCGTCAGGCAAAACCGGAGTGAAATGGTCTGGGGGTGTTTTTTCCAAGATTGCCGCAAGCTGTGGCGGAATTTTATTGTAAGGCAATACCTGCTCCTGTGTCTTGATATCGGGTGCATAAAACATTGGATTGTCTACTTTTTCCTGCAGTCGGCTTTTGTCTTTTGATTCGTTTATGATGACAGAAAAAGATTCGGGATGGTTAAACTGCTTTTTGTGCAGCTCATAATACTCTTTTATCTCTTCGTCAGTCGGTTCGGAGAGTGATGACATTGCAATGGCAACATAAAGCTTTTGGCTTAAAAGTTTTTGTTTTATTTTTTCTTTGAATTCTGTAGAACTCATACCGCTTTGTTCTCTCACAGCATCATACAACTGACTGATTGTCAATCCGTTTGCTTCAGCCATTTTTTTAATATCATCATACACTTCCGTACTTGAAACCGAAATATCTCTTTTGGCAATTTCAAGCTCTTCAAGTTTTTTACGAATAAGGATGTCGGACGCTTTTTTTGCATCTATATGCGCCTGCTGCATCTCTTTTTCAATATCAAGCAGAGTAATTGCTTTATCTTCTACAACAATTGCGACACCGTCATAGACTTCTGCATTTACTAAGCTTGCAAGCATAAGTAATACGAGTAATTTAAACATAAAAATCCATTTTGTTAATTTTAATAGAGTATTTTACCAACCTTTAACCAACAATTGCCTAAAATTGCAAGAAACTTCTTATGTAACCTTAACTTAGAGGGCAAATTCTCCTTGCCAGTCTGAGCCTCACGCTAAGTTTACATAAGAAGTGAACACTAACACAAGAGGTATATCATGGTTGTTACTCGTTTTGCTCCATCTCCTACAGGCTATCTGCATATTGGCGGTTTACGCACGGCTCTTTTTTCTTATCTGTGGGCAAGAAAGAACAAGGGAAAGTTTCTTCTTCGCATTGAAGATACCGACAAAGCAAGAAATTCTCAAGAGGCAACAGAGGCCATTTTAAAAGCATTTGAATGGCTTGGACTTGAAGCAGACGGAGAAATCACCTACCAAAGCAAACGTGAAAATATTTACAAAAAATACATACAGCAGCTGCTTGATGAGGGAAAAGCCTACAAATGCTATATGAGCAAAGAGGAACTTGATGCTTTGCGTGAGCAACAAATGGCAAACAAAGAACGGACAAAATATGATGGCAGATACCGTGACTTTTGCGGAACTCCTCCCGAAGGTGTTGATCCTGTCATCCGCATCAAAGCACCTCTAAGCGGTGAAATAGTCGTGCATGACGGTGTCAAAGGCGATATCTCGTTTCAGGCAGAAGATATTTTGGATGATTTTGTCATTGCCCGTGCAGACGGAAGTCCTACCTATAACTTTGTCGTGGCAATAGACGATGCTTTGATGGGTATCAATGAAGTTATCCGCGGAGACGACCACCTCTCAAACACTCCTAAACAAATCGTCGTTTATGAAGCGCTCGGATTTGATGTTCCGAAATTTTACCATGTCCCTATGATTCACAACGCACAGGGCAAAAAACTCTCAAAACGTGACGGTGCGACAGATGTCATGGCATACAAAGAGATGGGATATTTACCACAGGCACTGCTTAACTTTCTTGTGCGTCTTGGCTGGAGCCACGGAGATCAGGAAATTTTTTCTATGGATGAGATGAAAGAGCTGTTTGATCCAAAAGACATCAACAAATCAGCCTCCATTTACAATACGGAAAAACTCGACTGGCTCAATGCCCACTACATTAAAAACACACCTAATGAAGAACTGACGGAACTGCTCGCTGATTTTGGCGTGGTACTAAGTTCACACGATAAAAAAGAGATTTTGCTTGACGCCCTTAAAGAACGGGCAAAAACCCTCAAAGAGCTGGCAACGCTTATCAATGAGATAGTGACAACACCTCAGTCATATGATGAAAAAGCTGTCAAAAAAGCCTTTAAAGGCAATGCGATTGAAATTCTTGAACATTTTGCAAACAAACTTGATGAAGCAAAAGAGCTGCACCTGCCAAGTGACTATCATCATGTGATGGAAGCCCTTGTCAATGAGATGGAAATCGGTTTTGGAAAAATCGGCAATCCGCTTCGTGTGGCACTGCTGGGTAAAATGAGCGGTCCGGGACTTGATGTCGTTATGTCTGTCATCGGAAAGGATGAAACCATCCTTCGTATTGCCAGAGCCATAGAAGCCAATATATAATGGCTTCTGTGTTTTAATTTGTCTCCGGTAAAATAGGCACAGTCACTATATCTTGCGATAATTTCCCGGTTAAAGATTGTAAAAACAGATAAATACTTTCTGTTTCCTCTTGCGATAAATCTACCCCTAACTGCACCTTTGCCATTATTTTTACAGCTTCTTGCAATGATGCAACACTGCCATCATGAAAATAAGGGGAAGTCATTGCAACATTTCTAAGTTGCGGTACCTTAAAGAGATATTTGTCTTCTTCTTTTTTCGTGACATTGTAGCGACCTTCATCAATCTTCTTGCTTTTGGTATACTCCCAGTAAGGCGCAACAACTCCAAATTTTTGCAGCATTGTACCGCCAAGCAGTGCTCCTGAATGACAAGAGGCACAGCCTGTTTTTATAAATGTTTTAAGCCCCGTTTTTTCTTTTTGTGTCAAAGCATTTGTTTTGCCCTCTAAAAATTCGTCAAACCGTGAAGGTGTTGATAGTGTGCGCTCCCATGCTCCAATCGCCTTTGCATAATTGGCAACGCTTATCGGCTTCGTATCATTTGGAAATGCTTTTTTAAACAAAATACGGTATTGTTCAATACTTTGCAGCTTCTTTTCCACCCACTCGTTAGAAGGTGCGCCAAAAGAGCCTTTTCCGAGCAATGCCTTTCTTGCCTGCTCTTCAACATCTTTTCTGTCTCCGCGCCAGTGCTGAGAAACCTGACCTGCAGCATTGAGGACCGTTGGTGCATTTCTTGGATTCAGTTTTCCAAAATTCCCTCTTGATTTTTCAAGATTGTCTGCTCCGTAATAACTAAACGGATGGCATTTTGCACAACTCGTTGTTCCGTCTATAGAAACTCTTTTTTCATGAAAAAGCATCTTTCCAAGTCTGATTTTTTCCGGCGTCATGGTATATTGCGCAGAAGGAAATGTTTTTGGCAATGGTGCAAAATTTTGTTTTGCCTGTTCTAACAGGAGAGTGTCTGAAGCATAGAGGGATGATATAACAACTGATAATGAAAAAATCATTTTCTTCACGGAGAATCCTTTTTTTAGTAAAGAGCATACTTTCATTAATAGAAAAATATTATCTTTTAAGAATTATTTGATATTATTGCTTAAAAAGAACTTATTCAGCTATAAAATCCGTCTATTTTCAAAATATCCCCATTAAATATCATCTCTGTAGACATCCGTCATATCAAAATCATTTTCCGGTTCAATGGTAGGGATTGCATCCAAATCACTTGGGTCCACTTCCACTGCTGAGAGATTATAATCTTTTCCCTGATAAAACCTCTGCTCTTTTGCATATTTTTGTTCTTTTTGTATCTGTTGCTGAATATGCTTTTGTGTAATATCATCCCCGTTAAGCACCATTACATGTAAGCCGGCAAAGACAACTGCCAATAATATTTTCTTCATAACCTGTCCTTATCTATTTTTTCACAATATATTATACCTGAAATATCTAAAAACATAAAAAAGTTAACTTTAGAGTCTGCTTTTTTGAGATATAATTCTTTTATGAATCAAAAACCTGTCACTATAAAATCCATCTTTGCATTAGCGCTGCATAAAAAATCTTCTCTGATAAACGGGCAGATTTTGACCATTTTGGCTATCATCGTCAGTGTTCCCATTCCTTTGATGCTGCCGGTCATGGTAGATGAAGTCCTGCTGCACAAACCTGAGTATATTGTTCCTGCCATTGACAGACTTTTTGGCAGCGGTTCTGCTTTTTACTATATTGGGCTTGTTGCCTTTGCTGTTATATTTTTACGCTTTTTATACTACTTTTTAGGGGTACTCAGCACAAAAATATTTACAAAAATTTCAAAATATGTCACTTTTATGATACGTTCACGTCTTTTAAAACATCTCCAAAAAACTTCCATGAATGCCTATGAGACCCTTGGAAGCGGTGCTATTACGGCAAATCTTATCACCGACATCAATACCCTTGATGCATTTATTATGAGCAGTGCTTCACGTTTTGTTGCCTCTGTTTTAACCCTTCTTGCCGTCGGTATCGTGATGATTGTTATCAATCCTGTTTTGGGCATACTCATACTTTTTGTGCAGCCGCTTATCATGTTTGTCAGCAAAAAAATGTCCGCACGCGTGGGAGAACTCAAAAAAGAAGAGAACCAGGCAATTGCAGAATTTCAGGAAAATGTCGGCGAAACGCTTGAACTGTTCGGGCAGATAAAGGCCAGTAACAAAGAACAGCATTTTTTTGGCAAAGCGATAGAACAGGCAAAAAAAATTCAGGATACTTCCAATGAATTCAGCTTTAAAAGTGTCGCCTATGAGAAACTCTCTTATACAATCTTTTTAAGTGTTTTTGAACTCATTCGCGCTTCAGGACTTTTGCTTGTAGCCTACAGTGATCTGAGTATCGGTATGATGTTTGCCATGTTTGGCTACATCTGGTTTATCATGACACCGGTCCAGGACATCCTCTCCATGCAGTACAGTTATGCCTCCGCCAAAGCTGCTTTAGAGCGTATCAACAAAGTCCTGACACTCAAAACAGAAACGAGCGGGGAGAAAAAACTTACAACAAAGAGCGTTGATATTTCTTTAAAAAATATATGCTTCAGTTATGCCTCAAGTGATAAGCTCATTCTTAAAGAGATAACTTTTGATGTCAAATACGGTTCAAAAACAGCGCTTATCGGTGCAAGCGGCAGCGGCAAAACAACCCTTGCACAGATAATTGCCGGTTTTTATGAAAAAACATCCGGCGAACTCAGATACAATGATATTCCCACAGAAGAACTGGACAAACACTCCGTGCGCCAAAAAATATTTTTAGTGTTGCAGATGCCTATCCTCTTTAACGCTTCACTCAGATTTAACATCACCATGGGACATGAAAACATTAGCGATGAGGCCATCTACAAAGCTCTTGAAATCGCACAGCTTCAAGATATGCTCCAAAGTATGCCAAGCGGACTTGACACCCTCGTCGGGCATCACGGCATACGCCTCTCAGGCGGGCAACGACAAAGACTCAGCATCGCCAGAATGATAATTGCAAATCCGAGTGTCGTCATTTTTGATGAATCAACTTCTGCACTCGATGTACACACCGAAGCCAAACTCTTTAGAGCACTCGCTCCCCTGCTTGAGAAAAAAACAGTCATTACCATCGCCCACAGACTCAGCACTGTTAAAAATGCCGATATGATTTATGTCCTCAATGAAGGCGAAATAGTCCAACGCGGCACGCATGAAGAACTTGAAGAACAAGAAGGGCACTACAGCGAATTTCTCAAGGAGCAGTTGTTATAAAAAAGATAAAACAGGCACAGAAAGAACTTTTGGCATGGTATGAAAAAGCAGGCAGGCATGAGCTTCCCTGGCGAAATACACAGGACATCTACCGTGTATATCTCAGCGAAATCATGCTCCAACAAACACAGGTCAATCGTGTACGGGATGAATACTACCCCCAGTTTTTGGAGAAATTTCCCACACTTCAAAGCCTTGCAAATGCACCGCTGGATGATGTTTTAGCGGCATGGAGCGGACTTGGGTACTATTCGCGTGCAAGAAATCTTCATAAAACAGCCCGACTTTCACCAAAATCTCTGCCGACAGACTACAAGGAGCTGCTCTCTCTGCCCGGCATAGGGCAATACACCGCAAGTGCCGTTTGCAGTTTCGGCTACAATCAGAGTATTCCTGTTGTCGATACAAACATAGCAAGAGTGCTCAAGCGTTATTTTGCCCTCTTACATGTAAAGGACAAAGCCATTTGGGAATATGCACAAAAACTCCTAAATCACAAAGACACCAGAAGCCATAACCTTGCCCTTATGGATTTGGGTTCGCTTGTCTGCCTGCCCAAAAATCCAAAATGCGAAGAGTGTCCGCTACAAAAAACGTGTCAGGGAAAAACAGAAGCGGAGTTATATACAAAAACAAAGAAAAAAGAGTATGAATCACTCGAACTTTTTTACGGTATTTGCATACAAAATGAAAAAATAGCCCTTACCCCTGCTACAGGAAACATGTACAAAGGCATGCTTGAACTTCCCTCCGTCGACCCGATAGAAGAAGATTTTTTAGGCAGTTTCAAACACGCCTACACAAAATACCGCCTACATGTAAAGCTCTACACACTCGACTCTTTTGAAGGTGGCATCTGGGTAGAAACAAAGGCCTTGCACAGCGCTCCAATCTCCTCTTTGACAAAAAAAGCGCTCTCAACAGTTTTCAAATAGAACAACTTTGTTTCTTCCGCTCTCTTTTGCTTTATAGAGGGCATTGTCCGCACTTTTATAAATATATTTCACTTCACCCTCGCGTGCATCAGAGAGATAACATACGCCTATAGATATAGTAAGCACTCCATATTTTTCATTGTAAAGATGCTCAATTTTCAGGTTTTGCACCTCTTTGCATATATTTTGCAGGTGCCTAAAGGCTTCCTCTTTTGTATAGGCGCTGCAGACGAAGCCAAACTCTTCTCCGCCCAAACGGAAAAAGAACTCATTGGCACGCTGTGTCAGTTCTGTGATTTTTGCAGTAATGCTTTGAAGTGCCTCATCCCCTGCATCATGCCCGTAGTTATCATTGTAGAGTTTAAAATTGTCCACATCCATAATCGCAAAACAAAAACTCTCACGGGTTCTTTTTGCTCTGTTTAGCTCCTGGGGAAACACTACATTAAAGTACCGCCTGTTGTAAATATTTGTCAGTGCGTCCTGCATGGACAAATCTTCAAATTTATGCCGAATATTATATATTTCTGTTATATCATTTAATGTCACCATCATATGCATTTTATTCTCTTCATATATCTTTTTGGCATACACAGAAAAATAGTATTCCTGCTCCAGGTAACAGATTTTTATGATTGGCTCTTCCTCACCCAGAACATCTTCCACCCATTGCATTTTTGTGCTGTTGATGGTATCACCATGGCATGATGCACAAAAAAAGTCACAAATGCATTCATGCTCTCTTTTAAACTCTTCCAAAGAAGCATACTCTTTGAAAAATTTAAAAAATGCCTCATTCGCCCGGGTAATACTGTTGCCGGTTGTGATAATGATGATATTGGGACTCTTTTCAAAAAGCGTCTCCAGATAAATCTCTTTTTTGGCATGTTCTGCTTCGAGCAGTTTTGTCTGCTGGAGAACTTTGAGTTCAAGCGTATTGCTTAGCTTTTCATAACTACTGCTCTTTTTTTGTAAAAACCTGATGAGAAAAAGAAGGACAAGTGTAAAAACAGTAAATAAAAAACTTACTGCAAAAAACTTGAACCAGACGCTCTGTATCTTCTCTACATAGAAAGAGGCATCCATATCAATGGCAATCTCTTTATAAACATAATAAAGCCTTTTTTTTTCGCTCTCAAGCTTATAAAGAGCTTTTTGTTGCACCTTTGGAGTCACTGTATAGTAAAAATCGTTTGTTTGGTATTGTTTCAAGAGGGTTTGTACAAGCAGACTGGGATCAACTTTTTTAAAGGCATCACCTTCTTTCACATAAAAAGTTCCAATCTCGGCAGGAAGATTACGGATATTTTCTATTTCTTCGTAATGTTCCCGTGCATCTTTGAGTAAATTGTCAGTATAGTTTTTTTGTGCCTCTACAGCTATCATGTAGAAGTATGCTTCTATAAAAACCCATACAAGCAAAATGGTAATCCCAATCATAAAAAATTTATTTTTTGAGTTCTTCATACAAATAGCTTATAGCAAACAAACTGAAAGCTATGTTAAGGAATAAAGCTAGCTCTCTTCTATCTTGATATCAGAAGCGACAATGTACAAAGGCGCATTGTGTACATGTAACATTGTACTTCCGCTTCCAAGGGCAAAGCCATAGAGGTTGTTTTCTTTGATAAGTGTTATCCCAAAGCCCATATCTAAGAAAGAGAGGACATGGTTTTCCAAAATTCTCGAAGCATTGATACCGCTAAAAGTAATTTTAACAGTGTGAATATCCTCCCCCTCGTCATCCTGCACCACAAGTGTCACAATTTTTGTATCGGGCAGCTGTTGTATTGAACGCAGTTGTTCATGCTTAAAGTGGTTGTACTTTTGCAGTAATTCTTCTATCTCTTTCATTTTTTCCCTTTTTATTAAAACAACATCTTAACAATAAAAGGCTTTCTCACCGCTTCGTTGACTGAGTTAGCGTAGACATATAAGCAACAAAACTCACAAACACTACACATTAGCATGCTATACTTTGAAAACTAAAAAAACAGAGGAATAATTTATGAAAACAGTGATACTGGGTATTTTCCTACTTTGCTCCGGAGCACAGGCAGTCAGCCTGAGTGAAATTATTGACATCTCTTTGGCAAAAAAACCGTCGCTGGAAGCTATCAATGAAAGAATTGAGGCAAATAGATATAATATAGCAGTCTCCGACCAATTTGAAAACCCCCAACTGCTCATAACAAAAAATACACTCAATTCTTCGCAGGCGATGAGTCAGTCTGTGGTGACATTCAAACAAAAAATTCCTTTTTACAATAAACGTGAAACCAACAAAAAAATTGCAGAAGCGGAAGATGCTTTGTTGCAGGAAAAACTAAATGCAGCAAAAACAAAACTGGTTGCACAGATAAAGAGTGAAGCCTATACCATTTGGAAACTGAATGAATTGTATAAAATTATTGATGAGTATGTCACACTGACACAACAAAACATTGATCTGTACGAATCCTACACAAGTATTGATGAGAACCAGCATATCGGAATAATGAAAGCGGAACTCTCCCTCTCAGATCTGCAAATCCAAAAAAGTATTTTGCGTGAAAAAATCAATGCTGCCTATGCAAGACTCTCCTATCTGGCCTCATTTAAAGTACACCATTTGGATATAAATATACAAATGGGGGAAAAACCGGATTTGGGACAACTGCAAAAATCTTTAGCAGAGAACCCGGATATTAAAATAAAAGACAAAGAGATTCTCAAACAAAATGCAAAGTTAAAAATGGCAGATCTCAACAACTATCCGGACATTAATCTCATCGCAGGCTATGCTCTTCGAGAAAATTTCAACAACTATTTTAATTTTGGTTTCGGCTTGAGCCTGCCTATATACGGCACGGAAGACTACAAAGAAGAAGAAGCACGCGCCCTGGTTCTCTCCGCTACAAGCCAAAAAGCAGATACTCAGATATCTGTCAATGCCGAGCTTGAAGCCTATTATGCGCAAATGCTCTCTTCTTATGAAATATATCATATTATTCAAGATGAAGCCCTTCCCCAGGTTGCTCACATGTTTGAGCTTTCAAGCTCTTCCATCTCTGTCGGGGCTGATTTGTTCAAATATATAGATGTCCTGTTTCAAAAACTTGATTTGGAACAAAAAAGTATCAAAGCCGTCGCAAACTACAACCTGGCACAAGCCAAAATAGCACAACTTAAAGGAGAATTACAGTGAAAAATTTAAAATTATTACTACTTTTGCTGCCGTTGATGGTATCGGCAAAAGAAGCATCGGTGGAACAGCTTTTTTCAGTTCAGACCGTCAAGGTACAAAAAACAAAAACAAGCCACAGCAAAAAAAATTACGGTTTTGTCAAAGCAAATGAAGCGAGAGTGTATGAAGTGAGTCCCCGTTTTGGAGGATTTGTCGAAAAACTTTATGCCGACAAAATTTACAAATATGTCAAAAAAGGCGAGCCTTTGGCAGTTGTCTACTCTCCTGAAGTATACAAAGCAAAAGAGGACTATGTCAACTCGTACAACTACACAAAAAACAGACCAAACAAAGGTATGCTCAAGAGTGCAAAGCTGAAACTTTCTTTGCTGGAAGTCGCGCCAAATGAGATTTCTCAAGTTATAAAGATGAGAAAAGTATCACCGAACACAACAATCTATGCACCGCAAAGCGGTTATATCTTTATGAAAAATATCAATGAAGGATCTGCTTTTAATGCAAAAACAAATCTTTTTGAGATAGTCAATCTTGATGACGTCTGGGTTGAGGTAAAGGTCTTTGAAGATGATGTCAAATGGCTCAAACATGCCAATGACTTTCGTGTCAGTTTTAAAACAACCGATAAAACATACGAGACGCATTCAAAGTTTCTTTATCCAAATCTGAGTCCAAAAGAGGCAACACTCACTATGCGACTCACTTTGGCGAACAAAGACCATACACTTTTTCCGGGAATGTATGCGGATGTAATTTCAAAAGACAAGGCAAAAGAGTATCTGACACTGCCGCAGAGTGCGGTTATCTTAAAAGACGGAAAATACTATGTTTTTGTTGTCGGAGAATTTGAGGGAGAGTATGAACCGATGGAAGTCAATGTCAAACCGCTCAATAATGAAACATACATCATAACAAGCGGACTCAATGCCGGCGATGAAGTTGTCAACAATGCCCTCTTTATGATGGACAGTGATGCGCAGATAAACGGCTTGTATTAAAACTGTGTTATAATACTCTTAAAAGTACTTTTAAGGATATTCTTATGACAGTCAGCGCAAATGAAGTAAAAAAACGAGGCGTTTCTCTTTTTGGAGAACTCTTGGAGAAATGGGACGAGGTTATTATCAATTTTCGTGGTGAAAAAAAGTATGTCGTTATGGACATAGAAAGGTATAAAGAGCTTCGTGCTTTGGAACTTGACCGTGCTTATACAGAGGTAATGGAGGATATTAAAAATGGAGATTATCATACAGATGTTGCAAAACATTTAAAAGAGATAGCTGATGTATGAAATCACTTTTAGTAAAAAGTATGAAAAAACAGTAAAAAAGTTTTTTAAAAAGCATCAAAATTTAAAAGGAAAATACACAAAAACTATTCTTCTTTTACAGAAAAACCCTTTTCACCCTTCACTGCGTTTGCACAAACTGCAGGGGTCGTTAAGTGAATATCATTCTGTCTCTATTGATATGGATTACAGAATCCTCATAGATTTTATCATTATAGATGAGCAGATCATTCTTATAGACATCGGTTCACATGATGAGGTATATTAATTTGCATCTCATTCCATTGCCTGGCGCACATCTTTTGCGACTTTTTTCTCATCTACAAAAAAGAGAAGCAGTCCGCCGAGAATAAAAAGAATGGCAACAGAAGCAATCGAGAGTCTTGAATTATGGCTAAAGAGTGCGACAAAGGCTACCAAAAGCGGCCCTATGATAACTGCAAATTTTCCAAGAAGATCATAAAATCCGAAAAATTCTGCCGCATATTTTTGCGGTATCATTTTGGCATAATAGGAACGGCTCAGTGCCTGAATACCTCCCTGAACCAATGCAATAAGTATTGCCAGTATATAAAATTCATAGACATCTTCCATCATCGCAGCATAAACAATAATAAATATATAGACAGCGATACAAAGATAGATAACTTTTTTTGTATCCCAGATATCGGCAAGTTTGGCAACAATGAGTGTGGCAGGGAAACCGACAAACTGCACAATAAGCAAGGCCATTATAAGCTTGCTGCTGTCAAACCCCAGCGCCATTCCGTAATCAACAGCCATACGGATAATAGTGTCAACCCCGTCAATATAGAGCCAGTATGCCACCAAAAAAAGCAAAAGTCCTTTAAGACTTGCCACTCTTTGAAAGGTTTTTTTCAAACGCAGATACCCTGCAACCAATAAAATATTTTTCTGCTCTTTGTCTCCCTTCTTCTCCTCTACAAAAAGCAAAAGAGGCAATGAAAAAACCGCCCACCACACTGCAACACTGACAAAAGAAGCTTTTATCGCCGCAGCCTTGTCTTCAAAACCGAAAAAGGCGGGTTCCTGTACCATAAAAACATTCAAGGCAAACAAAATACCGCCTCCGAGATATCCAAGGGCAAAGCCCAGGCCTGAAACATAGTCAACATTTTTATCATTACTCACAGAGGGAAGCAAAGCGTCATAAAAAATATTTGATCCCATAAAACCGATATTTCCCAGCGTATAGACAAGTGCCGCCATCTGCCAGTTTCCCTGCTCGACAAGAGCCAGTGAGGCACTCATCAAAATACCCAAAAATGCAAAAAGAAACAAAAAACGCTTCTTGAGTGAACCTGCATCAGCCACAGCCCCAAGCAAAGGCGCAAGAAGCACTACCACAAAACTCGAAATTGAATTTGCAAATCCGAGCTGCGCGGTACTCACAGTCACCTCAGTTCCCACACTGTAATAAGACTTGAAAAATATAGGGAAAAATCCAGCCATAACAGTGGTTGCATAGGCAGAATTTGCCCAGTCATACAGTGCCCAGGAGTATATAGATTTTTTATTATTGTTTTTCATATCCTAATTCTATAAGAAAATATATTAAGAGAACCTCCAATGCCATTAAGTTAAGAAAATTAATGCTTTCTCGGAACCGGTACTTCAGTGCCGGCTGTTGCAATAGTCTTGCCACTCTCAGCCCGCACTGAAGTACGGGTTCCAAAAAAGTTGCTTAACCTAATGACATTGAAGGGCAGCTCTAAAAATCCTGATTGTCTCATACTATTTCTCACAAACGCTACACACTAGCGTGCTATAATTTTCAAAACTAAAAAAATGGACAAATTATGATAGAAAAACTCATCGCTTTTAGTATAAAAAACAAGTTTATTGTTCTTTTGGCGGCTTTTGCTCTTGTCGGTGCTTCTATTTGGAGTATGAAAAACACGCCTTTGGATGCTTTGCCTGACTTGTCTCCTCCTCAGGTCATTGTACAAATCAATTGGGCAGGACAGTCTCCTGAAATTGTCGAAGATCAGGGAACCTATCCGCTTGTTGCACAGTTTTTGGCTATTGCCAATATTGATACGGTACGTGGATACTCTACCTATGAGAACGGTCTTATCTACATCATTTTCAAAGAGGGAACAGATCTCTACTGGGCACGAAGCCGTGTTCTTGAACAGCTTGCTTCCATTCAGTCGCAATTGCCGGCAAACATGAATGTATCCCTTGGTCCCGATGCCAGCGGTGTGGGCTGGGTGTATGAATATGCCCTCAAATCAAAAACAAAGAATCTTGCCGAGTTGCGTACCCTCCAGGACTATTACTATAAATATGCGCTTATGGGTGTTGACGGTGTCAGTGAAGTAGCAAGTATCGGCGGATTTATTCCTACCTTTCAGGTGACAGTAAACAATGACAATCTGGTTCGCTACAATCTCAGCATACAGGACATCAAAAGAGTATTGGCCAAGAACAACAATGATACAGGCGGGCGTATCGTCATTAAAAACGGATATGAGTGGATGGTACAGGCCAAAGGCTATATTAAAAACCTTGATGATATCAGAGGACTTGTTGTCACAACAAAAGCCGGTACACCTGTAAAACTCGGTGATATTGCACGGGTAGAACTTACCCCTGCACCGCGTCGCGGTCTGGCAGACTTAAACGGCGAAGGCGAAGTTGTCGGCGGTATCGTTATGGCACGTTACGGCGAAGATGTTTATACAATGATTAAGCGTGTTCAGGAAAAAATGAAAGAGCTTAAAGTTGAGGGTGTGGATGTTGTCACCGTCTATGACCGTTCAGGTCTCATTGACAAAGCGGTAGACACTTTAAAAGATACGCTTATTGAGGAGAGCGTTATTGTTGTCATCATCATTGGACTTTTCTTGATGCATTTTCGCTCTTCGCTTATTGTCATTATTGTTCTGCCTTTAACAGTCGGTTTTACCTTTTTGCTGATGAAAATCTTTGGTATCGGCTCAAACATTATGAGTCTTGGAGGTATTGCCATTGCCATAGGTGCCATGGTTGATGCCTCCATCGTCATGATAGAAAATGCCCACAAAATGCTGCACAAATTTGAACACAAAGAAGGAAGAATCCCGACAGAAAAAGAGCGCATTGCCATCATACTCAAGTCCTCACAGCTTGTCGGGCGTCCGATATTTTTCGCACTTGCACTTATTGTCGTATCATTCCTGCCTATTTTTGCACTGACAGGTCAAGAGGGACTGTTGTTTACTCCGCTTGCCTTTACCAAAACATTTGCAATGGCTGCAGGCGCACTGCTGAGCATCACTCTGGTCCCTGCACTGATGATATTTTTTGTCAAAGGCAGAATCCTGCCAGAGAGCAAAAATCCACTGAACAGATTTTTCATCTGGCTCTATCGTCCAATTATTGTCTACGGCCTCAAAGCAAAATATCTTGTCATTGTTCTTGTTCTACTCTCTCTTGGTTACATGTATCCGCTTTACAAGAGTCTGAAATGGGAATTTATGCCTATGCTCAATGAGCAGACATTCATGTATATGCCTGTTACCCCTTACGGTATCAGTATAGACCAGACAAAACAGCTTTTGCAAAAAACAGACAAGATTATCAAAAGTTTTCCCGAAGTAGAAAATGTTTTTGGCAAAGCCGGGCGTGCAGGTACGGCAACGGATCCTGCTCCTCTTGGTATGCTTGAGACTATCATCACGCTCAAACCAAAGTCCGAGTGGCCCAAAGGCATGACCTATGACAAACTGCGTGAAGACATGGAAGCCGCTTTGCAGGTTCCGGGACTGACAAATTCCTGGACCTACCCGATTCGCGGTCGTATCGATATGCTTTTAAGCGGTATCCGAACCCCTATCGGTATCAAACTCTACGGAATGGATGCGGCAGGTTTGCAAAAATTCGGCAAACAGATAGAAGACAAACTGCGGGAGTATGACAAAACCCTCTCCGTATTTGCAGATCAGGCAAGTGCCGGATACTACATTGACATTATCCCTGATGAGGAGAAACTTGCCCGATACAACATGACAAAAGATACGCTCTTGGAGTACACAGCTTTTGCCATCGGGGGCATGAAAGTTTCAACAATGTACAAAGGTCTTGAACGTTATCCTATCGCACTGCGTCTGGAAGACAATGAGAGAAGAAGCCTTGAGTCCATCAGAAACATACAGGTCAAAACCAAACTTGGCTTTGTTCCGCTTGGTTCACTTGCAAAAGTGGCTTACAGACAGAGCGCTTCTGTCATAAAAAGCGAAATGGCAGCACCTGTGACCTTCATTTATATCACACCAAAAGAGGGTATCAGTGCGACAGAGTATAAAATAGGCGCACAAAAGTTCATCAATCAAATCAAATTTGATCCGGGATACTATATAGAATGGGCGGGACAGTCTGAATATCTTGATTCGGCTATGAAGCGTATCATCTGGATTGTGCCTGCTGTTCTTGTTGTCATCTTTTTACTCATCTATATGGCACTCAAAAAACCGGGACCGACAATTATTGTCTTTTTCACTCTGCCTTTTGCACTCTTAGGCGGACTTATCTATATAGACATCCTCAACTTTGCCATGAGTATAGCCGTTATCGTCGGATTTTTGGCACTCCTTGGAGTAGCCGCGGAAACAGCCATCGTCATGATAATTTATCTGCAGGAAGCGGTGGATGAATATAAAGAAAAATATGGAAAAAACTTTGGAATCAAAGAACTCAATGCCGCAATTTATGAAGGAGCTGTACAAAGAGTCCGTCCAAAACTTATGACGGTGTTTGCTATTTTGGCAGGTCTGACACCTATTATGTATACCCACGGAGTAGGAAGCGAAGTCATGCAGCGTATTGCCGCACCTATGCTTGGCGGAGTTGTCAGTTCAGCTGTTTTGAGCCTTGTCATCATTCCGATCCTGTTTGAAATCTATGCAAAACGACAACTTTCCCAAAAAGAGGATATTTAATCCTCTTTTTTATTGCATCGTACTTTTTATATTTTGGACAAATTCTGTAATGTCATCATGCAGATCCTGTAAATCTGCTTCATGCTCTACCTCATCGGCCAGTATCTGAGAAACCATATCGTAAGTGATGATATCCTTGTCTTTGACAATATTGGCAAGTTCCGAATAGGTACTGATTGCACACTGTTCTCCTTTTATAGAGTCTTCAAGGATGGCAACCACATCAAAGTTTTTTGGCTCTTCATAGCCGCAGTTTGTATGCGTAAACCACTCTTGCGGATTCAGAAGCGGTGTACCGCCAAGCTGTATGATTCTGTCGGCAACCATATTGGCATGTCTGAGTTCATCATTTGCATGCTGTGTCAGCTCCGCAAATGCCGCATCTTTCATAATGCCTTTAATCACTTTTGCTTCTATAAAATACTGATAATAGGCCAGCCACTCATCAGCATAGGCTCTGTTAAGCAACTTCACCACTGTTTCAGGTTCTATGCCTTTAATAATCGAATTTCCTCGTGTCATAATATTCTTCTCCTCTGATTTGAATTACCTCAAGTATAAGGCAACTCTTCTTAAAAGAAAATTATTATTATTTAAAAAGAAGTGTGAATTGTGTTCCTTTTCCAAGTTGGGATGTAACATTGACTGTGATACCATATGCATTACATATCTGTTTCACAATGCTCAGACCCACACCGAATCCGCCTGCTATATCTGATTCACGTTTATACATTTCAAAAATTGCATCAAGTTTTTTTTGCTCTATACCGACACCCTCATCTGCTATAACAAAGGCATTTTTATCAAGTTTTATGCTTATTTTTGTTTGGGGAAGAGAGTATTTGATGGCATTTGAGAGCAGGTTGGAAAACAACAGTTCTGCCCGTGAGGGAATTATATGAAAATAACATTCTTCAAGCTGACTCTCTATTTTTATATTTTTTGCATTTGTAAGTTCACTGTAGTAACCGATAGTCTGCTCCAAAATATTTTTAAGATTCACATCCTCTGCTTCTTGCTGTTTTTGATTAAAATTTAAAAATGTCAGTGACTTATAGATACTCTCAAGCTGTTTTGTGCTTATAGAGATATTCGTCAGTATTTTTTTATCATAAACTTTTTTCTTGATTGCCCGGCTCGCACTCATTTTCAAAGCGGTTATAGGAGTATTTAACTCATGCGAGACATCCTGAATGAAGCTCTCTATCTGCTCCATTCTCTGATGCACAGGTTTCATAAACAGTTTGGCAAGTATGACAGAGATGAGGACAATAAAGAAAAAACCCACACTCATAGCCAAAAGGACATTTTTTTGCAGTTCGTGCAGCTGTTTGAAATACTCTTTTGTTCTGACAAGGACATATTCAATATTCAGATGTTCCTGCGGTGCATCCGAAACCAGAACCTTATAACCGTTTTTCTCATAATATCCTGTTTTAAAACCCGCAGCTTCATTTGCACCAATCAAACTGTATTCATACCCTTTTTCATTTGGGAGCTGTAATGTTGTCCCTTTCATCTGTGCATTAATTATGAGTCCTGAAAGTTTGTCGGCGATATGGTTGAGCTTATAATAGGTTGCACTCTCCAAAGAATTTTTCTGTGCGCTGTAGTACCAGTATCCTGAGAGCAAAACAAACAAAAAGGAAGAGACAAGATAGAGCGTTACAAAAGAGTAAAAAGACTTTTTTTCCAACTCATTCAAATTTGTAGCCCTCTCCCCGGATATTGACAATATGTTCTTTGCCGATGTATTTTCTCAGATTTTTTACAATGGTACGAATAGCATCATCACTCGGCATATCTTCATACTCCCAAAAATTTTGCAACAGTTCGTCAGAACTTACCACACGATGACGGTTTTTATAAAAGTAATGAAGACAGTCACTCTCTTTATGTGTCAGTTTGATCATTTTTTCTGGCGTTTTGAGTATATGTGTTTTTGTGTCAAATATGATATGTTCATCCAGTTTCACCAGACTTTCCAGTCCAAAATGTCTCTTAATGTTTTCTATACGCTGTGCCAGCTCTTCCAAATCAAAAGGTTTTTTTATAAAATCGTTCGCGCCTGATTCAAAAGCGGATTTGAGATACTTTGTATCATGAAAAGCGGTAATGAAAATAGCCGGTGTTTCATCATGGAAGTCTCTCAGTTCCCGCAGTAGTGAAATACCGTCGCCATCCGGAACATTAATGTCAAAAATATACAAATCAAATTTTTCATTTTCCGAGAGTTCAAGTGCCTGTTTCATACTGTAAGTCTGCACAACCTCATATTCGTCTTCCAAAAAATCAACCAAAATGTTTGCCAGTGCCGTGTCATCTTCAAGGAGTAATATTTTCATTTTTCGTTTATAAGTATATCTTCAGTCGTTTTTTTAATTATGGGTAATCTTGTTTTTATTACATCTTCCACTATATACAGGTCCACACCTTCATAATCATGCGCTATAAAATTTCTTAGTTCGTAACTTCCTTTTATATCCTCTTTTGCAAACTTTGAAAGTATCTCAAGTTCACCGTTATGAAGTAATTTATCAAACTGTTCTGAAATGGATGTAAGATGCATAAGTATAGCTGCTCTTGCATTTTGTTCGTCTTCTAACGCTTTCTCAATGGAGCCGTTTTGTTTCACTATCTCCTCTATAAAGAGAATCTTTTTTTTTATAACTTTTATTCTCTCTACAGATTTTTGACTAAACATATATAAGCTCCTTTTTGATACTCTCTTTAAATGGACTGTTGCTGTCTAAGTCAAAAATATCTATATTTCTATGAAACTGCTTTCGTATTTTTGATTTTATCGTTGCTACTGTATCAAAGTAATCATAAGATGTGTTTGTCTGTAAGAAATTTTTATCTTTGGATATGGCAATGTCAATATCACTGTAAACTGTTTGTGTCTCTTTTGCAAAACTCCCAAAAAGGGCGACTGAGCTGATGCCATTTTTATAAAGTTCAGGTTTTATCTGTTTGAGATACTCTATGATATTGTTTTTTGTCGCTTTCATAAGACAGATTATAGCATATCTGTGCCACTAACATCCTAACTCTGTGTTATAAGCTCTTTTATCGCCATGCTTACATCTCCAAGACAACATCCGCCGCTTGGGTTCAGCACTTCACAGGCACAGCCGGGATTTTTCATTTTTGCTTTGATGTCTTCAAGTGCTGTTGTTTGTCCTGTTGCCTCTAATTCCGCTTTTATTTTCTCTTTGCTCCAGCCAAAACAGTAGCATACAGTAGCCGGAGTTGCTCCTTCTTTGAGTCCGACGACAATGCTCATATCATCCTGTGTCAGTATCTCATCGCCCCGAAAATAGACTGCTTCGCATGCAGCTGTTTTGCAGTAATAAAAACCGTCAAAACAGGAAAGTTTTGATTTTGCCTCCTCTGTTAAAAGATGCTGCAGTGTTTTGCCCAGCACCCCTTTGGCTTTTTCTCCACATATCGGACAGGCAACTTTGCCTTTTGGCTGAGGCGTACAGCAGTTATCACCTTCATTTTTTGTTCTAAACAGATCTGTCATGACTTATCCTTTTTAAAAAGTCAATTATATATTTTTCCTGTGTAATCTTTGTGTCATACATTTTTGTCCCTGTGCTACACAAACACACCACAAAAAAGTTATATACTTCTCCTAACAAAACAAAAAGGAGTTTCTTATGAAAACTTTGGCAAAAATCTTTTTCGCACTGCTTTTAGGCACAACACTTGTTCAGGCAGCCGCATTCTCCAAGGATGCAAAATTCAGAACAACAGCAGTACATATCACCGCAGACAAACCGCTTACTACCGGTTCCAACACACTTATTGTCACTATCAAGAAAAACGGCAAACCTGTCACTGATGCAAAAGTAGCACTCAAAGCCTTTATGCCAGCCATGCCGGGGATGCCTGCTATGAGCTCAAAAGCAAATGCCCAAAATCTTGGTAACGGAAAATACAAAGCAACACTCAATCTTGCAATGAGCGGAACATGGCAACTGCATATATTTATCACACCTAAAACAGGAAAAAGGTCTCGTGTTAAAACAACATTAAACTTTTAAAAGGCAAAAAAGATGAGAAAAAAGATTATTTTACTTTTTCTGCTGTTAGTAACAATTCCGTTGTTTGCCAATGCAGAAAGTCTCCAAACACACACGCTTCTGGGATTGTTACTCGGAGCCTTTGGAGCCGGATTACTGCTTACTTTTACTCCCTGTGTACTGCCTATGATTCCGATTCTCTCAAGTATCATAGCCGGACAGGGTGAAAAGCTTACCAAGAAAAACGGTTTACTCCTCTCTGTTGCTTATGTTCTTGGCACAGCACTGACCTATACACTTATGGGTGCTCTTGCCGGGGCTACAGGAGAACAGCTGCAATCCTACTTTCAAAATATCTGGGCGATTGGTATTATGAGCTTTGTCTTTTTTCTGCTGGCACTTTCTATGTTTGGTTTTTTCAACCTGCAAATGCCCTCTTTTATTCAGTCAAAACTTGACAGTCAAACCCGAAATATTAAAGGCGGTACCTTTTTTGCCGTTTTTTTGCTCGGTTTACTCTCGGCCCTTATTTTAGGAGCCTGTGTCTCGCCTGTCATTATCTCATTTCTAAGTGTTGCCATTGCACAGGCAAATCCTGTTTTGGGAGCAGAGATGATGTTTGCACTCTCTCTTGGTATGGGTGTTCCGCTCTTACTCGTTGGTCTGGGTGCCGGATATCTGATTCCAAAAGCAGGCGCATGGATGGATTATGTAAAGTACTTTTTCGGTATTCTCCTTTTAGGTGTTGCTGTAAGTATATTTTCCGAGCTTGAACTCTTTTCTTCTTTGTATCTGTGGGGTGTTTATTTTATAATAATCGGCGCATTTATATACCCCTTGGCAACAACAGATGAGTCCTTGACGCTATGGCAGAGGTTTTTAAGAACTCTGGCAATACTGTGTCTTGTTTGGGGAACTATCAGCTTGACAGGAGCTGCTATGGGGCATGACAACATATATATGCCACTCAAAAGCAACGCTGTACAACAATCAACATCAAGTTTGCAGACGGTTACAAAAACACCTTCTCTTTTTACAGAAGTACCAAACCTCAAAACAATGGATGAAAAATTAGCGCTGGCAAAACAAACCGACAAGCCTGTATTTGTCTATTTTCATTCAAAATATTGCAAGGTTTGCAAAAAACTCGATGAAACAACATTCAAAGATCCAAAAATTATTGAAATTCTTAATAACAAATATATTGCCTTAGTAGTTGATTTGTCTGATAAAAGCAATAAAGACACACTGGCTATTAAAGAAAAATACGGTGTTTTCGGCTATCCCGCATTCTTGCTCATAGAGAGTGACGGAACACCCCAAACGGATTCAATACATTACGGCTATGAAGGTGCAAAAGAATTATTTGATGTACTTGATTTAAATGCAGAATAACAAAAAAGGCATTCTTATGAAACACAATAAACACTCTTTATCAAGAAGAACTTTTGTCAAAGGCGTTGTCGCTTCAGGTGCAATGCTTTACGGAATAAACCTCAACGCTTCAACCGACACAGTTAAAAAGCGCAAAAAGACCGAAGAACTCTCAGGAACGGTTTTTAATCTGTCTATAGACAAAACCCTTGTCAATGTAACAGGAAAACCCTCATATGCTACGGCAGTCAATGCTATGCTGCAGGGTCCTACACTCAGGTGGCGCGAAGGCGACACAATTACCTTACATGTAACCAACAATCTCAACGAATCCGCCTCTATTCACTGGCACGGTATCATTTTACCCTACCAAATGGACGGCGTTCCGGGAATCAGCTATGACGGTATCGCGCCGGGAGAGACATTTACCTATACCTTTACCGTCCGTCAAAGCGGAACCTTTTGGTATCATTCCCATTCTGCTTTTCAGGAACAGACAGGTGTTTACGGCGCCATTGTCATAGAACCAAAAGAGAAAGATCCCTATGAATACGACAAAGACTATGTTGTCCTTTTATCCGATTATTCAGATGAAAAACCCGCAGCTATTTACCGAAAACTGAAGCTTTTTCCTGATTATTATAATTTTAACAGAAGAACTGTCGGCGATTTCTTTTGGGAAGTCAAAGACAAAGGATTTGTTGAAGCCTTTAAAGCACGTCAAATGTGGAATAAAATGCGTATGTCAGACAGAGATCTCTCTGATGTAACAGCCTACACCTATACTTTTTTGATGAACGGGCAAAATCCGGCAACACGTTTTAGGGCACTTTTTCAAAACGGAGAAAAAGTACGGCTTCGATTTATAAATGCAGCCGCAATGACATTTTTTGATGTTCGCATTCCAGGGCTTACAATGAAAGTTGTTGCAGCAGATGGCAATAATATACAGCCTGTGGATGTGGATGAGTTTCGCATAGGTGTTGCAGAGACATATGATGTCATAGTTGAACCCGAAAATGACAAAGCCTATGCTATTTTTGCACAAAGTATAGCAAGAAAAGGCTATGCACTCGGAAACCTCTCAACAGATGCAAATATATTGGCAGAAGTGCCGCAAATGGATCCGCCGCAAGCACTTACAATGCTTGATATGGGCATGAGTAAAGATATGGCACAGATGAAAAGTATGGATATGGCAAAGAAACAATCAATGCCATCTCTACAAAAGCCCATTCCCCTTACAAAACTGCCAATACGATGGGATGTCGGCACAACCATGCGGGCAATGAATCCGCAGTACAGACTCGATGACCCGGGTGTCGGACTAAGAAACAACGGAAGAAAAGTATTAACCTATGCAGATTTACGCTCTTTGCGCTCTACAAAAGAAGACAGATATCCAGACAGAGAGATCGTTTTGCATCTAACAGGAAATATGGAGCGTTACATGTGGTCTATTAACGGTATTCCTTATCATGAAGCGGCACCTTTGGAGTTTCATTACGGCGAACGTCTGCGTATCACTTATATAAATGACACTATGATGAACCATCCAATGCATTTGCATGGCTTATGGAGTGATCTTGAAACCGGTGATGAAAATCATTTGGTACGCAAACACACTATTATCTCACAGCCCGGTTCCAAAATAAGCTTTCGTGTCACAGTGGATGCAAAAGGTGCATGGGCGTACCACTGCCACTTACTCTATCACATGACAGATATGTTTAGAAAAGTCGTGGTTGATTAAAGGATTTATGATGAAAAATATACTCACAAAATTAACACTTTTAACGACTCTGGCAACGCTCTCTTTTGCCGGTGGAGGTGGTGATACCCTGCGTGCAACTTTTACCGCTGACAACCTGGAGTACCAGACAAACAGCGAAAAAAATCTTTACTGGGACACCTATGGATACATTGGCTATGATCTCAACAAACTTTACTTCTACAGTGAGGGAGAAAAGCCCAACAGTGGCGATGCAAGCAGTGAAAATCAACTCCTCTACTCCCGTGCGGTTGCCCCTTTTTGGGATGTGCAGGCCGGTATCAGTTACGATATAGCCGGATCAAACAACAAAACATGGGGCGTTCTTGCTCTCTCCGGCCTGGCTCCTTACTTTTTTGAAACACGGGCAGCTTTACTTTTTAGTGACGATGGCAATATTGGTCTGAGAATTGACATGGAATATGAGGCACTCATCACCCAAAGACTCATCCTCACACCAAAATTTACACTCGATGCCTATGCAAAAGATGCCCCGACTATGGGTTACGGTTCAGGCATCTCAAATCTTACTCTCGGCGCAAGACTTCGATATGAATTCAGAAGACAGTTCGCCCCCTATGTCGGCATTGAATGGGCAAAAAACTTTGGGACAACAAATACCTACTCTCCGCTTAATGAAGCTTATGCGACTTTTGGTCTTCGATTTTGGTTTTAATTCGCTACTAAACCTGTAAGCTTTTTTTGGCTTACAGTATTTCCTCACAAACTCATCACACTTTTTTGATACCGTATCAATATCTTAAGTGTTGTTTTGCATTTCAAAACTAATTTTAAAACTTAAGAATAAGGGGTATATTATGTTAAAAATGTTTTTTTTACTCGGTATCAGTCTCGTCACTTTTGTAACAAATGCTTACGCTATTCCGGCATTTGCAAGACAGATGGGAATCTCGTGTAATGCCTGCCATTCACAAAACGGATTTCCTGCGCTCAATCGTTTCGGACGAAGCTTTAAGGCAAGCGGCTACACAATGGTCGGTGCACAAAAGTCGATTTATGATGACCAAAACGGGAAATTTCTTTCACTGACAGACACACTCAACCTCTCTTTGAATGTTAAAATCGGGTATGTTCAAGGAGAAGATCCTGCCGAAGCAGCCCAAATTCAGTTTCCACAGGCTCTTGGCTTTATGATAGCAGGGCGTGTTGCCAACAATATTGGTGTATTTACCGAAATCGGTTACGAATCAGAAGACGGAAATGATCCTGTATTTCAACTCGCTACTTTGGTAGTGCCTGTTGTCTATGAACTTCCAAACTATACACTCGGAACTGTATTTTACCGAACAAGTGAATTTGGAGCAGCCGCTTCTTATGACACACTGGCAACCGGTTCCAAAGCAAACGGGCAGACACTTGAAGCTGTTTCTGTCACATCTGCGCAGTCTTACATTGTCAATAATGCAGGAGGAGAAGCTGCTGCAGAAGGTATCGGCTTTTATATTGCAAGTGATTTATGGTACGGTGTTTACTCTGCCTATGTACCAACTGTCGGTACCGTCTCAGGTGTTACACCCGCACATTACGCTTCCCTTGCTTTTACACCACAGGTCGGCAACTGGGATCTTGGCATGAGCACTCAAATCTGGTGGGGAACAGCCTCAAGAGATGATGCCAATACTTCTTTACCAAAAATAGAAGATAAAACAGACAAATTCGCACTGAACTTTCAGGCTATGGGATCCGTTGACACACTTCCTGTGAGTGTTTTTCTCACCTATGCCCAGGCAAAACAAGGCAGTCTCTTTGCACAGACTCCAAACAAGGTAAAAGCAGCTACCATTATGGGTGAGATAGCGCCTGTTGCACATATTCTTATGTTCTCAGCAGGCTACAGGGCGGCAGACAACGGTGCATATACAAACTCTGCAGACAATGCACAACTTCTGGCTGTCAAATATTTTTACAAAGAAAATGTGCAATGTCAGTTTGATTATGTCTTTAATCAAAATTCTCAAAAACGCAATGAAATATACTTTACATTACGTGCGGTTTTCTAACACTTCCTTTTTTTCTGTCATGCTATAGACTTTTCTCCTCCATAGCATGACATCTTTTACGAAACTCACAAATTCACCACAAACTCTTACTATACTTTTCTAAAATAAATTCTAAAAGGATGGAAGATGATTTACAAAACACAAACGAGCACTCCTCTTGAAACAGTCAAAGCAGAGATTCAGGACAAGGCAAAAGCATTAGGTTTTGGTGTATTGGGGTCTTATGATTTTCAAAAGATATTGAAAAGCAAGGGATTTGAACTTAAAACACCAATCACAGTGTATGAACTTTGCAATCCTCCTGCTGCAAACATGGCACTCAATGCCATTGCCGATATTTCCGTGTATCTTCCCTGCCGAATATCCATTTACGAACAAAACGGTAAAACGGTTCTGGCGACAATCGGCATAGAAGAGATGCTCAATGCAGTCGATGTAGACGAAGATTTTAAACAGCATATGAGCGAAATTTTCAATAACTTGCGTACTCTTATGAGTGCTTTTTAAAGGAAACAGTATGTTTGATCATGCAATGACAGGATGGGGGTTTACAATGGGTTTAGGATGGATTATACCGTTGCTTTTAATTTTTGCGCTTTTTTATTTTATCAACAACAATAACAACACTGACAGAGAATCGGCACGAGATATTTTAGACAGAAAGTATGCAAACGGCGAAATAGACGAAGAAGAGTACAAACGAAAAAAAGAACTGCTGAAACACTGATTTGGAGGTGTATTATGAGTGAAAAGAAAACAGAAGAAAACACAGAAGAAGAAAATATATACTGTATTGATGATTCCTGTGAAATAGGCAATGTATTTTATACCTGTCCTATGCATCCGGAGATTCACCAGGACCATCCCGGAAACTGTCCAAAATGCGGCATGACCCTTGAAAAAGAGGTTGAGGCACTGCCGACGATTAAGACACAGTACACCTGTCCCATGCATCCCGAAATCATCCGTGATGAACCGGGAAACTGCCCTATATGCGGTATGCATCTTGAACCTGTCACCGTACAGGCCGAAGAGAAAAACGAAGAACTTGACGATATGAGCCGCCGCTTTTTGATAAGCACCGTTTTGTCAATTCCTTTGTTTGCCCTGGCAATGGTTCATGACATTACTCCGCAGTATATTCCCTCCTGGCTGAGTGCGCAATTAGTACAGTGGATTGAATTTGTTCTGGCAACGCCTGTTGTACTTTGGGGTGGCTGGCCTTTTTATGTCAAAGGCTACCAGTCGGTAAAAACATGGAACCTCAATATGTTTACACTCATTTCCATGGGTGTGGGAGCCGCCTATCTTTACAGTATCGTGGCTCTTTTCTTTCCTGAAATTTTTCCGCCTTTAATGCACACAAAAGAAGGTGTTGTCCCTGTTTACTTTGAAGCAGCAGCCGTCATTACCACCCTTGTTCTTTTAGGACAGGTGCTGGAACTGCGGGCAAGAAGCAAAACAAACACAGCCATCAAAACACTTCTGAATCTTGCGCCAAAAAAAGCGCATAGAATTATAGATGAAGAAGGAAATGAAGAGGAAGTAAATCTCGAACTTGTACATGTAGGTGACAAACTAAGAGTAAAACCGGGAGAAAAAATTCCTGTTGACGGCATTGTTATCGAAGGACAAAGCAATATTGACGAGTCTATGATTACAGGAGAACCTGTTCTTGTGCAAAAAACAGTAGGCGATACACTCATAGGGGCTACCATCAATAAAAACGGCACCTTGGTTATGCAGGCGACAAAAGTAGGCTCGGATACGATGCTTGCACAGATTGTCCAGATGGTAGCACAGGCCCAGCGCTCCCGTGCACCGATCCAACAGCTTGCCGACACAGTGTCAAGTTATTTTGTACCTGCAGTTGTCATTTCAGCGGTACTTGCTTTTACAGGCTGGTATATCTGGGGACCGTCTCCGCAACTGGCGTATGCCGTTGTCGCTGCCGTTTCTGTTTTAATTATTGCCTGCCCGTGTGCCCTCGGCCTTGCTACACCGATCTCAATTATGGTAGCAACCGGTCGTGCGGCACTCTCGGGTATACTGATTAAAGATGCAAAAACACTTGAAACGATGGAAAAAATAGACACTCTCGTAGTAGACAAAACAGGAACACTGACTCTTGGAAAACCAAAAGTGACCGATTTTCTCACTGCACCCGGCTATGATACGCAAGAGCTTATAAAATATGCTGCTTCACTTGAGCGTGCCAGTGAGCATCCTCTTGCACAGTCTGTTATAGACTATGCAAAAGAGTCAAATATTTCACTTATCAATGTAGACAATTTTGAAGCGGTGCCCGGCAAAGGAGTCATTGCCAAAATTGACGGTAAAAAAATAATTCTGGGCAGTGAAAAACTTCTGCAGGAACAGGGTATCTCCATCGAGGAGGTCCAGACAAAAGCAGATGCCATGCGCAATGATGCAAAAGGTATTATTTTTATGGCAATAGATGATAAATATTGTGCAATTATTGCGATAGAAGACCCTATAAAAGAGACTTCTGTTGAAGCTGTACACACCTTGGAAAAAGAGGGCATAACAGTTGTCATGCTCAGTGGAGACAATGAATTTACAGCCAATGCTGTTGCCAAAAAACTTGGCATTTCAAAAGTATATGCCAATGTCCTGCCAGACGGCAAGGCAGATGTTGTAAAAGAGCTCCAAAGTAATGGAGCACGCGTTGCTATGGCCGGTGACGGCATTAATGATGCTCCGGCACTGGCACAGGCAGATGTCGGAATTGCCATGGGAACAGGTACAGATGTGGCTATTGAGAGTGCGGGAGTCACTCTTATAAAAGGCGATCTGCTGGGTATTGTAAAAGTACTGCGGCTCTCTCGCGCCACAATGCAAAACATCAGACAAAATCTCTTTTTTGCTTTTGTGTACAACAGCGCCGGCGTCCCGATTGCGGCAGGTGTACTCTATCCGTTCTTTGGGATTGTACTCTCCCCTATTATTGCCGCAGCAGCTATGAGTTTCAGCTCTGTTTCTGTTATTGCAAACGCACTGCGTTTAAAAAATGTAAAACTGTAATCAGGAGGTATAATGAAAATTGTTTTACTGACGCTCAGCACTTTTGTACTCTTCATAAGTGCCTGCAGCGATGAGAAAAAAGTTGCCAAATCTTCGGCGCCGGGGATGAAATGCGGCTCCGGAAAATGCGGCGCAAATATGTTTGACGGCAGTGCAGCACTTGTCAAAAAAAAGAAAAATATTTTAGCACAGATGAGACAGGATGATCCGCGTCAAAACTGTGTAAAAAATGCAAAAAGTACAAAAAAAATGTATGATTGTGTAAGAGATCCCAAAACACACATTATGACACTCAAATGCGGAGAAGGCAAATGCGGTGCAGCCATGCCGGCACCCACAATGAAATGCGGTGCAGGGAAATGCGGCGGTTCCATGAAATAGTTCTTAGTCGAGAACTATTTTCTCTTTAAAAGAAACAATATGCGCATCCAGATGCAGTTTTTTATTTAGCATTTTCTTAAAAGCTTTTTGACTCTTGAGTTCTCCATGTACCAAGAAGACTTTTTTCAAATCTTGCATACTCGAGATCCACTCTAAGATTCCGTCTCTGTCCGCATGGGCAGAAAAACCGTTAATTGTATGAATAGATGCCTTGACAACAATATCTTCTCCCAAAACATTGATCCATTTTGCTCCCTCGACGATTTCACGTCCCAAGGTTCCCTCAGCCTGAAATCCTACAAAAATCACGGCATTGCGTTTATCCCAGATTCTGTGTTTAAAATGGTGTGTAATGCGTCCGCCGTTGCACATTCCTGCTCCTGCAATGATGATAGCACGGCTTCTTATATCATTTATGCTTTTTGAGGCTTCAGGTGTTTCGGTATAGACAAGCGAATCAAAATTAAAAACTGTTCCGTCTTCTTGCACATTTGCCTGACATTTGTTTGTCAATTCATTCACATATTTTCGATATACGGCTGTTGCCCGCGTTGCCATGGGAGAATCCAAAAACACTTTACATTTTGGCAACTCTCCGCTCTCATGCATCTCTCTTAAAATACACAGCAACTCCTGCGTACGTTCCACCGCAAATGACGGTATCAGCACATTTCCACGGTTATTGAGCGTTTTTACAACAACCTTTTTAAACTCTTTGATTGTTGCATCAATTGGCTGATGGTCTCTGTCTCCATAGGTTGTTTCAACATACAGACTTTGTGTTTTGTCACATTTGTTTAAATTTGGCATGACAAGGCCGTTATCATTTCCGATGTCACCTGAAAATACAATAGTATGCGAATCACTCTTGTCCATATAAGAGAGTTCGATAAAAGCGGAACCTAAGATATGCCCTGCATTACGGTAGACAAAACTCACACCTTCGCATAAATCATAATATTTGTCATATTCAGGATTGACCCACTCTATACTTTGAAATGTTTTTTCCACATCTAAAGGCTGGTAGAGTGGTTTTGAAAGTTTTTTTTCTCTTCCTTTGCGCAGTGCTTTTCTGTACTTTGTTTGAAAATCTTCACTCATTATTTTCGCACTGTCCATCAAAATAATCTCTGCCAAATCCATTGTGGCGGCAGTAGCATATATTTTTCCCTTAAAACCCTCTTTGACCAGTTTGGGAATCCGTCCGATATGATCAAGATGGGCATGTGTCACCAAAAGATAATCTATACTCGAGGGTTCAAAATAAAAGGCCTCTTCGTTTTTCTCTTCATCTTCGCCCTGAAACATCCCGCAGTCTATCATGATTTTCACGCCATCAATTTTAAGGACATGACACGAACCTGTCACCTCTTTTGTTGCACCGTACGATCTCACTGTTGCCATCACAAATCCTTTACATGTAATCTACATGTAACGATTATACGCCAATATTTCTTAAAAATCTGCCAAACTACTTTCTTGGTATAAATTCAAGGACACTTGCATTGATACAAAACCGTTTACGTCCATCGGGCAAAGGAAAAACATGCCCCAAATGTATACCGCTTTTTTTTGCAATAATTTCAATCCTCTGCATACCGAAACTGTTGTCCTCTTTTTGTATTGTCGCACCGTCAACCGCCTTGTAAAAACTGAGCCATCCGGTTCCTGAATTAAACCTGTCACGTGTGTCAAACAGCACTTCACCGCTGAGTTTGTCTACAAATACACCCTCAGACGTATGTTTAAATATATCATACTGTTTGCAAAAGCGGTTGTCCGTGCCTTGATTAAACGCTACCTTGTAACTCTCGGAATTTTTACCCAGTTTAAAATCACCCAGGGCTTTATAAAATTCTTTTTCATTCATAAAACCGACATGACCGGCTATTTCTTTTCCATCTTCTATAAAAAGTACAGTAGGCGTTGCATAAAGTTTTGTTTGTATTGCAAAGCCCTTCAAATCACTTGCCAGAACTGTCCGCATCGGCACTTTCCCTTTATAGTTTTTTGCCACCTCTGCATCAAATTTTTCACAATAGGGACAAAAATTAGAACTTTTGATGACCAAAATCTCTTTGCCGCCCAAAGGTGTTACAAAATCATCTTTTGCTTGTTCTTTTTGAAACTTGACACCGGTGGCATGATTTGGACAGTAGCCGTTGGGATGTTTTTGCAGATAATCCTGATGGTAGGCCTCTGCCGTATAAAAATGCTTCAACGGTTTTATTTCTGTCTGTATTGTACCAAAGCCCTTTTGTCTTAAAAGCTTTTGATACACCTTTTCTGTCTCGTGAGCAATTTTTTCCTGTCTGGGTATTGTGTAAAAAATGGCGCTTCTGTAATTGTTTCCGATGTCATTACCCTGCCCGTTTGCCTGTGTCGGATCATGCAGTTCCCAAAAAGACTGTATCAGTGTTTTTGCATCTGTTTTAGAATTGTCATAAACGACTTTGACCGATTCGGTGTAGTTGATGATCTTTTTGCCGTCTTTGTTGTAACGGTTTTTCAGTACCTTTTCATAGATCGGGTTTGCATAGTTCCCGCCTGCATAACCGGACTCGGCACTGACAACCCCCTGCATATGTTCAAAATGTTTCTCAACACCCCAAAAACATCCTGCCGCAAATACTATTGAGACTATCATGACTTTTCCTTCTTTAATTGTTCTTTGATAACATCCGCCACCCGAAATGCGTTTGCATAAATCGTCCATGTGTAGGGAACACTCCCGCCTGTCGGCATAAAAGAGGCATCTGAGACATAGAGATTTGCCAAATCATGGGCTTTGCAGTTTTTATCCAGTACCGATGTTTTGACATCTTCGCCAAACCTGCATCCGCCCGCGACAAGATTTGGAGGCGGTGCAGAAGAGATGGAGTAATCAATCTCCTCACACCCAAGCTTTTGCAACACTTTCACTGCTTTTTGTGCCAAATATTCTCCTACTTCCAGGTCATGCGGATGTCCGTAGAGATTTATAACCCCGACAGGTACACCGTATTTGTCCCTGACTGTATCATCCACACTCACAAAGCATTTATCCGTAGGCAGCCAGTCGTTAAAGACTTCAAAGGTCAGTACTCTTGAGCGTGTTATGCGTTTTTTAATTTTCTTGGCAAGGGCATCACCCCACAAGAGATTTCCGTTTTCATCATAAACTTCCCGCATCACACGGGAAATAATATTTTGATGCTCAAACAAAAAGTCAATCGTTCCGCCTTTTTGCATCTTTGCATTCATTTCAAAATCATACCAGTCCTGCAAAGAACGGTTGAAAAAGACACCGACTTCCATCAGCTCTTTTTGCTGCTGCGGTGTCAGTTTTTCAAAGACAAAGCGTCCGCTGCCGCTGCCGCCTGCAGAAAAAATAAGATTTTTCCCGACTTCGCCGCTGGAGTTTGCCAAACCATTTGGAAAATGCTCGTTTTTAGAATTGAGCAAGAGTCTTGAGGTCTCGATCGCCTGTGCCGCTACAACAAAAATTTTTGCCTGCACAGAGTGTCTGATACCGCGTTTTGTGTAGTAGTACGCCCGTGTCACTTTTTTATCATTGCTTTGAAGTTTGTACACAAAAGCATCTGTAATGATTTTTGCCTTGCATTTTTGCAGCAAAGCGGCACGACCGCTTCCCTTTGCTCCGCTTGCACAGCCGTAACTGCCGCAAAAATTGGAATAGTAACAGGCATTGCGTCCAAGTGCATTTTGGGACAAGATGGCACGCGGTGTCGGTATCGGGGTATAATGAAGCTCTTTACATGTAAGGTCAAACCATTTTGTTACACCGTTTGTCTGCAACTCAGGGTAAGGCAGATCTGCACTTGAGCGCGGTTCAAGATGTTTGTGTTTGACAATTTTCCCGCTCACACCCACAACTTTTTCAACCTTGTCATAATACGGTTCCAAATCTTCATAGCTGATCGCCCAGTCAACAATATTTGCCCCTTTGATCTCGCCGTATATGCTCTTGAGTTTAAAATCATTTGGCTTGAGTCTGTGAAAATATCCGCTCATCAGGTTTGAGGAACCGCCCACCATGGAGCCGTTCCAAAAATTCCAGCCCGATGCTTCCCCGTCATAACGGGTAAAACTACCGTCTGCGTTATACTCATTTATAATATGTTTTTGTTCACTCAGCGGCGGAGTAAACATATCACGTCGTGTGACGGCTATTTCATCTTTGTTAAAATCACGCTCTATATAGTTTTCGCCTTTTTCCAAAACGACAACACTGAACCCGGCATTGGCAAGTTCATAGGCGATTGGTGAGCCGCCTGCTCCGCTGCCGATTATACATACATCAACCATTATATCTCGGCCATTACATGTAAGCCTTTTGCGGTCTGGGTTGTCCGCCTTTGAAATTGAGCCATTGCCAACCGGCTTCTTTGTTGTTTCCGCCATATACAGGGTCACCGAGCATTGCTTCAAACATAGAGTTCATCACATCATAAACAAAACTCTCTCCCCACTCTGTTTGTGTTATATTCTCAAGAATACTTTGCCTTTGCATTGGTGAAAGCTTTGTATACTCTTGTCTATAGCTTTGAATGGCTTCTTCATTCAGCCATTTCACACCGTTTTTTAAGAAAGTTTTATCCGCATCGCTTATGCGGCTGTGATGAAATATTTTTTGCATGTACGGAGCAGTTTGTATCCCTAAATGCTGTGCCTGAGGGAACAGGTCTTTGTGTAAAAGGGTGAAGGTTTGCAAGGGTGTTGTCACGCCAAAAAGGGTGCATCCGTCCATTAAAAAAACAGCACCGGAAAGAAAACTTGCCTGTAAAAATTTTCTACGAGAAAAGGTCATCAAAAAAAGAACCTTTCTTTTTTGGTTTATAAGAGGATGTCCGTTCATCCACAAAATCAGGATCCCCTTTTTCAAGCATCTCTTTTGAAGGTTTTTGTATATGTTTTTTAGGCTTTTTCTCTTTCACAAAAGTTTGTGTAACTGTACCTGCGGTACTGTGAGGAATACACATCACAGCCTCCTTCTTTTTAATTATTACAACTATTATACTCAAAAAGTGTGTAATAATTGTGTAACACCTTTTTAGTTTATCAGCATTTCTTCAAAATAACGTTCAACATCCATGTATGTTTTTCCACTGTTGTCTCTGAAAATAAGATTCTCTTTTTCAAGTTGTTTTATATGGTGTAAGCCCATCACAGCGAGCAGGTTTCGTATTCCAAAAAGCAGCTGTTCATGATATGATGCAATGTTTCTTGCTTTTTTCTCTATCAAGAAAGAGGCTCTTTTTTTCTTGTCCTGTGTTGCCAGACCGACAGGACAGGCACGACCGTGTGCCCCTGAACACTCCCGTGCTCGGATACATCCGGCACTCATCATAAAAGCTCTTGCTATGGCTACATAGTCCGCGCCCAAACCGAACAGGACAACAGCATCATCAGGTGTCAGTACTTTTTCGCTTGCAATGAGTTTGACTTTTTGTCGTGCGCCTACTCTTCTTAACTCGCTATCTGCTATATAAAGTGCCTTTGCAATATTCATGCCGACACTCATCATCATCTCCAGTGGTGCAGCACCGCTTCCTCCGTCTCCGCCGTCTATGGTAATAAAATCAGGATAGGCATTTGAACCGGCAGCAAGGCGCTGTTGGATAAGATTTGCATACTCTGTAAAATTCTCCTGGGATGAAATCACAAGCTTGATGCCTACCGGTTTTTCAGACAAGGCTTTGAGCCTGCCCGTAAAATCAAAAAGCTCTTCTATGCTGTGTGCAAAAGGAAACTGATTTGGACTGAAAAGATTTTTGTGTGCTTCTACCCCGCGATAATAGGCGATCTCTTCGCTTACCTTGGATGCAAGCAGTTTCCCTCCGGTCTGCTTTGCTCCCTGTGCCATTTTAATCTCTGTCATTTTACAAAAACGCATTGTCTTTTGGTAGCGTTCCTCACAGAAATTTCCTTCTTTGTCCCGCACACCGTAGAGTCCGCTTCCCATCTGAAAAATAATATCAGGCATATCATCAGGCACCTGTGAAGGAAAAGTGCTCATAGGAGCATCCCAGTTAACCCGGTAAAAAACCAATTCCGTTTTATCAAAAAGATAACTGTCAGGAGCAGGAGTTGTCACAACCATATGTTTGTATACCTTTTGTGCAGTGGCCGGGTTGATGAAAAATTTTACAACTCTATACACATTTTTTGCAAAGAAAGTTCCCTCTTGGATTTGAAAAAACTGACACTCTCTTGTATATTTATGGGTATAAAAAAAGTTTGAAGTCAGACTGCCTTCTCCTGTATTGATAGGAAATTTTCCAAGATAAGCCCCTTTGGTAAAAGCACGTGTTCCCTCAGGAGAGATAGCCCCGTCACTCATGGCACTCCGCCCGAGAACAGATCTTGTTGTAAAAGGCTTGGGAGAATCTTCTCCAAAAGTTGCAGAAAAATCATCGCTCACATCTTCTGTATTAAGCACACAGTTGGCATTTTTAATGCCCAGTCTTGCAGTTTTTTGCGGTTGTCCGGGAGAAAAAGAGGCATAGGCGGATTTTCGTTCAGCCGAGTCATATACCCATTTGACCTTGTCAAACGATTCATAAAATTTTTCATCACCAAAATATTGACGCATCGGGTCACGCAGTGCATAAAACAGATACCGCAAACGACCGATTAACGGATAGTTAATCAGCAGCTGGTTTTCCCGTTGAATATACCTGTCATAAATAAATAAAACTATAGAAGTTACAATAAAAAGAATAGTTATTGCCTTAAATAGAAACATCAATATTGGGAATTGGATTTCTCCTATTTCATGAGTAAATCTGAATAATGCTTCCATTGTTTAATTTTTTTCTCCAAAAACAAGTCTGTCCAATGAAAATTTTCCTGCACCAAAAGATAAGAAAATAAATAAAAATGCCATATAATAGAGTGGAATTTCAAAACCGTTATCACCTGCTGCAAAGCCGTTATGCAGATGGACAGTGACTATGGCCACAATCATTATGATAATCAAAGGAATAGAAATGAGTCTCGTAAAAAATCCTAATGTCAACAACACAACCCCTGTTATTTCTGTACTGGCGGCCATGTAGGCATTCAGTGTCGGAAACGGAATACCCATTGAGCCAAACCACTCTGCAACAGACTTCATATCATTCCATTTCATCATTGCCGGTTCATAAAAACCGTATGCTACCAAGAGTCTTGCAAAAAGCAGACTTAACGGCTGCAGATATTCTCCTAAACGTGAAAACTCAAGATATACCTTTTTCAAATTCATAACAAACTCCTTAAGTTGTATGAAAAATTTTACTGCTTTTGTGTGTAATAAGTGTGTATAATCAGGAAAATTTAATGTTTTTTGGAAGAGAGCGTGTTTTTATGCAAGAGCGTATACGATAATATTCATATAACAGAGGAGGCCTCTGTTATAAAATGCCCGCTAGTTAGCGCCGCACTTTCCTTTGCCGCACTTCATACCGCCTTTTTTCTTTTCCTGCATCTCTTTCTTTTCTTTCATCTCTTTCATGGCAGCACCGCATTTCATGCCCGCTTTTTTCATACCGGCACCGCATTTGGAATCACCCTCTTTTTTCATTGGCTTGTCCATTGAAGATCCGCATTTTCCTGCACCGCATTTCATATCGCCTGCACTGAGTGAAACTGCACCGAGTCCTGTAAAAAGAGCCGCGCCCAAAAGTAAAGCTGTAAGATTTAACCTGTTCATATTGTTATCCTTTGATATTTTAAGTTAGAACAATTGTAGCATAAAATATATTACAATTATTACATTAAAAAATTATACATTTTAAATGTGTAGTATCTGTGTAGTGATTATTTAGTGTATAATTTTATAAAAAAAGGCATTCGCTGTGATTTCAGAAAAACAGACACTCAAAGAAGCATTCAAAATATTTTACAAAGAGCATCCAGGCAAGAGTTTTGAAGATTTGCTGGAAAAATTTGCAATCTTCGGCGGTGTAGGATGGGGCGAGATAGATACATCAAAGCCTTCCTATGAGCTTATAGAGAAACTCATACTCAAAGACTATCACTACATTCGCAATGATATCAGTGAGATTACGGGCGGAGCCCCGCTGTATCATGCACTTTTGAGTGCCATTGCCATGGGTGACGGCAAAACACATGCAAGCTACAAGCGGGCAAAACTTGAAAAAGAAGTCGGAGACAAAGCAGTAGAGGAGCTTGCAGCAAGAGGGATTATACGTGTCCAAAAGCCCAAAAAAGAGTTTACCTCCTGGGAAAATGATGAAAAACTTGACAACAAACTCTACTTTACAACACCATTTTTACGTTTTTGGTTTGCATTCGTCTCTCCGCTTTTTAAAGGCATTCGTGACGGTGACTACAGCGAAGTAAAAAAACGCTGGCAAAACAGAGAAGCGGAGTTTGCCAATCTGATTTTTACCCAGCTCTCCCATGAGCTTCTCAAAGATATTTTTGCAAAAGAGGACCCTGTTGAAGAGATTTCAGGCTACTGGGATAAAGAAGCAGAGTTTGACATCTTTGCCAAAACAGAATCAGGCAAGACAGTTGTCGGCAGTACAAAATATACAAATACAAAAATCAAAAAGAGTGAACTTACTCGCCTGCAGGAGCTTGCAAAAAAAGCAGGCATTCATGCAGATATATTTGTCATTGTCTCAAAAAAGGGTTTTTCCAGTGAACTTAAAGCTTTGAAAGGACAAAATCTGCGTCTGTTAACACTGAAAAACTTTGCCAGACTGGTAGAATAGTCATGGCCAAGAAAGTATTGCTGCTGCATGGCTGGGGAGGAAGCGATTATCCGCACTGGCAAAGCTGGCTTGCGGGAGAGACTGCCAAAGAATACGGCTGTGTCAATTTTTTAAAGTTTTCAAATTTTGATACGCCAAAACTTGCTGTCTGGATGCAGGAGCTTGAATCTGCTCTTGCAGATTTCAAACCAGATATCGTCATCTGCCACTCGCTCGCAAATACCTTATGGTTTCATCTATGCAATACAAAAAAAATACCCGAAATAGAGAAATTGTACCTTGTCGCACCGCCGAGTCTTACATGTAAGATAAAAGAACTTGAGGAATTTTTTCCAGTATCGGCACCGGCTCAGCTGTTTGCAAAAGAGACCCTGCTTATTGCCTCTACAAATGACCCTTATATGAGTCTGGATGAAGCAAAAGAATTGCAGAAAACTTTACATGTAAAGATAAAAATACTCAACAATGCAGGGCATATCAATACAGACAGCGGATATGGAAAATGGGAATGGATGCGCAAAGAGCTGCAAACTGTTTTATAGCTCTCTTACGCGTAAATATCCAACGACTTTGACTGAGAAACACTCGGTTTTACTTCACTCTTCAACGATGTCTCCAAGACCTGTGCTTTTTTTAAAGTTTCATTGCTCGCCTTGAGTAATGAGGATGTATCACTTTGTGATGAAGAGGAATCTTTGAGTGAACTCGGATCCAGTCTTCCAATCTGAACAGGACTCGGATAAGGTGACTGGAATGTATACTGCGCAATATTCATATCGTCCTCCTTAAGCTGTTTTTCCCAATTATAGCACAAAGCATGTAAAAATTTAATAGACAAGAGTGTAAAATACCTTTATGATTCAATTAACAAATATTTCAAAATCTTTTACCACCCAAGAACTTTTTTCAAACCTCAGCCTCAAACTCAACTCCGGCAACCGTCTCGGGCTTGTAGGACGTAACGGCAGTGGGAAATCGACCCTTTTTAAAATAATTACCGGTGAGGAAGAAGCCGATGAGGGTGAGATTCTCCTGCCAAAAAACTATCGTATCGGCATACTCAAACAACACTTGAGTTTCAGTGAAAAAACACTGGGAGAAGAAGCGGCACTCGCTCTTGGCGAAGAGATGCAGTATGATACCTACAGAGTGGAAAAAATCCTTTTCGGACTGGGATTTAGTGCGGATGATTTGAACAAAGACCCGCTCTCTTTCTCTGGCGGTTACCAGATACGCATCAACCTCGCAAAACTTTTGGTCACTGAGCCAAATTTACTGCTTCTGGACGAACCGACAAACTATCTCGATATTGTCTCGCTGCGCTGGTTGCAGACATTTTTAAGAAGTTTTGAGGGAGAAGTTATCCTTATTACCCATGACAGAAATTTCATGGACGGAGTATGCACACATACCGCAGGCATTGTACGAAAAAACATTAGACTTGTCGAGGGAAATACACACAAGTTTTATGCCCAGCTTGCAAGCGATGACGAACTGCACCAGAAACAAAAGCTCTCTCAGGACAGAAAAGTAAAAGAGCTTGAAGAGTTCATCGCCAAAAACAAAGCACGTGCCTCTACGGCCTCGCTTGCACAGTCCAAAGTAAAACAGCTGCAAAAGATGGACAGGCTTGAAGATTTAAACACGGATGCCTCGCTTGCGTTTCGATTTCATTACAAAGATACGCCTGCCAAAGTATTGCTTGATGTCAAAAATTTAAGCTTTGGCTACACAGCAGATAAAATACTTTTTAAAGATATCAGCTTCACACTTGCAAAAGGCGAAACCCTGGGCATCATCGGAAAAAACGGCAAAGGGAAATCAACCCTTTTAAACACCATTGCAGGGGAACTCAAACAAAACAGCGGGGAGATTATCTGCAACGCCGCAACTGAAGCTGCCCACTTTGGACAGACAAACATTGCCCATTTAAACCCTGACAATACCGTCATGGATGAAATTTACAATGCCAATACCAAACTCAGTGAAGCAAAAGTCAGAAGTATCTGCGGGGCGATGCTCTTTAGCGGTGAACACGCCGAGAAAAAAATCTCCCTGCTTTCAGGCGGAGAAAAAAGCCGCGTAATGCTGGGACAGATAATTGCCAAAGATGTCAATCTCCTGCTTTTGGATGAACCGACAAACCACCTTGATATGCAAAGTATTGAAGCCCTTACAAATGCCATCAATGCGTTTGAAGGCTCAAGCATCATTGTGACCCACTCCGAAGAGTTACTGCGCCGTGTATGTGACCGACTCATCATCTTTGCAAAAGATGGCGCTGAATATTTTGACGGCGGGTACGACGACTTTTTAGAAAAAATCGGCTGGGATGAGGAAGAGCAGGAAGAAAAAACGAAAACAGTACCAAAATCAAATCACAAAGAAAACAAAAAACTGCGTGCCGAACTTATACGGGAGCGGAACAAACTTGCTTCCCCGCTCAAGAAAAAAGTCGAAAATCTCGAAAACACAATAATGGAACTTGAAGATACACTTACATGTAAACATGAAGAGCTTATAGAAGCATCCAATGCAGGTGACAGCGCCACGCTCATGGAACTTTCAAAAACTGTTTCGGAGATGGAAAAGCAGGTAGAAGAGATGTTTGAAAAACTTGAAGAAGAACAAACCAAACTTGATACAATTTTAGAAGAGTATACTTTAAAGATAGAAGAAGTAAGCTAAAGCACCCAGACGCTGAATTTTCTGTTTTTGATTTTTCCGTTTTTGAGTTTTTTATGGGCTTCGTCTATCAAAGAATTTTCAATTGCCACATAACTTTGTCTGTCGTACAAATCAATTTTACCGATGCTTTTTCCCTGCAGTCCGGCATCACCTGTTAAGGCTCCGAGTATATCACCGGCACGGATTTTATCCTTTTTGCCGCCTTCTATGACCAAAGTCACGAACTCTGGTTTCATTTCAAAACCCTGCTCTTTTTTAAGCACAGAGACATCTAAAAATTGATGTTTTTCATCATTTTCATATGGTTCAAGCTTTTGTGCCTCATACTCGTTATACAACGTAATTGCAATGCCCTCTGCCCCTGCCCTTGCGGTACGTCCTATACGGTGCGTATATGTTTCTTGAGTATGGGGCAGGTCGTAATTGACAACCATGCTTAGCTCTTTTATGTCAAGCCCGCGGGCTGCCACATCAGTTGCCACCAAAACGGGACAGGATTTGTTGGCAAACTGTACCAGCACGTCATTTCTTTCATACTGTTCCAAATCGCCGTGAATTGCCAGTGCGTCTATTTTGTTCCGCACCAAAGACTCTGCAAGCTCTTTTGCTTCAACTTTTGTATTTGTAAAGACGATTACATTTTGCGGTTTATAGGTAGAAAATATACGAATGAGTGTTTCTGTTTTATGCTCTGTTTGATAAAACTCCTGCTTTATTTTATTTTCTACTTCCTGTGCTGTTGTCTTTACATGTAAAGCATTGCTTTGAAGTTTTTTGCTGATTGCTAAAATTTCATCATCATAAGTGGCGGAAAAAAGCAGCGTCTGTCTTTGCTTGGGCACAAAAGAAAGCACAGCATCTATCTCTTCTATAAACCCCATATCAAGCATTCTGTCTGCTTCATCAAAAACAAGAGTCTTGAGATTGCTCAGATCCAGACTCTCTTTTTGCAAGTGCTTTAAAACACGCCCGGGTGTTCCCACGACAACATGTGCCTGATGTGCCAAAGAGCCAAGCTGTCTGCCAAAAGACTCTCCGCCTGTGAGCATCAAAATTTTAATATTATGCTGAAACCGTGCAAGACGGCGCAGCTCTTTGGCAACCTGATCGGCAAGTTCACGGGTCGGGCACAATACCAAAGACTGCACACGAAACTTTTTCACATCCAGATGATGCAACAGTCCTATACCAAAAGCAGCTGTTTTCCCGCTGCCTGTTTTAGCCTGTGCAATAACATCACGTCCTTCCAATACAGCAGGAAGTGCCTGAGCCTGAATGGCAGTCATCTGTGTGTAACCGAGTGATTCTATAGTCTGAAGCATTTTTGGAGAAAGCGGAAGTGTAGTAAAGTTCATTGAGTAGTTTCTTTTTTGTAATTATAGCTAAAATGTCAATTTATAGCCAACACCGTACTCCGTTTTAAGATACTGGGCTTTTGTTCCGGTATCGCCTATTTTTTTACGAATATTTTTTATATGGTTATCCAAAGAACGGTGCGAACTGATAGAGGAGAGGGCATTGACAAGTTTTTCCCTCTGCATAACACTGTTTTTGTTTTTGATAAGCAAGGAGAGGAGTTCAAACTCAATAGTCGTCAGATCAAGCTGTTTTTGTTGAAAATAGACATGATTGTTTTTTATTTCAAAGATTTTTTTTTCGTCTTCTGTTTTAATCGCACTGTTTTTTCCAAGCTGTAGCCATATTCTAGCCTCAAGTTCTTCAAGATCCAAAGGTTTTGTCATATAGTCACTCGCTCCGTATCTAAAAGCCAAAAGTTTTTTCTGTGTATCACTGTAGGCACTTGTCACGATAATCGGCACAGAAGAGTGATTTTTAAGACTTTTCAAGACTTCAAACCCGTCAAAATCAGGCAGATTTATATCAAGCAATACAAGATCAAACGGCTCATTTTTTACTTTTGCCACACCATCAGTCGCCGTAAATACAGCCTCAACAAAAAACCCGCAGTCACTCAAATATTCGAAAATAAGTTCCGAAGAGAGTTCATCATCTTCTACAAGTAATATTTTGCCCTTTTGCATGCGTTATCCCAGTTAAATACAGATTTAACAGATTTTAGTGTAATTTTGCTTAGATTTGTATTTTAAAATTATAAATCTGTTTTAAAGGGTGTTGTTATGATTGAAATTCAAGAAGTCACTAAGTATTCGCAGAGTTTAAAAGTCTTGTATGTTGAGGATGACATTGATGCAAGAGAGATTACAACGATGCTTTTGGAAGATTTTTTCGATACTATCATTGTCGCACAAAACGGGCAGGAGGGCTTGGAAAAATTTCAAAAAGAGTCTATAGATATCATTATTACAGATATAAATATGCCCCACATGAACGGCCTGGAAATGGCAAAAAAAATAAGAGCCATCAACAAAGAAGTCCCTATTATCATACTTTCAGCCCATAACGAAGAGGACTTTTTTCTCCAGAGCATACAAATCGGCATTAACGGTTACCTTTTAAAACCCATTGATATGAAACAGCTCTCCAGTACCATCTTTCAGGTAACACAAAGATACAAATATGCGCTGCAGGCCAAACAGAATCTTCATCTCCTCAAAGAGTATCAAGAAGCAACAAACAACAGCGCTATCGTTTCCAAAACAGATACAGCAGGCATCATTACCTATGTCAATGATGCTTTTTGTGAAATTTCCGGATATACAAAAGAGGAACTTATCGGAAAAAATCACAACATTATACGCCACCCGGACAATCCCAAATCAATTTTTCAAGAAATGTGGGATACCATAAAAAATAAAAAAAAGATTTGGAAAGGCAGCATAAGAAACAGAACGAAAAACGGAAAAAGTTACTATCTTGATGCAACAGTAAAACCGATTCTTGATTTAGAGGGAAACATTCTTGAGTATATTTCATTGCGGCACGATATTACAGACATTATGCATCCGCTCAAACAACTCAAAAACGAACTCAAAAATGCCCATAATCCTTTACTGGTTTATATCAAACTTGAAGACTATGATGATCTTGAGGATTTTTATGATACAAATACGCTCTATATTCTTGAACAAAAAGCGCGAATATATTTACAGAATACTTTTGCAAAAAAATACAGTTTTGACAAAATATATCAATTGCAAAACGGAGAATATGCTTTTATAGTTGATGCCAAAGAACACACCGACAATATAACATTATTTGTACAGGAGTTACAGGCACTGCAACAGCAGGTCCGCGATGATACCATTGCTTTTGAAGATCTTGAGTATGATATTGCAATTTTACTCACTTTCGCCTATGAAAATGACAAACTTTACGAATCGGTAAAACTCGGCATGAAAAAGCTTGTAAAAGAGAAGCAGCGTTTTTTACTTGCCAATAATTTTGCCTCCCAGGAGCAGAGAAAAGCACAAGAAAATATAAAAACAGTGCATATGATTAAGGATGCCATTCGAAATTCAAAAATTATTTCTTACTTTCAGCCCATCATCAACAACAACACACAGAAAATAGAAAAATATGAGTCCCTGGTGCGGCTGGTCAAAGAAGACGGTACAGTGCTCTCACCTTACTTTTTTCTGGAAACTGCCAAAAGAAGTAATTATTATCTCAAAATCACGAATATCGTCTTAGAGCACTCTTTTACTGTTTTACGCCATTGTGAGGCGGATATCTCCATCAATCTTTCGGCCCTGGATATTGAACTGCTGAGTATGCGCAAAAAAATTCTCTCCCTTTTGCAAAAATACAAAGAGAGTGCCCACAGAATAGTTTTTGAGTTGCTTGAAGACGAACGGATCAAAGACTTTGAAACCGTCAAACAATTCATTGCAGAGATAAAGCAATACGGGGTGAAAATTGCCATTGATGATTTTGGAGCCGGATATTCCAACTTTGAAAGACTTTTGGAGTATCAGCCGGATATTCTCAAGATAGACGGGTGCCTGATACGCGATATAGAAACAAGCACCTACTCCCTTTCTGCAGTAAAAAGTATCGTTACTTTTGCAAAAGAGCAGAAACTGCAAACTGTTGCAGAGTTTATTGAAAATGAAGCCATTTTTCAGATAGTCAAAAAGCTTGGAATTGACTTTTCTCAAGGATACTATTTTGGAAAACCGGAGCCGCTGTTATGAACAATATTTTAGTAATAGAAGATTCCCGTACCATAAACAATCTCATAAAAAAAGAGCTGACACTTCTTGGTTTTGAGATCTCACAGGCCCATACACTTGCCGAGGCAAAAGAATTTTTGACGACACTGAAGTTTCAGCTTATCATTTTAGATTTACATCTGCCTGACGGAGAAGGTTCTGAACTCATAGCCCATATACAGTCTTTGACAAAAACAAAAGTTATTGTCCTGACATCTTCTCAAGATGCAGATCTTCGCGAAGAACTGTTTCAGTACGGTATACTTGATTACATTATCAAAGATACCAATTTTTTATACTCTATTTCTGAAATAGTAAAAATAATTCACACAATCAGTACAAAAAAGAGAGATAAAATTTTGGTAGTCGATGATTCCCGATTTATCTGCAAACAGATCAAAACAGTTCTTGAACCCAGAAACTATAATGTGCACACAGCGATGAAAGCAAAAACAGCCTTTGAAAAGCTCAAAAAAGAGGAGTATAATCTTATCATTTTAGATATGGAGCTCCCGGATATCCACGGCCTGGAATTTTTAAAACTCTTACGTAAAGACAGCCGTTTTTTGTCTATTCCCATTATTGTACTTTCGGGAACTTCCACGCCGGATATTATTCGGGATGTATTAAAAAACGGAGCCAATGATTTTCTAAAAAAGCCTTATGTGTTTGAAGAGTTTATCCTCAAAGTCGACCTGTGGATAGATTACTTCAAAAAAGAGAAAGAGTTGGCAGAAGCAAACTTTCAGCTCAAATACACAAATGACAACCTTGAACGCCTTGTTTATGAAGAGGTTGAAAAAAACAGAAAAAAAGATGAAATTATGTTCACCCAGTCCCGCCATGCCCAAATGGGTGAAATGATAGCCATGATTGCCCACCAGTGGAGACAACCGCTCAATGCTATGGCAACGGCGGCAATCGTACTTGAACTCAAAGCGCAAAATGACAAACTTAATGTAGAAGAAGCAAAAAAAATCTCTGAAAAACTGCAAAACTATATCAACTATTTAAGTCATACTATTGATGACTTTCGAAACTTTTTTAAACCGCAAAAAGAAAAAAAAGTGACAGATTTTGAAAAAATTCTTCGTACTGTCACTGCTTTGGTTCAACACAGTCTCGAACAAAAAAATATACATTTTGAAAAAAAGATTACTGCACCCCAACAGTTTTTGGCCTTTGAAAATGAACTTGTACAGGTTGTGTTAAATATTATAAAAAATGCGCAGGATGCCTTAGTCCAAAACAACATTAGGCATCCGAAAATCACTTTGAAGATTGACAAAAACAGCTTACATATCATCGATAATGCAGGAGGCATTCCTTCACATATACAAGACAAAATTTTTCAGCCCTATTTTTCTACAAAAACCGAAAAAAACGGAACAGGCCTCGGTCTCTATATGTCAAGAATGATTATAGAAAAACACAGCGGAGGAAATTTTTCTGTCAAAAACACAAAAGAGGGTGCCGAATTTATTATAGAAATGCCTGTTTATGAAGGAGAAGAGAATGATACGCAATAGTCTCCTTGTTTTTCTTCTTGCTTTTTTATACTATGCAAGCGGAACACTCAGCCTCAGTCTTTTAAGCGGAAACTCGATTATCAATGTCGGACTTTTTGCAGCAGAAGGCATTGCTTTGGCGTTTGCCCTGTATTTCGGCAAAAAAGTTCTCCCGGGGATTTTTCTTGGACAGTTTTTCTTAGCCCTTGGCAATGAAATCTCATTTGCGGTATCACTCAGTATTGCTCTTATAAATACAGCCGAAGCCTACCTGGCTGTTGTTTTGTTTAAAAAATTTCATCTCCGTGTCAGCCTTGAAAAATTTCGTGATATTTTTGGATTGGTTTTACTGATATTTTTTGTATTGCAGCCTTTGAGTGCTTTACTTTCAAACACCGTACTGCTTATGGCACATTATATTTCTATTGAAAAGTTTTCGCTCTATCTTTTTTCATGGTGGTTTGGCAATGTAATGGGGCAGTTGGTTTTTACACCCTTTTTACTCCTCCTTTTTACAAACTTTCAAAAAATCCAATGGAAAGAATTTTTTCTCTGCTCAGGGCTGTTTGGTGCCTACGTGTATATACTCCAGATAGTATTTGGCATTGAAAACAGTTTTCTTCTTTTGAGCTTAACACTTCCTGTTGTCGCTCTCGCGAGTGCATACAAAGGCTTGGTATACGGAACTTTTTTCAATGTACTTGTAGCTCTCATTGCATCCTATGCGGTTTATCTGGATATTGGGGCGTTTACTCTCAACAACCATATAGACAATGTCATCAACTACAACCTTTTTATTCTGGTCCATGTCTCTGTAATCCTCACCATCGGAATGCTTGTTGAAGAGAGGAAGAGATACACGAAAACACTTGAAGAAACCATTGCCAAAGAAGTAAAAAAAAGCCAAGAACAGCAATTATTTCTCTACCAGCAAAGCAGACTTGCCCAAATGGGAGAGATGATTAGCATGATAGCCCACCAGTGGAGACAACCACTGAATAATCTTGCCCTCATCAACCAACTGACAATTTCAAAATACACCAAAGGAAAACTTGATGACAAGGCAATAGAGTATTTTAAAAGCCACTCTAAAAAACAGATAGATTTAATGTCTGACACTATAGATAATTTTAAAAACTTTTTCAAACAGGAAGATCAGGTATGTGCCTTTTCTCTTAAGGATGCTATCAATGAAGTTTTAAATATTACGGCCGATATTTTTAAGAATGAAGGAATTTTCATTGAATTTAATGCCGCACAGGATTATGAACTCTTTACAAATCCCAATGCCCTGAACCAGGTTCTTTTAAATATTCTCAACAATGCGAAAGATGCTCTGCTGCAAACAACACAAAATGAAAAAAAGATACAGATAACACTTGAAGATGCCGGCACAGAGTTACTCCTTGCCATACAGGATAATGCCGGGGGAATTGACGAAGCTATAAAAGACAAAATCTTTGACCCTTACTTCTCAACAAAACAGGAAAAAAACGGAACAGGTCTGGGTTTGTATATGGCAAAAATGGTCTTGCAGGAACAGTTACATGCTACAATAGAAGTTTTCAATACTCACGAGGGAGCCAACTTTGTTATCCGTCTGCCAAAAGGAAAAAAATAAATGAACTTAAAGAATTTTACACTTTTGTATGTTGAAGATGACATGCAGGCACAGGAACATATGAAGATGCTTTTAGAGGATGATTTCAAAGCATTTTACCAGGCATTTGACGCAGAAGAGGCTTTAGCTGTCTATAAAGAAAAAAAACCTGATATTATTTTATCAGATATTGTGCTTCCCCACTCAGACGGACTGACACTTTCCAAAGAAATTAAAAGAATCGACAAATGGCAACCGATTATCATTCTCTCTGCTTTTGATGAAAGAGAAAAACTGCTTGAAGCGATCAATACAGGTATAGACTGTTTTATTCCAAAACCGGTTGACATAGAAATGCTCTATGACAGACTCCATGCTATTGCCAGGAATCTTCAAAATGACATAGATGCCAAAAAGGCAAAAGAAAAAGAGCTCGAGGTCTTGTATGCGCTTGCACATTACGACACATTGACACAGGTTGCAAACAGACATCTCTTTAGTGTCAAACTCAATGAAACTGTAAATAAAGCACAACACTCCCATGAAAACTTTACTCTTTTTTTTATTGATTTGGACAATTTTAAAAGTATTAATGATCAATACGGACACTCAGCAGGAGATGCAGTGCTGCAGTCTGTCGCGCAAAATATAAAAAAAGTTATTCGCATCGAAGATACCTTTGCCCGCATAGGAGGTGATGAATTTGCTTTAATTGTAGAAAGTGTAAAAAGGATCTCTGATACAAAGAGTCTTACCGAGAAAATTATACAGGCTGTAAGCACTCCTATAGTATTTCAAAAGTATACATTTCACATTACATGCAGTATAGGCATAGCAGTTTACCCAATACAGGGCAGCTCAAAAGAGGCACTTTTACACAGTGCAGATATGGCAATGTATGCAGCAAAGAAAGAGGCAAAATCTCATTTTAAATTCGGCGATTCTTCTACAGCACCCACAACTCAAGGGCGGAGTTCAGATGTATAAAAAAAGCTATCTCTTTTTCATTGCCTTTGTAATCCTCTTGAGTTTTTTTCTCCTCATGCAGCTTAAAGAGCTCTCAAAACCTCAACAGATAACAACAAAAAATTTCTTAAATCAAAAAGAAAAAACATGGCTGCGTACTTTAAAGAAGCCCCTGACTGTCGGTATTACCAACATTCCAAACCAGGTTATTATATCTCCTGAGGGTAAAACTGCCGGTTTTTCTTTGGATCTTTTTCATCTCCTTGAACAGGAGTTGGGTATCTCTTTTAAATACATCTCTTTTCCTACATGGCATGCATTAATGGACGCTGCAAAAAAAGGGAAAATCGATATAGTTTTTGCAGCGCAAAAAACTCAGGAACGTCTGGGGTATCTGGATTTTACAGATGTTATTCTCACACAGCAAAACAAAATCATCACGCAGCGTGACAATTTTTTGGTTTCTGATATTGAGTCACTGCAGGCAAAGAGTGTTGCACTTGTTGACAAAAGTGCAATTTTTGCATACATTCAAAACAAATATCCCTCTATTGTGATAAAACCCTGCGAAACAGAGCTCAAAGCCCTGCAGGCTGTAGCAGCAGGAACAGCAGAGGCAACCATCAGTGAACCTGTGAGAGCGAGCTACTATATGAGTCAGTATAATATTCAAAACCTGCGGGTTGCCGGTGATTTGGACTACCTTTATCAACTTCGTATAGCAAGCCAAAGCAGTCTGCCTGTGCTTAATGTTATTTTAAGTAAAGCGGTGACCAATTTACCCCAACAGGAGTTGCAGTCTCTTTACCTGAAATGGGGCTATATTAAAGACAAAGAGCGTTATTTCGACAAGCAGACACTTATTTATTTAGCCATTGCCTTTGGAATTATTTTACCATTTTCTATTTACCTTTATTTCATAAACCTCTCGCTCGAACACGAAGTAAAAAGAAGAAAAGATGCCCAAGACAAACTACGAGCACTCAATCAAAACCTTCAGCAGCAGGTCAGACAAGAAGTAGAAAAACAGAGAGAACAGGAGTTACACATGCTGCAGCAGAACAGACTGGCACAGATGGGGAATATGATGAATATGATTGCGCATCAATGGAAACAACCACTCAATGCACTTTCTATGCTTATGCAAACAGTCAGGCACAAGTACAAACAGTCTAAACTCAATGATGATTTTATTGAGTATTTTGACAAAAATGCAAAAAAACAACTCCAGGAAATGACAAAAGTCACAAACGATTTTATGCACTACTTTCGGCCAAAAGACAAGTTGGAATTTTCTATAGATGAAATTATCACTCACAGTATCAATCTTGTAAAACCGGTATTTCAGGCAAAGAATATCTCCATTACCTATGAAAACAAAAGTACAAAAACACTTACAATGCAAAGCGATATTCTCGGACAGGTGATCATTAATATTTTAAACAATGCCAAAGATGCATTAATTGAAAATAATATTGAAGATAGAAATATATACATTACACTGACACTGCGGCATAATCAGACTGAAATTACAATAGAAGATAACGCAGGAGGTATTCCTCAGGATATTATGAACAAAATTTTTGACCCTTATTTCAGCACAAAAGATGATACAGGAACAGGACTGGGGCTCTATATGAGTAAAATTATCATTGAAAACTACTGTGCGGGCACACTCTGTGTTCGCAATACCGACAAAGGTGCTCTTTTTAGTATTACTGTTTCTTAAGCACAAAGCTATACATAAGAATGGATGCAGCCACACCTACATTAAAACTTTTAATGCCCGCCTGCATCTCTATGCTGACAATTTCATCACAGAGATCCAAAATATCCTGTGCGATTCCCTGACCCTCATGTCCCATCAGAAGTACCCATTTGCCGCTTACATGTAAAGAGGACAAGGGAGTGGAATCCTCGGTAACTTCTGCGGCATAGACTCGGTAACCGGCAGATTTTAAAGCAGCAATCGTCTCAAAAATATCTTTATAGACATGTATGCCCAGCCTGTGCGCATAGCCCATAGAGACACGCAGAGCACGCCTGTTAAACGGATGGGGTGAGGATTTTGGCAAAAAATAACTCGTTACGCCAAGTGCGGCAGCACTTCTGGCAATCGAGCCTACATTTTCACTTGAAGTGATATTGTCGAGCATGATGATACGCTCACCTGCCCCCTCTAAAGTAATATCATCAGGACGTATGCCGTGTGCCATGCAGTTATGATGTATCTTATGCCCGACAATCCTGCTCATCTCCTCTTTCGTTGTGAGATAGACTTTGGGAATATTTTTTGACTGCACAAGAGGCATAAATTCATCATAATACTCCTGCGTTGCAAGTATACTTTTTATCTCCAAATCACTCTCAAGCAAAAGATTGACGACTTTCGGACTATCAGCTATAAAACTTCTGTCACTCCGAAAAGCATTCTCTCTGAGTTCTTTGTAAATCTGCAGTTCATCTGTATTAATATTATCAATTTTTATAATCATTTCATTATTTTAGGATAAAATAACTTATGAACATACTTTTAATGGAAGATGACCCTGTTTTGTCCGATATTTTGCTGGATTTTTTGCGAGAAGAGTGGCATGTGGATTATGCTTACAGTGCGCAGGAAGTCTATGTACATCTTGAAAACTCCAAATATGACCTGTTTATATTTGATATCAATGTGATGGGTCAAGACGGTATAGACCTCCTCAGAGAACTCCGAGCTTTCAGTAACAAAACCCCCACTGTTTTTATCACCGCCTACAGAGATACAAAACACCTGCAGCGTGCTTTTGACGCCGGTGCGCATGATTACATTAAAAAACCTTTTGAACTTGAAGAACTGCATGCCAGAATACTCAGTATCAAAAGAGTTTTCAATATTGAAAATAACAAGTTTATCATTCTGGATGACGAAACTCTATTTTACCCTGTGCAAAAAACAGTACATGTAAACAACAAAAAAACCTCTCTCACTGCCAAAGATACACTGCTCTTATCCTATTTTTTAAAAAACAGATTCCGCCTCATTACCAACGAAGAACTTGTGCAGAATATTTGGGATTTTGATTCACTGCCAAGTGATGCCACATTGCGTTCGCACATCAGAACACTCAGAGAAATTATAGGCAAAGAAAAAATAAAAACTGTTCGAGGGGAAGGGTATATTTTTGAATAAAATAACAAAAAAATCCTTCTACTCTTTTCTCTCTCTTTATCTTCTCAGCTCTTTTATGTTTTTGTCTTTGGCGGCTTACTGGTTTTACACATCTCAGGTAGCCATGGAAAAAAATGCCAATTTTTACAAAATGAACCACATCGCTGACATTGTCAGTGCCAAAGTCATTGATGCCCATATGCACCATAAAAAATTCAAACTTGATGCGTTTCAAAAAGAAGCTATCGCCCTTTTTGATGCACAAAAACACCTGTTATACGGGAGAGTTGTCCAAGCGGTTGATTTTTCAAAAGATTTTTACATGAAAGATGATATTTTCACTCTAATCACCCAAAGGACAGCCGGACATTTACATGTAAAGTACATTGTTGTACAAAGTGACGAGTGTGTAAAAAATATAGAAGTGATAAAAAACAAGATTGCCTATGCTGTCATTATTACAGCTTTTCTCATCATTGTCATCGCCGTCTTTTTATCCTATATCTTTCTCAAACCGCTCAAAGACAAAATGCAGGAGATAGAGGATTTCGTCAAAGACACAACCCATGAATTAAATACACCCATTACAGCAATTATGATGAGCACTTCAAGATTAAAAGCAAAAAAGGAGTATGATGAAAAAACGGTCAAGAACATCTCCATCAGTACAAAACAGCTTTATGACATATATGCATCACTCAGCTTTTTAAGTTTTGACAATGAGAGTGAAGAGGCCGTTTCTCTTCTGTTTGATGAAATTATCAAAGAAGATATTGCTTATTTCAGTGAACTTGTGGAGAAAAAAAATATTACTGTCCAAACCGATTTGCAAAACTGTCCGCTTAAAATAGCACCGACAAAAGCAAAAATGATTATAAACAACCTGCTTGGCAATGCCATAAAATATTCTCATCCCAACACAAAGATAAAAATCACAACCACACACAACTCTTTTGTCATTCAAGATGAAGGCATCGGTATCAAACAAGAAAAACTGCAGCAAATTTTTACCCGTTTTGTACGGGCAAATTCCTATGCCGGCGGATTTGGAGTCGGTTTAAATATTGTCCAGAGTATCATAGAAGAGTATAACTTTCAAATAAACATAGAGTCCAAAGAAAATCTAGGAACCAAAATTACACTTACCTTTGTTTAATCTCTCAAATTTTCCTGCGGTTTGCAAAAGTAGTACCCCTGTGAATAGTCAACACCCATTTGATGCAATGTTTCATATGTCTCTTCATCTTTAACAAACTCTGCTATTGTCTTAATCTGCATTTTTTTCGCAAAATGCAAAATACTTTCCAGGGTTGCCATTTCAGCACCACCCTGATGCATATTCAAAACCAGAGAACCGTCAATCTTTATAAAATCTATATCAAGTTTTCCAAGATATGAAAAATTTGAATATCCTGTTCCAAAATCATCAATAGCAATTTTACATCCATACATTTTTGCTTTTTTTATAAAATTTGAGACCTCATCAAAATTTTCTATCCCCTCGGATTCCACAATCTCTACAGTTACCCGCTCTCCGCATGCATACTTCTGCAGATTCTCCACCAAAGTCTGCACAACCTCTTGTGATTCTATATCTTCAAGTGTAAAATTGATTGCAAATGAGCACTTTGAATCAGCAAATTTTTGGAATACTTTTTCAAGCATAATCTTTGTCAATTGCGTATAGAGTTTGGCTTTTTTGGCATGTTCCAAAAAAAAGACAGGAGAAATAATCTTCCCGTCTTTTTCCTGTAAGCGGATAAGCGCTTCATATTTAACAATCTCTTGTGTTTTGTTATCTACAATGCCCTGATAGTATGGGACAAACCTGTCATTGTCAATCGCATTTTTAATCTTTGTTATTATTTCAAGATTTTCTTTGATACGGTTTTGCAGATCCGGATTTTCATTAAAAAATGTCACTTTTTTGTTTGTTCTTTTGTTGTCTTTTAAGGCAATATGGGAGAATTTGTAAATATCTTTCTTTTTTCCATAGGAGACGCCGCAAGAGAGAAACAGTGAAATGTTCATCCCTTCAAAAGAGTAACTGCTGTTTTGAAGGGTATCCAGAATTGCTGTAATTGCCTGCTTCGCCGTATTGTTTAATGTATGCTCACACAAGATTGCAAATTCATCACCACTTATTCTGTAGACTTTTTTATGGGCCTGCAACAGAGTCTGTGAAAAACTTTTTAGCACCTCATCTCCGACTTCATATCCAAAATAATCATTAATATCTGAGAACCTGTCTATATTGATAAGAACCAAAGAGGCTTTATTCTCTCCGTTTAGCTTTAAATCGTGTAACAATGCCGTCCTGTTTTGCAAACCGGTAAGTTCGTCCATAAACTGATTTTTAATGATTTCATCTTTGTGCACAAGGTCCGTCACATCAATTCTAGCAGCGATATATTCTATAATTTTATCATAGGAGTTCAAAATAGGGGCAATAGTTGACTTTACATAATAGGCCTCTCCGTTCTTTTTTCTGTTTTTAAGCGTACCTTGCCATATTTTTTTATTTTTTATCGTATCCCACATATGTTGATAGATATGTTCCGGGTTGTCAGGATGTTTGATAATGCGATGATTTTTCCCGATCAGTTCATCTTTGGAGTAACCGGAAGCTTCACAAAATTTGTCATTCACATAGGTTATAATGCCATTGACATCCGTTTTGGAGACAATACTGTTATGATCCAAAATCATCTTATACTGCTTGAGTTTCTGAATTTCATCATGATATGGCAAGCTCAAATATTCACTCCTCTTTCATCAACTCTAAACCAACCTGCAATAGAGTATCTCTCTTTCTTGGAAACCAGAACTTCATGAGGAAACTCTTCGCTCAAAAATACAACCAGAGTATTTATAAGAGGCGTAACTGTTTGCATTTGTCTATCATTTTTGTCATACATGACCAGTTCTCCCCCATTTTGAGACGCATACGCTTCGTTAAGATAATAGACAGTCGTAACAACACGGTTTTTTGTACCGCCAAAAGCATCAAGATGTTTTTCGTAAAAATCACCTGCCTGGTATAAAGCAAAATGTGCCTCATAGTATTTAATCCCAAGATAAAGCTGCCGGTTCAAATAATTTTGAAGTCCGTTCATAAAATCCAGGTACCTGGCAGTTGGCTCATTTTCTGCATCTATCCAGTATATTTTATCTTTTCTGCGATTTGTATTGATCGTAGAGTGATGGGAAATTCCCGCCTGTTTGTATTGTCTGATATTTTGTGACATCTGTAAAAGTTGCTTTGCAAGTGCAGGTTCAAACACATTTTCTAAAATAATATAGCCGTTGTCGACCAGGGCATCTGTTATTTTTGAGTAAAGCTTTTTATACATGGAAGTATTGTAGCAAGAAGAAGACTCTCCGTCAAGAGGAGAGTCAGAGAAGAAAATTAGATAGGCAAAACTCTGATTTTGTTAGAAAGTTTTTCTTTTAGTGTTGATTCAATTGCATAGAGTGTACCCGTAGCAGATGAGGCACAACCGTCACATGCACCGAGATAGCGGATATAGATATCAATGTTGTCATCATTCTTTTTAATGTCTATGATTTCCACATTTCCGCCATCCATAATCAGGAACTGTCTGACGCTCTCATCAATGACAGCATCAACAGCTTTGATTTGCTGTACAAGTGTCATCTCTTCAAAATTTCCGCCGCCTGCACTCATCGCATCTGCAGCTGCTTTCATTTTTTCTGCTTCCATCTCTTTGCGAGTCTGCTCTAAAATGTCAACCAGATACCACTCTCTGTCTTCATGACCGCCCGGTTTGATACAAGACTTGCAAAAACCGCCGGCTTTTGTATAGTCTGTAATCTCTTCAACTGTTTTGAGGTCATTCAGTTTAATAACTTCCTGAATCGTTCCGAGTGAAACACGTGCACATTCACATACAATGATTTCATCTTCAAAACTCTCTTCATCTACACCGAGGTACAATGAAGCTGCTTTTTTAATAACATCATATGCCATTACCGAACAGTGCATTTTTTGCGGTGGAACTGCCGGAGTATCCGGATCATCACGCAGTGCTTTTTCCACATCAATATTTGTAATTTTTACCGCTTCCTGTACTGTTTTGCCAATACAAAGTTCTGTCATTACATCACTTGATGCAATAGCCGTACCGCAACCGAATGATTTGAATTTTGAGTTTACAATTTTGTCTGTTTTTGGATCAATTTCCCAGTAGAGTCTTACCGCATCTCCACAACTCTCCGCTCCGAAATCTGCTACGATGAGCTTGTTTCCGTGTGCTTCAGCTTCTTCCGGTGTAATTTCCCCTTGATGCTGGGGATTGTTCATTAATGTAGTTACTTTATTTGAATACGCGTCCCATAGAGACTCGCCTAACATATCTGCTTTTGCCATACTATTCTTCCTTAATTTTATTTTATAAAATGAAGACGACCCTTCATTATTATTACGGGAAAGGAAGTATACCCTCAAGGGGTACCTCGATTCTTTTCCCTACGCTAACACTTGGTTTTGCTCAATGCAAAGCTCGCGCAACCCGTTGCTTTACCATAATGTTTTTCTCTGTAAAATGAAGAGGCTCAGACCGTAAGGAGGATTCGCCCTCGGAATTTTATAGAGAAAAACATGGCACCACTACTTCTTAATGTGCCATGTGGTGAGGAATATGACACTCCCCCGCTTCGCCGCCCGGAGTCGGTGCAACTTTCGCAAACGAACTCGATATAGCACGAAGTCTTGCCACCGCACTCTTAAAATGCTCTATGGTGTAGTCTATCTCTTCATCTGTTGTAAAACGCGAAAGTGATAGTCTGATACCTGTGTGTGCAAGTTCATTGTCAGCACCGATTGCAAGCATAACAGAGTTCGCTTCCAAATCTTCAGAAGCACATGCTGAACCTGTAGATGCCCCGATTTGACCGTTATTCAAGTCCCAAAGCATCCCTTCGCCCTCAACACCTCTTATGGAAATAAGAATTGTATTTGGTGTACGGTTTTCACGGCTGCCGACAACAAAAGTATCACTGAGCTCCAAAAGTGCATCTTCAAGTCTGTCACGTTTTGCACGAATAGAAGCCATTGTCTCTTCAATGTTTGTTGTAGCAAGTTCGATAGCTTTTCCCATGCCTACTATATAGGGAACATTCAATGTTCCAGAACGACGGTGACCCATCTGCTCTCCACCGTGAAACAGTGGAGTCAAAGGCTGTGAATCTTTAATATAAAGTGCCCCGATACCTTTTGGTCCATGAAATTTATGCGCAGACATGCTTAAAAAATCTACATGTACATCTTGTAGGTCAACAGGAATTTTTCCGACTGCCTGAACAGCATCCGAATGAAAAAGAACCCCTTTTTCTTTACAAATCTCACCAATCTCTTTAATAGGGAAAATCATCCCTGTTTCGTTTGAAGCCCACATAACACTTACAAGTGCGGTTTTGTCTGTGATGAAGCTTTTTACCGTATGTGACTCAACAATACCCTCTTCATTGACAGGAAGGTAAGTTACTTTCACGCCCTGCTCTTCCAGCCATCTGCATGTAGCAAGCACTGAAGGATGTTCAACTTCTGTTGTAATGATATGGTCTTTTTCTCCATTGACAATTTTGTCAAAATAGATGGACTTTAATACCCAGTTGTTTGATTCTGTTGCACATGATGTGAATACGATATCATCATTGTCACTCGCATTGAGTGCTGTATAAACCTGGTCTATTGCTTTTCTCAGGTATGGATGTGATGCTGTACCAAACTTGTGAAGCGAATTGGGATTTCCGTAAATTTCACTAAAGAATGGTTGCATTACTTCTACTACCTGCGGGTCCGTCATTGTAGTAGCGTTATTGTCTAAATAAACTTGCATATTTTTACCTCTTAATTGGGTTATATTTTAAATCAGACTATTTTTGTCTTCTTTTACTTTTGACATCATAATAGTTTTGTCATTATGATTTGCTTAAGCAAAACTGAGTTTACATTTTGTTTAAGAATTCAAACAGCCAATAATAATGTTATAATAACAAATTAACAAGGAAAAAACAATGTGTAATTTTAACAATCTAGACCAAAAGAAAAAAGAGTTTTTACATCTTTTTTTAACAAAAGCAGCCAAAAATATAGGTGGCGTAAACTATTTACTTGCACTCATTGAAGCCATGCGTGCAAAAAAACCGCATCCGCTTATGCAAAAGAACTGCCAAATTGCTTCAAACAATACAATCATAAAATGGAACAAAGTAGTTTTTAAAGACAAAATAGATCTGATTCAAAATATTCTCGTTGCGCACAGAGAGGCTGAAGAAAAAGATTTCAATATCTTACACGGGACAAATTCAAAAGTAAAAAAGAGCATCATCAACATGTCGCGGGCACTTGCACCTTTGAAGTTTGTCATCACTCCCCAAAATCCCAATGACGGAGAAGGTTTCAGTTTTACTGTTTTTGAAACGCTTGAAGATGATGTTATCGTATTTAACCCTGTTTTTATTGCTCTGTTTTTTTGTTCAACCGAATTTACTAAAAAAGCCATTAAATATCAAATCTAGCATCTCCTGAAATATCACTTTAAATCTCTTATGTTATAATCGCGAAATTAATTATATTATAAGAGGGTAACCATCATGGGGCAAACTATAACTGAAAAAATATTCTCACAGCATATCGGTCGTGAAGTCAAAGCGGGTGAAATTATCCGTTGCGATATTGATATGGTTATCGGAAACGATATTACTACACCTATTTCTATCAAAGCTTTTGAAGAGAGTGGTGCACAAAAACTGGCAAATCCGGACGGTTTCTCTATCGTTCTTGATCACTTTATTCCGGCAAAAGACATTGCATCAGCGAATCAGGCAAGAATTTCCCGCGATTTTGCAAAAAAACACCAACTCAAAAACTATTTTGATGAAAAGGATATGGGCATTGAGCATGCTTTATTGCCGGAAAAGGGACTGATTGTTCCGGGTGATGTTATCATCGGTGCCGATTCGCATACATGTACGCACGGAGCACTCGGTGCATTTTCAACAGGAATGGGTTCAACGGATCTTGCATTTGCTATGATTACCGGCGGGAACTGGTTCAAAGTACCCGAATCTATCAAAGTTGTACTCTCAGGCAAACCCGGAAAATATACAACAGGAAAAGATATTATCCTGGAGATTATCCGTCTTATCGGCGTCGACGGTGCACTGTACAAAACCTTGGAATTTACAGGAAGTACGATTAAGCACCTTACGATAGATGACAGATTTTCTATGTGCAATATGGCAATTGAAGCCGGTGCGAAAAACGGTATCGTAGCCTATGATGAGATTACAGCAGAGTTTTTGGCAGACAAAAACCTCGCCCGCGCGCCTCGCATTCACTACTCTGATGAAGATGCCCAGTATGTTCAGGTTTTAGAGATTGATGTTGCAAACCTTGACCCCGTTATTGCCTATCCTTTCTTGCCGTCAAACGGTCACTCTGTCAAAAAAGCGGTCAAAGATAAAATCAAAGTGGACCAGGCTTTTATCGGAAGCTGTACCAACGGCCGGCTTGCTGACCTCAAAGTAGCCGCCGAGATACTCAAAGGACAAAAAGTCCATCCTGATGTTCGTCTCATTGTCACACCGGGAACACAAAAAATCCTGCGTGAAGCAAACCATTTGGGCTATATCGACATCATTGTCGATGCCGGCGGTGTTGTGAGCAATCCTACTTGCGGTGCCTGCCTCGGCGGATACATGGGTATTTTAGGGGACAATGAAGTAGCCATCAGCACAACAAACAGAAACTTTGTCGGTCGTATGGGCAGCCGCTCTTCCAAAGTTTATCTGGCAAACTCAGCAGTTGCTGCCGCATCAGCAATTACAGGGTATATTACAGACCCGAGATAATGATATATTAATAACAAATAAGGAACATTTTATGAAAAAAAGATTTTTGCTACCACTTTTATTAGCAGGGACACTGATTCAAGCGAGCGATTACAAATACGAAATCTCTCCAATGATAGGATACGATATCGCAGAAGGCAATCTTGGCATTAAAGATGACGGCTATTTTACAGGAGGCGTTGAAGTACAATTCAATACTTTAGAAAGTAAAATAAGCCCGGAATTTTCAGTATTTCATTCTCGCGGCGTAGATTATAAGTCAGGTGGAGATACACAAATTACCCGTGGTGCTTTTAATGGCGTGTATACTTTTGAAAAAACACATACCGTCATCCCTTTTGCAAAAATGGGTGTAGGCATTGAAAATATTTCTGATACAAACAGAAATAATGAAACCGGTATGTTTTTAGATGCAGGGGCAGGAGTGAAAATCCCTTTTACTCAAAACTGGGCGCTTAAATTAGAAGCTATTTATATGGCAAAAATTGCTTCAAACAATGCCGGAAATGCTGACAGCAACCTTGTAGGTCTTGTCGGTCTTACTTACTCTTTTGGTGCACAAAAAGCACAAACAATCCCTGAGGTTGTTACAATTGTCGAAGAAAAAGTTATCCGCATAGAAAAACCGGAAGTGGATAGTGACGGTGACGGCATTTATGATGCCCTCGACAAATGTCCAAATACTCCGCCAAACAGTACAGTTGATATAAACGGTTGCAAAATTTCTCTTGATGATGACCATGACGGAGTAGAAAATTCTTTAGACAAATGTCCAAACACTCCTACAGGAACTCCGGTAAATGTAGATGGATGCCCTCAAACGATTAACTTAGACATTCATTTTGAAAGCAATTCGTATGCAGTCAAGCAAACATCTCTTGCAAAAATAGATGCATTTGCAAACTTTTTGAAAAAATACAAAAACTACAGTGCTGAGATAGTCGGCTATACTGATAGCAGAGGAAGCGAAGCTTATAACAAAAAACTTTCTCAAAAAAGAGCCGATGAAGTAAAAAAACTTCTTGTACAAAAAGGAGTACCTGCTTCAAGACTGACAACGGTAGGAATGGGTGAGCTTAACCCTATTGCAAGTAATAAAACGGCTGAAGGTCGCGCACAAAACAGACGTATTGAAGCAAACTTAACACTCAACTAAATGTTCGATATTCCCTGTGTCATCTTTGCAGGCGGCAAAAGCAGTAGAATGGGAGAGGACAAATCGCTTCTCCCTTTTGCCGGTTTCAGTACCCTGACAGAGTACCAATACGTCAGACTGGGTAAAATTTTTACAAAGGTCTATATCTCCTGCAAAAACAAATCAGTTTTTTCTTTTGATGCGAACTTCATAGAAGATAAAAAAGTTTCTTCTGTTTTCGCTCCTACTCTTGGGTTTGTCACACTATTTGATACGCTCAGTGCAGAAAAAATATTTGTTCTGAGCGTTGACACCCCCTTTGTCTCCCAAAGAGAAATAGAAAAAATCATACTTGCCGACAACTCTGCTTCTGATGCGGTTATTGCCAAAACAGATGAGGGTGTACAGCCCTTATGCGGGATCTACTCCAAAAATTTACAAGCAAAATTTTTACAGATGCTTCATGAAAACAATCATAAACTTGGTTCTCTTTTAAAAAATTCCAAAACAAGCTATGTTTATTTTCCTGATTCAAAACCCTTTTTAAATATGAATCACCCTAAAGATTATCAAAAAGCTCTTGAAATTCTCACGCATTATTAACGGCACTTTGCTATAATAGTAAAAAATAATTTAACAGAGAGCAGTTTAGTAATGAATTTAACGCATCTTGATGAAAACCAAAGACCTAAAATGGTTGACGTAAGTGATAAGAACAATACAACAAGAGTAGCAATAGCAAGCGGTATCATAAGAATGAGTCAAGATGCCTACGATGCCATAGTCAGCGAAAAAACAAAAAAAGGTCCTGTATTGCAAACAGCCGTTATTGCAGCTATTATGGGGACGAAAAAAACCAGCGAACTCATTCCTATGTGTCATCCTTTAAATTTAAGCGGCATAAACTGTGAGGTAGAAGAACTGACACAGCTTCCTGGATTTAAGCTTACAGTTACTGCGAAACTCACAGGACAGACAGGTGTTGAGATGGAGGCATTAACAGGAGTCAGCATCGGGCTTTTGACAATTTATGACATGGTAAAGGCTATCGACAAAGGAATGGTGATACAGAATGTTCAACTTGAATCTAAATCAGGAGGAAAAAGTGGAGACTTTAAACGATAAACTCAAAGACAAACAATTGGAACTTGAATATCCTTGTAACTGGTGCTATAAAGTCATTGCAAGTGAGAAAGAGGCTCTGCAAAATGCCATAAAAGAGGTCATTGATGAACGCTCACACAAACTTACAGACTCAAACAAGTCTAAAACAGGCAAATATGTCAGCATGAACCTTGATTTACTTGTTCATAACGAAGATGACAGAAAATTTATATATGATGCTTTGAAAAATCATCAAGATATTAAAATGGTACTTTAGGAGTAACCCATGGATCAAAATCAAACCCTGCAAACAAAACTCAAAGAAGCATACAGTCATAAATTTAAAAGTATAGAAAAAAGAATCGGACATGCATTGTCCGATGCAAAAGTAGATCTGAAAAACATCTCACTGGATGAGATGAAAGCCTTAACAAATACTTTTGTTGAAGAAGAAACACATACTTTGAAAGAAGAGGTTGAAAAGCTTTTGGAACAAAAAGAAGCCATCGAAAGAGCTTTGCACAAAAAATCAGAAGAGCTGCAAATAGCAAAATATGAGGTTTTCAATGCTATTGAAGAGCAACTCAAAGATGACAAAGCTATTCACATGTTACATCAAATCAAACTGCAGTCCATTGATCTGTATGATATGCTCAGCGAAATGGTGGAATCAGCCATTATTACAGCACTGGAAAAAGATACAGACGGTGATGTAAACGAATCAATCAAAGAGGTTATAAAAGATATTACCTTTGAGTCTATAAAAGAAGGTTCTCTCAATACAATACGTGTGAGAAAAATCCTCTCCACAATTCTTGCAACGACTATAGAAGTTGCAGAAGCAACACCGACAAGAGCCCAAGAGATTCTCTCTGCCACACTCAAAGGTATGCGAAGCGGATTGATCAAATCTATTGACAGATTTAAACAAAGAGTTGCATTTATGCCTGTAGAAGCCAAACATATACTTATCGAAGACTATGATACTATCATAGAAGATTTGCATCAGACAGATACACTTTTTTCACAGATAATCATCACGCAGGCTTCCGAAAGTTCACAATACATTAAAAAAATCCTTCTCGAACTTAACAAAGAAATGCGTTATGATCTCGAAGAGCTTATTCTTATCTCCAAAGAAACAGCTGAAGTTATCAAAGAAAAGTTTTCTGCCTTTGCAAAAATTGCAGCCAAGAAAGCAGACAATGCCCTGCATTCGCCAAAGGCACAGGAAGCCAAAAAAATGGGCATACAGGCATGGGAAGTTGCCCGGGCAGCACTTGGCAGTGCAATAAAGTCAGCCAAAGATGCGATGGAAAAAAAAGATAGATAAATTTCATCTTAAGATAATTTATTATTATAATTAACTAAAAAATAAATTTGAATGTTTTAATATAATTTTCTAAACTCAAATACAAAGGATTTACTATGATGTTACACCCTGCAACCGTACACTTTGCGATGGCTTTACCTGTAGTTGCTTCAGTTTTTGGACTTGTTTATCTTTACAGCAAAAGTGAAATGATGTCGAAAACTTCTCTTATAATGACACTTGCGGCAGCACTTGCAATGACAGTAGCCTGGTATACAGGGAATCAGGCCGGACCGGAAATTTTTGATTATCTGAGCAAAGCCGGTAAAGAAGAACTCCTGGAACATAAAGAGCTTGGGCTGTATCTGGCAATAGCAACGGGTATTATCGCATTGGTGCAGATAGTCGGATATAAAATGAAAAATTTTGCTGTGCAGGCATTGGCCATTCTTCTTTTACTTGCAGCAACAGCAACAACACTTTTGCAAGGAAAACACGGTGGAGAAATAGTTTACAACTACGGTATGCCTTTTAAAGCCTATATGATAGAAGATTCTCTCCATGAAGCAACAGCTAATGCTGAAGCCACTGAGGACTGTGATGAAAAAGTGGAAGTCTATGAAGACGCAATAGATGAGATTAGTTCACTTTCAGAAGAAGTGGATGCTGTTTATGGCAATACACCAAAAACCCAAGAAGAAGATGATGACGAGTAGATAATGCAAAAGATTAATGAAGATGCAAAAAAAAAGATGCAAAAAGCATTTGAAACATACAAACAGGACAAGAACTCTGTAAAAGAGTTCTATCCTTGCACACAAAAACTTTCAAACTGGCTTAACGAAAAGGCCAAATGATGCAAATACTATGCACTGACCTGTTTGAAAAACAGCTACAGGATATTTTGCAAAAATTCGCAAAAGAAGATTTTATGGCAACAAAAAACTTTAAAATGTATTTGGATACTGTAATAATCAATATTCCGACAAAAGCACAAAAATACAAGCAGTCTGTCTATTTTAATGATGAAAACATAAAAGACCTTGAGCACCAGGGATTTATAATACCGTTTTTCATTGACAAAGCCTCTGAAACCTATCTTGTGCTGGGTATAGTTGAAAAATAATTTTTATTATCTAATAAGTTTATGTTATTCCAAAAATAACCTGTACAAATATTATTTTTAGTTATATATGGAGAGTGTTTCAATAAGTAACCAATTAGTGCATTTTAGGTGCTGATATCACATTTTTGTCTCATTTTTTTGTATAATACCTTTTGCTATGTATTTATAATTTAAGCATACAATGGCATAATACAAATCAGCAATTATTTGTATTGCCTGGAAATTAATGAGATATTAAAAGTATTAAACAGAATAACAACTTACCAAGGAGAACATTGTGGATATAAAAAAATCTCAACAAGATGTAGAGTCTGCTACTGACAACAGTAACGACTCAAGTCTTGGCAGAAGAGACTTTTTCAGAAAAACAGCTGCATTATCTGTAACTGCACTTGCTGGAACTTCTCTGCTGGCATCAGAAGAAGCAGGCGACCCCGCTATTTTAGAACCTACACCGTGGGGAACAAAATGGGGAGATCCTGTAACAAAGAATCTTTACGGAATGCCATCCAAGTATGAGCATAACGTAACAAGAAGATACACGAAGCTCCTTGCTTCGGGTAACTTCAGAGCATCTATTGCGGTTACGCCTTTACAAGAGTCAAGCGGAATCATCACACCAAACGGCCTCTTTTTCAGTCGTTGTCACGGTGGTGTGGCACATATTGACCCGAATGAGCACAGACTTATGATTACCGGTTTGGTTGAAAAACCTCTGGTTCTTACTATGAAGCAGCTGAAGCGCTACCCAAGTGTAACACGTACTCACTTTATTGAGTGTCCTGCAAACGGCGGTCAAGAATGGAGAGGTCCACAATACAACTCTTTACAGTTTGCAAAAGGCTTTATGTCCTGTGCAGAATGGACAGGTGTTTACATTAAAGACATCCTCAAAGACCTGGGTGTAAAAAAAGAGGCACTGTGGATGCTTGCAGAAGGCGGAGACTCCTCAAAAATGGGTCGAACTATTCCAATGGAAAAAGTCTGGGATGATGCCATGATTGTATGGGGCCAAAATGGTGAAGCACTGCGTCCTGAACAAGGATATCCGATTCGTTTACTTGTTCCGGGCTGGGAGGGTAACCTCTGTGTAAAATGGCTAAGACGTTTAGACTTCGCAAGTGAACCTTGGTACTGTAAAGAAGAAACATCTAAATACACAGTCTTGAAACCAACCGGAAAGGCCATCCAACACTTCTATGCAAATGAAGTAAACTCAACAGTAACTTCTCCGTCTCCGGAAATTGACTGGACAGACCTGGAAGATGGTGACATAGTAGAGATAGAAGGTCTTGCATGGTCTGGAATGGGAACAATTACAGGTGTGGATCTCTCTTTTGACGGTGGAAGAAATTATGTTGAAGCAAAACTCAAAGGTTTGGTTCTTCCTAAATGCTGGACACGCTGGAGCTATATGCATACATACAAAAAAGGACAGGAACTCTTCCTTACTTCTCGTGCCAGAGATGATGCAGGATACATCCAACCGACAGTTGACCAGGAAATTCTTACTGTAGGTGTAGAAGCTGTGTACCATAGAAATGCAGTGGAAACATGGAAAGTTGAAAAAGACGGAAAGATAACTCACGTTGAAGTACGTTCTCAATTAGGGCGTAAAGCAAATGGCGAGTTAGTAATAGAAGGAAAAGCGTAATGATGTTTACATTAAATAAAAAATTATTAATTTCAATTTCTACTGCAGCTGTATTGTCACTGGGACTTTCTGCATGTGTGGAAAATGCTTCACCTGCAGGTTCAAATGTGCCTACAAAAGCTTCTATTGACGGTGGAGTAGATTATCCTGTTGTAAACGGAAAAACAGGACCATACTATGTCAATACAAATGCGCATAATGCAGATGTAAAATATGGCCGTACTCCGACAAAAGCGGAATATGATGAGTGGAATTCTGATGTCATGGCTGACGGTACCGGTTTACCGGAAGGTCAGGGAAGTGTAGAAGAAGGCGAAAATATTTATGAAGCAAAATGTGTCATGTGTCATGGTGACTTTGGTTCAGGCGGCGGTGGCTATCCTGCTTTATCCAAAGGAAATGCCTATGAATTGCATAAAACATTAACAAATCAAAGAATCAAACCAGATACTGACGGTCCAGTACGTGTTTTTGGTACATACTGGCCACAGGCAAGTACTCTATGGTGGTACATCAAAGATGCGATGCCTCATCCGTTGACTGACAGTCTCAGTGATGATGAAGTATATGCTTTGGTTGCATATATATTAAATGCCAATGAAATGGAAATAGACGGTGTGGAAGTTGATGATGAGTATGTACTTAATCGTGAAAAATTCCTAAAAATAAAAATGCCAAACAGAGACGGATTTGAACCGGATATCGCTGGTCCGAATGGTCCTGAAAATGTACGTAAGTATTATGCAAATGCAAAAAACTTTGGCGGACAGAAATATGATGTCAAAAACCCTGCATCAAGATGTATGAAAAACTGCCAGGAACCGACTGCAAAAGTTGTTTATATAAAAGGTGCCGGAATCAGTGACTTTCATCCGCCTTTGTCTGCAGTAAGAGATCTTCCAAAAGAGAAAGAAGAGAGCAGTTTTGATGCGAAAAAAGCATATGCGGCAAACTGTGCAATGTGCCATGACACAGGTGCTGCTCCAGCACCTGGGGACAAGTCCGCATGGGCACCGTTGCTTGTAAAAGGAATGGATAAAGTATATGAAAATGGTTTAAAAGGGACTGATACAGGAATGCCTCCTAAAGGCGGTTCATCACTCTCTGACAAACAATTCAAATCAGTTGTTGACTATATTATCAACCAAAGTAAATAAACAAAAAGGATAAAATGATGGAAAGAAGAAAATTTTTAAGCATGACTTTAGGCGCACTGGCGTTAGCGGTTGTACCGGCAAGTGTAAGAGCAGAAGACTACAGAAAACTCAAACCGACTGTATGGACAGCAAAAACTGTTGATGATGCTATAAAAGCAATGTATGGTTCAAATGCATTAACAATGGAAGGCGTGAAACTTACTGCTCCTGATGTTGCAAGTAACGGTGGTGCAATTCCGGTTGATTTTTCAACTGACAAAGATGTAAAAACAATTTCTGTATTTCAAGATGCAAATCCGGAAGCAGCAGTACTTGTCGTAGAAACAAACAAGTACAGTGTAAACAAATATTCTATTAAAATCAAAATGGCTAAATCCGGTACGATAACAATCGTTGCTGAGGGTAAAGACGGCAAACTATACGCTGCTAAGAAAACTCTTGATGTTGCTCTTGGTGGATGTGAAGGATAATTCCTTCTCATTTTGATACAAAAAAAATAAAATAAATAAGGAAATACAATGGCTGGAATTAAAGTAAAAGCAAAATTAAAAGGCGGTGTTGTTAAAGTTAAAGCAATGGTTAAACATCAAATGATGACTTACAATATGGCAGAAAAGAAAACCGGTAGCAGAGATAACGCAAACTTTATTACTCATTTAACTGCTACAGTCAATGGTGAGACTGTTTTAGATATGTCTACTTCACAATTCTTATCTAAAAATCCTATTTTCAAATTTCAATTTAAAGGAATTGGTAAAAAAGGTGATAAGGTTGAAATGTTAGCAGTTGACCTTAAAGGTAAAACTTACAAAGGCAAAGGTAAAATTAAATAATTTTACCCTCTTTTTTAAGAGCCAATTACTACATTGGCTCTCATACTCTCAATTTTTTACAACAACTACAACAAATACAAATAATGAGCAAAAACAGATGAAGAAAAACCTGCAGGGTAAAGTTCTGAAATTATTCATCACAAAAAATGATACAGATAAAACAAGAATAAACACCTCTCATATAGATGCCGACGAACACGGAATTCTAAATGACAAATTTTACAATAAAAATGATCAAAGAGCTATTTTAATTACCTCTATCCAAAGCTACAATATGGCATATGATACAAACATAAACCTATCAGACGGAGCACTGGGCGAAAATATTTTAATTGATATCAACCCCTACCATTTAAATACAGGGGAGACCTTTACAATAGGTGATACAACATTGGAAATAACACAAAACTGCACTCTGTGCAAAGGCTTGTCCATCATAAACCCAAAGTTGCCTAAACTGCTAAAAAACGACAGAGGTATATTTGCAAAAATAATAAGTGGTCCTTGCGTAATTAAAGTCGGAGATACAGTAAGTATTTGACTCTATTAATATTATTTATATAACAATAATGATAAAGTTACACAGTATAAATTTAATCCGTATTATGCAATAGAAAACTCAAGGAGACTAAGTGAAAAAGATATACACTCTGATAATGGTTGTTTTAGCAACGCTGTCTATTAACGGCTGTAATGCTACATCTACCGTAACACCTTCCAAACCTGCCCAAACACAGGATGTGCAGGTTTTTACAACACACAATACAAACAAAAAGGTTACTCCCAAAACAATAGAAGCTGCTTTTGATGCCATTGGACTGAGTGTTCCCGGAAACAATGATATGAATAAGCCGTTTAAAACCAGATTTGGTAAAGTGCATTATAAAACTTACAACCTTGCTATGTATATAAACAGCGAACTTACATATAAGATTATCAAGAAGTATCCAAAATTTGGTGCATTGACACCTTTAACTATGTCTATCTGGGAAGACAGAGACGGCAATATGAATATAGCAACCTTGACGCTCAACGGAATGTCAAGAGCGACAGGTATCCCGAAAAATGATCCGGATCTAATAAAATATGCTGCTTTGATACAAACAGGACTGAAAAAAGCAATGCCAGACGGACATTTTAAAGACTTAAATTACACTGTAAAATTTCCAAAAAAATCATTTGCAATTGATATGGCCACAGAAGTAAAGACCGACCTGCCAATGGAAGACTATATAGAAGATTTTGAAGCAGAATTTGAAGGCGAATTAGAACCTTTGGGATTTTTGTTTCCAAACTATACTAATCTGCAAGAAGAAATATTTGATGATTACGATTTTCATGAATATGATTTTTTTCATACATATTCCATTTGCAAATTTGATGTAATATACCCTGTTTCAAAACTTCATCCCGAAGCAGGTGCCTGGGCACCGTGTTCTTTTTATCTTTACAAGAAAAAAAATGAATCAAAGATGTATATGGGATTTTTGGGTGTTGAAAACTGGATAAATACACTCGACATACAAGACGAAAAATCTATCCGTCCGTTAAAAGAGGCCCAGGGGATGATTGTCAAAATTTTAAAAGAAATGACAGAATAATTATTACAACTAAAGGTATTTTATGAATTTAAAAAGTTTTTTACTAGACTACGGAGAAAGAGTTCCGGGTTATGATGTAACCGTCATTAACGAGCGTGAGGCAAGAGCTGCTGCTGGCATACTTGGCTTGCTGGGAATGCTTGTAATTTTTATAGGAATAGGATTTGGACATGTCATCGTAGCAAGAGTCTACTTGACATTTTTGTTTATTGACTTTACAGCAAGGATGATTTCTCCCAAATACTCGCCCTCTTTACTGCTGGGAAAACTGGCTGTACAAAATCAAAAACCGGAATATGTAGGCGGACTCCAAAAACGCTTTGCCTGGACTCTTGGCTGGCTGATATCTTTGCCTATGATGCAATGGTTTGTTCTCAACTGGGATATTACTTTTTACAAAGTACTCATCTGTGTACTGTGCCTTGCATTAATGTTTCTCGAAAGTGCTTTTTCGATATGTGTAGGCTGTATGATTTACAAGTTTATAACAAGAAAAAGTCCAACACTCTGCCCGGGCGGAACCTGTGAAATGCGAATAAAAGAACCTATACAGAGATTTAATCCTATACAAAAAGCAGTAGCAGGTATAACAATCATTGCCCTTATCAGCGGTATTTATCTTGCTTTGGCAAAATTAGAACCAAAGACATTTTTCGGTGCGTTTCTTCATGAAGCCGTCTTAACAAAACAACAACTCCAAAAAGAAGAAGAATTAAAGTATCAAAAAGCAATGGAAAAAGAATTTGGAGATGATGATTTTTAAATATTATTTATAATATTTAATGACACCATCCATTTTTGAACCCATATTGAGCAGTATCATATCAGCTATAACCAAAGCGGCCATTGATTCACATACAACAGTACCGCGAATAGCAACACAAGGATCATGCCTGCCTTTGAGTGAAAAATCAACTTCTTCATTTGCTGTTGTAACAGTATGCTGCTCTTTGAAAATAGATGGCGTTGGTTTAAAATAGACATTAAGCACTATATCTTCCCCGTTACTGATACCACCGAGTATTCCACCCGAATGATTGGATTCAAATCCATTTGCACGTATCTGATCATTGTTTTGAGAACCGTGTACCTTGGCACTCAATACACCATCTCCAATCTCAACAGCTTTTACAGCATTAATACCCATCATAGCATCCGCTAAAACAGCGTCTAGTTTATAGTAAAGAGGCTGCCCCAAACCTACGGGTGTGCCTTTGATGACTACACGCGAAACACCGCCGACAGAATCATGCTCCTCTTTTGCTTTAAGTATTGCTGCTTTTTGTGCTTCTTCTTTATTGGCATCAAGTGCATAAATTACACTTTTCTTCGCACCTTCATAATTAAAATCTTCTGCCTGTATGCCTGCAACTTCACTGATACCGCTAAGCACTGTAATACCAAGCTCTTGAAGCATTAGTTTTGCAATAGCCCCTGCTGCTACTCTTGCAGCAGTCTCTCTCGCAGAGCTGCGCCCCCCGCCTCTGTAGTCTCGTATACCATATTTGTGAAAATAGGTAAAATCTGCATGCCCGGGACGAAACACATCTTTTATATTTGTATAGTCTTTGGATTTTTGGTTTGTATTGTATATAACCATTGCAATTGGAGTACCTGTACTTTTTCCCTCAAACACACCGCTTAAGATTTCAACCTTGTCTGCTTCTTTTCTGGCAGTTTCAAATTTACTCTTTCCGGGTTTTCTTCTGTCAAGTTCACTTTGAATATATTCTTCATCAATATTCAAGCCCGCCGGAACACCATCCAAAAGGCAGCCTAATGCTTTTCCGTGAGACTCTCCAAATGTTGAAAATCGTAATTTCATTCCAAAACTGTTCACTTTTTTTCCTTATTTAACATATCTACAGCAACTCTCGCTGCCTCTTGTTGTGCAATTTTTTTACTCTTTCCCTTTGCTCTGGCATACTCTTTGTCTTCTATAAATACACCCACTTCAAATTCTTTTTGATGATCAGGACCACGTGATGCCAAAACTTTATACTCCGGCGTTATCCCGAAGCGGGCCTGTGTCAATTCCTGAAGTGTTGTTTTAAAATCACGGAACAAAGAATCCAAAGAGATCTCATCATGATTTTTTTCTATTAAATCAATGGCTATTCTTCGTACTTCTGCCAAACCGGCTTCCAAATATATTGCACCCATTATAGCTTCAAAAGCATTTGAAAGCAGAGAAGATTTTTCGCGTCCGCCATTATTGTCTTCAGCATTTGAAAGCAGTATATAATCACCCAGATTCAAAGCCCGTGCCAGTTTGTCAAAACCTGTTTCATTGACCAGTGATGCTCGGATTTTGGAGAGTTTTCCTTCATCAGATGTCCGAAACTTTTTAAAAAGATACTCTCCGACCACAAGGTCCAATACGGCATCACCCAAAAATTCCAATCGCTCATTATCGTAGGGCTGCTTATAGCTTTTATGTGTCAGCGCTTCGATAATGAGCTTTTTGTCACGAAACTCATATCCTAATTTTTCTTCCAATGTCTTTATATTTTTATGCATAAATACCTTCTCCTCATTGTGTTAAAGCCTCTTTGGCTTTTTGCGCCGCTTCTTTTGCCAATACATCGCATCGCTCATTTTCTTCATGACCGTCATGTCCCCGTACCCATATGGCATGAATCTTATGCGGTTTTGCCACTTCTATGTATTCTTTCCATAAATCAGGGTTCTTTACTTTTTTAAAATCTCTTTTAATCCAGTTTTGCAACCACTCATTGATTCCTTTCACCACATAAGAGGAGTCAGAAATTATATCGACCTCACAAGGCTCCTTTAGAGCACGAAGCCCTTCTATTGCACCTTTGAGTTCCATTCTGTTATTTGTAGTATGGAGTTCCGAGCCCCAAAGCTCTTTTTCACTTTTACCATATCGCAAAATAACACCATAACCTCCAGGACCTGGATTTCCCAAGGCACTGCCGTCACTGAAAAGAGTTATTTTCTTCACTGAATTCCTTAGCGTAATCTTTACTTAAACTGTACTCCACTCTTGCTGTATCTATCGCATGACATGAACTGCAACGGCTGAAAGCAAAAGGATATGTCCCTTTACAGTTATCACACACATATTCAAAACTGAGTGTTGCATTTGATTTTCCCTCAAGTTTTATCAACACATCAAGCTCAAATATACTGCTGTTGTATGCAAGTTTCACATCACCTCTTGCAGTATAAAGTTCCCGCAGATAGCCATTGTCTGTAATTATATCCAAATTCAAATCTTTTGAATCACATCGCCAGAAGAGTTCTGTCAAAAGTTCACTTTTAGAGATGTCAATATTTTTCCAGGCAAGTTGCGGATCTACCTGAAAAATATAATCAAATATCAAATAAGCCAGACGATGAGCATTTTTATATATCTCCAACAACTTCTGGACTTTTTCTTCTTTTGTCATATTCGGCGAATCAAGAGCTTCCAAAACATGCAGGTATGCACGTTCAAGAATAACATCTTCTTGAAGTTCATCCAACGGCTCTAAAACTTCCAAAGCGGATTTATAATCTTTCATGTACTCATACACAAGAAGCAAATAATGCAAAGCTTCCGGTGTACGGGGATTCTTTTTCAGAATTTCTAAAAAAACCTGCTTGGAACGTTCTAAAAATCCTGCTTTAAAATATGTTTTTCCAAGTAAGAACATTGTTTCTCTCGTATTTCTTTTATTTCCGAGTTTTAATATTTCATTATATATCTCTATACTTTTTTCATAATCGCCGTTTTTATAGTATGCACTCGCAAGAAGCAGCCATGATTTTTCTGACAGCCCTCCTTCAGCTATTAAAATTTTCAATTCGTTATGTGATGGTAAGGTACGAAACTGTTCCAAAAATTTACTTATTTGTTTAGAGTCCTCTTTTCTTTTATATCTCCCCCACCAATAAGAAAAAAAAGTAATTATAAATATAATGGTAAAGAAAATAATAATGGAAAATAGAGGGTCTCGAAACTCTATAAAAAAAGTATTCATGAATTATATACCACCAATCCGTAATCATTTTTCAAATTATAAAATATTGCATCCGAAGATATTTCCAAATCTTTGATTTTCCCTAACTGTACAATGGAATTTTTGTTCACTTTAATTCCATATTCTCTAAAAAATCTTTTTACATTTACAAATTTTACATCTTCGACAAACTTATACTCAAACTCTGTATGAAGTGCCATTTTATCACTTACGAACAAGTGTTCATTTACATGTAACTGATCTGATGCATATTTAATTGGCAAATATCCCGAAAGATCTGTTAGAATATTTTCAACATGTTCATGTTTTTTTGGAAGTGTCTGTTTTTGAATAAAAATATATTTATTATTCAATTTTAACGTTGGAGTGTTTTTCCAATATTTATAGGCAGGATTAGAAATTCCCAGTTTTACATAAACCTCTTTCCAAAGCCAAAAAGAGTTTAATGTATTTGGAATATATGACAAAATTAAACTCCTTGTGAACTAGTATAAATATTATATAATATTTATTTAAATAAGTATATTAAGAAGCTTCATTGCCAAAGCTGCAACAGCTGCTAAAGAGCAGCTGTTACAAACTTAGTCACCACAAAACCGCCTATAACCAGCCATACAAACATCGCACCGGCAGTATACAGCGGTGCCAAACCAAGCCCTTTGAATTTGGAAAAGATTGTTCCCATACCCAGTGCTGTCATTGCCATCGTTAAAAGAAAAGTATCAATTGTATTGATAGTATCAACAATAGTATGCGGTACCAAATCCAAAGAGTTAAATCCGGCCATACCTATAAAATATACTGCAAACCAAGGGATAACAAGCTGTAATTTACCGCCAGATTTTCCCTCTTTTTTTGCCTGCATAGACAAATAAATTCCCAAAACAATAAGCATTGGTGCAATCATAATAACACGAGTCATTTTAACAATCACTGCAGAGTTTGCCATAATTTCAGGTGCACCTGGAATAGAAGCAGGCACGGCTACAACCTGTGCCACTTCATGAATAGTTCCGCCCGTATAGATACCAAACTGTTCCGGAGTCATATGCAAAAATCCTGTTGCCGGCTCAATAATTGATGCATACAAAACAGGATACAAAAACATAGAAATTGTACCAAAGAGCACAACCATTGAAACCGCTACTGCAGTTTTATACCCTTCTGCTTTTAAAACAGGTTCTGTTGCAAGAACTGCTGCAGCACCACAGACAGAGGCACCTGCTGCTGTAAGCATTGATGTGTCTTTATCCATCTTAAACGCTTTTATACCTAAATATGTTCCCAGTAAAAAAGTCGTGGAAAGCATAATCAGTGAAACGGTAAAACCACTGAGCCCCACATCCATAATCTGCTGAAATGTTATACGAAAACCATAAAATACGATTGCAAAACGAAGAATCTTTTTGCCTGAAAACGTAATACCGGTTCCCCAGGCACTCGGAATATGGTTATGTAAAGTATTTGCATAAAAAATACCTAATACTATACCGATAACAAGAGGAGAGATGCCAAGTGATTTGACAAATGCAATTTGCGCTATTGATGTTGCAGCAGCTGCAAAAATTGCAACAAAGATGATACCTGAAACAGTACCTTTTCTATTTTCTTTTGAGAATGCCATAGTTATTACCTTTTATTATAAATTTATAAATAGAGGCGAATTATAGCAAATTTTATGCTGAGGAGAAAACAAATTATTTATTTGCGAAGAATTTGATAGAAATCACACCATGGTGTGATTTCTTATTATTAAATTTATTTTGAGTCTAAAAGGACATTCTCTTTAGGAAAGACGAAAATTGTATGTCTCATTACAGAAATAAGTTTGCTAGGCTTTCCGTCTTTATCCAAAGCATATGCATGAATAGTAATAGGAATAATAGTATCCTTGCGTTTGTCATCAACCAACATCTCTGTTGTTCTAAGTGTTACAATTTTTTTCTTTTTAACACCAGGTACCACTCTGAAAGGTTTTGACGGTTTTACTATTTGAATTTTCCCTTCCATTCCTTTTGGAGGAATAACTTCAAAGAAAAATTTCATTGGTTCATTCTCAGTATTTTGCAATAAAAAGACATAAGAGTTTTCAACTGCAAATTTATTATTTGCAAGATGTTTGACAGAATAAAGTCTTGTCTCTTTATTGATATTTAACAGCATATGCTCTTTTGTCGTACTCATATATCCAAGTGCAAACATAAGACCCACAAGTAAAACCATATATGCTATGATTTTTGGACGGAAATATTTTGTTTTTCCCTTTTTCTCAGCAATCTCATACTCACTTGACCATGTCACGAGTGATGGTTTTCCAAGTTTACCCATAACTGTTGTACAGGCATCAACACATTCCAGACAGTTTATACATTCAAGTTGCAGTCCCTCACGTATATCAATATGAGTAGGACAGACTGTTACACATTTTTCACATGTCGTACATTCGGCATTTGGTTCTGCTGCTTGCAACTCTTTTTGTTTTTCAAATTTTTTATGGTGATGCTCGTCATAGATATGTCCGCCTCTGTTAAAGTCATAGATCGCCATAACTGTGTGTTCATCATAGAGTACTGACTGTACACGGGAATATGGACAGACATAAATACAAAAATTTTCTTTTAAAAATACAATGTCATAAATCAAAAATGCTGCAATCCCTACAACAAAACCAATCATCGTCAAATGCTCTCCAGGATTACTTAAATACTGAAAAAAGGTCTCCGGTGGAACGAAATACCACATAAAATCGGCTCCTGCAATCAATGCAAGCACAGTCCATATCATAACAGCTATCGCTTTTTTTACTTTGTTTTCAGGTTTTGACATATCCGGTTCTTGCTGCTTGTTTCCGATACGCTTTCGTAAATGCAATAATTTTGTTTCAATCAAGTCACGATAAATGACACGAAACACAGTTTGCGGACATACCCATCCACAAAAAACACGACCGCCTAAAACTGTCATACCAAATATAGTAATAAAAAGAAGCATCAATAAAAATGGCATCAAATACAACTCTTGCATATCAAACTGCACAAAAGCAAGGTCCAGTTTCATTTTGTCAAAACTCAATAAAAAGAAGTGGTGTCCATTGACTTTAATCCATGGCAACACCAAAGCTACTATTGTCGCCAACGCATAAACATAATAGCGTTTAATTCTCCAAGGGGTAGGTATCTCTATACTTTTTTTCTTTTCACTCATCTATTTCTCCTATTAAATTAATCTGGACATACTATTGTATTAATAACCTGAGCTTCGGCATCTTCTTGAGTATGCGTCAGCAACGAACCCGAAGCTATCTGTTTTAACTCTCTTGATTCAATGTAATCTTTTAGTGAACTTCTACTGACATTTAAAAGACGTGCCATTTCACTTACACTTTTTTTCTCTCTTATATACTCTATAATCTCATTTAAATAAATATCAAACTTAGAACTGGATCTGCTTCCTTTTGGTCTCCCTATCATTCTTTTAGCATCATTTTTCAATTTTTGCCGGAGTTGATCCATAAGCCCTAAAATCAACATTGCACTGCTCTCTTGTGAAATTATAACAGAGTGTTTTATAATATGCACTTTATATTTATTTTTCAACAAACAACTTACCATTTGAATTAAATCTTCCATATTTGTAGTTAAAACCCAAACATCATATATAAGCAGTATAGCTTCTTCTTTAGATTGAAAATAAGATGTTACATTTATGCGATCTTCCAAACGTTTATTTTGCGATATGTAATCTACAAATTCATCATCAACAACAAGATTATTAGTCGTTGTGTAAGAATTTATATATTTCAACTGTTCATGTGCGGATAAAAAATTTTTATCCGGACGGATATAGGCAATAGTCATTTAACGATTAAACCTCTCTAATAATTGATTTTCATCGTCATTATACACTTATTTGACGATAAAAGTCAATATTTTTTTTTATTATTTCGTCATTTTAGCATTTCTCGAACTTAAAAAGTGAAATTTAGACTGATAATACAGCAAATTTTATATCCAATAATGTTAAAATAATAAAATATTTAAATAAAAAGATTTTATATATGACAACAAAACAATACATCTTGGAAACTATCAAAAAACGCCCGCTTATCATCGATGGGGCAATGGGTACACAACTGCAGCAACGTGATGATCAAATTCCAAAAGAGGCATGGGAAGGGAATGAGGGATGCAATGAACTCTTAAATGTTACAGCTCCTGAAATTATGAATGATATTTTTCATGCCTATCTGACTGCCGGGGCTGATTTCATCACAACCAATACCTTTGGTTCTTTTTCCTGGGTTTTGGATGAATACAACATCGGCCACCGTGCATATGAACTGACACGTGCCGGAGCCGAACTTGTCAAAAAACAGTGTGAAGCTTTTTCAACACCGGAGCATCCCCGTTTTTGTCTTGGTTCTATCGGACCGGGAACAAAACTTCCTTCTCTCGGACATATCACGTATGATGAAATGTATGCGGGCTATACTGAATTTTGTCTCGCCCTTATCGACGGAGGAGTTGATGTATTTCTCATTGAAACGGCACAGGACCCGCTGCAGATAAAGGCTGCTTTGCATGCCATTCAGGAAGCATGCAGACAAAAAGAGGTCGAAATCCCCATCATGGTTTCTGTGACAATTGAGCTCAGCGGAACAATGCTTATAGGAACAGATGCCGAAACCATTGCCACCATTATGGAGCCTTTTGATATTCTCTCTCTTGGTTTCAACTGCGGAACAGGACCTGAGCAGGTACTCAAACATGTCAAAACACTCAGTGAACTCTGGGGCAAACCAATCAGTGTGCATGCCAATGCCGGTCTGCCGCAAAACCGTGGAGGCTATACTTATTATCCGATGGGACCTGATGAATTTGTAGCACAACAGGAGAAGTTTTTAGAGTATGACGGCGTAAGCTTTTTAGGCGGCTGCTGCGGAACGACACCGCAACATATCCGTGCGCTTGTCAACAAGGTCTCGAGTGTTGTTCCAAAACCGCCATCAGGTTCACAGCAAAACTCTATCGCGTCACTCTTTAATACCGTACCGCTTATGCAAGAACCCGCACCGCTGCTTGTCGGAGAGCGTTCCAATGCAACCGGTTCAAAAGCATTCCGCGAACTGCTTTTGGCAGAAGATTATGAAGGAACGCTTTCCGTTGCACAACAGCAGGTCCGTGCAGGCGCACATGTTCTTGATGTCAATGTCGGATTTGCGGGACGTGATGAAACAAAAGATATGACAGAAGTCATGGCAATGTATGCCCAAAAAATTGCCCTGCCGCTTATGCCCGATTCCACCCAGACAAAGGGGCTTGAGACTGCCCTCAAACATATCGGAGGCAAGCCGATTCTCAACTCTGTGAACCTCGAAGACGGTGAACCAAAATTTGATGCGGTCTGCCAATTGGCAAAAAAATTTGGGGCGAGCCTTGTCTGTCTGACGATTGATGAAAAAGGGATGGCAAAAACCGTTGAAGACAAAATCAGAGTAGCAGAGCGCATTATCGACCTCGCAACAAACCGTCACGGCATCAAAAAAGAGGACCTTGTGTTTGATGTTTTAACCTTTACATTAGGCTCAGGAGACGAAGAGTATTTTGATGCTGGCATCAACACTATAGAAGCCATTCGCCAACTTCGTCAAAAACACCCGGAAGTCGGTGCAATTTTAGGGCTTTCAAATATCTCTTTCGGACTCGACAAAGATGCGCGGCCTTACCTTAATTCTATGTTTCTGCATCACTGTGTAGAGGCGGGACTTACCTCGGTTATCATCAATGTCAAGCATATTATTCCTCTGAATAAGATTCCCAAAGAAGATCAGGAAATTTGTGATGATTTGATTTTCAACCGCAAACCAAACGGCGAAGCGCTCTTTACTTTTATAGAACATTTCTCCTCCAAAGAAGCAGTTGACAATGATGCGGTAGATGAAGCCTATCTCAAAATGAGCGATGAAGAGAAGATAGCCAAACTGCTGATGGACGGGGACAAAGACAGAATGATTCCCCTTGTGGAAGAAGTCCGTCACAAAATTGCCCCTGAAAAAATAGTCAATGAGATTCTCATAGATGCCATGAAAGTTGTCGGCGAACTTTTCGGTTCCGGACAGATGCAGCTCCCTTTTGTATTACAGTCAGCAGAAACAATGAAAAAGGCCGTTGACCATCTCAAACCCTATCTGCCAAAAATTGAAAAAGAGACTGATACCACACTGATACTGGGAACCGTCAAAGGAGATGTTCATGATGTCGGCAAAAACCTTGTCGATATCATTCTCTCCAACAACGGCTACAAGGTCATCAATCTTGGTATAAAAGTAGAACTTGACAACTTTCTTGAAACATTGGAAAAATCAAACGCACAGGCTCTTGGTATGAGCGGTCTTTTGGTAAAATCAACACAGGTGATGCTTGAAAACTTAAATATTTTACAGGAAAAAGGTATTAAAATTCCGATTCTTTTGGGTGGCGCAGCTCTTACACGTGCCTTTATAGATGATTTTTGCCGACCTGCGTATGACGGTCCTATCTTTTACTGCAAAGATGCTTTTGACGGTGTCACTGCCATGAGCCGTATAGAAGCCGGTAATTTTGATACCAATCTGCATCCTGATGCACCTGAAATAGAGCGTAAAGAAGTCAAAGAGGTTATTATCCCGCCGTTGTCTGAAATAAAAATGCCTTCACGGGATGTGCCCGTACCGACACCGCCGTTTTGGGGCAGACGCGAAATTAAACTTACCTCGCAGCAAATTGAAATGGCTTTTGAATGGATAAACCATAAAATACTTTTCAAATCCCGCTGGGGCTACTCTTCAAAAGGCATGAGCAAAGAAGCCTATCAAAAACAGCTTGACGAAGTCGTTTGGCCTGCCTATGAAAAACTCAAAAAGCGTTTTATTGAAGAAAAACTTTTTGAGCCGACCATACTCTACGGCTACTGGCCATGCAGAAGTGATGATACCTCCCTTTTGATTTTTGATGAAAGCGAGGGCTGGTTCAAAGAAGAAGATATCAACCGCGAACCGCTTGAACACATCATAGGACGTGCCGAAGAAGTTTTTACCTTTCCTCGTCAGCGAAAAAAGCCCCACCGCGCACTCAGTGACTTCTTTCATAATGACAGACATGATGTCATCGCACTTACCTGTGTGAGTGCCGGCAGTAAAATCAGTGATGCGGAGCGCGAAATATATGACAGAGGCGATTATACGGAGTATTACCAGTTTCACGGACTAGGGGTTGAACTTGCTGAAGCCCTTGCCGAAATTGCCCATAAACAAATACGCCTTGATCTCAACATTGCAAAAGATGAAGGAAACACTCTCGCCGATGTACGCATGAACAGATATCAGGGAAGCCGCTACTCTTTTGGCTATGCGGCCTGCCCTGACTTGGAGCTCAACCGTCCTTTGTTTAATCTTTTAAAACCGGAAGAGTTTGGAATTGAACTGAGTGAAACATTTCAAATACACCCCGAGCAGTCAACTTCGGCACTTGTTGTATACCATCCTGAAGCTACATATTACAATGTGTAGCCGACAGGTGTTTTTATAAATCAGGGACCTATTTCTTCTTTCTTCTGCTCTTTATCTGCAAATACTTTTGAAGCATTGTCCCAGTTAATATGTGCCCAAAAAGCATCCAGATATTTTGCTCTTTCATTTTTGTAATCAAGATAATAGGCATGTTCCCAGACATCACATGTAAACAGAGGCGTTTCATGATGTAAAAATCATCTCAACTATTCCACTGCTTAACAAACTACTGCAACCAAAAAACTAAAATTATTTTAAATAGACCCCTATCATTTTATTCTTTGCCATAAAATTTGTTCCGTAACCCAGCAGCTCCCAAAAATAATACTTTAGCGGTCATATTTTGTTAAATGATTAAACTTAATCACCTGGTTTAACACCTTTATATAATCCTCTCCCATTTCAGAATACTTATCCAGACCCTGTGTTATTTTATAAGGATCATCATACTCTAAACGCAGTTGACGAAGCCTGTGATATGCCTTTCCTGTTGCAATCATCTCAAAATAGGCACGTATAGCGTCTTCCAGTGTATCAAATTTTCTTAGCCATATCGTCTGTGTACCACCTCTTTTTCTACCTGCGGCAATACGTTTTTCATTTAAATGGGAACTCCACATTCCAAAAACATTGTTTGCCTCTTTAAAAAATCTCGAAGTAGCCCATGAACTCTCCATAGCAGCCTGAGCCAATACAATGCTTACAGGATGCGGTTTCAAACGTGCCAACAAATCCTCATCACTTGTCGCCTTATATTTTTTTTTCAAGAACTCAATCTCTTCTCTGTTTTCTTTATTCGCGATATCTTTTGCAATTCTTTTATATCTTTGCATCAGTTCATTATGTACTTTACGAATAACAGGAACCAGCAACATCAAAAATCTCTTTTTTTTCTCTTTTACAGACAGCTGATGTGTAGCTGCTCTCTTCTTGCTCTTTTTAATAATGAGACGCTCATCACTCAAAACAAGCAGAGATGGGCTTATACACAACATAAAAACAAATTTTATCACTTCTCTTTTTTTCCGAAATATTCATAGTCCATATATTTTATCCGATTTTTAATTTCAAAATACCTGGCAAAAAATTTTATTATGGCATATACACTGGCAATTGCTATAATCAGTACTGTAATATTAGCCGATACCCCCATAATAACTGCCAACTGATAAAAGAAACAGCTTGCAAAGAAAAATGCAGTTATCTGCAAAAATAAAAAAAAGATCGGTAATATTTTTGATTTTTTTCTTCTGTCATGCATATTTCTTTTCTCCTCTTCATTTTAAGCGCACTATATACAATACCAATCCCAACCATTGTAACTGAATGAAAGTAAAAGATATATAAATATCTTTTACTAACCTACCTTCTTCTGTATGAAAGAGCCTCAAGCATATGTTCTTTTTTAATCAGAACCGATTGAGACAAATCTGCTATTGTCCGAGCAACTTTTTGAATTTTTTTTATACTTCGAAATGACAAAGCAAACCTTTCTATGGCAGTCTGAAGTATTGTATTGGATGTATTATCCATCTTGCAAAATCTCTCCATATCTTTATCTGACAGATGTGCATTAAATACTTTTTGTCCACGTTTTTGGCAAAATATATGTGCTTCAATAACCGTTTTGTGCATTTCTTTTGATGAAAAACTTGGACAATCATTGACATTTACATTTTGCATCACCACATTTAAATCTATTCTGTCTAAAAATGGTTCAGAGAGACGGTTTTTGTATTTTTGTATTTCCAGATCACTGCACCTGCACTCTTTGTGTGAATCTAATAAATTTCCGCACGGGCAAGGATTCATAGCACCTACAAACAAAAACTTAGCCGGATATTCTACCTTTGAATTGACTCTTGAAATTCTTATTTTTGCATCCTGCATTGGTTCTCTGAGTGATTCCAAAACAGCTTTTGAAAAATGCGGTAATTCATCAAAAAACAGTATACCGTTGTTTGCAAGCCCTACCTCTCCTATTTTTGCCTTATGACTGCCACCGCCAAAAATACTTGCCGGTGTAGAACTGTGATGTGGATTTTTCAGTGTTCTATGAGGTTTGAATTCCGGTTCATATCCCTCTAAAACTTCAAGCTTGGCAACATCCAGGATTTCACTCTCTGTCATGGGCGGAAGAATATAACGGAGTCTGTTTGCAATCATACTCTTCCCGCACCCGGGACTGCCTTCAAAAATAATATTATGAAACCCTGCCGCGGCTATTAAAGCCGCTCTTTTGGCAATTTCTTGTCCTTTGACATCGATAAAATCTTCTGTATACTCTTTTGTATAATAATACCTTTGTCCCTCTAACTGATAATACGGATAGCCAATTTCACTTTGTTCTATATTTGGCGTTGCAGTCTCCTGATTTTTCAAAAGACTGACAGCCTCATTGACACTTTTAACTCCGTAAAATGAAACATTTGGAATTTTTGACAGCTTTTGCAGTGATTCGTACGGCACAACAGCTTGCGATATAAGCCCCTGATTTGCCAAAGAAAGAATTAAAGGATAGAGCTGAATATTTTCTTTTACACTTCCGTCCAGCCCCAGTTCACCAAAGACAAACCAGCCGTTCAAGTCTGCATCACTCTCATTCAAAAGTATGAGCAAAGCCATACTCAAATCGAACTGTGAACCCGATTTTGCAAGTTCAGACGGAGCCAGAAGAAAAGTAATTCTCTTGGGAGGAAAAGAAAAATCATTGCTCAGGAGTGCAGATTTTACCCGCTCTTTTGATTCTGTAATAGCAGTCGATGCCATTCCTACTATAGAAAAGGACGGCAGCCCTTTCGTCAAAGTTGATTCCACATCAACGACTTTGGCATCTATTCCCTCATATGTTGCACAGCGAACTTTTTTCATTGAATCAACCTTCCTCTAGTTGCTTCTATCTTAGCTGAATGCTTTACATGTAAGGCATAATATGACAAATTGTCATTTTATTTGTTGTTTTTTTTCTCTTTTTGCATTTTTTTATACTCTTTTTCAAACTTCTTTCGTCTTGCATAGGAGAGTTTGTCTATAAATAAAATACCTTCAAGGTGATCCATCTCATGCTGAATAGCTATAGCCAAAAGCCCATCTGCTTCGAGTGTTTTTGTGTTCCCGTATCTGTCTTGATAATTTATAATAATATTTTCATATCGTTTAATATCTTCATAAAACTGGGGAACACTCAAGCAACCCTCTTGATAGGTTGTTTCTCCGCTTTTATGCGTCATAACCGGATTGATAATTTCAAGCAGGTTTTCAGGAGGCTGCTCTCCATCTTCATCAGGAATATTTAAAATAAGAGCCCGAATCGGATGTCCAACCTGAATCGCTGCAAGGCCTATACCGTTTGTGCTTATCATCAAAGGGTTCATGGCATCGAGCAATTCATGCAAAGAATCATCAAACTCTTTGACTTCGCAAGATTTTTCTCTTAGTTTTTTATCCGGATATTCTACTATAGTTAACTTCATCTCTTAAAAAATTTTCCTGCTTTTTATGATCTCAATGAGACAGCATAATCACTGTTTTTATCTTCATACGCTTTTTGGATACCGTCCATTGCACTGACTACAATCTCTTCAACAGAATTTTCAGGATTTACATCTGTCACACCGATAGAAATTTTTAGATGAATTTCTCTGTCTGCCAAAAAGAAATTAGAGTTTGAAACCAAATCACTTAGTCGCTCACTTGCCTTTTGGGCACTCTCTATATCTGTATGCTTCAGCAGCATTGCAAAGACGCCATTCCCGTAATGTGCCACAATGTCGCTTCGTCTTGAAGTTTTTAAAAGCAGTCTTGCAATTGTTCTGGTCATCAGTAAAACCGCCTTATCATTGTTGACGCTTTTCTTGAGCTCACGAGAAAGTTCTATCATAATAAGAGAACTTTTATGATTAAACTCTTTAATAAGCCCAATTTCCTGCTCAATTTTTGTAAGCAGATAACGTTTGTTATAGACTCCGAATTGATTGTCAAATATTGTCTCATTCTCAACATTTTTAACAATTTTAGCTGTATCATCATAGATTGTTTTCATTTGAGAGCTTTGTGTTTTCAAAATAGAATTCAGTTTGGAAACATCCCCCTCTAAAATACCAATTATATTCACAGCCTCTTTTTCACTAGGTACATTACTGAGCTCTTTTTTTCTTTTTTCTAAAATTTTTATCATTAAAGACATATTTTTGTACAGGTTGGCTGTTACCGTAAGAATATGCTTGATGGAACTAAATCCCTGTTTAAGATTTTGTTCCAAAACAATAGTATTTTCATCATCATTGTTCTCTTCAAGTTCCAAAATAGAGTGTATCTGCTTCCGAAGATTTTCGCTTTTATCTTCCAAAAGTCTGTCAAAATAGAGTGAAAAGTTATTGGGAGTAGGCGGTAAATTGTCTGCAATAAGTGCATTTAAAACCTCTTTTGCATAAATTTCAATATCACTCGAAGAACTCTCTAGATCCAGTTTTTTTATGACAGTTGTCTTTGCATTAGAGTTTTTCTGTACTTTTGATTTTAATCCACCTGCCATATTTTCTCCCTACTCTTTGTCGTTCTTAACTAACACTTCATCAATCATGCCATAATCTTTTGCTTCTGCAGCACTCATAAAGTTGTCACGATCTGTATCTTTTTCAACTGTTTCAATGCTTTGCCCGGTATTTTCTGCCAATATTGCATTGAGTTCTTTTTTCATGCGAAGAATCTCTTCTGCCTGAATTGCGATATCAGTTGCCTGACCCTGTGCACCGCCTAAAGGCTGATGTATCATTATTCTCGCATGAGGCAATGCATAGCGTTTGCCTTTTTCACCGCTTGAAAGCAAAAATGCACCCATAGATGCAGCCTGACCGATACAAATCGTAGCAACATGAGGACGAATATAGTTCATCGTATCAAAAATAGCCATTCCCGCAGTTACAACTCCGCCGGGAGAGTTAATATAAAAATAGATATCTTTTTCGGGATCTTCTGCTTCAAGAAACAAAAACTGTGCAACTATAGTAGATGCCACAGCATCATTTACCTCTCCGCTGAGCATCACAATTCTGTCTTTTAAAAGACGGGAAAAAATATCATAAGAACGCTCACCGCGTCCTGTTTTTTCCACTACATAAGGAATATAGCTCATGGCTTACGCTTCTGACTTTTCATTCAAGAGAGCAGTTAACACTTTGTCTTCTACCATTGACATTTGAATTGCCGGAAGATACCCTGCCTCTTTATAATGCTCATATGCCTTTTGCGGATCTTGACCCATTTGCATTGCTTCATAGTAGATAGTCTGCATCACTTCCTGCTCTTCTACTTTTATACCCATCTCTTGCGCTAAGGCATCTATAATAAATGTAGCTTTTACACTTTTTACTGCATCATCGCGAAAGCTTTCACGAAGTTCTTCTAGCTTTTCAGGGTTTTCTTTAAGCTCTTTGATTTCATCTTCACTCATTTGCGATGCTTTTTTGTTAACAGCCATATCAATTTCCTGATCTACGACAAACTCCGGTAAATCAAAATCAATTTTTTCAACCAGCGTCTCTAAAAGTTTCGGTTTTAGCTCTTCATTGTAGAGTTTTGCAAGTTTTTCCTGCTCAAGTGCTTTTTTTACTTCTTCTTTAAGTTTTTCCAAAGTTGCATCTTCTTCACCAGGAAGCAGTTTTTTTGCAAGCTCATCGTCTATAACAACCTCGTCTTTTACTTTAATACCGTTTACTTTTACTTTAAATTCGGCATCTTTTCCTGCAAGTGTGTCTGAACCGTAGTTTTCAGGAAAAGTCACATTGATTGTAACTTCTTCATCTCTTTTTACGCCAATCAACTGATCTTCAAATCCTGGGATAAACTGTCCCGAACCAAGTTTAAGCTCAAAATTCTCTGCAGCACCGCCTTCAAAAGCTTTTCCGTCTATAAAACCTTCAAAGTCAATAACAGCAGTATCACCCTCTTTCATTTTGCGGTTACGCTTGATGTCAACCAAAGGCGCTTGATTTTCAGCGATTTCCTTAATTCTCTCTTCAACCTCTTCATCTGTCACTTCAGGTTTTTCAAAATCAGGAACAAAAGATTTTACATTCTCTAAATTTATTTCAGGACGCATAGCTATTTTTACGGCTACCTCTATTTTATCATCACTTTTCTCAAATTTAGAAATAGTCGGCTCACCAATCAAAGATGCACTGTCAATGTTTAACTCTGTCAAGCCTTTTGCAAGAACTTCACGAAGTGCTTCTGCTTCAGCATCTTCAACAAGTTTTTCACCATATTGCTTTTTGATAATAGCAACAGGAACTTTCCCTTTACGGAAACCTTGAACATTCGCAGTTTTAGAGAGTTGTTTCGCAATTTTTTCTATCTTTTCATTCACCTCATCTCTTGAGATTGTTGCTTCAATTTGAGCATTTGCACCATTAATTTTGTTTGCTTTGATTTCCATCAATTTCCTTTTATCTGTATTGTATACACCATTATTTTGGACAATCATACCAAAAATGTGCTTTTTTTGCGATTAATTTTTGCATAAATTTGGTTTGAAATTTAAAATAAGCAGCCATAAAACGGCAAAATCTATCATCACATCTGCAAAATTAAAAACAGCAAAATCAAATCCGCAATGCCAGTAGACCATATCTACAACGCCCTCATGAACAAACCTGTCATAAATATTGGAAAACGCCCCTCCAAGAAGTATTCCCACCGGTAAAGCGTAACATAGCTTTTTGAGGTACAGTACATATATCAAAACACCACTTACAAGCAAAAGCTGAATATACTTTAAATACTCATTCAAAAATGCAAACATTGAAAATGCAACACCCTTGTTGTAAACAAGTATCAGATCTATACACTCTGTATAATAACGAAAGCCCTCAACAAAGAGACTTTTAATATTTTGATCGATGATAAATACACCTGCGATACTAAAGAGCAATATCGCTGAAAGGCGTAACATTTTATTACTGTTATTCATTGAGCGCTTTTTTAAAGAATTCTACGATTTCATTCATTTTTTCATTCATGATATCAGCTTCTTTACACTCCAAAAGAACACGCAGTTTGTTTTCTGTCCCTGAGTAGCGGATCAAATGCCGTATTCCTTTCTTCTCTAAAGCATGCAACTTTTCATCCAGAGAAGTAATTTCACTTAAAGGCTTTTTTCTCTTTACATGTAAGTTCACAAGTTTTTGCGGATATAAAGGAAATGGTCGTAAAAGCTCTGAAGCTTTTTTCTTTTTATCATTCAATAAGGCAAGTAGCTGAAGTGTTGCTACAAGTCCATCTCCGGTTTTTGCAAAATCACTAAATATAATATGCCCACTTTGTTCCCCGCCAAAGTTAATGTCCTGCTTTTTCATAATTGCCAAAACATGTTTGTCTCCGACATCTGATCGAAAAAGTTTCAAACCATTTTCTGACATGTAATCTTCAAGCCCCTGATTACTCATGACAGTCGTTACGATTCCTCCGCCTTTGAGCTTGTTTTGCTTATGTAGGTAAACGCCAAGTGCACCCAGAAGATGGTCACCATCTACTGCTTCTCCAGTTTCATCTACAACAACAAGTCTGTCAGCATCACCGTCAAGTGCTATTCCCAGATCGGCTCTATATCTGACAACACTCTTGCATAAATCTTTTGTATGCAAAGCACCGCAGTCTTCGTTAATGTTGAAACCGTTTGGTTTGTCATGCAGTACAATCACTTCGGCACCAAGTTCTTCCAAAACAGTCGGGCCTACTTTATAAGCTGCACCGTTTGCCGTGTCAAGCACTATACGCATTCCCTGCAGTGTCATATGCACAGGAAAAGAGTTCTTAAGCTGTACTATATATCGCCCTATCACATCATCAATACGTTTTGCTTTTCCTATTGCCTTGCCTGTAACCTGGGAGTTATTAAGAAGTGCATCGTTAAAATATATATTTTCTATCTCTTTTTCTGTCTCACTTGAAAATTTATCCCCGTGGGCGTTAAAAAACTTAATCCCGTTATCTTCATAAGAATTATGTGAAGCAGAAATCATAATCCCCGCATCACAGCGCATATTTTCTGTAATGTATGCTATGGCCGGTGTAGGCATAGGACCAACCTGAATGACATCATACCCAATAGCCGTCAATCCGCTTACAATAGCATTCTCTATCATGTAGCCGCTTCTGCGTGTATCTTTTCCTACAAGTATTTTATTTGTAACTGCCGACGATTTCAAATAAATCCCCGCAGCCATAGCAACCTTCATAGCAACCGGAGCACTTAAAAAAGAACCTGCCTCGCCTCGTACGCCGTCTGTGCCAAATAATTTCATATTCACTCCACTCAAAATATTCGATTTGCCGGTTTACTTGCAAGATTTAAAAAAAGAGACTCAGACCAAAGGGAGGATTCGCTCTCTTTTTTTGAAGCTTGAAAGTAAACATTCAGGACAATTTCAAGTATTTTACCACCCTTTAACTTAATTTTAATTATTTTTAAGGTAATATTTCGCACTTAAATTCCAAAAAGGACTCATTAAATGGCAAATCACAAGTCATCAATTAAGAGAATTCGCCAGACACTCGTTCGTACCGAACGTAATCGTTTCTATAGAACTCGTCTTAAAAATATCGTAAAAGCAGTTAGTTCAGCAGTTGAAGCTGGTAACAAAGAAGAAGCACAGGCAGCATTTAAAGTTGCAAACCAGCAAATTCACAAATTTGTAAGCAAAGGTATCTTGAAAAAAGAGACTGCTGCAAGAAAAGTAAGCCGTCTACACAAATCTGTAAACGCAATATAAGGCTAGCAACAAATGTTAGCAGATAAACTTACACCGTTTATCAACCGCTATAACGAACTTAGCGAATTGCTAAGTTCACCTGACATCACCTCTGACATCAAACGGATGACAGAACTTTCCAAAGAACAGTCTTCCCTTTTACCGATCGTTGAAAAGACAAAAGAGTACAAAGCACTTTTAGAAGAAATCAGTGACTCAAAAGAGATGCTCTCAGACCCGGAAATGGGTGATATGGCAAAAGAAGAACTTAAAGAACTTGAACCTCAGGTTTCCGTTTTGGAAGAAGAGATAAAAATGCTCCTTCTTCCAAAAGATCCCAATGATGACAGAAATATCATTGTAGAACTTCGTGCCGGTGCCGGTGGAGATGAAGCGGCAATCTTTGTCGGAGACCTGTTTGATGCCTATACGCGCTATGCAGATTTAAAAGGCTGGAAAATAGAACTGATGAGCACTTCTCCTTCAGATGCAGGCGGATACAAAGAGGTTATAGCACTTATAAAAGGGGAACAGGTTTACAGCAGGTTGAAATACGAAGGCGGTACACACAGGGTGCAACGCGTGCCTCAGACAGAAAGTCAGGGCCGGGTACACACCTCTGCAATCACAGTTGCAGTTATGCCTGAGGTTGATGATGTCGAAATTGAGATTAACGAGAATGATTTAAAAATTGATGTAATGCGTTCATCAGGTTGTGGAGGGCAGTCTGTCAACACTACCGACTCGGCTGTTCGCATTACTCACCTGCCTACAGGTCTGGTTGTCACTAATCAGGATCAGAAATCACAGCATAAAAACAGAGAAAAAGCGATGAAAGTCTTAAAAGCAAGACTTTATGACCTTGAGATGCAAGAAGCGCAGGCAAAAGACAGTGAGGCTCGTGCTACACAAGTCGGAACAGGCGACAGAAGCGGAAGAATCAGAACATATAACTATCCGCAGAACCGTATCAGTGATCACAGAATCAACTTGACACTTTACAGACTCAATGAAATTATGAGCGGCGGACTGCTTGATGAAATCATCGAGCCGCTTATTGCAGACCATCAGGCAAAAATTGTAGAGGCTGCAGGGCTCTAAAGGGCTTTGCTTTAACTTCGTTATTAAAGCTTGCAAATATCTTTACAAGCTTACATGTAAAGCCGATGCAGGTACCGAAACCCAGAATTCAATGCTTATTCCGTTAAGTTTCATCAACTTTTTCGGAACCCAGACTTCAGTCTGGGCTGAAAGTGGCAGAAAAGTTGCAGCAGTCGGCACTGAAGTACCGATTCCTAAAAATATACATGTAAAGCTCAACGCTCCCTCGGAACCCGTACGTTCTATGCTAAAGCCTCAAGCTTATAAGCTTTACATGTAACCTAGCAATCTAAACTTCCCACTCTGTTTCAAAAGTTTTTTTCACACGCCCCTTAAAAGTAATCGTTTTTTCATTTACACCCAAATAGAGTGTATCGCCACTTGTCGGATAAACCTCAATATTGTTTTTGACTTTGCCCTCTTTGTAAGCTCTGTAAAAGCAGGCAGCCATTCCTGTCCCACAGGCCAATGTTTCATCTTCCACACCGCGTTCATAAGTACGGACTCTCAAATTGCCGCTTTCTACATGCATAATATTGACATTTGCATTATAAACATAGCGAAGTTCTCTTGCCTCTTCTGTGTCAAAATCTTCTATAGAGTCGGTATATCGTACCAAATGCGGCACACCTGTATTTATCAGCCACCAGGAGTGCCCGCCAAATTCTATACCGGTTTCAAGAATCTCAGGAGCTGTCAGTTCGCTTGTCACCATAGCATTTTTGGGAGTATTTTCTTCGACTTCTGCGCCAATAACACCGGCTCCTGTCATAAACTGCATTTTTGCAGGTGCAAGGTTATGATTGTACGCATAATGTGCACATGCCCGACTGCCATTTCCGCACATATCCGCATGACTTCCGTCAGAATTATAAAACTCCCATTCAAAATCATACTTTTCATGAGGCACGATGACTATCAGTCCGTCTGCTCCGATGCCCTCTTGACGATGGCATAAGACTTTTGCAAGCTCGTTGCGCTCTTGTTTTTTATCATCATGAAATATTACAAAATCATTTCCGTTTGCACTGTATTTGCTTATTTTCATTTTTTGTATATCTCCTTTATCTTCTCTACAAATTGCTCTACCTCATTTTGCAGATGTTTGAGATTTTTTGAATTGTCTATAATCCATGTCGCTTTGTTTTTTTTCTTATCAATCGGCATTTGTGAAGCAATTCGCTTCAAAGACTCCTCTTCTGAGTAACCGTTACGTTTCATAAAACGCTCAAGTTGAATATCTTCAGGAGTATAGACTACAACACTCTCTTTTATATCATAATTGGAATTTTCAAAAAAAAGCGGGATATCTATAAGATAGGGGAATTGAAATTTATCCTGCTTTTCACTGCGTTTTTCTATTTCAGCCTGTATTTTAGGATGCAGATACGCTTCAAGTGTTTTTTTCGCGGCAGGATGAGAAAAAATATAACTTCCTAACTTTGTTCTGTCTACTTTTGTACCGTTTACATACTTACTTCCAAAAGTTTCTATCACCCATTCTACAGAGTCATCGAGAATTTCATGTGAAATCGTATCTGCATCAATAACCCGCATTCCGTTCAGTGCCAACAGTGAGGCTACTGTACTTTTTCCAGTAGCAATGCCGCCTGTCAGTGCAATAGCATACTCATAAGCCATTAGTTTTTAATAATGCCCAGATACTCTTTTCTCACATTGTTTCCGGTAGCAAAAGCAGCAGGATGAATATCACAGTTGTAATATTCTAAACCGTCAAGCAAATCTGTTCTTTGTAAAATTATATCTGCTGTTGGATGATACTCTTTTGATGCCAAAAGAGCTGTTTTTCCATTACCTAGGTTATATGGCATAATGATTTTTGCATATTTGCCTAAAATTTGCATAATTCTTTTGTTTTCAGGTACATCATCCAAAGAAGGGTGCGCTGTTACCAAAAGTCCCTCTTCGTTTAACACACGATTAAAATGCGCTAAAACTGCAGCATCTGTCTCAAGTTCTGAGATCACTACATCATATTTGTCATCGGCAACCTCACGAAGCAAATTTATATCTGCTGAAATTACATCACAATTAATATCATCATATTTATATTTTTGTATCTCTTGCACAAAGCCTGCCGAGTTTGAACTGATGATTAAAACATTGTTTGGCTCTTTATGTGTACACAATGGCACATGCACCATCATTTCGTTATATATAAAATCTTTCATTCTTAAATTCCTGTTATGGGCTTTGCCCGTAGATTAATTAAAAGCGATTTTAGCATATTTGGATTAATTTTACTTAATATCGCTATAATTACATAATATTTATAAAAACTTAAAGGTATAAAATGGATTATAACAAAATTAGAAAGTTTTGCAGAGTGTTTCGCATTGCACTTGGTCTTGCTCTCATTATTGCAGGCTTAATCACAGGCATAGTATGGTTCTATCTTGGACTTATTCCTCTCATTGCGGGCTTGACTAACTTCTGTCCACTTTGTATCATTTCAAAAAAATGTGATTTACCACAAGATTCGGAGTCAAAATAATGAGTCAAATTTCGTATAAAGACGCGGGTGTAGATATAGATGCAGGAAACAGTTTTGTAGAAAATATAAAACCTCTTGTCAAAAGTACAAAAGTTCCCGGAGTCCTTGGAGGCATCGGCTCATTTGCCGGTGCCTTTGAATTGCCAAAAGGTTTTAAAGAGCCTGTCATGCTTGCGGCAACCGACGGTGTCGGCACAAAACTCAAACTTGCCATTGACAGCGGTATTCACAATACTGTAGGTATTGATTTGGTTGCAATGTGTGTTAATGATTTAATCTGTAACTTTGGAACTCCGAGTTTCTTTCTTGATTACTATGCAACCGGAAAACTCGATGTAAATGTAGCAACCAATGTCGTTGCAGGCATAGCAGAGGGATGTATCCGCAGTGAATGTGCACTTATTGGAGGAGAAACAGCTGAAATGCCGGGAATGTACTCCGAAGATGACTATGACCTTGCCGGTTTTGCAGTCGGTGTTGCAGAAAAATCTGAAATGGACAGAGTAAGCTTGGTTCGTGCAGGACACAAACTTATAGCACTTCCAAGTTCCGGACTGCATTCAAACGGTTTTTCTCTTGCAAGAAAAGTGCTCTTTGAAAAAATGAAACTCAACTTTGATGACGACTTTCATGGTAAACCGCTGATAGAAACTCTCTTGGAGCCGACAAATATCTATGTCAAAACATTCAAAGCACTTAAAAACGAGATAGTAGCTATGGCACACATCACAGGTGGCGGCATTGTAGAAAACCTTCCACGTGTACTGCCTGAAAACTTAATGGCAGAAGTAAAAGAAGATGCTATCAGGGTTCTTCCTATCTTTGAACTTATGAGCGAGCATGTAGCTCGTGATGAGATGTTTCGAGCATTTAATATGGGTGTCGGAATGATACTTGTCGTTGAAGAAGCAAATGTTGAGAAAGTCTTGGCATCTGCCGAGGGATCTTACCTGATCGGGGAGATAAAAGAGGGCAAACGCGAAGCTAAGCTTGTATAGCTTTTTTTATTAAAATTAGATATGGTATATATCAATGAAACTCTACATCCTTCGGAATCGGCACATAAGTGCCGACTGCTGCAACTTTTTTCTGTCACTTTTACCACACACTCAAGTATGGGTTCCAAAAAAACGTTTATCTAAATAGTATGAAATTTTAGGTTGAGTGCTTATCTCAAAGAATTATACAACCCCATTAAAAGATAATATTATAATAAAATCAAATAAACTCTACCTTTGAAAAAAGTGTGAAAGTTAAAGAGAATGCCGCCAAAAGGCGACATTATAAAGAAAGGAGAATTTTCTAACTCTTAAAAAGCATAAGTTAACTGCACAGTTAAAGCAGTTTGTGAGTGCTTAACAGTTGTTTTAACATCCTGGCCTGTAGCCGAAGGCATAGTTAACAATGTTGTTTCTGTTTCTGGCGCATAAGTATATGCCAGATCAACTGATGTCGTGTCACTTACATTATATGATCCACCAACAGCAATATGAGATTCTGTTGTTGCAGGAAAGCCTAACAAGTTAAATGTGTTAAGCGCATTTCCACCAAGATATGGATAGATAGCTGGTCCACCAGCTGCAGCACCAGCTTGTGCAACCGTCATAGCACCCGCATCTTTTATTGGATTACTTGCATAGTTATATCCAAGACGAACTGCCCAACCTTTAGTAGAATATTCATAACCAAGAGCAATTACATTTTGATCATCCCATCCAAAATCTTCATATCCAGATGCAGTTGACCATTTAATTTGCTTATAATCAATTGCAACTGTATGTTCACCCATAGCATAACTTACACCCACACCCATTTCTGCTGGAGTTGAAAGCTTATCTTTCATAGCAGCTGGAAAAATTCCAAAATTAACAAATGGCTGTGTGGCTGAACTCAGTTGACCTTTATAGTCCATCTCAATTTCTGCTTTATAAACAGCACCTATAGTTAACCCTTCCATTTGATATGAAAGTCCTAATGTATAACCAAAAGCTAAATCTTGTGCAACACCCTCGCCCACTTCAAGTGGATTATTTGATGTATCAACTGTATTGTAGTTAATATCTAATGCTCCATATTGAAGAATCGGAGCTATCGCTACTGTAAAACCAGCTGTAGTATATGCTAAAGGTACCCCAAACTGCATAATTTGAAGATTTGTAACCATATTCATAGTTCCAGGATTTGTCGAATCTCTATAATCAACACCCATACCGGCAGTCCCCCACATACCGATACCCCAGTAAAAATTATCATTTACTTTTGTTGCCAAAGAAACTTCAGGAATCATATTCATATTAGCATCGCTCTCTGCCCAATTTGTACCGTTGCTACCACCATCAGTTTTAACATTTGGCATAAAAAGTGTGCCACCAAAACTAATCTCATGATCTTTTTTAATAGTTGTAATTAAAGCCGGATTTGCTAATGCAGATTCAGCCCCGTGACCAATACCAATTGCAGTTCCAGCCATACCTCTTGATTTTGCACCAAGACCTATTAATGTAGATCCGTTTGTTGCAAATGCAGACGTTGCACCTAAAGCTAATGCAGCTACTACTGCTAATTTAATTGTTTTTTTCATTTTCTCTCCTTAAGAGTATGTCAAATTTTTGAGATAGCCAAAGCTATTTCGACTGAAAGTATTATATGGGATAAAAAATTAATTGCATCTTAAGAAGAGAAACATAAGTATCATAAAAACTTATAGATTAAATCATTATAGTTCATTGTATAACAAAAATCACTGAGGAACATAATAAAATATTATAAAAATGGAAGAAATAGAGAAAATATCAGCTGTATTAATAGTAAATATCACTATATGATAAAAAAGATGAAAATGTAGATATGTGATAAAAAAATAACAATGTGTATATTTGTAACATTTTTATCACATATTAAAATATATAAGTATTGTACAAAAGAAATGTAAAAATAAAGTAAATAGAAATATAGCAGAGAAAAATTTTATAAAGATTGAAAGTTAGGAAGAAAATCTGATCAACTAGGCAGCGACCTACATTCCCACAAGTGAAACCTGCAGTATTATCAGCGATGAGAGGCTTAGCTTCTGGGTTCGGAATGGGGCCAGGCGTTTCCCTCTCTCTATAGCCACCTAGACAAGATCAGATATAAAGACATCTGACTGATGTATTTATATCTGATCTTACAAGGACCAGTTGAGTGAGTTAATGATTACTCATTAAGTTAGAATTGGTAAAATCAACAACAGCCGGCACTAAAGTACCGGTTCCAAATAACTACTAACATATCTCTTATTAGTATATATACACTAAATAAGGTAGTGAAGCAATTGTGTTCATTTAAGAACTTGATAAAAAGACAAACGTACTATTAGTACTGGTCAGCTAAACACATTGCTGTGCGTACACATCCAGCCTATCAAGCTTGTAGTCTTCAAGCGTACTTCAGGGAACGTTCATCTTGGAGTTGGCTTCCCGCTTAGATGCTTTCAGCGGTTATCTCATCCGTGCGTAGCTACCCAGCTATGCCCTTGGCAGGACAACTGGTGCACCAGTGGCACGTCCAACCCGGTCCTCTCGTACTAGGGTCAGCTCTCCTCAACGTTCCTACGCCCACGGAAGATAGGGACCGAACTGTCTCACGACGTTCTGAACCCAGCTCGCGTACCGCTTTAAATGGCGAACAGCCATACCCTTGGGACCTGCTCCAGCCCCAGGATGCGATGAGCCGACATCGAGGTGCCAAACCTCCCCGTCGATGTGAGCTCTTGGGGGAGATCAGCCTGTTATCCCCGGCGTACCTTTTATCCTTTGAGCGATGGCCCTTCCACACAGAACCACCGGATCACTATGACCGTCTTTCGACTCTGCTCGACTTGTATGTCTCACAGTCAGTCCGGCTTATGCCATTATACTCTACGAAGGATTTCCAACCCTTCTGAGCCGAACTTTGTAAGCCTCCGTTACTTTTTAGGAGGCGACCGCCCCAGTCAAACTACCCACCAGACATTGTCCTCGCACGAGATAATCGTACGGAGTTAGCTATCAGAATATTCAAGGGTGGTATCTCAAGGATGCCTCCTCCAGAACTGGCGTCCTGGATTCAACGGCTCCCACCTATCCTGCACATGAATATCCCAATAGCAGTGTCAAGCTATAGTAAAGGTGCACGGGGTCTTTCCGTCTTTCCGCGGGTAGGAGGAATTTTCACCTCCACTACAATTTCACTGGATCCCTTGTTGAGACAGCTCCCATCTCGTTACGCCATTCATGCAGGTCGGTATTTAACCGACAAGGAATTTCGCTACCTTAGGACCGTTATAGTTACGGCCGCCGTTTACTCGGGCTTCAATTCATGCCTTCGCCGAAGCTAAGAATCCTTTTAACCTTCGAGCACCGGGCAGGCGTCACACCCTATACATCCACTTACGTGTTAGCAGAGTGCTGTGTTTTTGGTAAACAGTCGGGAGGGACTCTTTGCTGCGACCCGTCAGTGCTTCTGGGAGTAAATCCCATAACACTTAGGGCACACCTTATACCGAAGATACGGTGCTAGTTTGCAGAGTTCCTTAACAAGGGTTCATCCACGCGCCTTAGAATACTCATCTCACCCACCTGTGTCGGTTTACGGTACGGGCAACATTACATCTCGTTTAGAGGCTTTTCTCGGCACGACAGTATCAAGGGTTCTGGTCGCTCTCCGAAAAGATTGACCAGCCTGTCAGATCTCGGTCGCTTGACGAGCGGATTTGCCTACTCGTCGACCTACGTCCTTCGAGCCACTATTCCATCAGTGACCCCCTTTAACTCTATGCGTCCCCCCATCACTCAAACGATGTAATGTCGGTATCGGAATATTAACCGATTTGCCATCGTTACCCCTTTCGACTCGACTTAGGTCCCGACTAACCCTACGATGACGAGCATCGCGTAGGAAACCTTGGGTTTACGGCGAAGAAGATTCTCACTTCTTTTCTCGCTACTCATGCCTGCATGCTCACTTCCATCCGCTCCAGTACTCCTTACCGGTATACCTTCAGCGCTGAATGGAACGCTCTCCTACCACTCTACAGTAAACTGTAAATCTAAAGCTTCGGTGTTTATCTTAGCCCCGTTATATTTTCGGCGCAGAATCGCTAGACCAGTGAGCTGTTACGCTTTCTTTAAAGGATGGCTGCTTCTAAGCCAACCTCCTGGTTGTCACAGCAACTCCACATCCTTTTCCACTTAGATAAAACTTTGGGACCTTAGCTGTTAGTCTGGGTTGTTCCCCTCTCGACATAGGATTTTATCACCCTACGCCTGACTCCCGAGGTTACACGTATAGTATTCGGAGTTTGATAGGGTTTGGTACCGCGGTAAGCAGCCCTAGCCCTGTCAGTGCTCTACCCCTATACGCTAATGCTCGAGGCTATACCTAAATATATTTCGGAGAGAACCAGCTATCACTGAGTTTGATTGGCCTTTCACCCCTATCCACAAGTCATCCCAAGAATTTTCAACTTCTACGGGTTCGGTCCTCCACTGGCTCTTACACCAGCTTCAACCTGCTCATGGATAGATCACTCAGTTTCGGGTCTGCAGCATCTGACTATGTCGCCCTATTAAGACTCGCTTTCGCTACGGCTTCTCGTTCGATTAACCTTGCCAGATACCACAACTCGCAGGCTCATTATGCAAAAGGCAGTCCGTCACACTTATTTAATAGTGCTCCGAATGATTGTAAGCCATAGGTTTCAGGTTCTATTTCACTCCGCTCACCGCGGTCCTTTTCACCTTTCCCTCACGGTACTTGTTCGCTATCGGTCTAGTAGTAGTATTTAGGGTTGGAGGGTGGTCCCCCCATATTCAGTCAAGATAACACGTGTCCCGACCTACTCGTTCCATACCTTAGTTCCACATAAATGTTTTCGCTTACGGGAGTATCACCCTCTATGCTCATCCTTTCCAGAATGTTCTGCTAACAAATATGCTAAATGTATGCGCCCTATTCCAATTTCGCTCGCCGCTACTCTCGGAATCTCGTTTGATTTCTCTTCCTCTAGGTACTGAGATGTTTCACTTCCCTAGGTTCGCCCCACCCGAAGGTGGTAACACGAATCGCTCCGTGCTGGGTCGCCCCATTCAGAAATTCCCGGATCAAAGCTTCTTGGCAGCTCCCCGAGACTTTTCGCAGCCTAGTACGTCTTTCATCGCCTCTACTAGCCAAGGCATCCACCTATGGCCCTTAATATCTTTTTATTCTATGTTGCGTTCACTACCTTATTTAATGTATGAATACATTAAACAAGATGAATGATCTGTTATTGTAGTTATTTAGTTTTTAATTATATCTCTATAATTAAAGTTGTTGACTTTAACAATTGTAATTTAATGATCGTTTGGTTTTTAAACCAAATATAAATTCTTATGACTTTAAGAACTTATATTTAATTTAGAAACTTGTTTCTTAGATGAGTTGTGCTTAAAAAAGAAGCGAAGCATACTTTAGTATGTGAGTTTCTTTTTTAAGTGCAAATCGCTAAGAAATGGTGGGCCTACCAGGACTTGAACCTGGGACCTCACCCTTATCAGGGGTGCACTCTAACCAGCTGAGCTATAGGCCCTTTCTGGTGCTTTTAACTTTATTCTGCGTCAGAACCTTTACTTCAGTTGTCACGTACAGTTTGTACGCTCCGCCTTCAGCAAAGAACCTTCCTTGACTAAAGCTAAAATCCCTCAGAAAGCAAAGCCCTCTCAAGGTTACACCTTTGACATAATCGTAATTCAAATGAACACAGATCACTGAAAACTAAGCAAGTAAGTTAACTTTTGAAACAACCAATAAACTATTTCTCGTGTGAGATTTTCTTGTGTTGAGCCACTCAATCGAATGAGTGCTCTTTACTCTAGAAAGGAGGTGATCCAACCGCAGGTTCTCCTACGGTTACCTTGTTACGACTTCACCCCAGTCGCTAATTCCACCGTAAGCGGTAGCCCCCCGAAGGTTGGCTTCCCGATTTCGGGTGAAATCAACTCCCATGGTGTGACGGGCGGTGAGTACAAGACCCGGGAACGTATTCACCGTAGCATTGCTGATCTACGATTACTAGTGATTCCAGCTTCATGGAGTCGAGTTGCAGACTCCAATCCGAACTGAGAGACGCTTTAAGTGATTAGCTCCACCTCGCGGTATCGCAACACTCTGTACGCCCCATTGTAGCACGTGTGTAGCCCTAGCCATAAGGGCCATGATGACTTGACGTCGTCCTCACCTTCCTCCTCCTTACGAAGGCAGTCTCCTTAGAGTGCTCAGCTTAACCTGCTAGCAACTAAGGACGAGGGTTGCGCTCGTTGCGGGACTTAACCCAACATCTCACGACACGAGCTGACGACAGCCGTGCAGCACCTGTTTTCAAGCTCCCAAAAGGGCACCCCGCCATCTCTGGCAGGTTCTCTCAATGTCAAGGCTAGGTAAGGTTCTTCGCGTATCTTCGAATTAAACCACATGCTCCACCACTTGTGCGGGTCCCCGTCTATTCCTTTGAGTTTTAATCTTGCGACCGTACTCCCCAGGCGGTTCACTTAATCTGTTAAGTGCATCACCGCCCTGACTAGCAGAGCGACGACTAGTGAACATCGTTTAGGGCGTGGACTACCAGGGTATCTAATCCTGTTTGCTCCCCACGCTTTCACGCCTTAGCGTCAGTTATGTTCCAGGAGATCGCCTTCGCTTTCGGTATTCCTAGTGATATCTACGGATTTTACCCCTACACCACTAATTCCATCTCCCCCTCCCATACTCTAGGTCGGCAGTTTCAAATGCAGTTCTACAGTTAAGCTGTAGGATTTCACATCTGACTTGCCAACCCGCCTACGCGTCCTTTACGCCCAGTGATTCCGAATAACGCTTGCACCCTCCGTATTACCGCGGCTGCTGGCACGGAGTTAGCCGGTGCTTATTCATATGCTACCGTCATTTTCTTGACATATAAAAGGAGTTTACACACCGAAATGCGTCATCCTCCACGCGGCGTTGCTGCATCAGGGTTTCCCCCATTGTGCAATATTCCTCACTGCTGCCTCCCGTAGGAGTCTGGTCCGTGTCTCAGTACCAGTGTGGCGGATCATCCTCTCAAACCCGCTACCCGTCATAGCCTTGGTAGTCTCTTACACTACCAACTAGCTGATGGGATATAGACCGATCCCTTGGCGGAATCCATTTCCCGACTTATCTTGTGATAAGAAGGAGTATCCGGTATTAATCATCGTTTCCAATGGCTATCCCGGTCCAAGGGGCACATTATCTATATATTACTCACCCGTGCGCCACTCGTCAGCATAGTAGCAAGCTACCATCTGTTACCGTTCGACTTGCATGTGTTAAGCACGCCGCCAGCGTTCATTCTGAGCCAGGATCAAACTCTCCATAATTGTTATTACAGAAAGATAAGTAAACTTATTACTGATCTTTTGCCCAAGATTATTAAATCATTGGCTTTGTTATTTTAAGTCTTAATAAAACTGCTTAAGGTTCTATTACTAGACTGTATAGTTATCTATTACTATTAAGGGAACCATACAGGTAAACCTGTATGGATTTCAAAATAGAATAGACGGTTGTTGTTTATTAGTTATTTCTAAGTAATTTATCTCTTTAACTCTAAAGTTAAAAAGTCTCTTACTTGCTTAGTTTTCAATGATCTCAAACATTTTTAAAAGCTTCTACTCGAAGTCTCTTCAGGCCTTTTAAACAAGGTCTCTCTGTTTGTGGATGGGAATTATAGGGGATTTCGACTTTAATGTCAATAGTATTTGAGAGAAATTTTAAATTTCTTTTTGGTCTGTTTCATTTAGAATTAGTTTTGCTTATTTTAGCATAGCTTATTCACTAATATATACTATAGTGTAAGCATTCTTCTTCTCTTATGTTGCCTTCCATTAACTTTTTATCTATAGAATTCACTAAATAAAAAAATATCTTATGGATAGATATTGAAAAAGGAAAAAACTATGGGACTATATGATCGTGATTATGCAAGAGGTAATACTTATGCTTCACATGTAGAGAGTCGCAGCGAAGCGCAGATAGTCTCTTTTGTAAAAGAGACATATAAGCTTTTCGCTGCATCAATGCTTGCAGGAGCAGCCGGTGCTTACGTAGGTGTGCCTTTGGCTGCCAGCATTTCTGGTTTGATCTGGCCGCTCTTCTTTTTGGAAATCGGTCTTTTAATCGGTTTGCAGTTTGTAAAAAACAAACCTGGTATCAATCTGCTGGTAATGTTTGCTTTTGTATTTGTTACAGGACTGACAACAGCGCCATTATTGGCTTATACACTTGGAATGAACGGCGGCGGTGCGATAGTAGGTAATGCTTTTGCCATGACAGCTGTAGTATTCGGTGCAATGAGCTTTTTTGCTATAAAAAGCACAAAGGATTTTACAGGATACGGAAAACCTTTAATGATTGCTCTTTTTGTAATCATCGGATTTTCAATAATAAACATATTTCTTGGAAATCCGATGTTCCAAATTATCATTGCCGGAGCAGTAGTCATACTTTTTAGCATCCTGGTAATTTATGATACGCAAAATATCATGAAAGGAGCATATCAAACGCCTATTGACGGTGCCATTGCGCTTTATTTGGACTTTTTAAACATCTTTATAGCACTGCTGCAGCTTTTTGGTATCTTTGGAAATGAAGAGTAGTACTCTCTCACCCGAGCTTTTTCGGGTGATTGATGCCAACATAAACCGTCTCAAAGAAGGCATACGCGTTGTTGAAGATATACTTCGATATAAAGACAACAACAAAGAACTCTCCTCCAGACTCAAATCACTCCGACACAAAGCACAGATTCAAGAAACAAAAGAGCTTCTCAAGAACAGAGACAGTATAAATGATGTCTTGCGACCCTCTACAAAAAGTGAACAAAACCGTTCCACACTTGAAGATATCCTGACTGCCAACTTTAAACGCGCGCAGGAATCTGCCAGGGTTTTAGAAGAGTTGTATAAGCTAGACAACATAGACTACAGCGAAAACTTTAAAACTCTGCGTTATGAGCTGTATAATTTAGAAAAAGAAGTCATGCTCAATAGATAAAGGCGACTTCAAACTCCAAATAGCTTAAGGGATACTCCTGCATCAGTTTTTTCATCTCTTTGTAGCTTAAAACATTGCGGGAGGCACTCACTCCGCTCTTTTTTATATAACGAAACATATCTCTCACATTATCAAAGTCCAGCTTATACCGTACTACTTCAAAGTTCGCATTAAAATATTTTTTTTGCAGTTTTTCAAGTTTACATGTATCTATAAGCAGTGGTTCCAATCCTGCTGTTACATGTAATGTTTTAAATGTATTTGAGGTAAAAACTGCGAGCGCAACAGGGGTATGAAAAGCTTGCAACTGCTGGAATGTTTTTTCCATATCATCTGCCCATTGTAAAGCAGAAGAGGAAAGAATATAATCAAAACTGTATTCTCTCAGAAGATCAAAAAGATTTACATCATTAAAATTTCCGTAAATGCACTCTATCTTTTGAGACTTTGGATGCAACTCCAACATTCCCGGAGCAAAATCAACTGCCATCAGTTTATCATACTGCCAATTTATTTTTCTTGCCAAAGTACCGCTTCCGCAACCAAGGTCCAAAATATTTTTTGGCTGCGAGGTGATCAGAGAGAGAAGCTTATCGGCCACTTTTTGCTGAATAACATTATAAGAACCGTAATGCATTGCATACTTGGAAAATTCAGAACTTATTTTCATCTCTTCTCTATCATTTCTTGTTTATTATCAGTGAAACAATAAAAATAACTATGATTGAAAGCACTATAGTAGCCCCGGAAGGTAAAGAATAGTAGTAAGAAAGGCTCATGCCGAATACAACACTGAAAAGGGCAAAAAAGAGTGAAATAAGCATTGTGCTTCTAAAGCCCACTCGGTACTGCAAGGCAGCGACAGTCGGAATCACCATCAAAGCTCCGATAAGCAGACTCCCCACAACCCGAATCGAGAGTGCAATAATAACAGCCACTACGGTAACAAGTAAAAAGTTTAAAAACTTTACTTTGATACCGCTTGTTTGAGCTACTTCTTCGTCATAAGCAATAAAATAAAGTTCTTTTGAGAAAAGCAGCAAAAAGAGTAAAGAGAGACTCCCTACTGTGACTATTGTCATTACATCTTCATCTGTCACCGATAAAATAGAACCAAACAGATAAGAAAAAAGAGAATTGTTAAAAGCACCGCCCAAAGAGACAATAATCACAGCAATTGCCAGTGAACCTGAAAGGATTATAGCCAATATAGCATCGCTGTAGAGTGAAAATGCACTTCGCAGATATTCTATCAACCATGCAGAAGCAATCGCAACACCAACAGCAACCCACAAAGGATTATATCCTGCCACAAGTCCTACAGCAACTCCGACAAGCGCCGAATGTGCCAGAGTCTCACTCATAAGAGAGTAACGGCGAAGTACTACAAAATTTCCGCTTACAGAAGCCAGCACGGCTATAAAAAGTCCTGCAACAAAGGCTCTTTGCATAAAATCATATTCAAACATTTCAAACATAGGAATCCTTAATGCTCATGCTTGTGGTGATGAAGTGCATGGGCATCTATGCCATACAAATCACTTACTTCTTCACAAGAAAGCATCTTTTTTGGGTCATTACAAATTGTCGCTTTTTGATTTATTGTAAATAAACGTCCGATATCATCAGCTATAACACCGATATCATGCGTAATAAACAAAATGGTTATCTTTTCTTCTTTATTCAGCTTCGCCAGCAATGTGTAAAATCTTTGCTGAGACACCATATCTACACCGGTATTGGGTTCGTCAAGAATCAGAATTTTTGGGCAAGAAGCCAGAGCTCTTGCTATCATGACCCTTTGACGCTGACCGCCTGAGAGGGTACCAACCATTTTATCTCTTAAATTAAGAATATCCATTTTTATCATGGCATCTTCTACCATTTCTTTGTCTTCTTTACTTATACCGGCCAGTATTCCTCTTTTTGCTATACGCCCCATTTTTACAATATCTTCAACAGTCGCCGGAAAGTTTTCGTCTACGAGCGTTGCGCGCTGTGGTACATAGCCTATTTTGTACCACTCTTTAAACTCTTTTAACTTTTTGCCAAATATTCTGATTTCCCCGGATGTAGGCTGTTCCAATCCGAGAAGCATACGGATGAGCGTTGTTTTCCCGCCACCGTTTGGTCCGATAATGGCAATGTATTCTCCTTCAAAAATTTCAAATGAAATATCCTCAAGAATTTTCTGTCCGCGAACAATAAAGCTAAGCTTTTTTACATCAAAGATGGGAACTTTGAATTTCATCTGCACATAAGCGCCTTTGAGAGTTTTTTAAGATTTTTTTGCATAATTGCCTGGTATGTCATACCCGCCTTTGCTTCATCTGCTGTAATATTGCCCAAAGGCTGAAAAACATCAACAGTGATATTTGCATCCTTTGCTATTGTTTTGGTTACCTTGTCATTTACAAAATTTTCATAAAAAATTGTCTGTATGCCTTTTTTGCGAATATCCTGAAAAACTCTTTTCATTGCTTTGGCACTCGGTTCAGCTTCGGGAGAGAGTCCCGTCAATGATTCTACTCCAAATCCGTACCTGTCTGCAATATAGCCAAGAGCATTATGTGTAACAACAACACTTTTTTGTTTACAGTTTGCAAGTTTCTGTTTGTATTCCTGGTCAAGCGCATTGAGCATTTTTACATATCTGTCTCTGTTTTTAATGTAAAGTTCTTTATATTGAGGCTGCAGTGCAATAAGTTCATTTGTTATCACTTGTGCAGCTTTTTTCATATTGTCAAAATCAAGCCAATAGTGAGGGTCTACTCCTTCATGATGCTGATGCCCGATATGTTCCTCTTCTTCGTTTTCATCCGTATCTGCAAGTTCTCGTAATTTTACATATTTACTGATATTTACAGCATTTTGTTTAAATGCAAATCCGTGTACCCATGGTTCCAATCCTGCGCCGCTGTAAAAAACCAGGGCACTTTTTTCTATGTTGCCCATAAGCTTTGGAGTTGGTTCAAAACTGTGAGGGTCAACACCAAAAGGCAAAATATTAACGACATCAAGAGTATCGCCTGCAATATGCTTTGTAATATCATAAAGAGCAAATGTGGTTACCCCGACTATCGGTTTTGTATTTGTTTGAGGTTTTTTTTCATTTTCTATAACAAGAAACAGGCTTGCCATAAACAAAATAAGAATCAATGCAATAATTTTTATATTTTTCACTGCCCACCCTTCGAAATAATTTTTATTTAATAATTGTAATTATACCCTCTTTTTTAGAGTTTGATAATATAAGGTTTTTTAGATATAATTCTCCACTTTATAATTTAGGAAAATATATGACAACCAGTCTTTTACTTATAATTCAAATCGTCTTAGTTATCATCTTGGTTATCGCTGTGCTCTTACAAAAAAGCTCAAGCATAGGCCTTGGTGCTTACAGTGGTTCAAATGAATCGGTTTTTGGTGCAAAAGGGCCAAGCAGTTTCTTGGCAAAAACAACATTTACCATCGGCTTTTTGTTCGTTGTCAATACGATCACACTGGGATACATGTATTCTCAGTCTGCACAGTCTTCTGTGATAGATGAAATGGTTCCGACAACAAATGTAGCTGCTCCTGCAGTACCGACTGCTTCGACTGAAAAACCAGAAACACCAAAAAAATAATCTTTTTAAGGAGAAAAACAGAATGTTAAACGAAATATTTAATGAATGTGAAACGAAAATGCAAGGCAGCATTGAACATATGCAAAGAGATTTCAAAACACTCAGAACAGGGAAGGTCACAACTGCTGTACTTGATAATGTAAAAATTGACTATTACGGCACGCCTACTCCTCTTGATCAGGTGGGTTCTGTTTTGGCAACCGATGCGACAACTATTGTCATCAATCCCTGGGAAAAGAACCTTTTGTCTGATATCGAGTCTGCTATCAATGCGGCAAATATCGGCGTAAACCCTAATAATGACGGAGAGCAGATTAAACTTTTCTTTCCTGCCATGACAGTGGAACAGCGTCAGGAATCTGTAAAAAAAATGAAAACTATGGGTGAGAATGCCAAAGTATCCATTAGAAATGACAGACGCGACGCCAACGACAAAATCAAAAAACTTGAAAAAGAAAAAGAGATTACGCAGGATGAGTCTAAATCCGCTCAGGACAATATACAAAAAATAACAGACAAATATATCTCTAAAGTTGACAGCATCTTAAAAGACAAAGAAGCTGAAATTCTAAAGGTTTAATTCGTGGACATAAAGCAAATATATATGGATGCCGAAGCACTTTTGGAAGGGCATTTCAAATTGAGTTCAGGCAACCATTCACAGTTTTATCTTCAATCTGCAAAAGTTTTGGAAGATCCCAAAACAGCGAAACTTTTAGCAGAGGAACTTGCCAAGCAGATCAAGGCAAGCGGCCTTGAGATTGATACCGTCTGTGCTCCGGCGCTTGGCGGTTTGATTGCAGGTTTTGCGCTTGCTACGGCACTTGATGCAAGAAGTATATTTGCTGAACGGGTTGACGGCAAGATGACTGTTCGCCGCGGTTTTGAAATCAAACCGGGTGAAAAGGTTTTGATGTGCGAAGATATCATTACAACCGGAGGAAGCGCTATGGAAGCTGCTGCAGTTGTCAAAGAACTGGGTGGTGAAATAGTCGGCATTGCCGCATTGGCGAACCGCGGATTTTGCCACAGAGAGGGCAGCAACATAGAGACAAAGCCAAACTGCAAGCTTCCTCAGGATATTCCGTTTTTTGCACTTGCAGACTTCACCTTTGAAATGTATCCGCCTGAGACATGTCCGCTTTGCAAAGACGGCAGCCAAGCCATTAAGCCGGGCTCACGCGGAAACTAGTATACAACCGCTAGCGATATTTTAGCTGGCAGGTTAACATTCTCTCAACCAAAACACGTGCCACCTCTACTTTTCCGTCCACAATATTCGTTATAGCCAAGTCCGAAAGCTTCTCTTTCTCTTCCAGTGAAACCACTTTTACAATCAAATTTGCATTTCTTGAATGATTCAGCACTGCTTCGCAAATAAGGCGCTTCTTCGCAATATTGTCAAGTGTTACAATTATTGCAGCAGCTTTTTCAATATGGAGCGCTTGCAAAATAGCTGTTTTGGAAGCATCTCCGAGATAGGCTTCTCTTCCTTCTTCCAGTGCTTCCTGTACATGTTTGTTTGAATTGTCAATGATAACATAGGGAACATCAAGTTCTTCAAGATACTGTGTCACAAATTTACCGACCACGCTGTATCCGCACACAACCACATGATTTTCTCTGCCCTTAAGTGCAGACATATCTGTAACAATATCTTTTTCTTTTATCAGCCTGGTGGTTACAGCATTGATAAAGGGAACAAAAAACGGTGTCACTATCATGGAAAAAATCACTATCAGTACCAACAAAGAAGCCAACTGCTCATCAATAATATGCCCTGATGCCGCGAGTGCAAAAATTACAAATGAAAATTCGCCTACCTGAGAAAGGAAGAGTGCCGTTTTTAAGGAAACTGCACTGCTTGAGCTTAACCGCAAGACCAAAAACATAAGGAGCGATTTTATAATAAAAATCAGTAAAAACAGACCGATAATAAGTCCGATATTGTCAACGAACAAGAAGATGTCAATTTTCATACCCACAACAACAAAGAATGTTCCCAAAAGAATATCTTTAAACGGTGCGATATCTGATTCTACTTTATGATGGTATTTCGTTTCCGCGATAATCATACCGGCTACAAATGCGCCTAAAGAGTAGGTAAAACCCATATAGTAGGCAAAAAGAGAAGATGCCATGACGATAAAGAGTACAGAACCCATAAAGAGTTCGTCTACCTCTGACGAGGATGAAAAATGCAGCAGCCAGGCAACAACTCTCTTGCCGAATGTAAACATCACAGCGATAACAACAGAAACACTTAAAAGTGTATGCCATAAAATGACAAAGATCTCCTGATCTCCCTCTTTGGTTAAAAAGCTTATCAGAATTAAAATAGGAATCACTGCAATATCCTGAAAAATCAGAATTCCTGTTGCATTCTGCCCGTACGGAGTATAAATCTCTTTAGAACTTTTTAAATATGTCAGTACGATTGCTGTTGATGAAAGCGAAAACGCGAGTGCTATAATTATGGATGATTTTGGTCCCAGAGCAAAAATATAATGGGCTAGCAGATAGGTGACAACCGTAGTCAGTCCGACCTGTAAAAATCCGTTGGCAAAAATCTCTCTTTTCATCGAACCCATTTTTGCCAAAGATATTTCAAGCCCTATGGTAAACATCAAAAATACAATACCGAATTCCCCTGCCATCTCCAAAGCATGCGAATGACTGGCTTTATGCAGATCAAAACCATAGGCAATAAGTGTTCCGGTCAGAATATAGCCTATAATCTGCGATATGCCTATTTTTTTCAAAAAGATATTAATAACTATGGAAACCCCAAGAGCGATGATTATATAGACTAAAACATTTTGCATACAGTTACTTTCATAATTTAATAAGACATTATATACTATAATCGCGCTTATACTTAATATATATGGAGATTTTTTAATGACTAAATTCATTTTTGTTACCGGTGGAGTATTAAGCTCTCTTGGAAAAGGGATTACAGCTGCCAGTATAGGTACTTTACTCAAACATGCCGGTAAGAATATAGGCATGCTTAAAATTGATCCGTATATCAATGTTGACCCGGGTACGATGAGTCCGCTGGAGCATGGAGAAGTTTTTGTTACAAAAGACGGCGCAGAAACTGATCTTGATATTGGAAACTATGAACGTTTCCTGGACAAGTCTTTTTTAAAAACATCCAACTTTACAACAGGGCAGGTTTACTCAAGTGTAATTGAGCGTGAACGCGCAGGCGGGTATCTCGGACAGACCATTCAGGTTGTTCCGCATATTGTCGGTGAAATTGTCAAGCGTATAAAAGCAGCCGGGGAAGGGCATGATATTCTTGTAGTGGAACTTGGAGGAACGGTTGGTGATATTGAAGGGCTGCCATTTATGGAAGCGATTCGCCAAATGAAACATGATGATGAAGTTGCCGGTACATTTTTTGTCCATGTAACCCTTATTCCCTACATTAAAGCAGCCGGTGAGATGAAATCAAAGCCGACACAGCACTCGGTTCAGGAACTTCGCCGTATCGGTATCACACCGCAGATGATTATAGCAAGAAGCGAAAATGCTCTGCCCAAAACATTCAAGAAAAAGCTTGCAATGAGCTGTGATGTTGCACCGGACAGTGTTATAGAAGCACTTGATGCTGCAAGCATATATGATGTTCCTATGTCATTTTTAAGACAAAATATTTTAAAACCTATAGCAAAAGAACTTGATCTTGGCGAGATAGAACCTGATATGCAGGAGTGGGATACTCTTGTCAAAAAAATCGTACAGCCAAAAGGAAAAGTGGTTATAGGATTTGTCGGAAAATATCTTGCCCTCAAAGAGTCCTACAAATCACTAACAGAGGCTCTTATTCATGCCGGAGCTCATCTTGACAGCAGAGTTGAAATCTGCTGGGTTGATTCTGAAGAGATAGAAGAAAGAGATGCACAGACACTTCTGAGTGACTGTGACGGCATATTGGTAGCAGGCGGTTTTGGAAACCGGGGAATTGAAGGAAAAATACAGGCAATTGAGTATGCCCGTGTCAACAAGATACCTTATCTCGGCATCTGTCTGGGCATGCAGCTTACGCTTGTAGAATATGCAAGAAATGTGCTTGGACTGGAGGGTGCAAACTCCGTTGAATTTGATGAAAACACACCGCACCCTATGATTTATCTTATAGACAACTTTTTGGACCAAAGCGGCGGTATGCAGCTTCGGACACATCAGTCGCCGATGGGCGGGACCCTTCGTCTTGGAGAGTACCCGTGTGACACAAAAGAGGGTTCTTTGCTCCGTGAAGCCTATAACGGACAAAAAACAATTTATGAAAGACACCGTCACCGATATGAAGCAAACCCTGCCTACAGACAACAGCTTGAGGATGCCGGCATGATAGTCACAGGTGAGTCTGACGGGTTGATAGAAACAGTAGAGATTCAAGGCCATCCATGGTTTTTAGGGGTGCAGTTTCACCCTGAATTCACATCACGCCTCCAAACTCCAAATCCATCTATACTAGCATTTGTCAATGCCAGTTTAAATGCTGAGTAATATACCCCACTTAAACAAATCAGACCTTTTTGCTCTGCTTGCACAAAGGTTTGACAAGGAAGACAAAAAACTTTCCCAAATTCCAAATCCACAATTGCTTCATGATGCGGATAAAGCCGCAAAAAAAATTGCAGAAGCTATACGCGCTAACAAACGTATAACGTTAGTAGGTGATTATGATGTAGACGGTGTCAGCTCTACTGCTATAGTTGTTGATTTTTTCAAGCAGATTCCCTATCCTCTTGAAGCTATTATTCCCAATCGTTTTCATGATGGTTATGGGGTAAATCCTACTGTTTTGCAAAGAGTGGATACGGACTTGATTATAACTGTTGATAACGGAATATCTGCAATAGAAGCAGCCGATATATGCAAACAACGCAAAATAGACCTAATTATTACTGATCATCATACTCCAGGCGATGTTTTACCAGATGCCTATGCTATTGTTGATCCAAAGCTCTCTACATGTAACTATCCTTTTAAAGAGATATGTGGCGCACAGGTTGCATGGCTTTTACTTGGACTTGTTAAAAAAGAGCTTGCACTCAGTATAGATATGAAGCAATTTTTAGATATTTTGGCGATTGCAATTATTGCGGACATTATGCCTCTTGTCAATATAAACAGAACACTTGTCAAAGAAGGGCTTAATCTCCTTATGCACTCCAACAGGCCTGCCAGTGTTATTATCAGGGACTTTTTAAACAAGTCAAACATCACAAGTGAAGATATCGCATTTAACATAGCACCGCGTATCAACTCTGCCGGACGCCTTGAAGATGCTTCTATTGCCCTTGATTTTTATACTGCATCCGATACACATACGGCTTATAAACAGTTTGAACTCTTGGGACAGCTCAATAATCTACGAAAAGAGACTGAAGCACAAACAACGCAAGAGGCACTGAACTCTGTCAATAAAAACGATAGAATTATTGTTGTGGCAGGTAAAAACTGGCATGAAGGTGTTGTAGGCATTGTAGCCGCCCGTTTGGTTGATAAGTTTGGATCTCCTGCGATAGTTTTGAGTATAAAAGATGAAGAAGCCAAAGGGAGTGCCAGAAGTATCGGTGAGGTCAATATATATGAACTCATAAAAGAAAATGAACATCTGTTAACTAAATTTGGCGGGCATAAAATGGCAGCAGGACTGGGTTTACATGTAAAGGATATAGCAGCCTTTAGAGAAGCTGTCAATAGAAGTGCACAAAGAATTCCTGATGATGATTTTATACCAAAAGAACAGATAAGCGGAATCTTGGCAAGCGAAGATATAGATACAGAACTGCTGGATTTGCTTGAACAGTTTGAACCCTATGGAGAAGCGAATCTCCGGCCGACTTTTCTTATAAAAGATGCAGAAGTTGTCAGTATAAAACTGATGGGTGCCGACAAATCACATTCGCGCATTGAAATCAGACAATACCCGCATCAAAGAGAGACTATAGAGCTTATTGCTTTTCGGCGTGTTTATGAAATGCCAGAGAATAAAAAGATTACATGCAGTTACTCCGTAACCAAAAATGAATTTAACGGCAGGGTCTCTGCCCAGCTTTTAGTGAATAAAATCTTTTAGAAGCCTTGCATGCCAAAGATTTATGAGTGTCTAAAAGTCCGCTCTCAAATCACTGTCTTACAGGCTTTGGACAATAACACCGTAGCACTCAGTACCAAACTCCATGGTATGCGAATTTTTGATGCTGATGATTGTCAAAATAAAAAAATCCTCTCCATCGCACAGTTAAATTATAAAACAACTGCCGTTGCTGTTCATCCAAGCGAAAATATTTGCGCCATAGCCAATGGTATCCAAATATATATAGTTTCTTTAACAAACAAAAGTCTTTTGCAAACTATTTATACCGACAATGGTACTGTTACCGCACTTCATTTTATACCGGATATGCCTTATATTGTCAGTGCTACGAACGAGGGTAGAGTTATGCTCTACCGGCATGATACTCAAAGAGAAATAGCCCGTCTTATCTCGTTTAAACACCAAAATATCAATGCTTTTGCTTTTCATAGAAACTATATGGCATGCAGCGGCTATGGAGGTTATGTCAGTATAATTCATCTGCAGTCACACCAGCAGATAAAAAAACTTTGTGTTTCCAAAGTAGCTATTGAGGCTTTATGCTTCATAAACGAGCAGACGCTTATGCTTGGCAGTCATGATGGCACACTCTATATACAAAAACTTCACGAAGATGAAGAAAACTTCTCTTTACATATGCCTTTTGGTGCAATAAAAAATATTATATATTTTCCCCGGACTGATTTTGCACTTATAAGCGGAAGATCAAAGAGTATTTCGCTTGTAAATATTAGAAGCAAAAAGCTTGTAAGCCCAAAATATCTCAGCTTCGGGCATGAAGTCGATACTATGATTTTGACGCATAAGAAAAAGCTTGTTGTTGCTCTAAAAAACCAACAACTCTACACTATTACATTTGCCGATGCCGATGATCTGAAAATGTGTATACTTCGCAAAGATATTGTCAAAGCTTTTGACATAATCGATGCAGATCCGCGACTTCAAGGTACAAAAGAGCATAAAAAAGTTGAAACTCTTTATCAAAAACTTTATGCAAAAGCATTCGTTCATCTTATAAACTCCAATAAAAATGAACTAAAAAAAATTCTCCATATCCTACAGCAGATAAACAGTAAAACAGATGATATTAAGCTTTTGTTCAAAGCGCATAAAAATTATGCAGCCTTTCAACATTTTTACAGAGACAAAAAATATGCTCTTGCCTACAAACTCAGTGAAAAGTTTGCACCCTTGCAACATACCTCTGTCTATAAAAAAATGGAAGCTGATTTTAAAAAATCATATATTTTTGCCCAAAAACAGATCCTCATTGGCAATTTAGACAGAGCAAAAGAACTTTTGCTTCCATACATAACAATTTTGTCAAAACGCCCGCTTATAAACCTTTTGCTCAGACAAAATGAAGAATTTTTAGTATTTTTAAAAGCACTGCAATATAAAGAATACAGGACAATTGACAGACTTATATCAAAATATGAGGTTTTTAAGGATATTCCCGGATATTATGAACTGCAAAAATCACAAAAAATGCTTTTGCAAAATATAAAAAATACAATTGACAGCGCCAATGTTGAAAAAGCACTACAGCAAATAAAATCTGCACAGCTCTTTACATGTAACAATAATATACTGCAAGAGTTATATGAATATGCGCAATCTGTACAAAAATTTCTCTCATACTATGCAAATAATGATTTTAAAAAATGCTATGAACTTATAGACAGCGATACAAGACTGCAAAATCTTGAAATTACAAAACTTCTTGAAAAACACTGGCAGAAGCTTATGAATGAGTGTGAAAAACATGCGCTTAACGGTGATATACAACACATAAAAAAGACACTGGGGGAACTGATATACACACCTTCAAGAAAACAAAGAACAGGGAATCTTCTTCGACTCAGTTTCTACACACAGATAAAACAACTCATCAATACAAATAGATTCAACAGTGCCGAAAATATCATTTATTCCTATATTGATATTTTCGGTATAGACAAAGAGATTAGAATTATCATGAATGGCTATGAAACAAATAGTACCAAAAAACTTGCCATTACTCACGAACAGGGGGAAAAACGTTCACGGGACAGCTGGTTTGATTCACAAATATTATGAATTCATAAGAGCAGTCAACACCTCGACAGTCTCACTAAACGGTATCTGTACTGTCGAATCTTGCGTTATGAATTTTTCCATATCCTCTTTTTTATCAATAGCCTCGTCAAGTTCAGCATCACTGCCTTTTGTATAGGCACCTATTCTTATGAGTGTTTCATTCTCTTTGAGTAGCGTATACAGGCGTCTAAATTTCATCACTGCCTTGAGATGCTCCGGTGTAATGATATCACTCATAACCCTTGAAGCCGAATTTAAAATATGCACAGGCGGATAGATGCCAAAATCTGTCATTTCCCGTGAGAGTACAATATGTCCGTCTAAAATGGAACGGGACTGATCAGCGATAGGATCACCCATATCATCCCCCTCTATCAAAACGGTAAAAAAGGCCGTAATGCTTCCTTTGCCTTCTTCTTTTCCGGCACGTTCCATTAACTGGGGCAAAAGGGTGAGAGAGGAGGGAGGGTAGCCTTTTGAAGTCGGTGGTTCTCCAAGTGCCAGCCCTATTTCACGCTGTGCCATAGCAAAACGTGTGACAGAATCCATAATAAAGAGCACATCTCTGCCCTGATCCTTAAAATGTTCGGCAACACTCATTGCGGCAAAAGCACCGTATTTTCGCATCAAAGGAGAATCATCTGACGTTGCCACGACTATAACAGTATTTGTCAAATCACCACCGAGATTTTTTTCTATAAACTCAGGAACTTCACGACCGCGTTCACCGATGAGCGCTACGACCTTGATAGGGGCATCTGCTCCGCGGACAATCATACCCATCAAGGTTGATTTTCCGACACCGCTTCCTGCAAATATTCCGAGTTTCTGTCCTTTTCCGCAGGTAAGCAGTCCGTCAATTGATTTGACCCCTACAGAAAAAACTTCATCTATCATGCCTCTTTTCATTGCCGCTATTGGTGCTTTTATGATAGGAGTAAGCTTTCCCTCTTTTATACTGCCTTTGCCGTCAACAGGGCGCATAAACGGATCTACTACACGTCCCAAAAGAGCAGGGCCTACAGGAATATTCAACCCTGTGGAATCTAAAAATACTTTATCTCCCGAACGAAATCCCTCTACAAATGAAAAAGGTGTAATGAAAAAGAGATCTGCATCAATCTCCGTTACCATCCCAACAGTCTCCTGTCCTGTAGTATCTGAGACAATCTTTACCATATCGCTGATGCTTACATGTAAACCTTTTGCCGTGATAATCGTTGCGTTTATTTTCACAACCTCGCCAAAAGAGACCGAATAGTTTTTATTTGCAAGTTTCTCTTTCAGTGATGATAATGGCATATTTTAGTATCTGTTTCCCGTAGGAGAATTAATGAGAGAAAAGAATTCACTGCGTGTTTTTTCATCTTTTTTGAAAAGTCCGCGAAGCGCTGATGATGTTGTCGTTGAGTTTATCTTTTCAACACCGCGCATCTCCATACACATATGACGCGCCTGAATGACAACACCAACACCCTTTGGCGCAATCGTATCCATAATGGCATCAGCAATCTGTTCCGTCAGCTGTTCTTGAATCTGCATACGGCGGGCAAACACATTGACAACTCGGGGAATTTTTGAAAGTCCGACCACTTTTCCGTCTGGAATATAGGCTACATGTACCCGACCGATAATAGGCAGAAGATGATGTTCACATGTAGAATAGAACTCTATGTCTTTTACCAAAACCATTTCATCATTGGAGGTCGTAAAAAGCGCTTTTTTTAAAATTTCCGCAGGATCTTCTTTGTATCCGCCGTAAATAAACTCATAGGCTTTTCGCACGCGTGCAGGTGTATCCAACAGCCCTTCACGACTTGGATCTTCTCCGACATGATGCATCATTATTTTGACTGCATTTTCAAATTCACTGTTTTTATTCTCTGACAAGGTTATGCCTTTTAAAGTTTTTAGTATGATAGAGTAGCAAGAATTTGCTGAAAAGATGATGTAATAAAAATACCTCAAGAGTAAACTTGAGGTATTTTTTTAGTGAATAAAGATATTTGGAACAATCAGCGGGTATTTTTTCATTTTTCTAAAAATATGTTTTCTGATAACCTGACGCAAATCACCTTCTAAAGTTTTAGGATTACCGATAAGTCCGGGCTTCATGTTCAACAGGAAGTTTTCCAGTATTTCTTCTATCTCTTTTGCAAAAGCCCTGTCTCTTTTGTCAGCGACCAGACCAAATGATGTCACTTTTGGTTTATCCATCATTTTTCCGGTTTGTTCACTCACCTGAGCCACTATCATAACAACACCGTCTGTCGCAAGTTTTTGGCGATCCATAACTATGTCATCTTCGATTTCATAATTGTTTTGATTGTCAATATATGTCTTGCCGGTTTTTACAGTTTTGACTTTTCTCATATATTTTGGTGCAATCTCTATCTGTTCTCCATCTGTCATAAGTAAAATATTTCTCTCAGGAACACCACACAGCATTGCAGTCTCTTTATGTTTCATTACATGATTGTATTCACCGTGAATCGGTAAAAAGAACTTAGGATTAACGAGACGAAGCATCAATTTTTGCTCTTCTAAAGATGCATGTCCTGAAACATGTAAATCTTTGTCATAGGCAATTTTAGCTCCACATTTTTGCAGGTGATTAAGCATTTGGGAAATAGAACCCTCATTACCGGGAATAGCACGGGAAGAGAGAACAATCAAATCAGTCGGTTTAATTTTAATATGTCTGTGCTCACCTATTGACATTCTAAACAGTGCCGAATTGCCTTCACCCTGAGAACCTGTTGTCACGATTAAAACATCTTTATCACTCATGTGTGCCACTTCATCCGGTTCCACAAAGATATTTTTTGGTAATTTAATATAGTCATATTGCATAGCCACTTCAAGATTACGCTCCATAGAACGTCCGATAACACAAATTTTACGACCATATTTCACAGCATACTGAATTGCCTGATAAACACGATGAATATTTGAGCTGAACGTTGAAAGAACCACTCTTCCCTCTGCCTTGCTAAACACACGATCAAGTGCCGGTGCAACGCTTAACTCAGACGGTGTAGGATTAGGATTATGTGAATTTGTCGAATCACTCATCAAACACAACACCCCTTTTTCGCCATAATGTGCCAAACGGTGTAAGTCTGCGGGATACCCGTCTATCGGTGTATAGTCAATCTTGAAATCACCTGTATGTATCACAGTTCCGGCTGCTGTTGTAATCGCCACAGAAGAAGAGTCTAAAATAGAGTGGGTCATATGCATCCACTCAACTTCAAAATCATTTCCTATTTTATAGACTTTTCTTTTTTCAATAGGATTAAAATATTTTCTAGCCTCTTTTAAATGATGCTCATCAAATTTGTTTCCAATCATTGCCAAAGGCAATGGCGTTCCGTATATAGGAAACTGCAGTTCTCTAAAAAGATACGGTACTGCACCGATATGATCTTCATGCGCATGCGTAATGATAATACCGACAATTTTATGCTTGATTTCATGCAGATAGGTAAAATCGGGAATCAGTATATCAACCCCGTGCATCTCTTCATCCGGAAAACTCATCCCTACATCGACAAGAATCGCTTCATTGTCAGTTTCAAATACAGCAATATTTCCGCCGATTTCTCCAAGCCCTCCAAGTGGTGTGACACGGACTCTCGCTTTTGATTCCAAATCAAGTTTATAGTGAGGATTCAGTCTTTGCTTGTGTGCTTCCTGATTTTTTACAACAAATGCTTTAAGCTTGTCATCAATAGGAGAAGCTCCTCTTTTGTGACGGCCGCGACTTTTGTTTTTATTGTTGTTTGTTCTTGGTTTTGCATTTGCATTTTTTTCACCGTTTGGCTTCTTCTGATTGCCGTTTGGTCTACGATTGTTATTTGGTTTGCGGTTGTTATTTGGTTTGCGTTGTTCCTGAGGTTTGCTTTGTGCTGCCTCTTGTGTCTCTTCTGCCATCCAAACTCCTTGTTAATTTATAGAGTTGGTGATAGTCGTTAGTGCTTACCTGATGAGGCCGAACCGTTAATGCAAGTTCCAGTTTTTCCAGAACTTCCTGAAGTTTTTTCCTGTCATATTTTGAAGATAGATTTTTCACCAAAGTTTTTCGAGGCTGCGAAAATGCAACTCTAAGCATATCCTCGAACTCTTTGTCATTTCTATCAGCATTTTTCTCTATCAGAAAAACAGCAGAATCCACTTTGGGCTGAGGATCAAATGCAGTCGGGGGAACTTTCACAACAATCTGTGCTGTTCCTATACTTTGGGCTATTACGCTCAAAGAACCAAAAACTTTTTCACCTGCAGTTGCACAAAACTTTTCTGCTACTTCAAGTTGAACCATTACAAGTATATTTTTACACATAGGATCTGCGAGTGCTTTCAATAGTATGTTCGTAGCAATATAATAGGGCAAATTTGCCACCAAATCATAAGGCTCACGCACAAGTTCACTCTGCCAAGCATTTAAAACATCTCCACAGTTTATATGGAGTCGCTTGGTAGCAATCTCTTCTTTAAATGTACTTTGTAACAGTTTACATAAATCGGTATCTACCTCAAAAGCTTCTACACTTTTGACATCAACTAAAAATTTAGTTAAATCACCTAAGCCAGGCCCAATTTCTACGATTTTATTCTCGTTTTTGGGCATCGCTTCGACGATTTGTCTTAAAACTGACTGGTCTTTCAGAAAGTTTTGTCCAAACTTCTTCTTTGCTACAATACTTTCTCTATTCATAGCACTATGATATCTTTTTTTTACTTACAAAAAGGTAACAGACTGAAAAAATCAATTTTTTTCTCTTTTTTTATACTAAAGCATTGATTTTTTCTTCTGAAACGGCCACTAGTCGTCTTTGCAGTCTTGCTATTTCTGCCAAAAGTTCTTCGGCTATTTGTTGCATTGCAAGATACTTTTCGTTTACAAGCTTCAACTCCGACTCAGTCAATACCTTTTGCTTTGGTTTAAATATTCTTGATAAAAATCCGCCTTTTTTTTCTTCAGCAAAATACAAGTCGAAAATTTCACGATATCTTTCATGAAGTTTGTCATGAAGCTCTTCAATATTGCTCATACACTCCAGCGGATTGTTTGAGAGTATCTTCAACTTCTGTCCATCGGTATAAAACCATTGACCAAATTTTGTTTCTCTGGATGAAGTTGGTAAAATTCTATCTTCCGGATCTATCCCGTCTATTAAAGATTTTGCTGTTTCTACAAACCTTGTCAATTCTACTTCTGCATTTTCTAAACTTTTTAATGTTTCATCCTTCTTCATCTACATTCCTATCCAAATATAATGAACGATTATAGTCCTAACTATATTAAAGCAATATAAAACTTTTGTTTCACGTGAAACAAAATCAATCATTAAGCCTAAAAGTGTATAATTGCGCTATGAATTATTTTGCAAAGAGAATCATCCCATGCCTGGATGTAAAAGACGGACGTGTTGTCAAAGGCGTCAATTTTGTAGGACTCAAAGATGCCGGTGATCCTGTTGAAGTAGCCCGCAGATACAATGAAGAGGGTGCGGATGAAATTACATTTTTGGATATTACAGCTTCTTCTGACAACAGAGACACAATAGTAGATATAGTTGCCCAGGTAGCACGAGAAATTTTCATACCGCTAACTGTAGGCGGAGGCATTCGCAAACTAGATGATATATACAAACTTTTAAATGTCGGCTGTGATAAAGTCAGCGTTAATTCCGCAGCCATAAAAAGACCCCAACTCATAGACGAAGGTGCCAAACGCTTTGGATCACAGTGTATTGTCACAGCAATTGATGTGAAAAAAACAGGTGACAAATACAATGTTTACTTAAACGGCGGACGCGTAGATACAGGTATAGACGCCGTAGAGTGGGCAAAAGAGGTTGTAGACAGAGGAAGCGGAGAAATTCTTTTGACATCTATGGATGCGGATGGAACCAAAGCAGGTTTTGAACTCAATATAACAGAACAGATAAGCCGTGCAGTACATGTACCGGTCATAGCCAGTGGCGGTGCAGGTACAATGCAACATATAAAAGAAGCATTTGAACACGGAGCAGATGCTGCATTGGCTGCTTCCATATTTCACTACAAAGAGATAGATATAATGGATCTAAAACATTATTTACATGAACAAAATATTCCGGTAAGGCTATAACAATGATTATATGTGCAGGAAACAATGAAACATTTTCTTTTGCAACTCCAATGGGAGTAGGGCTCATTGAAACAGCTATGAATCTTACACGGCTTTGTCTATTTGACAAACCGGAATTTTTACTCTTTGTAGGAACTGCAGGAAGCTATGGAGAAAAAAAAATATTTGATATCATAGAATCAAAAACTGCTGCAAATATAGAACTGGCATTTTTAAGTAATGATGCCTATACACCGCTTGATAATGTTGTCACAACAAACACTACCAATAAAAAAGACATTGTTGTCAACTCATCAAATTATATATCTACAAACGAAACATTGACAAAAAACTTTTTAAAATTTGGTGTCGGCATAGAAAATATGGAATTTTTTTCAGTGTTGCGCATTGCCCAGGAGTTTAATATTCCTGCCGGCGGTGTGTTTTGTATAACAAACTATACTAACAAACAGGCTCATGAAGATTTTCTCAAGAATCAATCCAAAGCAAAAGAACTCCTTGAAGAGCATGTAAAAAAGCGTATAGCAGAGCTAACAGCAAAATGAAACCTTCTTTATATGACTTCACACAAAAAGAACTGACACAGTTAGTCAAACCATCTTTTCGTGCCAAACAGATTTATGGTTGGCTGTATCATCAGTATGCACAGGATTTTGATGCAATGAAAAACATCCCAAAAGCATTAAAAGAAGAACTGAGCGAAAAATATACCATCAATCCCATGGAAATCGTACGAAAAGAAGAGTCAAGCGACGGTACAATAAAATATCTTTTGCAGCTACAGGACGGCAAGACCGTTGAAGCAGTCTGGCTTAAAATGAAAGATGAGCAAGTTGATGAAAATGGTGAAATAACACAAGAGGCAAAATATACAGTCTGTGTTTCCACGCAGGTTGGCTGCAAAGTCGGCTGTAGTTTTTGTTTGACGGCCAAAGGCGGTTTTACCCGTGATTTGACTGCCGGAGAAATTGTTGCACAGGTAGTAACACTCAAACGTGACAACAAACACAAACATAACAGAAAGATAAATATAGTGTACATGGGAATGGGGGAACCTCTCGACAATCTTGAAAATCTTGCACAGGCTATAGAAATTTTTAAAGAAGAAGAGGGACTTGCCATTTCTGCAAAAAGACAAACAGTAAGCACAAGTGGTCTCAGTAACAAAATAGACAAACTCGGTCAAATGGATCTGGGTGTACATATAGCCATATCACTCCATGCGGTTGATGATGAACTGCGCACAGAGCTTATTCCTATGAATAAAGCACATAACATCAACTCAATTATAGAAGCGGTAAAACGTTTTCCAATTGATACACGCAAGCGTGTTATGTTTGAATACCTTGTCATTAAAAATAAAAATGATGATTTGGGTTCTGCAAAAAAACTTGTAAAACTCCTTAGCGGAATTAAAGCAAAAGTAAACCTTATCTATTTTAATCCCTATCCTGGTACACCTTACGAACGTCCATCACGCGAAGATATGATCAAATTTCAGGAATACCTTATAAACCACGGTTTACTCTCTACCATACGCGATTCTAAAGGAATAGATATCAGTGCCGCTTGTGGACAGTTAAAAGAAAAAAATCAAGATGAGATAAACAGTTAGATAACAAATCTAAGAGTATAATTATAATAAAAATCAAGGATAGTTATGAGTAGTGTTGATATCAGTGAAGTAGTTTTGTTAGTGATAGTTTTTGCCATTGGCGTTGGCGGTTTTATATGGGCAGCAACCAAAGAAGAAAAAGAGTAAAGTTTTAATTAAATTCATATAAAGCTGGATCAAAATAAAGCAGACGACCAACACACCAGGGAGGTCGTCTATGAGTGTAATAATACCCTACTAATCTTAAAAATAAATTTCATCTTAAAATAAATTTTAATCATAATAAAATTTGTCAATTTTCTCTAAATGTGTAGTATTCACACATTGTTCTAAAGTGTGAATATCACATAATTTCATGGATAAAAAATTTGTAAATTTTCTTATTTTTTAAGAAATATTTTATGTAAATTTTACCTTAAAACAGTTTACAAATCTTCCAAAAGCCCTATTTACAGGGCTATAAAGAGATTTAAAAAAATTATTCACATAAATAAATATTATTTTTATCTTCTTAAAAAAAAGTTATTCACATTACATGTAATAAACATGTTTTTAAAAAGTCTACCTTACTTTTTATGGTATAAGAATCCCCATATAAATCAAATGCCAATTCACTGGCATGTAACAATAAACGTTGTGCTCCGCTGTTTTTTATTCTTTGTTCGGCAGATAGTTCTCTCTCTAAAAATTTAACAATATTCTCTTCGCTCTGTCCATAAATCGGATCACCGACTATCGGATGTTTCACGTGAAACAAATGCACTCTGATTTGATGCTGTCTTCCTGTATACGGCACACATTCCACAAGTGTCATATTTAGTTTTTCAAAATATTCCAATGGTCTAAAAAAAGTTTTTGAAGCTTTGCCTTTTGTATCAACTTTTACTACCATACGAACAATAGCACTTTCATCTTCTGCTCTTAACAGCGGCTCCACCACAGTAAGCTCTTTTTTAAAATCTCCGTGTACAAATGCCAAATATTTCTTTTTCATATCTCTTTGCTCAAACATCATTTTAATATCACGTTCACTCTGCTTGTTCTTTGCACACAAGACCAGACCACTTGTCTCCTGATCGATTCTGTGTGTAATATTTGCATCTCTGCCGTATTGGTATTTTAATTCATCTATAAGAGAGTAGGGCGTGTATCTGTTTTGAGGATGAATAAGCACACCACTCGGCTTGTCAAAAACAACAAACTCTTCTTCTTCGTATGTAGGTTCCAAACCTCTTGTAATAGGTTCAAAGTAGATAAATTCAAATTCACCTTCAATTTCACCTGCAGTCCTCGTCATCGGTTCTCCGTTAACAAAAAGCCTTCCCTTGGCAATAAGACGCTGTGCTTCTTTTTGGGTATACCCAAGTTCTTGAATTAAATATAAAAATGCTTTTTGTTTTTTTGGTGCAAACATTCTCTTTCTTACGAATGGCAAATTTCAATCCTCTTTAATGAATATTTGAGTAAAATAAACTACTTTAATCTATGCGAATTCTAGCATAAAAACAATCATAAGGAACCTATATAATGGTAGATAGATATTCACGGGAAGAGATGGCATCAAAATGGACATACCAGGCAAAATACCAGGCGTGGCTTGATGTTGAAATTGCTGTAGTAAAAGCTTGGGCAAAACTGGGAAAAATCCCTCAGGAAGATGCGGACAAAATTGTTAAGAACGCAAAGTTTGACATTAAACGCATAGATGAAATAGAAGCGGTAACACGCCATGACCTGATTGCCTTTACAACTTCGGTATCAGAATCTCTCGGTGAAGAGAGCAGATGGTTTCATTATGGTATGACATCTTCAGATACTATTGATACAGCCGTTGCGCTTCAGATGAAAGATTCCCTTTCGCTTATAATAGAAGATGTAAAGATGATTATGGAATCTATTAAAAAACGTGCCATGGAACACAAAATGACTTTAATGGTCGGACGTTCTCACGGAATTCACGGAGAACCTATAACATTTGGTCTCGTGTTAGCTGTCTGGTATGATGAAATGGCTCGTCATCTCGAAAACCTTGAACAGACTATGGATGTTATAGCAGTCGGACAGGTAAGTGGAGCAATGGGAAATTTTGCGCATGCTCCTTTGGAACTTGAAGAGTATACCTGTGAAGAGCTTGGTTTAAAGCCGGCACCTGTTTCAAACCAGGTTATTCAGCGTGACCGTTATGCGAGACTGGCAACAGCTTTGGCATTAATGGCAAGTTCCATAGAAAAATTTGCCGTACAAGTTCGTCACTGGCAAAGAACGGAAGTATATGAGTGCGAAGAGTATTTTGCAAAAGGCCAAAAAGGCTCATCCGCAATGCCTCATAAACGCAATCCTATCCTCACAGAAAACATAACAGGTTTGGCTCGCATGATACGTGCCTATGCAAACCCTGCTATGGAAAATGTAGCTCTTTGGCATGAACGTGACATCTCCCACTCATCCACAGAACGTTTTTGGCTCCCTGATGCATTTATTACAAGTGATTTTATGCTGCACCGCATGAATAACGTTATCGCAAACCTGACTGTATATCCTGAAAACATGATGAGAAATCTCAACCTGACAGGCGGACTTGTATTTTCTCAACGTGTTTTACTTGAACTTCCGCTGCAGGGTGTGAGTCGTGAAGATGCCTACAGAATCGTACAGAGAAATGCCATGAAAGTCTGGGAAGAGATTCAACAGGGCAAACCTACGGTTAATGAAAAAGGAGAGAGCCTCTATCTTAATCATCTGCTTGCAGACGAAGAGTTGAGAAATTCACTCAGTGAAGAAGTTATCAGAGAATGTTTTAATTACGACTACTATACAAAAAATGTAGATAAAATATTTGCAAGAGTTTTCAAATAAACAACTTCAGCATAGCAATTACAGCTATGCTGAATATAACTTTTTCTTCTATCTTCTTAGATATAACAAATATATAAAACTTGTAAAAATTTTACTGCTTTAATATTTTTAAGAGAGAGTTTTCGCTAGAATACTAACTATGCTAATTAACAATATCTTATAGTTTTTTATATGATTATTGCATATATAATTATATAAAAAATTCTTAATCAGGGAATAAATTTATGATAACAGTTATAAAACGAAACGGACGAACAGAACCTCTTGACATATCCAAAATCCAAAAATATACTTCTGCTGCTGTAAAAGGTTTGGCCAATGTCAGCCAAAGTGAACTGGAAGTTGATGCCCAAATTCACTTTCGTGACGGTATAACATCAAAAGAGATACAAGAAACTTTAATTAAAACCGCGGTAGATAAAATAGATATTGATGCACCCAACTGGACATTTGTGGCTTCACGTCTGTTTCTTTTTAATCTTTACCATCAGGTAAACGGTTTTACCGGTTATTGCAAACTGGAAAAGTATTTTGAAAAAGGAGAAAAAGAGGGACGAATTCTTCTGGGCCTAAAAGAGATGTATGATCTTGACGAACTGGAAAAACATATTAAACCGGAAAGAGATCTGCAGTTTAATTATCTGGGCATTAAAACACTCTATGACAGATATCTGATTAAAGACAGAGATGCAAACCCGATAGAGCTTCCTCAACATATGTTTATGGCCATCGCAATGTTTTTGGCACAGCGTGAGGAAAACCGTCAAGAGTGGGCCATCAAATTTTATAACATGATTAGTAAATTCGAAGTTATGTTAGCCACGCCCACACTCTCCAATGCAAGAACACCAAGACACCAGTTAAGTTCTTGTTATATAGGCTCTACTCCTGATAATATCGAAGGTATATTTGACACATACAAAGAGATGGCAATGCTTTCAAAATTTGGCGGAGGAATCGGGTGGGACTGGACCCAGGTTCGTTCAATGGGTTCTTTTATAGACGGCCACAAAAATGCAGCAGGTGGAACTATCCCCTTTTTAAAGATAACAAATGATATTGCCATCGCCGTAGACCAACTCGGTACCAGAAAAGGTGCTATTGCTGTTTATCTTGAACCATGGCATATAGATATCAACGACTTTTTAGACCTGAAGAAAAACTCCGGTGAAGAGCGTCGTCGCGCTCACGATCTGTTTCCGTCTCTATGGCTAAACGATATGTTTATGAAACGTGTGGAAGAGGATGCAATCTGGACACTTTTCGACCCATATGATACCAGAGAACTCACGAATGTCTACGGCGAAGAATTTAATAAACTTTATCTCAAATTTGAACAGGATGAGAGTATCATCAAAGAAAAAGTAAAGGCAAAAGATTTATGGAAAAAGATTTTGACTTCTTATTTTGAGACAGGTTCACCGTTTCTTTGTTTTAAAGACAATGCTAACCGTGCAAATCCGAATGATCATTACGGAATTATCAGAAGTTCCAATCTCTGTACAGAAATTTTTCAAAACACTCAGCCTAACCATTATAAAATAAAATTTATTTTTGAAAACGGTGACAGCATCAGTTATGAAGAAGAGGAGTTGGTAACTGTAGACAGTGGTATAACAAAACCCGCCAAAAAAGTCACTGCTTTGGATTCACTGGGAGGACTTCCTATTTTTGCTGTGGAAAAAGAAAAAATTGACGGCGCTACGGCTGTTTGTAACCTTGCTTCTATAAATCTCTCACGCATAAATACAAAAGAAGATATAGACAGAATTGTCCCCACAGCTATCAGATGTTTGGACAATGTTATAGATTTAAATTTTTATCCGGTTGAAAAAGTAAAACGGACTAACATGCGAAGCCGCTCTATCGGTTTGGGTGTTATGGGCGAAGCACAGATGCTTGCAGAAGCCGGAATTATGTGGGGAAGTCAGGAACATTTTGACAAAATAGACGAAATTATGGAAGCTGTTTGTTATAACGCAGTTTCCGCCTCTTCTGATCTGGCTGTTGAAAAAGGAAGCTATCCCGAATTTGAAGGAAGCAAGTGGAGCAGAGGAATAATGCCTCAAGACCATGCAAATGCCGAGGTGGTAAACCTGGTTGACCGTGGCGGACTCTTTGCTTCAAAATACGAATGGGATGAACTCCGGGCCAAAGTAAAAAAACAGGGAATGCGAAACGGTTATCTGATGGCTGTAGCCCCTACATCATCCATATCTATTTTAACAGGTACTACACAGGCTATTGAGCCTGTTTTTAAACGCAAATGGTCAGAAGAAAATCTCAGCGGACTGATTCCTGTTGTTGTTCCTAATCTTTCACCTGAGACATGGAGTTATTATACTCCGGCATATGATTTAAACCAGACCGTTCTTATAAAAGCAGCCGCTATCAGACAAAAATGGATAGATCAGGGGCAGTCTCTCAACATTTTTATAACACTTGACAAAGCAAGCGGACGCTATCTTAATGAAATTTATATGCTGGCATGGAAACTGGGACTCAAATCTACCTATTATCTGCGTTCACAGTCACCGGAAATGGCAAGCGATGTCGAAGACAGAAGTATGGAGTGTGTCGGTTGCCAATAGACCTTGAGCGGTTTGACAGCTTTAAAAATGCCGACTTGCGTTCCCTCGAAGTCATTTCACCCACTCATCTGAAATTAGTTCTTGCAGTTCAAGATGCCGCACGTGATTATGACTGGATAACCCTAACACTTGATTTTACAGAGGTAACAGATGCAAGACTGCTTGAACAAAGCAAGTTACAGTTTATAAATATGAGTGACGGAGCAAGTCTTTTACATGTAAACAAAGAATTTGCATTTGGCATAGGAGAGTGCTATAATATCCAAGCAATTAAAAACTCGACGCTCTATATCATTTCTAAGGATCTGAAATATAAAGAGGGACAATTTTAAAGGATGACAATGGCATATGAGGTAAAAGGCGAAATACTTGGATTTGTAAATACCAGGCAGGTAGATATAAATGAAATAGATGCACTTTTTTCCATTATGAAAGACAGCCAAAATCCGGGCATATCTTTTACTCTGGTCAATCCTTATATGTTACGCGAATACCCTTTTGAAATTCCTGAAAAAACAAAAGAGTTACTCAAAATTACTGACAATTCAGAAATAAGTGTTTTCAATATTTTACTTATTCAGAAACCTTTGGAAAAATCAACAATTAATTTTTTAGCGCCCATTATTATTAACCATGACAACAATACATTGGCCCAAATTGTTTTAGAACCAAAACAAAATCCGGATTATGGCATGGCAGAAAGTATAGAATCATTTAAAAAAGAGACATCTTCATAAAATATATTTTGAAATTAGACTATAATATGGAACTTAGGTAGCATTACAATTGCCAAATTGAGTGTAAAATACACTTCAAAAAGGAGAATTCTATGAAAATTGTATGTCCACACTGTTTTACTGTAAACAATGTTCCAAAAAAAGAGAGTTATAAAAAAGCAAACTGCGGGAAGTGTAAACAATCACTTTTAGACACAAAACCTGTAGAACTTACAAATGCAAATTTTGATGAAGTAATTGTCAACAGTGATATTCCGGTAATAGTTGACTTTTGGGCACCATGGTGCGGTCCATGTAAAATGATGGCTCCAAATTTTGAACGTGCTGCCACTCAATTTCCGCTCAAAGCACTTTTTGCAAAAGTAAATACTGAAAATGAGCAAAATCTGGGTGCACGTTTTGGAATTCGTTCAATTCCGACAATTATCGTCTTTAAAAATGGCCGTGAAGTCGAAAGAGTCAGCGGTGCGCTTGATGTAAATGCACTTGTTTCTCTCGCTTCAAAACACAGCAATTAAATTTATTTTATATACGAACAGCAGTAATCGGTTACACTCTTTATTTTTATATCAAATGAAGAGTCGGCCGGTACTGTAAAAATTTCAGGCACAAGAAGTGTGCGCCACTCTTCGCCTGGCAGTTTTACTTCCACATCACCGCTCATGATCTCCATAATCTCTTTATCTGCCGTATTAAAAGTATATTCGCCCGGCAGCATAATTCCCAAAGACTTTATACTTCCGTCAGGAAATTCAACTGTTCTGCTCGTTACTTTTCCGTCATAATAAATATTTGCCTCTTTTACAATATTCACATTTTCAAATTTTGACATTTTTTATCCTTTTTTTAGTTTGACTCTCTGAGAGTGTGTTATGGCTACAGCCATGGCATCTGATATATCAAGAGGTTTGATCTCTTTTTTTATGTTTAACAGGCGCTGAACCATAAATGCCACCTGTTCTTTTTGTGCTTTTGCCTTGCCTGTAAGCGCTCTTTTTACCTGCAGTGCCGTATATTCATGAAACTGTCCAAACTCCTGCAAAAGTTTTAGCATTATTGCTCCGCGAAACTGTGCCAGTTTAATTGTTGTTGCGGGATTGTGGGCATAAAATATATCTTCCATGGCTACTTCGTCAATAACATGATTTTCAAATATACTGCTCAATCCTTCAACCATTTGCGGTATTTGAAACTGCAAATCTTCTGCCTTCATTTTTATAAGTCCCGCTTCGATAAGCGATATTTTGGAATTTTGTAACGAAATAAGTGCATACCCCATATTTCTGGTTCCGGGATCTATACCAAGTATAGTCATTTAAGGCCTTTAAAACATTTTTCACCATTATATAGAAAACAATATAA